>NZ_DATLJI010000014.1:0-481053 GCF_035539035.1 Phenylobacterium sp.
CCGCCCGCGAGTTTCCCCGAGCGTTGAGAGACACTTAGGCCCGCATCGTGGGCGGGTTCGTGTAGCAGGGTTGTGTAGCAATCGTCCGAAGACGGTTTCCCGCACGGTGAAACCGCAGCGTTTTCAGCGATGGGGGAAGAAGTGGCGCGCCCGGAACGATTCGAACGTCCGACCCTCAGATTCGTAGTCTGATGCTCTATCCAGCTGAGCTACGGGCGCGCACCGCCTTGCGGCGAGGGGAGGCTATCTAGCGTCGGAGGCGGCGGCGTTCAACCCTTCATTCTGATGCGCGTCGCCGGTCTAGATCGGAAGATCAAACATCCCGACGAAGGCGCCGGTCGGAGCCGGGCGGTTTTCCTCCCAGTACGCGTCGAAGCGTTCGGGCGTCAGGTCCTCAGGTCCGTAGCGGGCGAGGATCTCGTCGTAGGCGTCGGCCAGCACCGTCGAGTGCGGGTCCAGGCCCGAGACGGCGATGCTGCCGGTCGGGATGACGTCGAAGGCCGCTATCCTGAGCTCCGGCCGGTAGGCGCGCAATATGCTCACCACCTTCCAGACGTCCCCCGTCCACCAGCCGGCGATCTGGCGGTCGGCGCGCAGCTCGGGCCGGTGCTCGCGCTCCGTCATCTCGATGTTCACCGGCAGGCAGTCGTCCAGCAGGATGACCGAGCCCGGGTGGCAGACCCGTTCGGTGTTCATGAAGTCGCGCAGCAGGAACTCGAAGAGGTGCATCCCGTCCAGGAAGGCGACGTCCACGGGCCCGCCCAGCACAGCCCGCGGGTCGTGGTCGCGGAAATAGTCGTCACTGGTCATCTGGTAGAGGTGCAGCGACGGCTTGTTGCCCATCACATCGCGGTCGAAGACGAACTTCGGATCCACGCCGACGCTCGCGCAGTCCACCTTGCCGAGGGTGAATCCGTTCCGGACGCCCACCTCCATGTACCGACGGGCGCGGGTGACCAGGGTGACGTAACGCACGAAGTCCCGGTAGGGCGGCCCCTTGAGAGGCTTGCGGGGCGGCGCCGGTGCGTCAGGGTTGGTCTCGCTCATCGTCCCTCCGGGGCGGGGTGATCGGCGTGGTGCGCCTCAGGGAATCGGCGGGACGGGCACGCCCAGGGCGCCGCCGAGGCCCTTCAAGATCTGCCGGCGGGTGTCCTTCTTCTTGTTGGCGGGCGGCTGTTCGCCGGGGCGGGCTGGCCGCGCCTCGTCGTCGTCGGCGTCGGCCATGCCGGGCATGGGCTGGCCGAGCAGACCGCCCGTGGCCGAGCGGTAGCGGACCTTCACCTGCCACTGGCGGTTCCAGGCGACCTTCGGGTCGCTGGGCCGGGGCGGATGGATGAAGTTGACCTCGGGGCCGTAGGCGGCGAGCTGGAGCATGGCCTGGGGCGCGGCCTCGGCCACCTCGCGCGGTACGGTGCAGCTGGTCGTCTGCGGGCTCATCAGGGCCCTGGAGGCCACGAGGCGGGTGAGGTCGCCCGGCGAGATGAAGTCGGGCAGGGCGAAGGCCGACGCCTGCACCTCCGAGGAGGTCCACAGCACCATGGTCTCGTCGCGCCCGCCCATGACGGTCGCGAGATAGGCCTGGGCGTTCGGCACGGCGTTCCAGCCGAGCTGGACGGAGCCGCTGGGCGTCTTCGCGTTGGTGGTCAGGCTGAGCGGCGCGAGGAAGTCCTGCTGCTGGCTGAGCGCGAAGCGGATCTCCGGGCTGTAGTTGCCGCGCACGGTGTGCTCGCCGACCAGGGAGCCGTCGCCGGGGACGCTGGTGCGGGCCCGGGCGTTCGGCCACTCGCCGTAGGTGGCGTTGCGGCCCGGGGCCGGCGGCTGCATCGGGCTGATGTTGAGGCCGCGGCCGAGCGCCTCCAGCCCCGGCGGCATCTTGCCGGGCTGCATCTGGGAGAAGTCGATCACCACCGGCTGGCCGGCCTTCGCCCGCTCCCCGCAGCCCCAGAAGATCAGCATCTTGCCGCGCGGCCGCTCGAACTCCCGCGGCATGGAGGGCTGCTCCTCCGTGCGCTGCGCCGGCTGGGCTGTGGGCGTCACCAGCGGCAGGCTGGGGCCGGCCTTCAGGCCCGGCGGGGGCAGGTGCTCGGCGGCGGGGGCGGCGGGCGGCTTGTCGGACGAGCCGAGCTGCAGGGTCAGGGTGTGCTGGGCGCCGCCGCCGCGCATCATCTGCATGATCTGCGCAGGCGAGGGCCCGGCCCCGGCGCCTGCGCCCGGCATCCCGAAGCCGGTGTGGGTCTGGGCGCTCATCCAGTAGGTGGCGATCGGGCCGGTCACCTTCTGCGCCGGCTGGGCGGTGGCGCTGCCCGCCAGGACGGCCGCGCCGGCGACCAGGCTCAGTTTCACAGCCGAATGCATTTTCGCGTCTCCCGGACTTTCCCGGCGAGGCTTACCAGCGCCGGGCTCAGCCCGGAAGGTCGCGCCAGCAGCGGACGTCGGTTCCCGGCCAGGGCGTGGCCTCGTAGAGGCCACGGGCCACCGCCCGGGCGAGGCAGTCGGCGGCCAGGGCCCCCAGCCGCGCCAGCAGGTAGTTGGCGGGCTCGGCGAGCGGCTGGGCGCCGGTGGTCATCGCGAAGACCACGTCGCCGTCGAACGGGGCGTGGACCGGGCGGATGGCGCGGGACAGGCCGTCCTGGGCCATCACCGCCAGCCGCTTGGCCTGGGCCGGAGTCAGGGCCGCGTCCGTGGCCACGCAGGCGATGGTGGTGTTGCGCAGGGCTCCGGGCGCCTTGGCGAGGCCCCAGTCGTCCGGGGGACCCCACAGCCCCGCGGCGCCGAGGCCGCCGAACTCGCCGCCGATCTCGTAGGGCGCCGCCCAGAAGGTCCGCCCGCCCGGCGCGACCGCCGAGCCCCAGCAGTTCACCGCCACCAGGGCGCCCACCGTGTAGCCGTCGGCGGTGACGATCGAGGCCGAGCCCACGCCGCCCTTCAGGGCGCCGGCCATGGCCCCGTAGCCTGCGCCGGCGGTCCCCAGCCGGACGTCCTCGGCCGCGGCGGCAACGGCGGCGCGGCCGAGCTCGCGGTGCGGCGGGGCCTCCCCCCAGGCCTTGTCGCCGCCGTTGGCCATGTCGAACAGGATGGCGGCGGGCACGACCGGCGAGGGCGGCACGTCGGAGCCGACCGCCAGCCCGTAGCCCCGGCCCCGCGCGCCCAGCCAGCCGACAACGCCGTCGGCGGCGGCCAGGCCGTAGACGGAGCCCCCGGAGAGGACCACGGCGTCCACCGCGTCCACGAGGTTCTCCGGCGCGAGCGCATCCGTCTCCCGCGTGCCGGGCGCGCCGCCGCGCACGTCCACGGCGCAGACCGCGCGGTCGTCCGGCAGGATGACGGTGACGCCGGTGCGGGCGCGCGCATCCTCCGCCTGCCCGACCTTCAGGCCCGGCACGTCGGTGATCAGGTTGCGGGCGCCGGGCGCTGCGCTGGGCCGCGTTTCGTCCATCGGGTCCCGACCTCGCACGCCGGGAGGTTTGTTGTCCACGCGCAGACGCCCTAAGGGTGGGGCCTCACCGCCGGAGCCGTCAGACCAGTGCCGATCCTGAAGCGTCTCGCCAGCCTCTCCGCAGCCGCCCTGCTGGCGGCGTGCACGACCACCTCCGCCCCGCCGCCGCCGGCCGCCGTGGCCGATGCGCCGACCACCCAGGGCGTGGCCGCGCGGGCCATGGTCGCCGCCGCCAATCCCATGGCCGTGGAGGCGGGGTTGAAGGTCCTTCGGGCCGGCGGCTCGGCGGTCGACGCGGCCGTGGCGGTGCAGGCGGTGCTGGGGCTGGTGGAGCCGCAGAGCTCGGGCCTCGGGGGCGGCGCCTTCCTGACCTACTACGACGCCACGACCCGGTCGGTGACCGCCTACGACGGCCGCGAGACCGCGCCGGCGGCGGCCACGCCCGACATGTTCATGGGGCCGGACGGCAAGCCGCTGAACCGCACCCAGGCGATCCTCTCGGGCCGCTCGACCGGCGTGCCCGGCGCGGTCGCCATGCTCGCCATGGCCCAGGCCGACCACGGCAAGCTGCCGTGGCGCCAGCTGTTCGGGGAGGCCGAGCGCCTGGCCGACCAGGGTTTCGTCGTGCCGCGCCGGATGGGCGAGGCCGCCAACGGCCGCTCGGCCCAGGGCCAGACGCCGGACGCGACCGCCTACTTCACCAAGCCGGACGGGACCCGCATCCGGCCGGGCGACACCTTCCGCAACCCGGCCTACGCCGAGACGGTCCGCAGGATCGCCGCCGAGGGCCCGAAGGCGATCCTCGAGGGCTCCATCGCCGAGGCCATCGTCGCGCGCCTGCGGCAGGACCCGCTGCCCGGATCGATGACGCTCGCCGACCTCAAGGCCTACCGGCCGAAGAAGGGTCCGGCGCTCTGCCGGCCCTACCGCGTCTACGTGGTCTGCACGCCGAGCGCGCCGTCGGGCGGCCCCGCCGTGCTGCAGGGGCTGGGGCTCCTGGAGCGCACCGATATCGCGTCCCGCGGCCCCGCCGACCCGCAGGCCTGGTACCTGTTCAGCCAGGCGAGCCGGCTGATGTACGCCGACCGCGACCGCTACATCGGCGACCCGGCCTTCGTGGAGGTCCCCGTCGAGGGCCTGCTGGAGCCGGCCTACCTGGACCAGCGCGCGAAGCTGATCGACCCGGCGAAGGCCGGCCCGCCGCCGCCGCCCGGCAGTCCCCGCGGGGCCGGCGTTCGCGCCCCGGACCGCACGGTGGAGCCGGCCGGCACCACCCATTTCACCATCGTCGACGCCGCCGGCAACGTGGTCTCGATGACCACGACCGTGGAGAGCATCTTCGGCTCGGGCCGGATGGTGGCGGGCTTTTTCCTCAACAACCAGCTCACCGACTTCTCCTTCCAGCCCACCTTCTCCGACGGCGCGCCGGCGGCGAATGCCGTGGCGGGCGGCAAGCGGCCGCGCTCCTCCATGGCCCCGGCCATCGTGCTCGACCGGCAGGGACGCTTCGTGGCCGCCGTGGGCTCGCCGGGCGGACCGGCGATCCTCGCCTATAACCTCAAGGCGCTGACCGGCGTGCTGGACTGGAAGCTGCCCATGCAGGCCGCGATCGACCTGCCGAACCTGATCGCCAGCGGGTCCTACTATGCCGCCGAGGCGGACAAGTTCCCCGCGCCGGTCGTGGAGGGCCTGGCCGCCCGCGGCGTGCAGCTGCGCTCGGGCGTGGGCGCCGAGGGCTCGGGCCTGCACGGGATCGAGCGGGTCCCGGAGGGCCTGCGCGGCGGCGCCGATCCCCGGCGCGACGGCGTGGCCCTCGGCTTCTAGGCGGAGCTCTTCGCAGAACGGCTGCGCGTCGGCGCCTTGGGCGGGGCCCCCGGCAGGCGCAGCTCGAAGACGGCGCCTGCGTCGGTGCTCTCCACCAGCCCCAGGTCGCCGCCGTGGCCCTGGGCGAGCTCCCGGGCGATGGCCAGGCCCAGGCCCGCGCCGTCCGGCCGACTGGAGCCCGCGAAGGGCTGGAACAGGCGCTCCCGCGCCCGCGGCGGCACGCCCGGCCCGTTGTCGGCCACGCGCACCAGGCTGACGTTGTCGCCCTGCTCCAGCGTCACGCGGATGCGGCCGGGCGCGGTGCGGCCCGACTGGTGCTCGATCGCCTCGCGGGCGTTGCGCAGCAGGTTGACCAGGATCCGGTGCAGCTGGTCGGGGTCGGCGATGACCTGTTCCGTGCGGCCCACCTCGCAGGCCAGCCGCACGCCCTCGTCCGACAGCCGGGCCTCCTCAGCCGCCGCCTCCAGGGCGGCCGCCAGCCTCACCGGCCGGGCCTCGGGCGCGGCCTCCTGGGTCTTGCCGTAGGTCAGCACGTCGGAAGCGAGCTTCACGGCCCGGTCCAGGGCGCGCTCCAGGCGCGGCAGGGCCTCGCGCACCTTGGGGTCCTTCAGCGCCGCCAGCCGTTCCGAAGCGATCTGGGCGCTGGTCAGCATGTTCCGCAGGTCGTGGTTGATCTTGGCCACCGCCTCGCCCAGCGCCGCCAGCCGGGCGCGGGAGTTGAGCGCGGCGCGCAGGTCGGCCTGCATCCGGCCGAGCTCGGCCTCGGCGCGGCCGATCTCGTCCCGGCGGCCGGAGAGCTCGACTCGCGCCTCCGGGTCCTCCGGGTCGGCGCGGAACCGCTCCATGGCGTAGGTGATCCGCTGCATGGGCCGCACGAGGAAGAGGTTCAGGGACAGGTAGACCAGGACGCCGGCCAGGGTGGAGACAAAGGCCACGATGATGATCAGCCGCCAGAGGTAGTCCCACAGCTCCTGCTTCAGCTCGGCGTCGGGGGCGACCACCTCCACGAAGTCGGCTTCGATGAAGCGCGGCTTGGCGCGCACCCGCACCGAGCGGCCCTCGCCGCCGAACAGGGTGTTGAACGGCCCCACCAGCCAGGACCCCGGACCCTGTTGGCGCAGGTCCACGAGGTAGGGCCGCTGCGGCCGCTTGCTGCCCTGGAGCACGAGCCGCAGGCCCACGTCCGGCGTGGAGATGGCCACCCACTCCACACCTGCCCCCTGCAGGAGCTGCTCGCGCTGCTCCAGGTTCATGCGCTCCGGGGCGATATCGGAGATGCGCGAGATGGTCTCCGCGGCCCGCACCCGGTCAAGCAGCCAGCTCTCCTGGTAGGCCGCCAGGGCCGGCGGCAGGGCGAGCATGCCGCCAGCCGCGACGAACAGGATGGTGAGCGTGAGCAGGCGCGCCGACAGGCCGCCCGGCCAGAAGAAGCGGCGCCTGTCCGGTCTGGGAAGTTCCTGCGGCGAGGGCGCGTCCGCCATAGGCTATCCCGTTAAATCAGTGGGCAAGCTTGGGCAACGCGTCCGGCCGTGCGGGCGCGTCTTCCGGCGGATTCATCAGCCAGCGCCCACCGCCTCCGCGACGGTGCGGAAACCGTCCGCGCGCAGCCGGGCCGCAAGTTCGCGCTTGATGCGGTCGACGAGCCCCGGCCCCTCGAAGACCAGGGCCGAATAGAGCTGCACGGCCTGCGCGCCGGCGCGAATCTTGGCGTAGGCCTCCGCCCCCGAGCCGATCCCGCCGACGCCGATGAGGGTGAGCCGACCGGCGGCCAGGGCGGCGAAACGGCGCAGCATCTCCGTGGAGGGGCCGGCGAGGGGCGCGCCGGAGAGGCCGCCGGCCTCGTCCCGCAGCGAAGAGGCGAGCGGCGGCCGCGCGATGGTGGTGTTGGAGACGATGATCCCTTCCAGCCGGTTGGCGAGCACCGTCTCGACGATGGCCTCCGCCTCGCCGTCCGCCAGGTCCGGCGCGACCTTCAGGAACATCGGGACGCGGCCGGCCGCCGGCAGGGCGTCGCGGGCATCGGCGAGCCGGCCCAGCAGCTCCTCCAGCGCGGCCTTGGTCTGCAGGGCGCGCAGGCCTGGCGTGTTGGGCGAGGAGATGTTGATGGTGAAGTAGCTGGCCAGCCCCCACAGCCTCGTCAGGCCGGTCACGTAGTCGGCGACCCGGTCCTCGGAGTCCTTGTTGGCGCCGATGTTGGCGCCGACCACGCCAGGGCCGCGGCGGGCCAGCCGCGCGGCGAAGGCCTCCAGGCCGTCGTTGTTGAAGCCCATGCGGTTGATCACGGCCCGGTCCTCGGTCAGCCGGAAGAGCCGCGGACGCGGGTTACCGGCCTGCGGGAGCGGGGTGACCGTGCCGCACTCCACGAAGCCGAAGCCGGCCCGCAGCATGGGCCCGAACACCTCGGCGTTCTTGTCGAATCCGGGCGCCAGGCCCACCGGGTTGGGCAGGGCCATGCCCGCCAGCGTCGTGGCCAGGATCGGGTCGTCGCGTCCGCCGCGCGGCCCCAGCCCTGCCTTCAGCGCCCGGATCGCCAAGCCGTGGGCGTCCTCCGGGTCCAGGCCTCGCAGGGCGCGCGTGGCGAGGCCGTGCAGGGCGCTCATGCGAGGACCGGCAGGACCGGGACCCCGTCGGCGCCGAGCGGCGCCTCTGCCACGCTCAGCACGCGGGCGGCGTCCAGCGGCCCGTAAAGGTGGGGGAAGACATCGCCGCCGCGGGACGGCTCCCAGCGCAGCGCCTCCCCCAGGTCGTCCGCCTCCACCTCGAGCACCACCAGGTCACGCTGACCGGCGAAGTGCCGCCGGGCCGTCTCCTGCGCCTGCGCGGCCGTGGAGAAGTGGATGAAGCCGTCGGCCAGGTCCACGGCCGAACCCTCGAAGCGGCCGGCCGCCCGGGCCGCCGCCCACTCGCCGCGGGGAAGGATCTTGTAGATCCTCACTCGCCGCGCTCCGGATAGAACAGGCCGTCGAAGGCGGGCCGCCCCTTGCCGTCGATCAGGAACACCGCCGCCGCGCCCGGCGGGAAGTTGCGGGCGGCGCGCGCGATCAGGGCCGGCGGCGCCTTGCCCTCGGTGAGCAGGTCCACGGCCAGTTCCTGCAGGCCCGGGTTGTGGCCCACCACCATCACCGTGCCGCGGCCGCGGCCGGCCCGCTCCGCCGCCTGGCGAATGGAGCCCGCGTCGGCGAGGTAAAGGTCCTTCTCGAAGCGCACCTCGGCGCCCGGGAAGACGGTCTCGGCCGCCGCCCAGGTTTCCCGGGTGCGGATCGCCGCGGAGACCAGCGCCAGGTCGGGCCGCATGCCCAGGTCGGCCAGGCTCTCGCCCATGGCGGCCGACTCGCGTGCGCCGCGCGGCTCCAGCCGGCGGTCGAAGTCGTCGCCGCTCGCGGAGTCCGGCTCGGCCTTGCCGTGGCGGAAGAGGATCAGACGGTCCATGGAGATTCACACACCCCTCGAGGGTCCTCATAGCGGGGTCCGGCGGGGCTGCGAAGCCATTGACACCGGTGGGGCTTGGCGGTCTTCAAGGCGCGATGGACGACCAGGCCGCGCTCAGCCCTGCGATCGAGACCGACGGCGGCGTCTGGCGCTTCCCGGCGGGCGCGCCGCTGCGGCTGGATTCGGGCGCGGTCCTGCCCGGGCTGGAGATCGGCTACCAGACCTACGGCCGCCTGAACGAGAGCCGCACCAACGCCGTCCTGGTCTGCCATGCGCTGACCGGCGACCAGTACGCCGCCTCCACCCACCCGATCACCGGCAAGCCGGGCTGGTGGAGCCGGGTGATCGGGCCCGGCCTGCCGCTCGATCCCGACCGCTACTTCATCATCTGCACCAATGTGGTCGGCGGCTGCATGGGCTCCACCGGTCCCGGCTCGGCCAATCCCAAGACCGGCGAGCCCTACGGCCTGGCCTTCCCGATGATCACCATCGCCGACATGGTCCGCGCCCAGGCCATGCTGGTCGAGGCCATGGGGATCGACACTCTGTTCGCGGTGGTCGGCGGCTCGATGGGCGGCATGCAGGTCCTGCAGTGGGCGGCGGACTATCCGGAGAAGCTGTTCAGCGCCGTCTGCATCGCCGCGGCCGCGCGCCATTCGGCCCAGAACATCGCCTTCCATGAGGTGGGCCGCCAGGCGATCATGGCCGACCCGGACTGGCGCGGCGGCGCCTACCAGAGCGAGGGCGTCAGCCCGTCGAAGGGGCTGGCGGTGGCGCGCATGGCGGCGCACATCACCTACCTGTCCGAAGCCGCCCTGCAGCGAAAGTTCGGCCGCGAGCTGCGCAAGGATGGCCTGTCGTGGGGGTTCGACGCCGACTTTCAGGTGGAGAGCTATCTGCGCCACCAGGGGGCCAGCTTCGTCGACCGCTTCGACGCCAACTCCTACCTCTACATCACCCGCGCCCTGGACTACTTCGACCTGGCGGCGGGGCACGAGGGCGTGCTGGCCCAGGCCTTCCGGAAAGCCCGCCAGGTGCGTTTCATGGTGCTCTCCTTCTCGTCGGACTGGCTCTATTCCACGGCCGAGAGCCGCGACATCGTGCGCGCGCTGAACGCCGCCGGCTGCCGGGCGAGCTTCGTGGAGATCGAGACCGACAAGGGCCACGACGCCTTCTTCCTCGACGAGCCGCAGCTCGACGCCACCCTGCGCGGCTTCCTGGAGGCCAGCGCCCAGGCGCGAGGGCTCGCGTGAGCGTCATCCGCGAGGACTTCCGCGAGATCCTGCGGCTCGTGCGGCCCGGCGCGCGGGTGCTCGACGTCGGCTGCGGCGAGGGCGAGCTGCTGGAGCTGCTGCAGCGGGAGAAGGCCGTCGACGGCCAGGGCCTGGAGATCAGCCCGGCGGGTGTCTCGGCCTGCCTGGCGCGCGGCCTGGCCGTGGTGCAGGGCGACGGCGACCGGGACCTCGACCACTTCCCGACGCGGGCGTTCGACTACGCCATACTGTCGAAGACCCTGCAGCAGATGCGCGAGCCGCGGCATGTGCTCTCCGAACTCCTGCGCATCGCCGACCAGGCGATCGTCTCGGTCCCGAACTTCGGCCACTGGCGGATGCGGGTGAGCCTGATGACCCGCGGCCGGATGCCGGAGACCCGGGCGCTGCCGGACCCCTGGTGGGCGACGGCCAACATCCACCTGTGCACGCTGCGGGACTTCACCGACCTCTGCGAGGACCTGGACCTGCGGATCGACGCCTGCGCGGCGCTCGCCAACGGCAAGGCCGCCCGGCCCATCGATCCCAAGCGGCCGCTGGAGAACTGGCGCTCTGAGTCCGCGATCTTCCTGCTCAGCCGCCGGGCGGAGAGCGAGCCGGACGCGGTGCCGAAGGATCTCTTCGGCGAGGTCGCCCTGCCGAAGGCGGAGCCCGCGAAGCCGAAGCGTCGGGCCCGCGCCAAGGCCTAGGCCCCGCCTAGCCGGCGATGGCTGCGGCGTCGCGGTCGCCGGTGCGGATGCGCAGCGCCTGCTCCAGGTCGAGGACGAAGACCTTGCCGTCGCCGATCTTGCCGGAGTTGGCGGTCCGGGCGACTGCCTCCACCACCTGTTCGGCGATGTCTGTGGGGACGGCGATCTCCAGCTTCACCTTGGGCAGCAGCTTCACCTCGTACTCGGCGCCCCGATAGACCTCGGTCTTGCCCCGCTGGCGGCCGTAGCCGCGGACCTCGGTGACGGTCAGGCCGGAGGCCCCGGCCTCGGTGACCGCTTCGAGCACCGCATCCAGGCGGCTCGGCTTGATGATCGCGATGATCATCTTCATGCGCTGGCTCTCCGGGTTTGTCCGCGCGGGCGCGGGTTCGAGCCGAAGCTAAGGCTTTCCCCGCCTCGCTCCAAGAGCCCCGCGGCCGGGAACCCGCGTCGTTTGCGCCGGGTTGTCAGGCGTCCGGCGCGCGACGAGGGCGCCTGAGGGAGAGAGCCGTGCCGCCGAGACAGCGCGCCGTCCAGGTCAGGCAGACCGCGAACGGCACCCGGGTGGAGGTGTACACCCTGCCCAGCGGGTCGCGCCTCTATGTGCCCCTGGTGGCCTCTTGGAACTTCAAGGCGGCCCGCTCCGCTCTGGCCCAGGCCGAGGCCGGCCGATGACGCCGAGTGTGCTGGTGGTCGCGAAGACGGGGGACCGGTGGGGCGTGAGCGCGGGGCGCGAACTCCTGGCGCTGGCCGACAGCGAGGCCGAGGCCCAGCACCTGGCGGAATCCGCGGCCGAGATCCTGCGCAAGAGCGGCGGCCGGGCCCGGGTAATGGTGGCCGGCGAGCCCCGCAGCTTCAAGTCGGACGACGACTAGCGGGCCTGAGGCTAGCTGGCCTGCGCGACCGGCCAGGGCGTGAAGAGCTCCAGCCCGTGCGGCAGGCGCGTAGGCTGGCGACCCTGTCCGAGCGCCTCGGCGACCGGCACCGACTGCACGAGGGAGCGGAAGTTGAACGGCTTGGGCAGGACGCCCAGGGCCGCGTCACGGGCCTGCCGCGCCTGCGCCAGCTGGCCTGTGACGAAGATCGAGGGGACGCCGAGGCGGGCCTTCAGGTCCCGCGCCAGGGCCACGCCCTCGTCGTGTCCGGCGAGATTGATGTCGATGAACGCCAGGTCGGGCCGCGTCTTGCGCGCCAACGCCTCGGCCTCGGACACCCCCGTGGCCGGGCCCAAAACCTCGTAGCCGGCGTCTTCCAGCTCCCACTGGATGGACGCCGCGATCATGGGTTCGTCTTCTACGACGAGAACAAGCACCAGCTCGCCTCCGTACTACGAACCGTCCCCCATCGGTTGATAGGCCGATGCGGCGCGGGCGATCCACCGGCGCGACCAAATCGCGCCTGCGACAGAGTAGCGCAGGCGAGTTCCGTGCGACGAGATTTCACAACAAGCGTCACTGTAGTTTTTCGGCCGTGGCCATCATGATCACAGCAACGGGAAGTCACAAGAGGGGGCCGTGAAAGCAATCGGTCGGCGGAAAGCTAAGCCATTGCGGGCGATCTGCCGGATCCCCGGTTCAAGTGATCTCGGTGCGGAAGACCACGGCCAAGCTTCCGACGCGTTCGCGAACGGCGGGCCTGATCCCTAGCGCGCGGCCAGAGCGGCGGTGCGCACCGCCGCCGGCAGGCTCTGGAACCAGGCCTGGGGCGAGAGCTTCTCGGCCACGACGCGCCGCCCGGCCTCACCCAGGCGGGCCCGCAGGGCGGGGTCCCGGCGCAGGGTCACCAGGGCGCTGGCGGCGGCGTCCAGGTCGGGCTCGGCCCAGGTCTGTCCGCGGTAGATGCCCTGCGGGTCGTCCACGGCGGTGGAGGTCGCCGGCGCCAGCAGGGCGGCGCCCTCAGGCATGAAGTCGAGGTTTCCCGAGAAGGCCGTGGCGACCACCGGCACGCCCAGCGCCATGGCCTCCGCCATTGGCAGGCCGAAGCCCTCGGCGCGGTGCAGGGAGATCAGCGCATCGGCGCCTGCGATCAGCCGCTTGACCTCGCCGTAGGGCCAGGTCTCGTCCACGATCCTCACATTGCCCGGCGCGTCGCGCCTGAGCGCCGCCAGCAGGTCGGGAAAGCGGGCGCCGTTCTGGGTCTTCAAGGTCAGCTCGAGGCCTGGCTCTTCGCCGAACGCCCGTCGGAAGGCCTCGATCGCGCCGCGCGGGTTCTTGCGCGCCGCCGAGGAGTTGAAATCGAACATCGCCACCGCCTGGAAGGCCGCGCGGCGAGGGAGCGGCGCGATGCCCTGGTAGTCCTCGAGGAAGAGCGGGTGCGGCACCACCCGGACCGGCGCCGCCGCGCCTGCGAGGGCCTCTGCCGTGTAGCGGCTGGGCGCCCAGACCTCGTCCACCAGCCGCGCGTCCTTCAGCCAGCTTCGTGGCGCGCGGGGCAGCTCCCAGGCCCAGTAGCCGAACCTCGGCCCCACCACCTGGCGGGGCCCGAGGCAGGCCAGGGCGCCCACCATCTCGGGCGCGTTCAGGTGGAAGATCCACGCGGCGGCTGGCGTGGCGTCCGCGAGTCGCCGGCGCCAGTCGCCCCCGCTTCCGGTGAGGCTGACGGCTTCGACCGGCGCGCCGAGGGCCTCGAACGCGCGGACCGCCAGACGGGCCGAGGCGGCGATCCCGTGCGAGCGCTCGAACAGGCCCACGACCTTGATCGGCAACCCCGCGGTGTCGGGCGCGGCGGCCGGGCGGCCGGCGGCGTGGACATAGGCCCGCAGCGCCCGTGTGACGGTCGGGGCGGCCAACCGCCGGACAGGCTCCGGAAGCGCGCGGCGCCAGAGGGCCTGGGCCGCCGCCAGACCGCTCATGCGGCGAGCGCGGCCTGCAGCGGCGCGTCGGAGCCGACGGTCTTCACCGGGCGCGGGAGGTCGTCCCGGGCGGGGCCCTGGCTCCACACGACATCAACGAAGGCGAGGCCCGGGACCTCGGCGCTCAGGGCGGCCACGGTAGCGGCGCCCCAGACGGCCGCGGCGCCGGTCCAGCGGACGCCGTGGGCGTGCAGGGCGATGGCGTCGGCGGGGATACAGTCGGGATCGGTGAGGAACAGCACCTGCTCGACCTGCTGCGGAACCGCGCCGCGGAACCGCCCGCGCGCCGCCTCGTAGACGGAGGCGTCGGTCGGCAGGTCCGGCGCACGCTCGAGCCGATCGACGACGAACAGCCGCTCGGCCCGGGCGGTCGTGGCGGGCGCGGGCGCGGCGGCCGGCTTGCGGCGGCCGCGAAGGCTGGCTTCGGCCAGGCGCATCATCGGGTGGCCGCGCACGGACGCGGGCAGGGCGGCAGGCTCCACGCCGTACTCGGCCAGGCCGCCCGCCAGCAGCCAGCGCAGGAAGCGCAGCCGGCCGAGCGCCGACCGCAGCGGATAGAGTCGCTGCAGGTCGCCGCGGCTCTCCCAGATCTCGGCGAACAGCCGCACGAACGGCGCCGGCAGGCCCTCGGCCGGGACCAGGTGGGGCGCGCGGAGCGGTCCGGTCAGGGCCTCGGGCCAGCGCGCCCGCGCGGCGACGCCGAAGCCCACGGCCAGGCGCCGGCGCAGCTCGGTGGCCGACTCCAGCGGGTCGGCGAACCGCGCGGCGCGCACGAGAAGCGGCCCGTCCCGAGAAAGCTCCTCCACCAACGACGGCGGCAGGAGATCGAGATCGAAGCGCCGGGCTGCGGCCTCCGGGCCGACGCACCAGGCGAGCAGGGTCTGCGGATCCCGGCCGAACCGCTGGCGCAGGTCGCGGCGCGCGGCCAGGAGGGCCATCGCCGCCCGCGGCGGCTGGCGCGGCTCGCGCAGCCAGCCGAGCGCCTCGGCCGCCGGTCCGCGCCAGGGCGCCTCGCGCCACACCGTCGGATCGGGCGCGCGCCCGCCGCCGCCCGCCGCCGCCAGCCGCTCGGCGGCCTGGATGGCGCGGGCGTCGAGGCCGAGCGCGGCGGCGTTGTCGCCCGCCCAGCGGATGAAGCCCAGCCGGCCCTCGGCGGTGGTGCGGTCGAACGGGTCCGCCGCAGGGCTGTCGCGCCAGGCCTGCTCCAGCAGCCGGGTGACGTCGGGAAGCCCCGGGACCACCGTCTCGGGATCGACCTCGTCGAACCAGGCGGAGGTCGCCGGGCCGAGGCCGTCCGGGAAGGTCTCGCCCGCCCGCGCGGCGCGCAGCGCGCGGCGGCGCATGGGCCGTGTCATCACCCGCCCGTCCGCCAGCTTGTTGTGGGCGTAGGGGATCGGGCTGGACGTCGCGTGGCCGTTGCCGAGCAGGGTCTTGCCGTAATCCGCCAGCAGCTCGGCCAGGCCCGAGCCCGGCTCCACCGTCAGACGGTCCTGGTGCTTGGAAAGGGTCTTCGGGCGGTTCGGGTCGAAGCCCGAGAAGTGGAAGAAGTGCAGCGGCTCGCCGTCCACCCGCCAGCCGTCGGCGGCGCGCTCGAGCGCGCGGCCCTCGAGGTTCCAGTAGGCGAGGTTGTACCCCGGGTGGCGGATCAGGTGCAGGCTGTCGACGAATCCCGGGGAGAGGTCCATCCAGCGCTGGTCGGTGAACAGGCCGTTGGCCAGGTCCACCCGGCAGTCGAACCGGCAGCGGTGCGCCCACCATTCGAGCAGGCCGTCGACCTTGGCGGTGTCGCGCATGGCGGCGAAGCCCAGGTTGTAGCTGCCCGACTGCAGGATGTTCCGGTCGTTGGGGCTGGCGTCGCCCAGCAGTGGCCGGGTCAGGTGTGGCGTGAGTACGAGTTCCGCCTGCTCCAGACCCTGGCGGACACCCGTCAGGGGGCGGAACAGGCGGATGTCGGGATCGAGATAGGTGACGCTGCCGACATCCGGCCGAGCCATCAGGTGGCGGAACACGTAGGGCTTCACCGCCGTGTTCAGCTCGAGGGCCTCGTAATAGACGATCATGTCCTGGAACGGGGCGCCGACGTCATTGGCGTCGATCACCTCGGCGATCGGCTCAAGGGTCGGGAGCGGCCCGTCGGTGGCCACTACCACGCGCCGGGCGGCAGGCTCGTGCGCCGCCACGCTCTGCATCAGGCTGGCGGCCAGCGCGGCGTAGTTGCGCGAAACGATGGTGAAGATGACGTCCAAGTCGGCGCCTTCCGTCAGGCCGCGAGCAGCTCGTCCAGCTTGCGGATGTCGGTGACCGCCGAGGCGACGCCGCCCTCCAGCCGCATCACCTTGTTGCAGTAGAGCCGCAGGAGGTCGAGGTCGTGGCTGGCCAGGACCAGGATGCCCGCGCGTTCGACCAGCTTCAGGAGCCGCTTGTGGGCGAGCTTCTGGAAGTCGGCGTCGCCGACGGCGATCCATTCGTCCATGAGCAGCACGTCGGCCTCGACGGCCGTGGCGGCGGCGAAGGCCAGGCGCGCCTGCATCCCGGCCGAATAGGTCTTCACCGGCATGGCCAGGAAGGGGCCGAGGCCCGTGAACTCGGCGATCTCGCCCATCTTCTCCTCGATGTCCTTCGAGGAGAGGCCGGCGATTCGCCCGCGCAGGCGGATGTTGTCGTAGCCGGTGGCCGAGGGATCGATGCCGAGCCCGAGGTCCAGCAGGGGGGCGATGCGGCCCTCCACCTCGATCTGGCCCTCGTCGGGCTCGTAGGCGCCGGAGAGGGCCCGAAGCAGGGTCGTCTTGCCCGAACCGTTGTGGCCGATCAGGCCCAGCCGGTCGCCGGCGCGCAGCTCGAGGTTCAGGTGCGAGAGCGCTGTGACCTCGGTGGAGCCGTGGTGCTGGCCGAGCTTGCCGCCGACGGTGATGTTGGCCAGGTGCTTCTTCAGCGACTTGGCGTCCACCCCATAGACCGGGAAGCGGAGGGTCAGGTCCCGGCAGGAGATGGAGACGGGCGGAGCCTTGCTCATAGGTAGTGCACGATCCGGCGGCGGGTGACCGCGAACACGCTGAACGTCACCGCCCAGCCGAGAACCGCCATTGCGCTCAGCACCATGTAGCTCAGCCCGCTCACCGGCGTGCCCAGGAGCGGCGCGCGGATGGCTTCGAGCATGTGGTAGAACGGATTGACGGTCAGGAAGACGTGCTGGTCGCCGAACCGGTCGGGCCGCCAGAACACCGGCGTCATGAAGAAGGCGAACTGCATCACGGAGATGACGATCTGCGGGATGTCGCGGAACCGGGCCGAGACGATCCCGGCCAGCATGCTCATCCAGGAGACGTTGACGATCAGGAAGAGGACGCCGCCCAGCGCCAGCAGCGGGTTGGCCTCGCGCCAGTAGCCGAACCAGATCAGCACCGCGACGACGATCACCAGATGGTGGGCGAGGTTGATCAGGTTCCGCAGGACCGTGCGCCAGACGAAGGTGAACATCGGCAGGCTGGTCTGCGAGAGCATCCCCGACGCCTGCACGAAGGTGTCGCAGCCCTCGTTCACCACCCCGGCGATCACCCCGAAGAAGACGATCCCGAGCGCCACATAGGGCATCAGCTCTTCCAGGGAGATGTTGAGCAGGCGCGAGTACAGGAACCCGATCCCGAGCACCATCAGGCCCATGGACAGCGTGATCCAGAACGGACCCAGGATCGAGCCGCGGTAGCGGGAGACCACGTCGTGCCAGGCCAGCGACCAGGCTAGGCCCAGCCGCTCGCCCGAGGTCTTCAGGTCCCGCAGGGCCATCTGGAACTCGAACAGCGTCCCGCGCCGTCCGGTCCGCAGCATGTGGGTGGCGGTTTCCATCAACACTCCCGACGAGAGGGCGCGGAGGTATCAGTTGGGTCTGCGCCACGCAACACGGCGCCTTGCCGCGCGGACCCACGCGTGGCCAGCTTTGCAAGCCCCGCCGCTTCCGTGTTAGCCCGCACGTCCAAGGGGCCGGACCTGTTCTGAGAGAAATGACGTCCTTCGACAACATCGCGCGCCAGGCGCCGCTGTCTCCGGACGACCGGCGCAAGCTGATGCGCGTGCTGCCGCCGAAGCTGGAGGGAGCGGGCGTCTGGCTCGTGGTGCCCTGCTACAAGGTCAGGGCGCACATCCTCAAGGTGATCGCCAAGACGCCGGCCTGGGTCGAGGGCATCGTCTGCGTCGATGACGCCTGCCCGGAGGGCTCGGGCGATTTCATCGAGGCGGAGAACACCGACCCGCGCGTGGTGGTCGTGCGCCTGCCGCAGAATCAGGGCGTCGGCGGCGCCACCATGGCCGGCTACCGCGAGGCTGCGCGCCGCGGCGGCCAGGTGCTGGTCAAGGTGGACGGCGACGACCAGATGGACCTGGGCTACGTCGCCCATCTGGTGGCGCCGATCCTCCTGGGCGAGGCCGACTACGCCAAGGGCAACCGGTTCACCTCGATCAGCCACCTGCGCTCGATGCCTTCCGTCCGGGTCTTCGGCAACGCGGTGCTGAGCTTCGCGGCCAAGCTCTCCACGGGCTACTGGAACATCTTCGACCCGACGAACGGCTACACCGCCATCGAGGCCAACGTGGCGAAGATGGCCATGGAGAAGCGGGTGTCGAAGCGGTTCTTCTTCGAGACCGATCTGCTCTACCACCTGGGGACCCTGCGCGCGGTCGTCCGCGACGTGCCGATGCCGGCCCGCTACGCCGACGAGGTCTCCAACCTGCGGATCAGCGCCATCGTCGGGCCGTTCGCGCTGAAGCACCTGAAGAACTTCCTCCAGCGGGTGCTCGGCCAGTACTTCGTGCGGGACTTCCACGCCGCCAGCCTGGAACTGGTGTTCGGGCTGTTCAGCGTGCTGTTCGGCGTCGGCTACGCCGCCCACTACCTGGCGACGCGCGTCCCCGGCCAGGCGGCCTCCGCCGGCGTGGTCATGGCCGCCGCCCTGCCGATCATCCTGGGCGCCCAGTTCCTCCTGCAGGCGATGAACTTCGACGTGCTGAACGTGCCGACCCGGCCCATTCACCCCTACCTGCGGACGATCGCGCGGATGGAAGAGGAAGAGGACGCACGCCAGTGACGCCGAAGGACATCGCGCTCTGCAGCGCCTTCGCCGTCGTCATGCCGCTCGGCCAGATCATGTTCAAATGGGGGGCGATCTACGACGGTCGGCTCACCGGCCCCTTCCTGCTCCGCGTCCTCCAGAACTGGCCGCTGATGGGCGCCTTCGTCTGGTACGCGCTCACCGCGCTGCTCTGGTTCTACGTGCTGACCCGGGTGCCGCTGTCCACCGCCTACGCCTTCTCGCTGGTGGGCGCCTGCCTGGTCCCGACCATGGGCTGGCTGGTCTTCAAGGAGGCATTCTCCTGGTCGATGGCCGCCGGCTACCTCTTGATGATGGCGGGGCTCTTCCTCGTGGTCGCCCGCCCGGGAGCGGCGGCGTGAGCCGGTTCGCGGCGCCGGTTGCCGCCATGGACGCCACCCGCTGGGTGATCGTCGCCGGTTACCTGCTGATGCTGGCGGCCAACCTTCCCGGCCACATGTCCGTGGATCCGGTGCTCTCCCTCTACGAGGGCCGATTCCACGAGCGTATCACCTGGGGCCCCCCCTTCTATGCCTGGCTGCTCGGCGCGTTCGACGCCGTGCTGTCGGGCGCCGCGCTCTATGTGACCGCCAGCGGGCTGATGCTGTTCGGCGGCTGGGTCTGGATGCTGCGGATGGCCGGCCGGGCGTCCTGGCTCTCGGTCGTCGTCGCCGCCGCGGTCGTGCTCACGCCCAACATCCTGATCTACCAGGGGATCGTCTGGAAGGACGTGTTCTTCGCCAACAGCGCGACGCTGGGCTTCATCTGCCTGATCGCCGCGTCGCAGGGCTGGGCGGCGGGGCGCCGGCCGCTCGGTTCACTCGCCGCGGCGGGCCTGCTGTTCGCCATGGCCGCCCTGGTGCGCCAGAACGGGCTCGTCGCCTGGATCCCGGCCGCCGCCGTCATCGCCTGGGCCCTGCGGGCGCGCGGCTGGAAGGTCATGGCCGGCTGGAGCCTCGGCTGGCTCGTGGCGGTGGCCCTCGTCACCCAGAGCCTCTCGGCCGTCGCGATCCCCGCGCGGGAGACCGACGACGTGGCGGTGTCGCGCGGCGTGCGGCTCGTGCAGCAGTACGACATCGCCGGCGCGCTCGCCCTGGATCCGACCCTGCCGCTGGAGCATATCGACCGCGCCGATCCGAACGCCGACGACGAGCTGCGCCGGCGCGCCGGCGCGCAGTACTCGCCCCAGCGGATCGACTTCCTGGACCGCGACCCCAAGGTGGGCGCCACCTTCTGGAGCCTGCCGGACGAGGCGATCAGGGCCGAGTGGCTGGACCTGATCGTCGAGCACCCGGGGATCTATCTGAAGACCCGCTTCGCCGACTTCCGCTGGGTGTTCGCCGCCCCGGTGATCGACCGCTGCCTGCCCGTGCACGTGGGCGTCGATGGCCCACCCGACCAGCTGGCCAGGCTCGGCATGGAGGCGCGCCGCGACCGAGACGACCAGGAGCTGTTCAACTACGTCACCTGGTTCCTCGACACGCCGGTCATGTCGCACGCGGCCTATGCGGTCCTGTCGCTGCTGGTGGCCGCCGCCCTCCTCCTGCGCCGGCGGCCGGAGGACATCGCGGTGATCGGGCTGCAGATCGCGGCGCTGGGCTTCACCGCCAGCTTCCTGGTGATCTCCCTGGCCTGCGACTACCGCTATCTCTACTTCCTCGACCTCGCCGCGCTGACCGGCCTGCTCTACCTGTCCCTCGACCCGGCGGTCTGGAAACGGCGCAGGGTCTAGGCCCGCTGGAGCGCGTTCAGGCGCGCCAGGAACCGCGCACCCACCGCCTCGTACGACAGGGTCTCGCGCACGTGCCGCCGGCCGCGCTCGCCCAGGGCGGCGGCGGCGCGCGGGTCGTCGAACAGGCCCTCGATGAGACGCGACGCGTGCTCGGCCGACGCCTCGGCCCACACCTGGCCCTCGCCGTGGGGATAGGCCCCGGGCGCAACGGGCACGAGGTCGTAGTCCACCAGCAGCGCCGTCCCCGGCGGCATGAAGTCGACGTTGCCGGAATAGCCCGTGGCGATCGCCGGCCGGCCCATGGCCATGGCCTCCGCCGAACCGCGCCCGAAGCCTTCCGACCGGTGCAGGGAGACGAAGACGTCGCAGACCCGGATCAGGTTCTTGATCTCGTTGTCGGTGAAGTCGCCCTCGAGGGTCTGCACGCGCTCGCCGAGCGCGGCGAGGCGGGCCTGGAAGGCGTCGCGCGCCCGTCGGTCGGCGGGCACGCCGCGCACCTTCATAACGCAGTGCAGGTCGGCCTCGGGCCGGCGCGCGACGAGCTGCTCGAAGGCGCTCAGCACCGCGCCCGGGTTCTTGCGCTCGGCGTAGGAGGCGAAGTCGAAGAAGAACAGCACCGTGAACGGCGCCTCGGGGATGTCGAAATAGCGTCGCGAGAGGAAGCGCGAGACCCGCGGCGCCACGGCCAGCGGGATGTCGTGGGCCGGCCGTCCGATGGCTCCGGCGATGGCGTCGCGGATGAACACCGACGGCGCCCAGACCTCGTCGAACTGGGCCACGGCGCGGGCGTAGGGGGCGGGGTAGCGGGCGAGCTCCCAGGCCGGATAGATCACGTTCGTGGCCGACGTGAACGCCGCCCGGCCCAGGGCGTCGATCACCCGGTCCACCTCGTCGGCGTTGACGCAGAAGACGTTCAGCCCGCCGAGCCGGTCGGTGACCAGCGATCGCAGCGGCTCAAAGGCGGGATCGGGGTGGCTGCGGGTGTCGGCCACGTCCAGCAGCCGGACCTCGACGCCCGCGGCGCGCAGGGCGTGCAGGGTCACGCGCAGGTGCTCGCCCATGCCGGTCGGCGCGAAGGGATAGCCCACCAGGGTGACCGTCCGACCCGCCATCACCGCTCCAGCAGCTCGGCGTCGTAGGCGTTGGCGCAGGCTTCCAGCCAGGCGTGGCCGAAGGCCCCGGGGGCCAGCGCGTCCCAGTCGTCGACCAGCAGCAGCGGAGCCTCCGCCATCGTCCGCTCCAGCCGGGCCTGCAGCACGCCGGGGCCGGCGGCGTCGGCGCGGATGCAGGGCAGGGCCCCGGGCTGGAGGACGTGGAAGGCCCCGAGTTCATCGCTCGCTCCGGCCGGGGCCAGCAGCACCGGCCGACCATCGATCCGCAGCGCCTTTTCGGCCGTGAGCGCGGGCCCGAGCGCGTCACGCGCGGCCTTCCCCCCTGCGCCGGTCCAGCTCAGAAGGAACGGAAGGTGCGCCGCTCCCGCCGCCCAGAGCGCCCGGGCCTCGTCCGGCCCGCTGACCTCGTGGCAGAAGCCGGCCAGTCGGTGGCGGGCGAGCAGCCGGTCGGCCGCCGGCAGGTCCCCCGGCGGCCCGCGTCGCACGACGAAGGCCTGCGGCTCCAGGCCCGGCGTGCGGGCGGGGGGCGCGGGGCCGATCTCGGCGCGGTAGGCCGCCCAGTCGTCGCGGGGCGGCGGCGCCGCGCGCGCCGACGCCGGCTCCGCCCCCACCGCGAGCTCGAGCGCGCTCCGGGCCTCGCTGGCGGCCTGCGGATGGGCCTCGAACCAGGCCGCTTCGTCGAAGCCGGGAGCCGGGGAGAAGCCGAGGAAGGTTCCCACGGTCAGGTAATGCAGGAGGGGGTTGGCCGCCGCCGCGGCGGCATGGCCCGCCTGGGCGAGATAGTGGTCCGGGTCGAACCGGGGCGAAGGGCTGCGCCGGGTCGGCCCGGCGGTCCGCAGAAAGTCGCTCACCGGATCGCTGGACGGCGCCGTGCGGCGCGGCTCGCGGCCCCACCAGGCGGTGTCGAACAGCGGGTGCGGATCGGCCCCGGCCGCCATGCCGGTGGTGACGTAGTGCAGCAGCGGCGCGATCCCCGCCTCGGCGGCTCCAGCAGTCCGGGCCAGGTACCAGGCGTTGGAGAACAGAGGGTGAGGGTCGCGGCCCTCGCGCCAGCCCCGCCGCAGGTAGTGGACCAGCGGGTTCTCGCCGGTCTCCGCCACGTCCTCCGACTGACCCACATAGAAGCGCAGATCGAACAGGGGGTGGGGATCGATCCCCTCGGCCGCGGCCCGGAAGAGGAAATGCTGGAGGGCCGTCAGCCGGTCGCCCGGCGCGCGCAGACGCCGCGGGTCGATCAGCGGATGCGGGCTGCGCCCCTCGAGGTCGCCCAGGACCAGGTAGTGGGCAAGCGGCGCCCAGCGGCTGCCGGCCAGCGCCGGAGCGTGCTCCAGGTACCAGGCCTGGTCGAACAGGGCGCGGGGCTGGGCGGCCGGGTCGGGGCCGGCGCGCACATAGTCGAGGAGCTTCGAGCTTTCGCCCGGTCGGCTGCCGAGCCCGGCGCCGATATCGGCTTCCCACGCACCGGAGGCCGCCAGCAGCAGGGCCCGGCCAGGCGTCTTGCCGCGCGCCAGAAGGCGCGTGGCGGCCGTGGGGAGAAGGCGGGCTGCACGCCCAGCATGCTTCTTGCGGCTGGCGGCCTGGAAGCGGCGCCAGCGGTCGTCCGCGAGGCGCTGGCGCTCGCGCCAGGCGGCCTGCCGCAGGGCCATGGCATCAGGCGTAGACATCCGCCGCCGCAGCCCGCCGCTCAGCTCTCGGCCAGCATGCTGTCGAGGCGGCGGGAGAGTTCGGCCCAGCGCCGCCGCATGGTCTCGAGTTCCGCCTGGAGCCGCTCGACGTCGGCGCGCCAGCCGGCCTCGAGCGTTTCGCGATCGCTCTTCAGCGTCTCGCGCAACTCGGCCTCCCGGGCCGTGGCCCGGTCGCGCAGCTCGCGGAGTTCGGCGCGTGTGGCGTCCAGGTCCCGGGCGGTCGGCGAGACCAGGACGCCTATCTCCTCGCGACGACGCGACAGCTCGGCCGCAGCCCGCTCCAGCGGCGCGCGATCGGGCGCCGCGCCGGTCGCCGCAGCCTCGAACCAGTCGTGCACGGCCGCCGTCAGCGCGCCCGCCCAGCCCAGCGCCGCCAGCTCGCCGGCGCCGGCGTTGTGGCGCAGCTCCGGGGTCAGGAACCGGTCGATCGCCCTGCCGGCCTTGTCGGTCAGGTTCGGCAGCGGCGCGCCGTGCGCGGCCTCGATCCGCCTGACCTCGCTCCGCCAGTCGCCGAGCAGGCCATCGTAGCTCACGAAAGCCCGCGGCAGGTCGCGGGTGTAGGCCTCCGCGGCCAGCATGTAGGCGCTCCAGAGGAGTATCGACGTCTCGGTGGCGAAGCCGTCGCGGCGCGACAACGAGCCCGCCACGGCGAGAGGATGGCGCACCGGGATCACCGCGCGCACGCCGATCCCCAGGTCCTCCAGCACCGTGCGCCAGAAGGGCATGAGCACCGTGACCCGCGGGTCCTTCAGGAGCGGGTGGCGGGCGTCGCCATATTCCTCCTGGAACAGGTCCAGCGCGCGGCTCAGCCAGACCCGCTCGTCCTTGCGCGCCAGCGGGCGGTGCGGGAAGGCGAAGACGTCGTTCCAGGCGGAGCCGGCCGCCCGCAGCCGCTCGTCGTTGAACAGCGCGATCTTCCAGGGCTCGAAGTAGCCCTTCGCATTGTGCTCGTCGCCCGGCATCACGTGCTCGGGCAGGTGTGCGCCCGCGAGCGCCAGCAGCTGAGTCACGGCCGAGGTGCCGGACCGATGCATCCCGAGCACCAGGTAGGCGGTCCGTTCGCTCGTCCGTCGGACGATCTGGGGCGCTGCGCTTGGGGCCGGTTCCTGGGTCGTCATCCTGGGTCCGCTGGCGGCGGGAAAGCCTTGGCTGTACGGGCCGTCGCAATCGGTCGCAAGGGCCGGGGCGGCGGTTGCTTGTCAGGGTCTTCTGTTGCACACAAGCCCGGGCCGCCGCGAAGGGAATTTACGCCGCATGGCCGTCACGGCCTTAGATGACGAGGTCTACCGGGTCGTCTCCACAGCGGTCGACGCGGCCTTCTACCGGACCGCTTATCCGGACCTGGACAAGCCCGAGCTGGACCCGGTGCGGCACTACCTGTCGGCGGGCTGGCGTGAGGGCCGCGATCCGGCCCCGTGGTTCTCCTCCAGAGCCTATCTGGACGCTCACGCCGACGTCCGTCGCGCGCGCGTCGAGCCGCTGTTCCACTACCTGCGCCACGGCCGCTACGAAGGGCGTGAGGTCTTCCCGTCCGACCGGGCGCCGGTCTGCGGTCCCGCCGCGCAGTTCGCGGAGGCGCAGCCGGAGGCCGCCAACGCCGAGGAGGAAGAGGCGCAGGCCCGCCGAGTGGAGCGGGAGCTGCTCGCCGGGGAGTTCGACGCCGAGTTCTACCTGGCGGCCCACCAGGACATCGCCGCGGCCGGCATGGACCCGCTGGACCATTTCCTGATCACCGGCTGGCGCGAGGGCCGCGATCCGCACCCGAAGTTCTCGGTGAAGGACTACCTCGAGACCTATCCTGACATCGCCCACGCCGGGATGAACCCCTTCGTCCACTATGTGCGCACCGGACGCGCCGAGGGGCGAATGGCGCGCAATGAGCTGGGTTTCCGCTATGAGGTGATCGCCCGCCTGCGGCCGCTGGAAGACCGGGTCGCCGAGGTGGCGAAAGCGTCGGCCGAGCTGAAGCTCGGGACCGTCGCGGCGCTGGCGAAGGCGCTGGGCCGGTCCCGCACCGGCCTCGCCGACCTGCACGTGACCTTCAGCCACGACGACTACAGGGCCAACACGGGCGGCGTGCAGCTCTGCCTGCAGCGCGAGGACGCCCGGATCGTCGCCCTGGGCCGCGACCACCTGCACCTCTACCCGGCCAAGCCCTGGCCGGTGGTGAGGACGACTGGCGAGCCGGGCAAGCTGGGGGTGGTCTGGAACGGGGAGAACGTGGGAGTCTACTCCCCGAAGGTGATCGCCCGGGTGCTGAAGCAGGCCGCAGGCGCCGGCCCCGCCGGCCAGCGCAGCTTCGCGATCCACAGCCTGCTCGGTCACGCCGCGGACGAAACGGCCGACATCCTGGCCGCTGCGGGGCTCCAGGCCGGCTGGTTCTGGCTGCACGATTTCGCCAGCCTCTGCTCGGGCTATCACCTGCTGCGCAACGACGTGGAGGACTGCGCCGCCCCGCCGCCGGACAGCGCCGCCTGCTCGATCTGCGCCTACTTCCCCCACCGCATGCGCCACCTGACGGAACACCAGCGGCTGTTCGAGCGCCTCGACCTGACCGTCGTCAGCCCGTCGCAGCCGACCCTCGACCTCTGGAAGGCCCGCTGGAGCTTCCCGGCCAAGGGCGAGGTCGTGCTGCCGCACGCCCGGCTGGTGGAGCGTGGTCCTGCTCCGGTGTCGCGCGCGCGCCGGCCTTTCCGCCTGGCCTTCGCGGGCATCCCGGCGGCGTTCAAGGGCTGGGGGATCTTCCGTGAGCTGGTGCTGAAGCACGTCGGGGACGAACGCTACGAGTTCCTGCACCTGGGCGTGGGGACGCAGAGCGGCGTGCCGGCCGCCTTCCACGAGGTGCGCGTCACCGAGGCGCAGCCGCGGCTCATGCAGGAGACGCTCGAGGCCCTTGAGGTCGACGCGGTGCTGATCTGGCCGCTCTGCCGCGAGACCTTCTCCTTCACGGCCTACGAGGCGATCGCCGCCGGCTGTGCGGTGATCACCGGGCCCGACAGCGGCAACGTCCAGGCCCTGGTGCGCGACGGCGGCCACGGCTGGGTGCTGCCGGACGAGGCCGCGCTTGCGGAGGCGCTCGACAGCGGCCGCATCGCCGAGCTCGCCCGCGCCCGGCGCAAGCCGATGCTGCACGACCTGGCGTTCAGCGCCCTGACCGTGGACCTGATCGCGCCGGAGACCGCGCCGTGAAGGTCCTCTGCTATTCCAGCTTCACCTTCTCCTACCTGAACCGCGCGCGGGTGCTGTTCCAGACGCTCCGCCGCTTCCATCCCGACTGGGAGCTGGTCGCCCTGATCACGGACGAGCCGCCGGAGGGTTTCGCCTTCGACCCGGCCGCCGAGCCGTTCGACCGCGTCGTCTGGGCCCGCGACCTGGGCATCCCGAACTTCGAGAGCTGGCTCTTCAAGCACGACGTGGTCGAGGTCTGTACGGCGGTGAAGGGGCCCTTCATCCACCAGGCCTGCGCCTCCGGCGTGGACGTAGCCATCTATCTCGATCCGGACACGGCCCTGCTCGCGCCGCTCGACCCGCTGCTGGCCTGGCTGCAGGACCACGACATCCTGCTCACCCCGCACCTGATCGACCCCAACGACGATCCGACAGCGATCCAGGACAACGACCTGTCGGCCTCGCGCACGGGCATCTTCAACCTGGGCTTCGTGGCGATCCGCACCACGGGCGAGGGTGCGCGGTTCGCGAAGTGGTGGAACGACCGGCTGCTCCGCTACTGCTACGACGACATGCCCAACGGCCTCTTCGTCGACCAGCGCTGGTGCGACCATGTGCCGGCCCTGTTCGACAGGGTGAAGGTGATCCGCGACCCGGGCTACAACGTGGCCAGCTGGAACCTCAGCACCCGGAAAGTCTCGGTGGAGAAGGACGGGCGGGTCCTGGTGAACGGCGCGCCGCTGCGCTTCTGGCACTTCACCAAGCTGGGCCCGCTCGGCGACACCATGACCAAGAAGTACGCCGGCCGGAACTTCCCGGTCTACGAAATCTGGAGCTGGTACAAGCGACTGGTCACGGCGGCGACGGAGCCGGCGATCCCCGAGCGCTACTGGGCTTACGAGGCCTTCGAGGACGGCGCCAAGATCGCCAAGCCGCAGCGCGTCCTCTACCGCCAGCGCGAGGATCTGCAGGCGGCGTTCCCCAACCCCTTCGCCTCTGGCCAGGGGAGCTTCCAGGAATGGCTCGCGACCGAAGGGCTCTAGCCGCTCGCCTTGACAGGGCGGGGGCGGAGCCCGAGACAACCACGACGATCGAACGGGGAGGGGCCGCCCAGACTGCGGCCGCAGACTTGGCCGAACCAGCCGCCGCCAACGAGGACGCCTACGCCGCCGTCATGGCAAAGGTCGAGACCGTCGCCGGACGGCTCGCCGAGCTGAAGTCCGCCCGCGCGGCGGCCCACCAGGCCCAGGTGCGCGAGGCGCTGACCCGCAGCGAGCTTACGCTCGCGCTCACCGAGGCCCTCGCCGGCCGGGCCGACCTCGAGCGCCGCCTGCGCCGTCAGGCCGCCCTGCGACTGGCGGAGCGCAGCCGCCCGAGCCGCCGCCGGCACAACCGCCTGTCCAAGACCCTCGACCGCGTCCTGGTGCGTCTGGGCTCGTTCGGCCAGGCTGCGGTGATCGCCCGCTCGGGACTCTGGCGCGGGACCGGCCGCGCCGCCTTCGACTTCCGGCACATGGCCGCCTACGCCCGCCGCCGGGGCGACGCGACCGTCGTTCCGCCGGCGGCCATCGACCAGGCCTGGTACCTGGCGACCTACGCCGACGTGAGCGCCTCGAAGATGGCGCCGCTGGTCCACTACCTCGTCGCGGGCGCCGCCGAGGGCCGTGCCCCCCACCCGCTGTTCGACGCGGCCTGGTACGCCCGGGAGAACGCCGCGGCGCTGGCGGCCACGGGGGTCTCGCCGCTGGAGCACTTCATCCGCGAAGGCGCGGCGCAGGGCCGTAGCCCCCACCCGCTGTTCGACGTCGTCCACTACGTGGCCCAGGGGCCCGATCTCGCCCCCGGCGAAGATCCGGTGACCCACTATCTGCGCGCCGGCTGGAGCGAAGGGCTCTCGCCGCACCCGTTGTTCGATCCGGCCTGGTATCGCCGCCAGGCGCCGCGCAACCTCGCCGTGGCCCCGCTGGTCCACTACCTCGCCGGCGGCTGGCGCGACGGGCTCTCGCCGCACCCGCTGTTCGACCCGGCCTGGTACCTGGAGCGGTACGCCGATATCGCCGCGACGGGCGCCGAGCCCCTGACCCACTTCGTCATGGGCGGCGGCGCGGAGGGGCGCAGCCCCGGTCCTTGGTTCGACAGCGCCCATTACGTCGCCGTGCGCGGCGAAGCCCTGGCGCCGGGCGTCAATCCGCTGGTCGACTATCTGCAGGGCGGCGCCTGGGCCGTGGGCGAGCCCCGGCCGGGCTTTCCGACGGCCGCCTACCTGGCCGCCACCCCCGAGCTGGTTCGCGCCGGCCTCACGCCGCTGGAACACTGGGCAGGCCGGGGGCCGCGCTGACGCCCAGGGCCTTCAGCCCCTGCCAGATCGAGGCATAGTAGTCGCGACCATAGTGGAACGGGCTCAGGCCCCACTGGTGCGTCTCGTCGGCCACCCGGGCCTTCGGCGCCTCGACCACGCTCATGGGCGGCATCAGCCCCATGAACGCCGCCTCGTAGCGGGCGAGGAGGGCGTTGTGGACGCCGATGTCCGCAGGCTCCCCCGGCAGCACCTCCACGTCGGCGAGCGGCCGTCTGCTTCCGTCGGCCGCCTGCCGCTCTTCCGCCCACCGGGCGCTGTGCAGGATCAGCCGCGCCTCGCGCAGCGGGGTGGCGCGCACCAGGGCGGCGAACTCCGCCGCGCCGTCCAGCCAAAGCTGCTCGCAGCCCGCCGAGGTGCGGGGAATCCGCCGCGCGCCGCGAAACGCCCGCTGCGCCAGATAGCCGCTGGCCTCCAGCTCCCAGCTGCGCGTGGCGAGCGCCCCGCCTACGGACAGCAGGTCGAACCGCTCGTCGATGAAGTCGAAGATCAGGTGGGTCGGCCGGAAGGCGACGAGCCTGGCCAGGGCGGTCTTCGTCAGGTCCGCCACCAGCGCCCGGTGCTGGTGCTGCCGCAGCCCGCCAGGCGGCGTCGGCGCCGGGCGGAAGCCTGCGACCGGGGCGGAGAACAGGCTGGGCAGGCTGGTCCGGGAGACGTAGAGAACGCCCTCCAGGGCCTCGCCGCGCACCGGCCACAGGTCGCGCGTGATGCAGCTCCCGACGATGGCGACGCGCGACATGCCCTCTCCCTGACCGTGCCGGGCCCTTCTAGCACGGCGCCGGGCCGCGCCATTGACATATGCGGGGGCGGCAAGCATCTCTCCGCCCGCTCCGGGCGTTCCGGGCGAGAAGCGGACCCCGCTCGCCGGCGGGCATTCCGCGTTCACCCCAATTAAGCCACCTTTGGGATATCTTGGGCGGCACGAACGGACGGCGCGGCGCGGCATGAAGATCTTCACGTTCCTGAGGGACCTCCCCGACAACGTGCTGAGTCACGCCCTGAAGGAAGGCAAGAACCCGTTCCTCGTGGCGGCGACCTTCTCCTTCTTCTCCAACGTCCTCTACCTGGCGCTGCCGCTATACACCTTCCAGATCTACGGCCGGGTGCTGGCCAGCCAGAGCCAGGCGACGCTGTGGGGGCTGACGCTCGTCACCCTCTTCGTCTTCGCCGTCTCCAGCGCGATCGACGACTTCCGCGCCCGCATCCTGATCAACTACGGCATGGTGCTCGACCAGCGCGTGTCGGGCCGCCTGTTCTGGGGCCTGTTCGAAGCCGCCGTCCGCGGCGAGCCCAGCGCCCGCTCGCAGGCGCTCCGCGATCTCGACACCTTCCGCCAGACCCTCACCGGCATCGGGGCGGCGGCGTTCTTCGACGTGCCCTGGATCCCGGTGTTCCTGGGCGTGCTGTTCATCATCGATCCGCTGGTCGGCGTCGTGACGACGGCCGGCGCGGTCCTGCTGCTCATCCTGGCCCTGATGCAGGAGCGGGCCACCCGCCCGCCGATGCGCGAGGCCACCGATGCGGCGCTGAAGAGCTACGCCTTCACCGAGGCTGCGCTGCGCAACGGCGAGGTGGTGCGCGCCATGGGCATGCTGCCGACGCTCGGCCGCGCCTGGGCGGGTCACCGGGCGGTGACCATCGAGCGCGGCGCCGTCGCCGCCGAGCAGTCCAACATGTACACCGACATCATCAAGTCGGTGCGCATGGGCATCCAGGTGCTGATCATCGCCATCGGGGCCTACCTGATCCTGAAGGGCGAGATCCATTCGGGCATGCTGTTCGCCAACATGATCCTGGCGAGCCGCGCCCTGCAGCCGATCGAGAAGATCGTCGGCGCCTGGGAGCCGCTGAACAACATGGTCCGGGCCCACGAGCGGCTGAACCAGCTGTTGTCGCGCGCCGAGCCGCCGGCCGCGGCGACCTCGCTGCCCCGGCCGACCGGCAAGCTGTCGGTGGAGGCAGTCAACTTCGCGCCGATGGGGGCCAACAAGCTGGTCCTGGGCAACATCAACTTCGGGCTGGAGCCCGGCGAGGTGCTAGGCGTCATCGGCCCCTCCGGCGCCGGCAAGTCGACGCTCGCCCGCCTGCTGGTCGGCATCTGGAAGCCAATCAACGGCGCCGTGCGCCTCGACGGCGCCGATGTCTTCACCTGGGAGCGCGCCGATTTCGGCCGCCACGTGGGCTACCTGCCGCAGGACACGGAGCTGTTCGCCGGGACCATCCGGGACAACATCGCCCGCTTCCGCGACGACGTCACCGACGAGGAGGTGGTCCGCGCGGCCCAGCTCGCCGGCGTCCACGAGCTGATCCTGCGCATGGGCAAGGGCTACGACACCGAGGTGGGCGAAGGCGGGGTGATCCTGTCCGCCGGCCAGCGTCAGCGCGTCGGCCTCGCCCGGGCCATGCTGGGCGACCCGGCCTTCATCGTGCTCGACGAGCCGAACGCGAGCCTCGACGCCGAGGGGGAGGACGCCCTGATGCGCGCCATCGACGTCATGAAGGCCAACAAGGCGACGGTGGTGATCATCTCCCACAAGCCGGGCATCTTCCGGGCCGCCGACAAGATGCTGGTGCTGCGTGACGGCCGCGTCGAGCTGTTCGGGCCGCGCGACCAGGTGATGACGCGGCTGATGAAGCCCGCCGGCGAGGTGCGCGCCGTGGAGGCCGGTCGATGAAGCTCGATATCGGACCCGTTCGCTCGACCTACGTCCAGCCGACCTTCGGCGGAGACGACCACAAGCGTCCCATGGACCCGGAGATGAAGCGGCGCCTGCGCCGGCCGATGCTCGTGGGCGCCGGCGTGATCGGGGTGCTGGTCGTCGGTCTGGGGGCCTGGGCCTCGGTCACCGAGCTGCCGATCGCGGTCACCGCCGCGGGCGAGGTGCGCGTGGAGTCCAACCGCAAGACCCTGCGTCACAAGGAAGGCGGCGTGGTCCGCCAGATCCTCGTGAAGGAGGGGCAGCGGGTCCGCGGCGGTCAGCCGCTGATCACCTTCAACGATGTGGAGGCGCGCGCCGCCTACGACGTCTACCAGAACCAGTACGACAGCCTGCTGGCCCAGAACGCCCGCTTCACGGCCGAGGCGACGAACCGCTCGGCCATGCAGTTTCCCGCCGAGCTCACCGCGCGGACCGCGGACCCGCGGGTGGCCAGCCTGATCCGGGACCAGGAGTTCCTCTTCACCACCCGCCTCCAGGCGTTCCAGAGCCAGTCGGCGATCCTGCAGCAGCGCCTCGAGCAGCTCGAGAGCCAGATCCAGGGGCTGCAGGCCCAGGTCGCCTCCATCGAGGAGCAGAAGCGCCTCACCGAGGAAGAGCTGCGCGGCTACCGGACCCTGAACGAGAAGGGCTACGCGCCGAAGACCCTGATCCTGCGCTACGAGCGGAGCCTCGCGGAGCTGAACGGGCGGCGTGGCCAGCTCGGCGCCGACATCGCCCGCATGCGGCAGGCCATGGGCGAGACCCGCATCCAGCTCGTCAGCCTGCGCAACGAGCGCGCCAGCCAGGCCGCCGAGGGCATGCGCGAGACCCAGACGCGGGTCGCCGACGTGCTGCCGCGCCTGACCGCCGCCAAGCAGGCCCTCGAAGCGACCGTGGTGCGCTCGCCCGTCGACGGCTACGTATTCAACCTGACCCAGTTCACCGTCGGCGGCGTCACCGCGCCCGGCGAGGTGCTGATGGACGTGGTTCCGGCCAACGCCCCGATGATGGTCAGCGCCATGATCCGGCCGGAGGACGTGGACAACGTGCGCGTCGGCATGGACGCCCGCGTGCGGCTCTCCGGCCTCAACCAGCGCTGGCACGATCCGCTGCCCGCCAAGGTCGCGGTGGTTTCCGCCGACCGCATCAACAACGAGCGGACGGGCGTGTCCTTCTACCGGGTGGACCTGCGAATCGAGCCGAAGGACCTGGCCCAGCTGAAAGGCGCCGAACTGCAGCCCGGCATGCCCGCGCAGGCGTCCATCGTGACCGGTGAACGAACGGTTATGGGCTTCCTGATTTCGCCGATCACGGACACTTTCCAGGACGCCTTCCGCGAGGAGTAGTGGCGCCTGCGCGACACTCCGTTCACCTCGGTCCGGCCGGCCTTTTTCGTGTTGCGCATTTGGCGCGCTTCCGATACGTCTTCCCTCGGGCTCGTTTAACCTTCGCCGCAGCCATGCTGTGGCGCTTGGGGTAATGGACCGCTGGGACTGCTCCATCGGGGATGGGGGTCAGGCGTGCCGGGGGTCCGTGTGACACAGACTGGAGAGATCTATGGCGACTTATTTCTTTGAGACGATCACGGCGGATCAGGCCGCGACCTTCACCACGACGGACACCCTGGTGTTCACGACGTCGGGTGAAACGGCGCGGACCACGGCCGTGATCTTCAACGCGGCGACGCCGACTCAGACGGCGACCGTGACGATTGTTTCGGGCCTGACGGGCCGCGCGGTGACCTTCGGCACCGGCATCATGGGCGAAACCGGCACCGTGTTCCCGGACGCCTCGACGCTCGGCATCGGCACCACCGGCAACGACAGCATCACCGAAGCCGTGGCTAACACCACGGACGGCCTGTACGGCGGCGACGGCAACGACAGCCTCGTCGGCGGCGGCGGTGCGGACCTGGTTCAAGGCAACCAAGGCAACGACACCCTGACGGGCAACGCTGGCTCCGACACGGTCTACGGCGGCCAAGGCAACGACACCATCGACGTCGGCGCCGACGCTTCGGCCACGAACTTCGCCCAGGGCAACCTCGGCAACGACACCATCACCGCGACGGGCGGCACCGGCTCGAACTCGATGTACGGCGGTCAAGGCACCGACAGCATCGTGGGCGGCGCTGGCCGTGACTTCCTGAACGGCAACCTCGCCGACGACACGATCTCGGGCGGTGGCGGCAACGACACCATCCTGGGCGAAGCCGGCAACGACTCGCTGTCGAACGCCTCGGGTTCGAACTCGATCGACGGCGCGGCCGGCAACGACACCATCACGGTGCAGGGCGGCACGGGCTCCAGCACCGCGACCGGCGGCGACGGCAACGACCTGATCACCTTCGCGGGTGGCGGCGCGGGCACCGTCCAGTACGGTCAAGGCAACGCCGGCAACGACACGCTGACCTCTTCCAGCGCTGGCGTTGACTCCCTCTACGGCGGCCAAGGTGACGACTCGATCACCTCGACCGGCGCTGGCGCCGACTTCCTGATCGGCAACCTGGGCAACGACTCCATCACCTCGACCACGGGCAACGACACGATCCGCGGCGAAGATGGCGACGACAGCATCAGCGACACCGGCGGCGTCAACAACATCGACGGCGGTGCGGGCAACGACACCATCGACCTCGGCGGTACGGGCAACCAGACCATCGTGCTCGGCGACGGTTCGGACACCCTGACCTCGGCGACGACCGGCAACGTGACGCTCAACGGCGGCGCCGGCGGCGACCGCGTGACCACCGCGGGCGGCAACGACAACCTGACCGGTGAAGCTGGCAACGACAGCTTCAGCTCCGGCGCGGGCGACGACGCCATCTTCGGCGGCGACGGCAACGACAGCGTCACGGCGGGCGCGGGCTTCGACACCGTGCAAGGTGGTGAAGGCAACGACACCATCGACCTCGGCGCCGATGACGACAACGCCGAAGCCGGTGGCGGCGCCGACACCGTGACGGGTCTGGCTGGTGACGACACCATCAACGGCGGCGCTGGCAACGACAGCATCGTCGGCGGTGCGGACACCGACTTCCTGTTCGGTGGCGACGGCAACGACACCTTCGCCTTCAACCCGCTCGACTCCGGCACGACCGCCGGGTCGCTCGACCAGATCCGTGACTGGCAGTCGGTCGACGTCCTCGACTTCGCCACCGCCGGCACGAACACCAACTACCTCGAAGCCTCGGCTTCGACGTACGACGCGGCTCTGTCCATCGCCAACGCGCAGATGGCCGGTGGCGTGGTCGACTACATGGCCATCCAGATCGGTGGTGATGTGGTGGTGTTCGCCGACAACGGCGGCACGGCCAACGTGGCCGACGACGCGGTGGTTCTGGTGGGTCGCTCGCTGACCGACCTGGCCGACGACGGCTCGAACATCATCTAAGCCACGGCTTAGGCCAAAGCTTGAGGGCCGCCCTTCGGGGCGGCCCTTTTCTTTTGCGCTGGCCCTGTCGCGCCGCTTAGAACGCGGGCGCATGTCCAACGCGGCGATCTACCTCCACCCCAACGGCTTCGATACGACGGGCGCGACCCTCCTCGGCCGCCACTCGGCCGGCGAGAGCTTCCTGCGCGGCTTCCTGCGCCACGCCGACGTCGACCGCTTCCACCTCTGGAACGTGGCCTACCGCCCACAGGCCGAGCTCGACGCCCTGGTCGAGCGCATCCACCGGCCGGAGAAGCCGGTCAACTGGATTGCAGCCCATGACCGCCCGGGCCTGCGGGCCGCCGGGGTGCTCAACATCCCCGGGCCCGACCTCGGCGTGGAGGCCTGGCACCGCCGGCCGTTCGGCGCCCACAGCTATTCGCTCTGCGGGATCACCCACACCACCGCCACCGCCAACGTCATGCGGATCCTGCCGGACCTGCTGATCGCGCCGACCGAGGACTACGACGCCCTGATCTGCACCTCGGCGGCGGTGCGCGACAGCGTCGAGACGCAGCTCGAGCAGGTGCGCGAGTACCTCGCCGCCGAGCGCGGCCCGCGCAAGCGAGGCGAGCCGCAGCGGGTGACCATCCCGCTGGGCGTCAACGCGGACGACTTCCGGATCGCACCCGAACACCGCAAGGCCTGGCGCGAGCGGCTCGACATCCCCGAAGACGCCGTGGTGGCCCTCTACGTCGGCCGCTTCAACGTCCGCGGGAAGATGAACCCCGCGCTGATGGCGCTCGCCCTGGAGAAGGCCGCGAAGGCCACCGGCAAGCCGATCTACTGGGTCAACTCCGGCTGGGGCGAGACGCCTGAAGCCGAGGCCCACTACCACGAGCAGACACGCGCCCTCTGTCCCACCGTCCACTATCGAAACGTCGATGGCCGTCCGCCTGACGTGCGCTTCTCCATCTGGTCGGTGGCCGACTTCTTCATCAGCTTCTCGGACAACATCCAGGAGACCTTCGGCCTCACGCCGATCGAGGCCATGGCCGCGGGCCTGCCCTGCGTCGTCACCGACTGGAACGGCTACAAGGACACCGTCCGTCACGGCCAGGACGGCTTCCGCATCGCCACCACCGCCCCGCCGGCCGGCGATGGCGGAGACCTGGCCTACTGGTATTCGAACAGCTGGCTCAGCTACGACAATTACGTCGGCGCCGCGGCGCAGTTCACGGCCATGGACTACGAAGAGGCGGCCGCCTCCATCTCGATCCTCGTGCAGAACGCCGACTATCGCCGCCGGCTCGGGGAACAGGCGCGGCTGCGGGCCCGCGAGGTCTTCGACTGGTCGGCCATCATACCGCAGTACCAGGCGCTCTGGGCGGAGCTGAACGCACGTCGCGCCGCCGCCGCGCCGCAGCCGGAGGTCCGGGACAACCCCTTCCGGCCGGATCCTTTCACCCTCTTCAAGTCCTACCCCACGAACCACCTCTCCCGGGCCTACGAGGTGGCGCTGGCGCCCGGCATGGACTGGCCGACGGCCCGCGCCCTGCTGGAGGGCCCGCTGGCCGCGTACAGCCGCTTCAACCGGCCCAATCTCCAGGAGGCGGAAATCATCGTCGCCTGGCTCGCCGACCGGCCGAAGGCGACCGTCGCGGAGCTCCTGCAGGCGGTGGTGCATCCCGGCCGCCGTTCGCTGATCGGTCGCGGTCTGCTCTGGCTGGCGCGCTACGGCGTGCTGACGCTGAAGCCGCCGGCGGCCCAGACCAGGGCTTGAGGCGCGGAGCCACCCCAGAAACGCAACGGCCGGACGGCGGACCTTTCGATCCACCGCCCGGCCAAAGCGACACAGCCATGGAGAGCTAGGCTGACGGAGAACTATACCGCAAAGCGCTACCGCACGAAAGCAAATCCCTGATCACGTGTCAGTCAACTTGGCCGTAGCGAGCCGGGCCGAACCGGTTGCCGCCGTGCCCGCCAGCCCCTACACGAGCCCATCGTAGGAGGCGCCGCGTGGTCGACATCACACTGACGAACGTGTCCGTGGGGCAGGGCCTCGCGCTCGCCGACGGCCTGATGTTGACCCAGCACTTCCACGCTGCGCTGCTGCTCTACCGGAAGATCCTGCCGGAAGCCCGAGGCGACCAGCGGCGGGCCATCCTCAACCGCATCGTCCTGGCGAGCCAGCCGACGCCGCGCACCGCGGCGGCCTTCGCGACCCTCCAGCAGCTCGAGCGCAGCACCCGCGACGTGTTCCTCGGCGACGGCATCGCCACCTGGCTGAAGACCACGCCCTTCCTCGACGACGACCGCTTCATGGCCCTGGCGGACAAGCACGCCAAGCTGATCCCCATCGCCGGACTGCACTGGAATCTCGCCACCGTGCTCTGGGCGGTCAAGCGGGCGGAGCGGCTGGACGGCGATCTCATGGAACTCGGTGTGTTCCGTGGCCACACGACGCTGTTCGTCGCCGAATACCTCGGCTTCGCCGAATGGCCGCGGAAATGGTTCCTCTACGACACGTTCGAGGGTGTGCCGGACGACCAGCTGGACGAGGGGTGGGGCGAGCGCAACGAGCGCGCCTACAAGGACACCTTCTCCTACGACGAGGTGGCCGAGCGCTTCCGCCCCTTTCCCAACATCGTGCTGACCAAGGGGCGCGTGCCGGAGATCCTGGACGAGGTCTGCCCCGAGCGGATCGCCTTCCTGCACATGGACCTCAACAACAGCCAGGCGGAGATCGCCGCCCTCGACCGGCTCTACGACCGCATCGTCCCCGGCGGCGTGATCGTCTTCGACGACTATGGCTGGGCCGCGGCACGCACCCAGTACGAGGCCGAGCGCGCCTGGTTCGCCAAGCGCGGCCTGGAGATCCTGCTGCTGCCCACCGGTCAGGGCCTGTTCGTCAAGCCGGAGCGCTAGGCCTAGAGCCGCACCGAATAGGTCTGCTCGGCGACAACCTGCCCCCCGCGCAGGATCCGCACCCGGGCGGCATAGGCGCCGGCAGGCCAGCCCTGCGCCGGCCGCTTCTTGCCGATGAACATCAGGTACTGCGCCTTGTCGCGGTCCAGCGGTCCCTGGGTGTCCTTGGCGAGCACCTGGCCGTCCGGCGCCTGCAGTGTCAGCTCGATCTGATCGCCGCCCTCCAGGCTGATGGCCCGCACATAGGGCACGAGCCAGGGCGCGTCCGCCGTCGGCGGCGCCACGCCCCCCGCCTCCACCGCCTCCATGGTCACGGGCCCGGGGGCGAAGCCGGCGTTGAGGACGGTCCCGGCGCGGTAGGCCAGGCGCTGGGCGGCCTCGGGCGTCCACATGGTCGACTGCGGCTGGCAGGCGGCGCCCGACGTGGGCTCGGGCGCGAACGGGTCCAGCATCCGGCCCGCGTGGCGCACGCCCAGGTGCAGGTGGGCGAACTCCGTCGCGCCCGAGAGGCCCACGCGGGCGATGGGCTGGCCCGCCGCCACGACGTCGCCCGCCTTCACGCGGATGCTGCCGTTGGCCAGGTGGCAGTACTGGGTCTCCCAGCCGTCGCCGTGGTCGATGGCCACCCCGTTGCCGCACTCGCGGCCCGCCACCGGCGGCGCCCCGGCGGTGCGGATGGAGATGTCGGGCGTGCCGTCCCTCAGCCGCGCCACGCGCCCGGCCGCCGCGGCGAGCACGTCCACCCCACGGGCCTGGGCCGCCATGTCGGGAATGCGGATGTCCACGCCGTCGTGTCCGTCGTAGGTCCGCCGTCCGCAGCGGTAGTCCTTCAGGCCCGCCGTGGGGTCATGGTCCACATGGTTCTGCACCTGGCAGGCCATCCCCTCCGGACAGGCGAGGGGGAAGACCAGCCGTGGCCCGGCTGCGGCGGCGAGGGGGGGCTGCGCGGGCGCAGGCTGCGCCGCGGCCGGCGCGGCGGCGCCCTGGCTTTCGGCCGGACGGGAACAGGCCGCGAGGGCGGTGAAGAGGAGCAGGGGGGCAAGGCGCATCAGACGATCCTTCCGCTCGGGCCCGTCGAAAATGTGGCTAGGCGTAATCCACGCCGGTCAGCTCCCGCAGGCGGGCCATGTCGCGCGCGTAGAGCCGGCGCAGAAAGGCGACGTCCTCCGCGGTGAGGGTGGAGGGATAGGCCATCTCGCGCCCGACGTGGACATCGCGCGGCCTCGGCGGCGGCCCCTCCGGCGCACCGATGAACGCCCGCACCTGGGACAGTATGGCTCCCGGGTCGGCCCGCAGGTCCTCCGCCTTCAGCACCAGAACCTGCTCGCGCGGGAAGAGCCCGAACAGCCGCTCCATCTGCTCGCCGTAGAACCCCCGCTCCACGTAGGAGAATTCCCGGTGATGACCCCACGGCTCGGCGTCGAACAGCCGCCGGCGGCCCTCGCGGACGCACCAGGCGAAGGGCTCCGTCTCCGCGCCGCGCGCATACTCCATCCGCCAGTGAGACCAGGCCCGCTGCACGGGGTCGCGCAGCAGGACGATCACCCTGACCGCGCGGTTGTAGGCGGCGATGCGCTCCAGGCTCCCCGGCCAGTACATGTAGATCGGCGTCGCCTCCCCGCACGGCCGCCCGTCGGGCGCATCGAAATGGCCGTGGTAGGCAGCGTAGTCGGGACGGCTCCAGTCCTGGCTCTCGTCGTCGAAGAAGTGGACTTCCTTGACCCGCGACAGGGCCACGCCCGGCTCGTCGGCCAGGTAGTCGAACAGCGCCGTCGTGCCGCCCTTCTGCGCGCCGACGATGATGAAGCCGACCTGGGGTTCCTGGTCCATGGCGACGTCAATTGCGCGTGGGGGCCCCTCAGGCAAGTCCCGGCGTCGCAGGGGCCTTCGCGCCCCGCGCCCGACGCGCTAAGAGGGGCTTCGATTCCGCGGGGGCGCTGCCCTGCAAGGGCTTAGGTCAAGATGAAGACGGTGATCCTGGCGGGCGGCCTCGGCACGCGCATTTCCGAAGAAAGCCACCTCAAGCCCAAGCCCATGATCGAGATCGGCGGCCGGCCGATCCTCTGGCACATCATGAAGCTGTACTCGCACTACGGCTTCAACGACTTCGTGGTCTGCCTAGGCTACAAGGGCTACGTGGTGAAGGAGTACTTCGCCAACTACGTGCTCCATAATGCCGACCTAACCGTCGACCTGGCGAAGGGCTCGATCGAATACCACGCCACCAACCACGAGCCCTGGCGCGTCACCCTGGTCGACACCGGCGAGGAGACCATGACCGGCGGCCGGCTGAAGCGCGTGGCGCCGTACCTTCCGAAGGACGAACCCTTCTTCCTCACCTACGGCGACGGGGTGGCCGACCTGGACCTGCGCGCGCTGGCCGACTTCCACCGGAGCCACGGCAAGGACGCCACGGTCACCGCGGTGATCCCGCCCGGCCGTTACGGCGCGCTGGAGATCCAGGACGGCCAGGTGCAGCGCTTCATCGAGAAGCCGCCCGGGGACAACGGCCTGATCAACGGCGGCTTCTTCGTCCTGCAGCCGGACGTCATCGACCGCATCGCCGGCGACCAGACCATCTGGGAGCAGGAGCCGCTGATGGGCCTGGCCCACGACGGGGAACTGATGGCCTTCAGCCACACCGGGTTCTGGGCCCCCATGGACACCCTTCGCGACAAGAACATCCTGGAAGGGCTCTGGGCCTCCGGCGAGGCGCCGTGGCGCAGGTAGATCCGGGCTTCTGGGCCGGCAAGCGCGTCCTGCTGACCGGCCACACCGGCTTTAAGGGCGCCTGGGCCGCCATCTGGCTCTCGCGGATGGGCGCCAAGGTCACCGGCCTGGCGCTGGACCCGGACCAGGAGCCCAGCCTGTTCGACCTGGCCGGCGTGAGCGACGTCGTGGACTCCCGCATCGCCGACCTGCGTGACCCCGCGGCGGTGGAGGCCGTGCTGGGCGAGACCCGCTTCGACCTGGTGCTGCACCTCGCGGCCCAGCCGATCGTGCGCACGGCGATCGAGGATCCGGTCGGCACCTTCGCCACCAACATCATGGGCACCGCCCACCTGCTGCAGGCGCTCCGCGCCCAGCCGGCGCTGCAGGCGGTGCTCGTGGTCACCTCCGACAAGGTCTACGCCAACGCCGAGACCGGCCGCGCCTTCGCCGAGGGCGACGCCCTGGGCGGCAAGGATCCCTATTCGGCTTCCAAGGCCGCCGCCGAGATCGTCACGGCGAGCTTCGCCCGCAGCTACTTCGACAAGGCCGGCGTGCCGGTGGCCACCGCCCGCGGCGGCAACGTCATCGGCGGCGGCGACTTCTCCCGCGACCGCCTGGTGGCCGACATCGTGCGCGCCGCCCGCGGCCAGGAGCAGGTGGTCCTGCGCCACCCCGAGGCGACCCGGCCCTGGCAGCACGTGCTGGACTGCGTGGCGGGCTACCTCGTCCACGCCCAGGCGCTGGCGACCCGGCCCGATGCGCCCCGGCAGCTCAATTTTGGCCCCCGCGCCGGCGGGCCAGAGGTCACGGTGGGCGAGCTCGCCACCCTCGGCTGCGAGGCGCTGGGCGCCCAGCCCTGGCGGCACGAGCCGGATCCCAACTCGCTGGAGGCCAGGTCGCTGGCCATCGACGCCACCCTCGCGCGTCAGGCGCTGGGCTTCGAGAGCCGGCTCGACGCGCCTGACGCGGTGGCGCTCACCATGGACTGGTACCGCCGTCAGGCGGACGGCGAGGACGCGCGGTCGCTTTGCGTCGAGCAGATCGAAGGGTACGTAGCGCGCCCATGACCTCGCCGCCGCCCTGCCGCTTCTGCGGCGCCCCGCTCACCCACACCTTCCTCGACCTCGGCCGCCAGCCGCTCGCCAACTCCAACCTGACGCGCGAGCAGCTCGCCGCCGGGACCGAGCAGGCCTGGCCGCTGCACGCCCGGGTCTGCGGCCGCTGTTTCCTGGTGCAGGTGGACGACGCCGTGCCGGCCGAGGCCATCTTCGACGCCGAGTACGCCTACTTCTCGTCCTTCTCTGCGAGCTGGGTGGCGCACGCGAAGCGATACGCCGAGGCCATGGCCGAGCGCTTCGACCTGGGGCCTGAGTCCCTCGTGGTCGAGGTGGCCAGCAACGACGGCTACCTGCTGCAGCACTTCGTGGCCATGGACATCCCGGTGCTGGGGGTGGAGCCCACCGCCAACACCGCCGAGGCCGCCCGCGCCCGCGGCGTCCGCACCGAGGTGGTGTTCTTCAACGCCCAGACGGCGCCGGAGCTGGCGGCCCGCTATGGCCGCGCCGACCTCATGGCGGCCAACAACGTGCTCGCGCACGTGCCGCGGATCGGCGAGTTCGCCGCCGGCTTCCGGCACATGCTGAAGGACGAGGGCGTCCTCACCTTCGAGTTCCCGCACCTCCTGAACCTGATCGAGCAGGTGCAGTTCGACACCATCTACCACGAGCACTTTTCCTACCTCTCGCTGCTGGCGGTGGAGCAGGTGCTGCGGGCCAACGGCCTGCGCCCCTTCGACGTGGAGCTCCTGCCGACGCATGGCGGGTCGCTCCGCCTGTTCGTCTGCCACCTGGCGTCGGGCCACGAGGAGACCGAGGCGCTGAAGGGCTTGCGCGCCCGGGAGGCGTCGGCGGGCCTCGACCGCATCGAGACCTACGGCGGCTTCACCCCGCGGGTGGAGGCGGTCCGCGACAGCTTCCGGGCCTTCCTCGCCAGGGCCAAGGCGGAGAGCAAGCGCATTGCCGCCTACGGCGCCGCGGCCAAGGGCAACACCTTCCTGAACTACTGCGGGGCCACCGCCGACGACATCGTGGCGGCCTTCGACGCCAATCCGGCCAAGCAGGACCGCTTCATGCCCGGCAGCCACATTCCGGTGCTGGCGCCGGACGCGGTGCGCGAGGTCCGGCCCGACTACGTCCTGATCCTGCCCTGGAACCTGAAGGACGAGATCATGGGCCAGCTCGGCTACATCCGGGAGTGGGGCGGCCGCTTCGTCACCGCCTCGCCGGAGACGCGGATCCTGCCCTGATGCGCTTCACCGAGACCGAGATCCCCGGCGTGGTCCTGGTGGAGGGCGAGCCCCGCTGGGACGAGCGCGGCAGCTTCCAGCGCCTGCACTGCCCCGATGAGTTCGCCGAGGCGGGCCACCCCTTCACGCCGGCTCAGACCAGCCTGTCGCACAACACCCGCGCCGCCACCCTGCGCGGCATGCACTACCAGCCCGCGCCGCACGGCGAGACCAAGCTGGTGCGCTGCGTTCGCGGCCGGATGTTCGACGTGGCTGTGGACCTACGGCCCGACAGCCCGACCCACCGGCGCTGGACGGCCGCGGAGCTCTCGGCGGAGAACGGACGGGCCCTGCTGATCCCGGAGGGCGTGGCCCACGGCTTCCTGACGCTCGAGCCGGACACTGACGTGCTCTACCAGATCAGTCCGATGTTCGAGCCCGGCCACGAGGCCGGCGTGCGCTGGGACGACCCGGCGTTCGGCATCGGCTGGCCGCGGCCGCCGGAGGTGATCTCCGCCCGCGACGCCGACTATCCCGACTACCAGGGCTAAAGCTCGGGGGCGCGATCTGCTAGGAAGCGCCCCAATCAAGGACAGGTAAGTTTCTATGGCTCAGGACAAGGCGCTCGAGGCGCTCTCCCGGATCGCGGAGCAGGACGACTGGCGCGACGCCTTCATCCGCCAGCTGATCGCCTTCGAGGGGCAGATCGAGGCGCCCGGCGTCGACGTGCGCGAGGAGCTCACCGGTCCGCTGGTGGACGCCCTGTTCGACGACGACCAGGTGGTGCGCAAGACGCTCTCGAACGGCGTCACCTTCGAGTTCCTGTACCGCTCGAAGATCGCCCGCGACTTCGTCATGTCGACACCGGAGAAGCCGGACCACGCCTGGGAGCCGATGACGAGCCGGATCCTTGTCGACATGGCCAGGCGCGCCAGCCAGGTGGTGATCGGCGGCGCATACTTCGGCGACCACGCGGTGCTGATCGCCCGGGAGATCGCCCCGCGCGGCGGCGTGGTGCACGCCTTCGAGCCGAACAGCCAGCAGCGCGCCATGCTGGCCCGCAACGCCGAGCTGAACGGCCTCACCAACATCACGCCCCGCCCGGAGGGTCTGTGGCACGACAGCTCCACGAACCTGAAGCTCGTGGGCTACGACAGCTTCGCGAGCGCGGAAGCTGCCGAGGAGGGGGCCGACGACAGCTTCCGGACCGTCACGATCGCCGACTACCTGAAGGCGGCGGGCGTCGACCGCCTGGACCTGATCGTGCTCGACATCGAAGGCGCGGAGCTGGGCGCGTTGCGGGGCGCCGAGCCGTTCCTGGCCAAGCCCGCGGGCGAGGCGCCGAACATCCTCTTCGAGGTGCACCGCCACTACGTGGACTGGACGAACGGCCTGCTGGACACCGACATCGCGCGCCTGCTCACCGGCCACGGCTACACGCTCTTCGCGCTGCGCGACTTCAACTCGAACTACGACCTGGCGGGCAAGCCGGTGGAACTGATCCCCGCGGACGCGGTCCACCTCGAGGGGCCGCCGCACGGCTTCAACATGGTGGCGGTGAAGGACGCGTCGATCTTCGACAATCCGGGCTACCGGATCGTCCGCGACGTCTCGCCGAAGTACCTGCGCCACAAGGACCCCAAGCTGCACCATCCCGTCGGGGGCCTCTGAGGCTTGGGCCGGCTCGCCACCATCGTCGGCGCCGGCGGCTTCGTGGGCCGGCGGCTGCAGGCGTGGCTGGAGGCCGAAGGGTGGGACGTCTCCGCGCCGGCGAAGGGCGATCCGCGCCTCTTCGAGCGCGACCTGGGCGTGGTCTTCTACTGCGCCGGCCTGACCGCCGACTACGACGCGCGGCCCTTCGACACCGTGGAAGCGCACGCCAGCCTGGTGAGCGAGATCGCCCGCGCCGGCCGCTTCGAGCGCCTGGTCTACCTCTCCTCGACCAGGCTCTACGACGGCCAGGCGAAGGCGGAGGTGGGCGAGGACGAGCCGCTGGTGTTCGACCCGAGCGACCCGCGCCGCGTCTACGACCTCTCCAAGGCGCTGGGGGAGAACATCACCCTGTGCCGCACCGGCGGCCGTGGCGCGGTGGCGCGGCTGGCCAACGTCTACGACTGGGAGCCGGGGGCTCCGGGGTTCCTGTCGGAATGGCTCATACGGGCGGCGTCGGAACGGGCGCTGCAGCTGCAGTCCAGCCCGCACGTGCGGCGGGACTACATCCACCTCGACGACGTCGTGGCGGCGCTGGCGGCCATGGGCGGCGGAGAGCCGGCGGGGATCGTCAACGTGGCGAGCGGCGAGCTGGTCTCGAACGGCGAGATCGCGGAGGTCTTCGGCCAGGCGGGGTGGGAGGTGGCGTTCACCGGGGATGCGGATCCGCCGCCGCCGCCTAACGCGCGGGCCGACAGGCTGAGGGCGCTTGGCGTGGAGCCGCGGCCGGTGAAGGATGTGGTGCGGGGCTATCTGGAGGGGCTGAAGGCGTGAAGCTGGTCGACCACAGCCGCGAGAGCCTGATCGAGTACACGGTGCGCCAGAGCATGGCCGTGGTCCCCGACGGGCGGGAGGATGCGTTCCGGGGGGCGATCGACGTCCACATGGATGAGGCGCTGGAGCGGCTTGGGCGGTGCATCGACGCCTGCGCCCCGTGGCGGGCCGGGCAGTTCAATGTGCTGCAGTCCTCGCAGCACTGTATCTATTTGTATTTGCTCAGCAATACGATCTGGAAGCGGTCGGGGGACACCGCCGCGGCGACGCGGCTGTTCCTGATGAACAAGGCCTTCAACGGCATCGACCTGTTCTACGAGATCGCCATGCCGGAGGTGTTCTACATCGGCCACAGCGTGGGCATCGTGCTCGCCAAGGCGACCTACGGCAACTACCTGGTGCTCTACCAGAACTCGACGGTGGGGCGGCACAAGGACCAGATCCCGGTGATCGGCGACCGGGTGGTGCTCTATCCCAATACGGCGGTCATCGGTCGCTCGGTGGTCGAGAGCGACTGCGTGATCAGCCAGGGCACCAGCGTGATCAACAAGCGGGTCCCGGCCGGGCAGATGGCCTTCCGGGCGGCCGACGGCCTGGCGTTCAGCCCGAGGCCCGACGACCTGCTGCAGGAATACTTCCGGCTCTAGGCCGCCACCGCCTTGGCCACCATGTCGTAGAAGTCGCGGGCCCAGTCCTCGGTGCGGCCGAGGGGGCTCTGGCGGATGGTCTCGCGCAGGCCCTGCTTCAGCGCTCGCCGGCGCTCGGGGTCGCCGGCGAGCTTCAGCGCGGTGGCATGGAACTCCTCCGGCGAGCGGGCGCAGAGGTCGGCGAGGCCGACGTTGGAGAGGATCGAGTAGCTCAGCCGCTCGAAGAAGGCCTCGCCCACCAGACTGACCAGCGGGACCCCCATCCACAGCGATTCCGTGGTCGTGGTGCCGCCGGTGAGCGGGAACGGGTCCAGGGTGATGTCGATCTCGTTGTAGAACGGCATGTGCTTGCCGCGGGTGGTGTGGAAGAGCACGCGCTCCTCCGGCACGCCCTCGGCGGCGAACTCGGCCAAGATGTTGCGGCGGAAGCTCGCCGAGCCGCCCTCGGGGCGGACGAAGGCGAAGCGGGCGTCGGGGACGGCGGCGGTCACCCGGGCCCAGGCGCGCAGCACCTCGCGGCTGTACTTGTGCGGGTTGTTGGCCGTGCCGAAGGTGACGAAGCCGTTGCGGTCCTGCGGGATGGTCTCGGCCACCGGATGGACGTCGGAGAACACCGCCCGGCCGAGCGCCAGCCAGGTGTGCGGCATCATCAGCGGCTCCTCGACGAGGAGGTCCGGCATCTCCGGGCGGCAGTAGGGATCGCAGACCAGGTAGTCGATGGTGGAGAGGCCCGCCGAGTGCGGGTAGCCCAGCCAGCTCGCCTGGCGCACGGCCGGCTTGTAGGCCATCACCTCGAGCTTGTTCATATAGGTCGAGCCGCCGAGCTCGATCAGCATGTCGAGCTGGTCCTCGGCGATGGCCTGGGCGGCGTCGCGGAACGAGATGTCCGGCCACCAGCGGTAGGCGGTCACCTGCTGGGCGATGTAGCGCTGCAGCGGGTCTTCCTTACCCTGGTAGTAGGAGTAGCAGTAGACCTCGAACCGCTCCCGATCGACGTGGTCGAACAGCGGCAGGGCGAAGTAGCCGACGGGGTGCTGGCGCAGGTCCGAGGACATGAAGCCCAGCCGGATCTTGCCGTCTTTCGGGCGCGGCGGCGGCCGCTTGATCGGCTGGCTCTTGGTCAGGGCCTCGACGTTGCGGCCCCAGATCCGGTGCTGCTCGACGAGCTCCAGCCGGTCCTCGTGGGTCTTCACCCGGGCGAGCTGCTTGAGGAGCGCGGTGTGGCGGCCGCTCTCGGCCCAGCTCCGGCCGAGCGTCCTGAAGTCGCCCAGCCGCTCCATGTCGTCGAAGGCGCAGACGCGGATCAGCACCTCGTTGGCGATCTTGGTCGCGGAGGGGCCGAACTCGGCGCTCTGCTTCAGGGCGTCGCGGACGAGCTGGTAGGACTCCTCGATGTTGGCGCCCTCGTCGCCGACGCGCGTGCGCTCCAGGCTCTCGATCAGGGCCATGCGGTAGTCGAGCTTGCCCGGATCCAGCTCCACGGCCCGGCGCAGGTGAACGTTGGCGCGCGGCCGGTCGAAGTCACTGACCACGCCGCCCAGCTGATAGTGCAGCCAGGCCGCGTTCTCGAAGCGGGGCAGGAGGTCGAGCAGATAGGCCTCGGCGCGACGGAGCTCGCCGCCCCGCCGGATCACCACAGCGCGGGCCTCCAGCAGCCGCACGTTGTCGGGGTTGGCGGCGATGGCCCGGTCCATGACCTCCTCGGCCTCGCGGGCGCGGTGCTCCTCGTTGAGGGTGCCGATCCAGTCCATCCAGGCCTCGATCGCCGTCTTGTCGAGGGTGACCGCCTGGCGGAAGCGGACGATGGCCTGGTCGCGGCGGCCCTGGCGCAGCAGCGCCCGGCCCAGCTGGCGCTGCATCTCGGCGTCCCGGGGCGACTGGCGGACCAGGCGGGTGAACACCTGCTCGGCGCGGGCGTACTCGCCCATGTCCATCAGCACATTGCCGAGGTTGCTGTAGGGGGCGACGTTCTTCGGATTGAGCTTGATCGCCTGCTCCAGCGCGGCCACCGCGTCGGGGTAGCGCTTGAGCTGGCGCAGGATGACGCCGCGCACGTTCCAGACATCGAAATCCCGGGGGAAGCGTTGGGCCGCCTTCGCCGACCAGGCCTCGCCCTCGGCGAAGCGGCCGGCGCGATAGAGCTGCAGGGCGAGCACGCGATAGACCTGGACGCTGCGGGCCGGATCCTCGTCGATGGCGGCGACGAGATGGTCGATCGCCTCGGAGCCGCGCCCCGCCTTCAGGGCCGCCTCGGCCGCCGCCAACCTGTCGCTCATGCCGGACCTTCTGCGCTCGCCCGCGGGGCGGGCCGGAACGCCAGGAGGCATAAGCCGCAGCGGGCCCGATGGCTAGGGGCGGGGCGGGGGGCGGGGCGGGGCTCACGCCTTGCGGCTGAACCGCCACTTCAGCGTCAGGATGGTGGCCGAGAGCACCAGGCAGACGGCGTTGGCGCCGATCACCGGCCAGCTGTCGATCAGCACGCCATAGATCGTCCAGAGCACGAAGCCGGTCACCGTCAGCATGAACATGCGCAGCGAGATCGACGAGGCGTCCCGCTCGCGCCAGATCTTCACGATCTGCGGCGTGAAGCTGAGCATGGAGCAGAGGGCGGCGCCCGTGCCGACGATGTCCGCGATCCCGTCCAAGACCGTCAGGCCGCCGGCGCGACGTCCGCGCCCCACAGGTCGCGGTATTCGGGGGAGAGGTGCAGGCCGAGCGGCGGCGGGCCGGGCGCGCGGCCGGTGCGCAGGCAGACTTCCAGAAAGCCGAGCGCGGTCCTGACCCCGTGCTCGGAATAGGGCTTGCCGATCACGCCGCAGGCGCCCGCGAAGTCGTCGGGCAGGCGGCGCACGTTGGCGGTCATGAACAGCACCACGCCGCCGCAGTCCTTGGCGATGTGGCGGGCGGCCTCCACGCCGGTGGGCCCGTCCTGCAGGTGCACGTCCACCAGCGCGAGATCGGGCGTCAGGCGCTCCGCCAGCTCCACCGCCTCGTTGGAGCTCATGGCGAGCCCCACGTCGCGGCAGCCGACCTCGCGGACGATGAACTGCAGCTCGACCGCCAGCAGGACCTCGTCTTCGACGATCAGGATGTTGAGGGGGCCTTCGTGGGTCATGGGGCTCAGGCGGTTGTCGGGAGCGTAACGACCGCCCGCACCCCGGGTTGCGCGTCCTCGAGCGAAAGGCGCGCCTTGAGCTGCTGGGACAGGAGCTGGACGATGGTCAGGCCAAAGCCGCCGCGGTCCCCCGACGGCGGAAGACCGACGCCGGAGTCGACCACCTCGAGGTCGAATTCCCCGTCCCGCCGCTGGCAGCGGATGGTGATCTGCCCGGCCTGACCCTCCGGGTAGGCGTGGCGGAGGGCGTTGGAGAGCAGCTCGTTGGCGACCAGCGCCAGCGGCGCCGCCTGGCTGGCCGGAATCGCCACCGGCTCGAGGTCCAGGCGCAACTCCAGATCGTCACGGCGGGCGGAGGCGGCCAGGTCGTTGGCGAGGTCGCGCAGGAAGTCCGAGACGTCGAACCGCTGGACATCGCCGCCCTGGAACAGGCGGCGATGCACGGTGGCGATGGCGCCCACCCGCTCGAGCATGCTGCGCAGCGCCTGCCGCGTGCCCTCGTCGCGCGTGCGGCGGGTCTGCAGCAGGAGCAGGGACGAGATGAGCTGCAGGTTGTTCTTCACCCGGTGGTCCACCTCGTGGAGCAGGCTGGTCTTCTGCTCCAGGGCGAGCTCCAGCTCGCCGGCGCGGACATGGATGTCGCTCTTCAGGTTCTCGCGCTCGGCCTTGCGTTCGCTGATGTCGATGGCCGAGCCGAAGAAGTAGATGATCTCGCCGCGGTCGTTGCGCACGGGGCTCAGGAAGACGTTGTTCCAGAAGCGCGAGCCGTTCTTGCGGTAGTTCACGACCTCCACGCTGACGTCGCGCCCCGACCGGACCGCCTCGCGCATCTCGGCGACAGTGGCCGGGTCAGTCTCGGGGCCCTGCAGGAATCGGCAGTTGCGGCCGATCACCTCCCCGCGCGGATAGCCGGTCAGCGCGAGAAAGGCGTCGTTGGCGAAGATGATCGGATTGTCCGCCTGGCGGGCGTCGGTGATCAGGATCGGCATACGCGTGCCGCGGATCGCGGCGGCGAAGGGATCCTCCGTCGCGTGGGTGGCGTCGAGGGCCTCGCCCGCGCGCTGCGCATCTCCGATATCGTTCATGGCTGGGGGCCGGCGCCTCTTTCCGGGAGCAAGGGAACGGGAATGGCAAAGGTTTGTTCCCGCTGAAGGCGGCCGAGCCTGTCATGCCGGTGACACACGCCTGACGATGCTGGAGAATCCCCCGCGGAGGATTCGCCTTGCCGTTCCCGTCTTCGCTGACGCCGATCGCGATGCGCGCGCCCCAGGGGTGGCGCTGGCCGGCGCTCGCGGCGGGCGCGGCGGGCCTGGCGCTGGTCGTCGTGCTGGCGCTGTCGCGGCGGCTCGACCTCGTGGAAGCGCTCTCCGCAAGCCTCTTCGTGGGCGGGGTGACCGGCCTGGCCCTGCTGGCGGCCGACCGCAGCGCCCAGGCGCGGTTCGACGCGCTGATGCGCAGTTCCGTGGAACGCGCCCCGGAAGCGCCGCCCTATCCGGCCCTGATCAACGCCCTGCCGGACCCGATCCTGGTGGTCTCCGCGGCCGAGCGCGACGACCTGACCAGCCGCCGCTACATCTTCGCCAACTCCGCGGCCCGCGACCTGCTGCGGATCGACCGCGGCGAGGGCCTGCTGGTGAGCGCGATCCGCGATCCGCTCGTGCTGGAAGCGGTGGACGAGGCGCTCTTCGCCGGCCTCGACGCCGAGGCGGTGTACGAGACGGGCGGGGTGCAGGACCGCTTCCTGCGCGCCTACGCCCGGCCGCTGGGACTGGCGCTGGACGGCCGGCGCCTGGCGATCCTGATGTTCCGCGACGAGACCGAGTTCCACCGGGTGGAGCGCACCCGCGTCGACTTCCTGGCCAACGCCAGCCATGAGCTGCGAACCCCGCTCGCCTCGCTCTCCGGCTTCATCGAGACCCTTCGCGGTCACGCCAAGGAGGACCCGGGAGCCCGCGAGCGGTTCCTGGGCATCATGCAGGCCCAGGCCGAGCGCATGCGCAGGCTGATCGACGACCTGCTCTCGCTGTCGCGCATCGAACTCAACGAGCACATCGCGCCGGCCGACCGCGTGGACCTGGCGGCGGCGGTCATGGACGTGGTGGACGCGCTGACCCCCATCGCCCGCGAGCGTGGCGTGACGCTCGAGCCCCGGCTGCCGGCCATGGGCGCGCCGGTGACCGGTGACCGCGACCAGCTGGTGCAGGTGGTCCAGAACCTGGTGGACAACGCGCTGAAGTATTCCGGCGAGGGCGCGACGGTGCGGATCCTCGTGGAGCCGGGCCTCACCGCCGAATCGGCGGCCGCCGGCCAGCGACTGGACGCGGCGCGGCTGGCGCTGCTCACCCCCGACCACCCGCAGGGGCCCTACACGGCGCTGCGGGTCAGCGACCAGGGGCCGGGGATCGCCCGGGCGAACCTGCCCAGGCTCACCGAGCGGTTCTACCGGGTGGAGGGCCAGAAGAGCGGTGAGCGGTCCGGCACCGGCCTGGGCCTGGCCATCGTCAAGCACATCGCCAATCGCCACCGGGGCGGGCTGGCGGTGGAGAGCGCCGAGGGACAGGGGACCACCTTCACCGCCTATTTTCCGCAGGCGGCGGCGACGGCGGCGGCCGCCCCGGCCGCTGTCGCGAAAGTGTCATGAGATTGTAGCATAGCGGCGGCGTTCCCCGGCCACAGTGGCCCTGGGGGAGGCCAGACCCGCATGATCACCTGGGCCGCACTGGCGGCGCTCGTCCTCTTCTCGGCGGTGACCTACGTGCTCGGCCGGCGTCGGCTGACGGCGCAGGCCGGGTCGCGCCCGCACTCGCGGCCGGGCTACCACGGCGCCTATGTGGCGCTCTGGACCGCCGTCCCGGCGCTCCTCCTGCTGGCGCTCCACGGCGGCTTCGCGGGCCGGGCCGAACAGGCGCTGCTGCGGGCCGACACCCCGGCCGCCGTGGCGCAGATGACGCCGGCCCAGCAGGACGTGTTCTTCGACGACGCCCGCGCCGTCGCCCGCGGGGCGCAGCGCAGCGAGACCCTCTACGACCCGGCCGCCCAGGCGGCGCTCGCCGGCAAGGCCTCGGAGGCGCAGGGCATCGCCCAGTCGATGCGGCTGGGAACGCTGGCGCTCGCCGCCCTGCTGGCGGCCGGTGGTTTCGTGTTCGCCTACCGCCGCCTGACGCCGGAGTTCCGGGCCCGCAACCGCGTTGAGGGCTGGATCGCCGGCCTGCTGGTCGCCTGCTCCGTGGTGGCCGTGCTGACCACCGTCGGCATCGTGGCCTCCCTGGTCTTCGAGAGCGCCCGCTTCTTCCAGTCCATTTCGCCGCTCGACTTCCTGTTCGGAACCACCTGGGACCCGCAGATCGCCATGCGCGCCGACCAGGTGGCGGCCAAGGGGGCGTTCGGCGCCGTGCCGCTGTTCGCCGGCACCTTCCTGATCATGCTGATCGCCATGGCGGTGGCCGCGCCGGTGGGCCTGTTCTCGGCCATCTACCTCTCGGAGTACGCCGGCGGCTGGACGCGGGCGGTGGTCAAGCCGCTGCTGGAGATCCTCGCGGGCGTGCCCACCGTGGTCTACGGCTTCTTCGCCGCGCTCACCGTGGGGCCGCTGTTCCGCGGCTTCTTCAACGGGATCGGCGAGCAGATGATCGGCGGGCCGCTGAACGGCCTCGGCCTCTACCTGGCCCAGGTGCAGAACCAGATGGCGCTGGTGGCTGGGGCGGTGATGGGGATCATGCTGATCCCGTTCGTCTCCTCGCTGTCGGACGACATCCTCAACGCCGTGCCGCAGAGCCTGCGCGACGGCAGCCTGGCCATGGGCGCGACCCGCTCCGAGACGGTGAAGAAGGTGGTCCTGCCGGCCGCCCTGCCGGGGATCATGGGGGCGCTGCTGCTGGCCGTCTCCCGCGCCGTGGGCGAGACGATGATCGTCACCATGGCCGCCGGCCTGCAGGCCAAGACCACGCTCAACCCGCTGGACACCGTGACCACGGTGACCGTGCAGATCGTCACCTTGCTGACCGGGGACCAGGAGTTCGACAGCCCGAAGACACTTTCCGCCTTCGGGCTGGGCCTGGCGCTGTTCGGCGTGACCCTGGTCCTCAACGTCATCGCCCTGCGCATCGTGCAGAAATACCGGGAACAGTATGACTGACGCGGCCCTCCCCAAGGCGGGGGTCGACCCCGCCGTCCGGCGCAGCGCGCTCGAGGCGCGGCTGAAGACCCGGCGCGCCCAGGAGATGCGGTTCCGCTGGTATGGCCGCGCGGCCATCCTGGTGGCGCTCTCGTTCCTGGCCATACTGCTCGGCCGGATCGGCCTGCAGGGCTACTCCACCTTCGTGGACTACCGGATGTCCGTGCCGGTCTACGTCGACCCGGCGCGGGTGAACGCCGGCGACATCACCGGGGCCAACTACGACCTGATGGTGGCCCAGGCGGTGCTGGCGAAGCTGGGCGAGCAGGACGACGAGTTCGGCCGCACCTCGGGCAAGGTCATGGCGCTGGTGTCCAACGACCTCGGCTTCCAGGTGCTGGACAAGGTCCGCGCCGACCCCGGCCTGATCGGCAAGACCATCACGGTGACCGGCCCGGTGCGGGCGGACGCGGCGCTCTACTACAAGGGCGAGATCGAGCGGGGCACGGTCGAGGCCGACCGCAAGCTGGACGACCAGCAGCTCGCCTGGCTGGACAAGCTGCGGGCGCAGGGCATGGTCTCGTCCGGCTTCAACATCGGCTTCCTGACCAAGTCGGACTCCACGGAGCCGGAGCAGGCGGGCGTGCTGGGCGCGGTGGTGGGTTCGGCCCTGATGCTGCTGGTCACCGCGACCCTGGCGGTGCCGATCGGCATGCTGGCGGCGGTCTACCTCGAGGAGTTCGCGCCGAAGAACCGCTGGACCGACCTGATCGAGGTGAACATCAACAACCTCGCGGCCGTGCCCTCCATCGTCTACGGCCTCCTGGGCCTGGCGGTGTTCATCAACTGGCTGGCCGTGCCGCGCTCCTCGCCCCTGGTGGGCGGACTGGTGCTGGCGCTGATGGCCCTGCCGACGGTGATCATCGCCACCCGCTCGGCGCTGAAGGCCGTCCCGCCGTCGATCCGCGAGGCCGCGCTGGGCGTCGGCGCGTCGAAGACCCAGACGGTCTTCCACCACGTCCTGCCGCTGGCCATGCCGGGCGTGATGACCGGCGCCATCCTCAGCCTGGCGCATGCGCTCGGCGAGACCGCGCCGCTGCTGATGATCGGCATGGTCTCCTTCGTGCCCGGCGTGCCCGGCGGCTTCACGGAATCGGCCACGGTGCTGCCGGTGCAGGTGTTCATCTGGGAGAACGCCTCGGAGCGGGCGTTCCACGAGCGCACCGCCGCGGCGATCATCGTCCTCCTCGTCTTCATGATCGTCATGAACCTCGCGGCCATCCTGCTGCGCCGCAAATTCGAACGCCGCTGGTGAGCGCCATGAACGTCAATCCCCACATCACCCTCGACGCGCCGAAGGCCTCGCCCGCGGGCGGCCCGGTGAAGCTGCGCGCCCGCGACGTGAACGTCTTCTACGGCGACAAGCAGGCGCTGTTCGACGTCTCGCTCGACGTGCCCGAGCGGGCGGTGACCGCGCTCATCGGCCCCTCGGGCTGCGGCAAGTCCACCTTCCTGCGCTGCATCAACCGGATGAACGACACCATCCCGGGGGCCCGCGTCAGCGGCCGGATCGAGCTCGACGGCGAGGACGTGAACGACCGCAGCCTGGACCCCGTCCTGCTGCGCGCCCGGGTGGGCATGGTGTTCCAGAAGCCCAACCCCTTCCCGAAGAGCATCTTCGAGAACGTCGCCTATGGGCCGCGCATCCACGGCCTGGCGTCCTCGAAGTCGGAGATCGAGGGCATCGTCGAGACCTCGCTGAAGCGGGCCGGCCTGTGGAACGAGGTGGCCGACCGGCTGCACCAGCCCGGCACCGGCCTCTCCGGCGGCCAGCAGCAGCGGCTGGTGATCGCCCGCGCCATCGCCGTGAACCCCGAGGTGATCCTGATGGACGAGCCCTGCTCGGCCCTGGACCCCATCGCCACGGCCAAGGTCGAGGAGCTGATGGACGAGCTGAAGCAGGAGTACTGCATCGTCATCGTCACCCACTCCATGGCCCAGGCCGCGCGGGTGTCGCAGAAGACCGCCTTCTTCCACCTGGGCAAGCTGGTGGAGACCGGGCCGACGGACGAGATCTTCACCAACCCGCGGGACAGCCGCACCCAGGACTACATCACCGGCCGGTTCGGCTGAGGACACGCCCATGCACGAGCACATCGTCAAGTCCTTCGAGGACGAGCTGAACACCCTGACCGCCGAGTGCGCCCGGATGGGCGGGCTGGCCGAGGCGCAGGTGGCCGATTCTATCCAGGCGGTGGTCAAGCGCGACCAGGGGCTGGCCTCGTCGCTGGTGGAGCGCGACGAGCAGCTCGACCAGCTGCAGCAGGACATCGAGCGCAAGGCGATCCGGCTGATCGCCCTGCGCCAACCCATGGCCAACGACCTGCGCCGCACGGTGGCGGCGATGAAGATCGCGGGCGAGCTGGAGCGCACCGGCGACCTGGCCAAGAACATCGCCAAGCGGACGCTGGTGATCGTCGAGTCCGAGCCGATGACGCCGCTGACCCGGTCGCTGGAGCGGCTGGGCAAGCTGGTGCTCACCCGGCTGAAGGCGGTGCTGGACGCCTACACCCGCTCGGACCTGGAGCGCGCGCTCGCCGTCTGGTCGCAGGACGACGAGGTGGACGAGCACTACAACAGCCTGTTCCGGGAGCTGCTCACCTACATGATGGGCGACCCCCGCACGATCACCGCCTGCGCCCACATGCTGTTCGTGGCCAAGAACCTCGAGCGGATCGGCGACCACGCCACCAACATCGCCGAGATGGTCTCCTACGAGATCACCGGCGAGGAGATGGGCCAGGCGAGGCCCAAGACCGACGCCCTGAAAGCCTAGACTCGCAAGCCTGACGGAGAGACGCCGTTGCAGCCGCATATCCTGGTGGTGGAGGACGAGGACAGCCTCTCCACCCTCCTGCAGTACAACCTCGAGAAGGAGGGCTACGACGTGGCCGTCGCCGGCGACGGCGAGGAGGCCCTGCTGCTCGTCGACGAGCGGCTGCCGGACCTGATCGTGCTCGACTGGATGCTGCCGAAGGTCTCCGGGATCGAGGTCTGCCGGCGTATCCGCCAGCGGCCCGAGGCGCGCAACGTGCCGATCATCATGCTGACCGCGAGAGGCGAGGAGACCGACCGCATCCGCGGCCTCGACACCGGGGCCGACGACTATGTGGTCAAGCCGTTCTCGATGACCGAGCTGGCGGCGCGGATCCGCGCGGTGCTGCGCCGGCTGCGGCCGGGCCTGGCCGAGGACCGGGTGCGCTGCGGCGACATCGTCATGGACCGGGTGGCCCACCGGGTGAAGCGCAGCGGCAAGGAGGTCCACCTGGGCCCCACCGAGTTCCGGCTGCTCGACCACTTCATGCAGCACCCGGGCCGGGTGTTCTCCCGCGAGCAGCTGCTGGACGCGGTGTGGGGCTCGGACGTCTATGTGGAGGTCCGCACGGTGGACGTGCACATCGGCCGGCTGCGCAAGGCGCTGGGCGCGTCGGACGGCGGCGACCCGATCCGCACGGTGCGCTCGGCGGGCTATTCGCTGGACGTCGACGCCTGATCCTTGACCGCGGGCCCGGCGCGGGCGAAAGCGCCGGTCCATGAACATCCTCCTCGTGGGCTCGGGCGGGCGCGAACATGCGCTCGCGTGGAAGATCGCGCAGTCGCCGCTGGTGAAGCGGCTGGTGGCCTCGCCGGGCAATCCGGGCATGGCCAAGGTGTGCGAGCTGGCGGAGTGGAAACCCACCGAGGTGGCGCGGCTGGTCCAGCTGGCCAAGGAGATGGCCGCCGACCTGGTGGTGATCGGCCCCGAGCTGGCGATCGAGGCGGGCCTGGCCGACGCGCTGGAAGAGGCCGGGATCCCCTGCTTCGGGCCGACGGCGGCGGCGGGGCGGCTGGAATCCTCCAAGGCCTTCACCAAGGCCTTCGCCGAGCGCCACCACATCCCGACGGCCCGGTACCGGATCTGCGAGGACGCGCCCGCGGCGAAGGCGGCGCTGGACGACTTCGAGCCGCCCTATGTGGTCAAGGCCGACGGCCTGGCGGCGGGCAAGGGCGTGGTGATCGCCCAGGACCGGGCGGCGGCGGAGGCGGCGATCGACGACGCCTTCGGCGGGGGCTTCGGCTCGGCCGGCCAGACCATCGTGCTGGAGGAGTACCTTGAGGGCGAGATCGGCTCGCTGTTCGCGCTCGGCGACGGGCGCTCCTCGATGGTGTTCGGCTGGGCGCAGGACCACAAGCGCGCCTTCGACGGCGAGGAGGGCCCCAACACCGGCGGCATGGGCACCTATTCGCCGGCGCCGGTGTTCACCTGGGACCTGGTGGAGGAGGTCCGCGAGCGGCTGGTGGAGCCGGCGTTCAAGGGCATCGCGCGGGAGGGCGCGCCCTACCGCGGCGTGCTGTTCGTGGAGCTGATGGCGACCCGCGACGGGCCGAAGCTCGTGGAGTTCAACGCCCGCTTCGGCGACCCGGAATGCCAGGTGCTGATGCTGCGCCTGGAGAGCGACATCGTCCCCTACCTGATGGCCTGCGCCACCGGCCGGCTGCACGAGATGCCGGCCCCGCGCTGGCGGGACGAACACGCCGTGTGCGTGGTGCTGGCGACGCAGGGCTATCCGGGGAAGGCCGAGGCCGGCAGCGTGATCCGCGGCGCCGATGCGGACTTCGGGCCCGACGTGGTGGTGTTCCACGCCGGCACCTCGACGGGCGAGGACGGGCTGCTCAGGGCCGGATCCGGCCGGGCGCTCAACGTCTGCGCGGTGGGCGCCGACCTCGCCGAGGCGCGGGAGAAGGCCTACGGCGCCGTGGCGTCCATCGATTGGCCCGAAGGCTTCCACCGCACCGACATCGGCTGGCGCGCCCTGGCGCGGTAGCGCCTTGCCGCCCTTGCCGGCCGGCCGGTAAGGTGGATTCAAACAAGCGTAAGAGAGAGGGAGCGCCATGGCCGTCGCCACGGACATCGCCGCCGAACAGGCGCGGGAGCAGGCCAACACCGGCACGAAGCCGGTCGCCGAGTCCCACCGCTTCGACGAGGCCTCGCTCGAGCGCTGGATGCACGCCAACGTCGAGGGCTACGCCGGACCCCTGGAGGTCCGCCAGTTCAAGGGCGGCCAGTCCAACCCGACCTACCAGCTGATCACGCCCGGCAAGAAGTACGTCCTGCGCCGCAAGCCGCCGGGCAAGCTGCTGCCGTCGGCGCACGCCGTGGACCGCGAGTTCCGGGTGATCAGCGCGCTGCATCCCACCGGCTTCCCCGTGGCCAAGCCCTACGGCCTGTGCACCGACGACAGCGTCATCGGCACCTGGTTCTACGTGATGGACATGGTCGAGGGGCGGGTGCTCTGGGACCAGAGCCTGCCGCAGTGCCAGCCGGCGGAGCGCAACGCGATCTTCAAGGCGAAGATTAAGACGCTGGCCGACCTGCACAACACCGACTACGTGGCCGTCGGCCTCGAGGACTACGGCAAGCCGGGCAACTACATGGCCCGCCAGGTCGACCGCTGGACCAAGCAGTACAAGGCCTCCGAGACGGTCCACATTCCTGAGGTCGAACGGCTCATCGAGTGGCTGCCGAAGACCGTTCCGGCCCAGGAGCGGACCTCGATCGTCCACGGCGACTATCGCCTCGACAACATGATCTTCCACCCGACCGAGCCCAGGGTGGTGGCGGTGCTGGACTGGGAGCTCGGCACGCTGGGCGAGCCGCTGGCCGACTTCACCTATGTGCTGATGAACTGGATCAACGGGACCATCTCGACGATCCCGGACCTCAAGGCCCACGGCATCCCGACCCTGGACCAGGCGGTGGACTACTACTGCAGCCTGACCGGCCGCACCGGGATCCACGACCTCAACTGGTTCTTCTCGTACAACGCCTTCCGTCTGGTGGGCATCCTGCAGGGCATCCTCGGACGGGTCCGCGACGGCACCGCCAATCACCCGGACGCGGCCAACATGGCCCCGCGGGTCGAGGCGCTGGCGAAGATGAGCTGGGCCTACGCCGAAAAGGCCGGCGCGACCGCCTAGAGGCCGATCCTCGCCAGCAGGGCGTCGAGGGCGGCTTCGTTGTCGAAGGCGGCGCGGACGGGCCAGGCGGTGACGCGGGCGCGCCAGGCGGGCGGCAGGCGGACCCAGTCCTTCTCGGTGGTGACGAGCCCCGCGCCGAACTGGGCGGCGCGGTCGGCCAGGCGCTGCAGGGTCGCCTCGTCATAGGCGAAGTGGTCTGGAAACGGCGCGAAGTCGGCGAGTTCGCAGCCGGCGGCCTTCAGGGCCCGCTCCACTTTCCAGGGCTTGCCCACGCCGGCGAAGCCCACCTGCGGCCCGGTCGGCGGCGCGACGGCCGCCTGCAAGTGGGCGGCGAGCACCGGAACCGCCTTCAGGGCGCGGACGAGGTCGGGCTCGGCCAGCGGCAGGTCGGCCGGCAGCAGGATCACGGCGGCGTCGGCGCGGGAAAGCCCCCGGGCCAGCGGCTCGCGCATGGGGCCGGCGGGGAACACCCGTCCGTCGCCGAACGGCCACTCCTCGCCGCGGGTCTCGCCGTCCACCACCACGAGGGAGAGGGCCTTCCGCACCGACGGGTTCTGGTGGCCGTCGTCCATGACGACGGCTTGCGCGCCGGCCGCCGCTGCAGCCGCGGCGCCCGCCGCCCGGTCGCGCGCGACCCAGACCGGGAAGTCGCGGGCCAGCATCAGCGGCTCGTCGCCCACGTCGGCGGCGGTGTGGACCTCGGGGTCGACGCGCACCGGACCCGTGAGCCGGCCCCCGTAGCCCCGCGACAGCAGGTGGACGGCGCGGCCGCGTGCGGCGAGGCGGCGGGCCACCTCGCGCACCACCGGCGTCTTGCCCGCGCCGCCCATGGTGACGTTGCCGACGCAGATCACCGGAACGCCGGGGTCGGCCGGCTCGGCGCGGGCGATGCGACGCGCCGTGGCCGCCGCCCAGATCCAGGAAAGCGGCGTCAGCAGGGCCCGCGTCACCGGCATGACCTGCCGGTCGCGCGCATACCACCAGCGGGGCGTCTCCAGCTTCATGCCGGCAGCAGGGGTTCGAGGCGGGCCATCGCCCCGTCGAGCGCCTGGCCCTGCCGTTCGGCGTAGGCGAGCGCCGCCTCGCCCACGCGCCGGGCGATGGCGGGATAGGTCAGCAGGCCGCCAACATGGCGCGCCAGGGCGTCGAAGTCGGCCGCCTCGATGGCGGCGACCTCCTCGAACATCTCCCGGTAGACGTCGGCGGCGTTGAAGGCGTGCGGGCCGGTGAGGATGGGCTTGCCATGGCGGGCGGGCTCCAGCGGATTGTGGCCGCCGATCCCCGGCGCGAAGCTGCCGCCCATCACCACCACGTCGGCGAGTTCGAACAGGAGGCCGAGCTCGCCCAGGGTGTCGGCGAGATAGATCTCGGTGTCGACGGCTATGGACTGGCCCAGCGAGCGGCGGGCCAGCCGGCGACCCGCGAGGTCGCGGGCGATCTCCTCCGCGCGGTCGGGATGCCGGGGCGCCAGAACCAGCAGCGGCGCGTGCTCCGTCCCGGCGCGGACGACCGCGTCGGCGATCGGGGCCTCCTCGCCGGGATGGGTGCTGGCCGCGAGCACCACCTGGCGACCGGCCACGGCGGCCCGCAGCCGGGCGAGCTCGGCCGGATCGAAGGGCAGGGGCTCGCCCACCAGCTTGAGGTTCAGGCGCGGGCCGAGCGGGGCGCCGAGCCGGGCCAGCCGGGTCTCCGTCGCCTCGTCCTGCGGCAGCACCAGATCGAAGGCGCCGAGCAGGACGCGCGCCGTGGCCGGCGCGCGGGCCCAGTTCCTGGCGCTCGCCTCCGTGATGCGCGCGGAGAGCAGGGCCAGCGGCGCGCCGCGGGCCCGGGCGGCGGTGATCAGGTTGGGCCACAGCTCGCTCTCGACCAGCAGGCCGAGATCCGGCCGCCAATGGTCCAGGAACCGGCGAACGGCCGCGGGGGTGTCGACCGGCGCGAACTGATGGATCACCCCTTCCGGCAGCCGCCGCGCCAGCAGGGCGGCGGAGGTCACCGTGCCTGAGGTGACCAGCAGGGTGACGCTGGGCCGGCGGGCGCGCAGCGCGTCCACCAGGGGAAGCAGCGACTGGGTTTCGCCGACGCTCACCCCGTGCAGCCAGACGAGCGGGCCGTCGGGCCGAGGGCGTCCGGCGCGGCCCAGCCGCTCGCCGAGGCGGCCGGGGTCCTCCTTGCCCAGCGCCGCGCGGCGGCGGAGCACGGCCGGCGCGAGCGGCTGGAGGAGGCTCGTCGCGGCCCGGTAAAGGGCCAGCGGCAGGGTGGGGCGGACGCTCGTCACACCACCTCGGCGGGCGCGAGCCGGCAGGTATGGTCCGCGTCGGTCTCCACCTGCAGGGTGGCGTGGCCGATGTTGAAGCGCTCGTGGAGCCCCTCGCACGCGTGGTGCAGGAAGGCGTCGTTGTCGCCGTTCGCCGGCCTGACGACATGGGCGGTGAGCGCCGTCTCGGTCGTGCTCATGGCCCAGATGTGCAGGTCGTGGACCTCCTCGACGCCCGGCAGGGCGGCCAGCCAGTCGCGCACGGCGCCGACGTCGATGCCCTTGGGCGCGGCGTCGAGCGCCAGGTCGACGGAATCGCGCAGCAGGCCCCAGGTGCCCAGCAGGATGACCGCCACGATCAGCAGGCTGAGCGCCGGGTCGATCCACAGGCGGCCGGTCCACATGATCGCCAGCGCCCCCACCACCACGGCGAGCGAGACCGCGGCGTCGGCCGCCATGTGCAGGAAGGCGCCGCGGACGTTGAGGTCCTCGTGGCCGCGCAGGAAGAGGAGCGCGGTGGCGGTGTTGATCACCACGCCCAGCGCCGCCGTCGCCATGACCACGCCCGTCTGGATGTCGGCCGGCTCGCGCAGGCGGTGGATGGCCTCGGAGACGATGGCGCCCACCGCGACGAGCAGCAGGACGGCGTTGGCCAGCGAGGCCAGGATGGTCGCCTTGCGCAGGCCGTAGGTGCGCCGGCCGGCCGGGGCGCGCCTGGCCAGCACCGCCGCGCCCCACGCCAGGATCAGCGACAGGACGTCGGAGAGATTGTGGCCGGCGTCCGCCAACAGGGCCATGGAGCCGGCCCAGATCCCGGCCCCCGCCTCGGCGACGACGAAGACGGTGTTGAGCACGACGCCGATGGCGAACGCGCGGCCCATGTCGGCGGGCGCGTGGTGGTGATGGTGTCCGTGCCCGTGGCCGTGCGAATGGCCGGGCCCGTGGTCATGGTGATCGTGGTGGTCGTGCGCCTGCGCCATCGGGGCCTATGTCTCACCCGCGAGCGCGGCGATCAATGCGCGCGGCCCACCAGCGCCTCGGCCCGCCGGGTGGCGGCGGAGAGGCGGGCGGACCAGTCGGCGATCAGCGCCTGGATGAGGGCCTCGTCGGCGTCGGCCGGCACGAACAGCGGCCCCTCCCAGACCACCGCGCCCCGGCCGAAGGGCGCGGCGAACATCACCTTGTCCCAGGCGTTCTTGAGCTGCCAGGCGGGGTTGGCGGCGATGCCCATCAGGAACACCGGCTGGCCCGAGCGTCGCGCGATCTGCAGGGCGCCCGGCGCGATCACCTCGTTGGGGCCCCGCGGCCCGTCGGGCGTGACCACCAGGGCGCCGCCGCCCGAAACCCAGGCCACCGCCTCGCGGATGGCGGCCACGGCCTGCCTGGCCTTGGCCGAGTCGCCCTTCTTGGCCGAGGAGGCGCGGATGGCGGGGAAGCCCGACATGGCCAGGGCCTTGGCGACGAATTCGCCGTCGGCCGAGGGCGAGACCAGGGCCCGCGTGCGCTTGCGCCACCATTGCGGCGCGGTGGCCAGGCTGAGCGGGATACGGCCGTGCCAGAAGAGGGCGATGGCCCCGCTGTCGCCGGCCAGCACGGGCTCCACGCAGCCCAGGTTCTCGTGCCGCCAGCGCACGGTCGCGAGCACGATCCGCAGGTAGGTCCCCAGCACCCAGCCCAGGAAGGCCTGGACGCCGTCGCTCCGCAGCAGCGTCTTCAAGCGGCGGTCTCCGCCTCCAGGTCCTGGGTCTTGGCCAGGCGCGCGTAGAGGCCGCGCTTCTTCATCAGGGCGTCGTGGTCGCCGGTCTCGACGATCCGGCCGCGGTCAATGACGTAGATCCGGTCGGCGCCGCGGACGGTGGAGAGCCGGTGCGCGATCAGGAGGGTGGTGCGCCCGGCCATGAGCCGCCGGAGCGCCGCCTGCACCTGGGCCTCGCTCTCGGTGTCCAGCGCGCTGGTGGCCTCGTCGAGCAGCAGGATCGGGGCGTCCTTGAGGAAGGCGCGGGCGATGGCGATCCGCTGGCGCTGGCCGCCGGAGAGCCGGGCGCCGGCCTCGCCCACGGTGGTGTCGTAGCCGTGCGGCAGGGCCTCGATGAACTCATGGGCCGCGGCGGCGCGGGCGGCCTGCTCGACCTCCGCCGCGCTGGCCTCGGGCCGGGCGTAGCAGATGTTGGCGCGGATGGTGTCGTCGAACAGGAAGGGCTCCTGGGTGACCAGGGCGATCTGGCCGCGCAGGGAGGACAGCTTCACGTCCCGCAGGTCGCGGCCGTCGATCAGCACCCGTCCCTCGGTGGGGTCGTAGAAGCGCGGGATCAGGTTGAGGATGGTGGTCTTGCCGCCGCCGGACGGGCCGACCAGGGCGACGGTCTCGCCGCGGCGCACCTCGAAGCTGATCCCGGAGAGCGCGGGCGGCCCGCCGCCATAGGAGAAGCCCACGTCCTCAAAGCGGATGGTCCCTTCCGAGCGGGGCAGCGGGCTCGCGCCGGGTTGTTCGCGGACCTCCGGCTCCACGTCCAGGGCCGCGAACAGGCGCCGGCCGGCGGACATGCCCTCGGCCATCACCGTCTGCAGGTTGGCGAGCTGGCGCAGGGACTGGGAGGCCAGGCCCAGCGCGCCGATGAAGGCCACGAAGGCGCCCACCGTCATGCCGCCGGCCTGGGAGCGCCAGCCGGCGTAGGCGATCACCGCGGCGGTGATCAGGGTCATGACCAGCTCGGTGGACGGGGCGGCGCGGGCCCGGGCGTTGGCGCCCTTCACCAGGTGGTTCTGCCGGCGGCGGACCACCTCGGCGACCCGCTGCTCCTCGTAGGCCTCGCGGTTCTCGATCTTCACCACCCGGATGCCGTCCAGGCTCTCCATGATCGCCGTGGACAGCGCCGAGGTCTCGGCCATGGCGCCCTTGGCCGCCTTCGTCGTGCGCTTGGAGAACCGGCGCATGATCCAGCCGGAGAGCGGCAGGGCGGCGATCAGCACCAGCGACAGGGTCATGTCGTTGGAGACCATGACGGTGATCGCGCCGATCACGGTGAGCAGGTGCTGGGTGTAGTTGATGACCCCGGCGGTGGCCGCCTCGCGGATCAGGCCGGCGTCGTAGAGCACCGAGGAGACGTAGGCGCCGGAATGCTGGCTGCGCAGGCGGGCCAGGTCGGCGCGGACCAGCTTGCCGAACAGCTGCACCTGGATGTCGCCCACCACCCCGTTGCCGATGCGGTTGACCAGGGAGGCCTGGATCATCTGGGCGACGGCGCGGCCGAGCGCCAGGAGCGCGATGGTGAGGGGCAGGGCCACGAGGGCGCCGGGCTTGTGGTTGACCATCAGGTCGTTGACGGCCGGCTCCAGCACCCGGATCAGCTCGGCGGAGAACACGGCCACGGCGATGGCGGCGACCAGGGCGGTGAGCCAGCCCTTCCAGCGCGGCGCCATGTAGACGCGCCACACACGTCCCACCAGGGCGCGGGCGGGAAGCTCGGGCGGGGCGGGCGCGCTCATGGCCGAGGGGTCGGCCGATGCGGGATCGAAGTCAAGCGGGGCGGGGCGGCGCGGCGCCGTCCCCCTCCCCGAGATCGGGGGAGGAGTGCTTCCGCAGCGGCCCGCGAACGCCTAGTTAAGCGCCCATGACCTCCGATCCCGTCCCCAACGGCTTCGACCTCTCCTCCGCCGGCGGCCGGATCCGGGCCTATGCCGACTACCTGTGGCGCGACCACGCCTACCTGCGGCTGGGCTTCTCCAACGCCCACTGGATCAGCGAGGAGCTGGTGCGGGCGAACCAGCCCTGGCCGCACCAGCTGAAGGCCTGGAAGGACCGCGGCATCAAGACGGTGATCAACCTGCGCGGCGGCTTCGACGCGAGCTTCCATGCGCTGGAGAAGGACGCCTGCGCCAAGCTGGGCCTCGACATGGTGGACTTCACCATCACCTCGCGCGAGGTGCCGAGCCGCGAGCGGGTGCTGGGCGCCAAGCGGCTGTTCGAGACCATCCAGTACCCGGCGCTGATGCACTGCAAGTCCGGCGCGGACCGGGCGGGCATCATGAGCGTGCTCTACATGCACTTCCGGAAGGGCAGGACGATCCGCGAGGCCATGGAGCAGCTCCACCTGCGCTACCTGCACGTGAAGCAGGGCAAGACGGGCGTGCTGGACTACACCTTCGAGCGCTACCTGGAGGAGGGCGATCCCGCCGGGATGAGCTTCCTCGAGTGGGTGCAGAGCCCGATGTACGATCCCGCCGGCATGAAGGCGAAATTCCGGGCCGGCATGCTGGGCAGCGTGCTGACCGAGAAGCTGCTCCGCCGCGAATGACCGATCAAAAGTCGGAGAGCCGACAGACTGGCGATAGTCTCCATGCGAGCATAAGCCCCATGGACGACGGCGCGGCGACTCTCGAGAGCTCGGAAGACTTCTACACCCTGCTCTGCGTGCGGGCGGACGGCGTGGCCTCGTTCGTCGACGTCTACGCCGCCGACGACCTGGCCATGGTGCGCAGCCATGCGGCGGCCCTGCTCCGCGAGCACCTGAGCTCCCGCAAGGTCGAGGTCTGGCGCGACGGGGCGCTGGTCGAGGAGCTCGACCGCGCCTGACGCCGCCCTGGCCCACTTGGCCTAGTGCTCGTGGTCCTCGGCCTCCGCGCCGGGGTCCAGCAGCCGGTGCGCGTGGATGATGAAGTAGCGCATCAGGGCGTTGTCGACGGTCTCCTGGGCCTTCGCCCGCCAGGCGCGCATGGCGTCCTGGTAGCTGGGAAACGCGCCGACGAGATCGACCTTGGTGAGGTCGCGGAACTCGGGCACGCCTTCGAGGGACTTGAGCTCGCCGCCGATGACGAGGTGCAGAAGCTGCTTGTCGGGCATCTGGGGGACCTTGGAAACGGGAATGCTGGATCAGCTTGCCGTCGCGATATGCCGGACGCGCTCCAGGATCAATGGGGCGAGCCCCGGGGTGGCGCAGATGAGGCTGGGCTGCACGGGCGCGGGCGCGTTGTAGCGGAAGCCGCGGCCGGTGTGGTCGCCCACGAAACACCCCGCCTCGCTGGCGATCAGGTCGGCGGCGGCCACGTCCCAGTCGTGCTTGGGCACCGGCGCCACGGCCGCGTCGAAGGCGCCGGAGGCCACCAGGCACATGCGGTAGGCCGTGGAGTTGCGCTGCTCCACCCGCATCTGCGGCCAGGGGATCGGCCAGCTCGGGTGGGGGAACAGGCGCGGGTCGCCGGCCATGGCGCAGTCCTCGAGGGCCGACGTGGCGCTGGTGGAGATCGGCCGGCCGTTGAGGGTCGCGCCCTGGCCGGCCTCGGCGGCGTAGGTCTCGCCCACCTCCGGCGCGAAGACGACGCCGGCGATCGGCCGCTCGTCCTCCACGACGGCGATGGACACCGCCCACCACGGCCGGTCGTTGAGGAAGGCCCGCGTGCCGTCGATGGGGTCGACCACGAACAGCCGGCGGCAGGCGAGCCTCGCGGGATCGTCCGCCGTCTCCTCGGAGAGCCAGCCGTAGCCGGGACGGGCGGCGCCCAGGCGCTCGCGCAGCAGGGCGTCGGCGGCGAGGTCGGCGTTGGTGACCGGCGAATTGCCGGCCTTGTACGTCACCTCCAGCCCGCGGGCCCGCAGGTCGTGGGCCAGCTCGCCGGCCTCGCGGGCCGCCTCCAGGATCAGGGCGAGGTCCAGGGCCGCCGTCATCGGCCGGCGATGGCGAGCCCGTCGATGAGCAGCGAGGGGGCGTTGGTGGCGCCGCGGATCTCCAGGTCGGAGCCCGGCACGAGGCGGCCGTAGATGTCGATCAGGTTGCCGGCGACGGTGATCTCGGTGACCGGATAGGCGAGCTCGCCGCCCTCGAACCAGAAGCCCGAGCAGCCGACCGACCAGTCGCCGGTGTTGCCGTTGAGCGACGGGCCGAACATGGAGGTGACGATCAGGCCGCGTCCCGCATCCCGCATCAGGCCCGCCTGGTCCCGGTCGCCGGGGGTGAGGGTGAGGTTGGCGGGGGCCACGCCCGGCGGGCCGGCCAGCCCGCGCGAGGCGTGGCCGGTGGTCGCAAGGCCGAGCTGGCGGGCCGAGGCGGAGTTCAGCAGCCAGGTGGTCAGCACGCCGTCGTCGATGATCGCCCGGCGCTGGTTGGCCACGCCCTCGTCGTCGAAGGGCGCCGAGCCCAGGCCGCGGGGCCGGTGCGGGTCGTCCACGACCGAGACGCCCTTGGCGAACACCGGCTGGCCGAGCCGGTCCTTCAGGAAGGAGGTGCCGCGGGCGATGGACGGGCCGGAGATGGCGCCGATCAGCGGGCCGAGCAGGGAGGCGGCGAGCCGGTTCTCGAAGATCACCGGGGCGGTGGTGGAATCGATCTTGCGCGCGCCGAGCCGGGCCGCGGCCCGGCGGCCGGCTTCCGCGCCGATCGCCTCGGGCGCGGGCAGGTCCGACTGCCAGCGGACGGAGCGGCCCTCGTAGCCGTTCTCCATGCCGGCCTCGTCGGCGGCGATGGCGCTGGCGCCGAGGGAGAAGCCGGAGGCCCGGTGCAGGCCGGTGAAGCCGCCGGAGGTCACCATGCGCCACTGCGAACTCGACCAGGAGGCCGAGGCGCCGTCGGAATTGGTCACCCTGGGCGTCGCGCGGGCGGCGGCCTCGGCGATGCGGGCGCGTTCCTCCAGCGTCTCGGGCGAGGGCTCGGCGGGGTCGTAGATGTCGAGGTCGGGCAGCTCGCCGCGGGCCAGGCGGTCGGGGTCGGCGAGGCCGGCGTAGGGGTCCTCGGGCGCCAGGCGGGCCATGGCGACGGCGCGCTCCACGAGCTTGGCCCGGGCCTCGGGGCTGACGTCGGAGCCGGAGACGGTGGCCTGGCGGCGGCCGACGAACACCCGCAGGCCCAGGTCGCGGGATTCCTCGCGCTCCACCTCCTCCAGGTCGCCGAGGCGCACGGAGATCGACAGGGCGCGCCGTTCGGCGCCGACGGCCTCGGCCGCATCGGCGCCGGCCTTCAGCGCGGCGTCGACCACATCTCGCAACAGGTTTTCGTCCATGCCGGCCATATGGCGGACCGCGCCGGCCCCGGCAAGGCTAGGGGATGGCGTAGAAGACGAGCGCCACGGCCGCACTCAGGTAGGCGATCCAGGTCAGGGTGACGCCGACGCTGCGCGGCATGGACGCCTCGCCGCTGCGGGAGAGGCCCACGGCGTGGGCCACGCGGCCCAGGAACAGGGTCACGCCCACGATGTGCACCACCATCGGCGGCGCGCCCGCCACGGCCAGCACCGCAAGCCCGATCAGGCCGGCGGGAACGTATTCGGTGGCGTTGCCGAAGGCGCGGATCGCCTGGATGAGCGAGGGCGCGTCGCCGTCGCCGAACACCACGCCGTGCAGCCTGCGCTGGCGCACCACCAGCACCGACAGAACGAGCAGCAGGATGAGGTGCAGCCCGACCCAGAGCGCAGCGGCCTGCGCCGACGCCATCACGTCCATGCCGATCCTCCCCAAAGGAGCGGCAGTTGCGCGCGCTTCGAGCCCCCGCGCAAGCTCAGTCCACCGGCCGGCCGTCGCCGGGCAGGCCGAGCCGGGACCACTTCTCGGTGACGGCGTCGATCACCGCGCGGTCCATGCCGAGCTTCTCGCCCCACTCGCGCTTCGTCTCGGGGGGCCATTTGTTGGTGGCGTCGAGGCCGATCTTGGAGCCCAGGCCGCTCTCGGGCGAGGCGAAGTCCAGGTAGTCGATCGGGGTGTTCTCCACGACGGTGATGTCGCGGGCCGGGTCCATGCGGGTGGAGATCGCCCACATGACGTCCTTCCAGTCGCGGGCGTCGATGTCGTCGTCCACGACGATCACCCACTTGGTGTACATGAACTGCCGAAGGTAGCTCCAGACGCCCATCATCACGCGCTTGGCGTGGCCGGGGTAGGCCTTCTTCATGGAGACCACGGCGATGCGGTAGCTGCAGCCCTCCGGCGGCAGCCAGAAGTCGGTGATCTCCGGGAACTGCTGGCGGATCAGCGGGATGAAGACCTCGTTCAGGGCCTCGCCGAGCACGCTGGGCTCGTCCGGCGGACGGCCGGTGAAGGTGGTCAGGTAGATCGGGTCGCGCCGCATGGTGATGGCGCTGATCTCGAAGACCGGGAACTTCTCGACGCTGTTGTAGTAGCCGGTGTGGTCGCCGTAGGGACCTTCGTCGGCGTACTCGTCCAGGTGGACGTGGCCCTCCAGGACGATCTCGGCCTGGGCGGGGACCATCAGCGGGACCGTCTTGGCCGGCACGAGATCGAGCTTGGCGCCGCGCATGAGGCCGGCGAACTGGTATTCCGACAGGGTGTCCGGGACCGGCGTGACGGCGGCCAGGATCGTGCCGGGATCGGCGCCGATGACCGCGCAGGCGGGCAGGGCGTCGGGCTTGCCGGCCGCCTTCCAGCGGCGGTGGTGCTGGGCGCCGCCGCGGTGGGCGAGCCAGCGCATGACGGTGCGGTTCTTCCCCAGCACCTGCATGCGGTAGATGCCGAGGTTGTAGTCGTCCTCGCGGGCGTCGGACGGTCCCTTGGTGACCACCAGCGGCCAGGTGATCAGCGGCGCGGGCTCGCCCGGCCAGCAGGTCTGGATCGGCAGCCGGGAGAGGTCGACGTCGTCGCCCTTCAGGACCACCTCCTGGACGGGGGCCTTCTTCACGACGTTCGGCCGCATCGACATGACGGTCTTCGCCAGCGGCAGCATGTCGAAGGCGTCCTTCAGGCCGCGCGGCGGCTCGGGGGAGCGGAGGAAGGCCAGGAGCTCGCCCACCTCGCGCAGGTCGGCCGCCGTCGCGCGTTCGCGGCCCTCGAGCGTGACGCCCATGGCCACGCGCCTCACCGTGCCGAACAGGTTGACCAGGCACGGCATGGCCGAGCGCTCGCCGTCGGCCCGGATGACGTTCTCGAACAGCACCGCCGGCCCGCCGGTGGCGAGCAGCCGGCGCTGGATCTCGGTCATCTCGAGGACCGAGGAGACGGGCTCGGAGACGCGGACCAGCTCGCCCGCCGCCTCCAACTTGCCGATGAATTCCCGCAGGGACCGGTACGCCATGGCGGCGGTTTACGGGTCGGGGTCGGTCAGGTCTAGACTGGGCGCCATGACACGCATCGACCTCGACGACCTGCCGCCGAAGGTGGCGGCCCTGCTCACGGGCGCCGAAGCGGGCGAGGAGATCGTCCTGGTGCAGGGCGGGGTGGTGGTCGGCCGCCTGACCGCGGGCGGACCTCAACGGGCCGAGGCGCCCGACCCGCCGGCCTCGCCCGAAGAGCACGCCCAGGAGGTGTTCGAGCAGTTCCGCGCGGCGATCGAGGAGGAGTTCTAGGCCGCCACCAGGCGCACGCGGGTCCCGCACAGGACGACCTGGCCGGCCCCGTCGAGGAGGCCGCGGGCCGCCGCCGAAGCGCGCACGGCCTCCGGATCGCGCACCGCCACGTCGAACACCGTCAGGCCCTCGCCGCGGCTGTCGCGGATCGGCACGAAGCGCAGCTCGCCCTCGTCGAGGGGAATGCGCCAGCCCTGCCCGGAGCGCTCGTGCTCGCGGGCCAGCACCTCGCCCCAGCGCCCGGCCATCCGCTCGGGGTTTTCGCCCTGCAGCTCGGCGCCGACGATGCGCGCGCAAACGTCAGTCTTCATGTGCTCGCGCCAGACCGGGCCGCCCCACTTCCAGTCCTCGCGGGTCGGCATGGAGTCCACCGACAGGATGGCGCCGCCGATGTCCTTGGGATGGATGTGGGTCATGACCACGCCGTCGACGTCGGCCTGCTCGATGACCCGCGCCCCGGCCCGGCCGACCTGCTCGCGGGCGGCCAGGCCGTCGTCCACGTGCAGGATCACCATATACCCCCCGTCACCCCCCCGTTTTGTCAGCAGCCGGCCGGCGGTGGTCCCCTCCTCCTTCGGCGAGACCACCTCCAGGAAGGTGTCGCCCACCGGGAAGACCGCGTTCCTCAGGCCGAACTTGCCGACGCCGGGGTCGTCGTAGGCGTAGTCGAGGCCCAGCACCTCGCGGATCTGGGCGCAGGCGCGGTCGAGGTCGCGGGCGACGAGGGCGATCTGGCGAAGGCGCATCACGACGCGACCTCCGCCTTCTGGCGGTCCTTCACCAGCTTGCGGGGCGCGATCTTCAGCCAGCGGCGCTCCAGGAAGTTGCGGAAGGAGCCCGGGTGCAGGCTCTCCATGCGGGCGAGCACGCAGGGGTAGTCCTTGTAGTGCGGCGTCAGATGGAAGGTGGCGGGTTCGGCCTCCATCAGCATCTCGCGCTCGTCGAAGGAGACGTCCATCAGGACCAGGCTGGCGTCGTCGCGACGCAGGCGGGTGAAGAACTTGCCCGCCACCTTGTAGGCCGGCGCGCCGTAGCTCACGCCCTTCTCCGCGCCGGGGAAGGCCAGGACGATGGCCTCCATCTCCTCATGTGTCATCGGGCGGGGCCTTTCTGTGCCTTGTGGGGCAATTCTGCGCCCCGGCGCGGGGGCGTCAATGCGGACGCCGGGGCAGGTCACGGAGGTGTGGGGGCGAGGGGAGGGGGCAGCGTCGCGCTCGGTCGCGAAGAGAGGGGCGCCCCTTCCTCCTCGATGGAGGAAGGGGAGGGATGGTGGTGGTCGCAGGGCGACGGGCGGTTGGCGCTGTTGGGCGTCGGCGCCCGCTCGGGCCAGCTGCCTCGCCTCAGCACCCGCACCACCACCCAACCCTCCTCCATCGAGGAGGAGGGCGGGGGCGAAGCCGGCGCCGTGGGGCTACCCCTTCCGCGCGGCGATCCAGCGGTCGACGCGGGTGTCGAGGACGCCGAGGGGCAGGGCGCCGGCGCTCAGCACCATGTCGTGGAAGGCGCGTTGGTCGTAGCGGGGGCCGAGCGCCCGGCGGGCCTTGTCGCGCAAGCCCAGGATGCGGACCATGCCGACCTTGTAGGAGGTCGCCTGGCCGGGGTTCACCAGGTAGCGGCGGACCTCGGAGCGCATCTTGGCCTCGGGCTGCGGGGAGTTGGCGGCGTAGAACTCCAGCGCCCTGGCCTCGCTCCAGCCCTTGGCGTGCAGGCCGGTGTCGAGGACCAGCCGGATGGCCCGCCAGATCTCGCGGCCCAGGCGGCCGAAGTCGCTGTAGGGGTCCTGATAGAAGCCCATCTCCTTGGCCAGCTTCTCCACATAGAGGCCCCAGCCCTCGATGTAGGCGCCGTAGCCGTACTGGGTGCGGAAGACCGGGATGCCGGTGAGCTCCTGGGCGATCGAGATCTGCATGTGATGCCCGGGCCAACCCTCGTGGTAGCTGGTGCCCTCGATCTCGTAGATCGGCGTGGCGCGGGTGTCGGCCAGGTGGACGTAGTAGGTCCCCGGCCGCGAGCCGTCGGGGGCGCCTGAGTTGTAGTGGGCCGCGCCGCCCGGCTCCTCGCGGAAGCTCTCCACGCGCTTGACCACCAGGTCGGACTTGGGGAGGCGGCCGAACTCCTCGGGCAGGCGGGCCTTCATCCGGGCGAGGAAGCCCTCGGCGGCCCGGAGGTATTCGGCGCGGCCGGCGTCGGTGTTGGCGACGTAGAAGCGGTCGTCGGTGCGCAGGTGGGCGAAGAACTCCTCCAGCGAGCCCTTGAAGCCGATCTTGGCCTTCAGCGTCTCCATCTCGCCGCGGATGCGCTTCACCTCGGACAGGCCCAGCTCGTGGATCTGGTCGGCGGTCATGTCGGTGGTGGTCTGCAGGCGCAGCATGGCGTCGTAGTAGGCCCGGCCGTCGGGCAGGGCGCCGGCGCCCGTGGGCTCGGCCGGCGTCTTCTCCCGCTCCGCCGTGATCCAGGCGGCGAGCCGCGCATAGGCCGGCTGCATGGTCCCGGTCATGGCCTGCGCCGTGCGGGCCAGCAGGCGGTCGCCCGCGGCCTGATCGAGCTTCCCGCCCTCGCGCAGCGCCGTGACCTTGGCGCGGGCGTCGGCGAACAGCGGCGAGTCGCCGCCGTCGGCCGTGAACGGGGCGCCCTTGGTGACGCGGGCGATGTCCTGCAGCGCCTGGTCGTGGGCGAAGCGCGGCATGCGCACGCCCATGGCCGAGGCGGCGCGGGCGCGGACCATCAGCTGGTCGAGCGTCGGGCCGATGGCCGCCACGCGGGCGACGTAGGCCTCCATGTCGGCCGGGGTGTCCACCTGGTGGGAGTTGATCAGGAAGTTGGGCAGGCGGGTGTGCGCGCCGCTGCGGTCGAAGATGTAGCCGTGGCGGCGCCAGCGGGCCTCGTCCTCGGCGCGGTCGAGCTCGAGCGCCCACATCTCGAAGGAGGTGCGGGCGTCCTCGCCGAGCTTCGCCGGATCGAAGCGGGCCTTCATGTCGGCGACGCTCTTGCGGCGCCAGGCCAGCCGGGCGTCCTGGGCGGCCTCGCTGCGGTCGGTGAGCTTGCCGTACTGCTCCTTGCGCCCGAGGCTGGTCAGCCACTCCGGGTCCATCTGCAGCTCCTTCTCGAACTCGGCGTCGAGGTAGGTCGTGAGCTGGCGGTCGAGGGCGGAGGCGGGCTGGGCCAGGGCCCGCGCCGGCAGGGCCGCTGCGCCCGCGAGCGCCAGGCCGAACTCGCGTCGTGAAAGGCGCATGGGGATGGTGTCTCCGGAAGCCTTGGGTGTTTCCGGAGGCGTAGCGGGTCGGGCGGGAGGTGGGAAGGGCGGCGCCGGGCCTAGTGAAGGCGGATGCTCACCACGCGGGCCCGATAGAAGGGGAAGTAGTCGGGCGTGCCGAAGCCGTTGCCGCCCTCGACCTCCGCCGCCACGCGATAGCCGTCGACCTCGCGAACGGCCCCGATCGTCCCGCCGAACGGCTGCAGCCGCCAGGTCCGTTCGGGGTTCTCGCGGCTCCAGCGCATGACCATCACGGAGGCGGGGCGGCCGTCCGGCCCGACGGTGAGCTCCACCCGGTGCTCGTGGCCGTGCAGGGTGACGACGGCGCGGGCGGTGTCGGCGTCCACCGGCTCCCAGCGGACCCGCGGCGAGGGCAGCAGGGCGGCGGGCGCCCAGAACGCCGACTCGGCGACTGCCCGCCCCGCCGCGGAGCGGGCGAAGTCCTCCCCGCCGCCGGCCCGGACGATCGGGAGCAGGCCGTATAGCCAGAACCGCGTCCAGCCCTGCCGGTTCACATAGCCGTCCGAGCCGGAGAACCACATGGCCGGCGTGCCGGCCCTCACCCGCCAGACGAAGCCGTCCAGGCGCAGCACCTGGCGGCCGCGCATCGGCAGGTAGTCCGGCCTGGCCTTGCTCCCCAGGCTGAGCTCGCCCTCCATCTCCAGCTCCGCCACCTGCCGGAGCGGCGCGCCGGGGCGGATGGCATAGAGGAAGTAGCGGCGGGCGGGGTCGGGGAGATCGGCGACCTGCTGCGGGTCGAAAGCCGGCGGCGACGCGGGCGTCCGGCGCAGGGCGGCGGCGCTCCCGCGATCCGCGCGGCCGTCGGCCAGTCGCAACGCCTGAAGCCCGAGCAGGACGAGCACCAGCACACCGAGCGCCACCCGGCCCAGCCACATCGCCATCCGCGTCCCGCCGCTCGCTTGCATCGCCCCCGTCAACACCCGTCGACCAGGATGAGTTTGCTGGTCGTGGTCGCGTGCCGGATGCGGAACAGGTCCTGGCAGTCCGGATCAGCGAGGAAGGCCTCGGCCGATGCGCGGTCGGGGAACTCCAGCACCACCAGGCGCTCGGGGCTCCAGTCCCCCTCCATCACCATCGGCTGCGCGCCCCGCACGATGTAGCGGCCGCCGTGCTTCTCGATGAACGCCGGGATCGCCGCCACATAGGGCCGGAAGCCCTCGAGATCGCGCACGCTGAAGTCGAGGACGAGGTAGGCGGTCATGGCGGCGGGCTCCGGGTCGAGCTGATACTCCTTCCGCCGCGTCGTCCGGGCAACCGAGCCCGCGGGCGTTCGTTAGCGGGGCCTGCGCAATCCCCGGAGGACGCCATGAGCCTGTTCGGTTCGATCATGTCGAAGATCTTCAACCGCAAGCCGGCGGCCAAGCCGCAGGCGCAGGCGGCGCCTCAGGCCCCGGCCGCGGCCCCGGCGGCGGCCCCGAAACCCGCCGCGCCGGCCCAGGCCGCGCCCGCCCCGGCCAGGCCCGCCCAGCCGGTGGACGTGGAGGCGGTGCTGACCGAGCTGGCGGCGGAGAAGGGCGGCGGCGGCAACTGGCGCACCTCGATCGTCGACCTGCTGAAGATGCTGGACCTGGATTCCAGCCTCTCGGCCCGCAAGGAGCTGGCCGAGGAGCTGGGCGTCCATGCCGGCGAGCACGGCAGCGCCGAGCAGAACATGGCCCTGCAGAAGGCGGTGTGGCGCAAGCTCGCCGAGAACGGCGGCCAGGTGCCGGCGTCGCTGAGGGACTAGGGGCGGGCGGTTCAGCTTCCCGCTCAGCGAGTTCGCGCCCCTTCCTCCTCGATGGAGGAAGGGCAGGGATGGTGGTGGGGGCAGTGCGACGCGGGGATGAGAGCTCGTGGGCGTCGGCGCCCACTCGCGCCGCCTTCGTCATCTCCGAGGCCACACCACCACCCAACCCTCCTCCATCGAGGAGGAGGGCTATGAGCGCCTACGACGCCCGGGCGGCGGGCTGGAAGAGTTCGACGAGGTTGCCGGAGGGGTCCTGGACGAGGACCTGGGAGCCGCCGGGGCCGACGACGATGTCGTTGCGGAAGGCCACGCCGGCGGCGCGCAGGCGCTCCGCCTCGGCGGCGATGTCGTCCACGATGAGCTGGAAGCGGTTCCAGCCGCCGGGCTCGGGCAGGGCGCCGTCCGGCATCGGGCGGCCGGCGGAGCTGGCGCGGCCGCTAAGCAGCAGGCGAAGCGGCCCGCGCTCCACGGAGGCGAAGGCCGGGGCGGCGTTGAGCTGCACGGCGAAGCCCAGGTGGGCCACGTACCAGTCCACGCAGGCCTGCACGTCGGCGACCATGTAGCGGACGTTGACGATCGGGTCCGTCTTGGGGGCGTCGGTCATGTCGGGATCCTCCCGGGTGAGCGCCGGTCAGGGCGCGAGGGTGCGGCGGAGCAGGGTCTGCAGGGCGGCGACCATGGCGGCGCGGTCGGCGCCGGCGGCGACGGCGTGGGCGGCCTCGTCGATGGCGGCGTAGAGCAGGCGCGCCGTGGGGCCGGGGTCGACCGGGCCGAACGCCTGCGCCTCCTGGCCCGCGCGCACGATGGCGGCGAGGCGGACGATGGCGTGGTCGGCGAGCGGCCGGCGCTCGGCGAAGTCGGAGTGGAAGAGGGCCTGGCCGATGCCGGCGCGGGCGCTGGCGAAGTCGATGAAGGCGGCGGCCTGGGCGTCGATGACGGCCGGCCAGTCCACCGGGCCATCCACCTCGGTGGGCAGGGGATAGAGGGTGTCGAACTCGGCCACCAGCCGGTCGCGGAGCGTCTCCAGGAGGTCGTCCCAGCTCGGGAAGTAGAGGAAGAAGGTGCCCTTGGCGACGCCGGCCTCGCGGACCACGTCCTCCACCCGGACGCGGGAGCCGTGGGCCTGCAGCAGGCGCTCGGCGGCCTCCACGATCTCGCGTCTGCGGGCCTCGGGAGCAAGGCGGCGGCGCAGCGGCTTCGGCATCGGACGCCTCCTAATGACCGGAAGTCATTAGCTACTGACCGACGGTCAGTGTCAAGCAGGTGAATTGGGCCTGGACGATCCATAGCCAGAGGGTTATACGTCAATTCATAGCCAGAGGGTTATGTGTTTTGTCCCAAGCCGAAGCCGCCTCCGATCCCCGGGACCTCCTGTTCCGAACCCTCGCCGACCCCACGCGGCGGGCGCTGTTCGAGCGGCTGTGCCGGGAGGGCGAGCAGACGGTGGGAGCGCTGACGGCGCAGGCCGGCGTGTCGCAGCCGGCGGTCTCCAAGCACCTCGGCGTTCTGAAGCAGGCCGGCCTGGTGGCCGACCGCCAGGCGGGGCGGCAGACCCACTACAGCGCCCGGCCCCGCTCGTTGGCCCCGCTGGCCGACTGGACGAGCGAGATGACCCAGTTCTGGGAGGCGCGCCTCGACGACCTCGAGGACCTTCTGAGGAGGATGGACCAATGAGCGCAACCGACACGGCCGAGGCGCCGTCCCGGCTGATCGACGCGCGGATCGCCGAGCTGGGCGACTGGCGGGGCGAGACGCTCGCCAGGCTCCGGGCCCTGATCCACGAGGCCGACCCGGAGGTGGTGGAGGAATGGAAGTGGCGCGGCGTGCCGGTCTGGTCGCACGCCGGCATCCTCTGCACGGGCGAGACCTACAAGGCGGTGGTCAAGATGACCTTCGCCAAGGGGGCGTCGCTGCCGGACCCGGCGGGCCTGTTCAACTCGAGCCTGGACGGAAACACCCGCCGGGCCATCGACATCCGCGAGGGCGAGGCCATCGACGCGGCGGCGCTGAAGGCGCTCGTGCGCGCCGCCGTGGCGCTGAACACCGCCAAGGGAGCGAAGCGATGAGCGTGACGCAAGCCGAGACCCTGTCCGTGGTGGTCGAGCGCGAGCTCGCCCATCCTCCTGAGAAGGTCTGGCGGGCGCTGACCCAGCCCCACCTGATCGAGGCCTGGCTGATGAAGTCCGACTTCCGGCCCGAGGTGGGCGCGGCCTTCCACATGGACGCCGAATGGGGCGGGGTGGACGGCGAGGTGCTGGAGATCGAGCCCAACCGGACGCTGGCCTACACCTGGGCGGGAAAGGGGCTGGAGAGCGTCGTCACCTGGACGCTGACGCCCTCGGGCGCGGGGACCCGGCTGCGCATGGAGCAGACGGGCTTCCGGCCGGACCAGCAGCTGGCCTATCGTGGGGCCACGGCCGGCTGGCCCAGGTTCCTGGAGGGGCTGGAGCGGGTGCTGGCGGGCCTGGACTGACGCGGAGGGGGTGACCCCATGGCCAAGACCCCGACGACCAAGGCGCCGCCGGCCGACGGGCCGGTCCTGCTCTCCGGCGGCAATCCGCAGATCCCCAAGGGTGACGGCGACGCGCCGGTGCAGGCCTATATCGCGGCCATGCCCGGCTGGAAGTCGGACGTGGGGCGCAGGCTCGACGCCCTCGTGGAGACCGCCGTGCCCGGCGTGCGCAAGGCGGTGAAGTGGAACTCGCCGTTCTACGGCGCGCCGGGGGACGCGGGCTGGTTCCTGAGCTTCCACTGCTTCACCCGCTACGTGAAGGTGACCTTCCTGAACGGGGCGAAGCTCACGCCGCTGCCGCCGGGGACCTCCAAGCATCCGGACGTCCGCTACCTCGATATCCACGAGGGCGAGGCGATCGACGAGGCGCAGCTCGCCGACTGGCTGAAGCAGGCGAGCGCGCGGCCCGGCGAGCGGCTGTAGCGCCGCCGGCTTGTCACCCCGGTCGGTCCGCGTAAGGTCGATCCCTGGGCTTTCGGGGAGTGATCGGGATGCGGCAACTGGGGATCGCGGCGGCGGTGGTTCTGGCGCTGGGCGCGGGCGCGCCGGCGGCGGTGGCGCAGAGCGCGCCGGCCAAGGCTCAGGCGGCGAAGGTCTATCCGACCCGGGCCTTCTTCGAGACCACCCGCTACCAGCTGCCGCCGCAGGACGGCCATGCCTTCTCGGCCGACGGGAAGCGGCTGCTGATCTCCAGCGACGCGACGGGGGTGTTCAACGCCTATGTCCTGCCGGCAGCCGGCGGTACGCCGCAGGCGCTGACGACGTCCGCCAAGGACGCGACCTTCGCCATCTCCTGGTTCCCGGGTGATGACCGGATCCTGTTCAGCGCCGACCAGGGCGGCAACGAGCTGAACCACATCTATGTCCGCGGCCTGGACGGCCAGGTGCGCGACCTGACGCCGGGCGAGAAGCTGAAGGCCCAGTTCGCCGGCTGGCGGAAGGACGGCAAGGCCTTCTACGTGGCCACCAACGAGCGCGACCCGCAGACCTTCGACCTCTACGCCTTTGACTCCGCGACCTACGAGCGGCGGATGGTGTTCAAGAATTCCGGGCTCTCCATCGCCGACCTGTCGGACGACGGCCGCTGGCTGGCGCTGGTCAAGGAGCGGACGAGCGCCAACAGCGACATCTTCCTGGCCGACCTGACGCAGGCGACGCCCGAGCCGAAGCTGATCACGCCGCACGAGGGCGCGGTGGCGTTCGGGGTGTTCGAGTTCACGCCGGACGGCAAGGCCCTGGTCTATTCCACCGACGAGCCGGGCGAGTTCGCCCAGGCCTGGCGCCACGACCTGGCGACCGGGGCCAAGACGCCGCTGGTGGCCGAGAAATGGGACGTGGCGAACCTGAAGTTCTCGCCGAGCGGCCGCTACCGCGCCGACTACATCAACGCCGACGCCTCGACGGTGCTGAACCTGCACGACCTGTCGGCGAACCGGCGGCTGAAGCTGACCGGCGTGCCGGCTGGCGACCTCAACTCCGCCCGCTTCAGCCGGGACGAGACGAAGTTGGCCTTCACGGTGGCCTCGGACACCTCGCCGGCCGACATCTTCGTGGCCGACGTGGCGACGGGGAAGGCCCGGCGGCTGACCAAGGCGCTGAACCCGCAGATCACCGAGAGCGACCTGGTGGAAGCCTCGGTCGCGCGGTTCAAGAGCTACGACGGGCTGGAGATCCCGGGCATCCTCTATCGGCCGAAGGGGGCGAGCGCCGCTAAGCCGGCGCACGCCATCGTGTGGGTGCACGGCGGGCCGGGCGGGCAGAGCCGGCGCGGCTATTCGGCCGACCTGCAGAACCTGGCGAACAAGGGATACGCGGTCTACGCGATCAACAATCGCGGCTCGTCCGGCTACGGCAAGACCTTCTACCACCTGGACGACAAGAAGCACGGCGACGTGGACCTGAAGGACGTCACCGCCGCCGGCCGCTGGCTGAAGTCGCTGGACTGGGTGGCCGACGACAAGGTGGCGGTGGTGGGCGGCTCCTACGGCGGCTACATGACCGCCGCGACGCTGGCCTTCGAGCCCGACGCCTTCGACGTCGGCATCAACATCTTCGGGGTGACCAACTGGGTGCGCACCCTGGAGTCGATCCCGCCGTGGTGGGGCGAGGCGCGCGACAGCCTCTACGACGAGCTGGGCGACCCGAAGACCGACGCCGAGCGCCTGCGCCGGATCTCGCCGCTCTTCCACGCCAAGAACATCCGGAAGCCGCTGCTGGTCGTGCAGGGCAAGAACGACCCGCGCGTGCTGCAGGTGGAGAGCGACGAGCTGGTGGCGGCGGTGAAGGCCAACGGCGTGCCCGTGGAGTACATCGTCTTCCCCGACGAGGGCCACGGCTTCCAGCGCCGCGAGAACCGGGTCACGGCGTCGGAGGCGTATGTGAAGTTCCTGGATCGTCACCTGCGGGGCCGCTAGGGGCGGCGGCGGCGACCTCCTCGCTCTCGTCGAGCTGCACGGCCACCATCAGCAGGATGAAGTGGTACGAGCAGAGCGCCATGCCGAAGAACAGCATGGCGAAATAGGTGGCCGGGGCGTGCGTCCCGGTGAGGCCCGCGGCGGTGGCGTAGAGCGGGACGATGACCACGACGCCCACGGCCGAGAGCAGGTAGGCGGCGTTCCGCATCAGCCGGCCGACCCGATAGAGGATGCTCGCCTGCCGGACCATGACGGCCAGCAGGCCGGTGGTGACCACCGCCAGCAGGCCGGCGCACACCCGCCAGGTCAGCGCCTCGCTTACGCCGAACCCCGAGACGAGCGGCGGCAGGAGCGAGAAGATCACCTCCAGCAGGGCCACGGCCACCATGGCCCTGACCCGGAAGGCGGTGGCCTGCGCGTGCATGCGGAAGCGGCTGAAGGCGCCGATCACGCCGGCGAAGCCCGCGAAGCCGACGGCCACCTGGCTGTAGGTGCTGAGCTGGGTCGCAGTCTCCGGCGACAGGCTCATGCGCGCGGGCTCGCGGGCGTAGATCTTGCTGGCCGCACCTCGTCCCCCCTGCCGGCTCGGCGGCAGATTGAGACGCTGCGGGGGCGGAGGTCAATCAGCGGGCGGGCTTGACCGCCAGGGCCCGCAAGGCGTCGGCGATGGGGATGAACAGGTTCAGGCTCTTCGACTCCTCGGGATAGAGCCCCATCACCGTCAGGCCGATCACCGCGCCTCTCTCATCGAGGAGGGGGCCGCCGCTGTTCCCTCGGGTGACGCCCACATCGCTCTGGATGAAGGCCTGGCCGTCGATCGTCCGCTGGGCGGAGACGACGCCCCGGGTGACGGTGTTCTCCAGCGTCTTGTCGAGCGGCGTGCCGACCGCGAAGGTGGTCTCGCCGGGCCGGGCGAGCGCCGTGCGCAACACCAGCGGCTGGCGGGCGCCCGCGCCCCCCACCTTGACCAGGGCGACGTCGCGGCGGCGATCGGTCCTCAGCACGTCGCCCGGCTCCTCCCGCCCGTCGGCCCAGCGGACCCGCACCCGGCTCGCGTCGCCGACAACGTGCTGGTTGGTGAGCAGGTAGCCGTCGGGCGAGATGAGGAAGCCGCTGCCCATGCTGCTGCCCGCGAAGAGGGTGGCCACCGAGCCGGCGGCGTCGGAGATCGGCCGCCCCGCCGCGGCGGGCCCGGCCGTGCGGATCACGAGTTCCGTACCCGCGCCCTGGGCGGGCGCCGCGTGCGCCGCCGGGCCGGACGCCGCCTGGCGGAACGCGTCGGACGCGGCGAGCTGCCGGACGCTGTCGGCGAACGCCCGCTGCAGGATCACGATGTTCCCGGCGTCGAGGGCCGTTTTCGTCGTGTAGGCGCCGACGGTGGGGACCCGGGCGAGCAGGCGAGCCTGCACGGTGGAGTAGACCTGCCACTCGATCGTCATCCTTGCGGATCCCGACATGATGATGCGCTCGGTGGTGGCCAGAGTGAGGGGCGTCTTGCCGCAGAAGGTCGCGTCGATGCCAGTGACCAGCGCGCCCACCTGGAGATCCGAATCCTTCCGGTCCTGTTCGAACAGGTTGGAGGGGTCTCCCGACACCTGGAAGCCCGAACGGCCGATCTCCTCCCGGAAGATCCGCTCGAGATCCTCCTGGGGCACGATGCGGTCCGAAGTCGGCTGCCAGGTCATCACCTCGATTTCCCGGCATGGCATGGGGAAGTCCGCGTACTGCAGCCTGGCCCAGGGCGTGCCCATGGGCAGGCGGAATGCGATCCGGGTGAAGCTGATCGGTTGACTGACGCTCGTGGCCGGTCTCGCCTCCGACGGCGCCTGAGCCTGCGCAGCGCCAGCCATTGCCAGCGACAGCACCGCCGCGAAAATCAGTTTCGTCTTCATTTCATCCCCCCTCGCTCTCGCGGCATCCTTCGCCGGAATTCTTCACCTGCGCCTAACGGCCCCCCTTACCCCTCGCTCCAGACGGCGAGCTCGTTGCCGGCGGGGTCGCGGAAGTGGAAGCGGCGGCCGCCGGGGAAGTCGAAGATCGGCCGGGTGATGGCGCCGCCGGCGGCCCGGACCTTCGCCTCCATGGCCTCCAGGTCGTGGGCGTAGAGGATGACCAGCGGGGCCTTCACCTGGTCGGCGGCGTCCGCGTTGAAGCCGCCGTCGAGGCCCTCGTCCATGGCCGCATAGGCCGGGCCGTAGTCGGTGAAGGTCCAGCCGAACGCCTCGCCGTAGAACCGCTTCAGCGGCACGAGGTCCGCCGCCGGGAACTCCACATAGTCGATCTTGCCGTCCTCGCGCATGGCCACGTCTCCCGTTGTTCCGGGAATGTTCTAGTCCAGCGCCGCGCGCTTGGGAAGCGGCGCCGGCCGGATTGGCGCGGACCGGGCGGGCGGCTAGGCTCGCCGCGATGCGAGGGGGACTGACCGAGGGCGACGTGCGGCGGGGGCTGGGCTCGGCCGCGGCTGCGGTGGCCGTGGGCGCGGGCCTGGCGGTGCTCGGGCCATTCGGGACCGGGGCGGACTTCAGCCCGGGCGAGCGCTACGCCTACTGGATCGGGCTCACGGTGCTCATGTGGCTGCAGACCGAGGCGGTGGCCGCCGCGCTGAGGCGCGTCCCCGGCTGGGCCGCGCGGCCGGACTGGCTGTGGGCGATCGCGGCGGGCCTGCTGGGGGCCGTGCCCACCACCTTCGAGGTCGCCTGGGCCGAGGGGCTCCTGCGCGTCGGCGGGGTGCTGACGCCGCGGTCCCTGGTCGAGACCTACGGCAGCGTGGCGCTGATCGCCGTGGGCTTCTTCCTGCCGCTCGTCCTGGCGCGGCGGGACCGGCGTCCGAAGCCGGCGCCGGTGACCGCCGCGAGCTTCCGGGGCGCCCTGCCGCCGGGCGTGGGCGGCGCGATCCTCGCGCTCACCGCCGAGGACCACTACCTGCGCGTCCACACAGAGGCCGGCCAGGCGCTGATCCACCACCGGTTCTCCGACGCCGTGCGCGAGCTGGGCGAGGCGGGCGTGCAGACGCACCGGTCCTGGTGGGTGGCCAAGGGCGCGGTGGAACGGGCGGAGCGGCAGGGCGACCGGCACGTGCTGGTGCTGGCCGGCGGACTGCGGGCGCCGGTCAGCCGCACCTTCAGCCTCGCGGTCCGCCAGGCGGGACTGCTCGCCGAGCAGGACTGATCTTCGGGACTGATTTCGCGAGCGGCGTTCGCGAAACCGCCGGCGATCCGGCGAAGGCGGCGTTGCCGCGGGCCTCCTCGCAAGGCCAGGAGCGCGGCGGCCGGACGAAGGCTCCGGCGCCTGGAGACTTGCGACCATGATGAAGACCCTGCTGGCCGCCGGCCTCGCCTGCGCCGTCACCACCGCGGCGCAGGCCGCGCCGCCCTCGGCCGCCGACGAGGCTGCGCTCCGCGCCCTGGGCGCCGCGGCCGACGCCGCCTGGAACGCCAGGGACCCCGCCGCCATGGCCGGCCACTACGCCCGCGACGCCGACATGCTGGTGGGCGCCTCCGACGGCCAGGTCCAGCGGGGCCGGGCGGCGGTGGAGGCCTACTACGCCCGCTCGTTCGGCGCGCGGCAGGGGGTGATGCGGCATGTGAGCGAAATCCGGAACCTCGACATGCTGGGGCCCGACCTGGCGCTCAGCGACGTGGCGGTGCGGGTGGAGGCGCGCCAACCGGACGGGACCTGGAAGCTGATGCGCCGGTTCAACAACGTCTCGATCTCGGTGCGCGAGGACGGGGCGTGGAAGCTGAAGGCCGTGCGCGCCTACCCGATCGGTTAGGGCGTGAGACAGCCCTCCTCCTCGATGGAGGAGGGTTGGGTGGTGGTGTGGCCAGGGCGGCGACGAAATGGCTCGTGTGGGCGCAGAGCCCAACCGCGCCGTTCCGTCCATGCGGTGCGAACACCACCATCCCTACCCTTCCTCCATCGAGGAGGAAGGGGCGCGGTTCCTGGGCAGGAGGTGAATATCGATCCGCCCTAGGGCAGGGCCCAGACGGCGGTCTTCTTGACCTCCAGATCCTCCAGCTCCCGGGTGGTGGGGACCTGGTATTCGGCGAGCTTGTCCAATCCCTGGCGGGGGAAGTAGCTGCGGCCGGGGTCGCCGATCAGCACCGTCGCGCCCGCCGCCCGGGCCGCGCCGAGCCAGGCCAGGACGCTGTCGGCCAGCGGCTTCTCGTAACAGATGTCGCCGGCCAGGATGACCTCGGCCCAGGCGGGCGGCGGGGCCTCGAGCAGGTCCTGGTCGGTGAAGTCGCAGGCGACGGCGTTGGCCTCGGCGTTGAGCGCCAGGGCCGCGCCGCAGAAGGTGTCGATGTCGGCGCAGAGCACGGACGCCGCGCCGGCTTTCAGGGCGGCGATGCCCACGATGCCGGAGCCGGAGGCGAAGTCGATCACCCGCTTGCCGGCCACCAGCTCCGGGTGGTCGAGCACGTAGCGGGCCAGCGCCTGGCCGCCCGCCCAGGCGAAGGCCCAGAACGGCGGCGGCAGTCCCATTTCCTCCAGCGCCTCCTCGGTGAGCCGCCAGATCGGGGTGATCTCGTCGGCCAGGTGCAGGACCAGCTCGGGCGTGTGCGGCGGGTGCTGGCGGCGCGTGTTCTCGACGATGAAGGCGCGGCGGGCCTCGGGCGTGGGGGCGATCATTCGATCGGTCAACTCTCAGGCCGCTGGAGACGTGTCCTTAAGTCCATGGCGGCGAGTTTGCTATGCAATCTGTCCATAGGCCTTAAGGGCGGATCAGCATCCGGGGGATGCTGCGCCTGATGCAGGCCGTCCGGTGGCCTGGACTTGTCGCGCGGCGGCAGGCGCCGGCGCCCACATGCGCCACCCACGTCCCCTCAGCGACCGCACCACCACCCAACCCTCCTCCATCGAGGAGGAGGGCTTCCTCCCAGGCTCTAGGCCGCCTGGACCTCGGGGCGGCTGGTGGCCAGCTTGAGGACCGAGAGGTAGCCGGGCGCGGTGAGCATGCGGTCGAGCGTGCCGGTCTCCCTCAGGATGCGGTGGGCCTTGGGCAGGTTGTAGCAGGGCACATGCATGAACATGTGGTGCTCGCAGTGGTAGTTGACCCAGTAGGGCGCGATGAAGGCCCGCTCCAGCCAGTTGGCGTGGGTGGTGCGGGCGTGGCGCAGGGGGTCGGGCTCGTCCTTCGCCACGCAGGCGTGCTCGGCGATGTTGCGCAGCCGCGTGACCATGGGCAGCCAGGTGGCCTGCGGGACCAGCCACAGCACCGGCCAGACCCACCACAGGCCGAACGGCGCGGTCGCTGCGATGGTGACCACCATGCCGGTGAAGAACCGGCGGCGGCGGACGACGGCGTCCTTCAGGATCGGCCACAGGGGCTCGCCGGGCCTCCGCTCGCGGATACGGTTCACCAGCCCCGACCACTTGAGCTTGTAATAGGTCCGGCCGGTCAGATCCCGGAGGATCTTCCGCCGCAGCGAGGTGCGGGTGATCGGGAAGGGCGCAGAGAGGACGAGGTCCGGGTCCTCCGCCTGCTGGGCGAACTTGTGGTGCTGCAGGTGGTAGGGCCGGTAGGCCTTGAGGTCGCCGGTGGTCAGGTTGTTCCCCACCCAGTCATTGACCTTGAGGTTCGGGTGCAGCGCGGCGTGGGCCGCATCGTGCATCAGGATGGCCAGGCCGAGCTGCCGTGCGCCGATGATGGCGATCGCCAGCGGGATGGTGAGCGGCCAGACGACCGCCATGGCCATGGCCAGGCCGATGACCGCCCAGGCGTGGGCGACCAGCGCCAGCCCCTTCCAGGGCGAGCGGCGCGCGAGCGGATTCCACTCGGGCGGCGAGAAATAGACCTTCGGATCGACGCGGGCGGCCACGGGCATGGCCGGCATTGTACGTCGTAAGGCGTATCGAGAACAGCCGGAGGCGGCCGGTCCCCAGGCGACATGGTGAGCAGGCTAACTATCTGATCTGACTAGAGATTGCCGAACGTCGTTTGGGCAATCTTAAGCTTGCGCGAGGGAAGCTCTCCCGAACAGGAGGGGGAATGGTCTCGATCGCAGGGGTCAGCGCGCCGGCACGGCGGCGCTATCGCCCGACGGCCGGACGGGGCAGCCTGGAGGCGCGCTTCGTCGCGGCCGCGTTGGGCGCCGCGGCGGCCGCCCTCGTCACGACCTTCAGCCTCTACCAGTGGAGCAACTGGTCGAAGGACCGCCAGGACCTGGCCGCCAACGCCGTCACCCTGGGCCACGCGGTGGCCGGCGTGGCCCACCGCGGCCTGGCGGAGGCCGACGCCTCGGCCGCGTCTGACGCTGCGGCCCTGCTGCGCGGCGCGCCGGCCGTGAAGGCCGCCACCTATTTCCACGCCGACGGACGCCGGCTGGATCTCGGCCCCGACGCCCTCGAGCATGCCCGCCTGCGCGCCACCGGCGCGACGGTCCCGCAGCACGACTTCCGCGCGCCCGGCGTGGAGGTGCGCGCGCCGCACTTCGTCGGCGGGCGGCGGGTGGGCGAGGTGGTTCTGGTGGTGGACGACGATGAGATCGTCGCCGTCCGCTGGCGCAACATCGCCATCGCCCTGGCGCTTTCGGCGGCCGGCGTCGCCGGCGCCGGCGTGCTGGCCCAGCGCCTGGCGCACCGGTCGCTGGCGCCTCTGCGGCAGCTCAACGAGGCGATCGAAACGGCGGCCGCCTCGCGCGACTTCACGGCCCGGGTGCCGGTGCGGCGGGCCGACGAGGTCGGCCAGCTGACCCGCAACTTCAACCGCCTGCTGCAGGCGCTGGAGACCTACGACGCCAGCCTGAAGGGCGCGCTCGCCGAGGCCACCGCGGCCCGGGACTCGGCGGAGCAGGCCAATGCGCTGAAGTCGCAGATCCTGGCCAACATGAGCCACGAGCTGCGCACGCCCCTGAACGGGGTGCTGGGCATGGCCCAGATCCTGCTGCTCGACGAGCTGACGACGCCGCAGCGGGCGCGGGTGGAGATGATCCACAGCTCGGGCAAGACCCTGCTCTGCGTGCTCAGCGACATCCTCGACCTCTCGGCCATGGAGAGCGGCGGCCTGCGGCTGACCCGCGAGCCCTTCGACGTCGACGCGATCGTCGCCGAGGCGGTGCTGGCGGCCCGCGCCGCCTCGCCCGGCGGCGTGTCGCTGGTGGTCGACGTGGCGCCCGGCGCCCGCGGCGCCTGGGTGGGCGACGGCGAACGCGTCCGGCAGGTGCTGTTCCACCTGACCGCCAACGCGCTGAAGTTCACCGAGGCCGGCGAGGTGACGGTGCGCGCCGAGCTGGCCGCGGACGGGGGGCTGGAGCTGGCGGTGACCGACACCGGGCCGGGCATCGCCGCGCACGAGCTGCCGAGGCTGTTCGAGAGCTTCGTTCAGGGCGACGGCGGGGCGACCCGCCGGGCCGGCGGCGCGGGCCTGGGCCTGACCATCTGCCGGAGCCTGGTGAGCCTGATGGGCGGGGCGCTGACGGTGGAGAGTTCGCCCGGGCGGGGCAGCACCTTCCACGTGGGCCTGCCGCTGCGCCGCGCGGCGGCGGCGCTGGCGAAGGCCGGCGCGGCCTAGAGGAGCGCGGCGCCGAAGCTCCCCGCCACCAGGGCGGCGAAGAGGATCAGGCCGGCGTGGGTGTTGGCCTTGAACAGGCGCAGCGCCAGCACCGGGCGGTCCACCCGCACCCTCGTGGCCTGCCGCACGAGGCGGAAGGCGTAGAGGCCGGTCAGCGCATAGAAGCCCCAGCCGAGGTCGGCTGTGACGCCCGCGGCGAGCGCCAGGGCGACGGCTGCGACGTAGAAGCCGAGCACCGCGCGCGGGGCCGAGGCGCCGAGCCGGCGGGCCGAGGACTTCACGCCGGCCAGGGCGTCGTCCTCCAGGTCCTGGATCGCGTAGATCGTGTCGTAGCCGAGCGTCCAGAACAGGCCGCCGGCGTAGAGCAGCAGGGCCGGCAGGCCGACCTCGCCGGTGGCGGCGGCGTAGCCCAGGAGCGCGCCCCAGTTGAAGGTCAGGCCCAGCCAGGCCTGCGGCCACCAGGTGATCCGCTTCATGAACGGATAGGCGGCGACCAGGGCCAGCGAGCCGGCGCCGAGCGCGATGGCGACCGGCGGGAAGGTGAGCAGGATGGCGAGCGACACCAGGCAGCAGGCGGCGACGAAGCCCCAGGCCTGGGCGACGCTGATCTGGCCCGAGGGGATCGGGCGGCCGGCGGTGCGCGCCACCTGGGCGTCGAAGTCGCGGTCGACGATGTCGTTGTAGGCGCAGCCGGCCGCGCGCATGAGCGCCGCGCCGACGAAGAACAGGGCCAGCAGCTGGAGGTCGGGCCGGCGGCCCTGCTCGGCGGCGGCGAGCGCGACCCCCTGCCAGCCCGGCAGCATCAGCAGCCAGATGCCGGTGGGCCGGTCGAACCGTCCGAGCTTCAGCCACGGCCGGAGCGAGGCGGGCGCGAACCGGTCCACCCAGTTGGAGGGCGCGGCGTCGGGCAGGGGCGCGGCGGAGGTCATGGGGCTTCGTAGGGCGCCGGGGCCTCGCCCTCAATCCGCTCCCCCTGTGTGGCGCAAAAGCCGCGCAGCGACCGATGTTCGGCGGGCGGCTTGACCCTTGCGTTAACCACGCCTAGCTTCCGCGGCCTCTGCAGCCGCCGACGAGGAGGGACGATGAAAACGACCGCGTTCTCACCTTCCGCCCGCCTGCGGCTCGCCGGGCCGCCGCCGCGCTAACTCCACCGGGATCTTCCGCCTGACGCCGTAAGCGGCCGTCCGCGCGGAGAGCGTCCTCGCGCCCGTGGTCCTCCCAACCCATGGTCCTCCGGGGTGTTCACACCCCGATCCGCCCCCATTTCCGTTCATCGCGCCGGCTGCGCGCGCCGCCCGTCCGTCGACGGACGCGGCCCCGCCGGCGCCCCGTTCGAGACCGTTCGTCATGACGGACCACTACGAGGACGAGGAAGAGAACCGCAAGCGGCTCCTCTCCAACCGCCAGGTGCTGGGCTTCATCTCCGGCTACTGGCGACGACGGCCCTGGCTGCTGGCCGGGGCCGTGGGACTGACCCTGGTCGCCATCGGGTTCGACCTCGCCCTGCCCTGGGCGGCGGGGCGGCTGGTGGACGCCGTGGCCGCCGGGCCTTCGGACCCCGATCCCGCCTGGCGGGCCTGGGCGCTGTTCGTGGGCGTCTACCTGGCCTTCTCGGTGATCCGGAACACCGCCATGCGGTTCCTGATCCCGATGTCGGCCAACAACATGAAGGACATGACCGACGACGCCTTCCGGCGCGTGCAGTCGTTCTCCGCCGACTGGCACGCCGACACCTTCGCCGGCGCGACGGTGCGGCGGCTGAGCCGGGCCATGTGGGGCTACGACACGGTGACCGACGCGGCCCTCATCTGGTTCGGCCCGTCGATCATCTTGCTGGTCGGCCTGTGCGGGATGATGCTGCTGCGCTGGCCGCCGGTGGGGATCTTCGCGCTCGCGGTGGTGGCGCTCTACATCGCCTCCAACATCGTGCTGACCTCGATCTACGCCCGGCCGTCGAACCAGCGGTCGGTGGCGCTGGACTCGCGGATCGGCGGGGCGCTGGCGGACTCGATCTCGTCGAACGCGACGGTGAAGTCCTTCGGGGCCGAGCCGCGCGAGGAGGGGCGGATCGCCGAGGTCACCGAGATGTGGCGCCGGGCGACGATCCGCAGCTGGCACCGGTTCACGGACCTCTGGCTGCTGCACAACCTCATGCTGGTGGCGCTGCAGGCGGGGCTGACCGGCATCCTGGTGTGGGAGTGGTCGCGCGGCCGGGCGGGGACCGGGGACCTGGCGTTCGCGATCACCGCCTTCATGCTGATGACCGGCTACCTGCGCAACATCGGCGAGAACATCCGCATGGCCCAGCGCGGGATGGACGACGTGGAGGACGTGGCCCGCTACGCCCGCATGCCGCCGCAGGTGATGGACGCCGCCGGCGCCGGCGACTTCCGCCCGCAACTGGGGCAGATCGTCTTCGATCGGGTGACCTTCCGCTACAAGTCGGCCGAGACGCCGCTCTACGACGGCTTCTCCCTGGCCATCGCGCCGGGCGAGCGGGTGGCGCTGGTGGGCGCGACGGGGGCGGGCAAGTCCACCTTCGTCAAGCTGATCCAGCGGCTCTACGACGTGGAGGGCGGACGGATCCTGATCGACGGCCAGGACGTGGCGGCGGTGACCCAGGGCTCTCTGCGGCGCGCCATCGCCGTGGTGCCGCAGGACCCGGCGCTGTTCCACCGCACGATCGCCGAGAACATCAGCTACGCCCGGCCGGGGGCGACTGAGGACGAGATCGTGCTGGCCGCCAGGCGGGCGCGGGCCCACGACTTCATCGCCCGACTGCCGAAGGGCTACGACACCCTGGTCGGCGAGCGGGGCGTCAAGCTGTCGGGCGGCGAGCGGCAGCGGGTGGCGATCGCCCGGGCCTTCCTGGCCGATGCGCCGATCCTGGTGCTGGACGAGGCGACCTCGTCGCTGGACGTGGAGACCGAGCGCCAGGTGCAGGCGGCCATGGAGGAGCTGATGGTCGGCCGCACGACCATCGTCATCGCCCACCGGCTGTCGACCATCCGCGGGGCCGACCGGATCCTGGTGTTCGAGAACGGCCGCATCGTCGAGGAGGGCCGCCACGCGGAGCTGGTCCGCCGAGGCGGCGCCTACGCCCGCCTGCACGCGGTGACGGAGGGGGTGGGGTGACCTGCCCCCTCTCCCGCCGGCGGCGGGAGAGGCGTTAGACCGCGTCGGCGAGGGCCTTGGCCAGGTCGCCCTTGGGGCGGACGTGGACTTTCTCCAGGCCAAGCCAGCCGGCCATGAGGCGCAGCTCGGCGGCAAGGCGCTGCGGGGTCTCGGCCGTCGCCCAGGGCTCCGCGTGGCTGGCCTGGACGAGCAGGGTCTGGGCCTTGCGGTCGGCCTTCAGGTCGACGCGGGCGGTGAGCGCGTCGCCCTCCAGGAACGGCAGGACGTAGTAGCCGTGCTGGCGCTTGTCGGCCGGGGTGTAGATCTCGATCCGGTAGCGGACGCCGAACATCCGCTCGGTGCGCTCGCGGAACCAGATCAGGTTGTCGAACGGGGAGAGCAGGGCGTGGGCCTCGACCCGGCGCGGCCGGCGGGCGGCGGGGTCGAGGTAGGCGGGCTCGCGCCAGCCCTTCACGGTGACGGGGACCAGAGCCCCGGCGTCCGCCAGTTCGGCGATCCGGGCGCGGGCCTCGGCGACGCCCAGACGGAAGTAGTCGCGCAGGTCCCGCTCGGTGGCGACGCCCATGGCCCGGGCGGCGGTCATGACCAGCTGGCGCTGGGCCTCCTCGCGGGGCGGGGTGGGGAGGTCGAGGATCTTCCGGGGGATCACCTTCTCCGGCAGGCCGTAGACCCGTTCGAAGGTGGAGCGACGGGTGGCGGTGGTCAGCTCGCCGGTCCAGAACAGGCACTCGACGGCGCGCTTGGCCTCGCTCCAGCCCCACCAGCCGCCCTGGCCCTTGTGGCCGAGCTCGAGCTCGGAGGCCGACAGCGGCCCGCGGGCGGCGATCTCGGCCAGCACCTTGTCCACGAAGTCGCGACGCTCGCGCAGGAAGCGGGCGATGCCCTTCCAGGTGCCCACCCCGTCGTGGGCGTCCTGCATGCGCCAGCGGAGCAGGGGATGGGCGGCGAGCGGCAGGAGGGAGGCCTCGTGCGCCCAGTATTCGAACAGCGGCCGCTTCTTCGCCCAGGCGAGCTCCTCGAGCAGCGGCCGGGGATAGGCGCCCAGCCTGGAGAAGGCCGGCAGGTAGTGGGTGCGCGAGACCACGTTGACCGAGTCGATCTGGACGACGCCCAGCCGCTCGATGGCCTTCAGGAGGTGGCGCTTGCCGGGCTCCGCCGGACGGGGCGTGGCGAAGCCCTGGGCGGCCAGCGCGATGCGGCGGGCCTCGCCCGCGGTCAGGGTGTCTCTCTTCAAGGCCGCCCGTCCCCGCCGGCTAAGTCGTCCATGGCACGATAGCGATCGAACAAACTCAGAACAAGCGTCGTAAACAGATGGTTAACGGCGGAGCCTCTCCCCTCGGCGGGCGCGGAACATTTGCGGATTCCGGCCTGGTTTCCCTAGCGTTCGAGCCGGCCGTCGGAGAGCGCCGCGGGCTCGAACGCGAACAGCACCTTCGGGTCGGGATCGGCGACGGCGTCGGCGATCTCCGGCGGGGCCAGCACCTTCAGCAGGTGGCGCATGATGTTGAGCCGGGCCTGCTTCTTCTTGTCGGTGTGGACGATGATCCAGGGCGCCTCGGGCGTGTGGGTGCGGCGGAGCATCTCGTCGCGCGCGGCGGTGTAGGCGTCCCACTTCTCTTGGGCGAGCGCGTCCAGCGGGCTGATCTTGAGCGCCTTCAGCGGATCGGTGGTGCGCGCCTCCAGGCGCCTGGCCTGCTCCTTGCGCGAGATGTCGAGCCACAGCTTGACGATCTGCACGCCCTCGCCGGTGAGCATGGCCTCGAAGGGGACCACGTCGCGCAGGAAGGCTTCCTGCTCGTCGGCTCCGGAGAAGCCCATGACGCGCTCGACGCCGGCGCGGTTGTACCAGGAGCGGTTGAAGATCACGAGCTCGCCGGCCGCCGGGAGGTGGCCCACGTAGCGCTGGAAGTACCACTGGGTGCGCTCGCGCTCGGTGGGCTTGGGAAGCGCCACGACGCGGGTCGAGCGGATCGACAGGTGCTCGACGACGCGCTTGATCGCCCCGTCCTTGCCGGCGGCGTCGCGGCCCTCGAAGATCACCAGGTCCTTCTCGCCGGCCTGGATGGCGTACTGCTGGAAGCGCACCAGGGCGACCTGCAGGGCCTCCACCTCGCGGTCGTAGTCGTCGTCCTTGGCCATGCGCTCTTCCCGATCCGTTGGTGGGCGCTAGAACGGCTGGATGATCCGGCTGTTCATTCCCGATGATCTCGCCCCCGGCGCCGAGCTTAGCCTGGACGAGGGGCAGAGCCGCTACCTGGCTTCGGTGATGCGCGCCAAGCCGGGCGACGAGCTGCGGGTGTTCAACGGCCGCGAGGGCGAATGGCGTGCGCTGGTGGCCCAGGTCGGCAAGCGCGCCGTGGTCCTGCAGGTCATCGACCCGGCCCGGCCGCAGGGCGAGGGGTCGGACCTCGACCTGGTGATCGCCCTGGTCAAGCGCGGGCCGCTGGAGACCATCGTCGAGAAGGCCGCCGAGCTCGGGGTCCGGCGCATCCGGCCGGTGATCACCGAGCGCACCAACGCCGACCACACCCGCGTGGACCGCCTGCGGGCCATCGCCACCGAGGCGGCCGAGCAGACCGGGCGGCTGGACGTGCCGGAGATCCTGGAGCCGGTGAAGCTGGAGAGGCTGATCGACGACTGGGAGGCCGGCCGGCGGCTGCTGTTCTGCGACGAGGCGGGGGACGCCAAACCGGTCGCCGAGGCGCTCGCGGGGCAGGCGCCCGGGCCCTGGGCGGTGCTGATCGGGCCGGAGGGCGGCTTCTCGCCGAGGGAGCGCGAGCGACTGCGGGGCCTGGCCTGCGCCACCGCGGCGAGCCTGGGCCCGCGGATCCTGCGCGCCGACACCGCGGCGATCGCGGCGCTGACCCTGTGGCAGGCCGCGCTCGGCGACTGGCGCGGCTAGTCGCCCTCGTAGACGCTTTCCTCGGGCGCGTCGGTGGGGCTCTCGAAGTCGAGGCGGTAGCCGTCCGGATCCCGGAGCGAGACGACCCACAGGCCGTTGCCGACGACCGGCCGCTCGACGGGCAGCCCCGCGGCGCGGGCCTCGCGCCAGACGGCCAGGGCGTCGCCGCACATGACGCAGATGGTGACGCCTGCGCCCGCCCCGGCGGGGACCGGTCGGACCTCGCCGTCGGCCGTGGTGAACTGCTGCAGCATCACGGCGACCGCGTCGCGCTGCAGCCAGCACCAGCGGATCTCGCCCGCTTCGGGCCACCAGTTGCGCCTCTCGAAGCCGAGCCGCTCCACATAGAAATCGAGCGAGGCCTGCAGGTCCGCCACATGGAAGAAGGGCACCGCCTGGCGCAGGTCGGCGGAGGGGGCGGGGGACGCGTACGCCTGGGACATGGGTTGCCTCCCTGGAAACGCCCCGGCACCTGACGCCTTCGCGCGCCGTCCGGCAAGGCTCTTGAGCGGCGCGGCAATTGCACCCATGTGACCTGACGACGTAAAGATTGCGGCCGCGCGGGACCTCGCCCACGCGATCCAAGGTTGGGCTGGGGAGGCTAATCCGATGGCAGAGGTCGCTTGCGACGACCGGCCCCTCGTGTTCGAGGATCTGGTTCGCTGGTTCGAGGTGGGCGCCAAGCCTGCCAATGAATGGCGGGTCGGCGCCGAGCACGAGAAGTTCGTGTTCCAGCTTGGGACGCATGCGCCGGTTCCGTACGAGCCGAACGGCATCAAGGCGCTGCTGGAAGGCCTGACCCGGTACGGCTGGAAGCCGGTCCACGAGGGCGAGAACGTGATCGCGCTGGAGCGCGGCATGGCCAACGTCAGCCTCGAGCCCGGCGGCCAGTTCGAGCTCTCCGGCGCGCCGCTGGAGACCATCCACGACATCTGCGAGGAGACCGGCGGCCACCTGCAGGAGGTGAAGGTCGTCGCCGACGAGCTGGGCCTGGGCTTCCTGGGCCTGGGCTTCACGCCGATCTGGACCCGCGAGCAGGTCCCGGTGATGCCCAAGGGCCGCTACAAGATCATGCGCGAGTACATGCCCAAGGTGGGCGGGCTCGGGCTCGACATGATGTTCCGCACCTGCACGGTGCAGGCGAACCTCGATTTCGGCTCGGAAGCCGACATGGTCGCCAAGTTCCGCACCAGCCTGGCCCTGCAGCCGATCGCCACGGCGCTGTTCGCCAATTCGCCGTTCCGGGAAGGCAAGCCCACGGGCCTCCTGTCGGCGCGGGCGAACGTGTGGACCGACACCGACCCGGACCGGACCGGCATGCTCGACTTCGTCTTCGAGGACGGCTTCGGCTACGAGACCTATGCCAACTATGCGCTCGACGTGCCGATGTACTTCGTCAAGCGCGACGGCAAGTACGTGGACGTCGCCGGCCGCTCGTTCCGCGACTTCATGGCCGGCAAGCTGCCGGAGCTGCCCGGCGACCGGCCGACGCTGAAGGACTGGGCGGACCACACCACCACCATCTTCCCCGAGGTGCGGCTGAAGCAGTACCTGGAGATGCGCGGCGCGGACTCCGGCCCGTGGAGCCGTCTCTGCGCGCTTCCGGCGCTGTGGATGGGCGTCCTCTACGACAGCGCCGCCCTGGCCGCGGCCTGGGACCTCTGCAAGGACTGGGAGACCCTCGACCACGAGCGCCTGCGCGCGGACGTCGCCCGCCTGGGCCTGAAGGCCGAGGTCGCCGGGCGCACGGTGCAGGACGTGGCCAAGGACATGCTGGCCATCGCCCGCGAGGGCCTGAAGCGCCGCAACCGCCTGTCCGGCGGCCTGGTCGACGAGAGCGGCTACCTGGGCGAGCTGATCGATATCGCCGAGAGCGGCGTCACCCCGGCCGAGCGCCTGCTGGAGCTCTACAACGGGCCGTGGCAGGGCGACGCAGGCAAGGTCTTCGAGGCCTTCGCCTACTAGCATGGGCGCCTGGGACGGCTCCTGCCACTGCGGCGCGGTGCGCTTCCGCGTCGTGGCCGAGGTCGAGGAGGTGACGAGCTGCGACTGCTCGCTGTGCAGCCGCCGCAACGCCCGCATGATCAAGGTCCCGGAAGCGGCGCTGACCTTGCTGGCCGGCGAGGAGGCGCTCGGCGAGTACCGCTGGAACACAGGGGTGGCGCGCCACTTCTTCTGCAGCCGGTGCGGGATCTACGTCTTCCACCGCAAGCGGGCCGCGCCCGACCACTACGGCGTCAATATCTTCTGCCTGGAGGGCTTCGACGCCTCCGCCTATCCGCACCGGGCGACCGAGGGCGTCGGCATGAGCGTGACCGCGCCCGACGCCCGCCCGGAGTGGCCGGGGCCGCGCGCGCCGGCCTAGCCCAGGAGCCAGCCGGCGGACAGGGACGTGGCCTGCACGCCGACAAGGACCAGCTGGCCGCCGCCGTCGAGGTCGAGCACCGCATCGGCGCCGTCCTGGCGGAGCTGGTAGCCGGTCCCAGGGGCCAGCCGCACGCGGTCGCCGGCCGCGGCGTCGAAATCCAGCACCAGGTCGCGGCCGCCGCCGGCCAGGGCGACGAACAGGTCCGCGCCGTCGCCGCCGGTGAGGGTGTCGTCGCCCAGATCGCCCATCAGCACGTCGTCGCCCGCGCCGCCGTCCAGGCGGTCGGCGTCCCTGCCGCCCTGCAGAACGTCGGTCCCGGCGTCCCCGGAGACGGTGTCGGACCCGGCGCCGCCGTGCAGGTAGTCGCCGCCCGCGCCGCCGGCGAGGAGATCGTTTCCGAGGTCGCCAAGCAGGGTGTCGTCACCCTCGCCGCCGTCCATCCGGTCGTCGCCGCGACCGCCGTGGGCCACGTCGTGGCCCGCATCGCCCGAGACGGTGTCGTTCCCGGCGTTGCCGTGCAGGTAGTCGCCGCCTTCGCCGCCGAACACCCGGTCGTCGCCGTCGTCGCCGAACAGGCGGTCGTCGCCCTCGGCGCTGCCGACCGTGTCATTTCCGCCGCCGCCATGCAGCTCGTCGTCGCCCTCGCCCAGGACGATGACCTGCGGATGGTTGTCGGCGAACACGGTCTGGGCGCCCTTGCCGCCGCCGATGATGACCTGGCCGGACACCACCGTCAGGCCGATGTTGTCGAGGTTGACCGCGGCGCCGGGCCGCAGACCGGTAGCGTCGAGCAGGAGGGCCGGCGACGCCTGGGCGCTGCCGGTGATCGCGAGCGGCTGCGGCAGGGGACCGAGCGGGTTCATCGTGGGCTGCACGACGAGCACGGACAGATCGTCGGGCCTGCCGGTGAGCCCCTGGAGGTACTGCGCCACCGCCCGCCGCAGCGCCTCCTCGGCGGCGATCTCCGCCATGCTTCGGACGATCACGGTCACCAGCTCGCCGCGCGTCAGGTCGTCCGTGAGGTGGAGCTCGCTCCCCATGCCCTTCGGCACCTTGAGAGTGGTGGTCCCGCCACCGACGCGAAGGTCGATGTGATCGGGATTGCCGCCCGACGCGGGACCGCCGTTCCCGATGACCGGGACCACCAGGATCTCGCGCGGCTCCAGGGGACCGGGGTTCTCCCTCAGCACCCGCTGGACAAGCACGCCGTCGATCACCGTCAACTCGGGCTCGGGCATTTCGCTCCAGCCCGGAACCGTCGTGGAGCTCTCCGCCGAGGCGTTGCCCGCCGCGTCCGTATAGGCGCCGGCCAGGACATCGAGGGTCGTGAACGTGACCCGGGCGTGGTCGATCACCACCTCAAGGGTGAAGACGCGCGGATTGGCCGTTGCGGCGAAGTTCTCCACCGTCGCCTGGTGCGGCGGCTGGATGTCGGCGGCCGAGAACCCCACCGGCGCCTCGTCGAAGGTGAGGGTGATCCGCAGCCGGCCCTCGTCGAGACGGATGGTTTCTGCGGTGAAGGTCGGGGCCCGGGTGTCGATCGTGAGGTTCAGGACGTCGGAGGGCGGGCTGTCCTCCCCGCCGTCGGTGACGACCGCGGTCAGGGCGTGGGCGCCCTCGGCGAGCGTGGGAAGGGTGACCGTCCAGGTGCCGCCCCCTGCCGCCGTCGTCTGGGCGACCTGGGTCGCGCCGTCATAGACGGTCACCTGGGTTCCGGCCGCCGCGACGCCGTTCAGGGTGGGCGTGGCGTCGCTCGTGATCTCGTCCTCGGCCACCCCGCTGTCGGAGGCGGGCGCCAGGTTCAGGGTGGGTTGGGCCGGCGCGGCCAAGGTCGAGCCGTCGCCCGTCATCGCAGCCACGGCCCCGAGGCCGGCCAAGTTCCCGTTCGCCATCATGTCCCCCCGTTCGACCGGGGACGCTGGGGAACCACAGCCGACTCTAAGCTGCGCCCCTCAAGGCCGAGCTTGGGCACCCTTCGCCTCTACTACAGGGCGGTGGGGGGAGAAAAGTCGTTACGCGGATAATCATGGGCGGGGCCGCTACCGGAGTCCGCCCTCCTCCGCGCCCGGCGTCTCGACATTGGGCTGCCAGTGTTCGCGCTGGGAGCGGCCATCGCCGGCGTCGGTGTGCTGGACGATCTCGTCCACGTCGACCTCGTGGCCGTCGTGGACCTCGGCGACATGGCGCGGGTTCACGGCGGCGTCGTCGACCTCATAGACCTCCACCTGGTCGGTGTAGAAGGCCAGCCGCTCGCCGATCTGGCCCACCGACGGGGCGGCGTCCTCGTAGGTCCAGACGGCGTTCTCGGCGAACTTCCCGTCCATCAGGATTGTGTAGTAGGCCGCGTCGCCCTTGTAGGGGCAGTGGGTCGTGCGGTCGGTGCGGCTCATGTACTCCATGGCCACGTCCTGACGCGGGAAATAGACGACCGGCGGGTAGTCCGCTTCGCGCAGGATCAGCGCATCGTTGGTGTCGGCGATCACGTGGCCGGCGAAGTAGGCGCGCCAGCGCTTCTTCGCGGGCTCGACGGTGATCGGATGGTCGGGGCCTGGGGTCAGCATGGCGTGGGGTCCTCCTCGTCAGGCTCAACGCCCGAGGGTTGCGCCAGGGTCCCGGGCGGGTAAAGGCACGCTTCCGCGAGGAGGCGCCCTCTTGCTTGTGCTTGGGGAGGGCGCGTGATTTTCTCCCCGCAAATCGGCGCGCCCGGGGCGAAAGACGTCCCAGGCCTTGGAAGCCATAGGGAAAACGGACGTCTACATGAACCTCATCGTGCTGCTCGGCATCGCGATCACGCTCATCACCGGCATACCGGTGCTGCTGCAGATGATGCGAAACCACCCCCGGGGCCTGATGGTCCTGTTCTTCGCCGAGATGTGGGAGCGCTTCTCCTACTACGGCATGCGCTCGATCCTGATCTTCTACCTGACGCAGCACCTGCTGTTCGACGACGCCACGGCGAACGCGCAGTACGGCTCCTACACCTCGCTCGTGTACCTGCTGCCGCTGCTGGGCGGCATCCTGGCCGACCGCTATCTCGGCACCCGCAAGGCGGTGGCGTTCGGCGCCCTGTTGCTGGTGGCCGGCCACCTGACCATGGCGGTCGAGGGCTCGCCCGCGCGGCAAACCCTGACCTACGCCGGCCAGAGCTACGAGGTCGTCGCGGAGGGCCGCATGGAGGAGCGCCAGGTGCGCCTGATGGTCGGCGGCCAGCCCTATGCGTTCGGCCCGGCCGAAGCCGGCGGCCTCGAGGTGAAGGGCCTGCCGGCCGGCGGACCGCTGCCGGCCGTGCTGCCGGAGGGCTCCTACGAGCTCGAGAACACCGTCGATCCCCTCGGCAAGAACGCCTTCTACCTGGCGGTGGCCCTGATCATCATGGGGGTCGGCTTCCTCAAGCCGAACATCTCGACGATTGTCGGACAGCTCTATCCGCAGGGCGACCCGCGCCGGGACTCCGGCTTCACGCTCTATTACTACGGCATCAACCTCGGGGCGTTCTGGGCCTCGGTGCTCTGCGGCCTGCTCGGCGCCACCTACGGCTGGTGGGCGGGCTTCGGCCTGGCCGGGATCGGCATGCTGGCCGGCTTCGTGGTCTTCGTGCTCGGCAAGAAGCACCTCCTGGGCAAGGGCGAACCGCCGAATCCGGAACTGCTGAAGAAGCCGCTGGCCGGTCCCGTCAACCGTGAGTGGGTGATCTACGGCCTGTCCATCCTCGGCGTGCTGCCGGTGTGGCTGCTGGTGCAGCGCAACGCCGTCGTCGGCATGGCGCTGGGCCTCTCCACCGTCCTGTCGTTCCTGGCGATCGCCTACATCATCGCCGTGGTCTGCAAGACCTGGGTGGAGCGCCAGCGGATGATGCTGGCGGTCGTGCTGATCCTGGGGGCGGTGGTGTTCTTCACCCTCTTCGAACAGGCCGGCACGTCGCTCAACCTGTTCGCCGCGCGCAACGTGAACCTGGTGGGCGTCACGGCGGCCCAGACGCAGTCGTTCAACGCCGGCTACATCCTGATCTTCGCCCCGATCTTCGCCGCGGCGTGGGCCTGGCTCGCCGCCCGCGGGCGCGATCCGAACCCGACGCTGAAGTTCGGCCTGGGCCTGATCCAGGTGGGCCTCGGCTTCATGGTGGTGGTCTGGGGCACCGGATTCGCCGACGAGCAGTACCGCCTGCCGATGGTGTTCCTGGCGCTGCTCTACCTGTTCCACACGACCGGCGAGCTGTTCCTGTCGCCCGTCGGCCTGTCCGAGATCACCAAGCTGTCGCTGGCCAAGGTGGTCTCCTTCATGATGGCCGTGTGGTTCCTGTCGTCGTCGGTGGCGCAGTACGTGGGCGGCTGGATCGCCGGCCTCGCCGGCACCCATACGGTGGGCGGCCAGGTGACCGACCCGGCGGCCGCGCTGCAGTCCTCGCTGACGGTGTTCAACATGCTGGGCCTCTGGGGGATCGGGATCGGCGTCGGCTTCATCGTGCTGAGCTTCTTCATCAAGGGCTGGGCGCACGGGGTGAACGATCCCTCCAACCACCCGCAGCCGGAGCCGATCGCGCCCGTGCTGGACGGCGAGCGTCAGGCGGTGAGCCCGGCGGCGATCCGGGCGGACCGGGAGGCCTAGGTCACGGGAGGCGCCCTTCTCCCTCGCGGAGAAGGGGCCCGCGCAGCGGGTCGGAGGAGGGTCGCACGAGAGATCGTGCGGCCCCTCTTCGTTTTGGCCTAGGCCCCGAAGGTCTTGCGCACGCGGACGTAGTACATGCGGCCGAAGCCCAGGTCGCGGTCGTCCGTGTAGAGGCGGGGCGAGGCGCCGCGGGGGCCGTCCCAGACCTGGCGGGTGAAGCGGATGCCGCGGCTGGTGACGTTGGGAAACTCGAAGCGGACGGCGAGGTCGGGCTGGAAGCGCTTCTCGATCCAGGGGCGGACATAGGCGTTGTGCAGCTTCACCTCGCGGATGGAGTCGAAGCGGTACGAGGTCTCCGTCCAGCCGGAATAGACGTCGACGCCGTAGCTCATCCGCCACTGCGGCAGGTCCTGGCTGTAGTTGATCTCCCACTCGGTGGGCCGGAGGTTGGAGATCCGGCGGCTCTCGAAGGTGGTGGGGTCGGTGACGTCCGACCAGCGGCGCGTGTACTGGCCCTTCAGCAGGGCGCCCTTCAGGCCCAGGCGGTCGAGCGGGGCGGTGAGGTTGACGATCGCCTCGTCCTTGGTCCCGTCGCCGATGTTCATCGGCGTGTCGAAGTAGCGGACGGTGACCGCTCCGGTGACGGGATCGACCTCGCGCCCTTCCACCGGGCCGCGGTCCACGACGTCGGTGAGCTCGGAGTGGCGGTAGGTGAGCACCAGCGTCGCGCCGAACAGGCGCTGCTCCAGGGCCGCCTCGGCGACCCAGGCCTGCTCCGGGTCGAGGTCGGGGTTGCCGGCGCTGACACCCGCGCCGGTGTTGAAGTCGGACGAGGCGACGAAGTCGTCGAAGTTGAGCTGGCCCACGACGCGCTCGAGGCGCATCCGGACCTGTGTGGCCGGCGCGGGGGCCCAGGTGAGGGCCAGGCGCGGCTTCAGGAACTTGAGGGTCTTCTCCAGCTCGACGTCGCCCTCGGACGAGATGCGCGAGGCCTCGAAGCGGACCCCGGCGTCCACCGTCCAGGCGGTGGTCGGGCGCCAGACGGCCTTGGCGAACACCTCGCCGCGCTTCTCCTCGACGTCCACATTGGCGGCGGGCAGGTCGACCGCGGCGCTGTTGACCATGAGGGCGGTGCGGCTCTCGAGCTCATTCAGGGCGGCCTCGCCGCCGGCCTCGAAGGAGAGGCGGTCGTTCAGCGTGTACTTGAGGACGCCGCGCCCGATGGTTTCGGCGGTGTCGCGCTGCAGGCGGAAGTCCTGGGTTCCGGAGAGGTCGCCGAAGATGGAGTTGATCTCCCGCTCGCGGTCCTGGCGCAGGCCGATCAGCTCGAGCTTGGTGCGGGCGCCGAAGTCGCGGTCCCACCGGGCCCCGAACTCCGTCTGGTCGGTGAGGTAGAGATCGTCGGTGGTCTCGACGCCGAGGGCGGCGGGCTCGAGGTAGCGGTTGTCCTCCTCGAACTTCCACTTCTCGTTGAAGTAGCGGGCGTTGAGGCCGAGCCGGCCGCCGGCCAGCGGCTGGCGGAAGGCGGCGGTGACGGTCTTCTGCAGGCCGTCGCTCTCGTTCTGGACGAAGGACCGGCGCAGGATCTCGCCGTTCGGGCCGATGCGGAACTGCGGACCGATGTTGCCGCCGTCGTCGTTGCCGTAGCCGTAGCGGGCCGAGCCCTCCCATTCGCGGCCGCCCGAGCCGCCGGACAGCTCCAGGCGCACGCCGTGCATGTTGCGGCCGTCGGACAGGTGGTTGTTGGCCACGGCGATCAGGCCGCGCAGGCCGGCCCCCGAGCGGCGCACGACGTTGGCGAGCACGGTCTTGCCCTGCATATCGATGCCCGGCGCGCCGCCGCGGATCAGATCGATGCGCTCCACCTGGCCCGCCGGAATCCGGCGCAGCATCTCCTCCAGATCGTCGGTCTTGCTGGTCGGCCGGCGGCCGTCGATCAGGACGTTGCCCGCCGCGCCCTCGAAGCCGCGGACGCTGTCGCCGGTCTCGACGGCGAAGCCCGGCAGGCGCAGCAGCATCTCGTGGGCGTTGGCCGGCTGCTGGGCGGCGAAGAAGGCGGGCGGATAGCTGATGACGCCTTCCTGCGGCGCGGCGACGGCTTCCGGCGTGGCGGCGGCGGCGGCCTGCGCGAGCATGTGGACGATCAGCATGTAACATTCCCTCCCAGCGATCGCGGGCAGGTGACCCGCGCCGTGGGGCCGAGGCCAATTAAATGGCCGTAAGGTGGATTAAATCGGGGACAGGTTTGCCCCGGTTCCGGCCTAGCCGCCGAAAGTCTTGCGGACGCGGACGTAGAAGACCCGGCCGAACTGGATGTCGCGGTCGTCCACGTACTCCAGCGGCGCGGATCCCCGCGGGCCGGCATAGCGGTAGCGCGTCCGGCGGAAGCCGCGCTCCGTCGCGTTCTGGATCTCCGCCCGCACGGTGATGTCCGGCCGGGCCTTCCAGTCCACGAACGGCGAGACGAAGGTCTTCAGCTTACGGACGTTCACCTCGTTGAACCGGTAGTAGGTCTCGCGCCAGGCGCCGTAGGCGTCGACGCCCCAGGTCAGGCGCCACTGGGGAACGTCGTGCGAGAAGTGGGCTTCCCAATCCAGGGGCCGCGAGCCGGAGATCGAGCGCTCCTCCCCGGTGGTGGGGTCAGTGACCTCGCTCCGACGCCAGGTGGACTGGCCGCGCAGCTGGGCGCGCTTCAGCCCGAATCCGTCGAGCGGCAGGGTGAGGCTGACCGCCACTTCCTGCTTCACGCCCGAGCCGATGTTGGCCGGCGCGTCGAAGGCCGCCCCGGAGCTCGTGAAGATCGGCGCGCGGTCGATCACGTCGCTGAGCTCGTAGTGGCGCAGGGTGAGCACCACGGCGCCCGAGCCCCAGAAGCGGCGCTCGGCGGCGGCCTCGGCCACCCAGGCCTGCTCGGGCTCCAGGTCCGGGTTGCCGGCCTGCACGTCGCCGCCTGTGTTGAATTCGGTGCTGGCGACGAAGTCGTCGAAATCGAGCTGGCCCACCTCGCGCTCGATGCGCAGCCGCAGCTGGGTGGCGGCGTCGGGGGCCCAGGTGGCGGCGAACCGGGGCTTGGTGAAGTAGAGCGTCTTCTCGAGCTCCACGTCGCCGTCCGAGGAGATCCGGGACGCCTCCTGGCGCACGCCGGCCTCGAAGCTCAGGCTGGGCCGCGCCTGCCAGGTGGCCTTGCCGAACAGCTCGCCGCGCTTCTCCTCCACCCGCACATTGGCGGCAGGCACGGGCTGCGGCTGGCCGTTCAGGGCATAGTCGGTCTCGCTCTCCAGCCAGTTGAACGCGCCCTCCGCGCCGGCCTCGAACGAGAGGCTGTCGGAGCGCCGGTGCTTCAGCACGGAGCGGGCGATGCTCTCGCCGGTCTGCTGGTCGAGGGTGAAGAAGACGGAGTCCGCGGGGGATCGGAAGGTCTCCCCGAAGTGCTCGTCCGCATTGCGCTGCAGGAGCACCGTCTCAAGGGACGTGCGCGGGCCGAAGCTGCGCGTGTAGCGCGCGCCGAGCTCGATCTCCTTCTCGTCCTCGCCCCACTGGTCGAACTCCTTCGCGACCGTCGGAAACTGCAGGTAGTTCTGCTCGTCGTAATTGAATTCGTTGAGGAACAGCCGCGCGTTCAGGCGCAGCTTGCCGTCGGCCAGCGGCGTCTCGTAGGCGCCGGTGAAGACGCCCTGGAACGTCACCGTACCCTCGGACTCGACGAAAGAGCGGATCAGCGGGCGGCCCTGGGCGTCGAGGCGGATGCGGGGGCCGTCGCCGGCGCCGTCGTCGACGCCCTGGGCCACCAGCATGCCGGCTTCCCACGCCCGTCCGTTCGATTCACCCGAGCCCTCCAGCCGGAACGCCGGCGTATTGCGCCCGTCGTCGGCGACATATTTGGTCGAGGCGGCGATCAGGCCGCGGAAGCCGGCGCCCTGCTTGCGGACGACGTTCACCAGGACGCTCTTGCCCTGCATGTCGATGCCCGGCGCGCCGCCGCGGATCAGCTCGATGCGCTCGACCTGGCTCGCCGGCAGGCGGGTGAGGATCTGGTCGAGACCGTCGCTCTTGGCGGCCGGGCGCTGGCCGTCGATCAGGACGTTGCCGGCGGCGCCCTCGAAGCCGCGGACGCTGTCGCCCTCGTCGAAGGTGAAGCCGGGGACCCTCTCCACCATCTCAAGCGCGTTGGTCGGCCGGAAGCTCTCGAAGAAGGCGGGCGGATAGGCGATGACGCCCTGCTGCGGCTGGGCGACGGCCTCCGGAACGGCGGCCGCAGCGGCCTGCGCCAGCACATGGATGAACAACATCGGTCTCTCCCCAAGGCGGGCAGGTGACCGGCGCAGGGGACCGCAGGCCAGTTAAATGGCCGTAACCTGTATTAAATCGCCGCAATCTTGCCGGCGGCGACTGGGGCGCAGGCGCTAGAGGCTGGTGCCGCCGACCGTCAGGCCGGTGAGCTTCAGGGACGGCTGGCCGACGCCCACGGGCACGCTCTGGCCCGACTTGCCGCAGACGCCGATGCCGGGGTCGAAGGCGAAGTCGTCGCCGATCATGGTGACGCGGGTGAGCGCCGAGGGGCCGTCGCCGATCAGGGTCGCGCCCTTCACCGGCGTGGTCACGCGGCCGTCCTCGATCAGGTAGGCCTCGGTGCACTGGAAGACGAACTTGCCGTTGGTGATGTCCACCTGGCCGCCGCCGAAGTTGGCGCAGTAGAGGCCGCGCTTGGTGGAGGCGATCATCTCCTCGCGCGACGCGTCGCCGCCCAGCATGCCGGTGTTGGTCATCCGGGGCATGGGCATGTGGGCGTAGGACTGGCGCCGTCCGTTGCCGGTGGCCTTCTCGCCCATCAGCCGGGCGCTCATCCGGTCGTGCATGTAGCCCACCAGGATGCCGTCCTCGATCAGGATGGTGCGCTCGGTGGGCGTGCCCTCGTCGTCGACGGTCAGCGAGCCGCGGCGGCCGAGGATCGAGCCGTCGTCGAAGACGGTGACGCCGGGCGCGGCCACCCGCTCGCCGATCTTGCCGGAGAAGGCCGAGGTGCCCTTGCGGTTGAAGTCGCCCTCCAGGCCGTGGCCCACCGCCTCGTGCAGCAGGACGCCGTTCCAGCCGGGGCCCAGGACCACGTCCATCTCGCCGGCCGGGCAGGGAACGGCCTCCAGGTTGACCAGGGCCTGGCGCAGAGCCTCGTCCACCTGGGCCTGCCACTTCTCGGGGCTGATCCAGGTCTCGAAGCCTTCGCGGCCGCCGGCCCCGGTGTAGCCGTTCTCGCGCCGGCCATCCTTCTCGACGGTGATCTGCACGTTGATGCGGCTCAGCGGGCGGACATCGCGGATCAGCCGGCCGTCGGCGCGCAGGATTTCCACCGTCCGGCGCTCGCCGGCCATGGACGCCATCACCTGCACCACGCGCGGGTCGCGGGCGCGGGCCCAGGCGTCGATCTCCTGCAGCAGGGCCACCTTGTCGGAGAAGCCGGGCGAGGCGAGCGGATCGTCCTCGCCGTAGAGGCGGGCGTTGGTGGGCCGCGGGCCCTCGGCCGCGATCCCTTCGTAGCCACGCTTGGCGAGGCTGGCGGAGTCAGCGGCGCGGCGGATGGCGGCCTCGGAGATCTCGCTGGCGTGCGCGTAGCCGGCGGTCTCGCCCGCCACCACCCGCAGGCCGAAGCCCTCGGTGGAATCATAGGCCGCCGACTTCAGGCGGCCGTCGTCGAACAGGAAGGACTCGCTCTCGCTCCGTTCCACGAACAGCTCGCCGTCGTCGGCGCCGGCGAGGGCGTCGCCGAGAATCTCGCCGGCGCGGTGCGGGTCGACGCCGGCGGCGTCCAGGATCGAGGGGGCGGGGGTGTGCGCGTTCATGGGGCCAAGATAGGGAGCGGCGCGGGCGGCGTCACCCGGCCCCGACCGCGCAGGCGGCTCTATTCTTTCGCGGGCGCGCCGGCGAGGGCGGCGAAGGCTGCGTAGAACACCTCGTCCGGCACGAGGTCGGGCGTGAGCAGGCGCTGGAAGACCAAGCCCTCGGTGAGCGCGTGCATCACTCGCACCAGCACGTGTGGCGGCATGGGCAGGGCGCGCGTCGCGCCCACGCCGGCGAGCCACTCCGCGCCCCAAGCGTAGCTGCGGGCCGTGGCTTCGTGGACGGCGGCGCGCTGGGCCTCGTGGGTCATGGCGTAGGCCATGCCGGTCAGCCGCCCGACGGCGGCGGCCTCGCGCTCCGGGAGGGCCGCGAGCGTCGCCGCGGCGAAGGCGCGCATGATCGCGGGCAGGTCGGCGTCGGGCGGGATCTGCGGCTTGACCGCCGGCCAGTAGGTCTGGCCGAGCGCGATGAACAGCTCGTCGCGGTTCCTGAAGTTGCCGTAGATCGCCCCGCTGGTCATGCCCGCGCGGCGGGCCACCGCCTCCATGGTCGTCCGCTCGTAGCCCACCTCGCGGATCAGCTCACGGGCGGCCTCCAGCAGCCTGGCGCGGGTGCGCTCGCGCTTGTCCCCCTTCGGCCGGCCCTTGCGGCCGGCCGGCGTCGCCGCGGTCGTCATGCGGCCCAAGCTAGGCGATTGCCATTTTATAGAAAGCCTATTTTATAGTCGTCTTATCTTCTGGAGGGGGTGGTGGGACAGGCGGACCGGATCGCAGACGCGCTCGCGGCCTATGTGGAGGCGGGCCAGCTCGCCGGGGCTGCGGCGCTCGTCTGGCGCCCGGGCCGGGAGGCGCGCGTCGCCTGCGCCGGCTGGCGTGACATGGAAGCCGGGCTGCCGGTGGCGCGCGACACCCTCTTCCGGATCGCCTCGTTGACCAAGCCGGTCACCTCGCTGGCGGCGCTGACGATGCTGGAGGAAGGCCGCTTCGCGCTCGACGAGCCGATCACCCGCTGGGCGCCGGAGTTCGCGCGGATGCGGGTGCTGCGCGCGGTGGAGGGCCCGCTCGACGCTACCGTGCCGGCCGAGCGGCCGATCACCTTCGAGGACCTGCTGACCCACCGGTCGGGGCTGACCTACGGCGACTTCCATCAGGGGCCCATCGCCCGCGCCTATGCAGAGGCGCTGGGCCCCGACATCGACAGCCCCGTGCCGCCGGAGACCTGGATCGCCAACCTCGCCCGCCTTCCGCTCACCGACCAGCCGGGGACGGCGTTCCGCTACGGCCGCGCCACGGACCTGCTGGGCTTCCTGCTCGCGCGGATCGAGGGGGCGCCGCTCGGGGAGGTGCTGCAGCGGCGGGTCCTCGGGCCGCTGGGCATGGCGGACACCGGCTTCGTCGTCCCGCCGGAGAAGCGGGACCGCGCCGCCCGCATGTACGGCTTCGATGATGCGGGGCGCCTGGTCCGCTACGTCCCGCCGCCGGGCGCGCCGTTCCTGGCCGACCGTCCGGCGGGCATGACCTATGTCTCCGGCGGGGCGGGGCTCTGGTCGACACTGGACGACTACCTGGTCTTCGCGCGGGTCTTCGTGGAGGCCGGCGCCCCGGGCGGCGCGCGCCTGCTGCGGCCCGAGACGGTCGCCCTGATGACCGCCGATCGGCTGACGGCCGAGCAGCGGGCCCAGGCTCGGCTGCTGGGCATGAACCCGTTCGAGGGCCACGGCTTCGGTCTGGGGGTGGCGGTGGTCATCGATCCGGCCAAGGCGCCGGTCGTCCGCTGCCGCGGTGGCGTCGGCACAGTGGGCTGGCCCGGCGCCTTCGGCGGCTGGTGGCAGGCCGATCCGACCGACGGCTCGGTGATGATCTTCCTGGCGCACAACCAGCTGCAGCTCGAGCAGCTGGCGCGGGGAATCGGCCTGGGGGTCTACGGCGCGATCAGCGAATTCCACGCCATGGCCTCGGCCGGCTAACGGCCCTTCAGGGGATCGTGGCCCCAGTTCATCAGGCTCCAGCGCCAGCGGGTGTCGGTGACGTCGCCCCAAGGGCGCTGCGCCAGATGGCGGCGGCAGTAGCCGATCACCTTCTTCATATGGGCGTAGTCGGCGTCGGTGAGATCCTCGGGCGGCGTGGCGCGGATGGCGAGGATGCGCCTGGCCGACTGGCGGCCCACGGATTCGGTCTCGCCGCGGCGGACGAAACCGACCTTGCGGCTCTGCGGCGTTTCCAACCAGGCGGCGAGCTCGGCCGAGGTGAGGTTGGTCAGCCGGTCGAACTCGGCGCGGACGCGCCGTTCGTCGTCAGGGCTGAGGTGCATCGCGAATCTCCCGGAACGAGGATCGGCGGCCGTTGCCATGGAACCGCCTGATCCGACCTGATTCTTACGGCCCCGCCTGCCGTGCGGACGCAAGGGGCCGCTTGCGCCTTGGCAAGCCAAAGCGATGCGCGTATGCACGCGCCCGAAGGGCCGGGCAGCGTGCGTTCGCGCGCCTGTGCGCGTCCTTCTGACAGTCGGCGGGGGCGATCGTCAGTTCTGCGAGACGCGGCCGGCCAACCAGACCGAGGGGACATGAAGTCGAGGTTTCAGGGTATGCGAGCGCTGACGACAGGCGTCGTCGCGGGCGCGATGTCGGCCTTCTGGGGCGCTTCGGCCCTGGCCGAGGACTTGACGGGTCAGCCGACGCCGGGCGCGATCGACCTGCAGCCGGGGGTGACCCCGCTCAGGCACGACGCCATCTTCTTCCACAACGCGATCCTGCTGCCGATCATCACGGTGATCACGCTGTTCGTGCTGGGGCTGCTGGTGTGGGTGATCGTCAAGTACAACAAGCGCGCGAACCCGGTGCCGGCCCGCTGGAGCCACAACACCGTGATCGAGGTGGTCTGGACCCTCGTGCCGGTCCTCATCCTGGTGTTCATCTCGATCTTCTCGTTCAAGCTGCTGTTCGCCTACCACGACATGCCGAAGCCCGACCTGACGGTGAAGGCGACCGGCTACCAGTGGTACTGGGGCTACGAGTATCCGGACCAGGAGGTCTCGGAATTCGTCTCGAACGTCCTGCCGAAGGAAGACGCCGTCGCCCGGAAGGTCCCCTACCTGCTGGCGGCGACGGAGCCGATGGTGGTTCCGGTCAACAAGACCGTCCGCGTGCTGGTCACCGGAGCCGACGTGATCCACGCCTTCGCGGTGCCCTCCTTCGGCGTCATCACCGACGCCGTGCCGGGCCGGGTCAACGAGACCTGGTTCAAGGCCGAGAAGGTCGGCACCTACTACGGCAACTGCCGTGAGCTCTGCGGGGTCGACCACGCTTTCATGCCCATCGAGGTGCGGGTCGTGACGCAGGCCGAGTTCGACGCCTGGGTGGCGTCGAAGGGCGGCAAGGGCCCGGCGCCGACGCCGACCACCCTGGACGCCGCGGGCGACGCCGCCGGCGCCGTCAACACGGAAGCCGCTCCGGCCGCCGCCGCCGCGGCCCAGCCCGCCGCGGCGACCGCCTCCGTGAACCCGGCGGCCCCGGCTCCGGCGACGCCCTCGCCGACCGCGCCCGCGACCAACGCCCAGCCCGCGCCCAAGGCGCCGGCTGCGAAGTAAGCCAGGAATATCGTACCGATGGCCCAAGCCGCCGCTCACGACACCCACCACGACAGCCACGACCACAAGCCGCCGTTCCTGGTGCGCTGGCTGTTCTCCACCAACCACAAGGACATCGGCACCCTCTACATCCTGTTCGCCATCATGGCGGGCCTGGTGGGGGGCGCGCTGTCCGGCCTGATCCGCTGGGAACTGGCCGAACCGGGCATCCAGGTGTTCCGGGAGGGCAGCCTGCTGGCCCAGATGGGCCTGATCGAGCCGTCCAAGCACGGCTACAACGTGGTGGTCACCGCCCACGCCCTGATCATGATCTTCTTCATGGTCATGCCGGCGATGATCGGCGGGTTCGGCAACTGGTTCGTGCCGCTGATGATCGGCGCGCCGGACATGGCCTTCCCGCGGATGAACAACATCTCGTTCTGGCTGCTGGTCGCCGCCTGGGTGCTGCTCTGCACGTCCATGTTCGTGGACGGCGGGCCCGGCGTCGGGTTCGGCGGCGGCTGGACCATGTACCCGCCGCTCTCGACCTCGGGTCACGCGGGCGCGTCGATGGACCTCGCCATCCTGTCCGTCCACCTGGCCGGCGCGAGCTCGATCCTGGGCTCCATCAACTTCATCACGACCATCTTCAACATGCGCGCCCCGGGCATGACCCTGCACCGGATGCCGCTGTTCGTGTGGTCGGTGCTGGTGACGGTCTTCCTGCTGCTGCTGTCGCTGCCCGTGCTGGCCGGCGCCATCACCATGCTGCTGACCGACCGCAACTTTAACACCCACTTCTTCGACGCCGCCGGCGGCGGCGACCCGATCATGTACCAGCACCTGTTCTGGTTCTTCGGGCACCCGGAAGTGTACATCCTGATCCTGCCGGGCTTCGGCATCATCAGCCACATCGTGTCGACGTTCTCGCGCAAGCCGGTGTTCGGCTACCTCGCCATGGCCTACGCCATGGTGGCGATCGGCTTCATCGGCTTCGTCGTGTGGGCCCACCACATGTTCACGGTCGGCATGAGCGTGAACCTGCGCGCCTACTTCACCGCCGCGACCATGGTCATCGCCGTGCCCACGGGCGTGAAGGTGTTCAGCTGGATCGCAACGATGTGGGGCGGCTCGATCGACTTCAAGGCGCCGATGCTCTGGGCGATCGGCTTCATCTTCCTGTTCACCGTCGGCGGCGTGACCGGCGTGGTGCTGGCGAACGCCGGCATCGACTACAGCCTGCACGACACCTACTACGTGGTGGCCCACTTCCACTACGTGCTGAGCCTGGGGGCCGTGTTCGCGATCTTCGCCGGCTTCTACTACTGGTTCGAGAAGATGTGGGGCGTGAAGTACCGCGAGTGGCTCGCCGCCGTGCACTTCTGGGTCACCTTCATCGGCGTGAACCTGATCTTCTTCCCGCAGCACTTCCTGGGCCTCCAGGGCATGCCGCGCCGCTACGTGGACTATCCGGACGCCTTCACGCTCTGGAACCAGGTGTCCTCGTTCGGCTACGCGGTGACCCTGGCCGGCGTGGGCGTGTTCCTGGTGGTCCTGCTCGACGCGATGGTGTTCCGCCGCAAGGCCGAAGCCAATCCGTGGGGCGAGGGCGCGACGACGCTGGAGTGGACCCTGTCCTCCCCGCCGCCGTTCCACCAGTTCAACGAACTGCCGGTGGTGAAGCCCGACGTCCACTAGGACGCAGGCGCCTCCGGGACCATCTTAGAGGGGCGCGCTCCGCAAGGGGCGCGCCCTTCGGACATTACGAGTATCATCCATGGCCATGGCTACGGCCCATCCCACCGTCCGCGCTCCCGCCCGCTGGCAGGACTTCCTGCAGCTGCTGAAGCCGCGCGTGATGTCGCTGGTGGTGTTCACGGCCCTGACCGGGCTGATTGCCGCCGACACGCCGCTGCACCCGGTGCTGGGGGCCGTGGCCATCCTGTGCATCGCCGTGGGCGCGGGCGCGTCCGGCGCGCTCAACATGTGGTACGACGCCGACATCGACGCCAAGATGCGCCGAACCCGCGGCCGGCCCGTGCCGGCGGGCCGTGTGCAGGGCGCCGACGCGCTCGCGCTGGGCGTCGTGCTCTCGCTGTTCTCCGTCATGCTGATGGGCATGGCGCTGAACTGGCTGGCGGCGGGCCTCCTGGCCTTCACGATCCTCTTCTACGCCGTCGTCTACACCATGTGGCTGAAGCGCTGGACGGCCCAGAACATCGTCATCGGCGGCCTGGCCGGGGCGCTGCCGCCGGTGATCGGCTGGGCCGCGGCCACCGGGTCCACCCCGCTGAACGCCTGGCTCCTGTGCGCCATCATCTTCATGTGGACGCCGCCGCACTTCTGGGCGCTGAGCCTCTACACCAGCGAGGACTACCAGAAGGCGGGGGTGCCGATGATGCCGGTGGTGGCGGGCGCCGCCTCCACGCGGCGGCAGATCTGGATCTACAGCCTGCTGTTCGTGCCGGTGGCGATCGCGCCGGCCTTCACCGGCCTCGGCGGCGTCGCCTACCTGGCGGTCTCGGCCCTGGGCGGCCTGGTCTTCCTGCTGCTCGCCTGGCGGCTCTTCCGCAGCCATGCCGGCGAGGCGGGCGGCCAGCGCAACGACCCGGAAGGCCATGCGGGCCTCTACGACGTTCGCGCCGGCGCCAAGGACGCGCGCAACCTGTTCGCCTTCTCCATCCTGTACCTGTCCCTGCTGTTCGCCACCCTGCTGGTCGAACACCTGATGGGGCTGAAAGCCCTGGAGCTCCTCTAGATGAGCGATCCCGCCCGCGAGAGCGAAGTCGAGACGAAGGCGCGGCGCGGCCGCAACATCGCGCTCGCCCTCGGCCTCGTGCTCTTCGTCATCCTGATCTTCGTCGTCACCATCGTGAGGCTTGGCGGAAGTGTCCTCGAACCCCGGTTCTAAGCGCGAGCTCACCCCGCAGCAGCGGCGGAACCGCCGCGTCGGCCTGATCTGCGGCGTGACCTTCTTCGGGATGGTGGGGGCGGCCTACGCCTCGGTGCCGCTCTACCGCGCCTTCTGCGAACTCACCGGCTTCGACGGCACGGTGCGCAAGGCCGAGGCCGCGCCGGGCGAGGTGCTCGACAAGACCCTGACCATCCGGTTCGACGCCAACGTCCGGAACCTGCCGTGGACCTTCACCGCCGAACAGACCTCGCAGGAGGCGAAGATCGGCGAGACCAAGCTGGCGCTGTTCCGGGTGACCAACAACGGGACCACGCCGATCACCGGGCGGGCGGTGTTCAACGTCGTTCCCGAGGAGGCCGGCCTCTACTTCCAGAAGCTCGACTGCTTCTGCTTCTCGGACCAGACGATCGCGCCCGGACAGACGGTCGACATGCCGGTGCTGTACTTCGTCGACCCGAAGTTCGCCTCGGACTTCGACACCAAGGGAGAGCAGGAAGTGACGCTCTCCTACACCTTCTTCCCGTCGGTGGAGGCGCCGCCGGCGCCCGCGACGGCGCAGGCGCACAAGCCGTCGAACGCCGGTTGAGCCTTTCCCCCTTGGCGGAGGCGGCGGCGCAAGGCTATAGCGTGCGCGACTTTTGACTGCGCGCGACTCTGTCCGGCGCGTGGGGGACTTGCGAGGGGTTAGGACCGAAATGGCCGCAGGCGTCAAACACGACTACCACCTGGTCAACCCGAGCCCGTGGCCGCTCACCGGCTCGATCGCGGCCACGGTGATGGCCATCGGCGGCGTGGCCTGGATGAAGGGCCTGTTCGGCCTGGAAAAGGGCACCTGGTGGCTGTTCGCCGCAGGCCTCGCGGGCGTGCTCTACACCATGTTCGGCTGGTGGCGGGACGTGGTGAAGGAAGCCAACGCCGGCGACCACACCCCAGTGGTCGGCATCGGCCTGCGCTACGGCATGATCCTGTTCATCGCCTCCGAGGTGATGTTCTTCGTGGCCTGGTTCTGGGTCTTCTTCGAGATGGCGCTCTTCCACGAGCACCGGACGCTGGCGTCCATCGAGGAGGTCCGCACCGCCTGGGCGACCTGGCCGCCGCACGGCGTCGAGACCGTGCCCGCCTGGGAGCTCCCGCTGGTCAACACCCTGATCCTGCTGCTCTCCGGCACGACCGTCACCTGGGCCCACCACGCGCTGCAGCAGGGCGACCGCAAGAGCGCCAAGCTCGGCCTGCTCCTGACCGTCCTGCTCGGGATCATGTTCACCGCGATCCAGGCGTACGAGTACGCCCACATCCTCGAGCACCAGTACTTCTTCAACGAGGAAGCCGCGAACTCCGGCCTCTACGGCTCGACCTTCTTCATGGCGACCGGCTTCCACGGCTTCCACGTGCTGATCGGGACCATCTTCCTGATCGTCTGCCTGATCCGGCTGATGAACGGCGGCTTCACGCCCAAGCAGCACTTCGGCTTCGAGGCGGCGGCCTGGTACTGGCACTTCGTCGACGTGGTGTGGCTGTTCCTGTTCGCCTTCATCTACGTGGTCTTCGGCGGCGGAGGCCACTGAGGTGGCGGAGGCCCGCAACCCGCTGCTGGCGGGGATCGCGGGCCGCTGCCCCAACTGCGGCGAGGGGCGCCTGTTCGAGGGCTTCCTGACGGTGGCGCCCCGCTGCGAAGCCTGCGGCTTCGATCTCGCCAGGGCCGATTCCGGCGATGGGCCGGCGGTGTTCGTGATCCTGATCGCCGGCTTCCTCGTGGCCTTCGCGGCGCTGTTCACCGAGGTGGCGCTCAGCCCGCCCGTCTGGGTCCACCTGGTCCTCTGGCTGCCCGGCACGCTGGTCCTGGTGCTGGCCCTGCTGCGTCCGATGAAGGGCGCCATGCTGGCCGCGCAGTTCATGAACAAGGCCTCCGAAGCGCGCCATGACTGAGGCCTGGGACCCGGAGGTCCCGATCGGCGACCGCCGCCGCGGCAAGCGCGGCTTCCCGCTCGGCCTGACCCTCGTCACGCTCGTGGCCCTGGCGATCCTCATCGGCCTGGGCGCCTGGCAGCTCCAGCGGCTGGCGTGGAAGCGCGATGTCCTGGCGCGCATCGAGAAGCTGCAGGCGGCACCGGCGCAGCCGGTCGGACCGGTCCTCGACGGGCTGGCGCAAGGTCGCGACGTGGGCTTCGTCCGCGTCACCGCCACCTGCCCGGGCCTCGCCACGGCGCCCTATGTGGAGCTCTACGGCCTGCGCGAGGGACAGTCGGGGGTGCGGCTGATCTCCGCCTGCGAGGTGGCGTCCCTCCGCTACCGCACCATCCTGGTGGACCGCGGCTTCGTGGCCGACACCATCTCGGCCCGGCCGCCGGTGGATGCCGCGAACCGGGCGCCGGTGCAGGTGACGGGCGTGCTGCGGCCGCCGGAGCCGGCCAGCTTCGTGACCCCGCCAAACCGCCCCGACCGCTGGTTCTCCCGCGACGTCGACGCCATGGCCGCGGCCCTGAAGGCGGAGGCGCCGGCCCCGACCTTCCTGATGGCCGAGACCGCCTCCAACCCGGAATGGCGGGCGCTGGTCCCGGCGCCGCTGCCGGCGCAGATCCCCAACCGCCACCTGGAGTACGCGGTCACCTGGTTCGGCCTTGCCGCCGCCCTGGCCGGCGTCTATGCCGCCATGCTCTTCCGCAGGCGGAAATCCTGATGCGCTACATCTCGACCCGGGGACAGGCGGCCCCCGTGGGCTTCGTCGACGCGGTGCTCGCGGGCTTGGCGCCCGACGGCGGCCTCTATGTGCCGGAGACCTGGCCGACCTTCAGCGAGGCCGAGATCGCGGCCTTCGCGGGCCAGCCCTACGCCGACGTGGCCGCCGCGGTGATCGGCGCCTTCGCGGGCGACGAGATCCCGAAGGACGAGCTCCTGGAGATGTGCCGGGAGGCCTACGCCACCTTCAACCATCCGGCGGTCGTGCCGCTGGTGCAGCTGTCGCCGAACGCCTTCCTGGCCGAGCTCTTCCATGGCCCCAGCCTCGCCTTCAAGGACGTGGCGATGCAGATCCTGGCGCGGCTCTACGACCATGTGCTGGGCAAGCAGAGCCGCACCCAGACCATCCTGTGCGCCACCTCCGGCGACACCGGCGGGGCGGCCGTCGAGGCGTTCCGCGGCCGCAAGAACGTCAAGGTGGTGGCCCTCTTCCCCGAAGGCCGGATCAGCGAGGTCCAGCGCCGGTTCATGACCGCCGCGACCGAGCCGAACGTGGCCTGCGTGGCGGTGGCCGGGACCTTCGACGACTGCCAGGCGATCGTGAAGCAGGCGTTCCAGGACCAGGTCCTGCGCCAGGCGGTGGACCTGTCGGGGGTGAACTCCATCAACTTCGCCCGCATCGCCGCCCAGGCGGTCTACTACTTCACCAGCGCCGTGGCGCTGGGCGCGCCGCACCGGCCGGTGAGCTTCTGCGTGCCGTCGGGCAACTTCGGCGACGCCTTCGCCGGCTATGTGGCCAGCCGCATGGGCCTGCCGATCGGCCGCATCGTGGTGGCGACCAACTCCAACGACATTCTGGCCCACGCCTTCGAGGACGGCCGCTACGTGCGCGGCCAGGTGACGCCCACCATCTCGCCGGCCATGGACATCCAGTCGGCGTCGAACTTCGAGCGGCTCTACTTCGAGAGCGTCGAGCGCGAGCCGGTGGAGACCGCGCGGGCCTTCGAGGCCTTCGCCACCGCCGGCGCCATCGACATCCCGCCCAAGGCCTTCCAGGCGATGCGAGGCATGTTCCGCGGGGTGGCGGTCGGCGAGGACGAGACGCGGCGGACCATCGTGGCCACGCTGAACGAGACCGGCGAGCTGATCGACCCGCACACCGCCGTGGCGGTGGCGGCCCTGAAGCGCGTGACCGACGTGCCGGGGCCGGTCGTGGTGCTGTCCACGGCGCACGCGGCCAAGTTCCCGCAGGACGTGGCCCAGGCCTCCGGCGTGACGCCCGCCCTGCCGCGCGGCGCCCTGGACCTTGCGGACCGTCCCGAGCGTTTCGAGCGGCTGCCCGCCGAACCCGAGACGATCAAGGAATATGTCCGCGCCTTCGCCAACGCCTGATCCCGACGCCACGCCGCGCGTCCACACGCTGTCGAACGGCGTGCGCGTGGTGTGCGACCCTATGCCCGGCCTGCAGACGGTGGCGCTGTCGGTGGTCGCCGGCCGCGGCGCCCGCTACGAGGACGAGGCCCGGTCGGGCTGGTCGCACCTCCTGGAGCACATGGTGTTCAAGGGCGCGGGCGGCCGCTCCGCGCGCGGCATCGTCGAGGTGATCGAGGCCGAGGGCGGGCACATCAACGCCGCCACCGGCTACGAGCGCACCAGCTTCCAGGTGCGGGCGCTGAAGCACGGGCTGGATCTGGGCTCCAGCGTCATCGCCGATCTGGTGCTGCGCCCGGCCATGGACGCCGGGGACCTGACCCGCGAGAAGCAGGTGGTCGCCCAGGAGATCGCCGAGGCGGCCGACGCGCCCGACGACCTGGTGTTCGAGCTGGCGCAGGAGGCGGCCTTCGCCGGCCAGCCGCTGGGCCGGCCGATCCTCGGCACCACGGCCTCCATCGGCCGGGCGACGCCCGAGACGCTCACCGACTGGCGCGCCGCGCTCTACGCGCCGGAGAGCCTGGTGGTCAGCGCCGCCGGCGCCGTGGACGAGGACGAACTGCTGCGCTTCGCCGAGCGCGACTTCGGCCACGCCGAGGGGCCGTCCCTGCCGCCGCCCGAGCCGGCGCACTTCGAAGCCGGCGTGCGGCCCGTCGCCAAGAAGCTGGAGCAGGCCAATGTCGTCCTGCTGCTTCCGGCCGTGGGCGTGCTCGATCCCGATTATTTCACCCTGCGCCTGCTGGCCGAGATCCTCGGCGGCGGCATGGCCTCGCGGCTGTTCCAGGAGGCGCGCGAGAAGCGCGGCCTGGCCTACGCCATCGACGCCTATTCCGAGACCTATGCCGACACCGGGGTGCTGGGCGTGTTCGCCGGCTGCGCGGCGACGGACGCCGAGGAGCTGGCCCGGGTGACGGCCGGCGAGATCGGCGAGCTGACGAAGCCGGTGGGCGAGGCGGAGCTCGCCCGCGCCAAGGCCCAGCTGAAGGGCTCCATGTTCATGGGCCGGGAAGGGGCGCTGGCCCGCGCCGAGCAGGCGGCCGGCCAGGTGCTGCTGTTCGGCCGCACCCTTCACCCGGACATCGTCGCGCGCGAGGTGGACTCCGTCACCGCCGAGGACATCGCCCGCCTCGTCGAATGGATCCTGCGGGAGCGCAAATCGGCCGTGGCCGTGCTGGGGCCGAAGCCGGCGCTGCGCGCCGCGCCGGTGTTCGAGGCCTCGCTGTTCGGCATGGCCGCCATCGGCTTTTCGCCAACCTATTGACCGCGCGCCACGAATTCCGCGACGCTGCGCTCGCCATGGCCCTGCTGGACTGGATTTCGCCGGAGAGCGGCCTTCGCGTGGAAGGCGAGGGTGTGGTGCTTCGACCGCCGCGGGCGGCCGACTATCCGGAATGGCGCGAGCTGCGCGCCGTCTCCCGCAGCTTCCTGCAGCCCTGGGAGCCCACCTGGCCGGCGGACGACCTTTCGCGTGCCGCGTTCCGCCGCCGGCTGTCGGCCTACCAGCGCGACCGCGACCAGGGCACGGCCTACCCCTTCTTCGTGTTCCGCGCCGAGGACGGGGCGCTGACCGGCGGCATCACGCTCTCCAACGTCCGGCGCGGCGTCGCCCAGATGGGCTCGGTGGGCTACTGGTGCGGCAGGCCCTTCACCCGGCAGGGGCTGACGCTGGCGGCGGTGAAGGCCGTCTCGGAGTTCGCCTTCCGAACCCTGGGCCTGCACCGGCTGGAGGCGGCGTGCATCCCGGAGAACGGACCGTCCCGCACCCTGCTCGCCAAGGCGGGGTACGCGGAGGAGGGTTACGCCAAGGCTTATCTGAAAATTAACGGCGTGTGGCGAGACCATGTCCTGTTCGGTCTGACGTCGCCATTCAGCGCGCCCGAGGGGCCGGACGAGGGTGTGTCGGTCTGACCGGCGTTTTGTTCTGCCAGGCGGCTGAAGATCCATGTCGAGCGACCGGTGGACGTGGGACGCGACGACGACGCTCGAGGCGTTGGGCGCGGCCGACGTGGCGCTGTGGCTCTGGGAGCCCGACGCCGACCGCCTGCGGCTGACCGGCGCGTCGCGCGCCCTGGGGCTCGGGCCCCTGGCCCCCGACTGTTCCTCCGCCGCGCTGCGCGCGCTGGCCCTGCCGCAGGACCGGGCCATGGCCGACGAGCTGCTGCGCGCCTCGGAGCCGGGGACCGAGATCTCCGTGCGCCTGCGGATGCGGAGCGGCGGCGTCTGCGTCTGGCGCGGCGTGTGGCTCGAGGAGGGCCGACGCGCCGCCGGCGTGGTGGCGCCCGAGACCAAGTTCGCCGCCTCCGAGAAGGACACCCTGACGGGGCTGCTGGACCGCCGCAGCTTCATCCTGCGCGCCCGCGAGCGGCTGCAGCAGCCCGGCGCCCATGAGCTGGTGGTCGCCGACCTCGACCGCCTGCGCCGGCTGAACGAGGCGCTGGGCCACGAACGCGCCGACCTGGTGCTGGCGGCGCTGGGCTCGCGGCTGGCGGCCGCCTTCCCGCCGGGCGCCCTGCTCGCCCGGATCGGCGAGGACGAGTTCGCCGCTCTGGCCCCCAAGGAGGCCTCGCCCGGGGGGGCGGCGCTGCGCCGGGCCCTGGAGCAGCCGCTCAGGGTCGCGGGCTTCGACATCCATCCCACCCTGTCGATCGGCGCGGTGGAGGCCCAGGGCGGGGAGGACGCGCCGGAGGCGGCCGAACTGCTGCGCCGGGCGGAGCTTGCGGTGGAGGCGGCCAAGAGCCACGGCCGCGGCGGGGCGGCGGCCTACGGCCGCGCCCTGGAAAGCGACGGCCTGTCGCGCCTGGCGCTGGAGAGCGACCTGAAGGGGGCGCTCGGCCGGGGCGAGCTGACGCCCTTCTACCAGCCGATCGTGCGGCTCTCGACCGGGGCGCTGTCCGGGTTCGAGGCCCTGGTCCGCTGGCGCCACCCGAGGCGCGGGCTGCTGATGCCCGAGCAGTTCCTGTCGCTGCTCGAGGAGATGGGGCTGATGGACCAGCTCGGCGCCCTGATGATGCGCCAGGCGGCCCGGCAGCTCGCCGACTGGCGGCTGAAGCACAGCGCCGCGGGCGAGCTGACCGTGGCGGTGAACCTCTCCACCGGCGAGATCGACCGCAAGGGCCTGGTGGCCGACGTGGCCGCGATCCGCGAGGAGACCGGCCTGCCGCCGGGCGCGCTGAAGCTCGAGGTCACCGAGAGCGACGTGATGCGCAACCCGGAGAAGGCGGCGGTGGTGCTGCGCGACCTGCGCAAGGCCGGCGCGGCGCTCGTGCTGGACGACTTCGGCACCGGCTTCTCGTCGCTGAGCTACCTGACGCGGCTGCCCTTCGACACCCTGAAGATCGACCGCTACTTCGTGCGCACCATGGCCACCAACGACGGCTCGGCGAAGATCGTCTCCTCGGTGGTGAAGCTGGGCGGCGACCTGGCGCTGGAGGTGGTGGCCGAGGGCGTCGAGAACGCCGGCATGGCCCGGCAGCTGCAGAGCCTGGGCTGCGACTACGGCCAGGGCTTCGGCTATGCGCCGGCGCTCTCACCCCAGGAAGCCGAGGTCTACCTCAACGAAAGCTATGTGGACGGCGCCGCCCCGGTGATGGCCCGCGGCACCCGCGGCTAGGCCCGACCGGCCACGAAGCTGAGGCGCTCGGGATCGACGCCGAGCTTGCCGAGCGCGCGGGTCCATTTCTGGTCGTGGTCGGCGCCGAAGATCAGGGACTCGTCCGGATCGCAGGTGAGCCAGACGTTCTCCTTGATCTCGTTTTCCAGCTGGCCCGCGCCCCAGCCGGCGTAGCCGAGCGCCAGCAGCGAGCGGCGCGGATGGCCGCTGGCCTGGGCCATGGCCTCGAGGGCGTCGCGGGTGGGGGTCAGGGCCAGGCCCTCGGCGACCTCCAGGCTGTGCTCGGAGGCATAGTCGTCGGTGTGCAGGACGAAGCCGCGCTCGCGCTCCACCGGGCCGCCCATGAGCACCAGATCCGGCGGCGCCTTGATCTCGGAGGCGATGTCCAGCCGCGCCAGCAGGTCGGGCACGGTCAGCCCCTCCACGGGGCGGTTCACGGCGAGCCCCATGGCGTGGCGGTCGTCATGCGCGCAGACCAGGATCAGGGCCCGCTCGAAGCGGGGATCGGAGATGCCCGGCATGGCGATCAGGAGCTGGCCTGCGAAGATCCCTTCATCCATCGGCTCCGACATTCGAACCGGATCGCGGCGCTTTCAAGGTCCGTTCGCACGTGCTTGGTTGAAGCGCGCGGAGTTGTCGCTATCTCCCCAGCTCGACCATTCCCCAGGAGGACGCCCCCATGACCATCAAAGTCGGCGACAAGCTGCCGGACGCCACCCTCACCCAGGCCACGGCCGAAGGACCCCGGCCGGTGTCCGTGAAGGACGTCTTCGGCGGCAAGAAGGTGGCGCTGTTCGCGGTGCCGGGCGCCTTCACCCCCACCTGCTCGGCCAAGCACCTGCCGGGCTTCAAGCAGATGGCCGGCGAGATCAGGGGCAAGGGCGTGGACACCATCGCCTGCGTGTCGGTGAACGACGCCTTCGTCATGCGCGCCTGGGCCGAGGACCAGGCGGTGGGCGAGGACATCGTCATGCTGGCCGACGGCGGCGGCGACTTCACCCGCGCGCTGGGCCTCGACTTCGACGCCTCGAAGTTCGGCATGGGCACGCGCTCGCAGCGCTATTCGATGATCGTCGACGACGGCGTGGTAAAGGAGCTGAACGTCGAGGAGCCCGGCGAATTCAAGGTCTCGTCGGCGGACTACCTGCTGGCGCAGCTCTAGCGAGCGCGTGGAAACGGCCGGCTGAGGAACCTCGAGCCGGCCTCGCCGAAGCGCCAGGGGACCTCGGCGGCCTTGGTGATGCCGATCCGCGGGCCGGCGACGAGGCCCGCGGCGCGGCCCGGCCGCAGCTCGAAGGGCGCGCGGTCGAGCGGCAGGCCGTCGTGCTCGCGGGTGATCGCCAGCGCCTGGCAGAGCTTGCCTGGGCCCGAGCAGAGGGCGCGCGGGTCGGCGAGGCCGCGCCGCTCGCGCATGATCTCCAGGCCGTGGGTCGGCTCGATCGCGCGGATCAGCACCGCACTGCCGGGGCTCTCGCCGCAGACGAAGTTCAGGCACCAGTGGATGCCGTAGGAGCGGTAGACGTAGGCCCGGCTCACCGGCCCGAACATCACCGCGTTGCGGGCGGTCGGACCGGTGAAGCTGTGCGAGGCGGGATCCTCGTGGTGGTAGGCCTCGGTCTCCACGATGCGGCCGCCGACGCCGCCCACCAGCACCTCCCACCCGACCAGGGCCTGCGCCGCCGCCGCGGGATGCATCCGCCAAAGGTCCGCCTGCCGAGCCGCGTCTTGACGCGGGGAAGTTCGAAGAGGCGGAATGTCGGCAGAAGAAGAAACCATCAGGGAGGATGTGGCATGCCGTATGTCGAGGGCCAAACCATCCATGACGCGGACAGTCACGTCATGGAGCTGCCGGGCACGGTGAACCGGTACCTGGATCCGAAGTTCCGGGACGCCTTCGTGGAGAAGACCGGCCGCAAGGACGTGCTGCCCGAGTGGTTCGCCAACGCCGCGGCGAAGCACGAGGACCCGGAGTTCCGGGCCGGGGCCGAGGCCAACATCCTCTTGCGCAAGAACTACGAGGCCCTGGGCGCCTTCCGGGCCGACGACCGGCCGAAGACGCTCGACTATCTGGGGTTCGCGAGCCAGCTGGTCTTCACCACCGCCTGCCTGTCCAATTTCGGCCTGGAGCAGATGGGCGAGGTCGAGCTCGCGCTCGAGGCCGCCCGCGCCCACAACCGGATGATGACCGAGTTCTGCTCGGTGGACCGCCGGCTGCTGGCCACCGGCTATGTGCCGCTGATCGACCGGGCCCGGGCGCCGGAGATCGCCCGCGAGGCCATCGCCCTTGGCGCCAAGGCGCTGGTCATCCCGTCCCGCCACCCGCCGGGCTTCTCGCCCAGCCACCTGGAGCTCGACCCGCTGTGGGCGCTGGCGCAGGAGGCGGGCCTGCCGATCCTCTTCCACGTGGGCGGCGAGGAGAAGATGCACCGGGACTACCTGGAGAACGGCCTGCCCTATGTGAAGGACTTCCACGGCGGCGACGAGAACTTCACCTCCCTGACCTTCATGGCGATCCCGCTTTCGGTCTGGCAGACCCTGTCGGCCCTGGTCATCGACGGGGTGTTCGACCGCTTCCCGCGGCTGAAGTGGGGCGCGATCGAGCTCGGCGCGTCCTGGCTGCCCAGTCTGATGAAGTTCCTGGATTCCGGCGTCGCCGCCTTCGGGCGCGAGGAGCGGCTGCAGAAGCTGTCGGCCAGGCCCTCGGAGATCCTGCGCCGCCAGCTTCGCGTCACGCCCTATCCGCACGAGGACGTGGCCTGGATCATCGCCAACTCCGGCGAGGAGATGATCCTGTTCTCCTCGGACTTCCCGCACGTGGAGGGCGGCCGCAATCCGCTGAAGCGGTTCAACGACAGCCTCGCAGGCGTCAGCGACCGGGCGAAGCGCGCCTTCTACCGCGACAACTTCATCGACCTGATGGGCAGGGGCCTGGATCCGGCGCTGCACGACCTGCCGGAGCTGGCGGCGGCCTAGCCGGCCACGGCCTCGTCCTCGAGGCGGCCCTCGTCGGCGGCGGTGAGGGCGCGGAGCACCACCTCCAGAAGCTCCTCCACCTGGATGGGCTTCGACGCGTGCTCGGTGAAGCCGAGATCGAGGTAGCGCTGGCGGCCGCCCGAGGTGACGTCGGCGGTGAGGGCGACCACGGGGGCGTGGCGGTTGGGGCCCGCGGCGGTGCGCAGGCGCTGCAGGGCCTCGACGCCGGTCATGCCGGGCATCTGGATGTCCATCAGCACCAGGTCGAAGGCCTGGACGGCGAGGCGCTCGAGGGCCTCGGCGCCGCTGGCGGCGCGGATCACGGTGTGGCCGAAGCTGCCCAGCAGCTGCTCCAGGACCTGCAGGTTCACCGCATTGTCGTCCACGGCCAGGAAGGTCAGGGCGTCGGAGGGCGGCGGCTCGTCCGCGACGGCGCCGGCGGGCAGGCGGGGGCCCGAGGCCACCTCCACCGGGATCTCCACGTGGAAGGTGGAGCCGCAGCCCAGCTCGCTCTCCACCCAGATGCGGCCGCCCATCAGGTCGGTGAGCTGCTTGGCGATGGCCAGGCCCAGGCCGGTGCCGCCGAACCGGCGCGCCTCGGAGCCGTCGGCCTGGGTGAAGCGGTCGAACAGGGCCTCGAAGTGCTCGGCCGGGATGCCGGGCCCGGTGTCGCGCACGGAAAGGCGCAGCCAGACGGCGCGGGGGCCGTAGGGGCGGGCCTCGACCAGCACGTCGACTGCGCCCTTCTCGGTGAACTTCAGCGCATTGCCCAGCAGGTTGAACAGCACCTGTCGCAGGCGCAGCGCATCGATCAGCACGAACTCCGGCAGGTCCTCCTGCGCCTGCAGGCCCAGGCGGACGCCCTTCTCCTGGGCGCGGCCGCCCCAGAAACCCACGAGGCGGTCCAGGAACAGCTGCAGGTCCTCGGCGCCGCGGACGATCTCCAGCTTGCCCGCGTCGATCTTCGAGATGTCGAGGACGTCGTTGAGGATCCCCATCAGGTACTTGCCGCTGTCGATCAGGGTGTCGATGCGCTGGGCCTGCTTGGGGTCGCACTCGTCGCGCTTGAGCAGCTGGGCCATGCCCAGCACGCCGTTCATGGGGGTGCGAATCTCATGGCTCATGGTGGCCAGGAAGGCGGACTTGGCGCGGTGGGCGCGGCGGGCCTCGTCGCGCGCGGCGGCGAGGTCGGCCATCATGGCGACGTTGGTGGTGAAGGCCGCATGCCAGGTCTGGGTGGCGTAGCACATGCCCCGGGAGATCAGGTTGAGGATCAGGGTCATGCTGGCCAGGCTGAGCATGGCCGTGAGCGCCACCGCCGGCGGCAGCAGCGAGACGACCAGCACCGCGGCGGCGAGGAGCGCGGGCGCGACGAAGGACCAGAAGATCAGCCGCGACAGCGCGCCGGCCGACAGGGCGATGGCGACCATGCCGCAGAGCTGGAAGGCGAAGAAGATCAGCTCACCAGCGCCGCCGCTGAGCGCGATGGCGAGCACGGGGGCCAGGTAGACGCACACGCGGACGACGCTGAGCGCGGCGAGCTGGCGGAAGCCGCGGGCCGGCGCGGTGACGGAGGCGGCCGCCAGCCAGCGGCGCAGGACCAGCTGGAGGACGACGTCGAAGGCGCTGGCGCCGGCGAACAGGACGGCCGCGGCGAGCGGGTGGCCGAGCATCAGTACGCAGGCAGCCGAGATGGCGTTGAAGCCGAGGTGCGCCGGCAGGGGAAGGATCAGGCCCGCCAGTGTCAGCTGATAGGTGCTCTGCCCCGGCTCCACCGAGGCGTCGCCGCCCGCGCCCACGGTCCCGACCTGGCTTCGTGCGTCCATCTCGCCCCCTCTATGTGAGCGGGCTTAGGGTGGAATGGTAAACCGTAAGAGAACGACGGTAGCTCAACCCGGGGTGGCGGGGCCGGCTCAGCCGGCAAGGGCCTCCGCCGGCACGGATTCGAGGTCTCCCGCGCCGTCGCACACGCTATCGGCGAGCCCTGGGGCGCCGCTGAGCACCTGGGCCGCGAACAGCCGCGCGAGCGCCGGCTTGGCCTGCAGCCACGGGTCGGAGGCGCCGGAAGCGGCGAGCGCCTGGCGGCCCAGGATCCAGCCGCCGATCACATCGCCCGCCAGCTTCAGGTAGGGGGTGGCGGCAGCCTGGGCGGCGGGGCCGCCGTTGGCGAGGACCCAGTCGGTGGCGCGCTCCAGGGCCGCGACCCCGGCCGCGAGGCGGCGGCCCACGGGCGCCAGCTCCGGCGCGTCGGTCAGGGTCTGGGCGGTGACCAGCATCTCGGCGCAGAGCTCGCGCATCACCGCGCCGCCGGCCATCGGGACCTTGCGGCCGACGAGGTCGAGGGCCTGGATGCCGTTGGTCCCCTCGTAGATCGGGGCGATGCGGGCGTCGCGGTAGTGCTGGGCCGCGCCGGTCTCCTCGATGAAGCCCATGCCGCCGTGCACCTGGACGCCCAGGGAGGCGACCTCGACGCCGACGTCGGTGGACCAGGCCTTGGCGATCGGGGTGAGCAGCTCCTGGCGGGCCTTGGCGGCGGCGCGCTCCTGCTCGCTTTCGGCCAGCCGGGCGAGGTCGGCCAGCACGCCGGTGGTCAGGCAGATGCCGCGGGCCGCCTCGATCTTGGCCTTGGAGAGCATCAGCATCCGGCGCACGTCCGGGTGGCCCCAGATCGCGCCGTCGGCGGCCCAGGCGGCGCGGCCCTGGCGGCGCTCCTGGGCGAAGGCCAGGGCCTGCTGGAACGCCCGCTCGGCGATGGCGACGCCCTGCACGCCCACCTGCAGGCGGGCGGCGTTCATCATCACGAACATGTGGGCCAGGCCCTGGTTCAGCTCGCCGACCAGCTCGGCCTGGGCGCCCTCGTAGAGCATGACGCAGGTGGGCGAGGCGTGGATGCCGAGCTTGTGCTCGATGGACGCCGGCCGGAAATCGTTGCGGGCGCCCGGCTTCCCCTCGTCGTCCAGGAGATATTTCGAGGTCAGGAAGAGGCTGATGCCCTTCACCCCGGGCGGGGCGTCGGGCAGGCGGGCCAGCACCAGGTGGCAGATGTTGTCGGTGGCGTCGTGGTCGCCCCAGGTGATGAAGATCTTCTGGCCGTAGAGGCGATAGCCGCCCTGGCCGTCGGGCTCCGCGCGGGCGGTGAGCGCCGCCAGGTCCGTGCCGGCCTGCGGCTCGGTGAGCACCATGGCTCCGGTCCATTCGCCGGAGACGAGCTTCGGCAGGACGAGGCGCTTCTGCTTCTCGGTGCCGTGCAGGGTCAGGGCCTCGACGGCGGCCTGGGTCAGCATGGGGCAGAGGCCGAAGGACATGTTGGCCGCATGCACCATCTCGAAGACGGCGAGCTCCATGGCCTTGGGCAGGCCCTGGCCGCCGAACTCCGGATCGGCCGCCAGCGAGTTCCAGCCCTGCTCGGCGAACTGGCGGTAGGCCTCGCCGAAGCCCGGGGCGGCGCGCACCACGCCGTTCTCGAACTTGGCGCCTTCCAGGTCGCCCCGGCGGTTCAGCGGCGCGAGCACCTCGGTGGTGAAGCCGCCAGCGGCCTCCAGGACCGCGGCGATGGTGTCCGCGTCGAGATCGGGGAAGGCGCGCCGGACCAGGGCGTCGTGTCCGACGGTGGAGAGGGCGAAGGCGAGGTCGCGGACGGGCGCGCGGAAGGTCATGGGAACAGGGCTCCGAACTGCCGCCGCTGTTTAGGCCAAGGCGCGGCCGGGTCAAAGGTCGGCCGTAGGAACCCGTTCCATCGTCGCGCCTTTGCCGGCTGACGGGACGGCGGCGTCAGGCCGCCGCCAAAGAGGGATTGCGCCATGTCAGAAGACCTTCGTCCGCTCGCCGTGATCACCGGCGCCTCGTCCGGGATCGGCTACGAACTGGCCAGGCTCGCCGCCGAGGATGGCCACGACCTGATCATCGCCGCCGACCGGCCCGAGATCGTCGAGGCCGCCCAGGCGTTCCGCGCCACCGGCGTGAACGTGGAGCACCTGCAGGTCGACCTCTCCGAGCGCGACGGCGTCGACCGCCTCGTGGCCCTGGTGGCCGGCCGGCCGGTGGACGTGCTGATGGCCAACGCCGGCCACGGCCTGGGCCACGCCTTCCTCGAACAGCCGGTCGAGGACTGGATGCACGTCGTCGACACCAACATCACCGGCACGATCTACCTCGTGCAGAAGCTCGCGCCCGCCATGGTGGAGCGCGGCCGCGGCCGGATCCTGTTCACGGGATCCATCGCGGGCCTGATGCCCGGAACCTTCCAGGCGGTCTACAACGGCTCCAAGGCCTTCATCGACAGCTTCTCCTTCGCGCTGCGCAACGAGCTGAAGGACACCGGCGTCACGGTGACCTGCCTGATGCCGGGACCCACCGACACCGACTTCTTCGAGCGCGCCGGCCTGCAGGACACCAAGGTGGGCACGGACAAGAAGGACGATCCCGCCATGGTCGCCCGCGTCGGCTACCGCGCCATGATGCACGGCGAGGGCGACGTGGTGGCCGGGCTCAAGAACAAGGTCCAGGCGGCCATGTCGGCGGTGACGCCGCAGAGCGCGCTCGCCGAGATGCACCGCGGCATGGCCGAGCCGGGCTCGGGCCAGAAATAGTCCGCCAGCGGTTGACCTCGGGGGCGGCTTGCGGGTGTCCTTGCCGCCCCGAAGCACCCCGAGGTTTCCCATGAGCGATCCGGCCCACGCGCCGCGCGCGGTCGGCAGCGCCCGCTATTCGACCGTCGCCATCGTCCTGCACTGGACGATCGCGGCGCTGATCGTGCTGCAGGTGGTGCTGGCCGGGCGGATGGACGCGCCGCCCTCGCCGGAGCGGTTCGAGGTGACCCAGCTCCACAAGTCAGTGGGGATCACCGTCCTGCTGCTGAGCCTCCTGCGGCTGGCCTGGCGGCTCACGCACCCGCCGGCGCCGCTGCCGGACACCATGGCGCGCTGGGAAAAGGCGCTGGCGGGCGTGACCCACGTGCTGCTCTACGCGGTGATGATCGGCCTGCCGCTGACCGGCTGGGCGATGGTCTCGGCGAGCAAGCTCGGCCTGCCCACCATCCTCTACGGCCTGCTCCCCTGGCCCAACGTCCCGGGCCTCGCAGGCCTGGAGCCGGCGGCGAAGGAGGCCTGGCACGGGACCGCCGAGTTCGCCCACAAGGCGCTGGCCAAGGCGACCTATGTCCTCGTGGGCCTGCACGTGGCGGGCGCGCTCAAGCACCAGCTGTTCAGCCGCGACGAGCCGGTGCTGGCCCGCATGGCGCCGGGCGCGCGGGCCGGCCGGTGGCTTGAGCCTCGGGTCCTGATCATCCTGGCCGCCTTCCTGGCGGTGGTGGCGTTCGGGCGCGTGCTCGACCCGCCGCACCCGGGGATGTCGCCGCCGACGAAATCCGTCCCGGCCGCCGAGCCCCCCGAGGCGCAGGGGCCGCTGGAGGGGGCGGCTGCGCCCACACTGGGGTCCGCCGAGGGCCTCGCCCGCTGGCGCGTGGCGCCGGGCTCGGAGATCCGCTTCACGACGAGCTGGGGCGGACGGCCGATCGAGGGGCGGTTCACGCGCTGGCGCGCAGGCCTGCTCTACGGACCGGACGACCTGGAACGCTCGGGCGTCACCGCGATCATCGACGTCTCCTCGGCAGTCACCGGCGACGCCCAGCGGGACCAGGTGCTGCCCTCGGCCGACTGGCTGGACGCCGGGCGCCATCCCGAGGCGGTGTTCCGGGCCACGGGCTTCGAGCCGCTGGGCGGCGACCGCTACGTGGCCCGCGGGACGCTGGAACTGCGCGGCGTCGTGCGACCGCTGGCGCTGCCGTTCACCCTCGACGTCGAGGGCGACAAGGCGGAGGCGCACGGTGTAACCACCCTCGACCGGACGGCGTTCGGCGTGGGACAGGGCGAGTGGGCGAAGACCGACCAGATACCGGCCGTGGTGACGGTGCGCGTGGACCTCAAGGCGACGCGCGGATAGCGCAGGCCGCCGCGGCGCTGCGGGCCGGCGGCTTGGTGCTGATGCCTACTGAGACCGTCTATGGCCTGGCTGCCGACGCCGCCAAGGCGCGGGCGGTGGCGAAGGTCTACGAGGCGAAGGGCCGGCCGAGCTTCAACCCGCTGATCGCCCATGTGGCGGACCTCGCCATGGGGCGCAGGATCGCCCGCTTCGACACCCGCGCCCTGGCTCTCGCCGAACGGTTCTGGCCGGGGCCGCTGACCCTGGTGCTGCCGGCGGCGGACACCGACGCGGTCTGCGACCTCGCCCGGGCGGGGCTGGACACGGTGGCGGTCCGGGCGCCCGCGCATCCGATCGCCCACGCCCTGCTCCAGGCCTTCGGCGGCCCGCTGGTGGCGCCCTCCGCCAACCGCTCCGGGCGGCCCAGTCCGACGACGTTCGAAGACGCCGTGGAGGAGACCGGCGAGGCCGCGGCCGCGGCCCTGGACGGCGGCCCCTGCCGGGTGGGTCTGGAATCCACCGTCGTCGCCCTGCTGGACGCGCCGCGGCTGCTCAGGCCCGGCGCCGTCACCCGCGCGGAGATCGAGGCCGTCGTCGGCCCCCTGTCGGAGGCCGAGGCCGACGCGAAGCGCTCGCCGGGAAGGCTGGCGCGCCACTACGCGCCGAACGCGCCCGTGCGGCTGGAGGCGGCCGCGCCGCGGCCGGGGGAGGCCTGGCTCTCCTTTGGCCCGCAGGGGCAGGGGCCCTGGAACCTCAGCCCGACGGGGGACCTCGCCGAGGCCGCCGCCAACCTCTTCGCCTACCTGCGCGCCGCCGACCGGACCCGGCCGGCCGCCATCGCGGTGGCCCCGATCCCGGAGACCGGACTCGGCGAGGCGATCAACGACCGCCTGCGCCGGGCCGCGGGGTTTGTGGGCTAGGGCGCAGGAGCTATCGTCATCGTCATGACCGTTCCCGTTCCCTCCGACGTGCTCTCACGCCTGAAGGCCGTGCTGGGGGAGGGCGGCTGGAGCACCGATGCCGACCGCATCGCGCCGAAGCTCGTGGAGTGGCGCGACCGCTGGGTGGGGACCACGCCCTTCCTGGCCCTGCCCAAGACCACCGAGGACGTCGCCGCGGTGGTGGGGATCTGCTTCGAGGCCGGCGTGCCGATCACCACCCAGGGCGGCAACACCGGCCTGGTGGGCGGCCAGATCCCGCAGGGCGAGGTGCTGCTCTCCACCGAGCGGCTGCGCGCGATCCGCGACCTCGACGCCTTCGACGACGTGCTGGTGGCCGAGGCGGGCGTCACGCTGGCGGCGGTGCACGAGGCGGCCGCCGGGGCCAACCGGCGCTTCCCGCTGGGCCTCGCCTCCGAAGGCTCGGCCACGGTGGGCGGCTTCGTCTCCACCAACGCCGGCGGCACCCAGGTGCTGCGCTACGGCATGGCCCGCAACCTGGTGCTGGGGCTGGAGGCCGTGCTCCCCACCGGCGAGGTCTGGAACGGTCTGAAGCGGCTGCGCAAGGACAACACCGGCTACGACCTGAAGCAGCTGCTGATCGGCGCGGAGGGCACGCTGGGCGTGGTCACCGCCGCGGCGCTGAAACTGCATCCGGTGATGGCGAGCCGGGCGGTCGCCATGCTGGGCGTAGGCTCGCCGGAGGACGCCATCCGCCTGCTGGCGCGGGCCCGGGAGGAGACCGGCGGGGCGGTGGAGGCCTTCGAGCTGATGGCCCGCATCGGCGTCGACTTCGCGCTCCGGAACATCGCCGGCACGCGCGACCCGCTGGCCGAGTCGCACCCCTGGTACGTGCTGGCCGAGTTCGCGTCCGGCGAGCCCGGCTCGGCGGAGGCGGCCATGGAGCGGTTCCTGACCTCGGGCGTGGAAGACGGCCTGATCCGCGACGCCGTGGTGGCCCAGTCCGACGTCCAGGCCAAGGCGCTGTGGGCGATCCGCGAGAACCAGTCGCCGGCCCAGAAGCCCGAGGGCGCCACCTGGAAGCACGACGTCGCCGTGCCGGTGAGCCAGGTCGCCGTCTTCCTGGCCGAGGCCACCGCCGCCATGCAGGCGTTCGCGCCGGGCTGCCGCATCGCCGCCTTCGGCCACGCCGGCGACGGCAACATCCACTACGACGTGCTGCGGCCCGACGGCGGCTCCGACGCCGAACACGCCGCCAAGCGCGACGAGGGCAGCCGGAAGGTGCACGACATCGTGGCCAGGCTGGGCGGCTCGATCAGCGCCGAGCACGGCCTCGGGGCGATGAAGACCGCCGAGGCCCTGCGCTACAAGAGCCCGGTGGAAGTGGCCGCCATGCGGGCGATCCGCCAGGCGCTCGACCCGAAGCGCATTATGAACCCGCGGGTCCTGTTCTAAAGGCGGGGCGGGGGTTGGCGCTCGCCGCGGTGAAGCCTATGAGGCGGCGATGCTCATCGTGCTTTCCCCGGCCAAGGCGCTCGACTTCAGCGCGCCGCCGGTTTCTGCGCCCGTAACGACGCCGCAGCTCGGGAGCGAGACGGCCGAGCTCTCCAAGGTGACGAAGAAGCTCCGCGCCGCCGACCTGAAGCGGCTGATGAGCCTGTCGGACGCCCTGGCCAAGCTGAACCGAGAGCGCTTCCAGGCTTTCGATCCCGCGTCGGAGGAGGGGCTGCAGGCGGCCTTCGCCTTCAACGGCGACGTCTATGCGGGCCTGCAGGCGCGCACCCTGGACAAGAAGGGCCTGGCCTGGGCGCAGGATCATGTGCGGATCCTCTCAGGCCTCTACGGCGTGCTGCGGCCGCTGGACGCCATCCAGCCCTACCGGCTGGAGATGGGGACGCGGCTGAAGACCAAGCGCGGCCAGAGCCTCTACGACTTCTGGGGCGGCAAGATCGCCGAGGCGCTGAACGCCGACGCCATGGGCCACAACGACAAGACCCTCGTGAACTGCGCCAGCGGCGAGTACTTCGGGGCGGTGGACCGCGCGGCCCTGAAGCTGCCGGTGCTGTCCTGCCGCTTCCTGGAGGAGAAGGATGGCGAGGCCCGCATCATCTCCTTCTACGCGAAGCGCGCCCGGGGGATGCTCGCCCGCTGGGCGATCGACAACCGGCTGGACCGGCACGAGGCGCTGAAGGGCTTCGACGTCGCCGGCTACCGTTTCGTCCCCGAGCTCTCCAGCGAGAGCGAGTACACCTTCGCCCGGCCGCAGCCGCCGCCGGCCGCCCAGACCCGCAAGGAGGCCGACTGATGCCCGCGCCCTACAACCTCGACGGCCAGGTGGCGGTGGTCACCGGCTCGACCAGCGGCATCGGCCAGGCCATGGCCGAGGCGCTGGCGCGGCAGGGCGTGAACGTGGTGCTGAACGGCTTCGGCGACCCGGCGCAGATCGAGACCGACCGGCGCCGGATCGAGGCCGAGACCGGCGTGAAGGTGCTCTACCACGGCGCCGACATGACCAGGCCCGGCGAGATCACGGACCTGATCGACACCGCCTGGCGCGAGCTCGGGCGGCTGGACATCCTGGTCAACAACGCCGGCATCCAGCACGTGGCCCCGGTGGACGAGTTCCCGCCCGAGAAGTGGGACGCGATCATCGCCATCAACCTGACCAGCGCCTTCCACGCCACCCGCGCGGCCCTGCCGGTGATGAAAGCCGCCGGGCGCGGCCGGATCGTCAACCTGGCCTCGGCGCACGGCCTCGTCGCCTCGCCGTTCAAGTCGGCCTATGTGGCGGCCAAGCACGGGATCGTCGGCTTCACCAAGTCCTGTGCCCTGGAGGTCGCCCGTCAGGGGATCACCGTGAACGCCATCTGCCCGGGCTATGTGAAGACGCCGCTGGTGGAGGCCCAGATCGCCGACCAGGCCAAGGCGCGCGGCATTGCCGTCGACCGGGTCGTGGAGGACGTCATCCTCGCCGCCCAGCCGAACAAGAGCTTCATCGAGTACGAACAGCTGGCCGGCCTGCTGCTCTACCTGGTCTCCGACATGGGCGCTGGGACCACCGGCGCGGCGCTCACCGTCGACGGCGGCTGGACGGCGGCTTGACGACCGTGGGGTAACCGGGGCCTTTCCTCTCCCAACGACTGTTTGAAAAAGGAGCGGGAGGCCATGGCGTTCAATCCCTTCGACCTGACGGGCAAGGTGGCCCTGGTCACCGGCGGCAATGGCGGGATCGGCCTGGGCATGGCCGAGGGCCTGGCCGCGGCCGGCGCCAAGGTGGCGATCTGGGGCCAGAACCCGGAGAAGAACGCCCGCGCCGAGGCGACGTTGAAGGCGCATGGCGTCGAGGTCCTCGTGCAGAAGGTGGACGTGGCGGACGAGGCGGCCGTGGTGGCCGGCGTCGCCGAGGTCCTGAAGACCTTCGGCCGGCTCGACTTCTGCGTCGCCAACGCCGGCATCGGCGGCGGCGGGCCGTTCGAGGAGATGACCACCGAGCGCTGGCGGCGGGTCACCACGGTGAACCTGGACGCGGTGTTCTGGACCTTCCGCGAGGCCGCCAGGCACATGGTCGAGCGGGCGCGGTCCGGCGATCCGGGCGGCTCGCTGGCGGTGACCTCCTCGACCTCGGCGATCCATGGGGCTCCGCGCAACGAGGCCTATGCCTCGACCAAGGGCGCCGTGCTCTCGATGGTGCGGGGCCTGGCGGTGGAGTACGCGCGCTACGGCATCCGGGCCAATTCGATCCTGCCCGGCTGGATCGCCACCGACATGACCGCCGGCGCCCAGGACAACGACAAGTTCAACGAGCAGGTGATCCTGAAGCGCGTGCCCATGCGCCGCTGGGGCGACGGCGCGGACTTCTCGGGCATCGCCGTCTATCTGGCCTCCGACGCCTCGCGCTTCCACACCGGCGACAGCTTCGTGATCGACGGCGGCTATACGATCTTCTGAGGCGCCTGACCTCGGGTCACGGTTTCCAACGATAACCTACGGCGCCATCCTCCGCGGCAACGACACAACGGGAGGATGGCGATGACCCTGCACACGAAGCTTTGCGACCTGCTGGGCGTGCAGCACCCGATCATGCTGGCTGGCATGGGCGGCGTCTCCTACGCCGAGCTCGTGGCCGCGGTGTCCAACGCCGGCGGCTACGGCGTGCTGGGCATGGCCGGGCGCGGGCCCGACTTCATCCGCGACCAGATGCGCCTGGTGAAGACGCTCACCGACAGGCCGTTCGGCGTCGACCTCCTGGCGGCCAGCCCGGAGAGCCTGACGGCCTCGGTGGACGTGATCATCGAGGAGGGCGCCTCGTCCTTCGTGGCCGGGCTCGGCGTGCCGATGCCGATCATGGAGAAGCTGAAGAAGGCGGGCCTGAAGGTGATGGTCGTCTGCGGCGCGGTGAAGCACGCGGTGAAGGCCGAGCAGGCCGGCTGCGACGCGGTGATCTGCCAGGGCGGCGAGGGCGGCGGGCACACCGGCCTGGTGGGCACCATGCCGCTGGTCGCCCAGGCGGTGGAGGCGGTGAAGGTCCCGGTGGTGGCGGCCGGCGGCCTCTACGACGGCCGAGGCCTGGCCGCGGCGCTGAGCCTGGGTGCGGTGGGCGTGTGGATGGGCACCCGGTTCATCGCCTCGAAGGAGGCGCACGCCGGCGAGCTCTACCGCGAGACCATCCTGGAGGCGTCCGACGAGGACACCATCCGCACCCGCAGCTACTCCGGCAAGCCGATGCGGGTGAAGAAGAACCCGTATGTCGAGGACTGGGAGAAGCGTCCGCAGGACATCCAGCCCTTCCCGATGCAGGCGATGATCTCGCACAACGCCGGCGTCATGGGCGGCATCGGCGGCCAGATCGAGGGACTCGATCCGGACAAGTCCTGCTTCGCCATGGGCCAGTCGGCGGGCGGGGTGCGCGAGGTGCTGCCGGCCGGCGAGATCGTCCGGCGGATCATGGCCGAGGCAGAGGCCGCCATCGACCAGGTGGCGGCGCTGCGCGGACGGACGAAGGTCCCGGCCTAGGGCGCGGCCGCCAGGTAGCCCGGCGGATCCTTCAGGAAGGCCGCGAAGTCGCCGAGGCAGCCCCGCCAGGCGTCGACGTGGGTGGTCATCTCCTGGCGCGTGTCGCCGCGGAACAACAGGGCCGAATAGGTCACGTGGGCCACGCCGCCCCGCGCCTGGTGCGTGCGGCAGAGCGCGGAGCTCTGGTTGAAGCCGTTGAGGTGGGCGAGCGTCGGCGACGACGACTTGGCCGCGAAGTCGAACAGGGCGGCCTTGCAGGTCCGCCCTTGCCCATCGCAGCCGACGAACTGGACCGTGAAGTCCGCGGCCGGCGAGGTGACGGTCACCAGCACCGCATCGGCGTCCCGCTGGCCCACCTGGGCCCTGGCGCCGGCGGCGTTCAGCAGGCCGGACAGGGAGGCCGGGTCCTGGGCGTTGAACGGGCCGGCGGCGGCGGCGACCGGGGCGGGTTTCGCCGGCGCGGCTTTCGCGGGGGACGCCTTGGCCGGAGCCGCCTTGGGGCCCTGGGCGACGACGGGGCCGGCCAGCGCGAGCGTGGCCAGCAAGACGGGCAGGGACAGGTTCCTGAGCATCATGGTGCGCTAGCAGACCCAGGACCTGGGCGCGAGCATGGCGCGGCGGCGTGCGCTCTGGTTGCGGCGGCGGGATTGGGGTAGCCTCGCGGAAACCCTTCCCGCCGTGGAGCGATGGTGATGCGTTCTGTTGTCCTGGCCCTTGCTGTGGCGGTCCTGTCGGCGCCGGCGTTCGCGCAGGATCCTGCGCCGGCCCCCACCGCGCCGGCGACGGCCGAGAAGCCGGAGATCACCGCCCGCGAGCGCCTGGAAGCCGACAAGCTGCGCCCGGGCCGCGGCCAGCTCGAGAGCTACGTCACCGAGCGGAAGGGCTCGGCGGTCGGCGGCGACGACAAGCGCAAGTGGGAGACCACCCGCGACAAGATCGACGCGGCGCTGCAGCAGGGCGACTGCGACGGCGCGCGCAAGCTGGCCACCAACGAAGGCCTGCACGATCTGGCCGCCCAGATCCGCCGGGCCTGCCGCAAGAGCTGAGGTTTCGTCCCCCAAAGGAGGTCTGTTCGATGCGCGTACTCGTTGCTCTCGTCGGTCTGGGCCTCCTGGCGGCTCCAGGCTTCGCCGGCGGACAGCCGGCCCCGGCGGACCGCGACCCCGCCGGCTGCCGGGTGGGCCAGGCCCTCGCCTGCCCGTCGCTCCGCGCAGGCGTCCCGCCCCGGATGAGCGTCGCCGCTGTCGAGCGCGGCCGCGACTGGGAGGCGCTGAAGGCCCGCGTCGACCCGCTGCTGGCGGCTGGCCGCTGCGACGAGGCGCGTGCGATACTTGTCAGCGAGGGACGTCACGCCCTGGCCGACAAGGTCGAGAAGGTCTGCAAGGCGCGCGGCTGACCCGCGCAGCAGCTCTCGATTCCCGTATCGTGCAGCTCTGACCGTCGATAATCTGTCCCGGTCTTCGGGAGGGATGTCATGGAACTGGCTGTCGCGCTCGTCTTCCTGGCGCTTGCGGTGATTGTCGCGATCAGCGCGATCAAGATCGTGCCCCAGGGGCGCGAATACACGGTGGAGCGGTTCGGCCGCTACACCCGGACGCTCGCCCCCGGCATCAGCTTCCTCACCCCGTTCGTCGAGACCGTCGGGCGCAAGGTGAACATGATGGAGCAGGTGCTGGATGTGCCGCGCCAGGAGGTGATCACCAAGGACAACGCGGTGGTCCAGGTGGACGGCATCGTCTTCATCCAGGTGATGGACGCCGCGGCGGCCGCCTACCGCGTCGACAACCTGACCTACGCCATCACCCAGCTCGCGATGACCAACCTGCGCACCGTGGTCGGCTCGATGGAGCTGGACGAGGTGCTGTTCCAGCGTGACGCGATCAACTCGCGGCTGCTCAACGTCATCGACGCCGCCACCAGCCCGTGGGGCGTGAAGGTGGCGCGCATCGAGATCAAGGACCTGCAGCCGCCGCCGGACATCACCAACGCCATGGCCCGGCAGATGAAGGCCGAGCGGGAGCGGCGGGCGGTGATCACCGAGGCCGACGGCGAGAAGTCGGCCGCGATCGCCCGCGCCGAGGGCGCCAAGCAGGCGGCGATCCTGGAGGCCGAGGGCCGCCGCGAGGCCGCCTTCCGCGACGCCGAGGCCCGCGAGCGCGAGGCCGAGGCCGAGGCCAAGGCGACCGAGATGGTGTCCAACGCCATCGCCCGCGGTGACGTGAACGCCATCAACTATTTCGTGGCCCAGCGGTATGTGGAGGCCTTCGCCAAGCTGGCCGAGAGCCCGCAGCAGAAGACGGTCATCGTCCCGGCCGAGATGAGCGCCCTGGTGGGCTCCATCGGCGGCATCGGCGAACTGGTGAAGGCCGTGCAGGCCGACGGCCCGCCCGCGCCGCCGCCTCGCCCGAGGCCGCCCCGCGGCTCGGCCGTGCCCCCGACCGGAGCCTGACCATGGACGGGCTGCTCGACCTCTATCTGGCGCACCCCTTCTGGGCCTGGGCGGCGCTGGGCGCGGCGTTGCTGGCCATCGAGATCCTCACCGGCTCGGGCTGGCTGCTCTGGGCCTCGGCGGCGGCCGGCGTGGTCGGGCTCGCCGCGCTCGCCGGCCTGTCGCTGCCGGCCGCCCTGCTGCTCTATGCGGCGCTGACCATCGTCTCGACGCTGGCGGCGCGGCGGTACCTGCCGCGGTCCGTGATCGGCGCCGGCCAGGACATCAACGACAACATCGCCCGGCTGCTGGGGCACCGGGGCGAGGCGGTCGGGGCCTTCGAGAACCGCGCGGGCCGGGTGTTCATCGACGGCAAGGAGTGGGCGGCCGAGCTCGCCGAGGGCGAGCGGCTCAAGGACGGCGCCCACGTCGAGGTCGTCGGCGTGAGCGGGACGCGGCTGCAGGTCCGCGAGGCCCGGGCTTCGCCGTAACACGGGTCTTCCGGACGGCGCCCAGAGGGCGTTGCGGAAGGCCTAAGCCATTGGAACCGCGCCACACTTCGGCCGGGTTCGCCGCTCATCTTGACCCTGAGGACTATGGGGCGCTTATGTGCGCGCCGAAGGAAAACCCCAGGAGAGATTTCTGAGATGAGGCCCAGAGCATTTGGACTGGTCGCGGCCCTGGCCACCGCCGTGCTGGTCCCGGCCGCCGCCATGTCGCAGGCCAAGAAGGGTGATGCGGTCACCGAGGCCCAGCGCAAGCAGGGCATGGCCGAGGCGCCGGCGGTGGTCCAGTCGCTGGGCCTGAACTGCCAGGTGACCGACGCCCGCTTCGTCGGCAAGCAGGAAGACAAGAAGGCGAAGACCTCGACCAACTTCTACGAAGTGGCCTGCCAGCAGGGGATGGGCTTCGTGCTGCAGGCCCCGGCCGGCGGACAAGCCAGCGCCTTCACCTGCATCGAGGCCAACACCGTGCCGGAAGGCGCCAAGGAGGCCTCCCTGCCGTGCAAGCTGGCGGCGAACAGCGACCCGAAGTCGGTGCTGACCCCCATGCTGCAGAAGGCCGGCGCGGCCTGCGTCCCCGAGCGCACCCGCGGCATCGGCCAGGGCAAGACCCAGACCTACATCGAAGTCGCCTGCCAGGGCGGCGAGGGCTACATCGTGCTGGCGTCGGCGCCGTTCGATCCGACGAAGGAAGCCCAGGCCCAGAACTGCCTGAATTTCGATGACAGCGAGGGCAACATCAAGTGCACCCTCACCGACAAGGCCTCGCGCCTGGCGGTGGTGGACAAGTACGCGGCCACGACGCAGTGCGCGGTGAAGGACCGGCGCTTCGTCGGCGCCTCCAAGGACGGCGCGAACTTCTTCGAGGCCTCCTGCCAGGACGGCAAGGGCTACATCTACAAGATCGCCAACGGCCAGGTCGCCCAGAGCTGGGACTGCGCCAAGGCCAACGGCGTGCTCGGCGGCTGCACCCTGACGGACGCCCGCCAGGCGCAGAACGAACAGGCCGGCCTCTACACCCGGCTGGCCAAGGCCGCCGGCTCCACCTGCGACGTCGACAAGTACGCCCTGTTCCCGATGCGCGGGAACGAGGAAGTCGTGGAGATGGTCTGCAAGGACGGCAAGGGCGCCGTGGGCATCTTCCCGGCCAGCGGCAAGGGCCAGGTGCTCGACTGCGGCCGCGCGCTGGTGGCCGGCTATAAGTGCGGCCTGGGCCCGGTGGACTACGCCGGCCTGACCGCCGACCTGAAGAAGAACAACGTGCAGTCCTGCGTGGTGTCGAACTCGCGCCTGGCCGCCAAGACGCAGAAGGGCACCACGCTCGTGGAAGTCGCCTGCGCCGATGGCCTGAAGGGCTACATGATCGAGTACAACACCGCGCCGACCGTGACCGCGATCGGGGCGACGGGCTGCGCCTTCACTGGCGGCTGCAAGCTGCCCGGCAACAGCTAGGGCTCTCACCAGCCTGGATGAACGAGGCCCGCGGGTTCGCCCGCGGGCCTTTTTCTTTGCGCGGTCAGGTTGAGGAATCGGCTACCGGCGGCAGCTTCCGGCGGCTCTGTCCGTTTGTAGCCGGACGAGCCGCGCAGAGGATCGGATGAACTTTCTCGACGCCGTACGCCAGTTCCTCGCCTCCGACACCCTGAGCCCGCACGGCATCTGCCTGCTCTGGCGGCCCGAACTGATCTGGACCCACGCGGTGTCCGATGTCCTCATCGGCATCGCCTATTTCTCCATCCCGCTGGCGCTGGGCGTCTTCCTGTACCACCGCCGCGACGTCCGTTTCGGCTGGGCGATCTGGATGTTCGTGGCCTTCATCATGCTGTGCGGGGTGACCCACTTCATGATGGTCTGGACCCTGTGGCACGCCGACTACGGGGTGGAGGCGCTGGTGAAGGCCGCGACCGCGGCGGCCTCCGTGATCACCGCCCTGGCCTTGTGGCCGCTTCTGCCGAAGGCGATCGCCCTCCCGTCGTCGGACGCCCTGCAGGCGCGGATCGCCGAACGCGACGAAGCCCTGGCCGAGCTGCGCGCGGCCATGGCCACCATGGTCGAGATGCGCGAGCACGAGCAGCGCCAGAAGCTGCTGCTCGACGAGCTGAACCACCGGGTGAAGAACACCCTGGCCACGGTCCAGTCGATCGCCGTCCAGACCCTGAACCACGCCAACGACCGGGAGGACTTCCGCGACACCTTCGTCTCGCGCCTGATGGCGCTGTCCAGCACCCACAACCTGCTCGTGAAGCGGGAATGGACCAGCGCCTCGCTGCGCGAGCTGACGGACGGGACGCTCGACCACTTCGGGCGGCCGTACCGGTACCAGGGGGACGACCTGGCGCTCGACGCCAATGTCGCCGTCAGCCTGGGCATGGCCCTGCACGAGTTGGCCACCAACGCGCTCAAGCACGGCGCCTGGGCCGGCGCGGGCCGGGTGGACATCGAGGTGGCGGCCGGCGACGGCGAAGCCCTGATCGTCTGGCGGGAGAGCCAGGGCCGGCGGATCAGCCCGCCCCAGTCGCGGGGTTTCGGCTCTCGGCTGCTCGAGCGCGGCGTCGCGCGCGAGCTGGGCGGATCGGTGGTGCTCGACTTCCCCGCCGAGGGTCTGGTCTGCACCATCCGCGCGCCGCTCTCGGAGCGGCTCCGGCCTGCCGCCGACTAGGGGTCAGATCACGGCTTCGATGAAGGCCGGGCCCCGCTGGGCCATGGCGGCGGCGAAGGCCTGGTCGAAGGCCTCGGCGGTCTCGCAGCGGACGGCCGACAGGCCCAGGCCCTTGGCCACCGAGACCCAGTCGATCTTCGGGTCGCCCAGGTCGAGGAGCTTGGCCGCCTGCGGCCCGGCCTGGCCCGCGCCCGTGCGGGTCATCTCGACGTTGAGGATGCGGTAGGTGTGGTTGGCGAAGACCACGACCGTCACGTCGAGGTTCTCGCGGGCCATCGTCCAGAGCGCCTGGACCGTGTACATCGCCGCGCCGTCGCCGTTCAGCGACACCACCTTGCGGTCGGGGCAGGCCACCGCCGCGCCGACGGCCAACGGCAGGCCCGCGCCGATGGCGCCGCCGGTGAGCGCCAGGACGTCGTGCGGCTTGGCGGTCGCCGTGCCCGCGGCCACGCCGGTCCCGGAGGTCACGGCGTCGTCGCAGAGGATGGCGTTCTCGGGCAGGTGGCGGGCGACGGACGCGCCGGCGAAGTAGGCGTTCAGCCCGCCACTCGGCGCGGCGTCCGGGATCGACAGCGGCTGGGTCGGGCCCGCGGACGGGGCGCCGAGCGCCTCGGCCAGGGCGGCGAGGCCGGCGACGGAGTCCTCGGACCGCTCGGCAAGCGTCAGGGTCTCGCAGCCCTCGGGGATCAGCACGCTCGGCCGGTCCGGGTAGGCGAAGAAGGCGACCGGCATGGCCGTGCCGACGAAGACCATCAGGTCGACGCCTTCCAGCTCGCCCAGCGCCATCTCGCCGAAATAGGGCATCTTCTTCGGCAGGAAGACGCCGGCGCCCCGCGGCTGGCGGGGCACGAAGGTGTCCGTATAGACGGTGACGCCGGCGGCCTCGAGGCGGGCGGCCTCCTTCAGCGCCTCGGCCCGGCAGGCCTGGCCGCCCAGCAGCACGACCGGCTTCTTCGCGCCCTTGATGGCGCGGACGGCGGCGTCCACCGCCTGGCCGGACGGCGCGGGGCGGGTCGGCTTCTGGGCGATCACCGGCTCGGAGGTGGTCTCCAGCCAGGCGGAGTCGGCGGGCAGGATCAGGCTCACCGGACCGCCGGGCGGCCCGTAGCTGGCGGCCACCGCCTCGGCGGCGAGGCCCGCGACGCTGTCCGGCGCGTCGGCCGACTTCACCCAGATCGAGTTGGGCTTCACGATCGTCGGTATGTCGGAGTTCAGCGGCGCGTCGTACTGCCGATGGTAGGTGGCGTGGTCGCCGACCACGTTGACCACCGGGGTGAAGGCGCGCCGGGCGTTGTGCAGGTTGGCCAGGCCGTTGCCGTAGCCGGGACCGAGGTGCAGCAGGGTGCAGGCCGGCCGGTCGGCCATGCGGCCGTAGCCGTCGGCGGCCCCGGTGGCCACGCCCTCGAACAGACAGAGCACGGGGCGCATCTGCGGCACCCCGTCGAGGGCGGCGACGAACTGCATCTCGCTGGTGCCGGGGTTGGCGAAGCAGGCGGTGACCTCGTTGGCCACCAGGGTGGAGATCAGGGCGTCGGCGCCGTTCATGCGGAAAACACCATCACGTCAGGAGGAGGGGGATCGGCGAAGAGGCGCTCGATGGCCTCGCTGCGCCGGGCGCGGGCGAGGCTCTGGGCGATGTAGCCCTTGTCGGTGATCTCGCCAGCGTTGGGGTCGGGGGCGTCGGGCAGGACGAGGGCGCGGGCGACCCGGCCGCCGGCGCCCTTGGCGTGGGCGTTGAACCGCGCAAGGCCCTCGCGGACCGCCGCCTCGATCTCGGCGCGGCTGCGGGTCGGGCTGGGGTAGAGCAGCAGGCCCACGGCCTCGCGGCCCTCGCCGCAGACCACCGCGTCGGTGACGGCACCGCCGATCGCGCCCACGGCGCCGATGCGCAGGTCGCCGACGCCCACGAAGGTGCCGCTGGCCAGCTTGAAGTTCTCCGACAGCCGACCGTCGAAGACCATGCCCTCGCGCGGGTCCTCGGGGTCCACCAGCCGCGCGGCGTCGCCCAGGACGTAGAAGCCTTCCTCGTCGAAGATGCTGGAGGCCAGATCCGGACGGCCGAGGTAGCCCTGCGTGACCTGCGGGCCCTTCACCCGGAAGTCGAGCTTGCCGGCTTCCGGCACCAGCCGCACCGAGGTCCCCGGGATCGGCAGGCCGATCATCCCCATGCGGGCGTTGGGCCAGTGGACGTTGCAGGCGGTGGGTCCGGTCTCGGTCGCCCCATAGCCGGAGCCGAAGCTGATCCGCTCGCCGACGGTCCGCACGGCGACCGCCTGGATGCGGTCGGCGGTGGCCTGGCCGAGCGCCGCGCCGCCGTACTGCAGCAGGCGGACATGGGCGAAGAACTTGCGGGCCAGGGCCGCGTCCTTCTCCAGCTCGTCGACCAGCAGCATCCAGCCGGCCGGCACCATGTTCTGGTAGGTGGGCGAGACGTCGTGGAGGTTGCGGATCGTCTCGCCGAAGCGGGCGGCGGTGGGCTGGCCGTGGTCGATGTAGAGCGTGCCGCCGCGGTGCAGGCCCATGTGAAGGATGGCGTTGGCGCCCAGGCTGTGGCTCCAGGGCGCGGAGTGCAGCATCACCGGCGGCTCGGGATCGTCGAAGCAGGCCTCGATCTGGGCGGCGTTGATCGAGACGCTACGGTGCAGGCAGATCACCGCCTTGGGCAGGCCCGTGGAGCCTGAGGTCAGCAGGTACTTGGCGTGGTCGTCGGGCGCAGCCGTGAAAGCGGCGGGGGCGGCGGCGAACAGGCGCTCCAGAGGCACGTCTGTTGGCCGGGCGTTTCGGCCGGCGATCACCGGCAGGCCGGCCAGGCAGTCGGCGCCGAGCCCGTGGCCAAACAGGGCGGCGTCCTCGGTGTAAACGGCCGCGGGCTTCAGGACTTCCACCGCGTGCGTGAGGCGGGCGAGGTTCGCGCCCTTCAGGCCGTACTGCGGCGAAACCGGCGCCACGGGCATGCCCTGGCTCATGGCCGCGTACTTGATCAGGGCGTGGTCGATGGCGTTGGCCGAGAGGATCAGCAGCGGCCGGGGTCCGACCACGCCCAGTTCGCGCAGGCCGCCGGCCAGGACGGACACCCGCTCGCGCGCCTCGGCGAAGGTGATCGTGCGCCAGCCGTCGCCGGAGCGCTCGGCCAGCCACACCCGGTCCGGCGCGGCCTGCGCCCAGTGGTCCAGCGAGGCGGTGGTGGTCAGGAAGCGGGTGGAGACGGGCGTCGGATTGGTCAGCACCATCTCGCCGCCGGCGCGCCGGTCCACCTCCAGCCGGCGCGGGGCGTAGCGCGGGTCGCGGAAGGGCGCGTTGGCGATGCGGAGCTCGGCGTCCATGGACCGCCCTTATTCCAAGCGCCGCGGGGGAAGGAAAGGCGAAAGGGCGCGGTTCAGCCGAGCGCGCGGAGCCGGCGCTCCAGGAACAGCCGCTCGGCCGGGGCGGGTTTCAGCGCCAGGGCCGCCTTCAGCGCCTCGCGGGCGCGGAGGCTGTCGCCCGCCTTGGCGAAGAGGCCGGCGCGGGCCGCGTGCCAGGGGAGCCAGGCCTCTAGCCGCTCGGGATCGATCTCGGCCAGGGCCGCGAGACCGGCCTCGCCGCCGAACGCTTCGCCCAGGGCCACGGCGCGGTTCACCCGCGTGACCGGCGTCGGGCGCACGGTCAGGAGGACGTCGTAGAGCGCCGCGATGTCGGCCCAGGGCGTGGCCCTGGTCTCCATGCGGGAGAGGTGGGCGCCGTGGATGGCGGCGAGGATCTGGCGCGGGCCGCTGCGGCCGAGGTCCGCCGCGCGGGCCATCAGGGCCGCGCCCTCGGCGATGAGGTCACGGCGCCAGAGGCGCACGTCCTGCGCCTCCGGCGGGACCATGGCGCCGGCGTCGTCGAGGCGCGCGGGGCGGCGCGCCTCGGTGAAGCGGACGAGGGCGGCGAGGCCCAGGACCTCGGGGTCGTCCGGGACCAGCTCGGCCAGCAGGCCGGACAGCCGCAGGACCTCGGCGGCGAAGCCGGCGGTCTCGCCGGCCAGGGCGGCGTCCTCGTAGGCCTGGGCGTAGGCGATCTCCAGCGTCGCCAGCACCGCCTCCAGCCGCTCGGGCCAGGCGGCGGGGCCGGGAACCTCGAAGGGCACGCCGGCGGCGGCGATCTTGCGCTTGGCCCGGGTGATCCGCTGCAGCATGGCCGGCTCGGCGACCAGGAAGGCGCGGGCGAGGCGCTCGGTCGAGAGTCCGCAGACCACCTTCAGTGTCAGCGCCGCCCGCGCGTCGGCTCCGATCGCCGGATGGCAGCAGACGAAGATCAGGCGCAGGCGCTCGTCGGGGATCGGCTGGTCGGCCATCAGGACCTCCTCCGGCGTGGGCGGCGGGGCCGGCGCGTCGTGGACCGCCCGCTCGCGCACGGCGGCCCGGCGCTTCGCGTCGATGCCTCGCCGGAGCGAGGCCCGCCACAGCCAGGCGGCGGGATCGCGCGGCGCCTGCTGCGGCCAGGCGATGAGCGCCGCGGCGCAGGCCTCGGCGAAGGCGTCCTCGGCGAGGTCCAGGTCGCGCAGGCGGGCGGCGAGCGCAGCCACCACCCGCGGTCGGGCCTCCGCGATCGCTTTCGCCGCCGCCTGCATGGCTCAGTAGGTGACCAGCGGGCGCACCTCGACCTTGCCGCCGTCCGCCACCGGCACGCGCCGGGCGATCGCGAGGGCGGCGTCCAGGTCCGGCACGTCGATCAGGTAGTAGCCGCCCAGGTGCTCGCGGGTCTCGGCGAAGGGACCGTCGTGCACCGTCTGGGCGCCGCCGGTCGTGGCCACGGTGGTCGCGGTCGCGGTCTCCTGCAGGCCGGAGCCGTCCTTGAACTGGCCCTTCTGGCGCAGCTCTTCCGCCAGCGCATAGTGCCTGGCGACGATCTCCTGCAGGAGGCCCTGCCCGGCCTCGCCCTCGTAGGCGGATTCCGGTTCGTAGATGAGCAGCATGTATTGCATCGGGTGTCCCCTCCGGGGTTGAAGTCTGCGCGACGCGGATGCGTGCGTCACCGGGGAGACGCGGCGGCCAAGCCGGATTCGACAGGAGCCTTCTGCAATGCGTGCGATTTTCGTGGCGGCGGCGCTCGCCGTCCTGGCTCCGGCGGCGGTCCAGGCCCAGACCCCGTCGCAGAGGACCCGCACGTCCGGGCGCTGGCGGCGGGCTACAAGGCGGCCTTCCTGTGCAGCGGCGTGTTCAACGCCGGCATGAGCGAGGCCCAGATCGCGGCCGACGACCTGGAGGGCATCTATCCGGAGTACCAGGCCCTGGTCCGCACCCTGCCGGCGCAGGTCGACCGCGAGCGGAAGACGGTGAGCGTGGCCTTCGATGCGAAGCTGCCGCCCAGGATCGCGGCCTGGCGACCGAACCTCGGCTGCGCGCAGCTGGCGATCGGCGCGCCGTCCGAGGCCGCAGCGAACCTGCCGCGCTTCGACGCCAAGGCCCCAGACGCCGACGGCCGGCGCTGGCCGGACGGCGACGTCCATCCGAAGGTGCGCACCCCGGCGAAGCTGGCGGCCGTGGCGCAGGACGCCTTCGACAGCGCGACCTACGGCCCGGGTTCGCAGACGACGGCGGTGGTGGTGCTGAAGGACGGCAGGATCGTCGCCGAGCGTTACCGGGACGACTTCACGCTGCACACGCCGCAGCGGACCTGGTCGGCGGCCAAGAGCCTGACGGCGACGGTTGTCGGCCGGGCCGTGCAGCTTGGCCTGGTCAAGGCCGACGCGCCGGCGAACATCCCCGAGTGGAGGGCCGGAGACCCGCGGACGCAGATCACGCTCGCCCAGCTGATGAACATGGGCTCAGGCCTGTGGACCGACGGGCCGGGCAACCGGACGGACGAGGTCTATGTCGGCGGCGGCCTGGTCGCCGAGTGGGCGACGCGGATGCCGCTGGAGGCCGCGCCCGGCAGCCGGTTCCGCTATGCCAACAACGACACCCTGCTGGCGGCGCGCAGCGTGCGCGCGGCGCTCGGCGACGGCGAGCGGGCGCTGGCCTTCCCCTTCCAGGAGCTGCTCTGGAAGATCGGCATGACCCACACCACGCCGGAGACTGACTGGCAGGGCGCCTTCATCCTGTCCAGCCAGGTGTGGACGACGGCGCGCGACCTCGCGCGGCTCGGCCTGCTCTACCAGAACGACGGGGTGTGGAACGGCGAGCGTCTGCTGCCGGAGGGCTGGTCGAAGTTCGTGGCGACCCCCGCGCCCGCCCAGCCGCCCAGCGGCCCGGGCTATGGCGCGTTCTTCTGGCTCTACGGCCCAGCCCAGGGCCTGCCGGAGGGGACCTATGGAATGAACGGCAACCGCGGCCAGTACGTGCTGATCGTGCCGTCGAAGAAGGTGGTGGTCGTCCGCCGCGGCTTCGACCCGGCCGGCAAGCGGTTCGACGAGGCCAGGTTCGCCAAGGACGTGCTGGCGGCGCTGGACTAGCCCGCCAGGGTCTCCTGGAACCGCACCGGCTGGCCGAGGCTCGGGGCGACGATCTCGTCGTCGCGCATGACCACGGTCCCGCGGATGATGGTGGCGATCGGCCAGCCCTTGGCCTCCATGCCCACGAACGGCGTCCAGCCGACGCGGCTGGCCATGTCCTCGTGCCGGAAGGTGCGGCGGGCCTTGAGGTCGACGATGGTCAGGTCGGCGTCGTAGCCCACCGCCAGGCGGCCCTTGTCCGCCAGGCCGAAGATGCGGTTGGCGCCATGGCTGGTCAGGTCGACGAGGCGCTCCAGGCTCAGCCGGCCCTCGGCCACGTGGGTCAGCATCACCGGCAGCAGGGTCTGCACGCCCGGCATGCCCGAGGGCGAGGCCGGGTAGGGCCGGGCCTTCTCCTCGGCGGTATGGGGGGCGTGGTCGGAGCCGATCACATCGGCGACGCCGTTGGCGATGCCGACCCAGAGGCCCTCGCGGTGCTCGGCCCCCCGGATCGGCGGGTTCATCTGGGCGTAGCCCTTCAGCCGCTCGTAGGCTTCCGGGCCGGCGAGGGTGAGGTGCTGCGGGGTGACCTCCACCGAGGCCACGTCCTTGTGGGCGGCGAGGTAGGCGATCTCCTCGCGGGTGGTGACGTGCAGGATGTGGATGCGCTTGCCGAGCGACTTGGCGATGCGGATCAGGCGCTCGGTGGACTGGATCGCCGACTGGGCGTCGCGCACCTCGTAGTGGCTGGTCCAGTCCCCTTCGCGAGCCAGCGGCCGGCGGTCGGCCAGGCGGTACTCGTCCTCGGAGTGGAAGGCGGCTCGACGGCTGATGCTGCGCAGCACGGCCTCCACGCCGGCGTCGTCCTTGACCAGCAGGGTGCCGGTGGAGGCGCCCATGAACACCTTCACCCCGCAGCAACCCGGCAGGCGCTCCATCTCGCCGAGCCAGGGCGTGTTCTCGTGGGTGCCGCCGACGTAGAAGGCGTGGTCGCAGTGCATCCGGTCGCGCGCCCGGGCGAGCTTGTCGGCGAGCTGGTCGGGGTCGGTGGTGGTGGGCTCGGTGTTGGGCATCTCGAACACGGCGACCACGCCGCCCAGCACGGCGGCGCGCGAGCCGGTCTCGAGGTCCTCCTTCCACTCGAGCCCGGGCTCGCGGAAGTGGACCTGGGTGTCGATGACGCCGGGCATGACCGTAAGCCCCGTGGCGTCGAAAACCTCGCCCGCCGAGGCGTGGGAGAGGTCGCCGATGGCGGCGATCTTGCCGCCGCGCACGCCGACGTCGGCGAAGCCGCGGCCGGCGTGGTTCACCACCTCGCCGCCGCGAACGATCAGGTCATAGGTTTCAGCCATGGCGGGTCTCGCGGCGGGCGGGTTCGGTGGAGGCCAGCAGCTCCTCCGCCGCCTTTGCCACGGCGTCGACGCTCAGGTCCATCATGTGGCAGACCTGCTGGGAAAGCTGCGGGTCGGCGTTCTTCACCTGCTCGAAGCTGCGCGGGCCCCGGACCACCCGCGTGTTCGGGCCCCAGGGGGCGTAGAGCCGCTCGTCGGAGGGGCCGAACAGGGCGAGCGTCGGCGTCCCGGCGGCGGCGGCCAGGTGGGTCGTCCCGGAGTCGTTGCCGATATAGAGCCGGGCGCGCTTCAGGGCGGCGTAGGAGGTGAGCAAGTCGGCCTTGCCGGTGAGGTCGATGAGCTGCTTGCGCATGACGACGTCGCGCAGCTGGTGGGCGACCTTGGCGTCTTCCGGCCCGCCCAGGACCAGCAGCCGGCCGCCGCGCATGGGACCGGTGGGGCCGAGCAGGCGCATGGCCACCTGCGAGAAGCGCTCCACCGGCCACGTCTTGCCGATCCAGTTGGCGGCCGGGGCCACGGCGAGGATCGGGCCGTAGCCGGCCAGCAGCTCGGCGGCGCGGGCGTCGGTCTCCTCGGAGACGTAGAGGAAGGGCGCGGCGGGCTCGTCCTCGATGCGCAGGGTGCGGGCCGCCTCCACCACCTTGTGGACCGGTTCGCCCTGGATCTTGCGGAAGACCGCGCGGCGGCGCGTGGAGAGGAACCGCGAGAGGCCGGAGCCGCGAAGGTCCACCACCAGGCCCCACTTGCGGCGGCGCACCTTGCGCCAGAGGTCGAACCAGTGGCGGCCGTTCTTGGCCTTCTCGAAGACGATCACCTGGTCGAGGTTCGGGACCTCGGCGAACAGGGGAGCCGCCGCCGGGCCGGCTACGATGGTGAAGCGTGCGTTGGGGATCTCGTCGGCGAGCCGCCTGACGAGGCCGGACGAGAGCACCGCGTCGCCGATCCGGGTCGCGGTGATGAACAGAATCGGGAAGGACCCGCGCGTCATCGGACATCTATAGGACCCTGGCCGCTGGCGCTCCACCGCCCGCGGTCCCAAATTGCCGTCATGACCTGCTTTGCGCCCCTGAACTCCCGCGCCCTGATCGCCGTGGCCGGCCCCGACTGGCGGAGCTTCCTGCAGGGGCTGATCACCCAGGACGTGGAGAGCCTCCAGCCGGGCGAGGCGCGGTTCGGGGCCCTGCTCACGCCACAGGGCCGGCTGCTGTGGGACCTGTTCGTGGTCGGGCGGGAGGACGGCTGCTGGCTGGACGTCGAGGCCGAGCACCGCGACGCCATCCTGCAGCGTCTGACCATGTACCGGCTGCGGGCGAAGGTGGAGCTGGCGACCGACGACACGCCGGTGTCGGTCCTGTTCGCGACGGATGCGGACCCGGTGGCAGAGCCCGGGGCCGGATGGGTCAAGGACCCGCGCCATCCAGGACTGGGATGGCGGGGCTACGGCGCCGAGGCGCCGGCCGGCGCCACGCCGGTCAAGGAGGCCGAGCGCGAGGCGCAGAAGCTGGCGCTCGGCGTGCCCGCCCCGCGCGACTGGGGCTCGGACCGGCTCTATCCGATCGAGGCCAACTTCGACCTGATGCACGGCATCGACTTCAAGAAGGGCTGCTTCGTCGGGCAGGAGACCACCTCGCGCATGAAGCGGCGCGGCCAGATCAAGTCCCGCATCCTGCCGATCGTGTTCGAGGGCCCCGCGCCGGCCCCTGGGACCGAGGTGCTGGCCGGCGACCGGCGGGCCGGCGAGGTGCTGTCGGGCGCCGAGGGCCGCGCCTTCGCCCTGCTGCGGCTCGACCGGGCGCTGGGCGCGGGGCTGACCGTCGATGGCCGCCCCGCCCGGGCCGAGGTCCCTGGCTGGATGGCCGACGCCGTGGGCGAAGCGGCGACCGAGCCGGGCTGAGCACTCCGCTGGGGATAAGCCGGCCGGAAACCGCCGATGCGGCGCGAACGCCCCTTGAGGTTCGGGGCGCGCTCGGCTGAGAGTGCCGGCGATGACGGCACCCCTTCAGAGATGCGGCTGGCGCGGCATGGCCGGCGACCCGCTCTACGAGGCCTACCACGACACCGAGTGGGGCGTGCCGGAGTACGATTCCCGCGCGCTCTGGGAGAAGCTGGTGCTGGACGGCTTCCAGGCCGGGCTCGCCTGGATCACCATCCTGCGCAAGCGCGACGCCTTCCGCGCGGCCTTCGACGGCTTCGATCCGGAGAAGGTGGCCCGTTACGGCGACGTGGACCGCGCCCGGCTGATGGCCGACGCCGGCATCGTGCGCTCCAACGCCAAGATCGACGCGGCCATCGCCAGCGCGCGCACCTACCTGGACATGCGCGAGAAGGGCGAGGACTTCGCCGCCTTCTGCTGGGGCTTCACGGACGGCAAGGTGGTGCAGAACGCCTGGTCGGACGTCGGCCAGGTGCCGGCCCAGACGCCGCTCGCCGTCGAGGTGTCCAAGGCGCTGAAGGCGCGGGGCTACAAGTTCGTGGGTCCGGTGATCGTGTATGCCTGGATGCAGGCCGTGGGCATCGTCAACGACCACCTCACCTGCTGCTTCCGGCACGACGAAGTGAAGGGCTGCGCGCATGGCTAAGGGGCCGAGCTTCCTCCTGGAGAAGGCGTTCGTGGACGCCATCGTCTGCGGCGTCGACGAGGCGGGGCGGGGGCCCTGGGCCGGGCCGGTGTGCGCCGGGGCGGTGATCCTCGATCCCAATCCGCGCAAGCACCCGAAGGGCCTGGACGACTCCAAGAAGCTCAACGCCAGGACGCGCGAGAGCCTGGAGGTCGAGATCAAGGCCCGGGCGGTGGCCTGGGGCGTCGGCTTCGCGAGCGTCGAGGAGATCGCGAGCCTCAACATCCTGCACGCCACGGGCCTGGCCATGTGCCGGGCGATCGAGGCCATGGCGGTGCAGCCGACGCATGCGCTGGTGGACGGCAATTACCGCTTCAAGCTGCCCTGCGAGGTGAAGACGGTGGTGGGCGGCGACGCCAAGTCGAAGTCCATCGCCGCGGCCTCCATCCTGGCCAAGGTCGCCCGCGACCGGCTGATGGCGGAGATGGACACGGTCTACCCGGGCTATGGCTTCGCCAGCCACAAGGGCTACCGCGCGCCGATCCACGCCCAGGCGCTGCTGGAGCTCGGCCCCTCGCCGATCCACCGCATGGCCTGGGGCCCGGTGAAGCTGGCCCTGATGGGCAAGGACCCGCTGCAGGCCTTCGGCGACGCCCTGCAGGACGAGCTCCCGTTCGGCGCGGCGGAATAGGTCCAACCGTGGTTCTGACAAAATTAACCATAATCCTGCAAGGAGTCCGCTCCGTCTAAGGGCTCTTCAATGCAGAATACGTCTCACGCTGTGATGGCTCAGCGGGTGGAGCCGAAAGATAGCCCGGACGATTTTCCGACCCCCCCATGGGCGACGCGCGCGCTCATTGAGCACGTACTAAAGGGCCATGGTCGGGAGGAGTTCAAACGACAATCTTGCCTGGAGCCAGCGTGTGGTGTCGGCCACATGGCGAAGGTTCTGAAGGAATACTTCGGCGAAGTCCGATCCTCAGATGCCTACGTTTATGGGTACGGCTCGGTAAGGGACTTCCTTAACTATCCATTCGAAGCAGATGCAGTCGACTGGGTGATTACGAACCCTCCGTTTAGGTTGGCTGAAGAGTTCGTTCTCCGCGGAATGACGGTGGCCCGCAAAGGCGTCGCAATCCTAGCTCGCACCGTGTTTCTCGAAAGTGCCGGTAGGTACAATGCGATTTTCAGTAAGAGTCCACCTAGCAAGTTCGCCCAATTCGTCGAGCGTGTGCCAATGGTAAAAGGACGTCTTGATGAGCGCGCGAGCACCGCAACCGGCTACGCATGGCTAGTTTGGGAGAAGGGCGCGACTGGTTACCCCGAATTGATGTGGGTCCCACCGTGTAGGCGGAATCTCGAGCGGGAGGGGGATTATAGCCGCCCTTCCGCTTGAGTAAGGACATCGCATCCGAAGGAGACTGCCGTTGCTCAGCGGCTAGCGTCCGTTGAGGACCTCGGAGACCCGTCCGGGGTTCACCCCCACGGCCGCAGCAATCTCTGACGAGTGCATATCCGTCGTGTCCGCCAAGTGGATAATCCTCTCGCGGATGCCTGGCGTCACTCGACGCGAATGAGCAGGCATCTTCCGAGCGGGGCGAGCGCGGAAGAGGAGATTGTTCACAATCCGCCTTACTTCGTCACCGGCGGGATATCCATCAGCATCCATCTGATCTGCCAGGGCGAGGAGTTCTCTCCTCGCGGTACCGATATCGCTCAAGCTGCATTCTCCAAGCTAAAGCATGGAGATGGGATCGAACGTCGGTACGTCAACCCCGTTAACGTCCCGGTAAGGATATTTTTTCAGGCGCCGTTAACGCTAAGCGGAGAGGATTCGGAATGACTCTCTCAGGCGGCAGCATGAGCCTCGTGCCGGACACCATCATCCAGGGCGATTGCCTGGAGGAGCTGAAGAAGCTCCCCGACCGCTCTGTCGACCTGGTCTTCGCCGACCCGCCGTACAACCTGCAGCTCGGCGGCGACCTGCTGCGCCCCGACAATTCCAAGGTGGACGCGGTCGATGACGACTGGGACCGCTTCGAGAGCTTCGAGGCCTATGACAACTTCACCAAGGCCTGGCTGAAGGAATGCCGCCGCGTCCTGAAGGACGACGGGGCGCTGTGGGTGATCGGCAGCTACCACAACATCTTCCGGGTCGGCGCGACCCTGCAGGACCTGGGCTTCTGGATCCTGAACGACATCGTCTGGCGCAAGGCCAACCCGATGCCGAACTTCAAGGGCACGCGCTTCACCAACGCCCACGAGACTCTGATCTGGGCGACCAAGAGCCGGGGCGGCAAGCGCTACACCTTCAACTACGACGCCATGAAGATGGCCAACGATGAGCTGCAGATGCGCTCCGACTGGAGCCTGCCGCTGTGCACCGGCGAGGAGCGGCTGAAGGACGAGACGGGCGCCAAGGCCCACCCGACCCAGAAGCCCGAGGCCCTGCTGCACCGGGTGATCCTGGCCTCCACCCGGCCGGGCGACGTGATCCTCGACCCCTTCTTCGGCACCGGCACCACGGGCGCGGCGGCCAAGCGGCTGGGCCGCAGGTTCGTGGGCATCGAGCGCGAGGAACAGTACGCGAAGCTGGCCAAGGAGCGCATCGCCCGGGTGATCCCCGCCTCCCCCGAGGAGGTGATGGTCACCGGCTCCAAGAAGTCCGAGCCGCGCATCCCGTTCGGCCAGATCGTCGAGGCGGGCCTGCTGCGGCCGGGCGACGTGCTCTACTGCTCGAAGGGCCGCAACGCCGCGCGGGTGCGCGCCGACGGCTCGCTGGCGGTGGGCGAGCTGACCGGCTCCATCCACAAGGTGGGCGCCATGGTGCAGTCCGCGCCCGCCTGCAACGGCTGGACCTACTGGCACTTCAAGTCCGATGCGGGGCTCGCCCCGATCGACGTGCTGCGGGCCAAGGTGCGCAGCCAGCTGCCGGCCTGAGCGCCATCCCAGTTCTTCTAACTGGACCGGCCGCGGAATCCTCCTCAACCTGAGGGGAGGATCGGGGAGGGACCAGGGCCGTGGCCGGACGGGGATCGTGAACCCGCGCATCTTCGTGCTGACCATGGTGACCTTCGCCTTCGGGTCGAGCGCCTTCATCTTCGCAGGTCTGCTGGAGGTGATGGCGGCGGACCTGGGCGTCACGACCGCCGTGGCCGGCCAGCTGCAGACCGCCTTCGTGCTGACCTCCGCCGTGCTCGGCCCGTTCGTAGCCTGGGCGCTGGGCCGGCTCGACCGCAAGCTCACCATTGTGATGGGCCTGAGCCTCGGGATGGCGCTGCACCTGGCCTGCGCCTTCACGCCGGACTTCGGCACGCTCTTCGTGCTCCGCGCCCTGGCCGGACTGGCGGGTGCGATCTCGGGCCCGTCGGCCAGCGTGGCGGCCGCCCAGCTCGCGCCGCCGGAGCGGCGGGGCTCGGCCATCGCCATGGTCTCGGGCGGCATGACGCTGGCCTTCGTGCTCGGCATCCCGATGGGCAGCGTGGTCGGCTCGGTGTTCGGCTGGCGGGCGACCTTCCTGTTCGCGGCCCTGCTGTCCGGACTGGCGCTGGCGGGCGTGCTGCTGTTCATGCCCCGCGTCCCGGCGCCGCCGAAGCGGACCGGCGGCAAGCTGGACGTCCCGGCGATCTGGCCGCTCTACGCCACGACCTTCCTGACCTTCGCCGCCAACATGACGCTCAACCTCTACATCGCCCCGATCGTGCGGGTGGGGGCCGGGGTGACCGGGGCGGGCGTCGGGGCCTTCCAGGCGATGATCGGCGTGGGCTCGATCGCCGGCCTGTGGCTGGGCGGCCGGGCCGCCGACCGCGACGCGGGCAAGGCCTGGATCATCCAGGGCTTCCTGATCCAGGCGGCGGCCATGAGCACCCACTTCGCCGCCACCCACCACGCCGCGCCGCCCGGCCTGCCCAGCCAGTTGCTGGTCGCCTTCGCCATCTTCCTGGCGGCCACGGCGCTGTTCTCGATCACGCCGGTGATCCAGAACCGGCTGATCCGGATGACGGAGGGCGCGCCGGTGGCGCTCGCGCTCAACGGCTCGGTGATCTCGGTGGGCCAGGCGCTGGGCTCGGCGCTCGGCGGGGCGGCGCTGGCGGGATTCGGCGTGCCCGCCATCCCGGCGGCCGCGCTGGTCATGTCGCTCACCGGCCTGACGATCCTGGTGTTCGTCTTCCCGAAGGCTAGAGCAGGTTCGTGAGCCCGGCCCGGGCGGCCTTGAGGAAGACGCTCGGCAGGGCGTCCAGGTCGCGCCGGGGACTCCAGATCACGTCCGGAGCGTCGCCCTCGGCGCGGAGCAGCTGCAGCGTGAGGGTGAAGTGGGTGAAGCCATGCTCCACCTCGCCGACGCCGCGCCAGGCGGCGTCGGCCGGGGCGGCGGACAGCGCCTCGCCATCGCTCCAGCGCTCGGCGCGCCATTCCGAGGTGGGCAGGGCCAGCATGCCGCCCAGCAGGCCCTTCGGCGGCCGGCGGACCAGGGCCACCTCGTCCCCCCGCGTCAGGACATAGGCCACGCCGTAGCGGTGCGGCCGCTCGGCCTTCGCGATGCGCCGCGGATAGGTCTCCGGCGCGCCGGTGGCGAGCGCCGCGCAGTGGGCGGCCACCGGACAGCGGTCGCACAGCGGCTGCTTGGGCCGGCAGACGGTGGCCCCGAGGTCCATCAGCGCCTGGGCCCAGTCGCCGGGCCGGTCGTCGCGCACCAGGGCGGCGGCGAGGCGCTTCAGCTCGGGCTTGGCTTCGGGCAGGGGCTGCTCGGCGGCGAACAGGCGGGCCATCACCCGCTCGACGTTGCCGTCGACGACGTTGGCCGGCCGGTCGAAGGCGATCGCCGCCACCGCGGCCGCCGTGTACGGACCGAGGCCGGGGAGGGCGCGCAAACCCTCCTCGGTGTCCGGAAAGACGCTGGCGTGGTCGTTCGCCACCGCCCGGGCGCAGGCCAGCAGATTGCGGGCGCGGGCGTAGTAGCCGAGCCCCGCCCAGGCGGCCATGACGTCGGCGTCCGGGGCGCTGGCGAGATCGGTGACGGTGGGCCAGCGGGCGAGGAACTTCAGGAAATAGGGCGTGGCGTGCGGGACGGTGGTCTGCTGCAGCATCACCTCGGAGAGCCAGACGCGATAGGGATCGGCCCGCACGCCGGCGGCGTGGTGCTGCGGCCGCACGCGCCAGGGCAGGTCGCGGGCGTTGGCGTCGTACCAGGCGAGGAGGGCGGGGCGGAGAGGCGGAGGGCTCACCCCACCCTCATACTTTCATCCCGGACGCCGCGCAGCGGCTATCCCGAACCCAGGGGCCGTGCGTCGCACCGTCCGCCCCGGCTCTCCGCTTCGCCTGGCGGGGGATCACGGTCTATGGTGGGCCTCATGCGCCGCCGGCCGCTCCCATCCCCGCAAGAGGCGCTCCGCATCCTGGCGGAGAAGCGCACGCGGCCGCAGCACCGGCCGCCGCCGCCGGCCGGCCGCGGCCTCAACAAGCTAGTCCGCGAGATGGACGCCAAGTTCGGGCAGGGCGCAGGCGCCCTGCAGGCCCGCTGGCGCGAGGTCGTCGGCGTGGAGATCGCGCGGCGAACCGAGCCGGTGAAGCTGGTGAAGGGCCGCAACGGCGGGCCCTCCTCGCTGGAGATCCGGGTGGCCGGGCCATCTGCCGCGATCATCCAGCACCAGGCGCACGAGATCCTCGCCCGGGTGAACCTGTTCCTCGGGCCCGAGGCGGTGCAGAAGCTGCGGATCGTACAGGGCCCGCTGCGGCACGTGGGAGAGGCGCCGGCCCCCAAGCGCCGGCTGCCGCCGCTCGACGCGGCGCAGGAGGCGGAACTGGCCCGGGATCTGGCCGCCGCGCCGGAGGGCAAGCTGAAACAGGCGCTGATGTCGCTGGGCCGCGGCGTGCTGCGGCGCCAGCGGTAGGTTGACTAAAAACCGCCACCGTCCCATCGCCTAAGGGGCAGTTCGCCGCAGCGCGGGGAATCGCGCTTTAATCCTTTATTCGGACTTTCAGAGGGCGTTCGAACATGCTGAGCCGTCGTCTCCTCCTCGCCGCCGCGGCCGTCGCGGGCCTTGCGCTGGCGGGCTGCTCCAAGGGCGGCGCCTCCGGCCCGGCCGAGGGCGACATGTCCATGGGCGATCCGAACGCGCCCGTGAAGATGGTCGAGTACGCCTCCATGAGCTGCAGCCACTGCGCGCAGTTCAACAACGAGGTCTTCCCGGCCTTCAAGACCAAGTACATCGACACCGGCAAGGTGCACTACACGCTCAAGGAGTTCCTGACCCCGCCCGAGCAGGTGGCCACCGCGGGCTTCCTGCTGGCGCGCTGCGCCGGCAAGGACAAGTACTTCAGCGTCGTGGACGCGATCTTCCAGAACCAGAACGAGATGTTCCAGACCGGCGACGCCGCGGGCGTGCGCACCGTCCTGCTGCGCATCGCCCAGTCGGCGGGCCTGACCGAGGAGCAGTTCAACGCCTGCCTGACCAACGAGGAAGAGATCAAGGCGCTCGACGCCAGGGTCACCCGCGCGGTCCGCGAGGACAAGATCACCGGCACGCCGACCTTCGTGATCAACGGCAAGCAGATCGCCTCCGGCGAGGTCACCCTGGCCCAGCTCGAGGCCGCCGTGGCCGAGGCGCAGAAGTAATGGCCTGGAGCCGCCGCGAAGCCCTCGCCGCCGCGGTCCTGGCCGCCGCGCTGGCGGTCGGGCCGGCGGCGGCTGCGCCCGGCGTGGCCGCGCCCGGCGACATGAGCCTGGGCAATCCGAAGGCGCGGGTGACGGTGGTCGAGTACGCCTCGCTCACCTGCCCGCACTGCGCCGAGTTCAACGCCACCGTCTTCCCGGCCTTCAAGGCCAAGTACATCGACACCGGACGGGTCCACTACACCCTGAAGGAGCTGCCCACTCCGCCGCAGCAGGTGGCGGTGGCGGGTTTCCTGCTGGCGCGCTGCAACGGGGCTGGGCCCGCGAAGTACTTCAAGGTCGTCGACGAGGTGTTCCGCAGCCAGCCCCGCTGGACCGCCGGCAACATCAAGCCGGTGCTTCAGGAGATCGGCCGCGCCAACGGCGTCAGCGACGCCCAGTTCGACGCCTGCCTGCGCGACGAGGCCCAGATCCAGGCGATGGACGCGCGCGTCCGCCGGGTGCTCACCGAGGACGGCATCCAGTCGACGCCGAGCTTCTTCGTCAACGGCAAGGCGGTGGACGTCCACACCCTGGCCGACCTGGACGCGGCGATCGCCGCGGCCGGGAAGAAGTAGGGAGGGGCGCGGGGGCGGTGCACTTCCAGCGGCTGCGCCTTTCGGGCTTCAAGTCCTTCGTCGATCCGACCGAGTTCCGGATCGAGCCCGGCGTCACGGGCATCGTGGGACCGAACGGCTGCGGCAAGTCCAACCTGCTGGAGGCGCTCCGCTGGGTCATGGGCGCCAACTCGGCCAAGTCGCTGCGCGCCGGCGGCATGGACGACGTGATCTTCGCCGGCGCCGACAAGCGGCCCTCGCGCAACCACGCCGAGGTGTCGCTGACCATCGACAATTCGGACCACAGCGCGCCGCCGGCCTTCAACGACCACCCGGTGATCGAGGTGGTCCGGCGGATCGACCGGGGCGAGGGCTCAACCTACAGGATCAACGGCCGCGAGGTCCGCGCCCGGGACGTCCAGCTGCTGTTCGCCGACGCCTCGACGGGCTCCAATTCGCCGGCCCTGGTGCGCCAGGGGCAGATCTCCGAGCTGATCGCCGCCAAGCCCCAGAACCGGCGGATGATCCTGGAGGAGGCGGCGGGGGTCTCGGGCCTGCACACCCGCCGGCACGAGGCGGAGCTGCGCCTGCGCGCGGCGGAGACCAACCTCAATCGGCTGGAGGACGTCGCCGGCGAGCTGGAGTCGAACCTCAACCGCCTGAAGCGCGAGGCCCGGCAGGCGGAGCGCTACAAGAAGCTGTCGGCCGAGATTCGCGCCCTGCAGGGCGCGGTGCTGGTGGCCCGCTGGAACGAAGCCCGCGAGGCGGCCGAGCGGCTGCGCGCCGAGGCCGCCGCCGCCGTCCGGGCCGTGGAGGAGACCGCCCGCGCCGCCGCCGCCGCCACCACCCGCGCCGCCACGGCCGAGGAGGCGATCAAGCCGCTGCGCGAGGCCGAGACCATCGCCGCGGCCATCCTGCACAAGCTGGCTATCGACAAGGACCGGCTGGACCGCGAGGACGAGGCCCACGCCGCCGAGCTGAAACGGCTCACCGACGACCTCGCCCGGATCGACGCCGACAACGCCCGCGAGGCGCACATCGTCGAGGATGCGGACGCGGCCCTGAAGCGGCTGGCCGAGGACATCGCCGCTCTGGAGGGCGCGATCGCCGCCGCGCCGGAGCGCACGCCGGAGCTGGAGGCCGCCGCCCGGGCCGCCGAGGCCGCCCGCGCCGACGCCGACGCCGAGGTCGAGGCGCTCGCCGCCCAGGCCGCCGCCGAGCAGGCCCACCGCCGCGCCGCTGCGCAGCGCGTGGAGGAGGCGCAGGGCCGGGTCGCCCGCACGAAGCGCGCCCTGGACCACGCGCGCCAGGAGCGCGAAGCGCTGGGGCCCGCCACCAACCCGCAGGCCGCCCAGGCCAGGACCGAGCTGGAGCAGGCGGAGGCCGCGCTCGCCGCCGCCCGGGCCGCCCTCGACGCCGCCGAGGACGAGCGGACCAGGGCCATCGAGGCCGAGGCCGCCGCCCGCGACGCCGGCCGCAAGCTGGAGGAGCAGCTCGGCCGCCTGACCGCCGAGGCCCGGGCGCTGGCCGGCCTGGTGGCCCAGGCCCGCCGCGGCGGCTTCGCCCCGGCGCTGGACTCGGTGAGCCCCGAGCGCGGCTACGAGAAGGCCCTGGCCGCCGCGCTCGGCGACGACCTGGACGCCGCCCTCGATCCGAAGGCGCCAGCCTTCTGGGGCGGTCGCGACGCCGAGGCCCCGGCCTGGCCGACCGGCGCGACCCCGCTCGGCCCGCTGGTGAAGGCGCCGCCGGCGCTCGCGGCGCGGCTGAAGTTCACGGCCCTGGTCGACCGGGCCGACGGCGACCGCCTGCAGGGCGAGCTGCCCGTGGGCGGCCGGCTGGTCTCCAGGGAAGGCGATCTCTGGCGCTGGGACGGCTTCACGGCCCGCGCCGAGGCGCCCAAGCCCGCCGCCGTGCGGCTGGAGCAGAAGACGCGCTTGGCCGAGGTCGAGGCTGAGATCGAGAAGCTGGAGCCGAGGGCCAAGGCTGCGCGTGAAGCCGCTCAGGCCGCCGCCGCCCGGCTGAAGGCGGCTGAGGAGGGCCTGCGCAACGCCCGCCGCGAGCCGCCGCCGCTGGAGCAGAAGGCCGCCCAGGCGCGCGCCGCCCTGGAGCGTTTCGAGCGCGAGGCCGCTCGCCGCGAGGCGCACGCCGCCTCCCTGGACGACGTGATCCGCCGCTTTGAGGCCGAGCTCGCCGAGGTCGAGGGGGCGCTGAAGGCAGTGCTGGAGACCGCCGCCGGAGACGGGGAGGCCAGCGACCTCGCCGATCGGCTGGCCGCCGCCCGCGCCGCGGCCGGTCCCGCCCGCGAGGCCGCCGCGGCCGCGCGCGCGGCCCTGGACATTGAGGTGCGCGAGCGGGCCGGCCGCGCCAGCCGGCTGGAGCAGCTGACCCGCGAGCGCGACGACTGGAGCCGCCGCGCCCAGGCCGCGGCCAAGCGCCTGGAGCAGCTCGTGCAGGCGCGCGCCAAGGCCCACGCCGAGCTGGAGCGGGTGAAGGCCCAGCCCGACACCCTGGCCGACCGCCGCGCGACGTTGCTGGACGAGCTCTCCGCCGCGGAGGCGCGGCGGGCCAAGTCCTCCGATGCGCTGGCCGCGGCCGAGCACGAGCGCGCCGAGGCCGAGCGGGCCCTGCGCGCGGCGGAGGCCCAGGCGTCCGAGGCGCGGGAGGTCCGGGCGAGCCTCGCCGCCCACGCCGAGGCCGCCGTCCAGCGCCTGACCGAGGTCACGACCCAGATCCGCGAGACCGCCCAGGTCGAGCCCGCGGAGCTGGCGAAGAAACTGGCCGACGAGGCGGTGGCGATCCCCGGCGACGCCGGCGGCATGGAGGCGCACCTCTACAACCTGGAGCGCCAGCGCGAGCAGATCGGGCCGGTGAACCTGCGCGCCGAGGAGGAGGCCGCCGAGCTCTCCGCCCGCCTTCAGGGCATGCTCACCGAGAAGGCCGACCTGACCGGGGCCATCGCCCGCCTGCGCCAGGGGATCGACGAGCTGAACCACGAGGGACGCGAGCGGCTGGTGGCGGCCTTCGACGTCATCAACGAGCACTTCAAGACGCTGTTCTCGGCCCTCTTCGAGGGCGGCCAGGCGGAGCTCCGGCTGGTCGAATCCGATGACCCGCTGGAGGCGGGCCTGGAGATCTACGCCTGCCCGCCCGGCAAGCGGCTGGCGACCATGAGCCTGATGAGCGGCGGCGAGCAGGCGCTGACCGCCTCGGCCCTGATCTTCGCGGTGTTCCTCGCTCAGCCCGCGCCGATCTGCGTGCTCGACGAAGTGGACGCGCCGCTCGACGACGCCAACGTCGACCGGTTCTGCAACATGATCAACGAGATGCGGCGCAGGACCCAGACCCGGTTCATCGCCATCACCCACAACCCGGTGACCATGTCGCGGATGGACCGGCTGTTCGGCGTGACCATGGCCGAGCGGGGCGTCTCGCAGCTCGTGAGCGTCGATCTGCGGCAAGCCGAGGCGATGGCGGCCCAGTAGCCCCCGGGTCCCGCTGCGGCAATGTCGCGGCGGCGCTAGAACGCTAGCAAAATCAAAGATCTAAATAGAGGCCGGCCAGCCTTGACGCACCGCAGCGCGGTCTATAGGTTCCGCGCGACTTTCAAGCCCCCCTCCGCCGTGGCGACACGGCGGGCCGTTGGCGCACCGCCCATGTCGAACCCGGACGAATCGCGTGATGAGGCGCTACAGCGCCTGAACGCCCGGGCGAAGGCTCTGGAGGCGCGCCAGGTGCGGCAGGTGTCTCACGACGCCGCGGCCGCCAAGGTGTCGGGGTATGGGTACCGCCTGATCGGCGTGCTGATCGGCGGGGTGTTCGTGGGGCTGGCGTTCGGCGCGATCGCCGACGTGGTCCTCGGCATCCGTCCCTGGGGCATGATCGTCGGGGTCCTCGTGGGCTTCGGCGTGTCGATCTGGATGGCGGTGCGCTCTGCGCAGCAGATGTCCGCCGAGGTCGCGAAGGAATTCGGTCCCCCCAAGGACCTGCCCTTCGACGACGAAGACGAAGATTGAGGAGTTCGAGGCGGCATGGCCGACCCGATGCACCAGTTCGAGGTCACGAAGATCGTCGACCTCCCGGATTTCTCGATCCCCGGTCTCGGGACGATCGACATGGCGTTCACCAACTCGACGCTGGCGATGACGCTCGCGGCGGGCCTGATCGTGGCCTTCTTCGCCGCCGTGACGGCGCGCCCGACCGTGGTGCCGGGCCGCCTGCAGATGATCGGCGAGGGGGTGTTCAGCTATATCGACAACCTCACCGAGAGCATCATCGGCCACGAGGGGCGTAGGTTCTTCCCCTACGTCTTCACCATCTTCCTGTTCATCCTGGTGATGAACCTGCTGGGCATGTTCCTGGTCTTCACGTCGACGTCTCAGCTCGCCGTGACCGCCACGCTCGGCATCATGACCATCCTGCTGGTGCTGATCGTCGGCTTCGTCCGCAACGGCGCGGCCATGTACAAGCTGTTCGTTCCGGCGGGCGTGCCCTGGTACATGCTGATCCTGGTCACCCCGATCGAGTTCATCTCCTTCGCCCTGCGCCCGGTCACCCTGGCCCTTCGTCTGTTCGGCAACATGCTGGGCGGTCACGTGGCCCTGAAGGTGTTCGCCGGCTTCGTGGTCTCCCTGGGCGCGCTCGCGGCCGGCGGCGGCCTGGGCCTGCTGGCCATCCCGGCCGCCGGCCTGTCGCTGGCGGGCGTCGTCGCCCTGACGGCGCTGGAGTTCCTCGTGGCCTTCCTGCAGGCCTTCGTCTTCGCGGTTCTGACCTGCGTCTACCTCAACGACGTGGTCAACCTCGGCCATCACCACTGACGGCCGGATCCAACCCTCAAACTTTCAACCCTTGATCTAGGACTAGGACACCATGGAAGCGGAAGCGGCTAAGTTCATCGGCGCTGGCCTCGCGACCCTCGGCATGATCGGCGCGGGCATCGGCGTGGGCACCATCTTCGGCGGGTTCCTGCAGGGCGCCACCCGCAACCCGTCGGCGGCCGGCGGCCAGTTCACGAACCTGATCCTCGGCGCGGCTCTGACCGAAGCCCTGGGCATTCTGGCCTTCGTGCTCGGCCTGCTGATCCTCTTCGCCGCCTAAGACAGCTCCGCCCACGGCGGCTCCGCCTTTGGAGCCGCCCGCCAGCGGCCTAGGAACACTTGCCTCCGATGGCTACGACTCCCACCCCCACGGGTGACCACGACGGCAACCCCGCCGCCGAGGCCGCGGAAGCGGTCCACGGCCACGAGGTTCCGGCCGGCACGACCGAAGTCGCCCAACACGGCGGCGAAGGCGGCGGCCTGCCACAGTTCCGGTTCGAGTACTGGGGCGGCCAGATCATCTGGCTGCTGGTCCTGTTCGCGATCCTCTACGTCCTGCTGGCCCGGGTCTTCGTGCCCCGGCTTCGCAAGGTGGTGGACACGCGCGCCGAGACCATCGCCGGGGCCCTCGAGGAAGCCCGCCGCGTGCAGGCCGAGGCTGACGCCCAGGCCGCCGCCGCCCAGGCCGAGATCGCCCAGGGCCGGGCCGAGTCTCGCCGCGTGGCGGCCGACGCCCAGGCGAAGGCCGCGGCCGAGTTCGCGGCGCGCCAGGCCGCCGAGGACCAGCGTCTCGCGGCCCAGATGGACGAGGCCGAGGCCCGGATCCGCGCTACGCGCGACCAGGCCATGACCAACGTCCAGGGCATCGCCACGGACACCGCCCTGGCCATCGTCGAGAAGCTGACCGGGGCCGCGCCCTCGGCCGCCGAGGCCAAGGCCAAGGCCATGGCCACCCGCCAAGGAGCCGCCTGATGCCCGCCTTCCTGAACCCGGCCGAGGCCGAATTCTGGGTCGGCGTCGGTCTGCTGATCTTCCTGGCGATTGTGATCTTCGTGGCCAAGGCCCCGAAGGCCGTCGCCGGCATGCTCGACGCCAAGGCCCAGACCATCCAGGCCGATCTCGACGAGGCCGCCCGGATCCGTGAGGAGGCCGAGCGCCTGCTGGCCGACCTGCGCGCGGAGCGCGCCAAGGCCGAGGCCGACGCCAAGGCCATGCTGGAGCAGGCCCAGGCGCAGGCCCGGGCCTACGAGGCCGAGGCCAAGGCGAAGCTGGAGGAGAGCCTCAAGCGCCGCCAGGCGATGACCGAGCGCAAGATCGCCGACGCCGAGCGCCGCGCGCTGGACGAGGTCCGCGCCTCCGCCGCCGACCTGGCGGTGCAGATGGCCGAGCAGGTGCTCTCCGGCCGGGTCGCCGCCGCCAAGAGCGATCCGCTCGTGGACCGGGCGATCGGCCAGCTGGCGTCGAAGCTGCAGTAGCGGCGGTCAAAGCCCCAAAACGACGAAAGCCCCGGAGCGTGCTCCGGGGCTTTTTCTTTGGCCATGCGGCGCCGACCTAGCGGAACTGCCGCTTCAGATGGCGGCGGCCGCGGACGCCGAGACGGTAGCGCTTCGGCAGGGCGAAGCGCTCGACGCGCAGGTACTGCTGCCAGAACACCGAGGCGATCTCCGGCTCGCGGCGCATCAGCCGGCGGATGGGGTGAACGACCTTGGGCCAGCGGCGGTGGGCGCGCACGAACACACGCTTGGCCTTGTAGGAATTGCGCAGGATCACGATCAGGCCGACGGCGATCACCGGAATGCCGCCCGGACCGGGGATCGGGGCGATGACCACGCCGGTCAAGACGATCAGGCCGCCAAGCGTCACCAGAGCGCCTCGCACGAGGCGGCCCACGATCTCGGGCGCGAGATCGTCCGTAGCGCGACGGGCGCGCGGCGAGGGCAAGACGAGTGACATGTTGGTACCCGAGAGCGCACGGGGGCTTGGGGAGGTTCCCGCCGTCACGCCCTCTCGATATGCGAACGCCCCGGTGAATCGTAAAGGCAGAGGCGCGTTAAATTTTGCTAACGCGGGCCTATTCCCCGGCTAATGGCGCCGAAGCCACAGTCGCCGTTGCAGTACTGACACAGGGCCGCCGCAGAGCGGACATGTTCAGGTCAGGCCGCCTCGGACGCGGCAGGCTCGGGCTTCCAGGTCAGCTTCGGCTTGCGCGCGGCGAGGGTCTCGTCGAGGCGGCGCAGCGGGGCCAGGTAAGGCGCGCCCTTGAAGCGGTCGACGTCGCCGGCCTTGGCCGCGCGGGCGAGCGCCAGGAGGGCCTCGCAGAAGCGGTCGAGCTCGGCCTTCGGCTCCGTCTCGGTAGGCTCGATGAGCATGGCCCCGTGGACGACCAGCGGGAAGTACATGGTCATCGGGTGGAAGCCCTCGTCGATCATCGCCTTGGCGAAGTCGAGGGTGGTGACCCCGGTGTCCTCGAGCCAGGCGTCGTCGAACAGCGCCTCGTGCATGCAGGGGCCTTCCGGGAAGGCGGGGCTCATCTCGGCCGAGAGGCGGGCCTTGACGTAGTTGGCGTTGAGGACGGCGTCCTCGGCCACCTGGCGCAGGCCGTCGGAGCCGTGGCTCAGCATGTAGGCATAGGCGCGGACGAACATGCCCATCTGGCCGTGGAAGGCGCTCATCCGGCCGAAGGCCTGGGCGGCCTCGTCGACGGCTTCCTCGACGAGGCGGAGGCCGTGGGCGTCGCTGACCACCCAGGGCGCCGGGGCGAAGGGGGCGAGGGCCTCCGAGAGCACCACGGGACCCGCGCCCGGACCGCCGCCGCCGTGCGGGGTGGAGAAGGTCTTGTGCAGGTTGATGTGCATGGCGTCGACGCCGAGGTCGCCGGGCCGGACCCGGCCGACGATGGCGTTGAAGTTGGCGCCGTCGCAGTAGAAGTAGGCGCCCGCCGCGTGGGTCAGCCGGCTGATCTCCAGGATGTCGCGCTCGAACAGGCCGCAGGTGTTGGGGTTCGTGACCATGATGGCCGCGACGTCGGGCCCGAGCTTGGATTCGAGGTCGGACAGGTCGACCCGGCCGTCGGCGGTCTGGGCGATCTCGGTGACCGAATAGCCGACGAAGGCGGCGGTGGCCGGGTTCGTGCCGTGGGCCGAGGTGGGCACCAGGACGCGGCGGCGGTGGCCCTGGCCGGCGGCCTCGTGGGCGGCCTTGATGCAGAGCAGGCCGCAGAGCTCGCCGTGCGCGCCGGCCTTGGGCGAAAGCGCGACGGCGGGCATGCCGGTGAGCGTCTTCAGCCAGTGGGCCAGGCGGTCCATGAGGGCGAGCGCGCCCTGGGTGGTGCTCTGGGGCTGGAGGGGGTGGAGGTCGGCGAAGCCGGCCATCCGGGCGGCCTTCTCGTTGAGGCGCGGGTTGTGCTTCATCGTGCACGAGCCGAGCGGATAGAGCGCCAGGTCGATGGCGTGGTTCTTCTGAGACAGGCGCACGTAGTGGCGCACGGCCTCGGGCTCGGAGAGCCCGGCCAGGCCGATGGGGCCCGCGCGCACCAAGTCGCCGAGGTCCGACGCGTCGTGCTCGGGCAAGGGCAGGTCGACGCCGGTCTTGTCCCAGCCGCCCAGTTCGAACAGCAGGGGCTCGTCCTGCAGCAGGCCGCGGCCGCCGGAGAGGGACTGGTGGGCGGTCGAGGCGACGGCGCCCTCGGGGCGGGTGGGGCGGCCCACGTTGGACATGCTCATTGGGCGCAGGCCTTGGTCAGGGCGGCCGCCAGGGCCGCGATGTCGTCGGAGGTGGTGGTCTCGGTGGCGGCGAGCAGCAGGACGTCGTCCAGGCCGGCGTGCGGGTCGAGGCGGGAGTAGGGGACGCCGGCCACGACGCCGTCGGCGAGCGCCTTCTCCACGATGGCGCCGGCGTCGCCGGGCACGCGGACGGCGATCTCGTTGAAGAACCGCGGCGTCAGGATCTCCAGGCCCACCCCGGCCAGGGCGGCGCGCATCTCGCGGGCCCGGCTGTGGTTGAGGGCGGCGAGCTGCTTCAGCCCCGTCTCCCCCAGCAGCGAGAGGTGGATGGTGAAGGCCAGCGCGCAGAGGCCGGAGTTGGTGCAGATGTTGGACGTCGCCTTCTCGCGGCGGATGTGCTGCTCGCGGGTCGACAGGGTGAGCACGTAGCCGCGCCGGCCCTCGGCGTCGATGGTCTCGCCGCAGAGGCGGCCGGGCATCTGGCGGACCAGCTTCTCGCGGGCGGCGAACAGGCCGACGTACGGGCCGCCGTAGTTGAGCGCGTTGCCGATCGACTGGCCCTCGGCGACCGCGATGTCGGCGCCCATGTCGCCGGGGGACTTGAGCAGGCCGTAGGACACCGCCTCGGTGGTCACCACGATCAGCAGGGCGCCCTTGGCGTGGGCGGCCTCGGCGATCCTGGTCACGTCGGTGACCACGCCGAAGACGTTGGGGGTCTGGACGACGACGCAGGCGGTCTCGCCGTCGATGGCCTCGATCACCGCGGCCTCGGCGTCGATGGCGGCCTGCTGCCGGACGATCTCCATGCCCTCGGCGTGGGCGATGGTCTGGGTGGTGGCCGCGTAGTGCGGGTGCAGGCCGCCGGAGAGGATGGCCTTCTCCCGGCGGGTGACGCGCTGCGCCATCATCACGGCCTCGGCGCACGCCGTGGAGCCATCGTACATGGAGGCGTTGGCCACATCGAGGCCGGTGAGCGCCGCGACCTGGGTCTGGAACTCGAACAGGACCTGAAGGGTGCCCTGGGCGATCTCCGGCTGGTAGGGCGTGTAGGAGGTCAGGAATTCCGAGCGCTGGATGATGTGGTCGACCGTCGCCGGGACGTGGTGGCGGTAGGCGCCGGCCCCGCAGAAGAACGGCCCCGCGCCGGCCGGCCGGTTCATGGCCGCGAGCCGGGCGAGCTCCCGCTCCACCTCCAGCTCGCCCGCGTGCAGCGGCAGGTCGAAGAGGTCGCGCTTGCGGGCGGCGGCCGGCACGTCGGCGAACAGGGCGTCCACGTCGGGTGCGCCGATCACGCCGAGCATCTCGGCGCGGTCGTCAGGGGTCAGGGGCAGGTAGCGCATGGGTGTTCTGTTCCTCCGCCCCCGCCCCCTCCCGCCGCTCGTCCCGGCGAAAGCCGGGATCCATACGGCGGGTCAGCTTGGGTCCCGGGCTTCGCCGGGATGAGCGGACAAGGGGTGACTAGAGCGTGGCGAGGTAGGCGTCGTAGGCGGACTGGTCCATGAGGGCGTCGACCTCGGAGGGGTCGGAGACCTTCAGCTTCGCGAACCAGCCGGCCCCGGTGGGGTCGGCGTTGACGGTCTCGGGCGCGCCGGAGAGCTCACCGTTGGCCTCGACCACCTCGCCCGCCACGGGCGCGTAGACGTCGGAGGCGGCCTTGACGCTCTCGACCACCGCAAAGCCGTCGCCGGCCTTCACGGACTTGCCGACGTCGGGGACCTCGACGAACACCACGTCGCCGAGCTGTTCGGCGGCGTAGCCGGTGATGCCGACGGTGGCCACGTCCCCGTCGAGCCGGACCCACTCGTGATCCTTGGTGAAGCGCATGGGGGTTCTCTCCTAGAGGCTGTGGGCGGCGCAGCCGCCGATATCTGGAACCACGGACTTCACGGTTTTCACGGATGGGATGGTCCCGGCCGACATCCGTGAAATCGGTGAAATCCATGGTTTGAAGGATTGCGCCTGCGGCGCGGGGATGGGGGTCATGCGCTCACCTTGCGCACGTAGCGGTGGGGGACGAACGGGGTCTTCACGACCTCGGCCTTTTGGGGCTTGCCGCGGACGATGACCTGCAGCTGCGTGCCCGGCTCCGAATGGGAGGGCGGCACGAAGCCGAGCGCGATGCCGTAGCGCAGGACGGGCGAGAAGCCGCCGGAGGTGACCTTGCCGATCACCGTCCCGCCCTCGTCCGCGATCTCGGCGCCTTCGCGGGCCGGCGCGCCCTCGGTGACCTTCAGGCCGACGCGGACGCGGGCCGGGCCCTCGGCCAGCTCCCTGGCGATACGCGCGGCGCCGGGGAAGTCGCGGGCGTCGCGGCGCTTCTTGGAGACGGCGAAGGCGAGGTCCCCCTCGATCGGGCTGACGGTCTCGTCGAGGTCGTGGCCATAGAGCGGCAGGCCGGCCTCGAGGCGCAGGGAGTCGCGGGCGCCCAGGCCGATCGGCTTCACGTGCTCGTCAGCCAGGAGCTGGTTCCAGACCGAGACGGCGGCGTAGGCGGGGACGGAGATCTCGTAGCCGTCCTCGCCGGTGTAGCCGGAGCGCGAGACGATCAGGTCGACGCCGAAGCCGTGCAGCAGGCGGGCGTCCATGAAGACCATGGCCGCGGCCTCGGGCACGTGGCGCTTGAGCACGTCCTGGGCCTTGGGGCCCTGAAGCGCGATCAGCGCCCGGTCCTCCAGCCGCTCGATGGTCACCTGCGGGGCGAGCTCGTCGTCGATGACGTGGAAGTCGTTGTCCTTGCAGGCGCCGTTGACCACCACGAAGAGGCCGTCGTCGCCGGAGCCGTCGGGCGCCACGGGGCGGGCGGCCATCAGGTCGTCGATGATCCCGCCCTTGCGGTTCAGCAGGACCGAGTAGCGCTGCTTGCCGGCCTTCAGGCCGATGAAGTCGGAAGGGGTGACCTCCTCGAAGGCCGAGAGCGGCGAGACACCACGCAGGCGCGCCTGGCCCATGTGGGAGACGTCGAACAGGCCCGCGTGCTCCCGGCACCAGAGGTGCTCCTTCAGAACGCCTTCGGGGTACTGCACGGGCATGGAGTAGCCGGCGAACTCGACCATCCTGGCGCCCAGGGCCACGTGCGCCTCGGTGAGCGGGGTGGTCTTGAGGACCTTCTCGGCGGGCATGTCTGACACGTGAGGCGACTCCGGCTGACGACCATGCAGTCCGCCGCGGCCCTGCGGCCCCGGCATCCTGCGCCCCCGCTGTCCTTGGGCCTGAGAGATTTCGGGCGCTCGCGCCCTTGCTCCTTCGGCGAGCGCCCGGAAACCGGACGCTACTTTCCAGCGTGCATCAGCCCGTCGCGGTCCTTTTGCCTGAGCGTTTCCGGGGCGGTTGCGCCTTCGGCTCCGGACGAATCCGGTCTCTCCCGCGAGAGTTGGCCGACCGTGTAGCGGCGGGACGTCGGGAGTCAATGCGCGACTGCGGCGCAGCTCCGCCGGGGCGCCTAGGCAGGTGAAGATCGCCCGGGCGCGACCCTGTGGGTCGCCGTGGCCCGCTCCCGGCGGGTCAGGAGTCCTCGCCCAGGCGGCGCTCGCGGCGGTCGGCGAGCTCGCGCCACTTGGCGGCGGCCCGTTCGTGGGCGGCGCGGACGTGGGGCAGGGCCGCCTCGGCGGCGAGCAGCAGGGCCTCCCGCTCCCTCTGCCTCAGTTCGGAGACGCGGGCCTGCGAGGCGCGTGCGGACGGTGTGGCGGTGTCATCGGAGGCCGGGCGATCCCGGTCCAGCAGGTGTTCGAGCAAGGCATCACCCCAGGAAGTCGTCCCTCGGGCCGAAAACGCAACCTTCAGTGTTGGGTTCCTGACATAGCCCTGTTACTGGAGCCCGGGCCGCGCTCTGCCGGACAGCGGGCGCGGCCTTGATCCGTATCGCCGCTTGTGATGATGCACCGCCTCGCAAGCGACAGCAGGTGAACAAACCGCCCCGGACGTGGGCGGGAACAGTGGCGGACACGCGTCGGTTCAGGCGACCGGACGGGTCCTTCAACAAGGGGGTTGTGGCATGGCGGACGTTCTTCTGGTGGAGGACGAGGCGGAGATCCGCGAGCTCATCGAAGACGCCTTCGAGGACCGCGGGCTCAGGGTCCGGTCCGCCGACAGCGACCAGGCCGCCTATGCGATCCTGGACAAGGAGGCCCGCAGCTTCGACGTCCTCGTCACGGACGTGAACCTGGGCGTCGGCACGACCGGGTTCGACGTGGCGCGGCGGGCGCGCCAACTCCATCCCACCATCCACGTGATCTACATCACCGGCCTGACCGCCCAGCTTTCGCGGTTTGGAGTCCCGGGCGGGGAGATGTTCCCCAAACCCTTCAATCCCGGCGAGCTGGCGGATCGGGTGACCGAGGCGATCGCCCCGGGGAGCCGCGGCGCGCACTGACGGACGCCGGCCGATGGAACGGGCGCCGCTCCCGCTGGTTCAACAGAGATGAAGCCAGACGACCTGCGCCAGGAAGCCGAGGCCGCCGAGCATCTGGCCACCGTCGTCAGCTATGCGCCGGACAAGGCGCGGCTGACCGCCCGCGCCGCGGAGCTGCGGCGGCAGGCCGACGCGCTCGAGGCCCGACCCCCAGGAGCCGGCGGGCCGGCCGGGGTGCGCGACGCCGACGCCAGCGCCTAGTTTCCGCTACATCCGGTCGGGCACCGAGATCCCGAGGACGTCGAGGGCCTGCTCGAGCTGGCGCAGGGTCGCCTGGGCCAGGGTCAGGCGGCTGGCGCGGACGTCGGGCTCGGCGGTCAGGATCGGGCAGGCGGCGTAGAACTTGGAGAAGCTCTGGGCCAGGCGGTAGGCGTGCTCGGCCACGGCGTTGGGCGCGTACCGCTCGTAGGACTCGACCAGGGCCGCGTTGAACGCGTCGAGGGTGAGGACGAGGTCGCGCTCGGCCGGCTCGGCGACGCGCACCGGGCCGGGCGCGGCCTGCTGGTCGCGGGCCTTGGCCAAGAGGCTCTTCACCCGGACGGCCTGGTAGAGGAGGTAGGGGCCGGTCTTGCCCTCGAAGCTGGTGAAGCGGTCGAGGTCGAAGACGTAGGAGGTGCCGCGGAAGTTGGACAGGTCGGCGAATTTCAGGGCGGCCACGGCCACCTTGCCGGCGATGTCCTCGAACTCGGCTTCCGGCAGGTCCTCGCCGAGGCCGGCCTCGTGCAGGCGCTCGCGGGCCTTGTCGCGGGCCATCTCGATCAGGTCGTTGAGCTTCAGGACGCCGCCCTCGCGGGTCTTGAAGGGCTTGCCGTCGGCGCCGTTCATGGTGCCGAAGCCGATGTGCTGCAGTTGGCCCTCGGCGGCGTAGCCGGCCTGGTAGGCGGCGCGGAAGACGATCTCGAAGTGGTCGGCCTGGCGCTGGTCGACGCAGTAGATGACGAGGTCCGGGTCGAAGGTCTGCTTGCGGTCGAGGATGGTGGCGAGGTCGGTCGTGCCGTACATCGCCGAGCCCTCGGAGGAGACCACGAGGAGGGGCGGCAGCTCGCGCTTGTCGCCCTCGCGGGCGACGCGGACGATGCGGGCGCCCTGGTCGTCCACCAGCAGGCCCCTGGCGTGGAGCTCGGCGACCATGGGCTCGATCAGGTGGTCGACGTCGCTCTCGCCCTTCCAGAGGTCGAAGTCGACGCCGAGCGCATGGAAGTCGCGCTCCAGCGCCACCTGAGTGACGTCCCGGAAGCGGCGCCACAGCAGGTAGTGGCCGGGGGCGTGGGCCTGCAGCTCGGCGGTGAGCTTGCGGGCGCGGTCGCGGTAGGCGGGGTCTTCCTTCCCCTTCGCCGCGGCCAGGGGATAGAGGCGGTCGAGGTCGGCGAGCGTGATGCGCTCGAACGCCGGCGGGATCGGCCCCTGCGGGTCCGCGCCCTGCGCGTTGAGCTTCGCGATCAGGGCGGCGATGTCGGCGTGCTCGTCCATGACGGCGCCGATCAGCAGGCCCATCTGGTAACCCCAGTCGCCGAAGTGGGCGTCGCCGACCACCACGTCGCCGCGGAAGCGGTAGATGCGCTTGATCGCCTCGCCGATGATCGAGGCGCGCAGGTGGCCCACGTGCATCGGCTTGGCGACGTTGGGGCCGCCGTAGTCGACGAGCACGCGGCGGGGGGCGGGGACCAGCTCGCCGCCGGCCCGCGGGTCGGCCGCGATCTCGTCGGCGCGGGCGGACAGCGCCGCCTCGGCGACCTTCAGGTTGACGAAGCCGGGGCCCGCCACCTCGACGGCGGCGACCCGCGGGTCGGCGGCGAGACGCTCGGCCACCTCGCCGGCGATCTCGCGCGGATTGCGGCCCACGCGCTTGGCGGCGGCGAGCGCGCCGTTCGACTGGAAGTCGGCGAGGTCCGGCCGGTCGGAGGGGGTGACGCGGCCGAGTTCGGGAGGCAGGCCAAGCGCGGCGAAGGCGGCTTCCACCGCCCCGCTGAGCCCCGTCTTGAGGTCGGTCATTGCGGCGGCGTGGTCGTCCCGGCGGCCGCCTGGGCCGCGCCGGCGTTCAGGCGGAAGCGCTTGCCGTCACGGTTGAAGGCGGCCATCTGCGGCGTCACCTCGAAGCCCACCAGGATCTCGAAGTTGGACCCCGAGGTGGTGAGCGCCGCGCGCGGGATGGTGATCTCGTTGATCTTCTCGGTGACGTAGACGCGGTCCTTGCCGGACGGGAAGTTGACCGGCAGGTCGAAGGTCTCCTTCGCCAGCACCGAGCGGTTGCGGTCGGTGACGGCGACCCAGTAGCGGTAGGTCTTCTGGTTGCCCGTCGCCTGCGGGCCTTTGCCCAGCTCGAACAGGACTTCCATGGCCACCTTGATCGGCTCGTCGTCCTTGTACTGGCAGCCGGCCGAGATGCCCTGGATCTCGCCGGAGAAGCCGACGTTGGCGGAGGCCTCGCGGTCGTCCTTGAACTCCACGTAGCGGGCGGCGTCGTAGAGGGTCTTCACGAACGGGCAGGGGCCGGCGTTGCGCAGCGCCGGCAGGGGCGACTGGTTGTTGCCCCACTCCGAGTCGCGCTTGCGCTTCTTGGCCGCGTCGTCGCGCTGCTGCTGCTCGGGATCCTGGCGGCGGCCCTGGGCGTCGGCGGACGGCGGGACGGCGGTGACGGCCGCGGCGATGGCGGCGGCGACGAGGAACAGGCGGCGCATGGCGATAGGGCGTCCAGGACTCATTGCGGGCGCGACGGCGGCCCGCGGTTCGGGGCCTAAGTACAGCCTCAGGAATGCGGCGGCAACGCGGCTGGCGGCGGCGGGCGCGAGCCCTTAAGTTCCGCGCCATGTCGACCCGCCCGCAGCTCACCGTCCTCCTGGCCACCCCGCGCGGATTCTGCGCGGGGGTCGACCGGGCGATCCAGATCGTCGAGCGGGCGATCGGGAAGTACGGCGCGCCGGTCTACGTCCGCCACGAGATCGTCCACAACCGCCACGTCGTGGAGCGGCTGAAGGCGCTGGGCGCGGTGTTCGTGGAGGAGCTGGAGGAATGCCCCCCGGACCGGCCGGTGGTGTTCTCCGCCCACGGGGTGCCCAAGGCCGTGCCGGCCGAGGCGAAGGCGCGGAAGATGCTCTACCTCGACGCCACCTGCCCGCTGGTTTCGAAGGTGCACGTGGAGGCCCAGCGGCACCATGACGCGGGCCGCGAGATCGTGCTGATCGGCCACGCCGGCCACCCGGAGGTGGTGGGCACCATGGGCCAGCTGCCCGAAGGCGCGGTGGCGCTGATCGAGACGGTGGAGGACGCCCAGGTCTTCGCGCCCAGAGACCCGGCCAACGTCGCCTTCGTCACCCAGACGACCCTGTCGGTGGACGACACCGCCGAGATCGTGGCGGCGCTGCGGGCCAGGTTCCCGGGCATAGCCGCGCCACACAAGGAAGACATCTGCTACGCCACGACGAACCGCCAGGAGGCGGTGAAGACGATCGCGGCGAGGTCCGACGTCCTGCTGGTGCTGGGCAGCCGCAACTCCTCGAACTCCGTCCGGCTGGCCGAGGTCGGCCGCAGGGCGGGCGCGGCGGCCTACCTCATCGACGACGCCTCGGGCCTCGATTTCGGCTGGCTGGAGGGCGCGCGCACCGTGGGCGTCACCGCCGGGGCGAGCGCGCCCGAGGTGCTGGTCCAGGGCCTGATCGATCGCCTGGCCGAGGTGTTCGACATCACCCTCGACGAGGTCGAGGCGGCCCGCGAGACGGTGACCTTCAAGCTGCCGCGGGTGCTGGCCAGCCAGAGCTAGCCGGAAGCGCCCCTAGTCCGGCGGATAGATCGTGGAGCCCACCACGCGGTGGGCGCGGTCGTGGACCAGGACGCGGGCGGCCTGGCCCGAGCGGGCAAGCGTGCGGGCGAGCGCGTGAGCCTGGGCCTCGGCCCGGCCGCCGGAGGCGAAGACCAGCGGCTCCACAGCGCCGGCGGCGTCGACGAGCCAGCCGTCTCCGGCCGGGCGCACATGCAGACGGATAGCGTCCATGGCGAGTTCTCCTCGATGGCTTGCGTGTTGCTTGTTCGCGTGGCGGCCGGCGGCGCGGGAGTGTGTCCCGGCGTGCGCCGCCGGCTCACCAGGGAGATGGGCGCCAGGGCCGCCGCGACAAGGGCGGCGGGGACACCTTTTACGCCTCGGCGGCGGGCTCGAGGCGCTGGAGGCTCTTGGTGTAGCGCTTCAGGAAGGCGCGGCCGCGGGCGTGGGGATCCTCCAGCCAGACTTCCTGGGTGGTGGCGCACAGGACCCCGTCCTGCGACGGCTCGAGGTGCAGGGTTCCGCCGACCTCGACGCCGAGCACCTGGCGGGCTTCTTCCGTGAGGACCACGGCGACCTGGTCGCCGATCTTCTCGACCTTCAGCGCAATCATCGGGCTCCTCCGTCAGGAGAGTTGGAATTCTAGCACGATCTGGCGTCTTGACCGACTCCGCGCGGTCCCGCACTCCGCACGGATCATGGCGGTCTACACGGACATAACGGACGAGGAGCTGGCCAAGCTTCTCGCCGATTTCGACCTCGGCGCCCCGCTAAGCCTGAAGGGCGTGGCGGAGGGCGTGGAGAACTCCAACTTCCTTCTTGAGACCGAGGCCGGCCGCTTCTTCCTCACGATCTACGAGAAGCGGGTGAAGGCGGACGAGCTGCCGTTCTTCCTGGGCCTGATGCGCTGGCTGGCCGAGCACGGCTATCCGAGCGCCACGCCGATCGCCGACCGGACGGGCGAGATGCTGAAGACCGTGCGCGGCAAGCCCTGCGCCATCGTCTCCTTCCTGTCGGGCCTGTCCGTGCGCCGGCCGACCGTCGCCCAATGCCGCGAGGCCGGCCGGGGCCTGGCCGAGCTGCACCTGGCGGTGGCGGGCTTCCCGATGCGCCGGGAGAACGACCTGGGCCAGGCCGCCTGGGCGCCGATGTTCGCGAACCTCCACGCCGAGGCCGAGGGCTTCAAGCCCGGGCTCGCGAAGGTGATCGACGCCGACCTCGCAATGCTGGACGCCCGCTGGCCGAAGGGGCTGCCGCAGGGCGTGATCCACGCCGACTTCTTCCCGGACAACGTGTTCTTCAAGGCGGGTGAGTTCGCAGGCGCCATCGACTTCTACTTCGCCGCGAACGACGCCTTCGCCTACGACGTGGCCATCGCGCTGAACGCCTGGTGCTTCGAGCCCGATGGCAGCTTCAACATCACCGCGGCGCGCGCGATGGTGGCCGGCTACGAGAGCCGCCGGCCGCTCTCGGGCGCCGAGCGCGACGCCCTGCCGGTGCTGGCCCACGGGGCGGCCATGCGCTTCTTCCTGACGCGGCTGCACGACTGGCACGCCACGCCCGCCGGCGCCCTCGTCAAGCCCAAGGACCCCATGGAGTACGAGCGCAAGCTGGCGGTCCACCGGTCCTCGCCGGACCTGGTGCTGTTCGGGGCGCCGGCCGCGCCATGACGCCGAAGGTGATCATCCACACCGACGGGGCCTGCTCGGGCAACCCCGGCCCGGGCGGCTGGGGCGCCATCCTGCAGTACGGCGACACCGAGCGGGAGCTGAAGGGCGGCGAGCTCGCCACCACCAACAACCGCATGGAGCTGATGGCGGCGATCCAGGCGCTGGAGGCCTTGAAGAAGCCCTGCAAGGTGGAGCTGCACACCGACAGCCAGTACGTCCAGAAGGGCATCCACGAGTGGATCCACGGCTGGAAGAAGCGCGGCTGGCTGACCGCTGACAAGAAGCCGGTGAAGAACGACGACCTCTGGAAACGCCTCGACGCCGCCCGCCAGCGCCACGACGTCGACTGGCGCTGGGTGAAGGGCCACAACGGCCACGAGCTCAACGAGCGGGCGGACGCGCTGGCGCGCGCGGGGCTCAAGGAGCGGCTGGAGCAGGGGTAGGGGCCGAGGCTCCCAGCCCGGTCGGGCCGGGGGCCTGGATCAGCGCTCGGGCCCGCAACGCCCGCCATGCTCCCCAAGCCGGGCGCTACGCCCCCGGCGCGGCGGACCACAGCCTGCGGAAGACGCCGCGGTAGTCCGGCTCCAGGTGGCTGGCCGGCTGATCGAAGACCATGGTGGCGCGGGTCGCGGCGTCGTACGGGGTCCAGCGCGGCAGCTTTCCGGTGTTCGGGTCCCCCGTGGCGGCCAGGGCCACGATCGCCGAGGACAGCTCGTCGGCCAGCCGCGCGCTCGTCGGGTTCGGGCCCTGGAGCGCGCCACGCACCTCGCGCGAACTGGGCCCGACGTCGACACCGTGCGTGGCGCCATAGCGGCCGCCCCAGGCCGGGCTCGGCGCCTTCCAGAGGTAGACATAGGCCGGCGCGGCGCCCAGCGCGGCCTTCCGCTCGGCCATGGCGAAGCTCGCGCCGCGGCCCTGGTCGCTGATGATCCGCGACTGGATCAGGTAGGGGGACGCCGCGGGGTCCTCCTGGCGGTAGAGGTCGAGCACCTCGGCGGCGCGGCCGCCCACCCGGCCGGCGAGCATCCTGGTGACGCCCTCCCAGGTCTCATCGAAGTTCCGCTGCCGGTAGGTGCGCTCGTCCAGGGTCGTGGAGATGATCATCGGCACGTCGCCGCTGATGGCCGGGGCGTCGGGGTCGAAGGGGTGCCGGGGCATCGCCACGCCGTCCAGCACCGGCGTGAAGGCGTTCGGGGCCTCGCCGCGCGCGCGCTGCGAGGCCTCCATGTCGGCCTGCGCCGAAAGCAGGTCGTAGAACGGCATGGCCTGCAGCTTGCGGATGTCGCCGCCGGACAGGTTCACGCCCTTCAGGAAGGCGTCCGCCGTGGCCTTCGCGCGTTCGCGCGGCGCGACCCGCAGCATCGCGCCGCTCATCTGCACCGCCCGGTGGAACAGCCCGTTCGCCGAGGGCATCGCCATCAACCCGCTGACCTTGGCCCCGCCGCCCGACTGGCCGATGATCAGCACGCGGCCAGGATCGCCGCCGAAGGCCTCGATGTTGCGGTTCACCCAGCGCAGCGCGGCCGACAGGTCCAGCATCCCGGCCATGCCGCTCTGCGCGAACTCGCCCGGCGCCCCGCTGTCGGCCACGTGAAGGAAGCCGAAGGCGGACAGGCGGTGGTTCACGCTCACCACCACGCAGTCGCCGTGCCGCGCCTGCATCTCGCCGTCCATGCCGGGGGAGTTGCTGGACCCGCCGTAGAAGCCGCCGCCGTGGAAGCGCACGATCACCGGCTTCCTCGCCGACCGCGACAGCTCGGGCGTCCAGACGTTCAGGTTCAGGCAGTCCTCGCCCATCCCGCCCGGCTGGTAGTCGAGGAAGATCAGATTCGCGTAGTCCGACCGCCGGTCGCCCGGCATCTGCGGACAGACGTTCCCGTAGTCCAGCGCGTCGCGGACGCCGGCCCACTTCTTCACCGGCTGCGGCGGCAGAAAGCGGTGCCGGCCGGAGGTGTCGGCGCCGTAGGGCACGCCCTTGAAGACCTTGACCCCCCCGGAGACCAGGCCGCGGAGCCTGCCGTCGGTCGTCTCGACGATCGGGAAGATGTCGCTCGTCGCGGCGCGCGCGACCCCCGCCATGAAGAACGAAGCCCCGGCGGCGGCCAGCACCGCGCGCCGGCTGGCGTTTGACGTCGTCATCTTCGGGCTCCTAGCTGCCGCCGCGCACGGCGGGGAAGCGCCCCATCAGCAGGCGCTCTTCGCGGAAGGGATCGTTCGCCAGCTTCGGCGGCGCGTCGAACAGCATCACCGGCCGGGTCGCGGCGTCGTAGGTCGGCCACCGGGGAATGCCGGAATGGTTCGGATCGCCGTTCCGCGCGAAGGCCAGCCAGGCGTCGGCCATGGCGTCCGTCATGAGCTTGGTCTCGGCGCTCTCCGGCCCGGTGAGGTGCGGCGCGCGGGCGACGTTGTCGAACATGAAGGGCAGGTCGATGGTGTGCTCAGAGAAGCGACGGCCCCCCTGCACCGGCGAGCGCCAGGTGACCTGGTAGACCCAGGTGGGATTGGCCGCGCCGTTCAGCGCGTGGCGCTGCTCGGCCATCACCGTGGCGTTGGTGATGTAGGCCCGCCACGAGGCGATCTTGAAGTAGATCTCCGCCGTCGAGCCAGACGGCGTCGAGGCCTTGAACACCCGCACCGCCTCGTCGACCGCCTCGGGCGGAATCGTGTTCGCCAGCCGCGTCTTCAGCGCCGCTTCGTCCATGGCGAAGATCGACGGGTCCCGGCCCAGCTGGTTCGACAGCTCGGTCTGCGTCGTACCCAGCATCAGCGGGACCTTCGCGGTGTGCTTCGGCGCATTGGGCAGCCAGGGATCGGCCTTGAACGAGACGCCGTCGATCACCGGCTCGAACCGGTAGCCGGCCTGGGCGATCACCTCGCGCTGCTTGGCCCCCAGCAGGTCCTGCGGGACGGCCTGCAGCCGGCGTGCTTCCGCCGGCGCGATCTCGAGCTTCCTCAGCAGCGCGTCGGTCAGGGCGCGGGCCTGCTCGGGCGTGTGGACCCGCAGGTGGGAGCCGGATTGCACGATCCCCTTGTGGAAGAGGCCGTCGGCCTCCGCGCCTGCGAAGCAGACGCTGACCTTCCGGCCGCCGCCCGACTGGCCGTAGATGGTCACATTGCCCGGGTCGCCGCCGAACTGGGCGATGTTCGCCCGGACCCAGCCCATGGCCGCCACGAGGTCGAGGTAGCCGACGTTCCCGGATTGCACGAACTCCGGGCCCAGGAGGTCCGAGAGATCACAGAAGCCGAAGACGTTGAGGCGGTGGTTGATCGTCACGACCACCACGTCGCCGCGCTTGGCCATGTTGGTCCCGTCGTAGAGCCCGCTCGACCCCGTGCCGGCCTCGAACCCGCCGCCGTGAAACCACAGCATCACCGGGCGCCTGCGCGTCCCGCCGGTCTCCGGCGTCCACACATTGACCCGCAGGCAGTCCTCGCTGATCGGCCCTGGGACGGTCAGGATGGTGCGCGGCTGGGGCGCCTGGTCGCCGAATTCGAAGGCGTCGCGGACCCCGGCGAACTTCCCGGCTGGCCTGGGGGGCATGAAGCGGCCGTCGCCGGAGGTGTCCGCTCCGTAGCGCATGCCCCTGAAGACCTGGACGCCGTTCTCGAGCCGGCCGCGGTAGCGACCCTCGGTGGTCTCCACGACCGCGCCGCCCGCCCCCTGGGCCCCGGCCGCGCCCGCCGCCAGCAGGCCGACACCCCCGCCGATCAGGCCGCGGCGCGATATTCCCCAGTCCAGCATTCCCCGCTCCCCCGCGTCGCTCGGGCGGCGCGCCTTGCTTGGCTATGGGAAGAATTCGTACCGGATATTCGAATATTCGCAAGGCCGGCGAAGGCGCCGCCAAGGCTCCGTTCAGGCGCGGTTCAAGGGGCGAGGCGCAGAGGTGGCGCATGCTCCAGCGTGTCGACACCGAAACCCTGCGGGCGGCCGCCCGGCGGGACCTCGCCGCCGTCCTCGAGGGGGTGGAGGCCCAGATCGCCCAGGCCCTCTCCCGTTGGCCGGAAGCCTCGGCCGGGGATCGCGGGGCGGCGATCGCCCGCTTCGGAGCCGGAGCCGGCGGCAAGCTGGTCCAGGTGCCCGGCCGGGCGCCGAAGCGGAGCTGGACGGGCGCCGCGGCGGGACGGTCCGAGGGGCGGCGGATCTATGCGGTGGGCGACGTCCACGGCTGCTACGACCTGCTGATCGGCCTGCTCGCCCGACTGGGCGAGGACGCCGCCGACGGTCCGGCGCCGACCCTGATCCTGCTGGGCGACTATGTGGACCGCGGGCCGGACAGCGCCCGGGTTCTGGAGGCGCTCTGCCTGCTCAAGGCTCGCGCGCCCTTCGGGGTCTGCATGCTGAAGGGCAACCACGAGGAGGCGCTGCTGACGTTCCTGGACGCGCCGGCCGACGGCGCGCCGTGGATCGCGTTCGGCGGAGCCGCGACGCTTCTCTCCTACGGGGTGGAGCCGCCCACGCCGGCGAGCCCGTCGCAGGCCTATGTGGCCGCCCGTGACGAGCTGCTGCGGCGGATGCCGGCCTCGCACCTGCGCCTGCTCCAGACCCTCGACCTGATGGCGCTGGTCGGGGACTACGCCTTCGTCCATGCCGGAGTGGCGCCCGGAGAGCCGCTGCGCCGGCAGAGCGCGCGCGACCTCCTGTGGATCCGCCGCGAGTTCCTCGAGGCCCGGGGTCCGTTCGAGAAGGTGATCGTCCATGGCCACACCTGGGAGGACGACAGGCCGGTGGTGACGCCCGCGCGCATCGGCCTCGACACCGGCGCCTACGAAACCGGCGTGCTCGGCGCGATGCGCTTCGAGGACGCGAGCCGCGCCTGGCTGCAGGTCCGCGATCCGGAGCGCCCCCGCTGGCTGCGGCCGGGCGCTCCGCGGCCGTGGACGCCCGTGGCGGAGCCGCTGGACTTCACCCGCGCGGGATGAGCCCGGCGGCCGGCGCATTCCGCGCGGGGCAAACCTTGACCGGCGTTACGCGACTTCCCACCTGCGGTGGGAAGCTGGAGCTTGAGGAGGGACCGCATGCCGCCGGAACGGGAAGAGCGCCTGGACGTGCAGGTCTTCGACGAGATCCGCTCCATCGAGCACCTGGTGCGCGCGACCATCTCGCGGCTGCTGCCGGTCGGGCTGACCTATGCGCAGTGGGAGGTGCTGAAGCTGCTGGCGCGGCGGGCGGACGGGGCCTCGCCGGGCGAGATCGCCGAGGCGCTGCACGCGCCCAGCGGCGGGCTCACCGGCGCCCTGCAGCGGCTGTGGGCGCGCAAGCTGGTGGAGGTGGAGCACGGCCCCGCCGAGGGCGGCCGCAAGCGGGTCTGGCTGACGCCCGGCGGCCGCGAGGTCTACGCCCAGGCCATGGCCGGCCTGAAGCCGGAGATCGAGATGCTGCGCGAGGGCTTCACCGAGAAGGAGTTCCGCGACGCCCTGCCGTTCCTGCGGGCCCTGCGCGCCTGGCTGTCGGAGAAGGACCCGCTGCCGGCGTGAGGGGCTAGAGCCCCTGGACCTTCGCGAGGTTGGTCTTCGGGATCGGGGAGCGGAAGGGGCCGGCGGCCTTCGCCTTATCGGAGGCGAGGTCGGCCCAGGCGCGGGCGAAGGCGAGCGGGGTGCCGGCGGCGTCCGCGATGCGGGTGAGGCGCACGGCGCGGGCCGCCAGCGCGGCCACCAGCGGGGCGTAGGGCGCGAGGTCCTCGTCGGCGGGGGGCTCGCCGCCGAACAGCGGGGCCAGGCGCGCCGCGTCGGCGGCGTCAACATGCAGCAAGGCCTCGCCCGCGGGCAGGTCCTTCAGCGCCTCGGCGAAGCCGGCCAGGGCCATGCGGACGGGCGTGGTGCGGCGCTCGCCGCCGGCCGCGCCGGTGATGTCGGCTCCGACGGCGCGCACGAAGGCCCAGCCGCCGTTCAGGAAGGCCCTGTGGTGGGCGGCGGCGAGCCAGAGGCGGTGGGGCGCGGACATGGCGCCGCGGGTAGCATCTCGCGCGGCCGCTTGGAAACTTCGGTCTGGTTCCCCAGATGGAGGGCTAGTTCCGGAGGTCCCTGATGACCGAAGCCCTACACGTGGTCTGCCCCCATTGCGATGGGACGAACCGCCTGCCCGCCGACCGGCTGGGCCAGGCGGCCAAGTGCGGACGCTGCAAGCAGGCCCTGTTCACCGGCCAGCCGGTGGCGCTCGACGCCGCGCGGTTCGACAAGCACCTGGCCAGGAGCGACCTGCCGCTGATCGTCGACTTCTGGGCCGAGTGGTGCGGCCCCTGCCGGGCCATGGCGCCGGTCTTCGAGCGGGCGGCCCAGGCGCTGGAGCCGCGCGCCCGGTTCATTAAGATCGACGTGGACGCCAATCCCGACCTCGCCCGGCGGTTCGGCATCCAGGGCATCCCCGCGCTGTTCGCCTTCCAGGGCGGCAAGGTGGCGGCCCGCCAGTCGGGCATGGCCAAGGTCGAGCAGCTGCAGGGCTGGGTCGACCGCTTCGCGCCGAGGCTCGCGGCGTAGGGCGCGCATCCGGGCCGTTGCTTTCCCCGCGGGCGCCGTCGGACAATGGCAGGCGAGCAGGGGAGTGAGGCGTTGCGGGACGGACTTGAAGATACGGCGGCGATCCCGGAGCATCCGCGGCCGAAGCTGACCTATCCGTTCGAGCAGGGGCCCAAGCCCGGCGAGGCCATCGACGTGGCGCCGGGGGTCAAGTGGCTGCGCATGCCGCTGGGCGGGGCGCTGGCCTTCATCAACGTCTGGGCGATCGCCGACCGAACGGCCGACGGGCGCGAGGGTTGGGCGATCGTCGACACCGGCATCTCCACGCCGGAGACCGCGCAGGCCTGGCGCACGGCGTTCGCCGGCGCTCTGGGCGGGCGGCCGGTGACGCGGGTGTTCGTCACCCACATGCACCCCGACCACATCGGCATGGCCGGCTGGATCACGCGCAAGTTCCAGTGCCGGCTGTGGATCACCCGGCTCGAGTTCCTGATGTGCCGCTCGCTGGCCGCTGACACCGGCCGCGAGGCGCCGGCCGATGCGCTGAGCTTCTACCGGGCGGCCGGCTGGGACGACGACGCCATCGAGACCTACCGAGCGCGGTTCGGCGGCTTCGGGCGCGGGCTGCATGCGCTGCCGGACTCGTTCCAGCGGCTGACCGACGGCGACGAGATCCGGATCGGCGACCACGTCTGGCGGGTGGTGGTGGGCTCCGGCCACAGCCCCGAGCACGCCTGCCTGTGGTGCCCCGAACTCAAGCTGATGATCTCGGGCGACCAGGTGCTGCCGAAGATCTCCTCCAACGTGGCGGTGTTCCCGACCGAGCCGGAGGGGGACCCGCTGTCGGACTGGATGGAGTCCCTGAAGCGGATCAAGGGCCGGGTGCCTGACGACGTCCTGGTGCTGCCGGCGCACAACGACCCGTTCCACGGTCTGCACGCGCGGATCGACCATCTGGTGGGCGGCCACGAGCGCGGGCTCACGCGGCTGCGCCAGACGCTCGCCGAGCCGAAGCGGGCGGTGGACGTGTTCCACGTGCTGTTCCGCCGCAACATCGACGGCGGCCTGCTGGGCCTGGCCACCGGCGAGAGCCTGGCGCACCTCAACTGGCTGCTGGCCCGCGGCCAGGCGGTGCGCGAGCGCGACGCCCAGGGGGTGGACTGGTACCGGGCCGCGTAGGGGACGGCGTCACTGCCCTTCTCCCCTTGTTGGAGAAGGAAAGAGGTGACTCGCGCGACGCCAGTTGGAGGCGCTAAGCTTGACGGCGTAAGCTCATGGAGGAGGTCGGGCGATGACCGGGCACGTGGTTTCGGAGACGTCGGGCGGGGTGCTGACCCTGACGCTCAACCGGCCGGAGAAGAAGAACGCGCTGACGCGGGCCATGTACCAGGCGCTGGCCGACGGTATCGACGCGGCGGACGCGGATCCGTCGGTGCGCTGCGTGCTGATCCAGGCCGAGGGCGACATGTTCACCGCCGGCAACGACCTCGGCGACTTCGCGGCGGTGAACCGCGGCGACCCGTCGGCCAACGAGGCGCGGGAGGGCGGCAACCCGCTGCTGAACGCGCTGGAGCGGGCGAAGACGCCGCTCGTGGCGGCGGTGAACGGTCGGGCGGTCGGCGTGGGCACCACCATGCTGCTGCACTGCGACCTAGTGTTCGTGGCCGAGGACGCGCTGCTGACCACCCCGTTCGTGAACCTGGCGCTGGTGCCGGAGGCGGCGTCCTCGATGCTGCTGCCGGCGCGGATCGGGCACGCGCGGGCGTTCGCCATGTTCGTGCTCGGCGAGGCGGTGGACGCGAGGAAAGCCGTCGACTGGGGGATCGCCAATGCGGTGGTCCCGGCCGGCGAGCTGCGGGCCAGGGCGCGGGCGGCGGCCGACGCCGTGGCGGCCCGCGCGCCGGCCTCGGTGGCGGCCACCAAGGCGCTGATGCGCCGCGAGCCGGAGCCGATCAAGGCCCGCTACAAGGAGGAGGGCCGGCTGTTCGCCGCCCAGCTGAAGTCGCCGGAGGCCGCCGAGGCCTTCGCCGCCTTCGCCGAGAAGCGGCCGCCGGACTTCTCCAAGACCCGGGAGCCCGCGTGATGTCGCTGCAGGGCAAGACGCTCTTCGTCACCGGGGCGAGCCGCGGGATCGGCCTGGCCATCGCGCTGCGGGCCGCGCGCGACGGCGCCAACGTCACGGTCGCGGCCAAGACCGCCGAGCCGCACAAGCACCTGCCGGGGACCATCTACACCGCCGCCGAGGAGATCGAGGGGGCGGGCGGCCAGGCCCTGCCGCTGGTGGTCGACGTGCGCGACGAGGCCAGCGTCCAGGCGGCGGTGGACGCCACGGTGGACCGGTTCGGCGGCATCGACATCTGCGTGAACAACGCCTCGGCGATCCAGCTGACCGGCACCCTGGGCACGGAGATGAAGCGCTACGACCTGATGCACCAGATCAATGCGCGCGGGACCTACCTCACCTCCAAGGCCTGCATCCCGCACCTGAAGCGCAGCCCCAATCCGCACGTGCTGATGCTGTCGCCGCCGCTGGACATGAGCCCCCGGTGGTTCGCGCCGCACGTGGCCTACACCATGGCCAAGTTCGGCATGAGCATGTGCGTGCTGGGCATGGCCGAGGAGTTCCGGAGCGACGGGATCGCGTTCAACGCGCTGTGGCCCCGCACCGGCATCGCCACGGCGGCGATCCGGTTCGCACTCGCGGGCGACGAGGGCATGCGCCGCTGCCGCACGCCGGAGATCATGGCGGACGCCGCCTATGCGGTGTTCAACAAGCCGTCGCGGAGCTTCACCGGCAACTTCCTGATCGACGACACCTTCCTCTACGGCGAAGGCGAGCGGGATTTCGACAAGTACCGGGTGGATCCGACCGAGCCGCTGATGCCCGACTTCTTCGTGCCCGAGGACAGCGTGCCGCCGCCCGGCGTGAAGATCGGCGTGGACGCGTAAGGATGAGCGTGAACGTCCGCGTGGCCACCCCGGCCGACGCCCCGCTGATCCTGCAGTTCATCCGCGACCTGGCGGAGTACGAGCGGCTGCTGCACGAGGTGGAGGCCACCGAGGCCGACATCCGCCGCGACCTGTTCGGCGAGAACCCCCGGGCCTTCTGCGACATCGCCGAGCACCAGGGCCAGCCGGTGGGCTTCGCGCTGTGGTTCTACAACTACTCCACCTTCCGCGGGCGGGCGGGGATCTACCTGGAGGACCTGTTCGTGGAGCCCTCGGCGCGTGGCGTCGGGGCCGGCAAGGCGCTGCTGCGCAGGCTGGCGCAGCGCTGCGTGGAGGCCGACCTCGGCCGGCTGGAGTGGGCGGTGCTGAACTGGAACGCGCCCTCGATCGCCTTCTACGACAGCCTCGGCGCGGGGGCGATGACCGAGTGGACGGTCCGCAGGCTCGACGGGGAGGCGCTCTTCCGCCTGGCGGCGGAGGGCGAAGCGGTGGCGTGAGCGCCCCGCCGAAGACGGTGCTCCACGCCTCCCCGGAGGAGGCCGAGGCGATCCGCGGGGCGGTGCGCGAAGCCGACCTCTCGGGCCTCGGACCCGGACGGGCGGTGGCGGAGCTGAAGCACGTGCCGGGGCTGGTGGCCCTGCTCGCCGACCCGGCGGTGTCGGACTGGATCTACGACCTGCCCAGGCCGATCACGGCGGAGAGCGTCACCCGCTGGGTGGCGGAGAACCAGGCCAGGCGGCTGGCCGGCGAGGCCCTGCTGCTGGTCACCCTGGACGAGGCGGGCGATGTCTCGGGCTATTCCCACATCGCCGTCTGGCCCGAGCGGTCGTCGGCGGAGCTGGCGGGCGCGATCCGCGCGGACCTGCAGAACCGCGGGCAGGGCGGAGCCGGGATGGCGCGCAGCTTCGGCTGGATCTTCGAGCACCTGGGCGTGCGGCTGATGTGCCTGACGGCGGCGCTGGACAATGTCCGCTCGCAGAAGGGCATCGACGCGGCCGGCTTCCGCCGCATGGGCGAGCGCGACGTGACGCGGCCCGACGGCACGATCCGGCGCAGCGTCTACTGGGAGCTGACCCGCGACGACTGGGAGCGGCTGCACAGGCTGTGAGGCGTCTTCCCTCCCCTTCATGGGGAGGGACAGCTCGCGAAGCGAGCCGGGTGGGGAAGCGCCGGCCAGGCGCCGTCACCGGCCGGAAGGGCGTCCCTCCGGCCGGCGCTGAGACTGATCGTGACTTCCCCACCCGGCGGGGCTTCGCCCCGTCCGCCCTCCCCATGAAGGGGAGGGAGGGGCGGGGCGCCTAGGCCGGCTGGGCCTGCTTGGGCTGGGCGGACGGGGGCGCCCGGTTCAGGTCGTAGAACTTGGGCGCCATCTTCGGCACGGCCTCGCTGAGGATGGTCTGCACCGTCCATTCCTCGCCCTCCGGCTTCGAGCAGGTCTCGATGGGCCGGGGCTGGGAGTAGAGGATGATGTTCTCGCCCGAGACGCCGAAGATCTGGCCGGTGACGTGCTTGGCCGCGTCGGAGACCAGGGCCACCGAGAAGCGGGCCGGCTGGTCGGGGCGGATCTTCTCGGCCATCACCTTGCGGCGCTCGGCGGCGGCCTCGTCCTTGATCGGCACCGACTGGGTCATGCGGGTCCAGGCGACCGGGGCGATGCAGTTGGAGCGGACGTTGTTGCGCGCGCCTTCCATGGCGATGATCCGGGAGAGGCCGGCGATGCCCATCTTGGCCGCGCCGTAATTGGCCTGGCCGATGTTGCCGAACAGCCCCGAGGTCGAGGTGTAGAACATGTAGGCGCCGTCGTTCTGCTCGCGGAACAGCTCGATGGTGGCGCGGGCCACGTTGAACGAGCCGCGCATGTGGACGTCGATGACCCGGTCCCAGTCGTCCTCGCTCATCTTGTGGAACATCACGTCGCGCAGGATGCCGGCCGGGTTGATGACGGCGTGGAGGCCGCCGAAGGTGTCGCGGGCCTGTTCGACCATGCCCTGCACGGCCCTCATGCTGGTGACGCTGTCGGAGTTGGAGACCGCCTCGCCGCCCATGGCGCGGATCTCCTGGGCCACCTGCTCGGCCGGCCCCGCGGAGCCCTCGTCCTCGCCCTTCAGGCCGCCGCCCAGATCGTTGACCACGACCTTGGCGCCCTCGCGCGCCGCGATGAGCGCACAATCGCGCCCGATGCCGTTCCCGCCGCCCGTGACGAGGACGACCTTCCCATCCAAAACACCCATGAGTGCAATCTCCCTAATGAATGGGGAGAGACGCTATTCGAGGCGATCGGCCTTCCGCAAGGCGGGAAACAGCCAGGCCCAGAGCACGGTGACGCCCATGGCGCCGACCCCGCCGAAGATGGCGGCGCCGATCGGGCCCAGCAGGCGGGCCACCACGCCGCTCTCGAACTCGCCGAGCTCGTTGGAGGCGCCGATGAAGACCGAGGAGACCGCCGCCACCCGTCCGCGCATGGGGTCTGGGGTGACGAGCTGCACGAGCGTCTGGCGGACGTAGACGCTGAGCATGTCGGCGCCGCCGAGGACGGCCAGCGCCGCCACCGACAGCCACAGCGCCTTGGAGAGGCCGAAGACCACCGTGGCGGCGCCGAACACGAAGACGCCAGCGAACATAAAGACGCCGGCCTTGGCCCGGATCGGGTTGGCGGCGAGCCACAGGGCGACGCAGGTGGCCCCCACGGCGGGCGCGGCGCGCAGGATGCCGAAGCCCTCGGCGCCCACGTGCAGCACGTCGCGCGCGAAGACCGGCAGCAGCGCGGTGGCCCCGCCCAGCAGCACGGCGAAGAGGTCGAGGGAGATGGCCCCGAAGACGATCTTCTGGCGCCAGACGTAGGCCAGGCCTTCCTTCATCAGCCGCCAGCGGGACCCGGGCTGGACCTCGGGCTTGGCGTTCTTCGCGATCAACGTCACCGAAAGCGCGGTCACCAGATAGAGGACGAAGGTGGTGAAGTAGGCGTGGGCCGGGGAGATGGCCACGAGGATGCCGCCGGCGGCGGGGCCGGCGATGGAGGCGGTCTGCCAGGCCAGCGAATTCCAGGCGATGGCCCGGGGCAGCAGGGCGCGGGGCACCAGCATGGGGCCGAGCGCGGTGTTGGCCGGGGCGAAGAAGGCGCGGCTGGCGCCGAAGAGCGCCGCGACGCCCAACAGGAGGGGCACGGAGGCCTGGCCGCGGAAGGTGGCGATGGCCAGGGTGAGGACGCTGATCACCTCGCCGGTGAGGCAGAGCAGCAGCACCTTCTTGCGGTCGTAGCGGTCGGCGGTCTCGCCGGCGGGCAGGGTGAGCAGCAGCACGGGGACGAAGGCGGCCAGGCCGATCATGCCGACCAGGAAGGCGCTCTCCTCCACCGAGCGGGTGGCGCGGGCCAGCGCATACATGTGCCAGCCCATGGCCACGCTCTGGATCTGGGCGGCGAAGCTGCCGGTCCAGCGGGAGGCCCAGAAGAAGAGGTAATCCCGTTCCCGCAGCAGGGCGCGGGCGGAGGGGACGGAGTCCTGCGGGGGCTCGGGCGGCATGGGTCCGGGACCCTGCCTTGCGCCGCAGCTACTCGCAATGCCGTTGACGCGTGGGGCCCCCGGCCCTATGTGCGCGGCTCCGACAAGGGCCAGGAAAGTCCCGACCCATGCGACTGCGACGAACGCTCGGCGCCTGAGGCGCTCTGAACTCTCCCGCGGGACTGCGCGTTGCAGCGCTCCCGCGGCGTCGTCGCTCTTTCCGCAAGGTCGCAGCCGTCCCATGTCCGTCGAGTTCTGCCCGCCGCCGCCGTCGCTCATCCTGAAGCCCGAGCAACTGGCTGATTCCGATCGCATCGAAGCCCTGCTGGACCGCGCCTTCGGGCCGGGACGGTTCGTGAAGTCGTCCGAGCGCGTGCGCGAGATCGCCGAGTTCGCCCCGGAGCTGTCGTTCTGCGCCTGGGACGCGGGCGAGCTGATGGGCGTGGTTCGCATGTGGCGGGTCCGCGTCGGCGGCCAGCCGGTGGTGTTCCTGGGGCCGCTGGCCGTGGAGCAGGACCAGCGCAGCGCCGGGCTGGGCGGCCGGCTGGTGGCCCGCGCCTGCCAGGCCGCGGACGCCGCCGGCGAGGCCTTCGTCGTGCTTGTGGGCGACGCGCCGTATTTCGAGCGGTTTGGCTTCTCGGCGGAGCTGGCGGCGGACGTGCGCCTGCCCGGTCCGGTCGACCAGCGCCGGGTGCTGGCCCGCCGGCTGAAGGGCGACGGGCCCGCGCCGGCCGGCGCGTTCTCGCCGCTCTGAGCCCATTCCTTTCCCGCGAAGCCGGAGCGGGAGAGAGCGTCGCTTGAGGCGAGGCGGCCGCAGCCCTACCTTGCAGGCATGGCGGATGTTCAGGACAGGAAGGCGCTCGACCGTGTGGTCGAGGCGGCCGGCGGGGCGCAGGCGCCCGGGCGCGGCCTGCCGCCCGTGCACCTGTGGAACCCGGCGCACACCGGCGAGATCGACATCGTCATCCGCAAGGACGGGAGCTGGGTCCACGAGGGCGGGGTGATCGGGCGCGAGGCGCTGGTGCGCCTGTTCTCCACCATCCTGCGCAAGGACCCGGACGGGATCTTCCTGGTCACGCCCGTGGAGAAGCTGAAGATCGCCGTCGAGGACGCCCCGTTCGTGGCCGTGGCGGTGGACCGCGAGGGCGAGGCGCTGCGGTTCACGACGAACGTTGGCGACACCATCGAGGCGGGGCCGGAGAACCCGATCCGCGTCGAGACCGGCGCCGACGGCGAGCCCCGGCCCTATGTGCACGTGCGCCGGGGGCTGGAGGCGCTGATCGCGCGGCCGGTGTTCTACGAGCTCGCCGAGATGGCGGAGGAACGGGACGGGGTGCTCGGCGTCGCCTCCAACGGCGCCTGGTTCCCGATCGGGCCGGCCCAGTGAACGCCACGTCCTCCCTGCACGACCTCCGCGCCTGGATCGCCCGCCACCTCGACCCGCTGGAGGCGGGCGCGCCGGCCGACGGCGTCATGCGCTCGGACTTCGATCTCAATCCGGAGCGGCCGCAGCCTGACCAGCCGCTGACCCCGGCCGCGGTGCTGGTGGGGCTGGTGGAGCGCGAGCACGGGCTGTCGGTCCTCCTGACGCGGCGCTCGGACACCCTTCGCCGCCACACCGGCCAGATCGCCCTGCCGGGCGGCCGGCAAGACCCGGGCGAGACGCCGTGGCAGACGGCGCTGCGCGAGGCGGAGGAGGAGATCGGCCTGCATCCGAGCTTCGTCTCCGTGGCCGGGCTGTCGACGCCCTACCGGACCGGGACCGGCTACCTGATCACGCCCGTCGTCGGCTTCGTGGCGCACGGCTTTTCGCTGACCCCGAACCCCGACGAGGTGGCCGACATCTTCGAGACGCCGTTCGGCTTCCTCATGGACCCCGGCAACCACGAGGAGCACGAGCGCGAGCTGCCGACCGGCGAGCGGCGCAGGTTCTACGCCATGACCCACGAGAACCGGTTCATCTGGGGCGCCACGGCGGGCATGCTGCGGGCGCTCTACGACCGGCTCTACGGCGCCGCCGTTGCTTAGGATCGTGCTCATCCGGGGCGCCCTGGTGGCGCTTCCCTTCGTGGTCTGGTTCGTCTGGGCCGCCTGGGCGCGGCGCAACGGGCGCGAGATGGGCGCGACGCCCTGGGCCTGGCTCTTGGCGGCCGGCGCGGTGCTGTTCGGCCTCAGCTTGCTCGCGACGCCGCTGTTCCATAGGGACAACCGCGGCGAGGTCTATGTGCCCGGCGAGGTCACCACCGATGGCCGCGTCAGCCCAGGCCACTACGAGAAACAGGTCCCGGCCCCCCGATGAGCGAGACGATCGGACAGCGTCCCTGGATGACCAAGCCGCAGACCGTGGCGGTGATGGACGCGCTGGAGGCGGCCGGCGGCGCCGACAGCGCGCGCTTCGTCGGCGGCTGCGTGCGCAACGCGGTGATCGGCAGGCCGATCAACGACGTGGACATCGCCACGACCCTGACGCCGGACCAGGTGACGGCGGCGCTGCAGGCGGCGGGGATCCGCGCGGTCCCGACCGGGGTGGAGCACGGCACGGTGACGGCGGTGGCCGACCACCAGCCGTTCGAGGTGACGACACTGCGCCGCGACGTGGAGACCGACGGGCGGCGCGCGGTGGTGGCCTTCACCACCGACTGGATGGAGGACGCGATGCGCCGCGACTTCACCCTGAACTCGCTCTACGCCCGCCGCGACGGGACGATCTTCGACCCCACCGGACACGGGGTGGCCGACGCCAAGGCCGGCCGCATCGTGTTCGTCGGCGAGGCCGAGCAGCGGCTGCGCGAGGACCACCTGCGCTCGCTGCGGTTCTTCCGGTTCCTGGCCTGGTACGGCAAGGGCGAGCCGGACGCGGCGGCGCTTTCAGCGATCACGGCGCTAAAGGACCAGGTGGGCAAGCTGGCGGCCGAGCGCATCTCGGCCGAGCTCCTGAAGCTGCTGGGGGCGGACGACCCGCGCGCGGCGGTGCGGCTGATGGCGCAGACCGGCGTGCTGGGCGTGGTGATCCCCGGCGAGGTGAACCTCGCGCGCCTGGACGGCCTGGTGGCGATCGAGACCGAGCAGCTCTTCGAGACCGACGCGGTGCTGCGGCTGGCGGCCCTGCTGCCCGACGACCAGATCGCGGCGGGCAAGCTCGCCGAGCGGCTGCGGCTCTCCAACGCCGAGCGCGACCGGATCGTGGCGGCGCTGTCGCCCACGCCCGTGTTCAAGAGCTGGATGAGCCCGCGTGAGATCCGGCGCGCGGTCTACCGCCTGGGCGCCCAGGCCTTCCGCGACCGGGCCAAGCTCGCCTGGGCCGCCTCGAACCGCACGGCGGTGACGCCGCAGTGGCGGGGCATGATCGCGCTGGGTGAGGGCTGGAGCCCGCCGGCCTTCCCGCTGACCGGCGAGGACGTGATCAAGGCCGGCGCGCCCAAGGGGCCGGTGGTCGGCCAGGTGCTGCGAGAGGTGGAGGAGTGGTGGATCGACCACGACTTCATCGACGACCCGATGAGCGCGGTGGAGAAGCTGAAGTCGGTGGTCCAGGGGATGGTCTATTGAGGATCGGCATCCTGAAGACCGGCCGGCCGCCGAAGCCGGCGATCGAGCGCTTCGGGACCTACCCGGACATGTTCGCCCGGCTGCTGGGGCCGGAGTACGAGTACCGGACCTTCGCCGTCGACGAGGGCGTGCTGCCGGCCGACCCCGCCCAATGCGACGCCTACATCGTCACCGGCTCGGCCGCCGGGGTGTACGATCCGGAGCCGTGGATCGCGGACGCCAAGGCCTGGCTCCAGGCGGCGCGGGGGCGCACGGCCCTGGTCGGCGTCTGCTTCGGCCACCAGCTGATGGCCGAGGCGTTCGGCGGCAAGGTGATCAAGTCGCCGAAGGGCTGGGGCGTGGGCGAGCACGAGTACGAGGTGCTGAAGCCCAGGCCGTGGATGGACCACACCCAGGCCATCCGCCTGCCGGCCTCGCACCAGGACCAGGTCGTGGAGCTGCCGCCGGGGGCGGAGATCTTCGCGGCCAGCGAGTTCACGCCGATGGGGGCGCTGGACTACGGGGACCGGGCGATCTCCATCCAGCTGCATCCGGAGTTCGAGCCCGAGTACGCCGTGGCGCTGATCGAGCACCGGCGGGGCGACCGCTACACGCCCGAGCAGGCGGACGCGGCGATCCACACCTACGGCCGGCCGGACGACCGGGCGCGCGTGGGCGGCTGGATCCGAAATTTCCTAGGGACGGCAACGGCCTAGCCGCGTTCCGGGTTTAGGGCTCCGTGGCGCAGTACGCGCCGGCGTCGGAGGCCCGAGATGACCCGAACCTGGCAGACCCTGATCGTCGTGGCGAGCGCCGCGGCGGCGCTGGCGATAGGCCTGGGCGCCCAGGCGGGCGCGCTGGACGTCGCGCCGCCGGCGGTGGTGGCGCAACGCTAGAGAGGCGTCAGGGCCAGGCGACCAGGGGCGGCATGGACGACAGGATGGTGTCGACGTTGCCGCCGGCCTTGAGGCCGAACATGGTGCCGCGGTCGTAGAGCAGGTTGAACTCCACGTAGCGGCCGCGGCGGACGAGCTGTTCGCGGCGGTCTTCCTCGGTCCAGGGCTCGCTCATGCGGTGGCGGACGATCTTCGGATAGACGTCCAGGAACGCCTCGCCGACCGCGCGGGTGAAGGCGAAGTCGCGCTCGAAGTCGCCGGTGTTGTGCCGGTCGTAGAAGATGCCGCCGACGCCGCGGGTCTCGTTCCGGTGCGGCAGGAAGAAGTACTCGTCGCACCACGCCTTGTAGCGGGGGTACCACTCCGCATCGAAGGGATCGCAGGCGGCCTGCATGGCGCGGTGGAAGAGGACGGCGTCGTCGGCCTCCTGGCTGCGCTGCTCGGCGATCATGGGCGTCAGGTCCGCGCCGCCGCCGAACCAGCTCTCGGCCGTCGACAGGAAGCGGGTGTTCATGTGCACCGTCGGCACGCGCGGGCTGACCGGGTGGATGATCAGGCTGATGCTGGCCGAGACGTAGGATGGGTCCTTGTCGGCGCCCGGCATCTGGGCGGCCATCTCGGGCGAGAAGCGGGCGGTGGCGGCGGAGGTGTGGATGCCGGCCTTCTCGAAGAGGCGGCCCTTGAAGTGGCCGCCGATCCCGCCGCCGACGCCGGTCTCCCGCGTCCAGGGGCGGGTCTCGAAGCGGCCGGCCTCGCCGGGATAGAGGTCGGCGGGCGCCTCTTCCTCGAGCTGCTCGAGGGCGGCGAAGATGCGGGCTTGCAGGGCCTCGAACCAGGCCTTGGCGCGCTCGCGGCGCTCGAGGATCTCGGGGGGCAGGGTGGATGGCGCGTCTGACATGGCCGGCTTGCTAGCCGGTTCCCGGCGGGGTTGGGAAGCCATTCGTCTGGCGGAGCGCCTCGGCGAGCGCGATCGCGGCGGCGGTGACGACGTTCAGCGAACGGGCGCCGGCCACGAGCGGAATGTAGAGGCGGGCGTCGGCGGCGTCGTGCACCTCGTCGGGGACGCCGGCGCTCTCGCGCCCCATCAGGAGCACGTCGCCCCGGCGGAAGGCGAAGCTGTGGTATGGCGCCGCAGCGCGGGTGGTGAAGAGCACGAGCCGGGCCTCGGCGCGCAGGGGATCTGCGAGGAATCCGGCCCAGCTGTCGTGGCGTCTCACCTCCGCCTTCGCCGCATAGTCCATGGCCGCGCGGGCGACGGCGCGGTCGGAAAGCGGGAAGCCGCAGGGCTCGATGACGTCCACGGGCACGCCAAGGCAGGCGCCCAGTCTGAGGGCCGCGCCGAGGTTTTGCGGAATGTCCGGTTGAAAAAGGGCCAAACGCATTCTAAGCGAACCGCCACGGGATAGGCCGGGGCTTGATAGACGAATCACGGAAGACCTTTGCGAACTTTCGCAAACGCTTCCTGGGACCAAGTCCTGCTCCGAGACCTGCCCCGCAATGTGGCCCTGCCAGAGCGTCTGACAGGGCCCGCAAGGCTGGGCGCCCTCTCGCTGTTCCCGAGGGCCCCGAACTCGAAGGGTAGCTTTAGGTGGCCGACACCGTCGTGGGCGCAAATCCCGATCCGCACGCTCCGGGAGAAGACCCGAGCCGTCGCGACTTCATCCATATCGCCGCAGGCGCGGCCGCGGTCGGCGCCGTCGGCGCCCTGGCCTGGCCGTTCATCGACCAGATGAACCCGTCGGGCGACACGCTCGCGCTCGCGTCCGTCGAGTTCGACCTGAGCAAGGTCCCCGAAGGCCAGCAGGTGGTCCTGAAGTGGCGCGGCAAGCCGCTGTTCGTGCGCAACCGCACGCCGGCCGAGATCGCCGCGGCCATCAAGGACGACAACGCCTCCATGCCGGACCCGCAGCCGGACGAGGCGCGCCACAAGCCGGGCAAGGCCCAATGGCTCGTCCTGATCGGCACCTGCACCCACCTGGGCTGCGTCCCGACCTTCCAGGGCGGCGACTACGGCGGCTGGTTCTGCCCCTGCCACGGCTCGCACTACGACACCTCGGGCCGGATCCGTAAGGGCCCGGCGCCGCGGAACCTGGAAGTGCCGACCTGGGACTTCCTCACCGACACCACGGTCAAGATCGGCTGATCACAAGATGAGCGGACATTCCACCTACGAGCCGAAGACCGGCTTCGAACGCTGGCTCGACATGCGCCTGCCGATCGTGCGCATGGCGCACGACACGGCGCTGGCCTTCCCCACCCCGAAGAACCTCAACTACTGGTGGACCTTCGGCGGCATCCTGGCGGTCATGCTGGTGGTGCAGCTGGTCACCGGCATCGTGCTGGCCATGCACTACGTGCCGCACGTGGACCACGCCTTTGCCTCCGTCGAGCGGATCATGCGCGACGTGAACTACGGCTGGCTGATCCGCTACATGCACGCCAACGGCGCCTCGATGTTCTTCGTGGCCGTCTACATCCACATCCTGCGCAACCTCTACTACGGCTCCTACAAGGCGCCGCGGGAGATCCTCTGGATCCTGGGCTGCGTGATCTACCTCCTGATGATGGCCACGGCCTTCATGGGCTACGTGCTCCCCTGGGGGCAGATGTCGTTCCACGGCGCGGTGGTGATCACCAACCTGCTGGGCGCGCTGCCGATCGTGGGCGAGGCCATCACCACCTGGCTGTGGGGCGGCTTCGCGGTGGACAACCCCACCCTCAACCGCTTCTTCTCGCTGCACTACCTGCTGCCGTTCATGATCGCGGGCGTCGTCGCCCTGCACATCTGGGCGCTGCACGTGCCGGGGAACAACAACCCGACCGGCGTGAACGTGAAGTCCGCCGAGGACACGGTGCCGTTCCACCCGTACTACACGGTGAAGGACGGCTTCGCGATCGCGGTGTTCTTCCTGATGTTCGCGAGCTTCGTGTTCTACAATCCGAACATCCTGGGCCACGCCGACAACTACATCCCGGCCAACCCGCTGGTGACCCCGGCCCACATCGTGCCCGAATGGTACTTCCTGCCGTTCTACGCGATCCTGCGGGCGGTCCCGGACAAGCTGGGCGGCGTGCTCCTGATGTTCGGCGCCATCGGCGTGCTGTTCGTCCTGCCGTGGCTGGACACCTCGAAGGTGCGCTCCATGCGCTACCGCCCGACGGCGCGGCTCTACTTCCTGATCTTCGTGGTGGCCTGCCTGGTGCTGGGCTTCTGCGGCGCCAAGCTGCCGGACGATCCGGTGATCCCGGGCGTCTCGACCTTCCAGCTGTTCGACGCCGACCTGAACAGCTTCGTCTGGCTGAGCCGCATCGCCACCGCCTACTACTTCGCCTACTTCGTCGTGATCCTGCCGATCCTGGGCCTCACCGAGACCCCGCTGCCGGTTCCGGACTCGATCTCGGCGCCTGTCCTGTCACATCCGGCCACCACGCCCGCGGGCGCCGTGGCTTCGCCTGAAAAGAGGGGTTGAGGCTTAAGATGCTGCGCAAAGTTTCCGCGCTCGCGGCGCTTGGGCTCGCCCTGATCGCAGGCCCGGCGCTCTCGGCCACCCATCCGAAGGAGCCGAAGGCCGTCTCCTGGGGCTTCGAAGGCCCGTTCGGCAAGTTCGACCAGGCCCAGCTCCAGCGGGGCTACAAGGTCTATCGCGAGGTCTGCTCGGCCTGCCACGCGATGAACCTGATGTCGTTCCGCAACCTCGGCCAGAAGGGCGGGCCGTTCTACGACCCGAAGTACCCGAACCCGAACGACAATCCCTACGTGAAGGCCCTGGCCAAGGACATCCAGGTCAACGACATCGATTCCGAGACCGGCGACGTCATCCAGCGCCCGGCCACCTCGGCCGACCGCTTCCCCTCGCCGTTCGCCAACGAGGCGGCGGCGCGGGCCTCGAACGGCGGCGCCCTGCCGCCGGACCTGTCGGTGATCGCCAAGGCGCGCTCCGGCGGGCCGCGGTACATCTACTCCCTGCTGACCGGCTACGCCGCCCCGCCCGCGGGCCTGACGGTGCCGGCCGGCTCCTACTACAACCAGTACTTTCCGGGCGACCTGACGGCGTCCTGGAGCGGCGACCACGCCCATGTGCCGCCGGGCGGCTTCCTGGCCATGGCCCCGCCGATCCAGCCCGACCAGGTGTCGTTCGACGACGGCACCAAGTCGACGGTGGCGCAGCAGGCCAAGGACGTGACCGCCTTCCTCGCCTGGGCCGCCGAGCCCAAGATGCAGGAGCGCAAGCAGTTCGGCTTCGCGGCGATGATCTACCTGCTGATCTTCACCGTGCTGCTGTGGTTCAGCTACCGCCGCATCTGGCGCAACGTCGCCCACTGAGGCGGCCGAGCCTTCGAGACCAGGAAAGGGCCCCGGGAAACCGGGGCCCTTTTCGCATGCGCGCGGAGGCGGCTCAGGGGGCGGGGGCGAGCCCGAGCGCGCCGCCCGGGAAGTCGAAGCGAAGCCGCCAGCGGGCCAGCACGGGCGCGCCCAGCGCGCCGGCCACCGCGTCGGGCTCGGGCTTCATCAGGCCGGCCGGGACGTCGGCCAGCAGCACGTCGCCGAACGAGACCGCGGCGAGCCTCGGCCTGAGCACGCCGTAGGGCAGGAGCTCGGCCGGCTTCTCCGCCCCTGGCGCGGCCGCCAGGGCCTCGGAGAGCCGCACCGGGGCGTCCAGGCCGGTGGAGACGACGAAGGGCCCCCTGAGCGCCGTGGGGCCGTCGGCGGCCCCCGCCAGCGCCACCGGACGCCCCTCGGCCCAGGCCAGCGGCAGCCGGGCCCCGGCAAAGCGTGGCGCGCGACCGGGGGATGACAGGCGCACCCGGCAGGGGGCGAAGGTCACGTCCAGCACATGGTCCTTCAGCACGTCGGCGCCGATGACGCCCGCGATGGGGGTCGGGAAGAGGCCGGTGCGGACGTCCAGATCGGCCACCTGAACGGGGCGGGCGGGCAGGCGCAGGCCCGCCAGCCGGACCTCGCCGGTCACGGCGGGCTCCACGTAGCCCAGCTCCAGCGCCTGGGTCTCGGCGAGCTGGGTGGCGGCCTGGCCGGTGTCGAGGATGTAGTCGCCCACGAAGCCGGCCACCTCGGCGGTGACCACGACGACGCCGTTCTCGTACCAGCAAGCCGCTTCGTCCGCGGCGGCGGGGCCGGCGAGGGCGGCGAGCGCCAGGGCGAGGGGGAGGGCGGCGGTGTTCACGGGCGCCCCGACCATAGCCAAGCCGCGGGCCGGCGGCGAGCGGCGGCAGAGCGCTCAGCACACGGCGCCTTACGCCTGCCGCAACGCGCGCCAATATGGGGACGATGGCCTACACGCGCGCCTGGACCAACTTCCGCCGGATGCAGGACATCACGGTCGCCGCCGCGTGCCTGATCTACGCCGGCGCCGTGCTGGACGCCTTCCAGCGGCTGCCGGGCAGCCTTTCCCTGATCGCCGAGCGGACGCTGGTCTGGCCGGCGGGCTTCCTGTTCCTGTCGCTGGCCATCCCGCTGGTGGTCGGGCGGCTGCGGCGCGGGCTCGCGCGCTATGTCTGGATGAGCTTCAACGCCGGCTTCGGGCAGAGCGTGGGCTCGGTCCTGATCGGCATCGGGCTTTTGGCCGGGGCGGCGCTGTTCATGTACTGGCAGATCGGCAGCGCGGCCAATGGCGGCCGCTATCCGGCCGGCGTCTTCTCCGGCTACGCCGCCGGCATCGGCATCCTGGGCGCCCAGGCGCTGCTGGTGCGGGTGCTGGAGCGGCATCCCGAGGTGAGGCGCGCGATCGAGGTCGAGGAGTAGGGGCGGGTCAGACCTCGCCCTTGCCGCCGCCGCTGCGGGAGAACAGGGCCAGAGTGCGCAGGCGGGCGAGGCGGGCGCTGTCGGCGTGGTAGTCGGCCCGGCGGTCGGAGTTGAAGCCATGGCCGGCGTCGTAGAGGTAGACCGGCAGGTCGGGATGCTTCTCGCGGATCTCGTCCACCTTCTCCATGGGGATGGAGGCGTCGGTCTTGCCGAAGTGCAGGATGGTGGGGGCTTTCGGGATCTCGTCCACAAGCTCGCTGATCCGCCGGCCGTAGAAGGCCGAGGCCGCCGCCACGCCCTCGCCGCGGCAGGCGACCAGCCAGGCCGCCGCCCCGCCCCAGCAGTAGCCGACCACGAAGACCGGCGGCTGGAGGGCGTCGATGGCCGCCTGGGCGTCGCCGGCCACCTGGTCCCACGGCGTGGCGGTGGAATAGCGGACGCCCTTCTGGATGGCGTCTGGGCTGTAGTCGGCCTCGAACCCAGGCTCGAGGCGGTCGTAGAAGGCCGGCGCGATCACCTCGTAGCCGTCCTGCGCGAAGCCGTCCGCGAGCTCCCGGATGTGGTCGGTGACCCCGAAGATCTCCTGGATCAGCAGCAGCCCGCCGCGCCGGGCGTCGGTGGGCTTCACGTGGTAGGCGGAGAGTTCGAAGCCGTCGTGGCGGCTCTTTAGGGTGATCGTCTCGCCCATGGCGCTCAGGCCCGGTCGAAGAGTTCGAGGGTGCGGTGGCGGGCGAGGTCGGCGGCTTCGGCGTTGTAGCGCTCGGGGCTCTGGTTGTTGAAGCCGTGGCCGGCGCCTTCGTAGATGTAGACCGGGACGTCGGCGTGGTGCTGGGCGACGGCGGCGGCCACCTCGTCGGCGGGGATGCCGGGGTCGGTGCGGCCCAGGTGGACGATGACGGGGGCCTTCGGCGTCTCGGCGGCGAACTGCTTCACCAGGCTGCCGTAGTAGCTGGACGCCGCGGCGATCCCGTCGAGGCGGCAGGCGGAGAGCCAGGCCAGCGAGCCGCCGTAGCAGTAGCCCACGACGCAGACCTTCTCGCCGCGGGTCTTCAGGAAGTCGCGGGCCGCGGCGATGTCGCCGAGCGCCTGGTCGAGCGGGGTGGCGCGGGCGTGCGCGATCCCGGCCTGGATGCCGGCGTCGTCGTGCTCGGCGTGGAAGTCGCGCTGGCGGCGGTCGAACAGGGCTGGGGCGACGGCCTCGTAGCCCATCTTCGCCCAGCGCTCGACGTCGGCCCGCACGTGGCGGTCGATGCCGAACATCTCCTGGATGACGACCACGCCCCCCTTGCGGGGCGTGAAGCTGGGCTCGTGGTAGGCGGTGAACTCGAAGCCGTCGGCCCCTGCGATCTTGATCGTCTCGCCCATCTCGCCCCTCGGATTTCTTGGCCTACACGTTGAAGCGGAAGTTCATCACGTCGCCGTCCTTCACGACATACTCCTTGCCTTCCGAGCGCAGCTTGCCGGCGTCGCGCGCGCCCGCCTCGCCGCCGAGCTTCACATAGTCCTCGTAGGCGATGGTCTCGGCCCGGATGAAGCCCTTCTCGAAGTCGGTGTGGATGACGCCGGCCGCCTGCGGGGCGGTGTCGCCCTTGTGGATGGTCCAGGCGCGGGCCTCCTTAGGCCCCACGGTGAAATAGGTCTGCAGCCCCAGCAGGTGATAGGCCTCGCGGATCAGCTTGTTGAGGCCGGGCTCGGCCAGGCCCAGGGTCTCCAGGAACTCGCCGCGTTCCTCCGGATCCAGGAGGGCGATCTCGCTCTCGATCTTGGCGGAAATGACCACGCTGTCGGCGCCGTCCTTGCGGGCCCGCTCCTCGACCTGCTTCGACAGTTCATTGCCGGTGGCGGCGGAGCCCTCGTCCACATTCGCCACGTAGAGGGCGGGCTTGGAGGTGAGGAGCTGGAGCATGCGCCAGGCCTTCTCGTCCTCGGGCGCGATCTTGGCTACGCGGGCGGGGCGCCCCTCGTTGAGCTCGGCCAGGGCCACCTGCACGAGGCGCAGGGTCTGGGCGCTCTCCTTGTCGCCGGTCTTGGCGCGCTTCTCCAGGTTCACCACCCGCTTCTCGAGGCTCTCCATGTCGGCCAGCATCAGCTCGGTCTCGATGGTGTCGAGGTCGGCCAGCGGATCGACGCGGCCCTCCACGTGGGTGATGTCGTCGTCGATGAAGCAGCGGGCGACGAAGGCCACGGCGTCACAGTCGCGGATGTTGGCCAGGAACTGGTTGCCCAGGCCCTCGCCCTTCGAGGCGCCGCGCACCAGGCCCGCCACGTCCACGAAGTTGATGCGGGCCGGGATGATCTCCTTGGAGGGGATGATCGCGGCGAGCTTCTCCAGGCGCGGCTCGGGCACGGCCACGTCGCCGACGTTGGGCTCGATGGTGCAGAACGGATAGTTCGCGGCCTGGGCCGCGGCGGTCTGGGTGAGCGCGTTGAACAGGGTCGACTTGCCCACGTTGGGCAGGCCGACGATGGCGACTTTCAGGGCCATGGGGTGGTGCGGTTCCTCTAAGAGCGGCGGGACCTACCACGGCGGGGGCGCAGGGACAAAGGGAGGTGTCCTCCTCAAGGGCCGCATGCGCGCTGGGGCGTAGGACGATCCGCCAAGACGTTCTATGTTCGTATTTTGTTCTCATTTTAGGCAAGCTGTGCCATTGTAAGTGCCTGATGGGAGGAGATGGCATGGCGCGACGCGTGGATCCGGCGCTGCTCGAGGGGGAGGAGCTGGAGCGATGGTACCTCCGGACGCCAGAGGAGCTCGATCGTGAGCGTGCGCTGGCGGAACGGGAAGCTTACGACGCCTACTTAGGTACCGGCAGCCTGATCCATGAGGGCGAGGCTGCTTCAGAGGAGCAGCCGCGGTGGCGGCAGGTCAGGCTGAGCCCACGAACCGCTCCTCCCGCCAAGGTGCAGCCGGCGCCGGAGCGCCTTGCGCCCGGCGTGTCGCCGTACGGGGAGACTGGTAGCGGCGCCGGCGGGTTCTTCGGCAGCAACGGTCCGACGCCTTCGCCGAACGGCGACGCCTATCTGACGGACCTGCCAAGTCCGTTGAACTACGTCCGACCGCGCTTCGGAGGGTGGTACGAACTGGGCGACGGCAGCGTCGTGAAGGGCGCCGTTGAGGTTGATCGGATTTACGCGGAGCAGCAGGATCGGCTGAGTGGCGAAGCCGAGGATGAGCCACTCGCCCGCGTTCGCTCGGCAGACCGCTTCAGGGATGGCCGGATCCCGCAGGCGAGCGAACTCGCGAAGGGAGAGAGGGAGTTAGATCCGACCTGCCACCCGAACGGCGGATGGGAGGTCGACGCGCAGTTCCCTCGCTACCCGCAGTGGACGAAGGACTATGAGGAGCAGATCACCCGCGCGCCTGGGTTGGACTACGTCGTCCGGAATCCGGGATCAAATCCTGTGAAGTTCGACGGTTGCGCGGTCTGGACGCCTCGCAGGGAGCTGCTGGAGGCTAAGGGGCCGGGCTACGCGAGCCTCTTCTCGGCAGCCTTCAATTCGACGTTCGCCAAGCGGCTCGCGGAAAAGCGCGACAATCAGGCCAAGCGGCAGCGGGAAGCTTCGCAGGGTCGTCCCGTCGACTGGCATGTCGCCGAGCGTGGCGCGGTGGATCACTTCCGGGACGTCGGCGTTCCGCCGATCCGCGTCATCTACACGGCGCCCAGATGACTGCACAGCTCCGGTTCGCTCAGGAGGAGAACCACTTCGATCGCGAGTTCGTCTTCGGATGGCCGGCTCGCGGCGAGACCGCGCGCAGCGTGGCAGACCGCGTCCTGAAGACGGCCGATCTGCTCTCTGCAGTCGAGCCGATCTGGGCCGATGTTCGGCCGGTGCTGGCGTCGAGGCCCTTCCGATCTGGCGACCCCGGATTCGTGAGGGAAATGTCGCCCGAAGCGCTCGGGGAGCTGATCGATCGGAAGGGGCGACCTGATCCGCCGAAGGCGCCGAAGCCCGTGAGCAGATGGGGCTATTCCATCAGCTTTCACACAAATCGGCCGGGGGTCGATCCCATGAGCTCCGGCATGACGGTTCATGCCGGAGACACGGTGGAGAACAGCGCGAATATGGTGAGGCTGGGCTTCCCCCTGGCGAGCCCCATCTGGCGCGATCAGGATATGGCCGTTTCCGTGATGCAAGCCGGGATCGCGGCCTGGGACGCCGAATGGGCCTGGGCGCGTGCGTTCATTTCCATCTTTGATGGGCCGTATTGGCGAAGACCCTGGATGACGTGGTTCAGGCAACCACAACGGCCCCCGCCTTCGCTGGTCATGGAGTATCCGGCCGACTACCCGCCCGAGTTCGATCTGCGCCCCCACGAGACGACCGAGAAATGGGGTGGGGTGCTGAAGATCTGGCCGTGAGCCGGGTCAGTGCGGCCAGCGGCTGGTGAGGAGCTCGGCCTTGCCGTCCCGCCACCTGACCTCCAGCGCCGGATCCTTCGGCTGGCCTTGCGCGAAGAGCTCGTAGATGACGGTCCCGTCGGTCTGCCGGCTCTCGATGACGCGGACCGGCTCGGCGCGGCCGGCGGCGGCGCGGACCGGGGCGGGGGCGCTGGCCCAGGCGATGTCGCGCTGGATCTCCACCACCTCCCAGCCCTGCGGGGTCTGCAGCATGTCGAGCTCGATCTCGGAGCCGTCCGGCAGCCTGCCCTCCACGTCGTAGTAGCGGCGGCCGTCGCGCGCCTTCAGCTCGGCCTCGGAGATGGTCATCTGCGGCATGGCCTTCTTCACCGCCGCGGCGACGTCGGCGGGCACGGTGTGGGCGAAGGCCTGGCCGGCGAGGGCGGTCAGCGCAAGGGCGAGGGGGAGGAGCCGCATCGGTGTCTCTCCGGTTGAATGACACCGGTATCATAGTCGCTAGGGCGGCAGGCTCAATCGCCGCCGCGGGCCAGCTTGCGGGGGTCGGCCTTCTCGGCGGGGGCCAGGCGCATGACCTCGGCCTGGTACTTCTCGTCCTCGCCGAGCGCGAGCAGGGGCGCGGCGTCGGCGCAGGCCTCGAGCAGGGGCTCGACCCACTTCATCTCGACCTTGTGGAAGTCGGAGAGGACGTGGCCCTGGACCAGCTCCTTCTGGCCGGGGTGGCCGGTGCCCAGCCGCGCGCGGCGGAAGTCGGGACCGACCTGGGCGGTGACCGAGCGGATGCCGTTGTTGCCGGCCGCGCCGCCGCCGGTCTTCATCCGGAAGCGGCCGGGGGCGAGATCGATCTCGTCGTAGAAAACCACCAGGTCGGCGGGCTTCAGCTTGAAGAACTTCAACGCCTCGCCGACCGCGCGGCCGCTCTCGTTGTAGTAGGTCTGGGGTCTGAGGATCAGCGCCCGGACCGGGCCCTGCGGCGTGTCGATGGAGCCCTCGGACGCCAGGCTCTGGAAACGAGAACGCGCCGGCGAGAACCCCCACCGGCGCGCGATCTCGTCAACGGCCATGAAGCCGATGTTGTGGCGGTTCTTGGCGTAGGCCTGCCCGGGATTGCCCAGGCCCGCGATGAGCAGCATCCGGCCCCCGCCTGCGAACCGCGAGGAGGACTACTCCTCGCCGCCTTCCGAAGCTTCCGGCGCCGCGGCTTCTTCGCCACCTTCCGCCGCTTCCTCGGTCACTTCCGCCATGGCGCCGGCCACGGTGGCCACCACGGTGTCGCCGTCGACGGCGGCCTCGGCCTTGCCGGGGATCGTCAGGTCGGAGACGCGGATGGTGGCGCCGATGTCCAGGCCGGTCAGGTCGAACACGATCTCTTCCGGGATCTCGTCGGCGGCGCAGGAGACGGTGAGCGTGTGCAGGGCGATGTTCAGGGTGCCGCCGCGCTTCAGGCCCGGAGCCTCGTCCTGGTTGGTGAAGTGCACCGGCACTTCGATCTTGATCTGCTGGTGCTCGTCGACCCGATAGAGGTCGAAGTGCACGGGCTCGTCGGTCACCGGGTGCATGTCCACGGCCTTGGCGATGACCGGCTGGGTCTCCTTGCCGTACTTCAGGGTCACCAGGTGGCCCAGAAGCTTGCCCGTGTAGAGCGCCTTGCGGAACTCGTTGGACTTCACGGCGATGGCCACCGGGTCCTTGTCGCCGCCGTACAGCACGCCGGGGACCATGCCCGAGCGACGGGCTTCACGCGCGCCGCCGGTGCCGGTCCGCTCGCGCACTTCAACGTTCAGGATGATCTCGGCCATAGCCTTGCCTCAAAACGAAAGCCGCCGCGCGAGGCCCGCGCGGCGACGGAAATCCGTGACCTAGGGGTCAATAGGGTGCGCGTAGATACACAAAAGCCCCGCCCCATGCAACGGGGGCGGGGCTCTAGTTTCGTCGCCGGTTTCAGCGCGTGCGGGTGGTGGTCCCGAGGCTCCGCTCGGCCGCCACCGGGGCGGGCGTGGCGCTGGCGGCGATGTTGATGCGCCCGTCGGTCGGCTCGGGCAGGCCCGCGCCCTTGATCAGGCACTTGCCGGTGTCGATCAGCACGTGCTGGCCGAGGCAGAAGACGTCCTCGTAGTGCGGCTTGGACACGGCCAGGCACTGGTAGAGGTTGAGCTTGGACATGTTCAGGCACGAGGCCGAGGTCGGGTCCGCCAGCAGCGGCATGACCTGCTGGAGGCTGGCGTCGTCGCCGTAGCCGAGGTTGGCGAGCGCGGCCACGGCCATCGCCCGGATCACCACCGGCGTGTACGGCGGCGCGGCGGTCTGGGCGGTGAGCCCCAGGGGCGCGGCGCCGACGGCGGCCGACTGAAGACGGGTGGTCTCGGCCATGTCGCCCATCACCGGCGTGACGGAGGCCTGTTTGGCGTAGGCCAGGCGGGCGACGCGGTCGGCGACCTCGGCCTTGGACCAGGACGAGCGCTGCACGTCGTAGGCGGCCTGCTTCACCAGCCGGCCCTGCTCCAGGAGCTTCTGGCCGTCACCCCCGAGGGCGGCGATCACTTGGCCGGCGGCGCTGGCCGAGCCCTGGATGCCGATGACGTAGGCGGGGTCCTTCATGATCTCGTAGGCGATGGTGCGCCGCTGCTCGGCGTCGCCGGCGTAGGTGCGGACCCCGGCCACGAAGGCCTGGTCCTGCATGGCGGCGACGGCGCCGTAGGCAATGGCCCCGCGGACCATCTGCTGCGGCTCGTAGGCGGCGCCGACGCGCACGCCCTCGGCGACCGAGGCGCCGTTGGTGAACATCGGGGAGATCGACTGGGCGCGGGTGACATAGGCCCGGTAGGCGGCGGCCTGCTCGATCACCTTGGGCGACAGGGCCGCGGCCGGCGGGGGAGGCGGCGGCGCGGGCGCGGGCGGCTCGGCGCAGGCGGTGAGCACGACCGCCGCGGCGAGCGCGACGAAGGAGAGGGTCCGGCGGACCGGGAACGCGGACATCATCTGCGGAAAGCCTTCCCCCTGAAGATCAGTGGAGCTGAAGATACATGGTCGGCAGGCGAGATTGTGATCTCGCATGGTAAATTCTTGCTGAGCAAGCGTGGCCATGCGGCCACGCCAAATCTCAGTCGAACAGTTTCGACACGCTTTCTTCATTGGCGATGCGGCGGATCGCCTCCCCGATCAGGGGCGCGCAGGTGACCACGCGGACCTTGTCGCTGCGGGTGACCACCTCGGTGGCTTCGATGGAGTCGGTGACAACCAGCTCGCGCAGGACCGAGGCGGTGACCCGCTCCACCGCTCCCCCCGACAGGACGCCATGGGTGACGTAGGCGGAGACCTCCGTGGCGCCGTGCTCCATCAGCGCCTTGGCGGCGTTGCACAGGGTGCCGGCGGAATCGACGATGTCGTCGTAGAGGATGCAGCGGCGGCCGCTGACGTCGCCGATGATGTTCATCACCTCGGACTGACCCGGGCCCGAGCGGCGCTTGTCGACGATGGCCAGGTCGGCGCCGAGGCGGCTGGCGAGCGCGCGGGCCCGCACCACGCCGCCCACGTCGGGCGAGACGATCATGATGTCATCGGTCTTGCGATAGTGCTCGCGGATGTCGTCGGCCATGCGCCGCGCCGGCAGCAGGTTGTCGGTCGGGATGTCGAAGAAGCCCTGGATCTGGCCGGCGTGGAGATCCATCGTCAGCACCCGGTCGGCGCCGGCGCGGGTGATCAGGTTGGCGACCAGCTTGGCCGAGATGGGGGTGCGGCCGCCGGTCTTCCGATCCTGGCGCGCATAGCCGAAATAGGGGAGCACGGCGGTGATCCGGCGGCCCGAGGCGCGCTTCAGCGCATCGACGCAGATCAGGAGTTCCATGAGGTTGTCGTTCGCCGGATAGCTCGTCGACTGGATGACGAAGACGTCCTCGCCGCGGACGTTCTCGTCGATGGTCACGAAGACCTCGTTGTCCGCGAACCGGCGCACCTGGGCCCGGGTCAGGGGCATGTCGAGGTAGTCGGCGATGGACTGAGCCAGCGTACGATTCGAATTGCCGGCCAGCAGCTTCATCGAGACCCCCACAGCGTTTTCGCCATTGGGCCGGCCTTGTAGCAGCGAAGGCGCACGAGTCTAGGCGTCAGGTCAGCGCAATGGCCGAAAGGAGGCGCCCGTAGTCGGGCTCCCCCAGCTTGAAGGCGCGGCGGTTGGAGTAGAACCAGTCGGGCTCCGCGCAGGTGTCACGGCCGATCCACTCGGCCTTGCCCACGCCCGCGGCCGAGAGGCGGGCGAGGACGAAGCCGGGAAGGTCGAACATCCGCTTGTCGGGCGCCGCGCCGGGCGCGAAGAAGCGCCCGTAGCCGCGGTCGAAGTGGGTGAAGCGCTCCAGGAATTCCACGCCGACCTCGTAGGACGCCTGGCCGATGCACGGGCCGATGGCGGCGCGGATGCGGCTGCGTTCGGCGCCCAGCTCCTCCATCCGCGCGACCGCCGCCTCGACGACGCCGGTCAGCGCGCCCTTCCAGCCGGCGTGGGCGGCGGCGACTACCCGGGCCACCGGGTCGGCCATCAGGACGGGCGCGCAGTCGGCGGCGAGCGCCCCGCAGACCACGCCGCTGGTGGCGCTGACCACGGCGTCGGCCTGGGGCGGGCCGGCGGGCCAGGCGCCGTCGGCGACCAGCGCGGTGGCGGAATGCACCTGGTAGGCGGTGACGATGGACTGCGCCCCGAACCAGGCGGCGGCCCGGCGCCGGTTCTCCTGCACGGCGTCGGGGTCGTCCTTCGAGCCCACGCCGACGTTCAGGCTGGCGTAGATCCCCTCCGAGACCCCGCCTTGGCGGGTGAAGAAGGCGTGGCGGACGCCGGCCAGGTCGAGCAGCGGCGAGGTGATGATCGGCAGGTCCATCAGGCGTCCTCGAAGGCGGGCGGGGTCCAGCCCGGCGAATGGATCACGCAAGCCTTGAAGAGTTCGCCCATCTGGTCGGCGGCGACCAGGCGGTGGAGCTGGCGGCCAAGGGCGGCGGACTTCTCGGGTCGGGCTCGGACCAGGGCCTCCGCCCGCTCGCCCACGCCCATGCGCGCCAGGAACTCGGCCTGGGTGAGGATGGCGGTCTCGGCGCCCTCGGCGGCGGCGGCCGCCATCACGGCGGGGAAGTCCGCGTGGACCGTGAGGTCGGCCTCGCCCGGGCATGCGAGCGGGTCGACCTTCCGGTGGCGGCGCAGCGCCTGCAGGGTGTCGCCGAAGCCCGGCCGGTCGCGGCCGTAGTCGATGAGCAGGGCCGCGCCGCCGTCGTCCACGAGCCGGCGGCCGATCTCGTGGCCGAGCGCCGCCTGGGCCGCCGACTGCTCCCACACCGCCCGCTCGGGCGCGTCGGGGAAGGGCAGGACGGGGGCGGCGGCGAGGCCGATGGCCAGGGCGCCGTTCGCGTCCAGGCCCACCACCTGCTCGGCCCAGCCGGTGGCGGTGCGCACGAACTGGCGGGCGGGCAGGCAGTCGAGCAGCTCGTTGGCGACCAGGATCAGCGGCTCGCCCGCCGGAACCTCGGCCAGGGCGCCGGCCCAGCGGACGTCCTCGCCGAGCAGCGCGCGCTGGCGGGCCTTCAGGGGCTCGGAGACCTCCACCAGCCAGACCTCGCAGGCGGTGAGGAAGTCCGGCGCCATGCGGGCGGCGCGCAGCAGGTCGCTCATCAGCGTCCCGTCGCCTGGCCCCATCTCCACCAGCCGCAGGCGGGACGGCGCGCCCATCATCCGCCAGGCGGCCATGGCCCAGACGCCGACCAGTTCGCCGAACATCTGGCTGACCAGGGGCGCGGTGAGGAAGTCGCCGGCCTCGCCGAGGCCCGGGCGGGTCGCGTAGTACCCCTCCTGCGGGTCGTGCAGGCACCGGGTCATGAACTGGGCCACCGTCATCGGGCCGCCGGCGGCGATCTCCGCCGCCAGCCGGTCACGCAGGCTCATCTCAGACGGACTTCGGCTCGGCCTGGCTGGCCTGCGGCGGCGCGGACTCGGCCGGCAGCGCCGGCGGCAGGGGCTCGCGCATCCCGCGCCAGATCAGCCACAGGCCGAACAGGATCATCGGGATCGACAGCATCATCCCCATGGTCAGGCCGAAGGGGAAGGCGGGCAGGTAGGCGTCGGGCTGGCGGACGTTCTCGAGGCTCGCCCGGATCAGGCCGTAGCCGGCGGTGAAGATCCCCATGACCACGCCGCGGCGGTTGAGCAGCTTGGCCCCGTGCGTCGCCCACATCAGGACGGCGAACAGCAGCAGGCCCTCAAGCGCCGCCTCGTAGAGCTGGCTCGGGTGGCGGGGCTCCGGGCCCGCGCCGGGGAAGACAATGCCCCAGGGAAGCGTGGTGGGCCGCCCCCAGAGCTCGCCGTTGATGAAGTTCGCGATGCGGCCGAAGAACAGGCCGATGGGCACGGCCGGGGCCACCACGTCGCCGAGCCGCCAGAGGTCGATGCCGTTGCGGCGGGCGAAGAAGATCATCGCCAGGAAGACGCCGATGGCCCCGCCGTGGAAGCTCATCCCGCCCTTCCAGACCTGCACAATCTGCACCGGGTCCTCGACGATCAGAGAAGGGGTGTAGAACACCACGTGTCCCAGCCGGCCGCCGGCGATGATGCCGATGGTCACCCACAGGATCAGGTCGTCGATCTGCTCGGGGCTGACGGGGGGCGGCCGATTGACCCAGAGACGGGCGTTCTTCACCAGCCCCACGGCCCAGCGCCAGCCGAGCAGGATGCCGGCCACATAGGCGAGGGCGTACCAGCGGATCGCGAACGGCCCGATCTGCACCAGAACGGGATCGAATTCGGGGAAGGGCACGGTTTGGGCGGCTCCAGCGTTCAGGTGATGACGGGTTTAGACGACTAGCCCTTCGCTTTCACCCCTCGCGGGGCCATATAGGAGACATGGCGGCCAGTTCCGGCCGCCGCCAGAGCTTAAGATGCAGACCCAGAACCCCTTTCTCGACGAGATGGCCAAGCTGACCTCCGCCGCCATGGGCCTCGCCCAGGCCGCCGGCGAGGAGGCCAAGGCCGCCATGCGTTCGCAGGCCGACCGCATCGCCGCCGAGTTCGACCTGATCCGCCGCGAGGATTTCGACGCGCTGAAGGCCGAGGTGGCCGCGCTCCGCGCCGAAGTGGAGGCGCTGCGGGCGACGAAGAAGTCCAAGCCGGCGGCTCCGCCGGCCGACGCCCCCTGAGCGCGACGCCGCTGATTCCCCCACAACCAATCGCGCGAACGTGGGTCGCCCCGGGCAAGAACCGGGTGACGGCCCCGTCGCAAAGCAGCTTACTTTCAATATCGCAGGCGATTCGGGGGCGGCCATCCGCTCCCCGCCCCTTGCGAAAGGACCTCGGGTCTCATGGACATCACCCAGTCTGACGACAACGTCCTCCTCGGGAACGATCCCCTGGATGTCGTGGAGCACGTGCTCACGGCGGAAAACCTGCCGTTCGACCGTACAGAAGACGGGGATCTCGCCTTCGCCCTCGCGGGCGACTGGAAGGACTACGAACTCTGGTTCGCCTGGCGGCCGGAAGGTGACTGCCTCCAGCTCTGCCTCTCGATGGATCTGGCGGTGGCCAAGGACCAGCGGCAGGCGGCGCAGGAGTTGATCGCCGCGGTCAACCCGCGCGTCTGGCTCGGCCACTTCGAGCTTTGGGAAGACGGCGAGGTCATCTTCCGCCACGGGATGGCGCTGATGACCGGGGAACAGCCGAGCCTCGCCCAGGCCGCGGCGATGATCGACGTGGCCGTCGAGGCGGCCGACCGCTTCTACCCGGCCTTCGACTTCCTGGTGCGGGGCTCCAAGTCGCCCCAGGACGCCATCGCCGCCTGCATGTTCGAGACGGTCGGCGAGGCGTAAGCCGCGATCCGTTCTCCCGCTGCGGGAGAAGGGAACTCGCATCCCGGCCCGGCCCCCGCTAGGGTCGCGCCGATGATCACTCCCATCCTGATGCTGGGCGCCGGGCGCATGGGCGGCGCGGTGCTCGAGGGCTGGCGCCGGGCGCAGGCCTTCGCCCCTTCCGACCTGCTGATCCGCGATCCTTCGCCGAGCCCGCCGGCGCTGGCGCTGGCGCTCGAGGGCGCGCAGCTCAACCCTCCGGACGCCGAGCTGGCCCGCGCAAAGACGGTGCTCCTGTGCGTGAAGCCGCAGCTCTGGCGCGAGGCGGCGGCCGAGACCGCGCCCTGGCTCGCCGCCGACGCGGTGATCGTCTCGGTGGCGGCGGGCGTGAAGTCCCAGGACCTGGCCAAGGAATTCGGCGGCCGCTGCGTCGCGCGCGTCATGCCCACCACCGCCGCCGCCATCGGCCAGGGCACCGCCAGCCTGTTCGCCGACGATCCCGCGGCCCTGGCCCGGGCGCACGCCCTGTTCGAGCCGCTGGGCGCGGTGGTGGACCTTGCCGACGAGAACCTGATGCACGCGGCCACCGCCGTCTCCGGCTCGGCCCCGGCCTATCTCTACGCGTTCATCGAGGCGCTGGAGGGCGCCGGCCAGGCCGCGGGCCTGCCCGCCAAGGAGGCCCAGCGGCTGGCCCGCTCGACGCTCACCGGGGCGGCCGCCCTGCTCGCCCAGAGCGGCGAGGAGCCGGCGGAGCTGCGCCGACAGGTGACCTCGCCCGGCGGCACGACGGAGGCGGCGCTGAACGTGCTGCTGGCCGGCGATGGCCTGCCGACCCTGCTGCGCGAGGCGGTGACGCGGGCGGTGAAGCGCTCGAAGGAACTCGGCGCCTAGCGGGGCTCCGCGCCGGGCGAGAGGCCGCGCCAGGCGGCCAGCAGCGAGGCGGCCAGGGCGGCTACGATCAGCAGGTGCAGGGTCAGGTGGTTGGCGTCGGGCGGCAGGCGCCCCCCGTCCCGGGGCAGTACATGCAGGGTGTTCTCGAACCAGAGGCCGTAGACCGCGGGCGCGCTGGGCGGCGCGCCGGCGATGTAGGCGCCCACCAGGTCATGGCCTGCAGCCAGGCCCACATGGAGAGCGCCATGGCCGAGAGCAGCGGCGCCCAGACGCGGCTGACCCACAGGGCGCCGGTGAGCACCCCGGTGGCGGCCGCGGCGAGCACGTCGAGCGTCTCCTGGCCGTCGCTGCGGCGGACGTCGTTCCACGGATAGAGGTCCACCCAGGCGACCACCTGCAGATAGATTCCCAGGACCAGCACCGCGGCCGCCGCCAGGCGGTGGGCCGGCCAGGCCATCAGGGCCGCCGCCAGGTCTGGGCCTGGCAGACCACCAGCACGCAGCCCTCCAGCTTCAGGGTCCCGTCGGGATTGAGCCGCAGCCGCGAGTCGTAGGTCTTGCCGCTCTGCGGGTCGTAGATCTTGCCGCCGGTCCAGCGGGCGGTCTCCACGCGGCGGAAGTCGCGGATGAAGGGCAGGCCGATCACGGGACGGCCGCGCAGCGCGGGGTCGGGGTTGGCGGTGTCGCGCACCGGCTGGCCGGCCCTGTCCAGCGCATCCTTCAGCCAGACGATGGCGCCGCAGAGCCGGTCCGGGCGGCCCTGGCAGGGCGCGATGCGGACCTTGGCCGAGCCGCTGGGCGTCAGCCAGTCCCCCTCCACCGGATCGGCGGCGAGCGCCGGCGAGGCGGCGCAGGCGAGCATGGCGGCCACGAGCAGGTGTCGCATGGAAGTCCTCCCCAGGTATCCCGGGGAGCAAGCTTCACTGTGGTGGCTGAACCGTGGCTGAACGGTGTTATCGGAGTGGCGCTCAGCCCTGGGGCGCGGAGCCGGGCAGGCGGACCACGGCGCGCAGGCCGCCGAGCGGCGAGCGGTCGAGGGTGATGTCGCCGCCGTGGCCGCGCGCGACGTCGCGGGCGATGGCCAGGCCCAGCCCGACCCCCTTGGTGTTCTGGTTGCGAGCCTCGTCGAGGCGGCCGAAGGCCTTGAAGGCGTCCTCGTACTGCTCGGCCGGGATGCCTGGGCCGTCGTCGTCGACGGTGATCTCCACCCCGCCGGTGGGCCGCGGGCGGGCGGCCACCTCCACCCGCTCGCCATGGACGGCGGCGTTCATGACCAGGTTGGACAGCGCGCGCTTCAGGGCGTTGGGGCGAACGCTGGCGGAGAGCTCCGGATCGGCGGTGACGCTCACCCGGGCGCCGGCGCGCCGCGCCCCCTCGCGGACCTCGTCCAGCAGGTCGCGCAGGCGCACGGTCTCGGACGCCTCGCCGCCCTCGCCACGGGCGAAGGCGAGATACTCGTCGATCATGTGCTCCATCTCGGCGAGGTCCTTCTTCATGGCCTCGTTGCGCTTGGAGGGCTCGGCCAGCGCCAGGGCGAGCTTGAGCCGGGTGAGCGGCGTGCGCAGGTCATGGCTGACGGAGGCGAGCAGGGTGGTGCGCTGGTCGATGTGGCGCTGGATGCGGCTGCGCATGTCGATGAAGGCATGCGCCGCGCGGCGGACCTCGCGCGCGCCGTGCGGCTTGAAGGTGGGCACGTCGGCGCCGCGCCCGAACGCCTCGGCGGCGTTGGCCAGCCGCTCGATGGCGCGCACCTGGTTGCGGATGAACAGGATGGCGACCGTCGTAAGCAGCACGGTGGCGAGCGTCATCCACAGGACGAAGATGTGGCCCTGGGTGGCGAAGGCCCGATCGCGCGGCGCGAGCACCCGCATCACCCCGCCGGGCACGGCCACGCGGATGTCGACGTAGGCCGGGTAGCGGGTGGTGTCGAACCAGAAGGGGTCGTCGAGCCGGGCCTCCAGGGCGCGCTCCAGAGAGCGGTCGATGGGGGCGAAGAAGGGCTCCAGCGGGGCCGGGGCGTCGCGGCGGGTGGCCGGCAGGACGCGGCCGGGCTGCAGGGCGATGGAGAGGCCCATGGACTCCTCGGCGCGCGCGGAGAGCTTGGCGAATTCCTCGTCGGTCGGGTCCTCGGCATAGCTCTCGACCGCCCAGGCGATGTCGCCGGCCAGGCCCTCGGACAGGCGGCTGGTGACGGTCTGCCAGTGGGCGTCGAAGAAGATCCAGGTGACCGCCACCTGCATCAGCGCCACGGGCAGGACGATGATCAGCAGCGAACGGCCGAACAGGGTGCTCGGCAGCTGCCGCTTCAGCCAGCGGCCGAACGCCCGGGATCGGACGAGGCGCATCAGTCCGGAGCCAGCCTGTAGCCCACGCCGCGCACCGTCTGGAGGTAGCGGGGCGCCTTGGGATCGTCCTCGATCTTACGCCTCAGGCGGGTGACCTGCACGTCCACCGCGCGACCGGAGGGATCGACCGTGCCGCGGGCGAGCTCCAGGCGGTCCACCGGCTCGTGCGGGGTGCGGGCGAGCTGGCGCAGCAGGGCGACCTCGGCCTCGGTCAGGCGCACCAGCTCCCCGTCGCAGGTGAGCTCGCCCCGATCGGGATCGAACTCGCAGCGGCCGAGCGACAGCGGCCCCTCGCCCGAGGGCTTGTCGCGGGCCCGACGCAGGATGGCCTCGATGCGGAGCAGCAGCTCCTCGGGCTCGAAGGGCTTGGGCAGGTAGTCGTCGGCGCCGAGCTTCAGGCCCTCGATGCGGTCGTTGGCGTCGCCGCGGGCGGTGAGCATCAGGACCGGGGTGCGGCCGGCGGGGCCGCGCTGGTCGCGCAGCCAGCGGGTCAGCGAGAAGCCGTCCTCGCCGGGCATCATCACGTCGAACACCGCCAGGTCGAAGTCGAGGCTCTCGATCAGCCGGCGGGCCGCCCCGCCACCGTTCGCCGCCGTCACCCGGAAGCCGGCGCGGGCCAGATACTCCTTGAGGAGTTCGCGGATGCGGTCGTCGTCGTCGACGATCAGCAGGTGCCGGCCGCGGCGGGCCGTCTCGGTCATGGTCATCCCATCCCTCCCCCCGTTCCGGGGCTGCGCGTCCGCCCGCCGGCGAGCGCCGCCAGGATGCGCCGGGCGCCGGCCACCCCGTCCAGCCCGGCCGACCGGTAGGCGCGGGCGAGCTGGCTCCTCAGGCGTTCGGTGATCGCCGCCTCGAAGGCCTCGCCTGCCCTGGTGAGCGCGGCGCTGCGGCGGCGGCCGTCGAGGTCGCCTGCCGTCTTCTCCACCAGGCCCTTGCCGGCGAGGTCCACGAGGATGCGGCTGGCGGCCTGTTTGGAGAGGCTGGTGAGGTGGGCGAGCTCCTGCACGCCCACGCCCGGCCGGCGGCGCAGCAGGAAAGCCGCGCGCCAGTGGGAGCGTCCGAGCCCCAGGCCTTCGGCCTCCAGCCCCGCGTCGACGCCGGCCCACAGCGAGGCCTCGGCCAGCATCAGGAGCTCCACGCCGGCGTCGAGCTCGTCCTCGCGCAGGATCAGCCTGGGATCGGCGGGGGCGTTCACTTAGCCGCGCCCATTTCGTTTGACGGCGCGGCCCGCGGGGGCTTCAAGGGGAACCCCACGAAAGGAGGTCGCACCCTCATGTCTCTTGTTCCCTTCGACGATCGCGACGGTTGGATCTGGCTGGACGGCCAGTTCGTGCCCTGGCGCGAGGCGAAGGTGCACGTACTCACGCACGGCCTGCACTACGCGTCGGCCGTGTTCGAGGGCGAACGGATGTATGGGGGCGAGATCTACGAGCTGACCGCGCATACGGAGCGTCTGTTCAAGTCCGCCGAGATCCTGGACTTCCAAATCCCGTTCACGGTGGCCCAGATCGACCAGGCCTGCAAGGACACCTGCGCCAAGAACGGCCTGACCGACGCCTACGTCCGGCCCATCGCCTGGCGCGGCTCGGAGATGATCGGGGTCTCGGCCCAGAACACCAAAATCCACGTGGCGATCGCCGTGTGGGACTGGCCGAGCTACTTCAAGCCCGAGGAGAAGGCCAAGGGCATCCGCATGTGCTGGGCCAAGTACAAGCGGCCCTCGCCCGAGACCGAGCCGGTCCACGCCAAGGCCACCGGCCTCTACATGATCTGCACCATCTCCAAGCACGCCGCGGAGAAGGACGGCTACACCGACGCCATGATGCTCGACTACCGGGGCTATGTGGCGGAATCGACCGGCTCGAACGTGTTCTTCGTGAAGGACGGGGCTCTGCATACGCCGACCCCCGACTGCTTCCTGAACGGGATCACGCGCCAGTCGGTGATCCGGCTCGCCAAGTCCAAGGGGTTCGAGGTGATCGAGCGCCACATCAAGCCGGAGGAGCTCTCCGGCTTCTCCGAATGCTTCGTGGTGGGCACCGCCGCCGAGGTGACCCCGGTGGCGCAGATCGGCGAGTTCACCTTCCGGCCGGGCAACATCTCGCTCAGCCTGATGGACGACTACGCCCGGATGGTCCGCCGCGAGACGGTGGCGGCCTAGTCCTCGAGACGTTCGTCGTTCCCGGGTCTGTCCCGCGGATCCTTGAACACCGATGACCAGTAGGCCCGCGGCGGAGACGCCGCGGGCCTTTCTGTATTCGCCATGATCATGGGTGGCCGGGACAAGCCGGGCCAGCACGATGCGTCGGACGCCCTACGCGAGCCAGGTGTAGGGGCGCGGGTGGGGCTCGTCGCGGGCGAGGTAGATGACGCCCACGATGCAGCGCAGGGCCCACCAGACGCCGATCACGGCCAGGATCAGGACGCCGATCGCCAGGAACGGCAGGCCGATCAGGATGACCGAGAAGACGCCGCCGAACAGGCACAGGGCGCCGCCGACGATCCACCAGAAGATCGAGATCCAGAAGGTGCGGATCAGGAAGGTGTAGTGGCTGCGCATCCGCGCGCCCGCCTGGCCCTGCTGGGCGTAGGCGAGGATCAGGCCGATAAGGGCCGTGACCCCGGTGGCGAAGGCCAGCAGGTAGAGGCCGTAGACGATGGCGGGCATCGTCCGGTCCTCCACGGATCCGTAGCCCAGGCGGTCGGTCAATTCAGTCTTCTCCTCGTGGAAACCACGTCGGTGTGGATGTGACCCCGTTCGGCGCGAATTCAATCGGCCAAGGCCCAGGTTACGCAAACTTCATCCGGGTGCGCGCTCAGGCGCGGACGAGGGTGATCTCGACTCCGGCGCCGGTGGCGTGCGGGGCGAGCGCGAGCGGCTTCTCCACCCGGACTCGGGCGCGGGTGACGCGGGGGTCGGAGAGACAGGCGCGGGCCAGGCGTTCCGCGAAGGTCTCCACAAGGCCGATGTGGCCCTCGGCGGCCACGTCGCGGGCGGCCTGGAGGATCATCTCGTAGTTGAGGGTGTCGGCCAGCCGCTCCGCGCCGGCGGTGGGGACGTCCAGCTCCACGTCGACGACCAGCGGCTGCAGACGGCCCACCTCGTGGCGGTAGACGCCGATCCCGGCCTGCACCTCGACGCCGGTGACGAAGACCTTGGTCATGACGACCCGGGCCTCGGGCGCGGGCTTGGCGGCGTCTTCGGGACGGGGCGAGGCGACCACGGGCGGCCCCTTCAGCTCTTCCAGGCCAGGTGCTGGCCGGAGTCGACGGCGATCATCTGGCCGGTCACCGACGGCGCGTCAATCAGGTAGCGCAGGGCGGCGGCGATCTCGGCGGGGGAGGTGGGTCGGCCCATGAGCGTGGCCCGGGCCTCGGCGTCGAAGGCGGCCTGGTCCTGGTGGATCGAGGGCAGGGTCGGGCCCGGCCCGATGCCGTTCACCCGCACGCGGGGCGCCAGCGCCTGGGCCATCATCTTCGTGGCGTCCCACAGGGCAGCCTTGCTGAGGGAGTAGGAGAAGAACTCCGGCGTGGAGCGGAGGACCCTCTGGTCGAGGAGGTTCACGACCAGCCCCTCGCGGTCGGCCGGCAGGCGGCGGGCGAAGACCTGGGCCAGGACCAGGGGCGCGCGCAGGTTGGTCTCCAGGTGCAGGTCCCAGGAGGCCCGGTTCATGTCCGCGAAGGCGTCTTCCTCGAAGACGCTGGCGGAATTGACCAGCAGGGTGACGGGGCCGAGCTCGGCCTCGGCCTCGCCGACCAGGGCCACGAGGCGGCCCTCCTGGCGCAGGTCGCAGGCGAGGATGGCGGCGCGGCGGCCGCGGGCGCGGACCTCGCCGGCGGCGGCCTCCGCGTCGTCGTCCGTCTCGCGGACGTGGATCGCGACGTCATAGCCCGCGTCGGCGGCGGCGCCCGCCAGCGCCCGGCCGATCCGCCGCGCGCCGCCGGTGATCAGGGCAGCGCCGCGGCTGGGCATGGCGTCAGGCTCCGATCAGCTCAGTCGATGCGGCCGAACTCGAAGACGTTCAGCGCGACCATGACGGCCAGGAAGATGAGGACGGTGTAGATCCCGATCATGGGGACGGCTCCGGAAATCAGTCGTCCGGGCTTTAGCGAGCGCACGCCTCCGCCGCAAGGACGCTTGTCCAACGGCCAAAGGCGCGCTCAAGGTTCGGGAAAACAGGGAAACGGGGAACGCCCATGCCGCTGCAGCCCATTCCGGTGTCGGCCTTCGAGAAGGTCGCGCTCGGCATCGACCGGCCCGAGGACGTGGTGGTGGGCAAGGACGGCCGCGTCTTCGCCGCCGACCACCAGTGCGCGGTGGCTGAGCTGATGGGCGGCGGCAGCTTCCACCGGATGGGGCCGAAGGGCGGCGCGCCGAACGGCATCAACATGGACGCCCAGGGGCGGATCGTCATCGCCAACTTCGGCATCTACGACCGCGAGCCGGGCCCGCTGCAGCGGTTCGATCCGGCGAGCGGCCTGCACGAGACCCTGCTGACCGAGGTGGAGGGCCGCCGGCTGACCTCCTCCAACTATCCGGTGATCGACCGCGCGGGGAACATCTGGTGCGCCAACTCCACCCACGCGGAGACCTGGCCGCAGGCGCTGGACGGCCGCGACGACGGCTTCCTGTTCGTGCTGCGGCCGGACGGCTCGGCCTCGGTCGTGGCGGAGGGGTTGAAGTTCCCCAACGGCCTGGCGCTGTCGGCCGACGAGCGGTTCCTCTACTGCGCCCAGACCAGCGCCGCCGACGTGGTGCGCTTCCCGGTGCTGCCGGGGGCCAGGCTCGGTCCCGCCGAGCGCTACGGGCCGGTCCTGGGCGAGCTGATGCGGCCCGGCGAGCCCGCGCCTGAGCATGGGACCCTGGGCTACACCGACGGCATCGGCTTCGACGCCGAGGGCAATCTCTGGGTCTGCCTGCCGGGCGCCAACCGGGTGGTGGCGATCTCGCCCCGCCGGGAGGTGACGAGCGTGATCTACGACCCGTCCGGCCAGATCGTGAACCATCCGACCAACGTCACCTGGGGCGGCCCCGACCTGAAGGACCTCTACATCGGCTCGATCCGCGCGGACTATGTGCTGAAGGCGCGTTCGCCGGTTGCGGGCCAGCCGCAGGTGCACCAACTTTAGCGCTCCTCCCCCGTCGCGCAGACGACGGCGGAGGATGGGGGCTTCCCCACTTATCGCCGATCACTAAAATGAGCGTTTGAAGTCGGGGCGGATGGCCTCGGCGGTGGGCTCAATCAAGAAAGCCGTTCCAGGAGGACGTCATGCGCGAATACCTCAAATTCTACATCGACGGCGAATGGGTGGATCCCGTCGAGCTGAAGACGCTCGACGTCGAGAACCCCGCCACCGAGCAGACGGTCGGCAAGATCGCCATCGGCTCCGCCGCCGACGTGGACAAGGCCGTGAAGGCCGCCCGCAAGGCGTTCGCCACCTGGTCGCAGACCAGCCGCGAGGAGCGCCTCGAGGTGCTGCAGCGGATCCTGGCCGAGTACCAGAAGCGCTTCGGCGATCTGGCGACGGCGGTCACCGAGGAGATGGGCGCGCCCGCCTCCCTGGCCCAGCGCGCCCAGGTGCCGATCGGCATGGCGCACCTGGCCACCGCCATCGAGGTCCTGAAGAACTTCAAGTTCGAGGAAGACCGCGGCCCGACGATGATCGTGAAGGAGCCGATCGGCGTCTGCGGCTTCATCACCCCCTGGAACTGGCCGCTGAACCAGATCGTCTGCAAGGTGGCGCCGGCCATCGCCACGGGCTGCACCATGGTGCTGAAGCCGTCGGAAGTGGCGCCCTTCACCGGCCAGATCTTCGCCGAGATCATGCATGCGGCGGGCGTGCCCAAGGGCGTGTTCAACATGATCCAGGGCGACGGCCCGGGCGTCGGCGCGGCGATCTCCAGTCACCCCGACGTGGACATGGTCTCGTTCACCGGCTCGACCCGCGCCGGCATCGAAGTGGCCAAGGCGGCCGCCCCGACCGTCAAGCGCGTGGCGCAGGAGCTGGGCGGCAAGAGCCCGAACATCGTCCTGGACGACGACGCCTTCGCAAAAGGGGTCTCCCGCGGCGTGGCCACCATGATGACCAACTCGGGCCAGTCCTGTAACGCGCCCACCCGGATGCTCGTGCCGAAGAAGCGCATGGACGAGGCGATCTCGGTGGCCCGCGAGACGGCGGCCGGCATCACCGTCGGGGACCCGAACGGCAACGCCCAGCTCGGGCCGGTGGTCAACAAGACCCAGTTCGACAAGATCCAGAAGCTGATCCAGGCCGGCATCGACGAGGGCGCGACCCTCGTCATCGGCGGCACGGGCCGGCCGGAGGGCCTGGAGAAGGGCTACTTCGTGAAGCCCACGGTGTTCGCCAACGTCACCAACGACATGACCATCGCCAAGGAAGAGATCTTCGGCCCGGTCCTGGCGATCCTCGGCTACGACAGCGTCGACCAGGCGATCGAGATCGGCAATGACACCGAGTACGGCCTGGCCGCCTACGTTCAGGCGGCCGACCTGGAGCAGGCCCGCAAGGTCGCGGCCAAGCTCCGCGCCGGCCAGGTGTCGATCAACGGCGGCGGCGGCGACATGACCGCCCCGTTCGGCGGCTACAAGATGAGCGGCAACGGGCGCGAGTGGGGCGACTACGCCTTCCACGAGTTCCTGGAGACCAAGGCGATGCTCGGCTACGCGCCGAAGCAGGCCGCGGAGTAAGACTTACGACAACGAGGGGCCGCCCACCGGGCGGCCCCCATCTGTTTGGGGAGGAGGCCGGCATGGCCGTGATCGATCCGGACTTCGCGTCCTTCCTGGAGGCCCAGGCGGCGCTCCTGAAGGAGAACCCCATGCCGCCGCTCGAGGCGGTGCCGCCGGAGATGCTCCGGGCCGGCTACCGGATGCAGCGGCAGAGCCAGGACCAGAACGCGCCGAAGGACCTCGACGTCCGCGACTTCAGCCTGCCCGGCCCGCACGGCGACGTGCCCGTGCGCCTGTACGAGCCCCACGACCTCGCCCGCCCCTCCGGCCTGCTGGTCTATTTCCACGGCGGCGGCTGGACGATCGGCGACCTGGAGACCCACGACGGCCACTGCCGCCGGATGGCCGCCTGGGGCGGTTGCCGGGTGATGGCGGTCGACTACCGGCTGGCGCCGGAGCACCCGTTCCCCAAGGGCCACGACGACGCCCTGGCGGCCACCCGCTGGGCTTTCGACCACGCCGCCGAGATCGGGGCGGACCCGAAGCGGATCGCGGTCGGCGGGGATTCCGCCGGCGGCAACCTGGCGGCCTCGGTGGCCATCGACCTGAAGGATGATCCCGAACGGAAGATCGCCTTCCAGCTGCTGCTCTATCCCGCCACCACGGCGGAGTGGAAGACGGAGTCGCGCAAGACCCTCGACGGCCCGACGCTCACCTTCGAGGTGATGCGCTGGTTCGAGAAGAACCTGGGCGTCGGCGACCATCCCGAGGCGCACCGGCTGTCGCCGCTGGACGCGCGCGACGTGGCGGGCGTCGCGCCGGCGCTGGTGGTCACCGCCGGGCACGACTGCCTGAAGGACGAGGGCTGCGCCTACGCCGAGCGGCTGAAGGCGGCCGGGGTCGCGGCGCGGCACGTGGAGTATCCCGAGCTGCCGCACGACTTCTACGTCATGGCCGACGTCTCGCCGGCCGTGAACGCCGCGGCCAGGGAGACCGCCCAGGCGCTGAAGGCCGCGATCGGCTGATCAGCCGGCCTCGCGGCGCCGCGCGTTGCAGACGGCGAGCACGGCCCCGCCCACCAAGGCCGAGGCGAGCGACCCCGCCAGGACGCCCATGCGGACCTTGGTCTGCGCCAGGGCGTCGGCGGCGGGGAAGGCCAGTTCGCCGATGTAGAGGCTCATGGTGAAGCCGACGCCGCAGAGCACGGCTGCGCCATAGAGCTCCAGCCACTTCACGGCCGTGGGGTGGCGGGCGAGCTTCAGCCCGATGGCCAGGGCCGTGGCGCCGAAGATGCCGATCTGCTTTCCGAGGAACAGCGAAAGGCCGACTCCCAGGGCGACAGGTGCGGTGGGCACGTCGGCCGGCAGGTTGGCGAGGGAGAAGCCCGCGGCGGTGAGCACGAACAGCGGCAGGACGAAGTAGCCGACGTAGGGGTGCAGGGCGGCGATCAGCTCGTCCAGCACGCCGACGCCGCCGGTCCGCTTGGGCCGCAGCGGGATGCAGGCGGCCCCCGCCAGCCCCGCCGCGGCGGTGTCGATCCCGGACTTCAGCGTGAAGCCCCAGAGCAGGATCAGGCCGACGGTCCAGAAGACGTAGGGCGCCGTGCGCCAGCGGGCCATGCCCGCCAGGACGGCGACCGTGGCGACCGCGCCGCCGAGCATCCACGGTCGCAGATCCTCCGGGAACAGGACGGCGGCCAGCACCGCCCCGGCCAGCAGGTCGAGCAGCATGACCGTGAGCAGGAAGACGCGCAGGGTGGAGGGGAGGCGGGGGCCGGCGAGCGCCAGCACCGCAAGCGCCACGGCGATGTCGGTGGCCGCGGCCGTGGGCCAGCCCTGGGCGACGCCGCCTTCGCCCAAGTTGATCAGCAGGTAGATGGCCCCCGGGACCAGAACCCCGCCGGCGGCGGCCATCAGCGGCAGGGCGAGGCGGCGCGGATTGGCGAGTTCGCCGCGCAGGATCTCCTGCTTGATCTGCAACCCGGCCACGAAGAAGAACACCGGCATCAGCGCGCTCTTCACCCAGGCGGCGAAGGTCATGGTCTCGGCGAAGGGGCCGAACTGCAGGGTGACGGGATTGCCGATCAACCGGGCGTAGGCGCCGGCCCAGGGCGAATTCGCCCAGGCGGTGGCGAACAGGGCCACCGCGACCAGCAGCAGGCCCGCGCCGGTCTCGGTCTTCAGGAATTCGAGTCTCGACCGCGTGGACACGCACCCTGCGTAGCAACAGCCGTGGCCGCTCGCCAACGAATCCCTGTGGAGCGCCGCCGCCGACCGGCTAAGGTGGCGACTTCAAACGCCCGTTTAGAGGCGCTGGAGGGATCCCCATGAGACTGACGAAGCCGCGCATCGCGCCGCTCGCCGACGACCAGCTGAACGCCGAGCAGAAGGAGGCGCTCGAAGCCTTCCGCCCGGGCCCGGTGCTCAACATCTTCCGCACGCTCGCGCATGCGCCCAAGGCGCTGTCGCGGTTCAACGCCTGGGGCGGCTACGTGCTCTCCCGGCGCAACGACCTGCCGGCGCGGGAGCGGGAGATCGTGATCCTGCGGATCGGCTTCCTCTGCCGCTCAGGCTACGAGTTTACCCAGCACACCCGGATCGGCCTGCAGTCGGGCCTCTCGGCCGAGGAGATCGAGGCCATCAAGCGGGGCACCGACGCCGGCTGGTCGGCGGCCGACGCGGCCCTGATCCGCGCCTGCGACGAGCTGCACGCCGACCAGTTCGTCACCGATCCCACCTGGACGGAGCTGCGCCGCCACTTCAGCGAGAAGCAGTGCATGGACCTGGTGTTCACCGCCGGCCAGTACACCCAGGTCTCGATGATGCTGAACACCTTCGGGGTGCAGCTGGACGAGGGCCAGACCCTCGATCCCGAGCTGAAGGGCTACTGACGTGGCGGGCCGGCTGCAGGGGAAGGCGGCGGTGGTCGTGGGCGCCGGCCAGACGCCGGGCGAGACCATCGGCAACGGCCGCGCCATGGCCCTGCTGTTCGCACGTGAAGGCGCCGACGTGCTCTGCGTCGACCGCGTGCGCGAGCGGGCCGTGGAGACCGCCGAGATGATCGCCGCCGACGGTGGACGCGCCGGCGCGATCGAGGCCGACATCCGCAAGGCCGCCGACTGTGCGGCCATCGTCGCCGAGGCCATGTCGCGGTTCGGGCGGCTCGACATTCTCGTCAACAACGTGGGCATCGGCGGGGGCGGCGACGGCCCGGCGCACCGCCTGACCGAGGAGGCCTTCGACCGCATCCTCGACGTCAACCTGAAGGGCATGTGGCTGACCATCCGCGCGGCCCTGCCGGTGATGCGCGAGCAGGGCGGCGGCTCCATCGTCAACACCTCGTCGCTGGCGGCGATCGCCGGCGGCGCCCAGACCGCCTACGAGGTCTCCAAGGCCGCGGTGAACCGGCTAACCACCAGCGTGGCGCAGTCCAACGCCCGCCACCGGGTGCGCTGCAACGCGGTGCAGCCGGGGCTGATGGACACGCCGATGGCGGTGGCCGGCATCGCCCGGGGCTCCGGGCGCAGCGAGGCGGAGGTGCGGGCCGAGCGCAACGCTCGCGTGCCGATCGGCGAGATGGGGACGGCCTGGGACACCGCCTATGCGGCCCTGTTCCTGGCCTCCGACGAGGCTCGCTTCGTCACCGGCGCGATCCTGCCGGTGGACGGCGGCATGGGCGTGAGGATCGGGTAGGGGGCTAAAGCCCGCCTTCGCCCTGCAGGTCGGCGACGGGATCGGAGGTGGGCGTGCGTCCTTCCTTCTCCAGCGCGCGGGCGCCGGCGAGGATGCCCTCCAGCGCATAGTTGCCCTCGTGGCAGGCGTATTCGTAGATCGGGCCCTTGGTGGCGTTCATCGCCACCTCGCCGGTGAACGGCGCCACATAGGTGGCCGGGTCTTCGACGGTGAAGCGGTAGAGAATCTGCGTCGGCGAGACGCGGGTGAACCGCTCCACGACCTTCAAGGTCCCGCCCGAGGCCCCGCGCAGGCCCTGCTCGGGCCGCATGTTCGTGGTCTCGACGACGAGGGTGTCGCCTTCCCAGCGGCCGATGGAATCGCCCATCCACTGCCGGACGCTGGAGGGCAGCGGCTTCGCGTTCAGCCGGATGATCCGCACGTCGTGGACCATCTCCACCAGGATGGCGATCTCGTCCTTGTTCTGAACGATCTGGTAGGTGTTGTTGTAGAGCAGGGGCAGCATCGGCGGCCCCGCGCTGGTCCCGAAGGAGAGGATGCAGCGCTCGCCGAGCGAGCGGCTCTCCGGCCCGTCGAAGGCGCGGGGATTGTTTCGGCCGAACCGCTGGGCGAGCCGCTGCCGGGCCTCCGGCGTCAGGGCGGGCAGCTTGCCGGTCGGCGGGTCGACGATGATCGAGGACCGCGCCTCGCCGCCGATCCGGATGAGCCGCGTGCCCGGGTCCACCCAGAAGCTGTTGTAGCCGCAGTCGGTGCCGCGGAAGCCGCGGCCGCAGTCGACCGGCAGGTCGGTGACCTTGGCATTGGGATCGGTGGGCTTCAGGCCCTCCGCGTTCTGGCTGGCGTTCGCCTGTTCCATGGCGCGGGCCTGGGCGTCGGGAATGACCAGCGAACTGAACTCCGCCGGCCGCTCCAGCGGGGTGATGGTGGCGTTGGTCCAGACGCCCTGCAGGTCGGGCTGGCCCCAGGCGTTGCGGGGCGCCTTGTAGCCCGGCGCGGCGGGGCGGTCCTGGGCGGCGGCCAGGGTGGGAACGGCGGCGAGCGCGGTCAGGGCGGTGGCCGCCAGCGCGAGCGCGAGGCGCGAAGCTCTCATGGATGTCCTCCCTGGGCAGGATCTGACGTCCCGCCTCAGGACCGGAGCGTACCGCTGCTTCTGAAAGCGGGGAAGAGGCTCAGCCCCGGTCGCCGACCTGCCGCAGGCGGGTGGGCAGGAGCTCGCCGACCGACTGCAGGATCGGATAGGCCGCGCCCTCCACCAGGTGGGAGTTGATGCGCTTCAGGTCGCGAAGCGCGTCGAGGTGCAGCGAACTGGTGTCGAGCGTATTCGCGTCGCCCGACTGCAGGCGCTGGAAGTGGGCGGCGACGGCGTCCGCCTCCACGGCGCGGAGGGACTCCTTCTCGGCGACCAGCAGGCGCGCGGCCGAGCGGTCGCCGCTCACGAACGCCGCGCCCGCAAGCCGTACGTTGGCCAGCACGCGGTCGGTGAGGCGAACGAGGTCGGCCTCGCCCTCGGGTGAGAAGGAGACGCCACGCTTCAGCCGGCGGGCGGCGACGCTGAGCAGGTTGCGGTCCACCAGGTCGCCGGCGTGCTCGATGTTGGTGGCGAAGGCCAGGATCTGGGCCAGGCGCGCGGACTCGTCAGGGGTGAGGGTCTCGGGCGGGATCGAGATCAGATAGGCGCGGATGGCGGTGTTCAGCCGGTCGAGCACGTCGTCGAGGCGTTTCGTGGCCTGGATCGACGTGCGGCTGGAGCCGGCGAGGGATTCCTTCAGGCCCTTGAGCATCTCCTCCAGTGTGTCGGTCATCCGCAGCGCCTCGCGGGTGGCGGCGCCGAGCGCCACGGCCGGCGTGCCGCGGGCGTCGGGATCGAGGTAGATGGGCGCGCCGGGATCGGCGGCCTGCCGGGCGGGCAGCAGCCTGGCGATCAGCTTCGCATAGGTGCGGATCCAGGGCAGGAAGAGCAGGGCCAGCGCCAGGTTGAAGAGGGTGTGGAAGTTGGCCAGCGCCCGCGCCTCGGTCGGCCCGAGCCGGGCGATCCACGGGGCGACGAAGCTGAACGCCCCCATCACCAGCACCAGGCCGGCGAGCCGGTTGATCAGGTTGCCGAGCGGCAGGCGCCGGGCGGCGGGATCGGCGGCGTCGGCGCCTTCCAGCAGGGGATTGAGCGCCGAGCCGAGGTTGGCGCCCACCACCAGGGCGACGCCGGTCTCCAGCGGGATCACGCCGCCGGTCGTCAGGCTCATGGCCAGCAGGACCGTCACGACGCTGGAGTGGGCGGCCCAGGTGAGGATCGCCGCGACGATCACGGCGAGCGGGGTGTAGCGGCCGACCTGGGCCAGGAAGGCCTCGGCGGCAGGGGCGGCGACCACCGGCTCCAGCAGGGCCAGGAACTGGTGCAGGGCGGTGAGCACCAGGCCGAGGCCGATCAGCACCCGTCCGAAGTCGTGGGGGGCGTCCTGCGCCCGGCGGAACAGGATCACGCCGGCCAGCACCAGCAGCGGGGCGACGGCGGCGACGTCGAAGGAGAGGACCTGGACCACCAGCGTGGTGCCGACGTTGGCGCCCAGCATCACCGCCAGCGCGGGGGCGAGCGCCACGAGGCCGCCGGCCTGGAAGGCGGTGAGCATCAGCCCGGTGGCGGTGCTGGACTGCAGCGCCACGGTCACCGCCGCGCCCGCCCCGAACGCCTTCATCCGGTTGCGCAGGGCGCCGGCCAGGAAGGTCTTGAGCTTCGGCCCGAAGGTGCGCTGCACCCCGGTCTGCACCATGTGCACGCCCCACAGCAGCAGCGCCGCGAAGCCGGCCAACTCGAGGAGGGTCAGGGAGAGCTCGATGGCGGTTCACCTCCCGCGCCCACGGGCGAGGCGCCCGGGGCCTATGAGGATGCCTGACGGCGGATTACTGCAATGTTTCCGTGCGGCTCAGGTTCAATCCGGCGCGAAGGCGGCGATCAGGGCCTGCAGCTCGGGCTCGTCCACCAGGGGGGCCGCTTCGGCGGCAGGCGTCCACAGCTTCTCGCGCTGGCCCTGCTCGGGCCAGGTCTCGGCCTCGGCCTCGACCAGCAGGGGATAGACGGTGACCCGGACGTGCTGGGTGCGGCCGCTGGCGAGGCGCTTGTCGTAGTGGTAGGCGCCGAGCTTCTTCTTGCCCACCTCGCCGGTCACCCCGGCCTCCTCGAAGGCCTCGCGGGCGGCGGACTTGGGCGACTTCAGCCCCTTGATCGGCCAGCCCTTGGGGATCACCCAGCGGCGGGTCTCGCGGGAGGTGATCAGCAGCACCTCCACCGCTCCGTCCGGCCGGCGGCGCCAGGGCAGGGCGGCGTACTGGGCCCTCGGCTCCCGGTCCGGCTCGGCGCGGACGGCGCGCTTGGCCATCAGCCGACCAGCCGGTCGCCCAGGCGGGCGAGGAAGTAGAAGCCGGCGCCCATCAGGGCCGCGGCCGGCAGGGTGATGATCCAGGCCCAGACGATCCGCCCGGCGACGTTCCAGCGCACCGCCGAGACCCGCCGCGCGGCGCCGACGCCGACGATGGAGCCGGTGATGGTGTGGGTGGTGGAGACCGGGACGCCCAGGTTGGTGAAGAAGAACAGGGCGATCGCCCCGCCGGTCTCGGCGCAGAAGCCCTGCTGCGGCGACAGTCGTGTGATCCGCGACCCCATGGTGTGCACAATGCGCCAGCCGCCCATCAGGGTGCCCAGGCCCATGGCCGCCTGGCAGCTGATCACCACCCAGAACGGCACGTGGAACTCCCCGCCCAGCTGGCCGTGCGAATAGAGCAGCACGGCGATGATCCCCATGGTCTTCTGGGCGTCGTTGCCGCCGTGGCCAAGCGAGAACAGCGAGGCGGAGACGAACTGCAGCTTGCGGAAGGTGGAATCCGCGAAGGACGGCGTCGAGCGCAGGAACAGCCACGAGACGATCAGGACCAGCGTCAGCGCCAGCATGAAGCCGAGCGTCGGCGAGACGACGATCCCCGCCGCGGTCTTGATCACGCCGGCCCAGACCACCGGATCCAGCCCCGCCTTGGCCATGCCGGCCCCCAGAAGGCCACCGATCAGGGCGTGCGACGAGGAGGACGGGATGCCCAGGAGCCAGGTGAGCACGTTCCAGGTGATCGCCCCGCCGAGCGCCCCGAAGATCACGGCGTCGGAGATGATCCCGGGCTCGATGATCCCCTTGCCGACCGTGTTGGCCACGTGCAGCGGGAAGACCAGGAAGGCGATGAAGTTGAAGAAGGCCGCCCACATCACCGCGTAGTTGGCCGGCAGCACGCGGGTGGAGACGATGGTGGCGATGGAGTTGGCCGCGTCGTGCAGGCCGTTCAGGAAGTCGAACGCCAGCGCGACGATGACGAGGAAGATCAGCAGCAGGGCCGGATCCACGCGCGCCGGCTCCTAGAGGTGCTCGATCAGCACGCCGCTGATCTTGTTCGCCACGTCCTCGAAGCGGTCCACCACCTTCTCCAGGTGGTCGTAGATCTCGGCGCCGACCACGAAGGCCATGGCGTCGGTGCGCGCCGGGCCGCGGTAGAGGGCGGCCATGCCGTGGTCGTAGAGCTGGTCGGAATCCTCCTCCAGCCGGGTGACCTCCTCGGTGATGGCGTGCAGGCGGCTGGCGTTGCCGCGCAGCGAGCGCAGCAGGGGCACGGCCTCGGCGGTGAGGTCGGCGGTCTTCACGATCACGTCGCCCATGGTGACCATGTGCGGGTGGAAGGCGCGTTGCTCGAACAGGGTCACCGCCTTGGCGGTCTTGTGCATCTGGTCGATGGCGTCGTCCATGGAGCTGATCAGCTCGCGGATGTCGCTGCGGTCAAAGGGGGTGATGAAGGTGCGGCCCACGGCCAGCATCACCTGCCGGGTGATGGCGTCGGCGGCCTCCTCGTGGCGGGCCACCTCGGCGCAGAACTCGGGGACCTGGTCGCCGCCGTCGAGCATCTGGCGCAGGGCGCGCGCGCCGGCGCAGAGGGTGCGCGCGTGCTCCTCGAAGAGGTCAAAGAAGCCCTCCTCGCGCGGCAGGAGCGCCTGGAACCATCTCAGCATGCGGAATCCACCTCGGCCCGGTTGGAGATTCAGGGCTCTAGGCTTTTGTGACAGTTCTGTGAAGGCCCGTGCGTGGGCCGCGCACGGGTTGCCGCGGGGCCCGCGAACCGCCATCTGGCTCGGATGCCCGTCGCCCCCGCCTACCGCCCCGATCCGAAGTTCCAGGAGCTGGGGGCGGAGTTCGCCGACCCGGTGCGGGCGGAGGTCTTCCCGAAGACCATCCTGCGCTACCGCAACGACCGGGCGGCGGCGACCGTGGGCCTCGACACCCTGACCGACGACGAGTGGATCGCCCACTTCGGCCGCTTCGAGCCGCTGTCGGACAACCTCGATCCGCCGCTCGCCCAGCGCTACCACGGCCACCAGTTCCGGGTTTACAACCCCGAGCTCGGCGACGGCCGGGGCTTCGTCTTCGCCCAGATGCGGGAGGCCGGGACCGGCCGGCTGCTCGACCTCGGCACCAAGGGCTCGGGCCGCACGCCCTGGTCGCGCTCGGGCGACGGCCGGCTGACCCTGAAGGGCGGCGTGCGCGAGGTGCTGGCCACGGCCATGCTCGAGGCCCTTGGCGTACCGACCTCGCGGTCCTTCTCGCTCGTGGAGACCGGCGAGGAGCTCGTCCGCGGCGACGAGCCCAGCCCGACCCGCTCCTCGGTGCTGGTGCGCCTGTCGCACAGCCACATCCGCTTCGGCACCTTCCAGCGCCACGCCTTCTTCGAGCGCCCCGACCGCGTGGCCGCCCTCGTGGACCATGTGGTCGCCCACTACTATCCGGCGCTGGAGGGCTCCAACGAGAAGCCGGTGGCCCTGCTGCGCGAGGTGACCGCAAGGATGGCCAGGCTCACCGCCCGCTGGATGGCGGCGGGCTTCGTCCACGGGGTGCTCAACACCGACAACATGAGCCTGACGGGCGAGAGCTTCGACTACGGCCCCTACCGCTTCCTGCCGAAGTCGAACCCGGCCTTCACGGCGGCCTATTTCGACCAGCAGGGGCTCTACGCCTTCGGCCGTCAGCCGGAGGCGGTGTTCTGGAACCTGCAGCAGCTCGGCGGCTGCCTGACCTATGTGGCCGGCGACGAGCCGCTGATCGAGGCGCTCAACGCCTTCGGCCCCGCCTACCGGCGCGAGCTGGTGGCCGCCATGCTGGACCGCCTCGGACTCGTCCGGCGCGGCGAGGACGAGGACGCCGCCCTCGTGCAGTCGGCGTTCAAGGCGCTGGCGGAGGGCGGCGACGAACTGCGCTGGGAGCCGTTCTTCTTCGACTGGTTCTGCAACGCCGAACACCGGGCGCTGGCCGGGCCGCGGGCCGAGGTCTACCGCGGCGAGGGCTTCGAGGAGTTCCGGCGGCTGATTGCGCCTTACGCAGCCGACCGGCCCGAGCGGCTGGCGCACCCCTACTTCCAGGGCGCCGCGCCCGAGGAGCTGCTCTACGACGAGATCGAGGCCATCTGGGCCCCGATCGCCGAGGCCGACGACTGGTCGGCGTTCGAGGCCAAGCTCGGGCGGCTGGAGGCGGCGCGCGTGGCCTGGGGGCTGCCGGCCCAGGGAACCTGAGGTCGCGGCGTCCCGTTGGCTTGACGGGGGGCGCATTCGGGAGACCTGCCATGCGCGGCGCTCTCCGCTGGTTCGCCACCGTGCCGCTGCCGATGCTCGTGGTGATCTACGTCTTCGGGCTGCTGGCCAGCTCGTCGTAGGGCGCGGCCGCCGCCCTGGGCCGCGAGGCCCACTGCGCCAGCACGACGCCGGCGAGCGCGATGGCGGCGCCGACGCCCTGCCAGGGTCCCAGCGCCTCGGCGAACAGCACCCAGCCCAGCCAGGCGGCGACCACCGGCTGCATCAGGACGACCACAGAGGCGGTGGAGGCGGGCAGGCGGCCCATGGCCCAGGCGATCGAGCCCTGGCCGACCACGTGCATCAGGCCCAGGCCCAGGCAGGCGGCCCAGCCGCCGAGGGTGGCGGGGAGCAGCCGCTCGCCGAGCACCAGGGCCGCCACGAGCATCAGGGGCGTTCCCACGACGCCGGACCAGAACATCAGCCGCCCGGTGGTCTCGGTCTTCCGGCCCTGGCCGATGGCCAGCATGTAGAGGGCGTACCAGAGGGCGGTGGTGAGCGAGAAGGCGTCGCCGAGCGGCGGGTTCGGGCCCTGGGCGCCGACGCCCCTGGCCGCCGCCATCGTCCAGGCGCCGCCGACGGCGAGCGCCACGGCCACCAGGAAGAGGGCCCGCGGCCGCTCGCGCAGGAAGATCCAGGAGAAGGCGGTCACCACCACCGGCGTGAGGTTGGTGAGCACGGTCGCCTTGGCCACCGAGGTAAGCGTGATGCCGTAGTGCCAGAAGCCCAGATCCAGGCAGAACATCACGCCGGCGATCAGGCCCATGCGCGACGGCCTTCCAGGCCCGCCCGGCGTCCGGTGGACCATCAGCCACAGGAAGGGCAGGGCGAAGGCCAGGCGCCACATGCCGGCCGCCGCGGGACCGGCGTCGGCCAGGCGCACGAAGATCGGCGAGAGCCCGATGACCGTGGCGCCGAAGAACAGCACCGCGAGCGCCCGCCAGCGCTGCCGAGCCTCGGTCAAAGGCCCATCTCCCGGCGCAGCTCGGCCGGCGTCACGCCCCGGGCGCGGAGCTCCCGCAGGGTCTCGGCGCGGTCGCGCTTGGCGAAGCGCCTGCCGTCCGGGCCGGTGAGCAGGCGGTGGTGGCGGTAGACCGGGGTCGGCAGGGCCAGCAGGGCCTGCAGAAGGCGCTGGACGTGGGTGGCCTCGAACAGGTCCTGGCCGCGGATCACGTGGGTGATCTCCTGCAGGGCGTCGTCGACGACCACGGCCAGGTGGTAGGCCACGCCCACGTCCTTGCGGGCCAGCACCACGTCGCCGCCCAGGTCGGGGCGCGCCTGCAGGACGCCGCGCTCGCCGGCCGGGCCTTCGCCCTCCTCCTGGAAGGTGAGGCTTCCGAAGCCGCCCAGGGTCCGCTCGGCGGCCTCGAGCGAGAGCCGCCAGGCGAAGGGCTCGCCGGCTTCCACGCGGCGTTCCTCCTCGTCGGCCGGCAGCGGCTGGCCGCGGAACACCTCCATGGGCCCGTGCGGGGCCCGCTCGATCTCCTCGGCGATCTCCCGGCGGGTGCGGAAGCAGCGGTAGAGCAGGCCGCGCTCGGCGAGCTCGCGCAGCGCCCGGGCGTAGTCCTCCATGTGCTCGGACTGCCGGCGCACGGGCGTTTCCCAGGCAAGCCCGAGCCAGGCCAGGTCCTCGTAGACCGCGGCCTCGTACTCCGGACGGCAGCGGGTGCGGTCGATGTCCTCGATGCGCAGGATGAAGCGGCCGCCGGCCGCACGCGCGGCCTCGTAGGCGGTGAGCGCCGAGAAGGCGTGCCCGCGGTGCAGGTACCCTGTGGGCGAGGGGGCGAAACGGGTGACGAAGGGCCGGCTCACGCGGGCCGGTCTAGTCTTCCAGGTGCTTCGGGAACAGGCCCATGTGATCGAAGACGGCGCGCAGGAAGGGAGCCTCCCCGCCCATGGCCTCCTTCAGGGGCTCGAACTGCTTGAAGCCTCGCATCTCGGCCAGGCCATGGGCGGCGCACCAGGCCGCGACGGTCGCGAGCTCCAGGTCGATCGCCGCGGCGGGATCGGCGCCCGCCTCGATCAGGGTGTCGCGGACCTTGCAGTAGGCGCCGTCGTCCTTCCCCTGGACCGCGTCGGGGAGGGCTTCCTTGTCCCGGGCGGTGTCGTACATGATCCGGTAGAGGGCGGGGTTGTCGCGGGCGAAGCAGACATAGGCCACGCCCAGCTCCGACATCTTCTCCTTCAGCGAGGGGGCCCCGGCCTTGGCGCGGGCGAGCGCCTCGTCCAGCATCTCCCAGCCCTCATGGGCCACGGCGTCTAGGAGCTCGCCCTTGTCCTTGAAGTGGTGATAGGGGGCCGCGGGACTGACCCCCGCCTCGCGCGCCACGGCGCGAAGCGAGAGCGCCGTGGGGCCCTCGGACTCCAGCAGCCGGCGTGCGGCGTCGACCAGCGCACGGCGCAGATCGCCGTGGTGATAAGGGCGGGCTTCGGCGGCCTGAGATTCTCTCATCGGCTCCACTGTAAAACTCAATCTGATCGCCGTAAAGATGATCTTGACGCCGCTCAGATCGGCGTTATCTTAGCGTTGTTCAAATAAGAAACGCCCCCGCTCCCCCGGGGTTCAAACTGAAAGGTGTGTGTCTCCATGTCTCTCGCGATTTCCAAGTTCGAGCGCTTCTTCGACCGGATCGCTCCCGCCCTCCTGCTGTTCCTCGGCCTCACCGCCGCGGGCGCCACGGTGGCCCTCGGGGTCTAGGCCCCGGCCTCACGGTCGAACCGGAGAAGGGCCCCCTCCCCGGGGCCCTTTTTCTTTCGCGCCGCCTCCAGCGTTCCTGCAGCACATTCAAAAATGCATAGCGGTGCGCGATAAATTTGCATCTAGGCAGCGTTTAGATGCGTGCTATCTAAACATCGTCCAGATGGACCCGGCGGACGGATCCCCCGGCCGCCGCAACCGAAGAAAGGAAGAAGGCAATGTCGATCCTGATGAACCGGATCCTCGATGTCGTGGCCTCCTACGCGATCGTGGCGCTTGGCCTCACGCTCGCCGGCGCCACCGCCGTGCTCGGCGCCTGACGCATGTCAGGCCGGTAAGCCTCGCCCGCTCCAGTCCGCGGGCGAGGCGCTCGGCCTCATCCCACGGCCGCCGTCATGGAGATGTCTCCGAATCTCGGGTAACGTCGTCCATGCAGCCGGAATTGGCTGGCGCGTTCGCAAGACAGGGGCTCCGTCTTCAGTCCACAAGCGTACGTCATAGGCGCGGGTCCGCGCCGCGGGAGGTCCGGCGATGCAGGTGCTTAGCCACCCGCCCTCCGGCTGGCCCGCCCTCGTGCTGAACGCGGACTTCCGGCCGCTCAGCTACTACCCGCTGTCCCTCTGGCCGTGGCAGGAGGTGATCAAGGCGGTGTTCCTGGATCGGGTGGACGTTGTTTCCACCTACGACCAGAAGGTCCACTCTCCCTCCTTCGAGATGCGCCTGCCGAGCGTCGTGGCGCTGAAGAGCTACGTGGCCCAGGACCGGCCGCCGGCCTTCACCCGCTTCAACCTGTTCCTGCGCGACGGTTTCAGTTGTCAGTACTGCTCGGTTTCGGAGGACCTCACCTTCGACCATGTGATCCCGCGCTCGCGGGGCGGCCGCACGACGTGGGAGAACATCGTCACCGCCTGCGCCCGCTGTAATCTCGCCAAGGGCGGCCGGACACCGGCGGAGGCCCACATGCATCCGCACATGAAGCCCCGGCGGCCCACAGCCTTCGAACTGCAGGAGCGGGGGCGGAAGTTCCCGCCGCACCACCTGCACGAAAGCTGGCTCGACTACCTCTACTGGGACATCGAGCTGGAGGCCTGAGGAGGTCAACCGGTCGGCGGAGGATTGTTTCCGGGGTGGAAGCAGTGTGCTCCGAACAAAGCGCATTCTCTCGGACGGCGAGAAGCCCCATGTGGGTGGGGACGATGGCGCAGCCTTGCGCCGTCACCTCATTTCCCTGCCCGGAAGGTCTCCCATGTCCCGCAAGCTCACCTTCGCCGCCGCCGGCCTCGCCGCCGTCCTTGCACTCTCCGGCGCCGCGATCGCCCAGGACCCGTTCACCCGCGCCCCGGCCGAGATCCGCGCGGGGGTCTACACCCTCGACCCGGCCCACTCGAAGATCACCTGGTCGGTGAGCCACATGGGCTTCTCCACCTATGTCGGCCAGTTCGCCAAGGTGGACGGCCAGCTCACCCTCGACCCGCGCCGGCCCGAGGCCAGCCGGCTCGACGTGACGGTCGACGCCAATTCGGTGGGCACGCTCAACGACGCCCTCGACAAACACCTGAAGACCGCCGACTTCCTCGACACCGCGAAGTTCCCCACCGCCACGTTCAAGGCGACCCGCATCCGGGTCACGGGCGAGCGCACGGCCGACATCACCGGTGACCTCACCCTGCACGGCGTCACGCGGCCGGTGACGCTGGAGGCCGAGTTCAACCAGGCCGGCGTCAACCCGGTGGACAAGACCTACTCGCTCGGCTTCGACGCCGAGGCGAAGATCAAGCGCAGCGACTTCGGCATCACCGCCTATCTGCCGGGCGTAGGCGACGAGGTGGAGCTGGAGATCGAGGCCGAGCTGAAGCTCGCCAAGTAGCCCAGCGCACATCGCCGGCCGGATCGACCGGCCGGCGAAACGCGCTTAGATGGCGGCCATGTCCGAGCCCCACCCCAACACCCCCCAGATGGCGTCGCCGTCCTATCGGCTGGCCGTCTACGACCAGGACTTCCTGCTCTCCCAGGAGATGCGGGGCGTCCGGTTCATGCTGGAGTTCTCCAAGGCCGATCTGGCGCTCAAGGCCTGGGGCGTGCGTTCCACCATCGTGGTCTTCGGCTCGGCCCGGATCCGCGAGGACGGCGAGGGCGCGCACCGCCGATGGTACGCGGCGGCGCGCGAGTTCGGAGCCATCGCCTCGAAGCGGGGCGGGGCCTTCCTGGAGGGCCAGCCGTTCCGCGACAACGTCATCGCCACCGGCGGCGGGCCAGGGATCATGGAGGCCGCCAACCGGGGCGCCGCCGACGTGGGCGCCCCGTCGGTGGGGTTCAACATCACGCTGCCGCACGAGCAGGAGCCCAACAGCTGGTCGACGCCGGAGCTGACGTTCCGGTTCCACTACTTCGCCATGCGCAAGATGCACCTGGCGATGCGGGCCAACGCGCTGGTGGTCTTCCCCGGCGGGTTCGGCACCCTGGACGAGCTGTTCGAGATCCTGACGCTGCGCCAGACCGACAAGGCGCCGAAGATCCCGGTGGTGCTGTTCGACGAGGCGTACTGGCGCTCGATCATCAACTTCGACGAGCTGCTGCGCCACGGGATGATCGCGGAAACCGACTTCGAGCTCTTCTGCTTCGCCGAGACGGCCGAGGGCGTCTGGGAGGAGTTGCTCAAGCACGGCGTGAAGCCGCACCAGGACATCGAGAGCCTCAGCCCGATGCCCTAGCGGCCGGGCGGCCGCGGCCTAGCGGAAGATGTAGATGCCGCCGGTCACTCCGGCCGGCGCTTCGGCGAGGCCGTGCACCTCCAGCCGGACGCGGCGCGCGCCGCAGACGCAGCGCAGGCGGCCCTCCAAGTGCTCCACCGGCTGCCGGGCCAGACCCTGGCAGATCCACGGCGCGGGATCGACCGCCGCGGTGCGGCCGCAGCGGCAGAGCGCCCATAGGCTGGCGCGGGCCTGGGTCGCCTGGGCGAGCCTCGGCGCCCCGAAGGTCCGCTCGGCGATGTAGTGCGTTGTCCCGTCCGCCATGGCGCGCCTCCGTGAATAGAACAAAAGCAGAACTCCTGCGCCTGCGCGACTCCCTGGAGGCTGTTATTTCCACGGAGTGCAACCTGAGGGGAGGGATCGCCCCGGAACCTGCCCGCCGTCGCCCGGTTGTGGTTGCGACTGATGGGAGATGTCCGATGCAGAACCCCCGAGAGACCCGCACAAATGCGGCCGATTCCGCCCCCGGTGTCGACGACGGGCCGGTGCGCGGAAAGGGCGCGCCTGTGGACAGCAAGCCGAGCGGCCGCAAGACCGTCTGGCTCCTGGTGGCCGCCAGCGTCGTCCTGCTGCTGGTGATCCTGGTGGCCAAGCCGATGCAGACCGGCCGGGGAGCTTCGCCGCCGGTCAACGCCCCTGCCGGCGAGCAGGCGATGGTCGGACCCGCCATGTCCGCCGCCGAGATCGAGGGAAGCACCGTCCCCGGAGCCGCCGACGACGGCCGGCCTGCCCAACCCTAGCCGACGACCACCTTCTCCTGGCCGAACCACAGGGGCGAGCGCGAGAGATCGATGAACTTCCGCTCGTCCTCCAGCAGCATACGGCCCGCCGCCTGGGCCTCAGGGCGCCGGCCTTTCTCGCCCATCGCCTCGAGGCTGTCGAACCACAGCTCGGCGACCCCGTCGTAGGGCTGCGGCGCGCCGCGGCTGGTCCGCAACGCCTCGCTGATCTCGGGCGGCAGGCTGTGGAGCTGGACGTAACGGCGAATCTGCAGGACCTCGGCGACGCTGGCGACCAGCGGCCCGTGCGTGTTGAACCAGTAGTCCTGGAAAGCTTCGCGGCTGAGGTGCGGCAGGCGCACCAGGCAGAAGGTGAGCTTGATCATGGCGGCGCGAGCGTGCGCCCGCGACGCCGCGTCAGCCTAGACCTTCTCGCTGATCTTGATGGCCGCGCGGCAGCCGGTGCGGATGACGGCGGAGAGCAGGGCGTAACCGGGCGCCTCCCGCGCGCCTTCGTCGACGGCCAGGTCGCGGTGGGCGAGCTCCTCCTGGCGGAAGCGCTCGAGTTCATTGGCCAGCTCCGGCTCCAGCTCGGCGAGCTCGGCCACCTGCCCGGCGTAGTGCTGCTCGATGACGCTCTCGACCGCCTCGGTGCAGGCGTGGGCGGCCTTGTCGCCGAGGAGGGCGGTGCCGGCGCCGAGCGCAAAGCCCGCCAGCCGCCACACGGGGGCCAGCGCGGTCGGGCGCACCCGGCGCTCGGTGAGCAGCCGGTCGAAGCGGGCGAGATGCTCGGCCTCATGGCCCTCCATCTCGGCGAGCTGGCCGGCGATGCGCTCGTGCCGCGGGGCCTGGCCCAAGACCGCGCGTTGGCCGCGGTAGATGGAGACGGCGCCCAGCTCGCCCGCATGGTCGACGCGCAGGATCTCGGCGAGGCGGGCGGCGAGCGCCCCCTGGCCCGGACGCGGCGGGATCGGCTTGTCGGTCATCGCTTGGACCTTTCGCGCAGCGCGGCCAACGCGCTCATCACGGCCAACCCCAGCGAGACCAGCACGTTCCAGCCGGCCATGGAGAGGCCGGCGAACACCCAGGGCGCCTCGTCGCAGGCCGGCGGGCGGACGCGTGCGCCGCCGAGGAAGGCCTCCATGTCGCTGAGGCTGACGCCGCCGCCGGCCGAGGCGCAGGCGCTGGGGCCGGGCCACCACTTCCACTCCGCGCCGGCGTGGTAGGCCGCGACGCCCGCGCCGACCAGGAAGACGAGGCCGAGGACCCAGCAGGTGGCCTCGCGCCAGCGCGGTCCGCCCGGCAGGCGCACGATCACCATGAAGGCCGCGCCCAGGCCCAAGGCGGTCCAGTAGACCTCCCGCTGGCGCAGGCAGAGCGTGCACGGCGCGTAGCCGCCGAAGGTCTCGAAGGCGTGGGCGGTGGCCAGCATGGCGGCGGAGGCGAGGAGGGCCGCAAGCCGCCAGCGGTCGAGGATCGGGTTCAGCATGGCGCGCGATAAGACCCCAAGCGGCGGCCTACAGGAAGACCTTCACGGCGACGATGCCCCCCACCAAGATCAGCAGCAGGATCACCGAGTAGAGGTTCAGCCGCCGCTCGAACTCCTTGAGCATGGCCGGGCCGGCGTACTTCAGGATGGCGGCCACGATGAAGAACCGTGCGCCGCGGGTGACGATCGAGGCCCACATGAAGGTGAAGAGGTCGAAGCGGGCGAAGCCGGCGGTGATGGTCACCAGCTTGTAGGGGATCGGGGTCAGGCCCTTGATCAGGATGACGCCCAGGCCCCACTGGTCGAACCAGTGCTGGAACTCCTCGCGGCCCTCCGGGTGTCCGAACAGCTTGAGGATGAACATCCCCACGGGCTCCAGGAACACCCCGATGGCGTAGCCCAGGAGGCCGCCCAGCACCGAGGCGACCGTGCAGATGGTGGCGTAGACGAAGGCCTTGTTGGGCCTGGCCAGCACCATCGGCCCCAGCATCACGTCGGGCGGGATCGGGAAGAAGCTGCTCTCGGCGAAGGAGATGACGGCGAGCGACCGTGGCGCGTGGCGTGAGGCGGCGAGCCGCATCACCCAGTCGTACATCTTTCGAAACATCGTCGATCCGTGCGGGGAGGTCGGGCGTTGTTAGCAGGGGGCGCCGGCGCTGTCTCGCCCGCTGGAACGAACTCGTTTCAAGTGATACGAACTCCGCCGACAGGAGACATGGCCATGAACATCCAGGCGCAGCCGCAGACCCGCGACCTCTTCGAGAACCCGCTCGGCACCGACGGCTTCGAATTCGTGGAGTTCACCTCGCCCGAGCCGGAGCGGCTGAAGGGGCTGTTCGAGCTGATGGGCTTCACCGCGGTCTCGAAGCACCGCTCGAAGAACGTGCTGCGCTTCCGCCAGGGCGACATCAACTTCATCCTGAACATGGAGCCGTCCGGCCAGCCGGCGGAGTTCCGCCAGGCCCACGGCCCCTCGGCCAACGCCATGGCTTTCCGCGTGAAGGACGCCGCCAGGGCCCTGAAGCTCGCCATCGAGCGCGGCGCGAAGCCCGTGCAGGGCCTGGTCGGCCCCATGGAGCTGAACATCCCGGCGATTGAGGGGATCGGCGGCTCGAACCTCTACTTGGTGGACCGCTACGGCGCGCAGGAGATCTACGACGTCGACTTCCTGCCGATCGAGGGCGCGGCGGCGCAGGAGAAGGCCAACGCCAAGGGCCTGACCTACATCGACCACCTCACCCACAACGTATTCCGCGGCAACATGGCCAAGTGGGCGGAGTTCTACGAGCGCATCTTCAACTTCCGCGAAATCCGCTACTTCGACATCGAGGGCAAGGTGACCGGCCTGTTCTCCAAGGCCATGACCAGCCCCTGCGGCAAGATCCGCATCCCGCTCAATGAAAGCCAGGACGAGCACTCGCAGATCGAGGAATTCCTCAAGGACTACAAGGGCGAGGGCATCCAGCACGTGGCGCTGGGGACCGACGACATCTTCCACTCGGTGGAGGCCATGCGCGAGCAGGGCGTTCGCTTCCAGGACACCCCCGACACCTACTATGAGCAGCTCGACGCCCGCGTGCCGGGCCACGGCGAGAACCTCCAGCGGCTCAAGGCCGACAAGATCCTGGTGGACGGCGCGCCGACGGAGGGCCAAGGCCTTCTCCTTCAGATCTTCACGGAGAACATGATCGGTCCGATCTTCTTCGAGCTGATCCAGCGCAAGGGCAACGAGGGGTTCGGGGAGGGCAACTTCAAGGCGCTGTTCGAGTCCATCGAGCTCGACCAGATGCGCCGAGGGGTGCTCCCCGCGACGGAGGGGTGATGCGGGCTTTCGCGGTTCTCTTTTCAGTAGCGGTGATGACGATGAGTACGGTGGCAGAGGCCAAGCCCAAATGGGCCCTCGTGGTGCACGGCGGGGCCGGCGTCATCGAGCGCAAGGACCTGAAACCGGAGCAGGAGAAGGCCTACCGCGAGGCCATGGCCCGGGTCGCCGAGACGGGCGCCGAGGTGCTGCGCAAGGGCGGCTCGGCGCTGGACGCCATCGAGGCCTCGATCCACCTGCTGGAGGACGACCCCCTGTTCAACGCCGGCCGCGGCGCGGTCTTCACGGCGGAGGGAAAGAACGAGCTCGACTCCTCGATCATGGACGGCTCGAACCTGAAGGCCGGCGCGGTGGCGGGCGTGACCACGATCAAGCACCCGATCAGCCTGGCCCGGGCGGTGATGGAGAAGTCGCCGCACGTCTTCCTGATCGGCGAGGGCGCCGAGACCTTCGCCCAGACCCAGGACCTGGAGCGGGTGGACCCGAGCTACTTCTTCACCGAGCGCCGCTGGCAGTCGCTGGAGCGCGAACTGAAGCGCCAGGGCCTGCCGGCGCCCGCGCGACCGGCCGGGGCGCCGCAGGCGTCCGCCGGGACGATCGACCTGGCCCATGACGAGGACGGCGGCCGCAACGCCGACCTGATGGACCTGCACAAGAAGTTCGGCACGGTGGGCGTCGTCGCCCTCGACAGCCGCGGCAACGTGGCGGCCGGCACCTCCACCGGCGGCACCACGGCCAAGCGCTGGGGCCGGGTGGGCGACAGCCCCATCATCGGCGCCGGCACCTACGCCTCGAACACCTCCTGCGCCGTCTCGGCCACGGGGACGGGCGAGTACTTCATCCGCCTGACGGTGGCCCGTGAGGTCTGCGCCCTGGTCGAGCACAAGGGCATGAGCCTGCAGGCCGCCGCCGACCAGGTGATCCAGAAGAACCTCACCGCGCTGAAGGGCGACGGCGGGGTGATCGCGGTGGCCCCGAACGGCGAGATGGCCTGGAGCTACAACACCTCGGGCATGTACCGGGCGAAGATCGCCGACGGCCAGCCGCTGACGGTCGGGATCTACAAGGACGAACCCTGATGGCGAACCGCAACTGGATCCCGGTCCGGGGCGCGCAGGGGACCCACTCCCGCCAGGCGCACGCCGACATGCCGGAGGGGACCTACGAGCGGGAGATATCCAAGGAGGGCTTCTTCGGCCCGGCGGCCTTCATCCACCACCAACGCCCGCCGACCGGCTGGACCAGCTTCGAGGGGCCGCTGCGCCCGCGGGCCTTCGACCTCGCCAGACTGAACGCCGCCGAGCCCAGCCCCTGGGCGGCGGGCAAGGTGCTCCATAACGCCGCCACCGAGGTGCGGTTCTGGAAGCTCGCCGAGCCGATGCCGGCCCTGGCCCGCAACGCCGACGGCGACCAGCTGCTGTTCGTCCACCAGGGCGAGGGCGAGCTGTTCTGCGACTACGGCCGGCTGGCCTACACGGCAGGCGACTACCTCTACCTGCCGCGCGGGACCATGTGGCGGCTGAAGCCCGCCGCCCCCACCGCCATCCTGATGATCCAGGCGACCAACACCCACTTCGGCCTGCCGGACAAGGGGCTGCTCGGCGGCCACGCCCTGTTCGACCCGGCCATGCTGGAGACGCCCGTGCTGGACGAGGGCTTCCGGGCCCACCAGGCCGAGGCGGGCGAGTTCCGCGTGGAGATCAAGAAGCGCGGCGAGGTCTCGGTGGTGACCTATCCGTACAATCCGCTGGATGCGGTGGGCTGGCACGGCGAACTCGCCCCGGTGCGGCTGAACGTGAAGGACATCCGCCCCATCGTCAGCCACCGCTACCACCTGCCGCCCAGCGTCCACACGACGTTCCTGTCCGACAGGTTCGTGGTCTGCACCTTCACGCCCCGGCCCTTCGAGACCGATCCGGGCGCGCTGAAGGTGCCGTTCTTCCACAACAACGACGACTTCGACGAGGTGCTGTTCTACCACGCGGGCGACTTCTTCAGCCGCGACCACATCGAGGCCGGGATGATGACCTTTCATCCCTCAGGCTTCACCCACGGGCCGCATCCCAAGGCCCTGAAGAACATGCTGAGCCAGCCGAAGCCCGCCACCGACGAATATGCGGTGATGATCGACACGCGGGACCCATTGGAGGTTGGCGAGGCCGCCGCTTCGGTGGAAAATCCCGCCTATGTGGACAGCTGGAAGACCGCCTAGGTGACCGCGCCCCAGGCCATCGACCTGGCGGAGAAGTTTGCCGGCTTCTCCGAGTACTGGCGCCCGAAGATCGCCGCGCAGCTCAACGGCCAGGACGTGCGCCTGGTGAAGACGCAAGGGGTGTTCCCCTGGCATAGCCACGCCGACGCCGAGGAGATGTTCCTCTGCTTCCACGGGCGCTTTCGGGTGGAGTTCCGCGACCGCGTCGTGGAGCTGGAGCCCGGCCAGATGGTGGTGGTGCCGCGCGGCGTCGAGCACCGGACGGCGTCGGACGCCGAAGCCCATGTGCTGATCTTCGAGCCGTCGGAGGTGGTGAACACCGGCGACGCCGAGGTCTCGGAGTTCACCGCGCCGGCCGGCGTGCGCGTGTGACATGGATCCCTTCGAGGAGGACCTGCAGGCCGCCGCCCAGGAGGAGATCGAGCGCGCCTGCACGCTGGGCTGGCGCCAGCTCTCCGGCCACACGCCCTGGGGCGACACCTTCGAGGGCTTCACGCCTGCCGGCCGCGCCGTCTGCTTCGAGCGCAGCTACCTCTGGGACGGCGAGCCCGGCTCGGACATCCGCGTCGAGGTCACCGTCTACGAGCCGCACGCCTACGAGGCAGGCGTGAGCCTCGTGCGCACCATCCATCGCGAAACGGCCTGAGAAAGAGAAGAACGAATGAAGCTGGCGTCCCTGAAGGGCGGCCGTGACGGGCGGCTGGTGGTGGTCTCCAACGACCTGGCCTGGTTCACCGACGCGAGCCACATAGCGCCCACCTTGCAGTATGCGTTGGACCACTGGTGGCGCATGGAACCGGAGCTGCGCGGCCTCGCGGAGAGCCTGGAGCACGGCGCGGTGCCGAAGGAGCGCTTCCACGAGCACTCGGCGGCCAGCCCGCTGCCGCGCGCCTACCAGTGGGCGGACGGCTCGGCCTATGTGAACCACGTGGAGCTGGTGCGGAAAGCGCGCGGCGCGGAGATGCCGGAGAGCTTCTGGACCGATCCGCTGATGTACCAGGGCGGCTCGGACGGCTTCCTGGGTCCGCGCGACGCGATCCCGCTGGCCGACGAGGCCTGGGGCTGCGACCTCGAAGCCGAGGTGGCGGTGGTCACCGGCGACGTGCCGCAGGGGGTGAGCCGCGAGGAGGCGCTCGGCCTGATCCGCCTGGTCATGCTCTGCAACGACGTGAGCCTCAGGAATCTGATCCCGGGCGAGCTCGCCAAGGGCTTCGGCTTCTTCCAGGCCAAGCCCGCGTCGGCCTTCTCGCCGGTGGCGGTGACCCTCGACAGCCTGCCCGGCTGGAAGGACGGCAAGCTCTCCGGCAAGCTCGAGGTCGAGCTGAACGGCCAGCCGCTGGGCGAGGCCGACGCCGGCATCGACATGACCTTCGACTTCGGGACCCTGATCGCACACGCGGCGAAGACCCGCTCGCTCGCCGCCGGCACGATCATCGGTTCGGGGACGGTGTCGAACCGCGGGCCCGACGGGGGCCCAGGCAAGCCGGTGTCCGCCGGTGGCGTCGGCTATTCGTGCCTCGCCGAACTGCGGACCGTGGAGACGCTGACCGACGGGGCGGCCAAGACCCCGTTCCTGAAGGCCGGGGACGTGGTGCGGATCGAGATGCGCGACGCGAAGCGCCACACGATCTTCGGAGCCATCGAGCAGGAGGTCCGGCCGGCGTGAAGGATGCGGCGGCGAAGGAGGAGAACGGGACGGGGCTGAGGCTCGACGCCTATCTGCCCTATCGCCTGTCGGTGGCCTCGAACGCGGTGTCGGGGCTGATCGCGCGCGCCTACCAGGACCGCTTCGGTCTGACGATCCCGCAGTGGCGGCTGCTGTGCGTCCTTGCCGAGGACGGCGGCCTGACCCAGGGCCAGATCGTCGCGCGCACGGTGATGGACAAGGTGACGGTGAGCCGCGCCGCCCAGGGGCTGGTGAAGCGCCGGCTAGTGGGCCGCACCGACCACGCGGACGACGGCCGGTCGCACGTGCTCGCCCTGACGCCCGAGGGGGTGTCGCTGTTCGACGAGATCGCGCCCCTGGCGCTGGCCTACGAGGCGGCCCTGATCTCGGGGCTCGCGCCCGACGAGGTCGCTCTCCTCAAGCGGCTGCTCAGCCGCCTGCAGGCCGTCGCGGGCCAGCTGGCCGGGGAAGCGGAGCCGCCGAGGCTTGCCTGAGGGCTCGTCCTAGTGGACGAGCGCGGCCTCGCGGCAACCCCAGCGGTGCGAGCCCTCGCCGAACGGCAGGTGGAAGCCGTACGCGGCGCGCCTGCGCTCATCCCGCCAGTTCTCCTCGAACGTGTGGATGAGGGCGGTCTGCAGCTCCTCGGGGATTTGACGGACGTCGTGCCCCAGGGTGCGGGCCACTTGCTCGATCACCAGAGCCCGGTGCGCTTCGCCGCCGAGCATCAGGAGGACCTCACGGACATGCTTGGCGAGGGTTTGATTCCCGCGGCCCGGCTTTTTGCCGTTCGCAGTCTCGGAGGAGTTATCCAGGTTCTTTCCCATGGCATGCTTAGCTATGCATGCGTGGGTTTATCGAGCGGTTAAACGTCAAGGCGAATGGATGGTTAACCGCGACCTGGGGTTTCATCCCGGGATTTTCGTCGGCCCCGACCGCGTCGTCCGGCCATGGAATCCCGGAATAGTACGGGATCGGCGCGGCTCCTGACCTGGCATGGGACACTGCAGGATCGGGGCCAGAGGCCCGATCCGCGCGTGCCTCGGCCTAGCCCCAGCCCAGCGCCACGGCGCCGCGGTAGACGAGGAACGAGGCCAGGTAGGCGAGCGCCAGCATGTAGGCGAACATCACGCCGACCCAGGTCCAGGAGTTGGTCTCGCGCTTGACCACGCCCAGCGTCGCCACGCACTGCGGCGCGAAGATGTACCAGGCCAGGAACGCCAGGCCCGTGGCCAGCGACCAGCTTTCGGCCAGCCGGGCGCCCAGCGCGCCGACGTTCGCCTCGGCGTCGCCCACCGCATAGACGGTGCCCAGCGCGGCCACCGCCACCTCGCGGGCGGCGAAGCCCGGAATGAGGGCCACCACCATCTGCCAGTTGAAGCCTACGGGCGCGAAGACTGGCTGGATCGCATGGCCGATCATGCCGGCGAAGCTGTAGTCGATGGCCGGTCCCGTCGCCCCCTCGGGCGGATATGGGAAGGTGGAGAGGAACCAGACCAGGACCATCAGGGGCAGGATGATCCGCCCCGCGCGGCCGATGAAGATCTGGGCGCGCAGCAGGAGGTTGCGGCCGACGTTCTCCGCCGACGGCAGCTTGTAGGTGGGCAGTTCCATCAGGAACGGCTCCACGGCCCCGCGCCAGAACACCTTGCGGATGACGAAGGAGACCAGCAGCGCGCTGACGATCCCCGAGGCGTAGAGGCCGAACATCACCAGACCCTGCAGGTTCAGGCCCGGGCCGACGGTGCGGTCGGGGATGAAGGCCCCGATGATCAGGGTGTAGACCGGAATCCGCGCCGAACAGGTCATCAGGGGCGCCACCAGGATGGTGGTCAGCCGGTCGCGCTTCTGGTCGATCACCCGGGCGGCCATGATCCCCGGGATCGCGCAGGCGAAGCTGGAGAGCAGCGGGATGAACGCGCGTCCGTGGAGGCCGGCCCCGCCCATGATCCGGTCCATCAGGAACGCGGCCCGGGCCATGTAGCCGAAGTCCTCAAGCAGGATGATGAAGAAGAACAGGACCAGGATCTGCGGCAGGAACACGAGCACGCTGCCGACGCCGGCGATCAGGCCGTCCACCAGAAGGCTCTTCAGCAGGCCGTCGGGCAGCAGGGCGCCGACGCCGGAGCCGAGGGCGGCAAAGCCCGCCTCGATCAGGTCCTGCGGCGGCCCGGCCCAGGAGAACACCGCCTGGAACATCAGGAACAGCAGGCCGAACAGCACCGCCAGACCCGCCACCGGGTGCAGCAGGACCGCGTCGACCTTGGCCGTGAGCGTGTCGGGCCGCTCGGGCGGGCGGACGTGGGCCTTGAGGATCCGCTGGGCCTCGCGGTGGGCCTGGCGGATCTCGACGGCCGTCGGCTCGCGCCAGGTGCTGGCGGCGCCGAGCGCGCCTTGCGCGGCCAGGGCCTCCACCTGGGCCACCAGGTCCTCGATGCCGCGCTTGCGGGTGGCCACGGTGGTGACGATCGGGCAGTCCAGTTCGCGCCGAAGACCGTCGAGGTCGATGCGCAGGCCCTGGCGCTGGGCGATGTCGTACATGTTGAGCGCCAGCACCATCGGCCGGCCCACGGCCTTCAGCTCGAGGATCAGGCGCAGCACCAGGCGCAGGTTGGTGGCGTCCGCCACGGCGACCACCACGTCGGGCGCCATCTCGCCGGCCAGCTTTCCGAGCACCGCGTCGCGGGTCACCGCCTCGTCGGGGCTGCGGGCGCGCAGGGAATAGGTGCCCGGCAGGTCGAGGACGGAGAGGGTTCGCCCGGCCGCCGTCTGCACGAAGCCTTCCTTCCGCTCGACGGTGACGCCGGCGTAGTTGGCCACCTTCTGGCGGCTGCCGGTGAGCGCGTTGAAGAGGGCGGTCTTGCCGGTGTTGGGATTGCCGACCAGCGCCACGCGGGCGGTCGGCAGGACGCCTTGACTCATTTGGACTCCAGCAGGACCCAGACGTCGTCGGCGTCGCGGCGGCGGAGCGCCACACGCATGTCGTCGAGCCGGACCGCGATCGGGTCGCGCCGGATCAGGCCCTCGTGCAGGACCTCCAGGTGCGCGCCTTCCACGAAGCCGAACTCCAAGAGCCGCCGCTGCAGCTCCTCGACGCCGACGCCATGGTCGCCCGGCCGGCTCTCGGCCCGCACGTCGACGATCACGCCCCGGTCGCCAGGGGCGGCGGCGCTGAGGCGCACCAGCCGGCCGTCCGCGTCGGCCGCGAGCAGCGGCTGGGCGGTGACCGGTTCGGCGAGCATGTCGTGCATGGGACCCCCGAGGACGTCTTTCTTGCGAACGATTATCAGTTACGAACGCCGACGTCCATGACCAAGCGCCGCGTTGACCGGCGGCGGCCCATCGCTAGATTGCCCGCCCGCCTGCGTCTTTGACGTAGATCGGGCCCCAGTGGCGAAATGGTAGACGCGGCAGACTCAAAATCTGCTGTCGAAAGGCGTGCTGGTTCGAGTCCGGCCTGGGGCACCAAGCGCGATGAGGGGCGCAACGGCGTGACCGTGGCTCCTGGACCACAGGGCCGGCCCGACGCGGAACGCCAAGCCCGGCCTCACCCCAAGCTTCCTGAACACCATCGCCGCCGGGCAGAAGCCGTCAGGGAGACGGCGTTCCAGGTGGCCTCGGCGTTGGCCGCGCGCCCCTCGCTCAGCGCCAGCGGTTACCCGAGATCGCCGTGACCATGCTCTCGATCATGAAGCCGGTCTTGGGCGCCCCGAGGTCGGAGAATGCTGTTCGCCCCACCCGGAATGGGCTTGAAAGGGCCTCGTTGTTCAATATATGCGCAAATACGCACATGATAACAGCGAGCCGAGAGACATCCCATGCCGACCACCCCGATCCGCGACCTGACCCCGGCGGAAGTCCGCGCCATGCTCCAGCGCGACGAGATCGTGCTGATCGACGTCCGCGAGCCCGGCGAATTCGCAGCCGAACGCATCCACGGGGCGCTGAACTTCCCGCTCTCCACCTTCGACCCCAAGGCCCTGCCGACCGGCGGCCGCGAGGCGGTGGTGCTGCAGTGCGGCTCGGGCAAGCGCTCCGCCATGGCCATCGACCGGTGCCGGGCGGCCGGCCTGGCGGTGGACTCCCACCTCGGCGGCGGCATCCAGGCCTGGGTGGCGGCCGGTCTGCCCACCGTCCGCTACGACGCCGCGACCGGCGCCGTCGTCGACCGCAGCTGATCCAAGAGGACGCCCGCCATGCGCGCCGCCGTGTCCAGCCTCCTCCTCGCCGCCGCGGTGACGCTCGCCGCCTGCGGCGGAGAACCAGAGCGCCCTGAGGCGCCCGCGGCCGCGGCGAGCGGCGAGCGCCTGCCGCTGGCCCAGCGGACCGTCGCCGACCTGAAGCCGGTCTCCGCCACCGTGACCACCAAGGACATGGGCGAGGCGCGCGCCCGCATCGGCGGGACGCTCACCGAGCTGCGGGTCAAGGAGGGCGACTACGTCCGCAAGGGCCAGCTCGTGGCGCGCGTGTCCGACCAGCGGCTGACCCTGGAGACCCGCGCCTACGACGCCCAGACGGCCGCCGCCGCCGCCGAGGTCGCCCGCGCCGACGCCGACCTCGCACGGGTGCGCACCCTCTATGAGAAAGGCATCTATGCGAGGGCGCGGCTCGAGCAGGCGGAAGCCGCGGCCAAGGCGGCGCGGGGCCAGATGGACGCCTACCGGGCGCAGGGCGCCGCCAGCCGTGAGCTCTCGAACCAGGGCGCGATCCTCGCCCCCTCCGACGGCCGCGTGCTGCGCGCCGACGCCCCTGCGGGTTCGGTGGTGGCGGCGGGCCAGTCGGTGGCCACCATCACCGCCGGCGAGCCGCTGCTCCGGCTGGAGATCCCGGAAGGCCAGGCTCGCGCCTTGCGGGTCGGCGACCGCATCCCGATCGTCTCGGAGGACCTCCCCGGCGTCGCGCCGGTGGGCGTGATCGGCCAGGTCTATCCCGCCGTCACCGCCGGCCGCGTGGTCGCCGACATCACGGTCCCGGGCCTCGATGCGGGCCTCGTCGGCCAGCGGGTGCGGGTCCGCGTACAGGTGGGCCAGCGCCAGGCGCTGGTCGTGCCGCGCCGGTTCGTCTCCACCCGCTACGGCGTGGACTTCGTCCGCCTGCTGGGCCGCGACGGCCGCGCCGTCGAGGTGGCGGTGCAGATCGCGCCGGGCCCGGCCCAGGACCAGGTGGAGGTGCTGTCCGGCGTCGCCGCCGGAGACGTGCTGGTCGGGCCGCAGCGGACGCTCGCCCAGGGGCCAGCGCGATGAACCTCGGACTTTCCGGCCGCCTGACGCGGGCGACCATCGCCTCGCCGCTCACGCCGCTGTTCCTGCTGGCGGCCATCGCCATGGGCCTCCTGGCCCTGATGTCGATCCCCCGCGAGGAGGAGCCGCAGATCAGCGTGCCCATGGTCGACATCATGGTGCAGGCGCCCGGCCTGCGCGCCCAGGACGCCGCCGAGCTGGTGGCCAAGCCGCTGGAGACCATCGTCAAGAGCGTGGGCGCCGTGGACCACGTCTACACCCAGGTCGAGGACGACCGGGTGCTGGTGACCGCCCGCTTCGACGTGGGCGAGGATCCCGACGACGCCGCGGTGCGCATCCACGAGAAGGTGCGCGCCAACTACGACAAGATCCCGGTGGGCATCCCCGAGCCCGCCATCGTCACCCGTGGCATCAACGACGTGCCGGCGGTGGTGCTGACGCTCAGTCCGAAGCCCGGATACGCCGCCCGCTGGACCGACCAGGCGCTCTACGACCTCGCCGGCAAGCTCAGGACCGAGGTCGCCAAGGTCGAGGACGTGGGCCTGACCTTCATCGTCGGCGGCCGGCCGGACGAGATCCGCGTCGAGCCCGACCCCGAGCGGCTGGCGCTGCGCGGCGTGCCCCTGACCGCGGTGACCGACTCCGTCCGCCAGGCCAACCGCAGTTTCCCGTCGGGATCGATCCGCGAAGGCGGCCAGGCGGTGGACGTGGCGGCCGGTCGGACCCTGGCGTCCGCCCGCGACGTGGGCCTGCTGACCGTGGCCTCGGTCAATGGTGAGCCGGTCTACCTGCGCGACGTGGCCAACGTCGTCCAGGCGCCGCGCGAGGACCAAGCCCGGGTCTGGCGCTATGCGCGGGAGGAGGGGGCGGCCTGGAGCCAGACGCCCGCCGTCAGCTTGGCGATCGCCAAGCGGGAAGGCGCCAACGCCGTGGTGGTCGCCGACCAGATCCTCGAGCGGGTGGAGAGCCTGGAGGGCTCGCTGATCCCGGAGAGCGTCGACGTGGCGGTCACCCGCGACTACGGCGAGACCGCCAACGAGAAGGCCAACGAGCTGCTGTTCCACCTCGGGCTGGCGACGGTCTCGATCGTCATCCTGATCGGCTTCGCCATCGGCTGGCGGGAGGCGGCGGTGACCGCCTTCGTGATCCCGACGACCATCCTCCTGACCCTCTTCGCCTCCAACCTGATGGGCTACACCATCAACCGGGTCAGCCTGTTCGCCCTGATCTTCTCGATCGGCATCTTGGTCGACGACGCCATCGTCATGATCGAGAACATCGCCCGCCACTGGGCGATGAACGACGGGCGCAGCCGCCAGCAGGCGGCCATCGAGGCCGTGGCCGAGGTGGGAAACCCCACGGTGGTGGCGACGCTCACCGTCGTCGCCGCCCTGCTGCCCATGCTGTTCGTCTCGGGCCTGATGGGCCCCTACATGGCGCCGATCCCGGTGAACGCCTCGGCGGCCATGGTCTTCTCGTTCTTCGTGGCGGTGGTGATCGCCCCCTGGCTGATGATCCGCTTCGCCCGCAAGACCTTGGCGGCGGGCCACGGCCATGACCGCGGCGAGGGCCGCCTTGGACGCGCCTACCGCGGGCTTGCCGGCCGGGTGATCGCCACCCGGCGCAGCGCCACCCTGTTCCTGATCGGCGTGGGCGTGGCGACCCTGCTCGCCATGTCGATGTTCTACTTCAAGGCCGTGACGGTGAAGCTGCTGCCGTTCGACAACAAGTCGGAGCTGCAGGTGGTGGTGGACATGCCGGAGGGGACCAGCCTCGAAACCACCCAGCGCACCCTGGCCGCGGCCGCGGGCATCACCCAGCAGGTGCCGGAAGTGGTCTCCATGGAGGCCTACGCCGGGACCGCCGCGCCGTTCAACTTCAACGGCCTGGTGCGCCACTACTTCCTGAGGAGCCGCCCGGAACAGGGTGACCTGGCCGTGGCCCTCTCCCACAAGTCCGAGCGCAAGCGGGCGAGCCACGCCGTGGCGCTGGACCTGCGCGAGCGGCTGGCGGCCCTGCCGCTGCCGAAGGGCGCCTCCATCAAGGTGATCGAGGCCCCGCCCGGGCCGCCCGTGATGGCGACCCTGCTGGCCGAGATCTACGGGCCCGACCCGGAGACCCGCCGCGCGGTGGCCGCGGAGGTGAAGCAGCTGTTCAAGGGCGTGCCGTACATCGTCGACGTGGACGACAGCTGGGGCGAGGCCCGGCCGCGCCTGCGGCTGACCCCCAACCGCGAGCAGGTGGAGTTCTTCGGCCTCTCCGAGCGCGAGGTGTTCGACTCCATCGGCGCGGTGCTGGGCGGCTCGACGGTCGGCTATTCCCACCGCGGCGAGGGCCGCACCCCTCTGGAGATCGCGATCCGCCTGCCGCAGTCGGACCGCACCTGGAGCGAGCGACTGGCCGCGACTCCGCTCGCGGTGGCCCAGACCCCGCAGGGCCGCCGGCTGGTGGAGCTGGGCGAGGTCGTCGAGGCGAGCCGCGAGACCGGCTCCTATCCGATCTACCGCCGCGATGGCCGCGACGCCGAGATGGTCACCGCCGAGCTGGCCGGCCAGTACGAGGCGCCGATCTACGGCATGCTGGCGGTCGACAAGGCGATCGAGGCCCACGACTGGAAGGATCTGCCGAAGCCCGAAGTCCGGCTGAACGGCCAGCCCGCCGACGAGAGCACGCCCACCCTGCTGTGGGACGGCGAATGGGAGATCACCTGGGTGACCTTCCGCGACATGGGCGCGGCCTTCGCCGTGGCCATTCTCGGCATCTACGTCCTGGTGGTCGCCCAGTTCAAAAGCTTCCGCCTGCCGCTGGTGATCCTGACGCCGATCCCCCTGACGCTCGTGGGGATCGTCATCGGCCACATGCTGTTCCGGGCGCCGTTCACGGCCACCTCGATGATCGGCTTCATCGCGCTGGCCGGGATCATCGTGCGCAACTCGATCCTGCTCGTGGACTTCATCCGCCACAGCCAGGGCGGGGGCCGGCCGCTGCGCGACGTGCTGCTGGAGGCCGGCGCCATCCGCTTCAAGCCGATCCTGCTCACGGCGCTGGCGGCGATGATCGGGGCGGCGGTGATCCTGTTCGACCCGATCTTCCAGGGGCTGGCGATCTCGCTGCTCTTCGGGCTCGCGTCGTCGACGGTGCTCACCGTGCTGGTGATTCCGGCGATCTACGTCGTCCTGCGCGACGATGGGCGGCGGCCCACGAAACACGGCGGGACGCAGGCCGAGGTCGAGCCGCCGCAGCTTCGGAAGGGGTCATGACCGGCGCGCGCCTTCCCGAAGCGCCGGTGGCCGGACATATTCCGCCCATGGACGCGACTGCTGAACCCACCCACTCGGAGCTTCTGGCGCTGGAGGCCAGCGCCAGCGCGGCCGCGCGGTTGATGAAGCTGTTGTCCAGCGAGCAGCGCCTGATCCTGCTGTGCCGGCTGATCGAGGGCGAGTGCTCGGTGGGCGAGCTCTCGCGTTACGTCCGGCTGGCGCCCTCGGCCACCTCGCAGCACTTGGCCAAGCTCCGCGCGGAGGGGGTGGTCTCCACGCGACGCGAGGGTCAGACCATCTACTACCAGATCGCCGATCCGGCCGCGTTGCGGGTGATCGACACCCTCTGCGAGATCTATCCGCGCGGCGGCGCCCGCTAGAACTCCACCACGCTCCGGAAGCCGCCGTAGATCATCCGCTTGCCGTCGAACGGCATGTCGGCCGGCGGGGTCTTGATCCGCTCGTCCTGCATGACCTTGGCGTTGATCTCGTCGCGCTTCTCGCGGCTCTCGTAGGTGATCCAGGAGAACACGACGACCTCGTCGTCCTTGGCCTGGACCGAGCGCGGGAACGAGGTCAGCTCGCCGTACGGCGTGTCGTCGCCCACGCACTCCACGTAGGATAGCGCGCCGTGCTCCATCCAGACCTCGCCGGCCGTGCGGGCCATCTGCCAGTAGTCGTCCAGTCGGTCCTTCGGCACCGCGAGCACGAAACCGTCCACATAGGGCATGGGAGCCTCCGTCTGCCTGTCGTCCCGCCTAGGACGTCGGCGGGCGCGCCGATCCGACACCCGCCGGCGACAAATGTGAAGGATCAGGCGTCGGGGAACTGCAGGACGAGGCGCATCTGGCCGGTGGCCGGCGGGCTGAAGGGGGCGGTCCGCGGCTTGGCCGGGGAGCCCGCGATGCGGCCCTCGATCCGGTAGGCGCCGGGCGGCAGCTTCACCAGGATCCAGGGGGCGTCGCAGCTGGCGCTCAGCACCTCGCGCCCGGCGCGGTCGCGGATCGTGACCTCGGAGCCGACGAGGTATTCGTTGAGCAGGTTGGAGACCTCCACCCGCACCGGATAAGCCTGCCACTTGGGATCGAGCCGCGTCTGGCCGATGCCGGTGCAAGCGACCGGCGCCCCGTTGACCTCGGTCTCCGCGTCCACCGGCAAGGCGGCGGGCTGCGCGAGGGCGGCGGGGGCGAGGATCAGGGCGGCCAGCGCCCCCAGGGCGATGGAGCGAGGGGTCATGCGGTCACTCTCCGGGTTGCGGCGGGAGATCACCCCACGGGGACCGCCCGCGCCTTGACCACGGTCAAGCTTGGCGCGACTCGCCTGCAGGTCTGACATCTGGCGGCAAACTCCGTCGATCAGTCTGGCGGAGATCCGGCGCGAGACCGGGTGGGAGGAAGAGACCATGAGACTGAAGACGACCATCGCTCTGGGGGCCCTGGCCGCCGGAGCCGCCGCGGCCGCGCCGGCCGCGGCCCGTGACGTGGGCGGGGTGGCCTGCACGAGCCCGCCGCCCGCGCGCTGCGCGGGGGAGGCCTGCGCCACCAGCGGCGACCTCGCCAACCTGGGCAACGCCACCGACGGCAAGACGGGCCGCAAGTTCTTCCTGGACTACCCCTGCGACCTGAAGCCGGGGGAGAAGGTGGTCTTCATCCTCAACCTCCATGGGGCGGGCTCGGTCGGCAACTGGCAGCGCCACTACTTCCCCGCCGCCGACTACAAGGAGAAGCACCGCCTCGTGGTCGCCACCCCCACCGCCGCCACCATGGGCGCGATGATGGGCGGCCAGGGTCCGGGCGTCCGCCGCTGGGACGCGGCCGCCGATGACGAGCATCTGAAGAACGTGACCGACTTTGTGCTGGAGAGCTTCGGCCGGTCGAACATCCGGTCCTTCTGGCTGGCCGGCCACAGCCAGGGCGGCTTCACGTCGAGCCGGATCGTCTGCTCGGACTATTTCAAGGACAAGGTGGACGGCTGGCTCAGCCTGTCGGGCGGGCGGATCGGCCAGGCGCCGTTCGTGGCCGCCTTCGGCCCGCCGCAGCCGGACGGCTCGCCGCCGGCGCCCCGGCCGCGCCCGCCGATGGGCGCTGCGACGCCCGCCTGCGACTTCTCCCACGTCTTCACCGTGGGCGAGCACGAGATCGAGACCCTGCCGGACACCTCGCCCTGGGCCGCGAAATACGGCTGCGCGGCGCGGGTGCGCCGGCCCGACATCGTCGACGAGAAGGCCGGCTACGTCTGGGACTACCAGCGCGCGGGCTACAAGGTGTGGGGAACGAAGGCGCGGCCGGGCAAGGCCGAGGTATTCGCCTATCCCGGCTGCCGGGACGGCCGCGTGGTCGCCGACGTGGTGCGCATCGACAAGGGCCACACGGAGGGCCTGGAGCCGAAGGTCACGGAGGAACTGGTGAAGCTGATCGTCTCGGCGCCCGGGGGAAAGCTGCAGCAGGCGGCCGCCGACTAGCGGCGCCACTCGCCGAGGACCTCGCCGCCGGCGGGGTCCTCGAAGGCGACGCGGTCGAACTCCACGGTCACCACGCAGACCGGGCGGCGGTCGGCGGTCTCGGCGCGGCAGCGCACGGCCCGACCGTCCTCGCCGGCCACGACCCGGCCTTCGAGCACCAGGTGGTAGACGTGCGGTCCGGTCGGCGGCTCGGCCTTCTCCACCACCTGGTAGGGCCGCTCGCCCCGGCGGAAGACCCGCGACCCGCCCTCCCGGAAGACTTCCGCCAGGCCGACGGTCTGGGGCGACGGGGGCGGCGGCGCGGCCGGAGGCGGAGCCGCCGCCTTCGGCGCGGCCTTGGCGGGGCTCGTGGCGGGCGCAGGCGGCGGCACGGGCAGGCTGGGGCAGGTCTCGCCCTCCAGCCACGGGCGCGGAATCCAGAAGCCTTCCACCGCCTCGACGGTCTCGGCGCCCGGCAGGCCGCGGGCCAGCGCCGCGCCGGTCCAGTCCACCGCCCGCGCCGTCAGGGTGAGCGTCCCGCGGGCCTCGTCGTAGCGCCAGGCGGCGGGTTCGACGGCGGGTGAGACCCCCAGGCATCCGAACGGCAGGCGGACGCGGAAGGCGCGCCCGGCGAGCGCCGCCTCTGCCTCCGGCGCGGGGGCTCCGGCGGCATAGGCCGCGGCGGCTGCCCGGGCGGCGGCGACCAGCTCGGCCCGGCCGAGCGGCGGCGGGGCGAGCGGGGTGGGCGCAGGGGCCGCGGGCGGGGGCGCCGCCGGCGCCGGGGCGGGCGGCGGCGACCTGCGCGGCCAGGCCAGCAGGACGGCGGCGATCAGCGCGACCGCGAGCAGGCTCACGAAAACGCCAGCGACGACGCCGTTGCGGTGCGGGGGCCTGTGGTTATGTTCCGCCATGGCCCACAGGCTAGCAGATGACGGCGCGCCTGTGCGCCCCCGGGGCCGGGCGGCCGTGCGATGAGCTTTGAGCAGCTCGCCGCGCTGGTGATCATGGCCGCGGTGGTGGCCGCCCTGATCTGGGGTCGGCTGCGCTCGGACGTGGTGGCGCTGTCCGGGGCCGCGGCGTTGCTGGCGCTGGGCGTGGTGAGGCCGGTGGAGGTGCAGGGCGCCTTCGCCAGCCCGGCGATCATCGCGCTCGCCTCCCTGTTCGTGATCTCCTACGCCATGGAGCTGACGGGCCTCCTGGGCCTGATCATCCGCGGCGCGGTCCGGCTCTGCGGCCGGCTGGGCGAGGCCGGGCTGTGGCTGGTGATCGGGGTGTGCGGCGCGGCGTCCGCCTTCCTCAACAACACCCCCATCGTCGTCCTGGGCGCGCCGGTGGTGCGCGACGTGGCCGAGTCCCTGAAGCTCTCGCCCCGGCGGTTCCTGATCCCGCTGTCCTACGTCACCGTGCTGGGCGGCAGCTGCACCCTGATCGGCACGTCCACCAACCTGCTGGTCAACGACATGGCCCGCACGGCCGGGCAGCCGGGCTTCGGCATCTTCGAGATCACCCCGGTGGCGCTGATCGTGGCCGTCGCCGGCGGGGTCTACCTCTACCTGTTCGGCGGCCGCCTGCTGGGCAAGCCCGCGTCGGCGCCCGAGCCGGTGGGCGACGCCCTCGACGACGGCGAGAACGAAGGCGCCCTGGCCGAGCCCAGCTTCTTCGCCGCCGACCGGCCGCTGAAGCCGGCTGGCGCCATCCTCTCGCTGGTGGTGTTCGTGGGCGTCGTCGTGGCCGCGGCGCTGGAGATCGCCCCGATCGCCGCCTCCGCCTTCGCCGGCGCGGTGCTGCTGGTGCTCCTGCGGGTGATCAGCGCCGAGCAGGCCTACCGTGGCCTCAGGCCGGAGATCCTGCTCCTGATCGCCGGGATGGTGGTGGTCGGCCTGTCGCTGGAGCTCACAGGCCTGGCCGCCAGCGCCACCGACCTGCTGGCCGGCTGGGTGCAGGCCCTGGGACCGCTTGCGGCGCTGGCCATCCTCTACGTCGTCACCCTGCTGATCACCGAGATCCTGTCCAACGCCGCGGTGGCGGTGCTGCTGACTCCAGTGGCGGTGGCCCTGGCCGAGAGCCTGGGCGTCAATCCGCGGCCGTTCCTGGTGGCGGTGATGCTGGCCGCCAGCGCGGCGTTCGCCACGCCGTTCGGCTACCAGACGAACGTCCTCGTCTACCAGATGGGCGGCTACCGCTACATGGACTTCGTCCGCATCGGCCTGCCGCTCAATGTCCTGACGGCGGCGGTGGCCATCGCCGCCATCCCCGCCTTCTTCCCGTTCTGAGGCCTGCGCCCTCACGGCCGGTTGACCCGCGCGGCGACCCACACCACACCGCGGGCGTGTCCTCGCCCGCCGCCCAGAACATGGTCCTCGGCATCACCTACCGGGTGCTGGCGATGGCCTGCATGGCCTGCCTGTCGGCGCTGGTGAAGTGGACTGGCTCGCGCGGAATCCCGGTCTTCGAGATCATCTTCTTTCGCAACGCCTTCGCCTTCCTGCCCCTCGGCCTCTACATCTCGCGGACGACCGGCTTCGAGGTGCTGCGCACCCAGCGCCCCCTCGGCCACCTGGTGCGCTCGGCGGTGGGCCTCACCGGGATGGTCTGCGGGTTCTCGGCCGTGCAGCACCTGCCGCTCACCGAGGCGACGGCCCTGCAGTTCGCCTCGCCGCTGTTCATGACCGCGCTGTCGGCCCTGATCCTGGCCGAGCCGGTGGGCCGCCACCGCTGGGGCGCGGTGATCGTGGGCTTTGTAGGGGTGCTGATCATGGCCCGCCCGGCCCCTGGGCACTTCAACCTGCCCGGCGTGACGCTTGGCCTCCTGAGCGCGCTTGGGGCGGCGGGCGCCATGGTCGCCATCCGCCAGATCGCCAACACCGAGCGCGGCCCGACCATCGTGTTCTACTTCACCCTGGGCGGCACGGTGCTGGGGCTCGTGGGCAGCCTGATCTTCGGCTGGGTGACGCCCGACCTGGCGACCCTCGGCCTGCTGGTGCTGGCAGGACTGATCGGCGGCGTCGGCCAGCTCTTCCTCACCGAGGCGCTGCGGGTCGCCCCGGTCGGCGTGGTGGCCCCGTTCGACTACACCCAGCTGATCTGGGCGGCCGGCATCGGCCTCCTGATCTGGGGTGAGCTGCCGCGCGCCACCACTCTCGTGGGCGCTGTCATCGTGGCCGGGAGCGGGGTCTACATCCTGCACCGGGAGATGCGTCGCTTCCGGCGGGCCGACTGACGGCGCCGCGTTGACACCGCCCGCGCCGAGGAGGATTCTCCAGGAGAACGCCGGTACGCCAAGCCTCTCGGCGCCGGCCGTACGATGGAGCGGATCATGCGCAAGGCTCTGGCTGGGGGTCTGGGAGTGCTGACGGCGGTGGCGGCCCTGGCCATCGCGACCGAGGCCTGGGCGGCGGTCACCGTCATCGGCGGCGGCCTGGCCGAGGCCTGCTCCAAGGCCGCGCTCGACGGCGAGCGGGAGCTCGAGTTCGAGAAGCTCTGCACCCGGGCCCTTGAGGAGGAACTGCTCAGCCCGCGCGACCGGGCGGGCACCTACGTCAACCGCGGGGTGATGAAGCTGCGCCGGGCCGGCTGGGACGGAGCGGTGAAGGACTTCGACACCGCCGTCCGCATCCAGCCGGACCTGGGCGAGGCCTATGTGAACCGCGGCGCGGCGGCGATCGGCGCGCGGCGCTACGCCGAAAGCCTGCCCGACATCAATCGCGGCCTCGAACTCGGCGTGCAGGAGCCGGCCAAGGCCTACTACAACCGCGCCCTGGCCCACGAAGGACTGGAAGACGCCAAGTCGGCCTATTTCGATTACCAGAAGGCCATCGAGCTGAGCCCGGAGTGGACGCTGCCCCGCGAGCAGCTCACCCGCTTCAGCGTCAGCCGGCGCTAGCGGGCAGGGGGCCGAGGCCCCATCTCCCAGGGCTGCAAGGAGCCCCGCCATGCGCGCCGTGATCGTCACCGCCGCCCTCGCCGCCGCCGCGCCGGCCTGGGCCCAGTCGCCGACGCCCTACACCGACCAGCTCCGGCTGGGCGAGATCCAGGCGCAGCAGGACCTGGCCCGCAGCCGCGCCATCGCCCAGGAGAACGAGCTGATGGCGCTGGACGCGCGTCTCCGCACCGAGCAGGCGCTGCGCGACATCCAGGTGCAGCGCAGCCTGCCGCCGCTGCCCACCCTGCCCGACGATCCGAAGCGTCCCCCGCCGGTGCTCGACACCTCCCGCGTCGCCACCATTCCGGACGATCGCCTCGAGGCCTCGAACGCGCGGGTGCGTGAGGCCGCGGAGACCCGACGCTAAGCTCCAGGGAGCGCACCAGGGCTCACGGCGTTATCGCCTCGGCTCAGGCAAGAGGCGGAGACATTTGATGCGCTGGTCAGGCGGACGCGGCGGCGGGAACATCGAGGATCGTCGCGGCCTGGGCCCGGCCGGCGCCGTGGGCGGCCTGGGCGCGGGCGGCGTGATCCTGGCCCTCATCGGCTACTTCGTGTTCGGCATCGATCCCTCGACCACCATGAGCGTAGTGGGCGGCGGCCAGCAGGTGGAGCAGCAGACTGGCGTCCGCGGCACGCCGGCCGACGAGGCCGGCCGCTTCGTGGACGTGGTGGCGACCAACGTCGACGACGTGTGGACCCAGGTGTTCCGCCAGCAGGGCCAGCAGTACCAGCCGCCCGCCGCCATCGTGATCTACGACCAGGCCACCGGCACCGGCTGCGGCATGGGCCAGTCGGCCATGGGCCCGTTCTACTGCCCGCCCGACCGCAAGGTGTATCTCGATCTCACCTTCTGGCAGGACCTGGAAACCCAGCTCGGCGCCCGCGGCGAGGCGGCGCGGGCCTATGTCATCGCCCACGAGATCGGCCACCACGTGCAGAACCTGACCGGCGCCTCGGAGATGTCGCGCAAGCTGGGCTCGAAGGGCGCGGAGAGCGGCTCAGTGCGCCTGGAACTGCAGGCCGACTGCTACGCGGGCGTCTGGGCCGCGCACGCCGCCGCCGTGTCGAACGGGCAGGTGGCGCTCGATCCCAAGGACATCGAGGACGGCCTGCGGGCCGCCGCCGCGGTCGGCGACGACACCCTGCAGCGCAAGAGCCAGGGCCGCGTCATGCCCGACGCCTTCACCCACGGCTCCGCCGAGCAGCGCATGCGCTGGTTCCGCGTCGGCGTGCAGTCGGGCGACCCGGCGGCGTGCGACACCTTCCGGGCCGCCCGGCTCTAGTTCCCGCGACCCGCGCCCCAGCCGTTGAACGAAGGGGGCGTCTGCGCCATCATCGCGCAAGTCGAGAGGGGGCAACCATGATCAGATTTCTGCGCACGAGTGCGCCGGTGTTTGTTGCAGGTGTGGTCGTTGGCCTGGGCCTTGGCGCCACGGCGGCCGCGGCCAGCCTGGTGTGGGACGGCGGTCCGGCGTCCGCCTTTGTCGTCGATAGCCAGTTACAGGTCGGCGTGAGGCCGAGTAGTTCCGTATTCGTCTATTGCGTCACCCCGGCCGGCGACCCGCGACCGGATTTGCCACCGACGGTTGGCGGGAACGGAATGTCAGCTTTTCCAGGCGGTGGACAAGCCGTCGTCACGCTGATGAGCTGCCCGCCCTGACGCGCTCTGCCGATCCGGCGTTCAAACCACGGAGTGCGGGACCGCATCCCAGCCGGACGTGATGGCCACCAAACGACGCCTTCACCCACGGCTCGGCCGAGCAGCGCATGCGCTGGTTCGGCGTGGGCGTGCAGTCGGGCGACCGGCGGCGTGCGACACCTTCCGGGCCGCCCGGCTCTGGGTCAGGCGGTCGCCGAGACGTTCAGGGCCTCGGCCGCGGGCGCCGGGATGTCCTCGATCGTCCAGCACAGGTCGAGGCCTCCGGTGGCCGGATCGACGTGGTCGCTGATGACCAGGGGGTCGTAGACGTCCGGGTTCGAGCCGTCCGTCCGCGAGTGGCAGAGGTACCACCCCGGATTGGCCAGGGACTGCAGGCGGGTGAAGACGCGTCCGTCGGGCCAGGTCAGCTGCTCCGCCAGCCACTCGCCGGACTCCTCGGGCTCGTACCAGGAGCCCACGCCCCAGAGTTTCGGCGTCGTCTTCCCATTGATCCCGCAGAGGAGCAGCGGTTGGTAGGCCCACATCATGAAGTAGTCGCCGCCGGCAGGTTGCCCCGGCCGCTGGGTGTCGATGGCCAAGAGCGACCAGCGCGGCGGCCCGCCCGGCGTGACGGGGCTGAAGGTGTCGATCCGCCAGCGGCGCGAGAGGCCGGGGTTGGTGGCGGTGGAGACCTGGTAGTCGCTGCGGTCGGCGTAGTAGCCGATGCGGCCGTCGTGGGACGGGAAGCGGTCGATCGGAAGCGCGCTCCTCAGCGCGGCGTAGCTGGTCATGCGGACACTCCTTGTGAGGGGCCGGCGCGCGGCCGGCGCATGAGGTCGGATGCGGGTGAGGCGGGCGCCGATCAGGCCCGCGCCGGCTTGGCCCGGTCCGTCGCGGAAGGGGCCGAGGTGAACTCCATCGCCCAGTCGAGGTCGATGCCGCCAGTCTGGGGATCCTCGGTGTTCTTCAGGGTGAGCGCCGTCGTCACGATCGGCAGGTCCGTGCCCGGAATCCCGGTGTTGTAGCGGTCGTGGCAGAGGAACCAGCCGGGGTTCAGCCGCGACTGCAGCCTGACGACGTCGAGCGTCCGGGTCGGATCGTCGGGATTGGGAATGGTCCGGTAATCGGGCGCCCAGTGGGCGTTCATCTCGTCGATGTCGAGGCCGATCGCGCCCAGCCGTACAGGCCCGCCCGGCGGGGCGGTGAGCAGCAGGGGCATATAGGCCCAGCTCATGAAGAAGTCGCCGGGCCCCGGCGGCGGGTTCAGGCGCTGCGTGTCGAGGGCCCAGAGGAGCCAGATCTCCTGCGAGCCGGGATTCGAGGGGTCGGCGTGGGTGATCTCGATCTGCCAGTTGCGGGAATAAGCGCCGCTGGCGGTCCAGACCTGGCCGTCGCTGCGGTCGGCGGCGTAGCCGATCCGGCCGTCGTGCAACTGGGGGTTCTCGTACTCGTAACAGCTGCGCAGGGCGCCGATTTGGGTCGCCATGGTCACGGTCTCCATCTTGAGGCGCGCGAAGGCGCCGCCGCGGGAAGACGCTTACGGACTGGGACTGACGCTGGAACGCCGGGACGCTACCACGTCTTGGGCGTGCTGTGATCTAGGCGGCGCGCGGAGGTTGTGGAGGTGACCGCGGTCACATCGGCGCGGTCGGCTACGCCCCGTGGTAGGCGGGCAGGGCCTCCCAGCCCAGGCACACGGCGACGCAGCGGCGCGCCAGGAGATCGCCGGGATCCACCATGTCCACGCGCAGGTCCTCCTGAGAGAGCACCAGGGGAACCTCGGTGCAGCCGGCGATGATGCATTCGGCGCCGGCTTTCACCAGGGCGTCGGCGTGGGCCTTCATCTCGCGCCGCACCTCGCGGCCGGTGTCGCCGCCCTTGATCCGGTAGAGGGTGGCCATGAAGGCCTCCTGCCGCTCGGCGTCGAGGGTGATCATGCCCATGGCCTGGGCGGCGAGGTACTCCCGGTAGAGCTTCAGCGCCCCCTTGGTGCCGAGCACGCCGGCGCGCATGGCGCCGGTCTCGTGCGCCGCCCGCGCGCCGGTCTCGATCATGTCGATCAGCGGCAGGCCCGAGGCGCGCTGGATGAGGTCGGCGTGGGCGTGGGCGGTGTTGCAGGCGATGGCCAGGACGTCCGCCCCCGCGCCCCTGAGCGCCCCCGCCATCTCTGCCAGCACGGGCCCGGCGCCGGACCCTGGCGTGTTGCGGTCCGGCACCTTGGGGTTGATGTCGGCGATCACGCGGATGTGGTCCTGGTCCCGCTCGGCGGGGGTGTAGGCCTGGAGCTTGGCCAGGAAGTCCAGCGTCGCCGCCGGCCCCATGCCGCCCAGGACGCCGAGCGTGAGCGAGGTGTCGTCACTCATGCGAGAACCCCACCCCCAGCGTTAGGGACTCGGTCACAGCCGCCCCTCCAGCACCGTCTGGTAGCCGAACAGGCCCTGGGCGCCGCCGGTGTGCAGGAAGACCACCGTCTCCCCGTCGAAGGCGCCCTTCCGCGACAGCGCGATCAGCCCCTTCATCGCCTTGCCCGTGTAGACCGGGTCCAGCAGGATGGCGTCGGTCCGGGCGGCGAGCGCCAGGGCGTCGATCACCCCCTGGTCCACCAGGCCGTAGCCCTCGCCCACATAGTCGCAGTCGGCGACCACCATCTCGCGGGTGACCCGCTCGCGGTACCCCATCAGGTCGGCGGTGTCCTGGGCCAGGCGGAAGACGTTGGCCTCCTGCACGTCCTTGGGCGCGCGCACGCCGATGCCGAGGACCGGAATGTCCGCGCCCATCATGGCCAGGCCGGCCACCAGCCCGGCGTGGGTGCCGGCGCTGCCGGTGGCGGTGACGATCCGGTCGATCTCCAGGCCCAGCTCATTGGCCTGCATCACCAGCTCCATGGCGCATTCCACATAGCCCAGGGCGCCGATGATGTTGGAGCCGCCGCCGGGGATGACGTAGGGCGTCCCGCCGCGCTCGGCGACCTCGGCGGCGAGCTCGGCCAAGGCCTGGTTCATGTCGGTCCCGGCCGGGACCGTGCGCAGCTTCGCGCCGAGCAGCTCGTCCAGCAGGACGTTGCCCGAGCGGTTGTAGTCGTGGGCGTCGGAGCCGGTGCGGTGCTCGAGGATCACCTCGCAGGCGAGGCCGAACCTGGCCGCGGCCGCCGCCGTCTGGCGCACGTGGTTCGACTGGACGGCGCCCTGGGTGACCAGGGTGTCGGCGTCGTTGGCGAGCGCGTCGCCCAGCAGGTACTCGAGCTTGCGGGTCTTGTTGCCGCCGCCGGCCAGGCCGGTGCAGTCGTCGCGCTTGATCCACAGCATCGGCCCGCCGCCCGGCGAGCCCGACAGGGCCTCGGTCAGCCGGGGCAGCGGCTCCAGTGGCGTGGGGAGGTGGGCGAAGCGGACGGGATTGAAGCGGGCGAGGTGCATGCCCCCGCCCTAAACCTCAAGCCTTACGGCCGCAACCGCGGCGGCAGGGCGTCCACCTCGGCCGGCGTCAGCCGCACGATCGATTCCACGATGCAGGGCGTGGAGAAACTGCCGCCGCCCTTGCTGACCGAGATGTCCAGGTCGATGGGCGAGCAGGCGATGGGGCTGCCCGGCGGCTGGCGCATGATCAGCGGATCCGAGGAGATGGCCCCGGCCAGGCAGGCGCCGGACATGCCGATCCGGTAGACGCCGCGACCGGAGACGTCGACGTAAAGGGTCCGGTCGTCGCCCATGGTGTGGTTGCGGATGTCGGCGGTTCGGAAGCAGTCGCCGGGAGCCAGCGCGGTGCGCGGCGGGGGTGGCGGCGGGATCATCGCGCCGGGCGGCGGCGGGGGCGGCGGCGGCGGCGGGTAGTAGTCGGCGCAGGCGGCTAGGGTCGTGGCCGCGCCCAGCGCCAGAGCCAGTGCGAGCTTCATGGCGATCCTCCTTGTGCGTTCAACCTACGACAAGCGAACGCCGTTCCGCACGCCCCGTGGCGGCGCTTGCGGTCAGGGGCGCTGGGCCCGGGGCAGGGCGGCGGCCTCACGGCGGGAGAGCAGGGTGTAGTTCTTGAGCACGCAGCGGGAGATGCTTCCGTCGGGGCGCTGCATCGTCAACTGGATCGCGCTCGGCCGGCAGACGGTGTCGGAGCCCGCCAGCTCCTGGCGCAGCAGCAGGTCGCGGGACGTGGCGCCGGCCAGGCATGGGCCGTCCATGTCGAACCGGTAGACGTCGCGGCGGCCGATCCGCACGTGCAGGCTGTCGTCGCTCGTCACCCGGTGCCGGCCCATCTGGCTCAGCTTGAAACACTGACCCGGCGCAGTGGCGATCGCCACCGCCTGCGCCGCCTCGCCGTCGGAGAGGGTCCGGGCCTGCTCGGGCGTGCGGACCCGGGGCTGGGAAGCGGCGCAGGCGCTGAGCGCCAGGGCGGCGGCCAGCACCGGAACAAGGGTCTTCATGGGGTGTCTCCAAGCGTTGCTATGGAAACCCCCCGCTAAAGCCAAGGTTCCGCCGGCGACCGGCGGGTGAGACCGCTTCCCTTCGGTCAGGATCGGGCGTAGCGTCGCCGCCGTCCTCGGGGGGCCGCGCTGGAGCGGCTGAGAGGTGGGTGAGCCCACGACCCGTCGAACCTGATCCGGGTCATGCCGGCGAAGGGAAGGCGCTGAACCGTCCGACCTGACGCCCGTGATCCGTCCCGCCTACGGAGCACGCGATGAACAAGCCCACCGGCCCGCTGGAACCCACCACCATCCCGACGGGCGAGCGCCTCGGCTCGCGCAAGGTCTATGCGGCCGGCGACATGTTCCCGGAGCTGCGCGTGCCGTTCCGCGAGGTGGCGGTGCATCCGAGCGCCAACGAGCCGCCGGTGACCATCTACGATCCGTCCGGGCCCTACACCGACCCGACCGTCTCGATCGACATCCGCAAGGGCCTACCGCGCACGCGGGAGCCGTTCGTGCTGGCGCGCGGCGACGTGGAGGCGGTGGCCGAGCCCCGCCAGGTGCGGCCCGAGGACAACGGCGGCGCCACCGGCCCCTACCTCGCCCCGCAGTTCCCCGACGAGGGCCGGAAGGTCTACCGCGCGAAGTCTGGGTCGATGGTCACCCAGCTTGAGTACGCCCGCGCCGGGATCATCACGGCGGAGATGGAGTACGTCGCCATCCGGGAGAACCTGCGCCGCGAGCAGTCCTCCCCCTGCGTTCGCGACGGCGAGGACTTCGGCGCATCGATCCCGGACTTCGTGACGCCCGAGTTCGTCCGCCAGGAGGTCGCCCGCGGCCGCGCGATCATCCCGGCCAACATCAACCACGGCGAACTCGAGCCGATGGCGATCGGGCGTAACTTCCTGGTCAAGATCAACGCCAACATCGGCAACTCGGCCGTGCTCTCCACCGTCGACGACGAGGTGGACAAGCTCGTGTGGGCCACCCGATGGGGCGCCGACACGGTCATGGACCTGTCCACCGGCCGCAACATCCACAACATCCGCGACTGGATCGTGCGCAACAGCCCGGTCCCGATCGGCACCGTGCCGATCTACCAGGCGCTGGAGAAGGTCGGCGGCGTCGCCGAGGACCTGACCTGGGAGGTGTTCCGCGACACCCTCATCGAGCAGGCCGAGCAGGGCGTCGACTACTTTACGATCCACGCGGGCGTCCGCCTGCCCTTCGTGCCACTGACCGCGAAGCGGGTGACCGGCATCGTGTCGCGCGGCGGTTCGATCATGGCGAAGTGGTGCCTGGCCCACCATCGCGAGAGCTTCCTCTACGAGCGCTTCGAGGAGATCTGCGAGATCATGCGGGCCTACGACGTCTCGTTCTCGCTGGGCGACGGGCTGCGGCCCGGCTCGACGGCGGACGCCAACGACGAGGCCCAGTTCGCGGAACTCCGGACGCTCGGCGAGCTCACCAAGGTGGCCTGGAAGCACGGCTGCCAGGTGATGATCGAGGGGCCGGGCCACGTGGCCATGCACAAGATCAAGGCCAACATGGACGAGCAGCTCAAGCACTGCCACGAGGCGCCGTTCTACACGCTGGGCCCGCTGACCACCGACATCGCGCCGGGCTACGACCACATCACCAGCGCCATCGGCGCGGCGATGATCGGCTGGTACGGCACGGCGATGCTTTGCTACGTCACGCCCAAGGAGCACTTGGGCCTGCCGGACCGCAACGACGTCAAGACCGGGGTCATCACCTACAAGCTTGCGGCCCATGCCGCCGATCTCGCCAAGGGCCATCCGGGCGCGGCCATGTGGGACGACGCGGTTTCCCGCGCCCGCTTCGAGTTCCGCTGGGAGGACCAGTTCAACCTCGGCCTCGATCCGGAGACGGCGCGCCTCTACCACGACGAGACCCTGCCGAAGGAGGCGCACAAGACCGCCCACTTCTGCTCCATGTGCGGCCCGAAGTTCTGCTCGATGAAGATCAGCCAGGACATCCGCGAGGCCGCCCGTGGGCAGAACGAGGTCGAGACCGGCATGGCCGAGATGTCGCGGAAGTTCCGCGAGACCGGCGGCGAGATTCTGGTGCCGGTGGCCTCGGAGCCCGCTGAATAGCGGGCTCCGCGCCGCAACCTAGGCTGGGACCGGCGCCCTGGTCTTGGCAGGGCTCAGCCGCCAGACGAGGTTGTCGGCCGGACCCGACCAGTTCCAGAGGACGACCTCCGTCCCCGAGGCGTAGGGCGGGTCGCCCTTGACGTTCAGGTTGAACCGCGCGTCGCGGCGCAGCCGCAGCGCCGCCATCCTGGTGGCAGGGTCGGTGCCGAACTCCGGGTCGCCCTGGTCCCACAGGGCGTTGTCGTCGATCGTGGCGGTCATCGCCGTCAGGCCCCGACCGTCCGATCCCAGCGCCAGGCCCGTCGCCCGGTTGATGAGCACCATGCCTTTGAAGACCCGCGGATGGCCGATGTATTCGTCGTCGCGGAAGCTCCAGTCGAGCCTCAGCCAGACCTGATCGTCCGTGGGCTCGGCGCCGAGCAGGCGGGCGCTCGCGCGGCCCTGGACGGGGGCGCCCGTCCCGGTCGGCGCCAGGGACGAGAGCGCAAGGACTCCGCTCTGCGGCGCCGAGCGGTTGATCCCCGAAACGCAGGTCTTGAGCCCGACCTCTTCGATCCGCGTCGCCGAGTCGAAGATGGACACCCCGTCCTTCAGCACGTGGAAGGAGCTGTCGTTGCGCAGCTCGGCCACATAGGTCGGTCCCTTGCCGGCGGGCGTATCCGACGCCCAGATGGGCGATTGCGAATGGTCCTGCAGGCTCGTGCCCCAATAGGTGCAGCAGTTGCCGTCTTCCTGCATGACGAAGACGTGCGGGCCGGGGTTGTCGCCGGGCGCCCACCAGACACGGCTGGCCTGTTGCCCGGTGAAGGTGGTCGGGTCCGAGTCCACCTGGTCCAGTGGGTTCCAGTAGACCGCGAACGAGCCGTTCGGCTCGAGCACGCCCACGAAGCGGCGGTTCGGCGAAATCAGGAAGTCGCCGACGGTGAGGAAGCTGCCGGTCGCAAGGCGCGACCCCTTGTTGTGGTTTGTCGTCTGCATGGAAGGCGATCTCCGGGGCCGACGCATCCGGATCGACCGTCCCAGCCCCGGGGCGGACTAAGCTCCACCTTGGGTCCGACCAGGGTGACGCTGGTCACAGCTCAGTCGGCTAGCCGACGTTCCGTGACGCGGACATGAAAAAGGCCCGCCAAGGCGGGCCTTTCCGGACAGTCGCTCAGCGCGGGATCAGTCGCGCTGCTCGGCCTCGGCCTTCTGAGGCGCCGGCCAGACGCGCACGCATACCGCCAGCGTCACCGACCCCAGCACGGCGGCGGCCGCGCCCATCCACTGGATCGGGCTCATGCCCAGGGACGCGTAGTGCCCGGCCATGCCGCCCGAGGCGAACACCAGGACCGCCGAGCCCCACTCGGCCGCTTCCTTCGACGTGAAATTCATGACGTGACGCCCTCAACCCAACTCAGACGAGACGATGCTGCAGGCCCAGAGATAGCCGCGAGCCCGGCCCATCCGCCATGCGGCACGGGGGCGCACGAAACCCGTCGGTGCTGATGCTTCGCTTACGTACTTTCCACAGGGTGTGGTTTTCCGCCCGTTCTGGCAGGAAGACCCCTGTTCGCCCGAAAGCAGTGTTTCTTCAGCGTGATGCACAAGACCTACGAGCTCTATTTCCACGACGACGAGCAGGCGCCTCCGGCGTTCGAGGCCCTGACGTGCGCCAACGACGCCGAACTCGTCACGGCGCTGCGCCGCCGGCTGGCCGAGCGGCAGTCGAAGTCCGTGGTCGTCCACGAGTTCGGCCGCGAGCTGTTCACCCTCAACGCCTAGAGCAGGATCTCCACGGCGAGCCGCACCCGGTCGCCCGCGGCGACGCCTTCGCGCACCCGCACCTGCGCCTTCACCGGAAGCAGGAAGGACCCCGACTTCGAGTCCGGGAAGATCGAGGTGCGCCATGAGGTCTTCCCGATCGTCGCCTCCACCCTCACGGAGCCCCAGCCCCGCGTGCGGCCGCCGACCAGCGCGCGGACGCCCGCCGCCGTCTCCGGTGGCAAGGTCACGAAGTGCCAGGCGGCCTTCTCGCCCGGCCATAGCCACAGTTCGCAGTCCGCCTCGTAGCGCACAGCGCGCCTTCCCATGTCCGATCAGGCGGGCACAATAGCAGTCCGGTCATGGCGTCGCGCCGGCCGCGTCTGGAGGGCCGCGCTTGAGGCTCTATCTTTCCTCCTTCCGCATGGGCGACCGGTTTGGCGAGCTCATGCGGGCCCTGGGACCCCGCGCGAAGGTGGCGGTGATCTCCAACGCCGTTGATTTCATCCCGGCCGAGGATCGCACGGCCCACGCGCGCACGGTCTTCGACCCTGTGCAGCACTTCAACGGCCAAGGCCTGGACGCCTTCGACTTGGACCTGCGAACCTTCTTCGGCGACCCGGCGCGACTGGAGGCCACGCTGGACGGCGTGCGGCTCGTCTGGGCCAACGGCGGCAACGCCTTCCTTCTCCGCCGCGCCATGCGGCAGAGCGGACTCGACGCCCTCCTGCGCCGGGAGGTTTCGGGCGGGGGCCTGGTCTATGGCGGCTGGAGCGCGGGCGCGGTGGTCGCGGCGCCAACCCTGCGCGGGCTGGAGCTGATGGACGATCCGGAGGTGGTGGTAGCAGGATACGACCCGGAGCCGGTCTGGGAGGGGCTGGGTCTCGTGCCCTTCAGCCTCGTCCCGCATTTCGGCTCGCAGCACCCTGAGGCCGAGGCCGCCGCCCAGGCCGCAGCCTGGCTGGCGGCGCAGGGGCTACCGCACAGGACGCTGCGCGACGGCGAGGTGCTGGTGATCTGAAGGCGCAGCGGCCTCAGGCGACGGCCACGATCTCCACCTCGGCGCCGTTGACCTCCACGACGTCGCCGACGACCTTGCCGAGCAGCGCGCGGGCGAACGGCGAGACGTAGCTCACGCTGCCCTTCGCCGGATTGGCCTCGTCCTCGCCGACGATGCGGAACGTCTGGCTGCGGCCGTCCTCGCGCTCGATCTCCACCGTGCTGCCGAACTGCACCTTGTCGGGCTGCGGGTCTGGCTCGGTGAGCTGGGCGCTGGCGCGGCGGGAGGACCAGTAGCGCAGGTCGCGAGTGGCCCTGGCCATGGCCGTGCGGTCGGCGCTGATGCCGCCCTCGGCCTGCGCCGCCGCATAGGCCGCCCGCGCCGCGGCGAGCTCGGCCTCGATGGCCGCGAGCCCCGAGGCGGTGACCAGGTTGGCGTGCGCCGAGACCGGCCGGTCCGGCAGGTCCGCCGCCTGGGCCTCGTAGTCCTCTTCCCTGGTGAACGCGACTGCCATGGCTCTGGTCTAACGCGCGAGCGGCCCGGGTGGAACCGCCGCCGTTTGACTTCCCGGCACGGCCAGCCCATGTTCAGTCGGCATGTCGAAATCGGCCAACATTCTGCGTCGAACCTGTCACGCCGGGCGTGTCGTCGCAGGCGGCTGACCCCGAGCCCATGTAGAGCCTGAGAGCCGGGCTCGGGGAATTCCAGCAAGATCATCCGAACATCACGAGGCGTCGGTGCGGCGGACCAGGTTTCGGCGCGCGAGGACTTCGTAACAACTGGATTCCAGGCTGCGACAGCTGTCGCGGGAGACCGCCTGCGCGCGGTTGCAGGAGTCCCATCCGAAGGAGGCCCAGCCATGCTGGCCCAAGACCTGAAACCTCCCCCCGTCTATGTGACGGAGGCGGATTACGAGCGGCTCTCCAATCTGGCCGGCCTCGGCCGCACCCTCGGCGCGGAGCTGCTCGGCCGCGAACTCGACCGCGCGATCGTGGTGCGTCCCGAGGAGGCCCCGCAACGCTTCGTGCGCCTCGGCTCGGCCGTGACCTACCGCGAGCTGACCTCCGGTGAGGCCCGGCGCGTCACCCTGGTCTGTCCCGACCAGGCCGACATCGACGCCGGGCGGCTGTCGGTGCTCTCGCCCGTGGGCGCCGCCCTGCTCGGCCTCTGCGCCGGCGCCGCCTTCAGCTGGAGCGGGGCCGACGGGCGGCCGCGGGTCGTCGAGATCGAAGCGGTGGAGGTCTGACATGGCCCTGAGCCCTTTCGACTACGAGCAGCGGCTGCGCGACCTGGAGGTCGGGCTGCAAGCCGTCGCCGCCGTCCGGGCCTATGCGCGATGAGCGCCGTGGCGTTTCCCGACCGGCCGCCGATCTTCATCGGCGTGTCGGACCACCGCCGGCTCACGGCGGCGGCGATCCACGCGCTGATCGACGCCCCGCGGATCGCGGCGGCCCTGCTGGAGGAGCTGGAGCGCGCGGACATCGTGCCGGACGACGCGGTGGGGGCTGACGTCGCCCGGCTGGGCTCTTGGGTGGAGTTCATCGCCGACCAGGACGAGCAGCCGACCACCGCCCAGCTGGTGCCGCAGGCGCTCTCACCGCAGGAGCTGCCGGTCCTGTCCACCGCCGGGGCGGCGCTGATCGGCATGCGGGCAGGTGACACCATCCGCTGGCCCGACCGGCTGGGATCCCAGCGGGTCCTGAGCCTGCTGCGGGTGGAGCCCGGCGCCTTGCCGGCCGGTTGCGAGCCGCCGCCGCTGCCCCGGGGACTTCGCCGCTTGCGCCACCGGTAGGGGCGAATGAAAAGGGCGGCTCCTTGCGGGAGCCGCCCTCTTCTTTATCCCCAACGGAAAGGGGTTACGGCTGGGGCGTCGCCTCGGGCGTCGCTTCCGGCGTGGTTTCAGGCGTCGGGCTGGACGCGCTCGGCGCCGGAACCGGTTCCACCGGCGCCGGGTCGATGGCCGTCGGGGCCGTCGGGGTCGGCGTCACGGCCGGCGGGGTGTCCGTGGCGGCCGAAGGCGTGGTCGCCGCGGCCGCGCCGCTCAGGTTCGAATAGGGCACCGGACCGCCGGGCAGGGTGGCCGTGGCGCTGGCGTTGACGCCCACGTCACCGGCCGCGGGGGCCGCCTCGGCCGGACGGGTGCGGGCGGTCGCGGTCCGCGTGGTGCGGGTCGTGCTGCGGGCGACCGGCGCGCTGCGCTCCGTCGTGGCGGTGGCGGTCGCGGCCGGGGCGGCGGGCGTCACCGGAGGGGCGGCGGTGTTGGCGGCCATTTCCATCGGGGCCGGCGCCGCCATGGTCGAGCCGCCGGCGGCGGCCATGTCGGTGGGCTCGCCCGGAGCGAGTTCGGCCACGCCGGTGTCCTGCGGCTGGCTGGCGTACCAGCCCGCGGCGGCCAGGCCGCCCAGAGCCACGACGCCGGCGGCGAGCGCGGCGGCCGGAACGCCCCCCTTCTTCTTGGCGGTGGTCGTGGTCGTCGTGCGGGTCCGCGGCGGGGCGGCCGTCATGGTCTCGGTGCGGATCTCACGATCCGTGCTGGTCCGCGGCGGGATGGTCGAGGCCGACGTCATCGGCGCGTCCAGCGCCGAGACGCCAGTGGTCGTGCCGACCGGGCGGTCCATCGGCGAATCCAGAACCGAAGCGCCCGACGAGGTCGCGCCTGAGCTCACCGGCCGGTCCATCGGCGAGTCCATCGCCGAGGCGCCCGCGCCAGCCGTCGAGGCCGCGCTGGCGGCGGTCGTGCTGCTCGCTTCGGTGGTCGTCTTGCGTCCGCCGCCGAAGCCGCGGCGCTTCTTGGCCGAGCGCTCCCAGATCGGGTTCGCCGGGAACATCGAGCCTTCGGTCTCCTGCGAGCCCGACGGGCCCTGCGAGGACGGGTTGTAGTTCATGGACATGCTCAGTCCCTCCAGGAAATCTGTTGGAGGTGGAAACCCGGCACGGCGCAGCCGGTTCCGCAATCGTGATCGGGGAGCTTGGCTATTCTAGACTATCCGCCTGCTCTGGGACCGGAAGTCATCAGGACTGGGGCCGCAGGATAGTCTTGAAATACAGGCCTGTGGCGCGGCGAATGCCTGCGGCGTCTCCGCCAAGGCGGCGGAAATCTGGCGAGCTTCGCCGTGGAATGGCCTTATTCTACAAGCTCGGCGATGGAGCGGATGATCCGGTCGGGGCGCACGGGACTGTCCGGCGGCAGGCCCTCGCCAAGGTGGTCGTGCCAGATGGCGTAGATGCCCAGCCGCTGGGGCGCGGCGACCTCCCATTCCAGGTTGTCGCCGACCATCCAGGCCTCGTGCGGGCCCACGCCGAGCGCCTGCAGGGCGTGGAGGTAGGCGCGCTCCTCGGGCTTGCCGAAGCCCTGCTCGCCCTCGATCTGCACGTGATCGAAGCGTGGGGCGAGGTCGAAGCGCTCCACCTTCGCGCGCTGGGGCGTCGCGTGGCCGTTGGTCACCAGGGCCAGCCGCACGCCGCGCGCCTTGAGCGTGTCGAGCGCCTCGAGCGCCCCTGGGAAGAAGGCGGCCTGCGCCTCCCGATAGGCGTGGAATCGCTCGGCGAAGGGGCGGGCGAGGTGGGCGGGCGCGCCGAGGTCCCGGAAAGCCAGGCGGGCCACCTCGATCCGCGCCGCCTCCAGTCGGAAGCGCCACTGCTGGTGGCGGTCCTCGTCGGACCAGAACCAGCGGAACTTGGCCTCCATGGCGTTCGCCACCTGCTGCGGCGTGACGGGCGCCAGGTCCGCGCCGAACGTCTCGGCCACCTCCAGGAGCAGGAGGGGTCGCCGGCCGAACGAGATGATGGTCTCGTCGAGGTCGAACAGGATCGCGCGGGGTAGGTCGGCCATGGCCCATACTACACCGTCCGGGGCCCGCGCCGCTGTGGCGCCGGCGCCGCGTGTAACAGGTGTGACCATCCGCGCCCGCGCCTTTCCTTGACCGCCTGCCCAGGCCGCCGCCAAGCTCGCGCCTCAGGTCGGAGGACGGGATGCGCCTTAAGGCAAGGCTCCAGCGCGAGTGGCGTTTTCTGCGCGGGCTTAATCGGACGCTGGGGCGGGTGAAATCCATCGCGCCGGACTCGGACAACCTGATCTGCGACGACCTGCAGGCGGCGGTGGAGCGCTGGCGCGAGCGGCCGGCCATCACCTTCGAGGGGCGCACCGTCACCTATGCGGAGATGGACGCCATCGCCAACCGCTTCGCCCACTGGGCCAAGGGGCTGGGCGTCCGGCGCGGCCAGACGGTGGCGCTCTTCATGCCGAACCGGCTGGAGTACTTCTGCGTCTGGTACGGCCTGTCGAAGATCGGGGTGGTCACGGCGCTGATCAACAATCAGCTGGCCGGCCTGCCGCTCGCCCACTGCCTGAACATCAGCCAGGCCAACCACGTGGTGGTGGATTCGGAGACCTCCCCGGTGTTCGAGGCCGCGCGGCCGCTGCTCGAGCGCACCCTGCAGCAGTGGGTGCTGGGCCCCGCCCACGGCGACCAGCGCGACCTGGTCCAGGCCCTGAAGAGCTGCAGTATGCTGCCGCCCGACCGCATCGTGCGCGAGGACATGAAGGCGCGCGACACGGCGCTGCTGATCTTCACCTCCGGCACCACGGGCATGCCGAAGGCCGCCCGGATCACCCATGTCCGGGCCCAGCTCTACATGCGCGGCTTCGCGGGTTCGACGGGCGCCAAGGCCAGCGACCGGGTCTATGTGAGCCTGCCGCTCTATCACGCCACCGGCGGCCTCTGCGCGCTGGGGGCGGCCCTGCTGAACGGCGGCTCCGTGGTGCTGCGCCGCAAGTTCTCCGCGAGCCACTTCTGGGAGGAGGTGGTGGCCGAGGGCTGCACCATGTTCGTCTACATCGGGGAGCTCTGCCGCTACCTCGTCAACGCCCCCGAACACCCCGACGAAACCCGGCACAAGATCCGACTGGCGTTCGGCAATGGCCTGCGGCCTGACGTCTGGCCGGAGCTGAAGCGCCGGTTCCGGATCCCCGAGATCCTGGAGTTCTACGGCTCCACCGAAGGCAACGTCAGCCTGTTCAACTTCGACGGCCGGGAAGGCGCCATCGGGCGCGCGCCCAAGTGGCTGCGCAAGCGTTTCAACGTGCGGCTGATCCAGTTCGACGTGGAGACCGAGCAGCCGATCCGCGGCACGGACGGCTTCTGCATCGAATGCGGCCCCGGCCAGGTGGGGGAGTGCATCGGCAAGATCGGCGGCGACGCGCGCACTGACTACACCGGCTACGTCGACAAGGCGGCCTCGGAGAAAAAGGTCCTTAGGGACGTGTTCGAGAAGGGCGACCGCTGGTTCGCCACCGGCGACCTGATGAAGTCCGACGCCGACGGCTATCTCTATTTCGTCGACCGCATCGGCGACACCTTCCGCTGGAAGGGCGAGAACGTGTCCACCAACGAGGTGGCCGAGCGGCTGCAGGCCGCGGCCGGCGTGAAGGAGGTCAACGTCTACGGGGTGGCGGTCGACGGCGCCGACGGCCGCGCCGGGATGGCGGCCCTGGTCGTCGGGCCGGAGTTCGACATCAAGGCGTTCGGCGAGCATGTGGCCCGCGAGCTGCCGTCCTACGCCCAGCCGCTGTTCGTGCGCCTGCTGCCGGAGATGCAGACCACCGGCACCTTCAAGGTGCGGAAGATGGACCTCGTCGCCGACGGCTACGACCCGGCGAAGATCAAGGGCCCGCTGTTCTTCCACGACGCCAAGCGCGGCTACGTGAAAGTCACCAAGGCGGTGTTCGAGAAGATCGCCTCCGGGTCCGTGAAGGTCTGATCCGCACCCCATCCGACCGCCCCGCCAGAGAACGGCGGAAAAGAACTTTACAACACAAAGTACTTTTCGTAGAACGGCGTCATTCATCAAGGGGAGCGGCTGACATGGCCCAACCGAACCAGAACCTGAGTGACGACATCGCCTTCATGCGCGGCCTGGCCGAGGCGGGCCGGGACCGGCCGATGGTCGGCGGCTCCATCCTGCTGGCGGCCGGTACGATCTATGGCGCCGCGAGCCTCGCGGTCTGGGTCCTGCTCGCGACGGGCGCCCTGGAGAACTGGATGTACGCCGGCGTCTTCCTGTCGGCGACGGTGGTGTACCTGATCGCGCTCGCGGGGCTGCTGCGCGGCATTCCGCGCGACGGGAGCCCCTACCAGGTGGCGACCGGCGTGGCCTGGTCGGCGGTCGGCTGGGCGATCTTCGTCATCGGCATCAGCCTGGGCGTCGTGACCTGGCGGCTGCAGATCCCGAACCTGATGTCGGTCTTTCCCTGCATCCTGATGGCCCTCTACGGATCGGCCTGGCTGGTCGCCGCGACCCTGATGCGGCAGGCCTGGATGAAGGCGGTCGCCGGCGGCGCCTTCCTGACGGCGGTCGCCGCGGCCTGGTACGTCGACCAGCCGATGATGTGGCTGCTGTTCGGCCTCGGGCTGCTGGGCCTGCTCGCCGCGCCGGGCCTGGTCCTGATGCGCCAGGCGAAGCGGGCGGCGTGATGGACGACTTCGACATCGGCGCGATCGACGAGGTGATCCATGGGCGGCTACGGCTCGGCGTCATGGCCTACCTCGCGAGCGGCGGCACGGCCGACTTCAACGAGCTGAAGACCCGGCTGCAGGCCACCGACGGCAACCTGTCGGTCCACCTGCGCAAGCTCGAGGAGGCCGGCTATGTGGCCATCGACAAGAGCTTCGCGGGCAAGAAGCCCCTGACCCGCGTGAGCCTCACCGAGGCCGGCCGGGCCGCCTTCATCCGCTACCTGGACGCCATGGCCAAGTTGGTCGGCGGGCAGGGCTGACCGCCTAGGCGACGCCCTTCAGGGGCAGGCTGACGGCGCAGCACAGGCCTTGCGGGGCGAACTCCAGCACCGCCTCGCCGCCCATCTGCCCCTTGAGGCTGCGCTCGATCAGGCGCGATCCGAAGCCCCGCCGGGTGGGCGGGGCGACAGCCGGCCCGCCCGTCTCGCGCCAGCCGAGGTCGAGCCGTCCCGCCTCCACGCTCCAGCGCACCTCGACCCGGCCTTCGGCCACGGAGAGGGCCCCGTACTTGGCGGCGTTGGTGGCGAGTTCGTGGAACAGCAGGCCCAGCGTCAGGGCCTCGGCCGGGGCCAGCGCCACGTCCGGTCCTTCCAGCCGGTAGCGTTCGGGACCGAAGGGCTTCAGCTCGACCAGCACCACGTCGCGCAGGTCGGCGCTGCGCCAGCTCGTGGCGGTGAGCAGGTCGTGGGTGGCGGCGAGCGCCAGGATGCGAGCCTCGAAAGCCTCGCGGAAGGCCGCGGGCTCGGGACTGGTGCGCAGCGTCTGGGCGGCGATCGCCTGGACCGTGGCCAGCGTGTTCTTCACCCGGTGGTTCAGTTCGTCGAGCAGCAGCTTCTGCTGCCGTTCGGCCAGCACACGGTCGGTGACGTCGCTGCCCTGCACGAACACGCCCCAGGCGTCTCCGTCCGGGTGGGTGATGGGCTGGTAGATGAAGTCGACGAAGCGCTCTTCCAGGTCGCCGCCCGGCGTGCGCTGGAGCCGCACGCTAAGCGCTTGGCCCAGGAAGGGTTCGCGCTTCTCGAGCACCCCCTGCAGGAGCTGGACGAAGCCCTGTTCGCGGACCTCCGGCAGCGCGTCCTCGACCGACCGGCCGATGACCTGACGATGGCCGATGAGCTGCTGGTAGGCGTTGTTGACGAGGGCGAAGGTCAGCTCGGGACCGGTGAGCACGGCCATGAAGCCGGGCGCCTGCATGAACAGGTCCCGAAGGCCGCGGGTCTCCTGGGTCAGGGCGGCGTTAAGGGCCGTCACCTCCGCGGCGCGCTGCAGCAGGTCCGTCTCGCCCGGCGCGGGCGCGAGATAACTTTCGCCGCCGGGGCCGTAGGCCATCTCCTTGAGCCGCTGCAGCTCGGTCACGTCCACCGTGTTCTGGACGATATAACGGGTGCGGCCGTCGGGGCCGAGCAGGGGCACGTGCGCCGCCGACCAGTAGCGCATCTCGAATCCGCCGCCGCGGCTGGCCGGCCGCTCGATCGGATAGGGGATCAGGGGAAGGGAGTCCGGCCGGCCTGACTCCAGCACCCGTTCGAAGGACTCCCTGAGCCTGCGCCCGCTCTCGCCGGGATTGGGGAAGAGCTCGAAAAGCGGACGCCCGATCAGGTCTTCCCGTCTGCGTTCCAGGGTGGTGCAGTAGGCCTCGTTGACGTCCACGTACCGCAGTTCGCGATCGAGGATCATGTAGGGGCTGGGCAGCGTGCGGAAGAGCGCGGCGAAATCGGGAGCATCCGCCACCGACGGGGCGCGCGCCACCAACTCGTCGTCCGCCACCATCCGGATGGAACTCCCCCTGAAGACCGGTCAACGTACACTGGCAGGCCGCGTTCCAATCGTCGCGCTGCCATGCGGCCCGAACCGCCCTATATGTGACCCATGCTCGACACCCCGCCCCTGAAGGGCGCCGCCCTGATCAAGGATGAGGTCAAACGCCTGCCCGACCGCCCCGGCGTCTACCGCATGGTGGGCGAGGACGGCGAGGTGCTTTACGTCGGCAAGGCGCGCTCGCTCAAGAAGCGCGTGCTGCAGTACGCCCAGGGTCGCTTCCACACCCAACGCATCGCCCACATGGTCGACCAGACGCGCTCCATGGAGTTCGTCACCACCAAGACCGAGACCGACGCCCTGCTGCTCGAGATCAACCTGATCAAGCAGCTGAAGCCGCGCTTCAACGTCCTGCTGCGCGACGACAAGAGCTTCCCCGAGATCGTCATCCGCCGCGACCACGAGGCGCCGCAGCTGCGCAAGCACCGCGGCGCCCACACCATCAAAGGGGAGTACTTCGGCCCCTTCGCCAGCGCCTGGGCGGTGAACCGCACGCTGAACACCCTGCAGAAGGCGTTCCTGCTGCGGTCCTGCTCGGACAGCGTCTACGAGACCCGCACCCGCCCCTGCATGCTGCACCAGATCCGCCGGTGCGCCGCGCCCTGCACAGGGCTCGTCAGCCTGGAGGACTACAACGGCCTGGTGGACCAGGCGCAGGCCTTCCTGCGCGGCAAGAGCCGGGCCGTGATGGCCAGCATGGCCGAGCAGATGCAGGCGGCCTCAGACGAGATGGAGTTCGAGCGCGCCGCGCGCCTGCGCGATCGCATCCGGGCGCTGGCCTCCATCGCCCAGGAACAGCAGATCAACCCCGAGACGGTGGACGAGGCGGACGTCTTCGCCCTGCACGCCGAGGGCGGCCAGGCCTGCGTCCAGGTGTTCTTCTTCCGGGCGGGCCAGAACTGGGGCAACCGCGCCTACTTCCCGCGCGTGGACAAGAGCGACGAGGACCCCGACGTCATGGGCGCCTTCCTCGGCCAGTTCTACGACGACAAGCCGATCCCGAAGATGATCCTGGTGAACATCGACCCCGCGGATTGCGAGCTGCTCGCCGAGGCCTTCTGCCAGAAGTCCGGCCGCAAGGTGGAGATCAGCCGGCCGCAGCGGGGCGAGAAGAAGGGGCTGGTGGAGCACGCGCTCACCAACGCCCGCGAGGCGCTGGGCCGGAAGATGGCCGAGAGCTCGGCCCAGTCGAAGCTGCTGGCGGGAGTCTGCGAGGCCTTCGGCCTGGAGGGCCAGCCGGAGCGGATCGAGGTCTACGACAACAGCCACATCATGGGCACGAACGCCGTCGGCGGCATGATCGTGGCCGGCCCCGACGGCTTCCAGAAGAACCAGTACCGGAAGTTCAATATCCGCTCGACCGAGCTCACCCCGGGCGACGACTACGGCATGATGCGCGAGGTGCTGCGCCGCCGCTTCTCCCGGCTGGTGAAGGAAGAGGAGGAGGGCAATGAGGCCATCCGTCCGGACCTGGTGCTGATCGACGGCGGCGCGGGCCAGCTCGCCGCGGCCATGGAGGTGATGGCCGACCTGGGCGTCGACGACATCGCGGTGGTAGGCGTCGCCAAGGGGCCGGACCGGGACGCGGGGCTGGAGCGGTTCTTCATGCCGGGCAAGGAGCCCTTCATGCTCGAGCCCAAGTCGCCGGTGCTCTACTACCTGCAGCGCCTGCGCGACGAGGCCCACCGCTTCGCCATCGGCAGCCACCGCACGCGCCGGTCCATGGACCTCAAGAAGAACCCGCTCGACGAGATCGAGGGCGTCGGTCCTGGCCGCAAGCGGGCCCTGCTCCACACCTTCGGCTCCGCCCGCGGCGTGAGCCGGGCGTCAGTCGAGGACCTCGCCAAGGTGGAGGGCGTGAGCCTTCCGCTCGCCCAGCGCATTTACGCATTCTTCCACAAGGCCTGAGGAGGCTTCGATGCGGATGATGATCCTGGGGGCGGCGCTGGCCCTGGCGGCGGCGGGGCAGGCCCAGGCGAGTTCGCCCGTGGCCTGGGAGGAGTTCCGGACCGACGTCCGCAAGCAGTGCCTGCATCGCGCGCAGCGGCTGGGCATGAGGTCGCCGCAGGTGATCGTCCATCCCGTCGGCACCCAGAACTACGGGATCGCGGTGCTCATCGAGGGGAACGACAAGCGGATCTGCCTCTACAGCAAACAGCAGAAGACGGTCGAGCTTACGCCGGGTACCTAAGGAACGATCCACGCGTTGGAGAGACCATGAAGTCCCTGCCGAACATCCTCACGTCCCTGCGCCTTGTCCTGGCGCTCTTCATGTTCCTGGCGCTCGCCGCCGCGGCGGGGGCGATCCCCTACGTGTCGGAGCGGCTCGATCCGCTGGCCCAGTTCAGCCTGCAGCGGTGGGCGGTCTACGCCTTCGTGGTGGCGGCGGTGACCGACTTCTTCGACGGCTGGCTCGCGCGGAAGATGAACGCCGTCAGCATCTGGGGCGCCATCCTCGACCCGATCGGCGACAAGGTTCTGGTCTGCGGAGCCATCCTTGGCCTCCTGGCCATGGGCGGGGCCCAGCCGATGATCGTCCTGCCGGCCGGGCTGATCCTGTTCCGCGAGTTCACGGTGAGCGCCCTGCGCGAGGTGGGCGCCGGCAAGGGCGTGAAGCTGCCGGTCACCCTGCTCGCCAAGTGGAAGACCACCCTGCAGCTCGTGGCCCTGACCATGGAGCTGGTGGTCGCCGCCTGGGGCGCCTTCAGCCTGCCGGAGGCGGCGGGGGTCCGTGGCGGATTCGCCACGGCCGCCCACGTCCTCTTCTGGCTCGCGGCGATCGTCACCCTGATCACCGGCGCCCAGTATTGGGAACAGACCCGCAAGGCGTTGACGACGTCCTAGGCGTCGAGCTTCGGCGCCTTGGCGATCTGGTCCTCGCGCCAGGCCTTCTCCTGGGCCATGACCTCGTCGGAGACGTAGCCCTCGAAGTCCTCCGGCTCGTGGTAGGGGCGCAGCTCGATCTCGCCGTCGGCGAAGGGCACGCGCTTCGCCCACGACAGGGCCTCGTCCATGTCCTTGCACTGGATCACCCAGAAGCCGGCGATCAGCTCCTTGGTCTCGGCGAACGGACCGTCGGTGACCACGGTGTTGCCCCGGCCGTGGAAGGCGATGCGCTTGCCGGCCGAGCTGGGCTTCAGGCCCGCCCCGTCGAGCATGACGCCCGCGGCGATCATCTCGTTGTTGAACTCCGCCATCTACGCGAACATCTGCTCGGCGTCGGGCGGGAACTCGCCAGCCTCGGATTGGGGCGTGGCCTTCACGATCATCAGGTAGCGCATCGTCCGTCTCCCTTTTCCGGTCCTCGTGACCTTACGGCAGGATGACGAACGGCGCGCGACGGTCCCGACAGCCGCCGGGCGGAAATCCGCTCAGCACTCCGCGAGATTGACCGCCAGGCCGCCCAGCGAGGTTTCCTTGTAGATGTGGCTCATGTCCTCGCCGGTGCGCTTCATGGTGGCGATCACCTTGTCGAGGCTGACGGTGTGGCGGCCGTCGCCCAGCAGCGCCAGGCGGGCGGCGTCGATGGCCTTCACCGCGCCCATGGCGTTGCGCTCGATGCAGGGGATCTGCACCAGGCCGCCGATCGGGTCGCAGGTGAGGCCGAGGTTGTGCTCCATGGCGATCTCGGCGGCGTTCTCGATCTGGGCGTTGGATCCGCCGAGCACGGCGGTCAGGCCGGCGGCGGCCATGGAGCAGGCGACACCCACCTCGCCCTGGCAGCCCACCTCCGCGCCGGAGATGGAGGCGTTCTTCTTGTAGAGGGCGCCGATGGCCGCCGCCGTCAGCAGGAAGGTCCGGCGGCTCTCCGCCGTCCCGTTGTGGAAGCGCTCGTAGTAGCGCAGCACCGCCGGCAGCAGGCCGGCCGCGCCGTTGGTGGGGGCGGTCACCACCCGGCCGCCGGCGGCGTTCTCCTCGTTCACCGCCAGCGCCCAGAGGTTCACCCAGTCGAGGGCGGCGAGCGGATCGGCGATCCGGCGGTCGGCGTCGGACATCAGGTTCTGCCAGACCTGGTTCGCCCGCCGGGGCACCTTCAGGCCGCCGGGCAGGACGCCGTCCACGCGCAGCCCCCGGTCGATGCAGGCGTACATGGCCGCCGCGATCTCCTCGAGGCCGTCGTTGATCTCCTGTTCCGAGCGGCGGACCTTCTCGTTCTCGAACATCAGCTCGGCGATGGTCAGGTTCGCCATGGCCGCCCGCTCCAGGAGCTCGTCGCCGGACTCGAACGGGTAGGGGACCTCGGGCCCGGGATCGGCCGGGGCGTTCTGGCCCATCTCATCCTCGTCGCGGACGAAGCCGCCGCCGATGGAGAAGTAGGTCCGCTCGCCGAGCGGCGCGCCCTCGGCGTCGAAGGCCGTGAACTTCAGGGCGTTGGGATGCTGGGGCAGCCGGGTGCGGCCGGCCCAGACCAGGTCGCGGCCGACCTCGAAGCCGATCTCGCGCTCGCCGCCCAGCATCAGCCGGCCCTGGTGGACGGCGCGCGCAATGGTGCGGTCGCCGGCGTCGGCGTCGAGGGTGCGCGGCTCGAAGCCGGCCAGGCCGAGGATCACCGCGCGGTCGGTGGCGTGACCGCGGCCGGTGAGCGCCAGCGAGGCGTAGAGAGTGACCTCGACCCGCTCCACCCGGGCGCGCGCCTCGCCGAGCCAGGCCAGGAAGCGGCAGGCGGCGGTCATCGGGCCCATGGTGTGCGAGCTGGAGGGGCCGACGCCAAGCTTGAAGAGGTCGAAGACGCTGACGTTCATCTTGCCCACTAACGCCCAAAACGAGGCAGGCTCAACCCGCCGTGGCTCAGGGGCCGAAAGGCTCTCCGCGCTACAACCCCTGATGGGGGAGGATTATTCCGGCCAAGCTTGCGTCCCCCATCAGCTCATCGGGTTCGCTGGGGGCGGCGGGTCGCCGGGCAGGGGGATGAATTCGTCGTGGTCGGCGTCGGGCAGCTTCATGCGCCCGGCTCGCCAGTCGGCCTTGGCCTGCTCCAGCCGGTCCTTCGAGGAGGAGACGAAGTTCCACTCGATGAACCGCGGCCCCACCGGCTCGCCGCCCAGTAGCATGACGATGACCGGTGTCACGGCGGTGAACAGCACAGGTTCGCCGGGCGCGAAGACCAGCATCTGCCCCTCGTGGAACTGGCGGCCGTCCACCTCCACCACCCCCTGCGCCACATAGGCCGCGCGTTCGGGATACTCCGCCGGCAGCTGCGCCTGGGCGCCGGCGTCCAGCCGCCAGTGGATGTAAAACATGGGCGAGTGGGTGCGCACCGCCGACTTGGCGCCGAAGGCCTCGCCGGCGATCAGCCGGGCCCACATGCCGCCGCCCTCGTAGGTGGGCAGCTGGTCGGGCGGGTAGTGGGCGAAGCCGGGATCGGTCTCCTCGTCCTCCACCGGCAGGGCGATCCAGGTCTGGATGCCGTTCATCCGTCCGCCGTGGGCGCGCAGGTGCTCGAAGCGCTCCGAATGGGTGATGCCCCGGCCGGCCGTCATCCAGTTCACCTCGCCGGGCCGGATCGGCTGGACGGCGCCCACGCTGTCGCGGTGGGTCATCTCGCCTTCGAAGAGGTAGGAGAGGGTGGAGAGGCCGATGTGCGGATGCGGCCGCACGTCCACCTCGCGGCCGAAGCCCGGCTGGAACTCCGCCGGGCCCATGTGGTCGAAGAAGATGAAGGGGCCCACCATCCGCCGCTGGGCGAAGGGCAGCACCCGCCCCACCTCGAACCCGCCCAGGTCCTTGCGCCGCTGGTCGATGACGAGGTCGATCATGGTGGGCTCCGTTCAGGGAGCCCTAGCTTTGCGCGCTCACATAGGGGCTGACCAGACCCAGCGGCGCGGCGGTCGTGTGCTTCACGGAGCGGATGACGATCCGGCTCTCGATGTTGGAGACCAGCCCCAGCGACAGGATCTTGTCGCGCAGGAAGTCGTCGAAGGCGTGCATGTCGCGGGTGACGATCCGCAGCTCGTAGTCGGCGGCGCCGGTGACGGTGGCGCACTGGACGACCTCCGGCAGCTTGCCGATGGCGGTCTCGAAGGCGTCGAGGTTGTCCTTGGTGGGCAGGCTGAGCTTGACCGTGCAGTAGACCTCGAAACCCAATCCCAACTTTTCCCGGTCCAGGATGGTCACGCGCCGCTGGATGACGCCGGCGTCCTCCAGGCGCTTGATGCGCCGCCAGCACGGGCTCGACGACAATCCGACCCGTTCTGCGATCTCGGCGACCGAAAGGCCCGCGTCATGCTGGATCAGATCCAGAATCTTGGCATCGACGGCGTCGAGCACCTCGGACAAGTTTTCCTCCTTCTCTCGGCGCTTACCGGCGTCTTTCTTGCCCCGGAACCGGATGGCAGGGGCACGCTTTTGGCAAGCAATTGCTGCGATCTTATATGATCTTCTAACGGCCTGTGGGAGGCCTGGAAGGATAAAAATTGCGATGCGCCACCAGGAAGTGACGCTCGACGACAAATTTCTGCTCACCGAAGGTCGTGTCTTCATCACCGGCGTACAGGCTCTCCTGCGCGTCCTGATGGATCAGCACCGCCTGGACCAGGCCGCGGGCCTGAAGACGGCGGGATTTGTGTCGGGCTATCGCGGCTCGCCGCTCGGCGGCCTCGACCAGCAGGCCGCGCGCGCCGCCACGCACCTGAAGGCCGCCGAGGTGGTGTTCAAGGAGGGCCTCAACGAGGACCTGGCGGCGACCGCCGTCTGGGGTTCGCAGCAGGCCAACCTGTTCCCGGGCGCGCTCTACGACGGTGTGTTCGGCATGTGGTACGGCAAGGCGCCGGGCGTGGACCGCACGGGCGACGCCTTCAAGCACGCCAACTTCGCCGGCGTCTGGCCCAAGGGCGGCGTGCTGGCGGTGGCCGGCGACGACCACAACTGCAAATCCTCGACGCTCCCGTCGCAGTCGGAGTTCGCCTTCCAGGACTTCGAGATGCCGGTGCTCGCACCCGCCGACGTGCAGGAGGTGCTGGATTACGGCCTGATGGGCTACGCCATGTCCCGGTTCTCGGGGCTGTGGGTCGGCCTCATCGCGCTGGCCGACACCATGGATTCCGGCGTCACCATCGATGTGGGCCTCGACCGCCACCGCTTCGTCATTCCCGACAACTTCCGCCTGCCGCCCGGCGGAGTTGGCATCCGCCTGAAGGACCAGCCGCTCGACAAGGAGCGGCGCCTGCGCACCCACAAGCTGCCGGCCGCGCTCGCCTTCGCCCGCGCCAACCGGATCGACCGGGTGATGTGGGGCTCCTCGCGGCCCCGGCTCGGCATCGCCTGCCAGGGCCAGGCCTACAAGGATGTCATCGAGGCCTTCGCGGCCATGGGCATCAGCCGCCAGGAGGCGGCCGACCTCGGCATCGCCATCTACAAGGTGGGCATGCCCTGGCCGCTGGAGCCGACGGGCTTGCGCAGCTTCGCCGCCGGCCTCGAGACCCTGATGGTCATCGAGCACAAGCGGCCGCTGATCGAGACCCAGGCCCGCGCCGCGCTCTACGACCTGCCCGCCCACGCGCGGCCGAAGATCATCGGCAAGACCGACGAGCAGGGCCACCCGCTGCTCTCGGAGCTGGGCTCGCTCTCGGTGGCCGAGATCGCCCTGGCCATCTCCGACCGCCTGCCGCCCGGCCCGCACATGGAGCGGGTGCACGACTATCTGAACCGCGTCTCGGCCGCCTCCATGGCCGCGGTGACGCTGTCCAGCGACCAGCAGCGCAAGCCGTTCTTCTGCTCGGGCTGCCCGCACAACTCGTCCACGCGCCTGCCGGAAGGCAGCCGGGCGCTCGCCGGCATCGGCTGCCACTATATGGCGAGCTTCAACGACCCGAACACCGACCTCACCAGCCACATGGGCGGCGAGGGCCTGACCTGGATGGGCGCCTCGCCCTTCACCGAGGAGAAGCACGTCTTCGTCAACCTCGGCGACGGCACCTACAATCACTCCGGCTCGCTCGCCGTCCGCGCCTCGGTCGCGGCGAAGTCGAACATCACCTACAAGCTGCTGTTCAACGACGCCGTCGCCATGACCGGCGGCCAGCAGGCCGAGAGCGGCTTCACCGTTCCGCAGATCACCCGCCAGCTCGCCTCCGAAGGCGTGAAGAAGGTGGTCGTGGTGGCCGCCGAACCCGAGCGCTACGAGCAGGTCACCGACCTGGCGCCCGGCGTCGAGGTGAAACCCCGGTCCGAGCTGATGAAGGTGCAGCGTGAGCTGCGCGAGATCCCGGGCGTCACCGTCCTGATCTACGACCAGGTCTGCGCCACCGAGAAGCGTCGCCGCCGCAAGCGCGGCAAGATGGAGCAGGCCCCGCGCCGGGTGATGATCAACCCGCTGGTTTGCGAAGGCTGCGGCGACTGCTCGCGCACCTCGCACTGCGTCTCCGTCGAGCCGCTGAACACCGAGTTCGGCCGCAAGCGGAAGATCAACCAGTCGAGCTGCAACCAGGACTACACCTGTCTGGAGGGCTTCTGCCCGTCCTTCATCACGCTGGAAGGCGCGGAGAACCCGCACAAGGAGGCCATGCCGGCGCTGACGGCCGACTCCACGCCGCTGCCGACCTTCCAGGCCTTCACCGGCACCTCGAACATCGTCTTCACCGGCGTGGGCGGCACCGGCGTGACGACCGTGGCCTCGATCCTGGCCATGGCCGCCCACGTGGACGGCCGCGCCGCGTCCGTGGTGGACATGACCGGCCTGGCCCAGAAGGGCGGGGCGGTGTTCAGCCACGTGCGCATCGGCGAGACCGAGGAGAGCATCGTCGGTGGCCGGGTGCCGGCCGCCAGCGCCAACGTGCTGATCGCCTGCGACCTGCTGGTGGCGGCCGGCGCCGACGCGCTGGCGCTCTACGCCAAGGACCGCACCGTGGCGGTCGGCAACGCCGACTTTGCGCCCACTGCCGACTTCGTCACGGACCGCGACGTGCGTTTCGACGCCGACGCCCAGGCCCGGCGGATCGCGGCGGCGGTGAAGTCTTACGACGCCATGCCGGCCCAGCACCTGGCGGTGAACAACCTCGGCGACGCCATCTACTCGAACATGATCATGCTGGGCTTCGCCTGGCAGAAGGGCGTCGTGCCCGTGTCGAGCCGGGCGCTCTACCGGGCCATCCGCCTGAACGGGGTGGACGCCGACGCCAACCTCCAGGCCTTCGAGCTGGGCCGCAAGGCCGCCCACGATCCGTCGAGCCGCGGCCTGCGCGAGGACGACGTGCCGACGCCGGAGACCCTGCCGGTGGACGAGCTGATCGCCCACCGCGCCCGGGAGCTGGAGGCCTACCAGAACCGCGCCTACGCCCAGCGCTACCTCGACCGGGTGCGCAAGGTGCAGGAGGCGGAAGGCGCCCTGGGCTCCGACCGCCTGACCCGCGCGGTGGCGACCAACCTCTACAAGCTGATGGCCTACAAGGACGAGTACGAGGTCGCGCGCCTGCATACCGACCCGCGCTGGCGCGAGTACCGCAACTCGGTCTTCAAGGGCGGGAAGGAAAAGGTCTGGCTCGCCCCGCCGATCCTGTCGCCCAAGGACAAGGACGGCCGCCCGAGGAAGATGGCCTTCGGCCCGTGGATGACCGACATGGCCTTCCCGCTGATGGCCAAGATGAAGGGCCTGCGCGGCACGCCCCTCGACGTCTTCGGCTACTCCGACGAGCGGAAGATGGAGCGGGGGCTGATCTCCGACTACGAGGCCGGCGTCGACCGCCTCCTCTCAAAGCTGGACGCCGCCCACCTGCCGACCGCGGTGAAGATCGCCGCCGTTCCGCAGCAGATCCGCGGCTTCGGCCACGTCAAGGAGGCCAGCCTCGGCCCCGCCAAGGCCGAGGAGAAGCGCCTCTGGGCCGAGTGGGAGAAGGCGGGGCAGACGGTGGCGGCCTAGTAGGTCTGCCAGTTCGACACGGTCTTGGAGAAGTCGCCCGCCCGGGCGTGCTTCTCCTTGATGAACACATAGAGCCGGCCCGCGTCGCCGAAGTTCATCCCGAGCGCCGGGTCGGAATCGATCTGCAGCAGGAGCCGCCATTCCCGGGCGGCCTCCTCGATATCGAGGGGCAGCGGCCCGTCCAAGGAGAGTCCTCGGGCCAACATCTCAGCCGTGAACGGCATGCGCTCGTCTTGGATCTCAGAGGGATATCCCCCGATCCGGTGCTGCCGTTCGCCGCGATGAGGTCCTTGCGGCGCCGCCGCGAGCTCGCTTTCGTTCAGACGACTGATGTCCAACGCCCGCGGATCAACGCCGAGCCAGTCCAGGCTGGGCGCGACCATATCCAAGCGAAAACCCACCCGCTGTTCGCCGAAACGATGACGCTTCCCAAGATCGTCGGGAAATGCATGGCGGACGGTCGCCGCGTCGGATGCCGCGTGCAGGACGCGGAGGTGATCGGCGCTGCCGTAGCCGTCATCGTCGTTGAACGCCCAAAGTTTGCCTTCGCGGGGGAGCCAGTCCGGTCCTCCGGCGCTGCGAACTTCCTGAAGGTCAAGCTGCGCCAGGAACGCCAGGGATCGGCCCTCGGCGCGTGGCCACTCCACGTCGGGCGGCAAGTCAGGCTCGCCGCCAAGCTTCGAGAAGCCGGGTCTTTCCGCCTCTATGAGGGTAAGAGCCGGCTGGGCGAGCCGCCGCATGTCGTCGAGAACCTGACGTGTGGCCTCCGCGCGCGCCGCGGCGGCCGCCTCCCTTTCCTCGGGATTGGGCTCGCTCAGGCGCCGCACAAGCCACAGTCCCAAGACAGTTGCGACAACGACGAAGCCTATCGTAGCGACGGTCAAGGCCGGCGCCCCTTCTTGTCCTTATCGGGAACCACCCGACCCGCGACTGAAACCGGGGTGGCTTTGGCCCAGTCTGGCGAACCATGCCAAACCCGCTCTGCCGGATTGTACCTTGGGAGCTTCACGCCATCGACGGTGTATCTTCCATGCACCCGCCCGTGTTGAACCGCGTCCTTCATCGGCTTCAGGAAGATGGGCTGGTTCTTGATCCAGTCGGGTACCGCCGACTTCTGTTCCAGCCAGGGTACCCAGTGGTGGACGGGCTGCCCGGGCTTGGCGACACCCTTCTCCGTTAGCCACTGCCGGACGCCCTTAGCTTCTTCCCAGGGCTTTGTGCGCCAGACGTGCGGACCTGCAGCCTTGATCACCGCGCCCTTCAGAATTGCCCCGCTGACGGCCTTCGCGGGTACTAGATCAGACACAGCCAAGGCGGCGTTTCCCGCGGCCCCGAGGTAGTCGCCATCCTGGAAGTCCGCGATCGCTTCCTTTCCTGAACCCCACACGGGGATCATGGACTCCAGTGCGCCGGGATGATCGACGCGTCCGTCCCATGGCTTCTGCCCCACCTCCGTGAACAGACGTCCGCCGAGCATTCGTTGCTTGTGCCGCGCCTCGATATCCGCAGCCTGCTTCTCGTTCAGCGCGCGTTGCTTGCGCGCCATCGCCTCGTAGGCATCAGCGTCCGCGTCCGGCACGGACCTCGCCTTATCGCCGCGCGCATAAGATCCTGATGTGGCCATCTTGGTTCCTCGCCAGCTCACCGAACGGCAGTATGCCACCGGCAGAGCAAGAAAGCGAACAAAAAGGGAACAATCGTCTGCGTCATATCATCCTGACGCTCACCCGCCCGTCCCCATCCTCCACGACCTCGACCCGCGCCTCCGGGTCGATCTCGCCGAGGTCGATGTCCGCCTTGGGCGTGATCACCCAGGCTCGGCGGCCGGCGACGGCCATGACGATCCGGCCCGTGCCCCAGTGGTCCTGGGCGTACCCCTTCAGCGCCGCGTGCATGGGGTTGCGGCGCCAGGCCAGCGGGTTGGCCGGGTCGCAGCGGGCGATCAGGCGGCGACCGTCGTGGTCCTGGTCGAGCATCACCCTGGTCTGGTCCGGCCGGAAGCGGTGGGGCATCTCCGGGTCCATCAGCCAGACGCACTCGAAGGTCCGGCATCCCTGCGGCCGGGCGGCATAGATCCCGCAGCCCCGGCCCGCGCGGACGTGCGCGCAGGCGGTCCCGGCGGGCTTCGCCAGCTCCGACACCGCCATGACCTTGCAGCAGAAGGTGCAGGGGCCGCAGGTCTTCAGCCGATCGGCCATGGCGCTCCTTGGCAGGGCTCAGCGGGGCGCGAACACCTCCACCGCCTTCGGCCGCACCGTCAAGGCCAGCGGGGTCTCGGTGGCGAGCTCGCCGTCCAGGTTGACCGGCATGGGCGAGGGCGTGCGGATCTCCAGCTCCGTGCCGCTGGCGGTGCGCACCTCCCGCCAGCGTAGGTGGCGGCCGCGGCGGAACAGCGGGGCGAGGACCACCACCTTCCAGAGGCTGCCGGGCTCCAGGCTGTAGAGCACCAGCCGGCCGTCATCGATCTGCGCATCCTCGCTCACCGCCACGCCGCCGCCGTGGTAGCGGCCGTTGCCCACGGCGATCTGGTAGGTGTGCGTCCGCGCCACCTCGCCCTCCGCCGCGATCGCCGCCCGGAACGGCTTGGCCCGCATCAGCACCCGCAGCGCCGCCAGCGCATAGGACAGCCGGCCGAACCTGTGCTTGGCCCCGCTGTCGAGGCTCGCCGCCAGGTCCGCCGAAAGGCCGAGGCTGGCGACGTTGAAGAACGGCCGGCCGTTGGCGAGGCCCAGGTCGATGCGCCGGGTCGCGCCCGCCGCGATCACGTCGCAGGCCTCCGAGAGGTCCAGCGGCACGCCCAGCGTGCGGGCCAGGTCGTTGGCGGTGCCGAGCGGCAGAATCCCGAGCGTGCGGGGCGCGTCCAGCAGGGCCGGAGCCACGCCGTTCAGGGTGCCGTCGCCGCCCGCCACCACGACGATGTCGGTCGGCGCGCTGGCGCGGATGGCGTCGCAGGCGCGCTCCCCACCGTCGGTCGGCGTGTCGGCGAGCCGCACGCCGCGCTCGGCCAGGCGCTCGAGGACGGGCGGCAGCCAGTCGGCGCCCTTGCTCCCGTTCCGGATCAGCACGCCGCGGCGTTCCCCCGATCCCGTCAATGCCGCAGCTCCGCCATTCCCGCCTAACGACGGACGCCGCAAAAGGCTCATCGGCGGCCGGAGCCGCCGGCTTGCGACCGAACGCCTGCCGGGAACCGAAGCCATTGCCGGGCGGCCGCGGAATTCGTAAGTTCGGTATGAACGCCGAGCGGGAGTCGGCGAAAAGACCATGGGGAGACTATCGTGAACCGCGCCGCCCTTTTCCTCGCCACCGCGCTCTGCGCCGCGCCGATCGCGCTGGCCCTGCCACTGGAAGCCGCCGCCCAGACCAAGCCCGCGGCCTACAAGGCGCCGCGCACGGCGTTCGGCCAACCGGACCTGGGCGGCTTCTGGTCGAACTCCACCCTCACACCGATGATCCGGCCCGCCAAGCTGGGCGACCGCCTTGTCCATACCGAGGACGAGGTGAAGGCCATGGAGCAGGCGGTGGTCGAGGAGGTCGAGGAGGGCAACAAGCCCACCGATCCCAACGCCCCGGCGGAGGCGCCGAAGGTCACCGGAAACGTGCGTCCCGAGTTCGCCGCGGCCGGCGGCGACGTGGGCGGCTACAACCGCGGCTGGCTCGATCCGGGCCACAGCGTCATGCGCGTGCGCGGTGAGCCCCGCACCTCGCTGCTGACCACCCCGAACGGCCAAGTCCCGCCGCGCAGGGCGGGCGCCCCGGCGCCGGCCGGCTTCGGCGGCGGCCGCGGCGGCATGGGCTCGTTCGACAATCCGGAGAACCGTTCGCTGGGCGAACGCTGCATCATCGGCTTCGGGCGCAACGGCGGCCCGCCGATGTTCCCCAACGGCTTCTATAACAACAACTACCAGATCGTTCAGTCCCCCGAGGCGGTGACCATCCTGGTGGAGATGAACCACGACGCGCGGATCATTCCGCTGAACGCCAAGCACCGCACCGACGGCGTGCGGCCCTACTTCGGCGACTCCATCGGCTGGTGGGAAGGCGACACCCTGGTTGTGGAGACCACCCACATCCCGCAGCGCCAGGCGTTCATGGGTTCCTGGGAGAACTTGAAGGTGACCGAGCGCTTCACGCGGGTCGCCAAGGACCGGCTGCACTACGCCTTCCAGGTGGAGGACCCGACGCTCTGGGAAAAGCCCTGGGGCGGCGAGTACGAGATGAGCCCGCTGAACGGCGTGATCTACGAATACGCCTGCCATGAGGGGAACTACGCCCTCGAGGGCATCCTGGGCGGCGCCCGCCACCAGGAGAAGGAGCAGGCCGAGGCGGCGGCCAAGGCCGCGCCGAAAGCCCCCGCCAAGGGCGGCAAGGCCTCCGACTAGGGGTTCGCCGCGCGCCGCCGGTCTCCGTCAGCCTGCGGCGCGACCGCGCGGCGCCTTGCACGGCTGCGCCGGGCGCCTAAATCTGCGTCCATGCGTCACTTCGCTATCGCTGTTATCGCCGCGGGCCTGCTCTCGGCCGGCCTGCCCGCGCAGGCCCAGGGGGCGTCCTCGGGCGCTCAGACCTTCGGCGTCTGGAGCAATCCCAAGGGCAGCGTCCATGTCGAGATCAAGCCGTGCGGCGCGGGCGCCTGCGGCTACGTGGTCTGGGCCAACGAGAAGGCCAAGCGCGACGCCCGCGAGGGCGGCACCCAGAACCTCGTCGGCCTGCAGATCTTCCGCGATCTGGAGTTGGACCGGAGCGGCGTGTGGCGCGGCAAGGTGTTCGCGCCGGACATGAACCGGACCTTCTCCGGCACCGCCCAACAGCTCGACGCCACCCGGCTGCGGGCCAAGGGCTGCGTGCTCGGCGGCCTGATCTGCAAGAGCCAGGTCTGGACGCGGGTGGTCTAGCCCGCGCTGCGGCCGCGTGGCCGCTTGCATCCAAACACGGGCGCGGCAGCCTCTAGTCGTGTGAACGGGTAGATCGGAGAGCCGCGCGTCCATGGCCCAGCGCACCTACGAGGCCGGGATCGTCCGGGGGCTGTTCAAGTTCGCGGTGTCGCAGGGCGCGGACCCGCAGGCGCTCGCCACAGCGTCCGGGATCGTTCCGGAGGAGCTGGAGGACCCGGACCGGCGGGTGCCCTTCGACGCGTATGTGAAGCTGATGCGGGCCGCCAAGACGCTCACCGGCGATCCGGCGCTCGCGCTGCGGTACGCCGAGCACGTGGATTTCTCGGAGATCTCGGTGGTTGGCCTGCTGACCATCGCCTCGCGGACCATGCAGGAGGCCTTCGACCAGATGAACCGCTTCGGCCGGCTGGCCGTGGAGGTGGACGGGGTAGGGCCGGCGGTGGACCGCTTCGTCCTGCGCCGGGAGGGTGACGCCGTCTGGCTGATCGACAACCGCCAGGGCCCCAACCTCTTTCCGGAGCTGACCGAGACCACCTTCGGCCGCATGGCCTGCGGCCCGCGGCGGATGGGGATGATCCCGTTCGTCCTGGAGGTTCAGGTCACCCATCCCGATCCGGGCTATCCGGACGACTATCAGCGGGTGTTCCAGGCGCCGGTCGTCTTCGGGGCCGAACGCAACGCGCTACGCCTCAACCCGATCTTCCACGACGCGCCGGTGGCGCAGCTTCCCGGGTACGTCTTCGGGGTGCTCAGCGACCGCGCCGCGGCCCTGCTGCAGAAGCTGGAGAGCGCCGGCACCGTCCGCGGTCGGGTGGAGGCGCTGCTCATGCCCGTGCTCCACCGCGGCGACGTGAGCATGGACGAGGTGGCCGGCCACCTCGGGGTCAGCCGGCAGACCCTGTTCCGCAAGCTCAAGGCCGAGGGCGTCACCTTCGAGAAGATATATGACGACCTGCGCCACAGGCTGGCGCTGCACTATCTGGCCAACCCCAAGGTCTCGATCAACGAGACCGCCTACCTCGTGGGTTTCTCCGAGCCTGCGGCCTTCTCCCGCGCCTTCAAGCGCTGGACAAGCCTCAGCCCCACGGCCTACCGGGCGCGGCAGGCGGTCGAGGCCTAGGCGCCCTTCGCCGCCTCGCGCACCGCGTTGACGAAGGCCGTGCGGGCCATCGCCAGCTCCCGCCCCGTCGCCTGCGGCCAGGCGGCGTTGACGACGATCACCAGCCGGTCGTCGCGGAAGGTGGTGATGGACTGGCCGAAGATGCCGGAGGCGTCGTAGCTGCCGTTGGGCCGCATCCACCAGAAGTAGCCGTAGCCGGGCGCCGGCGCGCCATTGGTGATCTGCGGCGTGGTCGCCTGTTCCGCCCACCACGGCGGCAGCACCTGGACGTCGCCGGCCTTGCCGCCGTCCAGCATGAACTGGCCCACCCGGCCGTAGTCGCGCAGCGTCATGGACATGCAGCAGCCGCCGCGCTCGTGGCCCGCGAGGTCCACCATCCAGATCGCATCGCGCTCCATGCCGTACGGCTTCCAGAGCTTCTCAGAGGCGTAGTCCGACAGGCTCTTGCCGACCGCCTTGGAGACCAGCACGCCCACCAGGTCCGTCTCGCCGGTGTTGTAGGTGAACTTCGTCCCCGGCTCGTTGGCCCGCGGCAGACGGCGCATGTAGCTGACGATGGGGTTCACGCCGGGCTCCAGGACGGCGGTCCCGGCCCGGGCCACGTCGGAGTTCGGATCGGTGTAGTCCTCGTTCCACTTCACGCCCGAGCTCATCATCAGGAGCTGGCGCACGGTCACGCCCTCGTAGGCGGAGCCCTTCAGTTCGGGGACGTAGTTGGTGACCACGTCCTCCAGGCCCTTGATCTTGCCGTCCTGGATCGCCGCGCCGACGAGGGTGGAGGTCACCGACTTGGCCACGGAGAAGGACGTCCAGCGGTCCTCGGGCCTCCGGCCCAGGCCGTACTTCTCGAGCAGGACCTTGCCATCCTTCAGGACCAGCACGCCCGAGACGTTGTAGGCGGCCATGTAGTCGTCGACCGTCCAGGTCTTGCCGGCGTACTCGAAGGTGGGCGCGATGGTCCGGCCGGCGGCGGGCAGGGGATGCACGCGGCTCCCGCGTGGCACGGTCCGGACCTGGTAGACCGTCTCGATCGCCGGATACCACTGCCGCTGCTGTTCCGGGCTCCACTGCAGGATGGACGGCGTGCCCGGCTTCAGGGCGACCTGCGCCTGGGCCCCGGTGGCGGCCAGCGCGGCCGAGGCGGCCAGGGCCAGGATCAACTTCCGCATACGCTTCCCCCCATTTGTCTGAGGGACTGTAGCGGTCGATCCTCCCCCGTGGAACGGGGGAGGATCTCCGTCCTAGGCCGCGAGTTTCCGCGCCTCCGGCCTGCCTAGCGGCCTGGCGGCCGCCCGCTCGGCGAGCAGGGCCTGCTCCAGGCTGTGGTCGCCGCTGCGGCCGGCGGCGGCGATCAGCGTCAGGTCGAGGATGTCGCGCTGGGCGTGGCTGCCGCCGAAGCGGCCCGAGATGTTGCGCACGCCGCGCAGCAGCTCGACGGCCTTCACATAGTCCCCATGCCCGAAGGCGTAGACCGCCTGCATGACCGGCAGCCCCACGTCGCGGGTGAAGACCGCGTTGTCGCCGGGGCCGGCGAGCACGGTGGTCTGCAGCTCCAGCAGGCCGCGCGCCGTCGACTCCCGGCCGGCGGCCACGAAGGCCATCATCGCGTGGGCGTCGTCGAAGGCGTAGCCGCCGCGCGGCTGGGTCTCGTAGAGGTCGGCCACCGCCTGCCAGCGGTCGCCCACGTCCACGCCCCGCAGGTTCAGCCGCCAGAGCAGGGCCGCGGCGTCGATCATGTCGAAGGCGTGGTCCGACCGCGGCCCGAACATCGGCCCGTCGAACAGCCGCAGCGCCTCGTCCGTCTCCCCCTGGCCCAGGTGGAAGAGCGCCAGGTGCCACCAGTTGTGCAGGAAGACGGTCTCCTTCGCCCACGGCTGGCCGTCCTGGGTCAGCCAGGTGACGCCGTCGGCGCGGCGGTCCTGCATCTCCAGCACATGGGCCACCGCGTGCTGGGCCCAGTTGTTGCGGGGCTCGAGCGCGACGGCCTCGCGGCCGGCGGCTTCGGCGCGGTCGTAGTGGCCGGTCTCCTCCAGGCCGAAGGACAGGAGCCCCAGCACGGCGTGGTAGTCCGGCGCGTCGCGCGACCAGGCCGGCAGCGCCCGGCCGATGCGGTCGCGCAGCATCCGGCTGTCGCCCTGCAGGAAGTCGAGCAGCTGTCCCACGTGCAGGGCCAGCACGTCGCGCGGCCAGGCGATGGACACGTCCTCCAGGATCCGCGCCGCGCCGCGGATCTCGCCGGCGAGAAGGCTGCCCAGAGCGGCCAGGTGGCCCTGCTCGCGGTCGGTGGCGGGGAGCTGGCGGGCGGTCTCGAAGGCGCCGACGCCCACGACGGCCTCCTGCGTGTTGCCGCCCACCAGGTTGATGTAGGCCTTGAGCACATGGGCCATGACGAAGCCGGGGGCCTCGGCGATCGCCGCGTCCAGGAGGGTCGCCGCATCGCCCGCATAGCAGTGGTATGCGTGCAACGCCTGACGGTAATTTTCTGCCGCGGCCTGGGTGGCTCCTGACAAAACGAGCCCGTGGTGGTCTTTAACGGTCATTGTTTTCTTCTCCTCGATGGGGCGGGGAGGGGTAAATCGTTCCAGGGCATGGCTCCAGCGGGCGCGCGGTCGGTTCGCCGAACGGTGAAATTCCGTCGTGTTTCCAGTAAGCTAGGCCTTGGTGAGCCAAGGGACTGTGCCCCATGTCACGCCGTCAGCAGACCGAAACTGCACCCGTGGTGCAGTTGGAGCCCCGCTCGAAGGGCGAGCGCACGCGCCAGCGCCTATTGGACCTCGCGTTCGAGTCGGTGATCCGGAAAGGTTTCGCGGGCACCTCGATCGAGGAGCTGGTGGAGGCCGCCGGCATCACCAAGAGCGGCTTCTTCTACCACTTCAAGGACAAGCACGACCTCGCCCGCCAGCTCATCGCGCGCTACGCCGACCGCAACCAGGACTTCCTGGACGAGATGATCGCGCGCTCGCGGGAGCTGCACGACGACCCGCTGCACAGCTTCCTGATCTTCCTGAAGTTCTACGCCGAGGCGATGGAGGAGGCGGTCTACAACCACCCCGGCTGCATGGTGGCGACGGTGACCTTCCAGGACATGGCCTGGGACCAGGCGACCCGCCGGATGACCGTGGACAGCGTCCTGCAGTGGCGGGCCAAGTTCATCGGCTGGCTGGAGGAGATCGCGGCGAAGTATCCGCCCAAGGGCAAGGCGGAGCCCGCCGACCTGGCCGACGCCATCCTCACCTTCACCTACGGCGGCATGACCCTGTCGAAGGCGCTGGGCGACACCCGCGCCATCGCCCGCCAGGCGCTGATGTTCCGGGAGACGGTGCGGCTGCACTTCCTCGGCGCGTGAGGCTGGTTCCCAAGACCGCCCCCGTGCGTTAGCCAGCATCGATGGCCGATTTCGATTTCGACGCGGTGGTCGTGGGGGCGGGCGCCGTGGGCCTGGCCTGCGGCTACGCCCTGTCCCGCCGCGGCCTGACCGTCGCCGTCCTCGAGCAGGAGGCCGCCATCGGCCAGGGCGTCTCCTCGCGCAATTCCGAAGTCATCCACGGCGGGCTCTACTATCCCACCGGCTCCCTGAAGGCGCGGCTCTGCGTCCAGGGGCGGCGGATGCTCTACGCCTTCCTCGACGCCCACCACGTGGAATACGACCGCTGCGGAAAGCTGGTGGTGGCGACCACACCCGAGGAGGTCGAGCGCCTCGACGCGATCTTCGACCAGGCCACGACCAACGAGGTCGAGGGCATGCGCAAGCTCTCGAAGGAAGAGGCGCTCGCGCTCGAGCCGGAGCTCGCCTGCGAGGGCGCGCTGCTGTCGCCCGAGAGCGGCGTCTTCGACAGCCACGGCTACATGCTGGCCCTGCAGGGGGAGATCGAGCAGGCCGGCGGCGCGGTCGTGGTCTCCACCCCCTTCGAGAGCGCCCGCGCCCTGCCCGGCGGCGGGTTCGAGGTCCGCGCCGGCGGCGAGGAGCCGACGGTGCTCACCTGCCGGTACCTGGTCTCCGCGCCCGGCCTGTCGGCCCAGGGCGTGGCCGCGCACATCGAGGGCTTCCCGGCCGAGGTCATCCCGCCCGCCCACTACGGCAAGGGGATGTACTTCCGGCTCACCGGCAAGGCGCCCTTCGCGCGCCTCGTCTACCCGCCGCCGATCCCCGGCGCGCTGGGCACCCATTACCGCCGCGACCTCGGCGGCCAGGCGGTGTTCGGCCCCGATCTCAGCTATGTGGACGAGCCCGACTACACGGTGGATCCCAAGGCCGCGGCCGGCTTCTACAGCTACATCCGCAAGTTCTGGCCGGGCCTGCCGGAGGGCAGCCTGAGCCCCGACTACGCCGGCGTCCGGCCGAAGATCCACGGGCCCGGCGAGCCGCACAGCGACTTCCGGATCGACGGATCCGACGTCCACGGCCTGCCGGGTCTGGTCACCCTGTTCGGCATCGAGAGCCCCGGCCTCACCTCCTCGCTGGCCATCGGCGAGGAGGTGGCGACACGGCTGGGACTCGCGGGCGCCTAGGGCCTACTTGGGAGCGACCCGCAGGACGCGGCCAGTGTTGTTGTCGGTGGCGAGGTAGAGGGCGCCGTCCGGGCCGACGACGACGTCGCGGATCCGCTCGCCGACGTCTGTCAGCAAGCGCTCCTCGCCCACCACCTTGTCACCGTCCAGAACCAGCCGCACGAGGGCTTTCGAGCTCAGGCCGCCGACGAACAGATTGTCCTTCCACGCCGGGAACAGGTTCCCCTGGTAGAATGCCATGCCGGACGGCGCGATCACCGGGTCCCAGTAGTAGACCGGCTGCTCGAGGCCCTGCTTCTGGGCGATTCCTCCGCCGATCGTCCCGCCCGAGTACTCGATGCCATAGACGATGGTCGGCCAGCCGTAGTCGCGGCCCTTGCGGATGATGTTCACCTCGTCGCCGCCGCGCGGGCCGTGCTCGACCTCCCACAGCTCCCCGGTGCGCGGGTGGAGCGCGGCGGCCTGCACGTTGCGCACGCCGCTGGCGAAAATCTCCGGCTGGGCGTCCTTGCGGCCGACGAAGGGGTTGTCGCGGGGGATCGAGCCGTCCGCGTTGATGCGGATGATCTTGCCCAGGCCCGCGTCCAGGTTCTGCGCCTGCATCCGGCCGCTCATCACCGAGCGCTCGCCGGTGGTGACGTAGAGCGTCCCGTCGCGGGCGAACACCAGGCGGGAGCCGTAGTGCATGGTGCTTTCCCAGCTGGGCTTCTGCCGCCAGATCACCTGCACGTTCTCGAGCCGGGGCGCGGCGCCCGTGGTCACGAGGCGGCCGCGCGCCACGGCCGTGTTGGTCTTCCCGCCCTCGGCGGTTTCCGCGTAGGACCAGTAGACTAGGCCGTTGCGCGCGTAGTTCGGGTCGAGCGCCAGGCCCAGCAGGCCGCCCTGGCCGCGGGTGTCCACGGCCGGCAGGCCGACCACCGGATCGGAGAGCTTGCCGTCCCTGAAGACGCGCATCCGGCCGGGCTTCTCGTTGATCAGCAGGGCGCCGTCGGGGAGGAACATGATCGCCCAGGGCTTCTGCACGCCGGTGACGTAGTCGCCGACCGCATAGGCCACGTTGGACTTCATCTCCGGCGCCCGGGTCTGGCCGGGGAAGGCCGGCTTCAGGTTGGGCGCGTTGGGCGCCGCCGTCGGCACCGGGGCCGCGCCGACGGTGGCCGTGGCGGTCTGCGACGGGGCTGCGGTCTGGGCCCGGCCGTCGCTTCCGCCACAGGCGGCGACGAGGACGGCGGCGGCCGCGGTGAGGATCGGCTTCTGCATCAGGGTCTCCCGGCGACAGCGGCGAGGGCGTCGGTCGGCGACGCCCCCTCCAGATGGATCAACGCCCATAGCGAAAAGAAAAGCAAAGGCCAGCGCTGGCCGGCCTCGCCCGAGGCGAATACGGCCTCCGCGTCCGGTCGGATGCGCCGCACCGCCTCCACCCGCGCCAGCCTCGGCGCGATGTCCGCGGCGCGGGGCGCGATCCAGGCCTCCACCGGCACGGTGAAGCCCTGCTTGCGGGCCCAGGGGTCGGCCGCCGGACAGGCGCCCTCCAGCCATTTGCGGAGCAGCCACTTGCCGTAGCGCCCGCGCACCTTGAACCGGTCCGGCAGGGGGAAGGCGAACCCCGCCACCTCGGGATCCAGGAACGGCGTGCGGCCCTCCAGCCCATGCGCCATCAGGCAGCGGTCGAGCTTCAGCAGCAGGTCGTTGGGCAGCCAGGTGGCGACGTCCCCCCACTGGGCCGCCTGCAGGGACGTCAGGCCCTCCGGGGCGCGGGCGGCCTCCCGCCAGCGGGCCAGCACGGTCGGGTCGTCCGGCCGCGGCTCGGCGGCGCGCCCGCCGAGCCAGGCGGGCCGCAGCGCCCGGCGGTAGCGGCCGTAGCCGCCGAACAGCTCGTCGCCGCCCTCGCCGGTCAGCACCACGGTGAGCGTGCCCCGGGCCGCCTCCGCCAGCTTGTAGGTGGGCAGGGTCGCGTAGTCGGCGGTCGGGTCGTCCAGCGCCCAGGCGACCTGCGGCAGGATCCGCCAGAAGTCCTCTTCCCCGAAGCTGGTTTCCCGCCAGTCGAGGTTCAGCGCCCGGGCCAACTTCTCCGCTTGGGTCCGCTCGTCCTTCGCTCCCGGCGCGTTGAAGCCGCAGGTGAAGGCGGTGACCGGCCGCTCGTTCAGCCGCGCCATCAGGGTCGCGATGGCCGCGCTGTCGATGCCGCCGGAGAGGAACAGGCCGTAGGGCACGTCCGAGCGCTGGTGGACCCGCACGCTGTTCTCCAGGACGGCGTCGAGCCGGCGGAGCAGGGCCGCCTCGTCGTCCGCGGCCTCGCGGCGGACGGGCAGCGGCGCCCGCGCCTGCGCGCCGACGATCCGGCCATCCGTCACCTCCAGCACCTCGCCCGGCGCGAGCCGCCGCAGCCCCTTGAAGATGGTCGCCTCGCCCAGGGTGTAGTTGAAGGCCAGGAGCTCGCGGGCGGCGTCCTCGTCCAGCTCCGGCGCCAGGAGGCCGGCGGCGACGAAGGCGCGCGGCTCGGAGGCGAAGGCGAGGCCGCCGTCGTGCTCCAGGAGATAGAGCGGCTTGATCCCGAACGGGTCGCGGGCCAGCCAGGCGCGGCCGTCGTTCCCGATCAGGCAGAGCGCGTACATCCCGCGCAACCGGTCGAAGGCGGCGGGGCCCTCCTGGGCGTAGATGTGCAGCAGGGGCTCGAAGTCCGAGCCGGTGCCGAGCTTGCCCGCGAGCTGGTAGTCCCGCGCCAGCTCCACGTAGTTGTAGATCTCGCCGTTGCCGATGACCGTGGAGCCGGCGGCCGAGAGCGGTTGCCAGCCACCCTCCAGGTCGATGATCGACAGCCGGGCGTGCGCCAGGGTCGCGCCCGGGACCTGGGAGACCCGCACCCCGTCGGGGCCGCGGTGGGTGAGGGCGCCGATCATCGCCTCGGCCGACGTCCCCCGGCCAAGCTCCCCGGCGATGCCGCACATCAGCCCACCCCGTGGTCGGCGAACAGCGCCCGCCAGGCGGCGACGACGGCGGTCTCCGAGAACTCCGCCTCCACCCTGGCCAGCCCTTGCTGGGCCAGCCGCACCTTCAGCAGCGGTTCGGCGAGCACGCGCCGCACGGCGGCGGCGAGGGCGGCAGGGTCGTCCACCGGGACCAGCAGGCCGTCCTCGCCGTCCGCGATCAGCGCCTTGGGCCCCTGACTGGCGGCGGCCACGACGGGCAGCCCATGCGCCCAGGCCTTGATCACCACATTGCCCAGCGGCTCGTATCTTGAGGGGAAGACGCAGACGTCCGCCGCCCGGTAGAGCGACGAGGCGTCGGTCCGCCAGCCCAGGAACCGCACCCGCTCGGCCACGCCTAGAGCCTGGGCCAGGCTCCTCAGCTTGCCCTCCAGCGGTCCCACCCCGGCGATCCAGAGGAAGGCGTCGGGCAGCGCCTTCAGCGCCTGCAGGGTGATGTCGTGCGCCTTGGCCTCGTGCAGCCGGCCCATGGCGAGCAGCAGGGGGGCGTCCTCGGGCGTCGACAGGGTGGCACGGTCGAGCGCGGCGGCCTCGTCCGGCGCGGCGGCGAAGTTGGGGATGCAGCTCACCCGTCCGGCGGGCCAGCCCTGGCCGACGATCCAGTCGGCGATGTCCTCGGTGTTGGCCACCAGGTGGTCGAAGCCGCGGTAGTATTTGAGGTTGTAGTAGCCGCCCAGGCGCCCGATCCGCGCCCAGGGCCCCTTCGGCGTGTGCCTTGCCGCGCGGTTCATCCAGGCCAGCGCAACCTTCGTCCCCTCGCGTCGGGCGAAGGCCGCGGCCTTCCTGCGGGTGAAGAGGTCGAGCGGTCCGCCGAAGGCCAGGGTCTCCACGGGCACGCCCGCCGCCAGCGCCGCCTGCCGGCCCGCGTTCGGACGGATCGCCGCGGCCTCGGGCACGCCCGCGCGCCTGAGGGCCGACACGAGGTCGAGGAAGTAGGTCTCGGCCCCGCCTTCGCCCGCCGTCCCCAGGAGATGAAGCACGCTCATCGGGCGGCGAACCTAGCGGCTCGCGCCGCGCTTCCCAAGCCGCTTGAAGCGGCGAATTTGTCTGCCTATAACCCGCGCCTCGCGTGCGAGGCCCGTGGCTGGGTAGCTCAGATGGTTAGAGCGGTGGATTCATAACCCACAGGTCGGCGGTTCGATCCCGCCCCCAGCTACCACCTTATACAGACGAGGTGGCTTTTCGTTCTCCTGGGGCTGCATGAAAGCAGCCAGCGTACCGGACAGACTGACCTTCAATTCACCGGCGTAATCGACGCCAACCTCGATCCGCACCACCAGATCGCGCACGCCCTCTATCACCGTCAGCCAATCTGGAGAGTTGATCGCGGAATTCTCGCGGATCGCGGATTGGAGCTTGGCAATCCGGTCTGCGTACATTTCGGCGGCTTTGGGGTGGAGGGTGAGCGGAGGCGGTGCTTCGGCCTCGGCCTGGGCGAGGGCCAGTTCGAGGCGGGCCTTCTCTTCCTCTTCATCCACCAGGCGGCGGTTAGTCTCGGGGGTGTCGGTGCCGTCGCAGATCTTGTCGACCAAGCGCACGATAGAGCGGCTTAGCTCGCCAATGCGCTTCCTCAGTGGAGCGATGCTCGCCGTCGCCGCGGCCTGCTCCGCCTGCCAAGCCTCATGATAGAGCCTGACGTAGGCCTTGACCGCCTCGGGCGAGAGGAGCCGGGCTCTCAACCCCTCAAGCACACGGCGCTCCACTTCACCGCGATCGACCGAACGATCGTTGCCGCAGACGGCGGGCCCCTTCTCCCGCCGGGCCGTGCAGATCAACCGGCCGCGGCTGTTGAAGGCCGTCATGCTTGAGCCGCAGGCGGCGCACTTGATCAGACCCGAGAAAAGGCCGCGCTTGCTGGGATTGCGGTCGTAGGGTGTCTGGACTGCCCGGGCATCGCGGCGGGCCTGTACGGCCGACCAAAGGTCGTCCGACACGATCCTGAGCGTAGGAACCTCCGTGCGCTTCCACTCGGAGGGAGGTCGGGCGCGAGAGACCCGCTGTCCCGTCTGCGGGTCCTTGCGCATCTCTATCCGGTTCCAGACCTTCACGCCGGCGTACAGTTCCGTCGCCAGCAGCCCGTTGCCGCGCGTTCGCGAGCCTGAGAGAGTCGAGGGGTTCCAGAAGCCGCCGCGCGGACCGGGGACTGCGCGGGCGTTGAGGTCGGCGCATATGGCCCGACCGGTCTCGCCGGCGCCGTATCGGCGGAAGATCTCGCGCACCACCTCGGCCTCCTGGGGCATGATCTCCTGGGCGCCGCCCGGCTGGGTGCGGTAGCCGTAGATGCGGGAGCCGGTGGCGAGGCCCTTCTCGGCGTTCGACATCATGCCGCGCCGTGTCTTGGCGGAGAGGTTGCGAAGATAGTCCTGCGCGAGGAAACCCTTCATCGCCACGTGCATCGTCTCGACCTTTTCCGTGGTGAGGGTCGAGAGGCACGCGCTGGCGTATTCGAGTCGGTTCACGACGTGGGCCAAGTGCTCGAGGTTCCGGGCGATCCGGTCTTCGTCCTCGCAGAGCAGGACGTCGAAGTCCCCTCGCTCGGCCGCGGCCAGGGCCGCGTGCAGGCCCGGTCGGTTGGCCATGGCTGCACCGGAGATCGCCGCATCGGAAAAGATGGCCATGGGGGCCCAGCCGCGCTGCTGGGCTGCTCGGCGGCAGATCGCGACCTGATCCTCGATCGATCGCTCATTCTGACGCTCAGACGAGTAGCGGGCGTAGATCGCACATCGCGTCGGATTACGTGACGTCTTCATCGCCGTGTCCCTCGAAACTCAGTCGGTATGTGGAGGACGCACGGAAGGCCTCTTGACCCTATCGTCGCTTGGCATTTTGCGAGCAACCACAGCCGCGCCGGGGCCCCTGCGCCACCGCCGGAAATCTTCTGCCGCGTGAGCTCGCGCCAAGGCCCCGATGATCCGCAGCTCCATCTCGGTGATCGGTGGTGACTCGGGGTAGTCGTCTGCGACCAGAGCCTGACCGGCGTCAGTCGGTCCGGCGGAGGAGGGCGGACGGCCTTCGTGGTCAGGCGGATGCGGGTCAGCCGCACCCTGGACGCGGGGCATTCGGCAAGCGTCCGCAGGAATCCGCCAGTAGCAAGGGCGGGCGGGTCGGGGTCGCGCCACGTCGTGTGAAAACAAGCCGGGGGCGGTCGGCCACCCGAGAGGGTCACGGATGCGACCATCCGAGGTCCTGCATGTCAGCCAAGGCGCCGGCGACGATCCCTGCGGCTGGACTGTCCTCGTGGGCAAGGAGCCGCGACGCCACGGCCAGCTTGCTCGCCACGCCTGCGAGATCCTGGGCTTTCAGGCCCGCGAGGGCTTCAAACTCGGCTTCGCGGCGCGCGTACAGGAGCGACAGTTCGCGATCGATGCGAGCCATTTCGACGCCGAACAAAGTCGAGGCCTGGGCTTGGTCGGTCAGGTTGAACCAGTCCAGAGCCCGAGCGGCGCGGGTCTCCAACCGGGCCCAACGGACCATCAGGCGCCGAGCTTCGGCGTCGATGGCGAGCCAGGCTTTTGCCCGCTCGATGAGAATGTCTTGCTCGGCCGCTTTGCCGCCCAGGGCGGAAACTGCCGCAGCCGCGCCGAGGACGGTGCGCCGGCTCAAGGTCGTCAGTTGGCTTTGCCGATCAGACATGGGCAGCCTTCGCGAGTATTCGCGTTCGGCCAGGGTCCTGGCCGCTGAAGAATCGGAGGATTTCAGCTAGGTTTCAGCAGAAACCGCGCAAAGTCAACGAATTTCTGCAACTAGTCAGAGGTTTTCGCCGAAATGATCTCGCCCGCGCAGATGAGGATGGCCCGAGCCGCCGTGGGGCTCAGCGTGCGGGAACTGGCGGAACGCTCGAAGGTCGCGGAGTCCACGATCCACCGGTTCGAGGCCAACCGGGGCGGGATGCAGACGGGAACGCTGGAGCGGCTGCAGGGCGCGTTGGAGGCGGCGGGAGTGATCTTCGTCAGCGCCGACACGAGCGGCGGCCCCGGCGTCCGCCTGAAGGCCTGAGCGGCCGCGTGATGGGCAGAAGATGAGCCCTTCGGGCTCGGTTCTCTGCTTGATCGGCACGGCAGCTTGGATGCCGGAGGTTCTCAGACAGTCAAGGCCGGCTTCGCCGCCGCGGAGCGGTGCGCGCCTGCGGCGCGCAGCCTTGAGTGTCTGAGAGCCCTCCGGCTAGCGCTGCGCTCGGCCGATCAAGCGGAGCTCTCATTCGAAAGCGAAGGATGATGAGGATTGGGTGGGGCTGATAGGCCGCGCTCCAACCTTCACCGTGAGAGGCCGCGGCTGCGGTTGGAGGTGAGGCTCCAGGACACGCCGAGCCCCGGCTCGATCTGCGCGGCCACGTGTCGGCCGAGGTGCTTCTCGATCACGGGACGCCACGGCACGAGAGAGATATCCACCGGCGAGCGCTGCACGACGGCGAACGCCCCGGAGTGGAGTGTCAGCTTCTCGGCATAGGTTCCACTCACCCGCTCTCCAGGCTGGGCGGGCTGGTAGTGCATGTGCCGGGCGCGTGCGTATGCCTCTCCGGCTACCGCCAGCTCCATCTGGGTAAGGCGCGAGAGCAGGCCGGGATGGAAGCGCACCCCTAGTCCGGTGTCGCGGCCCAGGCCGCGATCGACGAGAACCTCGCTCCGCCGCCTCAGCGCAGCCTTGACCTCGGCTCCGAACCCTCGATCCGCCAGCGCCTGGGGCTCCCGCGCCACCAGCTCTCGGTCCAGCCAGGTGGCGCCGGGGCTGTTCACCTGGGTTTCGAGGTCCAGGAGGCTCATCACCCGCACAACGCCCCGCCGTTGCTCGTAAGCCGCGGCCTGGTCAAGGAAGTCGGCCGGAATGCGCCAGCGCTCCCCATCGTACCGCTCTACGATCCGGGAGCGCCGCAGCGCCTCCAGCCGCCGGACATGGCTCCGCACCACGTCGGCCGCCTCGGCGCCATCGGGAATGGGGAGGTCCTTCATCTCCAGCCGGCGGAGATGCTCGTCGGTGCGGTAGAGGCCGGAGCCGCCGGCTACCTCGACGATGTTGTGGTCCGCCCGCGTCGCGCCCTGGCCCGTCTGTACAATCGCGCCGATCGGGACAACGTCCGACGATGCCAGGGAGACTTCCACCCGCCGCACCTTGCCGTCGAGCCCGTCCACGATCAGCGCCGCCCGCTCCTCGGTGACGCCGGCCAGGCCCTTGTCGATCACGCGTCCCACGACTGGGATCCGGTCCTCGTCAAAGGTAACCAGGCTCGCCGGGTCCCGCGCCTCTCCCTGACGCGCCAGGGCGCGGTTCATGGCCTTGAGCATGTCGCCACGCTCGCCAAGTCGCCGGAGTTGCGACTCCAGGTCCGGCGAAAGCGACCACACCTGCGGAGACAGCTGATGCGCATGGCCTTCCGCCTCCAGCCACCGCAGCCGGGCCTCCCGCAAGCCCCGGTCGAACGGTGAGAGGAAGGGGCCAGGCCGGAGATCTGCCACGCCCCCATCCGCCTCCCTGAGCAGGGCCCGGTCGATCCGCGTGAACCGCGCCTGCTCCACCTCGGCCGACAGCTTCCGCCGAAGCTCCTCGGGCGTCTGCACGCCGAGATCCTCGGTCGCGAGCTCACGCGCCCGGAGCCTCAGGCCCTCCGTGATGTAGTCCTGGGCGATGAGGAGGTCGCTGCCGCGGTCGGTGCGGCCGCGGATGACGATATGGGTGTGGGGGTGTGCGGTGTCGGCGTGGTCGACCGCCACCCAGTCGAGCACGGTTCCGAGGTCCGCCTCCATGCGCTGCATCAGCTCGCGCGTGTAGCGCTGCAGGTCGAGATCCGCGCCATCCTCCGGAGAGACGATGAACCGGAACTGGTGGCGGTCGCCCGAGCCGCGCTCAAGGAAGGCCTTGCCGTCAGCCTCATCACCGAAGGCGTCGTAGAGGCGGCCCTTCTCTCCATCGGGCCCGGCCGCATCGCGTTCCAGGTAATTCAGGTGCGCTCGTACAGCCGCGCTGCCGACCTTCAGCTGCACGATCCGAGCCTTCACGATCACCCGCCGCAGGCCACGCCGCCCGGATGTCGCCTGCCGCAAACCCGACATCACCCGCTGGCCGCGGCCGCGTCGCGCGAGGTGCCCGGCGGTGATGCGCGTCGCCCGCGGGACGTCCGTTCCCTGGTGCTGCGGGCGCCCAACCCGAATGCTGAACTCGTCCTCCATCTGCCGCAGTTGGCAGTCGCAAGACCTGCCGCAAGGGGAGGGAGGAGAGACGGCGGCCCCTTCGCAGGACGACCTGCCGGGGCGCGCCAGAGACCGCCGCCTTAGTGGTCGCGCACTCTACGGCCCCGATAGGTCCCTCGTAAAACAGTGTGCAGACAAGCACTTGCGCACCGACGCGGCCCGCCGCGTCTTTAATCTTGCGCTAGCGCTAGCCCTGGAGGACTAGGCTAGGGACGATGAAGGTACGTGCGGTTGGCGCAAGCGCGCATGCCTCGCATGTCCTGCCCAAAGCCCACGCAAACTTCAGTGATCCAAAAGGCACCTGGTGGCGTGCTGGCGTCCGCGTACTTGAGAACCACGCCAACATGAAGCTTCGCATTGCCGGCCTTAACTTCAGTCCACGCGGTCTTGTCGAGGATCATCTCTAGGGATGTGGAGACGGAGTCACCGGGGTCCACCTCCACGAGGCCACGCTTGGGGAGCGGCCTAGCCAGCGCCTCAGCCACCACTTGCTTCATGAATTCTTCCGCCTGTTCGGCTGTGAAGTAGTCCGGCCAAGGAAGGACGTTCACGGTGTAATTGGGAGCGTCTCCCGCGATTGCGCCGGAATTCTTCATCACGATCACCAGCCGCGGCGAACCCTGCGCATCCGCGTCGATGTTGAAGTCCGTCACTTGCATCTTCGACGCGACCTTGGCGTCATGCGTGGGACGCGGATCTGGCGTTGCAGTTGCGACGTCGGCGTTGAGGATTCGGATCGGCACTTCGCGGTTCAGCCGGCGGCCATCGGGCGAGATCAGCGTGAGCCGGGCCGCTGGTGGTGACTGAAGGAAGCGGGCGGGGCTCTGCGGCCTAAGCCAAAGGCGGAGCGGGGCATCGACACCCATTCGCGTGTGGAGCTGGGCGCCGCCTACCTCAGGAGTGAACACAAGCTCCCCTTGCTCAAGCTCGGGAAGCTCCAATTTGTACTTGGCCACTGTCGCTCCCGGTACGCTCACGGCGATCTCCCAAGGCGGCGTCTTGTCACCGGGGACCGGTGCGACCACCAGGTAGAAGTCCCCCCGCGCTCCCTTGGGCTCTGCCGTCGCAGAGAGCAACGGCACATCCGCCGGATGGGAAGACGAGACGGCCGTCTGAACCGCCCCAGCCTTGTCCTCGCGCTCCCTGATCCAGCGCAGCCCCCCCATGAGCGCCAGGGTGACTGCGCACGCCACGACGCAGGCCAGGGAAGCGCGCGCCCAGAATGCCAGCGTTGATTGCGCCCCCCACATGGCCAGCAGGATTATCGCAATGGCCGCGCTAGCCCAGAGGCAAATACGGGCGCGCCGGAAGTCCTCGAACGGAGGGGCGCTCATCGCGAACCCTGCTCCGACTAGCAGCGGGATAGCCACGAAGCCCGCCCCAAGGATGAACTCGAACGCGCCCATGGCTCCACCTTGGCCGAAGATGGCGGGGCACGGCAACGCTTGCCCTAAACTCCAACGCGGAGTCGGTTCTTCAGCCGTAAGAGGAGCTAGACGGCGTCCCGGATGATAAGCGCAGACGCGCTCCGCAATGCGCGGGGGGGAGCGCGCTCCTGGACTGCTACCGCCCGTAGGACAGTCGCAGCCACCGGAATTTGAATCTATCAGCTGGGTAGGGTGCCGTCTTAAAGGCCTATCAGGTTCGTGATGGCGGCAATTACTGCGCCCAGCTTTCCAGTGAGGGCGAGATGAACGGCAAGGGTGGTCGCAAGAGCCGCCCCTACCTGGGTGAAGAACCCCGACTGGACTTCTTCGTACCGAGCACCTGCCCAGGCCAGAATCTTTCTTCCAGCCGCGAGGATGCCGTCGCGGCCGTGCCTTAGAACCTCGCTATTGACCGGCTCGGCCGTTACGGCCGTTCGCAACTCCAGGAGGGTGCTGCGGACTGCCTCGTGGTCCTCTGCAGAAAGCGCCGCGTCGGCCGGGGGGTTGTTGTGGCCGATTCCCGCCGGCGGCGGCTCCTCCGCAAATGGCATTACCCGAAGCGCCACCAGCGCCGCATCGACAGCTTCGATCAGCTCGGCGCGTTCCGCATTTACTCCCCGCGCACTGAAGTTCCGACTGCCGTCCGTAAGGATTCGGTATCGCGCGCGGAGCTCGCTGCCCCGCTGTGATTCCGGAGTGACCTTCACGCGCTGAATCTCGATTGCGGCTGCATACCCTTTGGTGTTCTGGACGAGCACGACTTCTCCAACCTGTGGCGTGCGATACCGGGAGGTGAAGTCACTGACCGCGAATACAGCGTCGCTGACGTCTTCGATCACATGCGCGCCTGTAGCCACGGCCACTGACTTCACCGAACTGGTCTCATTCACGACATGAATTGAACCGTCGCCGGCGGTCGCCCACATTGTTTCGAAGAGCCAATCGCCCTGGCCCAAGAGGACGCGGCCGTCGTGGTTACGAAAATCAACGGAGAACGAACCTTCTGCCTGTTCGAAACGGGGCGGGCCAAGTGAATCCAGGGCCGGAGTTGGCCTAACTGCCTCTTGGGCTGGAGGTGGAACGGTCGTGACGCCCTCATTTCGCACAAGGACGCCGCGCTCGACACGATAGAACCTGAAGGCGGGCTGACGTGCCAACGGTCGGAAAATCTTCGCGCCGTCAAACTTCGTGGATTCATCAATTTCGGCGCCTTCAAACGTCGTGCCCTCGTTCAGCACAGCGTTGCTGAAGTCCGCACCTATGAGGTCGGTGTTACTGAGGTTGGCGCGGGTGAAGCTGGATCGCGCGAGCCGAGCGCCCCGAAGTGACGCCCCTCGAAAGTTCACGCCAAAGAAGACGGTGCTAGGAGCTGAAATCTCGGAAAAATCGGCCCCCTCCGCGATGAATCCACGGGTGTTCGCACTCACGAAGCTACATTCGGCGAAGTTGCTTCGGCTTGCATTGGCCTCTTCGAGATGAGCGCCGGAAAAATCCCGTCCGCGCAGGTCTAGGTTCGACATGTCCGCGCGCCTGAAGTCACGCCGGGCCATGTCCCTGTCGCCTCGCCGGAGGTCTGCAATGTCCTGTTCGTCTGCCATCCGAAGCCTAATGAAGTGGCTTGCGATGGGTCATGCAGCCAACTGCCGATTTAACCAGAGACCGAGATCCTCGTCATAGAACACTCGCTGGACCGATTCTTGGAGATTGACGGTCGATCCGTATGGGGCGGTGTGCTGGGAGGCACTATCGAGAGCCGGGCGCCCCCACACCCTGGCAGGACGTCAGGCGCAATGATCGATGAGGCTGTGCCTAACCGCTTATCCGCCGACGCGATGCAGGCGGGTGAAGGTCCGTTCTGCGACCCGGATCCGAGGTCCTGCTGCCTCGCGGGTGACGTTCGGGAGGTCTGCACCGCGACGGTGCACGCTCTGAAGCTTGTCTCGCGCGCTATGGCCTCGGCACGGATTGTAAGCGCACCTTGTCGGTCCATCTCACCACTGCCGGGCAAACGAGGGACGTATGACGCCACAACAGCTGATAGCCCGTCTCAATTCGAGCGAAGATAGCTTCGTCGAGCGCAAGTCGCAGGGCGTCAAGCCACAAGATATCCGTAAGGCTGTCACCGCATTCGCTAACACTTTGCCGGAGGGTCAGCACGGCGTGGTGTTCATCGGCATCGGCGACAAGGGGGCCGTCGAAGGGTGCGAGAATGCCGACGCTCTCCAGAAGCGTGTGAGGGAAGCGGCCGAAGAATGCTACCCGCCGCTCACTCCTCAATGTGTGGTGCTGAAGGTCGATGGCAGAGACGTCGTGGCCGTTGTCGTGGACGCAAGTAAAGACAAACCTCACTTCTCCGGCCCGGCCTACGTGCGCCAGGGCTCGGAGAGCGTGAAAGCCTCGAAGCGTCTCTTTGACGAAATGGTCGACGCTCGCCACGGCAAGGTCGAAGCAATCCTGCGCATGCGCGAAGTGCCGGCCATCACGGTCATCGGGCTTGGTCATCGCCTCGGTGGCACACGCCGGGATGTTGAACGGGGCTATCGCGAAGGCTGTGAGTGCAGGGTCATCGGGTGCGACGCCCACACCGTCACGCTGCAGCGATTGAGCGATAGCTGGACGTTCTACGAGGCCGTGGAGCGCATTGAGACGAGCATCGACGGCAATATGAAGCGCCCCATGCTCATTGTGAGAGGCCTTTAAGGCTCACGCGTTGGGACGCCATAAGGGTGTAAGAAGCCCCCGTGCGTACCCGCACGAGTCATTCGCTTACTAGCATCCAGCGAACGTCTCTACGTGGGAACCAGGGTGTCAAGTCGCCGGCATACGCCGGGCGATCTTCGAAGCTCGCTTCTAGAAGCTGGGGCCGAGCTGCGCCGCGACGACCGCGGCACTTTGGACCGGCCGAGTCCTAGGGTGCGGCTAGGCCGGCGCGAAGCAGGGCATTGTAGGCGGCTGCCGCTTCGCGATAGCGATTGTCGCCGGAGTAGTAGGTCTGCTGGCTGCGCGTCTCGGTTAGGGTGCAGTTCTTCAGGATATAACCCGCCCTAAACACGGTGTGGACGCCCGACCCCTCGATTATCCAAAGGTAGTAGTTGAATGTGCCTTGCGGTGAGAGGACAAGCGCGTCGCTCACCAAGCGCATCCCGTTAGCGCTGACCGTCCTCGGTGAGATGTTTCGGGTGTCGATGTTCTCACATTGCTGCTTGTCATCGATCCCCTTCAGGGCGTGCAAGAGACGGCCGTCGTGCCCAACCAGGTACTCGATGGTGTACAACTCAGATCGAGGCGGTAGGGGTTTGGTCTGAGCCCCCGCGTGAGAGGCGATAGCGGCAGCAAGCGTCGCTGCACCGAACGTAGCTCGCATCGGACGCTCCCCAGTCGTGTGCGGAGCTTAAGCGATAGGCGCCCGCATGGCGAAGGCGTTCCAAACGATAGCCGCTGAGCCGCATCCCAACGTCTGCAACTGACTCTTCAGAGACCTTGGGAAGGTCTGCTCCTGAGCCGATCCCACGCCCAAACGCTGAGTGACGGCTTCACCTATAGCTGGCAAGGGGAGGGTGCCGTGCTGGTGCTAGCCTCGAAGCAGTCTCGCTCGCCGATGGCATCCGGTGTGCTGTCGGCTAAGCTGGCCTACATGGCTGGCTAGCTGAATCGGCCTGCACAATTTAGAGAATGCGGTTGCAAAGTCGTGGACCGCACAAGGTGAAACGATGACGGATCAAGATGCCTCAGATGACCAAGTCGGGTCTCAAGATGAATTCGAGATTTCGCTCGCCGAAGGCATCGAAGATGAGTCGTTGCTGGAGCCGACCGATATTAAGAAGTTCTCGATAACTAGCTATGGTGCAGATTATACGGTCGATATGCTCGTCAAGAGGATGCGAGCAGGGTCTTTCACGATCCCCGACTTCCAGCGCCGGTTCGTGTGGTCTCAGCGGCATGCATCGAAGTTCATTGAGTCACTTCTGATGGGGTTACCGGTTCCCGGGATCTTTCTATACAAGGAGACTGAAACAAACAAACATTTGGTGATCGATGGCCAGCAACGCCTTCGCACGCTGCAAGCCTTCTACGATGGCTTCTTTGGAGAGCGGAAGTTCCGCTTAGGCGGCATTCGTGAGCCTTGGAATGGAAAAACATATTCCGAATTAGATCCGGCTGATCAACTGAAGATCGATGACTCGATAGTTCATGCGACTATTTTCCAACAGGATCATCCTGCTGACGTTCTCGACAGTATCTACTTCGTATTCGAGAGGATCAATTCTGGCGGTATCCGATTATCTCCGCAGGAGATTCGAAATTGTATCAGCGCCGGACCGTTCATAACGCTCGTAAAGAATTTGAATCTCAACGAAGATTGGCGAAGAGTGTTCGGAGGAGAGCCGAACAAGAGGTCGAAGGACGAAGAGCTAATCATCAGATTCTTCGCCATGTATAGATCGGGCGATCAATACTCACGTCCAATGGCCAAGTTCCTAAATGATTTTTCATCCAAGATGAACAAGCAGCCGAAGGAAGAGCTGCAATCGCTGGAAAAGGTGTTCTCCACCACCATTGCGCTCGTCGATAAGGCGTTAGATGGCAGAGCTTTCCGGCCCTCGCGGCCACTGAACGCGGCTGTTTTTGACGGCGTGATGACCGGACTAGCCCAGCGCATCGCGACGGGAAACGAACCGCCCCCCGAAGCCGTGGCAATGGCCTATGACGCGCTTCTTGCCAGTGCCGAATTTAAGAAGGCGTGGGAACGCGCAACTGCAGACGAGGACAACGTGAAGACCCGGCTGCGGTTGGGCCGTGAGGCGTTCGCTGGCATCTGATGCGGCGGCAACTAGAGAGTCGCGTTGATCAAATCGAGCGCTTCATCGCTCGCGCCCACGACAAAGATGTGCCGGATGACGTGCGGGCCGCTTTAGCGCGATTCGGTGCAGTCTTGGTTTGCGGCTTCGTGGAGCGCTCGGTGGAGATCATCGTCACCGAGCGTCTCAAATATCGAGCTCAGGATCGGGTGCTGAATTTCATAAAGACCCATTTCCAACGCGGAACAAATTACGATTGCGAGGCCATTTCGCAGCTCCTCGCGAGATTTGATCCAGAATGGTATCGGCGATTTTGTGCATTCGTAGAGAGCAACGACGACGTTAGGGAGGGAATAAGCTCCGCCTACGGCGTGAGAAATTCAGTTGCTCACGGCGGGAGCAACTCCATGGGCTTAAATCGTCTGAGGGAGATCTTCGAAATGAGCAAGCAGCTTGTCGAGGGGCTCGTTCGAGCCACCGAATAGCGGAAGGGCTGTCGGATTATCCGCATCAGACAGCATGGCTCTTCCGATCAGAGTTCGCGACGCCCGCCTGAGCAGGCTTAATGTCTACGGCGCCTGGAGCGAACGGCTGGCAGAGCCTTTGAACCTCGCTTCACGTCCAGCGCCGATGTCCGAAAATGTCCACGAGCGGACATCAGTTGGCGTTTTGGGCGGTGCCGTTGTCCCTTTGGCTGAGAAGCAGTTCTGACACTATTCGGCGGCCGCCACGACCGCCTCGGAAGCTCCGAATGCGATCGCGTCAGCCGAAGCTTCGGCATACAAGCCGTCAAGAAGCGGCTCCATCGCAGTCAGAGCGGTTAGGCGAACGACCACGTTCCTGAACCAACGGTGCTCCTCGACGGAGAGTGATCTTCCACCAGTCCGGCTCACGTGCCGATAGCCAAGCCATTTTTTAAGAACCGAGTAGCCGCCGAATTCGCGCTTCCAAACGGCGCGTGGGACGTTCGAGAAGAATACTTGCTCGTTTATCCAGAGGTTGCCGGTTCCGTTGGTAGTGGCGACATATCGACCGGGCGCGGCACCGAAGTACGAGATCGTGACGCCAAGGTCGTTGCTCGAGAGCGGCCGACCGTCGGAGCGTTGCAGCACCGCTAGGGAGCGCAATGCGTCACGATCCAAAAGCTCCCGGGCCACAGGGGAAGCATCAGACGAGCAGTCGAGCAGTCCGGCGAGCTTCTCGCCGACGACGAACAAGCGCTCGGCCAAAGCAGCATCTCGCGGTAACGGCACTCGTGCCCAGTCTGCCGACAGAGCGCTAGCGTGCTCGGCACAATAGGCCGGCGAGTTGAGAAGAGCGACGCAGCTATAGATGAGCCGCTTGGCGGTTGTTTGCGCTGCGGGCGAGCCGAGGTCCCCATCCAGGTCCCAAGCGCGACGCAAGCCGGCCCAAACTTCAGGGGCCAGGTTCGCGATCTTGGCACCGCCAATGTCATCGATTTTGACGACAGCGGGAATTGCCACTGATCCGCGATCGTGGACGTGCAGATCCAACAGTGTGCGGGCGAACAGGGGCTTCGCCTCCGACACCTTCCGGGGCTCTGGCACGGCAATCAGGAAGCAGGCGTCTTCCAGGTTGGCACCGAGGATCTCCCTCGGCTCGTTCAGAAGCTTGAGGCGATCTTCGTAGTAGATCCACCGCTGATCGAACGGGAAGAGCAGATATGGCTTTAGCCGGCCGCGGTCGAACCCCAGATCGGAAAGCGCGCTCCAAATCTTGGAAGGCTCATACCGAGCGCGCGGAATCGCGAGGCCAGGACAGGCTTGTGCGGCGGCCTCGAAGTCGGGAGCCGTGATGTAGCCTTCAATCCGCGCTGCGAGCGCCTCGGCATCTACATCGATCAGACTGCCGGTGATGCCCCGATTGGGATTCACGCCTTGAATACGTGTGGGGAAAAGTTCTTCGAGGCTTGGCCATGCCTCGTATCCGGCGACCTCGGAATACGGGGCTAGGCGCCACCGCCCCTGTCTGGTGGGCTGGAGGCGTTCGTATGGCGGAGGCGTGAGCTCACCTGTGAGCTGCTTCCGCTTCTTGTTCGCTCGCCCCCAAAAATCCCGATAGTGAACGATAGTCTCGTCGGGTCCGGTCAAGCGGGCTCCGCGCTTGAGAAAGGTGCCGATGGCGACCCCCGTTTGTATGCCGCGCGGGTCGTTGTCAGTGGTGAAGGCGCTTTGATCCGCGGTGCCCGCGTGCGGCAGACCTTCGGGTATCACCTTGCCCGTGCGGTATTTGTCCCCATTGAGGTTGTCGATCCAGATCTCATGGAAGTTGCGCAGCAGCGACTCGCGCATGATCGGGTGGGATCGACCCGTCAGCCATGACGAGTTGGTGATCAAAGACACCAGGCCGTACTCGCGCTCCTCTCCGATCTCGCGCTCTGCCAGTCGATAGAACCTGACATAAAGGTCGTTCAGGAGCTGCTTCCGAACGCCCCAGTGGCGGAACAGCAGGGTAGTCTTCTCAGGCACCAATTCGGTGGTGCCGCTGCGCGTGCGCCTTTCGACATAGGTCAGGCCTTTGTAGTGGTCTATCAGGCCTGCTTCCTCCTCCATGCGAACGGCGGCTTGGCGATCGTAGGGCGGGTTGCCAAGGACGACGACGATGTCGGCGTCGTGCTTGATAGACTGTGCCGCCTCGAACTCCTGCTGAAGCTCGGGGAAGTTGAGGCGGAGTTGGCGCCTGTCACGCCAGCCTGTGAGGGCGTTCGTTAGAAATACCCCAAGCCGCACGTTGTTCGGCGGCGGCGCTCTGAGATCGCTTAGAAGCACGTAGAGCTGCAACTGCGCGATCGCGAACGGTGCTGTGAGAACTTCGAAGCCGAATATTCGCGTCGTGAGGGCGCGGAGCAGAGAAAGCCCGACAAGGCTGCCTTCGCCGTTTTCTCTCAGCTCGTCCGCTATGCATCGCGCAGCCTCGAGCAAATACGCCCCCGTGCCGCAGCACGGATCGAGGAGCACAACGTTTTCGTCCGCGAGCCCGAGCGGCCGGCCGAGTTTCGTCTTGAGCAGCTCATGGGCGCGCCGAACTTGGTAGCGCACCACCTCGGGGGGCGTGTACCAGACTCCCATCGTCTTCTTGAGGGTAGGGTCGAACGCTTCGAGGAACGGCTCGTAGAAGTAGGTAAGCGCGGCGCTCGCAACGTCCCCATCGGCCAGGGACGGGAAGGTCATACGCTCTCGGAAGACCTCCAGATTGACGCGGTTCAGCGTTTCAGTGGCGCGATCAAGATGCGTCTCAAGATTCAGGTGGCGCAGGCGAGTTGGGTTTCTGAACTCGTGGAAGAGGCCAGCGAGGAAGGGAATTCTGAGATAGCGATTGATGCGCTCCCAGTTGAATTCCGTGCCGTCGTCTTCCCGCTGCCACAAAGCCCACGCCGCGAAGAGACCGTAAAATGCGGTCTGAATGAGGGTGGATCTAAAGAATTCGCGTCCGTCTTCCTCGTCGAGGTTGAAGCTCAGTCCGAGTGCGTCCTTGTAGTCCTCAAGGAGCGACTCTAGCCCTCGCAAATCGGTGGGCAGGTCCGCCTTCGCGGCCTTCGCCTGGAGCGCCAGTACCCGCGCCAGGGTGGATGGTTCGCCAATGGGAACGCTGTCCAGCAGGGCAACCTCCAGCAACTGGAGGAGTTCAGTTGCCGCAGCGCACCGAGCGCTGTCCCCGCTTGACCAAAGGTTGCCGCAACGGACGAGTTCACGATGCTCTGGAGATACGCGATCCCCGGCAGCGCGGTTGTACCCGGGCCTGCAGAGTACGAGACCGACAGCTTGCACGTTGCAGACGACGACCACTCCAGTGCGAGCCAAATAGCGGCCGATCTGGTCGTCCCGATCCGTGGATAACGCCAACATCGCTAAGTCGGCGCCTGGAGGTTTGGCTTCCCCGTAAGCCGCTACGAGTGGGCCGTCGGCGAGCACGAAATCGGGCCGGTCGCGTCCCTGGCCGGGGCGTGACTCGCTCGTCCCTGTGCGCACCTCGAACGGAAGCTCAAGCGCAGTCAGTGCGGTGGATAGTAGCTGGCGGAGGGGAGGGTAGAAGGTTTCTTCGGTGGTCCCCAGGGTCGCCGCGAGCCTGCGGGTCTCGCGTTCGTAAGACTCGAGCGCCTCTACGATGCTCTGCACTTGAACCCCCGAACCGGACGCGCAGTATCGTGGGGAATATCGTGAACTCGTATTAAGATTTACTTGCGGGTGGACTGGGGATCTGGGGAGGGCCCCTTCATGCCGAGGAAGGTACTGAACGCCGGGCGCAATACACCAGCAAAGGATAGTCCTCGCGCCAGCTCCGTAGCTCCACGTGAGATGCCGCTGCGTCGCGTCATCTAGAGGTTGACGGCCGGCCCTGCAGATCAGCGCACGGGTGCAGGCTACTACCTGCGCAGAGGGGGCGGCCTAGTCGCGATGAGGTCGGCTTCCGGGAAGGTCGCCAATGTCCGTTCCTCGCGCTGAGCTGTACGGCGTAGCGTAACGGAGCGGGGGTGCTGCGATCGCGTGCGTCGAGTCTACTCACCGGACCGGCCAGGTCGCGGGTCTGGCAAACAACGGCCGCAGGCTTTCACGATGCGAGCACCAACCTTCTTCCCCTCCTCGTCGGCCAGCTTCCAGGCTTGGTGGAGGTTTAGGTCGGTGTGCAGGCGCGGCAATTGCCAGTTGTCGAGGTGCACACTGATGGGTTTCCCCCACGCACTGCAGCCTCGGCGATGGACTGTAACCCTGCGAGACACGGGCATGGCGTAAACCGTGTACGCCGCCATCGATTTAGAAGGACTCATCCATCATTCTCCGCAAGACATCTGCAGTCCGCTGCAGAGTATCGCTAGCGCACGGTGGTGGTAGTGGAGGCTAGCCTGCAGAGTTCCGCCTTCGGCGACGGGGCGAACGTCTGCTCCTGGCGTTGGCGGACTCAACTAGCAGGCAATTTGCATAGGAATGGCCTCTGTCTGCGTAAGGTTGTAGCGGTCCCCAGCTACCACTCGTCCCCACCACAACCTGGCATCGGGCCCGCCTCAGCAGACGGCGGCGAGGCGCTGCACCAGCTCCACCTGACGGCCGACGCCGACCTTGGAGAGGATGGCCTTCACCTGCGCGCGCACGGTGGAGGGCGCCACGCCGCGGCTGGCGGCGATGTCGGAGACCGGGGCGCCCTGGGTCATGGCGATGGCGACCTCGGCCTCGGCCGAGGTGAGGCCGTAGAGCTCCTGCAGGACCGGCGTGCGGTCCGCGCCGCCGGCCGCGCGCTCGCGGAGCAGGAGGACGGCCTGGCGGCGGAAGCAGACAGTGCGGGCGGGAAGCGACGGCAGGACGTCCACCACCAGCGGCGCGCCCGTGCGCCGGCCGAGCACCAGGACGCGCTCTATCCCCCGCGTGGCGGCGTCGTGCAGCGCCTCGCGCAACGCCGCCTCGTCGGCCCGCTCGGCCAGCGACAGCCGCCCGCCGGCCAGCTGCAGCGGCGAGTGGCGCAGGGCCGAAGGCTCCGGCCCCTCCAGCACCAGGCCCTCCGGCGTGCAGACGACCGGCTGGACCCCGGTGCGGCGCACCATGAGGGTCGCGATCCGCACGGCCGCGGCCTCGAGCGCCACATGATTGTGCACCGCCTGCGCCACGGCGTTCAGCTGCGTCTCGAGGCGGGGCGTACGGGGCGGCGGCGCCTCCCGGTCGAGCCGCAGCCCGACCTCCAGCCCGGGCGCGCAGGCCAGGGCGAGGACCTCGTGCGAATGGCGCGGGTTGACGCCGGCTTGGCCGTGGCCGCTCGCGATGGTCCAGCGGCGCCCGTCTTCGCGGCCCTCCAGCCAGGCGGCGCGAGCGCCGAGCGTGGCGGCCAGCACCGCCAGCGCCTCGCGCCAGCCGTCCGGCGTCTCCGAGGCTCGCGCGAACGCGGCGACCACCCGGTCGGAGTTCGCTTCCGAGGCTCCGCGCGACGCACGATTGTCCGGCAGCATTCTGCATCCCCCGCACTTCACTGGGCTGCAGGTTCGTCGTCCTGACGCGCGGCGGCCATGAACAGCGTGTTGACAGGCCGTCAAATCCCCTTCGAGATCGAACGAAGTTACCCGGGAAAGTCCGCCTGCAGAGCGTCCGGGAGCGTTGGGGAGTTTGTTCAGAGTGACCGGGGGGTTGCGTATCGTCGTGGTCGAGGACGAACCGCTGACGCGGGAGAGCCTCGTCCGGTACCTTGCGGGCCAGGGCCATGAGGTCCGCGGCGCCAGTTGCGTCGAGGCCTGCCGCGCGGCGCTCCGGGCCGCGCCCGCGGACGTCGTCCTGCTCGACATCGAGCTGCCGGGCGAGGATGGCCTTGGCTACGCCCGGGAGCTGCGCCAGGCCGGCGGCGTCGGCGTGATCATGGTCAGCGAGCGCTCCGAGGTGGCCACCCGTATCGCCGCCCTGGACGACGGCGCCGACGACTTCCTGGCCAAGCCCGTTCACCTGGAGGAACTGGCCGCCCGGGTGCGGAGCGTCGCGCGCCGCCGCGGTCTCGGCCGCCCGGGGCGGCTGCGGCTGGGCGCGCTGGTGCTCGACCCGGCTGAGCGCCGGGCGATCGGCGGCGAGGGCGAGGTGCCGCTCACCCGCGGCGAGTTCGACCTGCTGCACAAGCTGGCCCTGGCCGACGGGAAGATCGTGGCGCGCGAGGCGCTGAGCGAGACCGTGGCGCGCGGGGCCGGCGACCTTCGCTCGGTGGACGCGCTCGTCAGCCGGTTGCGCCGCAAGCTCCCGGCGCCCCCTGACGGTCCGCTGATCGTGACCGCGCCGGGCTTCGGCTATCGCCTGGGGAGCCCCGTCGTGGCGGAGGAATGACACCCGTCCCCAAAACGGGGGATGCGCCTCGCGCGGGCGGTGGGCCAAGGTCGGCCATGGCCATCGCCCCACATGTGGTCGCGGACGCCGACGCCGCGCCCCGCCTGCACGGACGGGCCGCCGAGCTGGCGACGTTGCTCGCCGCCCTGGCCGATCCTTCGGTCCGCATCCTGGTGGTCCGCGGCCCGGCCGGCGGCGGCAAGAGCGCGCTGCTGCGCGAGGCGCTGGGCCAGAGCCGCGCCCAGGGCGCGCTCTGCGGGGCCGGCAAGTACGCCCAGGGCCAGGCCGGGCGCGACCTCGAGCCGTTGATCCATGCGCTGGAGGAGGCGATCGCGTCCGGCCTGGACCAGCTGTTCGACCCGGCGGCCGGGCTGCGCGACCTCGGGCGGAGCCTGGGGGACCACGCCGCCGTGCTGGCCCGCCTCGCCTCGGGCCTGCTGCGCGGCCTCGCCCCGGCGCGCGGCGCGGAGCCGGTCACTGCCGACCGCGCCGGCGAACGCCTCGTCCAGGCTGTGGTGCAGGCGCTGCGCTGGCTGGAGGGCTTCGGCGCGCCGGTGCTCCTGCTGATCGATGACTGGGGCCGGGCGGGCGAGCAGGCCCGCCGGCTCTACGCGCGCCTGGCCGCCGAACCGTCGCTGCCGATGACCCGCATCCTGGCCAGCGAGCGCGAGGAGGAGGCCTTCGCTCCGCTTCCTCCTGGCGCCCTGGTGACGCACCTGGGCCCTCTGCCGGGCGAGGCCCAGCTGGCGCTGGCCGCGGAACTTCTCGGCCCCAAGGGCGCGGCGGCGGGCGAGGTGGTGGCCTTCCTGGGACCAGCGGCCGGGCTGCCCTTCGACCTCGTGCAGTCCACGCGCATCCTCGAGCAGCAGGCGCTGACGCTGGGGCCCGGAGGCTGGCGGCTGGACCCGCACCGCGGCGCCCCCGCGCTCGCAGGCGCGGCGGCCCGGGCGCTCGTACGTCGGATCGGCGACGCCAGCGCCCCGGCGCTGGAGCTCGCCAGGCTGCTGGCCGTCTATGGCGACGACATGCTGCTGGAGGACCTCTGGACGGCCGCCGGCCTGGACGCCGGGCCCGGCGATGAGGCGATGCGGCAGCTGGAGGCGTCCGGTCTGGTGCGCCGCCGCGGCGGCCACGCCCGCTACGCCCACGACCGCCTGCGCGCCGAGGTGCTGGCGGACCTGCCGCCGCAGGCGCATGCCGCGCTCGCCGCGCGGCTGGCGGAGTCGCTGCGGCGCGAGGGCGTGCGGCCGGGTGACGGCGAGCGCGGCATGGCGATGCTCTGGCGGCGGCTGGACGGCGGAATCGAGGCGGTGGACGCCGACTGGTGGCGGGACGCCTTCGCGGACGGGGCCTTCGCCGCGCGCCAGAGCGGGGACCGCGACGCCGCGGAGGTCTTCGTGCGCGCCGGCCTTGGCCTGGCCCTGCGCGGCGCCGGCTTCACCTATGCCTTGCTGACCGAAGCCGCCTCGGCGGCGATCAGCCGTGGAGACCACGCCAAGGCGTGCCGGTTCGCCGACCAGATGGCCGCCCTCGCCGCCAGCCCGGCCGAGCAGGCCGCGGCCGACGAGATGCGCGTCTTCGCCCGCCGCGCCTCCGGAGACCTGGACGCGGCGCTCGAGACGGCCCGCGAGGTGCTGGCCAAGGTGGGCGTCCGGCTGCCGCGCCGGGTGACGGGGATCAACCTGGCGCGAGCGGTCGTGCGGGTCTTCACCCTCGACCCCCGCCGGGCCGTGGCGCCGCTCGGGCCTGAGGAACTCGCGGTCGAGGCCCCGATGATGCGGGCCATGAACGGCATCGGCTCGCTGCTGTTCGAGCGCGACCCCCTGCTGGTCGTCGTGCTGGTGACGCGGACCCTGTCGTCGCGCGTGGTCTACGGGACAGCCGCCGGCGCGGCGACGCTCGCCCTGCTGTGCTGCGCCTTCGGGGCGTACCGGCGCGCCGCGGCCTGGGCGGAGGCGGCGGACCGGTTGCAGTCGCAGGACCAGCCCCTGCGCGCCATCGCCAAGCAGTACGCCTCGAATTTCGGCCATGTGTTCGCGCGCCCGAGGCCGGTGACCCGCTCGCGCGGGGAGGAGATGGAGGCGCTGGCCTGGGCCGGCGGCGACCTGGCGGTGGCCGCCTATGGCAACCGCGACCGGGTGCTCGACGCCCTGTTCAGCGAGGACCGGCTGGACGCCACGGTGGAGCTGGCCGATGGCGCGGTGCGGCTGGCCGAGCGCCTGAAGGACACGCCGACCATCCCCCACGTGCGCGCGCTACGGCAGCTGATCGCCCAGCTAGTGGAGGGCGGCGAGAGCGCCTGGCGGCTGGACGGGGCGCACTTTGACCTGGAGGGCGCGCAACGCCTCCTCCAGGCGGAAGGCTTGGCCAACACGGGGCGCGCCGTGACCGCACTGGAGGCGCTGCTGGGCGTGCTCTATGGCCGCTACGCCGCGGTGGCCGAGATGCCACGGCGCACTTGGCCGCGCTTCACGCCCGCGCCGTTCCAGGCACAGAGCCAGATCTGGACCTTCGCCACCGGCCTCGCGCTCTTACGGACCGGAGGGCGGCCGCCTGGCTTCGCGCTTTGGAACCTGCGCCGGCTTGCCAAGCTCAATCCCGGCGACTTCCTGCACCGCGCGCGCCTGCTGGAGGCGGAGACCCTGCGGGCGCGAGGCCGTCGAGCCGCGGCGCTCCGCGCCTATGGCGAGGCGGTGCGCGCGGCGGAGGTTTCGCAGTGCCTGCTGGAGTGCGGTCTCGTGGCGGCGGCCGCGGCCGAAGGCGCCGAAATGCTCGGTGCGCGCGACCTGAGCGAGGCTTGGCGCGGCCGCGCCGTGGCGGCCTGGCAGGCGCTGGGCGCCGACGGGTTGCTGGCGGCCCGGTTCGGCGCGCCGGCCGCGAGTCCCGCCGAGCACGCGCTGTCCGCCATGGTGGCCGACCTGCAGGCCCAGCACGCCGAGCGGGAGCTGGAACTGCTCGCCGCGCGCGAAGCGGCCGAGCGGGCGAACCGCGCCAAGTCGAGGCTGCTGGCCGCCGTCGGCCACGAGCTGCGTACGCCGCTGCAGGGCGCCTTGGGCCTCGTGGAGCTGGCCGAAGGCGGCGAGACGCTGGACGTGGCCAACCTGCGCAAGGCGCTGCTCAATCTCTCCGGGGTGGTGGGCGACCTCACCGACCTGGGCGTCCTGGAGGGCGGGGTGCTGCAGGTCCGGCGCGCGCCGTTCGACGCAAGCGGCGCGGCGCGCTCGGTGGTGGCGCTGCACGCCTCCGCGGCGCGCGCCGCCGGCCGGCGCCTGGCCTACGAGGGCCCCGCGGCCGCGGTCTGGATCGACAGCGACGAGAGTCGCGTCCGGCAGGTGCTCGGCAACCTGGTGGCCAACGCGTTGCGGCACGGCGCAGGCGAGGTCCGCGTGGGGCTGGACGCCGACGCCGGGGCCGGCCGCTTCACCTTCACCGTCAGCGACCAGGGACGCGCGCTGAGCGACGCCGAGCTCCTGCGCATCTTCGAGCCCTTCGAGCGCGGCGGCGGCGGCGACGGCGGCGGGCTCGGGCTCGGCCTGTTCCTGGGACGCCATCTGGCGCGCGCCATGGGCGGCGACCTCGCAGTTCGCAGCCTGCCCGAAGGCGGCAAGGCCTTCGAGTTCGAGATCCGGGCGTCGCCAGCCGCGCCGCTGGCGGAGCCGGCCCGGGCGGGCGAGCTCCAGGGTCTGCGCGTCTTGCTGGCGGAAGACACCGACCTCAGCCGGGACGTGCTGGCGGCGCTGCTGCGCCGGGAAGGCTGCGAGGTGGTGGAGGCGCGCGACGGGGAGGAGGCCCAAAGCCGGCTCGCCGAGGGTCGATTCGACCTCGTGCTCCTCGATCAGCGGATGCCGCGCCTGAGCGGCCTTGAGGTGGCGCGGGCGGCGGTGGCGACCGGCGCGCCCACCGTCCTGATGACCGCCGGGGTCGAGCCATCGCTCGAAGCCCAGGCGCACGCGGCCGGGGTGGACTGGGTCCTCGAGAAGCCCGTCAGCCTGGCCGGCCTGCGGGCGCTGGGCCGCGGTGGCGTGCGCTCCCGTCCCACGCGCGGCGCCGGGCGGGTCGAGGAGCTCCGGGCCCTGCTCGGTCCGGAGGCCAAGGACCTGCTGCGGGCGGTGCGGCCGGCCCTCGAGGCGGAGCTCGCAAGGCTTTCGGAGCTCTCGGCCGACGGTGATCCGCCCGCCATCGCGGCCCAGCTTCACCGGCTGCGCGGCATGGCCGGCCACTTCGGTCTGGAGGCCATCGGCGAGATCCTGGCGGGGTGCGACGGCGTCACGACGGACATCGCGCGGCTGCTGCCGCGACTGCAGACGGCCGCCGCGGCGACGGACTGGAGCGTCTTCGAAGCGGACCGGCGGGTTCCGTGACGATGAAATGAAGTCGTATCGGCATGCGCGAAAGTGCATCCGACGCCATTACTGGTTGTGGCGCGGCGCGACACTCCGATCGTTATCCTTAACACCTTAAATTCTGAAACTTTCTGCCGCCGTATCCCCCATTTTGGGGATGTGGGGCGCCCCGGCCCCAGCTTAACCCTTGATTAAGGACCGGCCGCTCGTCGGCTGGGATGGGGGAATCTCATCGGTCCGTTCGGTGTGGTCAGGCGCGCGGAGGGCTCTGCGCGCCATGGGGGGAGTGCGCGTCGTGGCTGACTTCGGTGGAACCGGGAACGACAACATGGTGGGCGCCACGGGCGCCGACAGCATGGACGGCCTGGCGGGGAACGACACCCTGTTCGGCGGCCAGGGCGACGACTCCCTGGTGGGCGGCGCGGACGAGGACCGGCTCACCGGCGACGCCGGCGCCGATACCCTCGACGGCGGGTCCGGACACGATGTCGCCGGCTATCAACTGCCGGCGGGCGCGTCCGGCGTTCTGCAGCTCGTCTCCGGGTCCGGCCCGGGCGAGATCCTCGTCCAACTGGTGAACGGGAACACCGTCACGGATGTGTTCCGCGTCGCGATCAACGGGAGCTCGGCGACCGTAGAGGGTCTGAACCTGGCTGCGGATCTGGGAACCGACACCGTGTCGGCGGTCGAGGAGCTGCACTTCTTCATCGGCGATGGCCAGGGGCCTGGGCAGTTCGCCGGCCTCCATTTCGAGGTCGTGGCCGGACAGGTGAGCGGCGGTCGAGCCTTCGTGAACGGGTCTGCGGGCCCCGACACGATCGACCTGGCCGCGCTGTATCCCAACTCGGATGCCGTCGAGATCGGTGTGAACGGCGGCTTCGGCGACGACAACATCATCGGGCGCGCGGGCAAGGACTGGGCGCTCGAAGGGGGCGCTGGATCCGACACCCTCTCGGGCCAGGGCGGCGACGACTATCTGGTCGGCGGCGCGGGCGCGGACAAGCTGGACGGCGGGGCGGGCGATGACATCGCCGCCTTCCGGCTCCCGGCCGGCACGACGGGGACGCTGCGCGTGGTCGAGGGCGCGCAGGCCGGCGAGCTGAAGGTCCAGCTGGTCCAGAACGGCGTCGCCAGCGACGTCTTCACGGTGACGCTCAGCGAGAACGGCGGGGCCGTGGTCACCGGCGCAGGGATCGCGGCCGGGCTGGGCTCCGACACCGTCAGCGGCGTCGAGCACCTGCACTTCTACGTGGACGGGACCGAGAACGGCCCGTTCGTCTCCATCGACCGGACCCTGAACGTCAGTTCCGGGTTCATCGGCGGCACGCCGGGCAACGACGTCATCGACGTCTCCACAACGCCGGGCGTCAACCTCGGCGGCGCGGTGAACGTCAACGGCGCCTTCGGCGACGACACCGTCACCGGCCATGGCGGCGCCAACAACCTCCAGGGCGGCGGCGGGGCCGACAAGCTGCTGGGCGAGGCCGGCGACGACCGGCTGGTCGGCGGCGGCGGCAATGACACCCTCGACGGCGGCACGGGCGCGAACGACTTCGCCGCTTTCGAACTGCCCCAGGGCACGACGGGCTCGCTGCGCGTGGTGGAGACGGCCCAGGCGGGCGTGTTCAACGTCGAGCTGGTGAACAACAACGTCGGCGTCGCGGTCTTCAAGGTGACGGTGACCGGCCAGGGCGCGGCGACGGTCGAGGGCCTGGGCGACCAGGCCTGGCAGGGGACCGACACGGTCGCCAACATCGACCAGCTGCACTTCATGGTGCCGCCGTTCACCCAAAGCCAGTTCACGACCCTGAACCTGACGCCGCGGTTCAACACGCCGCAGAACGGCGTGGCCTTCGCCGGCGGCACGCCGCTGAACGACGTCATCGACCTCGGCCAGGGATACTCGGGTCTGGCGTCGGACGTGGTCCGCGCCGCGGGCGGCCAGCAGGGCGACGACACCATCCAGGGAAGCGGCTTCGTCGACGACATCGGCGGCGGGGCCGGCGCCGACTCCCTCGTGGGCAATGCGGGCGACGACGGCCTGCGCGGTGCGGACGGCGACGACACGCTCTCGGGCGGGGCGGACGACGACTACCTGTCGGGTGGCCTGGGCGCCGACTCGATGGACGGCGGCGCGGGCTTCGACCGGGTCTCGCTCTTCAGCGAGACCGATGGCGTGAAGGCCGACCTGCAGATCTCCGGTCCGCAGGACACCGGCCTCGGCATGGACGTGCTGGCCAACGTCGAGCACGTCTCCGGCGGCGGGAAGTCCGACACGCTCTCTGGGAACGATCAGGCCAACTGGCTGTGGGGCTCGGGCGGCGGCAACGACGTCCTGGACGGCCGCGGCGGCGACGACCTGCTGATGGTGGCCGGCGGCGACCATAGCCTCACCGGCGGCGAGGGGACCGACACCGTGGCGGTGACCGCCGCGACCGCCGGGGCGAGCCTCAGCCTCGCCAGCCAAGGCGGAGGGTCGCAGGTCACCGGCATCGGCGCCATGACGCTGACCGGCGTCGAGAACCTGTCGGGGTCCGCGCACGCCGACACCCTGACCGGCGACACCAACGACAACGTGCTGGCGGGCCACAGCGGTCACGACAGACTGGCCGGCGAGGCGGGGAACGACCTGCTGCTGGGCGACGGGGCGATCGACATCGACGGCGACACGGGCGCGGGTCCGATCGCCACCTTCGACGACGTGGCCGACTTTGGGTTGGCCGGCGGCGCCGACGATCTGCAGGGCGGCGCGGGCGCCGACACCCTGAAGGGCGGCACCGGCGACGACACCCTCACCGGCGGCGCCGACGCCGACACCCTCCTGGGCGGCGCGGGGACCGACACCGCCGTCTTCTCCGGCGCGCGCGCCGACTACACGGTCAGCGTGAACGGCGACGGCTCCATCACCGTCACCGACAACCGCCAGAACGGCGACGGCGTCGATGCGCTCACGGGAGTCGAGTCGCTCAAGTTCAGCGACCAGACCATCCCCGCTCCGACGACCGGGGACCAGGCCGGAGGGACGTCGGGTCCGGACACCCTGACCGGAACGGCCGACGCCGACACTCTCTCGGGCCTCGAGGGCAACGACTATCTCGTCGGCGCCGGCGGGGCGGACAAGGTGGAAGGCGGTGCGGGCGACGACATCGCCGCGTTCCGGCTACCGGCCGGCACGACCGGGACCCTGCGCGTCGTGGAAGGCGCCCAGGCGGGCGAGCTGAAGGTCCAGCTCGTGCAGAACGGCGTCGCCAGCGACGTCTTCTCCGTCACCCTCAGCGACAGTGGCGGGGCCGTGGTCACGGGCTTGGGCATCGCGTCCGGCCTCGGCGCGGACACCGTCAGCGGGGTCGAGCACCTGCACTTCTACGTCGACGGGGCCGAGAACGGCCCGTTCGTGTCCATCGACCGGACGTTGAACGTCAGCCCGGGCTTCATCGGCGGCACGGCGGGCGACGACGTCATCGACGTCTCCACAACGCCGGGCGTCAACCTCGGCGGCGCGGTGAACGTCAACGGCGCCTTCGGCGACGACACCGTCACCGGCCACGACCTCGGCAACAACCTCCAGGGCGGCGCGGGCGCCGACAAGCTGCTCGGCCAAGCCGGCGACGACCGGCTGGTGGGCGGCGGCGGCAATGACGTCCTCGACGGCGGCACGGGCGTGAACGACTTCGCCGCCTTCGAGCTGCCGCAGGGCACGGCGGGGTCGCTGCGCGTGGTGGAGACGGCCCAGGCGGGCGTGTTCAACGTCGAGCTGGTGAACAACAACGTCGGCGTGGCGGTCTTCCGCGTCACGGTGACAGGCCAGGGCGCGGCCACTGTCGAGGGCCTGGGTGACCAGGCCTGGCAGGGGACCGACACGGTCGCCAACGTCGACCAGCTGCACTTCATGGTGCCGCCGTTCACCCAGAGCCAGTTTACGACCCTGAACCTGACGCCGCGGTTCAACACGCCGCAGAACGGCGTGGCCTTCGCCGGCGGCACGCCGCTGAACGACGTCATCGACCTCGGCCAGGGATACTCGGGTCTGGCTTCCGACGTGGTGCGCGCGGCTGGCGGCCAGCAGGGTAACGACACCATCCAGGGCGGGGGCTTCGTGGACGACATCGGCGGGGGGGCGGGCGACGACTCCCTGGCGGGCGGCGCCGGCCACGACGGCCTGCGGGGGGCGGACGGCGACGACACCCTCTCGGGCGGGGCGGACGACGACTACCTGTCGGGTGGGCTGGGCGCCGACTCGATGGACGGCGGCGCGGGCTTCGATCGGGTCTCGCTCTACAGCGAGACCGACGGCGTGAAGGCCGACCTGCAGGTCGCGGGTCCGCAGGACACCGGCATGGGTATGGATGTGCTGACCAACGTCGAGCACGTCTCTGGCGGCGAGAAGTCCGACACCCTGTCGGGCGACGCCCAGGCCAACTGGCTTTGGGGCTCCAACGGCGGCAACGACGTCCTGAACGGCCGCGGCGGCGACGACCTGCTGATGGTGGCGGGCGGCGACCACAGCCTGACCGGCGGGGACGGGGCTGACTCCGTCTCGGTGCGATGGGCGACGGCGGGGGCGAACATCAGCCTCGCCACGCAGGGCGGCCAGCAAGCCACCGGCATCGGCGCGATGACGCTGACCGGCGTGGAGAATCTCTCGGGCTCGGACCATGCCGACACTCTCACCGGCGACACCCAGGCCAACGTGCTGGCGGGCTTCAGCGGCCACGACAAGCTCTCCGGCGACGCAGGGAACGACCTGCTGCTGGGCGACGGGGCGATCGACATCGACGGCGGCACCGGCTCCGGCGCAATCGCCACCTTCGACGACGTGGCGGAGTTCGAACTGCCTGGCGGCAACGACGATCTGCAGGGCGGCGCGGGCGTCGACACCCTGAAGGGCGGCACGGGCGACGACACCCTCACCGGCGGCGCCGACGCCGACACCCTGGTGGGCGGCGCAGGCGCCGACACCGCCGTCTTCTCCGGCGCGCGGGCCGACTACACGGTCAGCGTGAACGGCGACGGCTCCATCACCGTCACCGATCTGCGCAACGGCGCGCCCGACGGCGTGGATGTGGTCCAGGGGGTGGAAAGCTTCCGCTTCAGCGACGTCACCCTGAGCGCCAACGATCTTGGCGCGGTCCAGACGCCGCAGGGCACGACGGGGAACGACACCCTCAATGGCGGCCCGGGGGCCGACACCCTGGACGGCCTGGCCGGCGACGACCGGCTCACGGGCAACGGCGGTTCGGACCGCATCGACGGCAGCACCGGCCACGACATCGCCGGCTTCGGCCTTCCCCAGGGAACGGCCGGCTCGCTTCGCGCCGTGGCCGGCGCGGGGGCCGACCTGGGCAAGATCATCGTCCAGCTCGTCGACGGGAACACCGTCACCGACGTGTTCCGCGTCACCGTCACCGACGGCGACGCTGTGGTGGAGGGCCTCGGCCCGGTGGCGAACCTCGGGACCGACACGGTCACCGACGTGGAGGAGCTGCACTTCTTTATTCCGGCGCAGAACCCGACGCCGGGCCAGTTCGTCGGTCTGAACCTGACGGTGAACGCCGGCCAGGTGAGCGGCGGCTTCGCCTTCGTGCAGGGCTCGGCCGACGGCGACGTCATCCAGCTCGGCACGCTCTATCCGGGGGCAGACGGCTCGGTCCGTCTCGGCGTCGACGGCGGATTCGGCAATGACACCGTCGTGGGTCACGCCGGGCCCGACCAGGCGCTGGACGGCGGCGTGGGCGACGACAAGCTGCAGGGTCTCGGTGGCGACGACTACCTGATCGGCCGCGGCGGCAGCGACCTTATCGACGGCGGCGCCGACCGCGACGTGGCGGCCTTCCGCCTGCCGACCGGGGCCGTCGGCGCGCTGCGGCTCGTGGAATCCTCCGGCAAGTTCGTGGTCCAGCTGGTCGACGGCGGGAACGTCACCGACCTCTACGAGATCACCATCACGGGCGCGGGCAGCGCCACCGTCCAGGGCCTGGGGCCCATGACCTCGGCGGGGACGGACACCCTCACCAGCGTCGAGGAGCTGCATTTCTCCACCGACGCCGCGACGCCGCCGGCTGGCCAGTTCCTCTCGGTGCCCCTCGTTCCTCGGACCGATCCGGTGAGCAACGGCCGTGGGTTCGTGGAAGGCACGCCGGGCGCGGACGCTATCGATCTGGCTGCGCTCTATCCGAACTCGGATGCGGCCGAGATCGGCGTGAACGGCGGCGCCGGCAACGACGTGATCAGCGGCCGCGGCGGCGGCAAGGACTGGGCGCTGGACGGCGGCGCGGGCTCCGACACGCTCTCGGGGCTCGGCGGCGACGACTACCTGATCGGCGGCGCGGGCGCGGACAAGCTGGACGGCGGGGCGGGCGACGACATCGCCGCCTTCCGGCTCCCGGCCGGCACGACGGGGACGCTGCGCGTGGTCGAGGGCGCGCAGGCCGGCGAGCTGAAGGTCCAGCTGGTCCAGAACGGCGTCGCCAGCGACGTCTTCACGGTGACGCTCGGCGAGAACGGCGGCGCCGTGGTCACCGGCGCCGGGATCGCGGCCGGGCTGGGCTCCGACACCGTCAGCGGCGTCGAGCACCTGCACTTCTACGTCGACGGGACCGAGAACGGCCCGTTCGTCTCCATCGACCGGACCCTGAACGTCAGCCCCGGGTTCATCGGCGGCACGCCGGGCAACGACGTCATCGACGTGGCGGCCACCGCCGGCGTGAACCTGGCGGGGCAGGTCAACGCCAACGGCGGCCTGGGCGACGACACCCTCACCGGGCACGGCCTCGGCAACAACCTCCAGGGCGGCGCGGGCGGCGACAAGCTGCTCGGTGCGGGCGGCGACGACTACCTCGTCGGCGGCGGCGGTGGAGACACGGTCGATGGCGGCTCCGGCGCGAACGACATTGCGGCCTTCGAGCTGCCCACGGGCACGGCGGGCTCCCTGCGCGTGGTCGAGACGGCGCAGGCGAACGTCTTCAACGTCGAGCTGGTGAACAACAACCTCGGCGTCGCAGTCTTCCGCGTCACCGTGAACGGCGATGGCGCGGCCACCGTGGAGGGCTTGGGGGACCAGGCGTGGCAGGGCGTCGATACCATCACCAACGTCGACCTGTTGCACTTCCTGGTGCCGCCGTTCAACCAGGCTCAGTTCGTCAGCCTGCCGCTGTCGGTGCGCCAGCTGGTCTCGAACGGCCGGCCGGTGACCATCGGCACCGCGGGTCATGACGTCCTGGACCTCGCCACGATCCACCCGCAGGCGGGCGCGGACGGCGAGTACCAAGCCTCGGGCAGCTTCGGCGACGACACGATCAGCGGCACGGTCGGGACCGACTTCCTGGTTGGCCAGGCCGGCGCGGATTCGCTGACCGGCGGCCAGGGCGACGACTACCTGGCCGGCGGCGCGGGCAACGACGTACTGGACGGCGGCGTCAACACGGCCGTCCTGGGGCTGCGTGGCGAAGTGGGCGGCGACGTCGCCGCCTACGTGGACGCCTCGTCCGGGCTCAACATCGACCTCTCCGTCACCACGGCCCAGACGGTCGGCGGCGGCGCCGGCGTCGACACGATCGCGAACGTCGAGAATGTCTACGCGGGCGCCTTCGATGACGTGGTCAGCGGCGACGGCGGTTCGAACTACATCTACGGCGGCGGCGGCGCGGACAGCCTCTCCGGTCAGGGCTCGGACGACGCCCTGGAAGGCGCCGCGGGCGACGACCGGCTCGACGGCGGCGCGGGCCAGGACTGGGCCGTCTACGGCGAGGCGGCGACCGCGGGCGTCAAGGTCGACCTCGCCGTCGCGGGACCCCAGGCCGTCAGCGCCGACTTCGGCTCCGACACCCTGGTCAGCATCGAGAATCTGGCCGGCTCCGAACACGGTGACACCCTGGCCGGCGCCGAGGCGGCCAACATCCTCGACGGCGGCGAGGGCGGGGACTCCCTCGCGGGCCGCGGCGGCGCGGATCAGCTGTGGGGCGACGACGGCGACGACACCCTCGATGGCGGCGCGGGCGACGACGTCCTCGCCGGCGAAGCGGGGACCGACACCGCCGTCTTCACCGGCGCCCGGGCCGACTACGTCATCAATGTGCTGAACGACGGGAGCGTGCAGGTCACCGACCAGCGCCAGGGCTCGCCGGACGGCGCCGACACGCTCACCGGCGTGGAGTTCCTGAGGTTCACCGACCAGACCGTCTCCCTCGGGGACGTTGGCGGCACGCTGTTCGGCACGACGGGCGACGACACGATCGTCGGCGGCGCCAACGCCGACACCATCTCCGGCCTGGCCGGCGTGGACGTCCTGGAGGGCGGCGGCGGCGGCGATCGGCTGCTCGGCGGCGCGGACCAGGACACCCTGCGCGGCCAGGGGGGCAACGACACCCTGCTGGGCGAGGACGGGGCTGACTTCCTCGTGGGCGGCGGCGGCGACGACGTGCTGGACGGCGGCGCGGGGGCCAACCGCGTCAGCTTCTACGGCGCGGGATCCGCGAACGTCAGCCTGCTGCTTCAGAACCAGGTCCAGAACACCGGCAACGGCAACGACACCCTGATCAACATCCAGCACCTCACCGGGACGGCGGGGAACGACACCCTCGTGGGCGACGGCGCGGGCAACTGGCTGTGGGGCACGGAAGGAACCGACTCCATGTCGGGCGGCGGCGGCGACGACCTGTTCACGGTCGGGGCCGGCGCGCACACCCTGGCCGGCGGAGAGGGCGCCGACGGGATCGACTTCGACGGGGTGACGCTGACCCAGCCGGTGAAGGTCACGCTGGCGGCGACGGGCGCCCAGGACACCGGCCAGGGCCTGATGACCCTGACCGGCATCGAGAACCTGAGCGGCACCCGCTACGGCGGCGACACCCTCACCGGCAACGACGGGGCGAACGTCCTGGCCGGCTGGGGCGGCTCGGACTCGCTGGTCGGCGGGCAGGGGAACGACACCCTGCTCGGCGATGGCGCGCTGGGCGTCGACGACAACGCCATCATCACGGCCTTCGACGACGGGATCTTCGGCGACCTTCCGGCCGGCGCGGACACCCTCGTCGGCGGCCAGGGCGACGACACCCTGTTGGGCGGGCGCGGCTCGGACCGGCTGGACGGCGCCGACGGCCAGGACGTCGCCCGGTTCAGCGGCGCGCGGGCCGACTACCAGCTCGCCTTGCAGGCCGACGGCACGATCACGGTCACCGACTTGAGGTCGGGTTCTCCGGACGGCGCCGACACGCTGAGCGGAGTGGAGACCCTGCGCTTCAGCGACGGCGACTTGCCGTCGACGAGCGTCGGCTCCAACACGACCGGGACGGCCGGACCGGACACCCTCACCGGCGGCGCCGGCAGCGACACGCTTTCCGCCCTCGGAGCCTCTGACGTGGTCTTCGGCGGCGGCGGAGCCGACAAGCTGAGCGGCGGCGACGGCGACGACGGCCTGCGCGGCGAGGGCGGCGACGACACCCTGCTGGGCGACGCCGGCGCCGACTTCCTGGTCGGGTCCGGCGGCAATGACCTGATCGACGGCGGCGCGGGCTTCGACCGCGCGGCCTTCTCCTCCGGCGCCACGGCAGGCGTGCGGGTGGACCTCAACCTGCAGGGCGCCGCCCAGGACACCGGCCAGGGCCTGGACACTCTGGTGAGCATCGAGGCGGTGTCGGGGACGCGGTTCGACGACACCCTGACCGGGGACGCCGGGATCAACTGGCTGTGGGGCGGCTCGGACGGCTCGGGCGTCACCGGCAACGACCGGATCTCCGCCGGCGCGGGCGAGGACCTCGTTCAGGTGGGGGCTGGCGACCATGTGCTCGACGGCGGCGCCGACACCGACGCCCTGTCCTTCCACGGCAACGGCAGCGACATCAGTCCGGCGGGCGTCAACGTCTCCCTTGCCCTGCAGGGCGCGGCCCAGACGACGAACCAGGGCTCGATGCAGCTCACCGGCTTCGAGAACCTCTCGGGCTCCGCGTTCGGTGACACCCTGACGGGCGACACCGGCGCCAATCAGCTGGCCGGCTTCGACGGCGCGGACTCGCTGTCCGGCGGCGAGGGCGCGGACCTTCTGCTGGGCGACGGCCTGATCGGCGCCCGGTCGGAGTTCGGGACGGCGGCGTCGCCCTTCGTCGAAGAGGAGGTGGGCGCAGGCGCCGACACCCTCGACGGGGGCGCGGGCTCCGACACCCTCAAGGGCGGCCAGGGCGACGACCGCCTGATCGCCGGCGCCGGAAACGACCTCATCGACGGCGGAACAGGCGTCGACCATGTGGTCTTCAGCGGCGCGCGCGCCGACTACGACGTGGTCCGCCAGGCGAGCGGCGAGCTCTGGGTGACCCACCGCAACGGCGGGCCCGACGGCGCGGACACCATCTCGGGCGCTGAATACCTGCAGTTCTCCGATGGGCTGGTGCTGCTGTCCGGCGCCCTGCCGGCCACGGCCGGCGCCGACAACTTCGTCGGCACGGCGGGTCCGGATACGTTCGGGGGTCTCGGCGGCGCCGACAGCCTGACGGGCGCGCAAGGGAATGACCTGCTGGACGGCGGCGAGGGGGACGACGTCCTCATCGGCGCGGAGGGCGACGACACGCTGCAGGGGGGCGCGGGTATCGACGTCCTGGTCACGGGACCCGGGGCGGACCGGGTCGATGGCGGCGCAGGCGTCGACCGCCTGCTGTTCCAGGGCGGGCCGGCCGTGAACGTCGACCTTGCGCTCACCGGGCCCCAGGCCACCGGCCAGGGCGTGAAGACCATCGTCGGGGTGGAATGGCTCTACGGCACGGCGGGGAGCGACACGCTCTCGGGCGACGCGGGCGCCAACCTCCTGTGGACCTACAACGGCGGCAATGACGCCCTGTCCGGCCGCGGCGGCGACGACGTGCTGCTGGTCTACAACGGCGACCACGTGCTGGACGGCGGCGCGGGCGTCGATGCGATGGTGATGAGCTACAACATCACCGGGGGCTCCGGCGTGACCATCAGCCTCGCCCAGCCGGGCGTGGCCCAGGCCACCAACGTCGGCGCGATGACCTTCACCGGCATCGAGAACCTCTCCGGCACGGTCTTCGCCGACACGCTGGCGGGCGACGCCGGATCCAACGTGCTCGCCGGCATGAAGGGGGCCGACAGCCTCTCCGGCGGCGAGGGTTCCGACCTCCTGTTGGGCGACGGCGAGATCACCTTCGCCAATGGCGCGTTCCTGATCCTCAACACGCCGTCGGCATCGGCGCCCTCCGGGGCGATGGGGGCCGACACCCTGCGGGGCGGCCAGGGCGACGACACCCTGGTCGGCGCCGGCGGAGCGGACGTGCTGGAGGGCGGCGCGGGCGCCGACGTGGCGGTCTTCTCCGGGGCGCGCGCGGACTACGACATCGTCGTCAACCCTGACGGGACGACGACGGTCACCGACCTGCGCGACGGCGCGCCGGACGGGATCGACACCCTGACCACGGTCGAGGCGCTGAGGTTCTCCGACGTCACCGTCCAGGTGGGGGTCAATATCGTCGGCAGCGCGTCCGGCGAGCTGATCTCCTCCGGCGGCGCCGAGGACACCCTGAGCGGCGCCGGCGGGTCGGACACCCTGCTGGGCGGCGGCGGCAACGATCGCCTCGACGGCGGGGCCGATCCCGACTCCCTGTTCGGCCAGGACGGCGACGACACCGTCCAGGGCGGCGACAGCCACGACTTCCTGGTGGGCGGCCTGGGCGCCGACCGCCTCGACGGCGGTGCGGGCGTGGACCGGGCGGCCTATTCGTCCAACGCCACGGCCGGGGTGCGGGTGGATCTCGCGCTGCAGGGCCAGGCCCAGAACACCAGCCAGGGCCTCGACACCCTGGTGAACATCGAGGCGGTGTCCGGGACCGCCTTCAGCGACACCCTCTCCGGCGACGCGGGCGCCAACTGGATCTGGGGCGGCTCGAACGGCTCGGGCGTCACCGGCAACGACATGCTCGACGGCCGGGGCGGCGACGACCTCGTCCAGATCGGTGCGGGCACCCACCGCGTCGACGGCGGCGCGGATCTCGACACCCTCTCCTTCCACGGCAACGGCTCGGACATCTCCTCGGCGGGCGTCAGCTTCTCGCTGGCCTCGCAAGGGGTGGCCCAGGTCACCGGCCAGGGCACGGTCCGCGCCAGCGGCTTCGAGAACGTCTCGGGTTCGGCCTTCGGGGACTCGCTGGGCGGCGACGCCGGGGCGAACCTGCTGGCGGGCTTCGACGGCGCCGACTCGCTCTCGGGCGGCGCGGGCGGGGACACCCTGCTCGGCGACGGCCTCGTCCATGTCGACGCCGCCGGTCTCGGCTTCGGCGGCGCGACCGTGACCGTCGAGGCGCAGGGCGCGGGCGCGGCCGACACCCTGGATGGCGGGCTCGGGGACGACATCCTCAAGGGCGGCGGCGGCGAGGACCTGCTTTTCGGCGGCCTGGGCGCGGACACCCTGGACGGCGGCGCGGGTCTCGACACAGCCAGCTACGCCGCGGCCACGGCCTCGGTGACCGTCAACCTCGCCACCGGCGTGAGCTCGGGCGCGGCCGGTGCGGACGTCCTGACCGGGGTCGAGCGCGTCGTGGGCTCCGCCTTCGACGACGCCCTGACGGGCGACGGCGTGGCCAACACCCTCGGCGGCGGGACCGGCGACGACATGCTGCAGGGCGGGGCCGGCGACGACCGGCTGGAGGGCGGCGCCAACAACGGCGTGCTCTCGGTTCGCGGCGGCTTCGGCGGCGACACGGCGCGCTACTCGGACGCTTCGGGCGGGGTGACCGTCAGCCTGGCGGCCACGGGAGGTCAGAACGTCGGCGGCGGCCTGGGCCTCGACACCCTGGTGGAGATCGAGAACCTGTGGGGCAGCGCCCATGGCGACGCCCTCACGGGCGACGGCGCGTCCAACTTCCTGTTCGGCGGCGCCGGCGACGACACGGTGCGCGGCGGGGGCGGCGACGACATCCTCGAGGGCGGCTTCGGCGATGACGTGATCGACGGCGGCGACGGCATCGACGTGGCGGCCTTCACCCAGGCGTCGAGCGGTCTCACCATCGACCTCGCGACCGCGAATGGGTCGCAGAACGTCGGCGGGGGCCTCGGTCAGGACAACCTCGTCAGCATCGAGGGGATCACCGGCTCCGGCTTCGCCGACACCCTGACCGGCACCTCGGGCGCCAACTACCTCGACGGGGGCGCGGGCGCGGACTCGGTCACCGGCGGCGGCGGCTCGGACACCCTGTTCGGCGGGGCCGGCGACGACACCGTCTCGGCCCAGGCCGGCGCGGGCGACTCCGTCACCGTGGGGCTGGGCGGCGGCGCCGACCGGCTCGTCGTCAGCCCTGCCATCGCGGGTTCGCTGACGGTCACCGACTTCCAGACCGGCGCCGGCGGCGACTTCCTCGACATCCGGGCGCTGCTGGAGGCCCGGGCGCCCACCTGGGTTCCCTCGGAGAACCCGTTCGAGAAGGGGTTCCTGCAGCTCGTGCAGTCGGGCTCGGCGACGCTGCTGCAGATCAACGTGGACGGGCAGGGCGACGACTTCACCACGCTCGTCACGCTGGAGAACACCAGTTCGCTGCTGTTCAAGCAGGAGAACCTCGGCTTCACGCCCCTGCCGCGCGTGGTCGGCGGCTCCACCGGGGACACCTTCGTCTTCGACACCACGGTGTTCGACCCGAACGCGGTGGACGACAACGGCGACAAGATCGTCTTCCAGGTGGACGGCGGCGGCGGCACCGACCTGCTGCAGATCGAGGCTCCGCAGCTCGACCCGGGCAAGGCGGCCACCATCAAGCCGAGCGATCCGGATCCTATCACCGGCAAGCAGGTCCTGCTGATGGACCTCGACGGCGACGGCACCACCGACATCACGCTCGACAACGTCGAGGAGGTGGAGCTCAACGGTGAGCGGGTGGTCATCACCGGCGACCTGTCGCGCACCGGCCTCGCGCCCAACACCATCTACCTGAACGGCACCACCGGGGACGACCTGCTCGACGCGGGCGGCATGACCTCGCTGGAATCGGTCCGCATCCACGGCCTCGACGGCAACGACACCCTGGTGGGGGCCGGCGACGACGACACCCTGTGGGGCGAGGACGGGAACGACAGCCTGGTGGCCAACGGCGGACCCGACGTGCTCGAGGGCGGCGCGGGGAACGACACCATGGTCGGCGGCGCGGGCAACGACGTGGCCGTGTTCTCGGGGCAGAGCTCCGACTACACCATCACCGAGATCAGCCCCGGCGTCCTGGAGGTGAGCGGGCCGGACGGCGCCGATCGCCTGGAGGCCATCGAGCGGCTGCAGTTCGACGACGGGGCGTTCGGCAAGAACACCGCGCCGTCCGGCTCGGACGGCTCGGCCAGCCTGCTCACCACGGGCACGCGGGTGATCACCCTCGCCGACTTCGGGTTCTCGGACCCGGACGGCGACGGGATGCTGTCCGTGACCATCACGGCAGTGCCGGCGAGCGGCAGCCTCACCCTGGCCGGCCTGGACGTGCAGGCGGGCGACGTGATCTCGGCCGCCGACATCCAGCTGGGGGACCTGCTGTTCACGCCGGCCGCGGCCGGCGCCGTCACCCTGAGCTTCACGGTGAAGGACGACGGCCTGACCACCTGGGGCGCCAACGCCGACGCCTCGGCCAACACCCTCACGCTCAACGTCTCGGCCCCGTCGGGCGGCGGCGGCGGCGGCGGCGGTGGTGGTGGAGGCGGCGGTGGCGGCGGCGGGCCCGTCGTGATCACCACGGGCACGTACGGCACCACGGGGCCGGACCTGGTCACGCTCGGCGGACTCTCCGACACCTTCTCGGCCGGCTTTGGCGCCGACACGGTGTCCTCCGGCCTCGGCAATGACTGGGTGCACGGCAACGCCGGGCAGGACAGCCTGAACGGCGGCGCCGGCGACGACACCCTCTACGGCGGCCAGGACAACGACAACGTCGCCGGCGACGAGGGCAACGACTACCTGTCGGGCGACGTGGGCGCCGACACGCTCTCGGGCGGCGCCGGCGACGACCGGGCCTTCGGCGGCGACGGCGACGACGTTGTCTCCGACGACGCAGGCGCCAACTACCTCCGCGGCGGGGCCGGCAACGACACCGTCTCCGGCGGCGCGGGCTTCGATGACGCCCACGGCAACGAGGGCGACGACACCGTGCGCGGCGGCGGCGGCGACGACTGGGTGGTCGGTGGGAGGGACCAGGACCGGCTGTTCGGCGACGAAGGCGGGGACATCGTCTACGGCAACATGGGCGATGACACCTGCGAAGGCGGGGCGGGGGCGGACGTCGTCCGCGGCGGCCAGTCGAACGACGTGGTGCTGGGCCAGGACGGCGACGACTGGCTCTCCGGGGACCGCGGCGACGACACCCTGACCGGCGGGGCGGGGGCGGACATCTTCCATACCTTCTCGGAGGCGGGGATCGACCGCGTGCTCGACTTCAACTTCGCCGAGGGCGACCGGGTCCAGCTGGATCCCGACACCGTCTATGCGCTCAGCCAGGTCGGCGACGATACGGTCATCGACATGGGCGGCGGCGCCCAGATGGTGCTGGTGGGCGTACAGCTCTCGAGCCTGCCGTCCGGCTGGATCTTCGGCGACTGACGCGACCCTCCCCCAAGGGCGTGTCGGGGCGGTCGGACCGGAAGGCGCGGCCGCCCCAGCCGTTCAGGGGGCGGCGGTCACCGGCCGATCCGGCCGATGCGGATGTCCTGCGAGCCCACCGGCAGCGTGTAGAGGCTCCCGTCGTCGGCCACCGTCCAGTCGCCCTCGCGCGCCTGATCGACGCCGCGGACGAACATCCGCCGGGCCACGAGGTTATCGGCCGCCGGCAGCAGGTGGTAGAAGGCCAGCAGCTTCACGTCCGCCTGGTTGGCCAGGTCCGCCGCCTCCTCGGGGGAGACGTGGTAGTCCTGCACGTCGTGCATGATCGCGGCCACCCGGTCGCGGCCGGTGTCGCGCGCGGTCGTCTCGAGGATCCGGATCATCGGCCGGGCGATCGCTTCCGACAGCATCAGGTCGGCGCCCTTCGCCGCCCGGGCCAGCGGGGGATGGGCCTTGGTGTCGCCGCTGACCACCACCGAGCGGCCGCGATAGTCGAAGCGGTAGGCGTAGGCCGGCTGGATCGGACCGTGATCGAGCTCGATGGCGGTGATGCGCAGCGTCCCGTCGTCGAGCACGAGGGCGGTGCGGTCGCGCGCCGGCGTCGGGGCCCCGGCGAGCGCCACGGGGTGGGCGACCAGCGGCCAGGTCGCGGCCGGCATCACCTGCGCCCCGTGGTGGGCGGTGCGATAGCCCTGGTCCAGGCGGTAGGCCTCGTTGAAGCCGGCGACCACCTGCTCCACCCCCGGGCCGCCGTAGACCGGCAGGGGCGCCGGACGGCCCTGGGCCCAGGTCTGCAGGTTGAGCTCCCCCAGGTCGCCGATGTGGTCGGAATGGAAGTGGGTGACGAGGACCCCGCCTATGCGCGACAGCGGCAGGCCCCACTGCATCAGCCGCTCGACCGACTCCGGGCCCACGTCCACCACATAGAACCGGCCGCCGGCCATCACCGCCACGCAGGCCTTGGCGCGCGTGTCGCTGGGCAGGGGGGCCGAGCTGCCGCAGACCGCCACCCGCAGGGCGTCCGGCGCGAGCAGGGCGGAGTTGTCGGCGCTGAGGTTGCGCTGGGCGACGCGCGTCATCAGCGCGCTCTGCACCGGCGGCGCGGCCAGCGCCGCGGCCCCGCCGATCGCGACCGCCAGCAGGACGCCGGCGGTGATCCAGCCCCGTCGGCCGCTTGGCTCCACGCTCCCGAGCGCGCGGGCATGGAGGACCAGCACGGTCGCGCCCGCGACCTCCACCGCCAGGGGTCCGAAGACCTCGGGCGACACGCCGGCCAGGAGGAAGCCGATCAGGCGCCCGGCGACGATCCCCGCGAGGACCGCAGCGGCGGCCAGCAGCAGCAGGCCCTGCCTGCGGAGCAGCCCGAGGGCGCAGAGCCCCGTCAGCGCCAGGAACAGCCCGCCCAGGTCCCCGCGGAGGGTGGAGAGGCCGGGCGCGCCCACCGCCTCCAGGTGCAGGCGCTGGGCGGCGACCTCGGGCGCGGCCCAGAATCCGAGGGCCAGGACGGCGAACAGCAGGGCGTACATGGCGACGAGGACGGCGGTGACCCGCATGGCGGCCTCCGGTTCAGGAATGTGGGGCGAAGACCTCGGCGGCGGCCCGGGCGGCGATCTCGCGCGCCTGCTCCTCGGCGGTTCCGAGGCCGCGCAGAAGGCCGAAGGCGAGGTCGCGGGCGAGCGCCTGGACCCCCGCCGGCTTCTGCAGGCCGCGCGAGACGGCGATCTGGACCACGCCCACGGCCATCAGCACGGCCGCCTCCAGCGGCAGGCCCTGGAAGCGGCCGGCGGCGAGGCCCGCCTGCACGGCCGCGCGGACCCCGCGGTTCATTGGGGCGTCGGGCACGCCGGCGCCGGGGAACAGCCGCAGCATGACGCCGGCCGGCTCCGGATGCTCGGCGGCCTGGCGGGCGAAGAAGCAGACCGCGCGGGCCACCTGCTCGGCCGGATCGCCGACGTCGGCGTTGAGGGCCGCGACCCGGGCCTCCACCGCCCCGCGCACCTCGGCGGCGACCTCGCGCGCGAGCGCGTCCTTGTCCGGGAAGTGGTTGTAGAAGCTGCCCTTCGCCACGTCGGCGCAGGCCACGATGTCGTCGATGCTGACCCCGTCCACCGACCGCTCTGCGAACAGCGCGTGGCCGGCCCGCAGGAGCGCCGCGCGGGTCCGCACCCTGCGCCTGTCCACCCGCTCCGCCAGCGCCATGCCGTCGCTCCTGAATTGACTATTTGGTCATTATTAGACTAACCGGTCATAATTGCCAAGCTAGGAGGAGGAGACGCCGTGACGCTCGAGGTGGAGGTCTTCTGGTCGTTCCGCAGTCCCTACTCCTACCTGGCCGCCCCGCGGCTGGCGGAGATCGCCCGGGACTACGACGTCGAGATGCGGGTGCGGCCGGTCTATCCGCTGGCGGTGCGGGTGGAGGGCTTCTTCAAGCGCCAGGACCGGCGCTGGCCCATGTACGTGGCGCGCGACGCCTTCCGGACTGCGCAGATGCTGGGCCTGCCGTTCGGGCCGCCGCGGCCGGACCCCATCGTCATGGACTTCTCGACGGGCGAGGTGGCGAAGGACCAGCCTTACATCGGCCGTCTCACCCGTCTGGGTCAGGCCGCCGTGGAGGCTGGCCACGGCTTGCCGTTCATCGTCGAGGTCAGCCGGCTGATCTGGGGCGGGGAGGTCCAGGGCTGGGACCAGGGGGACCATCTCGCCCAGGCCACGGCCCGCGCGGGCCTGGACCTCGCCACGCTCGAGCGCAGGATCGCGACGGACGCCGACCGGCTGGAAACCGCCATCCAGGAGAGCCACGCCCGAATGGAGGATGTCGGCCACTGGGGCGTGCCGACCATGGTCTTCCAGGACGAGCCGTTCTTCGGCCAGGACCGCATCGAGACCCTGCTCTGGCGGATGCGCCAGCACGGCCTCGCCGCGCGGAGCTGACGGTCCTCAGGCCGGGGTGGCGACGCCCCACTCGTTCCAGCCGGCGAAGCGAGGGGTCTTCGGCAGATACATCCGGTCCACCCTCTCCAGCCTGAAGCCGCCCGCCGCGATGCTGCTGGAAACGGGCCGGGTCAGGTGGCAGCCGCCCGCGAGGCGCTTCCAGACGGGCTCGATCCGCCGCTGCCAGTTGGCGACGCCGGGGTCGGGGGCGAGGCCGTGTTCGCAGAACAGGAATCTGCCGCCGGGCTTCAGCACGCGGCGCGCTTCGGCCAGCGCCGCCGGCGGCGTGTGCACGGAGCACAGGGTGAAGGTGCAGACCACGCAGTCGAAGCTCCTGTCCGGGAAGGGCAGGGCCTCGGCGGTCCCGTCCACGACGGAGACCTTCAGCGCCGGATCGTGCGTCGCGGCCTCGGCGCGCGCCCGAAGCTCGGGCGAGGGATCGACCCCCTTCACCTCCGTCACCTTGGCCGGATCATAGTAGGCGAGGTTCAGCCCCATGCCGATGCCGAGCTCCAGCACCCGGCCTTCGGCCTTGGGCACGATCTTCGCCCGCTGCTTCATCATCGGCGGCGAGGAGCAGGCGCAGGTGAGCAGCTTGGGCAGCAGCCACCGGTCGTAGAGCGAGGCCATCGTCGTTTTCCCCCCGTTTTCGGCAGCATGGCCGAAGCGGGGGCCGCACGCTACGGCCAAGCCTCGGTCAGCGGCGCTCGTAGACCTTCGGGGCCGGTCCCACGGCGACGGGCCCGAGGGTCGTTTGGCCGGCCTGGAAGTTGATGGTCGCCCGGGCCGCCTCGCCCTGGCCCTGGCGCGCCTCGGCCACCGCCGCGGCGGCGCCGGCGGCCTCCGGCTGGATCACCCCGGCCTGACCCATGGCCCCGAGCGCCATCGGCGCCTGGCGCAGGGTCACGTCGAGCATGCCGCGCAAGCGCCCGTCCGTCCCGACGGTCAGGGTCCCGGCGTTGGAGCCCAGCACCGCCTCGCCGGCCGTGACGCCGCCCTGCACCACCCGCATCTGGCCACCCGCGTCCGACCAGTTGCGCACCGCCGACGGCCAGTCCGCGCCGGCGAAGGCGCTCATCTTGGTGAGTCGCGAGTTCCAGGTGATCGACACCGGCTTGTCGCCGGCGATCCGGCCGAACAGGCCGGAGAGCCGCGCTTGGCCGTTCTTCACCTCGGCCGCCACCAGCCCCTCGTCGTCAGGACCGGGCCGCAGGTGGAATTCCACGAGGTCGGCGGCGGTGAGGCCGAACGGCTGGGCGCCGGCGGCCGGCTGGAAGGTGAGCTTGGAAGCCTGCAGCGAGAAGCTGGGCGGCCGCTTGTCGAGGTCCTTCAGGCTGGCGCGGATCACCTCGCCCTTCACCGCCACCGGGCCGCCGAGCGGGCGCACGAAGGTCAGGCCGTCCGGGGCGGCCAGCATCCAGTGGCCGGGCGCGTGCATGTAGGCTTGCCCCTCCAGCACGGGCGCCTGCAGGCCCCAGCCGGACGGCTCGCGCACGCGCGCATCGGTCAGGGTGACGTTCAGGCGGAACGGATAGCCGCCGATACCGCGATCCTGCCAGCTGATCTCGTATCCGGCGCGCTTCAGGTCCTCGACGGCGGCGTCCATCCGCACCCGGGCCTCGCCGCGCGCCCAGAGCCACAGGACCGTCCAGCCGATGACCACCAGGAGGGCGATGCCGAACGGGATGTAGAGGCCAAGCCGGCTGTGTTTGCGAGGCGGCGGGAGATCGTGCAGAGACATGGGCCTTCGTTTAGCGCGGGGCGGGATGTCGGACGAGCATTGGGTCTTCGGCTACGGTTCGCTGATGTGGCGGCCGGGGTTCGATTTCGTCGAGCGGAAGCCCGCCACCCTACACGGGCGCAAGCGCGCCTTCTGCATCTATTCCGTCCATCATCGCGGCACCTATGAACGCCCGGGCCTGGTTCTGGGTCTCGCGCCGGGCGGAGCGACACGCGGCATGGCTTACCGCGTCGACGAGGCGGCCTGGCCCGACGTCTACGCCTACCTGGTGGAGCGCGAGCAGCCGACCGAGACCTATGTGGAGGCGCGCCGCGCCGTGCGCCTCGCCGACGGCCGGCGCGTGGAGGCCCTGGTCTTCCTCTCGGACGTTCGCCACCCGCAGTGGGCCGGGGCGCTCGGGCCCGAGCGGCAGGCCGAGCTGATCGCCGGGGCTACGGGCCTGTCCGGGCGTAACGTCGATTACCTGCGCGACCTCGTGGAGCACCTGCGCGAGGAGGGCGTGCGCGATCAGGGCATGGAGACCCTGCTGTCCCTCGTGGAGCAGCGCGAGCTGGCCGGCGGCTAGAGCGCCAGCAGCTTCGCCGAGGCGGTCTCGATCCGCTCCTCGAGCGTGCGCATGAATTCCGCGCGCTTCAGCCCCGGCGGGATCGGCTCCAGGTATTCGAACACGATGGTCCCCGGCCGGCGGAGGAAGCCGTGCGCCGGCCAGTGGACGCCGGAGTTGGTGGCCACCGGATAGACCGGCACGTCCAGCTCCCGGTAGAGGGCGGCGATCCCGGGCTTGTAGTCGCCCTTCACGCCCGGCTCGCCGCGGGTCCCTTCAGGGAAGATCACCACCTGCCGGTTCCTGGCGAACTGGGCCTTGGCGCGACGGACCATGTTCTTCAGCGCCGCGGAATGGCCGGAGCGGTCGATGTCGATCGTGCCGACCTTGGCCGCGTACCAGCCGAACCAGGGGATGCGCCTCAGCTCCTTCTTCATCACGAAGACCGACGCCGGCAGCCAGGTGAACTGGGCGAAGACGTCCAGCATGCACTGGTGCTTGGGGGCCACCAGCGCCGGCCCCTGCGGGATGTGCTCGCGCCCGCGAACCTCAACGCGGATGCCACAGATCGCGAGCAGGGCCACGACGCCCCGGCCCCAGAAATGGAACATGGCCAGGGTCCAGCTCGTGGGGCCCAGCAGGATCGGCGTCGCCCCGATCGCGACCACCGCGGTCCAGAGATAGAACAGCGCCACGTAGAGCAGGGATCGGACGGCGATCACGGTCAGCCCTTCTGTTGCGCCGGAGAGGGCTCGCGGGGGCCGAGCCCCAGCACCGCCTCGCGGCCGAGGATCGCCAGATACTTGCTGTACTCCACCACCATCAAGCGGGCGGCGGCGGGGTTGCGCCACCAGCCGCGGGCCTTCAGCGCGGGCGTCGCCACCGGATAGGCCTGCAGGCGCATCTGCGGCTCGCGCAGCACGGCGCGCAACTCCAGCATGGCGCGGGGCATATGATAGTCGGCCGTGACCACGATCAGGGTATCGTACCGCATGGCGCTCGCCCACTCGGCGGTTTCGCGCGCGTTGCCGACCGTGTCGGCGGCGGTGAAGCCCAGGTCGACGCAGCAGTCGTAGAGCCGCCGTACTGCGCGGCTGACCGTGCGGATGTCCTCCCGGCTGGCCTCGCGGTTCACGCCGGAGACCAGCACTCGCTGTCCCAGGCCGCGCTCCAGGAGGTTGACGGCCGCGGAGATCCGCTGGTTCGAGTTCGCTCCGGTCAGGGTCACGATGCCGTCCGCGGCCGCGGGGAGCGGCGCAGGCGTCGAGTCGCGCACCCGCGCGGCGAAGGCGAAGAGGCCGGCCGTCCAGATCAGCAGCAGGACGAGGAAGGCCGCGACGGACTTCATTCCATCTCCCGGATCAGCGCCGAGGCCGTCAGGCGCGCGGCCACCGCCGCGACCAGCGCCGCCAGCACCGGGCAGGGTAGCACCGCCAGGAGGTCGTTCCAGGCGATCGGCAGGGCCGGGGTCAGCCCCTCGCCGCCGCCGGCCAGCCGGGCGAGCGCCCCCACGGCGGCCGCGCCCGCCGCGCCCAACAGGCCTGCCAGCCCCGCGATCCGCGCGAACCTGAGTTGGAAGAGCCGGGCGATGAAGGCGTCCTCGGCGCCGGAGAGGTGCAGCACCTCCACCACATCCTTGCGCGCCGCCAGCCCCGCCCGGGTGGCGAAGGCGACCACGGCGGCCGCGGCGCCGGCGATCAGCAGGAAGACCCCGGCGCCGGCCCAGCGCACGACGCCGGCGGCCCGTCGGATGTCGTCGATCCAGACGCTGTGGTCGTCCACCACCGCGTCCAGGCCCTGGGCCTTCAGCGCCCGATCGAGGGCCGCTCCGCTGGCGGGCTGCTCGTCGTCCAGGGTCACGGCCACCAGGCGCGGCACCGGCAGGTCCTCCAGGTCGGCCACGTCGCCCAGCCAGGGGCGGATCAGGTCGTAGGCCTTCTCTGGCTCCAGGGCGCGGGCCTCGGCCACGCCTGCGACGCCGGCGAGCACCTCAGTCGCCCGCGCGGCGGCCGCGTCCGGGGTCTCGCCGCCCCGGGCGCGGACGATGACCGTGGCCTCGCCGACGAGCTGGCCGCTCCAGCCGCGCGCCGCGCGGTCGGCGGCGAGCACGCCGAGCGCCGTCAGGCAGGCCAGGAAGCAGAGCACGGCCACGACGAAGATCAGGGCGCCGTCGCGCGCCTCGGCCTCCGGCAGGAACGGCGCGGGCCGCCAGCGGGCGGGATCGAACAGCTGGCTCATGCGCCGCCCGGCCCCAGCGGCCCGCGCGGCGTCAGCCGGCCGCCCTCCAGATGCAGAACGGGCCGGCTGGAGCGGGCCACGAGGTCCTGGTCGTGGGTGGCGATGACCACGGTGGTGCCCAGCCGGTTGAGCTCCACGAAGAGCCGGAAGATGCGCAGCGCCATCTCGTGGTCGACATTGGCCGTCGGCTCGTCGGCCAGCAGGATCTCGGGCCGGTTGACCACGGCGCGCGCGATCGCCAGCCGCTGCTTCTCCCCGCCCGCCAGCGTCGCCGGCATGGCGTGCATCCGGTTGCCGAGCCCGACCCAGGAGAGGAGCTCGGCCACGTCGTTGCGGTAGTCCGCGGGCTTGGCGCCGGCGATCCGCAGCGGGATGGCGGCGTTGTCGAAAGCCGACAGGTGCTCCAGCAGCAGCAGGTCCTGGAACACCACCCCTATCCGTCGGCGCAGGTGCGGCCGGGTCTTGGCGGTGAGCCGCGAGACGTCGTGGCCGAACAGGTGGATCAGCCCCTTCGACGGCCGCGCCGCCAGGTAGATCAGCTTCAGGAGCGAGCTCTTCCCCGCGCCGGAGGGGCCGGTGATGAAGTGGAAGCTGCCCGGCGCGAGGGAGAAGTTGAGGTCGCTCAGGATCTCCGGTCCGCGGCCATAGCGCATGGACACGTCGTCGAAGCGGACCACCTCGTCGGCGGCGGGGTCTATCGCCGCAGCGGCGTTCGGGTTTCTGGACATGGAGGCCGAAATCGGCGACCTCGAAGGGGGTTGCTGGAGCGTCGCGATTCGGCCGTCATGATACTGACCTGTCCAGAGTGCGCCACCAGCTATTTCGTCGACGACTCGCGCATTCCTGCCGGCGGCCGCACCGTGAAGTGCACCAGCTGCGGCGCGCGCTGGCATACGTCTCAGAACGCGGCGACGTCCGAGCCTGACAGCGAACTCTTCGAGGACACGGCGGCCGCCGAACCCGCGCCCGAGCCGGCCGACGAGCAGGCTGGGCCGGAGCCGGTCACCGCCGCCGACGACCTCGTGGTCAGCGGACCCGCGCCGGGGACGCGGCCGCCGCGGGTGACTCCGCCGACGGCGAGCAAGGCCCCTACGGGGCCGATCCTCGCCTGGGGCCTGATGGCGGCCCTGGTCGTGGCCTTCGTGGTGGGCGCGGTGCTGTTCCGGGACGAGGTGGTGCGGCTGGCGCCGCAGACCTCCGGCGCCTATGCGGGCCTGGGTCTTTCCGTGAACAGCCTGGGTCTGGCCATCGAGCAGGTGAAGGTCGAGCCCACCTTCCAGGCCGGTCGTCCAGTGCTGGCGGTGTCCGGCACGATCCGCAACCTGCGCGACGAGGCGGCCGAGGCGCCGGCCATCCGGATCGAGATGCTGAGCCGGTCGGGCAAGCCGCTGGCGGCGAAGATCGTCCGGCCGATCGACCCGCACATCCCGGCCGGGGCCAAGCGCCACTTCGCCGTCTCCATCGCCGATCCGCCGTCGAGCCTGCAGAACCTCGAGCTCGCCTTCGAGACGGGCGCCGGCCACGCCCGGCCGGCCGCGGTGCGGGCCGAGGCCGCTGCGCCCCAGGCGACGCACGCGCCCGAGCCGGTGGAGGCCCAGCCGCTTCCCGCCGACGCCCCGGACGCGCTATCGGAGCACCATGGCTGACCCGATCACCGAAGTCCTCCTCACCGAAGCCCAGGTGGCCGAGCGGGTGGAGGCCGTCGCCCGCGCCATGGCCCCGCGCCTGGACGACGACACCGTCGCCGTGTGCCTGCTCACCGGCGGCCTCTGGTACTGCGCGGACCTGATGCGGGCCCTGGCCCGCAACGGCCGGCACGTGCGTTTCGACGCCCTGTGGCTCGCCTCCTACAAGGACCAGCGGGTCTCCACCGGCCGGTGCGAGGTGCGCGCCGACCTGCAGCGGCCGCTGGTGGGCCAGAAGGCGCTGATCGTCGACGACGTCTTCGACACCGGCCTCTCGCTCTCGGAGGCCGTGCGCCTGGTGCGCGACGCCGGCGCCAGCGAGGTCCTGACCACCGTCTTCGCCCGCAAGCCCTGGCCGCAGCCACGCGGGCTGGAGCCCGACTTCGTGGCTTGGGAGGCTCCGGCGCGGTTCCTGGCGGGCTACGGCATGGACGTCGCCGGTCAGTACCGCGGCCTGCCCTACGTCGGAGCGATGGACTAGCCACCCCCGCCGGCCCGCATGGTAGCTTGGCCGCATGCGCAACCTCCTCCGGCTCGTGTCTGTCGTGCTCGCCAGCGCCTGGCTGGCGGGCTGCCTCGCCCCCGACATCCCCTATTCGCAGCTCGAGGCGAAGTACGGCGACGCGGCTTCGCAGTATGTGACGCTCTCGAGCGGCGTACGCATGCACTACCGCGATGAAGGTCCGCCCGGCGCGCCGGCCGTCGTGCTGGTTCACGGCTTCGCCGCCTCCCTGCATGCCTGGGAGCCCTGGGCGCAGGCGCTGAAGGGCGACTGCCGGGTGGTGACCCTTGATCTGCCGGGACATGGCCTGACGCAGGCGCCGTCGGACTACCGGAGCTCCTCCGCGGCCAATGTCGCCGCTGTCGACGAGCTGACCCGCCGCCTTGGCGTCGAGCGGTTCGTGCTGGCCGGCAACTCCATGGGCGGCGCGGTGGCCTGGTCCTATGCGCTCGCCCATCCGGAGCGGCTGAACGGGCTGGTGCTGGTCAACGCCGCCGGCTGGCCGTCGGCGGAGCGATCGGAGGGCGGACCGGCGGTCTTCAAGCTGCTGTCGAACCCAGCGGGGCGGGTGCTGCTCCGCAATCTCGACCCGCGACCGCTGGCGGCGCGCGGGCTGAAGCAGGCCTACCAGGACGAGACCCTGGTCACCCCGGCGCTGGTGGACCGCTACGTCGAGCTGGCGCGTGCGCCCGGTCACCGCGCGATCCTGACCCGGCGCGCCGGCGGCGGGGCCCAGGTGACGCCCGAGACCTTCGCGGGCATCCGGACGCCGACGCTCGTCATGGTCGGGCTGAAGGACCAGGTCATCCCGGCGGCGCGGTCGCAGGCCTTCGCCTCCGCCATCCCCGGCGCGCGGCTGGTCACCTACCCCGAAGCGGGACATGTGCCCATGGAGCAGATACCGGAGCAGAGCGCCCGCGACCTCCGTGTGTTCCTGCAGGCGGTGGCCGCGCGCTAGGTCTCAGGGGCGGGTCTGGCCGAGCACCTCGACCAGGGCCTCGTCGAGCCCCGGAGCGCCATAATCCTGGTTCGACAGGATCGCCACCACGTAGCCGGTCTCCGGGTAGATGTGGAACCGGCTGCTGACGCCGGCCATGATGCCGTCGTGGCCGAAGGCCTTGCCGGCCGCGGTCGTCTCGATGGTGAAGCCCGCGCCGTAGTTGTTCGGCGGCTGGTCGGTCCAGAGGATGTCCAGCGAGTCCTTGGAAACCAGCCGGCCGTCCTGCAGGGCCTCGGCGAAGCGCAGCAGGTCGCCGACCGTGGAATAGCCGCCGCCGGCGGGGCCGCCCCGGAACATCGTCTGCACGGTGTTCTCGCGCCAGACGCCCGCGCGGTCGGGATAGTACCCCATGGCGAGGTTCGCGACCGGCTCGTCCAGGGCCCAGCAGTCGGTGTCGCGCATGCCGGCCGGCTCATGGATGTGGGTGCGGACGTAGTCGAAATAGGACTGGCCGGAGGCCTTCTCGATCACGACCCCGGCCAGCAGCGGACCGGTGTTGCTGTAGCTCCAGCCTGTTCCGGGCGGGAAGGCCGGCCGCTCGCCGCGGACCAGCGGCTTGTAGTCGGCGAGCTCGCGGAATCGGCGGCGCGAAAGGCCGTCCCATTCCGCCCCGATGAAGCTGCCCAAGCCGCTGGTGTGGGTGAGGAGCTGGCGCACGGTGATCGTCCGGCTGACCTCAAGCGGCAGCCAGGTCTCGTCGGCGAACTTGCTGAGCGGATCGTCGAGGGACACCTTGCCGGCCTCGACGAGCTGCATCACCGCCACGGCGGTGAACATCTTGTTGATCGAGCCCAGGTTGAAGCGGGTCTCCAGATTGTTCGGGACTCCGTAGCGGCGGCTCGCCAGGCCGCAGGCATGGCTGACCAGCACCTCCTCGCGCCGGGCGACCAGCACCGCGCCGGCGAAGACGCCCGCCTCACATCCGCGCTCCGCCTGGCGGCGGGCCGCTTCGCCAACCTGCGCGGGGCTCAGGGACCGGGGCAGGGGCGGGGCCCAGAGCGGCGCGGGGCCGGGATCGAACTCGACGATGCGCCGCTGCGGGTCGTCCTCGAAATCCACGGTCAGCCCGTGGCGGGCGCCGTAGATCCGGTCGCGGAGCAGGGCCTCGGCGCGCCGCGGCGAAACCATCCGCACGCCCAGCAGCTCGAACCCGCCGAGGACCCGCTGCTGGCCAGAGAAGTAGACGGCGATGGCGCCCGGCGGCGCGGACGCCGGGTACTCGGGGGTGAGGTCGCGCGCCTCGAATTCCGCCGCAGCCTCAGGCGAGTCCACCGCCGCGAGATAGGCCGCGATCCGGCGCGCGACGACGGACCCCGGCTCCGCCGTCAGGTCCTGCGCGGTCGCCGGCGAGGCGACGAGCGCGGCGAGAAGCGCCAGAATCCCCAGGGTGCGATGCATGCGGGCCCTCCCGTGACGCGGGCATGCTGCGCAGTAGATTTTACATATGTCAATTAAGCTGTGAGCCAGGGCGCCGGGCGCTCCCGCTCCAGCATGTCGTCGTAGGTGGGGCGGGGGCGGACGACGGCGTACTCCGCGCCGCGCACCAGAACCTCGGGGGCCAGCAGGCGGGAATTGTACTCGCTGGCCATGGCCGCGCCGTAGGCCCCGGCGCTCATGAAGGCGATCAGGTCGCCGCCCTCGATCGGCGGCAGGGCGCGGTCGCGGGTGAAGGTGTCGCCGGTCTCGCAGACCGGGCCCACCACGTCGTACACCACCGGTTCGCCCTCGCGCGGCTTCATCGGCCGGATGTCGTGGTAGGCGTCGTACATCGCCGGCCGCAGCAGGTCGTTCATGGCCGCGTCGAGGACCAGGAAGTTGCGGCCCTCCGGCCGGCGGTTCACGTGCAGGACCTGGGCCACCAGGACGCCGGCGTTGGCGGCGATCATCCGGCCAGGCTCGAAGGCGAATTGGATGTCCAGGCCCTCCATGGCGCGGGCGATCATCTGCGCATAGGCCTCGGGCGAGGGCGGCTCCGGCTGGTTGAAGTAGGGCACGCCCAGGCCGCCGCCGAGGTCCAGCCGCTCGACCGACAGCCCTTCGGCCCGCAGGCGCTCGACGAGGCCGCGCATCTTGCGGAAGGCGGCGTCCATGGGGGCCAGGTCGCTGATCTGGCTGCCGATGTGGCAGGCGACGCCGACCGGCCGGACGCCGGCCATGTTCGAGGCGTTGGCGTACAGCCGCTCGGCCTCGGCGAAGGAGACGCCGAACTTGTTCTCGGCCTTGCCGGTGGAGATCTTGGCGTGGCCGCCGGCCTCCACGTCCGGGTTCACCCGGATGGCCACCTCGGCTCTCTTGCCCATCCCCTGGGCCACGGCGTTGACGAGGTGCAGCTCGGGCTCGGACTCCACATTGATCTCGGCGACGCCGGCTTCCAGGGCGAAGGCCACCTCGGCCTCGGTCTTGCCCACGCCGGAGAAGACGATCCGCTCGGCGGGGATGCCGGCGGCCAGCGCGCGGCGGATCTCGCCCTCGGAGACCACGTCGGCGCCGGCCCCCAGCCGCCCCAGGGTGCGGAGCACCGCGACGTTGGAATTGGCCTTCACCGCAAACGCGATCAGCGGATCGCGCAGGCCGGCCGCCAGCAGGGCGTCGCGCAGCACCGTGTAGTGCCGCTCGAGCGTCGCGGAGGAATAGACATAGACCGGCGTGCCAACCTCGGCCGCGATGCGGGCGAGCGGCACGTCCTCGCAGTGGAGCTCGCCCCCGCGGAGCTCGAAATGATTCATCGGCGCGGGTTGGCGTACGGGTCGGGCAGGGCGCCCTGCGGCGCGGGCTCGGTCGGGTTCGGGCTCTGGCCCTGGATCGGGATGCTGCGCGAAGGGGCCGGATCGGTGGTGCGGTCGCGCGGGTCGACGGTGTCCACCGGCCGCGTCGGGTCCTGCGCCTGGCGCTGGGCCTCGTCGGCTTCGCGGGTCGTGGCGCTCTCGTTGCCGAACAGGGGCCCGGGCCGCTCCAGCGCCCCCATCTTGCCGCAGCCCGAGACGAGGGCGGCCGTGCCGAGGAGCGCGATCAGCGCCGGGATGCGGAGGGTCGTCATGCGAGGCTTTCCTTCCAACGCTGGATCTGGGCCCGCACCTGGTCGGGCGCGGTTCCGCCATAGCTCTTGCGGCTGGCCGCGGAGGCTTGCGGCGTGAGCACCTCATAAACGCCTGCGGTGATCCGTTGGTGCAGCGCCTGCAGCTCGGAAAGCGGCAGGCCGGGCAGATCGCAGCCGAGTTCCTCGGCGCGCTTCACGGCCGCGCCCGTCACGTGGTGGGCGTCGCGGAACGGCAGGTTCAGCTCGCGCACCAGCCAGTCGGCGAGATCGGTGGCGGTGGAGAAGCCGGCGCCCGCCGCGGCGGCCATCCGCTCCACGTTGGGCTCCAGGTCGGCGACCATGCCGGCCATGGCCCGCAGGGAGAGCTCCAGGGCGTCGAACGCCTCGAAGGTCGGGACCTTGTCCTCCTGCATGTCCTTCGAATAGGTCAGCGGCAGGCCCTTCATCACCACGGCCAGCTGGGTGAATGAGCCCAGCAGGCGGCCGGCCTTGGCCCGCACCAGCTCGGCCGCGTCCGGGTTCTTCTTCTGCGGCATGATCGACGAGCCGGTGGTGAAGGCGTCCGAGAGCCGGATGAAGCCGAACTGCGGCGTCATCCAGATCACGATCTCCTCGGCGAGCCGGGAGAGGTGGGTGGCGCAGATGGTCGCCGCCGCCAGCGCCTCCAGGGCGAAATCGCGGTCGGCGACGCTGTCCAGGGAGTTGGCGGTCGGCCGGTCGAAACCCAGGGCCCGGGCCGTCATCTGCCGGTCGATGGGGAAGGGGGAGCCGGCCAGGGCCGCCGCGCCCAGCGGGCTCTCGTTCATCCGCGCCCGGGCGTCGGCGAAGCGCGAGGCGTCGCGGCCGAACATCTCCACATAGGCCATGAGGTGATGGCCGAAGGTCACCGGCTGGGCCGGCTGCAGGTGGGTGAACCCCGGCATGATCGCGCCGGCGTGCGGCTCGGCCTTGGCCACCAGCGCCTTCTGCAGGGCGCGCACCTGGTCGATGGTCCGGTCGCAGGCCTCGCGGACCCACATGCGGAAGTCGAGCGCCACCTGGTCGTTGCGCGAGCGCGCGGTGTGCAGCCGGCCGGCGGCGGGCCCGATCAGTTCGCGCAGCCGGGCCTCCACGTTCATGTGGATGTCCTCGTACTCCTCCCGGAACGGGAAGGTCCCGGCCTCTATCTCGGCGAGGATGGTCGCGAGCCCCTCCTGGATGGCGGCCTCGTCCTCGCTTGAAATCACCCCGGCCTTGCGCAACATCGCCGCGTGCGCCCGGGACCCGGCAAGGTCCTGCGCCGCCAGCCTGCGGTCGAAGCCGATGGAGACGTTGATCGCCTGCATCAGTTCGGCGGGCTTGTCCGAGAAGCGGCCGCCCCACATAGCTTGTCCGCCAGGAGCCTGCCCGGCGGCGGGCTTGGGGGCGTCAGAGGAAGAGTCAGTCATATGAGCGATCAGTCCGCGGCGAAGCCCAGGGGTGGGATCCTGAAGTGGGCCCTCTGGGGCGCCGCCCTCGTCGGCGTCGCGGCGGTTCTCTACATCATGGCGAAGGCGTCCACCAAGCCGAGGCCGGAGGTGAACACCGGGCCGAAGCCCGCTGCGGAGGCCGCCGCCGGCAGCGTGCTCGAGAAGTTCAGCCGCCCGCAGGGCGCCGGGCCGCCCCCGGACTATGTGTTCCGCGACGCCGACGGCAAGGCGATGAAGATCGCCGACCTGAAGGGCAAGGTGGTGGTCATGAACCTGTGGGCCACCTGGTGCGCGCCCTGCAAGATCGAGATGCCGACGCTCGCCAAGCTGCAGGCCGACTACGCCGGCAAGCCGGTCGAGGTGGTCGCCATCAGCATCGACAAGGAGCCGGACGTCGCCGAGGCGCGCGCCTTCATCGGCCAGCACGCGCCGCTGAAGTTCTACAGCGACCCCGACGCGAAGCTGCCGTGGCAGGTGAAGCCGGCGGTGGCCGGCATGCCGACCACCATCGTCTACGGCAAGGACGGCTTCGAGCGCGGCCGGGTGGCCGGGGAGGCCGACTGGGGCGCCCCCGACGCCAAGGCGGTGATCGACCGGATCCTCGCGGAGGGCTGAGCCCCCGGCCGGCCGCGTCAGGCCACCTCGCGGGTCCGGCCCTGGGCCTCGGCCGGCCGGTCGGCCGTAAGCGTCCTCAGGAAGCCGACCAGGGCGCTCCGCGATTCCGGCGGCAGCTTCTCATAAGCGGTCAGCAGTTCGAGCGCGCCGGGCGTGCGCATGCGGCCCAGCATGTCGAGGTCGGTCGGAGCCTCCCGGTCGGCCCCGTCGAGCACGTCCATCAGGTCGACCACGCGGCACTGCAGAGCGCGCGCGATCTGCACCAGGCGTGAGAAGGAAATGCGGTTCGCGCCGTTCTCGTACTTCTGAATTTGCTGGAAACTCACCCCGCACTGCTCAGCCAGCGCTTCCTGCGAGATGCCGATGGTGCGCCGCCTTATTCTGACGGCGGCGCCGAGCGCGATGTCCATCGGATCCGGCGCCTTCGTGGACGGATCTGCCAAGTTCTCTACCTCCCGAGCCCCGCCGAGGTCTCTGTTCGCGACTCATTTTTGAACGATCGGTCGCGCGCCTCGGCTCCGGAGCGAGTAAATGATTTTATTTCAGATTTGAAAAGCATTGTTCGGTGAAGCGCCGGCGGCGCAACCGAGCTCTGCCTTGGGAGTTGGAGGGTTCATGTCCGACGCGCCCCATGACCCTTCGCTGCTGGACCGCCTCGAGGAGCCGCCCCGCCGCCGGCTAGGCCCTGGCCTGGCGGCCGGCGTCCTGATCGCCCTGACCGCCTCCGGCGGGCTCGCCTGGTGGCTGGCCTCCGACCATGCGGACGCCCCGGCGAACGTGAGTGTCCAGCACGCGGCCAAGGCGCGTGAAGGGGGACCCGCCGCGCCGATCCTGGCCGACGCCGGCGCCGACGAGACCCAGGTCCGCCGGGCCTACGAGCAGTTTCAGGTGATCTACGCCGATCTCGGGCCCGACGGGCTGGAGCGGTTCTCCCAGGATTGCGCAGGGGCGTTGGCGCAAGATCCCCGCATCCTCGACTACTGCCTGGCCTTCGACACCTTCGCCCGCGCGGTCGCGGCCGACAGCCCGTGGTTCGGCAACGCGGAGCTGCGGCACCTCGACCTCGCCCGCCAGGCCCTGCCCAGCGGCGCAGATCCCGCCCAGCGGCTCGTCCAAGTCCGCCATCTGACGCGGACCGCCACCGGCGCGCCCGAGCCGGTGGTGATCGCCAAGGCGCCCGACGCTCCGCCGATCGTCGTGGCCCAGGCCCCCGTTCCCCCGCCGGCTGTCGCGCGCACGGAGCCCGCGACGGTCCCGGCCCGGCCCTCGCCGCCGCCACCGCTTCGGGCCGCAGCCCCGGCGCGCACGCCTGCCGCCGCCCCCGCCCGCGTGGAGCGCGTCGTGGCTCGCGCCGCGCCGGCCGAGCGTCCAAAGCTCCAGAAGGCCTCCGCGCCGGCGCGCAAGGCCCGGCCGGCCCGCAAGGCGCTGGCTCCGATCGGCGGACCCGCGCTCGGCCGCTGCCTCGCCGAGCCGACCCCTGCCGAGCGCGCGCTCTGCCTGAACCCCGACCTGCGCACGGCCGACCAGCGTATGAGGGAGGCCTACGACAAGGCCTTGGCCGCCGGCGCCGACCGCCAGGCGCTCGACCGGGAGCAGGCCGAGTGGCGCACCGCCCGCAACATGGCCGCCCACAGCAAGGACGCGGTGGCCAAGCTCTACGACCAGCGGATCGAGCAGCTCACCGCTCGGACCGAGGACCCGCCGTTTTAACTTTGCCGATTAAGGTTCTGGTGACCGAAGCAGCGCGGAACTGACCGTTCTTCGTTCGGCCAGCGTCAGGACCCATGCGAGTCGTTCAGCTTCATCCCCCGTTCGATCACGGCGCCGCCCTGCGCGTGCCGCCGCCGCACGACTCGAAGAGCTGGCGGATGCTCTGGAGCTGGCTGGGCGACGAGGCCCGCGCCGTGGCCGAAGGCGCCGCCGTGCAGGTGCGCACCCCCGACGGCCCGGTCGTGGCCCACTGCGGCGACTGGATCGTGCTCAGCCACTCCGGCTCCTTCCACGTGGCGCACACCGCGCGCGGCCACGACGCCTAGGGGCGAGCACCTAGGCGCCGAGCGCCAGGAGTCCTCCGGCCCAGGCGGCGCCGGCCACCAGGAGCAGGCCCGGCACCACTCTCGCGGCGAACGCGCGACCGCCCGCGGCGAACGCGAACACCACCTTGGTCATGGTGTTGGTGGTGAAGGCCGCGAGGATCGGGATCACCGCCGCGCGGGGCGCCATCTCGCCCTGCGCCGCAAGGTTGGCCATGGAGATGGCCGCCGCATGGGTGTCCACGAGGCCGGCCAGCGCCGCCGCCGCCAGCGCCCCGGCGTCCCCGAACCAGGCCCTGAGCGCCGCCGAGCCCACCAGAACCACCGCCAGGGTCAGGCCGAACAACAGCGCCGTGGTGAGGCTGAAGGCCTCGCCGGCGTCCGCGTCCTCCGGCGCGGGCTGGCGCAGGGCGCGCAGGGTGAAGACCGCGCCGTAGCCCACCGCCGCGATCCCCGCGCAGGCGAGGGCGGGGGCCAGGACCCACAGGGTCGCCGGATCGGTCGCGCCGACCACGGCGGCCATCTGCAGGACGGTGGCCACGGTGGAGAGCACCGCGCCCGCGACCGCGGGGGCCATCAGGGCCGGGGTCTTGGCCGCCCGCGCGCCCATGGCGCCGATGGTGGCGGCGCTCGACACGAATCCGGAGGCGAGGCCGGCGGCGGGCAGGCCGAAGCGCGCGCCCAGGGCGCGCACCGCCACGTGGCCGGCCGCGCCGATGGCCAGCACCAGGATCACCACCATCCAGGCGGAGCGCGGATTGATCGCCCCGAACGGGCCCACGGGATGGTCCGGCAGCATCGGCAGCACGACCAGGGTGGCGGCCGCCAGGATCAGGGCGCCGCGCAGTTCCTTCTCGGTCAGCACCACGCCCACGAACCGGTGCAGGGGACTGCGTGCGGCGAGCAGGATCGCCACCGTGACGCCCAGCGCCGCGGCGAGGCCGGGCTGGCGGACGGCGAGGGCGCCGAGCAGGACGGTCAGGACCAGCGCGATCTCGGTGGTGAGGCCCGGGTCGGCGTCGCCGCGGGTGCGCCAGTAGCTCAGGGCCGCGAAGGCGCTCACCGCCACCGCGGTGATCGCCAGCAGCACCGGCCCGCCGGCCAGCAGGCTCGCCGCGCCGCCCAGGGCGGCCAGCGTGAAGGTTCGGATCCCGGCGGCCGACGGCGCCGCCCGCTCGCGGTTGCGCCGCTCGCGCTCCGCCCCGATCAGCAGGCCCAGGCCCAGCGCGACAGCCAGGTTCAACAAGAGTGCGTCCAAGTGCGCCGTCCCCCTCATGGCCCTTTTTAGCGCCTTGGCCGTGGGCTGCGACAGTGGCGCCGGGCCGCGCCGCGGCTACCATGGCCCCATGCGACGCCTCCTGGAGCCCCATCCCGAGTCCCCGGCCTCGCCGGTGAGCTCCATCGCCGTGACCGTCGACCGCGACGCACCGGGCCTGCTGCGCCTCGCCTACAGCGCCGCGGGCGACATGGCCGCGGTGAGCCTGCCGCCGCCGGCCGCCGCCGAGCGGGCGGACGAGCTCTGGCGCAGCACCTGCTTCGAGGCCTTCCTGCGACCGGCCGGGGGCGAAGCCTACTGGGAGTTCAACTTCGCGCCGTCGACGCAGTGGGCGGCCTACGCCTTCGACGGTTACCGGGCCGGCATGCGTCCCGCCGAGCGGATCGCCCCGCCGGTGGTGGAGGTCGCGGGGGACCGGGGCCTGTTCGCGCTGGCCGTGACCCTCGACCTCAGTGGCCTGGAGGGGCTCGCGCCGGGCGGCGCCTGGCGGCTCGGGTTGTCGGCGGTGATCGCCGGGAAGGGCGGCGTCTCCTACTGGGCGCTGGCCCATCCGCCCGGTCGGCCGGACTTCCACCACGCCGATTGCTTTGCGCTGGAAATTCCCGCAACGGGGCGGACATGAAATTCGGGATCGATCGTCTCCTCGCCGAGCCGGAACTGCGCGCCCCGCTGGCCGGCCGCCGCCTCGCGCTCCTGGCCCACCCGGCCTCCGTCACCGCCGACCTCGTCCACTCGCTGGACGCGCTCGCCGCCTGCCCGGACCTGAAGCTCACCGCCGCCTTCGGGCCGCAGCACGGCCTGCGCGGCGACAAGCAGGACAACATGGTGGAGAGCCCGGACTTCAGCGATCCGGTCCACGGCGTGCCGGTGTTCAGTCTCTACGGCGAGGTGCGCCGGCCCACCGACGCCTCCATGGAGACCTTCGACGTCCTGCTCGTCGACCTGCAGGACCTCGGCTGCCGGATCTACACCTTCATCACCACCCTGCTCTATGTGCTGGAGGCAGCCGCCAGGCACGGCAAGGCGGTGTGGGTGCTGGACCGGCCGAACCCCGCCGGCCGGCCGGTCGAGGGCCTGACGCTCCGGCCCGGCTGGGAGAGCTTCGTGGGCGCGGGGCCGATGCCGATGCGCCACGGCCTGACGCTCGGCGAGATCGGCCACTGGTTCATCCGCCAGTTCCGCCTGGACGTGGAGTACAAGGTCATCGCCATGGAGGGCTGGGCGCCCGAGGCCGCGCCCGGCCACGGCTGGCCGCTCGGCGAGCGGGTCTGGGTCAATCCCAGCCCCAACGCGCCCAACCTCTGGATGGCCCGGGCCTACGCCGGCACGGTGATGCTGGAGGGGACGACGCTGTCGGAGGGCCGCGGCACCACGCGTCCGCTGGAACTGTTCGGCGCGCCCGACATCGACGCGCGCGCGGTGATCGCCGAGATGCGGGCGCTGGCCCCGCAGTGGCTGGAGGGCTGTCAGCTCCGCGACTGCTGGTTCGAGCCCACCTTCCACAAGCATGTGGGCAAGCTCTGCAACGGCGTGCAGATCCACACCGAAGGCCCCGGCTACGGCCACGAAGCGTTCCGGCCCTGGCGGCTCCAGGCCCTGGCCTTCAAGGCGATCCGCCGGCTGCAGCCGGGCTACGACCTGTGGCGCGACTTCCCGTACGAGTACGAACTCGGCAAGCTGGCCATCGACGTGATCAACGGCGGCCCGGCGCTCCGGGAATGGGTGGACGACTCCGCCGCCACGCCGGCCGACCTCGACGCCCTGACGGTCCCCGACGAGACCGCCTGGGACGCCGAGCGGCGCGACATCCTCCTCTACTAGCCCCCTGCGCGGTCGCCTTCTCCGCGGCCGCCATTTCACCGTTCTCAGATATTCACACACGCGATAGTGAGTGTTGACAGCGCCGCTCGGCGCGACGCATCTTCCGCCAGACAGCCCGGCTCGAAGACCGGCTGATTGGGGAAGGGAAAGCTATGAAGGCGCTTCTACTCGGCTCGGCCTGCGCCATGAGCCTGATCGCCGCCGCGTCGCCCGCGCTGGGCCAGACCGCCGCGTCCGAAGGGGCCGCCGAGGGGACTGCGGTGGGCGAGATCATCGTCACCGCCACGCGGCGCAACGAGCGCCTGCAGGACGTGCCGCTCAGCATCACCGCCTATACGCAGGAGACGCTCGAGGCCAAGGGGATCGTGGGCTACGAGGGTCTGGCGCAGGAGACGCCTGGCGTCGTGCTGAACCGCGCCAGCGCCAACTTCAACAACTTCACCGCCCGCGGGATCGCCACCAACGGCTATGGCGCGAACCTGCAGTCGACGGTGGCGGTCTACATCGACGAGCTGCCGATCTCGACGATCGGCAACACGACCGTCCTCGACACCAACCTCTACGACATCGAGCGGGTCGAGTTCCTGCGGGGGCCGCAGGGCACCCTGTTCGGGTCGGGCTCGCTGTCGGGCGCGCTGCGGATCCTGACCAAGCGGCCCGATCCCAGCGGCTTCGACGCCTCGGTGCTGGTGGACTACGGCATCGTCGGCAACGGCTCGCTACGCCAGCGCTACAACGGCATGGTCAATGTGCCCCTCTCCGAGACCCTGGCCGTGCGGGCGGTGGGCTTCTACCGCGACGAGGAAGGCTACATCGACAACGTCGGCACGGGAATCCGCAACGCCAACACCCTGGTCAGCTGGGGCGGCCGGATGGCCGTGCAGTGGGAGCCCACCGAGCGGCTGACGCTGAAGCTCATGGCCTCCTACGAGAACAACAAGCCCGAGGACTCCTCGCTCGTCAGCCCGTCGCTCGGCAAGTACAAGCGCATCTCCGACCGCCCGGACCTCTTCCAGGGCCAGCAGGCGATCTACAACGCCACCATCGACTACCGCTTCGACGGCGCGACCTTCACCAGCTCGTCCAGCCTGTCGGGCTTCGACCAGAAGTTCTTCGTCGACCTGGCCGGCACCTTCGGCGGCGGCATCGCCTTCGCCCTGGACGCCACCGCCTACATGGATACCTTCGTGGAGGAGGCGCGGCTGGCCTCCGATCCGGGCGGCAAGTGGGACTGGGTGGTCGGCGGCTTCTTCCTCGATCGCCGCCTGGACGTCGACTACAACTACCGCTCCTCGCCGGCCTATCTGACGCGGCGCGGCTTCACCGGCCTCGCGGACGAGTACTACCAGCGCCAGTACAACCACACGAAGTCGCAGGAGCTCGCCGGCTTCGGCGAGGTGACCTACCGCTTCACCGATGAGTTCTGGGTCACCGGCGGCCTGCGCTACGGCGGCTTCGAGGCGCAGAGCTTCGTGGAGGGCGGCTACACCAGCAACTACCTGGCCGCCGCGCTCACCCCGACCTTCCGCGGTCCTCTGACCATCACCCAGGTCGCCCCGGTCACCGGGGTGAAGGCCAAGGAGACCGGCCCGTCCTACAAGGTCAGCATCTCCTACAAGCCCGTGCCGCAGGTCACGACCTACGCGACGCTCTCGACCGGCTTCCGCACCCCGGTGGTGAACGGCTTCGCCGGCCGCGCGAGCGTGGTGAACCCCGCCGACATCATCATCCCGTTCGGCGCCGACTCCGACGACCTGACCAACTACGAGATTGGCGTGAAGGGCCGCTGGTTCGACGGCCGGCTCAGCGCCAACCTCGCCGCCTACTGGATCGACTGGGAGAACATCCAGGTGCAGGCCAACCGGGTCTCCGACTCGGTGCAGTTCGCCACCAACATCGGCAAGGCGGTCTCCCGCGGCCTGGAGTTCGAGATCGCGCTCGCGCCGGCCGAGGGCCTGACGCTGGGCGTCAACGGGACCTTCATCGACGCCCAGGTGACCAAGCTGACCCCCACCGAGGCGGCGATCTCCGGCGCCGCGGAGGGCGTGCGCCTCGCCGCGCCGAAGTTCCAGGGGGCGGCCTACGTCAACTACGGTTTCGATCTGTCGCCGGAGGCGCGGGCCAACCTGTCGGTGGTGGCCTCGCATGTGGGCAGCTATCCGGGCATGTTCCCTTATGTGCCGGGCCGGCCGGGGGTGATCAGCCCCACCTACGGCTACACCCAGGCGTACAACAACGTGAACGCGGCCTTCGCCGTGGCCTTCGAGAAGCTGACCATCGGCGTCTATGCCGAGAACCTCCTCGACAGCCGCAAGATCAACTACGTCCACCCGGAGGCCTTCCTCGCCAGCCGGTTCGGGGTGCAGCGTCCGCGCACCATCGGCGTCCGCGCCAGCTACGACTTCTAGGCGATGGGCGCCGCCGTGGACTCCCTCCAGGCCGACCGCGGCGCGCGCCCCCTCAAGGGCGCGTGGCCGACGCTCGCCATCCTCTGCTTCGTCTATGTGCTGAACTTCCTGGACCGGCAGCTCCTATCGATCCTGGCCAAGCCGATCCAGGACGACCTGGGCGTCACCGACGGCCAGCTCGGCCTGATCAGCGGGCTCTACTTCGCGCTGTTCTACTGCCTGATCTCGATCCCGGTCGGCTGGCTGGCCGACCGGACCAACCGGGTCCGGGTGCTGGCGCTCGCCTGCGGCCTGTGGAGCGCGGCCACCGTCGCCTGTGGCCTTTCGGCCAACTATCCGCAGCTCGTGCTGGCCCGGATGACGGTCGGCGTCGGCGAGGCGGGCGGCGTGCCGCCGTCCTACGCCATCATCACCGATTACTTCCCGCCCGGCCGGCGCGGCACGGCGCTGGGGCTCTTCAATCTCGGCCCGCCGATCGGCCAGGCGCTGGGCGTCGCCTTCGGGGCGGCGATCGCCGCCGCCTACAGCTGGCGGGCGGCCTTCATCCTGCTGGGGTCGGTGGGCATCGTCACCGCGCTCGTCGTGCTGCTGCGGGTTCGCGAACCGGAGCGGGGCGGCCTCGACCGCGCCGCGGGCCAGGCGCCGAAGGTCCAGCCCGGCCCGGCGGCCTTCTGGCCGACGGTGCGGATGTTCTTCTCCACGCCGTCCCTGCTGCTGGTCGCCCTGGCCAGCGCCGCGACCCAGATCATCACCTACGGGGCCGGTAACTTCACGACCCTGTTCCTGATGCGCGAGAAGGGGATGACGCTGCAGGACGTCTCCCTCTGGTACGCCCTGGTGGTCGCCGTCGGGATGGGCGGCGGGATCTTCGTCTCGGGCCGGGTGATCGACCGGTTCACCCGCCGCTCGCGGGTGGCGTACGCCGCGGTCCCGGCCGCCTCGCTGGCGCTCGCCATCCTGCCGTTCCTCGCCTTCGTCTGGGCGCCGACCTGGCCGCTGGCCTTGGTCTTCCTGCTGGGGCCGACCTTCCTCAACTACTTCTACCTCTCCTCGGCCGTGGCCCTGGTGCAGGAGGAGGTCGCGCCCGAGCAGCGCGTGCTCTCCGGGGCGCTCCTGCTCCTGGTGATGAACCTTGTCGGCATGGGCGTGGGCCCGACCTTCGTGGGCATGGTCAGCGATGCGGTGAAGGGCAGCTATCCGGAGAACTCGCTGCAGATCGCCTTCTACGCCCTGGCGCCGATGTACGCCGTGGCCGTCGGCCTGTTCGTCGCCCTGGCCCGCGTCCTGAGCCGGGAAGGGGCGAGGGCATGAGGGCAGGGCTGGCGCTCGTCTTCGCGCTCGTCCTCGGCGCGGGTTCGGCCGCCGCCCGGCCGGCGCCCGTGGTCCGGGCGCCTGCGGGGGCGGTGAAGGGCGAGGCGCTGGCCGGCCTGCACGTCTTCAAGGCCATCCCCTACGCCGCGCCGCCCACCGGCCAGCGACGCTGGCGGCCGCCGGCGCCGCTCGCCCCCTGGAGCGGCGTGCGCGAGGCGAAGGACTTCGGGCCGGCCTGCCTTCAGCCGCGCATGCCGCCCAGCGGCATCTACGCCAGCGAGCTGCCGCAGCTCAGCGAGGACTGCCTGACGCTGAACGTCTGGGCGCCCGCCGACGCGCGCGGCGCCCCGGTGATGGTGTGGATCCACGGCGGTTCGCTCACCACCGGCTCCAGCCGCGAGAGCATGTACGACGGGGCGGGGCTGGCCCGGCGCGGCATCGTGGTGGTGTCGATCAACTATCGCCTTGGTGTCCTGGGCTACCTGGCCCATCCCGCGCTCAGCGCGGAGAGCCCCGACGGCGTTTCGGGCAACTACGGCCTGCTGGACCAGATCGCCGCGCTCACCTGGGTGAAGCGCAACATCGCCTTGTTCGGCGGAGACCCCGCCCAGGTGACCATCGCCGGGGAGTCCGCGGGGGGCCTGAGCGTCATGTACCTGATGGCCTCACCCCTGGCCCGGGGCCTCTTCTCCAAGGCGGTCCTGCAGAGCGCCTACATGATCTCCACCCCGGAGCTGCGGGAGAAGCGGTTCGGCATGGAGCCGGCCGAGGCGGCCGGCGCGCGGCTGGCCGCGCAGCTCGGCGCCGCCGACCTCGCCGCCCTTCGCGCCATGGACGCCGTCGCCCTCATCGATAGGGCTCCAAAGGCGGGCTTCGCGGCCTTCGGCGCCGTGGACGGCAAGGTCCTGACCCGCCAGCTGGTGGAGACCTTCGACCGCGGCGAGCAGGCGCCCGTCCCGGTGCTGGCCGGCTTCAACCAGGGCGAGATCCGCTCGCTCCGCCGCCTCGCCCCGCCGGCGCCTGCGAGCGCCGAGGCCTACGAGCGCGAGATCCGCGCCCGCTACGGCGACCTCGCCGACGGCTTCCTGCGGCTCTATCCCGCGAACGACCTCGGCGAGAGCGTGATCGCCACGACCCGCGACGCCCTCTATGGCTGGACCGCCGAGCGCCTGGCGCGCAAGCAGACCGAGATCGGCAAGCCGGCCTTCCTCTACCTGTTCGACCACGGCTATCCGGCCGCCGACGAGAAGGACCTCCACGCCTTCCACGCCGCCGAGATCCCCTATGTCTTCGGCACGCGTGACCGCACGCCGGCCGGCTGGCCGAAGCCGCCGGAAACCCGGGCCGAGACGCGGCTCGGCGACGCCATCCAGGGCTACTGGGCGGCCTTCGTGAAGACCGGGACGCCGGCTGCGCCGGGCCAGCCGGCGTGGGAGTCCTATGACGCGGCGCGCGCCTACATGGCGTTCGAGGACGCGCCCCGCCCGCGACGGGGGCTGATGCCCGGCATGTACGAATTCAACGAGGCGGTGGTGCAGCGCCGCCGCGCCCAGGGCCAGACGCCCTGGAACTGGAATGTGGGCATCGTCTCGCCGCCGCTGCCGCCTGAGAGTCCGGAGCGCCGATGATCGACGGAGCCATGCAGCCCTTCGCGCTGACGCTCGACAAGTTCCTTGAGCACGCCGCCAAATGGCATCCCCGCGCGGAGGTGGTGACCGCCCGCGATGGTGACCGCGTGGACCGGATCGGCTATGCGGCCCTACGGGACCGCAGCCTCCGGGTGTCGGCCGTCCTCCACGAGCTGGGCGTGCGCGGCGGCGACCGCGTCGCCACCCTGGCCTGGAACACCCAGGCCCACGTGGAGGCCTGGTACGCGATCATGGGCATGGGGGCGGTGTGCCACACGCTGAACCCGCGCCTGACCGCCGCCCAGCTTGCTTGGATGGTGGAGCGCTCGGGCGCACGCGTCCTGATCGCCAGCGCCGACCTCCTCCGGCTGGCGCGCGAGATCGCGTCCGCCGCGCCGCTGGTCGACCAGCTGCTGGTCATCGACGGGGACGCGACCGAGGCCGGGGGGGGGCCGCCCGCCTCCGCCCTCGAGCCCCTGGTCGCCGCCGCCGAGGCGCGCCTGCCCTGGGGCGGCTTCGACGAGAACGCGCCCTCGGGCCTCTGCTTCACCTCCGGTACGACCGGCCTGCCCAAGGGCGTCACCTACACCCACCGGGGGAGCTTCCTGCACACCCTTCGCGCCCTGCAGGCGGACGGCATGGCCATCGCCGGCGCCGACGTGGTGCTCACGGTCGTGCCGATGTTCCACGCCAGCGCCTGGGGCCTGCCCTTCGCCGCGCCCGCGGTGGGCGCCAAGCTGGTCCTGCCCGGCCGTCAGGCCGACGGGGCGAGCCTCGCGCGGCTGATCAGGTCCGAGGGCGTGACGGTGGCGGTCGGCGTCCCGACGGTCTGGCTGGGCCTCCTGGAGCACGTGGAGGCGGAGGGCGCCGAGCTGCCGTCCCTGAAGCGGATCATGGTGGGCGGCGCGCCCATGCCGCCGGCCTTGATGGACCGTCTCGAGCGCCGCCTCGGGGTGGTCGTGCAGACCACCTGGGGCATGACCGAGCTCTCGCCGTCCGGCACGGTGACGCCGGCCAGCGACCCGGTGCGCCGGGCCAGCCAGTCCGGCCGCCCGGCCGTGGGCATCGACCTGCTGATTACCGACGCCGACGGCCGGCCGCTGCCCGAGCAGCGCGGCGTCGAGGGGCACCTGCGCGTCCGCGGTGCGGCCGTCGTCGAGCGCTACTTCGGCGAGACCGAGCTGGCCACTGACGCCGACGGCTGGTTCGCCACCGGTGACCTCGCCAGCCTCGACGAGGACGGCAACCTCAGCATCACCGGGCGCGCCAAGGACCTGATCAAATCGGGCGGCGAATGGATCAACCCCGCCGAGATCGAGGCCGTGGTCAGCGCCCTGCCGGAGGTCTCGCTGGCGGCGGTCATCGGCCGCTCCGATCCGAAGTGGGGCGAGCGCCCGGTGCTGCTGGTGGAAATGCGCGAGCGGGCGGCGCTGAGCGACGAGGCCCTGCTGGCGCCGCTCCGGGCGAAGGTCGCCCCCTGGTGGGTGCCTGACGAGGTGGTCCGGCTCGAGCAGATGCCGCTGGCGGCCACGGGCAAGATCGACAAGCTGCGTCTGCGCGCTGAGTATGGGGGCGAGGCGGCCGGCTCCTCGGCTTGACGCCCCCCCGAGCCTGGGCCGAAAGAGTGCCGCGTGTCTGAGAGTGTGAAACCCCGTCGCAGTACGAAGAAGGCGGAGCAGCGCGCCTATTCGATGGAGCAGATCCTCGATGCGGCGGAGGAGCTGTTCTCGAAGCACGGCCTGTATGGGGTGACGCTGAAGGACGTGGCGCAGCAGGTGGGGGTGCACCACACGCTGCTGAACTACTATTTCGCGGACAAGAAGACGCTGTTCGACGCGGTGTTCGCCAGGCGCGCGGTGGTGACCGCGGAGCGGCGGATGCGGGCGCTGGACGAGTATGACGCCGCCACCCAGGGCAAGCCGACGGTGGAGGGGGCGCTGCACGCCTTCCTGGACACCGACCTCGACCTCTACATCCAGGGCGGGCCGGGCTGGAAGAACTACGGCGCGCTGGGCGCGCTGGTCTCCAACACCCCGGAGTGGGGGGCCGAGCTGATGGACGAGCACTTCGATCCGGTCGTGCTGCGTCTGATCGGCCTGCTGAAGAAGGCGCTGCCGGACTGTGCGGAAGAGGACATCTTCTGGGGCTACCACTTCGTCACCGGGGCGCTGATGGTGACGCTGGCCCGCACGGGCCGGATCGACAAGCTGTCGGGCGGGGTGTGCAAGTCCGAGGACTTCGTGGCCATCAAGCAGCGCATGGCCCGCTTCATGGCCGCCGGCTTCCTCGAGATCTGCAACGCCCGGACCAAGGGGGCCGACACCTAGCTCCACCTTATCGTTGATCTTCACTATCGAGTTAGTGAATATACCCGCTTCAATCAGCGAGGGGAGGTCGCATTGTCGCTTGAAGGTCGGGTCGCAATCGTCACGGGCGCCGGGGGCGGGCTGGGCCGCGCGCACGCGCTCTATCTCGCCGCCCACGGGGCGAAGGTGGTGGTCAACGACATCGCCCAGGAGGCCGCCGAGCGGGTGGCGCAGGAGATCGTGGCGGCCGGCGGCAAGGCGCTCCCCATCGCCGCGTCCGTGACAGACGAGACCGGCGTGGCGGCCATGGTGGCCCGCGTGATGGACGTCTGGGGCCGCGTGGACATCCTGGTGAACAACGCGGGCATCCTGCGCGACAAGACCTTCGCCAAGATGAGCCTCGACGACTTCCGCCTGGTGGTCGACGTCCACCTGATGGGCGCGGCGGTCTGCTCCAAGGCGGTGTGGGAGATCATGCGCGGGCAGGGCTACGGCCGCATCGTGATGACCACCTCCTCGTCGGGCCTCTACGGAAACTTCGGCCAGGCGAACTACGGCGCGGCCAAGATGGCGCTGGTGGGCCTCATGCAGACGCTGGCCATCGAGGGGGCGAAGTACGATGTGCGGGTGAACTGCCTGGCGCCCACCGCCGCCACCCAGATGACACACGGCGTGCTCTCCGAGGAGAGCCTGGCGCATCTCGACCCCGCGCTGGTCAGCCCCGGCCTCCTGGCGCTGGTGGGCGAGGACGCCCCCACCCGGGCGATCCTCTGCGCGGGCGCCGGCCACTTCGCCACCGCCCATGTCACCCTGTCGGCGGGCCGCTACGTCGGCGCGCGGGCCGACGCTGGCGAGCAGGTCGTCGCCCACTGGCCCGAGATATCCGACCGCTCGGGCGATATCGTCCCGGCCTACGGATTCACCCAGGCCGAACGCGAGCTCGCCAGCGCCGGCCTCTCCACCGACGTGGCGGTCACGCAGCGCTGAGCCGCCCGCCGGACTGTCATCGCCGGCCCAGCCCCAGCGATCGGCGATGACGGAGCGGGCCCGCTTGTCAGCTCCGCGCCATCCAGGACGTCCTTCGGGCGGACCCATGGACCGGAGGCCGTCATGCCGTCAGAGTTCTCCCGACTGTTCCGCGCGGCCGCGCTCGGCGCCTCGCTCACGGCGCTCGTGGCGTGTTCGCCGCCCCCGCAGCAACCGCAGAGCGAAGGGCGATCGACCATGCAGGCGCTCCGACCCAGGTCCAGCGGCTACGCCGAAGCTTCGGAGGGACTGCGCGTCCATTACGAGATCTACGGGCAGGGGGAGCCGATCGTGGTGATGGCCGGCGGCTTCGGCGACGCCAGCTCCATGACCCAGGTGATCGGCCCCCTGTCCCGCGAGCGCCAGGTGATCGCCATCGACCTGGAAGGCCATGGCCGCACCGCCCTGCGCGACACGCCCATGACCCACGAGAAGCTCGGGGACGACGTGGCCGCGGTCCTGCGCCACCTGAAGATCGCCCGCGCCGACGTCGCCGGCTATTCACATGGTGGCGATGCGGCGATCCGCATGGCGATCCAGCACCCCGAGATGGTCCGAAACCTGATCGTCATTTCCACCGCCGCCGAGCGCGACGGCTGGTATCCCGAGAACCTGCAGGCGATGGGCTCGGTGAGTTCGGCCCAGCTCGAGATGTTCAAGCAGACGCCGTTCTACGCCCGCTACGTCGCCGTGGCGCCGCATCCGGAACAGTTCGGTCTGCTACTCGACCGGATGGGCGAGCTGATGCGCAAGGACTACGACTGGCGCGCCGAGATCGCCGCCATGCGGGTCCCGACCCTGCTGCTGTTCGCCGACCACGACGCGGTCTCCATGCGCCACATCGCCGAGTTCTTCGCCCTGTTCGGCGGCGGCGTGCGCGACCCCGGCTGGAGCGGCGAGCCGCAGTTCTCCCGCGCCCGGCTGGCCATCGTGCCGGGCTACACCCACTACAACTTCGGGCAAGGACCGGACGTCGCCCGCGTGATCGAGGCCTACCTCGACCGGCCGACAGCGAGCGCCACTCAGTTCACGCCCTAATGCGGAGGCTTCCGCGCCGGGTCGCGGCGTTCAGGATCGCTTCGCAGATCAGCGCGCTGGCGGCCGCGGGCGGTTAGGCCCATAGGATGGCGCCCCCGCCCCCAGGCGATCGATTGCGCGACGATTGTGGATGCCTGACGTGATCGACCAGTACGGATGGTCCGAGGAGCTGGCCCGGGCCTTTGCGCCCCACGCGCGCGCCGGGCGCATGCCCGGCCGCGTCGTCGTCCAGCACCGCGACGGCTATGTGCTCGTCACCGAGGCCGGAGAGCTGCGTGGCAAGGCGTCGGGTCGCCTGCTTCAGGACGCCGGAGAAGGGGGCTATCCGGCGGTCGGCGACTGGGTTGCGCTCACGCCCGACCCGGCCGACCCCACCGCGACCATCCATGCCGTGCTGCCGCGCCGGACGGCCTTCACGCGAAGGGCCGCCGACAGCGTGCGCAAGCTGCAGGTCGTCGCCGCGAACATCGACGTCGTCTTCGTGGTGACCTCGCTCAACGCAGATCTGAACCATCGCCGGATCGAGCGCTATCTCGCAGCCGCCTGGCAGAGCGGCGCCCGCCCCGTGGTCGTGCTCACCAAGTCCGACCTCTCGGCCGATCCGCAGGCCGAGGCGGCCGAGGTCGCCGCCCTGGCGGCCGGCTGCCCCGTGCTGGTGGTCTCGGCGCGGGAAGTCGTCGGCCTCGAGGCCCTGCTCGCCCAGGTGAAGGCGGGTGAGACCTGCGTGCTGATCGGGTCCTCCGGCGTGGGCAAGTCGACCCTGGTCAACGCCTTCCTGGGCCGGACGCGAATGGCCGTCGATGCGATCCGCGAGGCTGACGACCAGGGCCGCCACACCACCAGCCACCGCGAACTGGTCCTGCTCCCCGGCGGTGCCCTGATCCTCGACACCCCGGGCATGCGCGAGGTGGGACTGGTCGACGCCGACGAGGGCGTGAGCGAGGCGTTCGACGACATCGAGCAGCTGGCCCGGGACTGCCGGTTCAACGACTGCACCCACGGGAGCGAGCCGGGCTGCGCGGTCCGCGCCGCGCTGGACAGCGGAGCGCTCGACCCCGCCCGGTGGGCGAACTTCCAGAAGCTGGGGGTCGAACTGGCGGCCGTGGAGGAGAAGGCCGACCGCGTCGCCCGGGACGCCGAGCGCCGCCGGCTCGCTGCGCTCCAGAAGACCTACCGCGCCACCAAACGGGACCATCGGGGCGGCGCCGGGGAGTGAGGACCGCCCGATGTTGGGGGGCGACCCGAGAACGACGGTATTGCAGAATGTCCGCGCGCTCTTGCCCGCGAACGGGCTAGGTGGGGCCTCCCGAACGCAGAGAGACGACCATGCCCGCATTCACCATCGTCACCACCAGCGCGACGCAAGGCAGCGAGGCGGCCGAGGTCAACACGCTGGCCGACGACTTCGCCAACGAGAGCGAGGCCGTGGGGTACGCGCGCCGGATGGCCGAGGAGATGCTCGGCCTGGCAGAGCAGCTGTCGCTGGACTTCGACTACAGCAACGTCGCGCTGTACGATGGCGATCTGATCGACGAGGAGCTCGATCCGTTGGATGCCTCGTTCATCGGCATGTGGGTCCTGGACGAGGCGGGCGCCGCCTTCATCAACGCCGAAGAGTTCCGTGAGAACGCCACGCTAGAGCCCGCCCCGCAGTAGGGCGCGCGAGGACCTTTCGCGGCGATCCCTCCCTCGTGGCGTCTGCGCCGTGCCGCCATCCGGGCATGCAAGCTGGCGACAGCTTCACCCGCGGCGAACCTCCGCGAAGGTTCTTCCGGTCCACCGCTTGACCGCGCGCCTGAGGTTGGAGCTGTCGCTGAAGCCGACCTTCCAGGCGATGTCGTCGGCGCTGATGCGGGTCGTCGTCAGGTACTCGAGCGTCAGCGTGCGGCGCACGTCATCGACGATGGTGGCGTAGGTCTGCCCCGCCTCATCGAGCCGGCGGCGCAGGGTCCGCTCGGTCATGCCCAGCCGCTGCGCCACGGCCTGCATCGAGGGGAAGCCGTTCGGGGCCAGCATCAGCAGCTGGTAGACGTCGCCCGCGACCCCTGTGGTCATCTTGGCCTGGCCCACAAGCCGGTCGCAGGTGTCTTCCAGCATGGCGCGGGTCAGGCGGTTGGCGAGCTCCGGCGCCTGGTCCAGCACGCTCGCGCTGTAATGCAGCTCGTGGGCGGGCTGGCCGAAGAGGCAGGGACAGCCGAGCGTGGCTTCGTCCGCCGCCGTCCGGCCGATATCCGGCAGGCCGAAGGACGCCCGGATCGGATGGGCGTGAACCCCCATCACGTCGCGCATATGGGTGGAGGTCATCATCATCTGCTGGCGAAGCAGGAAGTTGCGCAGGTCGTGGCTCATGAGATCGCCGTAGATCTCGGTGAACGACCAGATCGCCAGGTCGCCGTCCTGGCGCCACCCGAGCTGCTGGATCGGGGTCGCCAGCGGGTGGTAGCGGACGGCGAACTCGAAGAAGTCCCGCATGGTCGGCGAGCACATCAGGGCGTAGCCGTACATGCCGTAGGCCGACAGGTGCAGGTGGGCGCCGACGTCGTAGGCGACGCTCAGGTCGACGCCTGCGGTCACCACGTTCTCGCAGGCCGTCAGGTACTGGCGGATCGAGGTCAGGGTGTGCGGATCGGCCACGTCCGCCGGGCTGAGGCCCGTCCCGGTCAGCACGGTCTCCGCCGCCAGGCCGTGCCCGGCGACCACATCGATGAGCGTGGCGATCTTGTAGGGCGCGAACATCCTCTGGTTCGGCAGCGGCCGGCGAAGCGGCCGCCCGGCCGGCGGAAGATCTCCGGCCGCCGCCCCCGTCCGTCGTCCCACTGGTTTCGCCTGGGCCAAGCTGCGCCTCCGTTTGTCCGCTAAAGACATATATGTGTCCGGCAGAGACCTCAAATTGCCTGGCCGCTTCTTCCTATGATCCCGACCAGCCGGCGCAGATCGGCGAGAGAGGGACGCACCAGGCATGACATCTCCCAACGCCACGCCGGCGCGCGGTTCGACCGCCCGGCTCGCCATGACCTCGGCCGTCGCGGCGGGGGTCGAGTGGTACGACTTCTTCGTCTACGGCACGGCCGCGGCGCTGGTGTTCCCGCACATCTTCTTCTCGCCGGAGCTTTCGCCCTTGGTGGCGCAGCTCGCCGCCTTCAGCACCTTCGCGGTGGGCTTCATCGCCCGTCCGCTGGGCGGGGTGGTGTTCGGACACTTCGGCGATCTCTACGGCCGGAAGGCGACGCTGGTGGCGGCGCTGATGATCATGGGCGTCTCGACCCTGCTCGTCGGCCTGTTGCCCACCTACGAAAGCGTCGGCATGTGGGCGCCTCTGATGCTGATCGTCCTGCGGTTCGCCCAAGGGTTCGCGGTGGGCGGGCAGTGGGGCGCGGCCGCGCTGATCGCCATCGAGAACGCGCCCGAGGGCCGGCGCGGCCTGTTCGGCAGCTTCGTGCAGATCGGAGTTCCGTGCGGGGTGATCCTGGCCAATGTCGCCTTCATCCTCTCCAACGGCCTGATGGACCGGGCCGCCTTCGAGGCCTGGGGCTGGCGCATCCCCTTCCTGCTCAGCATCGTCGTGGTCGGGCTGGCGCTCTTCGTCCACACGCGCATCCAGGAGTCGCGGGAATTCGTGGCCGCGGCGGCGAAGCGAAAGGCGGCTGCGCCATCGCAGGCGCCGCGACGTTCGCCGATCCTGCAGGTGATCGCCTCGAGCTGGCGCCGCATCCTGCTGGCCGGCGGGGCCTTCATCGCCAGCAACGCCTGCTTCTACGTGATCATCACCTGGGTGATCTCCTACGGGACGACGGAACTCTGGCTGTCGCGGGAGCTGATGCTGGGCGGCGTGATGTTCGGCAGCCTCTGCATGATCCCGGCGCTGATCCTCGTGGCGTCCGCCTCCGACCGGTTCGGCCGCTACGGCCTCTTCCGGCTGGGCTGCATCACCACCGGTCTGTGGTCCTTCGCCTTTTTCCCGCTGCTGGAGACGGGCGCGCCCGCCGGCGTGGGCGCGGCGATCGCGGTCGGCCTGTGCTGCGTGGCCATGATGTACGGCCCGCAGGCCGCCCTGTTCGCGGAGCTGTTTTCCACCGAGGTCCGGTATTCCGGCGCGTCCCTGGGCTACCAGGTCGGCGTGCTGCTGGGCGGCGGGTTCGCCCCGATGATCGCCACGGCCCTCTTCGCCGCATCCGGCAGCAGCATGACGGTGGCCGCGTACATGGCGGCGACCTGTTTCATCTCCCTCGTCTGCGTCTCGTGGCTCCACGTCCACCGCAAGGCGGGCGAGGCGCTGGCGGCCGCCCCGGCGCCTTGAGCCGCGGGGCAGGTGAGGTCTCAGGCCGATGCACGGTTCGACATCACGGGCCCCGGGGCTGGACGGCGCAGCGGTCGGCGCCCTGCTGCAGGGCGCCGTCCGGCGTGGCAAGGATCCGGCGGAGATCCTGCGGAAGGCGGGGATCGACCCCGCCGTCTACGGCAGCCGCACGCGGGCCATCGATGGCCGGTCCCTGGTCCGGTTGGTCCGCCAGACACAGTTCGCGCTGGACGACGTCTTCCTGGGCTTCTTCGCCACCCCGTCCCGGCTGGCGCTCGAGGCCGAGCGGATGATCTCGCTGATGAGCTGCGCCACGTTCGGCGAGGCGCTTCGGGTCAGCATCCGGTTCACGAACGCCATGTCGGCCGACGCCGGGCCGGCGGTCACCGAGGACCACGGCGCCGGCCTGCAGCACACCTGCGAATACCACACCGTGGACGGGGTCGACCGGCAGGTCCTGGTCTGGATCCGGTTCCTCTGGATCTACCACTTCTTCAGCTGGCTCATCGGCCGGCCGCTCGCCCTGCGCGGCATCTCCATCCAGGGGCCGCGGCCGGAGCAGGCCAACGGCTTCGACCGGTTCGCCGTCTTCCGCTGCCCGGTGCGGTTCGACGCCGAGGTGGACTCCCTGTCGTACGACTGGAACGACCTGTCGGCGCCCCTGGCCCACAAGGCGCTGGGCGACTACGAGGCCTACTATGCCGGCGAGCCCGACTGGTTCGAGACGCCGGGCGGCGGGGCCAGCTGGCGCGAACGCACCCAGCAGGCGCTGCTCGACTTCCACAAGGCGGGCGACTGGTCCCCGAGCCTGGAGGACGTCGCCGCCCGGCTGAGGACGGGCGCGCGGCGCCTGCGTCGCGAGCTCCACCGCGAAGGGGAATGCTTCCAGGAGATCCGGAGCCGGCTGCGCGGCGAGCTTGCCGGCGCCTATCTCCTGGCCAGCGACATCCCGATCACCGAGATCGGCCTGGTGCTGGGCTTCAGCGACCCCGGCAGCTTCTCGCGGCAGTTCTCCGCCTGGGCGGGGATGCCGCCCTCGTCCTTCCGCTCCCGCTATGTCTCCGACGCCGCCAGGCTGGCGAGCGCGACGGCGGTCCTGGGCGAGCGGAGGGTCTCGTGAGCCCGCGCCGCCGGCCTGGTCACTTACGCCAAATCACGCTGTCAGCCCTGCAATTGAGCTGCGCCCCCGTCCGCGGCCATTGCTCGGGGACCGGAGCTTCAGACTCCGGGCTGAAGCGATCCTGCGATCGAGGGAGGGTGCAATGAACCGCAAAGTGATCCGTCGGGCTGGCGCGCTGCCGCTGGGGGCGGCGGCCCTGCTGGGCAGCGTGGCCCTGCCGGCCACGGCCCTGGCCCAGCCGCGGGCGAACGAAGCCGCGCTGGAAGAGGTGGTCGTCACCGCCGAGAAGCGGGCCGAAGGCCTGCAGAACATCCCGATCGCCATCACGGCGATCTCCGACGCCACCCTGCAGAGGGCCGGGGCCAAGGAGGTCGGCGACCTCGTCCAGCTCACGCCCAGCCTGCAGTTCGGCACCCGATCCACGAACGTCTTCATCGCCATGCGCGGCATCGGCCAGGCGGGCCAGGACATCGGCAGCCAGTCGGGCGTCACCGTGTCGCTGGACGGCGTGCCGCTGCTCAACCACTTCATGATGAACCCGGCCTTCCTCGACCTCGAGCGCGTGGAAGTGCTGCGGGGGCCGCAGGGCACCATCGCCGGCCGCAACGCCACCGGGGGGGCCATCAACATCCACAGCAAGGCGCCGACGCCGGACCGGGACGGCAGCCTCAGCGTCACCGTCGGCGACCGGTCGCGCCATGGCGTGCGCGGACACCTCAACACGGCCTTTTCCGATCAGCTGGCCGGCCGCCTGTCGTTTCAGCGCGAAGTGGCCGACGGCTGGCTGAAGAACGGCTTCCTGGGGCGGCGAAACGACAACACCGACATCGCCGAGGTGCGCGGCCAGCTGCTGTTCACGCCGACGGACACCTTCAGCCTGCGCGGCCTCGTCGACTACACGCGCGACCGCAGCGACCCCGGCTTCGCCCAGATCCTCGGCCGGGCCGATCCGGCGCGGCCGACGGTGCCGGAACTGGCGACCTACATCTATCCGCGCAACGACCCGGACGACCTGACCTTCTACTTCAACGAGCCGAACCGGCGTGACGTGGAGAGCCTCCGGGCCACCGCCCTCGCCACCTGGGCGGTCACGCCGGACATCACGCTCACCTCCACGACCGGGTACATCGACCACGAGATCGACCTGACCGACCTCGATGTCGACGCGACGCCGTACAACACCGCACGCTTCGACCTGATCGGCATCAACGCGAAGCAGTTCACGCAGGAACTGACCCTGACTGCGAACCTCGGAGAGCGCGCGGACCTCGTGGCCGGCGCCTTCTACATGCGCGGCGAGTCCAGCGAGCCGCTCTACCTGAGCCTGGCGACGTTCCGGAACTACCTGGTCTACCTGCCCGAGGAGACGCTGGACTCCTACGCCGCCTACGCCCAGTTCCGCTACCAGCTGACGGACAAGCTGCGGGCCACGGTCGGCGGCCGCTACACCACCGACGACAAGTCCTACCAGATGGACTCCGCGGTCGGCGGGGCGCCGCGCCTGAGCTCCGACTCCGGCAAGTTCAGCGCCTTCACGCCGCGCTTCGTGCTCGATTACACGCCGAACGACGAGACGCTCGTCTACGCCAGCGCCTCGCGCGGCTTCAAATCCGGCGGGTTCAACACGCTGGGCGACGTGTCCATGCCGGTGAACCGGTTCAACCCGGAGTACGTCTGGAACTACGAGGCGGGCCTCAAGGCCATGCTGTTCGACCGCAGGGTGCGGCTGGGCCTCACCGGCTTCTACGCCGACTACACCAACCTGCAGCAGACCGTGTTCCGCCTGAACGACGCGACCCAGGTGCGCTTCCCCCGCGTCGAGAACTCCACCTCGGCGACCATCAAGGGGGTGGAGTTCGAGGGTGAGGCCAACCCGATCAACGGGCTGCGGTTCACCGGGGCGGTGACCTACCTGGACGCCGAGTTCGGCTTCTTCTGCAACAACGACCCGCTGTACCCGACCGCGCCGACCTCGCCGTCGTGCGTCGGCGCGACGCGGGACGGGCAGCCGCTGCCTCCCGGCGCGGTTCAGCTTGAGGGCAATACGCTCACCCAGGCGCCGCGCTGGCAGTACAACGTCTCGGCCCAGTACACCTTCCCGGTGTCCGACAACCTGAACCTCACAGCCCGGGCGGACTACAAGTGGCAGAGCCGGACCTACTTCGACATCTACAACAACCCGCAGAACTCCCAGGCCGCCTACGGCCTCCTGAATGGGTCGCTTGAGCTGGCCTCCCGGGACCGGGCCTGGGCGCTGCTGGCGTGGATCCGCAACGCCGCCGACGAGCGCTACATCAGCCAGGGCTCGGCGGGGTCGGGGGCGACGCCTGCGGTCACCGGCTCGATGGGGCTTCCCCGGATGTACGGGGTCACGGTCACCCATCAGTTCTAGGACAGCCCGGGCGCCTCCCCGCCGGGCTCTGGCCGACCCTCGCAGGATCGGTCCTGCCTGGTGCGGGCGGCGGCCCGCACCCGCAGCTCGTCGTACGCCGTGATCCGTCCGCTTCCACGGGACCTTGCCATGCCACGCCCCGACCGGGCCGATCCAACGCCGCAGCTCGCGCTCTACCGGGCGTGGCTTCATCGCACCAACGGCCTGCAGTTCCGCGACTACGAGGCGATGTGGACGTGGTCGACCACCGAACTCGCCGCCTTCTGGGAGAGCGTCTGGGTCTACGGCGAGCTGGAGTCGCCGACGCCCTGGCGGGCGGTGCTCCGCGGCGAGATGCCGGAAGCCATCTGGTTCGAGGGCGCCGAGGTCAACTACGTCCGGCAGGTGTTCCGCCACGCGGACGCCGCCGAGGCCGCCGGCCAGCCGGCGATCATCGCCGAGGACGAGACCGGCCGCGTCGTCGAGGTGGGCTGGGCCGAGCTGCGGCGGCGGACCGCGTCGCTCGCCCTCGAGCTCCGGCGTGCGGGCGTCGGGCGCGGCGACCGGGTGGCGGCCTACCTGCCGAATGCGCCCGAGGCGGTCGTCGCCATGCTGGCCTGCGCCAGCCTGGGCGCGGTCTGGACCCTCTGTTCGCCCGACATGGGCACGCCTGCCGTCCTCGACCGCTTCCGGCAGGTGACCCCGAAGGCCCTGATTGCCGTCGACGGCGTCCGCTACGCCGGGCGGGCGCGCGACCGCAGCGCCGTGGTGGAGGAGATCCGCCGCGGGCTTCCCAGCCTGCAGGCCGTCTTCGTCAACCGCACCGGCCATGCCGAGGCGGAGATCCAGGGCGCGGACGACTTCGCGGCGGCCCAGGCGCGGGACGACGAGGCGGTGGCGGCGTTCGAGCCGGAATGGCTGCCGTTCAGCCATCCGCTGTGGATCCTCTACTCCAGCGGCACCACGGGCCTGCCGAAGGCCATCGTCCACGGACACGGCGGGGTGGTGCTCGCCAGCCTTGTCGGCAACATGCACCTGGACATCGGGCCGAGCTATGCGCCGAACACCTTCGCCGAGCGCTTCCACTGGTACAGCGCCACGGGCTGGGTGATGTGGAACGTCCAGGTCGGCGGCCTGCTCAGCGGGACCACCATCTGCCTGTTCGACGGCGCGCCGGGAGGCTCCCGCGACCGGGCCGACTGGGGCCGGCTCTGGCGGTTCTCGGCCCGCCACCGCGTGACCTGGTTCGGCGCGGGCGCGGCCTTCTTCGCAAGCTGCCGCAAGGCCGGCCTCGTCCTCGGCGAGATGGGCGACCTCGGCGCCGTCCGCGCGCTCGGCAGCACCGGCTCGCCGCTGCCGGCGGAGGTGGAGGCCTGGGGCTCCGCCGCGTTCGCGGCGATGGGCCGGCCCGGCATCTGGTGGTGCAACATCTCCGGCGGCACCGACATCGCCGCCGCCTTCCTCTCGGGCAACCGCGAGCTGCCGCCGACGCCGGGCCGGCTGCAGTGCCGGCACCTCGGCGCAGCCGTCGAAGCCTGGGACGAGGAGGGGAAGCCGGTGATCGGCCGCGTCGGCGAACTCGTGTGCACGCGGCCCTTCCCGAGCATGCCGCTGTTCTTCTGGGGCGACACGGACGGTGAGCGCTACCGCAACTCCTACTTCAGCGAATGGCCCGGCGTCTGGCGCCACGGGGACTGGCTGCAGATCGAGCCGGACGGCAGCTGCGCGATCAGCGGCCGCAGCGACGCCACCATCAACCGCAACGGTCTTCGCATGGGCACGGCAGAGCTCTACGCCGCGGTCGAGCGCCTCCCCGACGTGGCCGACAGCCTGGTGATCGACCTCGAGGACGGCGAGGGCGGCAGTCGCCTCCTGATGTTCGTCGCGCCCGCCGCCGGGCGCGGACTCGACGCCGAGCTGGAGGCGAAGATGGCGGCGGCGATCCGCGACGCGCTTTCGCCCAGGTTCGTGCCCGACGCCTTCATCGAGGCGCCGGGAATCCCCCGCACCCTGTCCGGCAAGAAGCAGGAGCTTCCCGTGAAGCGCCTGTTCCAGGGCTGGCCGGTGGCCAAGGTGATCAACCTCGACGGCATCGAGAACCCTGGCGTCGTCGCCTGGTACCAGGCGCAGGCGGAGGCGTGGCTGGCCAGGTCCCGGAGCGCGAGCCCCGCATGATGCGACGCAAGGACCCGGGAAGCTGGCGCGATGGCCGCGGGCGTGGTGCAGCATCAAGCAGAGGGGCAAGCCGATGATCTGGCCGCACCGTCCAGGGACCCGTGGCCGGGTTTCGATCCGTCGCCGTCTCGCTTCGGCGGCAGGTCTGCTTGCGCTTGGGTGCGCCGGTCCGAGCGCGGCGGCGTCCTGCGAGTCGCTCCGCGACCTGAGGCTGCCGGACACGGTGATCAGGAGCGCCGAGTCGATTCCGGCCGGCGGGTTCGCCGCCATGGGGGCCATGAGGTCGCCGGACCTGCCGCCGTTCTGCCGGGTGGTGGCGTCGGTCCGGACGGAGCCCGGCTCCGATGTCGGCGTCGAGATCTGGCTGCCGGCGGCGGGATGGCAGGGCGTCTTCCACGGCAACGGCAACGGCGGCTTCGGCGGCGTCCTGGCGGGCGGCTACGGGCCCATGACCGCGGGACTGCGGCGCGGCTACGCCACGGCGGTCACCGACACCGGCACGGCGCCGGCGACGCCCCTGGACGGCGACGCCCTGATCGGCCAGCCGGTGAAGTGGCGGGACTGGGGCCGGCGCTCGACCCACGCCATGACCGTCACCGGCAAGGCCGTCGCCCAGGCGTTCTACGGCGCGCCCGCGCGGCGCGCCTACTACACCGGCTGTTCGACGGGGGGCCAGGAAGGCCTGATCGAGGCGCTCTACTATCCGGAGGACTACGACGGCATCCTCGTGGGCGCGCCGGTCATCAACCGCACCTGGGGCCACGCCGCGGTGCTCTGGAACGATCTCGCCGCGAACCTGAAGCCGGGCCACCGGCTCTCCGACGCCAAGCTCCGCCTCCTCAGCGACACCGCCGTCCAGCGCTGCGGCGCCGCGGGAAGCGGCCTGGCCGGCGACCCGTTCATCGGCGACCCGAAGGCCTGCCGGTTCGACCCCGCGGTCCTGGCCTGCCGCGACGGCGACCGCGCCGACTGCCTGACCGCCGCCGAGGTCCGGACCGCCCGGGCCTTCTATTCGGGCCCCACCGACGGACGCGGGCGGCCGCTCTTCTACGGCTGGCTGCCGGGGAGCGAGGCGACCGGCTTCTTCGACTGGAAGTTCCTGCAGTCCCGGCCGAACGGGCAGCCGCCGTTCGTCAGCCTCTTCAAGTGGGTCTTCGGTCCCAACTGGGACTGGTCACGGTTCCGGGTGGAACGGGACATGGCCAGGGTCGACCGGGCGCTCGGCCCCATCGTCAATGACGCCACCCGCGGCAGCCTGCGCGACTTCCGCGCCCGGGGCGGCAAGCTGATCATCTACCACGGCTGGGCCGACAGCCTGGTGCCGCCCGACCAGAGCGTCGCCTTCTACGATCGGGCCGCGCGTGAGGCGGGCGGGCAGGACCGGGCCCAGGAGTTCGCGCGGCTCTTCATGGCGCCGGGCTTCTCTCATTGCGCCGGCGGGCCCGGACCGGACGTCTTCAACTCGGCGACGGGCGCGGCCATCCCGCCGCCCTCGCTCACCCCGCAGCACGACCTCTTCGCCGCGCTCACCGAATGGGTCGAAGGGGGTGAGGCGCCGCGTCAGGTGATCGCCACCCGCTACGTCGGAGGATCGCCGGCGCGCGGCGTGGCGATGCAGCGTCCGCTGTGCGCCTATCCGGCGAAGGCCTGGAAGCGCGGCGCCGGCGATCCGAACAAGGCGGCCAATTTCGTCTGCTCGGTTTCGCGGCCGCCGCAGTAGGTCGACCTGCCCGTCCGACGCCACAGCTTCCTGTGACCACAACCCGCCGACGGTTTGGATGGCTCTGATCGGCCCTTCGTCGGGCGCGAGACCATCCGCGTGGCGGCCCGGGAGGGACTCGAACCCCCGACCTTGGCTTTAGGAAAGCCCTGCTCTATCCGGCTGAGCTACCGGGCCACGCGAGGGGCGTGATAGCCTAAGCCTGCGGGCGTGCAAACGCCGAGAAGGGGGAGCGGCGCTTTGGGGTTCCTGCGTCACCTGCGCGTGCTCTACGTCCAGGTGCTGATCGCCGTCGTCCTCGGCATGGCCGTCGGCGCGCTGTGGCCCACCTTCGGCGCCTCGCTCAAGCCCCTGGGCGACGCCTTCATCAAGCTGATCAAGATGGCCGTGGCGCCGGTGATCTTCTGCACCGTGGCGGCCGGGATCACCCGCATGGGCGACATGAAGGCCTTCGGCCGGCTGGGCGCCCGGACCCTGATCTATTTCGAGGTCGTCTCCACCTTCGCGCTCGTGGTGGGCCTGGTGGTCGGCCGGGCGCTGCAGCCCGGGCGCGGCTTCAACGTCGACCCCGCCACCCTCGACCCGAGCGTGGCCGCCGGCTACGCCCAGAAGGCCGCCGAGGGCGAGGGGCTCGTCGACTATCTGCTGCACCTGATCCCCGACGCCTTCGTGGGCGCCTTCGCCAGCGGCAACCTGCTGCAGGTTCTGGTCATCGCCATCCTCACCGGCTTCGCCTGCAACCGTATGGGGGAGTTCGGCGACAAGGTCGCCAACGTCCTGGAGGACATCTCCAAGGTCTTCTTCGGCATCATCGGGGTGGTGGTCCGCCTGGCGCCGATCGGAGCCTTCGGGGCCATGGCCTTCACCATCGGCCGCTACGGCCTGGACGCGCTGGTGAACCTCGGCGCCCTGATCGCCACCTTCTACGCCACCAGCCTGATCTTCGTGCTGGTGGTGCTGGGCGCCATCGCCGCCCTGGCCGGCTTCTCGATCCTGAAGTTCATCCGCTACATCCGCGAGGAGCTGCTGATAGTGCTCGGCACCTCCTCCTCGGAGTCGGTGCTGCCGCAGATGATGCTGAAGCTCCAGCGGCTGGGGGCGGGGAAGGGCACCGTGGGCCTCGTCATCCCCACCGGCTACAGCTTCAACCTCGACGGCACCAACATCTACATGACGCTGGCCACGCTGTTCCTGGCCCAGGCCACGAACACGCCGCTGACGCTCACCCAGGAGCTGACCCTGCTGGGCGTGGCCATGCTGACGTCGAAGGGCGCGAGCGGGGTCACCGGGGCGGGCTTCATCACGCTGGCCGCCACGCTCGCGGTGATCCCCGACCTGCCGATCGCCGCGCTCGCCCTGCTGGTGGGCGTGGACCGGTTCATGAGCGAGTGCCGGGCTCTGACCAACCTGGTGGGCAACGGGGTGGCCACCCTGGTCATCGCCCGCTGGGAGGGCGACCTCGACCGCGAGGTGCTGCGCGAGCAACTCGCCCGGGGGCCGGACGAAACCCTGAAGCCCGTCCTCGCCAACGCCGAGGAGGACTGAGCCGCCAAACGAAAACGCCCGCCGTTTCCGGCGGGCGTCTCGGGTCGGGTGTGTCGGCCGGCTTTAGGCGGCGACCGCCTTCACCAGCGACTTGTTGAGGATGCCGATGGCCGCCTCGCGGTCGATCCGCTCGATGGCGGCGACCTCGCGGGCCATCCGGTCGAGCGCGCTCTCGTAGAGCTGACGCTCGGAGTAGGACTGCTCGGGCTGGTTCTCGGCGCGGTGCAGGTCGCGGACGACCTCGGCGATCGAGATCAGGTCGCCGGAATTGATCTTGGCTTCGTATTCCTGCGCGCGGCGCGACCACATGGTCCGCTTCACCCGCGCGCGGCCCTTCAGCGTGGTCAGCGCCTGGGAGACCACATTGGTCTCGGCCAGCGGGCGCAGGCCCGCGGTCTTCGCCTTGGCCGTGGGAACGCGAAGCGTCATCTTCTCGTGGTCGAAGGTGATGACGTAGACCTCAAGCTTCAGACCGGCGACTTCCTGGGTTTCGATCCCCTGCACCTGACCCACGCCATGGGCCGGGTAGACGACGTGATCGCCAACCGAGAAATCATGACCGTTCTTGCTCATCGCGAACCCTCTTTCGAAAACCTGTTCGACCCTGTCGACGCCTTGACGTGGCGGCATCCGACCAAGCGAAAAGGCCACGCTCCGCGCGAGTACGGCGGCGGCTTCATCGGCTGGACGGAAAAGTAGACCTCTTAAGACACCCTTCGCCTCTTCCCGGGATGTCCGCCGGGACGGCTGTTCTTCAGGAAGACGGGCAGGGGCAGAGCCTCATCGCCTCGTCTTTGATGACGATAACACAAAAACAAGCCGAATGAAAGGCTTGCGCCGGCGGCGCAGCCGTAGGGGCCGTCAGGTCCGGCCCAGCTTCAGGAGCCGCGGCCCGGCTTTTCGGAGAAGTACTTCTCCAGCTTGCCGGTCACCCGCTCCCATTCCTCGGCGTCCGCGGGCGGCGTGCCCTTCACCGTGATGTTGGGCCAGACGCGCGAATACTCGGAGTTGATCCGCAGCCACTTGCCATCCGGATCGTCCTCGGTGTCGGGCTTGATGGCGTCCACCGGGCACTCCGGCTCGCAGACGCCGCAGTCGATGCACTCGTCCGGATTGATCGCCAGGAAGTTCTCGCCCTCGTAGAAGCAGTCGACCGGACAGACCTCCACGCAGTCCATGAACTTACATTTGATGCAGGGATCCATCACGATGTAGGTCATGGCGGAACAGAGAACTCCGGGGCCGATGGTGAAGGCGGGCGGGTTTTCGGAGCCCGGCGGCGCAAAGTCAATGCCGCCAGGGCCCATCCCACGCCTAGGAATTCTGGAAGCGCGGATAGGGGCGCCTAGCTGAAGGTCTCCGCCACCTTGGCCCCGCCGGGCGGGGGACCGAAGCGGTTCTCGACCGGCTGGCCACGGACGACTCCTATCCAGACCAGCGGAACGAGGGCGGCCGGGAGGGACACGAGGGCCAGCGCGATCTCACCCCCGAGCGCGAAGGCCAGGACCCCGGCGACAGCCTGGCAGAAGAGGATGGCCGGGGCCCACCAGCCCGTTCGGCCGAGATCGTGAAACCGCCGGATCCAAGACACCATCAGCACGCCACCGAGGACGCCGCTGCCGTACTCCAAGCCAAGCATTCCCGCAGCGAAGGCAACCGCCAAGAGGATGCCGACAGAGAGCCAGTACTCCTTCCGGTTGGCGCGGCCAGCCAGCCAGCTCTTGGGTCTCTGCGTACGGCTCGCCTGCTGAATGGGATCGGTCATACGTGCCTCCGCCGGGGAACGTATTAGGAACTCTTGGCCACGTCCAGTGACGAGTAGAGCGTGCGCGCCTCCGCCGGCGGGCCGCGGCGCTCGCCCAGGCCCTCCACCTGCACGGCGATCAGGCGGCCGCCCACGGCGAACACCAGCCGGTCGCCGGGCTTCACGGAGCGGGAGGACTTGTCGAGGCGCACCTCGGGTTGCCCGGAGCGGGTGAGGCGCACGCGGCCCTCGTCAACGAACTTCGCGGAGAGGGATCGCGTCTTGAAGAAGCGCGCGCGCCACAGCCAGACGTCGATGCGGCAGGCGTCCTCGCTCATGCCGTCGCGCTCCGGACCGCACGAGGCTTGCGACGGCGGCGGGGCCGCCGCTGCGCCTCGGGTGCGGGCGGCGGCGCGGGCTGGGCCTTGAGGGCCGCGAGCGCCGCGAACGGCGAGTGCGGCCGCACGGCGTCGGCGGGAGCGGCCGGCTGGCGGTCGCCTCGACGCCGCCAGGCGATGGGCTGCCCGTCCTTCGGCTTGTTGACCGGCGCGAAGCCCAGGCCGCGCAGGATGTCCTTGGCCTCGCCCTCGCTCCAGCCGAGCTCGTCGCGCGCCTGGTCGGTGAGAACGGCGCCGCCGCCGAGCTTCGGCCCCTCGCGCAGCAGCTCGTCCAGCCGCTCCAGCTGCTCCACCGGCACGCCGCGCTCGCGCACCGCGCGCAGGCCGTAGGCCGAGAGGGTGCGGGCGGGCGGCGTCGGCTGCGGCAGGCGGACCAGCCCTTCGGCCGGCTTCCAGTCCGGCGTCTCGCGCGCCGCATAGGCCTGGGCGAGCGCGCGGGCGTGGGGCTTCAGGAGCGCCGGCATGAAGATCGAGAAGGCGCCGAGCTTGACGCCGAGGCCGCGCAGCGCACGCCGCTCCACCGGGCTGAGCTGGCGGGCCTCCTGGCGCACCGCGCCGCGGTCGAGGACCCCGCCGTTCTCCACCAGGCGGTAGGCGATGCCGCGGGCCAGGCCCTTGATCCGGCCGTCGGCGATGGCGGCCTCCAGCCGGCGCAGCGCGCCGAGACGCCGGCCCGCCTCGCCGGCCGCGAAGGCCTCCAGCCGCCGCGCCGCCCGCTGCCGGCCCGCGTCGGGACCGAGGTCGCCGAAGAGCCGTACGCGCGGGCTGAATGGCTGGCCGCCGCTGATCGCCCCCGCCGCCTCGCCGCGCCAAAGCAGCATGCCGTCGGGCGTCAGGGCGAAGGCCTCGTCGGGCTCGGCGGCGAGCTGGCCCAGGCGCCGGGCGATCTCCGGCCCCACGGCATGGGTGGCCGCGGCCCTGAGCGCCTTCTCCTCCAGCAGGGTCGCGCCCTGGGCGGCCTCGAACTGCACGCCCGTGAGCTTGCCGACGTAGTGGCCCTCGACAGTGACCGCCCCGTCGGCGGCGACGCCGGCCAGCATGTCCTCGCGCACCCGCAGGCCCCGCATCAGCGCGCTGGTCCGCCGGTCCACGAACCGGGCCATCAGCTTCTCGTGCAGGGTGTCGGAGAGCCGGTCCTCGAGCTGCCGGGTCTGGCCCTGCCAGGAGGCCGGGTCCTTCAGCCAGTCGGGCCGGTTGGCGACGTAGGCGAGCGTCCGGACGCTGGCCAGCCGCGCGGCCAGCGCGTCGATTTCGCCGTCGGTGCGGTCGAGGTGGGCATACTGGCGGGCGATCCAGTCGTCGCTCATCCGCCCGCCCTTGCCGGTGAGCTGGAAGAAGAAGTCCTTCACCAGGCCCACGTGCTCGTCGAGCGCGACCTTCCGGAAGTCCGGCGTCTGGCAGACGTCCCACAGGCGCAGCACCGTGCCGCGTCCGCGAGCCCGCTCGGCGACGTCGGGATCCTCGGCCAGGCGACGCAGGGTGGTCTCGTCCAGCGCCTCGGCCGACAGCTTCAGCCCCTCGCGCTCCGGCAGCTTGGCCAGCGAGCGGGTGAGGGCGGGCAGGCTGTCGAAGTCCAGCCTGTGGTTGCGCCACTCCGCGCCCGCCACGGGCTCGAACTGGTGGTGCTCGACGGCCTCGACGATCTCGGGATCCAGCTCCTCGGCCTCGCCGGTCACCCCGAACGTCCCATCGCGCATGTAGCGGCCGGCGCGGCCGGCGATCTGGCCGATCTCCTGCGGATAGAGCCAGCGGGTGCGCTTGCCGTCGAACTTGCGCAGGCCCGCGAAGGCCACATGGTCGACGTCCATGTTCAGGCCCATGCCGATCGCGTCGGTGGCCACCAGGAAGTCGACCTCGCCGGACTGGTAGAGCTCGACCTGGGCGTTGCGGGTGCGCGGGCTGAGCGAGCCCATGACCACGGCGGCCCCGCCGCGCTGGCGGCGGATCAGCTCGGCGATCGCGTAGACCTGGTCGGCCGAGAAGGCGACCACGGCCGAGCGCCTCGGCAGGCGCGTCAGCTTCTTGGAGCCCGCGTAGGTCAGGTTGGAGAACCGGTCGCGGCCCACGATCTCCGCGTGGGGCAGCAGCCGGCGGACCAACGGCGCCATGGTCGCCGCGCCCAGCAGCATGGTCTCGCACGTGCCGCGGGCGTGCAGCAGGCGGTGGGTGAACACGTGGCCGCGCTCCGGGTCGGCGCAGAGCTGGATCTCGTCCACCGCCAGGAACTCCACCTCGCGGGAGAGCGGCATGGCCTCGACCGTGCACACGAAATAGTGCGGACGGGGCGGGATGATCTTCTCCTCGCCGGTGATCAGGGCGACGGACCGGGCCCCGCGCAGCTTGACGATCCGGTCGTAGATCTCGCGGGCCAGCAGGCGCAGCGGCAGCCCGATCATGCCCGAGGCGTGACCCAGCATGCGCTCCACCGCGAGGTGGGTCTTGCCGGTGTTGGTGGGGCCAAGCACCGCGACCAGCCGCGGCGGAGCCGCGCCAGAGGGACGGTCGCTCATGGTCTGAAAATGGGGTTGGGCGGGGAGTCGGACAAGCGACGCCTTTGACGGGGCGACGGCAGGGCAGGGAACGCCTCGCGACCGGGCAACGCCTTCGAACTCCTACGCAAACACCTGCGCCGTGGAAGAGGACGCGCGAGCGGTTCCTTGCGTTCCCGCAGCTATCAAAAGGCTAGCGCTGGGGGTCGAGCCGGAAGCCCAGGGGCAGCAGCTCCTCGATGGTGCGGCTGTCGGTCGCGCCGTCGGCGGCAAGCGAGACCACCTCGCAGCCGGCCTGCGCGAACTCGAAGATCTTCTGCCGGCACCCGCCGCACGGCCAGATCAGGCCCGGCAGGCTGGAGGCCACATAGACCCGGGCGATCGCCCTGCCGCCCTTCGTCACCATGTCGGAGATGGCGCTGGCCTCGGCGCAGACGCCCTGCGGATAGGCGGCGTTCTCCACATTGACCCCGGGGTGCAGCCGCCCGTCGGCGCCCTCCACCACGCAGGCCACGTGCACGCCGGAATAGGGGGCATGGGCATGGGGAAGGAGGCGGCGCAGCTCGTCGGCGACGGACGGAGCAGATGGGGCGTTCATGGGGGCGGGCGCGTCCCTGGACGTTCGAGGGACGACGGAGACTAGCGCACGCGGCCGGCCCGTCCACTCACGATGGCTCGTCGAGCTCGGGATAGCGGCGGAAGATCCCTTCCTCATTGAAGGGAATGCGCCGGTCGCTCGCCAGGTAGGCGGCGATCCGCGGCAGGGCCCGCACCCGCTCCGCCAGGTCGGCCAGCCCAGGCGACGAGCCGAGCGCCGCCGCCGTGGCCTGCGGGAAGGCGTAGCGCAGTCCCTCCACCACCTGGAAGGCGGAGAGGTCGGCGTAGGTGACCCTGTCCCCCACCAGCCAGCCGGAGCCGGCCGGATTGCGCGCCAGGACGGTTTCCAGCCAGCCCAGGAACTTCGGGATCCGCTCGCGCCGGAAGGCCTGGGCGCGGCGGGCCGCCTCCGGCTTCTGGTCCTCGTAGTAGAGGTCCACGCTGATCGGGTGGTGGGTGTCGTGCGCCTCGGCCACCAGGTCTGCGAGGGTGAGCTGGATCTGGTGGGTCCAGAGCCGCCCCGGCTCGTCGTCCGGGGCGAGCCCGAGGCGCGGGCCGAGGTAGAGCAGGATCGCCGCCGTCTGGCCGACCACCACCTCGCCGTCCTTCAGGTACGGCGGCGCGAACGGCGGGCGGACCGCGCCCTCGTCCTCCAGCCCCTCCAGCAGGGCGCGCATGCCCCGCGCGCCGTCCCGGCCGACGTCCACATAGTCCGCGCCGGCCTGCTCCAGCGCGAGCCGCACGAACTCGCCGCGTCCCTGGATGGTCGGCCAGTAGTAGAGCTCGTAGGCCATGCGGGCCTCCCTCGCTGCGTCTAGTCCAGCGTGCGCCGGTAACGCGCGATGGCGAGCGCGGTGACCACGCAGACGAAGGCGAGCAGGGCCGCCAGCTCCGGCCACAGGTCGCCGAAGCCCTGGCCCTTCAGCAGGACGCCGCGCACCACCCGCAGGAAATGGGTGACCGGGATCACCTGGCCGATCGCCTGGGCCCATTCGGGCATGCCGCGGAACGGGAACATGAAGCCGGACAGCAGGATCGAGGGCAGGATGTAGAAGACGCTCATCTGCATGGCCTGTAGCTGGGAGCGCGCCACTGTCGAGATCAGGAACCCCAGGGCCAGCGAGCCCACGATGAATAGGGTGATCCCGATCTCCAGGGTCGGTGGCGCGCCCTGCATCGGCACCCCGAAGATGAAGCGGGCGAGCAGCAGGATGACCAGCGTCTGGATCATGCCCACCAGGACGTAGGGGGCGAGCTTGCCGATCATCACCTCCAGCGGCTGCAGGGGCGTGGCGAGCAGGCTCTCCATCGTACCCCGCTCGGCCTCGCGGGTGACGCTCAGCGCCGTCATCATGACGAGCGTCATCGAGAGGATCACGCCCAGCAGCCCCGGCACGATGTTGTAGGCGGTGATGGCCTCCGGATTGTAGCGGTTGTGCACCACCACCTCGAACGGCGGCTTGCCCTGCAGTCGTGGCCCCAGCGCTCCCTTCAGGTCGTGCGCCAACGCCTGGGTGGGCAGGGCGGCGGCGGCGGCCACCGCGCCCCCGGTGGCGGTGGGGTCGGTGGCGTCCGCCTCGATCAGGATCTGGGCCTCGTCGCCACGCGCCACGCGGCGGGTGAAGTCGCCCGGGATGGTCACCGCGAAGGTGATCTCGCCCTGGCGCAGCATCCGGTCCAGGTCCTCGGTGGAGCGGGCCTGGGCGACCAGGTCGAAGTAGGCCGAGTTCTGCAGCGCGCCGACCACCGAGCGGGCGAAGACGCTGTCCTCCTGCACCAGGACGGCGGTCGGCAGGTGCCTCGGCTGGGTGTTGATGGCGTAGCCGAACAGCATGAGCTGGACGACCGGGATGGCCAGCATCATGGCGTAGGTCAGCCGGTCGCGGGTGAGCTGCTTGAACTCCTTGGCCATCACGGCCAGGACGCGGTTGGCCGAGAACCCCTTCATCGGAAGTTGTCCTGCGCCTGGCCCATCAGGTGGATGAAGACATCCTCCAGGGTCGGCTCCACCTCGCTCCACACCCAGGGCGGCTTGCGCAGCGGGGCGATCGCGGCTTCCAGCGCGGCCCGGTCGACCCCGCTCACGTGCAGGGCGGCCCCGAACGGCGCGACGCTCTCCACCCCGGGCCTTGCGGCGAGTTCGCGCGCGGCCTTGCCCGCGTCAGGGCCCTCGCCGTGGAAGGTGAAGAGGCCGGAGCCGGCCACCACCTCGTCGGCCGTGCCCCTGGCGATCAGCCGGCCGTACGAGATGTAGGCGATCTCGTGGCAGCGCTCGGCCTCGTCCATGTAGTGGGTGGAGACCAGCACGGTCAGGCCCTCTTCCGAGAGCGCGTGGATCTCGTCCCAGAAGGTCCGCCGGGCCTTGGGATCGACGCCGGCGGTGGGCTCGTCCAGCAGCAGGAGCCGGGGCTCGTGCAGGGTGGCGGTGGCCAGCGCCAGCCGCTGCTTCCAGCCCCCGGAGAGCGTGCCGGCGAGCTGGTTGCGCCGCTCCGTCAGGCCCAGCCGCTCCAGCGCCCGGTCCACCCGCTCGCGGCGGCGGTCGAGGTCGTAGACCCGGGCCGTGAACATCAGGTTCTCGGCGATGGTCAGGTCCTCGTAGAGCGAGAACCTCTGGGTCATGTAGCCGGTGCGCCGCTTGATCTCGTCGGCCTCGCGGATGATGTCGAAGCCCAGCGCCGTGCCCGAGCCGGAGTCCGGCGTGAGCAGGCCGCAGAGCATCCGCAAGGTGGTGGTCTTGCCCGAGCCGTTCGGCCCCAGGAAGCCGCAGATCCGCCCCTGCGCCACGGCCATGTCGACGTCCTGGACGACGTGCTTGTCGCCGAAGCTCTTGTTGAGCCCGTGGACGTCGATGGCGAGCGTCACCGCAGGGGCTCCACGTCCACCGGCTGGCCCGGGTTGAGGCGTGTCGAGGGGCGGGCCTCCACGAGGTAGACGAGCCGGTCGCGGGCGTCGCGGCTGTAGATCACCGGCGGGGTGAACTCCGGTCGCGGGCTCACATAGGCGATGGTGGCGGTGAGGTCCCCAGGGCAGCCGTCGCAGGTGAAGCGCACCGTGCGGCCGGGCCGGTAGGCCGCCAGGGTCTCCTGCGGCACGAAGAACCGCACCTTGACCCGCGCATCCGGCAGCAGCGACAGCACCGGCTGGTTGGCCGGCGCCCATTCGCCCTGCTGGAAGAAGACCTCCTCCACCCGCGCGTCGGCCGGCGCGGCAGGGGCGACGTCGGCGAGCCGCGCCGACGCCCCGGAAAGTCCCGCCTGGGCCTGCCGCACGCGCGCGTCGACAGCCCGCACCTGATCCTCGCGGGCGCCCAGGGTGGCGGCGTCGCGCTGCCGGCGGGCCGCGCGGACCTGGGCGTTGGCGGCCTGGGCGGCGGCCCGGGCGTCATCGAGCCGCGCCTGCGCGTAGATGCCCTGTCGGGCCAGGGTCTCGACCCGGCGCAGGTTGGCGTTGGCCTCCCGGGCGGCCGCCTCGGCGGCGGCGATGTTGGCCTCGTAGATGGCGAGCTCGACCGGCCGCTGGCCCTTGCGGGCGTCCTGCGCCTGGGCCTGGGCCGCGGCGACGTCGGCGGCGGCCTGTTCGGCGAGCGCCCGGGGCTGGGCGGGGTCGACCACGAACAGCGGCTGGCCGGCCTTCACCGCCTGGCCGCGGACCACGTGCATGGCCTTCACAGTCCCCGCGACCGGCGCGGCCAGGTAGAGCGGCTCGCCCTCGATGTAGCCGGTGAGCGTCTCGGCGCGGGTGAAGCGGGGGCGGAGGATCAGGGCGGCGACGATGGCGATGGCCGTCAGCGCCAGCACGGCCACCAGGATGCGTTGGCGGTTCATGGGGCGATCCCCCTCAGGTAGGTCTCCACGTGCTGGTCGAGCAGCGCGGGAATGTCGAAGCCGGGGGCGCCTACGGGCACGAAGGTCTCGCGCCAGATGACGCCGACCAGGAGCGGCGCGATGAGCTGCAGGGCGTAGATGCGCGGGTCGCCGGGGCGGACCTCGCCGCGCGCCTGGGCGGCCGCCACGGCGGCGGCGAAGCCGCCCAGCATGTGGGTCACCAGCTGGTCGTGCCAGATGCGGGCGAGCTCCGGGAAGTTGCGCGCCTCGCCGATGACCATCTTGGCCACGCCGCCGATCGGCGTGGTGTCGACCAGGCCGGCCACCAGCCCCGCGAGCGTCCGGACCAGGTCGCGGAAGGGACCTGGGTGGGCGGCGAGCAGCGTCCTGGCCGTGGCCACGTTGGGAGCGATCGCCTGCTCCACCACGGCCCGGAAGATGTCCTCCTTGGTCTCGAAGTAGAGGTAGACCGCCCCCTTCGAGACCCCGGCGCGGGCGGCGATCTCGTCCAGCCGTGCGGCCGCGAACCCCTTCTCGGCGAACACCGCCATGGCGGCCTCGACGATCTCGCCAGGCCGGTCGGCCTTGCGGCGGCGGAACTTGGGCGCGCCGGCGGGGAGCATCTCGCCTCCATATAACTGACCGGTCAGTTATTTACTCCTGCCGCCGCAGCTTGGCAACCGGCGTTCGGCGGGGCGGCCCGATGTCGCATCGCAGTTCGGGAATGGGCGCCCATATTCCGCCCTGATGCCCGGGCAGATGTCAGGGCGTCCCTCGACGGACCCGCGGCCTGAAGCGCCGCACGAGAAAAACCAGGCATCCCCGTGAGCCCCGAAGCCGGCGACATGTCCGGCGCGGCCCGCGTCACATCGAGAGAAGGGTGAACCCACATGCTGCGCATGCGTCTGCGCGCCGCTGAGTCGGCGAAGGAGCGATTTGCCCAGGCGATCGCGTTCACGGCCCTGCTGGCCGGAACCGCGGCCCTGGCGAGCCCCGGCGCGCACGGCGCCCGCCTGTCCTCCGCTCCCGGCTCGGTGGCCGAGGCGGTCCAGGATCTCGACCTGCGCGGCTCCATCTTCCCGGCCGCCGAAGCCACCCGGCTCGTGTGGGACGGCGCCGACGTGGACGGCGACGGCCAGCCCGACTTCGCCAATCCCACCGGCCAGGAGACCCGCGGCCACGACGCCTACGGCTACGGCGAATACGGCGCCTCCCGCGATGGTGGTTCGCGCAGCCACGAGGGCGTGGACTTCGTCGCCGACGCCGGCCAGACGGTGGTCGCCCCGATCTCCGGCTATGTGACCAAGATCGGCTTCGCCTATTCAGGCGACGACGACCTGCGGTTCGTGGAGATCACCAATCCGGCGCTGCGCTACGCGGCCCGAGTCTTCTACATCAGCCCGAGCGTGGCGGTGGGCGACACGGTCGCCGTGGGCCGCGCCATCGGCAAGGTCCGCAGCCTTCAGGACAAGTACCCGGGCGGCATGACCGACCACGTGCACCTGGAGCTGATGGACAAGGGCCGGCGCATCGACGCCACCGAGGTCTTGGTCGCGCGCCACGAGCCGCTCACCGAGGTCGCCGCCGCCGACTGACGGCGGGCGGATTAACGGCGAAGCTGGAACCTGAAGAACGCGGGCGAAACGAATCATGACCGAATCGCTGACTCGCGGCGATTCGGCCTTTGTTCCCTACAACCCATTGTATTTGAGTCGCTTTGGGCCACAACGAGCTTTGCCGTTCGGCCTCGGTCCCTCCGGTCCTGGCGGGCGTTTTCGGCGCCGCTGCGGGTTGACGCGCAAGGGGGCCTTCCTCTATATCGCCCGCTCCTCGCGCGGACAGCTTTGTCCGCCGATCCCATTTCCACGCGAAGGTTACCTCGCTATGTCGCGTCGCTGCGAACTCACCGGTGTCGGCCCGATGGTCGGCCACAACGTGAGCCACTCGAACATCAAGTCCAAGCGCCGCTTCCTGCCGGCGCTGTCGCCCGCGACCCTGCAGTCGGACGCGCTCGGCCAGTCCTTCCGCCTGCGCATCACCAACGCCGCGCTGCGCACCCTGGACTTCCGGGGCGGCCTCGACGCCTTCCTGATCAAGGCGAAGGACGAGGAGCTCTCCCCGCGCGCCCTGAAGATCAAGCGCCAGGTGAAGGCCAAGCTCGCCGAGCAGGCCCCGGCGGCCTGAGCCGCGACAACAGAGTGTCGTTCCGAAAGGGCCGCCCTCCGGGGCGGCCCTTTTGCGTTGGGCGGTAGCCCTACGGGCGGGGCGTTGTCGGGGGCCGCCAGTCCAGAGCGACCAGCAGGGTGCGCTGGATCGGCTGGAAGTTGTCGTCGCTGACCAGGTAGAAGCGCACCGAACCGTCCCGCCGGGGCGTGGCGGCCAGTCCCTCGAAATTGTCGACCGTCGCCGGCCGCTGGATCAGGCGCCGGCCGACCACCGCGCCGCCGCGGTCGACGATCCGCAGCTCGATCCGGTTGCCGATCAGCGGGTTGAACGCCCGCAGCAGCCAGGCCGTTCGGCCGCCGGGCAGGGTGCGCACCGCCACCACCCCGAACTCCGGCGGCTTGTCGATCCGCGGGCCCGCGATGCACGGCGCGGTAAGCCGGCAGGTCCAGGTCTCGCCGTCGTTCTCGCTGGCGGTGACGTAGGCGTCCGCCCCCCGTTCGGGATCGGCCGACAGAGCCTCCAGGCCGCCGTTGGCGGGCAGGGCCGCCTGAGGAGACGCCACCTCCCGCGGGGCGCCGCCCGCGGCCGGATAGAGCCAGATCCGGTGGCGCAGCTCGAAGCTGACCAGCATGTCGCCTGACGGCAGCAGGGCCAGCCCCTCCGAGTCGCCCCACTGCTTGCCCTCGATGGGACGCCCGTCGAGCGCCAGGAGCGGCCTCAGCTCGGCGTCCGCGACGCCGGCCAGCCGCCCGGCCCGGTCGAGCACCAACCTCGCCGTAAGCAGGTCGCCCTCGTCGCTGACCGCCACCAGCCGCCCGTCGGGGCGGACCTCGAGGTCCGACAGGCCGTGCAGGCGGGAGGTGGCCTGGGACGTGAGCTCGAGCCCGCCTGCCCAGGTGAAGCCGTCCTTCGCTGGCCGCCAGTCCGCCGGCCCCTGGGTGACGGGGCGCGCCTCGAGGGCGACGCCGGGGCCGCCGGGCAGGGGCGCGTCGGGCAGCGGCGCGACGGGCGCACAGGCGGCGAGGAGGAGCGCGAGGACGAGCCCCCCGGCCCGCCTCACGCCACGGATCTCCGCACTTCCTTGAAGGTGGAGCGCCGCGGTGCGCCGGAAGGCCCCTGGGTGTTCGGCGGCGGCTGCAGCAGGCCCGCCGTGCGCCGCGTGAGCCGCCGGGGCTCCTCGTCGAACAGCTCCGCCAGCTGGTCGGTGATCGCGCCGGCCAGTTGCTCCACGTCGACGATGGTCACGGCCCGGCGATAGTAGCGGGTCACGTCGTGGCCGATGCCGATGGCGATCAGCTGCACCGGGCTCTTGGCCTCGATCTCGGAGATCACCTCGCGCAGGTGGCGCTCCAGGTAATGGCCGGAGTTCACCGACAGCGTCGAGTCGTCCACCGGCGCGCCGTCGGAGATCACCATCAGGATCCGCCGCTGCTCGGGCCGGCCGATCAGGCGCTGGTGGGCCCACATCAGGGCCTCGCCGTCGATGTTCTCCTTCAGCAGCCCCTCGCGCATCATCAGGCCGAGGTTGCGCCGGGCTCGCCGCCAGGGCGCGTCGGCGGCCTTGTAGATGATGTGGCGCAGGTCGTTCAGCCGGCCCGGCTGGGCGGGCTTGCCGGCCTTCAGCCAGTCCTCACGCGACTGGCCGCCCTTCCAGGCGCGGGTCGTGAAGCCGAGGATCTCGGTCTTCACGCCGCAGCGCTCCAGCGTGCGGGCCAGGATGTCGGCGCAGACCGCCGCCACCATGATCGGCCGGCCCCGCATGGAGCCGGAGTTGTCGATCAGGATGGTCACCACCGTGTCGCGGAACTCGGTGTCGTCCTCCTCCTTGAAGGAGAGGGGCGCGGTGGGGTCGGTGATCACCCGGGTGAGGCGCGCCACGTCCAGCAGGCCCTCCTCCAGGTCGAAGGTCCAGGAGCGGTTCTGCTGGGCCAGCAACTTCCTCTGGAGGCGGTTGGCCAGTCGCGAGACGACGTTCGACAGGCTGGCGAGCTGCTGGTCGAGATAGGCGCGCAGCCGGGTCAGCTCCTCGCTGTCGCAGAGCTCCTCGGCCGCCACGATCTCGTCGTGGGCGGTGGTGAAGACCTTGTAGGTCGGGACCTTGGGATCGCCCTTGAAGTCCGGCCGGGCGGGCTGCTCGCCCTCGCCCATGTCCGGCGGCTCGTCGGTGTCCTCGGCGTCGGGGTCCTCCTCCGCCTGCATCATCTGGCTGTCAGCGTCCTCGCTCTCGCGGTGGGTCGCCTCGGACTCGTCCATGGCCGTCTGCTGCGGGGACTGGGCCTCGCCGTCGCCCTCGTCTTGGTCCTCGCTGGACTCCGGTTCGCCCTCCTGGGAGTCGTCGTCCTGCTCAGGCTGTTCCGGCGCATCGGACAGGTCGTCGCCCATCTTCAGGTCGCGCAGGATGGCGCGCGCCACCTTGGCGAAGGCCTTCTGGTCGTCGATCACGCCGGCCAGCCGGTCCAGGTCGGCGCCGGCCTTGGCCTCGACCTCCTCGCGGAACATGTTGACCAGCGGCTGGGCCATGGGCGGCGGCTTCTCGCCGGTCAGCCGCTCGCGGACCATCAGCGACACCACCTCGGCCATCGGCGGATTGGCCAGGGCCTCCACCTGGTTGAAGCTGCGCTTGGCCCAGGCCTGGTCCATCACCGCCTTCAGGTTCTCGCGCACGCCGCCCATGGCATTGCTGCCGATCGCCTCGATGCGCGCCTGCTCGATGCCGTCGTAGATCGGCTGGCCCATGGCCGAGGCGGGCCGGGTCTTGGCGTGGGCGGCGGCGTCGTGGTGGGCGATGCGCAGGGCCATCTGGTCGGCCAGGCCCCGGATGCGGGCCGCGTCGCCGGGCGTCAGGTCGCGCGGCGGATGCGGCAGCACCGCCCGCTTGCCCGAAAGCTGCGGTCCTTCGCCGGAATAGACGATCTCCAGGTCCGGCGTCTCGGCGAGCGATCGTGCGGCGTGCGCCAGGGCCCGCTTGAACGGCTCCAGGGGGCTTTCGGGGTTCTTCGCCATGTCTGTCGTCTTAGATCAGGGCTGACGCGGCGCGAAACAAGGAAGTTGCGCGGTGAATCCGCGCCGCCGCGCAATCGTTCCGTTCACGTCACGACTCCGACACCTTCGGAACGCCCGGCCCAAGGCCGCGTTTGCGTCCCCGAGCCGAACAAGGGCTCGCAGTCATAGGAGAGCGCCATGCTGAAGTGGGCTCTGATCTTTGCGATCGTCGCGCTGGTCGCCGGCGCCCTCGGGTTCGGGGGTATTGCGGGCGCGTCGGCCGGTATCGCCAAGATCCTGTTCTTCCTGTTCGTGGTGGGCTTCCTGGTCTTCCTCGTCATGGGCCTGATGGCCGGACGAAAGATGACCCGTTAGCGGACCGCGAACGCCGAAGAAAAAGGCGCCCGCCCTCCCCACGGAGAGCGGGCGTTTTCTTATGCGGCTCCGGCTACCTCGCCTTCGCCAGATAGGCCTTGGACTGCTCGCCCACGACGTCCACCAGGTTGCCCATGGCGACGTTCACGTCGATCAGGTGCAAGCCCCAGTCCTTCATCACCTGGCCGGCGTTGACTACGTCGCCGGAGATATCGTCGGTGCGCGGGTCCGCCGGATCCGCGTTCACGTGGACCTCCAGGTAGTTGAAGCCGTCCTTCGAGACGCACTGGCCCGTGAGCAGCCCGGGCGTCGCCACGAACGGCGTCGACGGCTGCGGCTTGCCCTTCACCCAGGTGGGCGGAGCGACCGACGACGAGGCGATGGCCATGCCGTTGCTGTGATAGGCCTTCAGCTCACCCTTGCCGCCGGCCAGCGCCGCCGGATTGGTGCAGGCCGCCTCCATCCCCGCCGTGGGGACCTTGCCGAACCGGCTGATGGCCGGCGGCGGGACGTTGTCGCGGAAGGTGACGTAGGAGATGGCGCAGCCGGTCTGGTTCGCCGACCTGCAAAGCGGGATAGTCTTGAAGGCGCCGGTGTCCTTGCCGGCTTCCACCGGCAGGTTGGAACCCAGGATCAGGGCCGAAACCAGCTGCTTCTGCACCGGCTTGCCCTCGATCTCGGCCGGGATCATCCGCTGCAGCACGCCGGAGCCCTGCGAGTGGCCGATCAGCACCACGCCGCGGCCCTTGTTCTCGTTGGCCAGGTACCAGTTCCAGGCGTCGACCACGTCGTTCAGGCCCACCTGGCGCACGGCCGGGTCCATGGAGCCGGGCAGGGGCGTTCCGGCGATGCCGGCCCGCAGCGCCGTCAGCGTCACCTGCCGGTAGAGCGGGGCGAAGATCCGGCACTTGGAGCCGAAGCGGGCGAGCTGCTGCTTCACCACGTTCAGCTCCTCGGCGTTGGCGGTCATGTCGGAGACCACGCCGGGATCGGTGGAGACCGTCGGATAGACGTAGAAGCAGTCGATTGGCGCCTTCGGGTCGGCCTTGAAACGCTCGACCGAGGTGGAGCCGTCCGCCTTCACCACCGTGGTGGTCAGGTCGATCGCGCAGGCGTCGTTCGCCTTCCCCGGAATGCACAGCCAGTTGGCCTTGTCCGAATAGTCGTTCTTCTGCGTAGCCGTCGTCTGCGCGCCCGCGGCGCCCACGCCGAACCCTGCAGCGAGCGCAACCGCCGCCAACGTCATCCTGATCATCATTTCCCCCAGCAATATTGTTCGAAGAATGGGTTTGATGATCGCCCGGGGAAGGACGACCGTCCACCCCTCTCCGCTCTTCCCGGCGAACGCCGGGATCCATGCGGCTCTCCACAACAGAAGAGCCCCGCGGTTTGCGCCGCAGGGCCCATCGTCTGGCTCAGCTTGGGTCCCGGCTTTCGCCGGGATGAGCGGCGGGCGCGCCGCGGGACTGGCGGCTCTTACGCCACCCGCACCCGCGCCGTGCTTTCCGGCAGGTCCTGGCCGAAGGCGCGCTGGAAGAACTCGGCGACGGTGCCGCGCTCCAGCTCGTCGCACTTGTTCAGGAAGGTCATACGGAAGGCGAGCGCGATGTCGCCGCCGAAGATCTCGGCGTTCTGGGCCCAGGTGATCACCGTGCGCGGGCTCATGACGGTGGAGATGTCCCCGTTCATGAAGGCGTTACGGGTCATGTCGGCGACGCGGACCATGGCGTTGATGGTCCGGCGGCCCTCGGGGTTTTGGTAGCCGGGCGCCTTGGCCAGCACGATCTCGGCCTCCACCTCGTGGCTGAGGTAGTTGAGCGTGGTGACGATGGACCAGCGGTCCATCTGCGCCTGGTTGATCTGCTGGGTGCCGTGATAGAGGCCGGTGGTGTCGCCCAGGCCGATGGTGTTGGTCGTGGAGAACAGCCGGAAATAGGGGTTCGAGCGGATCACCCGGTTCTGGTCGAGCAGGGTCAGCTTGCCCGAGGCCTCCAGCACGCGCTGGATCACGAACATCACGTCCGGCCGGCCGGCGTCGTACTCGTCGAACACGAGCGCGATCGGCCGCTGGATCGCCCAGGGCAGGATGCCCTCGCGGAATTCGGTGACCTGCTTGCCTTCCTTCAGGACGATGGCGTCCTTGCCGACCAGGTCGATCCGGCTGATGTGGCTGTCCAGGTTCACCCGGATCATCGGCCAGTTCAGCCGCGCCGCCACCTGCTCGATGTGGGTCGACTTGCCGGTGCCGTGATAGCCCTGGACCATCACCCGACGGTCGAACGAGAAGCCCGCGAGGATCGCCCGGGTGGTCTCCGGATCGAACTTGTAGGCCTCGTCCACGTCCGGGACGTGCGGGTCGCGCTCGCTGAAGGCGGGAACCTGCATGTCGAAGTCCACGCCGAACGTGTCGCGCGAGGAGACGGTCCGGTCGGGGACCAGGGAGACGAGCTTGTCTTCGGTGGAGTCGAAAGCGGCCATGGCGGGGTTCGATTACAGTCTTGCCGGAGCGGAAGCAAACGGGTGTTCAATGCAGGCGGCGTGCACGTGCGCCAGGGAGGCCGGCCATGCTCAAGGAAGCGGAAAGCGCGCATCGCACCATCGAGGTGCGGCCTCAGCCCTCGGGCTTCGGCGCCGAGATCACGGGAGTCGACCTCTCCCGCCCCCTAGATAGGGACCAGCTGGCGCAGGTGAAAGCCGCCTGGGCGAAGCACGCCGTCGTGGCCTTCCCCGACCAGCCGCTCACCCTGGAGCAGCTCGAGGCCTTCACCCTGCAGATCGGGCCGTTCGGGGCGGACCCCTTCATCAAGCCCATGCCCGGCCACCCCAATGTGCTGGAGCTGCGCCGCGAGCCCGACGAGAAGGCGACCAACTTCGGCGCCGGCTGGCATTCCGACTGGAGCTTCCAGGCCCAGCCGCCGGCCGCCACCCTGCTGCATTCGGAGGTCGTCCCGCCGGTGGGCGGCGACACCCTGTTCTGCGACTGCGCCCGCGCCTTCGAGGCGCTGTCGCCGGCCATGCAGGCCATGCTGGCGCCGCTCAGGGCGGTGCACTCCGCGGGCCGCGCCTACGGGACCAAGGGGGTCTTCGCGCGGGAGACCGAGAAGCGGACCATGCAGATCATCGTCTCGGAGGAGGCCGACGAGACGCTCACCCATCCCCTGGTGCGCACCCATCCGGTGACGGGCCGCAAGTCGCTGTTCGTGAGCCCGGTCTACACCGTGGCCGTCGAGGGCCTGACGCCGAAGGAGAGCCAGGCGGTGCTGGGCTTCCTGTTCGCCCACATGGTCCAGGACGAGTTCGTCTACCGCCACCGCTGGGCGCCGAACATGCTGCTGATGTGGGACAACCGCTGCACCATGCACCTGGCCGAGGGCGGCTACGACGGCCACCTGCGGGTCATGCACCGCACCACCGTGGCCGGCGACACCCCGGTCTAGGGCGCGGCCGCGCGTGACGCGCCTCGCCGAACGTGGCTATATGGCCGCGGGGAGATTTCCATGCTGCGCGTACTGGGCATCGCCGCGCTCGTCGCGGTCACCGGCTGCCAGACGACCGGCGAGGTGAGCGGCGGAAGCGCCCTCACCGGCGAGGAGCTGGACACCGCGGTCGGGCTCTATGGTCCCTGGGCGGAGTTCCTGGTCCTCGAGGGGAAGCGGACCTACGTCTGGCGCCGCCAGTACGTCGCCGACGACCAGAAGCCCTACTTCTGCGAGCTGCGCGTCGAGATGGGTTTCCGGCGCACCATCAGCGGCAGCACGATGCAGGGCTACCCCGACGCCTGCCGCCTGTTCGCCGTCCGCTACCGGACCGCCAACAACTGACGGCCTAGCGGCCCAGGCGCTGCCAGGTGGACACGCCGAAGAGGGTCACGCCGAACACGGCGTAGGACGCCACCACGAGGATCAGGAAGAGGTCTTGGCCGGTCATGTCGGGCTCCTGTGTCTGTGCCTGAGACATGCCGCGGCCGGCGGGCGCGGGAAATTCGGGAGCCACCCCTAGGGGTTTCTACGGACCCGCAGCGGCGCCTACGTGAAATTCCGTAAGGGGACGACCCGAATATCCCCGGCCCGGGGCGGCCTCTATCTAGCCGGTCATCGCCGCGACGAACCGCGGCCTCCGCAACGCCAGTCAGATCAGAAGTGAGTAGCGTGATGACCGCCCCCCTCGTCGACCTGTCCGTCCACCACGCCCCCAAGGGCCTCTCCGACCGCGTCGCCTTCGGATTCGTGAAGGCCCTGCGCTTCTGCGCCGACACCTTCTTCGCCAAGCGCTACGGCCACCGCGCCGTGGTTCTGGAGACCGTCGCCGCCGTGCCGGGCATGGTCGGCGCCACCCTCAACCACCTCAAGTGCCTGCGCCGCATGGAAGACGACAAGGGTTGGATCAAGACCCTGATGGACGAGGCCGAGAACGAGCGCATGCACCTGATGACCTTCATCGAGGTGGCCAAGCCGACGGCCTTCGAGCGCTTCGTGGTCGTGGCCGCCCAGTGGGTCTTCTACCTGTTCTTCTTCGGCCTCTACCTGATCTCCTCCAAGACCGCGCACCGGGTGGTCGGCTACTTCGAGGAAGAGGCGGTGATCAGCTACACCCACTACCTCGCCGAGATCGACGAGGGCCGCAGCGAGAACGTCGCCGCCCCGGCGATCGCCCGCCGCTACTGGGACCTGCCGGCCGACGCCACACTGCGTGACGTGGTGCTGGTGGTCCGCGCCGACGAGGCCCACCACCGCGACGTGAACCACGGCTTCGCCAACGAGATCGCAGGCCTGCCGCAGACCGAGGTCGCCCCGTGCCCCCCGCACGTGGTGCTCGAGCCGAACTGGAAGGCGGCGGCCTGATCGGCCACGCCAGTCAGCTACGGCCGATGGAGGGCGGGACTTCGGTCCCGCCCTTTTTCGTGGGGCGCGGGCCGGCCTAGGGTCCGGAGGGGCGGCGACGGATCCGGCCGTCCTTCATCACCAGGACCACGTCCTTCAGCGCGGCGATCCCTTGGGTGGGGTCGCCCCGCACCGCGACGAGGTCGGCGAGGTAGCCGGCCTTCACCGCGCCCAGCCGGTCATCCCATCCCAGCACCTTCGCGTTCACCGCCGTCGCGGCCTCGAGCGCCTGGACGGGAGTCATGCCGTAGCGAACCATCCAGTCCAGCTCCCGCCAGCTCTCGCCGTGCGGGAAGACGCCCACGTCGCTGCCGACGCCGATCGTCACGCCGAGCCTGTGCGCCAGGCGGAACGTCTTCTCGGCCTGCGCCATGTCCGCGGTCGGCGGGGACTGTCCCGGCCGGTAGCCCTGGAAGTACTGCGAATAGGCCTCGGTGGTGGCCAGCGTCGGGAACAGCGCCACCCCCTTCTGCTTCATCAGCCGCAGGGTCGGCTCGGAGATCTCCGCGCCGTGCTCGATGGTGTTCACGCCGGCCAGCACCGCGCGCCGGGCGCCTTCGTCGCTGTTGGCGTGGGCCGCCACCGGCCGGCCGAGGTCGCGCGCCGCGGCCACCAGGGCGTCGAGTTCCCGCTGGCTGAAGGCGGGCCGCGTCGCGCCCCCCGGGCCGACGCCATAGTCGGCGTAGACCTTGATCCAGTCGGCCCCGAGCGCGGCCTGGTCGCGGACGGCGTCGGCCACGCCCTCCGTCCCGCTGGCCTCCTGCGCGCCCTGCGGCAGGGTCAGGTCCGGCCGGAATCCCTTCCGCGGCGCATAGGCCCCGCGGGCGACGATGGCGCGGGTGGTGACCACCAGCCGCGGCCCGTCGATGATCCCACCGTCGATCGCCTGCTTCAGGGCCACGTCGGCCTCGCCGGCCCCCTCGGTGCCCAGGTCGCGCAGGGTGGTGAAGCCGGACCTCAGCGTCCGGCCGGCGTCGCGGCCGGCGCGCAGGGTGCGATAGGCCGGGGCCTCCTTCAGCACCTGATCGTCCCAGAGCGTTTCGTTGTAGGGGTGCAGCAGCAGGTGGGAGTGGAGGTCCATCAGGCCCGGGATCAGGGTCGTCCCGGGGAGCTCGACGACCTCCGCGCCCGCGCCGCCGCCTTTCGCCTGCAGCTGGGCGCGCGGCCCGACGGCGACGATCCTGCCGCCCTCCACCAGCACTGCCAGCCCCGGCTTCGGCCGGGCGTCGCCCGGCGTCCAGACGCCGTCCGGCGCCAGCAGGATCCGCCCGGGTTCCGCGCCGCTTGCGCCGCCCGCCAGGCCAAGCGCGAGCGCCACGCCGGCCAAGAGAGTCCTAAATCCCATGCCCTGGTCTCCAACCCGCCTGGACTGTCGCCCGAAGCGCCGCCAACCTACAAGGCGGCGTCCGCCTGTTGGCGGCATTAGAGGAACTGGATGTGCGCGACCTCCGCCATAGGCTAGTGCGCGGTCCGTGACACCGGATTTCTGGCTCTTCGCCGCCGTCGGCTTCGCCGCCCAGCTCGTCGATGGCGCGCTCGGCATGGCCTATGGCGTGGTGTCCACCACCGTCCTCCTCAGCGTCGGGGTGAGCCCGGCCAACGCCTCGGCCAGCGTGCACGCGGCCAAGGTCTTCACCGGCGCCGCCTCCGGGCTCTCGCACCTCTTCTACCGCAACATCGACTGGCGCCTGCTGCGGCTGCTCACCCTGGGCGGCGTCGTGGGCGGCGTGTTCGGCGCCTATGTGCTGACCTCCGTCAGCGGCGACGCGATCAAGCCCTACGTGGTGGCCTGGCTCGCCCTGATGGGCCTGGTCATCCTCTGGCGCGCCTGGAAGGGGACGCGGCCGCGGGTCTTCTCCTGGCGCTCGCCCTTGCCCCTGGGCCTGGCCGGCGGCTTCTTCGACGCGGTGGGCGGCGGCGGCTGGGGCCCGGTGGTCACCTCGACCCTGCTGGGCGCCGGCGCCGACCCGCGCAAGGCGATCGGCACCACCAACGCCGCGGAGCTGTTCGTCGCCGCCGCCACCTCGGCCGCCTTCCTGGGCTCGCTGCTCACCGGCCACTGGCAGACCGCCGGCTTGCGCGGGCTTCTCTGGTCGCTCGCCGGCCTGATCATCGGCGGGGTTGCCGCGGCCCCCATCGCCGGCTGGATGACCAAGGTGCTGCCCCATCGCCTCCTGACCTGGATCGTCGGCCTGGTGGTGGTCGCGCTCGCCGGCTGGCAGGCGATCGTCCTCTTCTGAGGCGACTGTTCGGCGTTGTTAATCGCGCTTTAAAGCCGAGACGATCAATTCCCATAATGTTTGTAGGGGATTGTTTTCATGGCTCATGATTATCAGGTTAATCAGCGGCTTGAGTTCATCGGCCTGGACCCCAAGGCCGCCGAGACGCTGCGAGCCCTGAAGCCCCTGGTCCAGGCCGAGCTGCCCCGCGCGCTCGGCGACTTCTACGCCAAGGTCAGGGCCACCCCGCACACCCGCGCCTTCTTCAACGACGACGCCCACATCGACGTGGCCAGCGGTCGCCAGCAGTCCCACTGGTCGAGCATCCTCGACGGCAGGTTCGACGACACCTATGTCGGCAATGTCCGCACCATCGGCCAGGCGCACGCGCGGCTCGGTCTGGAGCCGCGCTGGTACATCGGCGGCTACGCCCTGATCTGCGAGGCGCTCACCGGAGCGGTGATCCGCCAGATGTGGCCGAAGGGCGTGCTGGGTCGCAAGGGCGGGGCGGACGAGGCCGCCGCGGCCGTGGGCGCGCTGCTGAAAGCCGCCATGCTGGACATGGACTTCGCCATCTCCGTCTACCTCGAGACCCTGGACGCCGAGCGCGAGCGGCTGGAGACCGAGCGCCGCGCCACCGAACAGGCCCAGGCCGCCGTGGTGGCCGCGCTCGGTGATGCGCTGGCACGTCTGGCCGGAGGCGACCTCGGCGCGCGCCTGGACCGCCAGATGCCTCCCGAGTTCGAGGTCCTGAAGGCCGACTTCAACAGCGCCGTGGCGGCGTTGGAGGAGGCCATCTCAGCCGTCTCGGCCTCCACCGAGTCCGTGGCCGGCGGCGCCGACGAGATCGGCGCCGCCGCCGACGACCTGGCGCGCCGCACCGAGCAGCAGGCCGCCAGCCTGGAGCAGACCGCCGCCGCGCTGGAAGAGATCACCGCCACCGTGCGGCGCACCGCCGAGGGGGCCCGGCAGGCCAGCGACGTCGTCGCCGCCGCCAAGGCCCAGGCCGAACGCTCCGGCGAGGTGGTCGGCCAGGCGGTCGAGGCCATGGGCGAGATCGAGGAGTCCTCGCGCCAGATAACCCAGATCATCGGGGTGATCGACGAGATCGCCTTCCAGACCAACTTGCTGGCGCTGAACGCCGGGGTGGAAGCCGCGCGCGCCGGCGACGCCGGCAAGGGCTTCGCCGTGGTGGCCTCCGAGGTCCGCGCGCTCGCCCAGCGCTCCGCCGACGCGGCCAAGGAGATCAAGGCGCTGATCTCGGCCTCCAGCTCGCAGGTGGCGCAGGGGGTGGGCCTGGTCGGCCAGACCGGCGAGGCCCTGCAGGAGATCGTCACCCAGGTGGCCGAGATCGACACCCTGATGACCGAGATCGCCGCCTCGGCGCAGGAACAGTCCACCGGCCTGCACGAGGTGAACCTGGCCGTGAACCAGATGGACCAGATGACCCAGCAGAACGCGGCCATGGTCGAGCAGACCACCGCCGCAACCCACGCGCTCAGGAGCCAGACCGGCGACCTGGGCCAACTGCTCGGCGCCTTCACCGTCGGCGCGCCCGCCCAGGCTCATCGCGCCGCGGCCTAGGGGCGCCGGCCTTCCCGATCGCCCCCGCGCCGGCCATGGTGCCGCGTGCGCAGCGGAGGCGGCCATGACGGACAGGATTGTTGAGATCGACGGCGCGACGGTTCTCGTCTGCGCCGCCGACGGACCTCTGCTCGCCGGCGACCGCGAGGCGTCCGACCTGCTGGGGGAGGTCCTCGGCGCGCGGGCGGAGATCCTCGCCATCCCGGTGGAGCGCCTGCCCTCCGCCTTCTTCGACCTGAAGACCCGGCTGGCGGGCGAGGTGCTGCAGAAGTTCGTCAACTACGGCGTGCGGGTCGCCATCGTTGGCGACGTCTCCGCCGCCGTCGCCCGCAGCGACGCGCTCCGCGACTTCGTGCGCGAGTCCAATCGTGGACGCTCGGTCTGGTTCGTGGACGACCTGGCGGCGCTGGAAGCCAAGCTCTCCGCCTGATCCCGCAGAACGCCGGTCGCGATTTCCGTTGACGGCCAAGCTTTGCTCAGATTGTATGAGTGTATGCATACACAGGAGCAGGTGCTGAGCACGTTGCGGGTCGAGGACACCGGCGTCCCGATCTATGTGCAGCTGCGCGAGCAGTTCCTGCGGGCCATGGGCGCGGGCGTGCTGAAGCCCGGCGACCAGATGCCCACCATGCGCCAGGTGGCGGTGGCGTTCCGCATCGACCTCAACACCGTGCGCCGCGCCTACGACGAGCTGGAGCGCCTCGGCGCGCTTTCCCTGGTCCGCGGCCGCGGCAGCTTCGTGGCCGAGCCGCCCGCGCCCCTGGAGGGCCGCGCCCGCGACGAGGCGGCCGACAATCTCGCCCGGCAGACCCTCGCCCAGGCCGCCGCCCTGGGCGTCGAGCCCGGGCTGCTCATCGAACGCATCGCGGCGCTCGCCGCCGCCAAGGAGGAAGTCCCATGAACGTCGCGCTCCTCGCCGCCTCGGCCGGTTCGTCGAAGACGGCCCGGGTGAACGGTCCCGCCGCCGTGCTCTCCGCGCTCACATTGACCGTCGCCGGGATCGCCCTCGCCCAGGACGGGGCGGTCCTGAAGGTGGCCGGCGCCGTCCTGCTGGTGCTGGCGCTGCTGATCCTGCTGGCCCTGCAGATGGCCAGTCAGTGGGAGCGGGCGATCGTCCTGCGCCTCGGCCGCTTCCGGAAGGTGGAGGGGCCGGGCCTGTTCCTGATCATCCCGGTGGTCGACCAGGTGGCCTACTGGATCGACCAGCGCATCCAGACCACCGAGTTCAACGCCCAGCAGGCGCTCTCCAAGGACACGGTGCCGGTCAACATCGACGCGGTGATCTTCTGGCAGGTGCACGACACCGAGCGCGCCGCCCTGGAGATCCAGGACTATCGCCGGGCTATCGCCCAGGTGGCTGAGACCTCCCTGCGGGAGCTGGTCGGCGCCTCCATGCTGGCCACCCTGCTCGCCGAGCGGAAGCAGGGCGACGAGCTGCTGCGCGAGGTGATCGGCCGCAAGACCGCCGACTGGGGCATCTCCGTCCTGTCGGTGGAGATCCGCGACATCGGCGTGCCCGCCGCCCTGCAGGACGCCATGAGCCGGCAGGCGCAGGCGGAACGCGAGCGGCTTGCCCGCGTCGCCCTGGGCCAGGCCGAGCAGGAGGTGGCGATCAAGTTCGTGGAGGCCGCCGAGATCTACGGCCGCTCCCCCGCCGCCCTGCAGCTGCGCGCCATGAACATCATCTACGAGACCACCAAGGAGGGCGGCGCGACCATCCTGCTGCCCACCGCCATGGTCGACGCGATGAACCCCGGCGGGGTGCTGGCCCTCGCCCAGGCGGGCCTCGCCGCGCAAGGCGCCGCGTCGGCGCCCGCCACCAACGGCTGACAGGGAAGGAGACGGTCATGGGCGTAGGCGTGACGCGTTGGGTGCTGGGCCTCGCCGGGGCCCTGGCGGCCATGGTCCTGGTGCTGGCCCAGGCGGCCCGAGCCCAGGAGGCGGCCGGCGAATGGCACGGCGTGCTCAGCGCCATGGGCGCCGAGCTGCGCATCGGGGTGGTGATCGAGACCGGGCCGAACGGGCTGACGGGCCACCTCACCAGCCCGGACCAGGGCCCGATGAAGATCCCGCTGGCCGAGCTCCGCATGGAGGGGAACAGGCTCGCCTTCACCGCCCCCAGCGTCCGCGGCCGCTACGAGGGGACCTGGGACGCGGCGCGTGGCGCCTGGTCGGGAACCTGGACCCAGATCCAGCCCCTGCCGCTGGTGCTCGAGAAGGGGCCGGTCCCGCCGCTCGTCCGCAACCGACCCCAGGTCCCCTCCAAGCCCTATCCCTACCGCGAGGAGGAGGTGGCCTTCGACAGCCTAGGCGGCGCGCGGCTCGCCGGCACGCTGACCCTGCCCCAGGGACCGGGACCGTTTCCGGCCGCCGTGCTGATCAGCGGCTCCGGCCCGCAGGACCGTGACGAGACGCTGGCCGGCCACAAGCCCTTCCTGGTGCTCGCCGACCACCTGACCCGCCAGGGGATCGCCGTGCTCCGCTACGACGACCGGGGCTTCGCGAAGTCCACGGGGAACCTGGCGACCGCCGCGGCGGCCGAATTCGTCGCCGACGCCCGCGCCGCGGTGGCCTTCCTGCGCGCCCGTCCGGAGATCGATGCGGGCAAGGTCGGCCTGATCGGCCACAGCGAAGGCGGGGTGGTGGCGCCCCTGGTCGCCGGCGAGGACCCGAAGATCGCCTACGTGGTTCTGCTGGCCGGGCCCGGCGTGCCGCTCGGCGAGCTGCTGGCGGCCCAGCGCAAGGCCGTCTACGGCGTCGGCGGCGCGCCGCCGGAGCGGATAGCCGCGGCCCAGGCCGTCCTCGCCAGGGCCGACGCCGCGGTGCTGGCCGGCTCGGACTTCCAGGCGGTGAAGCGGGAGGTGACCTCCATGCTGACCGGGGCCCTGGGCCTCCCCGCGGAGGCCGCGGCCATGCAGGCCGGCCTGATGGCGACGCCCTGGTACAAGTGGATCATCGGCTACGATCCGCGGCCCGCGCTGTCCCACGTGCGCCAGCCGGTCCTGGCCGTGAACGGCGAGAAGGACCTGCAGGTCCTGCCAGACCAGAACCTGCCGGCGATCCGGGAGGCGCTGAAGGGCAATCGCGACGTCACGGTCATGGAGCTGCCCGGCCTCAACCACCTCTTCCAGACCGCGACCACCGGCTCGCCCATGGAATACGGGCGCATCGAGGAGACCTTCGACCCCGCGGCCCTGAAGGTGGTCGGCGACTGGATCGTGGCGCGGACCCGCGCCAGGTAGGGGTCAGGCGGCCCTCACCGGCAGCCTGAGGAAGACGTTGCCGGCCGACGTGGCCGGGGGCAGGGCGCCGGCGCGGATGTTCACCTGCAGGGACGGCAGGATCAGGGTCGGGGCGGCGAGGGTGGCGTCGCGGGCCTGCCGCATGGCCACGAACTCCGCCTCGCCGACACCCTCGTGGACGTGGACGTTGCGGGCGCGCTCCTCGGCCACCGTGGTCTCCCAGCGGAACTCCTCGCGGCCGGCCGGCAGGTAGTCGTGGCCCACGAACACCCGCGTCTCCGGCGGCAGGGCCAGGATCTTCTGGATCGAACGGTAGAGGGTGGCCGCGTCGCCGCCGGGGAAGTCCGCCCGCGCCGTGCCGTAGTCGGGCATGAACAGGGTGTCGCCCACGAATGCGGCCTCGCCGATCAGGTAGGTCACGCAGGCCGGGGTGTGGCCCGGCGTGTGCAGCACGCGCACCGTCAGCTCGCCGAGCGCGAGCGTGTCGCCCTCGTCCAGCAGGACGTCGAACACCGCCCCGTCCGCGGCGACGTCGTCGGCCTCGAACACCGGGATGAAGGTCTTCTGCACCTCGCGGATGTGCGCGCCGATGACCACCTTGGCGCCGGTGCTGCCGCGGATGTAGTCGGCGGCCGAAAGGTGGTCGGCGTGGGCGTGGGTCTCCAGCACATAGGCTAGCGTCAGGCCTTGGTCGGCGATCGCCTGCAACAGCGCGTCCGCGGAGGCCGTCGAGAGCTTCGCGGCCTTAGGCTCGAAGTCGAGCACCGGGTCGATGATCGCCGCCTGCCCCGTCGCCGGATCGGAGACCAGGTAGCTGGCCGTCGAGGTGGCGAGGTCGAAAAATGCCTGAACGCGGGGTTGCATCGGGGAGCCTCCTTATGGCGTCCCGGCTTATATAAGAAGTTGCTAAATTAGAAACAATGCATATATCCGCGTCATGTTCGATCTCGCGACCCTGGACATCGCCCGCCTCGACGCGAGCGCCGCGCAGGCCGCCCGGCTGCTGCGCACGCTCGGCAACGAACGCCGTCTGATGATCCTCTGCCGCCTGGCCGACGGCGAGCGGTCAGTGGGCGAGCTCCAGCCCCTGGTCGGCCTCTCCCAGTCGGCGCTCTCCCAGCACCTCGCCGTGCTGCGCGAGGAGGAGGTGGTGGCCACGCGCCGTGAGGGCCAGACCGTCCGCTACCGGGTCGCCGCCCCCGCCGCCGTGAAGGTGCTGGCGACGCTGGCCGAGATCTTCTGTCCCACAGACACGGGAACCTGATCCATGGACCTCGCCTGGACCCTCGGCTCGGCGGCGCTCAGCGGCGCTCTCGTGGGCCTGCTGCTCACCGTGTTCGGCGGCGGCGGCTCGGTGCTGGCGACCCCGCTGCTGATCTACCTGGTGGGCGTGCGCGATCCGCACGTGGCGATCGGCACCTCGGCGGCGGCGGTGGCCGTCAATGCCGCCATGGGCCTCGCCACCCAGGCCCGCGCGGGCCGGGTGAAGTGGCCCTGCGCCCTGGTGTTCGGGACGGCCGGCCTCGCCGGGTCGCTGCTGGGCGCGCACCTGGCCAAGCAGATGGACGGCGAGCGGCTGCTCGCCTGGTTCGCCCTCGCCATGGCGCTGGTCGGCCTCTCCATGCTGCTCCCCCGCAAGTCCGCGGGCGATCCTCAGGTGCATCTCACGCGGGGGCTGACCACGCGGCTGGCGCCGGTGGGCCTGGCCACCGGCTTCGCGGCCGGCTTCTTCGGCATCGGCGGCGGCTTCCTGATCGTCCCGGGCCTCATGGCGGCCACGGGGATGACGCTCGCCCACGCCGCCGCGTCTTCGCTGGTTTCGGTCACCCTCTTCGGCGCGGCGACGAGCGTCAGCTACGCGGCCTCGGGTCTGGTGGACTGGCCGGTGTTCGCGGCCCTGGTGGCCGGCGGCGCGCTCGGCGCCCTGGCCGGATCGCCCGCGGCCCGGGCCCTCGCCGGCCGGGCGGACGTGGCCCGCCGCGGCTTCGCCCTGATGGTGGTGGCGACCGCCGCCTACGTGGCCTGGCGGGCGCTCGCCTGAGGCGTCAGACCATCCCGGCCTTGCGCAGCGACTGGTAGGCCTTGATCACCCGCTGCAGCTTGTGCTCGCCGGACCGGTCGCCACCGTTGGCGTCCGGGTGCAGGCGGCGCACCAGCTCGGTGTAGCGGCTGCGGATCTTCGCTCCGTCGGCGTTGACGTCGAGGTCGAGGTCGGCCAGCGCGCTGCGCTCGATCTTGCCGATCCGGCGGTCCTCCGGCTCCGGCGCTGGGCGGGGTCCGGCCGCCCCGCCGAACATGTTGAACGGATCGCGGTAACCCTGGCCCTGCCCGAACTTCGCCGCGAAGGCCGCCGCCTCGCGCGACATCCGGCCCGCCTTCATCTCCCAGGTAGGACGCCCGCCGGTGAACAGCTCCTCGTGCTGGCGGCGGCGCACCTCGCCCTCGCTCATGCCGGCGAAGAAGTTCCAGTTGCGATTGTACTCGGCCGCATGCGGCTGGCAGAACCAGTAGTGCTCGTTGAGCATGTCCCGTGATTTGGGCGCCCGCGCGGTGGCCGCCAGCCGGCAGCCGGGGTGGTCGCAGGCCCGCTCGCCCGGCTTGAGCGCGTTCACGTCCTCGGCCCGCGCGTCCTCCTCGTCGGAGGGGGGACGCACGCGGATGTCGAGGAACTTGGGCTTGTATTGAAACGCGCCGGGCATGGACCAAGTATGGGGGGAAGATATTCCCCTTCAAGAATTGAAGACGGAGCCGATGGGCGCTATCCTCGAAGCCATCCACAGCAAGCTTACGGCCACGTTCCAGCCCACCCGGCTGGAGATCGAGGACGATTCCGCCCGCCACCACGGCCACGCGGGCGCGCGTCCGGGCGGCGAGAGCCACTTCAACGTGACCATCGAGGCCCAGGCCTTCGCCGGCGCGCCGAAGGTCGCCCGCCAGCGGATGGTCTACAAGGCGCTCGCCGAGGAGTTGGCCGGCCCGGTCCACGCGCTGACCGTCAAGGCGCTGGCGCCCGGCGAAGCCTAGGCGCTAGACTAAACATACGTTTGAAGAGCCGCCCCATTCGCAAGGAAGGGCGGCCGACGACAATGCGGGAGGGCCTCGCGCTTGCGGACCACGATCACCGTCAACGGGGAGGCGCGGTCGCTCGACGTCGACCCGCGCACCACCCTCCTCGACGCCCTTCGCGAACACCTGCGGCTCACCGGCTCCAAGAAGGGCTGCGACCATGGCCAGTGCGGCGCCTGCACGGTCCTGGTGAACGGGGTGCGGATCAATTCCTGCCTCTCGCTGGCGGTGATGCACGACGGCGACGAGGTCACGACCATCGAGGGGATCGGAACGCCCGAGCGGCTGCATCCCCTCCAGAAGGCCTTCCTTGAGGAGGACGCCTTCCAGTGCGGCTACTGCACGCCGGGGCAGATCTGCTCGGCGCTCGGCATGCTCTCCGAGGTGGAGGCCGGCTGGCCCAGCCAGGCGGCCGCCGACGTGGCTGCCCCGCCCTCGCTCACCGGCGACGAGATTCGCGAGCGGATGAGCGGCAACATCTGCCGCTGCTCGGCCTATCCGCAGATCGTCGAGGCGATCCGCAGCGCTGCGGAGGAGCTCGCTTGAGGCCCTTCACCTACGAACGCGCGACGGATCCCGCGGCGGCGGTGAAGGCCGCGGCGGAGACGCCGGACGCCCGTTTCATCGCCGGCGGCACCAACCTCTTGGACCTGATGAAGCTGGAGATCGAGCAGCCCGCGCACCTGATCGACGTGTCGCGGCTCCCCCTCGCACGGATCGAGGACACGCCCGACGGCGGGCTGCGCATCGGCGCCATGGCCACCAACAGCCAGGTGGCGGCCGACGCCCGCGTCCGCGCCCGCTATCCGGTGCTCGCCGAGGCCATCGTCGCCGGCGGCTCGCCGCAGCTGCGCAACAAGGCCAGCGTCGGCGGCAACCTCCTGCAGCGCACCCGCTGCGCCTACTTCTACGACACCGCCAAGCCCTGCAACAAACGCGAGCCCGGCTCCGGCTGCGGGGCGCTGGAAGGCCTGAACCGCAACTCCGCGATCCTGGGCGCCAGCCATGCCTGCATCGCCACCCACCCGTCCGACATGGCCGTGGCGCTGGTGGCCCTCGACGCCCGGGTCGAGACGCTCTCGCCCTCGGGCGACGTCCGGCGCTTCATCGTCGACGAGCTGCACCGCCTGCCCGGTGAGACGCCACACCTCGAGACCCACCTGGTCCCTGGCGAGCTGATCACCGCCGTGGTCCTGCCGTCGCCGCCGCAGGGCGGGCAGGTCTATCGCAAGGCCCGCGACCGGGCCTCCTACGCCGGCGGCCTGGCCAGCGTCGCGGTGGCGGGCGGCCGGGTGGCCCTTGGCATGGTCGCCCACAAGCCCTGGCGCGCGGCCGACGCCGAGGCCGCCCTGGCCGGCGGGGCGACGGCCGAGGAGGCGATCTCCGCGGAGCTCGCGCAGGCCAGCGACAACGGCCGCAACGGTTTCAAGATCACGCTGACGGCCCGCCTCGGCGCGGCCGCCATCGACGAGGCGAGGGGGAAGGCCAGATGAGTTCGGTCGCCGACTGGGCCCTGCCCAACCCCGTCTCCGAGAACCGCTCCGGCCTGATCGGCAAGGCGGTGGACCGCTATGAGGGCCCGCTGAAGGTCACCGGCACGGCCCCCTACGCCTATGAGGTCGAGCCGCCCGCGCCGCCGGCCTACGGCGTCATGGTCCCGGCGACGATCGCGCGCGGCCGGATCACCGGCGTGGACACCGCCGAGGCGGAGGCCGCGCCCGGCGTCCACCTCGTCTGGACCCACCGGAACGCGCCAGAGCAGGGGGCGCGCGGGACAAAGGTCCATCCCCGCTCCACGGCCACGGCGCGCCCGGCCCTGGAGAACGACCGCGTCGCCTACTACGGCCAGCCGGTGGCCTTCGTCCTGGCCGACACCCTGGAGAACGCCACCGCCGCCGCGCGCCTGGTGCGCCTCGCCTATGCGGAGGATCCGGCCGCGGTGGATTTCCACGCCCACCTCGACGAGGCCGGCGATCCGCCGGGCGAGGAGGACGTGCGGGTCGGGGACTTCGAGGCCGCCTTCGACGCGGCCCCGGTGAAGCTGGACGCCACCTGGACCACGCCGCTGCAGAACCACTGCCAGATGGAGCCCTGCGCCACGACCGCCTGGTGGGAGGGCGAGAAGTGCGTCGTGCACACCTCCGTCCAGATGGTGAAGCCCGCCCAGCACGGCCTCGCCGAGACGCTGAAGATCGGCCGCGACGACGTGCGCCTGATGACCCGCTACATCGGCGGCGGCTTCGGGGGGAAGGGCCAGACCTACGACGAGCTGACCCTGGCGGCCCTCGGCGCCCGCGCCCTCGGCCGGCCGGTGAAGGTCGCCTTCAGCCGCCAGCAGATGATGCACGGCACGGTGCACCGCCCGGCCACCGTCCAGCGCGTCCGGCTGGGCGCCACGCCGGACGGGCGGCTCACCGCCATGTCGCTGATGACCGTGACCCACTGCCACCGCGAGGGCCACTTCACCGAGCACGCCTCCAACTTCGCCCGCAGCCTCTATGCGGCGCCGAACCGGCTGACCGGCCACCGGCTCGTCCAGCTCGACCTGCCGCTCGCCGGCCCCATGCGCGCGCCCGGCGAGGCTGTCGGCATGCTGAGCCTCGAAGTGGCCATGGACGAACTCGCGGAACGGCTTGGCCTCGACCCGGTGGAACTGCGCATCCTCAACGAGCCGGAGGTCGACCCCGAGACCGGCAAGCCCTTCTCCATCCGCCAGCTGGTCCGCTGCCTGAAGGAGGGCGCCCAGATGTTCGGCTGGGACCGCCGGATCCCGACGCCCGGCCGGGTGCGCGACGGCCGTTGGCTGGTGGGCATGGGCATGGCCGCGGCCATCCGCGGCAACTTCCTGCTGCCGGCCAAGTGCAGCTTCTCGGTGGATGCGGACGGCGTCATCACCGTGCGCCAGGGCATGACCGACATCGGCACCGGCACCTACACGGTGCTGGCCCAGATCGCCGCCGAGACGCTGGGCGTGCCGCTGAAGGACGTGCGCGTCGAGATCGGCGACTCCGAGCTGCCGCCGGCGCCCGGATCCGGCGGCCAGTTCGGGGCGGCGACGGCGGGCTCCGCCGCGCTGGCGGCCGGCATGAACCTGCGCAAGGCCATCGCCGAACTGGCCGCGGCCGATCCCGCCTCGCCGCTGAACGGCGGCCCGGTCGAGGAGGTCACCTTCGAGGACGGCGTGGTGGCCATCGGCAACCGCTCGGAGCGGCTCGCCACCCTCATCGCCCGCGCCGCGCCGCAGGGCCTCACCGTCGAGGGCGAGATCCGCCCGGCCGCCGACGCCCGCAACTGGAGCCAGCACACCTACGGCGCCCACTTCTGCGAGGTCGGCGTCGACACCGTCACCGGCGAGACGCGGGTGCGGCGCATGCTCGGGGTCTTCGCGGCCGGCCGCATCCTCAACTGGAAGACGGCCCGCAGCCAGCTGACCGGCGGCATGATCTGGGGCGTCGGCGCGGCGCTCACCGAGGGCAACGCCGTCGACCCGCGCTACGGCTCGCTCATCAACCAGGACCTCGCCCAGTACCTCGTGCCCGTGCAGGCGGACGTCGGCGAACTGGACGCCATCATGCTCGACGAGGTGGACGACAAGGCCAATCCCATGGGCATCAAGGGTGTCGGCGAGCTCGGCATCTCGGGCGCGGGCGCGGCGGTGGCCAACGCCATCTACAACGCCTGCGGGGTGCGGGTGCGGGACTATCCCATCACCCCGGACAAGCTGCTGGCGGGGCTCCTGGCCCAGGGGCGCTGACGCGTCGTTTCCAAATGCGCAGAGCTGTTATGCGCAAATCGCCACTACCGTGACGTCGGGCACAGCCTATCTCCCGCGTCCTTGCTGTGAAGCTTGGACCTATCGAGGAGACGGGAACATGAAACTCTTGCTGTCGCTGGCCGCCCTGGTGGGCTCGGTCAGCATCGCCATGATCGACGGCGCGGGCCGCGCCTTCGGCTACCTCTAGCCGGAGGCGTCAGCCGACGGCCGCGCGCAGCTCGCCCAGCACCCGGGCCAGGTCGCCCTCGCGGAACGGCTTCTGCAGGACGGGCGAACCCTTGTCGACATCGCGCAGGCCCGCGTCGCCGTAGCCGGTGGCGAAGGCGAACGGCGCCCCGCGCTCGCGCAGCAGGTCCGCCAGCGGGAAGATCGGCTGGCCGCCCAGGTTCACGTCGAGCACCGCGCAGTCCAGCTCCGCCGCCTTGGCCAGCTCGATGGCCTCGTCGAGCCGCGAGGCCGGTCCCACGACCGTGCAGCCGAGGTCGCCGAGCATGTCCTCGATGAGCATCGAGACCATCATCTCGTCCTCGACCACCAAGACGCGCAGGCCGTCCAGCTTCGCAGTATCCGTCATTCCTCAGGCTCCAACGCGCACATCGGCGATCCGAAGCGGCAAAGCAGGCGTGCGGGCCGGTCGTCAAGCGCGACCCCGCCGCTCGCCCCGCCCGATTCAGTCCGCTCCGGCGCCAGGTTCGGTCCATCCTTAGACGCGGTCATAGGTGAACGCACGCTGACTTTCCCCCCGATCCCACGTCGCCATCAAGCGGCGCCGCAGGGCTCCGCCAGACCTCAACGCACGAGAACCACATTAGTCCGCCGGAACCTCGGGGGCGGAGACCTGCAGGACGGTGATCTGGTTGCCCTTGCGCTCCACCACGCGGAACTCGTGCCGGTGGAAGGCGAAGACCTGGCCCACGTCGGGGATCCGCTGGGCCTCGTGGATCAGCAGCCCGGCGACGGTCACCGCCTCTTCGTCGGGCAGCATCCAGTTCATCGCCCGGTTGAGGTCGCGGATGGTCACCGAGCCGTCGACGATCACCGAGCCGTCGGGCCCCGGCCGCACGCCCGGCACCACCACGTCGTGCTCGTCCTCGATCTCGCCCACGATCTCCTCGAGGATGTCCTCGAGCGTGATCAGCCCCTCGAGCGTCCCGTACTCGTCCACCACCAGGGCGAAGTGGCTCTGCCGCTTCAGGAAGGCGGCGAGCTGGTCCTTCAGCGTCGTGGTCTCGGGGATGAACCAGGCCGGCCGCATGATCCCCTTGACGTCGAGCTCGTCGATCTTGCCGTCCGCCTCGGCGATGGCCTGCAGCAGGTCCTTGGCGTGCAGCACGCCCACGATGTTCTCCGGCTCGTCGCGGTAGAGCGGCAGGCGGGTGTGGGCGGCCTCCAGGGCCGCGGCCAGGATCTCGCGCGGCGGCAGGTCGGCGTCGATCATCGAGATCGCCTTGCGGTGGACCATCACCTCGCCGACGTCCATCTCGCCCAGGTCCAGCACCCCGCCCAGCATCCAGCGGTCGCGGGTCTCCACCAGGCCCTCGGAGTGGTGGTACTCCACCGCGCCGCGGATCTCCTCGTGCGCGGCCAGGACGTCGATGCCCATGTCGAGCCTGATGCCGAAGGGCCGGAGCGTCTGGCGCACGATCCACTGGGCGCCGTCGGCCAGCGGGCCGAACAGCCGCACGATCCAGAACGTCGGGATCGACAGCCAGCGGGCGACGTCGTCGGCCCGGGCGATGGCGATGGTCTTGGGCAGGATCTCGGAGAACACCACCACCAGCACGGTCATCACCACAGTGGCCACCAGCGGGCCCATCACCGAGCCCTGCGGGAAGACTGAGGTCAGGACCGCCGTCGTCAGCGCCGAGGCGAAGATGTTGATGACGTTGTTCGAGATCAGGATCGCCCCGATCATCTTTTCCTGGTTGGCGATCAGCCGGTTCACCCGGCGCGCCGCCCGGTCGCCTTCGCGCTCCAGCTGGTGCATCCGCGCCCGCGAGGCGGCGGTCATGGAGGTCTCGGCGGCCGAGATCAGGCCGGACGCCGACAGCAGCAGGATCAGCGTCGGCGCGAGCGCCATCAGCTTGGCGACGACGGCGTTCACGACCTTGCGCCCTCGGCCAGCAGGAAGTCGCGCACGGCGTAGCCGTCCACGTCCTTGGCGACAAAGGCCTCACCGAGCCGGCGGGCGAGGATGAAGGTCAGCTTGCCGGACTCGGCCTTCTTGTCCTGCGCCATGTGGCGAACCAGCCGCTCGGCGGCGAACGGATAGCCGGGGATATCCGCGAGCCGGGTCGGCAGGCCGGCCGCGGCGATGGCGGCCTGGGCGCGGGTGGCGTCCTGCGCGTCGCAGAGGCCCTGGGCGGCGGAGAAGCGGAACGCCAGCGCCATGCCCGCCGCCACGGCCTCGCCGTGCAGCAGGGCCTCGCCGTAGCCGGTCTCCGATTCCAGGGCGTGGCCGAAGGTGTGGCCAAGGTTCAGCAGGGCCCGGCGACCGCGCTCGGTCTCGTCCTCGGCGACGATCTCGGCCTTCATCTCCACGGAGCGGGCGACGGCGTGCAGCAGGGCCTGCGGCTCGCGCGCCAGCACCTGCCGGCCGTTCGCCTCCAGCCACTCGAAGAAGCCGAAGTCGCCCAGCAGGCCGTACTTGATGATCTCGGCGTAGCCCGCCCGCATCTCGCGGTCGGGAAGGGTGGCCAGGACGTCCAGGTCGGCCAGCACCAGCCTGGGCTGGTGGAAGGCGCCCACCAGGTTCTTGCCGCGCGGCGTGTCGATGGCGGTCTTGCCCCCCACGGACGAATCTACCTGGGCAAGCAGTGTCGTGGGGATCTGCACGAAGTCGATGCCGCGCTTGTAGACGGCGGCCGCGAAGCCCGCGAGGTCGCCCACCACGCCGCCGCCGAAAGCCACCACCAGGTCTGCGCGGTCCAGCTCCAGCGCCAGCAGGCGGTCGCAGACGTCGGCCAGCCCCTCGAAGCTCTTGGTCTGCTCGCCGGGCGGCACGATCAGCGGCGAGACGTCGATGCCGGAGCGGTCGAGCACGCCCGAGAGCCGCTGCCCATGCAGGCCCCACACCGTCTCGTCGCTGACGACCGCGACGCGGCGGTTCTTCAGGAACGGCAGGATGCGCTGCCCCGCCTCGTCCAGCAGGCCGGGTCCGATGACCACCTCATAGGCGCGATCGCCGAGGCCGACGGGAACGGTCCGCGTCATCGGTCCTGCGTCTCCAGAAAGGCGCTGAGCGCGCGGATCACCTGGTCGACGGTGATGTGGTGGGCGGTGTCGCCGGTCTCGACCGTCACATCGGCCTCGGCGTAGGCCGGATAGCGGACCTCCGCCTGGGCCTTCAGCACCTCGAGCGGGTCCTTGCCGGCCAGCAGCGGCCGGGTGTCCTTGCGCCCGACCCGGCGGGCCAGGACGTCCAGGTCGGCCTTCAGCCAGACGGAGACGGCCTTCGACTTGATCAGCGCCCGGGTGTCCGCATTCATGAACGCCCCCCCGCCGGTGGCCAGGACCATCGGCGGCTGTTCCAGGAGGCGGGCGATGACCCGCCGCTCCCCCTCGCGGAAGGCGGCTTCGCCCAGTTCGGCGAAGATGTCGGAGATCGACCGTCCGGCGGCGGCCTCCACCTCGGCGTCGGTGTCGCGGAACGGCAGGTCCAGGGCGTTGGCGAGCCGGCGCCCGACACTCGATTTCCCCACGCCCATCAGGCCGACGAGGACGATGGTGCGGCGGCGCAGCGGGTCGAAGCGGTCCATGGAGGTCGCCACGCTTACACGACCGCGCGGCCTCGCGCCAACTCCGGCGGTTCAGTATGCTCTGCGCATGGTCCGCATTTCCCTGGCATTGGCGCTCGTCGCCGGCCTCCTCGCCGCCTCGCCCGGCCACGCCCAGCCGGTGGAGGTGGCGCCGCTGGCGGCGCCCGACGCCTTCTCCGTGGCCGGCCGGGACACCGGCCTGCCGCCCACCCTCTGGCGGGGAACCTCGACGGAGACCCTGCGCGCCGTCCTGCCGCTGCTGGCGGCCAAGCCCCTGTCGCCTGCCGCGGCCCAGCTGGCCCGCCGGGTGCTGGCGACCGGCGCGCCCGGGCCCGACGGCGCGGCCGATCCAGCCCTGCTCGGCCTGCGCGCCCAGGCCCTGCTGGCCATGGGCGACGTCGAGGCCGCCTCCGCTATCCTCGGGCGCGCCGCAGGTCTGGAGCGCAACGCCGAGCTCGCCCGCGCCGCGGCCGAGAGCGCGCTCCTGGCCGGCGACGACGCGCGGGCCTGCGCGCTGGCCGAGGGGCTCGCCACCGGCCGCGACGAGACCTACTGGCTGCGGCTCCGCGCCTTCTGCCAGGCGGCGGCCGGCCAGACCGCCCAGGCCCAGCTCACCTTTGATCTGGCCCAGGCCCAGGCCCGCGACGCCGCCTACGGCCGGCTGATGGCGGCGAAGCTGGGCGCCGGCGCGCCCGGCGCGGCCTCCCTGCGCAATGGTCTCGACTACGCCCTGTCCCGCAGCCTCGGCCTCGACATGACCAAGGCGGCCGCCTCGCCGGCGGTGGCGGCCGCCCAAGCCGGCGGGGCTCCGGCGCCGCCCACCTGGGACCTCGCCACCCTGGGCGGCGGCGTCGCCGAACTCGCCGCCGTGGTCGCCGCGGGCCAGCCCGTCCCCGACGGCGGCGTCACCGCCCTCATCGCCGCCGCGGCGGAGGCCGACGCCAAGACCCGTACGCGGCTGCAGTCGCAGGCGATCCTGCTGGCGGCCCTGAAGCCTCAGCTCAGCCCCGCCGACCGCACCCGGCTCGCCGGCTTCACCCTGGCCGAGGGCAAGGCGCCCGCGGCCCGCAGCCTCGCCCTGCACGACGCCGCCCGCCGCCAGCTTCCCGGCGAGACCGCCCTGCTGGCGCTCTGGACGGCCGCCGACTCCGGGTCCGCGGGGCCCGGCGCAGCCGACCGGGCCCGCATCGCCCGCGCGCTCGCCGAGGCGGGCCTGGAGGCCGACGCCCGGGCCTTCGTCCTCGAGGGGCTGGCGGCGCTGAAATGAGCCAGGGCGCGGCCTGGGCCGAGGCCTTCCTGGAGATGATGGCCGTGGAGCGCGCGGCGGCGAAGAACACGCTCACCGCCTACACGCGCGACCTGGCCGACGCGGCGGGGTTCCTGGCGGCGCGCGGACGCGATCTCGCCTCGGCGTCCGCGGAGGATGTGGAAGCCTATTTCGCCGCCCTCGGCGCCCGCGGCCTGTCGCCCGCCACCGCGGCGCGCCGCCGTGCGGCCGTGCGGCAGTTCTACCGCTTCGTCCTGGGCGAGACCTGGCGGGCGGACGACCCCTCCCGACGGGTGGAGGCGCCGAAGAAGGGCCGCAGCCTCCCCAAGGTGCTGAGCCGCGAGGAGATGGACCGGCTGATCGCCGCCGCGTCGGCCCGCGACGGCGCCCAGGGGCTCCGGTTGGGCTGCATGGTGGAGCTGGCCTATGCCTCCGGCCTGCGGATCTCCGAGCTCACCGGCCTGACGCTGGCGGCGCTGGCCCGCGACCCGGCCTACCTGATCGTGAAGGGCAAGGGCGGCAAGGAGCGGCTTGCGCCGCTGAACGAGACCGCCCGCGCGGCGGTGAAGGCCTATCTGGAGGTCCGGCCCCAGTTCCTGCCGCCGAAGGACAAGGCCAACCCCTGGCTCTTCCCGTCCCGCGGCAAGGGCGGCCGCCTCACGCCCCGCCGGTTCGCCCAGCTGCTGGACGAGGCCGCCGCCGACGCCGGCATCGACCCGGCCCGGGTCAGCCCGCACGTTCTGCGCCACGCCTTCGCCACCCACCTGCTGGAGGGCGGGGCGGACCTGCGCGTGGTGCAGAAGCTGCTCGGCCACGCCGACATCGCCACCACCCAGATCTACACCCACGTGGCCGGCGACCGCCTGGCCCAGGTCATGGCCACCAAGCACCCCCTGGCGAAGAAGGGTTGAGGCCCAAAAAAGAGAAGCCGCCCGAGGGGCGGCTTCCAAGGTTGACCTGTGCGGCGCGCTTAGCCGGTGATGCGGTAGCGGCCGTCGCCGTCCGGGCACACCCGGACGTAGCGATAGTCCTGGCCACGATCGTCGATCGGAGCCGGCGCGAGGCGGCAGCGCTGGCGCGTGTAGTAGCTGTACTGCGGCGAGCGGTAGGCCGAGGCTTCCCGGTAGGGGATGGTCTCGTTGTAGGTGAAGTACGGGCCGCGGCTGTCGCACTTGTAGCGGTCGTTGGCCCGGCCCACGGCCGCGCCGACCCCGCCGCCCACCAGGGCGCCGAGCACCGCGCCCTCGGTGCGGGCGTTGCGCGCCGCCACGTTCGAGCCCAGGACCGCGCCGGCCAGGGCGCCGAGCACGCCGGCGGTGACGGTGGAGTTGTTGTTGCAGCGGACGCCGGTCGCGCTGGCGTTCGAGCCGTAGTAGCCCGCCGAGGGGGCGTAGTAGCCCGCCGACGGCGCGCCGTAGCGGTTGTTGGCCCAGTAGGCCTCGTCCCACACCGGGCGGGCGTACATGCGGGCGTAGGCGCCGTAGCCGTAGCGGGCGTCATAGCGCGCCCGTTCGCGGTCCCAGGCGGCCAGGCGGCGCTCATAGTCGCGGCGGGCTTGGTTGTAGTCCTGGCGGGCTTCGCGATAGGCCTCGCGGCTGTTCTCGTACTGGTAGCGTTGCGCCTCGTACTCCGACTGGGCGCGCTGGTATTCGGGGGTCGGCCGGTAGTACTGCGCAGCGACAGGCGAAGCCGTCGCCAGAACCAGCGCCGAGGCCATCCCGATCTTCAGGGGGGCGTTCATGAATCTCTTGCTCCGTTCTTCTCCTCGAGCGCGGTGCTGTGTCAAGGCAGGGGTCCGCGCATCAGTCAAAGGCGCGCCGGGTACGCCTCCAGCCCCCCGTGAAGACATGGGCCTGGCGACCTCGGGCTAACAAACGACGTGCGGGGACAGGAAGTTGCACCTCGGTTCCCCAGGGCGCTGACGGCTTCGTGAACTAGTCCGTGCCCGTCCTGGCGTGAGGGGCGCCGACCGCCTTGCTTTCGGGCGAGCCGCGCTCGCGCAGGAAGATGGCCAGGACCACCAGGACGGCGGTGGACAGGAACTCGCTCTGCCAGTTCTGGAAGGACTCGAACCAGAACCGCGCGTCGCCCAGGTAGGCCAGGAGTTCCGGCGGGGGCTGGTTGTGCTCGAGCGCCTCCTCCGACGCCTGCCGCAGGCTGTTCACCCAGTGCAGGACGAAGGAGGCCAGGAACAGGATCATGAGCGCCAGGCCCAGGGAGTGGGCGTAGAGCGCCCGCGCCATCCCGCCGGCCCGCACGGGGCCCGGCGCGTCGGGATTGTTCTCGTCGAGCTTCGGATCGCGGTCCTGCGCGGCCGGCGCGTCCGGGTCCTTGCTCTCGGGAGAGCCGCGCTGGAACAGATAGGCCGTCAGGGTGACGTAGGTCCACATCTGCAGGAACTCGCTCTCCCAGTTCTCGAAGAGCGTGGAGAGGAAGGCGCCGCCCCTCAGGAACTCGCCAAAGGAGATCAGGACCTGGCCGTGCTGGAGCCGCTCCTCGTTCTCATGGGAGAAGCCCGAAACCATGTGGCCCAGGAGGCTGCCCAGGAAGAGCAGGACCAGGGCGATGGTCAATCCGTTGTCGCGGAGCCATGTCTTCATAGCTGCTGGAAGCCGCCATGACGGCCCAGGTTCCCTTCGCCAGGCTTTACATGCGCCTGCCAGGCGAGGCTGTACTTGTGGGCGCGGGTGAACCCGCCTAATTTCCGCCGCCTCTTTCGTCCGGCAGGGAGCCGCCCCCTCGAATGGTCGCCCACTACCTCGAGTTCGAGCGCCCGATCGCCGACCTCGAAGCCAAGATCGAGGAGCTGTCGAAGCTGTCCGAAAGCGCCGGACCGGGCGCCTTCGATGCTGAGATCGAGGCCCTGCGCGCCCGCGCCCAGGAGCTTCGCCGCGAGGCCTACGCCAATCTCGACGCCTGGCAGAAGACCCAGGTCGCCCGGCATCCGGACCGGCCGCACTTCACCGACTATGTCGCGGCCCTGATCGAGGAGTTCCAGGAGCTGCGCGGCGACCGCGGCTTCGCCGACGACCAGGCCATCGTGGGGGGGCTCGGCCGCTTCCGTGGCCGTCCCGTGGTGATCATCGGCCACGAGAAGGGCCGCGACACGGTCACCCGGGTGAAGCACAACTTCGGCATGGGCCGGCCGGACGGCTATCGCAAGGCGATCCGCCTGATGGAGCTGGCCGAGCGGTTCTCGATGCCGGTGATCACCCTGGTCGACTCGGCCGGCGCATATCCGGGCGTCTCCAGCGAGGAGCGCGGGGTGGCCGAGGCCATCGCCCGGTCCACGGAGAAGTGCCTGTCGCTGGGCACGCCGAACGTCACCGTGATCACAGGCGAGGGGATGTCCGGGGGCGCGATCGCCATCGCCGCCACCAGCCGCGTTCTGATCCTCGAACACGCCATCTATTCCGTGATCTCGCCGGAGGGGGCGAACTCGATCCTCTGGCGGGGCGGGCGCACCGCGGCCGAGGCGGCCAAGGCCATGAAGATCACCGCCGAGGACCTGCTGGCCATGAGGATCGTGGACCGGATCATCCCCGAGCCCACCGGCGGCGCCCACTCCGATCCCGAGGCCGCCATGCTGGCCGTGGGCGAGGCTCTCGAGGAGGAACTGAAGGCCATGGACGGCCTCTCGCCCGACGAGCTTCGCAAGCGCCGGGCCGAGCGGTTCTACGCCATCGGCCGCGCCGGCGTTCAGTAAGCGCGGGGTTGCCTGACGTAGCGTCTGGCTGTTGAGTTCGTCCAAACAGCTGTTTGGAGGAACGCCGCATGGCGCTGAAGACGCGGTTCACCGAGACCTTCGGTATCGAACATCCCATCGTCCAGGGCGGCATGCAGTGGGTCGGCCGCGCCGAGTTGGTGGCGGCCGTGGCCAACGCCGGCGGCCTGGGCTTCATCACGGCGCTCACCCAGCCCACGCCTGACGACCTGCGGCGCGAGATCGACCGCTGCCGCAAGCTCACCGACAAGCCGTTCGGCGTAAACCTGACCATCCTGCCGGCGATCACGCCGCCGCCCTACGCCGAGTACCGGCAGGCGATCATCGACGGCGGGGTGAAGATCGTCGAGACGGCGGGCTACAAGCCCCAGGAGCACGTCGACCACTTCAAGGCGCACGGGATCAAGGTGATCCACAAGTGCACCGCGGTCCGCCACGCGCTCTCGGCCGAGCGGATGGGCGTCGACGCCATCTCCATCGACGGCCTGGAATGCGCCGGGCACCCGGGCGAGGACGACGTGGGCGGCCTGATCCTGATCCCGGCCGCGGCCGACAAGGTGAAGATCCCGATGATCGCCTCGGGCGGCTTCGGCGACGCCCGCGGCCTCGTCGCGGCGCTCGCGCTGGGCGCCGAGGGGATCAACATGGGCACCCGCTTCATGGCCACCGTGGAGAGCCCGATCCACCAGAAGGTGAAGGAGCAGATCGTCGCCAACGACGAGCGGCAGACCAACCTGATCTTCCGGACCATGCACAACACCGCCCGGGTGGCGAAGAACGCGGTGAGCGACGAGGTGGTCGCCATCGAGCGCCGCGGCGGCGCCAAGTTTGAGGACGTGAAGGACCTGGTGGCCGGCGCCCGCGGCAAGGTGGTCTACGAGGCCGGCGATCCCGACTACGGCATCTGGTCGGCCGGCCAGGTCCAGGGGCTGATCCACGACATCCCGACCTGCGCCGAGCTGATTCACCGGATCGTCCGCGAGGCCGAGGAGATCATCCAGGGCCGGCTGGCCGGAATGCTGGCGGCCAGGACGCTGCAGCCGGCCTAGCCGCGCCGCATCGCCGAACGAAAAAGAGCCGCCGGGGCGACCCGGCGGCTCTTCTGTTTTCAGCTTCAGCGGGGTCCCGCCCGGACCCGAAGGCCCGGGCGGTTCGCGCCTTAGAAGCGGGCGGTGAGGCCCACCACGTAGTAGCGGCCGATGAAGTCGTAGGTGCCGTAGGCGGCCGTCGCGTTGGTGGCGCCCAGCGGCGGCTCTTCGTCGAACACGTTTCGGACCACCACGCGGGCGCGGAGGTTGTCCATGCCGATGCCCCAGCCCTCGGCCATGTCGGCCAGGTCGTAGGTGATCCCCAGGTCGTGCAGGAAGTAGCTGTCGACCTTCAGCGGGTAGCGGGTCTCGAACGTGAAGTCGTTGTTGAACCGCGACTCGTCGATCCAGTTCACCGTCCAGTTCACCGACAGCGGACCGCGATCATAGTTGGTCTCGAGCTTGTAGCGCCACTTGGCGTTGCCGATCTCGCCGTGGTCGCGGTTCAGGTCGAAGCCCAGGCCGGTGACCGAGGTCTCCTGACGCTCCACGTGGTAGAGGTCGAAGTTCCACTCGAGCGAGCCCGGATCGCCGCCCAGCCAGCCGCCGAAGGCGCCGCCCAGCCAGTCGGCGAGGTCGACACGATAGTCGACGCCGGCGGTGAAGCCCTCGAAGTTGGTGTAGCCGGCGTTGATGAAGCCGGTGCTCGGACCGTCGGAGGTCGCGCCCGTGCCGGTCGGCTCGCCACGGGTGATGATCTGGCCCTGGCCGCGGACCGGATCGGTCGTGGAGTTGCCCCGCACGAAGCGGCCGCAGGCGTCAGCCGGCGGGTTCGGCGAGTCGTAGCAGACCTGCAGGATCGAGGTCAGGTTGAAGTTCGAGATCGCGTCGTTGAGCTCGATGTTCACCCAGTCGAAGTTGACCGCGAGGCCCGGCAGGAACGAGGGCTGATAGACGAAGCCCACGGTCCACTGCTTGCCGATCTCGTTCTCGAGGTCGGGGTTGCCCGACTGCGAGCCCTGCACCGTCGCCGCCTGGACGTTCGAGGTGAGGTTGAAGTTGGCCGGCAGGCCGAGCGCCTGGAACGCCGCCTGGCAGTTGGCGCGGCGGGTGGCCGGGTTCGGACCGCTGTTGATGTTGCGGAAGTCGCAGGGGTCCGTGGCGGTCATGAAGCTGGTCGCCGTCGGCAGGAACAGCTCGGTGATCGCCGGGGCGCGGAACGAGCGGCTCTTCTGCGCGCGGAACATAAGGTCGGAGATCGGATACCAGCGGGCGCCGTAGCTCCACGCCTTGTCCTTGCCGGCCTGGCTGTGGTCGACCTTCCGGTAGGCGCCTTCCAGCTCCAGGCGGTGCAGGCCCGGGAAGGTGAAGTCACCGCCGAACACCGGCACCAGGGTTTCGCCGTAGAACTCCTTGGTGTCGAACTTGCCGGTCAGGGCCGTGATGGCGGCCGAGCGGCCGACGCCGGCTTCCTGGGGCGCGTTCGGGTTGAAGTCCGACTTCTCGTAGCGGGCCTCGAAGCCCGCCGCGAAGCTCCACATCCCGGCCGGAAGCTGGAACAGGTCGCCGCCGAAGTTACCTTCGTAGACGGTCTGCAGGATCTTGTACTCGGACTCGAACTGCACGCCGATGTAGTCCAGCGCGGCCTGGCTCGGGGAGCCGAAGCCGAACATGTTCAGCGGGGCGCAGCCGTCGGCGCGGGCGGCGGCGCTGCGGCACACGATGGCGCCGCTGGCGTCACGCGTGACGTCGATGGCCTGCTCGAAGCGGGTCTGGACGATGTTCGGGCTCTGGAAGCTCCCGTCCGCCTGGCCGTGGGTGTACGACAGGCTCCAGTTGAAGTCCCGGTCGAGGAAGTTCAGGTCGCCGTCGACCGCCAGCACGCCGCGGAAGGTCTCGCCTTCGGCGGAGGTCTGGTTGTTGCCGATGTCGACCGAGGCGCGCGACAGGAAGAACAGCCGCTCGCCGGGGTTCGCCGGGTCCGCCGTGGTCGCGGTGGGCTGGGCCAGGATCGCCGCGCGGGTGGCCGCGGGCAGGAACGGGTTGGCCGTCGACATCCGCAGGGCCGACGAGTTCCCGCCGAACAGCGGGGCGTTGTAGATCGGCTGGTTGAACGGCTCGACCGCGTTGAACTTCGAGTAGAAGAACTCGGCGTTCACCCGGATGTTGTCGGTCACCTCATAGCGGCCGAAGGCGGTCGCCACGTGGCGTTCCACCGGCGACGACAGCGACGACAGCTCGGCCAGGTTCAGGCCATCGCCGCCCGAAGCGACCGAGGTCTGGTAGAGCGTGCCGAAGTTGTACGGCACCAGCACGCCGCCCGGGCCGAACTGGGCCGGGACGCGGTTGCCGCTGGCGTCCACGATCGTGAGGATCTGGTTCTGGCCAACCCCCGCGACGCCCGTGCCGGCCGCATTGGGACGGAAGGGCAGGCCGCCGAGGGTGACCTCGGGGATGCGGCGGTTGAAGATGATGATCGAGCCCGGGATGTTGTCCGCGCCGCCGGTGTTGGCCGGGTTGGAGGCGAACGTCAGCTGCTCGGCGGTCCGTTGCCGGTCCACGAAGCCCAGGGTCGAGGTCTCGTTGTACTCGTAGCTGCCCGACAGGCTCAGGCGGTCGTCGAGGAAGCGCTTGCCGACGGTGATGCGGGCGCGCCATTCCTCGGCGTCGTTCTCGTCGGAGATGCCGTACTGGGCGTCTAGCTCGACGCCTTCGAAGTCTGTGCGGGTGATCACGTTGATCACGCCGGCGATGGCGTCCGAGCCGTAGACGGCCGAGCCGCCCGCCTGGATGGTCTCGATCCGCTCGACGAGGCCGGTGGGGATGACGTTCAGGTCGACCTGGCCGCCGGCGCCCGTGCCGGTGAAGATCGAGGCCGGGTTGCCGCCCACGAAGCGGCGGCCGTTGACCAGGGTCAGGGTCCGGTTGGTGCCGAGGTTGAAGATGTTGATGAAGTTCCGGCCGACGCCGAAGGAGCCCTGGTCGCCGATCGGGCTGACCGGGATACCGGAGGACGGCAGGTCGTTCAGGGCGTCGGCGACGTTGGTGAAGCCGCGCTCTTCCATCGACTGGGTGGTGATGACCTGCAGCGGCTGAACCGAGGTCAGTTCCGGACGACGGATCCGCGAGCCGGTGACGACGATCTCGTCAACGTTCACTTCCGAGGATTGGGCTTGGGCGAAGGTCGGCGCGGCCAGAAGGCTGGCCGCCGCTGCGGAACCGAGCAACGCGGTTCGAAGCATGTTTCTCATCACAACTTTCATTCTGCGGCCCCCGGGCCTGAGAGGGATGGTTGGCGCGCCGGGCTTGCCCCGACGTCGCTCGGCCGCCGGGTGGCGCTCGGCGCCCTTGCCATGGACAGGCAAGTTCAGCGCTTCGCGCGCGCCCAAACGGCGAGCGGGCAAGCTGTCACGCACCTGACACGCGGGCAACGAAAAGCCGCCACAATGTGACGTGGCGGGTTACCGATGTTCCACATTTCCGGAACGGTGCGCCATAGGCGCCACACATCACGCCAAGTACAGGCAAACTTGACCCTTTTTCTGAAAAGGGTCGCCGCCTGCCGGCGCGGATTCAGGCCAGGTCGCGGAGGGTTGCAGCCAGGGAATCAACCGACTCGGGCGTGGTCGCCCACGAGCACATGAAGCGGACCGAGCCATCGAGGAACCGGTAGGCGAACCAGCCCGAGGCGTGCAGCCGCGCGAGCCTCTCGTCGTCCATTTCCACGAACACGCCGTTCGCCTCGACCGGGTGCCGGACGGGGAAGGGCATGAGCTCGGCGAGCCTGCGGGCCATGGCGTTGGCGTGCGCCGCGTGCCGGACGAAGGCGCCGGAGCCCAGCATCCCGATGAACGGGGCGGCGTAGAACCGGCCCTTGGAGGGCAGCTGCCCGGCCTGTTTCAGACGGGCGTCGAACCGGCGGGCGAGGCCGCGGTCGAAGATCACCACCGCCTCGGTCGGCGGCATGCCGGCCTTGGTCCCGCCGACCACCAGCAGGTCCACGCCGAGGTCCTTGATCAGCTTCAGGTCGAACCCCGCGGCCGCGGCGTTGGCGAGCCGCGCCCCGTCCAGGTGGACCCCGTAGCCCAGCGCCTTCACCGGGGCCGTCAGGGCCTTCAGCTCGTCGTGGGTGTAGACGGTCCCATACTCGGTGGCGTTGGTCAGCGAGAGCGCCGCCGGCGACTGGCGGTAGGAGACGTCCGGCCGGGCGAGCGCCGCCTCCAGGGCCGAGGGCTCGATCCGGCCGGCCGCGCCCGGCAGGCCGATCAGCCCCACGCCATGGCCGAACAGGCCCGGCGCTCCGGTCTCGTCCGTGCAGATATGGGCGTGCTCGTGGGCCAGCACGGCTTCGAAGGGGCGGGCCAGGGCGGCGATCGAGACGGCGTTGGCCGCCGTGCCAGAGGCCACGAACCGCACCTCGGCGTCGGCGTCCAGCATCTCCCGGATCAGGTCCGCCGCCCGCGCGCTGACGGGGTCCGTCCCGTAACCGGACGTGAAGCCGGTGTTGGCCGCCACCAGCGCCTCGATGGCCTCGGGCGCGGCGGGCGCGGTGTTGTCGGACGCGAAGTCGTAGCGGGCGGTCATGAGCGCCCTTTAGCCGTCAGACCTCGCGCGCCCAAGCCCTCACCTCGTCGACGAAGAGTTCCGGCTCCTCCATGGCGGCGAAGTGGCCGCCGCTCGGCATCTCGCTCCAGCGCACGATGTTGTAAGCCCGCTCCGCGAAGGACCTCGGCGGGGCGGCGTAGAGCGGCTCGCCGGGGAAGTTGGCGAAGGCCGTCGGCGTCTCGCAACGCTCGCCGGGCTCGAAGGCGACCCCGCCTTCCTCCACCAGGCCCCGGTAGTACCAGGCCCCCGTCGTGAAGCTGTCCGTCATCACATAGAGCATGATGTTCGTGAGCAGCCGGTCCTTCGGGTAGACCTCGTCCATCGGCTTCTCGCGCAGGTCCGACCAGTCGTGGAAGCGCTCGGCGATCCAGGCCGCCTGTCCCACCGGATTGCCCCCCCCCATCCAGGCGATCGACTGCGGCTTGGAGACCTGCAGCCGGAAGTAGGCGCCCATCACGTCCATCATGCCGGCCTGCCGCTGGGCCCAGGCGACCTCGTCCGGCGTCTGCGGCCCGCCGTGCGGCCGGAAGCCCAGCATGTTCAGGTGGATGGCCCGCGCCGAGCCGCCGTGGTCGCGGCCCAGCCAGGAGGTGACCATAGCTCCCCAGTCGCCGCCCTGCGCCAGATAGGACCTGTAGCCCAGCACCTCGGTCATCAGGGTGTTGAACAGCCGGGCGGTCGTCCGCTGGCCGACCGGCCGGCGCGGCTTCGAGGAAAAGCCGAAGCCGGGCAGGGAGGGGATCACCAGGTCGAAGGCGTCGGCCGGATCGTCGCCGAACCGCGAGGGGAAGGCGAGTGGCTCGATGGCCCGCCAGAACTCGTAGTGCGACCCCGGCCAGCCGTGGGTGACGATCAGGGGCCGCCTGCCGCCCGCCTCACCCACCACGTGCAGGAAGTGGAGGTCGAAGTCCTCGACCCTGGCCGTGAACTGGGGGAAGCGGTTGAGGTCGTCCTCGGCCGCGCGCCAGTCGTAGCGCTGGGTCCAGTGGTCGCAGAGGTCCTTCAGATAGGCCCCGTCGCAGCCGTACGCCCACCCGTCCGGAACTTCGGGGGCCGGCGGCCAGGGATAGTCGCGCACCCGGTCCAGGACGGCCTGCACCTGCGCCTCGTCCCAGCGCACCTTGAACGGCTTGATCTCGGCCATGCGTCCCTCCCGGTTTGGGAAGAGCTTCCACGCCCTGCCCCGAGGGCGGTCAAGCCTCGGCGGGTCAGGCTTCCGGCCGCAGGCCCTTGCGCAGGGTGGTGGCCAGGGTGTGCTGCAACCGCTTGGCGGTTCCGGGCGGCAGCTTGCCGGCCAGTTCCAGCACCACCGGCCCGTGCACCGCCGACCAGAACATCAGGCCGATCTCCTCGGGATCGCCGGCCATCACCCCCTCGGCGATCAGGTCCTCGACCCAGCCGGTCATGGTCTCGCGCGCCCGCCGCGCCGCCCGCACCAGCTCCGGATACTCGCCCTCGTGCGGCTGGTTGAGGTCGAACATCAGCTTGTAGGTGTGCGGGTGCTCGAAGGCGAAGTTGACGTAGGCCTCGCCCACCGCTGCGCCCTTGGCCCGCGCCCCCTTGGCTCGCTCGCGCGCCTGCTCCAGGGTCTCAGCGAACCGATCGAACCCGTTCGTCCGCACCGCGGCCAGGATGTCGTCCTTGTCCTGGAAGTAGCGGTAGGGGGTCATGGGCGAGACACCCAGTTCCGCCGCCAGCTGGCGCATGGTCACCGCGTCGGGCCCGCGCTCGGCGAAGAGCCGCTCGGCCGCCCCGCAAAGCCGCTCCCGGAAATCGGCGACGTCGGCTTCGGACAGGATGCGGGGCATGGCGCCTCCGGACGCGGACAAAATACAGCTTGCCAAGGGCTAACCCTTACGAAATAAATTTACAACGTAAGTTTCAAGAGGCGTGTTCCGCGGAAGTGGCCGCCGGTTTTTCGGTCAGGGCACGCCGCGCCAGAAGCGCAGGAGGAAGCGCCGTGGATGGTGACGTTCGCATCAACCCGTACCTGACGGGCAACTTCGCGCCGGTGCGCAGCGAGGACGACTTCGAGCTGGCCGTGAAAGGGGAGATTCCGCGCGAACTTCGCGGCGCCCTGTTCCGCATCGGACCCAATCCGCAGTTCGAGCCCCGCGATCCCAACCACCACTGGTTCGCCGGCGACGGCATGGTGCACGGCTTCTACGTGGCGGACGGCAAGGTCCGCTACCGCAACCGCTACGCCCGCACCCCGAAGTGGGAGCTGGAGCACGAGCACGGCCGCTCCCTGTTCGGAACCTTCGGCAACCCCATGACCACCGACCCCCTCGCCATGGGCAACGAGGGCGGGGTCGCCAACACCAACATCGTCTGGCACGCGGGCCGGCTCATGGCGCTCGAGGAGGGCCACCAGCCCTTCGAAATGGACCGCGACACCCTGGAGAGCCGGGGCTACGTCCGCGACTACCGCGGCCGGGTGACCGCCCACCCGAAGATCGATCCGAAGTCCGGCGAGATGGCCTGGTTCGCCTACGGCGTGGGCGACATGCCGCTCTCGGCCGGCATGAGCTACGGCGTCACCGACGCCAGCGGCAAGGTGGTCCGCCGGGACGACTTCCAGGCGCCCTTCGCCTGCATGGTCCACGACTTCATGGTCACCGAGAACCACGTCCTGTTCCCGATCCTGCCGCTGACCGCGAGCCTCGAGCGGGCGATGGGCGGCCGCCCGCCCTTCGCCTGGGAGCCGGAGAAGGGCAGCCACGTGGGCGTCATGCGCCGCGACGGCGACGTCTCCTCGATCCGCTGGTTCAACACCGAGGCCTGCTACGTCTTCCACCCGCTGAACGCCTGGGAGGAGGGCGACGTCCTCTACGCCGACGTCATGCGCTACGACGTCGCCCCGCTGTTCCCGATGGCCGACGGTTCGCCCGGCCAGAAGTCCGCCGCCCGCCTGGTGCGCTGGACCTTCGACCTGGCCGGCGGCTCCGACGCCATCCGCGAGCAGCCGCTGGACGACCTCGACGGGGAGTTCCCGCGCGTGGACCCCCGGGTCGAGACCCTGCGCCACCGCCACGGCTGGTACGCCGCCGATCCGACGGGCGCCCAGACCGTCAAGCTGGGCGCCATCGCCCACCTCGACCTCGCCACGGGGGCCCGGCAGGTCTACGAGCTTCCGGCCGGCGACCTCACCTCGGAGCCCGTGTTCACGCCCCGCTCCGCGGACGCGGCCGAGGGCGACGGCTGGGTGACCGCCGTGGTCTGGCGCGCGGCCGAGAACCGCTCCGACCTTCTGGTGTTCGAGGCCCAGGAGATCGCCAGGGGTCCCATAGCCACGGCCGAGATGCCCCGCCGCGTGCCCTTCGGCTTCCACGGCAACTGGGTGAGCTTCTAGGCCCAAAATCCCGCTCATCCCGGCGGACGCCGGGACCCAAGCTGAGTACCCGGATCAGGCGCAGGGGTTTGGGCGATCTCCGCGTCTGCCCTACAGAGTCGGCTTGGATCCCGGCGTTCGCCGGGACGAGCGGAGGGGGGCGAGCGGATGCGGAAGATCGCGGCCTGGGGAACTGTGCTGGCGCTGGGCTTGTCGGCGGTCTCCGCCCACGCGGCGCCGGACTTCCGGGACCGCCAGGACTTCGCCTTCGCCGAGCAGGGCTTCGTCGGCACGCGGGCCGATCCGAAGATCCTGCGCGCCGACGGCGGCCTGGCCTGGGACCTCTCGGCCTATGACTTCCTGAAAGGCCCCGCGCCGGCCAGCGTGAACCCCAGCCTCTGGCGCCAGGCCCAGCTCCTGTCGAAGCACGGCCTGTTCGAGGTCGCGGAGGGCGTCTGGCAGGTGCGCGGCTTCGACCTCGCCAACGCCACCTTCGTGGCGGGACGCACCGGCTGGATCGTCATCGATCCCCTGACCTCGGCCGAGACCGCGAAGGCCGCCCTCGATCTCGCCAACGAGAAGCTGGGCGCACGCCCGGTGGCGGCGCTGATCTACACCCACAGCCACGTCGACCACTTCGGCGGCTCGCGCGGCATGGTCGCCCAGGCCGACGTGGACGCCGGCCGCGTGCAGGTGATCGCCCCGGCCGGGTTCCTGGAGCACGCGGTCAGCGAGAACGTCATCGCCGGGGCGGCCATGGGCCGGCGCGCCGTCTACCAGTTCGGCTCCCTGCTGCCGAAGGGCCCGGACGGGCAGGTCAGCGCCGGCATCGGCCAGGGCGTGGCCGCCGGGACCCAGACCCTCGTGCCGCCCACGGTGGAGATCGTCCGCACCGGCCAGGAGCTCGTCGTCGACGGCGTGCGCATCCAGTTTCAGCTCACCCCCGGAACCGAGGCCCCGGCGGAGATGAACCTCTACTTCCCGGACCTGAAGCTGCTGGACCTGGCGGAGAACGCCAACGCCACCCTGCACAATGTGCTCACCCCGCGCGGCGCCCTGGTCCGCGACGCCAAGGCCTGGGCCGACTACCTGAGCGAGTCCCTCCGGCTCTACGGACCGGACGCCGAGGTGCTGATCACCAGCCACGCCTGGCCCCGGTTCGGCGGGGTCGAGATTCGCGACTTCCTGCGCCGGCACCGGGACGCCTACAAGTTCCTCCACGACCAGACGGTGCGGCTGATGAACGAGGGGCTCACCGGCCCGGAGATCGCCAACCGCCTGGCGCTGCCCGACGTGCTGGCCGATGAATGGTACAACCGCGGCTACTACGGCACGGTCAGCTTCAATTCGCGCGCCGTCTACCAGCGCTACATGGGCTGGTACGACGCCAATCCGGTGAACCTCGCGCCGCTGGAGCCGAAGGACGAGGCGACCCGCACGGTCGCCCTGATGGGCGGCGCGGCCAAGGTCCTCGCCGAGGCTCGCCGCGCCTTCGCCGCGGGCGACGACCGCTGGGCCGGGACGCTCGCCAACCGCGTGGTGATGGCCGATCCGAAGAACCAGGCGGCGCGGGACTTCCTGGCGGCCGTCTACGAGAAGCAGGCCGCCGCCGCGGAGAGCTCGCTCTGGCGCAACATGTACCTGACCGGCGCCCAGGAGCTGCGCCGGGGGATCACCCCCAGCCGCGGCGCGGCGGCCGGCGCCGACCTGATCCGCTCCACGCCCACGCCGATGCTGCTCGACCTGATGGCCGTGCGCCTGGATCCGGCGAAGGTCGGCGACCAGGAGATCCTCATCGACCTGACCTTCCCCGAGCGGAAGGAGCGGTTCCGGGTCAGCGTCCGCAATCAGGTGCTGACCTACGAGGCCGATCCGGACGGCACGGACGCGAAGCTGGCGGTCACCCTGCCGCGCGCCGCCTTCCTGGCCCTGTCCCAGGGGACGGCGCCGCCGCCCGCGGCGGTCCAGGGGGACGTGGACGCGCTCCGGCGGCTGTTCGGCTGGCTCACCCCGCCCAGGCCCGATTTCCCGATCCTGTGGCGCTGAGATTGCGCTGACGCCGCGTCACGGGCGCAGCCTCCCCGGAAAAACGGATTCCTGGGGAGGACCAACCATGGCGGACGCCCTGCCGAAGGCCTGCATCATCGGCGCGGGCTGCTCCGGCTTCACCACGGCCAAGCGGCTGCAGGACCTCGGCGTGCCGTTCGACTGCTTCGAGATGTCCGACGACGTCGGCGGCAACTGGTACTACCGCAACCCCAACGGCCTCTCCGCCTGCTACGAGAGCCTGCACATCGACACCTCGAAGTGGCGCCTCGCCTTCGAGGACTATCCGGTCCCGGCCGACTGGCCCGACTTCCCGCACCACGCCCAGCTGCTGCAGTACTTCCGCGACTACGTGGACCACTTCGGCCTGCGCCCGAAGATCACCTTCAACACCCGCGTGGACCGCGCCGAGCGCACCCCCGGCGGGCACTGGGCGGTGACCCTGTCGACGGGCGAGACCCGGCTCTACGACGTGCTCTTCGTCTGCAACGGCCACCACTGGGACGCCCGCATCCCCGACTACCCCGGCCACTTCGACGGGCCGCATTTCCACGCGCACGCCTACCGCGATCCCTTCGATCCCGTGGACATGCGCGGCAAGAACGTCGTGGTCGTCGGCATGGGCAATTCGGCCATGGACATCGCCTCGGAGCTCTCCCAGCGGCCGATCGCCAGGACGCTCTGGGTGGCCGCCCGGCGCGGGGTCTGGGTGCTGCCCAAGTACATGGACGGCAAGGTCGCCGACAAAGCCGTCATGCCGCCGTGGATGCCGCGCAAGCTCGGCCTCGCGCTTGCCAGGAAGAAGATCAAGCAGGCCATCGGCCGGATGGAGGACTACGGCCTGCCGAAGCCGGACCACGAGCCGCTGGAGGCGCATCCCTCGGTCTCCGGCGAGTTCCTCACCCGCGCCGGCTGCGGCGACGTGAAGTTCAAGCCCAACATCGCCGAGCTGATGGGCGACCGGGTCCGCTTCGAGGACGGCAGCGTCGAGGCGGTGGACGCCATCGTCTACGCCACCGGCTACAACATCAGCTTCCCGTTCCTGCCCGATCCAGCCCTCAATCCGGACGCGGAGAACCGCTTCCCGCTGTTCAAGCGGATGATGAAGCCGGGCGTGCCGAACCTGTTTTTCATGGGCCTGGCCCAGCCGCTGCCGACCCTGGTGAACTTCGCCGAGCAGCAGGCCAAGCTTGCCGGCGCCTACCTCGTCGGCCGCTACCGCCCGCCGCCGCCGGAGAAGATGGAGCGGGTGATCCGCGAGGACGAGGCCCTGCACCTGGGGCCCTACTACAAGGCTGCCCGCCACACGATCCAGGTGGACTTCAACATCTACGTCCGCGACCTCCTGAAGGAGATCGAGCGCGGCGGGAAGCGGGCGAAGGCGGCGGGCTATGCGCTGCCGGTGCCCCCCCGCGCGGCCAAGCCCGCCGCGGCGATGGCGGCGGAGTAGGGGGCGTCAGCCCTCCTCGTCGTCCTCGCAGGTGATCTCGTCCACCAGCCGGGTGGCCTGCCAGAGCTCCACGGCGGGGATCTGCTCTTCGCAGAGCTCCTCGGCGGCCTTGGCCTTGGCCTGCTCGTCGCTGGCCGCTTCGACCCAGGTGGCGCTCAGGATGCGACGGCGCTCGTCGACCTGGTAGGCGCGATAGGTAGGCATACCGGAAATCCCCCCGCTGAAGCTGGCTAAACGACCTGAACTTCAGCGGGTTGCATGCGGGGAACCCGTCAGACGAGCGCGCCGTGGCAGTGCTTGAACTTCTTGCCCGAGCCGCAGGGGCAGGGCGAATTGCGGCCGGTGTCTTCCCAGCCGGCCGGCAGGGCGCTGACCGGCAGGCCCGCGCGCTGGTCGGCGGGGAGGCCGTCGGGCAGGGCGCCCATGTCGGCCGCGTTTTCGCCGGTGAGCGGGTCCAGGTGGACCTCGAACATCTGGCCGGTCGGCGGCGGCGGGGGCTCCTCGAACTGGAACTCCACCGTCATCAGCCAGCGGGTCACGTTCTGGCGCAGGTCCACCAGCAGCTTCTCGAACAGCGAGAAGGCCTCGGTCTTGTACTCGTTCAGCGGGTCGCGCTGGCCGTAGCCGCGCAGGCCGATGACGTTGCGCAGGTGGTCCAGGTGCATCAGGTGCTCGCGCCACTGCAGGTCGACCATCTGCAGCAGGAAGCTCTTCTCGACCGTGCGCATATGGTCGCCCACCTGGGCTTCGCGCTCGGCCACCCGGGCCTCGGCGGCCTGGACGATGCGCTGCTCGATCTCCTCGTTGGCGATGCCTTCCTCGGCCGCCCAGTCGCGGATCGGCAGGTCGAGGCCGAGGTAGTTGCGGACGTGCTCTTCCAGCCCGTCCACGTCCCACTGCTCGGCGAAGGCCTTCGGCGGCAGGTGGCGCTCCACGAAGTCGGAGATGGTGTCGCGGCGGAACTCGCCGATGATCTCCGAAAGGTCGGCGGCCTCCATGAACTCCTGGCGCTGCTCGAACACGGCCTTGCGCTGGTCGTTCACGACGTCGTCGTACTTCAGCAGGTTCTTGCGGATCTCGTAGTTGCGCTGCTCGACGCGCTTCTGGGCCGTGGCGATGGCGCTGTTCAGCCACTTGTGGGTGATCGCCTCGCCTTCCTGGACGCCGAAGGTGCGCATGATCCCGTCGAGACGCTCGCCGGCGAAGATGCGCAGCAGGTCGTCCTCGCAGGACAGGAAGAACTTCGAGCGGCCCGGGTCGCCCTGGCGGCCCGTCCGGCCGCGCAGCTGGTTGTCGATCCGCCGGCTCTCGTGCCGCTCGGTGCCCAGCACATAGAGCCCGCCGGCGGCCAGGGCCTCTTCCTTGAGGTCCTTGATCTCGGCCTCGATCTCCGCCTTGCGGGCCTTGGCCTCGTCCGGCGTCACCTCGATCCCGAGGCCGCGCTGCTCGTCCCGCCACTTGGCGAGCTTCATGTCGACGTTGCCGCCCAGCTGGATGTCGGTGCCGCGGCCGGCCATGTTGGTGGCGATGGTCACCGCGCCGGGCACGCCGGCGTCGGCGACGATGCCGGCCTCCTGCTCGTGGTAGCGGGCGTTCAGCACGTTGTGCGGGATGCCCTTGCCCTTGGCGACGCTGGTTTCGAAGGCGCTCTCGCCGAGCGCCAGCAGCTCCTGCTTGGCCTTCTGGGCGGCCTCGAGGTCCACCTGGCGGGCCCGGGCGGCCAGCGCCCAGTGCTCGCGCTTCAGCTTCTTCACCGGGACTTCCCAGGCGTAGCTCTTCAGCAGCTCGGACAGCTGCTCCGACTTCTCGATGGAGACCGTGCCCACCAGGATCGGCTGGCCGTGCGCGTAGCAGTAGGCGATCTGCTTGAGGATCGCCTCGTTCTTCTCGGCGAAGGTCCGGTAGACCTCGTCGTCGTCGTCGATCCGCGCCACCGGCCGGTTGGTGGGGATCTCCATGACGTCCATCTTGTAGATGTCGCCGAACTCCTGGGCCTCGGTCGCCGCGGTGCCGGTCATGCCCGAGAGCTTCGAATAGAGCCGGAAGTAGTTCTGGATGGTCACCGAGGCCAGCGTCTGGTTCTCGGGCTGGATGACGGCGGCTTCCTTGGCCTCGATCGCCTGGTGCAGGCCTTCCGACAGCCGGCGGCCGTGCATCATGCGGCCGGTGAACTCGTCGATCAGGATCACCTCGCCGGCGCGGACGATGTAGTCCTTGTCGCGGGTGTAGAGGACGTTGGCGCGCAGCGCCTGGTTCACGTGGTGCACCACCGAGACGTTGGCGGCGTCATAGAGGCCGGTGGTGTCCTCGGCCAGGTGTCCGGCGGCCTGCAGGATCTCCTCGATCTTCTCGGCGCCCTCCTCGGTGAGGATGACCTGGCGCTGCTTCTCGTCGAAGTCGTAGGTCGCGGTGTCCTGGATGAGCTCTTTGATCAGCGCGTCGATGATCTTGTAGAACTCGGAGCGGTCCTCGGTCGGGCCGGAGATGATCAGCGGGGTGCGGGCCTCGTCGATCAGGATCGAGTCCACCTCGTCGACGATCGCGAAGTTGTGGCCGCGCTGGACCATCTCGCTCACGTCGTAGACCAGGTTGTCGCGCAGGTAGTCGAAGCCGAACTCGTTGTTCGTGCCGTAGGTGATGTCGCTGTTGTAGGCCGCCTGCCGCTGGCCCTGGCTGAGGCCGTGGACGATGGTCCCCACCGAAAGGCCGAGGAAGCGGTAGATCTGGCCCATCCACTCGGCGTCGCGCTGGGCCAGGTAGTCGTTGACCGTGATGACGTGGACGCCCTTGCCGGCCAGGGCGTTCAGGTAGACCGGAGCGGTGGCGACCAGCGTCTTGCCTTCGCCGGTCCGCATCTCGGCGATGCCGCCGGTGTGCAGCACCATGCCGCCCACGAGCTGCACGTCGTAGTGCCGCTGGCCCAGCGTCCGGCGCGCCGCCTCGCGCACCACGGCGAAGGCCTCTTCCATGAGGTCGTCCAGCGTCGCACCCTTGGCGAGCCTTTGCTTGAAGTCCTCGGTCTTGGCGCGGAGCGCATCGTCGCTCAGCGCCTGCATCTGGGGCTCCAGCGCGTTGATCTTGGTGACCCGCGCGGCCATGGCCTTGACCTTGCGGTCGTTGGAAGAGCCGAAGAACCGTTGGAAGATGCTCAAGGGATGCGTCCGGTTTGGTGGGGCGTCGGCGGCGGCCGTGGCCCATCGCCTGCCGGGAAAATCGCTCTTTTCAGGGCGCGCGAGACTTAAGCACCGGGTCCCCCAGTGTCAACGGAACCCCCCGCCGGACATAGCGTCGCTGTGCCTGTCGCTCTTCCTCTCCCGCGCAGCAGGAGAGGGGGGCCGCGCCCCGCAGAGGGCGTGGTCGAGAGGGCAAGTCCAGGGCTCTGAATCAAGAAGGGCGGCCGCAAGCTCGGCGCCTGCGGCTCGCCCTCTCCACCGTCCGCTCTCCGGCGGATGGTCCCCCTCTCCCACGGGCGTGGGAGAGGAAGTGATCAATACGCCTCGAACAGGCCCGCGGCGCCCGTCGAAATCGCGTAAGCGATTTCGACCAAGTCCAAGCGATGGACGCCGCGGCCGGTCTGGTCGAGGTCAGTAGACCTCGAACAGACCTGCGGCGCCCGTCGAATCGCGCGAGCGATTTCGACCAAGTCCAAGTGCTGGGCGCCGCGGCCGGTCTGGTCGAGGTCAGTAGACCTCGAACAGACCTGCGGCGCCCATGCCGCCGCCGATGCACATGGAGACCACGACGTTCTTCGCCCCGCGGCGCTTGCCTTCCTGCAGGACGTGGCCGGCAAGGCGCGCGCCGGTCATGCCGAACGGGTGGCCGATGGCGATGGAGCCGCCGTTGACGTTGTACTTCTCCGGGTCGATGCCCAGCTTGTCGCGGCTGTAGAGGCACTGCGAGGCGAACGCCTCGTTCAGTTCCCACAGGTCGATGTCGTCGACCTTCAGGCCGTGGCGCTCCAGCAGGCGCGGGATCGCGAACACCGGGCCGATGCCCATCTCGTCCGGCTCGCAGCCGGCCACGGCCCAGCCCTTGAACACGCCCAGGGGCGTCAGGCCCCGGCGCTCGGCCTCCTTGCGCTCCATCACCACGACGGCGGCGGCGCCGTCGGACAGCTGCGAGGCGTTGCCGGCGGTGATGTACTTGCCGGGGCCGCGCACGGGCTCCAGCTTCTGCAGGCCTTCGAGGGTGGTGTCGGGACGGTTGCACTCGTCGCGGGTCACCACGTAGTCGACGACGGATTCTTCCTTCGTCTCCTTGTTGACCGTCTTCATCTTGGTCTTCATCGGGACGATCTCGTCGGCGAACTTGTTCGCCTGCTGGGCCGCCGCCATGCGCCGCTGGCTCTCCAGCGAATACTCGTCCTGCGCCTCGCGGCTGACCTTGTAGCGCTCGGCCACGATGTCGGCGGTGTCGATCATCGGCATGTAGATGGCCGGGTACATCTCGGTCAGGCGCGGGTCGAAGTTCTCCTTCGACTGGCCGAGGTTCGGCATGGAGATCGACTCCACCCCGCCGGCCACGACCACGTCGGCGCCGTCCTCGCGGACGTAGTTGGCGGCCATGGCGATGGTCTGCAGGCCCGAGGAGCAGAAGCGGTTGACGGTGACGCCGGAGGTGGTGATCGGCAGCCCGGCCAGCAGCGAGGCCTGGCGGCCCAGGTTGCCGCCGCCGTGGGCCACGTTGCCCAGGAAGACGTCCTCGACCGAGTCCTTCTCGATGCCCGCCTTCTCGACCGCATGCTTCACGGCGTGCGCCGCGATGGAGACGGTCGGGGTCATGTTGAAGCCGCCGCGGCCGGACTTCGCAAGTCCGGTACGGGCGTAGGAGACGATCACCGCTTCGCGCATTTTCAATATTCCTCCGGAAATAATGCCTAGCGGCGGAAGGCCTAAGCGGCCCCCGCCCAGTCGGGGGCAACCTTTGCACTCCGCAGTGGAAATGGCTAGGGACGGGCGGCGCCCGACGCGCGTGTTCCCGCTCCCATGTCCGGGGTGATCCGTATGGCGGCCGCCAGGTCCTTCCGTCCCTTCCTCCTAGCCGGCCTGATGGCCGCGCTGGCGCTGTCGTTCAGCGCCTGCGGCAAGGACGGCGGCGGCGAGCAGGCGCCCGAGCGCGGCGACCAGGCCGTCGCCCGGGTGGACGGCAAGACCGTGTGGGCCTCCGACGTCAAGCGCGAGGCCGTGGCCCAGGGCCTGATCGGCGAGGGCGAGCCGCTGGACGCCTCCTCCGAGCTGTTCCGCCGGGTGCTCGACGAGGTGGTGGACCAGAAGCTGCTCGCCTCCGAGGCCCTGAAGCGAAAACTGGACAAGGACCCGGTGGCCCAGCGCCGCCTGGCCGCCGCCCGCGAGCGCATCCTCGGCGACATGCTGGTGGAGAGCGTGGTCTCCGACGCGGTCAACGAGAACGCGATCCGCGGCCTCTACCAGGAGCAGCTCAAGCTCGCCAAACGCTCCGAGGAGATCCGCGCCCGCCAGATCGTCGTGGGCACGCCCGCCGAGGCCGAGCAGGTCAGGAAGCTGCTGGCCGCCGGCGCCTCCTTCGAGGCCCTGGCCATGGAGCGCTCCACGGACGCGGCCACGCGCTTCAACGGCGGCGACCTCGGCTACTTCACCACCGACGTCATGCCCGAGGCCTATGACGCGGCGCTCAAGGACGCCAAGGCCGGCCAGGTCGTCGGCCCCTTCGCCACCGAAGGCGGCTTCGCCATCGTCAAGGTCGAGGATCGAAGGCTGGAGCAGCCGATCACCCTGGAAGCCGCCCGGCCGCAGATCGTCCGCTTCCTCACCTACGACCAGATCCGCGACCTGCTGGAGAAGCTCCGCGGCCGGGCCAAGGTCGAGGTGCTGGTCAAGGGCGACGGCGCCCGGCCCGTCCCGCCCGCCGACGCGCCGAAGGCCGCGCCGCAACCGAAGACCCAGACTCCCACCACCCAGACTCCGCAAGCCAAGGGGGCCCAGCCGTGAGCAAGACGCCCGCGAAGAAGACCTCCGGTTCGAAGAAGGCCGCCGCCAAGCCGGTGGAGGTCGTGGGGCAGACCCTGGAGCGCGCCTTCGACCCGCTGCGCAGCGCCCTGAAGAGCGCCGCGCTCAAGCGCGCCGACCGCCAGGCCAGCCAGTTCGCCGCCCCGCCGCCGCCGCCGCCGCCCGCGGCCCCGGGCAAGGCGGCCATGCCGGTGTCGCCGCTCGCCGTGCCGTTCCCGAAGATGCCGCCGATCGCCGGCGTGCAGATGGCCACCGGCCGGGCCGGCTTCTACAAGCACGACCGCGAGGACCTGCTGGTCATGCACTTCCCGGAAGGCGCGAGCTGCGCGGGCGTCTTCACCCGCCACGGCGTCGGCTCCGCCCCCGTGGACTGGTGCAAGCGCCAGCTCGAGGCCACCAAAGGCGAGGCCGTCCGCGCCCTGGTGGTCAACGCCGGCTGCGCCAATTCCTTCACCGGCCGGCCGGGCGCCGACGCCGTGCGCCGGGTCTGCTCGGCGGTGGGCAAGCGCTTCGACTGCCGCCAGCGCGACGTGATGGTGGCCTCCACCGGCGTCATCGGCGTGCTGCTGGACGACGCCAAGATCACCCACCGCCTGCCCGAGGTGGAGGGCCGCCTGACCGAGGACGGCTGGGCCGGCGCGGCGCGCGCCATCATGACCACCGACACCTTCCCCAAGGGGGCCTACGCCGAGGCGAAGATCGACGGGGTGACGGTGCGGATCGGCGGCATCTGCAAGGGCTCGGGCATGATCGCGCCCGACATGGCCACCATGCTGGCCTTCGTGGTCACCGATGCGGCCATCACGCCCACGGCGCTGCAGAACCTGGTCAACCTCTACACCCGCAACACCTTCAACGCCGTGACGGTCGACGGCGACCGCTCCACCAACGACACCCTGCTGCTGTTCGCCACGGGGGCCTCGGGCGCGCCGAAGATCAGCCGCGCCGGCGACCGGCGCCTGGCCGACTTCCGCGACAAGCTGGAGCACGTCCTCATGGACCTCGCCCACCAGCTGGTGCGCGACGGGGAAGGGGCCAACAAGTTCATCAAGGTGACGGTGACCGGCGCCGAGACCGCGGCCTCGGCCCGCAAGATCGCCCGCACCATCTGCGAGAGCCCGCTGGTGAAGACCGCCTTCGCCGGCGAGGACGCCAACTGGGGCCGGATCGTCATGGCCGTGGGCCGCGCCGACGAGCCCATCGACCGCGACTCCGTCAGCGTGAAGTTCGGTCCCTACTGGGCGGCCCAGGACGGCCTGATCTCGCCCTCCTACGACGAGGACAAGATGAGCGCCTACATGAAGCGCCAGGAGCTGGAGGTGACCGTCGACGTCGGCATGGGCCGGGCCTCCTCGACCATGTGGACCTGCGACCTCACCAAGCGCTACGTCGAGATCAACGGCGACTACCGGTCGTAAGAACAACCGGGGTGAGCGGAATGAGTGTGGCCAGCGCGATCCTGATCCAGACGACCACGGCCTCGGAGACCGAGGCGGACGCCATCGCCGAGGCCCTGCTCTCGGAGCGCCTGGCCGCCTGCGTGCAGGTCATGCCGATCCGCAGCCGCTATCTCTGGGAGGGGGAGGTGCGCCGCGACGTCGAGGAGCTGCTCCTCGTCAAGACCCGCGCCGATCTCTGGGACAAGGTCGCGGCCCGCATCCGCGAGCTGCACAGCTACGACACGCCGGAGATCGTCGCCTTGCCCGTGGTCGCCGCCGATCCCGCCTACCTCGCCTGGATCGGCGAGGTGACTGGGTCCTGACCCCTCTCCCCCTGTGGGAGAAGGTGCCCGCGAAGCGGGTCGGAGGAGGGGTTTCCCGGACCGTCCGGACAGGAAAAAGGGGCCGCACCGTTGTCCGGTGCGACCCCTCATCCATCAGCCTTCGGCCGCCACCTTCTCCCACAGGGGGAGAAGGATTAGCCCCTACCGGTTCGACCAGACGCCCGAGCGCTCGCCGCCGCCGCCGCCCGAGCGGCCGGCGCCGCCCTGGCCGCCGCGGCCGCGGCGCGGGCCCTTGAAGCCCCCGCCGCCGGCCGGCTTCGCCTGGGCCGGACGCTCTCCGCCCGAACGCGCCGGAGCGCCCTCGTGGCGGTGGCCCGGCTTGGCCGCCGAGTGGTTGCGGTTCGGCTTGGCCTTGTGGCCGCCGCGGTGCGGCTGGGCCTGACCGCGGGTGTCCGGGCGATCCGGCTTGCCGGCGACTTCCGGCAGGGCGGCCGTGGCGGCCCCCAGCTGGCGATCGTTGCGGCGGTCGAAGGACGGAATCCGCTGGCGGGTCACCTTCTCGATGTCCTTCAGCAGGTTCCGCTCGTCGTCGGCGCAGAACGCCACGGCCGAGCCGTCGGCGCCGGCCCGCGCCGTCCGGCCGATCCGGTGGACGTAGGACTCCGGCACGTTCGGCAGCTCGTACTGGACGACGTGGCTGACCGCGTCGATGTCGATGCCGCGCGCCGCGATGTCGGTGGCCACCAGGGCGCGGACCTTGCCGGCCTTGAACTCGGCCAGCGCCCGTTCACGCTGCCCCTGGCTCTTGTCGCCGTGGATGGCCGAGGCCTCCACGCCGACCTGCTCCAGGCCGCGGGCCACGCGGTCGGCGCCGCGTTTGGTGCGGGTGAAGACGATCACGCGCTTGAAGCCGGCATCGTCGAACAGCTCGGCCAGCAGGGCGCGCTTGCGCGACTGCTCGACGAACAGCACGCGCTGGTTCACCCGGTCGACCGTCGTCGCCGCCGGCGTCACCGACACCTTCAGCGGGTTCGGGTTGAGGATCTCGCCGGTCAGCTTCTCGATCTCGCTCGGCATCGTGGCCGAGAAGAACAGGTTCTGGCGCTGGCGGGGCAGGAACTTCACGATCCGCCGGATCGGCAGGATGAAGCCCATGTCGAGCATCTGGTCGGCCTCGTCGAGGACGAAGGTCTCGACGCCTTCCAGGGAGATGGTCTTCTCCTGGATGTGGTCGATCAGGCGGCCGGGCGTGGCGACGAGCACGTCGACGCCGGGCGCCAGGGCCTTCATCTGGGCGCCGTACTTCACGCCGCCGAACACGACGGCGACGGTGACGCCGAGGTGCTTGCCGTAGGCCTTGAAGCTCTCGCCGATCTGGGTGGCGAGCTCGCGGGTGGGGGAGAGCACCAGCACCCGGGCGCTCTTGCGCGGCGCGGGCTTCCGGTTCTCCGCCAGGCGGTGGAGGATGGGCAGCGCGAAGGCGGCGGTCTTGCCGGTGCCCGTCTGGGCGATGCCCAGCAGGTCGCGGCCTTCCATCACGCCGGGGATCGCCTGCGCCTGGATCGGCGTGGGCGTGGTGTAGCCTTCGTCGGCCAGCGCCTTGAGAAGGGGCTTGGCCAGGCCAAGGTCAGTGAATTGGGTCAAGGTATAGCTTTCGCGTATGCGCCGAACGCGGCCGCTCGGATTGTCCGAGGGTCGCGGGAGCGCGGGGTCGTTGGGGAAGCGCCCCGCGTGATGGGCGATCTATGAGAAGTTCTCTCTGCGCTCGACAGGCTGGGTCCGTAGTGGACCCCACGCGGCTGGAGCACCGATAGCGCCCTTCTTGTAGGCGCAGGGTGCAGATGGGCGCTGCGAACGGCGAAGTCAACCCGCGTTCGAGGATTGTTCCGCAAGCGTGGCCGATATGGCGCATCGCGGAGCCTCTCGCTTCGCGGGGGAGAGGAGGCTATGCCCCGCCCATGAGCGACAAGCCCATGGTCTTGGTGGCCGCCGCCGCCCTCATCGACTCCGACGGCCGGGTGCTGATCTGCCAGCGCCCGGAAGGCAAGCAGCTTGCCGGCCTGTGGGAGTTCCCGGGCGGAAAGGTGGAGCCGGGCGAGACGCCCGAAGCCTGCCTGATCCGCGAGCTGGACGAGGAGCTGGGCATCCGCGTCAGCCACGCCTGCCTCGCCCCCTTCGTCTTCGCCAGCCACGCCTACGAGAGCTTCCACCTCCTGATGCCGCTCTATCTGGTCCGCCGCTGGGAAGGCCAGGTCACCGCCCGCGAGCACAAGGCGATCGCCTGGGTGAAGCCGATGAAGCTCGCCGACTATCCCATGCCGCCGGCCGACGGCCCGCTGGTGGCCTGGCTGCGGGACCTCATCTGATGCGCCAGGCGGCCCACACCCTCGTCGTCCAGACCCGCGGCCAGGGCCTGCACGAGTTCACCCGCGAGGCCGCCGGCTGGGCGGCCGGGCAGGGGATGACCACGGGCCTTCTGACCCTCTTCTGCCGCCACACCTCGGCGAGCCTGCTGATCCAGGAGAACGCCGACCCCGACGTCGCCTGCGATCTCGAGGACTATTTCGCGCAGCTCGCGCCCGAGAGTTCGGCCTACCGCCACCAGGACGAGGGCCCCGACGACATGCCCGCCCACCTGCGCACGGCGCTCACCGGCGTGCAGCTCTCCGTCCCCCTGGTCAGCGGCCGCCTGGCGCTCGGGAGCTGGCAGGGCCTCTACCTGTTCGAGCACCGCGCCCGCCCCCACCGCCGCGAGGTCGTGCTGCACCTGCTGGGGGCGTGAATCCCTTCTTCCCTGCTGGACACCCGCCGCTCGAGTTTGGCGCAGAGGTGTTCTTGTTTTATTCTCCGCTCATCCCGGCGAAAGCCGGGACCCAAGCTGAGCTGGCCACCTCGCATGAGCTTCTTCGTCTACATCATGGCGAGCGCCCCCTACGGCACGCTCTACACCGGCCACACGGACGACCTCGCGCGCCGGGTGTACGAGCATCAGGAGAAGCTGAGGCGTGGCTTCACGGCGAGGTACGGCGTCGACAAGCTCGTCTGGTTCGAAACCTTCGAGTTGCGCGAGAACGCCTTTCGTCGCGAGCGCCAGATCAAGGAGTGGCGGCGCAGATGGAAGATCGAGCTGATCGAGGCCGAGAATCCCACTTGGCGTGACCTAGGCCTTGAGCTGAACAACCTGCTCGCCTTCGCAGGGCGATAGTCAGCTTAGGTCCCGGCTTTCGCCGGGATGAGCGGCGTGTGTGTCAGGTGAGGTCGACGAGTGGCCGAACCCTCACCGCGTCCCCGGGACCCGGTGCTCCACCGTCCCCAGCGCGTCGGCCAGGCGCATCTTCGCCGAGCCGGGCTGGAGCGGTTTCTGCTGGCTCTCGTGCGGGGCCCAGCCGGTGAGGGTGATGATCTCGAAGGTGGCGGGCACGCGGCCGTCCTGCCCCGCGAACCGCTCGGCGTAGATCTCGAAGGCCCGGCGCATCAGCGCGCGCGTCAGCTTCTTCGGGTGCCGCTCGGCGAGCACGCTGGTCTCGCCCATCTGGCGCAGGTCGTAGAGCAGCTTCAGGGGATGGTCGTAGGTGACGCTCACCCGGTCCACGTCGGCCACCGGCAGGGCGAAGCCCGCCCGCTGCAGCAGGCCCGCGGCGTCGGTTGTGTCGGCGAAGGGCGAGACGCGGCTGCCGGCGCCGCCCAGGATCTCCGCCTCGGCCGCCACCAGCGACTGGCGCAGCTCCGTGAGCGTCGCCCCGCCCAGGAAGGCGCCGATGAACAGGCCGTCCGGCCTCAGCGCCATCCGCGCCTGGATCAGCGCGCCGACCACGTCGTTGGTCCAGTGCAGCCCCAGGGTGGAGACCACCAGGTCCAGGGCCCCGGGCGCGAACGGCAGGCGCTCCTCGTCCAGCGCCACCCGCGGCCCCGTCCGGCCGCCCAGCATGGCCGGCGACAGGTCGGCCTCGATCAGCGTTCCGATCCGCGAGGCCGCCCCGCTGTGCGCCAGCGCCTCGCGGAAGGCGCCGGTCCGCGCCGAGAGGTCGACGGCCACCGGGAAGTCCCGCATGATCGCCTCCAGGCGCTCGGCCACGTCCTGCGCGGCCCGGCGCTTCAGGAAATCGGCCTGCGCATAGCCGCGGGCCGCGCGGTCCAGCCGCTTGCGGTGCAGGGCGCGGTCGAACAGGCGAGGCGGGGACGTGGGGCCGGGGGACATGGGCGCGGAACATGGCGTCTTCGCCGATCGATTGAAACCGGGGCCGCGCGCAAAAGCGCTCTGGCGCGGCGCGCTCGACCTGCTGTTCCCGCCGCAGGCCCTGGACGGCGGCCCGGCGCCCCTGGCCGGCGGGCTCTCGGCCGACACCTGGAGCCGCATCCACTTCCTCGACGGCCCGGTCTGCGACGGCTGCGGCGCGCCCTTCGAGTACGACATCGGCGACCGCTGTGCGGCCTGCCTGGCCAGGCCCCGGGCATTCGACGCGGCCCGCGCCGCCTGCCTCTACGACGAGGTCTCGCGCGATCCGATCCTGAAGCTGAAGCACGCCGACCGGCTGGACCTCGCCCCGCTGCTCGCCCGCTGGCTCAGCCGCGCGGCCCGCGATCTCGTGGAGGAGGCCGACGCGATCGCGCCCGTGCCGCTGCACCCCTTCCGCCTGCTGCATCGCCGCTATAACCAGGCCGCCGAGATCGCCCGGCCGCTCTCGGTCCTCACCGGCGTGGCCTACCTGCCCGATGCCCTGGTCCGCCGCCGCGCCACCGACACCCAGGCCGGCAAGTCGGGCTCCGGCCGCAAGCGCAACGTCGCCGGCGCCTTCCACGTGCCCGCCGCCCGCGCCGCCCAGGTCGCCGGGCGGCGCATCCTGCTCGTCGATGACGTGATGACCACCGGCGCCACGGCGGAAGGCTGCGCCCGGGCGCTCAAGGCCGCCGGCGCCGCCCGCGTCGACCTGGCCGTCGTCGCCCGGGTTAAGGAGCGCGGCGGACTCACTATATGAAACTTCCCCGGACGGCTTTTGTTTAGAGCGCCATGGCCCACGTCACCATCTACACCAAGCCCTACTGCCCCTACTGCATCCGCGCGGTCTCGCTGCTGGAGAAGAAGGGCGTCGAGTTCGACGAGATCGAGGCCGCCTTCGATCCCGAGAAGCGCGCCGAGATGATGCAGCGCTCCGGCCGCGCCACCTTTCCGCAGATCTTCATCGGCGGACAGCACATCGGCGGCTGCGACGACATGATGGCCCTCGAGCGCGAGGGCAAGCTCGACCCCCTCCTCCAGCAGGCGGCGTAGAAGAAATCCCTTCTCCCGCAAGGGGAGAAGGCCGATCCTGTGCTATCCAGGCCCCGATGAAGGCCGCGCTTCTCCAGACCCGCACCCCCGCGACCCACGCCGCGGCGCTCGCCCACGTCCTGCCGCTGGTCCGCGAGGCCGCCGGGCGGGGCGCACGGCTCATCCTCACGCCGGAGGGGACGAACGTCCTGCAGAAGGACCGCGCCGTCCTCCTGCCGCAGCTCCGCACGCTGGACGAGGATCCCGTGGTGCGCGGCCTGCGCGACGCCGCCCGCGACCTCTCGGTCTGGCTGCTGGTCGGCTCGGCCCTGGTCCGGCGCGAGGACGGCAAGGCCGCCAACCGCTCCGTGCTGATCGCCCCCGACGGCGCGGTGGCCGCCACCTACGACAAGCTGCACATGTTCGACGTGGACCTGCCCACCGGCGAGCGCTCCCGCGAGTCCGAAGCCTACGAGCCCGGCGCGCGTGCGGTGGCCGTTCAGGCGGGCGAGGTCCGGCTGGGCATGACCGTCTGTTACGACCTGCGCTTCCCCGCCCTCTACCGCGCGCTCGCCCTGGCCGGCGCCGAGGTGATGACCATTCCCTCGGCCTTCACCCGGCCGACCGGCGAGGCCCACTGGGAGGTGCTGCTGCGCGCCCGGGCGATCGAGACCGGCAGCTTCGTGCTCGCCCCCGCCCAGGGCGGCCGCCACGAGGACGGGCGGGTCACCTACGGGCACACGATCGCGGTCGGCCCGTGGGGCGAGGTGCTCGGCCATCTTGACCATGACGAGCCCGGCGTGCTTCTCGCCGACCTCGACCTGGCGGCGCCGGCGAAGGCGCGGGCCGCCATCCCCGCGCTGAAGAACGCCCGCGAGTTCGAGCTTCCTATATCTCTCCCATGATCAAGTACGCGCTCACCTGCGAGCACGACCACGGCTTCGAAGGCTGGTTCGGCTCGTCCGCCGACTACGACGACCAGCAGGCCCGCGGCCTCCTGGAATGCCCGCTCTGCGCCTCCAAGGCGGTCCGCAAGCAGATCATGGCCCCGGCGCTGGCCGGGACGCGGCGCACCGTCCAGGACGAGACGGCCGCGCCCGTGCGCGAGATGATGATGGAGGCCATGGGCCGCATCCGCCGCCACGTGGAGGAGAACTTCGACGACGTCGGCGACACCTTCGCCCGCGAGGCCCGCGCCATCCACGAGGGCAAGTCCGAGCAGCGCGGCATCTATGGCCAGGCCACGCCGAAGGAGGTCCGCGAGCTCGTCGAGGACGGCGTCCCCGTCGCCCCCTTGCCCCCCGAGCCGCCGAAGAAGACCGAGCTGAACTGATTTCCGCTCATCCCGGCGGAAGCCGGGATCCAAGCTGAAGCTCCAGGAATCGCTGGGCCGCGCAGCGCCTCGACTCCGCTTGGGCCCCGGCTTTCGCCGGGGTGAGCGGCTGTTGGTTGCTGGGTGTTGGCGGAATGCCTACGCTCCTCCCACGTCCCGGGGGAGTGTCTCGCATGGTCCGTAAGCTTGCCGCCGTCGCCGCGCTGGTCGCCGGCGCGTTCACCGCCGCGCCCGCCGCGGCCCAGGACTTCCCCGGGCAGGCCGAGTTCCGCGGGCTCTACAAGGAGCTGATCGAGACCAACACCACGCTGTCCGCCGGCTCCTGCACGCTCGCCGCCGAGCGGATGGCCGCCCGCCTGAAGGCCGCCGGCTACCCGGAGAAGGACGTCCGGGTCCTCGCGCCCGCCGACCGGCCCAAGGACGGCAACCTGGTCGCCGTGGTCCCCGGGACCGACCCGAAGCTGAAGCCGCTCCTGCTGCTCGCCCACATCGACGTGGTCGAGGCCCGGCGCGAGGATTGGGAGCGCGATCCCTTCACCCTCGTGGAGGAGAACGGCTACTTCTACGCCCGCGGCGCGGCGGACGACAAAGCCATGGCGGCCGCCTTCACCGACGCCCTGATCCGCTACCGCAAGGAGGGCTTCAAGCCGCGCCGGACCCTGAAGCTGGCGCTGACCTGCGGCGAGGAGACCCCCGACACCTTCAACGGCGTCTCCTGGCTGCTGAAGACCCACCCCGACACGCTCGCCGCCGAGTTCGCGCTGAACGAGGGCGCGGGCGGCCGCCTGGCCGGCGACAAGCGGGTCTTCCTCGGCATCCAGGCGGGCGAGAAGGTCTACCAGGACTTCACGCTGGAGACGACGAACCCCGGCGGCCACTCTTCCCGGCCGGTGAAGGACAACGCCATCTACCGCCTGGCCGCGGCCATCTCGAGGATCGGCGCCCACGACTTCCCGGCCCGGCTGAACGAGGCCACCCGCCTGCACTTCGAGCGCATGGCCCCGATCGTCGGCGGCCAGCTCGGCGCCGACATGACCGCGGCGCTCGCCACCCCGATGCCGGCCGACGTGGTCGCCCGCATCGCCCGCGATCCGGGCTACAACTCCATGATGCGCACCACCTGCGTGGCCACCATGGTCAGCGCCGGCCATGCGCCCAACGCCCTGCCGCAGCGGGCGACCGCCAACGTCAACTGCCGCATCCTGCCCGGCGAGAGCGTCGCCTCCGTCCAAGCGGCGCTCACGGAGGTCATGGCCGACCCCGGCATCCGCATCTCCGCCGTGGGGGAGCCCAGCCCGGTCTCGCCGGCCCCGCCGCTGACGCCGGCCATCACCCGACCCGCCGAGCGGGTGGCGGGCGAGCTCTGGCCCGGCGTGCCGCTGGTGCCCGCCATGGCCACCGGCGCCACCGACGGCCGCTTCCTGCTGGCCGCCGGCATCCCGACCTACGGCCTCTCCGGCATGTTCGGCGAGCCGGACGGCGGCGGCGCCCACGGCCTCAACGAGCGCATCCGCGTGCGCTCGCTCTACGAGGGACGGGAGTTCCTCTACCGGGTGGTGAAGGCCTATGCCAACGCCCGCTGAACGGCCGGCGGCGGCCATGCGTTCTGCCGCCATGCCGGCCCGTTTCCACACCGACCAGCTCAAGCCCTACAGCCTGGAGCTCTACGGCCCGGGCGGGGCCTCGGACCTGATGTGGAAGGTCGACAGCGACGATCCCTTCACGCCCATGAACCGGGGCGACCACATCCAGCCGCTGGATCTGCCGGGCTCCAATCCCGGCCTCGCCCACGAGATCACGGGCATCGAGCACCTCATCTGGACCGCCGGCGAACAGGTCCGCTACGTGACCCGCGTCTACACGAGGCCCGCTGCGCCCCTGGGTTGAGCGTAGACTTGCGCCACGCCCCGGCCCCGGCCACTCTGGGCTGTGCATCCGGGGGGAGCCGCATGATCCGTCTGCTGAGCGCGCTGGCGTCCTTGGCCTTTCTCTTGGCGGCGCCGGCCGCCGCCGCGCCGCTCGAGGCGTACGGCAAGCTGCCCGCCATCGAGGACGCGGCGATCTCGCCCAGCGGCCACGCCGTGGCCCTCATCGCCACCGACGGCGAGCAGCGGGTCATCGCGGTGCGCGAGGTGGCCACCGGCGAGTTCCTGATGAAGGCGGGGGCAGGGCCCGCGAAGGTGCGCGCCGTGCAGTGGGCGGGCGACCGCAACGTCCTGATCGTCACCAGCGCCACCGCCGCCCCGATGGGCATTCTCGGCGGCCGACGGGAGTGGATGCTGGCCTACGCCTACGACCTGCAGACGCAGAAGGCCCGGCCGCTCCTGCGCGACAACGAATACGGCATGAACACCATCTTCGACATGCCGGTGGTGCGCACCTACCGCGGCGAGCCCGCTGTCTTCGTCCAGGGGGTGAAATTCAGCGACGGGCGCGGAAACCTCTCGCTTTTCCGCATCACCCTGGAGCGCGCCACCAGTCATCTGGTCGAGCAGGGCGGCAAGGACACCCGCGACTGGATCGTCGGCATCGACGGCCAGCCCGTGGCGCAGGAGCTCTACGACCGCTCCAGCGGCCGCTGGTCCCTCAAGATCCGCAACGGCCCGGGGTGGCGGGAGGTCCAGCAGACCGTGGCGCCCCTGGACGAACCTTACGTCGTCGGGCTCGGCCGCAGCGGCGAGCACCTGCTGTTCGCCTCCTATGACGACGGGCGCACGGTCTGGCAGGAGATCGACCTGAAGACGGGCGCGCCTGGCCGGGCGATGAAGGTGCTGGAGGCCGAACGGGCGCTCCGCGATCCGCAGGATGGCCGGCTGATCGGGCGCGGCGGCCTCGTGGGCGACGAGGATCGATGGGTGTTCTTCGACCCCGAGGACGCCAAGGTCTGGCGGACGGTGCTGTCCAGCTTCCCGGATTCCCGGGTCAGCCTGCGCTCCTGGTCGGCCGACCGGAAGAAGATCATCGTCCTGGTGGACTCGCCGACGGAGGGCCCCGCCTACGCCGTGGTCGACCTGACCGCCCGCAAGGCCACCTGGCTGGGCGGCGTCTACCAGGGGCTCAAGCCGGCCGACATCGCGCGCAAGGAGTCCATCCGCTTCAAGGCGGCCGACGGGCTGGAGCTCACCGGCTATCTGACCCTGCCGCGGGGACGCGAGGCCAAGGCCCTGCCGCTCGTGGTCCTGCCGCACGGCGGGCCGGCGTCGCGCGACGATCCCGGCTTCGACTGGTGGCCGCAGGCCATCGCCTCGCGCGGCTATGCCGTGCTGCAGGTCAATTTCCGCGGCTCGGACGGCCTGGGGAACGCCCTGCTCGAGGCCGGCTACGGCCAGTGGGGCCGCAAGATGCAGACCGACCTCTCCGACGGCGTCCGCCACCTGGCCGGCCAGGGGATCATCGATCCGAAGCGCGTGTGCATCGTCGGGGCCAGCTACGGCGGCTACGCCGCCCTCGCCGGCGCGACCCACGACCGCGGCGTCTACCGCTGCGCCGCCTCCTTCGGGGGCGTCTCCGACCTCCGCCGCCAGATCGGCTATTCCCGCAGCCGCAGCGGCGAGGCCACCCTGCGCTACTGGACGCGCTTCGTCGGCGCGGAGGATCTCGGCGATCCGGTGATGGCCGAGCTGTCGCCTGCGGCCCAGGCGCACCGGGCCGAGATCCCGATCCTGCTCGTCCACGGCAAGGACGACACCGTGGTGCCGCTGGAGCAGAGCCGGCTCATGGCCGATGCGCTCAGGAAGGCCGGCAAGCCGCACGAGCTGGTGGTCCAGCCCGGCGAGGACCACTGGCTCACCCGCGGCGCCACCCGCCTGCAGATGCTGGAGGCCGTCGTGGCCTTCCTCGAAAAGCACAATCCGCCGACCTGACCGACCGGAGACCGCGTATGTTCCGACTCCTGAGCCTCCTGGCGGCCCTCGCCGCGCTCGTTGCCTGGCCGGCGTCAGCCGCGCCGCCGCTTCAGGTGTACGGCAGCCTGCCGACCATCGACGAGGCGCGCGTGGCGCCCGACGGCTCCGCCTTCGCGGTGGTCGCGGTGAAGGATGGCCAGCGCCAGCTGCTGGTGCGCCAGCTGAAGGACGGCGCCACCGCCCGTTTCGGCCTCGGCGAGGTCAAGGTGCGCGGCCTGGACTGGGTCGGGTCCAAGGACATCGTCCTCACCACCTCGCGCACCGGGACGCTGCTGGGCGTGACGAACGCGCGCCGCCGGGAACACTTCCAGGGCTTCCACCTCGATCTGAGGACGAACAAGCTGCAGCGCCTGCTCGGCGCGTCGCCCGGCCGGCAGCAGACCGGCACCCACATGAAGGCCAAGGGCAAGAACGCCGACGTGACCGGCATGCTGAACGTGCTCGCCGGCCCGCCGGAGGTCCGCGTGGTCAGCGGCGAGCCGACCCTGTTCCTGCGCGGCGTCGCCTTCCGCGACACCTTCGGCGTGCTCACCGTCTTCAAGGCGAACCTTGGCAACGGTCAGAGCGACGTCGTCGAGTTCGGCGGCAAGGAGACGGAGGACATCCTGATCGGGGCCAGCGGCGAGCCCCTGGCGCAGACCGTCTATGAGGAAGACTCCGGCCGCTGGGCCCTGAAGCTCCGGGACGGGCCGAGATGGAAGGAGGTCCGCAGCCTTCAGGCCCTCCACGACCGCCCCTACCTGGCGGGGCTGGGCCGCGACGGGCAGTCGGTGCTGATCGGCGAGATGGCGGACCGGGGCTATGTGCTGCGCGAGGTCGGCCCCGACGGCGCCCTGGGCGAGCCCCTGCCCGTGGAGAACGTCGACGACCTGGTCTTCGACCCGGTCAGCCAGCGCCTGATCGGCGCCTATGCCCTGGTGGGGGACGAGGACCGCTACACCTTCTTCGATCCGAACGACCAGCGGGCCTGGCGGAGCGTCCAGGCGGCGTTCAAGGGCGCCCGCGTCAAGCTCGTGTCCTGGTCGAACGACCGCAAGGTGATCATCGTCCTCACCGACTCCCCCACCGAGGGGCCCGCCTACGCCCTGGTCGACCTGAACCAGAAGAAGGCGAGCTTCATCGGTCCCGAGTACCTGGACCTGATGCCCGAGCACATCTCCCCCGTGGCGCCGGTCCGGTTCAAGGCGCGCGACGGGCTGGAGCTCACCGGCTACCTGACGACGCCGCAGGGCTCGGCGGGGAAGAAGCTGCCGCTGGTGGTCTTCCCGCACGGCGGGCCCGCGGCGCGGGACGAGCCCGGCTTCGACTGGTGGGCCCAGGCCATGGCCTCGCGGGGCTATGCGGTCCTGCAGGTGAACTTCCGCGGCTCGTCGGGTTTCGGCTGGGACCACCTCTCCGCCGGCTTCGGCCAGTGGGGCCGCAAGATGCAGACCGACCTCTCCGACGGCGTCGCCCACCTCGCCGCCCAGGGCGTGGTGGATCCCAAGCGGGTCTGCATCGTCGGCGCGAGCTACGGCGGCTATGCGGCGCTCGCGGGCGCGGCCCTGGAGCCCGACGTCTACCGCTGCGCGGCCTCCGTCGCCGGCCTCTCGGACCTCAAGCGGTTCGTCGACTGGGCCGGCGACCGCGGCGGAGCGGACACCCGCCGCTGGTGGAGCCGGTTCATGGGCGCCGAGAACGGCCGCGACCCCGTGTTGGCCGCCTATTCGCCCGCCCTGCACGCCGACAAGGTCAAGGCCCCCGTGCTGCTGGTCCACGGCCGCGACGACACCGTGGTTCCGCTCGAGCAGAGCCGGGTCATGGCCGAGGCCCTGCAGCGCGCGGGCAAGCCCGTCGAGCTGGTCGTCCAGCCCGGCGAGGACCACTGGCTCTCCCAGGCCGACACCCGGCTCGCCATGCTGAACGCCGTCGTGGCCTTCCTGGAGAAGCACAACCCGCCGATGTGATTTGCCGGCCGGGCGGGCTTGTGTGACCTTTGGGCCACACTACATCGGGTGAGGCGGAGATTGCGCTTGGTCAAGGCTCCCTCCGCCGATCCGCCTACGAGGGGACCTGATGAACATCGACATCTATTCCGACCGCGCCAAGCAGGCGATCCAGTCGGCCCAGAGCCTGGCGCTCGCGCGCCGCCACCAGCAGCTCGCCCCGGAGCACCTCCTGAAGGTGCTGCTGGAGGAGAAGGACGGCCTGTCCCGCGCCCTGATCCAGAGCGCCGGCGGCCGGCCCGACGAGGCCGACAAGGCCATCGACGCCCAGCTCGGCAAGCTGCCGAAGGTGGAGGGCGGCTCCGGCCAGCTCTACCTGAAGCCCGACACCGCCCGCGTCTTCGCCGACGCCGAGGAGGGGGCCAAGAAGGCCGGCGACGCCTTCGTCACCACCGAGCGCCTGCTGATCGCCATCGCCAAGGAAGGCGGCGAGGCCGCCCAGGCGCTGAAATCCGCCGGCGTCGACACCAAGAGCCTGGAACGCGCCGCCGGCGACCTGCGCAAGGGCAAGACGGCGGACTCCGCGTCGGCTGAAGAGGGGTATGACGCGCTGAAGCGCTACGCCCGCGACCTCACCCAGGCCGCCCGCGACGGCAAGCTCGACCCCGTCATCGGCCGCGACGAGGAGATCCGCCGGACCATCCAGGTCCTGTCGCGCCGCACCAAGAACAACCCCGTCCTGATCGGCGAGCCCGGCGTCGGCAAGACCGCCATCGTCGAGGGCCTCGCCCTGCGCATCGTCAACGGCGACGTGCCCGAGAGCCTGAAGGACAAGAAGCTGCTGGCCCTAGACATGGGCTCGCTGATCGCCGGGGCGAAGTACCGCGGGGAGTTCGAGGAGCGGCTGAAGGCGGTGCTCAACGAGGTCACCGCCGCCGAGGGCTCGATCATCCTGTTCATCGACGAGATGCACACCCTCGTGGGCGCCGGGAAGACCGAGGGCGCCATGGACGCCTCCAACCTGCTCAAGCCCGCGCTCGCCCGCGGCGAGCTGCACTGCGTCGGCGCCACCACGCTCGACGAGTACCGCAAGCACGTGGAGAAGGACGCCGCGCTGGCCCGACGCTTCCAGTCGGTGTTCGTGGGCGAGCCCACGGTGGAGGACACCGTCTCCATCCTGCGCGGCCTGAAGGAGAAGTACGAGGTGCACCACGGGGTGCGCATCTCCGACAGCGCCATCGTCGCGGCCGCCACCTTGTCCAACCGCTACATCACCGACCGCTTCCTGCCGGACAAGGCCATCGACCTCGTGGACGAGGCCGCCAGCCGCGTGCGCATGGCGGTGGACTCGAAGCCTGAGGAGCTGGACGAGATCGACCGGCGCGTCGTGCAGCTGAAGATCGAGCGCGAGGCCCTGACCAAGGAGACCGACGCCGCCTCCAGGGCCCGGCTGGAGAAGCTCGAGGAGGAGCTGCGCGGGCTGGAGTCCGAGAGCGCCGAGATGACCGCCCGCTGGCGCGCCGAGAAGGAGAAGGTGGGCGCCGCCGCCCAGGCGCGCGAGGCCCTCGACCGGCTGCGCGCCGAGCTCGTCAACGCCCAGCGCCGCGGCGACCTGCAGCGCGCCTCGGAGATCGCCTACGGCGAGATCCCCGCGCTCGAGAAGCGGCTCGCCGAGGCCGAGGCCGCCGAGGGCGGGCAGGACGCCATGAGCCCCGAGGTGGTCGACGCCGAGCAGATCGCCGCCGTCGTCTCCCGCTGGACCGGCGTGCCCGTCGAGAAGATGCTCGAGGGCGAGCGCGAGAAGCTGCTCTCTATGGAGGACGCCCTGCGCGAGCGGGTGGTCGGCCAGGAGGAGGCGCTTGTCGCCGTCTCCGACGCCGTGCGCCGCGCCCGCGCCGGCCTGAAGGACCCGAACCGGCCGATCGGCTCGTTCCTGTTCCTGGGGCCGACCGGCGTCGGCAAGACCGAGCTCACCAAGGCGCTCGCCGAGTTCCTGTTCGACGACGAGGCGGCGATCACCCGCCTCGACATGAGCGAGTACATGGAGAAGCACTCGGTGAGCCGGATGATCGGCGCGCCTCCCGGCTACGTCGGCTACGACGAGGGCGGGGCGCTCACCGAGAGCGTGCGGCGCAGGCCCTACCAGGTCGTACTGTTCGACGAGGTGGAGAAGGCCCATCCGGACGTGTTCAACGTCCTGCTGCAGGTGCTGGACGACGGCCGCCTGACCGACGGCCAGGGCCGCACGGTCGACTTCCGCAACACCCTGATCATCATGACCTCGAACATGGGCTCGGAGTACCTGGCGAACCTCGCCGAGGGGGACGACGTCGAGACGGCCCGGCCGCTGGTCATGGACGTGGTGCGCAAGCACTTCCGGCCCGAGTTCCTGAACCGGATCGACGAGATCATCCTCTTCAAGCGGCTGGGCCGCGCGGAGATGGACAACATCGTCCGCATCCAGCTGAAGCGGGTGGAACAGCTCCTGGCCGACCGCCGCATGGCGATCGACCTCGACGCCACCGCCCTGCACTGGCTGGCCGAGCGCGGCTACGACCCCGTCTACGGGGCCCGTCCGCTCAAGCGCGTGATCCAGAAGGAGCTGGTCGACCCCATCGCCCGCAAGCTGCTCGCCGGCGACCTGGAGGACGGCCAGGTGATCGAGGTCGCCTCCACCGGCGACGGCCTCGCCATCGGCCGCGCCAAGGTGCACTAGAAAAGGCCGCTCGCCCCGGCGAAAGCCGGGCCCAAGCTGAGCCCAAAGAAGAGGCCCCGGAGGAGCGATCCTTCGGGGCCTTTCCGTTTCAGTCCGCTTGGGGCCCGGCTTTCGCGGGGATGAGCGGAATGGGCGCCTACCTGCACACCCGCCGGGTCACATAGCTCCGGTAGTAGCTGTCGTAGGTCCGACGCAGCTTGCATTTGATGCGGTGCCCGTCGGGGGCGATCATGCCGTTCGGGTCCGGCCCGTAGCGGTCCACCGGCACGCCGTAGCCATAGCCGCCGTAGCCGCTCTGGGTGTTGAGCCCGAGCGCCGCGCCGAGCGCCGCCATCCCCGCCGTCAGCGGGTCGCCGCCGGCGTAGGGCTGGCTGTAGTAGCCGTTGTAGCCGTTGCCGTAATAGGGCTGGTTGTAGCCGCCGTAGTAGGGCTGGCTGTTGTAGCCGCCGTAGTAGGCCGGCGGGGCCGGGTAGTAGCCGTAGGGCTGGGCTTCGGCCGTCGATGTCATCACAGCCGCGCCGCCCGCCATCGCGAGGCCTGCGACCGCTGCGCTGATCAGCTTGCGCATTACCGTTTTCTCCTCGGTGCATCCCTCAAGGGCCTGCAAACGCTTGGAAAACGGTGTTCGGTTCCTAGCGCCGAGCTTCCGCGACCTGCAACTCGCACCGGCGCGTCACGCCGGGCCGCACCACCACCCGGTCGGTCTTGGGGTTGTAGCCCGGATAGGTGGCCAGGCAGTCGGCGATGCGCCGGGCGCGGGCCGAGTAGCCGTGGGACATCACCGGTCCGCGGTAGCTGGCGGCCTGGGCGAAATGCTGGGCCGCCTGGGCGGTCTCCGCTTTCCGGGGCGTCTTCGTCTCGCCCGCGGCGGCCGGCGCGGCCAAGCCGAGCGCGGTCAGGACCAGGAGGGCGCCGGTGATCTGGCGCATGGCGATATCTCCCACCGTGGGGCCCCGTCCGCCCCTGCGGTGAGCGGAACCCCCGGGCGGGCCGGAGGTTCAGCTCCGCCGTGACTAAAGTTCGATGCTGGTGGCGCGCCCGCCGCGGGTGGTCACGCGGCGCATCAGGGCCATGCCTTCGGCCTGCGGCTGGCCGGCCGGACGGGCGACGGTGATCACGTACCAGGCCCCGTCGGGCAGGCCCGAGAAGCTGAACCGGTCGGCGCTGTCGCAGGTGGTGCGCTTCACGAACGGCCCGGCGTCGCCGGCCGGCGCCCGGGGCGTGCGCGCCCGGACCTCGTCGGCCGGCAGGGCGGCCCGTTCCGTGGAGCCGTAGAGCACCGCCATCCGCCGCCTCGACCACGGCGTCTCGGGCGTCAGCACCACGCCCGCGCCCGAGCAGGTGAAGCGCGTCGCGCCTTGGCGGTAGGTGACCCGGCCCGCCACGCCGTTGCGGCCCGGAGCCTGCGACCAGCCGAAGTCGGCGGCGCGGAACGTGGGCGGCCCGGCCATCGGTCCCCGGCCCGGCGGGGGCGGTCCCATGGTCGGCGCGCACGCGGCGAGGGCTGCGGTGGAAAGGGCGGCGGCGGTGAGCAGGCTAAGCTTCGACATCGGGCACAAGCCTATACGCCAATGCGGCGGAATGAGGCCAGAGGGCGCCGCCCTTTCCCTCCCCTTCATGGGGAGGGTGGACGGCGCGGAGCGCCGGACGGGTGGGGAAGCCGCGTTCAAGCGCCGGCGTTGGGGCCTGGCCCACGCCTCCCCACCCCGCGCGCTGCGGCGCCTCGGCCCTCCCCATGAAGGGGAGGGAGGCGCCCCCTAGTCCTCACCCCGCGGACGCCCGCGCATCGCCTTGACGCCGCCCCGCTTGGCCTTGCCCTCCAGACGCCTCAGCTTGGAGGCGTAGGTGGGCTTGGTCTTCTTGCGCGGCGGGGGCGGGGGCTCGGCGGCCTTGCGGATCAGTTCCAGCAGCCGGTTCACCGCCTCCTGCCGGTTCAGCTCCTGCGAGCGCCGCGCCTGGGCGACCAGCACCAGCACGCCCTCCTGGTTCAGCCGGCTGCCCGCCAGCCGGTAGAGCCTCGCCCGCACCGGCTCGGGCAGGGACGGCGAGCCGCGCACGTCGAAGCGCAGTTCGACCGCCGTGGAGGTCTTGTTGACGTGCTGTCCGCCCGGCCCCGACGCGCGCACCGCCTTCCAGACGACCTCGTCGTCCTGCAGCGCGATGGAAGGCGTGACCTCGATCATGTCCCTGCTTTGCCAAGCTTCGGCTTCGAGGGTAAGGTCCCCTCCATGCGCAGCGGCTTCGCCCAGCACGTAAATCTTACCACCTGCACCGCCTCCGGCGGCTCGGGACGGGAACGCGCGCGCTAGGCTCAAGCAGACACGCAAAGACCCCACACCAGCCCCGCCGGAGACCGGACGGGGCTTTTTCATGCGCCCCGTCCCTCTCCCGCTCCGCAAGGAGAAGGACCATGACCGACCCGCCGCCCGAGATCGTCGTCCGCGCCGCCGAGCCGTCCGACGTCCCCGCCATGACCGAGGTGCTGAACCAGCCGCGCGCCGTCTGGGGCACGCTGCAGACGCCGCTGATGTCCGAGGCCATGCGCCAGAAGCGGTTCGACGCCACCGACCACAACAACCGCGCCCTGGTGGCCGTGCTCGACGGCCGGGTGGTGGGCTCCATCGGCCTGCACCGCGAGCCCTGGCACCGGCGGATCCATGCCGCCTCGATCGGCATGGCCGTGCACGACGGCTTCGCCGGCCGCGGCGTGGGCTCGGCCATGATGGCCGCGGTGGTCGACATGGCCGACCGCTGGTGGAACATCAAACGGCTGGAGCTCAACGTCTATGCCGACAACGCTCGCGCCATCGCCCTCTACGAGCGGTTCGGTTTCGAGCGGGAAGGGCTCCTGCGGGCCTATGCCTGGCGCGACGGCGCCTATGTGGATTCCCTCGCCATGGCCCGGCTCGCGCTGTGACGCACCGCAATGGGACGGGCTTCCCTTGACCTTTCGGCAAAAAACGGCTGGAAAGCGCCGGCTTTGCTGCACCTGCGTTGCGCGGCGGGGCGACTTCATACCTGTTCAGGAGAACAATCATGCGCGTCTACTATGACCGCGACGCCGACCTTTCCCGCATCCTGGACAAGAAGATCGCCATCGTAGGCTATGGCTCGCAGGGTCGCGCCCACGCGCTCAACCTCACCGATTCCGGCGTGAAGAACGTGGCCGTGGCGCTGCGCCCCGGCTCGGCCACCGCCAAGAAGGTGGAGGCCGACGGCCTGAAGGTGATGAGCGTGGCCGAGGCCGCCGCCTGGGCGGACGCGATCATGATCCTCGCCCCCGACGAGCTGCAGGCGCAGATCTACCGCGACGAGATCGCCCCGCACATCCGCGACGGCGCGGCCCTGATGTTCGCCCACGGCCTCAACGTCCACTTCGGCCTCATCGAGCCGAAGTCGACCGTCGACGTGCTGATGGTCGCGCCGAAGGGCCCCGGCCACACGGTGCGCGGCGAGTACCAGAAGGGCGGCGGCGTGCCGTGCCTGATCGCCATCCACCACGACGCCACCGGCGGCGCGATGGACCTCGGCCTGGCCTACGCCTCGGCCATCGGCGGCGGCCGCTCGGGCGTCATCGAGACCAACTTCCGCGAGGAATGCGAGACCGACCTGTTCGGCGAGCAGTCCGTCCTCTGCGGCGGCCTGGTGGAGCTGATCCGCGCCGGCTTCGAGACCCTGGTGGAAGCCGGCTACGCCCCGGAGATGGCCTATTTCGAATGCCTGCACGAGGTGAAGCTGATCGTCGACCTGATCTACGAGGGCGGCATCGCCAACATGAACTACTCGATCTCCAACACCGCGGAGTACGGGGAGTACGTGACCGGGCCGCGCATCGTGACGCCGGAGACCAAGGCCGAGATGAAGCGCGTGCTGGAGGACATCCAGTCGGGCCGCTTCGTCCGCGACTGGATGGTGGAGAACGCCGCCGGCCAGCCGAGCTTCAAGGCGACCCGCCGCCGCGCCGCCGAGCATCCCATCGAGGAGGTCGGCGCCCGCCTTCGGGCCATGATGCCCTGGATCACCAAGAACAAGCTGGTCGACACCGCGCGGAACTGACCGAGCGGCGAAGCCGCCGAGTCATCCCGGCGAAAGCCGGGATCCAGACCAAGGCCCGGGAGCGATCCCGGGCCTCTTTCTTTTTTCCGCCCTCAGTCCCCGAAGCCCCGCTTGGCCTTCAGGTGCGCCCTGGCCGACTTGTGCCGGCCGATCCAGAGCTTGCGCTCGGCCTCGCGGGCCAGCGGGTCCTCGCGGCGGCGCTCGTGGGCGAGCTCGCGCTGCAGCTTGCGCCAGCTCCGCAGCCGCTCTGGATCGAGCGCGCCGTCGGCCACGGCCGCCTGCACCGCGCAGCCCGGCTCGGCCTCATGCCGGCAGTCGGAGAACCGGCAGCCGGCCGCCAGGGCCTCCAGGTCTGCGAAGGTCGCGGAGAGCCCGGCCTCGGCGTCCCACAGCCCCAGCTCCCGCATCCCCGGCGTGTCGAGGATCAGGCCGCCGGACGGCAGCCGCACGAGCTCGCGGTGGGTGGTGGTGTGCCGCCCCCGCGCGCCCTCCTCGATGATGCCCTGGGTGGTCATCAGCTCGGCGCCGGCCAGCGCGTTCACGAGCGTCGACTTGCCCACCCCGGACGAGCCCAGGACGACCGCCGTGCGCCCGGGGGCCAGGTGCGCCGCCACCGCCGCCAGCCCTTCGCCGGTCACCGCCGAGACGGCCAGCACGGGCACGCCGAAGGCGATGGCCTCCACCTCCGCCACGCGGGCTGCGACGTCGTCGCAGGCGTCGGCCTTGGTCAGCACGATCACCGGCTCGGCGCCGCTCTCGTGGCCGGTGGCGAGGTAGCGCTCGAGCCTTCGCAGGCTGAGGTCGGCGTTCAGCGAGGCGGCCAGGAAGGCCACATCGACGTTGGCCGCCACCACCTGCCGCCCGCCGGCCGGCCCGGAGGCCCAGCGGACGAAGGCGGTCCTTCGCGGCAGCAGCGCGCGGATGGTCGCCTGCCCCTCCTGCGGGCGAAGGTCGGCGGCCACCCAGTCGCCGGCCACCGGATGGCCGCCGGCCTCGGCGTCGAGGCGAAAGCGGCCGGACAGCCTCGCCTCCAGCTCACCGGCGTCGGTGACGAGGCGATAGAGGTCGCGTTGCTGGACGATGACGCGGCCGGGCGCGAAGCCCTGGGCCGCGAACGGTTGGAAGTCCTGCCGGAGCGCGTCGCTCCAGCCGTAATGCTCGATCAATGTCGGAATCCTTGGAAGATGCGCAGCGTCAGGCGCCGCGCGCAGGGATCCCGTCCGTGATGGGGAGGGGCCGCCTCCTAGGCGGTCTGCACGCGGGCGCGGCGAAGGGCTGCGGGAACAATGGGCGTCGACATCGCATCCTCCTTCGCTGGCGTTGGCGTGCGCGGGGACCTTGGCCCAGCCGCCTTCGCAGGTCAAGAATGGCCGCCCGCGTGAAGGAGCCGCCATGCCCGAGACCCTCGATGTCGTCATGAACGAGGAGACCCGCCGCTTCGAGATCGAGCTCGACGGCGAGACCGCCTTCGCCGAGTACCGGCTCGTCGACCACGGCATCATCCTGCCGCACACGGTGGTGCCCGACGCCTTCGAGGGCCGCGGGGTCGGCTCGGCGCTGGCCAAGGCCGCCCTCGGCTACGCGCGCGAGCAGGGGCTGAAGGTGATCCCGCTCTGCCCGTTCATCGCCGCCTACATCACCAAGCACCCCGAGTGGCACGACCTGGTCCACGAGACCTACCGCGCCCGCCTCGGCATCGACTAGGGGAGGACGCCCATGGTGCAGTCGACCGCCGCCGACGTGGACACTTGGCTGGCCGAGGCCGATCCGGCCTGCGCGCCGGTCCTGGCGCGGATCCGCGAGAGCGCGCTCGCCAACCTGCCCGGCTTCACGGAAGGCATGCGCTACGGCATGCCGACCTATTCCCGCGGCGACGAGGTCACCTTCGCCTTCAACAGCCAGAAGCAGTACGTCGCGCTCTACGTGCCGCCGCGCGTCCACGCCCTCAACGCCGAGGCCCTGAAGGGCCTGGACGCCGGCAAGAGCTGCATCCGCTACCGCAAGCCCGAGACCATCGACTTCGCCCTCCTGGACAAGCTCCTGCGCGACACCGCGGCGTCGGACGGGAAGAGCGCGTGCGACTGACGGAGGCGACGGCTGCTAAGTCGTGGGCTCCGACGCCGGCCTCGGCAGTTCGGGCTCCCACTCCTTGAAGGGGAAGGGTTGCCGATGAGGATCGTCGAGGCCTAGGCGGGGCGACGTGACGCCCGTGTCCCAGTAGGTCAGGAGCTGTTGAAGGCGCTCCATCGCCTTGCGCACCGTAAAGGAGATCGGCCAGAGGCCGCCGAAAGCCCCGATGCCGAGGGGCCTTACAAACCGGCCTCCCGGGACCTCGAGAAGGAACGTCAACATGTGCCCGCTCTCGAGCAGCTTGCTGTCGTCCCACCAGCGGATCAGGAACTTTGGTTTGCTATATTCAGCCCAATCAACCTCGACGACTTGGCGCTCGTCCCCGACCCAGCGATACCACTGGTCGGCGCGCGGATGTAAATTGCTGTAGCCTGGGTTCGACTTCGGCGGATGATCGAAGCCGTGCGCGCGCATGAGAGGGCCCATGGCCTCGCGCAGCGCGGCGGCGAGCCGCACGCGCTTGGTCGGCCCCTTCCGCTTCACCGTCCGGGCCACCGCGTCCCCTCCTCGTTCACCCAGACGCCGCCCAACGGCGAGGCAAGGATGCCAGCCGCCTTTCCGACGTCCCGGAACTGCCAGGCGTCGATGAGGAGCTTCTTGCCCTCACGATTTAGCTTGGCCTGCAGAAGGCGCTGATTGCGCGTCAGATTGGCGTGAGGTCCCATCTTCGCCTCGAGGAAATCGTCGCCGATCTTCTGGTCCGGTTTGCTGAACTTCCCGCCTCCGACGCCTACCTTATCCTTGCTCACGTTCGGCTTCTTCCCCCTGGCGAGGGTCTTGGCGTACGAAAGCGCCTCGCCGACCTCGCCCTTCAGGTGGGCCGGCAGGGCCGCCGTCCGGTAGGTGCCGGCCACGTCCCCCACCTTGCCGAGCAGGGCGCCGCCATGGGCCGCGCCGATCGCCCGATCGGCGGATGGCATCCGCCCCGCCGCCATGTCGCTCGCGGCGGCCTCGCTCGCGCCGCCGATCGCGCCGCCGTGCATCGGCCCGTAGCGCAGGGTCGCCACCCCACCGACGGCCCCGCCGAGTGCGGCGGCGCCATATTGCTGAGGGGAACTCGGCCGCCCGGTCGCCACGTCCTGCACGACCTGCGCGGTCACCCCTCCTGTGGCGCCGGCGCCTGCGGCCAACCGCCCGAGCCCGAGGGGATCGACGCCGACCTTCAGCCTGGGCGCCTTGTGCACGGCGGTGATCAGTTTCGCGGCCTGCGGAAGACGAGACAGCGCCACGCGGCCCGCCGAGGCCACGCCGCCCGTCGCTGCGACGCCTCCGACAAGGCCCACCGCGCGGCCGACGGTCCGCGCGGCACCGTGGTGCGCGCTGTCGTAGGAGTCCTCCGCACGCCTCTGGCGCATCTCCGCCGTGTAGCGGTCGCCAAACCCCTGCACGCCCCCGTCCAGCAGCGCCTCACCGGCCGACAGGACGCGGTCCGCCGCGCCCAGGGTGAATTCGTCCACCGCACCGCTCACCGCCGCCCGGGCATGCTCGCCAGCCGCGCTCTTCGCCGGCGTCTTCCTGACGACGGCCTTCGGCGCGGTCGCCGCCGTCGCCTTCCTTACAGCCGGAGCGGCCGCCGCAACCTTCTTCACCGCTATTCCGCCGAGGGCCTCCGGCAGCCGCCCCTGAACGGCCGCCAGGCCCAGCTGCCGAACCTCCGAGGCGTTCTGGCGACGACGTCCTGCCCTGTCCGGATGGCTCGCTTCACCACCTCATAGCCGGCAGCCTCCAGCTCGCGCGCGTCGTGGCTGAGATCCCTCATCCGCTGCTTCACGGCCTGTTCCGTCTCGCGCGTTTTCTTCTTGATGTCGTCAAGAACCCCCACCCGGCGCCCCCTGTGGCCTGCGAATTGGGACGCGCCCAGGCGCAGGTCCCCCAAGCTCTACATCATGACCCGGGATCGTAGAAAAAGCAAGAACAAAAGAAGAACAAATGTCGCGTCACCCCCACCCCAGCGCCGTCTCCCCCCGCAGCAGCGCCTCCACCTGCGGCAGGTGCCGGGGCTCGCCGCGGGCGTGCAGGACGAGCGGCGGCAGCAGCTTCAGCGGCGCCCGGCCGGTCTTCACGCCGCGCACCAGGACCCGCTTGGCCGGGGCGTCGGCGAAGGGGTGGAGGGGCAGCACCTGGATCGAGCCGGCCTTGGGCGCCAGCAGCCCCAGGATGTCGCCCAGCCGGTCGGCCCGGTGGATCAGCGTGATCGTCCCGCGCTCGCGCGCCGCCTTCAGCAGGAAGCCCACCCAGGCCGCCAGCCCCTCGTCGGCGATCCAGGCGGCGCGGCGGGCGGGCGAGGGCGCGCGCAGGGCCTCGGGGTCGTCGTAGAAGGGCGGGTTGGCCATCACCGCGTCGAACTTGTCGAGGCCCAGCCGCGCGAACGGCTGGGCCACGTCGCCCGCCACCGCCGCCACCCGGTCCTCCAGGCCGTTCAGCGCGATGTTCGCCTGCGCCAGCGCCAGGGCGGCGGGGTCGCGCTCCACCCCGGTGAACAGCGCGCCCGGCCGCCGGACCGCCGCCTGCAGCAGGGCCGCCCCCGGCCCGCAGCCCGCCTCCAGCACCCGCTCGCCGGGATGGGCGTCGCAGGCCGCGGCCAGCAGGCCCGCGTCGAGGCCCGCCCGATAGCCCCGGGCCGCCTGCCTCAGGCGGAGCCGGCCGCCCAGCAGTAGGTCCTCGGTGATCTCGTCCATTCCCTCGGGGCCTGGTGTATGGTTGAAGGCGCAGCGCTGGGGAGCGCGTCCTTGACCGTGCCCTAGCGCGTCACCATTGTCCCGGCAAACGGCGGCCGGCCTCCCTCCCTCCGCCGCTGCCGCCAGGAGTTCGTATCCGCGTGGAAGCCGCCCGCACGGCCGTCGCCGAAAAGCCGCCGTCGCTCGACGCGCTGATCGCGCTCGCCCGGACCGACATGGCGGCGGTGGACGCGCTCATCCGCAAGCACATGGACAGCCCCGTGCCGGTGATCCCGGCCCTGGCCGACCACCTGATCGCGGGCTCCGCCAAGCGCCTGCGCCCGCTGCTCACCGTCGCCGCCGCGCGCCTCGCCGGGGCCCGCGACGAGGCCTGCCTGAAGCTCGCCGCCGCCGTGGAGTTCATCCACACCGCCACCCTGCTGCACGACGACGTGGTGGACTCGTCCCAGCTGCGCCGCGGCCGGGTCGCCGCTCACCTGATCTGGGGCGCGCCGTCCTCGGTGCTGGTCGGGGACTTCCTGTTCGCCCGCGCCTTCGAGCTGATGGTCGGCGCGGGCTCCATGCCGGCCCTGGAGATCCTCGCCCGGGCCAGCCGCGTCATCGCCGAGGGCGAGGTGCTGCAGCTCACCCGCGCGCACGACCTCGACCTGTCGCAGGAGCTCTACCTGGAGATCATCGGCGCCAAGACCGCCGAGCTGTTCGCCGCCGCCGCCGAGGTGGGCGCGGTCTCCGCGGGCGCCTCGCCCGAGCGCTGCCGGGCCCTGCGCCAGTACGGCCAGGACCTCGGCCTCGCCTTCCAGCTCGTCGACGACGCCCTCGACTATTCGGGCGACGCCGGCACGCTCGGCAAGAACGCCGGCGACGACTTCCGCGAGGGCAAGGCGACCCTGCCGCTCCTGCTGGCCATGCAGCGCACGCCGGGCGAGCGCGAGTTCTGGATCCGCACCATCGACCGTCGCGACCAGACCGAGGCCGACTTCGACCGCGCCCGCGCGCTGATGGCCGAGACCCGCGCGCTCGACGACACCCTCGGGCTCGCCGCCGACTACGCCCGCAACGCCAAGGCCGCGCTCGCCGAGTTCGGCGCCAACCCCTGGCGCCCGGCTCTGGAAGACCTCGCCGACTTCGCCGTCGCCCGCCGGGCCTGACCCGCGCCTCGCAAGCGCGGCCGTGGGAACCCCGACCGTGGGTTGCGCGCTCAACCCGTCCACGGACGGAGAACCCATGTTTCCTGGGACGAGACTGGCGCGCCTGGGCGTTTTCACGCCCGAGTTCGCAGACGCCGAGATGCTGCACACGGGCCTGGCCCACTGGAACCGCCGCCGCCTGGCGGTGGCGACGCCGCATGACGACTGGCAGGCCGAGCTCAGCGCCAACCAGCGGATGCTGCGCCTGGAGGGCGCCTTCGTCGAGGCGTTCCGGGCCCACGTCCAGCCGCTGGTGGCCGACGTCCCCTCCGATCCCGACGGCTTCATCGCCTGGTTCGAGGCGTTGAAGGACAACGGTCCCGGCCAGTACGACCCCCTGTTCGCCTGGCTCGAGGCCGACGCCGACCTCGAGCAGATGAAGTGGTTCCTGACCCAGGAGGCCGCCGGCGAGGCGGGCTTCGACGACCTCGTGGCCATGACCCAGGTGAAGCTGTCGGCCCGCCCGAAGATGGAGCTGGCGCGGAACTACTGGGACGAGATGGGCCGCGGCCACATGGGCGGCATGCACGGCCCGATGCTCGACCGCACGGTCCAGGGCCTGGGTCTGAAGCCGACCATCGAGGGCACCTGCTGGCAGTCCCTGTGCCTGGCCAACACGCTGACCGCCTTCGCCACGACCCGCCGCTACGCCTATCAGTCGATCGGCGCGCTGGGGGCCGTGGAGCTCACCGCCCCGACCCGCGTCGGCGCCGTGGCCGAGGGCCTCAAGCGCCTCGGCTGCCCGCCGGAGCAGCGCAAGTACTTCGTCCTCCACGCCCAGCTCGACATCGAGCACTCCAAGGCCTGGAACGCCGAGGCCCTGGTCCCGCTGGTCGAGGAGAACCCCGACTGCGCGAAGTACATCGCGGAGGGCGCCATCATGCGCCTGGTGGCCGGCGAGCAGTGCTTCGAGAGCTACCGCGCCCACCTCTGGGCCCACCACCACCCGCTCGTCTACGCCGCGGAGTAGGGCCGCCGAGGGCCTACGCCTCGTTGAACGGATAGGGCAGGGGCCCGGAGCGGAACAGGATCACCGGGTTCTCGTCGTAATCGCCCAGCTCGGTGTCGGCCGTGGCGGAGAAGGCGACCACCGCCGGGCGCAGCGGCCCGAGCCGCTCGGCCTTGCGCCGGGCCTCCTCGGCGGTCTTGCAGCCCACCTGCTGCTCGGCCTTCAGCGACTTGCCCCGGCCCGCGACATAGGACTGGACGATGTGGACGGTTTCCTTGGCCATCCGCTTGTGACGCGCCCGTTCGGCCGGCCCGTCAACGCCGATCCTCACCCCGGGCGGAATTCGTGCGACCAGGCCGCACCCGCCACGGGCGCGAAGCCCTGGGCTTCCCAGAACGCCGCCGCCCCGGAATTGCCGGCGTGGACCGTCACCAGCCGTACCTGGTCCAGGGCCTCCTGCAGGAGCGCGCTGGCGATCGTCCGGGCCACGCCCTGCCGCCGCGCGGCCTTCGACACATAGAGCCTTCGCATGCGGAGGGCAGGCTCCGGGGCGGGAGCCGGCTCCGGCGTCAGCGCGCCGACGCCCACCAGCGCCCCGCTTGCGAACGCCGCCAGCACGACGGCGAACCGGCCGGGATCCTCCGCCCACTCTTGCGCCAGCCGCGTCAGGTGCCGGTGGCCCTCCGCCTCGGCCTCGGCGCGGAGCGCCTCGAAGCCTTCGGGCAGATCGTCGAAGACCCGGACCAGCTGGACCATCAGCCCGGGCTGATCATCTTCTCCGGCCGCACCACCTCGTCGAACTCCGCGTTGGTGACGTAGCCGGCGCCGACCGCCTCCTCGCGCAGGGTGGTGCCGTTCTTGTGGGCCAGCTTGGCGATCTTGGCGGCGTTGTCGTAGCCGATCTTCGGCGCCAGCGCGGTCACCAGCATCAGGCTCCGCTCCAGGTTGGCCTTGATGTTGTCCTCGCGCGCCTCGATGCCCAGCACCATGTTGTCGGTGAAGCTGATCGCCGCGTCCGACAGCAGGCGCGTGGACTGCAGGAAGTTGTAGGCCATCACCGGGTTGAAGACGTTCAGTTCGAAGTGGCCCTGGCTGCCGGCGATGCTCATCGCCGTCTGGTTGCCCATGATGTGGGCGCAGACCATGGTCAGGGCCTCGGCCTGGGTCGGGTTCACCTTGCCCGGCATGATCGAGGAGCCCGGCTCGTTCTCCGGCAGGGCCAGCTCGCCCAGGCCCGAGCGCGGGCCCGACCCCAGGAAGCGGATGTCGTTGGCGATCTTGAACAGGGCCGCGGCCGCGGCGTTGATCGCCCCGTGGCTGAACACCATGGCGTCGTGGGCGGCCAGCGCCTCGAACTTGTTGGGCGCGGTCACGAACGGCAGCTTGGTGATCGCCGCGATCTTCTCGGCCACCTTCTCGGCGAAGCCCACCGGGGCGTTCAGCCCCGTGCCCACCGCCGTGCCGCCCTGGGCCAGTTCGTAGAGGCCGTAGAGGGTCTCCTTGATCCGCCGCACCGACATGGAGACCTGCTGGGCGTAGCCGGAGAACTCCTGGCCGAGCGTCAGCGGAGTGGCGTCCTGGGTATGGGTCCGGCCGATCTTGATGATGTGGGCGAACTCGTCGGCCTTCTTCTTCAGCGCCCAGTGCAGGTGCTCGAGCGCCGGGTTCAGGTGGCGGGCCACCTCGTCGGCGCAGGCCACGTGCATCGCCGTCGGATAGGTGTCGTTCGACGACTGGCTCATGTTGACGTGGTCGTTCGGGTGGACCGGGCTCTTGGAGCCCATCTGGCCGCCCAGCATCTCGATGGCCCGGTTCGAGATCACCTCGTTGGCGTTCATGTTCGACTGGGTGCCGGAGCCGGTCTGCCAGACCACCAGCGGGAAATGGTCGTCCAGCTTGCCGTCGATCACCTCCTGGGCGGCGGCGACGATGGCGTTCCCGATCGCAGGATCCAGCCGGCCCAGCTCCATGTTGGCCTCGGCCGCGGCGCGCTTCACCACGCCCAAGGCGCGGATCACCGGGATCGGCTGCTTCTCCCAGCCGATCTTGAAGTTCTGGATGCTGCGCTGGGTCTGGGCGCCCCAGTACCGGTCGGCGGGGACCTCCAGGGGGCCGAAGGTGTCGGTCTCGGTGCGGGTCGCGGTCATCTCAAACTCCAGCCAGACAGCGGGAGCGGTTTAGCGGGACGTACGCCGAGCGCAAGGCTAAGGACGGTGGGATGAGCGACGGCTGGACCCAGCACGGCAAGGTGCGCGCGCGCGAGTTCGCGGGCGCCCTGGAGGTCGAGGTCGACGGCCTCACCACCCAGGCCAAGTACTACAAGCCGCTGATCTACGAGTTCTTCCGCAAGGTCTGGCGGGGCGCGCGGCCCGGCTGGGGGGAGTTCGCCGTGGAGATCCGCATGGAGTACGTCGGCGACCCGCCCTGGATCGACCTCGACAACCTCGCCAAGGCGATCCTCGACGCCATCAAGGGCTACGCCTTCCACGATGACGCCCAGGTCGCCCGCCTGCTGGTCGAGCGCACCGCCGGCGAGCGCGAGCGCATCGTGCTGGCCATCCGCAAGCTTTCCGACCGCCCCATGGGCCGCCCGTTCCATCCCTGAGTGAACCCTCTCCCCCAGGGAGAGGGTAGGGTGAGGGCGGTGCAGGAGGTGGGGCGGGCGCTCCGGCGGGACCCGGTCGCGCCTGGCCCCGCGTCGCGCCGGCTCGCTCCCGGCGGCGCCCCCCCGACAAGAAAACGGCCCCGCCCTGGAGGAGGGGCGGGGCCGAGACTTCGCGAACCTTTCCGGGGGAGGAGAGAGGCTCAGCGATACTGTTGCAGACGCGTGGTCCGAAGGCCCGCCATCCCGTGGCGGTCGATCGAGGCCTGCCAGGCCAGGAACTCCTCCGACGTCAGCCGGTAGCGCTCCAGGGCGTCCTCGAGCGAGATCAGTCCGCCGCGCACGGCGGCGACGACCTCGGCCTTGCGACGGATCACCCACCGGCCGGTATTCGGCGGCGGAAGATCCTTCAGAGTCAGCGGCGCACCCGTCGGGCCGATGACATAGGCTTCGCCGCGGCTGTTCGTGCGCGTCTGCTGCTGTTGCTGCAACATGGCTTTACGCCTTTCCCACCATCACTGTTGATGGGGACAATAGGCCGCGGCTCCTAACAGCCGCTGAATCTCGATAGTAAAAAATAGCCTAACCATCTCCTCCCCGTGTACGAAAACGACACACTACAGACGTGGGAAGCTGTTAACCTCAGTTAACAGCCGAGTACTACCTCTTTATGTTGATTAACTCTTCCAGCATCTGATCGGCGGTCGTGATGATCCTCGACGATGCGGAATAAGCTTTCTGGGTGGAGATCAGGCCGGTGAACTCGGCGGAGAGATCCACCGTCGAGGCTTCGAGGCTGGAGGGCGAGATCTGGCCCGCGCCGATGCCCGGCTCCTTGATCACCAGCTGCCCGGCGTCGATGGAGGTGCGGTAGGCGTTGCCGCTCACCGCCTTCAGCCCGTCCGCGTTGGGGAAGGTGGCGATGGCCACCTTGGCGATCTGGCGGATCTGGCTGTTGTCGAAGATCGCCGAGACGATGCCGCTCTCGTCCACCTGCACGCCGACCACGTTGCCGACGCCGGCGCCATCGGCGTTGACGGAGTTCACCGTCGAGGCCTGGGCGTACTGCGAGAGCTTGCCGAGGCCGAGGTCGATGACCTGGCCGTTGATGCCCAGCGCCGGGTTCCACTGCGGCCCGGTGGGGGCGGCGACGTCCGAGCCCTCGAGGGTGAGCCGGGGCGTGGCGCCGGCCGCGCCGAACAGGGTGGTGTTGGCCAGGTTGATCGTGCCGTCCTGGTTGAAGGTCACCAGGCCGGCGGCCAGCTGGCCGGGACGGCCGTTGTTGGGGTTGGCCACGTCGCTGGCCGGCACCGAGTACATCTCGGCGTACCACTGGTTCGGCGCCGCGTCGTCGCGCAGGAAGGCCATGGCGACCTTGTGGTTGCCGCCCACTGAGTCGATCACGTTCATCTCGAGCGTGAAGTCCGGCCGGGTGCCGGTGGTGGGGTCGTCGGCGTAGTCCGACATCGAGTCCACCGTGGTGCCGTTGTAGGTCAGCGCCGGAGCGATCGCCGGCGAGTAGGGCGTTTCCTTGTTAAAAGCACCGCACCTACGGCACCGGCCCCGCCTACCGGAAGATCGGCGGCCGCGTGGTCTATGCGCCGGCCGACCTGCAGGCCTGGGTGGAGAAGGGCGTGCGCACCTCCACGAGCGAGCGCACCGCCCACGTGGTCGCCCCGGCCAAGCGCCACGCGGCGGTCTCGCCGGCCTACCGTCGGGAGCCCTGAGTGCTCACCGACGTGGAGCTGGTCCACCTCGAGGGGCGGCTGGAGCGCTGGATCCGCTTCGGAAAGCCGGTGGCCGAGCGGATCGTCGACCGCCGCCGGCGCGTGCTCTCCTTCGCGCCCGGCGCGGTGTTCGCCCTGGTGCGCTGGCAGGCCGGCGAGCACGGCACGGCGGTGTCGCGCATCGACATCCTGCGGGCCGTGCAACCCGGCCAGGCCTTCACCACCGTCCCCTTCGTGGCGCCCGGCGGCGAGCTCCTGCTGCACGTCCAGGGCTGGCCGAAGGTGCAGAAGGTCCTGGGTGCCATCGACGCGGTGGAGGCGCTGGGGGTCGCCGCCCGCGACGCCAGCCCCGACCACTGGCGCTGCGTCGCCAACCGCCTGGCCGCCGGCGAGGCGCCGCGGCCCTACTGCCTGCGCCGGCACCGCAGCTGGCTGCTGCGCCGGGGCCTCGCCGATGCGCTGTGACCGCCAGGCGGCGGCTCTCGCGGCGGCCGGGCTGGTCCTGCTCGGCGCGGCGGCGGCGCGGCCCTGGCCGCCGCTGGCGGTCTGGAACGTGAGCGGCAGCGCGCCGCGCGGTCTCTGGCTCGTGGCGCCCTTCGCGCCCGCGCGGACCGGCGACGTCGTCCTCGTCCGGCCAGCGCCGGCGCTGGCGGGCTGGCTGGCCCAGCGGGGCTACGTGGGGCCCGGGACGCCGCTCCTGAAGCGGCGGGCCGCCGGGCCCGGCCAGACCGTCTGCCGGCTGGGCGGCCGCGTGCTGGTGGACGGCCGGGTCGTGGCGCTGGCCCGCGCCCGGGACAGGCGCGGCCGCCCCCTGCCGGCCTGGCGCGGCTGCCGGACCCTGGGGCCCGGCGAGCTCTTCCTCCTGAACCCGGCGCCCGACAGCCTCGACGGCCGCTACCTGGGAGTGACGCCGGCCCGCGAGGTGCTCGGCCGGGCCTGGCGGGTGACGGCCCTTGCGCCGCCCTGACCTCGCGGTCCTGGCGGCGCTGCTCCTGCTGGGGGCAGGTCCGGCGTCCGGCGATCCGCCGCCCGACGCGACCGCCCGGGCGGTGGCGGAGGCCGCCCGGCTCGCCGACCTGCCGCCCCGCTGGATCGAGGCGGTGATCGCCGCCGAGAGCGGCGGCGATCCGCGGGCCGTCTCGCCGGCGGGGGCGCGGGGCCTGATGCAGCTGATGCCGGGCACCTGGCGCATGCTGCGGGCCCGGCTCGGCCTGGGCGACGACCCCTACGACGTGCGCGACAATGTGGTGGCCGGCGCGGCCTACCTGCGGGAGCTGCACGACCGCTTCGGGGCGCCGGGCTTCCTGGCTGCCTACAACGCCGGGCCCGCCCGCTACGCCGCCCATGTCGAGGGGAGGCGGAGCCTGCCGGCGGAGACCCGCGACTATGTGGCGCGTGTGCAGAGGGTTGTGGGGGCGGAGGAGGGGCCTATTGGGCCGGCGACCGCTGCGCCGCTCTTTCCCGAAGAGGACAGCGGTCAGCTCTTTGCGCCAGAGTGCGAGACGCCTGTCGCCCGAAGCGGCGCGTGCGCCGCAAACGAATAGAGTTTCGCCAACGTCGGGCAGTCGACTTTAGACAGTCGTGCTTTCAACCTGTACGGTGCGATGGCCGCGAACGCCAGCGCCGTACGCCGGGTTGCGTTCCCAACGCAGCGCATCGACCACGATTTGATCTAGCGACGAGCAGACCGGCGTCCAGTTGAGCAGCTCGCGCGCACGGCCGGCGTCGGCCACCAGGCTCGGCGGATCCCCCGCCCGGCGGGCCCCGACGCTGTGCGGCACGGGCCGGCCGACGGCC
>NZ_DATLJI010000015.1:0-416703 GCF_035539035.1 Phenylobacterium sp.
GTGGCCGCTGAGCCGATGGGAGCTTCGCGTATGGGCGCCGCGCCCAACGGCGTTCATCGCCTCGTCATCCAGCAATCACCACCATCCCTTCCCTTCCTCCATCGAGGAGGAAGGGGTGCTCTTCCCGGTAAGCGCTGACCGTCGTCGGGGAGAGGCGGCGCCTGATCGCGGCTTCCCCACCCCGCTCGCCTTTGGCGAGTCGACCCTCCCCATCAAGGGAGGGAGAGGGCCTCACTTCGGGAGCGTCTTGGTCCCCGCGGTCTGGAAGCGGGTGCGGCCGCCGGGGGGCTGGGCGAGGCCGGCGCGGGAGAGCGGCTGGCCGCCGCCGACCCAGACCTCCACGGGGCCGGGACGGATCGCCCGCTGCCCCGCCTCGTCGACGAGGCTCAGGGCCCGGTCGCTCAGGGTGAAGCGCACCGTGCGGGTCTCGCCGCGCTTCAGGTGGACGCGCTCGAAGCCGGCCAGGGCGCGGACCGGGGCGCCGGCCTGGCCAGGGTGGGTGAGGTAGAGCTGGACCACCTCGTCGCCGTCCATGCCGCCGGTGTTGGTGACGTCGGCCGAGACGGTCACCGTCCCGTCGGCGGCGATGCGGGGCGCATCGACACGGACGTTGGCGTAGCGGAACCGGGTGAAGGAAAGGCCGTGGCCGAACGGGTAGAGGGCCTCGCCCGTGAAGTAGCGGTAGGTCCGGCCCTTCATGGCGTAGTCGCTGAACGGCGGCAGGTCGTCGGCGGACCTGTAGAAGGTCACCGGCAGGCGCCCCGCGGGGCTGTAGTCGCCGGCGATCAGGCCGGCCACGGCATGGCCGCCTTCGCCGCCCGGGTACCAGGCCTCGATGATCGCCGGCACGTTGCGGTCGGCCCAGTTCACCGACATGGCGCTGCCGTTCATGAGCACGAGGATCACCGGCTTGCCGGTGGCGTGGAGCTGTTCGAGGAGCTTCTGCTGCGGGCCCGGCAGGTCGAGGCTGGTGCGGTCGCCCCGCGAGAAGCCCGGCGCCTGGACGCGCAGCTCCTCGCCCTCGACGCGGGCCGTCAGCCCGCCGGCGAAGACGATCAGGTCGGCGTCGCGGGCGGCCTGCAGCGCGGCCTCGATCTCGCCGCCCGGCAGGCTCCAGACGAGCTGCTGCTCGCCGCGGCGGCCGCGCTGGAACGCCTCCACCCGGATGGCGTGGCGGCCGGGCGCCAGTTCGATGGCCCCGTCGGCGATGGAGGCCTTGTCCGTCACGTCCCACTCGTCGACCAGCAGCTTGCCGTCCACCCAGACGCGGTAGCCGTTGCGGCTGGCGACCCGGAACCGGTGCTCGCCGGGCTTGGTGGTGACGAGGGTCCCGGTCCAGCGGACGGAGGTCTCGCGCGTCTCGTCGCGCCACGACAGCCGGGCGTTGGCCTCGTTGCGGACCAGGGTGGGGGCGCCGGCCAGGTCGGTCCCGGCGAAATGCTCGGCCTTGAGGCCCGGCGTGCGGCAGTCTGGGTCGACGCAGAGCGCCGCGTCGGGGACCGGCGGCGAGGTCGGGCCGATCAGGTCGGTTCCCTGGACGTAGGTCACCTGAGCCGTGGGATAGCGGGCGCGCAGACCGGCGAGCACGGTCACCGGCTTCGACGGGGTTCCCGAGTAGTTTCCGGTCAGCGCGTCGACGCTGTCGGCGTTCGGGCCGATCACGGCGATCCGGGCCGGCGCGGCCTTCAGGGGCAGCAGGCCGTCGTTCTTCAGCAGCACCATGGCGGCCTTGGCGGTCCTGAGCGACAGGGCGCGGTGCGCGGGGGTGTCGTTGTCGGCCGGGGTGATCCCGGCGAACGGCAGGGTGGCGGGCGGGTCGAACATGCCCAGGCGGATGCGGGCCTCGAACAGCCGGCGCAGCGCCCGGTCCACGGTGGCCTCGGACAGGGCGCCGCTGCGGACGGCGCGGATGATGGGTTCGACCTCGGTCGTCATCTCGTTGCGGTAGTCGCCGCAGATCACGTCCATGCCCGCCTCGAAGGCCAGGGCGACCGCCTCCTCCGGCGTGCGCGTGTAGCGCAGGGCGTCCTCGCGGTAGATGTTCGCCGCTCCGCCGCAGTCGGAGACCACATGGCCGGTGAAGCCCCAGTCGCGGCGCAGGCGGGTGTCCATCAGCGCCTCGCTGGCGCAGGCGGGCACGCCGTCCACGGCGTTGTAGGCGCACATGATCCCCTGGACGCGTCCCTCGACAACGGCGGCGCGGAAGGCCGGCAGGTAGGTGTCCTCCAGGTCGTGCGGCGAGGGGTGGACGTCCTCCCGGTGGCGGTTCGATTCGGGACCGGAGTGGACGGCGTAGTGCTTGGCCGTGGAGAGCGCCTTCAGGTACTTCGGGTCGTCGCCCTGCAGGCCGCGGATGAAGGCCACGCCGATCCGCGAGGTGAGGAACGGATCCTCGCCGTAGGTCTCCTGGCCGCGCCCCCACCGCGGGTCGCGGAAGATGTTGATGTTGGGCGACCAGACCGTGAGGCCCCGGAACCAGTCGCTGCCGCCGTCGGGGTGCAGGTTCTCGACGTACTTGGCGCGGAACTCGACGCCGATGACGTCGGCGACCTCGTGGGTGAGCGGCGCGTCGAAGGTGGCGGCCAGTCCCACGGCCTGCGGGAAGACGGTGGCGACGCCGGCCGCGGCGACGCCGTGCAGGCCTTCGTTCCACCAGTTGTAGCGGGGCACGCCCAGGCGCGGGATCGCCGGGGCGGTGTTGCCGAGCTGCGGCGCCTTCTCCTCCAGGGTCATGCGCGAGACGAGATCGGCGGCGCGGGCCTCCACGCTCAGGGTCGGATCGCGGTAGGGCGGCGGGGTCTGCGCCTGTGCCGGACCGCAAAAGAGGACGGCCGCCAGAATCCCGAGCACGGGCAGAGCTTCACGCGCCACAGATATCCCCCCTGTATGTTGTCGCGGGGGAAGCTAACGGAGTTAGCGCTACCAGTCCATCGGACGGGTCAGACGAAGCGCCAGGATTCCTCGGCGGCGTCGCGGAGCGCGCGGGCCTTGTGCAGGGTCTCGTCGTACTCGGCGTCAGGGTCGCTGTCGGCGACCACCCCGCCGCCGGCCTGGACGTACATCACGCCGTCCTTGAAGAGGGCGGTGCGCAGGACGATGCAGGTGTCCACCGAGCCGTCCGCGCCGAAATAGCCGACGCCGCCGGCGTAGCCGATGCCGCGCTTCTCGATCTCCAGCTCGTCGATGATCTCCATGGCCCGGACCTTGGGCGCGCCCGACAGCGTGCCGGCGGGCAGGGCGGCCATCACCACGTCCACGGGGTCGAGTCCCTCCGGCGCGTCGCCTTCCACGTTGGAGACCAGGTGCATCACCCGGGCGTAGCGTTCGACGAAGAAGCTGTCGGTCACGCGCACGCGGGGCCCACGGGTCGCCGGCGCCGGCGGCTCGTTGGCGCCCCTGCTCTTGAGCATCGCCACCCGGCCCACGTCGTTGCGCCCGAGGTCGAGCAGCATCAGGTGCTCGGCGCGCTCCTTGGGGTCGTTGACCAGCTCCTGCTCGAGACGGCGGTCCTCCTCGGGGGTCGCGCCGCGCGGCCGGGTGCCGGCGATCGGGCGGATGGTGATCCTGCCGTCGCGCAGGCGGACCAGGATCTCCGGCGAGGAGCCGGCGAGCTGGAAGTCGCCGAAGTTCAGGTAGAACAGGAACGGCGAGGGGTTCGACCGGCGCAGCGACCGGTAGAGGGCGAAGGGATCGTGGGCGAAGGGCGCCCGGAAACGGTGGCTGGGCACCACCTGGAAGATGTCGCCGGCCCGGATGTAGCCCTTGGCCTGCTCGACGATCTCCCGGTAGCGCTCGCGGCTGACCGGGGTGGTGAAGCGGTCGGGCTCAGGCACGCCCTGGTGGGTCAGCGGCGGGGCGGGGCGCCTGAGGTCGGCCATGACCCCGGCCAGCCGCGCCTCGGCGGCGGCGTAGGCCTCCTTCGCCGACGATCCGTCCGGCCGCACCGGGGTGACCAGGATGATCTCCTGGGCGATGCCGTCGAAGATGGCGACGATCGAGGGACGGGTCATCACCCCGTCCGGCAGGTCCAGCGGGTCCGGATTGACGTTGGGCAGGCGCTCCACCAGCCGGATCATGTCGTAGCCGATGGCGCCGAAGACCCCGGCCGACGGCGGCGGCAGGCCGGGCGGCAGCTCGATCCGCGAGGACGCCACCAGGTCGCGCAGGCTGTCCAGCGCGCCGCCCGCCTGGGGCGTGAAGCGGCCGGCGGCGATGTCGTCGCCCGTGGCGATCTCGGCCTGGTCGCCGCGGCAGCGCCAGACGAGGTCGGGGTTCAGGGTGATGATCGAATAGCGGGCGCGGAAGGCGCCGCCCTCCACGCTCTCGAACAGGAAGGCGTAGGGGCGGCCGTGGCCGATCTTCAGATAGGCCGAGACCGGCGTCTCCAGGTCGTCGATCAGGCGGGTCCAGACGAGCTGGGGCGCGCCGGCGTCGTATCGCGACTGGAAGGCGGAGAACTCGGGCTCCGCCTTCACTTAGGCGTTCCCTGGGCCTTCCCGGCGGCCTTGCCCGCCGGGGTTTCGGTGGTCTCGAGGCCGAGGGCGGCGCGGGCGCGGGTCTCGTCGATCTTCACCTTCATGGACCGGCGGGCGGCGGCGCGGGCGGATTCCTCCAGCTCGCGGAACAGCTCCATGGTCATCTGGTCGCGGCCGAACTCGGTGATCTGGGCGATCATCGCGGGGTCGCCGGGGCGCACGGCCTCCAGCTTGCCGACCAAGAGGGCGAACTGCACGTCGCGGGCGGTGAAGGCCTCGCCCGGGCGCACGGCGAAGGCCTGGCCCAGCAGCTCGCGGGACAGCTCGCGGTTCTGGCCGGCGCTCTGGCGGCTGAGGCCGGTGACGCGGCGCACCTGGGCGCCGGTGGAGGCGGCGACGGCGTCGATCGCCTCGCCCTTGCGGATCCGCTCGGCCAGGGCGTCGGCGCGGGTCTGCATGCGGCGCAGGGTCTCGCGGCCGGTCCAGACGCGGGTCAGCTCGGCGCGCAGGGCGGCGTCGAGCGGCGGCAGGGACGGCGGGATCACCCGCTCGACGCGGACGGCGAAGTACTCACCCTCGCCGACCTCGACGAGGTCGCTCTCGCCGCCGGCCGGCAGGGCGAAGGCGGTCTCCATCAGCTTCTGGTTCAGGCCGGCGACCGGCTGGTTCTGCTGGTCGCGGCCGGCCTGGGACACCGGGCCCAAGGTCATGGTCGGCACGCCGGCCTTCTGGGCCGCCTCGGCGAGGGTGCCGCCGGCGGTGTGGGCCTCCTCGTAGGCGTTGGTCAGGGCCAGCACCTTCTCGACCGCCGCGTCCCGGCGCATCTCGGCCTCGAGGGCGGGGCGGGCCTCCTCCAGGGTGACGACGCGGCCGGGGGTGACCGAGACGACCTTGACCACCTGGGCGCCGAGCTCGCTCTGCACCGGGGCCACCTGGCCGGCCTGCATCCGGAAGGCGGCGGCGGCGACGCCGCGGTCGGGGATCGCGGTCTGCGGCCGGTTGTCATAGGTGATCAGGTCGACGCCGATCGACTTCGCCACGGCGGCGGGGTCCTCGCCGCGCTGCAGGCGGGCGGCGACCTGCTGGGCGGTGGCGGCGTCCTTGGCCGGGATCTGCACCACGGTGCGGGTCTCGGGCGTGGAGAGGGTGTCCTTGCGGAACTCGTAGCGCTTCTTCAGCTCCGCCTCGTCGATGGCGACGGCGCCGCCGGTGAGCGCCGGCGAGAAGCGGACGACGGTGAGGATGCGGAACTCCGGCCGGGTGAGCTGGGCGGCGTTCTCGCGCATGAAGGCCTGCAGCTGGGCCTCGGTGGGCGGGGCGGGGGCCTCGACGCTGCCGGGGCCGACGCTGAAGAAGGCGACGTCGCGGTTCTCCAGGCCGTAGAGGGCGTTCAGCGCCGACATGGCGCGCGGCGCGCGGACCCCGGCGACGATGCCGGTCAGCGCCATCTGGCCGGCGATGTCGTCGCGGGCCATCTGCTCGAACTGGTCGGTCGTGAAGCCGCCCTCGGCGAGCTGGCGCTCGTAGGCGGTCTTGTCGAAGCGGCCGGAGACCGGATCGAAGAAGGCCGGGATCTTGGCGATCTCGTCGACCACCAGCTTGTCGGAGGGCTTCAGGCCGATCTTCGACAGCAGGGCGGCGAAGGCCTCGCGGCTGGCCATCAGCTGCAGCACCTGCTTGTCGAAGCCGCGCTCGACGGCGAGCTCGATCGGCACCGGCTGGCCGGCCTGCTGCTCGATGCGGCGCTTCTGGGCGTCGAACTCGCGGCGGAAGTCGGCGGCGCTGACGACGCGGTCGCCGGCCTGGATCACGGCGTCGCGGACATTGCCCTGGAAGACGTCGTTGATGCCGAAGACGGCGAAGCTGACGATCAGCAGGCCGATGAGGACGGCGGCGACCCAGGACTTCGCGAAGTTGCGAATGGCGGTGAGCATCAATTTCCCTTCCCGGGCGCGAACTTGAGGGCGGGTATAGTGGAGGCCTCTCGCTCCCCGCAAGGAGGTGACAGCGGCGGCCGCTTGGCTTAACCGCGCCCGGCACAGGACAGAAGTGAGGCCAAATGACCGCTCCGACGCCGCTGATCGCCGGAAACTGGAAGATGAACGGGCTGTCCGCCTCGCTGGCGGAGGCCGAGGCGATCGCCAGGGGCGTGGGCGACTGCCCCGGCCGGGTGGCGATCTGCCCGCCGGCGGTGCTGACCCACCAGATGGCCGAGGCGCTCTCCGGGACCAGGGTTCTGGTCGGCGGCCAGGACGCCCACTGGGACGACTTCGGCGCCTTCACCGGCGACATCTCGGCGGAGATGCTGGCCGACGTGGGCGCGAAGCTGGTGATCCTCGGCCACTCCGAGCGGCGGGAGGGCTATCGCGAGACCGACGAGATCGTGGCGAAGAAGGCGCAGGCGGCGCTGCGCGCGGGCCTCGAGCCCATCGTCTGCGTCGGCGAGACGCTGGCGCAGCGCAAGGCCGGCGAGGCGCTGGCGGTCGTCACGGGGCAGGTGAGGGGCTCGCTGCCGCCGGAGCTGGCGGGCCAGGCCTTCTCGGTGGCCTACGAGCCGGTCTGGGCGATCGGCACCGGGCTCACGCCGACCACGCCCGAGATCGAGGAGGTCCACCGGGCGATCCGCGCGACGCTGGTGGAGATGTTCGGCGAGGCCGGGCGGGCGCCGCCGATCCTCTACGGCGGCTCGGTGAAGCCCGGCAACGCCGCCGAGATCCTGCACGCCGACGAGGTGGGCGGGGCGCTGGTGGGCGGGGCCTCGCTGAAAGCCGCCGACTTCCTGGCGATCGTCCAGGCGCTCTGAGCGGCTAGGCGGGCGGGCCCTTCAGCTCGACGGTGTTGCCCTCGGGGTCGCGGACGTAGAGCGAGAAGCCCGTGCCGTCGGCGCCGTAGCGCTGGCCCTCCTCGACGACCTCGCAGCCGTGGGCGGCCAGGTGGGCGCGGATAGCGGCCTCGTCGAACGGCCGCACCTGCAGGCAGAAGTGGTCGAGGTTGCGGCCCCCGGGGCCGGGCGCCGCGCCGCCCATCCGGCCGAGCGGGCCGTCGAGGGTGACGAGGTCGATCATCTGCGGGCCGCAGCGGACGTGGGTCATGCCGAGCTCCGGCCGGTCGCGGTCCACGGAGAGGCCCAGCACGCCCACGTAGAAGCCGAGCATCCGCTCCCTGTCGCGGACCCGCAGCACGATGTGATCGAAGCCGGTGACGGAGATGGGGGAGGGCATGGCGCAGAGATAGCTTCCTTTCCCGCGCAGCGGGAGAGGGGGACCACGTCGAGCCTCCGGCTGGAAACGCGGCTGCCCCACCCCGCTCGCTTCGCGAGTCGACCCTCCCCATCAAGGGAGGGAGCGGTCAGAGCATCAGGCCGAAGAGGCGGCAGTCGCGGCGGTCGCCGTCCTCGCGGATGTGGCCGCGGACCAGGCCCTCCTCGTGGAAGCCGAGCTCCTCCAGGACCGACTCGGAGCGGCGGTTGCCGAGGTGGGTGCGGGCGGTGAGCTTGCGCAGGCCGCTGGCCGCGGCGTAGGCGACGACGGTGCGCATCGCCTCCCGGGCGTAGCCCTCGGCCCAGGCGTTGCGGCCGAGCATGAAGCTGACCTCGGCGCGGCGGTGGCGGCGGTCGATGTCGGAGAGCTCGCAGGCGCCGACGAAGGCGCCGTCGGCGAGCGCCCGCATGGTCCAGTGGATGGCGCGGCCGGCGTGCATGGCCTCCACCTGGGTCCGCACGATGCCGGCGACCACGTCGGGGTCGTCGATCTCGGGCCAGTCCCAGTAGGCCATCACCTCGGGATCATCGACGATGGAGAAGACGTCGCGGGCGTCGGCGTCGGTCAGCGGATCGAGCCGCAGGCGCTCGGTCTCCAGGATGGGCAGGCGCTTCAGTTCGAGAATCATTCTTGCCACGGGGCTGCGACGTCCTAGGTATGGCCTTGGCGTAAGCTCAGTGATAGAGCGCGCGCTTCATTTCAGGGTGGTGAACCGCCCGACCGCACGGACGCGCAAAAGAAGCTCATGCTGCTCACCATCCTCCTGGTCATCGAGATCCTCGTCAGCCTGGCGCTGGTCGGCGTCGTGCTGCTGCAGCGTTCGGAGGGCGGCGCGCTGGGCATGGGCGGCGGACCGTCGGGCTTCATGACGGCGCGCGGGGCGGGCGACCTGCTCACCCGCGTCACCTGGATCCTCGGCGGGCTGTTCTTCGTCATCGCCCTGCTGCTGACCATCCTGGCCGGCCGCGAGCGCGGCGCCTCGTCGGTCGTCGACCGGCTGAAGGTCAACGCCATCGACCCGACCACCCTGAACCAGCCGGCCCAGCCGCCGGCCGGCACGGCCCAGCCGGGCGCCCCCGGCAGCGCGCCCGCGCCGCTGACCGCGCCGACGCCCACGGTGCGCAACCCGTTCCTCGGCGACGCGCCGGCCGCCACGACCCCGGCCGCGCCGCAGCCCGCCGCGCCCGCCCCGCAGTAAGCCGTGGACGAATCGCATCGAAGGCGAGGTCCAGCCGGCGAATCACGGCTAATCTGAACGCCCATGGCCCGGTACATCTTCATCACCGGCGGCGTGGTCTCTTCCCTTGGCAAAGGTCTCGCGTCCGCCGCCCTCGGCGCGCTTTTGCAGGCGCGAGGCTACAAGGTCCGCCTGCGCAAGCTCGACCCCTACCTCAACGTCGACCCGGGGACGATGAGCCCCTACCAGCACGGCGAGGTCTTCGTGACCGACGACGGGGCCGAGACCGACCTCGACCTCGGCCACTACGAGCGGTTCACGGGCGTCAACGCCACCCGCGGCGACAACATCACCACGGGGCAGATCTACAAGACCATCATCGAGAAGGAGCGCCGCGGCGACTATCTCGGCGCGACGGTGCAGGTGATCCCGCACGTCACCGGCGAGATCAAGGAGTTCGTCCTGGCCGATCCGGGCGAGGGCGTGGACTTCGTGCTGGTCGAGGTGGGCGGCACGGTGGGCGACATCGAGGGCCTGCCGTTCTTCGAGGCGATCCGCCAGCTCGGCCAGGAGCTGCCGCGCGGGCATGCCTGCTACATCCACCTGACGCTGCTGCCGTACATCAAGACGGCCGGCGAGATGAAGACCAAGCCGACCCAGCACTCGGTGAAGGAGCTGCGGTCGATCGGCATCCAGCCGGACATCCTGCTGTGCCGGACCGAATATGCGATCCCGGAAGGCGAGCGGAAGAAGATCGCCCAGTTCTGCAACGTGCGGCCGAGCGCCGTCATCCAGGCGATGGATTCGGCGAACATCTACGCCGTGCCGCTGGACTACCACGTGCAGGGGCTGGACTCCGAGGTGCTGGACGTCTTCGGCCTGAAGGACCAGGCGCCGGCCCCGAACCTGGCCCGCTGGGAGCAGATCTCGCACACCCTCAGCCACCCCGACGGCGAGGTGAACATCGCCATCGTCGGCAAGTACACCGGCCTGACCGACGCCTACAAATCCCTGGTCGAGGCGCTGATCCACGGCGGCGTGGCCAACAATGTCCGGGTGAAGTTCGACTGGATCGAGGGCGAGGCCTTCGAGAAGGACGAGGACCTGATCGGCGAGCGCCTGACCGGCGTGCACGGCGTGCTGGTGCCCGGGGCGTTCGGCGAGCGCGGCTCGGAGGGGATGATCCGGGCGGTGCAGTTCGCCCGCGAGCACGACATCCCCTATTTCGGCATCTGCTTCGGCATGCAGATGGCGATGATCGAGGCGGCCCGGAACCTGGCCGGCATCCAGCAGGCGTCCTCCACCGAGTTCGGACCCACGTCGGAGCCGATCGTCGGGCTGATGACCGAATGGGTGCGCGGCAACGAGAAGGAAGTCCGCCAGGCGGGCGGCGAACTCGGCGGCACCATGCGCTGCGGGGCCTATGACGCCGTGCTCGCGCCGGGCTCGAAGGTCGCGCAGATCTACGGCGGCATGGCGATCTCCGAGCGCCACCGGCACCGTTACGAGGTCAACATCGACTACCGCGACCGGATCGAGGCCACCGGGCTGAAGTTCACCGGCCTGTCGCCCGACGGCATCCTGCCGGAGATCTGCGAGCGCTCGGACCACCCGTGGTTCGTGGGCGTGCAGTACCACCCGGAGCTGAAGAGCCGGCCGTTCGACCCGCACCCGCTGTTCGCCAGCTTCATCGGCGCGGCCAAGGAGCGGAGCCGTCTGGTCTGACGGCGCGGTCTGCGGGATGATGCCCGCATGATCACCCGCGACGACGTCCGCCGCGAGGCGCTGGCGCTGCCCGAGGCCTACGAGGAAGGGCATTTCGACATCCCCTCGTTCCGGGTGGCGAAGAAGATCTTCTGCACCATCCACCAGGACCAGCCGCGGATCGTCCTGAAGCTGGACCCGGAGGACCAGCACATGCTGGCCGACGGGGCGGGGGTGCGGCCGGCGGACGGCGCCTGGGGGCGGAAGGGCTGGACCTACGCCTACTACGAGGAGCTGGCGCCGGAACGGCTGGCGCAGCTCCTGCGGCTGGCCTGGGCGACGGTGGCGCCGAAGCGGCTGGTGAAGGCGTCAAACGCGGCTTGAAACCGGCAGGGGTTTCATGCATACACCCGCGCTCACGTCGGCGGCCCTCACCGGCCGCCGCTTCCATTTTCCACGCCTGCGAGATCCTCCCATGGCCGTTCCCAAGCGAAAAACATCGCCCTCCCGGCGCAACATGCGGCGCTCGCACCACGCGCTGGGCCCGAACTCCTTCGTCGAGGACAAGGAGACGGGCGAGCTGAAGCGCCCGCACCACGTCGACCTGAAGACCGGCATGTACAAGGGCCGCCAGGTCCTGACGCCGAAGGAAGACTAGGCGCTTCTTCGAGCCGTCTGGCTTACGAGACGCCGGCCGAAAGGCCGGCGTTTTGCGTTTGTGGCCTTCCTTTCCCGCGCAGCGGGAAAGGAAGGGGCTCGGGTTGCCCGGCGGGCGGAAGGTGGCTAAGCCACGGCCGCCCCCCGAGAAGCCTCCAGAGGAAGACATGACCGAGATCGTCGACATCAACGCCCGCGAGATCCTGGACAGCCGCGGCAATCCGACGGTCGAGGTGGACGTGGTGCTCGAGGACGGCTCCATGGGCCGCGCGGCCGTGCCCTCGGGCGCGTCGACCGGCGCCCACGAGGCGGTCGAGAAGCGCGACGGCGAGAAGGGCCGCTACGGCGGCAAGGGCGTGCGCCAGGCGGTCGAGGCCGTGAACGGCGAGATCTACGACGCGCTGGCCGGCATGGACGCCGAGGACCAGCGGCGCGTCGACCGCACCCTGATGGAGCTGGACGGCACGCCCAACAAGAGCCGGCTGGGGGCCAACGCGATCCTGGGCGTCAGCCTGGCCACGGCCAAGGCGGCGGCGAGCTCGGCGGCCCTGCCGCTCTACAAGTACGTGGGCGGCGTCTCGGCGCGGGTGCTGCCGGTCCCGATGATGAACATCATCAACGGCGGGGCGCACGCGGACAATCCGATCGACATCCAGGAGTTCATGATCCTGCCGACCGGCGCGGACAGCTTCGCCGAGGGCCTGCGCATGGGCGCGGAGATCTTCCACGGCCTGAAGAAGGCCCTGAAGGACGCCGGCCACAACACCAACGTCGGCGACGAGGGCGGCTTCGCCCCGAACCTGAAGAGCGCCGAGGAGGCCCTGGCCTTCATCGTCAAGGCGGGCGAGGCGGCCGGCTACAAGGTGGGCGACCACTTCGTGCTCGGCCTCGACGTGGCCTCCACCGAGTTCTTCAAGGGCGGCAAGTACGTCATGGAGGGCGAAGGCAAGACGGTGGACCCGGCCGGCATGGTCGACTACCTCGCCGACCTGGTCTCGAAGTTCCCGATCGTGACCATCGAGGACGGCTGCGCCGAGGACGACTTCGATGGCTGGAAGCTGCTGACCGAGCGGCTCGGCAAGACGGTGCAGCTGGTCGGCGACGACCTGTTCGTGACCAACCCGGTGCGCCTGAGCCAGGGCATCGACAGGGGCCTGGCCAATTCGATCCTGATCAAGGTCAACCAGATCGGCACGTTGTCGGAGACGCTGGACGCCGTCGACATGGCCCACCGGGCCGCCTACACGGCCGTGATGAGCCACCGCTCGGGCGAGACCGAGGACTCCACCATCGCCGACCTGGCGGTGGCCACCAACTGCGGGCAGATCAAGACCGGCTCGCTGGCCCGCTCCGACCGGACGGCCAAGTACAACCAGCTGCTGCGCATCGAGGAGGAGCTGGGCGACCAGGCGATCTACCTCGGCCGCAAGGCGCTGAAGGTCGGCTGACGTGGCCGCGGGGGACGCGATCGACGCGTCCCTCGTCCGGCGGCTCGTGGCCGCCCAGTTCCCGCAGTGGGCCGACCTGCCGGTGAAGCCGGTGGCGAACGGCGGCTGGGACAACCGCACCTTCCATCTCGGCGAGGCGCTGAGCGTCCGATTGCCGGCGGCCCGGCGCTATGCGGCGGCGATCGAGAAGGAGCAGCTCTGGCTGCCCAGGCTCGCCCCGCACCTGCCGCTGCCAATACCGGAGCCGATCGCCCTGGGCCGGCCGGGGGAGGGGTGCGACTGGCCGTGGTCGGTCTGCCGCTGGCTGCCCGGCGAGACGGCGGAGGAGGCCGCGCCGACGGACCTCGTGAGGTTCGCCGAGGATCTGGCGGACTTCCTGCTGGCGCTCCAGAGCGCCGATGCGGGCGGCGGGCCGCCGGCCGGCCAGCACAGCTTCCACCGCGGCGGCGACCTGGCGGTCTACGACGCCGAGACCCGAGAGGCGCTGGGGAAGCTGGAGGGCGAGGTCGACACCCGCCGGGCGCGGGCGCTGTGGGACGCGGCGCTGGCCAGCGCCTGGGACCACCCGCCGGTCTGGGTGCACGGGGACGTGGCGCCCTCCAACCTGCTGGTCGAGGGCGGGCGGCTCTCGGCGGTGATCGACTTCGGCCAGCTCTGCGTCGGCGACCCGGCCTGCGACTACGGCATCGCCTGGACCTTCCTCGACGCCGACGCCCGCGCGGCGTTCGGCGCGAGGCTGGCGCCCGATCCCGGGACCTGGGCGCGGGCCAAGGGCTGGACCGTGTGGAAGGCGCTGATCGTCGTGGCCGGCCTGCCGGGCAGCAACTTCCGACAGCTGGCCCTGTGGCGCCGAGCGCTCGGGGAAGTGCTCGCAGATCCGGAAGGTTAGCTGGCCCTTAACCATGCCGGACGAATCTCGCGGCTGCGTCCCAGAAGGATTCGCCGTGTTCGCCCGCCTTCGCCCGTACCTGCCGACCGCAGCGCTGGCCTTCCTGATCTTCTACTTCGGCTTCCACGCCTTCACCGGCGAGGGCGGCCTGCTGCAGTCGGACCAGCGCGACGCGACCCTGGTGGCCAAGTCCCGCGAGCTCGCCGCCCTGCGCGCCCAGCGGCAGGACCTGGAGGTCCGCGCCCAGCTGATGCGCGACACGAGCCTTTCGGCCGATCTCCTGGAGGAAAGGGCGCGCTCCCTGCTAGGCTTCGCCGATCCAAGAGACTATGTGATCCGCATGAAGCCGTAGGGCCGCTTCGTCGGTTCTATAGAAGCGGACAAAAAAACATCACGGAGAGACGCATGGCGCGTGGTCAGGCTGGCGGCGCCAGCCGGCGGAAGGCCAATGGCTCGCATCCCAAGGGTGACGTTGGGGTAGGGGCCGCGAAGGAAGAGCTGCTCGGGTACTACCGCGACATGCTGCTGATCCGCCGCTTCGAGGAGCGGGCGGGCCAGCTCTACGGCATGGGGCTGATCGGCGGCTTCTGCCACCTCTACATCGGCCAGGAAGCCATCGCCGTCGGCGTGCAGGCGGTGAAGCAGCCGGGCGACCCGGTGATCACCGGCTACCGCGACCACGGCCACATGCTGGCCTGCGGCATGGACCCGCGCGAGGTCATGGCCGAGCTCACGGGGCGGGCCGGCGGCTCGTCCAAGGGCAAGGGCGGCTCCATGCACATGTTCTCGATGGAGGCCGACTTCTACGGCGGCCACGGGATCGTCGGCGGCCAGGTGAGCCTGGGCACGGGCCTGGCGCTGGCCAACCGCTACCGCGACAACGGCAAGGTCGCCTGGACCTATTTCGGCGACGGGGCGGCCAACCAGGGCCAGGTCTACGAGAGCTTCAACATGGCGCAGCTGTGGAAGCTGCCCGTGGTCTACATCATCGAGAACAACCAGTACGCCATGGGCACCTCGATCGAGCGCTCCTCGTCCGAGACCCACCTGTACAAGCGCGGCGCCTCGTTCCGGATCCCGGGCGAGGAGGTGGACGGCATGGACGTGCTGGCGGTGAAGGCCGCCGCGGCCAAGGCCGCCGAGCACGCCCGCTCCGGCAACGGGCCCTACATCCTGGAGATGAAGACCTACCGCTACCGCGGCCACTCCATGAGCGACCCGGCCAAGTACCGGACCCGCGAGGAGGTGGACGAGATCCGCAAGACCCGCGACCCCATCGACCACGTCGAGGAGCTGCTGGAGAAGCAGGGCTTCGCCGACGAGGCCACGCTGAAGGCGATCGACGCCGAGGTGAAGCGGATCGTCGCCGACGCGGCGGAATTCGCCCGCACCTCGCCCGAACCCGCTCCGTCCGAGCTCTACACCGACGTCTACACGGAGGTGCGGGCGTGAGTGCGCGTAGTGACCTACCCGGTTGGGTGGCCGACGCGCTCGACGAGCTCGGCGGTTCTGCCCCGGTAGTCGAGGTGGCTAAGACGATCTGGAAGAAGCACGAGGGTGATCTCCGTGCCTCCGGCAATCTCTTCTACACTTGGCAATACGACATGCGTTGGGCGGCCCAGCAGCTCCAGATGGATGGACGGCTCCTGAAAGGTGAGCCGAAGCATGGGCACTGGTCGCTCGTAGGAGCTTCAAAATGACCGACGTACTCATGCCGGCCCTGTCGCCGACCATGGAAGAGGGCACGCTGGCCAAGTGGCACGTGAAGGTGGGCGACACGGTCCGGTCCGGCGACGTGATCGCCGAGATCGAGACCGACAAGGCCACCATGGAGGTGGAGGCCGTCGACGAGGGCGTGATCGAGGCCATCCTGGTGCCGGAAGGCTCCGAGGAGGTGAAGGTCAACACCCCGATCGCGCGCCTGGCGGGCGAGGGCGGGGCCGCGAGCCCCGCGCCGGCCGCCCAGCCGGCGCCCCAGCCGTCGACGGCTGACACCGGTGGCGGCAAGGGCGAGGGCGAGGCTTCGGCCGGCGACCCCGAGAAGAAGCCCCCGGAAGCGGCGAAGCCGAAGCCCGAGGGCGAGGGCCCCGCGGCCGTGACGCCGGCCCAGCCGCTGGCCGACCCGGAGATCCCGGCCGGGGTGAACCTGGTGAAGACCACGGTCCGCGACGCCCTGCGCGACGCCATGGCCGAGGAGATGCGCCGCGATCCGGACGTCTTCCTGATGGGCGAGGAGGTGGCGCAGTACCAGGGCGCCTACAAGGTGTCCCGCGACCTGCTGCAGGAGTTCGGCGACCGGCGGGTGATCGACACCCCGATCACCGAGTACGGCTTCACCGGCGTCGGCGTCGGCGCGGCGATGGCGGGCCTGAAGCCGATCGTCGAGTTCATGACCTTCAACTTCGCGATGCAGGCCATTGACCACATTGTGAATTCGGCCGCGAAGACCCTCTATATGTCGGGCGGCCAGCTGCGCACCTCGGTCGTGTTCCGCGGCCCGAACGGCGCGGCGGCCCGCGTGGCGGCCCAGCACAGCCAGGACTATGCGGCCTGGTACGGCCACGTGCCCGGCCTGAAGGTGATCGCGCCCTATGACGCGGCCGACGCCAAGGGTCTGCTGAAGGCCGCCATCCGCGACCCGAACCCCGTGGTCTTCCTTGAGCACGAGATGCTCTACGGCCAGGAGTTCGACGTGCCGGAGGGGATCGACTGGGTCGTGCCGATCGGCAAGGCCAAGGTCCGCCGGGAAGGCGATGGCGTCACCATCGTGGCCTACAGCCGCATGGTCGGCCTGGCCCTGAAGGCCGCCGAGGAGCTCGCCGCCGACGGCATCGAGGCCGAGGTGGTGGACCTGCGCACCATCCGGCCGATGGACATCGGCACGGTCGTGGAGAGCGTCAAGAAGACCAACCGGCTGGTGACGGTCGAGGAGGGCTGGGGCCCGATGGGCATCGGCGCCGAGGTCTGCGCCCGGGTGCTGGAGGAGGCGTTCGACTACCTCGACGCCCCGCCGGCCCGGGTCTGCCAGGAAGACGTGCCGCTGCCCTACGCCGCCAACCTCGAAGCCCTGTCGCTGCCCTCGGTCGACCGGATCGTGAAGGCGGCCAAGGCCGTGAGCTACAGGTGAGGGATTCCTACGAGCGCGATCGGCTGCCCGAGGGCGCGACGGCTCGCGCGCGTGGTATGCGCCGCCGGATGAATGGCGCGGAGCAGCGGCTCTGGGGCGAGCTTCGGAAGCTGGACGTGAACTTCCGGCGGCAGGCTCCCATCGGACGCTACTTCGCGGACTTCCCCGCCCACGGCCGCAAGCTGGTGATCGAGGTGGACGGCGGCGTCCACGAGCGGATCGCGGACGTCGCGGCGCGGGATGCGGAGCGCCAGCGGTGGCTGGAAGGCGAAGGCTATCGGGTGCTGCGCTTCAGCGACCGCCAGGTCTACGACGACGTGCACACCGTGATCGACGCCATCCGCGAAGCCCTCCTCCTCGATGGAGGAGGGTTGGGTGGTGGTGTGGCCGCTGAGGTGAAGCTTGCAGTTCCGGTCGGCGCCGGCGCCCAACAGAGCCTGGAACGTCCCCTCACTGCGCACACCACCATCCCCGGCCCTTCCTCCATCGAGGAGGAAGGGAGGGCGTTTCTTGCGGCGCCGACGGTGGAGACAGGAGGGGCGCATGTCTGACGCCTTCCAGTGGCGCGCCGGAGGCTGCCATTGCGGCGGGGTGCGGTTCGAGGTGCTGCTGGCCGAGACGGTCGAGGCGCAGACCTGCAACTGCTCCATGTGCGCCAAGACGGGCTTCGTGCACATCATCGTGCCGGAGAGCCGGTTCCGCATCACCCGGGGCGCCGAACGGCTGGCCGAGTACAGCTTCAACACGCGCGTGGCGAAGCACCTGTTCTGCGCCGAGTGCGGGGTGAAGGGCTTCTACCGGCCCAGGTCCAATCCGGACGGCTGGAGCGTCAACGCCCGCTGCCTGGACAGCCTGGAGGGGGTGAGCCTCGACCTCACCGCCTTCGACGGCCGCAACTGGGAAGCCAACGCCCACGAGCTTTCGCACCTGTCGAAGGAGCCGGCATGACCCCGCGCGCCGCCCTCGTCCACGCCCAGACCAAAGCCTGAGAGAGCGCATGCCGATCGACGTCCTCATGCCCGCCCTGTCGCCCACCATGGAGGAGGGCACGCTCGCCAAGTGGCACGTGAAGAAGGGCGACACGGTGCGCTCGGGCGACGTGATCGCCGAGATCGAGACCGACAAGGCCACCATGGAGGTGGAGGCCGTCGACGAGGGCGTGGTCGAGGACATCCTGGTGCCCGAGGGCTCCGAGGGGGTGAAGGTCAACACGCCGATCGCCCGGCTGGCCGGCGAGGGCGAGGCCGCCGCGCCGGCCCCCGCCGAGGCGCCCAAGGCCGCCGCTGCTCCGGCGCCCGACGCGGAGACCGACGCCGCACGAGGGTCGCGCGAACAGAAGACCGATCCCGTCCAGAAGGGCGCGCCCGCCGCCGCCCCGCCGGCCGCGCCCGAGCCGCAGAAGGCCGCGCCCTTCCAGGCGCCGCGCGGCCCGCGGGTGTTCGCCTCGCCGCTGGCGCGGCGGATCGCCGAGCAGAAGGGCGTGGACCTTTCGGCCCTGCAGGGCTCGGGACCGCACGGGCGGATCGTCAAGGCCGACGTGGAGAAGGCCCAGCCCGGCCAGGCCCGCGCGCCGGCCGCCGCCCCGCAGGCCCAGCCCGCCGCCCGCGCCGAGCCGCGCCAGGTTCAGAGCCTGGAGCAGATGGGCATCGCGCCCGGCAGCTACGACCTCATTCCGCTCGACGGCATGCGCAAGACCGTGGCGCGGCGGATGACCGACAGCTTCCGCGACGTGCCGCACTTCCCGCTGACCGTCGACCTGGAGATCGACGGCCTGCTGGCGGCGCGCTCGAAGATCAACGGCCTCCTGGAGAAGGAAGGCGTGAAGGTCAGCGTCAACGACCTGGTGATCAAGGCGGCCGCCATCGCCCTGAAGCGCGTGCCGGAGGCCAACGCCTCCTACACGCCGGAAGGCATCGCCATGCACCACCACGCCGACATCGCCATGGCGGTGGCGGTGCCGGGCGGGCTGATCACCCCGATCATCCGCCAGGCGGAGCTGAAGGGGCTGGCGCAGATCGCCACCGAGGCCAAGGACCTGGCCGAGCGGGCGCGGACCAAGAAGCTGAAGCCCGAGGAGTTCCAGGGCGGCACCTTCTCGGTCTCGAACCTCGGCATGTTCGGGATCAAGTCGTTCGCCTCGATCCTCAACGAGCCGCAGGGCTGCATCCTGTCGGTCGGCGCGGGCGAGAAGCGGCCCGTGGTGCGCGGCGACCAGCTCGCCGTGGCGACGGTGATGACCGTCACCCTCACCTGCGACCACCGGGTGGTCGACGGGGCCGTGGGCGCGCGCTGGCTGGCGGCGTTCCGGGCCCTGATCGAAGACCCGATCACGATGATCGTCTGAGGACCCGGGCATGGATTTCGACGTCGTCATCATCGGGTCCGGGCCGGGCGGCTATGTGACCGCCATCCGCGCCTCGCAGCTGGGCCTGAAGACCGCCATCGTGGAGCGCGAGCTGCTGGGCGGCGTCTGCCTCAACTGGGGCTGCATCCCGACCAAGGCGCTGCTGAAGTCGGGCGAGGTCTACGAGACCCTCGACCACCTGGCCGACTACGGCCTGTCGGTGGAGAAGCGCGGCTTCGACTTCGACAAGGTGGTGCAGCGCTCGCGCAAGGTGGCCGCGCAGCTGAATTCCGGCGTCGCCTTCCTGATGAAGAAGCACAAGATCGAGGTGATCGAGGGGACGGCGAAGCTCGAGAAGGGCGCGCCTGCGCCGAAGGTGGTGGTGGCGCTGAAGGCCGGCGGCTCGCGCACGGTGCAGGCCAAGCACGTGATCCTGGCGACCGGCGCGCGGGCCCGCACGATCCCGGCGATCGGCCTCGAGCCGGACGGCGAGCGGGTGTGGACCTACCGCGAGGCCCTGGTCCCGAAGGCGGCCCCGAAGAGCCTGGTGGTGATCGGCTCGGGCGCCATCGGCATCGAGTTCGCGAGCTTCTTCCGCGCGCTGGGCTCGGAGGTGACCGTCGTCGAAGCCCTGCCGCGCATCCTGCCGGTCGAGGACGAGGAGGTCTCCAAGGCCGCGCACAAGGCGTTCGAGAAGCGCGGCATCAGGTTCCGCGTCGGCGCGAGCGTGAAGCGGCTGAACAAGTCCAAGACCGGCGTCTCGGTGGAGATCGAGACCGGCGGCAAGGCCGAGACCCTGGCCGGCGACGTGGCCATCGTGGCGGTGGGCATCGTCGGCAATGTCGAGGACCTGGGCCTGGAGGCCCTGGGCGTGAAGGTCGACCGCACCCATGTGGTGACGGACGAGCATGGAGCCACGGGCGTGCCGGGGCTCTACGCCATCGGCGACGTGGCCGGGCCGCCCTGGCTGGCCCACAAGGCGAGCCACGAGGGCGTGCACTGCATCGAGCACATCGCCGGCCTGAAGCCCACGAACCTGAAGTCGCCGATCCCCGGCTGCACCTATTCCAACCCGCAGGTGGCCTCGGTCGGGCTGACGGAGGCGCAGGCCAAGGAGCAGGGGATCGAGGTGAAGGTCGGCCGCTTCCCGTTCAAGGTGAACGGCAAGGCGATCGCCTCGGGCGAGGTCGAGGGCTTCGTGAAGACGGTGTTCGACGGCAAGACCGGGGCGCTGATCGGGGCGCACATGATCGGCGCCGAGGTCACCGAGATGATCCAGGGCTATGTGCTGGCCATGACGCTGGAGGCCACCGAGGCCGAGCTGCACGCCACCGTCTACCCGCACCCGACCATGAGCGAGGCCATGCACGAGGCGTCGCTGGACGCCTTCGGCCAGGTGCTGCACATCTGAGTTCACGGACCCGGCGCCGCGGGGTGAGCGCCCCTTCCTCCTCGACAGAGGAAGGGTAGGGATGGTGGTGATCGCTCGGAGGTGGGACGGGGGCGCTAGTGGGCGCAGGCGCCGACCCGCGCCATCTGCCTCGGCCCAGCAAACACACCACCACCCAACCCTCCTCCATCGAGGAGGAGGGCTAACGCTGGGCCGGCTTCGGCCGGGTGAGCCAGCCGCAGACGAAGGCGGCGACGGCGCCGATCACACCCAGCGGCGCCGGCCCCAAGACCCATAGATCCGGAGGAGGCGGAGTCTCGCCGGGCGGGCTAAGCACGAACCCCAATGCCGTGGACGTGGCCAGCCCCACGCTGGTCACGGTCACGAGGTAGTTCACCGGCCGTTCGAACTCGCTCCGGGCGACGGCGGCGATGAGGGCGGTAAGCCCGGCCGGCGCGGCGCCGAAGCCCGTGCCGGCCAGCGCAAACAGACCGAACGCGCCCATAAGCCCACCAAGCGAGGGCTCGTCGAACTCGGCCAGTCTCCCGCCCATGGCCGCCGAGATGATCGTGGCGGCGGCGACCATGGCGCCCCCGATCAACCCTCCGAGGATCACGAAGAGCGGGACGAACGCGACAGCGCGAAGTGCAGTGCGAAGAATCACGCCGCGCGGCGGATCTCGGCGTCGACGATGCGCTGCAGGGCGACGTAGTCGGTCTTGCCGGTGCCCAGTACGGGGATCTCCGGCACGCGGATGATCTTGCGCGGGACGGCGATCTCGGGCGCGCCGATCGACTGGGCGTGGGCCAGCAGCGGCGCGGGCTCGGCGTCGCGCTTGTCGGTGACCAGCACCAGGCGCTCGCCCTTCTTCGGATCGGGCAGGGCGACGACGGCGTGGCGGCACTCGGGCCAGACGGCCGACGCCAGGTCCTCGGCGGCGGTGAGCGAGACCATCTCGCCGCCGACCTTGGCGAAGCGCTTCACCCGGCCGAGGATCTTCACCCACTGGTCGTCGGAGATGGAGACCACATCGCCGGTGTCGTGCCAGCCGCCGTGCGGGGGCTCGACGCCGCCGCCGGGGGTCAGGTAGCCGGCCATGACGTTGGGCCCGCGGACGTAGAGCTTGCCGCCTCCGGGGATGCCCTCCACCGGCTCCAGCTTGACCTCGATGCCGGGCAACAGGCCGCCGACCGTGCCGCGGCGGTTGTCGTCGGGCTTGTTCACCGCGATCACCGGCGAGGCCTCGGTGGCGCCGTAGCCTTCCAGCAGCGGGATCGGGCCGAACCGCTCGGCGATCAGGTTGTGGGTCTCCTCGCGCACCTTCTCGGCGCCGCAGACCACGAACTTAAGGCCGGAGAGCTCGCCCGGCTCGGCGGCGCGGGCGTACTGGTTCACGAAGGTGTCGGTGGCCAGCAGCACCGCGGCGTTCGAATCCTTCACCAGCGGCGGGATCTGCTTGGTGTGCAGCGGCGAGGGGTACTCGAAGGCCTTCATGCCGGTGAGCAGGGGCAGCAGCACCCCGCCGGTCAGGCCGAAGACGTGGAAGATCGGCAGCGGGTTGAAGAACACCCAGTCCGGGTCGAGGTCGATGTGGGCGGCGATCTGGCGGACGTTGGCGACCAGGTTCGCCTGGGTCAGCACCACGCCGCGCGGGGCGCCGAAACTGCCGGAGGTGAACAGGATGACGCCCGGGTCCTGCGGACTGGTCGGGGCGCGGAAGCGCTTCGGGAAGGCCCCGGCGGCGGCGGCGAACAGCTTGTCGGGCAGGCCGATCGTCTCGCGCACGTCCTCGAGGTAGGTGACCGCCGTCATCGCCTCCAGCGCGTCGATCAGGTCGTGCAGCTTGCCCTGCTCCACGAAGCGGTGGGAGGTGAGCACGCGCTTGACGCCGGCCAGCTCGCAGGCGGCGCGCAGGTTCCGGATGCCGGACGTGAAGTTCAGCATGGTCGGCGTGCGGCCGAAGGCGTGCAGGGCGAAGAAGGTGACCACGCCGCCGGCGCTGGCCGGCAGCATGACGCCCACCCGCTCGCCCGGCGCCGTCATGGCGGCGATCTTGCGGCCGAGCGCGAAGGCGGCGCGGATCAGGTCACGGTAGGCGAGGGGATTGCGCTCCTGGTCCTCCAGGATCGGCTTCTTCACCCCGTATTTGTGGCTGGCGTCGACCAGGGCGTCGAAGAGGGACGTGTCGACCTGGTTCAAGTCCAAGGTACGCGACAAGGGCGTACGCCTCCCGGCTGTTCTCGTTGGCGGGCAACCTATAGCCGGGGTTCACGTCTGAAAAGGTCGGTAACAGTGCGTGAGCCATGGGGCGAACCGCCGGTGGACCCGCCAGCAAGGTTCGCGCCCCTTCCTCCTCGATGGAGGAAGGGTAGGGATGGTGGTGAGTGCAGGGCGGTGGGGGTGAGGCAAGGTCGGCCGAGCCCAACGGAGCCACCTGCGTCCGCTCAGCGGCGACACCACCACCCAACCCTCCTCCATCGAGGAGGAGGGCTGAAGGATCTAGCCCAGGCTGTAGACCACGCAGGCGCTCGCCTCGAGCCGCTGGAGAGGCGGCTGCAGCGGAAGCTGGATCGCGCCGGGATCGAGCCCGACCTCCTGCGCCCGCCGCTGGGCGGTGACCACGATCTCTTCCAGCCCCGGCGCCGCCGGCGGCGGGGGAGGCGGCGGCGGCGGCGGGGGCGGCACGCGGTAGGCCGCGCGATCGCCGCCGTAGGAACGGCCTGCCCCGGCCACCAGCAAGTCGGTCTCGCAGGCCCGGCCGGTGGGGTCGATCAGGCGGACCGCGCCGAGCCGCGTCCCGGCGGCCTCCACCGCCAGCAGGCCGCGGCGACGGGCGTCCTCGACGGCGAGCCTGAACATCTGGGTGCGGGTCTCGTTCTCGGGCTCGAGGCGGAAGCGGACCGGCTGGGTGGAGGTGGGCCTGGCGGCCATCAGCGTCGCGTAGACCCGCTCGGCCAGCCGCACGTCGCGGATCTCCACCGAGACGTTGGCGATCACCTGATAGCGCTCGACCTTGTCGGCGCGCTGGTTCTCGTTCACCTCGCCCTGGCGGTCACGGTACTGGTCGTAGAGCGGCTGGATGCGGAAGCTGGTCTCGATGCGCACCTTGTCGGCGCCGTAGGCGGCCAGCGCCTGGCCGAGCGCGCGGACCTTGTCGGCCGCCGCCTTCTGGGCGGAGGCGGCGTCGCGCTCGATGGCGTCGTAGGTCGCCGACGCGCTGGCCCGGTTGGCCTGGACCTCGGTCCAGACATGGCCGGTGGAGGCGATGATCGGCCTGTCCATCCACCAGGGGGCCGGGTCGTGGGGCTGGGTGGAGGCGGTCTGGCCGAGCGCCGGGGCGGCGACGGCGGACATCAGAAGAGCGGCGGCGAAGGCGCGCATGCGGGCTCCAGTCATGGTCACGTCCCCCGGCCACGTTAGGAGGCCCCGGGGCGGCTGTCTGGCGCCATGAAGCCACAGTGGGCGATCCAAGCTTGATCCCGAGGCCCTGACGGCCGATCTAGGGCCCATGGCCGTGGTCATCGACACCCTGGGCGACAAGCGCCCGCGTCACCCCGAGAAGCAGAACCGCCCGGACACGCCGATCCTGCGAAAGCCGGAATGGCTGCGGGTGCGGGCGCCGGGCTCGTCCGAGTATAACGCCACCCGCGAGATCGTGAAGGGCCACGGGCTCTCCACCGTCTGCGAGGAGGCCGCCTGCCCGAACATCGGGGAGTGCTGGTCGAAGAACCACGCCACCATGATGATCATGGGCGAAATCTGCACGCGGGCCTGCGCCTTCTGCAACGTGGCCACCGGCAAGCCCAATCCGCTGGACCCGACGGAGCCCGCCCGGGTGGGCGACGCGGTGGCCAAGATGGGGCTGGCCCACGTGGTCATCACCTCGGTGGACCGCGACGACCTGGCCGACGGCGGGGCGGCGCACTTCGCCGCCGTCGTGCGGGCGATCCGCGCGGCCTCGCCCACGACGACCATCGAGATCCTGACGCCGGACTTCCTGCGCAAGCCGGTCAGCGCGGCGGAGCTGGTGATCGACGCCAGGCCCGACGTCTTCAACCACAACCTGGAGACCGTGCCGCGGCTCTACCTGACGATCCGCCCGGGCGCGCGCTACTACCACTCGCTGCGCCTGCTGGAGCGGGTGAAGGAGCGGGACCCGACCCAATTCACCAAGTCGGGCGTTATGGTGGGCCTGGGGGAGACGAAGGAGGAGGTCATGCAGGTCATGGACGACATGCGCTCGGCCGGCGTCGACTTCATCACCATCGGCCAGTACCTGCAGCCGACGCGCAAGCACGCGGCCATCGACCGCTTCGTGCACCCGGACGAGTTCCGCGCGCTGGAGGAGATCGCCCGGGCCAAGGGCTTCCTGATGGTCTCGTCGAGCCCGCTGACGCGCTCGTCCCACCACGCCGGCGAGGACTTCGCCCGCCTGCAGGCGGCGAGGCGCGCCCGGGAAGCGGCGGCGTAAGCGCCTTGCGGCACCACGTCTCCAAGCTCCTGCCCTACACGCCCGACCAGCTGTTCGAGCTGGTGGGCCAGGTGCAGCACTACCCGGACTTCGTGCCCTGGGTGACGGCGCTGCGCACCTGGAACCAGCGCCAGCTCAGCGAAGGGGTCGATGCGGTGGACGCCGAGGCCAAGGTCGGCTTCTCGTTCCTGAAGGAGCGCTTCGCCACCCGGGTGCGGCGGGATTCCCGCAACCGGCAGATCGACACCAGCCTGATTTCCGGCCCGTTCCGGAAGCTGGAGAACCGCTGGCGGTTCCTCGACGCCGGCCACGGCTGCACGCGCGTGGAGTTCGACATCGACTTCCAGTTCAAGTCGCGGCTGCTGGAGACCCTGCTGACGGCGAACTTCAGCCACGCCGTGGACCGGCTGATGGGCTGTTTCGAAGCGAGGGCGAAGAGCCTGTACGGCGAGGCTGCGGACATGTCCGCGTCCGTGGGTGAGAGCCCGGCGTCCGACAGCGTCAGGGCCTGAGACCCGCCCGAAGAAGACGAACCACGGAATACACGGAAGACACGGACGGGCCGGCGCTGAGCCAGCCAGACCGGCATGGCCTGTCGGGATGAGTCGCCCGCCTGCGGCGGGCCATCACATTCAACCGCAGGGGACCGATCCGCCTTCCGTGTGGTCCGTGTATTCCGTGGTTCCTCGAACCGGAGGCCACGAGCCCTATACAGGTGGATCAGGTCATCCGGTCGCGGAGCGCCTGGAGGGCGGCCTGGACGGCGGCGAGCTGGATGCCTTCGCGGGTCTCCTCCTCGAAGAGCTCCTGGCGGTGCATCAGGCCGTGGTTGGTGCGGGCGGTGGCGATATGGACGGTGCCCACCGGCTTCATCGGCGTGCCGCCGCCGGGACCGGCGACGCCGGTGATCGCCACGGCCAGGTGGGCGTTGGACGCTTCCAGGGCGCCCTCGGCCATCATCCGGGCCACCGGCTCGGAGACCGCGCCCAGGTCGGCGATCAGGTCGCCGGGGACGCCCAGCAGCTCCTGCTTGGCGCGGTTGGAATAGGTGATGAAGCCGCGTTCCAGCACGTCGGAGGCGCCGGGGATCGAGCAGATGGCGCCGGCCACCAGCCCGCCCGTGCAGCTCTCGGCCGTGACGATGCGGAGCGACCGCTCCCGGGCCTCGTCGATGAGCAGGCGAGCCAGGGTGACGATCTCAAGCGGGAACACGGCGGCTGACCTCACGTAAATTGAGCTAGGCGACGGCGGAGCCAGACCACAACATCCGAGCCGCGTCACCGATTCAAGGTTCAAAGCGCCCATGACCACGATCGCGGCCGAGAAGGCCGGTATCCGGCCGCCGCCGGCGCTGTTCGCCGTCACCGTCTTCTCCAGCGCGGCCCTGGTCTTCCTGGTGCAGCCCATGGTGGCCAAGCTGGTCCTGCCGCTGCTCGGCGGAAGCCCCTCGGTGTGGAACACCAGCATGGCCTTCTTCCAGCTCGCCCTGCTGGCCGGCTACGGCTACGCCCACCTGCTGCAGAAGATCCATTCGGTGGGCCGCCAGGCGATGGTGCACGGGGCGGCCCTGCTGGTCGCCGCCCTGGCCCTGCCGCTGAGGGTCAACGAGCTGGTGGGCGCCCCCTCGTCGGAGCATCCGAACCTGTGGCTGATCGGGGTGCTGGCGCTCTCCATCGGCGCGCCCTTCGCCGTGCTGTCGGCCACCGCGCCGCTGGTGCAGGCCTGGCACGCCCGCACGGTGGGGGCCGAGGAGGGGAAGGAGCCCTACGTCCTCTATGCGGCGAGCAACCTGGGCAGCCTGCTCGCCCTGCTGGCCTATCCGGCGCTGGTGGAGCCCACCACGACGGTGCTGGGCCAGCGGATCGGCTGGAGCCTGGGTTACGCCGCCTTCGTCCTGCTGATGGCGGCGCTGGCCGTCGTGGTGGCCCGGGCCCGCGACCAGGTCCCGCACGTGGCCGAGGTGCGCAAGAGCGCGCCGGTGCCCTGGCGCGACCGGCTGACCTGGGTGGCGCTGGCGGCGATCCCGTCCAGCCTGATGCTGGGCGTGACCACCCACATCACCACGGACGTGGCCTCGGCGCCCTTCCTGTGGGTGATCCCGCTCGCCCTCTACCTCACGACCTTCATCATCGCCTTCCAGGCGAAGCCGACGATCCCGCCGGACCTGACGCTGGTGCTGCAGGCCGCGGCGCTGGCCGGCTGCGCGGCGCTGCTGCCGTTCAAGTCCACCAACCTGCTGATCCAGCTCTTCGTGCACCTGGCGGCCTTCTTCCTGACCGCGCTGATGTGCCACCAGCGGCTGGTGGCGCGGCGGCCCGACCCGGCGCACCTGACGGAGTTCTACCTCTGGCTCTCGGTGGGCGGGGTGGTCGGCGGGGCCTTCAACGCCTTCCTGGCGCCGGTGATCTTCAGCAATGTCTGGGAGTATCCGGCGGTCCTGGCGCTGGCGGCGCTGGCCCGGCCCTGGGGGCCCTCCAGGATCGAGACCTGGAGCTGGGCCATGCTGATCCTGGGCGTGGTGGCCGCGGCCGTCACCCCGGTGCTGATGACCTTCTCGTCGTCCCTCGACACCAAGTCGCTGGTCGGCGACTTCAGCCAGTCCGATTTCTTCGAGCTCGGCGTGCGGGCGCTGCTGTGCGCGGCGGTGATCGCGGCCTTCCTGGTGCGCAAGCACGCGCTGTTCATGTTCGCCATCGTGGTGGTGATCTCGTTCGGGGCCAACGCCACGGCCGACCGGGTGAACACCACCGAAAGCTGGCGGAGCTTCTTCGGGGTCCTGCGGCTCTCCAAGGCCGACGTCCCGGCCCGCGGCGGGGAGATCCGCATGCTGGCCCACGGGACCACCCTGCACGGGGCCCAGGCGACGCACCCCTACTGGGCCTGCCAGCCGATGGTCTACTACACGGTGGGCACGCCGATCGGTCAGGTCTTCCTGCGCCAGCAGGAGGCGCGGCCGCAGGGGACGCGGATCGGGGCGGTGGGACTGGGGACCGGATCGGTCGCGGCCTATGTCCGGCCCGGCGACCACCTGACCTTCTTCGAGATCGACCCGCTGGTGATCCGCGTGTCGCACAATCCGGAGAATTTCACCTACACCAGCCGCTGCGCCCGGGGCCCCGTCGACTTCGTGGTCGGCGACGCGCGGCTGACGCTGGCCCAGCAGCCCGACGAGAGCTTCGACATCCTGCTGATCGACGCCTTCTCGTCCGACGCGGTGCCGGCCCACCTGCTGACCGTCGAGGCGGTGCGCGGCTATCTGGCCAAGCTGAAGCCGGACGGGGTGCTGATCCTCCACCTGTCCAACCGCAACCTCGACCTGCTGGGCCCGGCCCAGGCGGTGGCCAAGGCGGCGGGCGGCCACGGCTTCCTGCAGATGCGGCGGGTGATCGGGGACGGCGCCTTCTGGGAGGCCGACGAGGACGCCATCGTCATCGGCCGCACGCCGCAGGCGGTGGCCGCCTACGGCCGCGACGAGCGCTGGCTGCCGCTGGACCCCACCAAGGCGCGCCCCTGGACCGACGACTACACCAACCTGCCGGGCGCGCTGTGGCGGAAGCTGCGCGAGCGGCACGCGTGGCTGCCGGGGTAGGGCGGCTCGCGCCCCTTCCTCCTCGATGGAGGAAGGGTAGGGATGGTGGTGATCGCAGGGAGCTGAGGTGAAGGGCGCTGGTTGGCTTCGCGCCCACAAGCGCCATCGGCGTCGGCTCGGCGGCCACACCACCACCCAACCCTCCTCCATCGAGGAGGAGGGCTTTGACGCTGGCGCCGCCTAGAGCGGGGTCTCCACGGAGACGATGGCCTGGGCCATGAGGCCTTCCTCGCGGCCGGTGAAGCCCATGCCCTCGGTCGTGGTGGCCTTCACGCTGACCCGGTCGACCGGGAGGCGCAGGAGCTCGGCGATGCGCTGGCGCATGGCGTCGCGGTGCGGGCCGATCTTCGGCCGCTCGCAGATCAGGGTCACGTCGGCGTTGAGGATCCGGGCGCCCTTGGCCGTGGCGAGCTTCACCGCGTGGGTCAGGAACTGGTCGGAGGAGGCGCCCTTCCAGCGCGGGTCGCTCGGCGGGAAGTGGGCCCCGATGTCGCCCTCGGCGATCGCGCCCAGGACGGCGTCGGTGAGCGCGTGCAGGCCGCAGTCGGCGTCGGAGTGGCCGACCAGGCCCAGGTCGTGCTCGATGCGGATGCCGCAGAGCCAGACCACGTCGCCAGGGCCGAAGCGGTGGGCGTCGATCCCCTGGCCCATGCGGATCAGCCGGCGCGAGGCGGCGAGCTGTTCGGCCATCAGGAAGTCGGCCGGCCAGGTCAGCTTCATCAGCATCGGGTCGCCGGGGATCATGGCGACGGAACCGCCGGCCCGCTCGACCACGGCGGCGTCGTCGGTGGGCTCCTCGCCGGTGGGCCAGCGGCGGTAGGCGGCCTTCAGCCGGCCGAACCGGAAGGCCTGGGGCGTCTGGGCCCGCCAGAGCCCCTCGCGGGACACCGTCTCGTCGACCAGGCCCTCGCCGCGCTTCAGGGTGTCGGGGACGGGCAGGGCGGGCACCGCGCCGTCGGCCAGGTCCAGGGCGGCCAGCAGCCGGTCCACGTGATCGCGGGTGACGAAGGGCCGGGCGGCGTCGTGGACCAGGATCGGCTGGTTGCGGCCGGCGGTGATGGCCGCGAGCCCCGCCTGGACCGAATCGGCGCGGGTCCGGCCGCCGGTGACGGCGCGCCAGCCCTCCAGACCCTCCAGGGCCTCGTCCACCTGGGTGAGGCGGTCGCGGGCGACCACGACCACGACCTCGCGGGCGCCGGCCGAGAGCAGGCCCTCCACCGACCAGCGGATCACCGGGCGCGAGCCCAGCATGCGCCAGGCCTTGGGCTCTCCGGGGCCCGCCCTCAGACCCGCCCCCGCCGCCACCACGACCGCCGAAAAACTCATGCGGACCTCTTTAGGGCGCAGGCGGAACTTGTCCAGTTCAGCGGGGCTTTACGGCGCCGCACAATTTGCCTAAAAAGAAGTCGGTGGGGATGAGTAAAAAATGGGCAACACGCTCAAGCTTGGCAGCGTAGAGGTCGGGGGCCGCGCCTGGATCGCGCCCATGACCGGGGTGTCCGACCTGCCGTTCCGCAGGGCCGCCAGCCGGCTGGGCGCGGCCTATGTGGCGACCGAGATGGTCGCCTGCGCCGAATTCTCCAAGGGTCGCCCGGACGTGGTGCGCCGCGCCGCGGTGGGCGAGGGCCTGCCGCTGATGGTGGTCCAGCTGGTCGGCCGCGAGCCGGAGCACATCGCGCAGGGCGCACGGCTGGCGGTGCGGGCCGGGGCGCAGATCGTCGACCTGAACTTCGGCTGCCCGGCCAAGGAGGTCACCGGCGTGCTGTCGGGCTCGGCCCTGATGCGCGAGCCGGACCTGGCCTGCGAGCTGATGGCCGCCGCGGTGGAGGCGGTGGACGTCCCCGTCACGGTGAAGATGCGCCTGGGCTGGGACGACAACTCGAAGAACGCGCCGGACCTGGCCGCCCGGGCCGAGGCCCTGGGCGTGGCGGCGGTGACCGTGCATGCCCGCACCCGCTGCCAGTTCTACAAGGGCGATGCCCGCTGGGCGGAGGTGGCGCCGGTGAAGGCGGCTGTCTCGGTGCCGGTGATCGTCAACGGCGACATCGTCGACGGCGACAGCGCCCGCAGCGCGCTGGAGGCGTCGGGCGCCGACGCGGTGATGGTCGGCCGGGCCGTCTACGGCCGGCCGTGGATCGCGGCCCAGATCGAGGCGGCGCTGGACGGGCGCGCCTACCAGGAGCCGGACGTGGAGGAACGGCTGGCGATCGCGCTCGGCCACTTCCGCGACAGCCTTGAGTTCTACGGCGAGCGCCTGGGCCTGCGGATCTTCCGCAAGCACCTGGCCGGCTACATCGAAAGCGCCCCCTGGCCCGCGTCCGCGCAGGCCAGGCGAGAAGCGCGCGCGGCGCTCTGCCGCCTGGAGGACGCGCCTGAAGTCGAGCGGGGGCTGACCGCCCTCTGGCGCACTCCAGACCGCAGGCTGGCGGCATGACCGGACAGATCCGAACCCAGACACCCGGACCCGACATCGGGATCCTGAAGGCCGCGGCCTTCGATCTCAGTCCCGATCCCTCGATGGTGGTGGATTCCGAAGGCGCCCTGGTGGCCGTCAACGAGGCCGCCGAGGCCCTGTTCGGCCAGGGGCTGGGGCTGCTGGCCCGCGGCCGTTTCCGGGCGGCCCTGCCGCCGGGCTCGGCGCTGGTGTCGCTGCTCAACCGCGCGCTCGAGGAGGACGCCCGGGTCCGTGAGCGGGGGGTGCAGATCAACCTCTTCGGCCTGCCGCCGTTCGAGGCGGACGGGGCGGCCGCGCCGCTGGGCGACGGCTCGGTGCTGCTGACCCTGTCGGTGAAGGCCGGGCTGGGCGTCGAGCGCGGGGTGGGGCCGGAAGCCGCCGGCCTACGCTCGGTCGTGGGACTGGGCCGGATGCTGGCGCACGAGATCAAGAACCCGCTGGCCGGGATCCGCGGCGCGGCCCAGCTGCTGAAGTCCGGCGCCAAGGCCGAGGACGCGCCGCTGGCCCAGCTGATCGTCGACGAGACCGACCGGGTGCGGCGGCTGGTGGAGCGGATGGAGGCCTTCTCCGACGACCACCTGCCCAGCCTGACGCCGATCAACATCCACCAGATCCTCGACCGGGTCCGCGCCCTGGCCGCCAACGGCGTGGCCGACGGCCTGACGCTGCGCGAGCAGTACGACCCCTCGCTGCCGCCGGTGCTGGGCGACGAGGACCAGCTGATCCAGATCTTCCTGAACCTGGTGAAGAACGCCGCCGAGGCCGCGCATTCGCGGGGCGACGGGCGCGGCGAGCTCTCGATCACCACGGCCTTCCGCCACGGCGTGCGCGTGCGCGCCACCAAGGGCCAGCCGCCGCGGGGCGCGCCGCTCGAGGTGCGCATCGTCGACAACGGGCCCGGCGTGCCGGCGCACCTGCGCGAGCACCTGTTCCAGCCCTTCGTCACCTCCAAGGTCAACGGCGCGGGCCTCGGCCTGGCGCTGGTGGCCAAGCTGGTCGCCGGCCACGGCGGCCTGATCGACTTCGAATCCGAGCCCGGACGGACGGTCTTCCGGGTCCTGCTTCCCATCGCGACCGAAGAGGACGTCTCGGCATGAACACGACCGCCAAGAAGATCCTGATCGCCGACGACGACTCCTCGATCCGGCTCGTCCTGTCGCAGGCCTTCACGCGCCTGGGCTATCAGGTGCGGGCCACGGGCAACGCCACGACCCTGCTGAAGTGGGTGTCGGACGGCGAGGGGGACCTGGTCGTCACCGACGTTGTGATGCCCGACGAGAACGTCTTCGACGTCCTGCCGCGCATCCGCAAGGAGCGGCCGAAGCTGCCGGTCATCGTGATGAGCGCGCAGAACAACCTGATCACCGCGGTGAACGCGGCCGAGGTGGGCGCCTTCGACTATGTGCCCAAGCCCTTCGACCTGGACGACATGACCTCGGCGGCGCGCCGGGCGCTGGCGAAGCCGGCGGACGCCGAGGCGTCCAAGGCCCAGGCCCGGGCCGTGCGGGACGACCGCCTGCCGCTGATCGGCCGCTCCGGGCCCATGCAGGACGTCTACCGGACGATCGCCCGGCTGGTGGGGGCGGACCTCACGGTCCTGATCCTCGGCGAGAGCGGCACCGGCAAGGAGCTGGTCGCCCGCGCCCTGCACGACATGGGCCGCAGGCGCGACGGCAAGTTCGTGGTCATCAACCTGGCCGCCGTGCCGCGCGAGCGGGTCGAGACCGAGCTGTTCGGCAAGGAGGACGGCGACTACGGCAAGCTCGTGGAGGCCGACGGCGGCACCCTGTTCCTCGACGAGATCGGCGACATGCCGCTGGACGCCCAGACGCGGCTTCTGCGGGTCATCGACGGCTCGGAGCCGGCGCTGAACCCGAAGACCGGGCGCAGGCCGAACGTGCGGATCATCGCGGCCACCAACCGCGACCTGCGGGCCCTGATCCAGCAAGGGCTGTTCCGGGAGGACCTGTTCTTCCGGCTCAACGTGGCGCCCGTGCGCCTGCCGCCGCTGCGCGACCGGGCCGACGACATCCCGGACCTGGCGCGGGCCTTCCTGCTGCGGGCCAACCGCGAGGGCCTGCCGGCCAAGACCATCGACGCCGGCGCCCTGGAGCGGCTGAAGCTGCACGCCTGGCCCGGCAACGTGCGGGAGCTGGAGAACCTGGTGCGGCGGATCTGCGCCCTCTACGCCGAGGACCTGATCACCGCCCGCATCGTCGAGCGCGAGCTCGCCGACCAGCAGCCGGTCGTGGAAGGGCAGGAGGGGCCGGCGACGCTCGCCCAGCTCGTGGAGCGCAAGCTCGCCACCTATTTCGCCGACCAGCCGGACGGCCTGCCGCCGGCCGGGCTCTACGACCGGGTGCTGGAAGAGGTGGAGCGGCCGCTGATCCAGCTGACGCTGGCGGCGACGCGCGGCAACCAGGTGCGGGCGGCGGAGGTGCTGGGCCTCAACCGCAACACCCTGCGCAAGAAGATCCAGGACCTGGGCGTGGAGATGAGCCGCGGCCGGCGGTAGCGGACGGGGTCCACTGCGCCTCACGCTGACGCTTCTGCGCAACAACGCTGTTGAGTTTGGAGCACAGTTCCTTAGGCTCCCCGGCGATGGCGTTGCTGGCCGACCACATCCGAGATAGCGAGACCGCCGCCCGCGTCTGGCGGACGCTGAACTCCCGGGCGGTGCTGGGCGCCGGCTACGCGGTAGCCGCGACGCTCACCGGGGTGGCCATCCTGCTGGCCGCCTCACCGCCGGAGACGGGGCCGCTGGCGCCGGCCAGCCAGCTGGTGCTGACGGTCCTCTCGCTCAACCTGATCCTGATCCTGGCGCTGACCACGGTCGTCGCCCTGCGCTTCACCGCCCTGCTGAACGCCCGCGAGAGCGACGCGGGCGCCCGGCTGCACCTGCGATTCGTCACCCTGTTCGCGCTGGCGGCCGTGGCGCCGGCCGTGGTCGTGGCCCTGTTCTACGGCGTGCTGGTCAGCCGCGGGGTGGACAACTGGCTGGGCCAGCGGGTGCAGACCGTGGTGGAGAACTCCGCCACCGTGGCCCGGTCCTATGTGGAGGACCAGAAGCGCTACATCGGCGACCACGTGGGGCTGATGGGCGCGGACCTCAACCGCGCCGCGCCCGGGCTCGAAGAGAGCCCGGTGGCGTTCAGCCACTACCTGTCCGAACAGGCGGCCTACCACGCCTTCCCCGCCGCCTACCTGATCGACCGGGAGGGCCGGGTGCTGGCCCGCGCGGAGACGGCGGATGCGCCGGCGTTCCTGATCCCGCCCGAATCGAGCTTCCGCGCCGCCGACGAGGGCGACATCTCGGTGCCGGCCTTCGATTCGCCCGACCTGATGCGCGCGGTCTACCGGCTCACCGCCTACGACGACGCCTATCTCTACATCGCCCACCCGGTGGAGAAGGGGATCATCAACCACCTGCTGGAGGCCGAGGCCTCGCTGGTTTCCTACCGGGAGGCGGCGCAGAACCGCGAGCGGATCCAGACCATCTTCGCGCTCTCCTACGCCGAGACGGCGCTGCTGGTGCTGGTGGGCGCGGTGTGGCTGGGGCTGGGCGCCGCGAACGCCATCTCGGCGCCGGTCGGTCGCCTGGTGCAGGCCGCGGGCCGGGTCGCCGGCGGCGACCTGAGCGCCCGGGTGGACGCCGACGAAGACCCTGAGGAGATCGCGGTCTTGTCCCGCGCTTTCAACAGCATGACGCACGATCTTCAAGTGCAGCAGGAGGCCCTGCGCCGGGCTGGCCGCGAGGCGGAGCGGCGACGCCAGTTCATCGAGACGGTGCTGGCCGAGGTGAGCGCCGGGGTCATCGGCCTGGACGCCAAGGGCCGGATCTCGGCGGCCAACCGCCAGGCGGCCCTGCTGCTCGACCTGCCCGGCGACCACGGCCGCGGCCGCAAGCTCGCCGACGTGGCGCCGGAGATCGCCGCCGTGGTGGAGACCGCCGGCCGCGGCGGCGCCGAGGAGGAGGTGGATGTGGTCCGCGGCCGCGAGACGCGCCGGCTGCGGGTGCGCGCCAGCCACAGCGACGACGGGCCGGTGCTGACCTTCGACGACATCACCCGGCTGGTGACCGCCCAGCGCAACGCCGCCTGGCGCGACGTCGCCCGCCGCATCGCCCACGAGATCAAGAACCCGCTGACCCCGATCCAGCTGTCGGCCGAGCGCCTGCGCAAGAAGTACCGCAAGGACATCGCCGAGGCGGAGCTGGAGACCTTCGACCGCTGCACCGACACCATCGTGCGCCAGGTGGAGGACATCGGCCGGATGGTCGACGAGTTCTCCGCCTTCGCGCGGATGCCGGCGCCGAAGTTCGCCGAGCAGGACGCCGCCGAGCTGGTCCGGGCGGCGGTGTTCGCCCAGCGGGTGGCGAGCCCCGACCTGGAGGTGGTGCTCGAGGAGCCGGCGCCGGAGGTGGTGGTGCTGGCCGACGGCCGGATGCTGGCCCAGGCACTGACCAATGTGCTCAAGAACGCCGCCGAGGCGGTCACCGCCCGCAAGGCGCGTTCGCCGCGGCTGAGGGGGCGGATCAGCGCGCGCCTGGTGTCCGACGAGAGCGGCGTCGCCTTCGAGGTGGAGGACAACGGGGTCGGCCTGCCGGCCAAGGACCGCGACCGCCTCACCGAACCCTATGTGACGACCCGCGAGAAGGGCACCGGCCTCGGCCTCGCGATCGTGAAGCGAATCCTGGAAGACCATGGCGGCGAGCTGGAGCTCACCGACGCCCGCAGCGGGCAGGGGGCGCTGGCCATCCTGCGCCTGCCCGTGGGCGCGCGGGTGCGGGCCAAGCCCGCCGCCGAGGCCGTCACGGCATGAGGACCTAAGCGTATGGCGTCAGACGTACTTGTGGTCGACGACGAGGCCGACATCCGCGACCTCGTGGCGGGGATCCTCACCGACGAGGGCTACGCCGTGCGCACGGCCAACGACTCGGAGTCCGCCCTGGCGGCGGTCCGGGCGCGCAAGCCGGCCCTGCTGATCCTCGACATCTGGATGTCGGGCGGCGGCATGGACGGGCTGGAGCTGCTCGACATGGTCAAGGCGCTGGACCCCGACCTGCCCGTGGTGATGATCTCCGGCCACGGCAACATCGAGACCGCGGTCAGCGCCATCAAGCGCGGCGCCTACGACTTCCTGGAGAAGCCCTTCAAGTCCGACCGGCTGCTGCTGGTCATCGAACGCGCGCTCGAGGCGGCCAACCTGCGCCGGGAGAACCGCCGCCTGCGGGCCCAGGCGATCACGCCGGAGGGCCTGATCGGCCGCTCGGTGGCCGCCCAGCAGCTGCGCCAGATGATCGGCAAGCTGGCCGGCGCCAACAGCCGGGTGCTGATCTCCGGCCCGCCGGGCTCCGGCAAGGAGACGGTGGCGCGGCTGATCCATGCGGCGAGCCCGCGCACCCGCAACGAGTTCGTGGCGATCAGCGCCGCGGGCATGACGCCCGAGCGGATGGACGTGGAGCTGTTCGGGGAAGAGGGCGCGAACGGCCGGCCGGCCAAGATCGGGGTCTTCGAGCGGGCGCACTCCGGCACCCTCTACCTCGACGAGGTGGCGGACATGCCCCGGGAGACCCAGAGCCGGATCCTGCGGGTGCTGGTGGAGCAGCGGTTCCGCCGGGTGGGCGGCGATTCCGACGTGCAGGTGGACGTGCGCGTGGTCTCCTCCACCTCGCGGGACCTGCGCGAGGAGATCGCCGCGGGCCGCTTCCGCGAGGACCTGTTCCACAGGCTGAACGTGGTGCCGGTGAACGTGCCGGGTCTCTCGGAGCGGCGCGAGGACATCCCCGAACTGGTGGAGTTCTTCATCCAGCGCATCTGCGAGGCCACCGGCATGCCGAGGCGCAAGCTGGCGGACGACGCGCTCGCCACCCTGCAGGTGCGCGCCTGGCCGGGGAACCTGCGCCAGCTGCGCAACAATGTGGAGCGGATGCTGATCCTGGCCTCCGGCTCGCCCACCGAGCCGATCACCGCCGACATGCTGCCGGCCGAGGCGACGGTGAACGACAGCCCGTCCTCAATCGGCGCGGAGCGGATCATCGCCCTGCCGCTGCGCGAGGCCCGCGAGGTGTTCGAGCGGGAGTACCTGAACGCGCAGATGCTGCGGTTCTCGGGCAACATCTCCAGGACCGCCGCCTTCATCGGCATGGAGCGCTCGGCCCTGCACCGGAAGCTGAAGTCGCTGGGCCTTTCCGGAGGCCGGCAGCTCGAGGAAGAGGCGATCTGATGGGGCGCATCGCCTATGTGAACGGGCGCTTCGTCCCGCATGGCGAAGCCGTGGTCCACATCGAGGACCGGGGCTACCAGCTGGCCGACGCGGTCTACGAGGTCTGGGCGCTGTTCGACGGCAAGCTGGCCGACGCCGAGGGCCACTTCGCGCGCCTGGAGCGCAGCCTTTCGGAGCTTTCCATCCCCGAGCCGATGAGCCGGCGGGCGCTGACCATCGTGCTGAAGGAGGCGGTGCGCCGCAACCGGGTGCGCGACGGGCTCGTCTACCTGCAGGTCAGCCGGGGCGTGGCGCCGCGCGACCACGCCTTCCCGGCCGGACAGGTGCGCCCGGCCGTGGTGATCACGGTGAAGGCCGTCGACCGCGCCGCCGCCGAGGCCCGCGCGGCTAAGGGCGTGAGCGTGGTGACCACGCCGGAGAACCGCTGGGGCCGCTGCGACATCAAGACGGTGGGCCTGCTGCCCAATGCGCTGGCCAAGCAGAAGGCGCGCGAGGCCGGGGCGGCGGAGGCCTGGTTCGTGGACGAGCTGGGCTTCGTCACCGAAGGCGCCTCGTCCAACGCCTGGATCGTCGACGGGGAGGGGCGGCTGCGCACCCGCGACACCAACGCCAACATCCTGCGCGGCGTCACCCGGCTGACCCTGCTGGACGTGATCCGCGAGGAGGGCCTGCAGGTGGACGAGCGGCCGTTCACGCCCGACGAGGCGGTGGCGGCCAAGGAGGCCTTCATCACCGGCGCGGGCACGCTGGTGCTGCCGGTCGTGTCGGTCGACGGCAGGAAGGTCGGCGACGGCGTCCCGGGCCCGGTGGCGACGCGGCTTCGCCGGCTCTACATCGCGCGGGCCAAGGCCACGGCCATCTAGCGCGCCCGCGCGGCGATCGATTCCTCTTCCCCCGGGAACCTTGAGCTCCACGCACCATCCAACGGTCGAGGAAGCTCAGGGAGAACGGACATGGCGTCGAGATCGCTTCGCAAGCTGCTGGTCGCCACGACCGGCACGGTGCTGGGGGGCGCGCTCGTCGTCCTCGTCGGCTGCGGAACCCTGCGGGCGACCCAGCCGGAGGTCCCGCTGTCGGCGCTGGAGCTGCAGGGCCAGGAGATCTTCCGGCACGACACCTTCGGCGACGAGCAGCACTGGACCGACAAGCTCCGCCTCGCCGAGGTGGTAGCGAAGGACGTGCAGCCGCTGGAGGCCCTCTCGCTGGGCCTCAAGGTGGACATGGACAGGCTCAAGCTGGGCCGCTTCCTGCTGCACAACCCGCTGGCGGCGAGCGGCACGCGCGAGCTGCTGCGCCAGGACGCGGTCGTCGGGCTGAGGGCGACCTTCGACGACCAGGGCCGCATGCAGCGCCTGGGGGTCACCTGCGCGCTCTGCCATTCCACGGTGGACGACGCCCTGCTGCCCGGGATCGGACACCGCCTGGACGGCTGGCCCAACCGGTCGCTGGACGTGGGCGCGATCATCGCCATGTCGCCGGTGATCACCCCGGAGCAGCGGGCGGTCTACAAGTCCTGGGGCAAGGGCCGCCACGACCCGCGCTTCAACATCGACGGCAAGAACACGCCGATCGTCCTGCCGCCGGCCTACGGCCTGGCCGAGGTGAAGAACGAGACCTACACCGGCGACGCGCCGATCTCGTACTGGAACGCCTATGTGGCGGTGACCCAGATGGGCGGGCAGGGGACCTTCTCCGACCCCAGACTCGGCATCGACGTCCACCATTCCCCGGACCTCGTCACGCCCAAGCTGCCGGCGCTGCGGGCCTACCAGCACAGCCTGAGGACGCCGCGGCCGACGCCGGGCTCGTACGATTCCGCCTCCGCCGGGCGCGGCCAGGCCCTGTTCGCCAGCCACTGCCAGAGCTGCCACGTGGGCGGGAGCGGCACCGACAACAACGCCGGCGTCCTGCACGCGCCCTCGGAGACCGGCATGGACGGGGCCTATGCGGCGCGGACGGTCAACAAGGCCTATCGCACCACGCCGCTGCGCGGGCTGCGCCACCATCCGCCGTATTTCCACGACGGCAGCGCCGCGAGCCTCGAGGCCGTGGTGGCGCACTACGACCGGGTGCGGCGGCTGCAGCTCACCGGCCGCCAGCAGCGCGATCTGGTGGAGTACCTCAACACGCTCTGAGGCGCGGCGCGCGAGCGCTTCGGAAAGAACTCGCCGGACTCGGGTGGCGACCCGGCTCCGGCGTCTCTATATCGGGCGCACACTGGAGACGGCGCGCGCGCATCACGGACGCGATTGCGCCTGTCGCGATTTCGGGCCAGCGTGACTTTGCGTGTGTGGGCGGCGCGTGGCCGCCCGATGAAAACAAAAGAGGCGAAAAGCCAATGAGCGACAAGAAACAGAACCTGCAGGACACCTTCCTCAACAGCGTGCGCAAGTCCAAGACGCCGCTGACCATCTTCCTGGTGAACGGTGTCAAGCTTCAGGGCGTGGTGAGCTGGTTCGACAACTTCTGCGTTCTGCTCCGTCGGGACGGGCAATCCCAGCTCGTCTACAAGCACGCGATCTCCACCATCATGCCGGCCCAGCCTGTGCAGCTGTACGAGCCGGCCGAAGACGAGACAGATTGAGCTCCTCCAAATCCGTTGACCGCCAGGCGCCTGTCCAGGGCGCCGTCGTCATCCACCCCGACCGCGAGGGCCGCGGCTTCGCCAGGGACGCCGAGACGCGTCTCGAGGAAGCCGTCGGCCTGGCGCTGGCGCTCGACCTGGAGGTCCGCGAGACCGCCATCGCGCCGCTGCGCAAGCTCACCCCCGCCACCCTGTTCGGGAGCGGCAAGGTCAAGGAGCTGGGCCACCTCATCGAGGCGGTCGAGGCTTCCGTGGCCGTGGTGGACGACGCGCTGACGCCGGTCCAGCAGCGCAACCTCGAGAAGGCCTGGGGCGTGAAGGTCATCGACCGCACGGGCCTGATCCTGGAGATCTTCGCCCGCCGGGCGCGGACCCGCGAGGGCCGCCTGCAGGTCGAGCTCGCCAGGCTCACCTACGAGCGCTCGCGCCTGGTCCGCACCTGGACCCACCTGGAACGCCAGCGCGGCGGCTTCGGGGTGATGGGCGGCCCCGGCGAGACCCAGATCGAGACCGACCGGCGGCTGATCGCCGAGAAGATCGGCAAGCTGAAGCGCGAGCTGACCGAGGTGCGCCGCACCCGGACCCTGCAGCGCTCGGCCCGCCGCCGCGTGCCGTACCCGACGGTGGCGCTGGTGGGCTACACCAACGCCGGCAAGTCGACGCTGTTCAACCGCCTCACCCAGGCCGAGGTGGTGGCCGAGGACATGCTGTTCGCCACCCTCGACCCGACCCTGCGCACCCTGAAGCTGCCCGACGGGCGGCCGGCGATCCTGTCGGACACCGTGGGCTTCATCTCCGACCTGCCGCACGAGCTGGTGGAGGCGTTCCGCGCCACCCTGGAGGAGGTGCGCGAGGCCGACGTGGTGCTGCATGTGCGCGACATCGCCAGCGAGGAGAGCGACGCGCAGGCGCAGGACGTGCGCGCCGTGCTGGAGCGGCTGGGCGTCGACATGGACGAGCGCCGGATCCTGGAGGTCTGGAACAAGGTCGACCTGCTGCCGGCGGAAGACCGTGCGCGCATCGAGGGGGACGCCCGGCGGGCGCATCCGCCGGCCGTGCTGGTCTCCGCCGTCACCGGCGACGGCTGCGAGGCGCTGCTGAAGCAGGTGTCGGGGCTGGTGGACGAGTCGCCGCCGGTGGATGTCTACGCGCCGGCCGGGGAGGGCGCGGCCATCGCCTGGCTCTACCGCCACGGCCGGGTGCTCGAGCGCAACGAGGGCAAGGACGGCAGCGTCCGGCTGGCGGTGAGCCTGACGCCGCAGGCGCTGGGCCAGTTCGAGCAGCTGTTCCCCGGGGCCGAGATCCGCGGCCACTGAGGCCGGCGCTCAGCGGCGGCGCGGTGACCAGGCCTGGGCGGTCAGCAGGAGCGCGGCGGCCAGCAGGACGAGGTCCTTGGCGAACAGCTGGCCGACCTCGACGGTGAGCAGCGGGAGGCCGTCGCGCACGATCCAGGCGCCCGGCGCGGTGGCGACGAAGCTGAGGGTGACGAAGGCGGTCGCCGCGGCGAGCGGCGCGGCCAGCCGGGCCGGCCACGAGGTCGGCCGCACCACGCCGGCCGCCAGCCCGAGGCCCGTCGGGATCTCCACGGCCGCGAAGGCGAAGCTGGCGCCGCGCACGCCGAGGAGGTCGTAGACCCAGGCGAGGAACGGGCTGGAGGCGGCGAGCGGGGCGACCGCATGGGCCTCGTAGGCGGTGAGCTTCTGCAGGCCGATGGCGAGGAAGGGCAGGGCCAGGGCCAGCCAGACTCCGCGGACGGCCAACGCCGCCGCGCCCCTCGAATCCGATCCCGCCAAGCCCGTCTCCTCGCGCCGTGGAAGAGGAACCCGCCGCGGCCGGGGCGGGTTGCGCCCGAGGCGATGTCGCGCTCCGACACCCTGATCCCGCCGCCCTGGCGCCTGGCCGGCGAGGCCTGCGTCTCGGCCTGGCTGGCGCGGATCGCCGATCCGCCCCCGCCGCCGCCGGGCTGGCGGCTGGTCCGGCTGGGACCGTTCGTGGCGGTGGGCGCGGTCTGGGCCCGCTACGGCCCGGGCGGGATGCTGGCCTATGACGAGCTGGCCGTCGGGCTGGTGGTGCGCCGCGGGCTCTCGCTGGGCGTCACCGTGCCGTGGATCTGGGTCGACAGCGCCGTTTCCCGGGACGGCGGACAGCGGCTCTGGGCCATCCCCAAGCAGATGGCGCGGTTCCACAACGGACCCGGGCCGGCGTTCGAGGCCGTGGCGGAAACGGCGGCGGGCGAGGCGGGACGGGTCAGCCTCCGCCCCGCTGGACCGCGGTGGCCCTGTCCGCCGCTTCCGTTCCAGGTGGTGCAGGCCCGCGCGGGCCGCCCGGTCCGCGCCCCGGCCCGGGTGCGGGGACGCGTCCAGCTCGGACGGGCGGCGTGGCGCCTCGCGCCCCTGCCGGGCCTCGGCCGGCCGCTGGTCTCGGTCAGGCTGACCGGGATGCGGCTCGACCTCGGCCCGGCGGCCTAGAAGGCGGTCGTCAGGCTGACCTGCACCGTCCGCGGCGGACCCGGGCGGAAGCTGGCCGGCGTGTTGGTCGTGGTGCTGATGGTGCCGAGGTAGTCCTCGTCGGTGAGGTTGTCGACGTTGACCCGGACCTTGATCTCCTCCAGCGGCCCCCAGCCGAAGCCGTCGCCGAGGTCCACATAGGCGTTCCACACCGTGTAGCCGTCGGTCCGCTCCGTGTTGGTGAAGTTGGTGAAGCGGTCCGAGATGTGACGGGCCGAGACGTTGATGATCGCGCCCTCGACCGGCTCGAAGGTCACCCCGCCCTGGAACAGCCACTCCGGGAAATCCGGGACGCGGTTGCCGGCGATCGTGAAGGCGGCGAAGTTGTCCTTAAATTCCGAGAGATTGTAGGACAGGTTGGCGTTGAAATAGACCTTGCCGCCGAGCAGCTCCGGCTTCCACTGGCCGCTGAACTCCGCGCCCTTGGCCTCCACCGCGCCGACGTTCTGGAAGAAGGTCTCGGTCGTGGTGGAGCCCGGCACCGGCGAGGCGAAGGACTGCAACCGGTTCTCGAAGCGGGTCTTGTAGAGCACCAGCGAGGCGTTGAACGTCGGCTGGTTGGTGCGCACGCCCACTTCCCAGTTCTTCGCGGTCTCGGGCTCCGGGGCGGGCGGCGCGGGACTGGCGGCGGAGAAGATGTCGTCGGCGCCGCGGGGCAGGGCCATGTTCTCCGAATAGGAGGCAAACACCTGGTCGCGGCCGGTGACCGACCACACCGCGGCCACCTGCGGCAGGAAGCCGTCCTCCCAGCTCTTGGAGAGCTTCGGCCGGCGCTGGGCGATGTAGTCGCCGGGGTTGCGGTAGCCCTCGATGGAATAGTCGATGGAAAGCGCCTTGAAGCCGACGTCCAGCTTCAGGCGGTCGTCGAAGAGGGCGATGGTATCCTTCAGGAAGACCTGCACCGTGTCGCGAACCGAGACGTAGTCGCGCTGCAGGTGGACCGGCTCGTCGAGCAGGGGCGCGCCGTCGGGGTGGCCGTTCTCGACGTTGTAGCGCGCCTGGGTGCGGTGATAGTCGTCCTTCTCCACCCAGAGGCCGGCCGAGACGGTGTTGATCCCGATCCGCCAGTCGGCGCGGCTGTTGACGCCCTGGCGCGTGCCGTCGGGGACGGAGAGCCCGTACTGGATGCCGCGCGGCGCGGTGAGCCCCGGCACCACGAGGCGCTCGGCGTTGTGGCTGGCGAGCGAGGTGGCGTAGGCCTCCGGCGAGACGCCGTAGCCGCCCTTGTCCTCGTAGTAGGCGGACGCCATCAGGTCGATCGCCTCGGTGGGCGCGAGGCGCAGGGTCAGGCCGTAGAGGTGGTCCTTCCGGGCGTTGACCGCGAACTTGTAGTACTGGTTGTAGCCGGCATTGGAGAACGGGACGTTCGGCGCCGTGGCGAGCGGCGGCAGCGTCGGCACATAGCCCAGATAGGCGAAGCTGCGGCCCGAGCGGCTGAACAGGTCGCCGGCGGTCCCGGCGTACTGCGCCTTGGTGATCGAGGGGCTGTCGAAGTCGAAATAGTCGTTGTGGACCGTCTGGAACATCAGCTCGCCGAGCTCGAAGCGCCAGCGGATCTTGCCCTCGATATGGGTGCGGTCGATCGTGCCGGGGCCGCGCCACAGGTCGCCCCGGATCCCCGAGGCGCTGACGAAGGCGGAGAAGCCGGCGTGCTCGCCGGTGTCCAGCCGCAGGAAGCCGCGGCGCAGGTCGTCGGAGCCCACGGTGGCGCTGAACAGGCCGCCGGCCTCCTCCTCGGGCGGACGGGTGATGTAGGAGACGATCGGCCCCAGCGAGGCGTAGCTGGCGAGCGAGACGTCGCCGGCCCCGGACGAGGCGGTGACCCGGGCGAGGTTCTCGTTGTCCACGTAGCGGTAGATCGGGCTGCCGCCGAACTGGTCGGACCGGCCCATGGGAATGTCGTCCAGCAGGAAGCCGATTTGCTGGAAGTTGAAGGCCCGCACGGAGACCGAGTTGCCGAACTCGTACATGCCGAGCGCGTCGTTGGCCTGGACGTTGAAGCCCGGCAGGCTCTCCAGCATCTTCAGGCCGGTGATGCCGGCCGGCGCCGAGAGCAGGGCGTCGCGGGTGATGGAGACGGTGGCCGTGGCCTCGTCCGTGCCGATGGCGACGCTGGCCTCGGTGAGGCGCGAGCCGGTGACGACCACCTCCTCCACGTCGGCCTGTTTCGGCTGGGCGAGCGCCGGCCCGGCCAGAGCCAGCATGGACGCGCCCAGCAGGGTGGCGCGCAGCCCCCGGCCCGCGCGCACGGAATGATCGAACGACAACATGATCTGGTACCCCCTCGTCGCCTTTGCGGCTGTTGAGGGTCAGCGTCGGCGGCTGCCGCAGCGTCGGGGAAGCGGCGGGACGGGGCAGCCTTTCATCAAACGCCGAAATGACTGCGAAACGCGCAGGCGCGCGGCCGATCAGCCCTTTTCGGCGACCTTGGCCTCGTCCCAGAGGGCGTCCATCTCGGCCAGGTCGGACTGGTCCGGGGTCTTTCCCCGCTCGGCCAGGCGCTGCTCGATGTAGCGGAATCGGCGGGCGAACTTGGCGTTGGTGAAGCGCAGGGCGTCCTCGGGATCGACGTCGAGGGTGCGGGCGAGGTTGGCGACCACGAAGAGCACGTCGCCCATTTCCTGGCGGGCCTTCTCCAGGTCGCCGGCGGCGACCTCGTCCTCCAGCTCGCGAACCTCCTCGTGCAGCTTCTCCAGCACCTCCTTGGCCGAGGGCCAGACGAAGCCGACGCCGGCCGCGCGCCTGGAGAGCTTCACGGCGCGGGTGAGGGCGGGGAGGCCGACCGGCACGTCGTCGAGAAGGCTGGCCGTGCGGCCCTTCTTCTCCCGTTGCTTGCTTTCGCGCTCCTGGGCCTTCAGCTCCTCCCAGCCGGCCTTCTGGTCGGCGAGCGAGGCGTAGGTTTCCTGCCCGAACACATGGGGATGGCGGCGGACCATCTTGTCGTTGATCGCCCGGGCCACGTCCTCGAAGTCGAAGGCGCCCTTTTCCTCGGCCATGCGGGCGTGGAAGACCACCTGCAGCAGGAGGTCGCCCAGCTCCTCCTTGAGGTCAGCGAGGTCGCTCCGCTCGATGGCGTCGGCGACCTCGTAGGCCTCCTCGACCGTGTAGGGGGCGATGGTGGCGAAGGTCTGCTCCACGTCCCAGGGGCAGCCGGTCTCGGGGTCGCGCAGGCGGGCCATGATCGCCAGCAGGCGGTCGATGGGCCGCAGGTCGCCGGAGGGGGCGGAGGAGGTCATCTGGGAGTTCCGAAATGCAGACGGCGCGCGGCGATGAGACCGCGCGCCGTCTCTGTGGCGCAAGTGCCGGCGCGAGGCTAGCGGCGGGCGACCACCCGGCGGCCCTCGCTCAGGTTCCGGGCGAAGCGGTCGAAGGTGTACTCCGCGTCGCTCCAGATCCAGTTGGCCCAGGTCTGGCGGATGTCGGTCTCGTACCAGCGGTAGCGGAGCGGGGTGACCGTGCCGTCGGCGGCGACGGCCTGGCCTTCGATGGTCGCCCCGCCGATCCCGAAGCTCTGCATGGAGAGGCCGGGCGTGTCGGACATCTGCTTAAAGGTCGGGCGGTTCGGCACCGCGTCGGTCAGCACGAGTTCGATGCGGCCGTCCTGGTAGGCGCCGGTCTTGGCGAGCTCGCGCTGGACGTCCTCGCGCAGGTGCTGGGCGAGGCGGTCGACGTCCTTCACGCCATAGGTCTTGACCGCCTTCTCCTGCAGGTCAGGCCCGACGGTGACCGAGACGCTCGCGGGCGCGGCGACCGCCGCGGCGCCGCTGGCCAGCAGCGCGACAGTGGCGATGGCTAGAGTGCGCATGGGGATGCTCCCGATGATGTACAGTAAAAACTTAACATGGAACGAGGCGCCCGTCACGCACCGTCCTGATCAATATAGGTGCGGAATCGGCGCACAGTAGCGGCCATGCGCTCCGTCCCCGGCCAATTCCGCCTCGCCGATCGTCGGGGAGGGCGGTGATGCGGCCGCGCTGGCTGGTGGCCTCCGGGCTCGGCGTGGCGCAGATGCTGGCCTTCGGGACGACCCTCTACCTGCTGACGGTGCTCGGCCAGCCGATGAGCGAGGACACCGGCTGGCCGCTGCCGTGGATCTTCGGCGGCATGTCGGCGGGCTCCCTGGCCGGCGCGGCGGTGGCGCCCAGGGCCGGGCGCTGGATCCGCAGCCACGGCGGCAAGCCGGCGCTCAGCCTGTCCTCGGGCCTGTTCGCGGCCGGCCTGATCCTGATCGCCGCGGCTCCCCACCTGGCGGTGTATTTCGCGGGCTGGATGGTGATCGGCTTGGCCATGCCGCTCGGCCTCTACGACGCCGCCTTCGGGGCGCTCGGGCGGCTCTACGGCCTGGAGGCGCGCAAGGCGATCACCATGGTGACGCTGTGGGGTGGGTTCGCCAGCACCAGCTTCTGGCCGCTCAGCGGGCTGCTGGTCACCGAGGTGGGCTGGCGCTGGACCTGCGCCATCTACGCCGCCCTGCACCTGGCGATCGCCCTGCCGATCTACCGCTGGCTGTTGCCTGACGCCGAGCCGGTGGGCGGGGCAGCGGGCGGCGAGGGGAGCCGGGGCGAGGCCCACGTCCTGTCCCGCGCCGCGCGGACGGCGGTCGTGGTGCTGGCCTTCCTGCTGATGTTCGAGGTGCTGGTGGCCAACATCATCTCGGTGCACCTGGTGACCATCCTGCGGGAGCGCGGCCTGACGCTGGCGGCGGCGGTGGCGCTGGGCGTCTTCATCGGGCCGTCGCAGGTGAGCGCCCGGTTCGGCGAGTCGCTGTTCGGCGCGCGGATCCATCCGAGCGTGACCATGATCGTGGCCGTGGGCGCGATCACCCTTGGGGTGGGCCTTTTGCCGGTGCTGCCCACCTCGGCCGCGCCGCTGGCGCTGATCGCCTATGGCGCCGGGATCGGACTGGTCTCGGTGGCCCGAGGCTCGCTGCCGCTCTACCTGTTCGGTCCCCTGGAGGCGCCGGTCGTCTCGGGCCGGATCGGGCGGCCGGTGCAGATCACGGCCGCCTTCGCGCCCTCGATCGGGGCCCTGATGCTCTCGCAGCTCGGGCCGACGCCGACGCTCTGGCTGCTGGCCGCGCTGTCGGCGGCGAGCGTCGCGGCGGCCGTCGTCCTGCGTCGCCTGGCGCGCCGGCTGGAGGAGGAAGGCCGATTCAATTGATGAGCGTCAATCCATCGCCACACATCTGCAGTGCAAGTCGATATACTTCAGCAATTCACGCTACATCCGGCAATTAGCAGTATAACGATCACCCGTTATTGTAGAAATTAAGGCCACAACAACTTCCTTGATCTACTGACGAAGCCAGCATCAGGGGCGAGGGCCCCTTGGAATCACTGGACGTAGGTCATGGCGCTCACACTCAAGCTCAAGCTCCGCATCCTCTTCGTGGCGGTGACCCTGGCCTTCGCCGGCTCGGGCCTGTTCGCCGTCTACCAGCTCAGCGTGCTCAATGCCGCGACCCAGGCCATGACCGAAAGATGGCTGCCCCGGGCGCGGATCGCCGAGCAGCTCAATACGACGGTCGCCAACTACCGGGTGGTCGAGGCGCGCCACGCGATGGCCGACACCGACGAGCTGCGGAAGACCGCCGACGGCCAGATCGTCAGCTTCGCCGGCGACGTCGCCCGGCTGATCGGCGACTACCGGGCGCTGCTGCGGCCGGGCGAGGACGCCGCCAAGCTCGACGCCTTCGAGCGCAACTGGGCCGACTACCAGCGCGCCAACGAGGGCATGCTGATCGTGTCGCGCGCCGCGCAGAGCGAGCAGGCGTTCGCCCTGTTCCGCGAGGCCAGGCCGCGGTTCATGAAGCTGTCCAAGGACCTCAGCGCCCTGGCCGGCGAGGAGACCGCCAAGGCCAAGGCGCAGAGCGCGGCGGCGACGCGGATCTATGAGGGCGTGCGGATGGTCATGATCGCTGTGGTGGCGGTGATGGTGCTAGGGGCCGTGGGCGCCGCGATCTACTGCGAGCGGTCGGTGACGGCGGTGCTGGTGCGGCTGGCCGAGCTGATGCGGCGGCTGGCCGGCGGCGACTATGGCCTCGAGGTCGAAGGCACGGGGCGTCCGGACGAGGTCGGCGAGATGGCCCGCGCCGTGGAGGTGTTCCGCACCAACGGCCTGGAGGTGAACCGCCTGCAGGGCGAGACCGAGACCCAGCGGGCGGCCACCGAGGAAGAGCGGCGGCGCAACGAGCGCACCCGCGAGGCGGCCGCCAAGGCCCAGGCCGAGGTGGTGGCGGCGCTCGCCGCAGGGCTCGACCGGCTGTCGGGCGGCGACCTGACCTTCCGCATCGAGACCGCCTTCCCCGAAGAATACGAAGACCTGCGGCGCGACTTCAACGCGGCCATGCAGAAGCTGCAGGAGACCATGGTGGTGGTCGTGGAGAATACCAAGGCCATCGGCTCCGGGGCCGGCGAGATCAGCCAGGCCGCCGACGACCTGTCCAAGCGCACCGAGCAGCAGGCCGCGAGCCTGGAGGAGACCGCCGCGGCGCTGGACGAGATCACCGCCACGGTGCGCAAGACCGCCGAGGGCGCCAGCCACGCCAACGCCCTCGTGGGCCGCGCCCGCGCGGACGCCGAGCAGGGCGGGGAGGTCGTCGGCCGGGCGGTGGACGCCATGGGCGGCATCCAGGCGTCCTCATCGCAGATCAGCCAGATCATCGGGGTTATCGACGAGATCGCCTTCCAGACCAACCTGCTGGCCCTGAACGCCGGCGTGGAAGCCGCCCGGGCGGGCGACGCCGGCAAGGGGTTCGCGGTCGTGGCGTCCGAGGTGCGGGCGCTGGCCCAGCGATCGGCGGAGGCGGCCAAGGAGATCGAGGCCCTGATCCGCGCCTCGAGCGCCCAGGTCGGCGAGGGCGTGGAGCTGGTGGCGGCCACCGGGCAGGCGCTGGAGCGCATCGTGTCCCAGGTCACCGAGATCAGCGGCATCGTCGGCGAGATCACCGCCTCGGCCCAGGAGCAGGCCACCGGGCTCCACCAGGTCAACACGGCGGTCAACCAGATGGACCAGGTGACCCAGCAGAACGCCGCCATGGTGGAGCAGAGCACGGCGGCGAGCCATGCGCTCGCCCGCGACGCCGAGGGCCTCGACCAGCTGATGCGCCAGTTCAACACGGGGAAGGGGGCCGCGGCCGCTGCGCCGGTCCGTCGCCCCGCCGCCGTCGCCGCGCCGCGCTACGCCTCCGGGGCCGCCACGGCCCAGAAGCTGGCCCTGGTCGCCCAGGAGGACACCTGGCAGGAGTTCTAGGGCCGGCTCAGCGCAGCCGATAGTTCACCGTGGTGACGACGCGCACCTTCTTGAACATCTGTGAGTTCGGCTCGTAGCCGACCTCGTCGCGGCCCAGGATCTCGAAGGAGCCCTGGGTCGCCGAGCGGATCGGGCCGAGCTTCGTCCCGGAGTCGCGCGCGAACTGCTCGGCGCCGGTGCGGGCGCTGGCGGTGGCCTCGGCGATCATCGCGGGGCGCACGTCGTTCAGCTTCGTGAACAGGTACGAGGGGCCGTTGAAGTCCTGCAGCACCACGCCCTGGCGCAGGAGCTGGTCGAGGCTGCGGGTGGTGGCCTGGACCCGGTCGACGTTGGCGGTGCGCACGATGACGGTCTGGGCGACCCGGTAGCGGGCGCGGATGTCCTGCGGCTGGTACTCGCGGGCGTACTGGTCGGTGACTTCGAGCCGGCCGAGGTCGACCTCGGCATTCGTGTAGCCCTGGGCGGCGAGGAACCGACGCACCGCGGCGAGGTCGGCGTCGACGTCGGCCTGGACGGCGGTGAGCTCATCGCCGGCGGCGGCGAAGCGCAGCGGCAGCACGGCGAGGTCGGACTTCACGATCCGCTCGGAGAGGCCACGCACGGTGACGCTGCGGTCGCCGACGCGGGCGTTCTCCACGCCGTTGCCGACGAAGGCGCCGCCGGCTGCGACGCCGACGGCCAGCAGGGCGGACGCCACGACGGCGGGAACGAGCAGATTGTCGGCCATGGGATCCTCTGAGGCTTCGAGGAGGGGCTACAGCAGCTCAGCTGTCAATTCGCTGAACGCCCATATCCATTCTTCGCCTAAGGAAGATTATCGGAAATATCAGGTGGCCAGGCCGTAGCCGCCCACCGGTTCGGTCTCGAACCGCTCCCCGAAGCCGGCGATGATCGGACGCGCCCTGGAGATCGCCGCCTGCACCGCCGGAAGCTTCAGCGAGGCCTGGTGGCTGGCGGCGCTGTCCCACACCTCGGTGATCCAGATGGCGTCGGCGTTCGTCGGATCGCGGGCGATGACGTAGCTCAGGCAGCCCGGCATGGCGTCCGTGCCCTCCACAAGGATTGCGATGAGCGCGTCCCGCTCTCCCGGCTGCGCCAGCATCTTGCCGATCAGGCCGTACATGGCGGTCTTCTCCTGGCTCACGGCGGCGCCGGCGACACCCAGCGCCGCGGCTCCGACGACGAATCCGCGCCGTTCCATCTGCATGGCGCCAGCCTAACCGTTAACGGCCATCGGCGGCAGCAGGAGTTCGCCGCTTTCGATCCGGCGCAGCGTCTCGATAAAGAACTGCGGCTCCAGGCCCGTGACGCGGGCCTCGAGGCTCTCCGGCGTGTCGCCCGGCACGACTTCGACGCGGCGGCGCGCGATCACCGGCCCGCGGTCGTATTCCTCGTCCACCAGGTGGATGCAGATGCCGCTCTCGGCCGCGCCGGCGGCGATCACCGCCTCGTGGACCCGGCGGCCGTACATGCCGTGGCCGCCGAACGCCGGCAGCGGGCCCGGATGGATGTTGAGGATCCGCCCGCCGTAGCGCCGCAGGGTCGCGGGCCCGAGCCGACGCAGGTAGCCGGACAGGACGATGAGGTCGACGCCGTGGGCGGCCATCTCGGCGCCCAGGCTCTGATCGGCGCCCTCGGGGTCGACCTGGGTCGGGATGCAGAGCGCCGCCAGGCCCATCTCGCGGGCCCACTCGAGCGCCGGCGCCTTGCGGTTGTTGCTGACCAGCAGCCGGGCGTCCGAGGTGAGCTGCCCTGCCCGGATCGCGTTAACGATCGCGCGCGCGCTGGAGCCGTTGGCGGACGCGAGGAAACCGAGCTTGAGGCCTTGATACGTCACGGGAATTCCGCCCCGAGCTTATGTTCGAACCGCATCCCGTCGTAGGCCGGCTCGACGCCCTCGGGCAGCTCCCTGCGGAGGGTCTCGTAGTCGAGGTCGATGTGCAGATTGGTGAGGATGGCGCGGCGCGGCCGGGCGCGGGCGATCCACTCCAGGGTCCGCTCCAGGTGGGCGTGGGTCGGGTGCGGCCGGTAGCGCAGGGCGTCGACGATCCAGACGTCGAGGCCGGCGAGCGCCTCGAACGCGGCGTCGTCCAGGTCGACCACGTCGCTGGAATAGGCCACCCCGCCGAACCGGTAGCCCACCGAGCGGATGGCGCCGTGGTCCTGGTCGAAGGTGCGCACCGGGATCGGCCCCGAAGGCCCGTCCACCGCCCAGTCGACGCCGTGGGCCGGCAGGGCCCGGGCGTCGCAGATCGCCGGATAGCCCGCCTCCCCCTCGAACACATAGCCGAAGCGGCGGAGCGCGCTCTCGGTCGTGGGTGGGTCCATCCAGACCGGCAGCCGCGCCCTCTGGCGCAAGAAGAAGGCGCGCACGTCGTCGAGGCCGTGCATCTGGTCGGCATGGTCGTGGGTGAGGAGCACCGCGTCCAGGCGCTTGGCGCCGGCCAGGGCGGTCTGCATGCGCAGGTCCGGCGAGGTGTCGACGATGGCCGTGGTCTCGGCCTCGGCCCCCTCCCCGCGCCGGCGGACCAGCATGGAGCAGCGCGAGCGCAGGTTCTTCGGATTGGCGGGGTCGCAGGCGCCCCATTCGCCGTCGGCGCGCGGCACGCCGCCGGAGGAGCCGGAGCCCAGGATGGTGACCTCCAGCACCCCGCTCACGGGCGCGGGACCCGGTCGAACAGGGCGAAGAAGGCGTCCTCGGTCCTCTGCTCGGCCTCCTTGAGGCTCCAGCCGCGGATCTCGGCCAGCTTGGCCAGCACGTGGGGCAGCATGGCCGGCTCGTTGCGCCGGCCGCGGTAGGGCACGGGCGCGAGGTAGGGACAGTCGGTCTCGACCATGATCCGGTCCTCCGGCATGGCGCGGATCACCTCGCGGACGTCCTCGGCGGCCTTGAAGGTGGCGATGCCGGAGACCGAGAACCAGGCGCCGAGCGCCGCGCAGCGGCGGGCAAGCTCCGGGCCCGAAGTGTAGCAGTGCATCAGGATGCGGAACGGCCCGGCGGCGTATTCCTCCTCCAGGATGTCGCCCATCACCTCGTCGGCCTCGCGGGTGTGGACCACCAGCGGCAGGCCGGTCTGGCGGGCGGCGGCCACGTGGGCGCGGAACACCTTGGCCTGCACGTCGCGCGGGCTGAGGTCGTAGTGGAAGTCGAGGCCGCACTCGCCGATGCCGACCACGCGGGGGTCCTGGGCCAGGCGGACCAGGGTCTCGGCCGCGAGGTCCGGGTCCTCCTTGGCCTCGTGCGGGTGCGTGCCCACGGTGCACCAGATGTCCGGGTGCTGGGCGACGTGGCGGACCTTGTCGAAGTTCGAGACCTTGTCGCAGATGTTGACCATGAGGCGCACGCCGGAGGCCAGCGCGCGGCTGATCACCGCCTCGCGGTCCTCGTCGAATTGCGGCGCGTGCAGGTTGACGTGGCTGTCGATCAGCATCGGATACTACGGGTCTCGCCGCTCAGGCCTGCGCGGCCTGACGCAGCTCGCGGAGCGCGGTGAAGAGCGCATCCGTGCGGTCGAGGTTCAACGCCTCGACCTCCCGCGGCAGGCGCTGGAGCGTCTCCCACGCCTGCGCCCAGTGATCAAGCGGGCCCACGCCCTGGCGCGCCCGGTCCAGGCTCATGGCGTGGACGCGGTCGGCGAGGCGGTCGAGCAGCAGGTTGAACTGCGCCTGCCCCTCCCCGCCCCGGAAGCGGTCGGCCAGCGAGAGCGCCATGGCTTCGTCGAGCTGCGGCAGGTCGGCCAGCAGGGCGCGGGCCGCGTCGTCCATGGCCAGCGCCTGGCCGGCGGCCAGCGCCAGCGCCTTGCCGGGCGCGCCGCCGGCCATGCGCGAGAGGCGCAGCGCCTCCTCCTCGGTGACGTCCAGGCGGGCGCGGACGAAGGCGGCGGCGTCCTCCAGGGACAGGGGATGGAAGGCGAGCCTGCGGCAGCGCGAGCGGATGGTCGGCAGCAGCCGGCCCGGCGAATGGGACACCATCAGGAGGACGCCGCGCGGCGGCGGCTCCTCCAGGGTCTTCAGGAGCGCGTTGGCGGCGTTGACGTTGAGGTCGTCGGCGGCGTCGACGATGGCCACCCGGTGCGGCGCGCTGGCCGGCGACTTGGAGAAGAACTCGGCCAGGCGGCGGACGTCGTCCACCGGGATCACCTTGCGCGGCTTGCCGTCCGGCCCCTCGCGCTCCAGCACCAGGATGTCGGGGTGCGAGCGGGCCATGACCTGGCGGCTCACCGGATGGTCGGGGTCGCTCCCCAGGATGCCGTGGCGCGGGTCGGCCGGAGCCCCCAGCAGCCGGCGGGCGGCGCGGTAGGCGAAGGTGGCCTTGCCGACGCCCTCGGGACCGGTGAGCAGCCAGGCGTGGTGCAGGCGGCCGCGGGCGCGGGCGGCCTCGAACGACTCCTCGGCGGCCTCCTGGCCCTCGAGCTCGAACACTTCGCGGGGGTGGCGGACCTCAGACATGGATGGCCAACCGGTCGGTGACCGTGGCCCAGACCTCCGCCTCGACCTGCTCCAGGTCGCCGCGCGCGTCGACGACGGCGCAGCGGTCGGGCTCGGCCGCGGCGATCGCCAGGAATCCCTCCCGCAGGCGCTCGTGGAACGCCATGCCCTTGCTCTCGAAGCGCATCTCCGCGCCGGCCCGGGCGTGCGCCCGCTCCAGGCCGACCTCGGTGGGCAGGTCGAAGATCAGGGTCAGGTCCGGCCGCGTGCCTTCGAGGATGTGGGTCTCCAGGGCGGAGATCAGGCCGGGAGCCGTGCCGCCGGCCGCGCCCTGGTAGGCGCGGGTGGAATCGGCGAACCGGTCGCAGACCACCCAGGCGCCGCGCTCCAGGGCCGGGCGGATCACCCGCTCGATGTGGTCGCGCCGGGCGGCGTACATGAGGAGGGTCTCGGTGACCGGGCTCCAGCGGTCGGCGGCGCCGTTCAGCACCAGCTCGCGGATGCTCTCGGCCCCCGGCGAGCCGCCGGGCTCGCGGGTCGCCACCACCTCGCGGCGGTTCGCCTCCAGGCGCGCCACGAGGCGCCGGAGCTGGGTCGACTTGCCCGCCCCCTCGCCGCCTTCGAAAGTGATGAACCGCCCGCGCGTCACGGGCCCAAATTGGCCGGTTCGCGGCGGATGTCCAGCGGGGCTATTCGACGTTCACGTTGAGGGTCGCGGTCTCGATCCCGGCGCGGCCGACGTAGCGCACGCGGACCTTGGCCAGGCCCTTGCCCTCAAAGCCCAGCCGCTTGGCCGCCTCCTGCGACAGGTCGATGATCCGGCCGTCCACGAAGGGGCCGCGGTCGTTGACCCGCACGCGGATCCGCTTGCCGTTGTCGAGGTTGGTCACCTCCACCACCGACGGCAGCGGCAGGGTCTTGTGGGCCGCGGTGATGGCGTTCTTGTCGAAGCGCTCGCCGTTGGCGGTGGGCTTCCCCTGGTGGTGGCCGCCGTACCAGGAGGCCAGCCCCACCTCGTTGTAGTCCGGCTGCTCGTGCGGCGTGTACCACTTGCCGTTCACCTGGTAGGGCTTCCAGGTCCCGCCGCGCCTGGCGGTCTCCGGCACGTCGCGCGGCCGGCTCTTGGCGCCCTCGACGCCGGTGGCGTAGCGCGGACCGCCGGCGCAGGCGGCCAGCGACGCGGCGGCCGCGATCACGGCGCCGGCGCGCAGAAACGATCCAAAGTCCATGGCGACGCCCCCAGGCTCCAGCGGCTCGCCCCCCGATGGGGCATGGTTAAGGCTGCCTTAGGAAACTTGCTCTGCGGTTAAGCGCCGCGCCGGTGGAGCCCTGCGCCCCACCCTGCTAAGAGGCCGGTTCCGCTCCGGGGACAGGTGGCCGAGTGGTTTAAGGCAGCGGTCTTGAAAACCGCCGTGGGTGCAAGCCCACCGTGGGTTCGAATCCCACCCTGTCCGCCATCGGTGGCGGGTCAGTCCCGCTCCGGCGCGTCCCAGGTCATCTCCAGCATGGTGCGGCGGAAGCCGGCGGCGGCGAACAGCTTCTGGGCGCCGGCGTTGCGCTCGGCCGTGGAGAGCACGACCTGCCGCGCGCCGCGCTCCACGAGGGCGGCGCGCGTCGCCTCGAGCAGCCGGCGGCCGAGGCCGTGGCCCCGCCGCTCCGGGGCCACCAGCAGGTCGTAGACCATCCCCGCCGGCCCGCGCAGGGACATGAAGTCGGTCCCCTCCATCTCGGCGTAGCAGTAGCCGGCGACCTCGCCGTCGACGTCGGCCACCAGCACCAGGGCCTCAGGCTCGCCGATCCGGGAGACCAGGAAGCGGGCGTAGCCATCCTCGGTCCCCGGCGTCGGCGCGAGGAAGCGGGCGGCGTCGAAGTCGTGGTGCACCCGCACGAGCAGGGCGCCCAGCCGTCCCAGGGCGGGGCCGTCGGCCTTGGTCGCCGGCCGGATGGAGGCGGCGCGAGGCGCGCCGGGGCCGCTGGATCGATCAGACATCAGCGAACCCAAAACCGGCTTCCCGCGCGAAGGCAATGGCCCGCCTGCATGGCGGGAATGGCGCGCGGGCGAGATTCCCTCCACTTTCCGGCGCGATGAGCCCCGACGCCGCCCAGGATCCGCCCCGGCCCGCCGCCTTCCGGCGCGTGGTGACCAACGCCGGCCTGCTGCTGGGCGGGCGGACGGTGAACGCCGTGCTGAGCCTCGCCTACCTGGCGGTGGCGGCGCGGGGACTGGGCGTCACGGCGTTCGGGGTGCTGGTGCTGATCCACGCCTTCGCCCAGTTCCTCGGCGACGTGGTCAAGTTCCAGTCCTGGCAGACGGTGATCCACTACGGCGCGGGCCCGCTGGCCGCCCGCCAGACGACCACCTTCCAGCAGGTGCTGCGGCTGACGCTGGCGCTGGACGCGGCGAGCTGCGCGGTCGGGCTGACGATCGGGATCGCCGGCGCCTTCGTGCTGGCGGGTCCGCTCGGCTGGGGCGCGGCGAACGCGCCGGCCGCGGCGGGCTATGTGCTCTCCATCGCCTTCATGGTCTCGGCGACGCCGCTCGGCCTGCTGCGGCTGTTCGACCGGTTCGACGTCATGGCCAAGCAGACGGCGCTGGTCTCGCTGGTCCGGCTAGTCGGATGCGGGCTCGCCTGGGCGCTCAAGGCGCCGCTGGAGATCTACCTGCTGGTCTGGGCGCTGGGCACCGGCGCGGGCTTCGCCTACCTCGTGACCGCCTCGGTGGGCGAGCTCAAGCTGCGCGGCCTGCTGGAGGGCTTTCGGCTGCGGGGGCCGCTGGGCAAGGGGCTGCCCGGCGTCTGGCGTTTCGCCTGGTCCACCAACCTCAGCGCCACCCTGGACGTGGCCTTCACCCATGTGGTCACGCTGGCCGTGGGGGCCATGGTCGGGCCCGCCCAGGCCGGGTTCTGGCGGCTGGGGCGGCAGGTGGCCGACGCCATCGCCAAGCCGGCCAAGCTGCTCACCCCAGCGCTCTATCCCGAACTCGCGCGGATCCGGGTGGCGGAGGGCGAGGGTCAGATGGCGAGGCTCGCCGCCCAGGTGGGGCTGATGACGGGCGGCTTCAGCCTGGTGATCGTCGCCGTCGCCGCCTTCGCGGGCGCCCCGCTGCTCGGCCTGGTCATGGGCGAGGCCTTCGCGCCCGCCGCGACCCTGATGACCTGGCAGGTGGCGGCCGCCGCGATCGGCATCTTCGCCCTGCCGCTGGAGCCGATGCTGGTGTCGCTGGGGCGTCCGGGCGCGGCGCTCAGGGTCCGCATGGTGGTGAGCGCGGCCTTCCTCGCCGCCCTGCCCCTGCTGATGGGGGAATGGGGCGCGAAGGGTGCGGCCATCGGCCTCGTGGCGGCCGCCGCCGCCATGGCGCTGGGTAATCTGGGGATGCTGCTGCGGGGCCCTCGCGGGCCGCGCAGCCAAGAAGCCGCTTGCGAGGAACCTGCCTCCGGCGCGAAAGACGGTTTGTGACTCCGACTCCCACTGCACCAGACCGCGAACTGCGCCTCGGCTTCCCAACCCTCGTCGAGGCCCTGGAGTTCGCCGCCACGCGCCCGACCGGCGTGAACCTGTACGACCTGCGCGGCAAGCTGGCGCTCGTCCTGCCCTACGCCACCCTGCGCGACGAGGCGCAGGTCCTGGCCCGGCGGCTGCTGGCCTCGGGCCTGGCTCCGGGCGACCGCGTGGGGCTGGTGGCCGACACCGACGCCGACTTCGTGCGTCTGTTCTTCGCCTGCCAGTACGCCGGCCTGATCCCCGCGCCCCTGCCGCTGCCCGCGCCGCTGGCCGGGCGGCAGGCCTATATCGACCAGCTCGGCCGCCTGCTGGGCTCGGCGGGCGCCGCGGCGGTGTTCGGGCCGGCCAGCCTGCTGCCCTGGCTGGCCGAAGCCGCCACAGCCCTGGACATGCCGGCGCCGATCGCCATCGACGACCTGCCGCCGCCGGCGGCGGGCGAGCTGCCGGCCGTGACGCCGGACGCGGCCTGCTACGTGCAGTTCTCCTCGGGCAGCACGCGCAATCCGACGGGCGTGCTGGTCACCCACAAGGCGCTGATGGCCAACGCGCTGGCGATCACCCGTGACGGGCTGCAGGTGAAGCCGCAGGACCGGGCCGTCTCCTGGCTGCCGCTCTACCACGACATGGGCCTGATCGGCTTCCTGCTGAGCCCGCTGGCCAGCCAGATGAGCGTCGACCTGATGCCGACGGCGGCCTTCGTGCGCCGGCCGCTGATCTGGCTCGACCTGATGACCCGCGGCGGGACGATCTCCTACAGCCCCTCCTTCGGCTATGAGCTCTGCGCCCGGCGCGCCGACACCGCCGACATCTCCGGCTACGACCTCTCGGGCTGGCGGATCGCCGGCAGCGGCGGGGACATGGTCCGGCCCGGCCCGCTGCGCACCTTCGCCGAGCGGTTCGCCGAGGTGGGCTTCAGCGAGCGGGCCTTCGTGGCGAGCTACGGCATGGCCGAGGCGACGCTGGCGCTGACCATGGCGCCGCTCGGCCAGGGGCTGCAGGCGGCGTCCGTCGACGTGGAGCGCATGGAGGCCGATGGCCTCGTGCGGCCCGCCTCCGGCCGCCGCGCCCGGGAGTTCGTGAGCTGCGGTCCGGTGCTGCCGGGCCACGAGCTGGAGGTCCGCGGGGCCTCCGGCGAGCGCCTGCCCGAGGGCCAGGTGGGCCGCATCTTCGTGCGCGGACCCAGCATCATGACGGGCTACCTCAACCAGCCCGAGGCCACCGCCGCCGTGCTCGACGCGGCCGGCTGGCTCGACACCGGCGACCTGGGCTTCCTGGACGGCGGCGCCTTCACGCCGACGGGCCGCGCCAAGGACCTGATCCTGCTCAACGGCCGCAACATCTGGCCGCAGGACCTGGAGTGGACGGCGGAGGCCGAGGTGGAGCGCCTGCGCTCCGGCGACGTCGCCGCCTTCGCCGTCGAGGGCGACCCGGAGGACGAGGTGGTGGTGCTGGTGCAGTCGCGCTCGAGCGATCCGGCCGTGCGCGAGGCGCTGACCGCCGACGTGGCCGCGGTGCTGCGGGCCCGTCACGCCGTCGAGGCCCGGGTGGAGTTGGTGGGCGCGCACGCCCTGCCCCAGACCTCCTCGGGAAAGCTCAGCCGCTCCAAGGCTCGCGCCCTTTATCTGGCCGGCGCGTTCCGGTCGGTCGAGCCGGCCTGAACGGTGGCCCGAGGGCTCGCCGCGCTCACGGGCGCGACCGGATTCCTCGGCCGCCAGGTGGCGCGCGAGCTGGCCCGCCAGGGCTGGCGGGTCCGCGTGCTCACCCGCCGCGATCCCGTTCATTCCGACTGGCGGGATTTCGAGCCCGAGGTGGTGATCGGCGACCTTTCCGATTCGGCGGCGCTGGCCGCGCTGACCCGCGGCGCCGAGGTGGTGATCCACGCGGCGGGCCTGGTGAAGGCGCGCCGGCTCGAGGACTTCCGGCGGGTGAACGCCGAGGGGGCGGCGAAGGTCGCCGAAGCGGCGGGCGACGCCCACCTGCTGCTGGTCTCCAGCCTGGCGGCCCGGGAGCCGCAGCTTTCCCCCTACGCGGCCAGCAAGCGAGCCGGCGAGGACGCGGCCCGGGCGACGGCGGGCGAGCGGCTGACCATCGTGCGCCCCCCGGCCATCTACGGGCCCGGCGACCGGGAGATCCTGCCGCTGTTCCAGGCCGCGGCGCGGACGCCCATCCTGCCGGTGTTCGCCGACCACGCCCGCACCGCCCTGATCCACGTGGAGGACGCCGCCCGGCAGGTGGCGGCGCTGGCGGGCATGAGGCCGCAGGGCGCGACCTATGCGCTCAGCGACGCGCGCCCCGCAGGCTACGGCTGGGCCGAGATCATGCGCGCCGCCGCCGAGGTGATGGGCGCGCGCCCGCGGCTGGTGCGCACGCCAGGGGTCGTGGTGCGCGGCCTGGCCGCCGCCAGCGTCCTACGCCGCCTCGCGGGGGAGGCCCCGATCTTCACGCCCGGCAAGGCCCGTGAGCTGCTGCACCCGGACTGGAGCATCGCGCCGCACGAGCAGGCCGCCGGGCTGCCACAACCGGAATTTGACCTTTCGACCGGTCTGGCGCACACGGCGCAATGGTATCGGGCCGCCGGCTGGCTGCCGCGAGTTTTTGTGACCGCGGCGTTACAAACGGTGGAAAAACCGGAACTTCGTGATTAGCTACTCACCGGGACCGAGCCGAAGGGGGCAAGGCGTAAGCATGGCCGAAGTCGTGACTGACCTCACGGTGCGCGAAATCGAGCGCGCCGTGGCAACCGTGCTTGGCCGGTCGGTAAGGTTGCAGGACGAGACTGACATCGCCCGAGACCTGTCGGTCGATTCGCTCGCCCTGATGAACATCGTGATGGAGCTGGAAGACCGCTTCGATATTTCGATCCCCCTCGATCGACTTGCGGATATTCAGACGATCGGCGACCTGAGCGGTCTGATCACCGAGCTGCGGGCGTAAGGCGGACAATGGGACTGCTCGACAAGCATCTGGGCTACAGCCAGGCCTACGAAGGCATCCGCAGCCAGGGCGCGGACCCGTTCAACGTGCGATTCGACGCCGTGCGCTCGCCGACCGAGGCGGAGCTGCAGGGACGGCGGGTGATTCTGCTGGGCACCAACAACTACCTCGGCCTGACCTTCGACCCCGACTGCATCGAGGCCTCCGCCGAGGCGGTGCGCGCCTGGGGCACGGGCACCACGGGCTCGCGGATCGCCAACGGCAGCTTCGACGGCCACCTGGCCATGGAGCGCGACCTGGCCAAGTTCTACGGCCGCGACCACGCCATGGTGTTCACGACCGGCTACCAGGCCAATCTCGGCGTGCTCTCGGCCCTGGTCGGCCGCGGCGACCACCTGATCCTCGACGCCGACAGCCACGCCTCGATCTATGACGGCGCCCGGCTCGGCCATTCGGAAGTGATCCGCTTCCGCCACAACGACCCGGAAGACCTCTACAAGCGCCTGCGCCGCCTGAAGGACCAGCCCGGCGAGCGGCTGATCGTGGTCGAGGGCATCTACTCGATGATGGGCGACGTGGCGCCGCTCAAGGAGATCGTCGCGGTCAAGCGCGAGATGGGCGCCTACCTGCTGGTGGACGAGGCCCACTCCATGGGCGTGCTGGGCGACAAGGGCCGCGGGCTGGCCGAAGCCGCCGGCGTGGAAGCCGACGTCGACTACATCGTCGGCACCTTCTCCAAGAGCCTGGGCGCGATCGGCGGCTTCTGCGTCTCCGACGACAAGGACTTCGACATCCTGCGCGTCGTCAGCCGCCCCTACATGTTCACCGCCTCCCTGCCCCCGGCGGTCGTCGCCTCGACCCTGGCGGCGCTGAAGCGGGTCGAGGACGAGCCCGGGCTGCGGGCCCGCCTGCAGGCCAACTCCAAGCGGCTGTTCGACGGCCTGCGCGCCATGGGCTTCACGACCGGCGACACGGTCAGCCCGATCGTCGCCGTCGTGATGCCGGACCTGCCGGCGGCGCTCACCGCCTGGAACGCGCTCCTGGCCAACGGGGTCTACCTGAACCTCGCCATGCCGCCGGCCACGCCGGACAACCGCCCGCTGCTGCGCTCCAGCGTCAGCGCCGCCCACACCTTCGAGCAGATCGACGAGGTGCTGGGGGTGTTCGAGGCGGTGGGCAAGCAGATCGGCCTGCTGCCCTCCGAGCAGCGCGTCTCGGCCTAGGCCCGCTTCGCGCGCCAGAGTCGCCAGAGCACGCCGGGCGCCGCCAGGATCGGGTGGCGCTCGCGGAAGGGCGTGACGGCGATCTTTAGCCCGGTGTGCCGCTCGATCTTCCAGGCCGCGTAGCGCGCCGCGCCGTCGAAGGTGAAGGCGGCCTTGACCAGCCTCGCCATGTTCAGCGGCTTGCCGGCCAGGCGGCGGGCCCGCCAGCGATCCTCCAGGTGGCGCCGCAAGGCGGGATCCAGCGCCGGGCGCAGGTCGTCGCCGACGCGCTGGAACGCCAGCCCCTCGGCGCTCCAGGCGAGCGGCAGGAGCGAGGCCCAGCGGATCGGGGCGGCGCGGAGCAGCTCGTCGGCGCGGCCGGCGGTCTCCACCCGGAACTCGGCCTGGTAGGTCTGGCGGAACAGGGCGCGCCAGAACTCCAGCGCCACGCCCCGCTCGGGACCCAGCGCCGCGGCGAACCGGCCGGCGGTGCGCACCGCCGCGGTGACGGCGCGGACGACCTCGTCGCGGGCGGCGACGTCCCGCGTCCAGACCAGGGCGGTGGGCTGCACGAAGCGCGCCCAGATGGTGGTGTCGAGCGTCCCGCCGGCGGCGGCCCGCGCGAAGGTGGCGAGCGGCATGGTGGCGACCTTGGCCCGCAGCACGTCGCCCTGCGCGTCGAACTCACGGTAGCTGACCTCGGGCCAAAGGGCGCGCTCGGCCACGCGGCGCAGGCCGGTGCGGTGCGGCTGGTCGGTGAGCACATAGAAGTCCAGGAGGCCCGTGAGGTCGCCGGTGCGCAGCGTCGAGCCGTAGAAGATGACGGCCAGCGCGCCCGGCGCCTGGGCCAGCGCCTCGGCGAAGCGGCGGATGGGCGGCGGCGTCCTGGCCGACAGCTCCTTCTTCACGACGGAGTCCAACGAGACCGCCATCAGGTGACGAACTCCATCACCGGTCCCTGGCGCACCGTGAGCGCGCCGGCCCGGTAGGCTTCGCCGTCCAGCACGTACTCGCCCTGGAAGTCGACCTCGAGATCGCCGTCGCGGCGGACGTAGCCGGCGTCCTCCAGCCAGGCCGGCTGGGCCCCGGTCCAGAGCGGCGGCAGGGCGGCCACGAGCCGGCGCGGCGGCGCCTCGATCGCCAGGGCCTTCAGGCCGGGGCGGACCGGGCCGAACGGCTTCAGGCCCAGCGGCAGGGTCTCCAGCGTCGAGGCGATCACCAGGAACCGGGCGCCGTCCGTCGGGCCGCCGCCGCCGAGCGCCAGGCGCATCCCCTCCCCGGCCCGCCAGCCGCGGTCGCTGCGGCCCGCCATGCTCTGGACCACGGAGGCGGCCAGCGTCAGGGCGACGGAGGCGGTCCCGAAGGCGCCCATGCGGTGCGCCGACTGCGCCAGGCGCGTGGCGCGGACATAGGCGCCCGTACCGAAGATGAAGCCGCGGCGGCGCTCGCTGCCGTCACGGCGGACGACCTCCACGCAGGGCCGGCTGGCCCGCGGCCGGCCAGGCTCCAGGGCGCGCTGCAGGGCGGCCTCAACGGTCCAGTCGGCGGGCACGCCGAGATCCTCGGCGAGCACATTGGTCTTGCCGGAGGGCACGACCGCCAGCCGCGGCCGCCGCTCCCCGAACGCGGCGGGCAGGCGGGTGAGCACGTCGCGCACGGTGCCGTCGCCGCCGTCGATCACCAGGGTGTCGACCCCCTCCCCCGCGAAGCCCGCCAGCGCCTCGGCGAGCGCCTCCTTGGTCTTCGGCTTGGCGAACAGCGTCCCCTCCGGCGCCGCGGCCCAGGCCATGTTCCGCCGGTTGCGGTGGCTCTTCGGGTTGCGGATCACGCCGGCGCGCATCAGCGCGAGAGCCAGGAGACGACCTGGTCGCGCGGCGTCATCAGCGCCTTGGCGAGCTGCACCGCGTGCACGGCCAGGGAGATGGCCGTCCAGGCGCCCATCAGCCAGAAGCCCAGCCCGGGCGCGCCGAGCAGGGCCGCCGGCGTCAGGATCAGCATGTTGGGGTTCCGCCGGGCGGTGATCAGCCGGAAGAAGCTGTCGAACGGCCGCCAGGAGTGCACGTGGAAGCCGTAGCGGCGCATGAACACGCCCTCCATGCCCCGCTGCACCCAGTAGCCGATCAGGATGATGCCGAGCATCAGCCCGGCGTCCGGCGGCAGCTGGCCGGTGGCCTGCAGGCCCACGTACCAGGCCCACCACCAGAAGGGCGGGTGGATCAGGTCGATGCCGTGGTCGAAGAGGTTGCCGAACTTGGACGAGGTGAGCGTCACCCGGGCGAGCTTGCCGTCGACGGTGTCCAGGAAGGTCATGATCCAGGCGCAGACCAGGCCCCAGCCGAACTCGCCGATCCAGAACAGCCAGAAGGCCGCCAGCACCAGCAGGAAGCCCACGAAGGTCACCTGGTTGGGCGTCATCCCGGCGAGCGCGCACCAGCGGGTGACGATCCGCGCCGGCGTCGGCCAGACGTACTTGGTGACGATGTCGGTGACGCCCTTGTAGGAGCCCTTGAAGGTGCGCGCCTCCACGGCCCGGACGTTGGCCTCCGAGAGCGGCGTGAGGACCGGCGGCTCGCGCTTGCGCAGGGCGCTGTTGTAGGCGACCGACGAGGGATCGAGTTGCTCCAGCTCGCCCGGCGCGGTCCCGGCGGCGAGCATGGCGGCCACGGCCTCGGCCCGGCCTGCGGGCGCGTGCGCCGCCACCGGCTCGCCGCCCGGGCCCACCAGCACCACGCCCGGACGCGCGGCGACCTCCTTGACCAGGGGCTCGTCGATCACCCAGTCGGCGCGGGCGATCACCGCGGCCCGGTCGGGGGCGACGGACTCGGCGGGCTCCAGGCCGGCGCGCACGAAGGTGCGGCGCAGGCGCTCGGCCCCGGTCATGCCCCAGATGCGCGCCGCCCCACCGCCGACCGTCACGCCGAGCGGCCGACGCCCGCCAGATTCAACCTCGCCCGACTCGCCCAAGACGCGCATCACCCCTATTCAAAGCCGGCGCCTTGATAGCCAGATTGCGCTCGGCCTGACCAGAATCCTTCACGCTTTGCCGCACTTCCGCCTCGCCCACCTCTCGGACCCCCACCTGCCCCCGCCCGACCTGCGGCCGGGGTGGCGGGACATCGCGTCCAAGCGCCTGCTCAGCCGGATCGCCTGGCGCCGCAAACGCCATCGCCACCGGCCCGAGGTGCTGGCGGGCCTGGTGGCCGACGTGCGCGCCCAGGCCCCCGACCATGTGGCCCTGACCGGCGACCTCACCAACTTCTCCACCCCGGAGGAGTTCGCCGCGGCGCGCGCGTGGCTCGAGGGCATCGGTCCCACCGAGGCGGTGACGGTGAGCCCCGGCAACCACGACGCCCTGGTCCGGTCCCGGGGCGACGATCCGTTCTCCGCCTGGCGCGAGTGGCTCGGCGACGACCCGGCCGAGGCGTTCCCGAAGGTGCGGGTGCGCGGCGAGGTGGCGCTGATCAACCTCTGCTCGGCGGTCCCCACCGCCCTGCACCTGGCCCAGGGCCGGCTCGGGGAGCCGCAGGTCGCGCGGCTGGCGCAGGTGCTGCGCGAACAGGGCGAGGCCGGGCGCTTCCGCCTGGTCCTGGTGCACCATCCGATCGCCGAGGGCGCGGTCTCCGGCCGCAAGGCGCTGACCGACGCGACGGCGCTGCGCGCGGTGCTGGCGCGCGAGGGCGCCGAACTGGTGCTGCACGGCCACGCCCACGAGGCCCTGGTGACCCGCGTCGCGGGACCGACCGGGGCGATCCCCGTACTGGGCGTCCCCTCGGCCTCGGCGGCGGCGGACGGGCACGGCGAGGCCGCGCGCTGGCATGGGCTGGAGATCGCCCGCGCCGGCGACGGCTTCGAAATCGGCGTGGTGGCCCGCGGCCTCACGCCCGGCGGCGGGTTCGGCGAGCTCGGCCGCTACCGGCTGAGGTCGCCGGCGCGGAGGTAGCGCATCTGGACCGGCAGCGTCCGCCCGCCCGCGCCCACCGTGAAGCGCGCGCTCTCGAACGACGGCAGGCCGAATCGCGTCGGCGGGTCGTTGGAGAAGGCGAAGCCCTCCACCGGCATGCCCACGGCGTTGCGGTCGTAGTCGTGGTCGCCGTCGGCGTCGTGGTAGACCGCCACCGCATAGGCGCCGGGCCGCACCCAGAAGCAGGCCGTCGTCACCGGCGCCGCCGCGCGGGTGCGCACCCGCAGCAGCTTGCCGCCGGGGGCGAGGAAGCGGCGCTTGATGTTCGGATAGAGGGTGACGGCCACCTGCCCCCGCGCCGACTGCACGCCGGCCACCCGCACGACGAGCTGCACCGCGCCCGCGGACGGGTCGCCCTCGCACTCCGCCGCCCGGGCCGTGCCCTGGATTGCGAGCGCGCCGAGGACCGCCACGCACGCGGCGGCCAAACGGGCTTTCATCGGTACGACCCCCTCCCTATGATGGGCGGGACAGCGCCAGTGGCCTGTCCTGACGGACGATGACCAATCCTACCGCGCTGAAATTCGGGTATCCAAGGACCCTGGTCGCCGAGACGCCGCATTGGCTCGTTCTCGCGCGCCCCCAGCAGCCGACGCTCGGCTCGCTGGTGCTCGTCTGCAAGGACGTCGCCGGAGCCTTTTCCGAGCTTGGCCCGGAGGCGTTCGCCGACCTCAAGACCGCGGTGGACGGGATCGAGCGCCTGCTCACCGCCTTCGTGGGCTATGAGCGGATCAACTACCTGATGCTGATGATGGTGGACCGCGACGTCCACTTCCACGTCATTCCCCGCTACGAGGGCGCGCGGGAGCACGGCGGCCGCAGCTACGTCGACGCGGGCTGGCCGGCCCAGCCGAACCTCGGCGCGCACGTGGCCCTGGACGAGGACGCGGCCGCGGCGCTGGCGGCCGAGCTCGCCGCCCGCTGGACCGGCGCCTGAGCGCGCGGCGACGGGGGGACCGGTTGCGGATCATCGACCGCTACGTGCTGAAGCTCATGCTGTGGCCCCTGCTGGGCGCCATGCTGGTGACGCTGACCGGCCTCCTGCTGGAGCGCATCCTGCGGCTCCTGGACATGCTCTCGGGCAGCAGCAACCGGTTCGGCTTCCTGGCCGAGCTCAGCGCCAACCTGGTGCCGCACTACCTGGGCCTGACCCTGCCGGCGGCCTTCTTCATCGCCCTGTTCGTGGTGATCTCGCGGCTGAACCAGGATTCCGAAATCGACGCCCTGCTGGCCAGCGGCGTCTCGTTCACCCGGATCGTCTATCCCTACGTCGGGCTCGGGCTGGTGCTGATGTGCGTGAGTCTGGTGCTGTTCGGCTACCTGCAGCCCTATTCCCGCTACGCCTACCGCGCGGTGCTGCACGCCGCGGAGAACGCCGGCTGGAGCGGCACGGTGCAGTCCGGGATGATCGTCTCGCCCAACGACCAGCTGACCATGACGACCGACATGGCCGACGCCGCCGGGCGGCGGCTCACCGGGGTGTTCATCCGCCAGGTGGACGACCAGGGCCGGGAGATGGTCACCACGGCGCGCATGGGCCAGCTGCGCACCAACGCCGACGGCGAGACCGCCACCCTCGTGCTCGACGACGGGCTGCAGCTGCGCATCAACAGCCGCGGCGAGCCGGAGGTGCTGAGCTTCGACAGCTTCAGCCTCGAGGTGCCGCTGAGCGGGGCCGCGCGGCTGCTGCGCGCCCGCGGCGGCGACGAGCGTGAGCTGACCCTGACGGAGCTGGTGGCGGAGTCGCGCCGGCCCGACGGCCTCATTCCCCGCCAGACGCTGATCGCCGAGTTCCTGGCGAGGCTCAGCCGGGCGCTGTCCCTGCCGCTGCTGCCGCTGCTGGCGCTGCCGCTCGGGCTCGCCACCAAGCGGCGGGGCTCCGCGCCCGGGATCATCGTGGCCGGCCTGCTGCTGCTGACCTTCAACCAGCTCCTGCAGTTCGGCCAAGGGCTGGCGGCGGGCGGCGAGGCGCCGGCGGCGCTCTCGGTGGGCGCGCCGTTCGTGGCCTTCACGGCGATCTGCGCGATCACCTTCGCCACCAGCCGCAAGCGGCCGGGCGAGACGCCCGTGGGCGTGGCGGTGGAGCGGATCGCCGACGCGATCGTCGACCTGCGCCAGCGGATCCTGCCGAGGCGGGCGCAGGCATGACCATGGCCGCCCACATCCTGAAGACGGTGGGCCTGCGTATCCTGGCGGCGCTCCTCGTGCTGCTGGGCGTCCTGCAGGTGCTCGACCTGCTGGACGTGACGACCGACATCATCGAGCGCCAACTCGGCCTCTCGGGCGTGGCCTACTACGCGCTCCTGCGCCTGCCGCGGCTGATCGAGCAGGCCGCGCCGCTGGCGGTGCTCTCCGGCGCCCTGTTCGGGTTCAGCCGGCTGGCCCGCAACAGCGAGGTGACCGCCATGCGCGCGGCCGGCATGTCGGCCTACCGGGTCACCGCCCTCGCCGTCCCGGCGGCGATCGTGGTGATGGTCGTCCAGCTCCTGATGGCCACGGTCGTCGCCCCGCGCACCGACCAGACGCTGGCCGAGTGGTGGCGCGCCACGACCCCCAGCGCCAGCCGGCAGGTCGCCCAGCCGCGCACCTTCCGGGTGGGACGCGACCTGGTGGTCGCCACGCCCGCCTCGGTGGGCGGCGAGCGGCTGACCGACGTCAGCATCTACCAGCGCAACGCCGACGGCCGGCTGATCTCGACGACGCGGGCGCGCTCGGCGGTCTACCGCGACGGCGTCTGGGCCCTCGAGGCGCCGACGTTCCGCAGCGTGGCGCCCGGGCGCGTACAGTCGTCCTCGGCCGCCGAGATGATCTGGCGCAGCGAGCTCACGCCCGGGGACGTGGAGGCCCTGTTCGCCGGCAGCCAGCTCAGCCCCGGGGCGGCCGCCGCCGGCCTGGAGGGCAAGGCCGCGGTGCGGCCGCGAAGCTACTACGCCACCCAGCTGCAGCGGTTCGCCGCCGATCCGCTGGCCTGCGTGGTCATGCTGCTGCTGGCCGCGCCGGTGGCCATGGCTAATTTCCGCAGCGGCGGGACCGCCCTGCTCGTCACCTGCCTGGCGGCCGGGCTGGTCTTCCTGGTGGTCGACGGGATGTTCGTGGCGGTGGGCGAAAGCGGCCTGGCCGCGGCATGGCTGGCGGCCTGGGCGGCGCCTGTCCTATTCTCCGTCGGGGGACTCACGGCCCTGCTCTACCTGGAGGGATGATGGACGGGAGCGGCGCAACCAGCGCAGTCGGCCTCGTTCCGGTCTCCACCAAGGCGGAGCTCGAGCGGTTCATCCGCCTGCCGATGGCCCTCGGCCGGGGCGACCCCAACTACATCGCCCCGCTCCTGATGGAGCGGCGCGAGGCCCTGACCCCGAAGACCAATCCGTTCTTCGACCATGCGGAGGTGCAGCTCTGGCTGGCCGTGCGCGACGGCCGCGACGTGGGCCGGATCAGCGCCCAGATCGACCGCCTCTCCCCGGCCGCCATGGGCAAGGTCGGCCACTTCGGCCTGATCGCGGCCGAGGACGATCCGGCGGTGTTCGCCGCCCTGTTCCGCGAGGCGGAGGCCTGGCTTCGCGCCCGCGGCTGCGACCGCGCGCTGGGGCCCTTCAACCTGTCGATCAACGAGGAGGTCGGGCTGCTCGTGGAGGGGCACGACACCCCGCCCATGGTGATGATGGGCCACGACCCGGCCTACACGGGCGCCCAGATCGAGGCCCAGGGCTACGCCAAGGCCAAGGACGTCTACGCCTACATGGCGGAGACCTCGGTCGACCTGCCGGAACGGGTGCTGGAGCGGGTGCGGCGCGGCCTGCCCGAGGGCGTGGTCCTGCGCGAGCTGGACATGAGCCGCTACGACGAGGAGGTCGGCCGGCTCACCGAGATCCTCAACGACGCCTGGCAGGACAACTGGGGCTTCACGCCGACGACCGAGGCGGAGACCGCCCAGATCGCCAAGGCCATGCGGCCGGTGATCGACCGGCGGCTGACCTGGTTCGCCGAGATCGACGGGGAGCCGGCGGGCTTCATCGTCTTCCTGCCCAACGTCAACGAGGCGATCCGCGACCTGGGCGGGAAGCTGCTGCCGTTCGGCTGGGCCAAGCTGCTCTGGCGGCTGAAGGTGAAGGGTGTGAAGACCGCCCGCGTGCCGCTGATGGGGGTGCGCCGGAAGTTCGCCCGCACGCCGCGCGGCGTGGTCCTGCCGTTCCTGCTGATGAACGCCGGCGCCAGCGCCGCCCGCCGGCTCGGCTACGAACGGGCCGAGCTGTCCTGGATCCTGGAGGACAACCGGCCCATGCGCCACATCCTCGAGGCGGCCGGGGCCCGGATCTACAAGACCTACCGGATCTACGAGAAGGCCCTGGCGTGAGGCCGTTCCAGGCGCTGGTGCTGGCCGGCTCGCGCGGTGGGCCGGATCCGCTCGCCGAGGCGGCGGGCGTCAGCCACAAGGCGTTGATCCGCCTGGAGGGCCGCAGCCTACTGGAGCGGGTGGTGGGCGCGCTTCGCGAAGCCGGGGCCGGCCGCATCGCCATCTCCGCCAACCATGCGGACGTATGCCGGGAAGCCGAGCGGTTGGGCGTCGAGGTGCTGGAGGCCGCCGCCGGGCCCAGCGCCAGCGTCGAGACGGGCGCGGCGGTCCTCGGGACGCCGCTGCTGGTCACCACCTCGGACCACGCCCTGCTGCGCCCGGAGTGGATCGCCCGCTTCCTGGACGACGCCCCCGCCGACGCCGACATCTGCGCCCTCCTCGCCCGGCGCGAGACGGTGGAGAGGGACGCGCCGGTCACGCAGCGGACCTACCTGCGGCTGGCCGACGGCCACTGGTCGGGGTGCAACCTGTTCTACCTGGCGAGCCCCCGGGCGCTGGCCGCGGTGCGGCTCTGGCGGCGGGTGGAAGCGGAGCGGAAGCGGCCGTGGCGCATGGCCGCCATCCTGGGGCCCGGGATCCTCGTGGGCTTCCTGCTCGGGCGGCTGACGCTCACCCGTGCGGTGGCGCGGCTGGGGCGGCTGGCCGGGGTGCGCGCCGCGGCGGTGGCGACGCCCTACGGCCTGGCGGCGGTGGACGTCGACAAGATCGCCGACCTCGAACTGGTGCGCAGCCTCGTGGGCGAGGCCTAGGCCGCCGACTGGGCGGACCGCCGGGCCACCCAGCGCTCGGTGAGCGCGAGGTTCGCCTCCACGTCGGCGGGGAAGTCCATCTCGCCCCAGTCGAGGCCTTCGATGGACTGGACGGTGACCACGCCTGTGTCGCGCGCCAGCTCGTCGATGGCGCTCAGGTACCAGCGCTTCAGGCCGCCCGGCGAGCGGATCACCGCGTCGATGGCCGCCACGAACCGCGCCGCGCCGGCGGCGGAGAAGCGGATGAAGCCGATGGATTCGGCGTTGTACTCGGTGATCGTCTTGCCGATCGCCTCGAGGCGGCCGCCCTCCTCCAGGACCTTCATGTCGTCGGCGTCGTACTCGGCCTTGCGGTCGACGGTGACGGTGATCTCCGAGGCGGGCGCGGCCAGCAGGCGCTCGGCCACCGCCGGTTCGAACAGGGTGTCGCCGTTCAGCAGCAGGAGCTCGCGGTCGAACACCTCGCGGGCCATCCAGCAGGAAGCCAGGTTGTCGGCCACGTCATAGAACGGGTTGAACAGGGTGCGGACCTCGAGCCCCGGGATCGACAGGCGCGCCAGCTCGGCGTCCACGGCCTCGGCCTTGAAACCGGTGACCACCACCACCTCACGGATCCCGGCGGCGCGCAGGCCCTGGAGCTGCCACTCCAGCAGGGTCTTGCCGGAGAGGTCGATCAGGCACTTCGGGCGGGAGGTGGTCAGCGGCAGGAGCCGCTTACCCTGGCCGGCGCTGAGGATGAGGGCGCGAGTCACGGACGACATGGCTTCTCACTCGCAGAAGTTGGACGCGGCGGAAAGCCTCCGGCGGATCCGCGGCCGGGTCCCGCGTCGAACGGAGCCCGGCCGCAGTGGCAGGCCGACCGCAAGCGGCGGCCCTGCCGGCTCCGGTGTGGGTATGACGGAGCCGACCTCTGGTAGCAGGTCACGCGCCAGGAAGTTGTGCCCGCGCCCGCATCGCGACCTTCGGACGCAGCAGTCGGACGAACGAAGTTCGCTGACCGCACTCACATGAACTGCGGCCGGATCATGGCGGCGGCGCCTTTCCATTGCCCAATGCGTGTCCCCGGCGCCACAGAGGTGAGGCGTGACCGCCCCGCTTGATCTCAGGCAATTGCCGAGCCTGCCGACACGCCTAAATCCGGACCGCTTTGAGCCGGCGCCCGCGACTCCCCGCGTGGGCCGCTCCGGGAGGTTATCTATGCGAATTGTGAAGCTTCTTTGTGGGACCGCGCTGACGCCGGTCCTGCTCATGTCCGGCCTCGCCACGGCCGCCCACGCCCAGGAGGCCGAGGGGGCCGACCGGGCGGTGGAAGAAATCGTCGTCACCGCGCAGAAGCGCGAGCAGAGCCTGCAGGACGTGCCGATCGTCGTGACCTCGGTGTCCGGCGAGCTGATGCGCGACGCGGGCGTGCGCGACATCCGCGAACTGACCGTGCTGACGCCCGGCCTGACCGTCACCTCCACCTCGAACGAGACCATCGTGACCGCCCGCGTGCGCGGCGTCGGCACCGTGGGCGACAACCCGGGCCTGGAATCCTCCGTCGGCGTGGTGATCGACGGCGTCTACCGCCCGCGTAACGGCGTGTCGTTCGGCGACCTGGGCGAAGTGACCCGCATCGAGGTGCTGAAGGGCCCGCAGGGCACCCTGTTCGGCAAGAACACCTCGGCGGGCGTGATCAACATCATCACCGCCGGCCCGACCCGCGACTTCCAGGCCGAGTCCGAAGCCACCATCGGCAACCACGGCCAGTTCGGCGTCACGGGCGCCATCTCGGGCCCGATCACCGACACCGTGGCCGGCCGCCTGTTCGCCGGCGCCCGTCGCCGCGACGGCTACCAGGACATCGTCGTGGGCTCCGGCCCGCGCGGCCTCACCGAGGACAACGACCAGGACTTCTACACCCTGCGCGGCCAGCTCCTCTGGGAGCCCACCTCGGATCTCTCGGTCCGCCTGATCGGCGACTACACCAAGCGCGACGAGAACTGCTGCGTCGGCACCCAGCTGTTCGTGGGCCAGGCCGCCAACAGCCGCGCGAACCTGATCAACGCCGTGCGTCCGGGCTCCCTCGACACCACCTCCACCCCGTTCGACCGCCTGGGCTACGCCAACCGCGAGACCGACCAGCGCGTCGAGGACATGGGCTTCTCGGCCGAAGCCAACTGGGACATCACCCCGGACCTGCAGCTGACCTCGATCACCGCGGTCCGCAACTGGCGCGCCGAGACCGGCCAGGACAGCGACTTCACCGCCGCCGACCTGGTCTACCGTCCCGCCGACGGCACGAACTTCGTCGAGTTCGGCCAGTTCTCGCAGGAAGTGCGCCTGGCCGGCCAGGCTGTCGACAACCGCCTCAACTGGCTGGTCGGCGGCTTCTACGCCAAGGAAGACCTCGACACCCGCTCGATCCTCCGCTTCGGCGCCGACTACTACCCCTACTTCGCCGGCCGCGTGCTGGGCGGGGTGCCGGCCCTGATCGGCCTGACGCCGGCCACGATCCTGCAGGCGGGCACGGGCACGGACGACAGCTACTCGCAGGAGGGCGACACCTGGGCCCTGTTCACCAACAACTCGTTCGCGATCACCGACGCGCTCGAACTGACCGTGGGCCTGCGCTACACCCGTGACGAGAAGAGCCTGACGACCGACTACACGACCACGGGCTCCTCCTGCGACCAGGGCGAAGCGGCCTTCGGCTCGCTGGCGCGCCTGCTCGGGACGGCGACGGCCACGACGATCGTCGGCGGCCTGTGCCTGAACGGCCAGAACAACGACTTCGACGACCTGGGCGTGATCACCCAGAGCCGCACGGAGGAGGAAGTCTCCGGCACGGCGAAGATCGCCTACCGCTGGAACCCGGACATCATGACCTACGCGTCCTACTCGCGCGGGTACAAGGCGGGCGGCTTCAACCTGGACCGCGAGCAGCTGATCGCCGTGACCGCGACCGGCCCGAACTTCACGGCCGACCCGGACACCAGCTTCAAGGGCGAGTTCGTCGACTCCTACGAGATCGGCGCCAAGACCAGCTGGTTCGGCAACAGCCTGATGCTGAACACCGCGGTGTTCTACCAGCAGTTCACGGACTTCCAGCTGAACACCTTCGTCGGCACGGCCTTCGTCGTGGAGACCATCCCCGAGGTGATCTCGCGCGGCGTCGACCTGGACTTCATCTATGTCCCGCCGATCGACGGCCTGACCCTGCAGGGCGGCGTCACCTATGCGGAAACGGAGATCCAGCCGTTCACCGCCGCCGACCTGATCAACCCGACCCGGTTCAACAGCCTGCGTCGCCTGCCCGGCGCCCAGCTGTCGTTCGCGCCGCGCTACTCGGCCTCGCTGGCCGGGACCTACGAGCGTGACGTGTTCGGCGACATGAAGCTGCGCACCAACGTCTCGGCCAAGTACACCTCGCGCTACAACACCGGTTCCGACCTGCACCCCGTCAAGGAGCAGGACGAGATGGTGCTGGTGAACGCCCGGGTGGGCCTGGGCTCGGCCGACGAGCGCTGGACCGTCGAGCTGTGGGCCAACAACCTGTTCGACAAGGACTACCTGCAGGTCGGCTTCAACGGCCCCTACCAGGTGGACGAGAACAACGACGCGGTCAGCGTCTACGACACCTTCCTGGGCGCGCCCCGGACGGTCGGCGCGACGCTTCGCCTGAAGTACTAGTCTCGCGTACCTGAGACGGACGAACGGCCCGGAGCGATCCGGGCCGTTTTTCTTTGGGCGCGCCGTGTCTAGGGTGGCGGCCATGACCGAGCGCCTGCCGATCATCGACATGGAGCCGCTGTTCGACGCGGCCGACGAGGCCGGCCGGCGCAGGGTGGCCGACGCCATCGCTCAGGCCTGCGAGGCGCACGGCTTCTTCTACCTGGTGGGCCATCGCATCGCGCCGGCGGCCTTCGCCGAGCTGGAAGCGCAGAGCCGCCTGTTCTTCGCGCTGCCGGTCGAAGCGAAGGCGCAGATCGCCATGAGCCGCGGCGGGCGGGCCTGGCGCGGCTGGTTCCCGCTCGGCGGCGAGCTCACCTCCGGCCGGCCGGACCTCAAGGAAGGGCTCTACCTCGGGAGCGAGCTGTCTCCCGAACATCCGCGGGTCCGCGCCGGCCTGCCGATGCACGGGCCGAACCTCTGGCCGGCCGAACTGCCCGGGCTGAAGCCCACGGTCCTCGGCTACATGGACGCGGCGACCCGCGCCGCTGGCGTGCTGATGGAGGGCGTGTCCCTGAGCCTGGGCCTGGACGCCCGATGGTTCCAGCGCGCCTACCTCGCCGAGCCCACGGTGCTGTTCCGGATCTTCCACTATCCGGCGGGCGGCGAGCCGGACGCCTGGGGCGTGGGTGAGCACACCGACTATGGCCTGCTGACCCTGCTGGCGCAGGACCGCTTCGGCGGGCTGCAGGTGAAGACGCCCGGCGGCTGGGTCGAGGCGCCGCCCGTCGAAGGGGCCCTGGTCTGCAACATCGGCGACATGCTGGAGCGCCTGACCGGGGGGCGGTTCAGGTCCACGCCGCACAGGGTGCGTAACGTCAGCGGCCACGACCGCCTCTCCTTCCCGCTGTTCTTCGATCCGGACTTCACGGCGCGGATGCAGCCGCTGCCGGTCTCCGGGCGCGCGGACGTGGACGCCGACCGGGCCGAGCGTTGGGACAAGGCGAGCGTGCACGAGTTCGACGGGACCTACGGCGACTACCTGCTGGGCAAGGTCGCGAAGGTGTTCCCGCAGCTGGTGGATGCGGCGCTGGGCTAGACCGGTTTCAGCGCCTCGTGCGGGCCCGGCGGCAGCTCGACCGTGATCGCGTCGCCCGCCCTCACCTCTCCGCCTGACAGGACGACGCCCATGACGCCGGCCTTGCGGACGAGCTCATCGCCGCGCTTCTCCAGACAGGCCTGCATCAGGCCCTCCTGCAGCTGGTCGAGCTGGTAGCAGGGATTGCGCAGGCCGGTGACTTCGACGACGGTGCCCGCGCCGATCCGCAGCACCGCGCCCTTGGGCAGGCCCAGGAGGTCGACGCCGCGGGTGGTGATGTTCTCGCCCATGTAGCCGGGGGTGACCGCGAAGCCCTTCGCCGCCAGCTCGTCGTGCAGCTCCTGGTGCATCAGGTGGACCTGGCGGATGTTCGGCTGGGTCGGATCGCGCCGCCAGCGGCTGCGGTGCTTCACCGTCGCGCCGCAGTGGGCGTCGCCCTCGACGCCCTGGCCCTGCAGCAGGGTCACCACTTCGCGGTTGAGCTTCTTCGGGCCGTGCTTCGGCTTGGCGGAGACGGCGACGACGACGCCGCTCAAGCCAGCCGCTCCGCATGCCAGGCCAGGTGGTCGGCCATGAAGGTGGCGATGAAGTAGTAGCTGTGGTCGTAGCCGGGCTGCATCCGGAGCGTCAGCGGCACGCCGGCGTCACGGCAGGCGGCCTCCAGCAGCTCGGGCTTGAGCTGGTCCTTCAGGAAGTTGTCGGCGTCGCCCTGGTCCACCAGGATTTCCGGCAGGCGGGCGCCGTCCTCGATCAGGGCGGTGGCGTCATGGCGTCGCCAGGCGTGGCGATCGGGCCCCAGGTAGCCGGTCAGCGCCTTCTCGCCCCAGGGGCAGCGCATGGGCGAGGCGATCGGCGCGAAGGCCGAGACGCTGCGCCAGCGGCCGGGGGTCTTGAGCGCCAGGGTCAGCGCCCCGTGCCCGCCCATGGAGTGGCCGGTGAGGCCCTGGCGGGCCATGTCGACGGGAAAATGCCCGGCGATCACCTCCGGCAGCTCGGAGACGATGTAGCTCGCCATGCGGAAGTGCTGCGCCCAGGGGGGCTGGGTGGCGTCCACGTAGAAGCCGGCGCCCTGGCCGAAGTCGTAGGCGGGATCGTCCGGAACGCCCTCGCCCCGCGGACTGGTGTCCGGGGCCACGAAGACCAGGCCGAGCTCCGCGCAGGCGCGCTGGAACTGACCCTTCTCGGTGACATTGGCGTGGGTGCAGGTCAGCCCCGACAGGTACCAGACGACCGGCCTTGGCCCCTGCTCGGCCTGCGGGGGGACGAAGACGCTGAACGTCATGTCCGTGCCGGTCTCGCGGCTGCGGTGGCGGTAGACGCCCTGGGTTCCGCCGAAGGTCCGGGTCGTGGAGACGGTCTCGAGGCTCAATAGACCACCACGCTGCGGATGCTCTCGCCGGCGTGCATCAGGTCGAAGGCCCTGTTGATCTCCTCCAGGCTGAGCTTGTGGGTGATCATCGGGTCGATCTCGATCTTCCCCTCCATGTACCAGTCGACGATCTTCGGGGTGTCGGTGCGACCGCGCGCGCCGCCGAAGGCGGTGCCCTTCCACACCCGGCCGGTGACCAGCTGGAACGGCCGGGTGGCGATCTCCTTGCCGGCCTCGGCCACGCCGATGATGATGCTCTCGCCCCAGCCGCGGTGGCAGGCTTCCAGCGCCTGGCGCATGACGGTCGTGTTGCCGGTGGCGTCGAAGGTGTAGTCCGCCCCGCCGTCGGTCAGCGCCACCAGGTGGGCCACGAGGTCGCCGTCGACGGTCTTCGGATTGACGAAGTGGGTCATGCCGAACCGGCGGCCCCATTCCTCGCGGGCGGGGTTCAGGTCGACGCCGACGATCTGGCTCGCGCCCACCAGCTTCAGGCCCTGGATGACGTTGAGCCCGATGCCGCCCAGGCCGAAGACGATGCAGCGGGCGCCTGCCTCCACGTCGGCGGTGTTGACCACGGCGCCGACGCCGGTGGTGACGCCGCAGCCCACGTAGCAGGCCGTTTCGAAGGGCGCGTCCTCGCGGATCTTGGCCACCGCGATCTCGGGCAGGACCGTGTAGTTCGAGAAGGTCGAGCAGCCCATGTAGTGGTAGATCGTCTGCCCCTTGTAGGAGAACCGGCTGGTCCCGTCGGGCATCAGGCCCTTGCCCTGGGTGGCGCGGATCGCCGTGCAGAGGTTGGTCTTGCGCGAGAGGCAGCTTTTGCACTGCCGGCATTCCGGCGTGTAGAGCGGGATCACATGGTCGCCCGGCTTCACGCTGGTGACGCCGTGACCCACCTCGACGACCACGCCGGCCCCCTCGTGGCCCAGCACCGAGGGGAAGATGCCCTCGGAATCGAAGCCGTCGAGGGTGTAGGCGTCGGTGTGGCAGACGCCGGTGGCCTTGATCTCGACCAGGACCTCGCCGGCCTTTGGGCCCTCCAGGTCGAGCTCGACGATCTCCAGCGGCTTCTTGGCTTCGAAAGCCACCGCGGCGCGGGTCTTCATGGCAGGGCCCCTCCCCAAATTCCGGATGGGCGAGCAATTCCAGAACCGCGCCGCAAAGGGAAGCCCGCAGGGCCGAAATGACAACGTCGTCAGGACCGTGGCAACGCCGGGCCAAGGTCGGCGTTAGGGCCTTTATGCAACCGGGTCACGAACTCACGTCCGAGGAACGGCAGGTCCTGATGCAGGCGCTGGAGGCGCCTCTGGTGGATCGTGATCCGGTGATCCTCGGCCTGTGCCTTCGGCTTTGCGGCCGAAGGCTCCTGCAGCGCGCTGGCACCACGGCGGTGATGAACGGCTGGCGCGGCTCGCCCCACGCCTTCGTGCTGACCCGGGAGGGCTGGAGCGTGCTCAAGGCCCAGCGCGGCGCCTGGCCGGTCCGCCGGGCGGGCTGAGCGTCTCCAAGTCGGCGCAAACCAGCATTTGATGCGTCTTCTCAGATAGTTGAGCCCGCCGATCACATTTTCGGAACCGGCGTGGCGGCCTCGGGTTGCATCTCCCGGGCTGGCCCTCCGGCCGCGCCCTGACCAATCTGAGGGAATACCGGATGCGACTGAGAACCTTTGGCGCGGCCGTCTTGGCGACGGGCGCGATGCTGGGCCTTGCGGCCTGTGGCGGCGGCGACAAGGCGGCCGAGACGCCCGAAGCCACGGCCGCGGCGACGACCGATCCCGCGACCGCGGGCGGCGCGATGTCGGCGGGCGACGCCGGCATGGCGGCCTCCGGCGCCGCTACCGGCACGACGGGCGCCATGGCGACCGATCCCGCCGCGGCCGACGCGACGACCGGGACCGGCATGAACTCCGGCGCGGCGGGCGCCACGAGCGGCGGCGCCATGGGCTCGACCACGGGCACGACCGGCGCCACCGGCACGGCCGGCGGCACGGGCCCGACCGGCCCCACCGGCACGACCACCAACCCGTAAGGGCAGCCTTCGAGCTACGGAACGCGGGTCCGGCTCCGGCCGGGCCCGCGTTTTCGTGTCAGCCGTGCTCGTCGCGCGCCAGGGACAGCGGCGCGGCCACCGTCTCCAGCGGTTTCTTCTCGGCGCGCACGCCCAGGAACAGGGTGACCACGGCGGCCACCAGCATCAGCCCGCCCCCCAGCAGGTAGCCGACCAGGATCTGGCTTCGCTCGCCGGTGTCGATCAGGGCGCCGAACACCGCGGGCCCCGCGACCCCGCCCAGCAGGGTGCCAATCGCGTAGAACAGGGAGATGGTCAGCGCCCGGAGCTCCAGCGGGAAGAGCTCGCCCACCGTCAGATAGGCGGCGCTGGCGCCGGCCGAGGCGAAGAAGAAGATCACCGTCCAGGCAAGCGTCTGGGTCTCGGCGGTGAGCGCGCCTTGCGCGAACAGCCAGCCCGTGACGCACAGCAGCAGGCCCGCCAGACCGTAGGTCCCGGCGATCATCGGCTTGCGCCCGACGCTGTCGAACAGCCGGCCGAGCAGCAGCGGCCCCATGAAGTTGCCGAGCGCGAAGGGCAGCATGAACCAGCCGATGTTCTGCGCCGGGATGGCGTAGAAGCGCGTCAGGATCATCGCGTAGGTGAAGAAGATGGCGTTGTAGCAGAAGGCCTGGGTCGCCATCAGCACGAGCCCGAGGATGGTCCGCCGCGGATAGGTGCGGAACAGCGACACGCCGAGTTCCGTCCAGCTCGTGCGGGTGCGGTGGACCAGCCGGATGGTCGGGTGCGGGGCGAAGATCGGCGGCATGGCCGTGTGGCGCTCCACCCGGGCCTCGATGTCGCGGACCACGGCCTCGGCCTCCTCGGGGCGGCCATGGGTCATCAGCCAGCGTGGGCTCTCGGGGATGAAGCGGCGGATCCAGATGACGATCAGCGCCAGCAGCCCTCCGATGATGAAGGCGAGCCGCCAGCCCCAGGCCTGGTCGACCACGTCGGGGTCGAGCACCACGATCGAGCCCATCGCGCCGAGGGCCGCGCCCACCCAGAAGCTGCCGTTGATGGCCAGGTCCGTGTAGCCGCGCCGGCGCGCTGGGATCAGCTCCTGGATGGCCGAGTTCACCGCGCCGTACTCCCCGCCGATCCCTGCGCCGGTGATGAAGCGGAAGAGCAGGAACGACCAGAAATTCCAGGAGAAGCCCGTGGCGATGGTCGCCACGAGATAGACGGCGACAGTGATGGTGAAGAGCCTGCGCCGGCCCCAGCGGTCGGTCAGGCGGCCGAACACCAGGGCGCCGAGCACCGCCCCCAGGATGTAGGCGCTGCCGGCCAGGCCGATCTGTCCGGCGTCGAGGTTGAGGCCGTCCGCGCCTGCGATGGCGGGCGAGAGGGAGCCCACGAGCGTGACCTCCAGCCCGTCGAGGATCCAGGTGATCCCGAGCGCCACCACCACCAGCCAGTGGAATCGGCTCCACGGCAGCCGGTCCAGCCGGGCCGGAACATCAGTGGTGAAGACCTCGCGCGCGACGGCCATCCCCTCCCCGTATGCAAATGGACGTGCGGCCACAACGCGCGAAGGCGGAGCTTGGGTTCCACGAAGCCACGTTGTATGCGCCGCCCATGCCTGCCGACGAGATCCTGGTGGACGCCCGGGGCCACCGCTGCCCGGTGCCGACCCTGCGCCTGCGCCGCGCCCTGGAGGCCGCCCCGGCGGGCGCGCGGGTGCGGCTGCTGGCGGACGATCCGCTGGCGCGCATCGACGTGCCGCACTTCGCCGCCGAGACGGGCGCCACGCTCGCCGAGCGGGGCGAGGACGGCGGCGTGCTCAGCTTCGTGGTGGTGAAGGGCTGACCGCGATCGCCGCCTCGTGCGCGTCGATGGCGATCTCCACCTCGGTCGCCAGCGCCCCGCCGAAGAAGATGGCGTTCACATTCCAGGACAGCCAGATCAGGAAGATCACGACGGTCGCGACCGAGCCGTAGGTCGCGCCCAGATGGGCGATCTGCTCCACGTAGAAGCCCAGGCCCCACGAGGCGAAGATGCAGAGCGCCGCCGCGCTGGCCCCGCCCATCACCGAGGCCCGCCAGGCCACCGGCCGCCGCGACATGGCCCAGCGGTAGATGAAGGCCATGCCGATCGTCATGCCGGCGCTGGCCCAGGTCCATTCGCTGTAGAGCCAGAGCGCGCCGCGCAGCGGGCGCAGCTCGAAGGTCTCGCCGATGATCCGGAAGCCGAAGAACACCACGGACAGCACGCCGAGGCCCACGAAGCTCGCCACCAGCACGGCCAGCGCCAGCAGGTTGAAGCCGACGAAGCCGCGGGGTTCGTCCTCGTCATGGATGAAGGAGAGGCCCGCCAGCAGGGCCTTGAAGCCGCGGTGGGCGGCGTAGCCCCCGACCACCAGCGCCACGCCGCTCTGGAAGGACACCGCCTCCAGCGGCGCGTGGCTGAGCCGCATGAGCTCGCTCTGGAAGATCAGCCGCGCGGCGTCGGGCATCAGCCGGGCGAGGTATTCCCCCTGGCGCGCCGCCTGGGCCGGATCGGACAACAGGCTGTAGAGCCCCATGCCGATGGCGAGCGCCGGGAAGATGGCGAGCATGATGAAGAAGGAGACGCCGCCCGTGTAGAGCATCACGTCGCGGCCCCAGAGCCGGCCCAGCGCCTTGGCCAGGGTCTTGAGGCCGATGCGGAGCCAGTGGGTCGGATCCCAGTCGGCCGCCCGCAAGCGGCCGAGGGCGCGCCGGGTCGTCATCCGGCCGGAAGGTGGTGAAGCTGGCAGAGTCTGGCAAGCGCACAAATGGAAACGGCGCGCCACCTTGTTGAAGGGTGGCGCGCCGCCGATGGGCGTGTCGTTCCATCAGGTCGGCCGCCGCTTCGAGGGACGGGAGAGCGCGACGTCCAACCTGGGATGAGGTTTAAGGCCCGGCGGCTGAACCCAACCTGAACGGCGACTTCAGGAAACTCGCGTGTCGGCGATGGCGCCGGCGTCCGCCAGCCGGTCGATGTCCGGGCCGGAGAAGCCCCAGTCCAGCAGCGCCTCGCGATCGTGCTTGCCCACCTGGGCCGGCGGGCCCTGGATGGCGCCCGGGGTGGCGGAAAAGCGTGGCGCGGGCGCGGGCTGGGTCACACCCGCCACCTCCACGAAGGTCTGGCGGGCCACGTTGTGCGGGTGCTTGGGCGCCTCGTCGAGGTCGAGCACCGGGGCGAAGCAGACGTCGGTGCCGCCCATGATCGCCGTCCATTCGTCGCGGGTTTTCGTCGCGATGACCGCCGCCAGCTTGTCATGCAGCTTCGGCCAGGCGGCGCGGTCCATCTGGGCCTGGAAGTCCGGATCGGAGATGCCGGTCTTCTCCAGCAGCAGGGCGTAGAACTGCGGCTCGATGGAGCCGATGGAGACCCACTTGCCGTCGGCGCACTGGTAGGTGTCGTAGAAGTGGGCGCCGCCGTCGAGCAGGTTGGCGCGGCGCTCCTCCTGCCACATCCCCGAGGCCTTGAAGCCGTAGAACATGGCCATCAGCGAGGCCGCGCCGTCGCTCATGGCGCAGTCCACCACCTGGCCCTTGCCGGTCTCCCGGGCGTGGATCACCCCGGCCAGCAGGCCGAAGGCGAGGTAGAGCGCGCCGCCGCCGAAGTCGCCCACCAGGTTGAGCGGCGGGACCGGCTTGTCCTTCGTGCCGATGGCGTGGAGGGCGCCGGTGATGGCGATGTAGTTCATGTCGTGGCCGGCGGCCTGGGCGTAGGGGCCGGTCTGGCCCCAGCCGGTCATTCGGCCGTAGACCAGCTTCGGGTTGCGGGCGAGCGCCACGTCGGGCCCGAGCCCCAGGCGCTCCATCACGCCGGGGCGGAAGCCCTCCAGGATGGCGTCGGCGCCTTCCATCAGCTTCAGGCAGGCCTCGATGGCCGCCGGGCTCTTCAGGTCCAGCGCAACCGAGCGGCGGCCGCGGGCGGTGATGTCCGACGGCGCACCGCCCCGTCCGCCCTTGCGGTCGATGCGGATCACGTCGGCGCCGAGGTCCGACAGCAGCATGCCGCAGAACGGGCCGGGCCCGATGCCGGCGAACTCGATGACCTTCAGGCCTGACAGCGGTCCCTGGCGCATGTTCCGGTACTCCCTTGTGGACCTATCCAAGCATCCTGCCGTCCGGTCAGCCAAGCCTCAGCCGCCGCCGGGCAGCGACTGGCCGTCGTCCACGGTGACGACGCTGCCGGTCATGGCGCGGGCCGGATCGCCCACCAGCATGAGGAAGGCCGCGTCGAGGTCGGACGCCTGCATGAGACGCCGGCGCGGGAAGCCCTTGAGCTGTTTCTGGCCGCCTTCCGTGGGCCACCAGTCGGCGTTGATGTCGGTCTCGATGTAGCCGGGGCAGAGCGCGTTCACGGCGATCCCGCGCCGGGCCCACTCCCGCGCCAGGCTCTTCGTCAGCATGGCCACGGCGGCCTTGGAGCCGCAGTAGGCGGAGAGACCGGGCAGCACGGTGTGGCTGGCGATGGAGGCGATGTTGAGGATCCGCGCCTGGCCCCGTTCGGCGGCGCCGGAGGCGATCAGGGCGCGCGCCGCCGCCTGGGCGGCGAAGAAGGTCCCGCGGACGTTCACCGCGAAGGTGTTGTCGAAGTCCTCGACCGAGAGGTCCAGGGCCAGGCCCTCGCCGCCGACGCCGGCGTTGTTCACCAGGATGTTCAGCGGCCCGAGCTCCGCCTCGATCCGCTGGAACGCCGGGGCGATGGCGGCGGCGTCGGCCACGTCGAGCCGCATCGCCAGGGCGCGGCCGCCGGCGGCGTTCAGCTCGTCGGCGAGCGTCTGCACCTTCTCCTGGCGCCGCGCGGTGAGGGCCACCGCGGCCCCTTGGCGCGCCAGCAGCCGGGCGAAATGCTCGCCCAGGCCGCCGGACGCCCCCGTCACGACCGCCGTCAGACCCGCAAGACCGTCCGCCATCGTCCCTCCCCGCGACTCACCGCCGCGCCGCAACTGACGCGTGCAAGGCTATTGTTCCTATTCGCCCCGCCGCGATTCCGTGCTTAGCACGCTGGCGGGTCACGTCAGGGAATGGGGGATATGGCGGCAGGCGTCCAGGCGCGGGTCCTGATCGTTGCGCGGGACGATGTGCTGGCCGGGCCGCTCGCGGACGGGCTCGACCGTCTCGGCTGGCGAACGGCGACGGCGCGTGGGCCCTATTCGGCCATCGCCTGTCTCTCGGACCTGCAGATCGAGGCGGTGATCGTCGACCTGAAGCACGGCGGCGCGGACGCCCTGGGCCTCGCCGAGCGGCTGAAGGCCGCCTGCGCGCCGCGCAAGTTGCCGGTGGTGGCCATCGGCGATCCGGACCCTTCCCTCGCCGCCCAGGGCTTCGACCTGACGCTCGCGGCGCCGCTGCACCCCGCCCAGGCGGCGATGCGGCTCGAGACCCTGGTCCGCGTGGCGGTGTCGGAGGAGGAGTTCGAACTCCGCCAGGAGACCTTCGCCGACCGCGGCCGGGGCATGGACCTGCCCGAGCCCGACGTGAGCGCCTTCCGGGTGCTGGCGATCGGCGAGCCGGCTCCGCAGTTCCTGGCGCTGTCCAACGCGCTGAAGCGCAACGGGGCGGACGTGGTCGGCGCCTTCACCGCCTTCACGGCCTTCGACTACCTGCACGAGCGCGCCTTCGACGCGGTGGTGCTGTGGGCGGGCGAGAACCCGCAGGAGGCGATGTCCATCGCCGCGGGCTTGCGCCGCAACACCCGCCTCTTCCACACCCCGGCCCTGCTCTACATGCAGAGGGAGACGGCGGTGACCATCTCCGAGGCCTACCATCGCGGCATCTCGGACGTGGCCTCGCCCGAGACGCCGGAGAGCGAAACCGCCAAGCGCGTCGTCGAGCTGGCCCGCAGCCACCGCCGCGGCGTGAGCGTGCGCCAGGCGCTGGAGCGGGCCCGCAGCTCCGGCCTGATGGACGCCGCCACCGGCCTCTTCACCCGCGACCTGTTCGCCGCCCACCTGGCGCGGCTGGCCCAGGCCGCCCGGGTTCGCAACCGGCCGCTCAGCGTCTGCGTGCTCAAGGTGGCCGAGAAGCCCGAGGTGCACGCCGCCCGGGCCGGCGGCTGGCTTGACCGCGCCGTGCCGCAGATCGGCTCGATGATCGGACGCCTGGTGCGGGTGGAGGACACTGCCGCCCGGCTCGCGCCGGAGGTCTTCGCCCTCGCCCTGCCCGCCACGCCCCACGCCGCCGCCAAGGCCGCCGGCGAGCGGATCAGCGCCGTCATTGGCTGCACCGCTTTCGAGGCGGGCGCCGGCAAGCCGCCGTTCGTGGTCGATTTCGACATCGGGGTGGCCGAGGTCGGCGGTCCGGAGACGGTGGCGCGCGCGCTCGAAGAGGCCGCCTCGCGGGCCGACGGCCGCAAGGCCAGCTAATACCGGCCGCGTCGGCCTAGCGCTTCTCGTCCATGCCGTCGCCCACGAGCTTCATGGAGTCGCCCACCTTGGCGAACTCGTCGCCGCAGCGTTGGGCCTGAGTCCCGAACGTCTCGTCCGTGAAACCCTTCGCGACCTCCTGCAGGCGGGCCTCGAGGTTGAAGCCGCCGCCCACCGCAGAGAGGCGGCCGTAGTAGTAGAAGGCCAGCATCAGCCCCGCCTGCTGCTCCTCCTTGTCCTCCGACGCCGCGAGCACGAAGCCGACGACCGCGCAGTTGAGATCGCCGGTCGTAGCCGGGCTCTCCTGGGCGCGGGCCTGGGTCGCGGCCGTGGCGCCCAGGAGCGCGAGCGCCGCGGCGGCGGCCTTCCAACTGGTCACTGAGAAATCCCCCGAACTGAACGTCCGGGCAGCTTGGCCTCAGGCCGCCAGCTTGGCTAGCTCCGTCAGCACCTTCTCGGCGGCGTTCAGGCGCTGCTCCGGCGTCTCCCACTCGCCCTTGACCACGATCTTGTGGTCGGGGCGAAGCTTCCAGGCGACCTGGTTCTTGGCCACGAACTGGACCAGGGCGGCGGGGTTCTTCGGCTCGTCGCCGCGGAAGGTGACGACGGCGCCCTTCGGACCCACGTCGATCTTGGCGACGTTGGCCTCTCGGCAGAGCCCCTTGATGGCGACCACCTTGAGCAGCTGGCCGGCTTCCGGCGGCAGCGGGCCGAACCGGTCGATGAGCTCGGCGGCGAGCGCCTCGCGGTCCTGCGCCTTCTCGGCGTCCGAGAGCCGGCGGTAGAGCGACAGGCGCACGTTGAGGTCGGGGACGTAGTCCTCGGGCAGGAGGACCGCGGCGCCAGTGTTGATCTGCGGCGACCAGCCCCGGTCGTGCTCCAGGCCCTCGGCGCCGGCGAGCGTCTTCAGCTCGTTGACCGCGTCCTCCAGCATCTGCTGGTAGAGCTCGACCCCGATCTCGCGGATGTGGCCGGACTGCTCTTCGCCCAGCAGGTTGCCGCCGCCACGGATGTCGAGGTCGTGGCTGGCGAGCTGGAAGCCCGCGCCCAGGCTGTCGAGGGACTGCAGCACCTTCAGCCGCTTCTCCGCCGAGAGCGTGATCTGCTTCTCGGCCGGCGTGGTCAGATATGCGTAGGCGCGGCTCTTGGCCCGGCCGACGCGGCCGCGGAGCTGGTAGAGCTGGGCCAGGCCGAACATGTCCGCGCGGTGGATGACCAGGGTGTTGGCGGTCGGGATGTCGAGGCCGCTCTCGACGATGGTGGTCGACAGCAGCACGTCGTACTGGCCGTCGTAGAAGGCGCTCATCACCTCCTCGAGCTGGGTCGGCGCCATCTGGCCGTGACCGACCACGAACTTCACCTCCGGCACCTGCTCGCGCAGGAACCGCTCCAGCTCCGGCAGGTCGTTGACCCGCGGGGCGACGTAGTAGGCCTGGCCGCCGCGGTACTTCTCGCGCAGCAGGGCCTCGCGGATGACGACGGGATCCCAGGGGGTGATGTAGGTCCGCACGGCGAGGCGGTCGACGGGCGGCGTGGCGATGATCGACATCTCGCGGATGCCGGAGAGCGACATCTGCAGGGTGCGCGGGATCGGCGTGGCGGTCAGCGTCAGCATGTGCACGTCGGCGCGAAGCTCCTTGAGCTTCTCCTTGTGCTTGACCCCGAAGTGCTGCTCCTCGTCGACGATCACCAGGCCGAGGTTCCGGAAGCCCACCTGCTTGCCGAGGATGGCGTGGGTGCCGATGACGATCTCCACCTCGCCGTTCTTCAGCGCCTCCCGGGTCTCGGCGGCCTCCTTGGCGGTGACCAGGCGCGAGAGCCGGCGGATGCGCACCGGCCAGCCCTCGAACCGCTCGGTGAAGGTCTTGTAGTGCTGGCGGGCGAGCAGGGTCGTGGGGGCCACGACCGCCACCTGCTGGCCGCTCATGGCGACCACGAAGGCGGCGCGCAGCGCCACCTCGGTCTTGCCGAAGCCCACGTCGCCGCAGATCAGCCGGTCCATGGGCTTGCCGGCGGAGAGGTCCTCCAGGACGTCGCCGATGGCGGCCAGCTGGTCGTCCGTCTCCTCGTACGGGAACCGGGCGCAGAACTCGTCGAACACCCCGTGCGGCGGCTCCACCGCGTCGGTCTGCTTGGTGGCCCGCTCGGCGGCGATGCGGATGAGGCCCTCGGCCATCTCCCGCAGCCGTTCCTTGGCCCGCGCCCGCCTGGCTTGCCAGGCCGCCCCGCCGAGGCGGTCGAGCTGCACGCCCTCGCTGTCGGCGCCGTAGCGGGTCAGGAGGTCGATGTTCTCGACGGGCAGGTAGAGCTTGGCCTCGCCGCCATACTGCAGCTCGAGCGTGTCGTGCGGGGCGCCCTGGACGTCGAGGGTCTTCAGGCCCTCGTAGCGGCCGATGCCGTGGTCGATGTGCACCACGAGGTCGCCCGGCGTCAGCGAGGACGCTTCGGCGAGGAAATTGGACGCGCGGCGGCGGCGCTTCGGCCGGGCCAGGCGGTCGCCCAGGATGTCGGTCTCGGAGATGACCGCGAGGTTGTCGGTCTCAAAGCCGGCGTCGAGCGGCAGGACCACCCGCTGCGGGATCTTCGGGTTCGCGGCCCGGGCGGCGTCCCAGTAGGCGGCGAACGGCACGTTCTTCAGGCCGTGGTCGGCCAGCATGTGGCCCAGGCGGTCGGACGAGCCTTCCGACCAGGAGGCGAACAGCACGCGCTTGCCGGCCTCGGAGAGCTTCTTGGCGTGGTCGGCGGTGGCCTCGAAGAGATTCACCGAGTCCATCTTCCGCTCGGCGGCGAAGCTGCGCCCGGCCCGGGCGCCCATGTCGATGGCGACCTCGCCCTCGGCCTCGTTGAAGGCGGAGAACCGACGGTTGGGCCGCTTAGCGAGCTCAGCCTGCCACTCCTCGGCGTCGAGGTAGAGGCGGTTGGGCTCCAGCGGGTGGTACTGGACCTTGCGCTCGGTGGCGGCGCGGGACTCGTAGGCGTCCTCGATCAGCGCGAACCGCTCCTCGCGGGCCTCCCGGGCCAGGTGGTCGAGGGCCACCAGGGCGTCCTTCGGCAGGTAGTCGAAGAGGGTCGCCATGTCCGGGTAGAAGAGCGGCAGGTAGTGCTCCATGCCGGCCCGGCGGCCGCCCTCGGAGACGGCGGCGTAGAGCGGGTCGTCGCCGGGCGCGCCGAAGGTCTCCAGGTAGCCGGTGCGGAAGCGGCTGATCGCGTCGGCGTCCAGCAGGGCCTCGTTGACCGGCAGGAGGCTGACCTCCTTGAGCTGCTTCGTGGAGCGCTGGGTCTCGGGATCGAAGGCGCGGATGCTCTCCAGGGTGTCGCCGAACAGGTCGAGGCGCACCGGCTCCTCGGCGGACGGCGGGAAGACGTCGATCACCCCGCCGCGGATCGCGAACTCGCCGCGCTCGGAGACGGTGGAGGCGCGCTGGTAGCCATTGACGGCGAAATAGGCCTCGAGGTCCGCGATCTCGACGGTGTTGCCGGTCCGCCCCGAGTAGCTGGCGCGCTTGACGATCTTCCGCGGCGGCACGCGCTGGATCAGCGCCGGCACGGACGTGACCAGCAGGACCTTCGCCTTGCCGTCGATCCCCTCGACCAGCCGCGAGAGCGCGGTCATCCGCTGGGCCGAGACGCCGGCCGACGGGCCGACGCGGTCGTACGGCAGGCAGTCCCAGCTCGGGAAGGTCAGGATCTCCACGTCGGGCGCGAAGAAGCGGAAGGCGTCGGCGAAGGCCGAGAGCCGGGTTCCGTCGCGGGCGACGAAGACCGACAGCCCCTTCCGCGCCTTGACCACATCGGCCATGACCATGGCGTCGAAGCCCTCGGGAGCGCCGACGAGGTCGAGGCGGCCGGGATCGTCGGCCACGCGGCGGAGCTGGGCCGGCGCCACGGGCCGCGCGTCGTCAGCCGCCATGATCGTCTCCGCGGGACTTGTGAACTTCGAACCGGAATGCCTTGATCCGGTTCATGATTTCACCATCGAACTCCGGCGGCGTCGGCAGGGTTCCGATGATCCAGGCGTAAAGGTCCTGGTCCGGCTGCTCCAGCAGGCTCTCGAACCAGTCCAGCTCCGCGGGGCTGAAATCCTGGACATGGCGGTCCGCGAACGGCCCCAGGATGAGGTCCGCTTCCCTGAAGCCGCGCCGCCAGGCCCGGAACCTCAGCTTCTTCAGCCGTGCTTCGTCGATGGTCATAAGGAGGTCGCGGATATAGAGCGCGCGTGACGCCGGCGCCAGTCAGCTATGTTCGAAGGATGCGGCCGGAGATTCTGTTCCCGCTTTTTGCGCCGATCACCTCCCTGAAGGGGGTGGGCCCGCGCGTCGCCCCCCTGCTGGAGCGGCTCGCGGGGCCGATCGTGCGCGACGTGCTGTTCCTGAAGCCGCACTCGCTCGTCGTGCGCACGCCGGCCGACATCTCCGCGGCGGTCGACGGCCAGGTGATGACCTTCGACGTCACCATCGACGCCTACGAGCGGCCGCGCAGCAGCGCCCAGCCCTGGCGGGTGCGGGTCTCCGACCCCACCGGCTTCCTGACGCTGGTGTTCTTCGGCCGCTTCGCCGACCAGCTGGAGCAGCGCCATCCCGTGGGCGCGAAGCGGATCATCTCAGGCAAGGTCGAGGACCAGAAGTTCGGCCGCCAGATGGTCCACCCCGATTACATGGTGGAGCCCGGCAAGGCCGGGGACATCCCCGAGCTGGAGCCGATCTATCCGGCCACCGAGGGGCTTCCGGCCCGGCGCGTACGGGTGTTCGCCCAGGAGGCGCTGGAGCGCGCGCCCGAGCTGCCCGAGTGGCAGGACCCCGCCTGGCTGGCCCGCGAGAAGCTGCCGCCCTGGCGCGAGGCGATCGCGCGGCTGCACGGACCCGAGAGCGAAGCCGACCTCTCTCCCCTCTCCCGCCACTACCGCCGGCTGGCCTACGACGAGCTGCTGGCCCAGCAGCTGGCCATGGCCCAGCGCCGCGCCGAACGCCGGCGTGAGCCGGCAGTGCGGATCCCGGCCAGCGAGACGGCGGAGCGGATCCGCGGCGACCTGCCGTTCGCCTTCACCGGCGCCCAGACCCGCGCGCTCGCCGAGATCCGCGCCGACCTGGCCGGCGGCGAGCGGATGAGCCGGCTGATCCAGGGTGACGTGGGATCCGGCAAGACGGTGGTGGCCATGTGCGCCATGGCCGACGTGGCGTCCGCGGGCGGGCAGACGGCGCTGATGGCGCCCACCGAGATCCTCGCGCGGCAGCACTTCGAGACCATCCAGGGCCCGCTCACCGACCACGGCGTGGGCGTGATCCTGCTGACCGGGCGGGACAAGGGCGCGGGCCGGGCCGAGAAGCTCCGGGCGCTGGCGAGCGGAGCGGTGCAGGTGGCGGTCGGCACCCACGCCCTGTTCCAGGACGACGTCGCCTTCCACCGCCTGCAGCTGGCGGTGATCGACGAGCAGCACCGGTTCGGGGTGGCCGAGCGCCAGCGGCTGCAGGCCAAGGGCCAGGCGGTGCACCTGCTGGCCATGTCGGCGACGCCGATCCCGCGCACGCTGGAGCTGACCGTCTACGGGGACCTCGACGTCTCGCGCATCGACGAGAAGCCGCCGGGCCGCACGCCGGTGGCCACCCGCGCCATGCCGATGACCCGGATCGCCGAGGTGGAGGCGCGGCTCCACGAGGTGGTGCAGGCCGGCGCCCAGGCCTTCTGGATCTGCCCGCTGGTGTCCGAGAGCGAGCTGGTGGACCTGAAGGCCGCCGAAACCCGGGCCGCGGAGCTGCGCGAACGGATCGGACCAAGCGTCGGCCTGATCCACGGCAAGATGCCGGCCGCCGCCAAGGACGCGGTGATGGCCGAGTTCGCCGACGGCAAGCTCTCGGTGCTGGTCGCCACGACCGTCGTCGAGGTGGGCGTCAACGTGCCCAACGCCACCATCATGGTGATCGAGCAGGCCGAGCGGTTCGGCCTGGCCCAGCTGCACCAGCTCCGCGGCCGGGTGGGCCGGGGCAGCCGCGAGAGCGCCTGCGTGCTGCTTTACGACCCGCCGCTGTCGGAGACCGCCCAGAAGCGGCTCGACATCCTGCGGCGCACGGACGACGGCTTCCTGATCGCCGAGACCGACCTGGAGCTGCGCGGCGGCGGCGATGCGCTGGGCCTGCGCCAGTCGGGCTTCCCGGACTACGTCTTCGCCGACCCGATCGCCCACCGGGACCTGATCGCCGCGGCCGGCGACGACGCGCGGCTGATCATCGGCCGCGATCCGCAGCTCACGAGCCCGCGCGGCAAGGCGCTGCGCGTGCTGGAGGAGTTGTTCGACTGGAAGGCCGGGATGGCGCTCAAGTCGGCCGGCTAGGCGACCTTGACCATGCGCTTGCCGCGGTTCTCCCCGTGCAGCAGGCCGACGAGGGCCTGGGGAAGCGTCTCGAGCCCCTCCAGAACGTCCTCCTGGACCTTGAGCTTTCCTTCCGCGACCCACTGCTGGAGGTCCTTCAGGGCCTGGTCGCGCTGGGCGTCGAAATCGGAGACGATGAAGCCGCGCAGGGTCAGCCGCTTGGTGACGATCAGGCCCGGCACGCCGCGCGGCCCGTGCTGCGGGGGTGCGCCATCGTATTGGGACACGGCCCCGCAGCAGGCGATCCGCCCGTGGGTGTTCATGGCGAAAAGGCAGGCCTCGAAGACGTCGCCCCCCACGTTGTCGAAGTAGACGTCGATGCCGTTCGGCAGGACCTCCTTGAACTGCTGGCGGAGGTTCCCGGCCTTGTAGTCGACGGCGGCGTCGAACCCGAGCTCCTCGGTGAGCCAGCGGCCCTTCGCTTCCCCGCCGGCGATGCCGACCACCCGGCAGCCCTTGAGCTTGGCGATCTGGCCGACGATCGAGCCCACCGAGCCGGCCGCGGCGGAGACCACCACGGTCTCCCCGGCCTTCGGCTGGCCGCATTCCAGCAGGCCGAAATAGGCCGTGAGACCTGCCACGCCATAGACACTGAGCAGGTGGGTCATCGGCTCCAGCGCCGGCAGCTTGGCCAGCCGCTTCGCCGGCAGGACGGCGTATTCCTGCCAGCCGGTGTCGGCGAAGACGAGGTCGCCGGGCTTCAGATCGGAGCCGTTCGCCTCGACGACCTCGGCGAGCGCGCCGCCGGCCATCACCTGGCCCGCGTTGAGCGCCGAGCGGTAGGTCGCGCCCTGCATCCAGGCGCGGTTGGCGGCGTCCAGCGAGACGTAGCGGATCTTCAGCAGGGCCTCGCCCTCGCCCGGCGTCGGCCGCTCGGACTCGGCGAGGCGGAAGTGCTCAGGCGACAGCGGCCCCTGCGGGAGCTCGTCGAGCACGATCTGACGATTGGCCGGCATGGTCACGCCTCCTGGACATGGAGGCGCGACCATGAGGCCTCAGGCGCGAGGCGCCAAGGCGTCAGCGGCCGCCGTGGCGGTCCAGCCAGCCCTGCAGCTCGCCGACCTCCTTGCGCTGCATCTCGATGGTCTTCTGGGCCATCCGCTTCAGCTCGGCGTCATCGCCATGCTTCGTAAGCACCTCGGCCATGGCGATGCCGCCCTTGTGGTGCTCGATCATCATCTTGGCGAAGGCGCGGTCGGGATCGCGATCCGTAGCCTTCATCATGGCCTGATGCATGTCGTGCATGGCGCGCATGTTGTCCTGGCCGGCGGGGCCGCCGTGCATGGACATGTCCCCCTTCATCATCATGCCGTGCTCGCCGTGCTTCATCTGGCCCGGCGCGTGCTTCATCTCGCCCTGCTTCATCTGGCCCTGGGCGTGCTGGCCGTGCTGGTGCTGGGCCGCGCCCTGGGCGACGGCGGCGCCGCCGAGCGTGAGGGCGGCGACAGCGGCCAGGCCGGCTAGGGTGGTGTTCTTCATGGGTATCTCCCGGTTGTGACGGGAGAACGCCTGCGCCGCTCTGTCGGGTCCCTAACGGTCGGCGAAGGTGGCGACCCGGCCCTTCGCATCGGCCTCCAGGTCCGCATAGAAGAGGTTGTAGCCGGGGACCTTGCGCCGGTCGGCCCAGGAGCCGGTGCGCTTCAGCGCCGCCGAGCGCGGCGCCGAGACCCGCAGCACGCCACCCTCGCAGCGGGCGGACACCTGGCGGGCCATGAAGGCCGGCCTCGCGCCCCACTCCAGGTCGGTGGCGTTGGCCGCGCCGCGGTGCAGCCGGGCCGGGGCGGGTTCGTCCGTGGTGGCGCTGAGGATCGGGTTGAAACAGAGCGCCGGCCGGTCGCCGAGGTTCTCCAGGTCGCCCTGCGGCGTCCACACCAGGGCCCGGTCGAGCAGCACCTGGGCGCGCTCGAACTCGGCGCTGTTGACGCTGGCCCAGGCGGCGAGACAGCCGGCCTGGCCCGGGCCCATGCAGGGCGTGACCGGCGGCGCGTCGGCCGGGACCACGGTCTCGATGAGGTAGGCGGCGACGAGGCGGCCACGCAGCGCCGGATCCAGGGCGATCTCCTCGTCCAGCAGGCGCGCGGCCAGCGTGCCGCCCTGCTCCACACCCACGACGATGAATGGCCGGCCGCGGCTGTAGCGGGCAAGGTAGGTGCGGAAGGCCTGGGCCACGTCGCCGTAGGCGAAGCGCCGGGCCTCGCGGGCGTCCTCGCGCAGGGTGAGCAGGCTGTAGAGGCTGGCCTGGCGGTACCGGGGAGCGAAGATCCGCCCCACCCGCACGAAGGGCCCCGCGTAGTTGGGCGCCATGCTGTGGCGGAACAGCCGGTCGGCGCGGCCGTCGTCGATCGGCGCGTTCCAGTGCTCGCCGCCGTCATAGGTGGTGGGCGAGACGAAGAAGACGTCCACGGCGGGCTCGCCCGAGGCGACCCCGTCCGGGGTGGTGGGCATCAGGGCCCAGGCCGAGCGACTGGCGTAGTCCGGGGCTGGCGGCGGCTCGTAGGTCTGGAACGGCACCTTGGGATCGAGCGCCGTGCGCCGGAGGTCGCCCCAGAAGACTCCGGTGGCGACGCCCAGCACGAGCGTCACGCCCACCACGAAGACGGCCAGCCACCGGGTGCGGCGCGGCAGCGGCGCCATCGTCAGCGGTACGGGTCCGGCTGGGAGAGGTAGCGGCCGACGTATTCGCCGATCCCCTCCTCCAGCGAGGTCATGGGCTTGGGGTAACCGGCCTGGAACAGGCGGTCCATCTTCGCCTCGGTGAAATACTGGTACTTGTCGCGGATCGCCGGCGGCATGGGCGTGTAGTCGATCTGGGCGTTCTTGCCGGCCGCGGCGAACACCTGGCGGGCCATCTCCTCGAAGGTCCGCGCCGTACCCGAGCCCAGGTTGTAGATCCCGTTCACCCGCGGGTTGTCGTAGAGCCAGCGGGTCACGTCGGCGGCGTCGCGGACGTAGACGAAGTCGCGCTTCTGGCCGCCGTCGGGCACGTCCGGGCGGTAGCTCTTGAAGAGCTGGACCGAGTGGCCCTCGCGCACGTGCGGCCAGATCTGCGAGGCCACCGACTTCATCGAGTGCTTGTGCTCCTCGTTGGGCCCGTAGACGTTGAAGAACTTCAGGCCGACCCACTGCGGCGGGGCGTAGTCGCGGGCCGCCTGACGGGCGGCGAAGATGTCGAACATCGCCTTGGACCAGCCGTAGGTGTTGAGCGGGCGAAGCCGCGTCAGGCCCTCGTAGCTGTTGTCGTCGTCGAAGCCGTGCTCACCCGCGCCGTAGGTGGCGGCGGAGGAGGCGTAGACCAGCCGGCGCTGGCGGTCGGCGCACCAGCGGAACAGGTCGCGGGAGAGCGTGAAGTTGGAGTGGACGATCTTGTCGGCGTCCGGCTCGGTGGTCGACGAGACGGCGGCCATGTGGACGACCATCTCCACGTCGCGCCAGCGCTTCTCCAGCCAGTCGAACATGGCCTCAGGGGCCACGAAGTCGCCGATCGGGTGCTTGGCGATGTTGCGCCACTTGCCGAGCTCGGCCTCGCGCAGTCGGTCGCAGACGACGACGTCGAGGTCGCGGTCCTCGGCGAGCCGGGCCACGATGTTGGAGCCGATGAAGCCGGCGCCGCCGGTGACGAAGACGATGCGGCGGGTCATGCCTGTTCCTTGCGCGTCATGCGGCTGATGGCGGCGGTGGTGGAATAGCCCTCGACGATCTCGGCGAGCTTCACCTCGCCGCCCCAGGCCTTCACGAGGTCGCCGCCGACCACCTGCTCCTCGGAATAGTCGGCGCCCTTGACCAGAACGTCGGGCCGGGCGGCCTCGATGAGCTTGAGCGGCGTGGACTCCTCGAACGGCACCACGAGGTCGACGCTGCCCAGGCCCGCCAGCACGATGGCCCGGCTCTCCAGGTCGTTCACCGGCCGGCCCTCGCCCTTCAGGGCGCGCACCGAGGCGTCGGAGTTCAGGCCGACGATCAGCCGGTCGCACCAGGCGCGCGCCTGGCCGAGGTAGGCCACGTGGCCCTTGTGCAGGATGTCGAAGCAGCCGTTGGTGAAGCCCACGCGCAGCCCCTTGGCGCGCCAGCGGGCCACCTCGTCGGCCATGCGCTGCGGCGTGGCGACCTTGGCCTCGGCGGGCGCCAGGTGGGCCGAGATGGCGGCCTCCACCAGCTCCTCGGGACTGACGGTGGCGGTGCCGACCTTGCCCACGGCCACGCCGGCGGCGAGCTGGGCGAAGGCGATGGCGTCGTCCAGCGGCGCCTCGGCCGCGAGCGCCAGGCCCAGCGCGGCCAGCGTCGTGTCGCCGGCCCCGGAGACGTCGAAGACCTCGCGCGAGACCGTCGGGAAGTGGCGCACCGGCTCGCCGCGGACGGCCAGCGAGATGCCCTTGGCGGCGCGGGTCACGAGGACCGCCCTGGCGTCCCAGAGCTCGAGCGCGCGGGCGAGCGCTGCCTCCACCTGGGCGTCCGTGCCGGTGGGCATGTCCGTGGCGTGGGCGAGCTCGAGCGCGTTGGGCTTGATCAGGTCCACGGCGCCGTAGCGGGCGAAGGAGCGGGCCTTGGAATCCACCACCACCTTCGCCTTGCCCGCGCGGGCGGCCTCCAGGCAGGCGGCGATCATCGCGTCGGTGACCACGCCCTTGCCGTAGTCGGACAGCAGGATCACGCCCGCGCCGTCGATGGCGTCGCGCACGGTGCGAACCAGGCGCTGCTCGCAGTCGCCGTCGACCGGCCGGCTCTCCTCCAGGTCGACGCGCAGCAGCTGCTGCTGGCCGGAGACGTAGCGGGTCTTGAGCGTCGTCGGCCGGCCGGGGTCGGTGACGAGGTAGCCCTCGATGCCGCTCTCCTCGCCCACCAGGCGCATGGCCTCATGGCCCTCGGCGTCGCCGCCGATCAGGCCGACCAGCGCCACCGAGCCGCCGAGCGCGGCGACGTTGCGCGCCACGTTGCCGGCCGCGCCCAGCATCACCGTCTCGCGCGAGCGGGTGAGCACCGGGATCGGGGCCTCGGGGGAGATGCGGCTCACCTCGCCGTAGACGAAGCGGTCGACCATCACGTCGCCGACGCACACCACGCGCCGGCCGGGCGCCAGGCCCAGGAGGTGCTGCAGGGCGGAAAGGTCCATGGGCCTAGCGTGTGCGGCGCGTTGTGCGGCGGGTCAAGCCGCGGCGCTAGCCGGCCACCGCGGCGTGGACGGCCTTCAGGGTGGCGAGCAGCTCGCGGGCGCCCGACAGCGGCAGGCAGCTGGGCCCGTCGCAGAGCGCCTTGTCCGGATCCGGGTGGAATTCCAGGAAGACGCCGTCGGCGCCGGAGGCGACCGCCGCCTTGGCGATCACCGCCACGCCCTCGCGCCGGCCGCCGGTGGAGGCGCCACCGGTGCGCGGATCGGCGCCCGGGAGCTGGACCGCGTGGGTGGCGTCGATGGTCACCGGCACGCCCAGCTTCTTCATCTCGCCGATGCCCAGCATGTCGACGACGAGGTTGTTGTAGCCGAAGGAATTGCCGCGCTCGCACAGGACCGTCAGCTCCGCGCCGCCGGTGGCCTCCTTCACCTTGGAGACGATGTTCTTCGCGTCCCAGGGGGCGAGGAACTGGCCCTTCTTGACGTGCAGCCAGCCGCCGGCGGCGTGGGTGGCGCGCGCCGCGGCGACGACGAGGTCCGTCTGGCGGCAGAGGAAGGCGGGGATCTGCACCAGGTCGGCGACCGCCGCGACGGGTTCGGCCTCCTCCGGCGCGTGGATGTCGGTGGCGATCGGCACGTCGAGCTGGCGCTTCACCTCGGCGAGCATCTTCAGGCCCTCGGCGAGGCCCGGGCCGCGGTAGCTGGTGATCGAGGAGCGGTTGGCCTTGTCGTAGCTGGCCTTGAACACGTACGGCAGGCCGAGCTCGGCGGTGACCGCCTTGAGCTCGCCGCCGACCCGCAGCGCCAGGTCCAGATCCTCCAGCACATTGAGGCCGGCGATCACCACGAGCGGCTGGCCGTCGCCGATGGCGAGCTTCCAGCGGTCCAGGGTCAGGGCGGCCATGGCGGGTCCTCGCGGGCGGTGGGTCGGCTGGCGGCTAAGTGGCGCGGCCCGCGCGGCTTCACAAGCGCCTTTCGCGCATCCGCCGGGCCGCCGCGTCCGTATGCAAATACGAATCGGCTCTTCCCGGATCTTGGGTGACCGGTGTTATGCTTAAACCCAGTTTCCGGGGGAGTGCGTGCCATGAGCGTCGCCCACGAGACTTCACTGACGGCCCTCGCCGCGGACCCGCGGGCCTTTGGCCGACTGCCTGAGCTGAGGGGCGCCCCCTCGCCTTTCCGCTTCGCGCTGCGGGTGATCGCCCGCAACTGGGGGGTCGGCCGGCTGACCTTCGTCCTGCCGTCGGGCCGTGAGCTGCCGCTGGAGGGCCGCGAGCCCGGGCCACATGGCCGGCTGGTGGTGCGCGACTTCCGCTTCATGCGCCGGGTGCTGGCGTCCGGGGACATCGGCTTCGCCGAGGGCTACATGGCCGGCGAGTGGGAGACGCCGGACCTCTCGGCCCTGCTCACCGCCTTTGCCCTGAACTTCGAGCGCCTGCGTCGGGTGACCCATGGCGGGGCGCTGATGCGGGCGGTGAACCGCATCCTCCACGCCCTGAACCGCAACACGCGCGCCGGGTCCAAGCGCAACATCCACGCCCACTACGACCTGGGGAACGCCTTCTACTCGCGCTGGCTGGACCCGACCATGACCTACTCCTCGGCGCGCTTCGAGCGGCCGGGCCAGCCGCTGGACGAGGCCCAGCGCCACAAGTACCGCACGCTCGCCGAGGGCATGGATCTCTCGCCCGACCACCACGTGCTGGAGATCGGCTGTGGCTGGGGCGGCTTCGCCGAGTACGCGGCTCGCGACGTCGGCGCGCGGGTGACCGGCATCACCATCTCGCGGGAGCAGTTCGACTTCGCCCGCCGCCGGATGTTCGAACAGGGCCTCGCCGAGCGGGCCGACATCCGGCTGGTGGACTACCGCGACGTGGCGGGCCGCTTCGACCGGGTGGCTTCCATCGAGATGTTCGAGGCGGTGGGCGAGCGCTACTGGCCCGCCTACTTCGGCAAGATCCGCGAGAGCCTGACGCCCGGCGGCCGCGCGGGCCTGCAGATCATCACCATCCGCGACGAGCTGTTCACGGAGTACCAGCGCCGCGCCGACTTCATCCAGAAGTACGTCTTCCCGGGCGGCATGCTGCCGTCGGAGGCCCGCCTGAAGGCGGAGACCGACCGGGCCGGCCTGGACTGGCGCGGGATCAGCCGCTTCGGCCAGCACTACGCCGACACCCTGGCGTCCTGGGCGCAGCGCTTCGAGGCGGCCTGGGACGACATCCGGCGGCAGGGTTTCGACGAGCGCTTCCGCCGGCTCTGGCGCTTCTACCTCAGCTACTGCGAGGCGGGATTCCGCACCGGCCAGACCGATGTGGTGCAACTCAGCCTCGCCAGGGCCTGACCGCCCCTGTTCGCAAGCGCCCGCCGCGCTTAAGTAGCGAGCCATGCAAGTCGCCAGCAGCGTCCTGGACGCCATCGGAAACACGCCCCTCATCCGCCTGAACCGGGCGAGCGAGGCCACCGGCTGCGAGATCCTCGCCAAGGCCGAGTTCATGAACCCGGGACAGTCGGTGAAGGACCGCGCGGCCCTCTACATCATCCGCGACGCTGAGCAGTCCGGGCGGCTTCGCCCCGGCGGCCGGATCGTCGAGGGCACGGCGGGCAACACCGGCATCGGCCTGGCCATGGTCGGAAAGGCGCTGGGCTACAAGTGCACCATCGTCATCCCCCGCACGCAGAGCCAGGAGAAGAAGGACGCCATCCGGCTCTATGGCGCGGAGCTGGTGGAGGTGGACGCCGTCCCCTACGCCAACCCGATGAACTATGTGAAGTATTCCGGGCGGTTGGCTGAAGAACTTGATGCGTCGGAGCCGGGCGGCGCGGTCTGGGCCAACCAGTTCGACAATGTCGCCAACCGCGAGGCGCACCTGCACGGCACGGGCCCCGAGATCTGGGACCAGACCGACGGCAAGGTGGACGCCTTCATCTGCGCCGTGGGCTCCGGCGGAACGCTGGCCGGCGTCGCCCAGGCGCTGCGGGCGCGCAAGCCGGAGGTGGCGATCGGCCTGGCCGACCCGCACGGCGCGGCGCTCTACGCCTACTACACCGACGGCGAGCTGAAGTCGGAGGGCAGCTCGATCAGCGAGGGCATCGGCCAGGGGCGGATCACCGCCAACCTGGAGGGTCTGAAGATCGACCGGGCCTACCGGATTTCCGACGAGGAGATGCTGCTGGCCATCTACGACCTCGTGGAGCACGAGGGCCTGGTGATGGGCGGCTCGACGGGCGTGAACGTGGCCGGCGCGATCCGCATGGCCAAGGACCTGGGGCCCGGGCACACCGTCGTGACCGTGCTCTGCGACCACGGCCAGCGCTACCAGTCGAAAATCTACAATCCCGGCTTCCTGCAGGAGAAGGGGCTTCCCCTCCCCACCTGGCTCGCATGACCGACCCGCTGGTCTCCACAGCCTGGCTTGCCGAACGCCTGGGCTCTGCGCAGGTGCAGGTGGTGGACGCCACCTGGTTCATGCCGGGCGAAGGCGTCGGCCGCGACAGCTACGCCGCCGGGCACATCCCGGGCGCGGTGTTCTTCGACATCGACGAGATCGCCGACCGGTCGAGCGGCCTGCCGCACATGCTGCCGGAGCCGCGGGCTTTCGCCGAGGCGGCCGGGCGGCTCGGGCTGCGCCGGGACAGGACGGTGGTGGTCTACGACGCCCATGGGATCTTCTCCGCCCCGCGGGTCTGGTGGACGCTGCGCACCATGGGATTTCCCGAGGTCCGGGTGCTCGACGGCGGGCTGAAGGCGTGGCGCGCCGAAGGCCGCCCGGTGGAGACCGAGCCGGCCGCCCCGGCAGTGAGCGAACTGGAGTCGGCGCAGGACCCGCGGCTGGTCCGCGACCTGGGCGCGGTGAAGAACCTGCTGGCCCGCCGGGAGGCCCAGCTGGTGGACGCCCGCCCCGCCGCCCGCTTCCGCGGCGAGGCGCCCGAGCCGCGGGCCGGGCTGCGGTCCGGGCACATGCCGGGCGCCTGCAACGTCCCCTGGGGCCAGCTGGTGAACCCCGACGGTACGATGAAGGCCGCGGACGAGCTCCGCGCGGCCTTCGAGGCCGCGGGCGTGGACCTCACCGGACCGATCGTCACCACCTGCGGCTCCGGCGTCTCCGCGGCGCTGCTGGCGCTGGCGCTGGCGCGGCTCGGCCGCGACGACGTGGCGGTCTACGACGGCTCCTGGACGGAATGGGGCGGCCGCACGGACACTGAGGTCGTCACCGGAGCCTGACCCATAGAGATCCGCCTCGCCCACGTCGCCGACCTGACCGAGCTTCCCCGGGTGGAGCTCTCCGCGGCCCAGTCGTTCCATGGGCTCGACGTGCCGGCGGCCGTGCTGACCGAGTTCACCCCGCCGGAGGCCTGGGCGGGGCGGCAGGCGGCCGGAACGCTCTGGGTGGCGACGGACCAGGGGCGCGTCGAGGCCTTCCTCGGCGCCACCGTGCACGGCGATCGGCTGCACATCGACGAGTTCGCCGTGGCCCAGGGCCACCAGGGCCAGGGCCTCGGCCGGCGGATGCTCGAGCGGGTGGTCGCCTGGGCCCGCGATCGGGCCTTCCGCCGCCTCAGCCTGACGACCTTCCGGAACGTGCCCTTCAACGGACCCTTCTACGCCTCCGCCGGATTCCGCATCTGGGACCCGGCGCCGCGGGAGATCGCGGCGCTGCTGGCGGGCGAGGCGGCGCGCGGCCTGAAGGACCGCTGCGCCATGGTCATGGAGCTCTAAGGGCTCAGCGCATCGGCGGGGCGTACATCAGGCCGGGCTTGGGCGCGCTCCACAGGGCGTTGAGGCCTCGATCGAGGTTGAGCCCGGAGTCGGCGCCCACATCCCGGCGGAAGATCTCGTGGTAGGCGCCAACCTGCTTGATCACCTGATAGGCCCAGTCCTTCGGGAGCCCGAGCAGCGGGCCGAGGTCGCCGTCGAGGCCCAGGAGGCGCCGGGCCTGGGGATCGGTGACGGTCTCGCGGGCCGCCTCGACGGTGCGGGAGGTGAGGCCCAGTTCCTCGGCGAGCACGGTGGCGTGCACCGTCCAGCGGACGATGTCGGTCCAGGTGGGGTCGCCCTGCCGCACGACCGGCCCCAGCGGCTCCTTGGAGATCACATTGGGCAGGATCACGTGGGCGCCGGGATTGCTCATCACCGAGCGGGAGGCCGCGAGCGCCGAGATGTCGGCGCTGAACACGTCGCAGGCCTCGCTCTCGTAGAGCCGGCGGGCCTCCTCCTCCGAGGCCGCCGTGACGGGTCGGTAGCGCAGGCCCCGGACGTTGAACCACTCCGAGAGGTTCGCCTCGCTGGCGGTGCCCGCCTGGACGCAGATGCGCGCGCCGGAGAGCTCCTCGGCGCTGGCGATCCCCAGGGTGCGCGGAGCGAGGAAGCCCTGGCCGTCGTAGTAGGTGACCGCGGCGAAATCGACGCCCAGGCCGGCGTCGCGGGCGAAGGTCCAGGAGGTGTTGCGCGACAGGAGGTCGATCTGGCCCTTCTGCAGGGCGCTGAACCGGTCCTGGGCGGTGATCGGGATGAAGCGCACCTTGGCCGCGTCGCCCAGCGTAGCCGCGGCCACCGCCCGGCAGATGTCCACGTCGAAGCCCCGCCAGACGCCGCGGACGTCCGGGAAGGCGAAGCCCGGCAGGCCCGGATGGACGCCGCAGCGCACATAGCCGCGCCTGCGGACCTCGGCGAGCGTCGGGCTCTCCGCCGGCTTGTAGGTCGCCGCCGCGGTCGTGGCCTTCGGCGCGGGCTGGGCGGGCGGGGGCGCGGGGGTCTCCTGGCGCTCGCAGGCCGCCAGGCACAGGCTCATCATCGCCGTCGCCGCCAGGCGCCTGTTCATCCCTGCTCCTTGATCGCGGGAACCGTGAGGCTCTAAGTGCCCCCGGCACTTTCGCCAGCGTCGCTTGGGCCCGCAACCCCGCATGGACGAAGAAACCCGACTGATCCGCGCCGGGACCGCGCCGAAGGGCCTCGTGAAGACCGTGGGGCCGCCGATCCAGAAGGGCTCCACAGTCCTGCTGCCCAACGCCGAGGCGCTCTACGACGACGACCACCACGTCACCTACGGCCGACAGGGGCTGGCGGCCCAGGCCGCCCTTCAGGACGCGCTGGCCACCATGGAGGGCGCGGTCGGGGTGTCGCTCTATCCATCGGGGCTGGCGGCGCTGGCCGGCGCCCTGCTGGCGGTCCTGAGGGCGGGCGACGAGGTGCTGGTCTCCGACGCCATCTACAAGCCCACCCGCCGGTTCTGCGACCAGGTCCTGAAGCGCTTCGGCGTCACGACCACCTACTTCGATCCGGAGGCCGAGGCCGGCCCCCTGGTGGCCGCGGCCTCGGACGCGGTGCGGCTGATCCTGATGGAGAGTCCCGGCTCGCTGACCTTCGAGATGCAGGACCAGGCGGCCGTGGCCAGGCTGGCCCGCGAGCGCGGCATCCTCACCGCCACCGACAACACCTGGGGCGCGGGCTACCTCTACCGGCCGCTGGAGCACGGCGTCGACATCTCCATCCAGGCGCTCACCAAGTACGTGGGCGGCCATTCGGACGTCTTCATGGGCTCGGCCGCGGCGCGGGATCCCGAGCTGGTGCGGAGGCTGGACGACGGCGTGCTGCATCTCGGCTGGGCGGTCAGCCAGGAGGACGCCTACCAGATGCTGCGGGGTCTCCGGACCCTGCCCACGCGCCTGGCCAGGCAGGGCGAGAGCGCGCTGAGGATCGCCCGTTGGCTGGAGGCGCGGCCCGAGGTGGTGCGGGTCTACCACCCTGCCCTGCCCGGCGCGCCGGGCCACGAGCTGTTCGCCCGCGACTATTCCGGCGGCTGCGGTCTCTTCGCCTTCGCCCTCAGGCCCGCGCCGGAGGCGGCGGTCAACGCCTTCCTGGACGCCCTGGACCTGTTCGGGCTCGGCTTCTCCTGGGGCGGGTTCGAGAGCCTGGCCATCTCCTGCGAGCCGCAGCTGAAGAGCCGGAAGTTCCGGCGCGACTACGGCGGGCCGCTGATCCGGCTGCACATCGGCCTGGAGAGCCCCGACGACCTGATCGCCGACCTCGCCCAGGCGCTGGCGGCCTACGAAAGGCTCGCCGGCTAGGAACCGCCCGCGCTCCCGGGGATTGCCCCGCCAAACCCATCACCAGAGGGACCAGGCGATGAGCAATTCCGATATGGGCCGCTTCGAGGCCGAAGGCGAACGCACCGCCCAGGCCGAGCGCGAGATCCAGGCGCCGCTGGACGCCAAGCACGAGCAGCGCTCCTTCGAGTCGGGCGACGAGGACAAGCCGATGCAGGCCGGCGCGCGGGAGTATCCGGCGCCGCCGATGCCCAAGCAGCACCTCCAGAAGCCGGGCCTCGAAGGCGACCTCGAGCTCAAGCCCATGTGGGACGCCCCCTACTGGGAGGGCTCGGGCAAGCTGAAGGACAAGGTGGCGCTGATCACCGGCGGCGATTCCGGCATCGGTCGCGCGGTGGCCGTGCTGTTCGCCCGCGAAGGCGCCGACGTGGCGATCGCCTACCTCGACGAGGACGAGGACGCCGAGATCACCAAGCAGGCCGTGGAGAAGGAGGGCCGCCGGGCCATCCTGCTGCCGGGCGACGTGGCCGACCCCGCCTATGTCGGGCTGGCGGTGCAGAAGACGGTCCAGGAGCTCGGCAAGCTCGACATCCTGGTCAATAACGCCGCCTTCCAGGAGCACACTCACGACATCGCCGAGCTCACGCTGGAGCATTTCGACCGGACGCTGAAGACCAACCTCTACGGCTACTTCCTGATGGCCCAGGCGGCGATCCCGCACATGAAGCCCGGCTCGGCGATCGTGAACTGCGGCTCTGAGACGGCGCTGAAGGGCTCGAAAAACCTGCTCGACTACTCGATGACCAAGGGCGGCATCCACGCCTTCACCCGCTCTCTGGCGGGCAGCCTGATCCCCAAGGGCATCCGCGTGAACTGCGTGGCCCCCGGCCCCGTGTGGACGCCCCTGAACCCCGCCGACAAGGTCGAGGACGAGATCGAGAGCTTCGGCGGCTCGGTGCCGATGAAGCGGCCGGCCCAGCCGGAGGAGATCGCCCCCGCGTTCGTCTTCCTCGCCTCGCCGCAGATGTCGAGCTACATCACCGGCGAGATCCTGCCGGTCATCGGCGGCTACTAGGGGCGCGGCCCCACGAGGGGCGGACGTGCGCGACGACGACTGGCTGGCGGACTTCATGGCGGCGGAGGGCCTCCCCGAGGACTTCCGCACCACCTTCGAATGGGTCTGCCGGCCACTGGCCGACCGCGCCGGGCGGCTGCGCCAGGTGCGGCGGCGCACGGCCACTCTGGGCCTCTGCGGCGCGCAGGGCTCGGGCAAGTCCACCATCGCGGCGGCCACGGCGCGGCTCCTGGAGGCCCGCGGCCTGACCGCGGTGGCGCTGTCGCTGGACGACTTCTACCTGCCGGCCGGCGTGCGCCAGCAGCTCGCCAAGGAGATCCACCCGCTGCTCGCGGTGCGGGGTCCGCCGGGCACCCATGACGTGCGCCTGGCCGGGGCGACGCTGGACCAGTTGCGCGCCAAGGGCCGGGTCACCCTGCCCCGCTTCGACAAGGCGGCCGATACGCGCGCGCCGCGCGGCGGCTGGACCACGCTGGCCACCCCGGTGGACGTGGTGATCTTCGAGGGGTGGTGCGTCGGCGCCCGCGCCCAGGGATTGGCGGCCCTGGCCACGCCCGTCAACGACCTGGAGCGCGAGGCGGACCCGGACGGCCGCTGGCGGACCTGGGTCAACGAACAGCTCGACGGCCCCTACCAGGAGCTGTTCGCCCGGCTGAACAGCCTCGTGCTCCTCAAGGCGCCGAGCTTCGAGGTGGTGGCGGGCTGGCGGGCCGAGCAGGAGCTCAAGCTGCGCGAGCGGACCGGCCAGGGCATGGCCGAAGCTGACATCGGCCGCTTCGTCGCCCACTACGAGCGCCTCACCCGCTGGATCCTCGCCGAGATGCCCGAGCGCGCCGATTGGACCGTGGAGCTGGACGCCCACCGGCGGCCGGTGGGCGAGCGCTAGGCGGCTCGCGCGCGCCGCGGCCATGTCGTAGAACCCGCAGCCTCGCGACGGACGGACCGCACATGAACACCGAACGGCCCCGGGTGGTCTTCGCCTACGACTTCGACGGCACGCTGGCGCCGGGCTTCATGCAGAACCACGCCTTCATCCCCGACGAGCTGGCCATGGACCGGGCCGAGTTCTGGGCCGAGGTCGATGCGCTCGCCAAGGCCCAGCGCGGCGACACCATCCTGGCCTACATGCACATGATGCTCGCCAAGGCCCGCGAGAAGGGCCTGGAGCTGTCGCTGGACAGCTGGCGCCGGCGCGGCGCGACCCTGAAGTTGTTCCCCGGCGTGGAGGACTGGTTCGAGCGCCAGAACCAGCGCGCGGCCGGCATGGGGCTCGACCTGCACCACTTCATCATCTCGTCGGGCAACCGCGAGCTGATCGAGGGCTCGCCGATCGCCCGGCATTTCGAGCGGATCTACGCCTCGGCCTTCATGTTCGACGAGAACGAGGAGGCGATCGGGGTGGCGCTCGGCGTCAACTACACGTCCAAGACCCAGTACCTCTTCCGCATCAACAAGTGGACGCTGGAGGAGTGGGACAACTACGCGATCAACCGCGCCCAGGAGAAGGACGAGCGGCCGGTTCCGTTCGACCGCATCGTGTTCTTCGGCGACGGCTTCACCGACGTCCCCACCATGCGCCTGGTGACCGACCAGGGCGGCTATGCGGTGGCGGTCTACGAGGACGGCAATCCGTTCACCGAGCGGGCGGCCGTGGACCTGCGCAAGGACGGCCGGGCGCATCTCGCGGGACCCGGCGACTACCGGGAAGGCGCGCCGCTTGACCAGCTCGCCCAGGCCATGCTGACCGAGATCGCCGCCCGCGCCCACCTGCCGACCTTCGTCCGCTGGCCCGACGCCGAGACCCAGCCGAAGCTGCCGCTATAGGCTTGCCAGGGGGCTTCACGCCCAGGCGCGGATCGGGTGGCCCCGTGAGCCCCAGAAGATGAACCAGCGGCCGGCGGCCTCCACGATCTTCAACTGCTCGTCCAATACCGTGGGCTCCGCCCGCTTGCCCAGAAAGCCGAGAAGGCCACGCTTCGGCGGCGGGCGGGGCCCCGACGATCTCACCGCCTCCACGGCCGCAAGCAGCTCCTGCCCATAGGCGACGGCTTGCTCCGGCAACTTGTGCTCCCACGCACGGTCGATTTGGGACTGGTCCAGCACTGAGGTGCAGAGCGACAGGAAGGATCCGCGGAAGCTGGTCTCGTCCACGCCGTCGTACTGACCGCCATGGCTGTAGTCCGGAATTCCGTCGCTCTTCACCAGGGGCAGCGCATAGTAGCCGCGGTGCTCCGTCAGGACCCTCTCGATCTCCTCGGGGGTGCTTGCCTCGAGCTTCTCGATGATCCAGGCGTCGGCGGCGGAATCCTCGCCCACCCGAGGCGCCCCGAGACGCTCGTAGGCTGGCGTGCTGACCGCCGGGAAGCGCTCGGTTTCGGCGTCGCTAAGCTGCTCGTCCGCGAGGTAGCGCTCCATGATGCGCCGCCACTCGGCCTCGTGACCCGGACGCGCGCAACTCTCGACGAGAAGGTCCAGCCCCATTTGTCCCGCTCCGCGATGTGGAACGAAATAGAAACACAGTCCGGAAAGCTCGGCCAGACCCTCGCGGGTGGGAACCGCCCCAGCCGTAAGCCGCCCTGGCGCGCCCGGCAGGACTCGAACCTGCAACCGTCCGCTTAGAAGGCGGATGCTCTATCCGGTTGAGCTACGGGCGCCCGGGCGGTCCCGGATCAGTGCGTCCAGGGGATCTTGCGGCCGAAGGCGAAGTTGTCGGCATAGGCCTTGATGATCTTCTTGGCTGGCTTCGGGTCGATCAGCTGGAAGGCGATGCCGTGGGCGTCGGCGTAGCGGACCGCGTCCTCCTTGGTCTCGAAGGTCAGCCGGACCTGGCTGGAGACGGTGTCGCCGGTCTGGGTCCAGCCCATCAGCGGATCGGGTCTGCGCGCGGCGCTCGGCTCGAACTCCAGAACCCAGTCATGGGTCTTCTGCTTGCCCGACTGCATGGCGGTCTTGGACGGGCGGAAGATGCGCGCGAGCATGGACGGTCCTCGAACTCCTCAAGCCGGCGTGGTCGGGGCGGTGTGATTCGAACACACGACCCTCTGCTCCCAAAGCAGATGCGCTACCAGGCTGCGCTACGCCCCGGAAACGCCGGCGGTCCTGCAATATGGGCGTTTTCGGCTTTCCGCAAACGGAACGCGGCCGCTCAGTGGCCCATCAGCTTGAAGACGCCGGAGCAGCGGACCACGTCGGTCTTGCCTACATAGGCGCGACCCTCGGCGAAGGCGACGTCGCGGGTCGCGCGGGTGAGCCTCGCCTCCCCGATGATCCAGTCGCCGGCCCGGGCCATGTGCAGGAAGTCGATGGAGAGGTGGATGGTCACCGCCCGGCGGCGCGCGCCGCGCCAGACGGCGCCCGCCAGCACCCCGTCCATGAAGGCCGACAGCATGCCGCCGTGCACGATGCCGACGCCGTTGGTGTGGCGCTTCAGCGCATAGAAGGCCTGGGCCACGCCCTCGTCGTCGCCGGGGCGGTGGAAATAGGGGCCGTTGTGGGTGGAGAAGGCGCCGCGGCCTTCGGCCAGCACGAAGCCCGCGGGCGGGTCCGGGACCCGTTCCTCGTCCTCAGCCACCGGCGAAGATCCGGTGGACCACCTTGTCGCCCGGCAGGATGCCCAGTTGGGCGGCGCGGCCGCCGGGAATCTCGAGAACCGCGCGGGCCGCGCCGTTCGAGGGCAGTGGAGTCTCGTCGAGCGGCCGGGCGTTGCGGACGATGGAGAGCACCGTGCCGTCGGCGCGGATGTAGACGATGTCGAGCGGGATGAGCGTGTTGCGCATCCAGAACGCCAGGTTCTGCGGCTTGTGGAAGTCGAACAGCATGCCGCGGTCCGGCGCCATGCTCCGGCGGCACATCATCCCGTACTGCCGCTCGCGCTCGCTGTCGGCGTATTCCACCTGGAAGCTGGCGCGGCCTCTCTGGGTGACCACCTGCAGCGGCTGCAGCGGCCGGATCTCGGGCTGGCCCTTGCACCTGCCGGGGTCCTGCCGCGGGATGTCCTGCGCATAGGCCGCCGGCGAGACGCAAAGGACGGCGGCGAGCGCGAGGAGGCCGCGCCGGCCGAGCTGCAAGGTGGACAAGAGAGGACTCCGAGGCTTTCGCGCTAGCCTAGAGTGGTTTCGATCTCGGCGACAACAAGGCCCTTTGGCCCCTCGGCGAAACGGACCATGACGTCGTCGCCCGGCTGGAGGTCCTCCATCCCGGAGCGGCGCAGCGTCTCGATGTGGATGAAGATGTCGCCGGGCTCGGTGTCGCGGACCACGAAGCCGTAGCCCTTGGTGCGGTTGAACCACTTCACCTTGGCGCGCTCCAGCGGGCCCGTCGCCTGCACGGGCCGGCGCGGGACGCGGCTCACGAAGCCGGAGCCGAAGCCGTCGGGCCGCTCACGTCGGAAGCCGTCCTCCCGGCCCCGGCGCTCGGTTGGCGGCGGGGCGCAGCTCTCGTCGATCTCGACGACCTCGGCCACCTGCCATCCCTTCGGCCGGCGGACCACGTCGCAGGTGATGGCCGAGCCCTCGAGGGCGTTGTCACGGCCGGAGTTGCGGAGCGAGGTGACGTGAAGCAGCACGTCCTTCAGGTCGGTCTGGCTCGGATCGTCCGGGACGATGAAGCCATACCCCTTGCCCGCGTCGAACCATTTGACGCGACCGGTGATCCGCACGGCCACGGCCTGCGCATCCACCTGCTCGAATTCGAAACCAGCCATCTCGCCCCTCGGCCCCGATACCCCCCATCCACACGGATTGGAGCCAACTATAACACTGTTCGCCTAATGCGCGCGGCGTCAACGGGGATTTTAAGCGTGCGGAGGGGCCCGGAGCCGGACGGGTGCTCAATACGGGGGAGGCGCGATGGCAGTCCCTAGGGGAGTCGAACCCCTCTTTTCAGGTTGAAAACCTGACGTCCTAACCGATAGACGAAGGGACCGCGGTCGCGAGGCGGGCTCTATATAAGCCTTCAGACGGGGGTGCAAGACCCTCCGCTAAACATCAGGCGCGACGCGGATCGGCGACGTCCTCGATCTCGAACTGGACGCCTTCCCGGCCCTGCCAATCGTCCGGCTTCAGACGACCCACAACATGCACCGCGCCGCCCTCGGCGAGCAGCCGGCGGCCGGTCTCGGTATCCTCCACGCGCCAGGCGATCGCCTTCAGCTTGCCGCCGGAGCCGTCCGCGAGGGTGCAGCGGACGTGGCCGCCGCGCAGGGCCATCGGCCGCTCGATCCGCACGTCGGCGGCGGCGAACACCGGCTCCGGGTTGCCGGGGCCGAACGGCGCCAGGCGCTGGAAATCCTGCCACATGGCCCGGCTGCAGCCCTGGGCGGTCACCAGCGCGTCGACGTCGAGGCAGTCCTCGGCCGCCGCGGCCTCCGATTCGGCGGCCAGGCGTTCGTTCAGGAAGGCGCGGAGCTCGGGAATGGTGTCCGGGCGCACGGACAGGCCCGCCGCCATGGCGTGGCCGCCGCCGGCCAGCAGCAGCCCCTCGTCGAAGGCGGCCTGGACGGCGCGGCCGAGATTCACCCCGGGCTGCGAACGGCCGGAGCCCTTGCCGACGTTGGCGGCGCGATCGATGCCCACCACCACGACCGGCTTGCGGTAGCGTTCGCGCAGGCGTCCTGCGGCGATTCCGATGACGCCGGGATGCCAGCCGTCGGCGGCCACCAGCAGGCAGGCCTGGTCGGGCTGGTTCATCTCGCGCTCGATCACCGTCACGGCGGCCTCGACCACCTCGCGCTCCACTTCCTTGCGGGAGGCGTTCAGGGCGTCGAGCTCCTCGGCCAGCGCCCTCGCCTCCTCCGGGTCATCGGTGGACAGCAGGCGCGCGCCGAGGTCCGCGCGGCCGATCCGGCCGCCGGCGTTGATCCGGGGGCCGAGGATGAAGCCCACGTGGAAGACGCTGGCCGGACCCTCGCTCTTGGCGACGTCCAGCAGGGCCTTGAGGCCGAGATTGCGCCAGCCGCTCATGACCTTCAGCCCCTGGGCCGCGAGCGCGCGGTTGAAGCCGACGAGCTGGGTGACGTCGCAGATGGCGCCCATGGCGGCGAGGTCGAGCCACTGGCGCAGGTCCGGCTCGGCGCGGTCGCCGAACAGGCCGCGACGGCGCGCCTCGCGGTTCAGGGCGGCCAGCAGGACGAAGGTGACGCCAGCGGCGGCCAGGTGACCCTGGCCCGAGACGCAGTCGGGGCGGTTGGGGTTCACCAGGGCAGCGACGCTGGGAATCTCGTCGCCGCGCATCAGGTGGTGGTCGATGACGACGACCTCCAGGCCGATCTCGGCGGCGCAGGCCAGCGCGTCGTGGGCGGCCGCGCCGCAGTCGACGGTGACGACCAGCTCCGCGCCCTCGTCGCGCAGGCGGCGGAAGGCGGCCGGCGACGGACCGTAACCCTCGGTGATCCGGTCCGGAACGTAGATGGGAAGTTCGTGGCCCAAGGCCCTGAACCACCTGACCAATTGGGCGGCGGAGGAGGCGCCGTCGACGTCGTAGTCGGCGAACACGACCATGGGCCGGCGTCGCTCGAGCGCGTCGACCAGGACCTCGGCCGCGCGGTCCATGTCCTGGAAGCAGGAGGGGTCGGGGAAGAGCGCCTTGAGGGTGGGGTTGAGGTAGGTCTGCCCCTGGTCGTCCCCGACGCCGCGGGCGGCGAGCGCGCGGGCCAGGGGTTCGCTCAAGCCCAGCGAGAGCTGGTGGCGGCGGGTCAGGTCCGGGCAGGCCGGCCGCTCGCGCCACCGCCGGCCCGAGAGCGAGCGGTTGACGCCGAGATAGCCGATCGAGGCGCTGCCGTCCGCCAATGCCAGTCTCCCACCCGCTCCGAACGGCCACTATCGGCCTCCGGGGCGTGAGTCGCCACCCGACCGGTAGCCGCAGCGTCCGCCAGAAGCGGACGCAGGGTCTCAGATCGGCCGCTTCATCCGCACTTCGCGCACCGCGCGGGTGGCGGAGTTCATGACCAGGGTGTGGGTGTGCACGAAGCCGCCCTCGAACTTCACCCCGTCGAGGAGGGCGCCCTTGGTCACGCCGGTGGCGGCGAAGATGGCGTCGGCGCGGACCATCTCGTGCAGGTCGTACTTCTTGTCGAGGTCGGTGATGCCGGCGCGGGCGGCGCGGGCGCGTTCGTCGGCGTTGCGGAACATCAGCCGGCCCTGGAACTGGCCGCCGACGCACTTCAGGGCCGCGCAGGCCAGAACGCCCTCCGGCGCGCCGCCGGAGCCCAGGTAGAGGTCGATCCCGGTGGTGGGGTCGGCGGTGTTGATCACGCCGGCGATATCGCCGTCGCCGATCAGGTAGACGCGTGCGCCCACCTCGCGGAGGCTGGCGATGATCTCGGCGTGGCGCGGGCGGTCCAGCACGCAGACGGTGATCTCTGACGGCTCGACCCCCCTGGCCCTGGCCAGCGCCCGGACGTTGTCGGCGGGACTGGCGTCGAGGTCGATGATCCCGGGCGGATAGCCCGGGCCGCAGGCGATCTTGTCCATGTAGGTGTCGGGGGCGTGCAGCAGCGTCCCCTTGGGCGCCCAGGCCATCACCGCCAACGCATTGGGCATGGCCTTGGCGGTGAGCGTGGTGCCCTCCAGCGGGTCGAGGGCGATGTCGATCTTGATCTTGCCGCCCTTGCCGACCTTCTCGCCGATATAGAGCATCGGCGCCTCGTCGCGCTCGCCCTCGCCGATGACGATCTCGCCGTCGAGGGCCAGGTCGTTGAGCGCGGTGCGCATGGCGTCGACCGCGGCCTGGTCGGCGGCGATCTCGTCGCCCCGGCCGGCCAGGTTCCAGGCCGCGATGGCGGCCGCCTCGGTGACCCGGACGGCGTCGAGCACGAGCCCGCGGTCCAGAACTTCGGAACTCATCTCGTGTGCATCTCCCGCCCCAGGCGAGGATTATCCCCGAATTCTCAGATCCGCGCGATGCGTAACAGCCTGGGCCGCTCCAGCACCGCCGGCAGGCCCGCGATCCGCTCCACGGCGGCCATGAGCACCGATTCCGCCACTGCATGGGTGGTGAGCACGATCGGCACCCCCTCGGCGTTCTCCACCGGCTTCTGCAGGAAGCTCTCGATGGACACGCCCGCCTCGGCCAGGGTCTCGGAGACCGCCGCGATCACGCCGGGCTCGTCCTTCACCAGGAAGCGCAGGTAGGCGCGGCCCATCATCTTCGACGGATCGATGGGGGTGAACGGCTGCAACGATCCGGCCGGCGTCTGGAAGACGGGCCGGACGGCGCCGGTCATCACGTCGGCGATGTCGGCGGCCACGGCGGCGGCGGTGGGCCCCGCCCCCGCCCCCGGCCCCTGCACGAAGATCCGGCCGATGCGGGTCCCCTCGATGAAGAGGGCGTTCAGCGCCCCGCCCGCCTGGGCCAGCGGATGGCTCATGGGGGCCAGCGACGGATGGACCCGGACCAGCACGCCGTCGGGCGAGCGGTCGGCGGAGGCCACCAGCTTGATCCGGTAGCCGAGGTCGCGGGCGAGCTTGATGTCGAGCAGGTCGACCTGGTCGATGCCCTCGATCTCGGCGGCGGCGTAGTTCGGCGCGCAGCCGAAGGCGAGCGCCGCCAGGATGGAGATCTTGTGGGCCGCGTCGAAGCCGCCGACGTCCATGGTCGGGTCGGCCTCGGCGTAGCCCAGGCGCTGGGCCTCGGCGAGCACATCGGCGAATGAGCGCCCGGTGGCCTCCATCTCGGTGAGGATGAAGTTGCAGGTGCCGTTCAGGATGCCGGCCACCGACTTGATCTCGTCGCCGACCAGGGCTTCGCGGACCATCTTCACCGCCGGGACGCCGCCCATGACCGCGGCCTCGAACAGCAGCGGCGCGCCCTTGGCCTCGGCCAGGGCGGCGAGCTCCGCGCCATGCTCGGCGATCAGCGCCTTGTTGGCGGTGACCACGGGCTTGCCGGCGTTCAGCGCCGCCTCGACGGCGGCCTTGGCCGGGCCGTCGGAGCCGCCGATCAGCTCCACGAACAGGTCCACGTCCGGCGAGGTCGCCAGCGCCACCGGATCGTCGAACCAGGGCAGGTTCGAAATGTCGAACGGCCGCGGCCGCGAGCGCGAGCGGGCCGAGACGCCGGTCACGCTCACCCGCCCGCCCGCAGGCGCGAACCCGGGATGTTCGGAGAGGAAGGTCAGAAGACCGGCGCCGACGGTGCCGAGGCCCGCGACGCCGATACGCCAGTCTTTGGTCATTGCGCCGCCAGGGTGTTGTGATGCCGCCCGAGGATCTCGTCGGCGTTGGCCAGGAACTTCTTCACGTTGCGGGCCGCCTGCCGGATGCGGTGCTCGTTCTCCACGAGGCCGACGCGGACGAAGCCCTCGCCATACTCGCCGAAGCCGACGCCGGGCGCGACCGCGACGCCGGCCTCCTCCACCAGCAGCTTGGAGAAGAGCAAGCTGCCGGCCTCCTTGAACTGCTCCGGCACCGGGGCCCAGGCGAACATGGACGCCGGCGGCGCGGGGATGTCCCAGCCGGCGCGGCGCATGGATTCCACCAGCACGTCGCGGCGCGACTTGTAGATCGCTCGGATCTCGTCGACGCAGTCCTGCGGCCCGTTCAGCGCGGTCGCCGCGGCCACCTGGATCGGGGTGTAGGCGCCGTAGTCTAGATAGGACTTCACCCGGGCGAGCGCCGCGCAGATCCGCTCGTTGCCGACCACCATGCCGACCCGCCAGCCGGCCATGGCGTAGGTCTTGGACAGCGAGTTCACCTCGACGGCGATGTCCTTGGCGCCCTCGATCTGCAGGACCGACGGCGGCGGGTTGTCGTCGAAGTAGATCTCCGAATAGGCGATGTCGGAGATCACCAGCATGTCGTGCTTCTTCGCCAGCGCGATGGCGTCGCGATAGAAGTCGAGGTCCACGCACTGGGCCGTCGGGTTGGACGGATAGGACAGGATCAGCACGGTCGGTGGGGGCGCGGAGTGCTTCACCGCGCGGCTGACGCCGGCCAGGTACTCCTCCGGCGAGTGCGCCGGCACGTGGCGGATCACCCCGCCGGCCATGATGAAGCCGTAGGCGTGGATCGGATAGGCCGGGTTGGGGCAGACGATGACGTCGCCGGGCGCGGTCAGCGCCTGGGCGAGATTGGCGAAGCCTTCCTTGGACCCGAGGGTGGCGATCACCTCGGTGTCCGGGTTCAGCTTCACGCCGAAGCGGCGGCCGTAGTAGCCGGCCATGGCCTTGCGCAGGCCGGCGATGCCCTTGGAGGCGGAATAGCGCCCCGCCTTCGGGTCTCGCGCCGTCTCGATGAGCTTTTCGACGATGTGCTTCGGCGTCGGCATATCGGGATTGCCCATGCCGAAGTCGATGATGTCGGTCCCCTGCGCGCGCAGGCGGGCCTTGATGCGGTTCACCTCCTCGAGGACGTAAGGCGGGAGGCGACGGATACGGTGAAACTCGGGAGTCATTTCGAAGCTCTTGGCCGCGAGCTGCCCAATGCGGCGTTCCGGGAGCTGAGGTCGGGCATGGATAGACCCCGGGCAGAGGTCCGCCAAGCCATGGTTTGGAAGATTTTGCCCCCGCAGGCCCTATCTCTTAGGCGGCGGAGGCGGGGTAGCTCGCCTGCGCAGGTCGTCGGCGAAGGCTTCGGTGGACCGCGGATCGGCCGGCCCCGCGTCGGGGCCCGCGTCGCTGCGGGCGCGGGCGGCGAAGCTGTCGGTGTTGCTGAGCGTCCAGGTGGAGGGCGCCGTGGCCTGCTCCAGCGCCGCGCCGGCGGCCGCGACCTCGTCCGCCGCCTGGCCGAACAGGCGCAGCGGCCGCACGTCCGTCGGCTTCTTCGGGATCTCGGCGAAGGTGGGATAGTCCCTGTTGGCGCGGACCAGTCGGGAGACCTCGCCCGCGACCGGCGAGGTGGGGTCCACCTTGGCCGCGTCGAAGGGATTGCTCGCGCAGCCGGCCAGCAGCGCCGAGGCCCCGGCGGCCGCCAGCAGGCGCGCAGCCGTAGAGCCTTGACGGGCGTTCACAAAAAGGCGGGCGAGCGGAGTCATCTCCGCTAAGGTCTTATGCGATGATCGGATGCGGTGGAAGGGGCGCGCGCCTTCGCCGCAGGAAGGAAGCCAGATGAGCGAGCAGACGGCCAATCCCACGCCCGGCAAGACCAGCAAGGGCTCTCGCGCCACGGCCCCCGCCGAAAGCCCGGCGTTCGAGAAGCCGCCCCTGCCCGAGGACGCGATGGCGGAGATCGCCGTCACCCAGGCGCCGCGGGAGGAAACCCAGGCTGCCCCCGCGCCCGAGGCCCCCCGGGCGCCGGCCTTCGACATCGCCGCCCTGAGCGCCGAACAGCGCGACCAGCTCGAGAGGCTGTCCAGCAATCTCGCCCGCGCGGCGGTGGCGGCCCAGGGCGTGATCGCCGAGATGGCCCTGCGCAACGCCGAGCGACCGGCGGCGCTGACCGCCGACCCCTTCCACGTGGGCCCCGCGCTCACCGAGGTGATGAGCCGCCTCGCCGCCCAGCCGGACAAGCTGATGCGCGCCCAGGCCGACCTGTTCACCCGCTACATGGACCTCTGGCAGGCGACCGCGCGGCGGTTGCACGACGGCCGCTCCGAGCCGGTGGCCGCCCCGTCCAAGGGCGACAAGCGGTTCAACGACCCGGAGTGGACCGAGAACCCCGCCTTCGACGCCATCAAGCAGTCCTACCTGATCACCTCCGACTGGCTGAACAGCCTGGTGAGCGGCGTGGAGGGCGTCGACCCCATGGAGAAGCGGCGCGCCGAGTTCTTCATGAAGATGCTGACGGACGCCTTCGCGCCGTCGAACTTCCTGACCTCCAACCCCGCGGCGCTGCGCGAACTGCTGGCGACCGGCGGCGAGAGCCTGGTGCGCGGCATGGAGAACTTCGCCGCCGACCTGGAGCGCGGCGGCGGCCAGCTCGCCATCGCCCAGACCGACTACGAGATGTTCAAGATCGGCGAGAACGTGGCCACCGCCCCCGGCAAGGTCGTGTTCCGCAACGAGATCATCGAGCTGATCCAGTACAGCCCGTCCACCGAGCAGGTGCACGAGATCCCGCTGGTGATCTTCCCGCCCTGGATCAACAAGTTCTACATCCTGGACCTCAGGCCCGAGAACTCGATGATCCGCTGGCTCGCCGACCAGGGTTTCACGGTGTTCGTGGCCTCCTGGGTGAACCCCGACGCCAGCCTCGCCGACCGCACCTTCGGCGACTACATGCTGGACGGGATCTACGCCGGCACGGCAGCGGCCATGGAGCAGTGCGGCGTCACCCACGTGAACACCGTTGGCTACTGCATCGGCGGCACACTGCTGGGCTCGGCCCTGGCGCACATGGCGGCTCGCGGCGTGCAGCCCATCGGCTCGGCCACCTTCTTCGCCGCCCAGCACGACTTCTCGGAAGCCGGCGACCTCCTGCTGTTCACCAACGAGAACTGGCTCAAGACCCTCGAGCAGAAGATGGACGAGGGCGGCGGGGTGCTCTCCGGCCAGGCGATGGCCGACACCTTCAACATGCTGCGCGCCAACGACCTGATCTGGTCGTTCTTCGTGAACAACTACCTGCTGGGCCGGGAGCCGAAGCCGTTCGACCTGCTGTTCTGGAATTCCGACCAGACGCGAATGCCCAAGACCCTGCACATGTTCTACCTGCGCAAGTTCTACGGGGAGAACGCGCTCGCCAAGGGCGAGCTGGAGATCGACGGCACGCGGCTGAGCCTCGGGGACGTGAAGATCCCGATCTACATGCAGTCGTCCAAGGAGGACCACATCGCCCCCGCCCGCTCGGTCTACAAGAGCGCCAAGCTGTTCGGCGGGCCGGTGACCTTCACCATGGCCGGCTCGGGCCACATCGCCGGCGTGATCAATGCGCCGGCCGCCAACAAGTACCAGCACTGGACGGCCGAGGAGCTGCCCGCGACGCTGGAGGACTGGCAGGCCATGGCGAAGGAGACCCCCGGGTCCTGGTGGCCGCACTGGGCGGAATGGCTGAAAGCCAAGTCCGGCGGCCTCGTCCCGGCCCGCGACCCCGCCAAGGGGCCGCTGCCGCCGCTCGGCGACGCGCCGGGCGAGTATGTGAAGGTGAAGAGCTGATCATCCCTGACCGTCATGGCCGGGCCTGTCCCGGCCATCCATGATCACCGCGGTCCGGGAATTCCCGCGGCGCCGTCGCGGCTGGCCCCTACATGGATCCCCGGCACAAGGCCGTGGATGACGAGCATGGGGAGCGTCAGGCCGCCGCTTCGTCGCGGCGGGACGGCATCAGGAGCAGCCTCGCCAGCACGAGCAGGGCGCCCACCGGCATGGAGAAGCGGATGATCCACGGCGAGATGTCCGTGGCGCGGCCGAAGCCCATGTTCACCAGGCTAATCTGGGCGGCGGTGAAGCCGCCCTCCCCGGTCGTCCAGTTGAACCAGGCGGAGCCCACGCCGACGAGCGCCAGGGCCATCCAGGCGATCTTGAAGCGCAGGCCCCGCGTCATGGCGGCCAAGGCGGCGACAGCCACCATCACCAGCGGGCTCAGGAAGGCCGTGGCCAGGAAGCCGTAGTGCTGCGGGCTCTTGCCCGCGAGGCTGAAGCGGTTGGCCTCCACCACGCCCTTCGGAAGCCGGTTGGCGAGGAAGCTCGCCACCTGCAGGGAGCCGCCCGGGCCGGAGGGCGCGAGCGCGGTGTTCACCACCACGTCGGCGTCGGCGAACCGGTAGAGGTGGACGGCGGAGACGTGGTCCGCCCCGTCCGGCCGGGTCCATCCCACCGCCCTCACCTCTCGGACGGGGCCCGGCGGCAGGGCGCGGCGGACCTGCTCGAAGGCCGCGCGCCGATTCGCGGCGCGGGCCATGGCCGGCGACAGGCTGGCGTCCACGCGGCTCCAGTCCCCGGCGTGCACGGCGGCGTAGAAGTCGCGGGCGGCGCGGTCGGCCTGGGGATCGAGCGGCGCCCGGGCGCAGCCGGCGACGAACAGCAGGGATAGGAGGACGAACCAGGTCTTCATGCGCCGGAGCTTAGCGGTTCGCCGCAACCTTACTAACTTGTAACGCCCACTACCTTGTTACGCACGCTACCTTGCGATAGAGAAGCTCGTGAGGAGGCGCTCGTGCCCGAAGCCATCGAGATCCAGCTGAAGAAGGGAGCCCTCGAGCTCTGCGTGCTGGCGCTGCTCTCGCAGCACGACAGCTACGCCTACGAGATCGCCAGCCGCCTGGCCGACGCGATCGGCATGGGCGAAGGCACCATCTACCCGCTCATGCGCCGCCTGCAGAGCGACGGCCTGGTCGAAACCTACCTGGTGGAGTCCACCGCCGGCCCGTCGCGGAAGTACTATCGGCTCACCGAGGCGGGGAAGCGGAGCTTCGAGTCGCAGAAGGCGTCCTGGAGGTCGTTCTCCGGCGCCGTGGAAAACATCCTGGGAGAGGCGCAATGACGCGTCAGGCGTTCCTGGCGAGGTTGCGGGAGGGACTGGCGGGTCTGCCCGCCCACGCCATCACCGACATCGTCAACGACTACGAGACCCACTTCGCCGACGGCGCGGCCGCCGGCCGCACGGAGGAAGAGGTCGCCGCGGCGCTCGGGGATCCGTCCCGCCTCGCCCGGGAGCTGAAGGCCGAGATCGGCCTCAAGCGCTGGGAGCAGGAGCGCAACCCGTCGGCCGCGGGCGCGGCGGTGTTCGCGGTGCTGGGGCTCGGGGCCATCGACATCATCTTCCTGCTGCCGATCCTGATGGCGGTGGCCGGCGCGGTGTTCGGGATCGGGGTGGCGGTGATCGCCGTCTTCTTCGCCGGCGGCATGGTGTTTGCGGCCGGGCCCTTCACCGATCCGCCCGGCGGGCCGGTGACCGCGGTCCTGGCCGGCATCGGCCTGATGTCGGGCGCGGCCTCGGTGGGGGCGGTGCTCACCATCGTGGTGATCGGACTGGTCAACGCGCTCGTCTGGTACGGCCGGCTCCACTACCGCCTGCTGAAGCCGGCCCTCGAACCGCAAACCCAAGGGGCAGTGCAATGATCCGCGTGCTTCTGATGATCGCCGTGGCCGGCTTCTTCCTGTCGCTGGTCACCCTGTCCACCGCCGTCGCCATCGGCGGCCCGGACGCGGTCGCCCGCGGGGCCTGGGCGTCGGGCGACTGGTGGGACTGGGACTGGGACGTGGACCACCATGTGGACGTCTCGACCGGCGACGACGGACCCGAGGCGACCCGGGAGCTGGCCTGGACGGGCGGCGACACCCTGGAGCTCGACGTCCTGGCCGACGTCACCTATCGGCAGGCCGAGGGGCCGGCGAAGCTGACGGTGACCGGCCGCAAGCGCGCCGTCGACCTGCTGCGGATCGATAATGACGGGCGCGTATACCTCGACGGCCATCGCAGCCGCACCCGGCTGAACATCGTGATGACCGCGCCGAACCTGTCGACCTTCAGGCTCAACGGCTCGGACCGCCTGGTGCTGGAGAACTACAGCCAGGACGAGCTCAACCTGGACCTGGACGGCGCCGCCGAGGTGGCGGCCGAGGGCCAGGTCCAGCGGCTGGAGCTGGAGATCTCCGGCTCGGGCGAGGCCGATCTCAGCGACCTGAAGGCGCGCGAGGCCTCGGTGGACATCTCCGGCTCCGGCGAGGCGAAGATCGCCCCCACCGAGGCGGCGGACGTGAACATCTCGGGCTCCGGCGAGGTGATCCTGCTGACCAACCCCGCTCGGCTCACCTCCGACGTCTCCGGCTCCGGCACGGTGAGACGCGAAGGCGACTAGGCGGGCCGGAAGCTCAGCGCCAGGCCGTTGTTGCAGTAGCGCAGGCCGGTGGGCTTCGGGCCGTCGGGGAACAGGTGGCCCTGGTGGCCCAGGCACTGGGCGCAGTGGTACTCGGTCCGGCGCATGCCCAGGGTGTTGTCCACCTTCGTGCCGATGGCGCCGGGGATCACCCGGAAGAAGCTCGGCCAGCCGGTCCCGCTCTCGAACTTCCACTCCGAGCGGAACAGCGCCAGGCCGCAGCCGGCGCAGTGGAAGGTCCCCTTGCGCTTCTCCCGGTTCAGCGGGCTGGAGCCCGGCCGCTCGGTCGCCTCGTGGCGCAGCACCCGCCAGGCGTCGGGCGAGAGCTTCGTCTTCCAGTCGGCGTCGGTGAGCTTGCGGTAGGGCGAGCTCGCATAAGGGTCGGCGGCGGCCGGGGCGGGCGCGGCGCAGGCCAGGGCCGTCATCGTCAGGAAGCGGCGGCGGTCGATCGGGCTCATGGTGGAATTACGTGGCCCGCCGCCCCGAAGATGCAAGCGGGACCTAGAGCCCCGCCGCCTCGTCCAGGCCCAGCATCAGGTTGAGGTTCTGCACCGCCGCCCCGGACGCGCCCTTGCCGAGGTTGTCCAGCAGGGCCACGAGGCGGGCCTGGCGGCCGTCGGCGGAGCCGAACACGAACAGCTTCATCCGGTTGGTGCCGTTCAGCGCCTCGGGGTCGAGATCGGCCACGAAGCCGGCGGCGCCCTTGCGGCGCTCCTGCAGGTCGGCGGTTTCCTCGGTCCCGGCGACGTCGACGAAGCGCTCGCCCGCGTAGGCGGCCTCCAGCGCCGTCCGCAGGTCGGCGGGGGACGGCTGGCCAGGCAGGGCCCAGAGCTGCAGCGGAACCTCGACGATCATCCCTTGCGCGTAGCGGCCGACGGACGGCGCGAACACCGGCGGATGGACGAGGCCCGCGTGCTGCTGCATCTCCGGCAGGTGCTTGTGGGCCAGCGTCAGGCCATAGGTGCGGAAGGCGTCGGCGGAGCCGGCGGGGGGGGCCTGGTCCTCGAACTCGGCGATCAGCCCCTTACCGCCCCCGGAATAGCCGGAGATCGCGTTGACGGTCAGCGGGAAGTCGGCGGGGATGAGGCCGCGCTCCACCAGCGGGCGGACGAGCCCGATGAAGCCGGTGGGGTAGCAGCCGGGGTTGGAAACCCGCAGCGAGCGGCGGATCTGGTCGCGCTGTCCCTTGTCCATCTCTGCGAAGCCGTAGGCCCAGCTGCGCGAGACCCGGTGGGCGGTGGAGGCGTCCACCACCCGGACGTGGTTGGAGGAGATCATCTCCACGGCCTCCATGGCCGCCTCGTCGGGCAGGCAGAGCACGACGGCGTCCACGCCGTTCAGCAGCTCGCGCCGGGCGTCGGCGTCCTTGCGCCGGGCCGGGTCGATGGAGACCACCTCCAGGTCGGCGCGGCTCTCGAGCCGCTGGCGGATCTGCAGGCCGGTGGTGCCGGCTTCGCCGTCGATGAAGACTGTCTGGGCCATGGATGGATGATCCCGGAAAAGAGAAAGGGCGCCTCGGTTGCCCGAAGCGCCCCTTCCGTAAACGCGAATGGCTCGCGCGCGGCTCTAGCGCTTCGAGAACTGGAAGCTGCGGCGGGCCTTGGCCTTGCCGTACTTCTTCCGCTCGACGACGCGCGGGTCGCGGGTCAGGAGGCCGTGCGGCTTCAGCACGGCGCGCAGGCCGGGCTCGTAGTAGGTCAGCGCCTTGGAGATGGCGTGGCGCACGGCGCCGGCCTGGCCGGAGAGGCCGGAGCCTTCCACGGTGCAGACGACGTCGAACTGGCCGGCGCGGTCCGACAGCTCGAACGGCTGGGCGATCATCATCCGCAGCACGGGACGGGCGAAGTACACCGCCTGGTCGCGACCGTTGATGGTGATCTGGCCCTTGCCCGGCTTGATCCAGACGCGGGCGATGGCGTTCTTGCGCTTGCCGGTCGCATAGGAGCGGCCCTGGGCGTCGATCTTCGGCTCGCGGACCACGGCCTCTTCGGCGGCGGCGGTGCCCATGCCCTTCAGGGCGTCGAAGCCGGTGGCTTCGGTCGTGTTGGCTTCGCTCATTACGCGCTCCGCACGTTCTTGGCGTTCAGGTCGGCGAACGCGATGGTCTCGGGGTTCTGGGCCTCGTGCGGGTGCTCGCCGCTGTTGTAGATGCGCAGGTGCGTCATCTGCTTGCGGGCCAGCGGGCTTTCCTTCGGCAGCATGCGCTCGACGGCCTTCTCGAGCACGCGCTCGGGATACTTGCCGGCGAGGATCTGGCCGGCGGTGCGCTGCTTCACGCCGCCCGGGTGGCCGGTGTGCCAGTAGAAAATCTTGTCGGTGAGCTTCTTGCCGGTGAACTTCACCTTGTCGGCGTTGATCACGACGACATAGTCGCCGCAGTCGACGTGCGGGGTGTAGTCGGGCCGATGCTTGCCGCGAAGACGCATGGCGATGAACGAAGCCAGGCGGCCGACAACGGCGTCCTGGGCGTCGATCACGATCCACTTCTTCTCGACCTCGGCCGGCTTCAGCGAAGCCGTGGTGCTCTTCAGCATGAGGGTGCGATCCGTAGTTTAGGCGGGACCGTTACGCGCCCCGACGTGAGGCGCGGCATATGCCCAGCTACAGGCGCAAAGTCAACACCCCGGCGCACGCCATATCCTGGGAAACACCAGCAATTTCCGGACATTAGCTGTAGCGGTATTATTATACCGCGCTAAATTCGCCGCACGCGCCAGGCGAAGGCCACCGACAGGCACAGGGCCAGCGCGGCCACGAGTTGGTGGGCGATGCCCAGCCCGATCGGCACCCGGGCCATCAGGGTGGCGATCCCCAGCACCGCCTGGAAGACCACGACGCCCGCCGTGGCCACGGCCAGCAGCTTGGAATCCGGGGCCAGGTACCTGGAGCGCCAGGCGCTCCACCCGATGGCGACGGCCGCCACGGTGAGCAGGTAGGCGAAGAGCCGGTGGTGCAGCTGCACCGCGCCCTGGCTGTGGGCGATGGTCGCCCAAAGGCCCGCGCCGGCGTAGTCGTCCGGGAACAGCTTGCCGGCGAACAGCGGGAAGTCGTTGTAGACCAGGCCCGCGTCGTTGCCGGCCACGAGGGCGCCCAGCAGGATCTGGACGTAGATCAGCAGGGTCAGGATCGCCGCCCGGCGTCCCCAGGGGCTGGGGAGCGTCTGGCGCGCCCAGCCGGCCCAGGCGTCGAGCGCCGTCCAGACGAGCGCGCCCAGCAGGGCGAAGGCGAGGCCCAGGTGGACGGTCAGCCGCTCGGGCGCCACAGAGACCCGCTCGGAAAGGCCGCTGGCCACCATCCACCAGCCGATCAGCCCCTGCAGCCCGCCCAGCACGAACAGCAGGGCAAGCCGGATGTAGAGCCGGCTGGGGATCTGCCGCCGCACGGCGAAGATCACGAAGGGCACGAAGAAGGCGAGGCCCACGATGCGGCCCAGCAGCCGGTGCGACCACTCCCACCAGTAGATGGTCTTGAAGGCCTCCAGGCTCATGCCGCGGTTGACCTGCTGGTACTGTGGGATCTGCTGGTACTCGCGGAACTCCGCCTGCCAGTCGGCCTCGGAGAGCGGCGGGATCGCGCCCGTCACCGGCTTCCACTCGGTGATGGAGAGGCCCGAGTCGGTGAGCCGCGTCGCGCCGCCGACCACGATCATGGCGAGCACCAGGGCCGCCACGGCGAACAGCCAGACGGCCACGGCCTGGGACCGGTCGGAACGCAGGAATGAGGTCATGGAGCCGAAATCGCGCCGCTTTCAGGCTGAACTTTGGCGCTCCGCTAAACGGAAACGGCCGTTCCGTCCACGCCGCAGGCCCGCTATCACCGCGCCATGCTCGAAACCGCCCGCGCCCGCAAGCTGATCGGCCTGTTCGGCCTCCTGGCCTTCATGGCCGCCTACATCTGGATCGTGGCGTCGGTGGGCGAGCATGTGCCGAAGCACTGGGCCGCCCAGCTCGCCTACTACCTCGTGGCCGGCGTCCTCTGGGGCGTGCCGGTCCTGCCGCTGTTCCGCTGGATGAACTCGGGACGTTAGGGCGCGGCCGTTTGGGGATTGCCGGGCCGCCCCGCCCCTGCCTATAAGGCCCGCCTCGCCGACCGGCCTGCGGAGCGTAGCGCAGCCTGGTAGCGCACTTGACTGGGGGTCAAGGGGTCGCAGGTTCAAATCCTGTCGCTCCGACCAGCGGCCGGCGGCGAGGAATTTCCCACACGTGCGGAGGCTAGTGCTTCAGCAGGCCGTCGAGGCGGGCCTTGGCGCCTTCGAGTTCGGCGAGCATGGCGACGAGGCGGGCGCGGGCGGCGTCGTCCAGGTCGACGGCGTGCGCCTCGGCGAGGTCTTCGGCGGCGGGCGGGGCGACGCCCTCGCCCTCCCCGGCCGAGATCAGGCGGCGGACGCCCTGCTCGCGGTGGAGGCGCTGCACGCCCTTGATGGTGTAGCCCTCATCGTGCAGCAGGCGGCGCACGCCCTTGAGCACGGCGATGTCCTGCGGCCGGTAGAACCGCCGCCCGCCCGCCCGCTTCATCGGGCGGATGAAGGAGAACTTAGTTTCCCAGAACCGCAGCACGTGCTGGGGCACGTTCAGCTCGTCCGCCGCTTCGGAGATCGTCCGAAAGGCTTCCGGGCCTTTGGCCATGGCGGCTACGCGGTCCTCACCGCGCGATCACCGCGAGAGGGCGCGGTCGACCCGCGCCTTCATCACCTGGGACGCGCGGAAGCCGATCACCCGGCGCGGCTCGATCGCCGCCGGCTCGCCGGTCTTGGGATTGCGGCCCATGCGGGCGCGCTTGGCGCGCACCTGGAAGACGCCGAAGCCGGAAAGCTTGACCTGTTCGCCGCGCTCGAGGGCCTGGGCCATCAGCTCGAGGACGCGCTCGACCAGCTCACTGCAATCCTGGCGTGTGAGGCCAACCTCCTCGTGGACCGACTCGCAGAGATCGGCCCGCGTAACCGTCGCGCCCTTCATCGTCGCCCCGTTCCCCGCAGCGATGCTGTTCATGGTCCTTGATTGTCTTATCATGACAAGGACTTCAAGGGCTGGATTGCAGAACGCGGTTAAGCCGCGTTCCTAAAGCCTCACCACGCAGGCGCCCCAGGTGAGCCCGCCGCCCATGGCTTCGAGCAGCAGGAGCTGCCCGGGTTGTATCCGGCCGTCCTGAACCGCCGCGTCCAGGGCGAGCGGGATCGAGGCGGCCGAGGTGTTGGCGTGACGCATCACCGTGGTGACCACCTTGTCCTCGTCGATGCCACACCGGTGGGCCACGCCCTGCAGGATCCGAAGGTTGGCCTGGTGGGGGATGAACCAGTCCACGGCGGAGACCTCCACGCCCGCGTCGGCGGCCGCGGCGTTGATCGCCTCGGAGATGTTGACCACGGCGTGGCGGAACACCTGGTTGCCCTGCATCCGCAGGTGGCCGATGCGTCCGTCGGTGGAGGCGCCGCCGTCCACGTAGAGCAGGTCCTGCTTGGTCCCGTCGCAGCGCAGCGCGAAGCCCAGCAGGCCGCGGTCCTCGGTGGTCCCCTCGCCTTCCCGCGGCTCGACCACCACGGCGCCGGCCCCGTCGCCGAACAGCACGCAGGTGCCGCGGTCGGTCCAGTCCATCAGCCGGGTCATGGCGTCGGCGCCGATCACCAGGGCGCACTTGGAGCGGCCGCGGGCCACGAAGCCGTCGGCCACCGACAGGGCGTAGACGAAGCCCGAGCACACCGCCTGGACGTCGAAGGCGACGCCCACCGGGCAGCCCAGCTTGCGCTGCACGATGGCGGCGGTGGCCGGGAAGGTCAGGTCCGGCGTGGTGGTGGCCACGATGATCAGGTCCACGTCGTCCGGCGCGCGGCCGGCGGCGGCGAGCGCCTTGCGGGCGGCGGCCACGGCGAGGTCTGACACCGGCTCGTCGTCGCGCACCTTGTGGCGCTGCTCGATGCCAGTGCGCTCGCGGATCCACTCGTCGGACGTGTCGACGAACTTCGCGAGATCCTCGTTGGTGACGACCTGTTGGGGAAGGTAGCCGCCGACCCCGGTCACGACGCTACGCAGGACCTTGGACACTTAGGCGGCTCCATCGGCGGCTGGCTCCGGGCTCGTCTCGGCGAGCGCGGCGGGCAGCTTGGTCATATTCCGTTCGATCTCGGCGGCGAAGTCGCTTTGCGCGAGATCCGCTGCGACACGAAGCGCCTCGGAGATGTCGCGGGCGCTCGCGCCGCCGTGGCACTTCAGCACGATGCCGTTCAGGCCGAGCAGCGGGGCCGCCGCCGGCGGGCTCAGCCGGTCGCGGAACTTGCGCAGGGCGCCCTGCGCCACGAGCGCGCCGGCGGTGGCCATGACGTTCGACGTCAGCGCGCCCTTGAGCTCGGCGGTCATGAAGCGGGCGGCGCCCTCCATGGCCTTGAGCGCGATGTTGCCGGTGAAGCCGTCGGTGACGATCACGTCCACCACGCCCTTGGTGATGTCGTCGCCCTCGACGAAGCCGCGGTACTCCAGGTCGAGCCGGCCCTCGCGCAGCACCCGGTGGGCCTCGCGGACCTCCTCGTGGCCCTTCATGTCCTCGGAGCCGACGTTGAGGATGCCCACGGTCGGGCGGGAGGCCTTGTGTACGGCGCGGTGGAAGGCCTCGCCCATGATGGCGAACTCCACCAGCCGCTCGGCGTCGCAGTCGACGTTGGCGCCCACGTCCAGGAAGGTGGTCACCCCGCGCGGCGTGGGGATGCCGGCGACCAGGGCCGGACGCTCGAGGTCGGCGCTCATCCGCAGGATCAGCTTGGAGATCGCCATCAGGGCGCCGGTGTTGCCGCAGGAGACGGCGGCCACCGCCTCGCCCTCGCGGATCGCCTCGACGGCGTTCCACATGGACGTGCCCTTGGCCCGGCGGAGCGCCTGGGCCGGCTTTTCGTCCATGGCCACCACGCGCTCGGCGTGGCGGATCTCGACGCGGCCGGAGAGACCCTTGCAGCGGCCGACCTCGGCGGAGACGGCGGCCTCATCGCCGTGCAGCAGGAAGCGGACCGTGGACGGCAGGACGTCCAGGGCGCGGGCGACGCCGGGAATAACCACGGACGGGCCGTGGTCTCCGCCCATGGCGTCGATCGAGATCACCAGCGGATGAGTCAAATGGAGCGCCTGGTCCCTCGGCCGCGCGGAATCGCTCCGGACGATACCGCCCGCGGCGCCTGAGTTGCAAACCGGGGGCGACTTAGCCTTCCGGATCTTTCAGCTTCTTCAACACCGCGAACGGGGATTCCTCCTGCGTCGGCGGGGTGTAGTCGAACTCGACGCCGGGCTTGCGGGGGAACGGGTCCACCTCCAGCGCCAGGTGCTCCACCACATAGCCGGCCACGTCCACGGCCTCCCCCTCCAGCACGTCCGGCGGATCCGGGGCGTCGGGGTCGAGCTCCATCTCGCCGCCCTCGGCGGCGGGGGCGTGGGGGCTGCCCTGCGGCACCGCGCGCACCTCGATGACGCCTTCGAGGGTCTGCTCGAAGGGATCGAGGCTCACCGAGCAGATCTGCTCGACCACGGCGCGGAAGCGGCCGGTGATCTCGGCGCCGTCCAGCCAGGGCTTCACGGTCACCTGGGCGGTGAGCGCGGGCAGGCTCTCCAGCCCCAGGTCGTGGGCGACCTTGGCGCGTTCGGCGGCGTCGGGCTCCAGGGTCAGGGTCACGGAGCCGCGCCCGAGCTCGTGCAGGCGCAGCGGCTTCGTCCAGTCGGCGCTCATGCGGCCCTCCAGTCCACGTCGCCCTTCAGCAGCCCCGTCGCCGGCTGGGCGGCCAGGTGGTCGCGCTGGGCCAGCACATAGTCGGCCATGACCGGCGCCTTCGCCTCGTCGGCGCCGGCGTACACGGTGCGCGCGATCAGCGCCTCCAGGGGGCCACGGTCCGGCAGGGCCTCGAAGGCGGCGTGGTAGTTCTTCGCCCGGCCGAAGAAAGCCTCGCCGAGCTTGCGCATCTTCTTGCCCACCGAGAGATCGCCCACGCCCATCTCGCGCAGCGCATCGTCCAGCGACTTCACGTAGGCGTCGAACAGGGCCTGGGAGGTCTCGGCCGCCGCCGGACCGTCGCCGCGCAGCCGCTCGAGCAGCAGCACCACATGGAGGCTGTAGACCTCGAAGCGGCCCTCCACGGTGTCCGGGGCGCCCAGCGCCTCGTAGAGCGCCGGCGTGCGGGCCTGGGCCACGGCGGCGACGTAGAGCGCCTTCCCCGTGGTCTGGGCCGGTCGCGGTCTGAACAGGCGCTGGAGCATGCGCGGCCTCTATTTCGCCCAAGGGGGCGGCTAAAGCAGCCGTTGAACTAGTGGGCGGCGACGGATAGGTCAAAGCCTCGAACAAGCAACGGGTCCCGACCGCACATGTTTCGCCGCGCCGCCTTCGCCGCCCTCGCCGCCGGTCTGCTGACCACGGCCGCCTGCGCGCCGATCACCACCTACTCCGGCTTCCAGGCGATCGAATCGGACCCGAAGGATGTCGTCATCGGCACCGACACCAAGTCCACGGTCCGCGGCAAGCTGGGTTCGCCGTCGGCCACCTCGACCTTCGACCCGAACGTCTGGTTCTACATGAACCAGGTGAAGCAGCGCGTGGCCTTCCGCCGCCCGCAGGTCACCGCCCGCAACGTCACCGCCATCACCTTCAACAAGGAGACGGAGGTGGTGGAGACGGTGAACAACTACACCCTGAAGGACGGCAAGGTCATCGCCTACAACAACCGCGAGACCCCGACGCGCGGCCGCGAGATGACGGTGCTGGAACAGCTGCTGGGCACGGTGGGCCGGGGCGGCATGCTGCCCCGCGACGACGAAGGCGTTCCCGGCAACCGCCCGGGCGACCGGCGCTAGGCGCTCAGGTCCCTCCCTTGATGGGGAGGGTGGACAGCGCGACGCGCCGGACGGGTGGGGAGGCCGTGATCCTCCCCGATGTTGGCGCGCCAGTCCGGCGCTGTCTGAGCCTGAACCCTGCTTCCCCACCCCGCTCGCCTTTGGCGAGTCGGCCCTCCCCACGGAGGGGGAGGGAAAGCGGGCAAAGAAAAACGCCCCGGAGATCGCTCTCCGGGGCGTCTTCGTTTCCGGCTGGGCCGGGATCTAGCCGACCACGCCGTGGGCCAGGACTGCGAGGAGCAGCAGGGCCACGATGTTGGTGATCTTGATCATCGGGTTCACGGCGGGGCCCGCCGTGTCCTTGTACGGGTCGCCGACGGTGTCGCCGGTGACCGCGGCCTTGTGGGCTTCCGAGCCCTTGCCGCCGAAGTGACCTTCCTCGATCAGTTTCTTGGCGTTGTCCCAGGCGCCGCCGCCGGAGGTCATCGAGATGGCCACGAAGAGGCCGGTCACGATCACGCCCATCAGCATGGCGCCCAGCGAGGCGAAGGCGTCAGCCTTGCCGGCGATGGCGTTGATGATGAAGAACAGCAGGACCGGGGTCACGACCGGCAGCAGCGACGGCACGATCATCTCGCGGATCGCGGCCTTGGTCAGGATGTCCACGGCGCGGCCGTACTCCGGCTTCACCTCCCCGGTCATGATCCCGGGGTTCTCCTTGAACTGCCGGCGCACCTCGGCGACGACGGCTTCGGCCGCCCGGCCCACGGCGGTCATGGACAGGCCGCCGAACAGGAAGGGCAGCAGCCCCCCGAACAGCAGGCCCACGACGACGTAGGGGTTGGAGAGGTCGAAGGCGACGGTGCCCAGGCCCTCGAAGAACGAGCCCGGCGCGGCGTTGGCCGAGAAGAACTTCAGGTCCTCGGTGTAGGCGGCGAACAGCACGAGCGCGCCGAGGCCCGCCGAGCCGATCGCATAGCCCTTGGTCACCGCCTTGGTCGTGTTGCCCACGGCGTCAAGGGCGTCGGTGGAGACGCGGACTTCCGGCGGCAGGCCGGCCATTTCCGCGATGCCGCCGGCGTTGTCCGTCACCGGGCCAAAGGCGTCGAGGGCGACGATGAAGCCGGCCAGCGACAGCATGGCGGTGGTGGCGATGGCGATGCCGAACAGGCCCGCCAGGCCGTAGGCGACGATGATGCCGACGATGATCGTCAGCGCCGGGAGCGCCGTCGATTCCAGGCTCATGGCGAGGCCCTGGATCACGTTGGTGCCGTGACCGGAGACCGACGCCTTGGCCACCGACTTCACCGGCCGGAAGCCCGTGCCGGTGTAGTACTCGGTGATCACCACGATGGCCGCGGTGACCGCGAGGCCGACCACGCCGCACCAGAACAGGTCCATGGCCCCGAAGGCCGAACCGTCGGCCATGGTGACCGTGCCGGGGACCAGCGCGTCGGTGACGAACCAGATGGCGACCAGCGAGGTCAGGCCGGTGACCACGAGGCCCTGGTAGAGGGCGCCCATGATGTTGCGGCTCTTGCCCAGGCGCACGAAGAAGGTGCCCAGGATCGAGGTGATGATGCAGGCGCCGCAGATGGCCAGCGGCAGCAGCATCATGTCGAACTCGAAACCGGTGCCGCGGAAGAAGATCGCCGCGAGCACCATGGTGGCGACCGTGGTCACCGCGTAGGTCTCGAACAGGTCGGCGGCCATGCCGGCGCAGTCGCCGACGTTGTCGCCCACGTTGTCGGCGATGGTCGCGGCGTTGCGGGGGTCGTCCTCCGGGATGCCCGCCTCGACCTTGCCGACCATGTCGCCGCCCACGTCGGCGCCCTTGGTGAAGATGCCGCCGCCGAGACGGGCGAAGATCGAGATCAGGCTGGCGCCGAAGCCGAGGGCGACGAGGCTGTCGACCACGTCACGGCTGGTGGGCTCCAGATCCATTGGGCCGGTGAGCACGGCGAAATAGACCGTCACGCCCAGGAGGGCGAAGCCCGCCACGAGCATGCCGGTGACCGCGCCGGAGCGGAACGCCAGCGACAGGCCCTTCTCCAGGCCTTCCGAAGCCGCCTGGGCGGTCCGGACGTTGGCGCGCACCGAGATCAGCATGCCCGCGAAGCCGGCGAGGCCCGACAGGATGGCGCCGATCGCGAAGCCGACCGCGGCCAGCGGCCCGATCAGCAGCGCGACGATGACCAGGATCACGACGCCGACGATGGCGATGGTGGTGTATTGCCGCTTCAGGTAGGCCTGCGCCCCCTCCTGGATCGCGGCGGCGATCTCCTGCATGCGCGCCGAGCCGGCCGAAGCCTTCAGCAGCATGCTGGTCTGCACCGCCCCGTAAAGGACGGCCAGTAGGCCGGCGATGATCACCAGCGTAAGCGTACTCATTTGTAGCGCACCCCTTTGCGATTGCGCGGAGGGGACTTCGCCGGCGATCTCAACTTACGGCCGCCGGAGCTCTCCCAACCCCTTTGGTTTCCCCCTGATCGGAGCGCATTCCCTACGGCGCTCCTGAACAGACGGCGGGGACACTGCCAAGGAACGGGCCCGTGCGCAACGGCTGGCGAAATGCCGCTCTCCTGACGTCGGGTCAGGTGGTGAGGACGGCTTTCGGGGGCGCGGACGACGGCTTGGGGACCTTGGCGCGGTGGCGCGGCGCCTGGGAGGTGACCACCACGGACTTCACCACGCCGGGCCCGGCGATGGCGACGGCGTCGCGCATCAGGCTGGCGCTCAGCCGCTGGGTGTCGATCTTCTGGTAGTCTTCCTTCAGCGTGAACGGCGTGCGGTGGCCGGCGCGGACCAGGGCGTCGCGGAAGTAGGGCTCGCGGGCCCGCCACTGGGAGGTGTTGGCGCCGCCCGTCAGGTTGATCCGCACATAGACGAAGACGTAGTTCACCAGCTGGCCGTTCGCGACGATCGGCAGGCCGACCGGGGCCAGGTCGACGTACTGGCCGACATCCTTGGGCGCGGTCTCCTTCTTGCCGCCTCCGGAGGCGGCGGCGGGCTGCACGGCCAGCAGCAGGACGGCGGCGGCGATGAGGGCGCGGCGAAACATCGCGTCCGTCCTAAAGCACAGGTGTTTCCGCGAGGTTGAGACGGCGTGGCCAAGGTGACCGCCTCGCGGAACGGTGATATCTTTCGGCGAAATAGTCGGGAGGAGTCAGGCACATGTCGGTCACCAGGCGCCACGTCTCAAGACGTCAGGCGGCAGCGGGACTGCTGACGGTCGCCGGGGCGGCGATGCTGCCCGCCCTCCCCGCGGTGGGCCAGACGGCCGAGATCGAGCCGCCGGAGGACCCGGACGAGCCGTCGATCGCCGTCGGGGCCGAGGAGAGCCGCAACGACCACCTGCTCGCGCCGGTCACGATCAACGGCTACGGGCCCTATCGATTCCTGCTGGACACCGGGGCCAACGCCTCGTGCGTGTCGCACCGGCTGATGGACCAGCTCGCCCTGACCCCGGGGCCGCCGACGCGGGTGCATACGGTGGTCGGCGTGCGCACCCGTCCCAGCGTGATGATCGACCGGCTGCAGGTGGGCGCACGCAACCGCAGGCGGGTCCGCGCCCCGGCCCTGCCGATCCGCGGCCCCGAGGTGGACGGCGTGCTGGGGGTCGACTGGCTGAAGGGCCAGCGGCTGGTGCTCGACTTCAAGACAAAGAACATCGAGATCACCAAGTCGCGGAGCGAGCGGTCCGAGGACGGCCGCGTGGTGGTGCCCGCCCGGCGCAGGCTCGGCCAGCTGACCATCGTCGACGCCGACCTGAGCGGCGAGCGGATCAGCGCGATGATCGATTCCGGCGCTCACGTCAGCCTCTGCAACGGCCCGCTGCACAAGCTGGTGGTCGCCGAGGAGCGCAAGCGCGGCCGGCTGGAGCCGCCGGTCAAGGTGGAGCTGGAGACCCTGGCCGGCGAGCGCTTCGAGGGCGAGCTCTTCTACCTGCCGTTCCTGCGGCTCGGCGGCCTGCACCTGGGCAACGTGCCGGTGGTCTACGCCGACATGCACGTGTTCGACATCTGGGGGCTGAAGGACACGCCCTCGATCGTGCTGGGCATGGACCTGCTCACTCAGTTCGACGCCGTGGCGCTCGACTTCGGCCGCAGCCAGGTGCGGTTCGACATGTCCGAGCCTCAGCGGACGGCGGACGCCTCGCGCAGCGCGGCCTCCTCGGCGCGGATCCTGACGAACAGGACCGAGGCGTTGAGGATCGAGAGGACCAGGGCGTAGGCGTAGAGGCCGAAGACCAGCGGCAGGACGGCGATCTCCGCGGCCACCACCACGTAGTTGGGATGCCGCAGGGCGCGATAGGGGCCGCGGGTCACCGGCGGCTCGCCCGGGAGGGTGATGATCCGCGTCGTCCAGCGCTCGCCAAGGGTGGCGATCACCCAGACGCGCAGCACCTGCAGGACGGCGAACACCGCCAGCCAGGCGAGGTTGGCCGGCCGGTCCCAGGCCAGCCACCAGAGCCCGCCCAGCCAGCCGGCGTGCAGGCCCACGAGGATCGGATAGTGCATGGCGCCCGATTCCACGCCGCCGCGGGCCAGCAGGCGGCGGGTGTTGCGACCGGCCAGGACCAGTTCGCCGAGGCGCTGAAGGGTGACGAAGCCGAGGATCAGGACGGGGAGGATCATGCGGCGCTGAGGGTCACCGTGCTGGCGGTGAAGCCCGGCCCCAGCGCCGTCATCACCGACCGCCGCGGCAGGCCGGCGCGGCGGGCGCGGTCGAGGACGTATAGGACGGTCGGCGCGGACATGTTGCCGTGGTCGGCCAGCACCTCGCGCTCGTGGTCCAGGGCGCCCTGGCCCAGGTCGAGCGCCGACTCCAGGGCTTCCACCACCTTGGTCCCGCCGGGGTGGCAGACGAAGCGGTCCACCTGCTCGACGCAGAGCCCCTGCCCGGCCAGCATGCTGTCCATGGCCGGCCGCAGCCGCTGGCGGGCGAACGGCGGGATGGCCTGGGCGAAGATCACGCCGAGTCCCTGGGGGTCCACGCGCCAGCCCATGATGTCGAGGGTGCCGGGCCAGGTGTGCTCGGCCGCGCCCTCGACCTGGGCGAAGCCGTCCTCGCCGGCCCGCAGCACGCAGGCCGCCGCGCCGTCCCCGAACAGGGCGGTGGCGACGATGTCGGCCTTGGAGGGGGCGTCCATCCGGAAGGACAGCGTGCAGAGTTCGAGGGCCACGAGCAGCACTCGCGCGCCCGGCTGGGCGGCCGCCAGCCGGGCCGCCAGCGCCAGCCCGGTCGCGCCGCCCGCGCAGCCGAGGCCGAACACCGGCACGCGCGCCGCGTCGGGGCGGAAGCCCATCGTCTCCATGGCCCGGGCCTCCAGGCTGGGCGTGGCGATGCCGGTGGAGGAGACGGTGACGATCAGGTCGATCTCGGCGCCGGTGAGGTCCGCCTCGTCCAGGGCGGCCTGCGCGACGCGCGCGAAGAGGTCGACCGCCGCGGTCGTGTAGGCCTCCATCCGCTCCGGCCAGCCGCGCGGCTCGAGGTACCACTCCATGGGCATGGCCGACTGGCGGGTGCGGATCCCCGTGGTCTCGAAGACCGGCGCCATGCGCTCGAACTGCGGGAAGCGGTCCCGGAAGATCTCCCCCGCCGCCCGCGCGACCTCGGCCTGCGGCAGCTCGTGCGGGGGCTGCGCAGTGGCCAGCGAGATCAGCCCGACGGGCGGTGTCATGTCTTCGCGGCCTCCCCGGCCGGGTTCAGCTTGCGAACCCCTGCCGCGGAACGTGGTTCCGCAGAGCCTGTCAGATGTGGCGCCAGCCCCCGTGCCCCGGATCGACGGGACGGCCGGACATCCGCACCGCGACGCCCTCCCCCTCCGAGACCTCTCCGACCACGGTGAACCCCGGCGGCTTCACGATCCCAGCGGGCATGGTGCAGACCACCTCGTAATCGTCGCCGCCCGTGGCCAGCTTCAGGAGGGCGGCGGTGGGGTCAGGCTGCGCCTCCAGCCAGGTGGCCGCGCCGCGGGAGAGGGGGATCCGCTCCAGATCCAGGGTCAGGCGCACGCCGCTGGCGCGGGCGATGTGACGGGCGTCGGCCACCAGGCCATCGGAGACGTCGGCCGCCGCGGTCGCGAGCCGCCGCAGCGGGGAGCGCAGGTCGAGCCGCGGCTCGGGCAGGTGGTAGCGGAAGGCGAGGTCCCCTTCCGGATCGTCGATCTCGCCGCGAACGGCGGCCAGGCCGAGCACCCCGTCGCCGATCGCGCCGCTGACCAGCACCTGATCCCCCGGCTGCGCGCCGGCACGCCTGACCATGCGGTCTTCGGGCACCCAGCCCATGGCCGTCAGGCTGGCCGTGAACGGCCCGGGCGTGGTCGTGGTGTCGCCGCCCAGGAGGTCGAGGCCGAAGGTCTCCAGGTCGGCGGCCAGGCCCATAGCGAAGCGCGCCCTGTCCTTCGGGCCGAAGCCTTGCGGCCAGCAGACCGCCAGGAAGCAGGCGAAGGGCTCGGCCGCCTTCGCCGCCAGGTCCGACAGGTTCACGCGCAGCAGCTTGCGAGCCACCAGGTCGGGCGCCTCACCCACCGGGAAGTGGATGCCCTCGACGATCGCGTCCTTGGTGACCACCAGGTCGTGGGCCGGACGCTTGGGGACGACGGCGGCGTCGTCCAGCAGGCCGAACGCGCCCGGCGCCCCGTGGGTCAGCGGGCGGAAGAGCCGTTCGATCTCTCCGAACTCGTCAGCTCCGGACATCCTGCGCCACGGCGTCGAGCGCCCCGTTCACGAAGCCCGGTTCCGGGCCCTCGAAGAAGGATTTGGCGAGCTCGACGTACTCGTCGATCACCACCTCGGTGGGGACGTCGCCGCGGTGGGCGAGCTCGTAGGACCCGGCGCGCAGGATGGCGCGCACGGTGGCGTCCAGTCGCTCCAGCCGCCAGCCCTGGGCCAGCCGCCGGGCGATGGCGGCGTCCACCGCCTTCTGCTCGGCGACGACGCCGCGCACCAGGTCGGCGAAGAACGCTTCGTCGGCGCCCGCCAGGGTCACGTCGTCCAGGTCGCGGTCGAAGCGGTGCTCGGCGAACTCCCGGATCACGGTCTCGGCCCCCGCGCTGGACACCTCCATCTGATAGAGAGCCTGGACGGCGGCCAGGCGGGCCACCGAGCGGGCCTGACGGGGCGTGCTCATCGCTTGCCGCCGAGCAGCTGCTGCTTCAGTTCGACCATCGACAGCGCCGCGCGGGCCGCGCCGCCGCCCTTGTCGCCCTCGCTCATCCGGGCGCGGGCCCAGGCCTGCTCCTCGTCCTCGACGGTCAGGATGCCGTTGCCGATGCACAGGCGCTTGCCGACGGTGAGGTCCATGATGCCGCGGGCGCTCTCGTTGGAGACGATCTCGAAGTGGTAGGTCTCGCCGCGGATCACGGTTCCCAGCGCCACATAGCCGTCGAACGGCGCGCCGCCGGCCGGGCGGTGGCCGCCCTCCTCGGCGAAGGCGATGGCGGCGGGGATCTCCAGGGCGCCGGGCACGGTCACCACCTCGTACTCCGCCCCGAACGCCTTGAGGGCGTCGGTCGCCCCCTGCAGGAGCGCGTCGGCGAGGTCTTCGTAGAAGCGCGCCTCGACGATGAGGATGCGGATCGGCTCTTCGGTCATCTGGAATGTCGCCCTTGGTGGTCGGGCGAACGCTTTAGGCCGTTTCGCGCCAGCGGGCGAGATAGCGCGCCAGCATATCGATCTCCAGGTTCACACGGGCGCCCGGTTTCAGCTCGCCGAGCGTGGTCACGTCCCAGGTGTGCGGGATCAGGTTCACCCCGAAGGCGTCGTCCTCCACCTCGTTGACGGTCAGCGACACGCCCTCGACGGTGATCGAGCCCTTCGGCGCAATGAAGCGGTGCAGCGGGCGCGGGACGCGGATTCGCACCCGGTGCGAACCACCCTCCTCCGCCACCGACAGCACCTCGCCGACGCCGTCGACGTGGCCGGAGACGATATGACCGCCCAGCTCGTCGCCCACGCGGGCGGCGCGCTCCAGGTTGACCCGGCGCCCCTCGCGCCAGTCGGACAGGGTGGTCTTGTCGAGGGTCTCGCCGGAGACCTCCACCGCGAACCAGCCCTCGCCCTTCTCCACCACGGTCAGGCAGCAGCCGGCGTGGGCGATGGAGGCGCCGATGTCGACGGTGGCCAGGTCGAACGACGTCTCGATCTCGAACCTGCGGTCGCGGTTGGTGTCACGCACCGCGCGCACGCGCCCCACGTCTGTGACGATGCCCGTGAACATTCAGACCCTCTCGTAGCGTTCCCAGAGGTCGTCGCCGACCTCGCGGACCTCGGTGCGCCGGAAATGGGGCGCATCGGCAAGCCCGGCAATGGCGAGGGCGCCCACGGCCGGACGGCCCTCGCCGCCGATGACGATGGGCGCGCGGAACCACTCCAGCGCGTCCACCAGGTCGCAGCGCAGGAAGCTGCCGGCTACCTGGCCGCCGCCCTCGACGAAGATGCGGTGAAGGCCCTCGGCGGCCAGGGCCTGCACGACCGTCTTCAGCTCCGGCCGGTCCTCGCCCACGGCGCGGACGTGCAGCACGCGCACGCCGAGCTCGACCAGCGCCGGATCCGGCTCGGTGGTGGCGACGATGTAGGTGGGGATCTCACGGGCGGTGCGGACCAGCTTGCAGTCCGGCGACAGGCGCTGGCGGCTGTCCAGCACGATCCGCGCGGGCTGCGGGCCGTTCCAGCCCGGCGTGCGCACCGTGAGCTCCGGGTCATCGGCGAGCGCGGTCTCCACGCCCACCAGCACGGCGTCGTGCTCCGCGCGGAGGCGATAGACCTGCTCGCGGGCCGGCTGTCCGGTGATCCACTTGCTCTGGCCCGCGGCCGTGGCGATCCGGCCGTCGAGGGAGGTGGCGAGCTTGAGGGTGACCGCCACGGCTAGCGCTCGCCGTCGGCCTCGCTCAGCCCCTCCTCGCCGAGGAACTTGGCGAAGTCGCCGGTCTCGCGGAAGTCGCGATAGACCGAGGCGTAGCGGACATAGGCCACGTCATCGAGCTGCTTCAGTTGCTTCATGACCAGCTCGCCGATGGTCGAGGACGGCAGCTCCGTCTCCCCCATGCTCTCGAGCTGGCGCACGATGGTTGAGATCATCCGCTCCACGCGCTCAGGCTCCACCGGCCGCTTGCGCATGGCGATGGAGATCGACCGCGCGAGCTTGTCGCGGTCGAACGGCGTGCGCCGCCCCGACCGCTTCAGGATGGTGATCTCGCGCAGCTGGACGCGTTCGAAGGTGGTGAAACGGCCGTTGCACACCGGGCAGAGCCGGCGACGACGGATCGCCGCGCCGTCTTCCGACGGTCGGCTGTCCTTCACCTGGGTTTCATCGTGGCCGCAGAACGGGCAGCGCATATCTAGCCCCTTTCGCGGCCATCTACCCCTATTAGGAGTAGATGGGGAAGCGTCGCGTCAAGGCAACGACTTCGCCGCGCACCTTCTGCTCGACGGCGGTGTTGTCGCCGCCCTGGCGGAGCCCGTCCAGAACCTCGCCGATCCACTTGCCCACCTGGCGGAACTCGCCGGGGCCGAAGCCGCGGCTGGTGCCGGCCGGCGAGCCCACGCGCAGGCCCGAGGTCTGCATCGGCGGCAGCGGGTCGCCAGGGATCGAGTTCTTGTTGGTGGTGATGCCGGCCCGCTCAAGCGCGATCTCGGCGTCGGCGCCCGAGACGCCCTTCGGCGTCAGGTCGACCAGCATCAGGTGGCTGTCGGTGCCGTTGGAGACGATCTTGAAGCCGACACTCTGGAGGCTGTCGGCCAGGGCGCGGGCGTTCTCGATCACCTGGCGGGCGTAGAGCTTGAACTCCGGCCGCAGCGCCTCGCCAAAGGCCACGGCCTTGGCGGCGATGACGTGCATGAGCGGCCCGCCCTGCAGCCCGGGGAAGACGGCGCTGTCGATCTTCTTCGCCAGCTTCTTGTCGTTGGTCATGATCATGCCGCCGCGCGGGCCGCGCAGGGTCTTGTGGGTCGTGGTGGTGACCACATGGGCGTGCGGGAAGGGGTTCGGGTACTCGCCGGCCGCCACCAGGCCCGCATAGTGGGCGATGTCGCACATCAGGAGCGCGCCCACCTCGTCGGCGATCGCCCGGAAGCGGGCGAAGTCGATATGGCGCGAATAGGCCGAGCCGCCGGCGATGATCACCTTGGGCTGGTTGGCGCGGGCCACCTCGGCGGCCTCGTCGTAGTCGATCAGGTGGTCCTGGGCGCGCACGCCGTAGGCCACCGGCGCGAACCACTTGCCCGACTGGTTGACGCTCTTGCCGTGGGTCAGGTGGCCGCCGTGGTCGAGGTTCATCCCCATGAAGGTGTCGCCCGGCTTCATGGTGGCCATGAACACCGCCTGGTTCGCCTGGCTGCCCGAGTGTGGCTGGACGTTGACGAACTCGCAGCCGAAGAGCTGCTTCGCCCGCTCGATAGCCAGCACCTCGGCCTCGTCCACGACCTCGCAGCCGCCGTAGTAGCGCTTCCCGGGATAGCCCTCGGCGTACTTGTTGGTGAGCACCGAGCCCTGGGCCTCCAGCACCGCGCGGGAGACGATGTTCTCCGACGCGATCAGTTCGATCTGCTCCTGCTGCCGCGTCAGCTCCTTGCCGACGATGGCGGCGATGGCGGGGTCGCCCGCGGCCAGGCCTTGGGTGAAGAACTCGTCGGTGGAGGGCTGGGGAGCGTGCACGTTCAAGGGCGGCGCCTTTCGAGCGGGGAGAATCCAGGGCGGGCGGAGTGGGCTCTTTACTCCGAACAGGGCCGGCTTCCAACGCCGGAACCAAAGTCTCCCGGCCGCGTTGCAGCCTCACCCGACGTGCACGTGCAACGCCGCGCGTCGGGCTGTGCGGAGTATGAGAAGGGGGACTGCATGAGCGTTGGACCCGACCCCGACCCCCGTTCGGGCGAGGAGCTGCTGCGTCTGGGCGCAGGAATCGTCGCGGCCTATGTCAGCCGGAACGCCGTCTCCGCCGAGGCCGTCCCCGACATCATCCGCACCGTGCACCAGGCCCTCGAGGGCCTGACCAAGGGCGCCGGCGGCGCGCCGGCCCAGGCCGAGGAGCGGCCGAAACCGGCCGTGCCGATCAGCAAGTCCGTGCAGCACGACTACATCGTCTGCCTCGAGGACGGTAAGCGCCTGAAGATGCTGAAGCGCTACCTGCGTTCACGCTACAACATGAGCCCGGACGAGTACCGCAGGCGGTGGGGCCTGCCGCCGGACTACCCCATGGTCGCGCCCGCCTATGCGGCCCGGCGCTCAGACTTCGCCAAGCAGATCGGCCTCGGTCGCGGCGTGAGGAGGCGCAAATGAAGCGCATTGACGCCGAGGTCCGCGCGTTCAACCGGAGCGGCTACGAAATCCTGGACGAGGACCTGCCGACCCGCGGCGAGGTGGTGATCTGGTCCGTCGACCCGCTGACGCCCCGCCTGGGCGATCTCTTCACCATCGAGAGCGACGGGCGGGTGCACGAGGTCGCCGTCGAGGAGCTGACCACCTTCAAGGGCGGCTGGAGCGCGAAGTGCCGGCTCGACTCGCCGCTCGCCTGACACGCCAGCCCGCGGGCCCATTCCGGGTCCCCACGCTCCCGCCGCGGCCTTGCGGCCGCACGGCGCGGGCCTATCTCCCGCATTCGCTTCGCGCGCAGGCGCTGGGTCTTTGAGTCAAGCGGACCGCCTGATCACCGGTCCCGCCCAGCCGACGCCGCAGAGCCAGCCAGAACAGCGCGCAGCGGTGTAGGAGCCGCCTTCGTCCCTCCTCGGGATGCCGCCTGTTCTGGCGTTGGGCGACGATCGCCGGGCGAGCAACCTTGACTTTAGCGGCGGCGCACGCCGCTATTCGCCGGGGGTTCGGGGACGGCGTTCATGCAACGAGGATACTGCCGGCGCAGAGACGCCGGCGCAGCCCGCAGCGTGGCGCTCGTCCTGGCCCTGGCCGCAGCCGCGCAGCCGGCGCTCGCCAATCCCTCCCTCGTCGAATGGGGCGTCGGACGTCCCGCCGAGCGCGAGGCTGCGCGTGAGCGTACCGAACTGGTCGGCCAGATTCGCCAACGCCCCCAGGACGCCGGCCTGCACCTGCGCCACGCGCGCCTGCTGGCTCGCGACTACCTGCGCCACCGCAGCGCGGACTGGCGACCCGCGGCGGCCGCCTTCGAATTCGCCGTCCAACTCGACCCGACGCTGACCGAGGCCCGGCTGGAGCTCGGCCGCTTCTACGCCGCGGTCGGGCGCGCCGGCCTCGCGGAGCAGACGCTGGCGGAATACGTCTCCCTGCAGGGGGGCGACGGCGCCGCCTTCGGCGATCTCGCCCGCGCGGCGCTGCGCAGCGGAGACCTCGCGGTGGCGCTGTGGGCCGGGCGCAAGGCCGCGAGCCTGTCGGCGCGCCCGGACGACCTGGAGGCCGCCGCCCTGGTCAGCGGCGCCGTCGATTCGGCCGACGCCGGCCCGCTGATGGAGCGCCTTCGGAGCCAGGATCCCGCCCGCGCCGCCCGCGTGGCGCGCGACGTGGCCGCCTGGAGGGGCGCCGCCGTCCTGGCGGCCGCCCTGCCCGCGCCTCGGTCGCTGGCGGTCCCGGCCGCCGCGCCGCAAGCGCCGGCGCCCACGGCCTTGAACGTCCCGGCGACGTCCTGGCCTGGCACGGCGACGCCGGCGCTACCCGGTCCCGTGCTCACCGCCGACTGGCGCGCCTGCGATCCCATCGCGGCCGCGGCCCGGACGGCGACCTATTCGTCCTACAGCACGACGTCGTACGGCCAGAACTCCAGCTATTCGACCGCCTCCACGACGCCGCTCGGACCGCAGGCGCTGCCGCCGCTCGCCGGGCCGTGCGCCCAGACGCCGCATCCGCCGATGGCCGTGATCGAGGCGGTGATCGTCCGGCAGGTGGACGAGGCCTCGGAGTCGCGGGGCATCAACCTGCTCTCCACGCTGCAGCTCGTCGCCCGGGGCCGGCTCCGGATCGCCGAGGAACGGGCCTCGGGCCTGGGCTCGACGACCAGCAACTTCCTGACCCTGTCCCTGCCCGACAACGGTTTGACCTACCTGCTCGACATCCTCGACGACCGCACGGTCCGCGCCGACGTGCTAGCCAAGCCGTCTCTGGTGGCGCTGGACCGGACGCCGTCGCTGTTCTTCTCGGGCTCGACGATCTCCGTGCCGATCAGCGGCCAGTACTCCAGCTCGCTGGAGGAGAAGGTGATCGGCGTCTCCCTGGCGGTCACCCCGACCTTCCTGTCGGACGACGAGATGCTTCTCGCGGTCAACGCCGGCCGGTCCTTCCTGGAGAACGGCCTGGACGCCCAGCTCGAGCAGGGCATCCAGACCTCGGCGAACTCGGTCACCGCCAACGTCCGCATGCGCTTCGGCGAGACCCTGGTCCTGTCGGGGCTCATCGAGCGCGAGGAGGACGCGACCACGAGCGAAACCCCGCTGCTGGGGCGGCTGCCGCTGGGCTCTCTGTTCCTCGCCGAACGCGACCGCCGCAGCCTGCGGCACAACCTCGTCGTGCTCCTGACCCCGCGGCGGCCGAACGAGAGCGGCCAGGGCCGCCAGACCGATGACAGCCTGCTGCCCGAGCGCCACGACCGGCGTCTGGCGGAGGCCGTCGCCGCCCTCGCCCGCTCCGAGACCCCCGAGGCGGCGGCGCTGGACGACCTGTCCCGCCGGCTGGCCCGCGCCGACCTCCTGGACAAGCTGCCGATCACGACGGCGGCCCCGCCCCCGTGAACCGGTGAGCGGGCCCGCGTCGGACGTAGCGCCCGGCGCCGCCTGACCCTCTAGGCCGCGACGCCGCCGACGCGCTTGATGTTGCAGTGGACCCAGAGGGTCTCCAGCGCCTGGGTGAGCTTGTCCATCATCTCGTCCGTGTGGGCCGGCGACGGCGTGAAGCGCAGTCGCTCGGTGCCGCGGGGCACGGTCGGGAAGTTGATGGGCTGGACGTAGATCCCGTAGTCCTCGAGCAGGATGTCCGAGATCATCTTGCAGTGGACCGCGTCCCCCACCAGCACCGGGACGATGTGGCTGACGCTCGGCATCACCGGCAGGCCGGCCTTGGCCAGCCGGGCCTTGAGGGTGGCGGCGCGCTCCTGGTGGGCCTCCCGCACCTCATTGTGGTCCTTGAGGTAGCGGATCGAGGCCACCGCGCCGGCGGCGAGCGCCGGCGGCAGCGAGGTGGTGAAGATGAAGCCGTCGGCATAGCTGCGGATGGCGTCGACGATCACCGCGTCGGCCGCGATGTAGCCGCCCATGACGCCGAACGCCTTGCCCAGCGTGCCCTCGATGATGTCGATCTCGGTCATCAGGCCGTCGCGCTCGGCGACGCCCGCGCCATGCTGGCCGTACATGCCGACCGCGTGGACCTCGTCGATGTAGGTCATGGCGCCGTACTTCTTCGCCAGCGCCACGGTGCCGGCGATGTCGGCGATGTCGCCGTCCATGGAGTAGACGCTCTCGAAGGCGATCAGCTTCGGCGCCGCCGGATCGGCCTCGATCAGCAGCTGCTCGAGGTGCTCCAGGTCGTTGTGCTTGAAGACCCGGCGCTGCTCGCGCTTGCCGGCGCGGATGCCGGAGATCATCGAGTTGTGGTTGAGCTCGTCGGAGAAGACAATCAGGCCCGGCAGGATCTTGTAGAGCGTCGACAGCGACGCCTCGTTGGAGACGTAGCCGGAGGTGAACAGCAGCGCGCTTTCCTTGCCGTGCAGCGTGGCGAGCTCGCGCTCCAGCTCCACGTGGTAGTGCGTGGTGCCGGAGATGTTGCGGGTGCCGCCGGAGCCGGCGCCGGCCTCCTCGATCGCCTGGTGCATGGCGTCGAGCACGACCGGGTTCTGGCCCTGGCCGAGGTAGTCGTTGGAGCACCAGACGGTCACGTCGGCCTGGCTGCCATCGTCGCGGGTCCAGGTGGCGCGCGGGAACTCGCCGCGATGGCGCTTCAGGTCGGCGAAGACGCGATAGCGGCCTTCGGCGCGGACCTTCTCCAGTGCGGTGCGAAACGCGTCTCTGTAATCCATAGACCTGACCCGGCCTGGCGTCCGACGATCTCGCGCCCGTCCGGTCCCCTTGAATCTCGCCCCGGCTTTTCGCACCGGGAACTCCATGTGTCTACTCGACGACCCGCGGCGGGCCGTTGATCTGCGTCAACGGCCGCCTTTCTTCGTCAGCGGATATCGGTCCTGAGGCGGAGGGATCAAGGACGCAGAACCTGCGGCCGTCTGGCGCGCTTCCTTGCTGGAGATATGCAAACAGTCCGGAGCAGGCACCTTGGCCACCATCATCCGCGTCTATCCCGCCGTCGAGGAGACGGGCCTGGGCCCGCACCTGGAGTTCAACCTCGCTGACTTCGGCGGCCAGCTGCCCTCGCGCGGGGACCTGATCATGAAGCCGCGGGCCCACGCCGCGGCGTCCCCGCCCGCCGCGGCCGAGGAGGTGTGGGAGGTGATGGCGCGCTACTTCGACCCCGGCCCGGGGTTCGACGCCGGCGCCTGCCTGCACGTGCTGGTGCGGACCCGGACCATGACGCCGGTGGAGCGCGCCCTGCACGAGGGCCTGTCCCCGGCCGCGGCGCGCTGACGCCGGGCGCCCGTCCCGGCCGAGCGTCCGCCGCGGAGGCGGTGCGACGAATGGCGCCGGGCGAGCGGAGCCATTGGGCGGCGCTGTTGCAGAAATGTCATTTCGGGAACCTGCGGCGCACCCTAGCTTGGCCTGCAGCTGAATTTTCAGGCCTGCCAAGGGGATAGACTTCATGAACTTCCGCGCCACGCTGTTCGCCGCCGCCTCGGCCGCGACGCTCTGGGCCGGCGGCGCCGCCGCCCAGACGACCGCCAACGCCGAGGTGGAGGAACTGGTCGTCACCGGCACCCGGACCGAGGGCCGCTCGCGGCTGGAATCGCTGTCGCCCGTGGACGTGCTGCAGGGCGAGGTGCTGGCCCGGCAGGGCAATGGCGCGGAGCTCGCCCAGGCCCTGGCCAACCTGACCCCGGCCGTGAACTTCCCCCGCCCGGCGATCACCGACGGCTCGGACCACGTGCGGCCTGCGACCCTGCGCGGCCTGCAGCCCGACCAGACGCTGGTGCTGATCAACGGCATGCGCGGCCACACCTCGGCGCTGATCAACGTCAACACCTCGATCGGCCGCGGCGCCTCGGCGTTCGACCTGAACACCATCCCGACCGTCGCGGTCCAGCAGGTGGAAGTCCTGCGCGAGGGCGCGGCGGCCCAGTATGGCTCCGACGCCATCGCCGGCGTGATCAACATCCGCCTGCGCGAGGCCCGCGAGGGCGGCGGCGCGATCCTCAACTACGGGATCCACAACACCACGGTGAAGACCTCGCGCGGCGAGCGCGACGCCAACGACGGCATGACCCAATCGGTGGCCATGTGGCAGGGCCTGCCGCTCGGGGCCGAAGGCTTCCTGACGGTCTCGGGCGAATACCTGCTGCGCAAGGCGACCAACCGCTCGGACTTCGCCAACGCCACCGCCCTGCCGGCCTACGGCCGGCCGATCGTGCTGGGCCGCTACGGCGATCCGGAGCTGCGCAGCTGGTCGACCTACGTCAACGCCGGCCTGCCGCTGAACGAGACCTGGGAGGCCTACGGCTACGCCGGCTACCAGCGCCGCGACACCAGCGCCGCGGCCACCGCGCGCGCCTACAACAACGCCAACAACATCCCCTCGGTCTATCCGGGCGGCTTCCTGCCGAAGATCGACACCGACATCGTGGACTACAACGTCCAGGGCGGCGTCCGCGGCGAGGTGGCCGGCTGGCGCACCGACCTGGGGGTCAGCTACGGCCGCAACGAGCTCGACTACTACACGGTGAACTCGATCAACGCCTCGTTCGGCGCGGCCTCCAAGCGTGACTTCTACGCGGGCTCGCTCGGCTACGACCAGACGCTGGTGAACCTGAACCTCTCGCGCGGGTTCGAGATGGGCCTGGCCGAGCCGCTGAACATCGCTGCCGGGGTGGAATACCGCCGCGAGTCCTTCGAGATCGGCGCCGGCGAGCCGGCCTCCTATTCTCCGGGTCCGGATCCGACCAAGGCGCCGCTGTCGCAGGGCTTCGGCGGCTTCCGGCCGTCCAACGCCACGGACGTGAACCGGCACAACTGGAGCGCCTATCTCGACGTGGAAGGCCAGCTCACCGAGGCCCTCGGCTTCGACGCGGCGGTCCGCTACGAGGACTATTCGGACTTCGGCTCCAAGGTGACCGGCAAGCTGTCCGGCCGCTATGACTTCAATGAGAACATCGCGCTCCGCGCCTCGGTGTCGTCCGGCTTCAAGGCCCCGGCCCTGCAGCAGCAGTTCTTCACCTACACCTCGACGAACAACACCCTGGTGGGCTCGACCTTCCAGCTGATCGAGGTCGGCACCTTCCCGGTGTCGAGCCCGGTGGCCCGCGCGCTGGGCGCCCAGCCGCTCGAGCCCGAGACCTCGATGAACTACTCGGTGGGCCTGGTGTATCGCCGCGGACCGTTCGAGCTGACCGTCGACGCCTACCAGATTGACATCGAGAACCGGATCGTGCTGTCGGAGAACCTGCCGAACAACAACACCCCGGCGGCGACGGCGGCGGCGATCCGGACGATCCTGCAGCCCTTCGGCATCAGCGCCGCGCGCTTCTTCATCAATGGCGTGGACACCACCACCAAGGGCGTCGACGCGGTGGCGCGCTACCGTCTCGAGATGGGCGAGAGCCGGCTCGATCTGACCGCCGCCCTGAACCTGAACTACACCAACATCACCAAGACCCCGGGCCTGCCGACGCTGACCAGCCTGCCGCAGCCGACCTTCCTGTTCGACCGCCAGGCGCGACTGACCTTCGAAAAGGGCACGCCGGAGCGGAAGCTCGTGCTGTCCGGCGACTGGAGCCGCAACCAGCTCGGCGCGACGGTGCGGATGACCGCCTACGACAGCGTGCTGCTGCCGCAGAACGCCCTCGGCTCGGACCAGACCACGGGCAACGCCGCCCTGGTGGACCTGGAAGGCCGCTACGACGTGCTGGACAACGTCACCCTGGCGCTGGGCGTGAACAACGTGCTGGACGAGTACCCGAACTACACCCCGGGCTTCGTCAACTCGCCGACCGGCTCCATCGGCTTCCCCGGCTACTCGCCGTTCGGCTTCAACGGCCGGTTCCTGTACGGCCGGCTGAGCGTGAACTGGTAGACCCCGTCCCGATCGGACGACAGGCGGCGCGGGACCTCGGTCCCGCGCCGCTTTGCTTGTAGGGTCGGGGGATGGATACCCAGACGCATCGGGGCGGCTGCCTGTGCGGCGCCGTCCGGTTCGAGATCGCGGGGCCGGCCAAGTGGACCGGCTACTGCCACTGCCACAGCTGCCGCAAACACACCGGCGCGCCCGCCTCGGCCTTTGCCGGGTTCGAGCGGAGCCAGGTCACGGTGACAGCCGGCGAACTGGCGCTGTTCGCCTCCTCGCCCGGCGTGCGGCGCGGCTTCTGCGCCGCCTGCGGCTCGACGCGCAGCTACGAGGGCGATCGCTGGCCGACCGAATTCCACGTCCACGTGGGAGCCTTCGACGACCCCGAGCCGTTCGCGCCGACGGGCCACGCCTTCGCCGAGGAGCGGGTGTCATGGCTCCACCTGACCGATCCGGCGCCGCCATAGCCACGCTTGTCCACAATCGACCATTTGTGTGTGGACAGACGGCCGCACGGCCCGTTGTCACAGTGCTCGTTTCCGCCCCGATGGGCTAACGGTTGATCCATGTCCCTAGTCCCGGCGCTCGACCTTCGCCCCGTCTCCAACGACGTGGCGATCCCCCACGTCCCCGCCAACGTCGAAGCCGAGCAGGCCCTGCTCGGCGCGCTGCTCTACGACAACGCCGCCTTCGAGCGGATCGGCGACTACCTGCAGGCGCGCCACTTCTTCGAGCCGTTCCACCAGCGCCTGTTCCAGGCGATCGAGAGCCACATCCGCAAGGGCCAGCTGGCCGAGCCGATCCTGCTGGCCGAGCAGTTCAACCGGGATCCGGCCTTCGAGGAACTGGGCGGCGTCCGCTACCTCGCCGATCTCGTGGACCGCGCGCCGCCGGCGGCGAACGCCCCCGACTACGCCCGGGCCGTCTACGACCTGGCCCTGCGACGCGACCTGATCCGCATCGGCGGAGACATCGCCACGGTCGCGGCCCAGGGCGACGAGGAGCTGTCGGCCCGCGACCAGATCGAGAAGGCCGAGCAGCAGCTCTTCCAGCTCGCCGAGACCGGCGGCGTCTCCCAGGGCTTCGTGACCTTCGCCGATGCCCTGCACGGCGCCGTCACCATGGCCGCCGAGGCGCACAGCCGTGACGGCGGCCTAGCCGGGATCTCCACCGGTCTGATCGACCTCGACCAGAAGATCGGCGGCCTGCACCCCTCCGACCTGGTGATCCTGGCCGCCCGCCCCTCCATGGGGAAGACGTCGCTCGCCTGTAACATCGCCTTCGACGTGGCCCGGCACTACGCCTGGGAGCCGCAGCCGGACGGTTCGAAGAAGACCGTCGCCGGCGGGGTGGTCGCCTTCTTCTCCCTGGAAATGAGCGCCGAGCAGCTGGCCATGCGCCTGCTGGCCGAGGTCTCCGGCGTGTCGGGCGACCGGCTCCGGAAGGGCGAGATCGACGCCATGGAGTTCGGGCGCGTCCGCGATGCGGCCCTCGAGATCCAGGAAGCGCCGCTCTACATCGACGCTACCGGCGGCATCACGATCGCCAAGCTGGCCGCCCGGGCGCGGCGGCTGAAGCGGATGGTCGGTCTCGACCTGATCATCGTCGACTACCTCCAGCTCGTCACGGGCGGGACCGGCGGCCCGGACAACCGGGTGCAGGAGGTCTCGATGATCACCCAGGGCCTGAAGGCCCTGGCCAAGGAGCTGTCCGTGCCGGTCATCGCCCTCTCCCAGCTCTCCCGCCAGGTGGAGAACCGGGAGGACAAGCGGCCGCAGCTCTCGGACCTGCGGGAATCCGGCTCGATCGAGCAGGACGCCGACATGGTGATGTTCGTGTACCGGGAGAGCTACTACCTCTCCCGCGCCGAGCCGCGCGAAGGCACCGAAGAGCACTTCAAGTGGCAGGAGCAGATGGACCAGGTCCGCGGGCTGGCCGACATAATCATCGGCAAGCAGCGTCACGGCCCGATCGGCACCGTCCGCCTGTCGTTCAACGAGGACATCACCAAGTTCGGCAACCTGGCGCGTGACGCCAGCCGCTACGACCCGCACTAGGGCCGGATGCCGGAGCCTGCCCAGGCGCGCCTGACCATCGATCTGGACGCGCTCGCCCACAATCACGCCGTGCTGAAGCGCGAGGCCGGCGGCGCCGAGGTGGCGCCGGTGGTGAAGTCCGACGGCTACGGCCTGGGCGCGGGCCCCCTCGCCCGCCGGCTGTGGGCCGATGGCGCGCGGAGCTTCTTCGTCGCCCGCCTCGCGGAAGGCGAAGCGCTGCGGGCGGAGCTGGGCCCCGACCGGCCGGCGGCCATCCACGTGCTGGACGGCCTGACGACGGGCGCCGCGCCCCGGTTCCACGCCGCGGGGCTGACGCCTGTGATCAGCAGCCTGCCGCAGGCCGCCGCCGCCAGCGTCTGGGCCCGCCAGGCCGGCCGCCGCTGGCCTATCACCCTGCACGTGGACACTGGCATGAACCGCCAGGGGCTCTCCACCGAGGAAACCCGGGCGCTCGCCCAGGCGCCGGACGGGCTGCGCGACCTGGACGTCACCCTGGTGATGAGCCACCTGGGCTCCGCCAGCGAGCCCTCGGACGTGCGCAGCGCCGAACAACTGGAGCGCTTCCGACAGATCCTGCCCCTGTTCCCCGACAGCCGGGCGAGCCTGGCGGCCTCGGCGGGACTGTTCCTGGGCGAGGACTACCGGTTCGACGTGGTGCGGCCGGGCGTCAGCCTCTACGGCGGCGGTCCGCTGGAGCGGCCGGACGCGCGCCTGAAGGCCGTAGCCACCCTCACCGCTCCTATCCTCGACATCCGCAACCTGCGGCCCGGGGACCGGCTGGGCTACGGCTCGGGGGTGACGGCGGACCGGCCGACCCGCATCGCCGTGGTCGGCGCCGGCTATGCCGACGGGGTGATCCGCGCCGCGCGCCGGAGCGGCTACGCCTGGCTCGCCGGGGAGCGGCGGCGCCTGCTGATCGTCACGATGGACCTGCTGGCGATCGAGATCGGCGACGCCGAGGGCCAGGTGGGCCAGCCGGTGGAGCTTCTGGGGCCCAACGCCCTGCTGGACGACCAGGCCGCCGCCGCGGGGACCGTGGCCCACGAGGTGCTGGTGCGCCTGAGCCGGCGAGCTGAGCGGGTCTACCTGGGCGGAGCCTAGCCGGTGCGCAGCGGCCCGCCGAGTTCGGCGGCTCGGGCGACCACGACGCTCTTCAGGACCAGGATCACCAGGATCGCGCCCAGGATCGCGGCGAAACAGGTGAGCGCGTTCTCCGGCGGAATCCGCATCAGGCGCGGCAGGCCGAGATAGAGGGTGTAGAGGCTGTAGAGCCCGCCGAGGATGGCGACGAGCAGCCCCAGGCTCGGATAGAGGGCGAAGACCCCGGCCACCCACAGCGCGGTGGCCGAATAGGCGGCGAGCTTCAGGGCCTGGCCGCGGTCGCGGACGCCCCCGAACCTGGGCGCCAGGGAGTCGATGGCCAGCGCCGTGAGGAACACCGCCGCCAGCGTCAGGCCGTAGTCGGCGACCGTCTCGATCAGCGAGGTGGCGAGGTTGGCCTGGAAGCCGATGCCGGCGATGGAATAGCCAAACAGCAGCATCCCGACGAAGCCGCAGACCGCGGGAATGGCGGCGAGCGGCGCGACATAGCCGCGGTAGAGCTCGCGGGTGGAGACGACCTCGGCATCGATGACTTCCCAGGCCCGCGACGGCCGCAGCAGCATGGCTCTGACGCGCGCGAACAGGCTCTCGCCCGCCGACCCCGGCTCCACCACGCTCACTCCACCCCTCCAGCCAGATCCAGAACCGCCCGCCGCCGAGCCTAGAGCAAGGGCCGGGCACGGCAAGCCGCCGCACAGACGCCGGGCGCCCGGGTCGGCTAGACTGGGGCCCTGCCGAATCAGGAGCGACCCTTGGCCCGCGACGGCGCCGTCTATGCCTGCCAGTCCTGCGGAGCGGTCCAGACCAAGTGGTCCGGCCAGTGCTCCGGCTGCGGCGCCTGGAACACCCTGGTGGAGGAGGTGCAGGCCCGGCCGCCCGGCGCGCTCGCGCCCGCTCGCGGCGCAGCCAAGGGCCGGGGCCTCAACTTCGAGGGGCTGGAGGACGAGACCCCAGCCCCGCCCCGCATCTCCACCGGCGTGGACGAGTTCGACCGGGTGTGCGGCGGCGGCGTGGTGCCGGGCTCGGCCATCCTGCTCGGCGGCGACCCGGGCGTGGGCAAGTCGACCCTGCTGATGCAGGTGGCGGCCCACGCGGCGCGCAAGGGCGCGGCCTGCGCCTACATCTCCGGTGAGGAGGCGGTGGAGCAGGTCCGCGGCCGCGCCCAGCGCATGGGCCTGGCCGACGCGCCGGTGAAGCTGGCCGCGGAGACCTCGCTCAGGACCATCCTCGACGGGCTGAAGCGCGAGCGCTTCGACCTGGTAGTGATCGATTCCATCCAGACGATGTGGAGCGACGCCCACGAGGCGGGGCCGGGATCCGTGACCCAGGTGCGCGCGGCGGCCGGCGAGCTGGTGCGGCTGGCCAAGAAGCAGGGCGTGGCGATCATCCTCGTGGGCCACGTCACCAAGGAGGGCACGATCGCCGGTCCCCGGGTGATCGAGCACATGGTGGACGCCGTCCTCGCCTTCGAGGGCGAGCGCGGCTACCCCTTCCGCATCCTGCGCGGGGCCAAGAACCGCTTCGGGGCCACCGACGAGATCGGCGTCTTCGAGATGGGCGACGCGGGCCTGTCGGAGGTGCGCAACCCCTCCGCCCTGTTCCTCAACACCTCCGGCGAGCGGGCGGCGGGCGCGGCGGTGTTCGCCGGCATCGAGGGCTCGCGCCCGGTGCTGGTGGAGTTCCAGGCGCTGGTGGCGCCTTCGGCCTACGGCACGCCGCGGCGCGCGGTGGTCGGATGGGACTCCGGACGCCTCGCCATGGTGCTCGCCGTGCTCGAGGCCCGGTGCGGCCTTGGTTTCGGGGACCGCGATGTCTATCTGAACGTCGCCGGGGGGCTGCGCATCAGCGAGCCGGCCGCCGACCTCGCGGCGGCGGCGGCGCTGGCGTCGTCGGCGCTCGACCAAGCCCTGCCGCAGGATTGCGTGGTGTTCGGCGAGATCAGCCTTTCGGGCGAGGTCCGGCCCGTCAGCCGCATGGACTCGCGCCTGAAGGAGGCGGCCAAGCTCGGCTTCCGTCGGGCGCTCGCGCCCGGAGACGCGGACGCCGCGCCGCCGATGACCGTGACCGGGGTGGGCCGACTGGCCGACGCCATCCGTCGCATCGGCGACGGGGACTGGAACTAGGGTAGTGACGCAGCTCGACTTCATCGTCCTAGGCCTGCTGGCCATCTCCGCCGCCGTCGGCTTCGCCCGCGGCGCGGCGCGGGAGATCGCCGCCCTGTTCGCGCTGGTCGCCGCCGCCCTGCTGGCGATCTTCGGCCTGCCCGTGGCCGCGCCGATCGTCCGCGAGGTGGTCAAGCCTGGCTGGCTGGGCACGGCCGCGGCGCTGATCCTGGTGTTCGTCGTGTCCTACGTGGCCCTGCGGCTGATCGGCGCGATGGTGGCGCGGCGGATCCAGCGCACCGATCTCCTGGGGGCGCTGGACCGCAGCGTGGGCCTGCTGATCGGCCTGGCGCGCGGGCTGCTGGTGCTGGGAGCGCTCTACCTGATGTTCAACGCCGCCACGCCCAAGGACCTGCAGCCGCGCTGGATCACCGAAGCCACGACCTGGCCGCTGGCGCGCAACATGGGCAACTTCCTGACCGCGCTGGCGCCTCGGGGACTGGACATTGCGGGCCGCCTCGGCCCGGCCTTCGACAAGGCGATCCGCGACGGGACGGGTGACAGAACCGTGACGGACGGGTACGAGGCGCCGCAACGCAGCGAACCCGAGGATCTGGTGGAGAAATCCCGATGACTGAGGCCCACGACCGATGGTCGCCCCCGGTTCGTGACCCCGAGGACGACGCCCCGCGCCTCGAGTGTGGCGTTTTCGGCGTCTATGACGTGGCCGACGCCGCGGCGCTGACGGCGCTGGGCCTCCACGCGCTGCAGCATCGCGGCCAGGAAGCCTGCGGCATCGCCGCCTTCGACGGCCAGCGGTTCCACACCGAACGGCACATGGGTCACGTCGGCGACGCGTTCGGCGGCGGCGGCCTGGACCAGCGCCTGCCCGGCCACTGCGCCATCGGCCACACCCGCTACTCCACGGCCGGCGGCTCCTTCATCCGCAACGTGCAGCCGATGTTCGCCGACCTCGAAGCCGGCGGCGTGGCGCTGGCCCACAACGGCAATCTCACCAACTTCCTGACGCTGCGCGAACAGCTCGTGGCCGAGGGCGCGATCTTCCAGTCCACCTCGGACTCCGAGGTGATCCTCCACCTGATCGCCCGCTCCCGGAAGGTGCGGCTCGTCGACCGCTTCATCGACGCCCTGACCCAGATCGAGGGCGGCTACGCGCTCGTGGCGCTGACGAACAAGAAGCTGATCGGGGTGCGCGACCCGCTGGGTATCCGTCCGCTGGTGCTGGGCGACCTGGAGGGCAAGCCGGTGCTGGCCTCCGAGACCTGCGCGCTGGACATGGTCGGCGCCCGGTTCGTGCGCGACATCGAGCACGGGGAGATGGTGATCATCGACCAGGACGGCGTGCAGAGCGTGCGGCCGTTCCCGGCCCGCCAGGCGCGGCCCTGCATCTTCGAATACGTCTACTTCGCGCGCCCGGACTCGGTGGTGAACGGCAAGTCGGTCTACGAGGTGCGCAAGCGCATGGGCCGCAGGCTCGCGCAGGAGAGCCCGGCCGAGGTGGACGTGGTGGTGCCGGTGCCGGACTCCGGCGTGCCGGCCGCCCTCGGCTTCGCCCAGGAAGCGGGCGTGCCGTTCGAGATGGGCATCATCCGCAACCACTACGTGGGCCGGACCTTCATCCAGCCGACCCAGGGCCAGCGGGAGATGGGCGTGCGCATGAAGCTGTCGCCCAACCGCGCCGTGCTGGCCGGCAAGCGGGTGATGCTGATCGACGACTCCATCGTGCGCGGCACCAACTCGGTCCGGGTGGTGCGCATGGTCCGCGAGGCCGGCGCCGCGGAGGTGCACCTGCGCTCGGCCTCGCCGCCGATCCAGTGGCCAGACTACTACGGCATCGACATGCCGGACCGGGAGAAGCTGCTCGCCGCCAACCATTCGGTGGAGGAGATCGCCAAGATCCTGAACGTCGACTCCATGGGCTACCTGTCCGTCGACGGCCTCTACTGGGCGATGGAGGCGGGCTCGCGCAACGCCGAGCAGCCGCAGTTCACCGACCACTACTTCACCGGCGACTACCCCACCCGCCTGCTCGACCGGGAGATCGCCGAAGGCCGTAACGAGGCGGTGGAGCGCCAGCTCTCCTTCCTGGTCGACGCGTGAGCCAAGCGCCCGCGCGGGCGAGCTGGCTCGGCCGGCTCCGCCCCGACTGGTACGTCGTCCTGATCTTCGGGATGATGCTGGCCGCCACCCTCGCGCCGGCTCGCGGCGCGGCGGCCCCGGTCTTCGAGTGGACCACCCGGATCGCCATCGGCTTCGTCTTTTTCCTGCACGGCGCACGCCTGTCGCGCGAGGCGGTGATCGGGGGCCTCGTGCACTGGCGGCTGCACCTGGTGGTGCTGTCGGCGACCTACCTGCTGTTCCCGCTGGCCTGCCTGGGGCTGGCCGCCCTGCCCGCCTGGATCACGCCGCCGGCGCTGGCCAGCGGCATCATCTTCCTGGGCTGCCTGCCCTCCACGATCCAGAGCTCCATCGGCTTCACCGCCATCGCCCGGGGCAATGTCGCCGCCGCCGTCGCCGCGGCCTCGGCCTCGAACCTGCTGGGGGTGGCGCTGACGCCGTTGCTAGTGGGCCTGACCCTGCACGCCCAGGGCGCGGCGTCGCCCGACGCCATCCAGGCCATCGTCCTGCAACTCCTCGTCCCCTTCGTGGCCGGCCAGGCCCTGCGCCGCTGGATCGGCGGCTGGGTGACGAAGCAGGCGAAGCTGCTGTCGCTGGTGGACCGGGGCGCCATCCTGCTCGTCGTCTACACGGCCTTCTCTGGCGCTGTGGTCGAGGGCGTCTGGAGCCGGATCGGCGCGCTGGACCTGGTGCGGCTGACCATCCTCTGCGCCGTGCTGCTGGCGATCGTGCTGGCCGCGACCTGGGGCGCGGCCCGGGCGCTGCGCTTCTCCCGGGAGGACGAGATCGCCATCGTCTTCTGCGGCTCCAAGAAGAGCCTGGCGAGCGGAGCGCCGATGGCGGGCCTGCTGTTCCCGACCGCCACGGCGGGGATCGCGATCCTGCCGCTGATGCTGTTCCACCAGATCCAGCTGATGGCCTGCGCCGTGATCGCCCAGCGCTACGCCGCACGCGACTTGGGCGCGGAGTCCGGCTAGAGAGCGGCCCCATGTCCGAACCGACCTCCGAACCGCTTCCGCTCGCCGACAAGATCGCCCTGGTGACGGGCGCCAGCCGCGGCATCGGCCGCGCCGCCGCCGTCGCGCTCGCCAAGGCCGGGGCGCACGTCGTGGCCGTGGCGCTGAACCAGGGCGGGCTCGAGGACCTCGACGACGAGATCCGCGCCGAAACCGGCAAGTCGGCGACGCTCGTGCCGCTCGACATCGGCGACGGCGACGCCCTCGACCACCTCGGCTACGCCCTGCACCAGCGCTATGGCCGGCTGGACATCCTGGTGCACGCCGCCGGCGTGCTGGGGCCCATCACGCCGGTGGCGCACATCGAGCCGAAGCACTGGGACCGGGTGATGGCGGTGAACCTGACCGGGACCTGGCGGCTGATCCGCACGACCGAGCCCCTGCTGCGCGCCGCGCCGCAGGCCCGGGCGATCTTCCTGACCAGCGGCAAGGCGGCGAAGCCCGCCGCCTTCTGGGGGCCCTACGGCGCCAGCAAGGCGGCCATGGAGAACCTGGTGCGCACCTGGGCCGACGAGCTGGAGAAGACCAACATCCGCGCCGTGCTGCTGAACCCCGGCCCCATGCGCACGCGGATGCGCGCCGAGGCCATGCCGGGCGAGGACCGCGAGACCCTGCCCGACCCGTCGGAGATCGGCCCATTGATCCTGGAGCTGGCGCAGGCCGACCTCGGCCTGCCGCACGTCACCGTGGCGTTCGACGCGTGGAAGACGGCCGGGACGCCCGTTTCGGCTTGACCCCCGGCCGCGCGAGCTTCTGGGTCCGGCCCCGCGGGTTGCCGGCCTTCGGCTTCGGCTTACCCGCCGTCTTGGGCTTGCCGCCCGCCGCCGTCGCCCCCGCCTTGGCCTTGGCGGCCGCGGCGCTGCGGGTCTTGGCGACGAGGCCCTTGCTGGCCCCCGGCTCACGCCGCTGGGGTGCGGGGCCGCTCTTCTCCTCGCCCTCGGCATAGGGGTTCTTGTTGGAGCGGATGCTCACCCGGAGCGGCACGCCCGGCAGGTCGAAGCTCTCGCGCAGCGAATTGATCAGGTAGCGCCGGTAGCTCTCCGGCAGCTGGTCGGCGCGGCTGGAGAACAGCACGAAGGTCGGCGGCCGGGCCTTGGTCTGGGCCATGTACTTGGGCTTGATCCGCCGGCCGCCCACCGAGGGCGGCGGGTGGCGCTGCATGGCCATCTGCAGCCAGTCGTTGAGGTCGCGGGTCTTCACCTTGGTGGACCAGTCGGCGTGGGTCTTGAACACCGCCGGCATCAGCCGGTCGAGGCCGCGGCCGGTCTCCGCCGACAGGGCGACGATGGGGGCGCCCTTCACCTGCGGCAGCTGGCGCTGGGCCTCCTCGATGATCTCGGCGAGGGTCGCCTGCGGATCCTCCACCAGGTCCCACTTGGCCAGGACGAAGACCAGGGCCCGGCCCTCGCGCTCCACGAGGTCGGCGATCTGCAGGTCCTGGATCTCGAACGGGTGCGTGGCGTCCATCACCAGGATCACCACCTCGGCGAAGGTGATGGCGCGGATGGTGTCCTGGGTGGAGAGCTTCTCCAGCTTCTCCTGCACCTTGGCCTTGCGGCGCAGGCCGGCGGTGTCGACCAGGCGCACGGCGCGGCCGTCCCACTGCCAGTCCACGGGAATGGCGTCGCGGGTGATGCCGGCCTCCGGACCGGTCAGCAGGCGGTCCTCGCCGATTAGCTTGTTGACCAGGGTGGACTTGCCGGCGTTCGGACGGCCGACGATGGCGATGCGGATCGGCTTGTCGGCCTCGTCCTCGGCCTCCTCGTCCTCGTCGGAGGCGACGGCGGCGATGGCGGCGTAGAGGTCGGCCATGCCCTCGCCGTGCTCGGCGGAGATCGGGATCGGCTCGCCCAGGCCCAGCCCGAAGGCTTCCAGGATGCCCTGGTCGCCCTGCCGGCCCTCGGCCTTGTTGGCGGCCAGGATGACCGGCTTGTCGTGGCGGCGCAGGATCTCGCCGAACACCTCGTCAAGCGGGGTCACGCCCTCGCGGGAATCGACCACGAACAGCGAGACGTCGGCCTCCTCAATGGCGCGGATCGTCTGGGCGCGCATCCGGGACTCGAGGCTCTCGTCGGAGACGTCCTCGAAGCCTGCGGTGTCGATCAGCTCCAGGTCGATGTCGCCCAGCCGGCCCATGGCGAAGCGGCGGTCGCGGGTGACGCCCGGCCGGTCGTCGACGATGGCGAGCTTCTTGCCCGCCAGCCGGTTGAACAGGGTGGATTTGCCGACGTTGGGACGCCCGACGATCGCAAGTTTCAGCGCCATGGCGTCAGTCTATACGTCCGCTTACCGCAGCGCGATCAGCTGGGCCCGGTCCGTCGCCACATAGATCGTGTCGCCGACGGCGATCGGAGCCAGCAGGACGGGCCCGCCCACGTCGAAGCGCCGCTGCACCTCGCCGGTCTTGGCGTTGAGCACGGCCACGTCGCCGGAGGAACCGCCGAGGATCAGGCGATCGTTGGCCAGGATCGGGCTGGACCACACCGGACGCACGGCCCGGCGGCCGCCGATGCCGAAGAAGCCGCCGCGGCGCTTGGCCTGGAAGCCTTCGTTGAGGTCGCGGATCCAGTAGATCTGGCCGCTCTCGCGCGAGGCGCAGATCACGCGGCCGTCGCGGCCGACCACATAGACCACGTCGCCGGCCGGCAGCGGGGTGCCGATGCCCACGACCGGCAGGCTCCAGCGGGCCTGGCCGGTGCGCAGGTCGATGGCGGCGAAGACGCCGGAGTGGCTGACCGCATAGACGTCGCCCTGGTAGATCACCGGGCGGCCGGGAATGTCGCGGATTTCGGAGAGCGCGCTGGTGCGGCTGGCGCGCGACAGGGCCTCGTTCCACAGGTCGTTGCCGTTGGTGGAGCGGAGCGCCACGAGCTCGCCCGAGCCGAAGGCGGCCACCAGGGTGTCGCCGGAGACCGCGGGGCTGGACGCCGCCAGGATCCGCGCCGACTCGGTGAGCGCCTGGTAGGTCCAGGCGGGCGCGCCGGTGGCCGTCTCGAAGGTGAGCAGGGTGTTGTCGATGGCCACCACGGCGACGCGGCCGGCGGCCAGCGTCGGGGCGCCGTGGATCGGCTGCTCGGTGCGGGTCACCCATCCGGGCTGCCCGGTGGCGGCGTCGAGCTGCGCCACGAGGCGGTAGCCGGACGAGACGTAGATCTTGCCGTCGCCGTAGGCCAGGCCGCCGCCGAAAGCCTCGCGATCGCGGCGCTCGTTCGGGCGGACGTCGCGGCGCCAGACCTGCTGGCCGGTGCGGGCGTCGAAGGCGGTGACGGTGGCCTCGGCGTCCATCACATAGACGCGGCCGTCGGCCGAGATCGGCGGGGCGGTGATGTGGCGGCCGCCGCCGGAGCCTTCGCCGAAACCACGGCGCCAGGCGACCGACAGCGTCGGCGCGGCGTCCACGTGGCCGACCCACTGCTCGGTCGTGCCACCGGGCAGCGGCCAGGCGGGCACGGCCGCTGGCGTCGGCAGGGAGAACTCCACGCCTTTGAGAGCCTCGGCGGGCTCGAGGACCTGGTCGGCGGGGACGATGGAGATGCGCTCACCCTCGCCGGCGGTCTCCTGCGGCCCCTCGTCCCGGTCGAACGGGTTCAGGCGGCCCAACGTCGAGCAGCCGCTCGCGCCGAGCGCGGCGACCAAGGCGAGGGCCAGGAGGGAATTACGGCGAGACGTCATTGAGGTCCGGGGGCTTGCGGTTGGGCTTGCTGGGGCGCCACGAGGCCAGGCGGGAGACCCGGCGGCAGGAGGCCGGCCGGGGCCTGCGGACGCGGCAGGGCGGCCGCGGCCTTGACCGCGGCCGGCAGCCCCTTGGCGGAGCCGGAATCGATCAGGTCCATGCCGGCCTTGGCCCGGGCGCGGGCGCCCTCGGGAGCGTCCAGCATGCTCGAGATGACCAGCAAATCGCTGCGTGCGCCGGCGGTGTCGCCCTTCATCAGCTTGGCGAAGGCCAGCGCCTCGCGCGCCTGCACGCGGTACGGGCGGCCTTCCTCGGCGAGGGGTTTCAAGCGGCTCTCCAGCTCGGTGTAGGGAGCGGTGTCGAGCAAGGCCAAGGCGGATTTGAGGCGTGCGGCGTCGCCCAGGATCTCGTCGGGCGCGGCCTTGGCGGCCTCGTCGAACAACTTCACGGCGGCGGGCGCCTTGTCGTCGGCGATCTGCAGGCCGCCCAGTTGCATGAGGGCGAGCGACTTGAACCCGCCGGACGGCGACTTGGAGACTTCGGTCCAGAGCTGGGTCGCCTTGGCCTCGTCGCCTTGCGAGAAGGCGTCGAGCGCCGCGGCGTACTGCTCCGAGGCCTTGGCGGCTTCACGGTCGCGCCAGGTGGTCCAGCCCCACCAGGCAAGCGCCGCGATCAGGGCGGCGGCGAGCGCGGCCAGCACCCAAGGCAGCACCTTGCGCGCAAGCGTCCGGTACCGGTCGGAGCGCAGCTGCTCCTCGACCTCTTCGAACAGATCGGTCACGAACGGGGACTCCGGACTCTCGTGGAATAGGGCTGTCAGCCAGAGGCGGGGAACCTATAGCGCGCCGCCCCGCGCCGCAACGTGCGGCTCAACCGGCCTTCGCGAAGTAGATCTCCGCGGGGCCCGGGAAGCGGCGGGCGCGCACGTCCTCGGCGTAGCCCGCGGCCGCCCGGCTGATCTCGCCGCGCAGGTCGGCGTAGCGGCGCACGAACTTCGGGGTCCAGTCGAACAGGCCCAGCATATCGTCGGTGACCAGGATCTGGCCGTCGCAGCCGGCCGAGGCGCCGATGCCGATGGTCGGGACCGCGATCGCCTCGGTGATCTCGCGGGCCAGGCCCTCGGCCACGCCTTCCACCACGACGGCGAAGGCGCCGGCCTCGGCGGTCGCGCGCGCCTCCTCCAGGATGCGGCGGCGCTCCTCGCCGGCCTTGCCCTTGGCCTTGAAGCCGCCATCGACCAGCACCGCCTGCGGCCTGAGCCCCACGTGGCCCATCACCGGGATCCCGCGGTCGACCATGTACTGGATGGTGCCGACCACGGCCGGGCCGGCCTCGACCTTCACGGCGCCGGCCCCGGTCTCCTTCATGACGCGGGCGGCGTTGGCGTAGGCCTCCTCCGGGGCGCCCTCGTAGGACCCGAACGGCAGGTCCACGACCACCATGGCCTTGCGCGCGCCACGCATGACCGCCTGGCCGTGCAGGATCATCATCTCGAGGGTGACGCCGACGGTATTGGGCAGGCCGTGGACCACCATGCCCACGGAATCGCCCACCAGGAGCAGGTCGCAGTGGTCGTCGAGCAGCTCGGCCACCGGCGCGGTGTAGGCCGTCAGGCAGACGATCGGCTCCTTGCCCTTGCGCGCGGCGATGTCCGGCGCGGCCAGCCGGCGGACGGTCTCCTGACGATGCGACGACACTCAGATCTCCTCGATCACCCGGGTGAGCACGAAGCCCATGGCGAGAACCGCCAGGCCCGAGGCGATCCATACCACGCCCCCGCCGCCGCCCAGCATGGCCATCCATTCGGCGCGCGGCGCCACCTGGCTGAGCCCGGAGGAGAGCAGACGCGCGGAATCCTCCGCCGTCTCCACCCGCTGGAAGAAGTTGGAGAGCATGAGCTGGCTCGCGCCAACGATCCCGCCGACCACGCCCGCGCCGCCGATCAGCCAGCGGCGCATGGTCCAGCCACGGTCGAGACGGCGTTCGATGCGTTCGGCGAAGCTCCTGCTGTCGGGGAGCTCCGGCGCCTCGGCGAAGAGGCGTTCGAGGCGGCGTTCGAAGTCGACCTCAGCCATTGCCGCGCCTCCCTTCCAGAGCGGCGCCGTCGGCCGGCGCCAGCCGCGCTCTGAGCTTATCCAGACCACGTTTGACATGGGATTTGACCGTTCCAAGCGGCAGGTTCAAGGCTTCTGCGGCCTCGGCATGGGAAAGCCCCGCCCCGAAGCAGAGCGACACGCACATGCGTTCTCCCGGCGCCAGGCGCTTCAGCGCCCCGTCCAGGTCGATGCGCCCGTCGGCGTCGCCGCCTTGAACCTCGATCTCCTCGTCGCCCCCGTCCGCGAACACGCCCAGCCTGCGCTCCCGCTGCAGGCGGCGCAGGTAGAGCCGCGCGGCGATGCGCTTGACCCACCCGGCGAACGTCCCCTCGCCCCGGAATTCCGCGATGCGCTCGAAGCCGGCCAGGAAGGCGTCCTGGGCCACGTCGTCGGCTTCGGCGGCCTGCGCGCCCATCCGCCGGAGCAGTCCGCGGACGGCCGAGCCGTGCCGTCGCACCAGCTCTCCGAAGGCCTTGCGCTCACCGGCCGCGGCGCGAGCGCAGAGCTCCACGTCGTGCAGGCTGGCCAGCGCCAATGTTGTTGAGCCCGGCATGGGCCTGATCCCCCGGATCCGATCCTAGGCCTTCGGCTTGTTCAGGAAGCTGAGGACGACGAACGCCAGGCCGATGAACCCCGGGAAGGCGGAGATGGCGATCATCGGATAGGTCACGTCCGGCTCCTCGAAGCCCATGGCGATCCCGAAGGCGGCGAGGCCCACCGCGACGCCGAGCCAGATGATCCCGGTGCGCAGGTCGCGTGAGGGGGACGGCGCATTGGGCGTGCGGACGTCCTTCGACATGGCGTCCACGATCTCGGTCGGGAGCGGCTGGCCCTTCTCCATGGCCACGCGCAGGGTGTCGGCGAGCTTCTGGCGCTCAAGGCTCTTGAAGTAGCGCGGCACGACGACGATCGCCGCGATCATCGCGAAGAGCGCGATGGGGACCAGGACTTCCATAGTTCGAGTTCTCCAGTTGGCCGGCGGAATGGCCGGTCTCTGCTTGGGAAGAGGCGCGGCGGGACGCCCACAGATGCAGCCAGGCCTATGAAATCTTGGTCATGATTCCACCTCGACCGGTTCAGACGGCCGGCCCGACAGCAGTAGGATCGCGCAGGCGGCCACCGCCAGCCCGGCCGCCACCGGGGCCAGGCCTTGAGAAACGGCGACGATCGCCGGCTGCAGCACCGGCCACGCGGCCCACAGCGCCACCGCGCCCACCACCGACGCGCCGGTGAGCAGGGCCACGTCCCTCTGGAACTCGCGGCGGATCACCGCCTCCATCACCTCGGCGGAGAAGGCTGCGTCCCGGGGCGGCGGCTCGTCCAGGGCGAACAGCGCCGCCAGCTTGTCTTCCGCCTCACGCATCACGGCCTCCCAACGCCTGCAGGAGCCGCGCGCGGCCCCGGCTCACATGACTCTTCACCGTTCCCAGCGGCAGGCCAAGCGCGTCGGCGGCCTCCGCGTGGCTGAAATCCGCCGCCAGGCACAGCGCCACGCAGGCCCGCTGGTCCGGCGGCAGGTCGGCCATGGCCGCGTCCAGGGCCAGCCGGTCCTCGGCGAGCGCCGCCGAGGCGGGCGGCCGCTCGGACTCGTAGACAGCCTCCCGGGCGCGGCTGCGGGCGGCGCCTCGGAGCGCCGTCAGGTGCTTGTTGTAGCCGATGCCGCAGAGCCAGGCGCGCACGCTCGCCCCCGCCTGCAGCCGGCCGATCTTCGACCATGCGGCCAGGAAGGTCTCCTGGGCGAGGTCGTCGGCCAGCGCCCAGTCCCCGCAGGTGCGGCGCAGGAAGGCCCTGAGCGCCTGCTGGTGGCGTTCGACGAGGCGCGAGAAGGCGTCGGTCGAACCGTCCTTGGCCGCGGCGACCAGGGCCTCGTCGAGGCCGACCGGGTTCATCGGCGGAAGCTGGAGCCCAGGACCGCGATGACCAGCTGGGCCCCCGCCACGCAGGTCAGGATGATGGCCACGATCTGGAACGCGCCATTGGCGCCGGGAATGTCGGCGTATTCGGCGGCGAGCCAGAAGCCGAGCGCCACCGCGCCGGTGACCAGGAAGCTCCGCCACTGCCAGTAGGGGCTGTAGCGCCGCCAATGGCGCATGCGGCGGTAGTGGCGGCGGCGGCTGTAGCGATCCTCGTCGTCGTCCTCGAGGAGGTCATCGTCGAGCGCCGCGGCGCGCACGGTGCGCAGCAGCTCCGGCGGCGGCTCCCGGCCCTGGGCCGCGTAGCTCTTCAGCAGCTCCAGGTGATCACGGCTGCGCCTGTAGAGCAGCCAGCGGTCCCAGGCGCCGAAGATGAAGAACCCGATCGGAAACAGCAGCCACCAGTAGCTGCGGAAGATGTCTTCCATGACCCCACTCCCCGAAAGGGCCGGAGACCATTTCCCCTGCCCTTCTCACCCCTAGTCGCCGCCGAGGCTACGCTTGGATGCAGGGTCAAGACAGTCAGGCTCTGAGCGCCTCATACTCCGCGGGCCGGAAGCCGACGAGAAGCCGCCCGCCGGCCTCCAGCACCGGCCGCTTGATCATCGAGGGCTGCTCCAGCATCAGCCGGACCGCCTTGGCCTGGTCGAGGTCCTGGCGCTCGGCGTCGGGAAGCTTGCGGAAGGTGGTTCCCGACCGGTTCAGCAGCGGCTCCCATCCCACCTGCCTCACCCACCCCTCCAGGGTGGCGCGGTCGATCCCCTGCTTCCTGTAGTCGTGGAAGGCGTAGGCGATCCCGTTCTGGTCGAGCCAGGTCCAGGCCTTCTTCATCGTGTCGCAGTTGCGGATGCCGTAGAGGGTGGCGGTCAAGGCAGGCTCCCGGGAGATTGGGCGGATGGCGAGGATCGAACTGGAGAAGCCGGTGCGCGAGGCGCTGGTCCGGACGCTCTCCCGCTACCTCAAGGACGAGCTGGACGTCGAGATCGGCGGCATGGACGCGATCCTGTTCCTGGACTTCATCAGCGAGAAGATGGGACCGCATTTCTACAACCAGGGCCTCGCGGACGCCCAGGCGATCCTGCAGGCCAAGCTCGAGCAGATCAGCGAAGCCATTTACGAGATCGAGAAACCGGCCAAGATCTAGGCGAGCGGCCAGCGACCGAGGACCGACTGGCGCCCGACGCCCTGCAGGCTCTCCAGGAGGACGACGGCCCGCGCGGTCCAGGCGAGCGGCGTCTCCAGCCAGGCCGGAGCCACCTCGCGGTCCGTCCACAGCAGGGTCATGTGCGGCTCGAAGGCGCGCACACGGCCGGGCGCGAGGCCCCACCCGGCGAGCGCGAGGTGGATCGCGGCGTGCAGGCGCTCGACCCCGATGACGCCCTCGTCGCCCCACAAGACTAGCGGCCGCTTTCCCGCGCCCGCGAAGCTGCCCGCCCGGTTGAAGGCGATGCGGAACGGCGGGACGCGGAGCGCCGAGACAGCGTCGCAGGCCCGGGCCACCGAGCGCTCGTCCGGGTCCTCGCCCAGGCCGTTCAGCGAGACGTGCAGGCGGCCGGCGGGCACGGGCGCGGCGCCCAGGCCGTTTTCCGCGGCGAGGCGCGCCGCCAGCCGCACGGCGGCGGTCGCCACGGGCGGGTCCGGCTGCAGGGCGAAATAGACGACACGTCGCGTGGGCATGGGGCGCCCTCTTGACCTAGAGAATGCTCTAGGCCGTTTCCTCCGTGGCTGGTTCTATCTGGAGACCAGTCACATGAGCGAGATCGATAACAAGCGCATCGTCACCGGAGTCATGGAAGCCATGGCGCGCGGCGACAGCGGTCCCTTCTACGACGCCTTCGCCGACGACCTCGTCTGGCGGCCGATGACGAACGGCGTCTGGGGCAAGGTCCACCGCGGCAAGGCGGCCGCCCGCGACGAGCTTTTCCTGCCGCTGCGCCGGCAGTACGCCGACCGTTACACCAACACCGCCACCGGCATCTTCGCCGACGGAGATCACGTGGTTGTCGAGGCCCAAGGTGCGGTGACGCTGAAGAGCGGAAAGCGCTACGACAACCGCTACTGCTTCGTGATCCGGATGAAGGACGGGAAGATGACCGAGGTGCGCGAATACCTCGACAGCGCGCTGGCCGAGGCCGTGCTGGAGCCCCTGCCGGCATGAGCGACCGCTTCCACATCGGCGGCCTTGCCCGGCGCTGCGGCCGCAGCGTGCACACCATCCGCTGGTACGAGGCGCAGGGGCTGATCCCCCGCGTCGGCCGCGACGCGGGCGGGCGGCGCGTCTACGAGGCCGAGCACCTGGACCACTTGATCTTCCTCGAGCGGATGCGGCGCACGGGCATGTCCGTGGCCGAGATGCGCCGGCTGACCGAACTCTCCATCGCCGGCTGGCGGACGCTGGGCGACCGCCAGGCGCTTCTCCTGGCCCATCGCCAGGCCGTGGAAGAGAAGATCGCCGATCTGAAGGCCGCCCTCGAGCTGATCGACGCCAAGACGCGCTACTACGCCGAATGGGCGGTGCGGAAAAAGCGCCCGCCGCCGCCCGCCGAGCCCTGAGGGCCTATTCCCACTCGATGGTGCCGGGGGGCTTGGAGGTGACGTCGTAGACCACCCGGTTCACGCCGCGGACCTCGTTGATGATGCGCGTGGCGCAGCGGCCCAGGACTTCCCAGGGGAACTCGAAGAAATCGGCCGTCATGCCGTCGGTCGAGGTGACGGCGCGCAGGGCCAGGACGTGCTCGTAGGTGCGGGCGTCGCCCATCACGCCGACGGTCTTCACCGGCAGCAGGACGGCGAAGGCCTGCCAGATGGTGTCGTAGAGGCCCGCTTTGCGGATCTCGTCCAGGTAGATGGCGTCGGCGGCCTGCAGCACGGCGACCTTCTCGCGGGTGATCTCCCCGGGGATGCGGATGGCCAGCCCCGGCCCCGGGAACGGGTGGCGGCCGACGAACTGCGGCGGCAGGCCGAGCTCGACGCCGAGCGCACGGACCTCGTCCTTGAAGAGCTCGCGCAGGGGCTCGACGAGCTTGAGCTTCATATAGTCGGGCAGACCGCCCACGTTGTGGTGGCTCTTGATGACCACGGACGGGCCGCCGCTCGCCGAGACGCTCTCGATCACGTCGGGATAGAGCGTGCCCTGGGCCAGGAACTCGACGCCCTCGATCTTGGCGCTCTCGCGGTCGAACACCTCGATGAACAGCCGGCCGATGGTCTTGCGCTTGGTCTCGGGGTCGGTGACGCCCTCGAGCTGACCGAGGAAAAGGTCAGCCGCATCAACGTGGACGAGCGGAATGTTGTAGTGGTCGCGGAACATGGTGACGACCTGCTGGCCCTCGTCCTTCCGCAGCAGGCCGGTGTCCACGAAGACGCAGGTGAGCTGGTCGCCGATGGCCTCGTGGATCAGGACGGCGGCGACGGACGAATCGACGCCGCCCGAGAGGCCGCAGATCACCTTGGCGTCGCCGACCTGAGCGCGAATCTTCGCGATCTGCTCCTGGCGGTAGGAGGCCATGGTCCAGTCGCCCGTGAGGCCGGCGATCCGGTGGGTGAAGTTGCGCAGGATGAGCGCGCCGCGCGGCGTGTGGGCCACCTCCGGGTGGAACTGGATGCCGTAGAACCGCCGGCCCTCGTCGGCGATCACCGCATAGGGGCTGCCGGGCGAGGTCGCGACGACCTCGAACCCCTGCGGAATGGCGGTGACCTTGTCCCCGTGGCTCATCCAGACCGTCTCGGTGTGGCCGAGCTCGCCCAGCCCTTCGAGCAGCGGGCTCTCCAGCTGGATGGCGATCTCGGCGCGGCCGAACTCGCGGTCGTGGCCGCCTTCCACGGCGCCGCCGAGCTGGGCGCACATGGTCATCTCGCCGTAGCAGATGCCCAGCACCGGGACGCCCATCTCGAACACCCGCTGCGGCGCCCGCGGGCTTTCGTCCTCGTGCACGCTGGCCGGGCCGCCCGACAGGATGATCGCCTTCGGCCCGAAGCGCTCGAGGAAGGCGGCGTCCACCTTGTCGTAGGGGTGGATCTCGCAATAGACGCCGCTTTCGCGCAGCCGCCGGGCGATCAGCTGGGTCACCTGGCTGCCGAAATCGACGATCAGGACGCGCTCGTGGTCGGTGTGGGCGGTGTCGGTCATGGGGCTCCGTTAGCGGGGTTTCTCCAGCACGGCGACGAAAAAGCCGTCCGTTCCGGCGGTGCGGGGCGTGAGGCGCAGAAAGCCGTCAGGGGTGAGCCGATCGGCGAGCTTCGGGTCCTCCGTGGCCGGGCGGACCTGGAACTCCGGATGGCGCTCGCGGAAGGCGGCGACACGGTCCTCGTCCTCCTCCGGCAGGATCGAGCAGGTGACGTAGACCAGCCGGCCGCCGGGCTTCACGAAGGCCGCGCCGTCGTCGAGCACCTGGTCCTGGTCGGCGATCCGGCGGGCCAGCGTCTCGGGCGTCAGCCGCCACTTGGTGTCCGGGTGCCGGCGCCAGGAGCCCGTGCCGCTGCAGGGGGCGTCGAGGAAGACCACGTCCATTTTGCCCTCCAGCCCCTTCAGAGGCTCGGGGTTCACGGGCGAGCGGATCTGCAGGTTGCGCACCCCGGCCCGTTCGCCGCGGCGGATGGTGTCCGCCAGGCGCCGGGCGTCGGAGTCGTAGGCGTAGATCTGGCCCGTGTTGCCCATGGCCCCGGCCAGCGCGAGCGTCTTGCCGCCGCCGCCGGCGCAGAGATCGAGGACCTGCTTGCCCTTCACCTCGCCGGCCGCCGACGCGGCGAGCTGGGAGCCCAGGTCCTGGACCTCGAACCAGCCCTTGGAGAACTGCGGGATCGCCTCCACCGCGCCGGAACGGGCGGTGGGATCGAGGGCGGGCATGCGCAGCGCCGTCTCCAGCACCTCGACGGGTTCGGCGTGCAGCGGCTGCAACGCCTTCAGCGCCCGCTGCGGGTCGGTCTTCAGCAGGTTCACCCGCAGGTCCACCGGTGCGCGATGGGACAGCGCCTCCCCTTCCGCCGCCCGATCCGCGCCGAAGGCGCGAGCGAAAGAGGCGTCCAGCCAGTCCGGATAGTCGCCCTGGACGGCGGGCGGGGCCTCGGCCAGGTCGCGTGGGTGCATCAGCGCCGTGCGCTCGGCCTCGGTGAGCCGCCCCGGACCGTGCGGCTCCTCGCCGGCCGCCTCGGCGATCCGCTCCAGCGGCCAGTCCCAGAGGAACCTGAGCGCGCCCAACGCCGCGGCGCGGACGCTCTCCTCCCCCATCCGCCAGCCGAGCGAGCGGCGGCGCCGCAGGACGTCGAGCACCAGGCCCGAGACGAAGGCCCGGTCCTTCGCGCCGGCGTAGCGGGACGCGTCGCCCCAGGCCTTCAGCGCGAGACGCACGGGCCTGTGCCGTGTCTCGATGTCCTCCAGGACCTCAATGGCCGCCGCCAGGCGTCCGCCGTCGCGCATTCAAATCACCAGCAAAGGACCGCGGCCGCCGCAGCGCCCGGGCGTTTCAGTTCCACGTCTCAGCCTCGCCCGTCGCCGGGAAGGGAGCGCCCTAGGCGGGGCTCGGATAGTTGGGCGCCTCGCGCGTGATCATCACGTCGTGGACGTGGCTCTCGCGCAGGCCCGCGCCGGTGATGCGGATGAACCGCGCCCGCTCGCGGAACTGCACCATGTCGGCGGCCCCCACGTAGCCCATGGCCGCGCGCAGGCCGCCCACCATCTGGTGCAGGATCGGCGAGATGGGGCCCTTGTACGGCACCTGCCCCTCGATCCCCTCCGGCACCAGCTTCAGGGCCGAGACCTCCTTCTGGAAGTAGCGGTCCGCCGAGCCCTGGGACATGGCGCCCAGGGAGCCCATGCCGCGGTAGGCCTTGTAGGAGCGCCCCTGGTAGAGGAACACCTCGCCAGGAGCCTCGTCCACGCCCGCGAACACCGAGCCCATCATGGCCACCGAGGCGCCCATGGCGAGCGCCTTGGCGAGGTCGCCGGAGTACTTGATGCCGCCATCGGCGACGATCGGCACGTCGCTGTCGCGGGCCGCGCGGACCGCATCGGCGATGGCCGTCAGCTGGGGCACGCCCACGCCGGCGACGATGCGGGTGGTGCAGATCGAGCCCGGGCCGATGCCGACCTTCACCGCGTCCGCGCCGGCGTCGATGAGGGCGCGCGCGCCGTCGTAGGTGGCGACGTTGCCGGCGACCACCTGGACCCGGTTGCTCTCGCGCTTCACCCGGTCGACCGCGCGGGCCACGTCGGCGTTGTGGCCGTGGGCGGTGTCGATCACCACCACGTCGACGCCGGCGTCCACCAGCGCCATGGACCGCTCGAAGCCGGCGTCACCCACCGTGGAGGCGGCGCCGACCAGCAGGCGGCCCTGGGCGTCCTTGGCGGCGTTCGGATAGGCCTCGGACTTCTCCATGTCCTTGACCGTGATGAGGCCGACGGCGTGGTAGTCGTCGTCGACGACGATCAGCCGCTCGATCTTGTGGCGGCGCAGGAGTTCTCGGGCCTCGGCCTGGCCGACGCCCTCCTTCACCGTGACCAGGTTCTCGGTGGTCATCAGCGCCTTGGCCGGGACCTCGCCGCTGCCCTCGAAGCGCATGTCGCGATTGGTCAGGATGCCGCAGAGCTTGCCGGCCTCGTCCACCACAGGGAAGCCGGAGATCTTCCGGCGCGCCTTGATCTCGCGGATCTCGGACAGCGGGGTGTCGGGATGGATGGTCAGCGGGTTGATGACCATGCCGCTCTCGTAGCGCTTCACCTCGCGCACCTGGTCGGCCTGCTCCTCGACCGTGAGGTTGCGGTGCAGGACGCCCATGCCGCCGGCCTGGGCCATGGCGATGGCCAGCCGGCTCTCGGTGACGGTGTCCATGGCGGCGGACACGAGCGGGATATTGAGCTTGATCTCTCGCGTGAACCTGGTGGCGACATCCACCTGGGTTGGCATCACTTCGGATGCGCCGGGTTCGAGCAAAACATCGTCGAAGGTGAGCCCTTCGCGAATCTCCATGAGACTCTCCGTTTTGCGGCGCGGGTATAGGCGGTCGGGGCCGGTGGGGGCAAGGGCCGTGAACGGTGCGGTCATGAGAAAGCGGGTCTCCTGGCGCGATGGGCCGCGGGAACGAGGCCGAAGGTCATGGCGAACATCACCAGGCACAGCGCGCTGGTGAGGACGAGGGCGAGGGCGGCCGAGACGTCGAGGACCACCGCGAACACCGCGGGCCCGGCGACCTGGGCGACCATGGCGGGCCGGCCGATCAGGGCCGACCGGTAGGCGTAGCTCCGCGGTCCGTAGAGGCTGAGCGGCAGGACGCCCTTGGCCACGGTGAGCATGCCGTTGCCGGCCCCCTGCCCGAGCGCGAAGAGCGGCGCGGCCGGCCCGCCGCCAGCGACCAACGCCACGGCGCCGGCCGGGTGCGTCAGGGTCGCCGCCCGCGTGGTGGCGAGCGGCGGCAGGCGGCGCAGGACCGTGAATTCGAGGAAGCGCACCGCGACCGCGGCGATCCCCACGAGGCCCGCCACCGCCGCCGCCCTGCTCATCGGCAGGCCGAAGTGGGTGAGCAGCCTCGGCAGGTGGGCGCTCATGCAGGTGGAGATGAACCAGGCGCAGGCGAACAGCACGGCGAGCTGGGCCATGGGGCGGTCCCAGCGCACCTCGCCGTGCTGCGCCTCGGCATGGGCGCGGCCGCGGCCCGGCGTCGGCGGGCAGATCCAGCTCATCAGCGGGAACATCGCCAGATGAACCAGGGCCCAGGTGAAGCAGGCGCCCCGCCAGCCGGCCGTCTCCGCCAGCCAGCCGGTGAGCGGCCACCCCAGCGTCGAGCCCAGCCCGCCGATCAGGGCGACGCCGGTGATCGGCCGCCTGGCCGCCTCCCCGTAGAGCTGGACGAGGATGGCGAAGGGCGTCGGCGACAGGCCGTAGGCCATGCCGAGGCCCATCACCAGCATGGCGGCCGCCAGCCCGGCGGCGTTCTGCGCATAGCCGAGAAGCGCGAGCCCGAGGGCGAAGACCAGGTGCGACGACAGGAGAGTGCGCGCGCCGCCGCCCTCGTCGATCCTTCGCGCGACGGCCGGCGCCAGCAGGGCGGGGACCGCCAGCGACAGGGAGACGGTCGCGAAGACGAAAGTGGAGCTCAGCCCCAGGTCGCCGGCGACGGCGTCGCCCAGGACGCCCATCAGGTAGAAGCTGGAGGCGAAGGCGACGATCTGGCCCGCGCCGAAGCCCAGCACCACCAGGCTCTTTGGCCGATCGGGGGACGTCGCGCCTTCCATGGCCAGCAAGTGCCGGAGTTGTCGTTTGGAGAAAATCGACTTATTCGAACCACTATGTTCGATAAACTCACATCGGCATCCCTGCCCTCGCTGAATGCGCTGCGCGCGTTCGAGGCGGTGGCGCGGACCGGGAAGGTGACGCTCGCGGCCGAGGAGCTCCACGTCACCCACTCGGCCGTCAGCCGGCAGGTGAAGGCGCTCGAGGCCCACCTGGGCGTGCGGCTGTTCGCCGGGCCGAAGAACCGGCTGGAGCTGACCGCCGCCGGCCGGGAGCTGGCCCCTGCTCTCACCGAGGCTTTCGACCAGATCGCCGGGGCCGTCCGCGGAGTGCGCGGCGCCGGCGAGGACCTGCATATCGCCGTGAACGCCAGCCTCTCGGTGAAGTGGCTGATCCCGCGCCTCGCCGGCTTCCAGGCGGCGCACCCCGAGGTCCGCCTGCACCTTTCCGAGCTCGCCGCCCACGCCACCGCCCAGCGCGGCGCTCAGGCCGTGGTGCGGATCGTGCCCACCAGCCGGCTCTCCGATCCCGGCTGCACGCCGTTCATCCGCAATGCGCTGGGGCTCGTGATGTCGCCCGAGCTCGCCGGACGCTACGCCGACGATCCCCTTCGCGCGCCGCGGCTGGGCGCGACCACCCATCCGGAGGGCTGGCCCGTGTGGGCCGAACTGGCTGGGGTTGAGTTGCCGCCGGCCGCCGAGCGGCCCTTCGCCCACGTCCACTTCGCCATGGACGCGGCGATCGCCGGGCTCGGGGCCGCCATCGTCTCCTGGCCGCTCTGCGCCACCGAGGTCGAAGCCGGCCGGCTCGTCGCGCCGCTGGGTTTCCGCCGCTCCGAGAGCGCCTTCGCCATTCTCCAGGCCCCCGGCCCGGCGAGTCGGCCGCTGGAGCGCTTCCGGGCCTGGCTCGTGGCGGAAGGCGGCAAGACACCGCAGCCTCCGGGGACTTGATCCAGATCAAGGCCGGGCCGAACCTCCACGGTGACGCTTCCGCGCACAAGGGGACCTCCGCGCCACCGGCGCCGGGGGCAAGGGAGGACATTCAATGGCGACGCAGGGCGGCCTGCCGGCGATCAACGACATCCGGGTTCTGGACCCCTTCCGCTGGCTGGGCGGCGCTTGGCTGGATCTATGGCGCGCGCCCCTGCCCCTGCTGACGTACGGTCTGCTCGTGGCGGCCGGCAGCGCGGCCCTGGCCTACGGCATCTATGTGACCAACGCCGCCTTCTGGGTGCTGGCGCTCACCTTCGGCTTCGTCTTCGTGGCCCCGGTGTTGGCCATGGGGCCCTACGAGGCCGGACGGCGGCTAGAGATGGGGGAGCGGCCGAAGCTCGCCGACATCCTCCTGGTGCGCACGGCGCTGCGCCAGGACGTGGCCTACCTGGGGCTGGCCCTGCTCCTGATCTACTTCTTCTGGGGCCGGATCGCGCAGGTGGTCTACGGCTTGTCGACCTACCGGCTCTACCACACCGCCCCGGAGTTCGTGGACTTCGCGCTGCGCACGCCCGAGGGCCACAACATGCTGATGGCCGGCAGCGTAGTGGGCGGGGCGCTGGCCTTCTTCACCTTCACGATGGTGGTGGTCTCCGCGCCCATGCTGCTCGACCCGGCCGCCAACATGTTCGCCGCCACCGCCAGCAGCTTCCGGGCCGTGAGCCGCAATCCCGGCCCGATGCTGCTCTGGGCCGTGCTGATCGCGCTCCTCGTGGGGATCTGCGTGGCCACCGGGTTCTTGGGCATGATCCTGATCTTCCCGTGGCTGGGGCTGGCGAGCTGGCGAGCCTACCGCGCCCTGGTGGCCGAAGCCCCGGCGCCGCGGGTGGTTCAGCGGCCGCCCTTGAAGCCCGTCGCCACGAGGTAGACCTCCGAGCTGTCCGCCCGGCTCGCCTTGGGCTTGATGTTGCGGACTTCGGTGAAGTGCCGCTTCAGCTCGCCGATCAGTTGGGCGGTCTCGCCCCCCTGGAAGGCCTTGGCCACGAACGCGCCGCCGGGCTTCAGGACCTCGATAGCGAACTCGGCGGCCGCTTCGATGAGTCCGACGATCCGCAGGTGATCGGTCTGACGGTGACCGACGGTGTTGGGCGCCATGTCGGAGAGCACCACGTCGGGCGGGCCGCCCAGGAGCTCGATCAGCTTCGGTCCGCAGGCGGGGTCGGTGAAATCCATCTGCAGGATGTGGGCGGGCGGCAGCGGATCCACCGGCAGGAGGTCGACGCCGGCCACCTGGGTCACGCCGCGCTGCAGGGCCAGCTGCGTCCAGCCGCCGGGGGCGAGCCCCAGGTCGACGACGCGGGCGCCCGGTTTCAGCAGCCGGAAGCGGTCGTCGATCTCCTCCAGCTTGAAGGCCGCGCGGCTGCGGTAGCCGAGCGCGCGGGCCTTGGCGGCGAAGGGATCGTTGATCTGGCGCTCCAGCCAGGCCTGCTGGGAGGGCGTGCGCTTCCAGGCCGTCTTGAGGCGCGCCGGCTTGGCGCGGCCCTCGTCGCTGCCGCCCGTGGGCGGCTTCACCATGCGCTTGCGGGGAGGCTCGGTCATGCGGCGACCTCTGCGCGGCGCGGGCGGCGCTTGCGGCGGCGCCGGCCGCCGCGCTCGGCCATCAGGGAGAGGAGGATGCCCTCGCGCAGGCCACGGTCGGCGACGCGCACCCGCGAGCAGGGCCAGAGCTCCTGCACGGCCTGCAGGATCGCCGCGCCGGCCAGCACCAGGTCGGCGCGGTCGGGGCCGATGCAGGGCTGGTCGGCGCGCTGGCGGGCGTTCAGCGAGAGCAGCCGGCCGGCGGCGGCGTCGCACTCGTCGCGGCTCATCCAGATGCCGTCGACGCGGCTGCGGTCGTAGCGCATCAGGTTCAGGTGCAGGCCGGCCAGGCTGGTGATCGCGCCCGAGGTGCCCACCAGGTGGGCGCGGTCGGCGTCGAACACCTCGCGCATGGGGTCGGCGCGACGGAAGGCGGCGATCTCGCCCTTCACGGCCTCCACCATCCGCCGGAACCAGGCCTCGGTGGCGTCCTCGTCCTCCGGATAGCGCTCGGCCAGCGTCACCACACCGATTGGCACGGAGAGCCACGCCCGGATCGGCGGGAGTCCGGTGGGCGGGGCGTCCCTCAGCTCCACCCACGACAGCTCGGTCGAGCCGCCGCCCACGTCGACCACCAGGGCCGCGTCCGCGGACCGGTCGAGCAGATTGAGGCAGCCCTGCACCGAGAGGCGGGCCTCCTCCTGGGGGCTGATGATCTGCAGGCGCATGCCGGTCTCGTCGAACACCCGGTCGATGAAGGCGGGACCGTTCTCGGCCATGCGGCAGGCCTGGGTGGCGATAGCGCGCAGGCGCACCACGCGGCGGCGGCGCACCTTCTCGGCGCTGACCTTCAGGGCTGCCAGCGCCCGCTCCATCGCCACGTCGGACAGCCGGCCGCTCTGGTCCAGCCCCTCGCCCAGCCGGACGATCCGTGAATAGGCTTCGACCACCCGGAAGCTCTGTCCCGCCGGGGTGGCGATCAGCAGTCGGCAGTTGTTGGTGCCCAGGTCCAGGGCGGCGTAACAGGGCGGGTCACCCGCAGACCTGTCCCGGCCACGCCACTGTGCGCCGGGCGCGCTCGGCGCCTCGTTCATGGACCGCATCCGTCCTTCGCAGGCGTCGCCCGTACGCGCGCCTCACTTCGGGGGCGACTGTAGCAAGCGGTTTCGCGCGCCGGAAGGCGCGGGCTTTCAACACGGCTTGGTGAGCGGTACGTTCACCTTCCGGTCAGGAGAAGGGCGCTAGATTCGTCGCCATGAACGCGCAACTCGCCAAATTCGCCATCGGCCAGGTCGTGCGGCACCGCGTCTATCCTTTCCGCGGCGTGATCTTCGACGTGGATCCGATGTTCGCGAACACCGAGGAATACTGGCTGTCGATCCCGGAACACATCCGGCCGCACAAGGACCAGCCCTTCTACCACCTGCTCGCCGAGAACGACGACAGCTCCTACGTGGCCTACGTCTCCGAGCAGAACCTCGTCCCTGACGACTCCGGCCAGCCCGTGGGCCACCCCCAGGCCCAGCTGCTGTTCGAGTCCTTCCGCGAGGGCCAGTACAAGCTTCGCCCGCGGATCAGCCACTAGGCGTCGGCCTCGACCGGCTTTTCGTTCTCACCCGCCTGGGGATCCAGGCGGAGCGCCTCGGCCTTGTCGGCCCGCGCCCCCGCCGCGTCGCCGAGCGCCGCCTTGGCTTGCGCCCGCCACCAGAAGGCTTTGGCGTAGCTGGGATCGAGCTTGAGTCCGGCGTCCAGCGCCTGGAGCGCGGAGGTGAAGTCACCGAGCTCGCCGTAGATGTACCCTTTCTGGATGTGCGCGATGGCGGTCTCCGGGGCCAGACGGATGACCAGGTTGAGGTCCTTGAGAGCCCGATCGTGCCGATCCTGGTCGAGAAAGGCGCGCGAGCGGTCGTACAGCAGCGAGGCGTTGTCAGGCGTCACCTTCAGCGCCGCCTCCAGGTCGGCCTCGGCCAGCGCCGGACGGCTGGTGTCGAGATAGAACCGGGCGCGCTCCTGAAGGGCGAAGGCGGACGTCGGAGCCAGCTTCAGCGCGGTCTGAAAGTCCGCCAGCGCGGCCTTGTCCTCCTCCAGCGCATGCAACACCCGGCCGCGCTGCGCCAAGGCGTCGGCATTGGCCTGCTCCAGCCTTAGACTGGCGTCCAGCTCCCGGCGGGCCGCGGCAAGATCCCCGGCGAACTCGTAGCCCAACGCCATCTGGATGTGCAGATCGGCGCTTTGCGGATCTGTGGCCAGCGCCGTGCGCAGGTCGGCCAGCATCTTCTCCGTCTCGCCGCTCTCCTGCCAGCTGCGTGCGCGGCTCAGCAGGGCGGTCCGGTGGGTCGGGTCGATGGCGAGCGCGGCGTCGAAGGACTTCATTCCTTCATCCGCTCGCTGCATGTCGCGCAGCACCACGCCTTCGGCGGCCAGAAGATCGGGGTCCTTGGGGGCGATCTTCAGCCCGTCGCGGAACGCCTCGAGCGCGCCGGCCAGGTCGCCCGCGGCGAACCTCATGTCGCCGCGCAGGTAGAAGAACCTCGGATCGGTGGCGTCCATTTCGATGGCGCGGTCGACGTCGGCCCGCGCGCGCTCGGCCTGGTCCTTGGCGGAGAGCAGCGCGCCGCGCAGGTAATAGGCGGTCGCGGTCGGCTCGGGACCCTTGAGCACAGCGTCCAGCAGCGGCATCGCCTCCTCCGGCCGGTCCAGGTCGTTGAGGACGAAGGCCAGAGCCTCCATGGCGTCGGCATCGTTCGGAACCTGCTTCAGCAGTCCGCGAAGCCCAGCCTCGGCCCTCGCCAGGTCGCCGGCGAGATAATGGGCCTTCGCCTGGATCCGGAGCGCCAGCTCGTGCTTTGGCTGCGCCTTCAAGGCGGCCCGGGCGTCGCGCAGCGCGGCGGCGGCGTCGCCCATGCGGTAGTAGATGGCGGCGCGCAGGCCGAGCAGGTCGACGTCGCCCGGGACGATTCGCAGGACCGCATCGACATCCGCCAGCCCCTCACGGAACTTGCCGTCGAGGGCGAGCTGTGCGGCGCGGTGCACCCGGGCCTCGGCACGGTCCTCTTCGCTCGCGCCGGCCGTGTCGATCACCCGGCCGCAGGCGACGATGCGCGCGGCGGCGGGCTTGGCCGTGTCGCGGCAGTCCGCGAGATCTGCGGCGCGGGCGCCCCCGGCGGCGAACACCAGGAGGGCCGCCAGGCCGGCGGTCTTGAGACGGTTCATGTCTTCGGCTCCTTGGTCTGGGCCGGCTGGGCCAGCACGGGGATCGGCGGCGGCGCCAGCCAGCGCGTGGCGGCCGCGCGCACCTCCTCGAGGGTGAGCGAGGCCACCGTGTCCCGGGCCTTCAGAAGGGCGTGCATCTCCTCGGGCTGGTCGGCCGCGCTCAGCACGTCCAGCCACCAGTCGTTGTCGTCCTGCAGCCGCCGCCAGCCCGCGAGAAGCGGCGTGCGGGACGCCTCGAGTTCAGTCTGGGTGATCTCGCCCCGCGCCAGGCGTGCGCCAAGCGCCCGCACCTCGGCCTCCACGCGCTCGAGGTCGCGCGGCGAGGTCTCCACCGACACCCAGAAATAGCCCTGGTCGCCATGATCCCACACCGCCGCGCCGGCCGCGGGCGCATAGGTCATGCCGAGCCGCTCGCGCACCGCATGTCGCAGGGCGTCCTCGTAAACGGCTCCGACGAGGCGAAGGGCATACTCCTCCCGCCGGCGATCCGGCGCGCCGACGAACAGCGGCCAGAACAGGCTCACCATGGCCTTGTCGGCGGCGCCCTGGTGGGTCAGCCGGATCGGCCCGGGCGCGGCGGCCGGAAACCGGCGGTACCAGGTGTCCGCCCGCTGCCGGGATCCGTCCCGGCGGGCCGGGATGGCGGCCAGGGTCCTGGACATGGCGTCCACGACCGCCGCCTCCTTCACATCGCCGACGATGGTGACCTGCAGCGGAGCTCCCGTCAGGACCGGCTTGAGCACGCGCGCGAAGTCGGTGTTGCGCGCCGCAAGCAGGACCTCCGGCGGCGGAAGGTTGATGGGCGCGCCGGGCGCGATCGCCTCGTCCAGGCCCATGAAGGTGACCTGGCCAGGATCGGCGCGCACGTTGCGGATCGTCTGGTCCGTGAGCACGGGAGCCAGACCATTGAGGACGGGCTGAAACCCCGGGTCGGTCAGATAGGCCGCGAGAAACGACAGCTGGGCCTCGAGGCCGGTGGCGAAAGTCTTTCCGTCCAGTTCGAAGGCCCGATCCCGAACCTTGAGGTCCACGTCCCATTCCATCGCCCGGGTCAGCGCAGCGAGATCGTCGTAGGAGATCCGGCCGAGGCCGCCCTGCTTGAGATAGGCCGCGCCGAACAGCGCGAGCTGGAAGTCCCGGTCCGGGATCTCCCGACGGCCCGCGCCGAACTTGACGCGCACCAGCACCTGACCGGCCTGGCTCCGCGTCTGCTTGAAGTTGACGGTCACGCCGTTCGAGAAGGCCAATCGCACAAATCCCGGCTCCCCGACCTCTTCGCGGCGGACCACGTGGCCATCGCGGCCGAACCGCTCGTAGGGCCAGACGGTCGTACGCTGACCCGTCGCCCCACCCTTCGCGGCCGTGACGGGGCCGTGGCGCCCTTCCCAGGCTGCGCGCACCAGAGCCTCGTCCACCGCTTCCTTTGACGTGACCGCCAGCAGCGGTCCCGAACCGGCCCAGTCGGCCTTGAAGGCGGCGTGCAGATCGGCCGTAGTCAGCTCTTCGGCCATCAGGTTGAACACCCGCATGGCCTCCCGCGCCGAGGGCCCCGGCGGCCCGTCCAGCAGTTGCCCCATCAACGCATCGGCCCGTTCCTCAGGGCGCAGCGTGGCCTCCTGGGTCACGGCGCCCCGATGGGAGGCGCGCAACTGGCCGACCGCGGCTTCCATCTCCGCCTCCGTAGGGCCCTCCTGCTGGAAGCGGGTGAGCTCCGCCGTCACCGCCGCGATCGCCTCGCCCATCCGCCCCGCGGATGGGCTGACCTCGACGCAGACCACGCGCGCGTCCGGCCGGGTCTCCCCCGTCGTGAGCGCGCTCAGCACGTCCCGGCCCTGCCGCGCCGCCAGCCGGGCGTCCAGAACCGTCATCCAGAGGGCCTGCGCGAGCTCGTCGCGCAACGCCGCCGGCGTACCGCGCCCGGGCCGGGGCGGCTGAACACGGCAGGCGCTCGCCGCGAACGGCGCGTGGGAATGGACGTCGAACAGGTACTCCGGCCCCCGGACGTCCAGCGAGCCCTGGCGCGGCGCGCGCACCCCGGCCGCGCCGCGACCCCGCCAGTCGCCAAACGCCTCGCGCACCAGCGCCTCCAGGCGCTCCGCCGGGAGGTCGCCAACGGCGATCACCATGGCGTTCTCCGGTCGATACCACCGGTCGTAGAAGGCCCTCAGCCGCGAGGCGTCGGCGGCGCGGACGGTTTCGACGGCGCCGATCGGCTGGCGCGTCTGCGATCGCAGGCCGCGGTAGCGGAAATCCGCCAATGGCTCCCGCCAGGCGTCGTCGGCCTCGAGCCTCGCTTCCCGCTCCGCGAGGATCACGCCGCGTTCCCGGTTCACCGCCGCCGGATCGAACACCATCCCGTCGGCGACGTCGCGCAGCCACTGGAAGGCCGGCGTCAGCCGCGCCACGTCGGCAGAGGGCAGATCCAGGTGGAAACTCGTCCCCACCTGGGACGTGAACGCGTTGTGGTCGCGGCCGAAGCCGACGCCAAGCGGCGCGAACACGCTCTCCAGCTGGTCCTCGCCAAACCGGCGGGTGCCATTGAAGGCCATGTGCTCCACGAAGTGGGCGACGCCGCGTTCGTCGTCGGCCTCGTCGTAGCTGCCCACGCCCACCAGCAGGCGGAGCGAGAGCGCGCCCGGTTGCACGCCATGCTTGGCCACGGCGAAGCGCAGCCCGTTAGGAAGCTGGCCGTAGCGCACTGATGGGTCCGGCTGGACCGCCGGAACCGGCGCCTGCGCCTGCGCGCCCGACGCTCCGCCCAAGACGGCGCAGAGCAGGCCGATCGCCACGATCCGCTTCAATCCGAACGCCCCTGAAACCCCGCACCCCGCCAGACGGGGCGCAACAAACAGTGAACAATAGCCTGACGACAATAGGAAGCCCCACCGCAGGTGTGCGGCGCAAGTTTCTTCCCGCAGGTCGCGAATCCAGCAGCAAGTCCGAACGGAACTTGCACCCGAAGGGCGCCATTGTTCCGCATATGAGCGCTGACGGTTTCGCCAACGGTCCGCCGCCCGGGGCGCGGGCCGACTGGACCATCGACCAGGGGTGGGAGAGCTACTCCCAGGCCGAGCACGACGTCTGGATCACCCTCTACGAGCGGCAGGCGAAGCTGCTGCCGGGCCGGGCCGCCGATCCGTTCCTCAAGGGGCTGGAGGCGCTCGACCTGCACCGGGCCGGCATTCCCGACTTCGCCCGCATCAACGAGGAGCTGCAGCGGCTTACCGGCTGGACGGTCGTGGCCGTGCCGGGGCTGGTGCCGGACGACGTCTTCTTCGACCACCTGGCCAACCGCCGCTTCCCGGCCGGCCAGTTCGTCCGCAAGGCGGAGGAGCTGGACTACCTGCAGGAGCCGGACATCTTCCACGACGTGTTCGGCCACGTGCCGATGCTCACCGACCCGGTGTTCGCCGACTACATGCAGGCCTATGGCGAGGGCGGCCGGCGCGCCCTGGGACTGGGCCGGCTGCACAACCTCGCCCGGCTCTACTGGTACACAGTGGAATTCGGCCTGCTGCAGACGCCGCAGGGCCTCAGGATCTACGGCGCGGGCATCGTCTCGAGCTTCGCGGAATCGGTCTTCGCGCTGGACGACCCCTCGCCCAACCGCCTGGGCTTCGACCTGGAGCGGGTGATGCGCACGCCCTACCGAATCGACGACTTCCAGCAGGTCTATTTCGTGATCCCGTCGCTGCAGTCCCTGCTCGACGCCACCCTGCAGGATTTCGCGCCGATCTACGCCCGGCTGGCCGAGGCCAGGGACATCCCCATCGCGGCGATCGAGCCCACGGACAAGGTCTTCACCCGCGGCACCCAGGCCTACGCCGAGGCCGGCGGGCGGTCCGGGGGCAAGGCCGCCTAGTAGTCGCGCCGCCAGCGCACGGCGAGCTTCGAGCCGCCCTGCCCGGTCAGGCGCGAGATGATCGCGAGGTTGCGGGTCACCCGCCATTCCACCTGCGCTGCGGTGCCCTCGCGCCCGCCGCCGATGATCTCCAGGTAGACGTCGTCGGTGATGTACTTGCCGCCGGCCACGGTCATGGCCGACTCGCCGCCGCCGGCGAAGGCCAGGCGATCGAGGCCGGCGAAGGTGCGCAGGTTGCCGATCACGTCGAAGCCGCCGCCGCCCGCCAGCGCCGAGATCGCCGAGGCGAGCTGTGCCGCCTCGATCGGCGAAAGCTGCGAGGCCGAGCGACCGAACAGCACCTGGGACAGCACCTCGTCGTTCGGCAGGGTGGGCGTGGAGGTCAGGGTCACCTCCGGCCGGGCCGCCGTGCCCCGGATCCGAACCACGGCGGTCAGGGAGGGGTCGTCGCGGGTGGCGGTCAGGTCCAGTCGGATCTCGCCCGGCCGGGTGGAGAGGTAGACCACGCTGCGGGTGTCGAAGATGAAGCGCTTGCCGGCGAAGTCGTAGTCGCCGCGCACCACGCGAGCCGTGCCGCTGAGCTGCGGTCGCGACGTCGAGCCCCCCACGTGGGCGTCGAGGGAGAGCTCCACGTCCAGGCCGCGGCCACGCAGGAAGACCTGGTTCGGCGCGCGCAGTCGCACGTCGAGGGCCCAGCCGTCCCCGCGGCGCTGCGGCGGCGGCAGGGAGGCGGCGAGCTCGGGCGGGCGGTTGCGCTCCACCACGTCCATCGCGACCACCCCGGAGGGCGTCGGCAGTTCGGCGGCCACCTCGGCCTCGTTGATGGTCAGGTCCCCGGACAGGCGGACACGGCCGTCGGCGCCGCGGTCGATGGTCACCGGCCCGCTGGCCTGGGCGGTGGCCTGGTCGTTGTCGATCAGGCGGAAGTTGTCGAGGTTCAGGCGGAAGCTGGAGACGCCGTTGCGCGCCAGGCTGATCCGCCCGGCCCCGGCCACCGAACCGCCCTGGGTGTCGACGCCGGTGGCCCGGGTCACGTTGACCGCGCTCTGGGCGAAGTCGGCGCGCAGGGAGACCTGGCGCAGCGAGAGACCCGTCTGGCCGTCGTCGAACCGGCCGCCGGTGACTGTGATCCGCCCCGCCGCCTGCGGCGCGGCCAGGGTGCCGCTGAGCGTGCCGGCGGTGGAGACCTGGCCGGCCAGGCTGCGCTCGCCGCCGACCAGCAGGTCCCACAACGGCCGCACCTCGCCCTCGGCGGCGAAGCGGCCCTGCATCGGCCGCTGGCGCGCGACCGCCAGGCGGAACGGCGCCGCCGAGGCCTCGGTCGGCAGGACGAGGTAGGTGGTGGCCCGCAACCCCTGCTCATTGGTCGCCGACGCCTCCAGGGTGAGGCTGGAGTCCGCCAGCCGACCGCGCACGACGCCGTCGATCCCCGCGCTGGCCGGAGAGCCGCGCCCGCGCGCGTCGCTCAGGCGGGCATCCACCTGGCCGGTGAGCGCCGCGCCGCGGCCCTGCAGGCTGAGCGTGCCCTCCACCCGGCCAGCAAGGTCCTGGTCGAAGAGGCCCAGCCCCAGGCCGGAGACTTCGGCCCGCACGTCGGCGAGGTCGCCGGCCAGGCGGCCGTCGAGATCTATACGTCCGCCGTCGGTCGCCGCCAGTCGCACGCGCGCGCTCCGCTCCGGTCCGCCGAACCGGAGGACAGCGGTCTCCGCCGTGCGCAGATTGCGGTCGCCCAGGCGGCCCGTGCCGTCGAAGCTGAGGGCGTAGCCCGGGCGGGTCTCGGCCAGCAGGCCGCGGCCGGCCAGGCTCCAGCGCTCCGCGCGGGTCACGCCCTCGGCCTCGGCGGTGTAGGGGAGCCGCGCCAGCGGCCCTTCGGCGGAGATCCGCGCCGTCCGGACCACCGTGCCGGACCCCAGGGCCGTACCCTGGGCCGTGAGGTCCAGGTCCGCCCGCGGGCCGCCCGCGGCGTCGACGATGCGGGCGGTCCCGGCGATCCGGCCCGACCGGATGAAAGCCCCCGGCCCCACCTCCACCGTGAGGTCGGCGGCCGAGGGCGTGCGCCGGCGCAGCGACAGGGCCCCGGAGGCCTTCAGCCCGCCGGCGTCGACGTTGAGGTTGGTGAGGTCCACGCCGCCGGCCGGGAAGCGGAAGTCGGAACGGGCCTGGGCCGGGCCGTGCTGGCTCTGCGCCGAGACGGCGATCGCGCCCGACGAGCCGTCCGCGCCGCGCAGGAAGCTGAGCGTGATCTGGGCGTCGCGGAGCGGCAGCCGCGGCACGTCCACCTCGTCGACGCGGGCGGTGAGGTCGGCGCGCGGGGCGCCGAGCGTGCCGCTGATCGCCCCGTCGCCGCGGGCGCGGCCGGTGATCTCCACGGGGCCCGCGCGGAACGGGCCGACGGCGTTCCAGTCGACCTTGAAGGCGAGCCCCCCGTCGGCCGCCAGAACTCCTGCGGTGGAGGCGTCGAAGGCCGCGCCGTCGAGGGCCGCCTTGGCCACCGCCACACGCCGCCCCTGGACGTTGGCCTGGAGCGACAGCCGCGGCGCGCCGCCCAGCAGGCGGTCGAGTTCGGCGAAGCCGGTGGCCAGGCGCTGGCCGCGGGCGTCGACGTCGAACACCCAGGGCCTGCCGGCGCCGGCCTGGGTGGCGCTCCAGGTGGCGGTCGCCTGTCCGGAGGCGCCGGGCCGGGCCGCGGCGAGGTTGGAGACCAGGGCGCGGCCCTTGAAGTTGAGCCCGCCCAGCAGGCCCCGGCCGCCGCTCGCCTCCACGTCCAGGCCCCGGCCGTCCAGGTCGAGCGAGCGGAGCGCCAGCCGGCCGTCGGCGAGACGTGACCCGTCCAGGCCGGCGCGGGGCGTTCCGCCGAGGATCGCGGCCACGAACCCGGTCCCGGTCCCGCCGCGCCCGGCGAGGTCGGCCTCCACCGTGATCGCGCCCGCGCGCGTCTCGACCTCGATGGGCCCGGAGACCTGGGCCAGGCCGTAGCCGCCCAGCCGCAGTTGCGAGACGGCGCCGGAGCCCGCAAACCGGTAGCCGGCCGCGCCGCCCGTCAGCACCCCGGTGACGCGCGTGGCGCCCATCTGCGGTCCGCCGACGATCTGTGACAGGGACCGCGTGGTGGCGGTGAGGGTCAGGCCCTTGGGCCCCAGGCGGCGTTCCGCGAGATTGCCAAGGCCGACCGCCTGGACCACCAGGTTCTCGGCGGTGAAGCGGCCATCCAGGGCATAGAGGTCCGCGCCCGACTTGCGCCCGGCAAGCGTGAAGGCGACCTCGGGGCCCAGGCGCTCGGCCCAGCGGCGGGTCAGCGTCGAGGCGGTCAGCGACAGCCGGCCGGCCGCCTGCCCGCCGGCCTCGGTCCAGGCGCCCTGCGCCTCCAGGGGCCGGAGACTGCCGGAGGTGGCGTAGGCGGTGAAGCGGCCGGTGGAGCCGCGCCCGTCGGCGGCGGCCTGCAGGGCGAACGGCTGGTCGGACGCGAGGCCGAGGGCGCCGGCGAGCGCTCCGCCGCGGGCCTCCAGCGCGTCCACCCGCAGCCGCAGTGGCCGCGCGGGCCCGGCATCGAGGTTCAGGTAGAGGTGGTCGCCGGGATGGAGGACGCTGAGCGCACGGACGTCGACCTTGCGGCCTCCGCGACGCTCGATGTCGAGGGCGGCGGTGAGGTCGTAGACGCCCCGGCGGTAGCTGAACTCGGGCAGCATCTCCACCCGGGCGCGGGCCTGTTCGATCTCGAAGGACACCGGCAGGCCCCGGTCCTTCCCTTTTGGCGTCAGCGTTGGCCGCCGCAGGATCCGGATCGACTGGGCCTCGATGGAGTCGGCGTGGAACCGCCGCCTGAAGAGTTCGAGGTAACTCCATGTGAGATGGACGTTATTGGCCTCCAGCCACACGCCCTTCTCGTCCCGGATGGTGAGCTTGCGGACACTGAAGTCGCGCCAGATGTCGCCGGACAGCCCTTCGATCTTCAACCGTCCCACCCGGCCGACCTTGAGCCCGTCGGTGCGCGCCTCGATGAGCAGGCGGGCCTGCGGCAGGAGCACGCCATACCGAGTCCCGGCCACGAGCGCGCCCAGCAGCACGAGCACGCCAAGGCAGACTGCGACGATCGCCTTCGGTATCGCCGAGCGCTTGAGCGCCTCCGCCGGCGCGGGCGTGTCGCCGGTCTCGGTCAAAAGCTCTGCCCGATGCTGACGTAGATCTGGAACGGCGCGCCGCCGTTTCGCTGCGTGACGGGCGTGGCCACATCCACCCGGATCGGCCCGAAGCCCAGGTGGTAGCGGACGCCGATGCCTGCGCCGATCGCGAAGTTGTCGAAGTCCGGCGTCTGGTCAGAGCCGACCGAGCCGCCGTCGACGAAGGCGGCCACCTCCCAGCGCGGGGTGATCTGGCGGCGCAGCTCGACCGAGGCTTCGAAGAGCGAGGCCCCGCCCTGCGGCGTGCCGTCGGCGAGCCTCGGCCCCACGTCCTGGTAGCCGAAGCCACGCACCGAGCCGCCGCCGCCGGAGTAGAAGCGCCGGGAGGCCGGCACCTGGGGGATCTGGCCGTTGACCATCACGCCTAGGCGAAGGCGGCTGGCCACCACGGTCCGCGCCTGCGCGCCGAACGGCCAGTAGTGGGAGCCCTGCGCCTGGATGCGCACATAAGGCAGGTTGGTCTCGCCGACGATCAGGGTGGGCTCGGCGCGAACGTTGGCCCGCCAGCCGCTGCGCGGGTCGAGAGGATCGTCCGACCTGTCCACGGCGAAGTCGCCCAGCGCCGCCACGGTGACGAGATCGCGGCCGAGCGGCGTGAGCTCCTCCACGCGCAGTTCCTCGGTGCGGCTGACGTCCACGGAGCCGCCGAGCGTCACGTAGGAGCCCTGCACAAAGGACGACGTGCGCCCGAACCGGCGGGTGACGTCCCCGCGGACGCCGACCCCGGTCTCGTCGTAGGCGTCGGTGGTGACGCGGTAGGCCGCCGCCGAACCGGTCAGGGTCTGCTGCGGACGACGCCAGTGCGGCAGCGAGACGGTGGCGCTGAGCCGGGAATCCAGCTCCGAGACCCGGCCGAGCAGCGACAGGGTGTCGGCGCGGCCAAGCCAGTTGTAGCGGGTCCAGCGCGTCTCGACCCCGCCGCCTTCCTCCGTGGCCCAGCTCGCGCCGACCTCGATGGTCCGGCGCTTGCGTTCGGCGAGGCTGACGACCACCGGTCGGTGGCCTTCCGGCGTCTCCTTGGCCTTGGGGGCCAGCGCCACGGTCACGGAGTCGTAGACGCCTGCGTCCAGCAGCCGCCGCTCCAGTTCCGCCACCGAGTCCGGGTCGTAGGCCTGGCCGGGACGCCAGGGCGCCAGCCGACTGACCCAGGCGGGATCGGTCCGGCCGTCGGTGGTCAGGTCGATGCCGTCGAGGCGCACGATCTCCCCCGCGGCGATGCGGTAGGTCGGCCTCACGGTCTGGTCGGCGTGGTCGACGATCACCTCGCGGGGCTCGGCCCGGACGTCTGCGTAGCCGCGCTTCTGGATCGCCGCCACGGCGCGCCCCTCGGCGCCGACCACCTCCACGGCGCGCCCCGGCTGACCGGGAGCCAGGGCCAGGGCGTCGGCCGCCGCCTGGCCCGCCTGCGGCTCGGGCGGCTCCCCCACCCAGCTGATCTTCGGCTCTGCCACGGTGAAGCGGGGCCCCGGCGTGACCCGCACCACGGCGGCGGGCGGCTCGGCGTCGCTGACGTCCGGCTCCACGACGTAGGCGTAGTAGCCCTCCGAACGCAGCACCGCGATGGCGTCTTCGGCCGCCGCGCGGGCGCGGCGGCGGGCCTCGAAACGGTTCTCCACGGGACGGTCCGTCTCGCCGACCGCACGCTCGATAGCTTCCCGCAGCGCCGCGTCCAGTTCGCCTTCCACGGTGGCGCGCGGCTCGTCGGCTCGTGCGGGCCCGGCGAGGGCGGCGCACAGGGCCGCGGAGGCGGCGACGGCGTAAACCAGTCGACTCAAAGCCCTAGTGTCCCCAAGCGCCCCCAGGAGTCGGTTTAGCCGCGCCTCGCGGCGCTGTCACGGCTCCGCTGGCAGGCATTTGCACGCGAGATACGTCAGGTGCTCGACTGCGACGTTGTGTGGCGCTGCACGCAAGAACAACTCTGGATAGAAGGTTGTTCGCAAGTAAACAAGCTAGGCGGTTGCAGACGCGACTAACAACAAATCCGGCTTAAATTTGGCAAATGCGGTCGCCTGACGTAGGCGCGCGGTCACAATAGCTTGTGACCATAAGTCCAAGCGTCACAACAGACTGATGTTGCTGCGAAGAAACGTCTCCCCTAATTCGGCGAGAAGCAGGGGGGAGCGCCGCTCGGCCGCAGGGCCGTCGGACCTCCAAACAACTCACCAGAACCGCCGAGGGTTTCCGCATGGGGTATCGGAATTTTGCGGGCGCGATGCTGCCCGACACCAATCAGTGGGGCGTCCGCTATGTGAACGGCTCCTGGGCGAACGAGACCCTGAACGGGTCCGCCGGCCCCGACCAGTTCGAGGGCGGCGGGGGCCGCGACACCCTGGTGGGCCAGGGCGGCGACGACTTCTACTGGGTCCGCGACACGCGCGACTCGGTCGTGGAGTGGGCCGGCGGCGGCGTGGACACCATCAAGATCTGGTCGTCCTACACCCTGCCCGCCAACGTGGAGAACCTGATCGTCTTCGGCGGCGGCAGCTACGCGGCCGGCAACGACTCCGACAACATCATCCAGGGCCTCGACGGCGACCAGTTCATCTATGGCGGCAAGGGCGCCGACGTGCTGGTGGGCGGCGCGGGGGCCGACACCTTCCTGGTGCGCCAGGGCGAGGGGAACAAGGTCATCGAGGACTTCCAGTCCTGGAGCGACAAGATCCGCCTCATCGGCGGCCAGCTGAACACCTTCGACGAGGTCAAGGCGGCCATGAGCCAGCAGGGCTCCGATGTGCTGCTCAACGACGGCGGCACGCAAATCCTGTTCCGCAATGCCAGCGTCGGCCAGTTCGCGGCCCGCGACTTCCAACTGCCAATCGAGTACCGGGCGCTGGGCAATCCCACCTTCCAGGACAACTTCGACAGCCTGCAGACCGGCACGGTCTGGAAGACCAACTTCGGCTACGCCGGCGATGGGCTGAACAGCTTCACCCTGCCCCGCAACGGCGAGCAGCAGATCTATGTGGCGCCCGAATTCAAGGGCACGACCGGCGCGCCCCTGGGGCTCAATCCCTATTCGATCGACGGCGGCGTCCTGACCATCAAGGCCCAGCCGCTCTCCGGCGACCTGGCCGGCAAGATGTGGGGCTACCAGTACAGCTCCGGCATGCTGGATTCCCACTACCAGCAGACCTACGGCTACTTCGAAATCCGCGCCGAGCTGCCGCACGGCCAGGGCCTGTGGCCGGCCTTCTGGCTGCTGGGCGAAGGCAACAACGAGATCGACATTCTCGAAGGCCTCGGGTCGAACACCAAGATCCCGTACAACGCCATCCACTCGAACGCCGTGCCGGCCGCGGGCCTGCAGAATTTCGTGCCGGACGACTCCGGCTTCCACACCTACGGCGCGCTGTGGAACGCCCAGGACATCATCTTCTACGTGGACGGGACCGAGGTGTGGCGCACGCCGACCCCGGTGGACATGCACCGGCCCATGCACATGATCGTCAACCTGGCGGTGGGCGGGAACTGGGCAGGCTCGCCCGACGGGACCACCCCGTGGCCGGCCGCGATGAAGGTCGACTACGTGAAGGCCTGGAATCTGCCGGATCCGAACTGGACACCGGGCCCCACGCCCCCGCCGCCTCCGCCGCCCGTCACGCCGCCGCCGCCTCCCCCGCCGACCACGTCGACCGGCCTGACGCTCACCTCGACCAAGTACGGCGATGTCCTGATCGGCGGCTCGGGGAGCGACACCCTTACCGCAGGCCAGGGGCCTGACCAGCTCACCGGCGGCGCCGGCGCGGACACCTTCGCCCTGAAGGCGTTGCCGTGGAACGCCGGCCGCATCAAGGACTTCCAGGTCGGGGTCGACCGCCTGGACCTGCAGGCCCTGCCGAACCGCGACGCGATCACCTTCGAGAGCGACGGCGCGGGGGGCACGAAGGTCGTGCTCGACGTGGACGGCGCGGGCGGCCAGTGGCCCTACCACGTGGTCACCCTGGAGGGCGTCTCCGCTTCGGGGCTGACCGCCGCCAAGCTGTTCGGCCAGGGCGGGTCCACGGCCGAGCCGCCGCCGCCGCCACCTTCCACGGGCGGCGTGGCGCTGGTCTCCAAGACCTATGGCGACGTCCTGACCGGCGGCAGCGGCAACGACACGCTGACCGCGGGCCAGGGGCCTGACCGGCTGACCGGCGGCGCGGGCGCAGACCGCTTCGACTTCGACGCCCTGCCCTGGAACGCCGGCCGGGTGACCGATTTCCAGGCCGGCGTCGACAAGCTGGACCTCACGGGCCTGGCCTCGGCCTACACCGGCGGCGACGTGATGCGCGACCTGAGCTTCGTCTCCGACGGCGCGGGCGGCACGAAGGTGATGCTGGACGCCGACGGGCCGTGGGGCGGCCAGTGGCCCACCCACATCGTCACCCTCGACGGCGTCGCGCCCACCAGCCTGACCCGAGCCGACTGGCTGTTCTGATGCGACGGGCGGGACTGCCCAATCTTTGGGCAGTCCCGCGCCGACCTGTCGATTGAGGCTCCGCCGGGGCGCTCCAGGCGTTAGGGTCTGCGAGGACCTTCAACGTTGAAGAGGATCGGCGGGGCGTGGCGAGGGACGAGCAGGCGATCGACGTCCGGGTCCCGACGCTTGCGCCCTACGACGAGATGCGGGCGCCGGACGGGGAGGTCCGCCCGCACTACGCCGCCCTTGCGGGCCGCCTGGAGACCCTGAGCGCCCAGGACCTGGCCGAGCGCCAGCGGACGCTCGAGCGGTTCTTCCTGCTGCAGGGGATCACCTTCACGGTCTACGGGGCCGAAAGCACCACCGAGCGGATCATCCCCACGGACCTGCTGCCGCGGATCATCGCCGCCCAGGAGTGGGCGACCATCGAGGCCGGGCTGACCCAGCGCCTGAAGGCGCTGAACATGTTCCTCGCGGACATCTACGCCGAGCAGCAGATCCTGATGGACGGGGTCGTGCCGCGCGACCTTGTGCTCTGCGCCCCCTCATACCGACGGGAGATGCAGAACCTCTACGTGCCGCACCAGCCCTACGCCAACGTCTGCGGCTCGGACCTCATCCGCCAGCCCGACGGCAGCTTCGCGGTGCTGGAGGACAACCTGCGGGTTCCCTCGGGCGTCTCCTACATGCTGGCCAACCGCGAGGCCTCGAAGCGGGTCTTTCCCGGCACCTTCCGCGGCGCCGGCGTCAGGCCCATCGACCGCTACCCCGACCTGCTGCTCTCGACGCTGAAGAGCATGGCGGCGGACTGGCGGCCCAACCCGCAGGTCGTGGTGCTGACGCCGGGCGTCTACAACTCCGCCTACTTCGAGCACGCCTACCTCGCCCGGCTGATGGGCGCGCCCCTGGTCGAGGGCCGCGATCTCGTGGTGCACGACAACATGGTCTACATGCGGACCACCACGGGTCTGCGCCGGATCGACGTGATCTACCGCCGCGTGGACGACGACTTCATAGACCCCCTCACCTTCCGCCGGGATTCCGGCCTCGGCGCGGCTGGCCTGTTCAACGCCTACCGGGCGGGCAATGTGGTGATCTGCAACGCGCCGGGCACCGGCGTCGCCGACGACAAGGCCGTCTACGCCTATGTCCCCGAGATCATCCGTTACTACCTGGGCGAGGAACCGATCCTGCCCAACATCGAGACCTACCTCTGCCGCGAGCCCAGCCAGCTCAGCCACGTGCTGGCCAACCTCGACAAGCTGGTGGTCAAGGCGGTGGGCGCGTCGGGCGGCTACGGCATGCTGGTGGGGCCGCACTCCACCCGCGCCGAGCGCGAGACCTTCGCCGCGGCCGTGAAGGCCGACCCGGCCAACTACATCGCCCAGCCGACGATCCAGCTCTCCACCGCGCCGTGCCTGATCGATTCCGCGATCGAGCCGCGGCACGTGGACCTGCGGCCATTCATCCTGTCCGGCGAGAAGATCGTGGTGACGCCCGGCGCCCTCACCCGTGTGGCGCTCCGCCGGGGCTCCCTGGTGGTCAACTCCAGCCAGGGCGGCGGCTCCAAGGACACCTGGGTGCTCGACGGCGACCAGGACGGCGCCGCCACGGCGCCGGCCGTCCCGAAGGAAGGGCCGCTCCCATGATGCTCGCCCGGGTGGCGGACAGCCTCTACTGGATCGGCCGCTACGTGGAACGCGCCGAGCACATGGCGCGGCTCTCCGACGTGATGCTCAACGCCACGCTCGACCGCAGCGAGGCGGCGACCCAGGTGGCGCGGATCGCGCTGTCGGCCGTGGGTGACCCGGATCCGGCCAAGGCGAAGAACCCTTACGAGGCGGCGCTCGCCCTGGTGCTGGACCGCGAGGATCCCGGCTCGATCGCCACCTCGCTCGCCAAGGCGCGGGAGAACGCCCGCCAGGTGCGCGACCAGATCACCACCGAGACCTGGGAGCGGCTGAACCTCGTCCACCTGCGGATGAGCGACCCGAACGCCGCGCGCGCCTTCCGCGACGGCTCGCAGCTCTTCCTGCACGACACCATCGCCGACCTGCACCTCTTCAAGGGCGCCGCCGACGCCACCATGAGCCATGGCGAGGGGTGGCGGTTCCTGCTGCTCGGCGTCTACCTGGAGCGCGCCCAGCTGATCGGCGGCCTGCTGGAGGTGTGCTTCGGCGACGGGCGCAGGCGGCCGATCGCCGACCACTTCGCGCTGACCAGCCTGCTGCGCATGAGCTGCGCGCTCGAGCCGTACCTGCGGGTCTACACGGCCGACATGCAGCCGCGCTTCATCCTGGAGTTCCTGCTGCTGGACGAGGACTTCCCCCGCTCGCTGCGGTTCTGCACCGCGCAAATCGAGGAGCATCTGGCAGGCGTCAGCGGCCATGTGGAATCCGGCCACACGAGCCCCGACCGCCTGGCGGGGCGCCTGCGCGCGCGGCTGCAGTACGCGGACATGGACGAGATCCTGGCCCAGGGCGCCAGCGCCTTCATCAAGAGCGTGCTGGACGAGTGCGCCGCCATCCACCGGACGATCTACGAGACCTTCGTCGCCTATCCCCTCGAACAGCGCCTGCCGGCCTGAAGGACCTTCCCGTGCTCCTCGAAGTCCGCCACGTGACGCAGTACCAGTACGACGAGCCCGTGCGCGAGAGCGTCATGGAGGTGTGGATGCAGCCCCAGCGCAGCCACAGCCAGCGCCTGGTCAGCTTCGACCTGGAGCTGGAGCCGGCCGCGAAGCTGTTCTCCTACGCCGACCCCTTCGGCAACGCCGTCTACCACTTCGACGTGCCCCAGCCGCACGACCGGCTGACGATCACCGCCCGATCCGCGGTCGAGACCTCCGCACCCGCGCCCCTGCCCGACGCGCTGGACATGGGCGAGTGGGACCGGCTGCGCGCCGATTTCGTGCAGGGCGACTGCTTCGAGTTCCTGCGGCCGCACGGCTTCGCCCGCGACAGCGAGCACCTGCACGCCTTCCTGGAGGAGCACGGCCTGCATCGCCTGCGGGCCCAGGACCCGCTGAGCGCGGTGCGCCAGCTCTCGGCGGGCATCTACGAAGCGTTCGAGTACGAGGCGGGGGTGACCCGCGCCGACAGCCCCATCGACCACGTGCTGGAAGAGCGTAAAGGGGTCTGCCAGGACTTCGCCCATGTGATGATCACCGTCTGCCGCGCGTGGGGGATCCCGGCGCGCTACGTCTCCGGCTACCTGTTCACCGACCGCGGCCACGACCGCTCGGATCCCGACGCCACGCACGCCTGGGTGGAGGTCTTCCTGCCCAGCCTGCGCTGGATCGGCTTCGACCCGACCAACAACATCGAAACCGGGGAGCGGCACGTCTCCTGCGCCATCGGCCGGGACTACTCCGACGTGCCGCCATCGCGCGGCGTCTACAAGGGCGAGGCCGAGAGCCAGCTGGCGGTCGGGGTCACCGTGCGCCGCGCCCGGACGGCGCTCAGCGAGCCCGAGTTCCTGCGCATGAACCAGGCGGCCGCCACCGCGCGGGACGGACGCCGCCGCGCCTCCATGAGCGCGCTGGTCGAGCAACAGCGCCAGCAACAGCAACAGTAGGAAGGGCGCTGCGGCGGGAGAACGCTCTTACGAAGACGCTCTGACCCACGGTCCGGAATGGGGCCGAAGTGGCGCGCCCGAGGGCCGTCGTAGCCCGCCGCAGCCCGCCCAATCTAGGGAGCCGCAGGTCCCCCGGCTAGGCGTAGACGCGGGCGATGGAGGCGACGGCCGCCTCGGCCTCGGCGCGGTCGGGCCGTTCGTTCGGGTCGTCGTAACCCCAGCCCTCGTCCGGCCCGGTCTGCTGGATCACGATCCCGTCCCGGCGGCCCAGCATGGTGACGTTGTCGTAGACGATGCCGTAGTTCACCTCCGGCTGCGGGATCAGCCAGGCGATCTGGCCGCGGACCGGCACCAGCGTCTCGTCCTTCCAGAGGGCGCGGGCGCCATAGCCGGTGCAGTTGATGATCCCCCGCTGCTTGAGGCGCGCCAGGTCGGCCGGGGTGTAGAACTCCGTCGTCTCGATGCGGCCGCCGTTCTGCAGGAACTCGGCGGTCAGGACCCGGGCGTACTCGGCGATGTTGAACATCGGCAGGGAGGTGCGCCGCGCATAGGCCGTGGGGAACGGGTGGCTGCCCGGCGGCAGGGACTCCATCGGCGGGGTCAGGTCGCGCACCCGGCTCCCGTAGTGGGCGAAGCCCACGGGGTCCGCGCGGCTGGCTGGCGGCGCGTCGGAGAGCACGTAGCGGTCGATCCATTCGATCGGCGAGCCGGGCAGGCCCAGGTAGCTCTGGAACATGCGGAAGGAGGACCTAGTCATCTCCTCCCAGAGCGCCGGGAAGTCCGGCGGGGCGGCGGCGGCCGTGGCGATCCGCGAGTCCGGCGACCAGACGCCGGTGGCCCTGGCCGATCGCACGTCGGGCATCCGGTCCTTGGCGTAGATGGTGGCGGTCGCTCCGGCCCGCTGGGCCACGACCGCTGCGGTCAGGCCGAGCGCCCCGCAGCCGATCACCGCGATGTCGCGGGCGCCGGCCGACAGCGCCTTCTTCACCGCGATCATCCCCGAGCCCCAGGACAGCGACCAGCCGCTGCCGCCGTGGCCGTAGTTGTGGACCACGAGCTTGTCGCCCACCGTCTCGGTGTCGAGCCTCGGACCGGCGGCGCGGAAGGGCCGCAGGCAGACCGTGATGTTCATGATCCGCTCCGGCCGGGCGTTCACCCGGGCGAGCGGCGGGACCGGGCGGAAGGCGGGCTTCGGCGCGAACGACGGGGTCGCGGCGGTGGCGCAGCCGCCGAGGGTAAAGAGGCCCGCCGCCGAGGCCTGCCTGAGGAATGCGCGGCGCGCAGGCCTCTCCGCCGTGTCGTACGCCACCGTGACTATCCCCGATCCATGATGCTGCGAGGGCTATCACAGGCGGCGCGGGGGTCCAGTGGAACCGGCCGGCGGGCTGACGGCGGCGGCGCACTGCGCTAGGCCTGCGTCTCTCACGGGCGCCGTCCGCCCCGGACGGCGCAGACTTCCTCGCGAGGCTGAAGATGATTCGCCGCACGTTTGCTCTCGCCCTGTCCGCCGCGCTCCTGACGCTCGGCGGCTGCGAGCGACCCGCCGCGACCAGCTCCGCGACGACGCCCGCCGCCACCCCGATCGTGGCCGCGCCTGCAGGGAGCGCGCCGAGCTCCTTCGCACCCATCGTGAAGCAGGTGTCGCCGGCGGTGGTCTCCATCGACACCCTGGCGCTGGGCGCCTCGCCCGGCGACTGGCTGGGCCAGCTGCCGCCGGGCATGGGCGCGGTCCCCGTGCGGCGCGGCGCCGGCAGCGGCTTCATCATCAGCGCCGACGGCTATGTGGTGACCAACAACCATGTGGTGGAGGGCGCCCAGCAGGTGATGGTCGCGCTCGCCGACGGCCGCCAGTTCCCCGCCCGCCTCATCGGCCGCGATCCGCCGACGGACCTGGCGGTGCTGAAGATCGACGCCCGCGCCCTGCCCTTCGTGAGCTTCGCGGCCTCCGCCCTGCCGGAGGTGGGCGACTGGGTGGTGGCCGTGGGCAATCCCTTCGGCCTGGGCGGCACGGCGACCGCCGGCATCGTCTCGGCGCATGGCCGCGAAATCGGCGAGGCCTATGTCAGCTACCTGCAGATCGACGCGCCCATCAACAGCGGCAATTCGGGCGGGCCGTCGTTCGACCTGCAGGGCCGCGTCGTCGGCGTCAACACGGCGATTTTCTCCCCTACCGGCGGCTCGGTCGGCATCGGCTTCGCCATTCCCGCGGACCTGGCCGAGAACGTCACCCGCCAGCTGATCCGCGCGGGACGCGTCACCCGCGGCTATCTGGGCGTGGGCGTCGCCGACCTCACGCCTGCCATCGCCTACCAGCTGGGGGCGCAGGGCCAGCGCGGCGCGGTGATTGCGACCGTCGAGAGGGGCGGCCCGGCGGCGGGCGTGCTCCAGTCGGGCGACATCATCACCGCGGTGGGGGGCGACGCGATCACCGGGGCCGGCGGGCTGACCCGGGCCATCGCCAACGCCCAGCCGGGCTCCAGCCTGGCGCTCGGCGTGATCCGCGACCGGCAGCGCCGGGAGGTGACGGTGAAGGTCGCCCGCAGGCCCGAGAACCTGGCGTCCTGATTGGTAGGCCGGGTGAGGTTCGAACTCACGACCATTCGATTAAAAGTCGAATGCTCTACCACTGAGCTACCGGCCCCCGACGCGGGCGGGCCTTCGTGAGACCGCCCGGGCGAAGCGGCGCGGACCCTAGGCGGCGAGCCCGGCGCGCGCAAGGGCGTCTAACCGCCTTAACAGCGCCACAGGCGAAGCTAGGATGTCCGCCGATGCGATACGCCGCCCTCCCCGCCCTGATCCTCGCCGCCGGCCTCGCCGGGTGCGTCACCGGAAGCCCGGATGGGCGCGTGCAGACCTCCACGGAGGCGAAGCGCGAGACCATGACCGGCGCCGTCTCGGCGCCGCTGCGGGACCTGAACGTGCTGCGCACCAAGATCCCAGACGTGCTTCTGCAGGCCATGGCCGATCCCTACGCGCGGCCGCCCAACACGCGCTGCAACACCCTGATCGCGCTGGTGCAGCCGCTGGACGAGGCGCTGGGCGCCGACCTCGACGTGCCGCAGACCACCGAGGACGACCTCCTGAGCCGCGAGACGGCCTATGGGGCCGTGGCCAGCGTGACCAGCGACGCGATCCCGTTCCGCGGCTGGGTGCGCAAGCTGACCGGCGCGGAGCGGCACGACGAATACGTCCAGGCTGCGATCACCGCCGGCGGCGTGCGCCGGGCCTATCTCAAAGGATTGGGCGAATCGAAGGGCTGCAAACCGCCGGCGACGCCCAGCCACGTGAAGGCCGGCACACCGGTGGTCACCCAGGGTTTCAAGCCGAAGTTTCCGACCCGGAAGACGCCCTAGCCCGGAAGTCTCGCCGGAACTGGTCCAGCCGCCCCTCGGCGATGGCCGCGCGCATCGCCGCCATCAGGGCCTGGAAGAAGGCGATGTTGTGCCAGGACAGCAGCACCTGGCCGAGGATCTCGTCGGCCTTCACCAGGTGGTGCAGGTAGGCCTTCGAATAGTCGCGGCTGGCCGGCACGTCGCTCGCAGGGTCCAGCGGCGCGTCATCCTCGGCGAAGCGGGCGTTCTTCAGGTTGATCGGGCCATCCCAGGTCCAGGCCTGCCCGTGGCGGCCGGAGCGGGTGGGCAGGACGCAGTCGAACATGTCGACGCCGCGGGCCACGGCCTCGACGAGGTCGATGGGCTTGCCCACGCCCATCAGGTAGCGCGGCCGGTCGGCGGGCAGCATGGCCGGCGCGTACTCCAGCACCTCCACCATGCCTTCGTGGCCTTCGCCGACCGCCAGGCCGCCGATCGCGTAGCCGTCGAAGCCCGTCTCGATCAGCCGTTCGGCCGATTCCCGGCGCAGGTGCTCCATCGTGCCGCCCTGCTGGATGCCGAACAGAGCCTGACGCTCCCGCTCTCCAAACGCGGCTTTCGAACGCGTTCCCCAGCGGGCGGAGAGCCGCATGGCCGCGGCGACCTCCGCCTCCGGGGCCGGCAGGCCCACCAGCTGGTCGAGCTGCATGACGATGTCGGAGCCCAGCAGGTCGGCCTGGATCTCGATGGAGCGCTCCGGGCTCAGCACGTGGCGCGAGCCGTCCAGGTGGCTCTGGAAGGTGACCGCCTCTTCGGTGACCTTCGAGATCTTCGAGAGCGACATCACCTGGAAGCCGCCGGAATCGGTGAGGATCGGCCGCTCCCAGCGCATGAAGCGGTGCAGTCCGCCCAGTCGCGCCACCCGCTCGGCGGTGGGGCGGAGCATCAGGTGGTAGGTGTTGCCCAGGATGATGTCCGCGCCGGTGGCCGCCACCTGGTCGACGGTCAGCGCCTTCACCGTGCCAGCCGTCCCCACCGGCATGAAGGCCGGCGTGCGGATCTCGCCGCGCGGCGTGGAGAGCACGCCGGTGCGCGCCTGGCCATCGGTGGCCCGGATGGCGAAGGGGAACGCGGCCATCAGGCCCTCCAGAGCAGGGACGCGTCCCCGTAGGAATAGAAGCGGTAGCCGCTGGCGATGGCGTGGGCGTAGGCCGCGCGCATGGTCTCCAGGCCCGCGAAGGCCGAGACCAGCATGAACAGCGTCGATTTCGGCAGGTGGAAGTTGGTCATCAGGCCGTCGGCGGCCCGGAACCGGTAGCCAGGGGTGATGAAGATCGCGGTCTCGTCCATGAACGGGCGGATAACGCCGTCCTCGCCGGTGGCGGACTCCAGCAGGCGAAGCGAGGTGGTGCCGACGCAGATGATCCGGCCCCCGGCGGCGCGCACGGCGTTGAGGCGCTCGGCGGTGGCGGCGTCCACCTCGCCCCATTCGGCGTGCATACGGTGCTCGGAGAGGTCCTCGGTCTTCACTGGCAGGAAGGTGCCGGCGCCCACGTGCAGGGTGACGAAGGCGGTCCCGACCCCGGCCGCCTCCAGGCGGGCGAAGAGCTCGGGGGTGAAGTGCAGGCCGGCCGTCGGCGCGGCCACCGAGCCGTCCTCCTCGGCGTAGACCGTCTGGTAGTCGGCGCGGTCCTGGGCGTCCTCGGCCCGCTTGGCGGCGATGTAGGGCGGCAGCGGCATGGCCCCGCGCTCGGCGATGGCGGCGTCGAGGTCCGGCCCGGCCAGGTCGAAGGCCAGCGTCACCTCCCCGCCCTCGCCCTTCGCCTTCACGGTGGCGTCCAGGGCTCCGAGGAAGCAGGCGCGGTCGTCCGTCTCCCCGAACGATACCCGGTCGCCGGGCGCGAGCCGCTTGCCGGGGCGCATGAAGGCGGTCCAGGCGCTGGACGAGAGGCGCTTGTGCAGGGTGGCCTCCACCGCGACCCGGCTCTCGTCGCGGGTGCGCACGCCTTTCAGCCGGGCCGGGATCACGCGGGTGTCGTTCAGCACGAGGATGTCGCCGGCGCGCAGCTGGCCCGGCAGCTCGCGCACGTGCAGGTCCTGCAAGGGACGGCCCGGCTCCACGACGAGCAGGCGCGCGGAATCCCGCGGGCTCGCGGGACGGAGCGCGATGCGCTCCTCTGGAAGATCGAAGTCGAAGTCGGCCAGTCGCATGGAGGTGGGCTCAAGGCCACGCGGCCGCAGTCGCGTCAAGCGACAGGCGTGCTAGAGGCGGAGACATGCGTTTCGTGCGACTCGCGCTGACGGTCCTCATCGCGCCGCCGCTGTTCCTGCTGGCCGCCGTCTGCGCCGGGGCGGCCGTGGCCGCGCATTTCGGCCGCGCGAGCCTGCAGTGGGACATCCTCGCCCACTTCGCGCCCGTCTGGCTGGCGGGCGCGCTGGCGGGGGCGCTGGGCGGCTTCTTCTTCCGCGGCTACGCCCGAGCGCTGATCGTCAGCATGGGCGGGGTGGGCGTGGCGGCGGCGGGCCTGTTGATGGCGCCGGAGTACCTGCGCGACACCGGACCCAAGGCCGGTCCCAACGCGCCCGACCAGCTGAAGGTCATACAGTTCAACGTCTGGCACCTCAATGAGCAGCGCGAGCGCTCGATCGACTGGCTGATCGCCCAGGACCCCGACATCGTGATCATGGAGGAGTCGCGTCCCGAGATCCGCCGGATGATCGAAGAGCGCACCCCCTGGCACGCCACCTGCGACGAGTGCGAGACGGTGATCTACAGCCGCGCCCCGCCGATCCGGCAGGGCTCGCCGCGGGTTCCCGGCGCGCCGGGGCCCCTCACCCGGGCCATCTTCGAGGACGCGCGCGGCCGCTACACGGTCATCGGGGTGCACTATTCCTGGCCCACCGACCCGCAGGCCCAGCAGCCGCAGGAGATGCGGCTCGCCCGCGTGCTCGGCGACACCGACCGCACCCGCGCGATCGTGGCGGGGGACCTGAACTCCGCGCCCTGGTCCTTCTTCCGCCGCCGCTGGGACGCCGAGTTCGGGATCGTCCGGCGCGACCGGGCGCTCTTCTCCTGGCCGGCCACGCAGTACAAGCGGCTGCGCTGGCTGGGCATCTTCCCGTTCCTGCCGATCGACCATGTCTACGCGGGCTCGGACTGGGCGACGGTGAAGGTAGAGCGCGGGCCTCGCCTGGGCTCCGACCACTATCCGGTGGTGATCACCCTAGCGCCTGTCGCGCGGCGCTGAGGGCCTCCTCGAACCGCGCCCGTTCGGCGGCGTGGTCGGCCTCCAGACCCTCCAGCTCACGCTCGATCCGGGCCCGCTGCGCCTCGAGCCGCGCCCGGGCGGTGTCGTGCGCCGCGTCGAGCGAGGCGATGCGCTTCTCCAGCTCGGCCACCTTCTTCAGGGCGGCCTTCGAGGGGCCGGCGGGCTTCGCCTTCCTGGGCGCCTTCAGCTTCGCGAGCTCGCCGCGCGTGCCGGCGGGGCGGCGCAGGACCTCGCCCGGCTGGGCGGTGGCGGCCTTCACGAGCTCCGGATCGTCGGTCTCGTGCGCGCTGCCGGTCTTGAACAGATCCTGGTGGCTGCCCCAGGCCGCGAGCGCCTTGGCCTTGGAGCTCACGGCCACGACGTAGTCGGTGAATCCGTCGGACGTCACGAACACCTTCAGGCGCGCCGCCATCCCTACCTCAGCGTCTCGAGCTCCCGCGAAAGGTTGGCCCGCGCCCGGGCCTCCCGCGCCGCCCGGAAATCCGGGTCGGGAAAGATAACCGGCGCGTCCAGGAAGCGTTGCAGCACGCGCCCCCGCCCCGCCCGCCACAGCGGCTCGGGCACATGGGCGTATTCCTCGCGGACGGCGCGCGCGTAGGCGTCGTAGGCCTGCGGGCTGCCGCCGAGAACCGCGAGGTCGATCGAGACCAGGATGGCGCCCAGCCGATCCCCCGCCGCCACCTCGTGGCCCGCGGTCAGGCGGACGAGGCGCGCGACCTCCTCCACCTCTGCGGACGAGGCGCCCAGCGCGGGAAGCTCGCGCCGGGCGAGGTCGGCGCTGCGCGCCTCGTTGTCGGAGGCTTTCGGATCATAGATGGCGTCGTGCCACCAGATCGCCCAGCCGAGCACGCGCCGCTCGGCGTCGCTCAGCCCCGGCCAGGCGTCCAGCAGGTCCAGGCAGGCGTCGATGTGCGCCTGGCCGTGGTAGCGCCGGTGCGGCTCGGCGTACCGCGCCTCAAGGGAGGACGTCGGCGGCGTTCTCAACGTCGGCGGCCACCTTCATCGAGACGATCTTGCCGGGCGCGCGCGGCGGCTCGCCCTTCGGCAGGGCGTCCACATGGTCCATGCCCGAGACCACCTCGCCCCAGACGGTGTACTGGCGGTCCAGGAAGGTGGCGTCGTCGAAGCAGATGAAGAACTGGCTGTTGGCCGAGTTCGGGTTGGGCGTACGCGCCATGGAGCAGACGCCGCGCACGTGATGGGCGTCCGAGAACTCCGCCTTCAGGTTCGGCTTGTCCGAGCCGCCCGAGCCGGTGCCGGTCGGGTCGCCGCCCTGGGCCATGAAACCCGGGATCACCCGGTGGAAGACCACACCGTCGTAGAAGCCCTCCCGCGCCAGCTCCTTGATGCGACTCACGTGGCCCGGCGCCAGGTCGGGGCGCAGCTTGATGACCACCGGCCCGCTCTCCAGCGTCATGATCAGGAAGTCTTCGGGGTCTTGGGCCATCACTTCACCTCTACCGGAATGGTCACGTCGCAGGCCGTAAAGTCGGCCCCCTTCTGCGCGCGGACGCGCGCGATCTCGGCCTTGAACCAGGCGCCCTTCGGATCGATCACCCGGACCTTCGGCCGGCCCGCCTCGGGCAAATCGGCGAGCACCCGGACGCGTTCCATCCGGTCCTGCGGATCGGGCACGGGCTCGCCCACCTTGATCGAGCGCACCACGTCCTGGCCGGAGATCACCCGGCCCCAGGCGGTGTAGCGCTTCTCGAGCGACGGATAGGCGTCGCGCATCAGGAAGAACTGGCTGTTGGCGGTGTCCTCGCCCTGGCCGCGGGCCATGCCGGCGACGCCGGGACAGAAGAGCGCCCAGCCGGCGACCTTCTGGTCGCGGGTCATCGGGGCCAGCATCATCGACTGCGTCATCACCGGCAGCGACTTGATGAAGCCCACTTCGGCCACCGCCTGGTCGGCGGCCAGCACGAACGGGGCGTCGGCGCCGCGGCGGAACATGAACTCGGCGGCGATGTCGGGCTTGGAGGAGCCGCCCTGGCCGTTGTTCTGCGGGTCGCCCGTCTGGGCCATGAAGCTCTCGATCACCCGAAAGAAGGTGAGGCCGTCATAGAGCCCCTCGCGGGTCAGCTCGCGAATGCGCTGGACGTGGTTCGGCGCCGCCTCGGGGATCATCTCGACGATCACCCGGCCCTTGTTGGTGTCGATCACCAGGACGTCGGCGGGATCGGGCGTGCGCCAGTCGGCCGCGGTCGGGGCGGCGGGCTTCGGCGGCGCGGCCGGCGCGGGCGCCTTCTTCTGGGCGGCGGCCGAGGTGGCGAGCGCGGCCAGGGCGGCCGCCAGCAGGAGGGATCGTCTCATGGGGCGCAGTCCTAGCCCAGCCGGCGGGCCGAGGTCTATGCGCGCCCGACCTTCTGCAGCAGGCGGTCCTTCACGCCGTCGCTGACGAACTTGGTGACGTCGCCGCCGAGGATGGCGATCTCCTTCACCAGCTTCGAGGCGATCGCCTGGTGGCGCGGGTCGGCCATCAGGAACACGGTCTCGATGTCCCGATCGAGCTGCTGGTTCATGGCCGTCATCTGGAATTCGAACTCGAAGTCGGCCACGGCGCGGAGACCCCGGACGATGACCCCGGCCCCGACCTCGCGGGCGAAGTGCATGGTCAGGCCCTCGAACGGCTGCACCACGATCTCGGCGCGGTTGCGGAGCGGCGCCACGGCCTCCTCCACGATCGCGACCCGCTCCTCCAGGGTGAACAGGGGCCCCTTGCCGGCGTTGATCGCCACGCCCAGGACCAGCTTGTCCACCAGCTTCACGGCCCGACCGATGATGTCGGTGTGCCCGTTGTGGATGGGATCGAACGTGCCCGGATAGAGCCCGATGCGGGTCATGCGCCTTGGTCCCCCAACTACCCGACTTCGCCTTTCGCTGGGGACCGCGGTTCTGGCAAGCCCAAACTTCCGTGAGGCGAGCGGGCGGCGTCGGCGCTAGGCCTCGCCGCCGCCCGTGTCTTCCGGACCTCCCGTGACGTCACCTTCGACCTCGTCGGCGTCGTCCTCGCCGGTGTCGGCCAGGCGCTCGACCGAGACTACATGCTCGTCCTGGTGCTTGCGGAAGATGATCACGCCCTGGGTGTTGCGGCCGGCGAGGCGGACCTGCTTCACCGGGATGCGGATCAGCTGGCCCTGGTCGCTGACCAGCAGGATCTGGTCGGTTTCGTCCACCGGGAAGGAGCCGGCGAGCTTTCCGCCGCGCTTGGTGAGGTCCTGGGCCAGCAGGCCCTGGCCGCCGCGGCCGGTCCGCCGGAACTCGTAGGCGCTGGTGCGCTTGCCGAAGCCCTCGGTGGAGACGGTGAGGATGATCTCCTCGCTGGCGCCTAGTTCTGCGATGCGCTCGGGGCTGAGGGCGGCCTCGCCCTCCGTGGCCTCGGCGTCCTCCTCCTCTGGCCCCGCGGACTCCTCGCCCTCCTCCGTCTCGCCCGTGGCGATGCGCATCGCCTTGGCGTGCTTCAGATAGGCGGCGCGTTCCGCCGGCGTGGCCGGGACGGAGCGCAGGATGGCCATGGAGATGACGCTGTCGCCATCGGCGAGGCGCACGCCGCGCACGCCGGTCGAATCGCGGCCGGCGAACACCCGGACCTCTTCCGTCGCGAAGCGGATGCAGCGACCGAGCGCGGTGGTCAGCAGGATGTCGTTCTGGCCCGCGTTGCAGACGCCCACGCCGATGATGGCGTCGCCCTCGTCGAGCTTCATGGCGATCTTGCCGTTGCGGCGGATATCCACGAAGTCCGACAGCTTGTTGCGGCGGACGTTGCCCGAGCGGGTGGCGAACATCACGTCGTACTGGTCCCAGCTCGCCTCGTCCTCGGGCAGGGCCAGGATGGAGGTGATGCTCTCGCCGGGCTCGATGGGCAGCAGGTTGACGAACGCCTTGCCGCGGCTGGTCGGCGTGCCGAGCGGCAGGCGCCAGACCTTCAGCTTGTAGGCCTTGCCGCCCGAGGAGAAGAACAGCATCGGCGTGTGGGTGTTGGCCGAGAACACGCGGGTGACGGCGTCCTCGTCCTTGGTCGCCATGCCCGAGCGGCCCTTCCCGCCCCGGTGCTGGGTCCGGTAGATCGAGAGCGGCGTGCGCTTCACATAGCCGCCGTGGGTGACGGTGATCACCATCTCCGCACGCTCGATCAGGTCCTCGTCCTCAACGTCGGCATCGCCCTCGACGATCTCGGTGCGGCGCGGCACGGCGAACTGATCGCGGACCGCCACCAGCTCCTCACGCACGATGCCCATGACGCGCTCGCGGCTGGCCAGGATCGTCAGGTGGCCCTGGATGGAGCCGGCGAGCTCGGTCGCCTCGCCGAAGATCTCGTCGCGGCCCAGGCCGGTGAGGCGCGACAGGGTCAGCGCCAGGATGGCGCGGGCCTGCTCGTCGGTGAGCCGGATCCGGCTGGCCTCGACCACCACGGTGCGCGGGTCGGCGATGAGCTCGACCAGCGGCAGCATCTCGCCGGCCGGCCAGTCACGCGCCACCAGCCGCTCGCGCGCCTCGGTCGGGTCCTTGGACGAGCGGATAATGTGGATGAACTCGTCGATGTTGGCGACGGCGATCGCCAGGCCCACCAAGACGTGGCCGCGGTCGCGGGCCTTGGAGAGCTCGAACTTGGTGCGGCGGACCACCACTTCTTCGCGGAAATCCACGAAGGCGGTGATCATCTCGCGCAGGCCCATCTGCTCGGGCCGGCCGCGGTTCAGCGCCAGCATGTTGACCCCGAACGAGCTCTGCAGCGGCGTGTAGCGGTAGAGCTGGTTGAGGATCACCTCGGCGGAGGCGTCGCGCTTCATCTCGATGACGACGCGCATGCCGTCGCGGTCGGACTCGTCGCGCAGGTCGGCGACGCCCTCGATCCGCTTCTCCCGCACCAGCTCGGCGATGCGCTCCACGAGCGCGGCCTTGTTCACCTGGTAGGGGATCGAGTGGATGACGATGGCCTCGCGCTCCTTGCGGAGCTCCTCGATGGAGGCCTTGCCGCGCATGATCACCGAGCCGCGGCCCGACATCAGCGCGTTGCGCGCGCCGGTGCGGCCGATGATCTCGCCGCCGGTGGGGAAGTCAGGGCCTGGGACGATGTCCAGCAGGTCGTCCAGGCCGATCTCCGGGTTGTCGATATAGGCCAGGCAGGCGTCGACGACTTCGCCAAGGTTGTGCGGCGGGATGTTGGTGGCCATGCCGACGGCGATGCCGCCGGCCCCGTTGACCAGCAGGTTGGGGATGCGCGACGGCAGGACGACCGGCTCCTGCTCGGAGCCGTCATAGTTGTCCTTGAAGTCGACCGTGTCCTTGTCGAGGTCCGCCAGGATGGCCATGGCGGCGCGGGTCATGCGGCTCTCGGTGTAGCGCATGGCCGCCGGCGGATCGTTGTCCACCGAGCCGAAGTTGCCCTGGCCGTCGATCAGCAGCAGGTTCATCGAGAACGGCTGCGCCAGGCGGACCATGGTGTCGTAGATCGCCACGTCGCCGTGCGGGTGATACTTACCCATCACGTCACCGACCACGCGGGCCGACTTCACATAGCCGCGGTCCGGAGTGTGCCCCTGCTCGTTCATCGAGAAGAGGATGCGGCGGTGCACGGGCTTCAGACCGTCGCGGACGTCAGGCAGGGCGCGGCTGACGATCACGCTCATGGCGTAGTCGAGATAGCTGCGCTTCAGCTCGTCTTCGATGGCGATAGGGGCGACGCCCCCGCGCCGGTCTTCCGGTGGGGTGGTGTTCTGGTCGGTCAAGGGAGGGAATTCGCCGTGAGAATCGGACAGTTACGTAGGGATTGTTGTTAGCATTTGCGAGCGGGCGAAGCCAACTCTCGCGCGGGCGCGCACGCGAGGCCATAGAGCCGCGCCCAACAGCCGCCGTGACCTGCGCGGCGCGAGCCACTAGGTTCCGGCCATGCCCCTGTCCCCCGGAGAGCCCGCCCCCTGGTTCACGGCGCCGACGCTGTCGAATCCCGAGTACGTGTTCGACACAGTGGCCGGCCGCTACGTGCTGCTGGTCTTCCTGCCCGCCGCCCCCGCCGAGGCGGCTCCGGTCCTGAAGGCGCTGGCGGCGCGCCAGCGGCTGTTCGACGATGTGCGCGCCTCGGCTTTCGTCGTGGTGCGCGGCGACGCCGCCCCGCCGGGGGCGCAGGACCTGCGCGGCCTGCGGTGGATCCTGGACCCCGAGGGCGCCGTGGCCCGGCTCTACGAGGCCGTGGAGCCCGACGGAAGCGAGCGGCCGCGGTGCGTCATCCTGGACCCCACCCTTCGGGTCTTGGGCCTGACGCCGGCGGCCAAGGTCGACGGCGCGCTGGACTACGTGGGACGCCTGCCGCCGCCAGGCGAGCATGCCGGCGCGCCGCTCCATGCGCCGGTGCTGATCCTGCCCCGGGTGTTCGAACCGGAGCTCTGCCGCGAGCTGATCGCCATGCACGAGGCGGAGGGCGGCGCATTCACCGGCGTCATGCGCGACCAGGGCGAGCGGACCGTCATGGTCATGGACGAGCTGAAGAAGCGCCGGGATATCTTCCTGCGCGACCCGGCCCTGCAGGCTCCCATCCGCGAGCGGATCGAGCGCCGGGTGTTCCCGCAGATCGAGCGGGCCATGGGCTTCCGGTGCACGCGCATCGAGCGCTACCTGGTCAGCTGTTACGACGCCGGCGACGACGGCGTCTTCCACGCCCACCGCGACAACACCACCTTCGGCACCGCGCACCGCGCCTTCGCCTGCTCGGTGAACCTCAACGACGACTTCGAGGGCGGCGACGTGCGCTTCCCCGAATTCGGCCCGACCGCCTACCGGCCGCCGCTGGGCGGCGCCGTGGTCTTTGCCTGCGGGCTGCTGCACGAGGTGATGCGGGTCACGAAGGGCCGGCGCTACGCCTTCCTGCCCTTCTATTACGACGAGGCCGGGGCCGAGACGCTGGCGGCCTACGAGGCCCGCACCGGCCAGCGACTGGAGCCGATCGGATGATCGCGCCCCTGCCCCCCGGCCTCACGGTCGGGGACACCGCCCCGCACTTCATCTGCCCCGCGCCGGGAAATCCCGCCTACGGCTTCGGCGCGGTGGCCGGCCGCTATGTGCTCCTGGGGTTCCTGCCGGAGGATTCGGCGGTGCGCGACGCCGCCGTCGGCGCCCTCGACGCCGAACGGGGCCGCTTCGACGACCTGACCCTCACCGCCTTCCTGGTGATCCGCGACGCCCCCTCCATCGCCCGGGCGAAGAACCGTCTGCCCGGCCTGCGCTGGCTGTTCGACGCCGACGGGACGGTGAGCCGGCTCTACGGCGCACTGGACACGGAGGGGCGCGAGCCCGGCCTGTGGGTGCTGCTCGACCCGGCGCTGCGGGTGATGGCCGTGGCCCCAATGTCGGAGACTGAGGCGATCTTCCGGCAGGTCGCCGCCCTGCCCCCGCCCGCCGAGCACGCCGGCGCGCCGTTGGTGGCCCCGGTGCTGATCGTGCCCCGGGTGTTCGAACCCGAGCTCTGCCGCCACCTGATCGAATACTACGACGCGCGCGGCGGCGAGCTGTCAGGGGTCATGCGGGACGTGGACGGCCGCACGGTCGGCGTGCTGGACGAAATGAAGCGGCGGCGGGACGTCCACGTGGAGGACGCAGCCCTGCGCCGCGAGCTGATGCTCAGGCTCCACCGGCGGCTCTCGCCCGAGATCCTCAAGGCCTACAACTTCCGCGCCACCCGCCTCGAGCGCTACCTGATCGCCTGTTACGACGCGAGCGACGGGGGCTACTTCCGCCCGCACCGGGACAACACCACCCTCGGCACCGCGCACCGCAAGTTCGCGGTGTCGATCAACCTCAACGCGGAAGGCTTCGAGGGCGGAGACCTCCGCTTCCCGGAATTCGGCCCGCGCACCTACCGCCCGCCGACCGGCGGCGCCGTCGTCTTCGCCTGCGGCCTGCTGCACGAGGCGACGCCGGTCACGAAGGGACGGCGCTACGCCTTCCTGCCGTTCCTCTACGACGAGGCCGGCGAGCGCCTGCGCGACGTCAACAGGGCCCATCTGGCGACGGAGACGCCCGGGTCATCGGCGGTTCAGGCGAGCGCGGCCAGTTTTGCGCCCGAATGACGTGCTACAGGGCTCCACGATGAGACTCATGACCTCCGCACTGCTGGTCGCCGCCGTGGCCCTGCCCGCCGCCGCCGCCCAGACCCCCATCGCCCCCGGCTATTGGGAAACCACCAGCCAGATCATCTCGCCGCTGCCGACCAAGAAGACCGAGAAGCGCTGCATCCGCGAGGAGGACGTCGAGAAGTTCATCGGCGGCGCGCCCAACCGGCACTACACCTGCACCTATCCGACGCGGGAGATCTCCGGCGGCAAGATCCGGCTGGTCGGGAGCTGCAAGACCAAGAACAGCGCGCCGGTGCCGATCAGCGGCGAGGGCGTCTACACCCGTGACAGCCTGCGGCTGGACGCCCGCGTGCGGGCCAAGCTCGGCGGCCTCACCGTGCCCGTCCACGCCCGCACGATCGCCAAACGCATCGGGGATGCCTGCCCCGCGCCCACCGCCGACGGCAAGTAGACGCCTCCAGCCGCGTCGGCCTCAGCCCGCGTCGACTTTGGGCCGTGTCGGCTTCAGGCCGCGTCGGCCCGTTCGTCCGGCTCGGCGATCGCCTCGACACTCCGCGGCGCGCCATCGGTGCGGAAGTGGGCGATCATCTCCGCAAGCCGCATCGTCTCGCGCCGCAGACTCTCCGAGGCGGCCGAGGTCTGCTCGACCATGGCGGCGTTCTGCTGGGTCACCTGGTCCATCTGGGCGATCGCCACATTGACCTCGCTGAGCCCGGTCGACTGTTCGCCCGCTGACGCCGCGATGGCGGTGACCACGGTGTCGATCTGGGCCACCTGGCCGAGGATCCGGTGCAGCGCCTCGCCGGCGCCGCCCACCAGCTCCACGCCCTGGTCGACCTGGGCGGTCGAGGCGGAGATCAGCGCCTTGATCTCCTTGGCCGCGTCGGCGGAGCGCTGGGCGAGCCCGCGCACCTCCGAGGCGACCACGGCGAAGCCCTTGCCGGCGTCGCCGGCGCGGGCGGCTTCCACCCCGGCGTTCAGCGCCAGCAGGTTGGTCTGGAAGGCGATCTCGTCGATCACCCCGATGATCTGGCTGATTTGCTGCGCCGACTTCTCGATCTCGCTCATCGCCGCCACCGCGGCGCCGACCACCTCGCCGGAGCGTTCCGCGTCGGCCTTCGACTGGGCGACCAGCGCTTGGGCCTCCTGCGCGCCCTCGGCGGTCTTCTTCACCGTGGCGGTGATCTCCTCCATGGCCGCGGCGGTCTCTTCCAGGCTCGCCGCCTGCCGCTCGGTGCGGGTCGAAAGGTCGCCGGCGGCGGAGCTGATCTCGTCGGCGCCCCGCAGCAGCTCGCCGGTGTTGCCGGCGATCTCGGCGACGGTCGCGTGGAGCCGCTCGATGGCGCCGTTGAAGTCGGCCCGCAGCCGCTCGTACTCCGGCGCGAAGGCGGTCTCGATCCTGTGCGTCAGATCGCCGGCCGACAGCCGATCCAAGCCTTCGGCGAGCGCCTCGACCACCTGGGCCTGCTCCCGCGCACGGGCGGCGCGCTCGGCCTGCTCGCGGGTCTGGGCGTCCGCCTCGGCCTCCCGGCGGCGCAGCGCCTCGGCCGCCTCCTGCTGGGCCTTGGTCTGGATGACCTCCTGGAACTCCTTCACCGCCCGCGCGATGTCGCCGACCTCGTCGCGCCGGGCCGCGCCGGCCAGTTCGACGTCGAGGTTGCCGGCCGCCAGCTGGCGCATGTCCCCGGTCAGGACCTGGATCGGCCGCACCACGGCGCGGCGGGCGAAGATCACGAGAAGCGCGGCAAGCGCCACCCCCATGGCCAGGGCCAGCCCCATCAGCAGGCGCGCCAGCCGGGCGCTCTCGGCGCCGGCCTCGGCCTCGCGCGTGGCGGCCGCCTCAATCTGCTCCGTGGCCTGCTCCATCGCCCCTTCGAGCGCCGTGAAGCGCGCCTTGAAGTCCGGCAGGGCGGCGTCGGCCGCCAGGGGATCGGCGATGGCGAGCTGCGCCATCTGTTCGGCCGCCTGGATGTATTCGCCCAGCGGCGCCTCCACCTTGGCGAGCGCGGCCCGGGATGCGGGATCCCGGACGATGGCGCGGTTCTCCTTCAGCGCCGCGCGGAAGCTGGCCGTATGCTCCGCCAGGTCCGCCCGCACTTCGTCCATCGCGACGCCCGCCCCCGGCTGGCGCGCGAGCAGGGCCGAGAGCACGTCCGAACGCAGGGCGTCGTGCATCATGTCGGCTTCCATGTGGTTGCGCAGCACCCGGGCTGAAACGGTGCCGCCCTCGAGCGCCACGGTCAGGTGAACGGCCACCCACATTCCCGCCCCCGCGCTCGCGGCGCAGAGCAGGAAGACGGCCGCCCCCGCGGCCATCACCTTCTGATTGATCGTTCGCACGTCGAATCCCCCAAGATCGTCCGTACCGACGGTATCCCACCGCGGGACTTAATAATTGCTCTACTATACTTCCGCTTCTTCCATTAGCTTGATAAGCATATACAATACCAACGTTCTCCAGGCTTAAATACTTGTTCAATTCCTGCGCTTAACTCTCCGCCTGAAAAGGAAGGGGAGCAGTATGCTCAGATCAACCAAGACACGCCTCGTCGCGGGCGCCGCGGCCTGCGTGCTCCTGGGGGCGACCGCGGCCCAGGCGCAGGACGCCGCCGCCTGGACGGTGGAAGGGACCTACACCGCCGACGTGACCGGCGCCCTGGACGGCGCGGACAGCCGCGCGGGATGGTTCCTGGACAACCTCGACATCATCGTGGACGGCGACCTGGAGGCCGCGGCCGGCTGGCGGGGCGCCAAGCTCCACCTCTACCTGCTGAACAACTCGGGCGGGCAGCCGAACGACCTCGTCGGCACGCTGCAGGGCGTGGACAACATCGAGGTGTCGCGCCAGCGCGCCCGCCTCTACGAACTGTGGATCGAGCAGAGCTTCGCCGACGGCCGCGCCTCGCTGCTGGCCGGGCTCTACGATCTCAACAGCGAGTTCTATTCCACCGAGGCCTCGGGCCTGCTGATCGCGCCGCCGTTCGGCATCGGCTCCGAGATCGCCGCCACCGGGCCGAACGGGCCCTCGATCTTCCCGTCCACCGCCCTGGCGGCCCGCCTGCGGTTCTCCGGTGAGGACGGACGCTATGCCCAGCTCGCGGTGGTCAACGCCCGGGCCGGGACGATCGGCGATCCCGACGGCCCCGACACCAACCTGGACAACGGCGCCCTGGTCATCGGCGAGGCGGGCGTCGGCGAAGGCCGCCGCCTGGCGCTGGGCGCCTGGACCTACACCGAGGCGCAGGACGACATCCGCGACCTGCGGGCCGACGGTTCGCCCGCGCAGAGCGACGCCCGCGGCGCCTATCTCCTCGCCGAGCACCCCCTCGCCGACGGCGGCGACGCGGCCCTGTCCGCCAGCGCCTTCCTGCGCATCGGGGTTTCCGATGGCGACACGACCGATTTCCGCGGCGGCTGGCAGGCCGGCGTGCTGGTGGAGCGGGTGTTCCCGGGCCGGCCCGACAGCGCCTTCTCCGTCGGCGTCGAGCAGGGGATCCTGTCCTCGAAAGGACGCGCCAACCTCCGCGACGCGGGGATCGACGCGGCCGGCGCCGAGAGCAGCCTGGAGATCACCTATTCCGACCGCATCCACCCGCGCGTGACGGTGCAGCCGGACCTGCAGCTGATCCGCCACCCCGGCGGCGACCGCCGGCGCGACACCGCCGTGGTGGGCGCCCTGCGGGTGACCGTGGACCTCTTCTAGCGCCCTAGAACGGAATCTCGTCGTCGAGGTCGGCGGAGAAGTCCTCGCGGGGACCGGAGGACTGGGCGCGCGGGCCGGAAGAGAAGCCGCCGGAATAGCCGCCCTCGTCACGGTCGCCCGCGCCGCCGCCTTCGCCGCGGCCGTCGAGCATGGTCAGTTCGCCGCGGAACTTCTGCAGCACCACCTCGGTGGAGAACTTCTCCTGGCCCGACTGGTCCTGCCACTTGCGGGTCTGCAGCGAGCCCTCGATGTAGACCTTGGAGCCCTTGCGCAGGTACTGCTCGGCGACCTTCACCAGGTTGTCGTTGAAGATCACGACCCGGTGCCACTCGGTCTTCTCCTTGCGCTCGCCGCTCGAGCGGTCGCGCCAGGTCTCGGACGTCGCGACACGGAGATTGGCGACCCGGTCGCCGGAGTTGAGGCTGCGGATCTCGGGATCCGCCCCGAGGTTGCCGACCAGAATGACCTTGTTGACGCTGCCCGCCATGGGATGTCCTGAGCTTCCGTGGTTGCGGGCCCGCCAAGCGCGGGCCGAAGCCCGTAGGCTAGCCCAGCGTTAACGCCGCATCAATAGAATGTTCTAGTTCTGTTCCGCTTCGTCCACAGGCTTATTGCTGGGGCTCCTGCGGCATCGCGCCCGGGATCGCGAGCCGACCGTCGCCGGTGCGGACCAGGGCCACGAAGCGCGGGCCCTCCAGCGAGGTGGAGGTCAGCACGCCGGCCTTCTCCAGGAACAGGAAGTTCGACTGGTAGGCGCCGTAGATCTCCTGCTGCGTGCCGCCCAGCCGCAGGAACTTGATGCGCATGGCCTCGAGGTTGGCGGCGCAGGTCTCGAGGTTCGGGGCGGTGACCAGCTTGTTGTACTTCAGCGAGCCGTCCTTCTGCGGCACGACGTGGAAGCAGACGCCGGGGTCGCCCGGCGGACGGGTCCGCTGAGCGCAGGCGGTGACGGCGGCCGTGGCGGCCAGGGCGAGGATCAGGGCGATGCGCTGCATGGCGCGAGCCTACACGGGCCGCGCCGGGCCGTCACCCGAGGCCGGGAAGCGAGCAACCCGGCCCCTGCTCGCCGAGGGTGCGGAAGCTGCGGTTGTCGTCGGAGACCTCCACCCGGCCCGGCACCAGGCGCAGGGTCTGCTGCCCCCAGCGGCCGTAGGTGGCGCCGCCCGGCCGTTCGCAACGCCCCGCGAACAGGGTGAGCGCGCAGGCGCCGCGGGGCATGTCGCCCGGCAGCCTCCGCCAGCGGCCGCCGGCGTAGCGCCAGCAGGCGGCCAGCGGTTCGTCCGGAGCCGGGGCCAGCTCCGGTTCGGCGGCGTCGGCTGGCTCCATCTCGGTCTCCACCGCGCCCTCCTCCGGCGGCAGCGGCGTGAGGACCATGCCGGCCTGCTCGGCGGCGGCGAGCGCGCCGGTCTCGTCGACGCCCACGTCCAGGGCGTCGGTGGCCACGCCGTTGCGGCGCGCGCATTCGGCCAGGGTGAACTCGCCGACGAACTGGCCGGCCACGAAGCAGCGGAGCGGCCGGGCCGGATCCAGTCGGTTGTCCACCTCGGCCGAGTCGATCACCAGGCCGCCCGTGGAGGCCGGCGGGGGCGGCGTGCGCTCACCCTGGCCAGAGGCCAGCAGCATCCAGGCGATGGCCATCCCGGCGACCAGCGCCACGGCGCCGCCGATGAGCACCAGGGCCAGGCGACGGTCCTTGGGCGGCGGGGGCGGCGTCGGGCTGGAATCCATGGCCCTCGCTAGACCGGGCCGACGACGCTTTCAAGGCGCCCTAGGCGCCGCCGGTCAGCCTGTCCAGGGCCGCCTGATAGTTGGCGATCTGGTTGGTGAGGTAGGCCGGCGCCTTGCCCGACTGGGCGGCGATCTGGTCGGCCGCGGACTTCGGCGTCACGGCGGCCACCATGTCCTTGTAGATGCTGCGGACCACCCCCATGGCCGCGGCCACCTCGGCGAGCGCGTGGCTGACCTGGTGGACATCGGAGAGGTTGAGGTCGCGCGGCAGCCCGAGCCCGTAGATCTTGGCGCGGCCGTCGGCGGGCATCTCCTTGCCGTCCACCGTGTTGGTGGTGCGCACCACGCTCTCGGTGATGCCGAGCATCTCCAGGGCGTCCTTGCCGGCGGTGCCCGCTCCCACCTCGATGACCATGCGCGGATTGATCGGCTCGATCTTCAGCGTCCGGGCGCCCTCGGCGGTGTTCAGCGTCACCTTGGCCTGGAAGCCGGAGGCCCGGCGGATCTTCTGGGCGAGGGTGTCTAGGGTGTCCTTCTCCTCGATGGTGATGGTCGACTGGCGCCCCTCCCCCATCCGGATCGTGAACTTGTCGCCCGACCGCAGCGAGCTCACCGCGGTCAGGCGCTCGGAATCGCCCAGCGGCAGCGCGCCGGTCGGGAGGCCCAGCCGATCCAGCACGCTTGCGCCGCCCGGATCCACGGCGATCGCCGTGGGCGCCGCGCGCCCGTCCTTGCCGCCGATCCGGCGCGACCAGTCGACCGCGCCGGTGGCGATGTCGAGGCTGGCCACGAAGCCGTCCTTGGTCCCGACGGGATCATGCCCCGGCAGGTCGGCCCCCACGGCCCCGCCGAGCCAGACCTTGCCGGCCGAAACGGCGAGCGAGGTGGCGCGGTCGTCGCCGCTCCCGCCGTAGTAGGCCACCTTGTCCGTCCCCGCAGGCGTCAGCCCGGCCGACAGCCGGGCCGCGAACGCGTCGGTTCCGCCGGCGTGGGCCCGAGTCACGGCGCCGGCGGTGAGGAAGCCGTTGGCCGTTGTGCCGGCGACCACCACCTCGCCGCCGTCCAGCGCGAGGCCCGCGATCTCGCCGCCCTGGAGGTCACCGAGGTCGCGCGTGGCCGTGAGCGCCGGCGCAGCGCCGGAGACGTCGAAGCGGCGCAGGACCGCGCGCCCCTGCTCCACGCTGGCCGTCACGATAGAGGTCCCGTCGACCACCAGGCCGGCGGTGCGGTCCGCGCTCGTGGTGCCGAAGCTCTGGGTGAACAGGGTCTGCACCTTCCCGGTGGCGGCATCCTGCCTGAACGCCTGGATGTAGCCATCCCAGTCGCCGATGACGTCGGCGCCCTGCATGGCCGACTTCGAACGGCCGGCCACGTAGACCGTGCCGTCCGCGCCGAACGCCACGTGGCTCGCCTCGTCATCCTGGCGCGCGCCGCGCCGCTGGGTCCACAGCTCCTGCCCGTCCGCGTCGAACAGGGTGACGAAGCTGTCGGTGTTCTTGGCGAAGGTGGTGCTGCCGTTGGAGTTCAGCGCCCCGTCCGTCGCACCGCCCAGGTCGCCGGTCACGGCGCCGGCGATCGCGATCTTCCCGTCGGCCGAGACCGAAAGCGCCATCCCGGTCGCGGAGCCGGCGGCGCCGAGCGTGCGCGCATAGATCAGCTTGCCGGCCGAGTCGTACTTCAGCAGAGCCACGTCCTGCTGGCCCTTGATCTCCTGCCCGGCCGTGGCGGCGGTGACGTCGGCCAGCATGTAGACCGCGCCATCGGGGCCGACGGTCTGGGCATGGACCGTCTTCACCTCGGGCCCGAGCGTCTTGGCGAACACCCGGCCTTCGACCCAGTGGCTCTCGCCGGCGGCCTGAACAGGCGGCGGCACGGCCGAGGTGTCGGTCTGGAACTTCAGGAACTGCTGTTCCACCCGGCTGTCGCTGGTCGCGCTCTTTCCATCAGGATCAGGATTGCCGACCTGCTGGGCGACATAGACCGCCCCTGCGGTGGCTGGGGCGGAGAAATTCACCGTCTCGCTGGTGCCGGCCTTCACCTTCAGCGCCCACTGGTCGGAACTGGGCGGCAGGGTGACGGCCTTGCCCGCGATGGTCACCTGCCGCGGCTGGCCCGGGATTCGGTGGCTGAGGATCCGGGTCTCCAGGCCCTCCGCCTGAAGCTGCTGGTTTATGTAGTTGATGACGTTGCCGATCGTGCGCGGCTGCCCCCCCATGCCGGCCAGGTCTATGGCCACGTCGTGCATGGTGTTCACCTTCTTCACCGACATGGTGAAGCTCACCGGCCCCTCGAAGGCCGCGACGGGCTCGCTCGTCGAATCGGTGAGCGGCGGGGTCACGTACTCGGTCTTGGTCTTCTGCACCGCCAGCTTGGTCTTGACCGAGGCGGTGGCCTCACCCTGGCTAAGTCGGGCCTGGTCGAGCTGGACATCGTTCACATAGCCCGAGACCTCACCCATGCCGCGAGCGAAGGTCTTCTGCAGCTGCGAGCGTTCGATGCTGGTCAGGCCCTTGGCCTGGGCGCGGCTCGCCACGTCGCTGAGCATCGAGAGGCCCTGGTAGAGGGCGAACAGCTTGCGATAGTCGGCGCTGGCCCCCGTCAGGTCGAGTTTGGCGCCGTTCTCGTCGATGAACTTGCGGCCGGACAGCGCGCTCTTCACCGCCGCGCTGGCGTCGGCCGCCGTGGGCGTCGCGGTCCAGGGCGCGGTGGGCGCGACCTTCTTGACGGGCGCAGCGGTGTCCGCGGCCGCGATTCCGGCGCGGGACTGGTAGAGCCCCAGAAGAACGCTGGTGTCGATCGGTGTTATGGCCATGCGACGCCGCCCGCAGGACGCAATCCCGCGCCACGATCTTGCCCGAACAGGGTGGCCAGGCCGTTAAGTCGACGCGAAAAACCCGGACGGAGGACCGCCCGGGCTTCGTTTGCGCCCCAACGGAGACCCAAGATCCTCAGCCCTTGAACAGCGAGAGGATGATCTGCGGCGCCTGGTTGGCGATCGAGAGCGCCTGGGCGCCCAGCTGCTGCTGTACCTGCAGGGCCTGCAATCGGGCGCTTTCCTTGGCCAGGTCCGCGTCCACGAGATTGCCGACCCCGGTCTCCAGAACGTCGGTCAGCTTGGAGACGAAATTGGCGTGAGCGGAAATCTGCTTGGCCTGAGAGCCGAGGTTGCCGAGCGCCTGGTTGACGTTGGCGATGGAGGCGTTGAGCGCCAGCAGCACCGAGGAGGCCATCGTCGCCGTGGAGAGCGAGGAGGTCGACGGGATGGTGACGATCAGCCCGCCGAGGGTCATGTCCTGGGCGGAGAGCGTGATGTATGAATTGGCCTCGGCGTTGGCGAGGAACTGGATGTCCGACGGGATCGACCCGTTGAGCATGTTCGCGCCGTCGAAGCTGGCGTTGTCCGTCACCTGCTTGATCTGGCGCAGGATCGCCTTGAAGTCGGAATCGAGGGCGAGGCGCGAGTTGGTGTCGAGCGACGTGTCCATCGCCGCGACGACCTTCTCCTTCAGCTGCACCAGCAGGTCGGAGACCGACTCGCCGGCGGTCATCGAGACCTCGGAGATGGAGTTGGCGCGGTCCAGGCTCATCTTGACGGCGGCCAGCGCGCCGATATCGGCCCGCTGCCCCTGCGCGATCGACCAGATGGCGGCGTTGTCCCGCGCGTTGGCGATCTTCAAGCCGGTGTTGATCCGATTCTGGGTGTCGCCGAGCTTGTCGTTGGTCGAGTTCAGGTTCTGGAGCGCGACCAGCGCGGACTTGTTCGTATGCACGCTGATCGACATAGCGGATTCTCCTCAGTCGCCCTTCTCCCCCCGCCCGCCGTCTGCGAGTCGCTTGGGGGGTTCGATGACGAGATTTGGAGATTATGGTGTCTAGAAGGTTAACGGGCTTAACGCGTATCGCCGCCGCCGGCCGGCGCCGGGGCGGTTAACAGGTGAAACGTCCGGCTCCTCAGTGAAGGAGCGTCGGGATCAGGCCTTCGTGCGGATGACCACGCCTGCGACGTATTGGGTCTCCTCGCGCATCTTCAGGACTTCTTCCCTGGGAAGCTGGAGGATGACCTCGCCGGTCCGGCGGTTGACGGTCTTGTACACGTAGGTGCCGCTGGCCTGGTCCTCTTCGATGATCAGCCGCAGGTCCGCCTGGTCCGAACTGGGCGCCGGGGCCTCGGCCGCGGCCCCGTGGTCGGGGTGCGGACTGGGCGTATGGCGGCCGAAGGTCGGGTCGGGCGTGGCTGCGAACGGCGCAACCTTGCTCTGCATGTCTCCATTCGCTGACGCTTCTGGCGCAAGCGCTCCGGGTTGAGCGTGAGCGGCGGGGAGGTCGCCCTCCCCGCCGCCACGTCAGGACGGGGAGCCCGAGGGCTCCACGTCCAGCGAGGCCTTAGCGGAAGAGGCCCAGGAGGATCGACGACGACTGGTTCGCGATCGAGAGCGCCTGGATGCCCAGCTGCTGCTTAGTCTGCAGAGCCTGCAGCTTGGCGCTTTCCTTCGCCAGGTCGGCGTCGACGAGGTTGCCGACCCCGGCCTCCAGGGTGTCCTGGAGCTTCATGACGAAGTTCAGGTGCGAAGCCAGCGACTTCGAGCCCGTGCCGAGCTTGGACAGCTTGGACGAGGTGTCGGTGATCGCGGTGTTGAGCGTCGCGATCATCGCCGAGGCCAGCGACTGGGTGCCGATCGACGAGCTGGCCGACAGGCCGATGCCGGCCAGCGACAGGTCCTGAGCGGCCACGGTGATCACCGACGAGGCGTCCGCGTTGGCCAGGGCCTCCACGGTGGTGCCGGTCGCCTTGACCATGTTGGCGCCGTTGAACACGGCGTTGTCCACGGCCTTGGTGATCTGGTCGCGCAGCGACGTGAAGTCGTCGTTGAGCGCCGCGAGGCTGTTGGCGTCGAGCGAGCTGTCGGCGGCGGCCAGGGCCTTTTCCTTCATCTGAAGGAGCAGCTCGGACACCGTCTCACCCGCCGAAATGGCCACATCCACGGTCGACTGACCGCGCTGCAGCGATTCCTTGACGGCGTTCAGGGAGTTCGCGGTGGCCCGCTGGTTCTGGGCGATGGCCCAGATGGCGCCGTTGTCCTTGGCGGAGGCGACGCGCTTGCCCGTGTTGATCCGGGCTTGGGTGGTGATGAGGTCGCCGTTGGTCGCATTCAGGTTCTGAAGCGCGACCATCGCGCCGACGTTCGTATTGACGCTATTCATAGGCATACGACTGGTTCCTTGTTTCAAGGTATCCGGCCGTCGTTCTGACCGCCGGGGGCTTTTTGCCCGGCAGAATCAGCAGCAAGCCGCGGGCCAACCCGGCAAAATCCGCCGAGTGGTCGCAGGCGTTTGATTTTATGGAGTTATAGGTCTGTTAGGCATGACCTGGAGCGGCATTTTCTGCCGACTCAACGGGCCTATGGGCAAGAATTGCCGAGCTGCCCGGCAGTTTTTGCCGGGAAGCGAGCCCCGCGAACAAGTCCGCCGGGCGGGCGGCGGGGCGCCCGCCCGGCGTCGCGACTATCACTGGAAGAGCGACAGCAACGACGAGGACGACTGGTTGGCGATTCCGAGCGCTTGGATCCCCAGTTGCTGCTTGGTCTGCAGCGCCTGGAGCTTTGCGCTTTCCTTCGCCAGGTCGGCGTCGACGAGGTTCCCGATCCCAGCATCCACCGTATCCTGAAGCTTGCTGATGAAGGTCAGGTGCGAAGCCAGCGACTTCGAGCCCGTACCCAGCTTCGAAAGCGCGCTCGACACGTTGATGATCGCCGTGTTGATGGCGCCGATCATCGCTGAGGCCAACGACTGGGTCCCGATGGAGTCGGTCGCCAGGATGCCCGCCAGCGCGCCCGTTCCCAGATCCATGGACTGAGCCGCCACCGTGATGGTGGAAGAACCGTCGGCGTTGGCCAGGGCCGCAACCGAGGTCGGACTCACCCCCTTCAGCATGTTGGCGCCGTTGAATTCGGCGTTGTTCACGGCCTTGGAGATCTGGTCGCGCAACGAAATGAAGTCGTCGTTGAGCGCCGTGCGACTGTTCGAGTCGAGAGTGGAGTCTGAGGCCGCCAGGGCCTTCTCCTTCATGAGAATGAGAAGGTCGGAGACGGACTCCCCCGCGGAGACTGCCACGTCGACGGTCGACTGACCGCGCTGCAGCGATTCTCTCACGGCGTTGAGCGAGTTGGACGTCGCACGCTGGTTCTGGGCGATCGCCCAGATAGCGCCGTTGTCCTTCACGCTACCCACCCGCTTACCGGTGTTGATGCGTGATTGAGTGGTTGCCAGCTCCGTGTTGGTCGCGTTGAGGTTCTGGAGCGCCACCATGGCGCCCACGTTCGTATTCACCGAATTGAACGGCATCTCTCGTCCTTCCATTCTGGAGGTAATCAGCCCGGCTTTTGCCGGCAGGCGATTTTTCGCCGTGAGAGAGTTCCGCAAGCTGCGGGCCAACCCGGTAACCTTTTATCCCTTTGTCTTTGCTGGGTTTTATTTCCGGCAGATGATTGCGCCGCTAACCAAAGGCGGCAAATTTCCTAGCGTGCGGCAGTTCCTGCCGCGCCCGGCCGCGAGCGCGTTTCGATTCCCCGGCCGGTCAACGAAAAAGGCCGCGGCGGGAGCCGCGGCCTTCGAGCGTCTGGAGAGGCGGGGCGGTCAGGCCGCCGCGACGGCCCCCGGGGCCGCTGCGGATCCGGCGCCTGCGCCGGGCCCCCCCGCAAGGCCCTGCATGATGATGCGGTTGATGTCGATCAGCGGCTCGATCTCCTCCTGGCGACGGATCACGGCGCTGGTGTGTTTCCCCACCCAGATCGACAGGGAGATGATGGACGCCCGCAGTTCGGGCGGCAGCCGGTTGTCGGGGTGCGAACAGTCCTCCCCCAGGAAGTTCCAGACACGCCGGTTCCAGTCGAGCGCGTCGATCCGCCCGCCGATATCCGTCGGGTCGCGCTTGGCGGCCTCCATCAGCGCGAGCGTGACCTGCGCGAACAGACGGTACTCCGTCTCGCGCGGGCTCTCCGCGCTAGTCGCCGTGCGCTGGTACGCCTGAAGGGACATTCCCCAACCTCTCGTCTTCGTACTCGATAAGCTTCCGGCAGAGCATGAGCGCCTTGTACCACTCGCGCTCCATGCAGAACTTCGAGATCTGCACGCACTCCGCGAGGATATCAGGGTTGCGGATGACCCCCATGAACTCGGTCAGGCGGACCACGAACTCGTCGTAGTACCGGGCTGCGCCAGGCTCATCGAGATACATCATCATGACCGGGAAGTAGATGCGGCGGGCAGGCGTGTTCGCCTCCTCCTGCTGCATGATGTCCTTCTCGCGAAGCACCGAGGCCTTGTTCTGCAGGACCAGTACGCCGCGCCGGTCGCCGTTCTGGACGACCGCGCCGTTGAGGACGAACTTCTCCCCGGGCTTCAGCGACAATTTTAGCGGCAACACCGCCTCCCGATCACAGCGTCCACGAATCTACGTCATGATTCGAATGACCCATTGTCGCCTTGTGCTGGGCCGAACGCACCATGAGGGTTAGCCGCAGGGGGTTAACGCGGCCTTGCCGAGGGTGTGGCCCAAAGCCGCGGTTAAGGTCTGGGTAACCATAAGGGCGCGATCTCAGGGTGTCCTTAGAAGGGGGAAGCTCCATGGCCCGTCAGGCCGCCTCCAGCGCCGTCTCGGCCGTCGCCCTGCGGGCCGGCGCCGCTCCCCCGGCCGCGGCGGTCGCGGCCGTCGCCACCCGACCCGGCCTGGTCGCCGGCGCCCTCGGCGAGGCGGGCTCCCATGACGCGCTGACCCGCCTGAAGGCGGCGATGCGGGAGGCCAGGGTCGCCGCCGCCAAGCCGATGCTCGACCGCGCGGTCGCCGCGCTCCTGGTCGACGATCATCGCACCGGCCGCGAATGGGCGCTCAAGGCCCTCGGCCAGGACGAGCGCAGCGGCTACGGCTGGTACCTCCTGGCGATCTCGCTGGAGCGCGCCGGCGACTTCGCCACCTCCATCACGGCCTATGAATCGGCGCTGAAGCTGCTGCCGGACCAGGCCGAGGTCGCCAACGACCTGGGGCGCCTCGCCTTCCGGATGGGCATGGCGACCACCGCGGAGAAGCTGTTCCGCCACTTCGTCGCCGCCAACCCGGACCACCCGGAAGGCTGCAACAACCTGGCCTGCGCGCTGCGCGAGCAGTCGCTGCTCGACGAGGCGGTGGATGTGCTCAAGCCGGCCATCCTGAAGTCGCCGCAGGTGGCGATGCTGTGGAACACCATGGGCACCATCATGGGGGAGAAGGGCGACTTCGATTCCGCCCACCTCTTCTTCCTGGAGGCCATGCGGCTCGACCCGGCGCTCGCCAAGGCCCGCTACAACTACAGCAACAGCCTCATGGCCCTGGGCGACCCTGAAGCTGCGCTCCGGGAATGCGACGCCGCCCTCGCCCTCGTCACCGCCGAAGACGAGCGCCAGATGATGCGCCTGGCGCGCTCCTCGATGCTGATCGCCCTGGGCCGCGTCGGCGAAGGGTTCGACGAATACGAGGCGCGCCTGCACCCGATGTACGGCGATCTCACACGGTTCCTGATCAACCGTCCGCGCTGGGATCCCGGCGCCGAACTCGCGGGCAAGCATCTCCTGGTGGTCGCCGAGCAGGGCCTGGGCGACGAGGTGCTGTTCGCCAACCTGCTCGAGGACGTGAAGGCGCAGCTCGGGCCGCAGGGCCGGATGACCATCGCCGTGGAGCGGCGGCTGGTCGACCTGTTCGCGCGCAGCTTCCCTGACTCCCAGGTCGGCGCCCATGCCACCGGCACGCTGCAGGGTCGTCCGGCCCGCCACGTGCCCTTCATGCAGCACGCCCAGGACGTCGACCTCTACGCGCCGATGGGGTCGCTGCTGCGCGGGTTCCGCCGCAGCCCGGAGGCCTTCCCCGACCGCGAGCGCTTCCTGGCCGCCGACCCGGAGCGGGTCGCCTACTGGCGCGAGCAGCTGAAGGCGGCCGGCCCGCGTCGCAAGGTGGGCCTGCTCTGGAAGAGCGCGCTGAAGCGCAACACGCGCCAGCGCTACTTCTCGCCGTTCGAGGCGTGGGCCCCGGTGCTCGCCCGGCCCGGCGTCACCTTCGTCAACCTGCAGTACGGCGACTGCGGCGAGGAACTGGCGTGGGCGAAGCGCGAACTGGGCGTGGAGGTCTGGCAGCCGCCGGGCATCGACCTGAAGCAGGACCTCGACGACGTGGCCGCGCTGGGCTGCGCCATGGACCTGGTGGTCGGTTTCTCGAACGCCACCTTCAACCTGGCCGCCGCCTGTGGGGCGCCGAGCTGGCTGATCTCCACCCCGGCGGCCTGGACCCTGCTCGGGACCGACCGCTACCCCTGGTACCCCCAGGCCCGGGTGTTCACCCCGAAGGGCTTCGGCGCATGGGACGAGATGATGGGCGAACTGGCCGAGGCGCTGGGGGCCTGGGCGGAGGAACGCTGAGCCGTCCCGGGGATTGATCCTGCATAGGCGCCGGCCCCGGCGCGAGATGCGAGGATGTCCCCATGCCCGGAACCAGCTTCGACAGCGAGTCCGACTTCGATCCCCAGGATCAGGCCGAGGCCTTCGACGAGAGCATGACGGTCGGCGGCGAGGGCTCCGTGGGGCTCGGCGGGGATTCCCCCTACGAGGTCGGCGAGGAGATGCGCACCCTCGAGGAGATGCCCGACGTCTATGACGTGACCAGCCGCGCCGGCGATCGCGCTGACGAGGAGGCGCTGGCCCTCGACGCCGACGAGTTCGACGAGGACGCCATCGACGACGGCGACCTGGAGGAGGACGACGAGCTCGACTATCGCGCCTCCGACGAGGAGCACGAGGACGACCTCGACGGCCTGGGCGCCGAGGCGGGCTCCGAGGGCATCGACGAGGACCGCATCGAGCCGGAGGAGATCGAGGGCCTCGAGACGGTGATGGACGCCGACGCGGTGTCCGGCGGCGAGGACGACTTCACCAACTTCCAGGCGCGAAACGTCTCCGACGAGGACCTGAAGCGCATGGGCTATTCCGAGGACCGCGGCGGCGAGACGAGGGCCAAGCCCGACGAGCGCTGACCGCCGCGCTTTGCCGCGAATCGCGCCCCCTCCCATCATCTGCGGAAGGTAGCGGGGAACGAGAATGGCGGTGGCGATCCTGCAGGCGCGGATGAGTTCCAGCCGCCTGCCCGGCAAGGTGATGAAGCCGCTGGCCGGGGCTCCCATGATCGAGCGCCAGATCGAGCGCCTGCGCCGCTGCGAAACGCTGGAATGCCTGATCGTGGCGACGAGCGACGACGCCTCGGACGACGTCCTGGCGGCCCACCTGCTAGGCCTGGGCGTCGACCTCCACCGCGGGCCGCTGAACGACGTGCTCGGACGCTTCCTCGGCGCGATGGACGCCTTCGCCATCGACGGCGAGGTGGTGCGGCTGACGGCCGACTGCCCTCTGGCCGACCCGGGCGTGATCGACGATGGCGTGCGGCTGCGGACCAAGCTGGCGGTCGACTACGTCTCCAACGGCCGGCTGCGCACCTATCCGCACGGGCTCGACATGGAGGTGTTCACCGCCGAGGCGCTGCGGTGCGCGGGCCGGGAGGCGACCGACGCCTACGACCGCGAGCACGTGACGCCCTTCATCTACCACCACCCGGAGCAGTTCAGCCTGGCGGACCTGACCCAGGACCGGGATGAGAGCCGGCTGCGCTGGACCGTGGACACGCCCGAGGACTACGCATTCGTCGAGCGGGTCTATGCGGCCCTCTATCCGAAGAACCCGGCCTTCACCTCGGACGACGTGCGCGCCCTGCCCTTCCAGCACTACGGGCCGGACGCCTAGGCGAGCATCTCCCAGGCCAGCGGCTCGCCTCGCTTCAGGGGCCGCGCGGCGCGGCGGTTCAGTACCTGCGGCAGGTGCTTGGGCGGCAGGCCGTGGCCGGGCCGGATCGAGCGCACATTGGCTGGCGTCAGCGGCTCGCCGGCGGCGACGTCGGCCACCACGTAGAGCGAGCGGCGGTGATCGCGGCTGGCGGCCTCCGACGGAACCTCGTCGTAGCGGACCTGGCCCAGGGCGAGCCAGGCGTCACGGCTCTCCTTCACCAGCCGCTCCAGCTCGTGCGGCTCCAGGGAGAAGTCGGAGTCGACGCCACCCTCGGCCCGGCTGAGGGTGAAGTGCTTCTCGATGAAGCAGGCGCCCAGCGCCACCGCCGCCACAGAGGCCGCGACACCCAGGGTATGGTCGGAGAGCCCGACCACCACGCCGTGCTCGTCCGCCAGGTGCTGCAGGGTGCGCAGGTTCATGTCCGAGGGCGGGGCGGGATAGGCGCTTGTGCAGTGGAGCAGGATGATGCCGCCGGATCCCGACTTGCGGGCGGCGGTGACCGCCTCGGCGATCTCCTGCGGCGAAGCCAGCCCCGTGGACATGATCAGCGGCTTGCCGGTGGTGGCGCAGAGCTCGATCAGCGGGATGTCGATCAGCTCGAATGAGGCGATCTTGTAGGCCGGCGCGCCGAGTTGCTCCAGCAGGTCGACGGCCGTGGGGTCGAAGGGCGAGGAGAAGATCGCGATGCCGATGCGGCGGGCGTGGGCGAACAGCTCCTCGTGCCACGCCCAGGGGGTGTGGGCCTCCTGGTAGAGCTCGTAGAGCCGCCGGCCGTCCCAGAGGCCGCCGTGGACACGGAACTCCGGCCCGTCGTGGTCGATGGTGATGGTGTCGGCGGTGTAGGTCTGCAGCTTGACCGCGTCGGCGCCGGCGGCCTTGGCCGCGTCGATCAGCGCCAGCGCCCGGGCGATGTCGCCGTTGTGGTTCCCCGACAGCTCCGCGACGATGTAGGGCGGCTCGCCGGGGCCGATCTTGCGACCCGCGATGGCGACGGGCGGCGCGGTCATGCCGCGGCTCCGAATCGTCCGCCGCGCAGCACCGGCGGCGCCTCGGGGAAGCTCGCCACGACGGCGTCGGCCGGGAAGCCCGCGTCGGGCTGGCCGGCGAACTTGCCGGTGAGCACGCGGATCGAGCGCGCGCCGATGGCGCGGGCCGCGGCCATGTCGTGTCCGGGATTGTCGCCGATCACCACCGTCTCCTCAGCGCGTGTACCGAGCCGCCGCAGCGCCTCGGCGTAGCAGGCCGGATCGGGCTTGGGCGACTCGTGCTCCCAAGAATACAGCACCTCGTCCACCAGCGCCTCGACGCCCAGCGCCGCGACCTTGCGCCGCTGCATGAGCGGCAGGCCGTCGGTGAGGATCGCCAGCCGATGGTCGCGCCGCAGGTCGGCCAGGGTCTCCGCCACGCCGGGCCAAAGGCTGATCGAAGGCTGGTGCGCGCGGTAGGCCGCGACGAGGCCCGCGACAGTCTCCGGATCGGGAGCGAGGCCCGCCTGCGCCAGGGCGCGGTCGAAGACCTGGCCGCGGCCGTGGGCGTCGAGTTCGGCCTGCATGGCGGCGAACAGGGCTTCGGCGTCGAGGCCACGGTGGCGCGACGCCACCTCGGCGGCCACGGCCCGGAACCCGGAGAGCACGTAGCTGCGCTCGTCGTAGAGGGTGTCGTCGAGATCGATGATCAGGGCGCGGGCCATCTCAGCCTTCCGCAAGCGCGGCGAGCTCGGCCTCGGTCACGAAGCGGTCCTCGGGGTAGCGCAGCATGGTCAGGCCATATTCGACGTGCCGCGGCGCGGCGGCCTCGGCCCCGCGGCCCTCGACCATCTGCAGGATCCGTTCGGGCGAGGCGAGGCCCGCCCGGATCGAGAGGTTCGACGCTCCGCCGAACCGCGGATTGACCTCGATGAACCGCGGCGGGCGGCCGGGGGCGTGGAACGCCTGGACGACATTGTGCCCGACGAGGCCGAGGGCGCCGCAAAGGGCCAGCGCCTGCTCCTCGAGTTCGGGCGCGTCCTCCACCCGCGACTTCACCGCCTCGCCGGCCCGCACCTGCAGCCGGCGCCGGGCCACCGCCTGCAGCGGCCGCCCGGCGAGGTCCAGCAGCACGTCGACCGTGTATTCGGGATCGGTCTCCAGGGCCTGGACGAGCAGGTCCGCGCCGCGCGGCAGGTCCTCGGCCCGATCGACCCGACGGGCGCCCTGCCCGCCTGCGCCGGTCACCGGCCGCACGAATACCGGGAAGCGCTCCGGCGCCTCGCCGGGCGCGTAGGTGCGCGGAGTGGCCAGACCCTGGGCGGCGCAGGCGGCCGTGAACCGGCGCTTGTCCTGGCAAGTGGCGAGGGCGTCCGGACCCGCGACGAGCGCCGTCACCCCCTGCTCCGCCAGCCGCTCCCTGGCCGCGGCCAGCACCGGCAGCTCGGCGTCACGGGTCGGCACGACCAGCCGCACGGCGTGGCCGGCGCAGGCGGCCGCCAGGGCGTCGGCGAAGCCCCGCGTGTCGCTGCGCGGCAGGATCACCGCGCCGTCGGCCTCGAACAGGGCCGCGTTGTCGGGTCCCAGGTCGGCCGCCAGGACCCGGCCGCCGCGCGCGTGCGCCGCCTCGGCGAAGGCGCGGACCAGCGGCACCTTGGCCGCGGCGCTGAGGATCAGGACATTCATCGCGTCTGGGCGGCGGGCCGGGCGTAGACGGTCTGGTTGCGGCCGATGCCGGCCCGCGCGCAGCCGCGGCGGAATTCCACGACCGCCTCCAGGGAGCGGTCCTTCCACAGGCCCATCTCGAAGGCGATGCGGGCGAAGTGGCAGGGCCGGCCCTTGGCGCGGTCGCGCATATAGCCGGTGTCCGGATTGAGCAGGAAGATGTCGATCGGGAACTCGCCCAGGTGCTCGACCACCTCCCAGCCGTGCGCCGCCATGGCCCGGGGCAGGCTGTCGGTGTTGAAGTAGTTGAGGTGATCCGGCGGAGCGAGCCAGAACTGCGGCACCGCCAGCCCCCGGCGCACGATCTGGTCCTGCAGCCAGGAGCCGTCGTTGGGCACGGAAATCCGCACCATCCCGTCGGGCGCCACGATCGCCCGCAGTCGGTCCAGCAGGCCCATGGGGTCGAGCACGTGCTCGAGCACGTTGTTGCAGACGACGAGATCCCAGGTCTCGCCCCGGGCGATCACCTCATCCAACAGGGCGAAGGCGTCGCCGAGGACCAGCTTGTCCGACAGCTCCGGGAAGAAGGCCTGCAGGCCGTCGTCGGTGAAGTCGAGGCCGCTCGCCTGCCAGCCGCGCTTCAGGAAGTAGTCGAGGGTGAAGCCCTCGCCCACGCCCACCTCCAGCAGGCGGCCGGGGGCCCGCCCCCAGACCCACTCGGTCTCGGCCGGCTGCAGGCGCTTATGCTCCAGCTCCTCGTCCGTGTAGCCGTGGGCGTAGGGATTCTTGCCGTGGTCGGCGACGAAGTACTTGTCGCGGTAGTAGGCGGCGAGCTCGTCCGGCGTCGGCCTGGGCTCGATCTCGAAATAGCCCTCGGGCTTCTCGACCAGTCTGCTCGTCATCACGCCTCCGCGAGTCGGGGCGAGTTTCGGCGCCCCGACCTTAAGGCGCCATTAAGCATGCCGCCGCGGGCCGGCTGACGCTGGGTCAGGCGCAATCGCGCCGATCGGGCGCCGTGATGGAACCCGCTTGATCCCCTTGCGCGCAGGCCTATAGGCTGGCCCAGACAAACAACTGTTCGAACGTGGGTGAGACCGCCCGCGCAGGGAGCCTCGATGAGCCAGCGTTTCGAAGGAACCGAGAACTACGTCGCCACCGAGGACCTGAAGGTCGCGGTCAACGCCGCGATCGCGCTCGAGCGCCCGCTGCTGATCAAGGGGGAGCCCGGCACCGGCAAGACGGTCCTGGCCTACGAGATCGCCGAGGCGCTGAACGCCCCGCTGATCACCTGGCACATCAAGTCGACCACCAAGGCCCACCAGGGCCTCTACGAGTACGACGCGGTGACCCGCCTGCGCGACAGCCAGCTCGGCGACGAGCGAGTGAAGGACGTCAAGAATTACATCAAGAAGGGCAAGCTCTGGGAGGCGTTCGAGGCGCCGCAGCGCCCCGTCCTGCTGATCGACGAGATCGACAAGGCCGACATCGAGTTCCCGAACGACCTCCTGCAGGAGCTCGATCGGATGGAGTTCTACGTCTACGAGACCAACGAGACCATCAAGGCGGCCGTCCGGCCGGTGGTGATCATCACGTCCAACAACGAGAAGGAGCTGCCGGACGCCTTCCTGCGCCGCTGCTTCTTCCACTACATCCGCTTCCCCGAGGCCGAGACGATGAACCAGATCGTCGAGGTCCACTATCCGGGCATCAAGCAGAAGCTCGTCGCCGAGGCGCTGCGCATCTTCTACGACATGCGCAAGGTGCCGGGCCTGAAGAAGAAGCCGTCCACCTCGGAGCTGCTCGACTGGCTGAAGCTGCTGATGGTCGAGGACATCGACGAGGTGGCGCTGAAGGAGAAGGATCCCACCAAGCTGATCCCGCCGCTGCACGGCGCGCTCCTGAAGAACGAGCAGGACGTGCACCTCTTCGAGCGTCTCGCCTTCCTGGCGCGGCGCGAGGGTGCGGGGTCCGGCCGCCCAGGCCAGTAGGCCACTCGGCAAGGCTGGGCCGTAAGGGCCGTTACGGCGAATTCACTCGATTTTTCCAAGGGCTCCAGCCACCCTTTGAGGGAACGGACTGGAGCCCTTTCGCCATGAAGTCCCTGCTTATCATCGCCTCCTCGACCCTGGCGCTCGCCGGCCTGGCCGCCTGCGGGCCCGGCGGCAAGCCGGCCGTCCGGGCGGCGCTCGACTGCCCCGAGGTCCAGGGCGAGCTGACCCGCACCGCCATCGCCGCCGACCGCAAGAGCTGCACCTACCGGACGGCCGCCGGGGCCGAGATCGGCCTGCAGCTGGTCGCCACCAACGGTGACCCGGCCACCGCGCTGAAGGCCATCGAGACCAGGCTGATGACCGTCGCCCAGCCGGCGCCGGGATCGACCCCGGTGGCGGAAGCGGCGGACGCCACGGCGCAAGCCGCCGAGGACGCGGCGCGCGACGCCGCCGCGGTGGCCCGGGAGGCGGAACAGGACGCCGCCCGCGCGGCGGGCGACGCCGAGCGTTCCATCAGCGCCAAGGTGGATATCCACGTCGACGGCGACGGCAAGACGGTGACCACCCAGAAGGACGGCGAGGTCACGCGGGTCCAGCTGCCGGGGATCAACATCACGGCCGGGGAGGACGACGCCAAGGTGAAGATCGGCGGCCTGACCGTCAACGCCGACGGCGACGAGGCCACCGTGCACATCGTCCGGGACGTGCGCCTGAAGGGGGAAGCCTTCTCCCGTCAGAAGCGGGGCCTGCGAGCGACCTTCATCCACGAGGGCGCACTGGCCGACGGCTACCGTTTCGTGGGCTACGAAGCCGCCGGGCCCAAGGCCGGCCCGATCACGGTCGCCACCGTCCGTGCGAAGACCGAGATCGACGACGGCAGCGCGGTCTACAAGGACGTGAAGCGCCTGGTCCGGCGCAACGGCGGCGTCTAGCCCGCGGGCTGGACCTCGACGACCTTGTAGGTGAGCGGCCGGCCGTCCTCGTCGGTGACGGTGACGTACTCGCCCACCGCGAAGCGGTGCTCGCCCAGGCGGTGAACCGGCTCGTCGTCGGCGGAGTCATCCTCGTCGTAGTCGAAGAACCAGCGCGCGCCGCGGCGGTTCAGGCGGCCGTCCAGCGGATCCTCGTCCGGCGCGAAGCGGCGCACGGTGCAGTTCTCCCGCGCCTTGGCGAAGGCGGCCTCGTCCAGCATGCCGTCGTCCGTGAGCGGGGCGGTCAGGGAGTAGCCGCGGTGGTCGTCGCCTCCGGCGAATTCCGTGCCAGGGTTGCGGGCAAGCCGCATGACGATGCGCGACAGGGCCATTTCTTCCACCTTCCAAAAAGCTAGTGAGACAAGAACAACGACGGCTGCTCGGAGTTCAACAGCGTCCGGGTCGTTCCCCCGAAGATGAACTCCTGCAGCCTCGGATGACCGAACGCGCCGGCCACCAGGATCTGGGCGCCGGCCTGTTTCGCAGCCGCCATGAGGGCCGGCGCGGCGTCGCCGGTGTCCGGCAGGACCTGCAGTTCGGCGTCGACGCCGCGGGCGGCATAGTAGGCCTTCAGCCGGGCGGCGTCGAAACTGCGGGCGCTGGCCTTGGGCGCGGCCAGGATGACCACCTTCTCCGCCTTCTCGAGCAGCGGCATGGCGAGGCGGGCTGCGCGGGAGGCTTCCTTGCCGCCGTCCCAGGCGACCGCCACGGCGCCGCCGACCCGCAGGCCCTCGCGGGCCACCAGCACCGGGCGCTGCTCGTCGGCGACCATCTGCTGGAACGCCTCGGCGAGCGGACCGCGGCCGCGGGCGGGGTCGGAATTGAACACCACCACGTCGGACAGCCGGCTCTCGGCGGAGAGGCCGGCCCAGACGGGGGTCTGCAGGGCGATGAACTGCTTCTTGCCGTAGCTCACGGCGTCCATGGCGGCGCGGGCGTTCTTCTCGCCGGCCGCGGCGGCTTCCTTCAGGGATTCAAGGGCCGTGGTCTGGACGCCGCCCAGGAAGCCCTCGCCCATCCAGGGCATGACGTCGGCCACGTCGGCGGGCGTGTAGACGCCGGCCACTTCCGCGCCGAACGGCTCGGCCAGCATGACCGCCGCGGCGACCGCCGCTCGGTCGCCCTGTCCGCCCGAAAGAGGCGCCATGATGCGCGCCCAGCTCATTCTTTTCGCCCCTTCATGCTGTGGACCTTGGACCCTGCGGCCTCACGCTCGCATTGATCTTTCTCAGGCTCTGGGCCAGTTCACCAGCCTGACCATGGAGGGAATGCGCCTGTGAGGAAAGGGCTGCGTCGCGTGAAGGAGGTCCGCGCCTGGCAGCGCATGCTGTCCGGCCGCCGGCTGGACCTGCTCGACCCGTCCCCCATGGACATCGAGATCGAGGACATCGCCCACGGCCTGGCTCGGGTGGCGCGCTGGAACGGCCAGACGGTGGGCGAGCACGCCTTCTCGGTCGCCCAGCACTCCATCGTGGTGGAGGAGATCGTGGCCCACATCCAGCCGGACGTGGAGCCGAGATGGCGCCTCGCCGCCCTGCTGCACGACGCCTCCGAATATGTGATCGGCGACATGATCTCGCCGTTCAAGGCGGCGCTCGGCGTGGACTACAAGACCTTCGAGGAGCGGCTGGAGAACGCGATCCACATCCGCTTCGGCCTGCCGGCGAAGACGCCGGTGGCGGTCAAGAAGCTGATCAAGCAGGCCGACCGGGCCTGCGCCTTCTTCGAGGCGACCCAGCTGGCGGGCTTCAGCCATGCGGAGTCGCTGGACTTCTTCGGCGCCCCGCCGGCCGGCTACACCCTGCACATCGAGCCGTGGCCGGCGAGCGTCGCCCAGCAGCGCTACGTGCAACGCTTCCACATCCTCTCCGAGGCCGCCGGCTACACGCCGTCGCCGGCCGCCGCCTTCGACACGGAGTAGCGCCCGTGCCCACCTCGGTCGTCATCGGGCTCTCGGCGGTGGTGGTGGCCATCTGCGACGGCGAGGCCGTGGTGCTGACCGTGCGCCCGCCGGGGCAGGAGCTGCAGGGCCTGCCGTTCGGCCCCTTCGACCCGGAGGGCCACCGCACCTTCGAGCTGGCGCTGCGGGCATTCGTGCGCGAGCAGACGCGGTTCGACCCCGGCTATGTGGAGCAGCTCTACACCTTCGGGGACAAAGGCCGCGACGCGCCGCTGGCCGACATGGGCGCGGGCGCGGCGCGGGTGATCTCCGTGGGCTACCTCGGACTGGCGCCGGCGGCGCTGGACAGCCACTCGGCGGCCTCGGGCTGGCAGCCGTGGACCCGCTTCTTCCCCTACGAGGACTGGCGCGAGGGCCGCCCGGCGGCCCTGGGGGTCATCGAGACGGCGCTGCGCACCTGGGCGACGACGCCGGACCGCCTGGCCCGGGCGCGCCTGCTGTTCGCGCTGGACGGCGCCCCGTGGAACGAGGAACGGGTGCTGGAGCGATACGAGCTGCTCTACGAGGCGGGGCTGGTGCACGAGGCGGCCCGCGACCGGGGCGAGGTCCAGCCCGCCACCCTGCCGCCAGCCGGCGAGCCGATGATCTCCGACCACCGGCGGATCCTGGCGACGGCGCTCTCGCGGCTGCGCGGCAAGCTCAAGTACCGGCCGGTCGTGTTCGAGCTGATGCCGGAGGCCTTCACCCTCTCGGCCCTGCAGCGGGCGGTGGAGGCGATCGCCGGCGTGCCGCTGCACAAGCAGAACTTCCGCCGCGCCCTGGAGCGAGCCGAGCTCGTGGAGGGCCTGGGCCGGATGGACGCCGAGACCGGCGGCCGGCCCGCCGAGCTGTTCCGCTTCCGCCGCGAGATCCTGGCCGCCCGGCCGGTGAGCGGGCTCAGCCTGCCACTGCTGAGGGACTAGGCGGCCTCCCGCGCGCCCTCGGGCTCGGCGGCGGCTTTCCCCTGCCCCCTCTCCCACTCCGCCTTCAGCATGGCGCTGGTCTGGCGGCTGCCGTCGGGGCTCCATCCGGGCGGGCCGAACAGCCAGCCCAGCGCATGGCGCGGCTGGCGGGCGATATCCTTCGCGATGCCGACCCACTCGTGGAAGGCCACGCGCAGGATGTTGAAGGCGCCGAGATTCCGCACGAGGCCATAGCGGCACGGCTCCTCGTCCAACTCGGGCTGGAAGGTGCCGAACAGGCGATCCCAGACGATGAGGATGCCCGCGTAGTTGCGATCGAGGTAGCGCGGGTTGCGGGCGTGATGGACGCGGTGGTGCGAGGGGGTGTTGAACACGGCCTCGAACCAGCGCGGCATCCGCCGGATGGTCTCGGTGTGAATCCAGTACTGGTAGACCAGGCTGATCCCCTTCTGGATGGCGATCATCGCCGGGCTGAAGCCCAGGAACGCCAGCGGCAGCCAGAGAAGCCACGTCCCCGCCACGCCGCCGGTCCAGGTCTGCCGCAGCGCCGTGGAGAGGTTGTAGTGCTGGCTGGAGTGGTGGTTGACGTGCGCCGCCCACCAGAACCGCCGCTCGTGACTGAGGCGGTGGAACCAGTAGTAGGTCAGGTCCTCGAGCAGGAAGAGCGCGACCCAGGCCCAGACGGCCGTGAACGGGACGGTGAAGACGCGGTGCTCATAGGCCCAGAGGCTGGCGGCGAACACCAGGCCGCCTGTGATCACGCCCGCGACGGTGGAGCCCAGGCCCATCCCCAGCGATACGGCGGTGTCCTTCCACTCGTAATGGGCGCGGACCTTGCCCAGGCGCGCCAGCACGATCTCCAGGACGATGGTGAGGATGAAGATCGGCGTCGCCAGCGTGACCGGATCGAACTCGGCCTTCATGCGGCGAGGTCCTTGCCCAGGTCCTTCGGCGGCCAGGACTGCAGGGCGAGCACGGCGCGCGGGGCGGCGATGTCGGCGAGGTCGATGCAGAGCTCGCCCTTGCGGAAGGCCGCCGAGAGCGCCTGGGCCCAGGGGATCTGGCGGGCCACGAAGCCATCTCCGAAGCGGCAGAGCACCAGGGCCGCGGCGCCGGACTTGGCCAGCGCGCCCTTGCCGTCCACCGCCACCCAAAGTCCGTCCAGCACGCGCCCGGGAAACTCCTCGGCGAACAGGGCGCGGGCCGTGGCGTCGCTGAGCGGCTGGTTGGGACGCGCGATGCTGGCCCAGGCGGCGAGCGCCACCAGCAGGGTGACCGCCAGCCCCGAGGCCGCGAGTTGTATGAAGAACGCCTGGCTCAAACTGTCTCCTCCCCGGCCGGGAGGCTGCGCGCGAACCGGCGCCCGGGTCAAGAAAAAGGCCCCCCGCGGAGCGCGGAGGGCCTCTTCCGACCGGCGGCGGCGAGGGACGTTGAGCCGCCGCCGGACCTCTTCCCGCCCTAGAAGCGGCGGGTGTAGCCGATCGACCAGACGTCGGCCTTGCCGCCGTCGCCGGTGAAGTCGTGGCGGGTCCAGTCGACGCGCACGCCGTTGACGCCGTCGAAGTGGTGCTGGGCGCCGACGCCGTAGTTCCAGGACTTGCCGGCGTCGCTGGCGCTCTGGCCGAGCGCCGAGCCCTCGATCTCGGTCTTGCCGTAGCCGATACGGGCGAACAGATCGGTGTTGGCCGACAGCGGGGCGAAGCCCACGGCATAGGCAGCGCCCTGCCACTCCACGTCGAAGTCGACGTCGGTGGGGCCGTTCGGACCGGCGACGGTGATCTCGTCACCCTTCACGCCCTTGGAGAGCTCGCCTTCGACACCCATCCAGTCGTTGAAGCGATAGCCGACACGGCCCTGGATCGCGCCGAAATTCAGGTCCTCGACCTCGCTCGCGGCGTAGCCAACGGAGCCGTAGACGCCCGGGGTCACGACCTGGGCCTGGGCGATGGCGGGAACGGCCACGGCGATAGCGGCGGCGGAGGCCGCGGCGAAAAGCATCTTCATTGGGGAGGTACTCCACTCTCTGACTGAACAGCTGCCCCCAGCCGTAGTCGATTGGCTCCCCAAACGCGGCGGGTTCGGGTGGGTTCTGCGGCTTGACTATGGCAGGCGCCGAGGTGTGGCCCTGCGGCCACAATGGCGGCTGACGCCTGGAATGGGCGTGCTACAAGCGCCCCCTGTCATGGAGAGACCCCGCTTGCCTGACGCCGTGATCGCCGCCACCGGCCTCTATACGCCGCCCAACAGCCTCTCGAACGCCGAGCTGGTGGAGACCTTCAACGCCTGGGTGGAGCGGGAGAACGCCCGCAACGCCAAGGCCATCAAGGCCGGCGAGCTGGAGCCGCTGGCCGCCTCGTCCGTGGAGTTCATCGAGAAGGCCTCGGGCATCAAGTCCCGCTTCGTGGTGGACAAGCAGGGTCTGGTCGACCCCGACCTGATGCGCCCGGTGATCCCCGAGCGGCCGAACGACCAGATCTCCGTCCTCGCCGAGATGGCGGTGGAAGCCGCGATGGACGCGCTGGTGAGCTGGGACAAGCCGGCCAGCGAGATCGGCGCGGTGATCTGCGCGGCCTCCAACATGCAGCGCGCCTACCCGGCCATGGCCATCGAGGTGCAGAACGCGCTCGGCATCGACGGCTTCGCCTTCGACATGAACGTGGCCTGCTCCTCGGCGACCTTCGGGATCAAGACCGCCGCCGACTTCATCGCCTCGGGCTCGGCCAAGGCGGTTCTGGTGGTGAACCCGGAGATCTGCTCCGGCCACCTGAACTTCCGCGACCGCGACAGCCACTTCATCTTCGGCGACGTGGCCACCGCGGTGATCGTCGAGGCCTCGGACCAGGCGGTGGGCGGCTGGGAGATCCTCGGCACGCGGCTGAAGACCCAGTTCTCCAACAACATCCGCAACAACTTCGGCTTCCTGAACCGCGCCGCGCCCGAGGGGATCGGCAAGACGGACAAGCTGTTCGTGCAGGAGGGCCGCAAGGTGTTCCGCGAGGTGGTGCCGATGGTCTCGGACATGATCGTCGAGCACGCCGGCGACCTCGGCCTCGACCCCACGAAGCTGAAGCGCCTGTGGCTGCACCAGGCCAACATCAACATGAACGAGCTGATCGGGCGCCGCGTGCTGGGGCGCGAGCCCACCCGCGAGGAGAACGTGATCATCCTCGACGAGTACGCCAACACCTCCTCGGCCGGCTCGGTGATCGCCTTCCACAAGCACAACGCCGACTTCCAGCGGGGCGATCTCGGCCTGATCTGCTCGTTCGGCGCCGGCTATTCCGCCGGGACGGTGTTCGTCCGCAAGCGGTAACCACCAAATGTGGGGTTCGACAGGCTTGTCGTCACAATTCCGTGTAGGCACGTCTATAGGTGGGGTTATCCCCAGCCTTTTTCACAACTAATAGACGCCGGGCCCTTGCGAGGCACATGACGTTCGGTAATCCTGTTATCGGGCCGAGAAAGGTCGCGGGTCCTCCGCGCCTTCGCCCGAGGACTAGCTATGTATTACTCCCTCTATACCGATTCCCGCGGCCAGTACCGCTGGCGCCTGCAGGCGGGAAACAACCGCATCATCGCCGATAGCGGCGAGAGCTACGTCAACCGCGCGGACTGCCTCGCGGCGATCAACCTGGTGAAGGCCAGCGGAGCTGCTCCGATCCAGTAACGAGAGGAAAGCGGTTTCTTAGTTGCGCTTAGGACCGCTTCCCTCCCGCCTTGGTTGGGGCTGAGGTGTGAACCTCAGCCCCAATTTCGTTGTGTACGCTACCTGACTACGACTCAAGTGAGGCAATTTTCCGATCCTGTTCGTGAGCCTGCCTCGGGTCTGTAAACAAGGTGTGGATGTCTTGTGGGCAACTGCCACCCATACAGGGGCGGTGGATGTCATCCACCGAAAGACATGTGGCTGCCAGGAAGACGGCTGCGGCAGAGCTAGGTAGGTTGGGTCGTAGCCCACTCCCATCGGAGCGTTCCGCATGAAGTTGTTCGTCGCGGCGGCCGTCGCGCTGGGCCTGGTCGCGGGCTCGTGCGCCACGCCGCAGGCGCCCGCCTACGATCTGGTGATCCGCGGCGGCGAGATCTACGACGGCTCGGGCGGCCAGCCGTTCCGCGGCGACGTGGCGGTGACTGGCGACCGCATCGCCTACATCGGGCCCCGCGCGCCGGGCGCCGGCAAGGTCGAGGTCCCGGCGGCCGGCAAGGCGGTGTCCCCCGGCTTCATCAACATGCTGTCCTGGTCCACCGAGAGCCTGCTCCACGACGGCCGCGGTCAGTCCGCGCTGCGCCAGGGCGTGACGCTGGAGGTCATGGGCGAAGGCAATTCCATGGGCCCGTGGAACGACGCCCAGAAGGCCCTCGACGTCCAGCGGCAGGGCGACATCAGGTACGACGTCGCCTGGACCACGCTCGACGAGTACCTGCGCCACCTGGAACGCAGGGGCGTCTCCATGAACGTCGCCTCGTTCGTGGGCGCCACCACGGTGCGGGTGAACGTGCTGGGCGAAGGCGACGTGGACCCGACGCCGGAGCAGCTCGCGCGGATGCGGGCCCTGGTCGTCCAGGCCATGGAGGACGGCGCGCTGGGCGTGGGCTCCTCGCTGATCTACGCGCCGGCCTCCTTCGCGGAGACCGACGAGCTGGTGGCCCTGACCAGCGAGGCCGGCCGCTGCGGCGGCATGTACATCAGCCACATCCGCTCGGAAGGCTCGCGGCTGCTGGAGGCCATCGACGAGCTGATCGAGATCTCCCGTCGCTCCGGCGCCCCGGCCGAGATCTACCACCTTAAGGCCGCTGGCCGGGCCCACTGGGACAAACTGGACGCGGCGATCGCCCGCATCGAGGCGGCCCGCGCCCAGGGCCTGCGGATCACCGCCGACATGTACACCTATCCGGCCAGCTCCACGGGCCTGGACGCAGCCATGCCGACCTGGGTGCAGGCCGGCGGGGTGGAGCAGTGGATCGCGCGGCTGAAGGACCCCGCCACACGGGCCAAGGTGATCGCCGAGATGCGCGACGGCTCGCCCACCTTCGAGAACCTGCAGCGGGGCGCCGGCGCCGAGGGCACCCTGCTGGTCGGCTTCAAGAACCCGAAGCTGAAGCCGCTGACCGGCAAGACCCTGGCGCAGGTCGCCAGGGAACGCGGCGTGAGCCCCGAGGACGCCGCCGTCGACCTGGTGATCGAGGACGGCAGCCGGGTGCAGGTGGTCTACTTCTCGATGCTGGAGGCCAATGTGGCGCGGCAGACCGCCCTGCCCTGGATGAGCTTCGGCTCCGACGCGGAGGCGCAGGCGCCGGAGGGGCCGTTCCTGCTGTCGTCCACCCATCCCCGGGCCTACGGCAACTTCGCCCGGCTGCTGGCCAGGTACGTGCGCGAGGAGAAGCGCCTCTCCGTGGCCGAGGCGGTGCGCAAGCTCTCCGCCCAGCCGGCGGCGAATCTCGGCCTGAAGGAGCGCGGACGGCTGCGGCAGGGCTATTTCGCCGACGTGGTGGTGTTCGATCCGGCGACCGTGCAGGACCACGCCACCTTCGAGAAGCCGCAGCAGTTCGCCACCGGGGTCAGTCACGTGGTGGTCAACGGCCAGCTCGCCCTGGCCGACGGCGAGCCCACCGCGGCGCGACCGGGCCGGGTGGTCCGCGGACGCGCCTGGAAGGGCTGGACCGACGGCGGCTGCCGGGCGAAGGCGTCCGACTGGAGCTGGTAGGCGCCTAATCCTCCGCTTGCGCGTTCAGGCCCCCGGAACGGAGGTCGCCCGATGGCGGAAGCTGCTCAGGATCTGGAAGACCTGCTCGCCGATCTGGACCGGGCGGCGAGCTCCAACGGCGCCAAGGTCTCCGTGGGCGAGATCATGGAGACCATCGGCAAGCGCTCGTTCGGCCCCCTGCTCCTGCTGGGCGGCCTGCTCGGCATGACGCCGGTGGCCGCGGTGCCGACGGCCCCCAGCATCATCGCGCTGATCACCATCCTGGTGTCGGTCCAGCTGCTGTTCGGCCGCGAGTCGGTGTGGATCCCCCGCTTCCTGGAGAAGGTGTCGGTGAAGGCCGACAAGGTGAAGAAGACGGTCAAGGTGAGCCGCAAACCTGCCCGCGTCATCGACCGGATGGTGAAGCCGCGACTCGAGGCCCTCACCCGCCCCTGGGCGGATCGGGTCGTGGCGCTGGTCTGCATGCTGGTGGCGATGATCGTGCCGCCGCTGGAGCTGCTGCCGTTCGTGGCCTTCGTGCCGGCCGCGGCCATCGCCACCTTCGGCCTGGGGCTGATCGCCCGCGACGGCCTGCTGGTGCTGATCGCCTTCGTGATCAGCACCACCGCGCTCGGCCTGGCGGTCTGGAAGTTCCTGCTGAGCTAGTGCCAGTCGGCGTCGGAGCGCATCTTCAGCTCCCGGGCGGCGGCCACGATGTCGTCGAGGTTCACCGGGTCGCTCAGCGGGTCGTCGTCCAGCCGGGTCACGCGGTTCAGCCGCTTCTGCCAACGCCGCAGCTCGTCGCAGTAGGCCTCCACCGGCACGCGGCGGAGGTCGCCGCGATCCTCCAGGAGATCGGCCAGCCCGTTGTGGACCCAGATGCCCTTGCCCCAGTCCTTCATGTCCACGGCCGGGAACAGGCAGATCCCGTGCAGGTCGATGCCCTGGTCCACCGCCGCCAAGGCTTCCTGGACGGTGTCGCGCAGCCAGTGGTGACGGCCCTCCTCCAGGCCGCTGGTCTCGCCGATGATCATGGGGCGGCGGTAGCGCTCGTAGGCGTACTTCAGCAGATGGCAGAGCGGCACGATCCGCTCGTCGTCGCGCGGCAGCGGCGCGTGCGGCCCCTGCTCGCGGTACTCCATCTGGCCGAACGAGTAGCAGTTGACCCCCAGCACATCGAGCACGTCGGGCGAGCCGCCCAGCTCCGGATTGCGCTTGCCGGAGATGATGTCCCAGGCGACGAAGGTGTCCTCGTAGGTCTCCCGCCAGGCGGCGGCGATCAGGTCCGGCCGGTCCATGGGCGCGACCACGTTCACCAGCGGGTCGATGTGGATCATCCGCGCCTCCGGACAGACCTCGCGGATCGCCTTCACGCCGGCGATGTCGGCGGCGCAGAGCCGCTGGCGCAGGTCGAAGCGCTCGGCCCGGCTGGTGCGGAACGGAGCCGCCCAGCCCCACTCCCCGCCGATGAAGGCGAAGAAGGTGATTTCGTTGATCGGGGTGAAGTAGTGCGGCCCCGGCAGCTTGGGGACCACATAGGCGGCGACCGCCCGGCAGTAGTCGGCGAAGCGCGGCACGAACTCCGGCCCGAACGGGTCGAGCCCGTCCGGGTAGCCGTAGTGGCAGAGGTCCCAGATCGGCAGCACCTGCTGCGCGTGCATGGCCTCGATCAGCGGATCGATGCACGAGAAGTCGTAGCGCCCGCCGCCCAGGTCCACGAATGGCCAGGGACAGCCCTCCCGCGCAACCCCGATGCCCAGGTGGCGCAGGAAGGCGTAGTCCTCCTGCGCGTGCTGAAGGTGCATCGTCTCCGCGGAGCAGTCGCGCCGGCCCTGGTCCTTCCAGACGAAGGTCGAGCACTCGAAGCCGGACAGGAAGAAGGTCGGGAAGATGCTCTCGTGCAGCGGCATGGCCGGACTAACCGGCCAGCGCCTGAGCCGTTCCCTGACCTCTAGCGGTCCTTCTCGCGCTCGCCGATCGCGGCCTGCGCCGCGGCCAGCCTCGCGATCGGCACGCGGTAGGCCGAGCAGCTGACGTAATCCAGGCCCACCGCCTCGCAGAACTGGATGGAGGCCGGGTCGCCGCCGTGCTCGCCGCAGATGCCGAGCTTGACGTCGGGCCGGGTCGCGCGGCCGCGCTCGGTGGCGATGCGGATCAGATCGCCGACGCCTTCCTGGTCGAGGCTGACGAACGGGTCGCGCTCGAAGATGCCCTTCTCGATGTAGGCGTTCAGGAACCGGCCCGAGTCATCGCGGCTGATGCCGAAGGTCGTCTGGGTGAGGTCGTTGGTGCCGAACGAGAAGAACTCGGCGTGCTCGGCCAGGTCCCCGGCGCGGATCGCGGCGCGCGGCAGCTCGACCATGGCGCCGACCTTGTACTCGATCTCCTGGCCGCGTTCGGCGAAGACGGCTTTCACCGTCTTGTCCGTCAGTTGGCGCAGGAACTTCATCTCCTCGCCCTTGGCCACCAGCGGGTGCATGATCTCGACAATCGGCGCGGGCTTGCCCGAGGCCTGCACGTCCAGGGCGGCCTCGACGATGGCCCGGACCTGGATCTCGTAGATCTCCGGATAGGCCACGCCGAGGCGGCAGCCGCGGTGGCCCAGCATCGGGTTCACCTCGTGCAGCTCCTTGGCGCGGCGCAGCAGCTTGGCCGGGTCGAGGCCGGTGGCCGCGGCGACGGAGGCCACGTCCTCCTCGGTGTGCGGCAGGAACTCGTGCAGCGGCGGGTCGAGCAGCCGGATGGTGACCGGCAGGCCCTCCATGATGCCGAACAGCTCCACGAAGTCCTGGCGCTGCATCGGCAGGATCTTCTCCAGCGCGGCGCGGCGGCCCTTCTCGTCGTCGGCCAGGATCATCTCGCGCACGGCGGCGATGCGGTCGGGGTCGAAGAACATGTGCTCGGTGCGGCACAGGCCGATGCCCTCGGCGCCGAACTGGCGGGCGGTGCGGGCGTCGAGCGCCGTCTCGGCGTTGGCCCGCACCTTCAGGCGGCGCACGCTGTCGGCCCAGGTCATCAGGGTGGCGAAGTCGCCGGAGAGCTCCGGCTCGATCATCTTCACCGCCCCGGCCAGCACCTCGCCGGTGGACCCGTCGATGGTGATCACGTCGTGGACCTTGAAGGTGCGGCCGCGGACGTGGAACTCGCCGGACTTCTGGTCGATGCGCAGCTCGCCGGCCCCGGAGACGCAGGGCCGGCCCATGCCGCGGGCGACCACGGCGGCGTGGCTGGTCATGCCGCCGCGGGCGGTGACGATGCCGCGGGCGGCGTCCATGCCGCGGATGTCCTCAGGGCTGGTCTCCTCGCGCATGAGGATCACCGACTCGCCGGCCGCGCCCAGCTTCTCGGCTTCCTCGGCGGTGAACACCACCTTGCCCGTGGCCGCGCCGGGCGAGGCCGGAAGGCCGCCCGCGATCACGTCGCGGGGGCTGGCCGGGTCGATGGTCGGGTGCAGCAGCTGGTCGAGGCTGGCGGGCTCCACCCGCATCACCGCCTCTTCCTTGGTGATCAGGCCCTCGGAGGCGAGGTCCACCGCAACCTTGAGCGCGGCCTTGGCCGTGCGCTTCCCGTTGCGCGTCTGCAGCATGTACAGACGGCCCTTCTCCACCGTGAACTCGATGTCCTGCATGTCGCGGTAGTGCTTCTCGAGCTTCTCCACGACCGACTTGAACTGGGTGAAGACCTCCGGAAGCGCCTCCTCCATGGAGGGGTTCTTCTCGCCCATCTCCTCGCGGGCGGCCTTGGTCAGGGCCTGCGGCGTGCGGATGCCGGCGACCACGTCCTCGCCCTGGGCGTTGATCAGGAACTCGCCGTAGAGGCGGTTCTCGCCGGTGGACGGATTGCGCGTGAAGGCGACGCCGGTGGCCGAGGTCTCGCCCATGTTGCCGAAGACCATCGACTGGACGTTGACCGCCGTGCCCCAGCTCTCGGGGATGTCGTGCATGCGGCGGTAGAACTTCGCCCGGTCGTTCATCCAGCTGGCGAAGACGGCGCTGATCGCGCCCCAGAGCTGGGCCTCCGGGTCCTGCGGGAACGGCTCGCCGCGCTCGCTCTCGACGGCCCGCTTGTAGTCGGCGACGACGGCTTCCCAATCCTCGGCGGTGAGCCCGGTGTCCACGTGGACGTCCAGGCGCTCCTTATGCTCGTCGAGGATCTCCTCGAACATGTGGTGGTCGAGGTTGAGGACCACGTTCGAGTACATCTGGATGAAGCGTCGGTAGCTGTCGAACGCGAAGCGGCGGTCGCCCGCCAGCTTGGCCAGGCCCTCCACCGTCGCGTCGTTCAGGCCGAGGTTGAGGACGGTGTCCATCATGCCCGGCATCGAGGCCCGGGCGCCGGAGCGCACCGACACCAGCAGCGGATTGGCCGGGTCGCCGAAGGTCTTGCCGACCTGGCTCTCGACCTTGGCGAGCGCGTCGCGGACCTGGTCCTTCAGGTCGGCCGGGTACTGCTGACCATGCGCGTAGTAGTAGGTGCAGACCTCGGTGGTGATGGTGAAGCCCGGCGGCACGGGGAGACCCAGGGACGACATCTCGGCGAGGTTCGCCCCCTTGCCGCCCAGCAGGTTCTTCATCGAGGCGTCGCCTTCCGCGCCCCCGCCGCCGAAGGCATAGACCCAGCGCGTCTTCACCATCGTGTCGGCCACCATCGACGTCCCCTTACTCAGCCTGTGACTTGTGAAAAGTCCGCCACGCGCCCCATGGCGTCACGGACCTTCACCAGAAGGCGCAAACGGTTCTCGCGTTCCGCCGCGACCTCGGAGTTGACTAGCACCTTGTCGAAAAAGGCGTCCACGGGCTCGCGAAGCGCCGCGAGTTCGCGCATGGCGGCCTCGAAGTCCTCGCGCTCCAGCGCCTTGCCGACCTCGATCTCCACGTGGCCGATCCGGACGACGAGCGCGGATTCCTCCGGCGGAGCCCCGGCCATGTCGACGGGCTCGCCGCTCGGCAGCGGCCCCTTCTTCTCCTCGGCGCGCAGGATGTTCACCGCGCGCTTGTAGCCGGCCAGCAGGTTTTTGCCGTCCTCGGTCCCGAGGAAGCCGTCGAGCGCATTCACGCGCGAGACGATGCGCACCAGGTCGTCATCGCCCAGGGCAAAGACCGCGTCCACCAGGTCGTGCCGCTGGCCCTGCTCGCGCAGCAGCACTTTCAGCCGGTCGGCGAAGAAGACCAGGAGATCGTCCGAGCAGAACCGCTTCAGCGGCAGGCGCGTGCGCGACTGCAGGAGGATGCGGATCACGCCGAGGGCGGCGCGGCGCAGCGCGTAGGGATCGCGGCTGCCCGTGGGCTTCTCGTCGATGGCGAAGAAGCTGACCAGGGTGTCGAGCTTGTCGGCCAGGGCCACGGTGGCGGCCACGGCCTGGACCGGCACGTCGTCGTTCGGGCCCTGTGGCCGGTAGTGGTGGCGGATGGCGTCGGCGATCTCGGGGTCGAGGCGCTCCTTGTCCGCGTAGTAGCCGCCCATCACGCCCTGCAGCTCCGGGAACTCGCCGACCATGCCGGTGACGAGGTCGGCCTTGGCCAGGCGCGCGGCTTCGACCGCCTTGTCCCGGGTGCCGGCGTCGTCGCGGACGTAGGGGGCAAGTTCCCCGGCAAGCGCCGCGATCCGCTCCACCCGCTCGAACATGGTTCCGAGCTTGGCGTGGAAGGTGACGCCCTTCAGCTTGTCCAGCCGGGCGGACAGCGGCGTCTTGCGGTCCTCGTCCCAGAAGAAGCGCGCGTCGTTCAGCCGGGCGGACAGCACCTTGGCGTTGCCGGCGGCGATGGCCCGGCCGCCGTCCTCGGCCTGGATGTTGGCCACCGTGACGAAGTGCGGGACCAGGAAGCCGGTCGCGGGGTCGCGCACCGCGAAATACTTCTGGTGGGTGCGCATGGAGGTGCGGATCACCTCGGGCGGCAGGTCCAGGAAGTCCGGGTCCATGTCGCCCAGGATCGGCGTCGGCCACTCGGCGAGGCCGGCAACCTCGTCCAGCAGGCCCTCGTCCTCGACCAGCTCGAAGTTGCGGGCGAAGCAGAGGGTGCGGGCGGCGTCCATGATCCGCTCCTTCCGCTCCTCAGGGTCGAGGACCACGAAGTGGCGGTCGAGGCCGTCCTGGTACTCGTCGAAGTCGCGGGCGCGGAACGGCTGGGCCGAGCCCATGAACCGGTGGCCCTCGGAGACGTCGCCGCTCTCGATGCCGTCGATGCTGAACGGCACGACCTCGCGGTCGAAGACGCAGAGGATCCGCTTCAGCGGCCGCACCCAGCGCAGGGTCCCGCGCCCCCAGGTCATCGACTTGGGCCAGGGGAAGCCGCGGACGACGGCGTCCACCATCTCGGCCACGATCTGCGGCGTGGGCCGGCCGGGCTTGTGGGTATGGGCGAAGTAGACGCCGTCCTTCTCCACGAGCTGGTCGCGGGTCAGGCCGGTGGAGCGCAGGAAGCCTTCGATGGCCTGGTCCGGCGCGCCGACGCGGGGACCCTTGCGCTCCTCGTGCCGGTCGGCCTGGGTCGCGGGCAGCCCTTCGGCCACCAGGGTCAGACGCCGGGGGCCGGTGAAGGTCTTCAGCGCCTCCGGCAGCAGGCCCTCGGCGGCCAGTTTCTCGCGCGCCATGCGCTCGAGGTCGCGGGCCGCCTGCGCCTGCATGCGCGCGGGGATCTCTTCGGAGAACAGTTCGAGCAGCAGCTGGGGCATGGGTCAGGCTCGCGCCTTCTCTGGCGCGGGCGGGGCGTTGCCGCCCTCGTTCTCCACCCAGGCCTCGGCGCACATCTTGGTCAGGTCGCGGATGCGGCCGATGTAGCTCTGGCGCTCGGCCACGGCGATCGCGCCGCGAGCGTCCATCAGGTTGAACAGGTGGCTGGCCTTCAGGACGTGGTCGTAGGCCGGCAGCACGGTGCGCTGGCCCTGCGGCCCGCGACCCTCCAGCAGCTTCGGCACCTGGGCCTCCATGTCCTCGAAGTGGCGCTTCAGCGTCGCCACGTCGTAGCCGTGGAAGTTGGCCTCGGAGTGCTGGCGCTCGTTCTCCAAAAACACCTCGCCATAGGTCTTCGGCTCCGGGCCGTCGGGGTCGTTGAAGGCCAGGTCGGTGAAGTGGTCGACGCCCTGCAGGTACATGGCCAGGCGCTCCAGGCCGTAGGTCAGCTCGCCGGCCACCGGCCAGACGTCGAGCCCGCCCACCTGCTGGAAGTAGGTGTACTGGGTGACTTCCATGCCGTCGCACCAGACCTCCCAGCCGAGGCCCCAGGCGCCGACGGTCGGGTTCTCCCAGTCGTCCTCGACGAAGCGGATGTCATGCAGGCGGGTGTCGAGCCCGATGGCCTCCAGGCTGCCCAGGTAGAGGTCCTGCAGGTTGTCCGGGTTCGGCTTCAGGATGACCTGGTACTGGTAATAGTGCTGCAGCCGGTTGGGGTTCTCGCCATAGCGGCCGTCGGCCGGCCGGCGCGAGGGCTGCACATAGGCCGCCCGCCACGGCTTGGGCCCGAGCGCACGCAGCACCGTCGCCGGGTGCAGGGTGCCGGCCCCCACCTCCACGTCGTGCGGCTGCAGGATGACGCAGCCCTGACGGCTCCAATAGTCGTGCAGTTTCAGGATCAGGCCCTGAAACGAAAGCGGCTTGTCAGGCATCGAAAAGGGGGCCGTTCGCAGGCGCAAAAAAAGTCGGCGGACCATAGGGCCCGCCGACCTTCGCTTCAAGCCGCCCTCTCGGGGTTTTCCGGCAGTCGGGCTGTCAGTTCCCGCGCGCGGCGGTCCGCTTGCCGGCCCGGGACATCGGCCCGCCGTACTTGGCGCGGTTCTCGGCGGTGTCCGGCACCGGGCCGTTGGTGGTGGTCGAAGTGGTCACGCTGGCGCCGGTCGAGGCGTCAGCGGCCGTGGTGGTCGCGCTGGCTGCGACGTCCGCGGTGGTGGTGGTCGCGTCCGTCGTCGCGGCGGCGGATGTCGTGCCGCTGGGCGTGCCGAGGCTGGTGCCGGTGGAATCGGTGGTGGCCGAGACGCCGACTTCGCCGTTCGGCAGGTTGGTCGCGCCCGCACCGGAGCCGGTCGGGCGGCTGGAATCCACCGAGGGCAGGCCGGTCGAGGACTGGGTGGCCGGCGCAGGCGACGCCTGGTTGGGCGTCTCGCCGGTCCCCGGCTGGGCGCTGGAGCCCACCTGGGCCTGAGCCGCGCCGGCGGCGAGGACGGACACCGCCGCGGCGGCGAGTAGGGGCTTGAGGTTCATGGTTTCGCTCCTGTCAGGTTTTCGCTGAAAGCCCCGCCCCAATCCAAATGTTCCCGCCCTCGCACGCTCCGAGACCGGCGTCGCCGAAGCGACGCCGGTCGCCGCCCGTGGGGCGGCTGGAACGACAGCTGGACTTAGTTGCCGCGCGCGGCGGTCATCTTGCCGGCCCGCGACATGGGCTGGCCGTACTTGGCGCGGTTCTCGGGGGTGTCCGGAACCGGGCCGTTGGTCACGAGCGTGGTGGTCACGCTGGCGCCCGTTGCGTAGCTGCCCGCCGACGGCGTGACCGTCGTGCTGGACGTCACCGACGTGTCGGCCGGCGGCATGGGCATCGTCGCCGTCGACGAGGACTCGGTGGTGACCGTCGTCGTCGTCGTGGACGGCTGGATGCGTTCGGACGCCGCGGAGCCGTCGGCGGGGGCGTGGGCGCCGTTCCAGTCGCCGGTGCGGGAGCCGGGTTGCGGCGCCTCGGTGGTCGACGGCTGGGCGAAGGCCGCACCGCCGACCAGCGCGGTCGCCGAGGCGGCGATAAGCAGATGGGTCAGCTTCATTGGGTTCACTCCTCGTGTGACGATCAGCGAAAGCCCCGCCCCGCGGTGAAGGTTCCCGCTACTGCTTGTTCGGCGGCGTCGAAGCCGTGGCGCTGGCCCCGGTGCTGGCGCCCGTCGAGGCGGCCGCGGTCGAGGTGTCGCCCTGGCCGGGCACAAGCACCCGGTCCACCACCTGCAGCAGGCCACTCCCGGTCTGGAGGTCAGCCTGGACGATGGTCGCGCCGTCGGCCTTCAGCGCCGCCTCGTCGCTGCCGTCGAGCAGCACCTGGTCGCCGGCGCCGGTCGCCACCGGGCCCTTCGCGCCCTTGATCTTCGACGAGGGGATCGGGGCGTTGACGACGTGGTGCAGGACGAACTTCTGCATCGCCGCCTTGTCGGCCTTCAGGCGCGCCAGCTCGGAGGCCGGCATCGCCGCGAACGCCGCGTCGGTCGGGGCGAAGACGGTCAGGTTCTTGTTGCTCTTCAGCAGGCCCGTCAGGTTGGTGGAATCCACCGCCTGGATGAAGGTGCTGAACTGGCCGGAGGCCTTGAGGGTGTCCACCAGGTCGCCCGCGACGGCGACGGGCTTGGCGGCGCCGGCGGCCGGGGCTGCGCCCTGGGCGGCGGCCACGGGAGCTGCGCCCTCCCTCACGGCGGCGGCAGTGCCCTGCGGCTGGGTGGCGGCCGCAGCGTCGGAGGACGTCTTGCCGGTGGCCGCCCGCGCGGCGGCCTCGGTCTTCGCGGTCGCCGCGGCGGCGGGGGTCTGGGCGGCGGCGCCCGAGGCGGCGAGCCCAGCGATGAGGGCGGCGGCGGCGGTGGCGGTCAGCAGGCGATAGGTCGTCATCCAAATCCTCGAGGTTACATCCGGTCAGCCCCACACGAACGCGCCCGCGCAAGCGAGTGGTCCGGCACCACTACGCATGGCGAAGCCTGGGGGTTCCGCATTCACCCCCTCGTGAACCGCTCACGCAGAGGCTCGCGCCGAACCGCTCCCGCGGCCGATTCCGCACAGTTTTGAGGCGCCGCGCAGCGCCGGCGCCCACAACTTGGGCCGCGACTGCCTTCTTGCTCAGCGGCGGCGCTGCGGCGGCGCTCCGCCGGCCCGGCCGTGTCTAGCGTCCAGCGACCGCCGCGCTTGGGGATGGGACGTCCGCGGCGGTCTTTTGAGCAACTGAAGGTGGGCGGGCCCAGCCCAAGGGTCGCGCGGGAGCGAGCGGATGAAACTCATCATGGCGATCGTCAAACCCTTCAAGCTGGACGACGTGCGCGAAGCGCTGGTCGCGGCCGGCGTGGAGGGCCTGACGGTCTCGGAAGTCAAAGGCTACGGCCGTCAGAAGGGGCAGACCGAGATCTACCGGGGCGCGGAGTACCAGGTGAACTTCCTGCCCAAGGTGAAGCTCGAGGCGGTCGTCGACGACGCCGCCGCGCCGAAGGCCGTGGAGGCCATCAAGGCCGCCGCCGCCACCGGCAAGATCGGCGACGGCAAGATCTTCGTCCTCGACGTCACGGACGCGGTCCGGATCCGGACCGGCGAGACCGGCGCCGCGGCGCTCTAGGGGACAGGGACAAAGGGGACAATGACAATGAAGCTCGCTGCATTCAAAGCGCTGGCGGGGCTCGCCCTCGCCGCCGCCATGGTCGGGGGACCGCTCGCGGCCCCGGCCTTCGCCCAGGAGGCCGGGCCCGCCGCGGCGCCCGCCGCGGCCGCGACGCCGGCCGCTGACGCCGCCGCGCCTGCGCCTGAAGCGGCACCGGCCGCGGCGGCCGAAGCGGCCCCGGCCGAGGCGGCCGCGCCGACGCCGGACAAGGGCGACGTGAGCTGGATGCTGGTTTCCACCATCCTCGTGCTGCTGATGATCGTGCCGGGGCTGGCGCTGTTCTACGGCGGCCTGGTTCGCCAGAAGAACATGCTCTCCATGCTTATGCAGGTGTCCACGGTCACCGTGGTCGGCATGATCGCCTGGGTGCTCTACGGCTACAGCCTGGCCTTCACCGACGGCGGCGGCCTCGACACCTTCGTCGGCGGCTTCGGCCGGCTGTTCCTGAAGGACGTGACGCCGGCCTCCAACGTGGCCACCTTCTCCACCGGCGTGGTGATCCCGGAACTGGCGTTCATCGCCTTCCAGATGACCTTCGCCTGCATCACCGCCGCCCTGGTGCTCGGCGGCGTGGCCGAGCGGATGAAGTTCGCCGCGGTGCTGGTCTTCGCGGTCCTGTGGCCGATCCTCTCCTACTATCCGATGGCCCACATGGTCTGGTGGTGGGCGGGTCCGGACGCCGTGGCGGCCGCCCCGACCGATCCGATCCAGGCCGGCCTGATCTGGAGCTTCGGGGCGCTCGACTTCGCGGGCGGCACCGTGGTGCACATCAACGCCGGCGTCGCGGCCCTGGTCGGCGCCCTGATCCTCGGCGCCCGCAAGGGCTACCGGTCCGAGCCCATGCCGCCCCACTCCCTGACGCTGACCCTGGTCGGCGCGGGCCTCCTGTGGGTCGGCTGGTTCGGCTTCAACGCCGGCTCCAACCTGGAAGCCAACGGCTATGCGGCGCTGGCGGTGGTCAACACCCTGATCGCCACGGCCGCGGCGGGCTTCTCCTGGACCATGACCGAGTGGATCACCCGCAAGAAGGCCTCGATGCTGGGCCTGGCCTCGGGCCTCGTGGCGGGCCTGGTCGCGGTGACCCCCGCGGCGGGCTTCGCCGGTCCGGTGGGCGCCCTGATCCTCGGCCTGATCGTGTCGCCGATCTGCGTCCTGTTCTGCTCGGCGGTGAAGAACGCCCTGAAGTACGACGACAGCCTGGACGCCTTCGGCATCCACGCGGTCGGCGGCATCGTCGGCGCCCTGGCCACGGGCCTGCTGGTCAACCCGGACTGGGGTGGCGCGGGCGTGGTCGACTACACCACCTGCGCCGCCGACGGCGACATCTCGACGTGCGACACCGCCGCCTACGTGATGGCGACGCAGGTGATGGCCCAGCTCAAGGCCGTGCTCGTGGCCATCGCCTGGTCGAGCGTCGCCAGCGCCATCGTCTTCTTCATCATCAAGTTCACCGTCGGCCTGCGGGTCAGCGAGGACACCGAGGAGGAAGGCCTCGACATCGTCGAGCACGGCGAGCGCGCCTACCACAGCTGATTGGGGGAGCTTTCAGCTGACGGGAGCGGGGGTCCTGCGGGGCCCCCATTTTCGTTCGGGGCTATTCCCAGGGCCCGCCGAGCCGCACGCGGCGGACCCACCAGTGCGGCGCCAGCGCCTCGATCCGCTCGGCCAGTCCCTCGGCCTCGATGTCCCCGGCGCACAGGGCGAAGCAGGTGCCGCCAGAGCCGGAGACGCGGGCCAGCAGGGTCTCCGGCTCGCCGGCCAGGGTCTCCAGCACGGCGCCCACCTCCGGGGCGGCGTCGATCGCCGCCGGCTCCAGGTCGTTGCGCAGCGTGGCCAGCCAGGCCGCCAGCTCCGCGGCGCTCTCGAAGGCGTCCGGCGCCGGCGGCGGGGTCACCTCGCCGAACCGGCCGCGCGCATCGAAGCGCCGATAGACCTCCGGCGTGGAGACCGGGACCCGGGGATTGACCAGCACGGCGTCCACGGGCGCGAAGGGCGGGGCCGGAGACAGCCGCTCGCCCCGGCCCTCGGCCACCACCGGCCGCCCCCAGAGGCAGGCGGCCCCGTCGGCCCCCAGGCCGGCCGCGATGGCTTCCAGCCGGGCGTCTTCGATCTGCAGCCCGGCCGCCTCGCGCAACAGGCGCAGGGTCGCGCCGGCGTCGCTCGAGCCGCCGCCGAGGCCGGCGGCGACGGGCAGCTGCTTGTCCAGGGAGAGGCTGAACGGCGCCACCGGACGCCGCGCTTCGGCCAGCAGGGCATGGGCCGCGCGCAGGACGAGGTTGTCCCCTGCCCCGTCGAGCGCCGCGCCGAAGGGGCCGGTGACCTTCAGCTCCATGGCGTCGGCCGGCTGCAGGGCCAGCCGGTCGCCGAAATCAGCGAAGGCCATCAGGCTGCAGAGCGGGTGGTAGCCGTCGCCGCCCGGCGCGCCCACGTGCAGGAACAGGTTGACCTTGGCCGGTGCCAGCGCAGTCAGCGCCATGGCGTCAGGGTCCGGCGATCTGCTGCTTGGGCCCCAGCCCGGAGGCCAGCTTGGCGTCCACGTCGGCGCGGATGCGCGCGTCCGGGTCCAGCGTGAGGACGCGCCGCCACTGGAAGACCGCCTCCTCCTTGCGCCCAACCATCCAGTAGGCGTCGCCGAGGTGGTTGTTGATCTCCGGATCGCCGGCCTCGAGTTCGACGGCCTGCTCCAGCTTCTCGACGGCCTTCTTGTAGTCGCCCATGCGGTAGAAGGCCCAGCCGAGGGAATCCACCATGGCGCCCGAGCGCGGATTGGCGGCCACCGCCTTCTCGACCATGGCCATGGCCTCAGACAGCCGCTCGCCCCGGTCGATCCAGGTGTAGCCCAGGTAGTTCAGCAACTCCGGCTCGTCGGGCCGCGCCTTCAGCGCGATCTGCAGGTCCGCCTCGGCCTCGGGCCAGCGGCCCAGCCGCTCCAGCGCCACGCCCCGGCTGTAGTGCAGCCGCCAGTCGGGAGTCTTGGCGTCCTTGATCAGACCGGTGAGCACCTCGACCGATTCGGCGTACTGCTCGTTGGCGCGCAGCAGGTCGGCGAGCGTGACGCGGGCCTCGGCGTCGCCGGAGGCGGCGGCGGTGCGGGCGAGTTTCAGGGCCGTCTCGCTGTCCTTGTCGGCCTGGTAGGTCCAGGCGAGCTTGGCCTGGGCGCCGGCGAACTCCGGGGAATTGGGCTTCGGCCGACCGTAGGCCTGGCGCGCGGCCTCGCTGTCGCCGGAGGCCTGCATGATGTCCCCCACCATGACCCAGGCCTCATCGCGCGACGGGTCGAGCCGGAGCACCATCCGCAGGTAGGCCAGGGAGATCTGCGTCTGCTTGGCCTGCAGCATGGTGGCGGCCGGCGCGAGCAGAGCCTGGGCGGCGCCCTGGCGCACGCCCGGTGCAGGCGGCGGCGACTTGCCCGCCTGGGCCCGGGCGCGGGCCGCCTTCACGGCCACGCTCGAAGGGTCCTCGCCCAGCAGGGTGTCGTAGAGAGCCACGGCGTCGGCGCGCCGGCCCCGCCGTTCCAGGAAGGCCCCATAGGCCAGCACCGACATCTCGCTGCCGGCCACCGACGTCACCGCCTTGAAGTCGGTCTCGGCCTCGTCGTAGCGGCGCGCACGTTCGAAGAGATGGGCCCGGCCGAGCTGGCCGAAATAGTCCACCACCCGGTCGCCGCGCACCTGCGGGCGGACGAGGGAAGCCTCCACGTCCCCGGCCTGGGCGGCTGCCCACGGCGCGAGCAGAGCGGCGGCCCCGCGATGCGGGAAGCCGATGTCCTCCCCGGCAAGGAGGTCGCGGGCGACCTTGCCGCGGCCGTCGGCGATCGCCTCGACCGCGTTCACCAGGGCGGCCATGCGCTTGGTGGCGTCGGAGACCTCGGGACCCTGGGGCGAAAGCGCCGACGCCTTCTCGATGTCGCCCGCCAGCACGGCCGCCGTGAAGGCGCGCTCGGCGACCAGGACGTCGGTCTCGGAGTGGGCGTTCGCCTGCTCGAAGAAGCGCGCGGCCTCCCCGCTGCGGCCGTCGTTCAGCGCCGCCTGCCCGGCCAGGAACATGCCGTAGGGCGAGAGCCCGAAGACCTCCTGCATCTGGCCCGCCGGCCGCTCGGGCTGGGCGGTGGCGCAGGCGGACAGCAGGACGAGCGGGGCGGCGGCGACTAGCAGGAAACGGCGCATGGGCGGACCTTCGACGTTAAAGGCGGCGGCCGCAAGGCGCCGCTCCTGTCACATGTTGGGGTAGTTCGGCCCGTCGCCACCCTGCGGAGTCGTCCAGTCGATGTTCTGCGACGGATCCTTGATGTCGCAGGTCTTGCAGTGGACGCAGTTCTGGAAGTTGATCTGGAACTTCGGGTTCTGGCCGTTGTCGTCGTAGAGCACCTCGTAGACGCCGGCCGGGCAGTACAGGCGCGCTGGTTCCCCGAACTTCGGCAGGTTCACCGAAATCGGCACGCTGGGATCGCGCAGGCGCAGGTGCGCCGGCTGGTTCTCGTCGTGGTTGGTGTTCGACAGGAAGACGCTGGAGAGCTTGTCGAACGACAGCACGCCGTCCGGTTTCGGATAGACGATGGGCTTGTGGTCCTTGGCGAGACCCGTGGATTCGGCGTCGCCCTTGGTGTGCTTCATGGTCCCGAACAGCGAGAAGCCACCCAGCGTGCTGGTGGTCCACATGTCGAACATGGAAAGCGCGCCGCCCAGCGCAGTGCCGAACTTCGACAGCATCGGCTTGGCGTTGCGGACGACGTGCAGCTCCTTCTTCACCCACGAGCGGTCGAAGGCCTCCGCGTAGTCGGTGAGCTCGTCGGCGGAGCGGCCGGACTGGATCGCGGCGAAGGCGGCCTCGGCGGCCATCATGCCGCTCTTCATGGCGTTGTGGCTGCCCTTGATCCGCGGGACGTTCACGAAGCCGGCGGAATCGCCCAGCAGCACACCGCCCGGGAAATAGAGCTTCGGCACCGACTGCAGTCCGCCCTCGCTGATGGCCCGCGCGCCGTAGGCGATGCGCTTGCCGCCCTCCAGGAACTTGGCCACCTCGGGGTGGTGCTTGAAGCGCTGGAACTCGTCGAACGGCGAGAGCCAGGGGTTCTTGTAGTTCAGGTGGACCACGAAGCCGACGGACACGTAGTTGTCGCCGAAGTGGTAGAGGAAGCTGCCGCCGCCGGTCTTGTCGTCCAGGGGCCAGCCCGTGGTGTGCTGCACCAGGCCCGGGACGAAGCAATCGTCCGGCACCTGCCACAGCTCCTTGATGCCGATGCCGTACTTCTCCGGGTCGGCGTCCTTGCACAGGCCGTACTTCGCCTTCAGCACCTTGGCGATGGAGCCGCGCACGCCCTCGCCGATGAAGACGTACTTGCCGAGCAGTTCCACGCCCGGCTGGTAGTCCGGCCCCGGGCCGTCCTTGGTCATGCCGAACACGCCGGCGACCACGCCCCGCACTCGGCCTTCGGGGTCGAACACGGCCTCGGAGGCGGCCATACCGGGATAGATCTCCACGCCCAGGCCCTCGGCCTGCTGGGCGAGCCAGCGGCAGACGTTGCCCAGGCTGGCGATGTAGTTGCCGTCGTTGTGCATGAAGCCCGGCATGGCGAACATCGGCAGCTCCAGGCTGCCCTGCGGCCCGAGCATCAGGAACTTGTCCTCGGTCACCGCCGTCTCCAGCGGGGCGCCGAGCTCCTTCCAGTTGGGCAGCAGCTCGTTCAGCGCGATGGGATCGATGACGGCGCCGGAGAGGATGTGGGCGCCCACTTCGGAGCCCTTCTCCAGCACCGCGACCGAGACGTCCGTCCCCGCCTGCTGGGCGAGCTGCTTCAGCCGGATCGCGGCGGCCAGGCCGGAAGGGCCGGCGCCGACGATGACGACGTCGTACTCCATCGATTCCCGTTCGACGCCTTCGCTCATGATCCCGCTCCCTCGCGCGCAGGAGATTCCCGCACGGCATTGATCCGACGCGGGTCTTATCAGGACGTCACGCCGGGGCGGTCAAGCAGGAACGCGGCCGTGGACGCGCCTCTTGCGTCGACTGTGGCGCCGTTTGGGATCGAAGCGGGGCCGCAACCGTTTGGGCTCCGTCGCCGCGCAAGCGGAGCGCAGACCGATGGAGACGGACCGCGCAATGACTTCCGATGGACCGAACCTGACACCGCCGCCCCCTGCCCCGCTTCCGGACCGCCGGGAGCTGTCGCGCACCGTCCGCGCGGACCTGGAGGAGATCTTCCAGCCCGTGAGCCCGGCCCCGGCCGGCCGCTCGCCGCGGGTGCGGATCTTCGTGGGCCGCTCGGCCGAGGCCCGCGAGCGTTCGCCCGCCCGCTGGGGCGCCCTGGCCGCCGCCGCCTTCGTGGGCCTCGCCGCGGGGGCCCTGATCGTCAAGCCGCCCGACTTCCGCCCGTCCGCGCCCGCGGCGTCGCCGCCGCCGGCCGCCCTGACGGTGGCGAGCCTCGCCCCAACGCCGACGCCAGCGCCCCCGGCGACGCGGGCGATCGCCTGGCCGGAGCCCCCGGTCGCCACGCCCGCGAAGGCCGAGCCTGCCCCGGTGAAGGCCGCCGCCCCGCGTACGGCCAGGCCGAAGCCTGCCAAGGCCGTCACCCGCAAGGGCGGGTCCCGCTGCGAAGGACTGCGCGGCGACAATCGCGCCCGCTGCGCCTACCCGTCGGTGATCGCCGCCGACCGCCGCCTGCGCCAGGCCTACGCCAGCGCCACCCGGGCCGGCGTGCCGCGCGCCACGCTCGTCTCCTACCGCAACCGCTGGGCCAGCCTGCGCCACCGGGCGGACAGCGACCCGGGGCGGGTGATCGCCGGCTACCAGGACATGGCCGGCGACCTCCGCCGGCTGGCCGACCGGGAGCGCCGGTCGTGAGCGTCGACGGCGGTCTCGTCTACGCGATCGGGGACATCCACGGCTGCTACGACGCCATGAAGGCGCTGCTGGCCGACATCGCCCGCGACTGCGCCGAGCAGGCGGCGGGCCGGCGTCCGGCGCTGATCTTCCTGGGGGACTACGTCGACCGCGGCCCGCACTCGCACAAGGTGCTGGAGGCGCTGGTCTGGCTGCAACGGCGCACGGACGTCGAGGTCCACCTTCTGAAGGGCAACCACGAGCAGGCCCTGCTGGCCTTCCTGGACGAGCCCGAGGGCGGCGGCGGCTGGCTGCGGTTCGGCGGCGCCGAGACGCTGGCGGCCTACGGCGTCGTGCCCCCCGGGCCCTATGACGGCGAGGACAGCTATGTCCGCGCCCGCGACGAACTGATGGAGCGGATGCCGGCCTCGCACCTGCGGCTGCTGGAGCGGCTGGAACTGATGGTGGTGGTCGGCGACTACGCCTTCGTCCATGCCGGCGTGAGGCCCGGGACGCCGCTGGCCGACCAGACCGAGGCCGACCTCCTGTGGATCCGCCAGGGCTTCCTGGATGCGACGGGGCCGTTCGACAAAGTGGTCGTCCACGGTCACACCTGGCTCGACGCGCGGCCCCAGCTCCTGGAGCACCGGATCGGGCTCGACACCGGAGCCTACGCCACGGGCGTGCTCACCGCTCTGCGTCTGCAGGACGGCGAGCGGACCGTGCTGCAGGCGGGCGTTCCCGTGGAGCGGCCGGCGCCGATCCCGGCCTAGTCGTTCTTGAAATAGCCGCTCCAGTCCGCATCGCCGCGGAGGCGGCGGAACACCCGCTGCATGCGCGGGCGCGTCAGAAGCCAGGCGTCGTAGCCGGCCACGAGCGCCAGGGTGACGATGAAGTTGCGGAAGAGCAGGAAGGAGACCACGAACAACAGCATGGTGGTCGCCACACAGAAGAGGATGGCGCGGACGTCTCGTCCTCTCATGACCCCTGACCTCGCTTGAACTGGACGCCCCTCTCCGCGTCACAACGAGCTAGGCCGCATCTGGCTCCCTGTCGGACACCCGACTTATGCGCCGACGACCCAGGCGCCCACGAATGAGGCGGCCGAGACGCCGACCAGCACGACCTGCGCGCCGCCGCCCAAGAAGAGCACCGCGTCGGCCCCGACCTGGTCGATCCGCCAGGTCGCGCCGGGCTCCAGCTGGATGCGGTCGCCCTCGGCGGCGTTGAAATCGGTGATCCGGTCGAGCCCCGCATCGCCGAAGCTGTGGAAGATGTCCGCGCCGGAGCCGCCGGAGAGGGTGTCGTCGCCACGGTCGCCGGAGAGCCAATCGTCGCCGCTCCAGCCGAACAGCTGGTCGCTGCCCTGGCCGCCGCGCACCAGGTCGTTGCCGGCGCCGCCGTCGCACAGATCGTCGCCGAGGTTGCCGTAGACGATGTCGGAGCCTTCGTCGCCGAACAGCCGGTCGGCGTCGCGGCCACCCACCACCCAGTCGTCGCCGTGGCCGCCCGCCAGCGTGTCGTCGCCCGCGTTGCCGTGCATGTCGTCGAAGTCGTCGCCGCCGGACATCAGGTCGCGGCCGTCGCCGCCGCGAAGCCGGTCCAGCCCAGCGCCGCCGCCCATGCTGTCGTCCCCGCCGCCGCCGTTGAGGGTGTCAGCCCAAGGCGTGCCGTCCAGCGACCGCCCGCCGCCGCCCTCACCGCCCGCGCCGCGCCACCCGGCGTAGAGGCGGAGGAACTCCGCCCCCACCATCCGGTAGCCCTCGGCCGAGTAGTGGAGCGCGTCGTTCTGCATGGGAAAGGCGCGGGTGTCGAAACTGTCGGCGCGCGTGTCCCACTCGTCGGTGAGCTGCTGGGCGCGGCGCACCTCCTCCGCGAACGCCATCGAGGCGCCCACCTGGAAGAAGCCGATCCGCCCGGCCGGGTCGCCCATCCACTCGTCACGCACGGCCGCGAAGAAGGCGGGCAGATTGTCCAGATAGGCCCGGGCCGAGCTCCATTTCGTGCCGTCCTCCTCGCCCTGCCCCCAGAAGACCGCATCCGGGCGCAGACCGCCCGCCGCGGCGCCCGCCTCACGGATCAGGGCGGTGGCGCGGTCGAAGAGCTCGTCGTCGCTGGCCGGAGACCAGTCGTAGTGCCACTGGGCCGGATCGCGATCGAGACCGGTGCCGCCGTGCGCCGTCTTCACGATCCGCAGCACCTCGCCCGGGAACAGGGCGCGGAAGGCCTGGGCGAACGACGCCTCCGGCCCCCAGGCCTCATGCTGGTCGCCGTAGCCGGTGTTCACGCCCGGCTGCATCGGCGCCCACGCCTTCTGTTCGGCGTCCCACACCAGCGTCAGCGGATCGGGCGTCCAGGCCTGCGGCAGGGTGGAGGCGTTCATGAACAGGCCGCCCATGTTGGACTGGCCGGCGAAGACGACGAAAGCCATGCGTGCGCGCTCCCCCGGCGATCGCCGGCCTAGATCCCTGGTGCAAGACTCGGCGACCCACGGCGAAGTTCCGGCCGCGACGGAAGAAAGTGCGCGGCGTGAGCTTGACGGCGCCGCCGGCCGCCGCCACGTCGGAAGCCTGCCCCCCTGCCAGGAGACCCGATGCCGCACGACGACAGCCTCATCCTCACGCTCGTCGCCGGTTTCGTGCTGGCTTTCGTCCTCGGGATGCTGGCCCTGCGGCTCAAGCTCTCGCCCCTGGTGGGCTATCTGTTGGCCGGCGTGGTGGTGGGGCCGTTCACGCCCGGATGGGTGGCGGACGCGGGCCTTGCAAGCCAGCTCGCCGAGGTCGGCGTCATCCTGCTGATGTTCGGGGTCGGGCTGCACTTCTCCCTCGCCGACCTCATGAAGGTGCGCAAGATCGCCGTCCCGGGCGCCCTCGTGCAGATCGCCGCCGCCACCCTGCTCGGCTGGGGCGTGGGGCGGCTGATGGGTCTGGGCGACGCGGAAGCGGCGCTCATGGGCTTCTCGCTCTCCGTCGCCTCGACGGTCGTGCTCCTGCGCGCGCTGGAGGAGCGCAAGGCGGTGAAGACCGACACCGGCCGCGTCGCCGTGGGCTGGCTGATCGTCGAGGACCTGGTGATGGTCGTAGCCCTGGTGCTCGTCCCTCTCCTGGCGGTGAGCGGCGCGAGCCCCGATCCGGGCGCGATCGCGCTGAAGATCGGCGGCACGCTGCTGAGCGTCGGGATCTTCGTGGCCTTCATGCTGCTGGTCGGCGCCCGGGTCCTGCCGTGGCTGCTGATCCGGATCGCCCACACCCGGTCGCGCGAGCTCTTCACCCTGGGGGTGCTCGCCATCGCGCTCGGCATCGCCTACCTGGCCTATGCGGTGTTCGGCGCCTCCTTCGCGCTCGGCGCCTTCATCGCCGGCGTGGTGCTGAACGGCACGCCGCTGGGCCACAACGCCGCCGAGCGTTCCCTCCCGTTGCGCGACGCCTTCGCCGTGCTGTTCTTCGTCTCCGTGGGCATGCTGTTCGATCCCATGGTGCTGGTCGAGCAGCCCGGACCGGTCGCGGCCGTCCTGGCGATCATCATCATCGGCAAGTCCGCCGCGGCGCTCGCCATCACGACGCTGTTCAGGATGGAGCGGCAGGGCGCCCTTATGGTCGCCGCGAGCCTCGCGCAGATCGGCGAGTTCTCCTTCATCCTGGCGGGCGTAGGCCTGAAGCTGGACATCATGAGCCGGGAGACGCACGACCTGATCCTGGCCGGCGCCCTGCTCTCGATCGTGCTCAACCCGTTCGTCTTCAAGCTGGCCGACCGGCTGGCGCGCAAGGTCGACCCCGCCCGGGCCTAGCCAAAGCCCCGCGGCCACGCCATGAGTGGGGCCATGCCCGCCGCGGCCGATCCCTCCAACCGCCTGCTCGCCGAGAGCCTGCTCGCCTTCTGGGCGGACGCGGGCGTCGACGCCATGCTGCTCAACGAGGCCATCGACCGGATCGAGGCGGGCAAGTTCGTGCCCCCGCCCCCGCCGACGCGCGCCGCCGCCACCGTCTCGCCGATCCGGCCCGCCGCCCCCGGCCAGCCGGACATTTCCGCCGCCGTCGCCCAGGCCCAGGCGCTCGCCGCCGGCGCCGAGACCCTGGACCAGCTCGCCGAGGCCATCGCCGGCTTCGAGGGCTGCCCTTTGCGATTCGAGGGCGCGACGCGCGCGGTCTTCTACCGCGGCCGCGCCGACGCCCCGCTGATGGTGATCGGCGAAGGTCCGGGCGCCGACGAGGACCGCCAGGGCGCCCCCTTCGTGGGCCGGGCCGGGCAGCTGCTGGACAGGATGCTGGCGGCGGCCGGCCTCACCGACCGGGTGTTCATCACCAATACGGTGTTCTGGCGTCCCCCCGGCAACCGCACGCCCACCCCGGCCGAACAGATGATCTGCGCGCCGTTCGTCGAGCGGGCCATCGCCCTCGTGAAGCCGAAGATGCTGCTGCTGGTTGGCGGCGCGTCGGCCAAGTCGATGCTGAAGCGGGAGGAAGGCATCCTCTCCCTGCGCGGCCGCTGGTTCGAGTGGCGCTCGGCCGACGCCGCCATGGAGCTGCCGGCCATGCCGACGCTGCACCCGGCCTTCCTGCTGCGCCAGCCGGCCGCCAAGAAGCGGGCCTGGACGGACCTGCTCACCCTCACCGAGCGGCTGGACCGGCCGCATCGGCCCGATTGAGCCCCTGCCCGGCAAATAGCCAAGCTTTCCGAAGACTTGCCTGCGGCGATCGAGCGCGGCGCGATCACGGATCCGTGCGCGACGGGGCGGCTTGATCCCCGTCAAAGCGCTGCCTAACACTACGAATCTGTTCGAGAAAAAGGGGCGCCGCGTAACCTCCCGTTAGAGGGGCCGGCGGCAGTAAGGACGGCATGACGCTCGTTAAGCGCCTATGCGTCGGGGTTTCCACCCTCGCGTGCGCCGCCTCCATCGCTTCCATGGCCGCCGCGGCGAGCCTGCAACCGCTCACGTCCGAAGACGCGCGCGCCTATTCGCTGGCGTTCGAGGCGGCCGACCGCGGGGACTTCATCGACGCGCAGATGAAGTCGCTGGAGATCAAGGACCAGTCCCTGCTGGGCTATGTGTCCTTCCGCCAGCTCATGCACCCCTCGGCGCACAAGGCGAACTACGACGAACTCACCGGCTGGCTGGCCAAGTTCCGCGACCTGCCGCTCGCCGAGCGAATCTTCTCGCTGGCCGCCAAGCGCAAGCCCGCCGACGCCCTCGACCCGCCGAAGCCAGAGCTGTCGGCCCAGGACATGGCCCGCCTGCCGCCCGCGGACCGCGGCTGGCAGGCGCGCTACGCCTTCTACACCGGCGACGTGAAGAAGGCCTCGCAGCTCGCTCCCGCCGTAGGCGAACGCTGGGTTGCCGGCCTCGCCGCCTGGCGGCTGAACGACTACGCCCAGGCCAAGGGCTGGTTCATCGAACTGGCCGACGATCCCGCCGAAGATCCGTGGCTGCGCGCCGCCGGCGCCTTCTGGGCGGCCCGCGCCGCCGGCATGCTGGGCGAGGCCGCCGAGGCCACGCGCTACCTGCGCACCGCCGCCCAGAGCGCCGACACCTTCTACGGCAAGATCGCCGCCCGGCAGCTGGAGCTGCAGCCGGCGGTGGCCGACACCGGCCTGTTCGTCCGCGCGTCCTGGCGCTCGCCGGCGCCGGCTCCGGCCCGACACGCGCCGCCCCCGGCCCCTGCCCCGGCCGCCGAGCCCGACGCGGAGCTGATCCGCTTCACCTCGCAATGGCCGCGCGCCCACCGCGCCGCCGCCCTCGTGCAGATCGGCCGCTGGGACGAGGCCCGCCAGGAGCTGCGCGCCGGCCTTGGCTTCGCCGGCAACGATCGCGACCGCGAGAACTGGGGCCGGCTGATCGCCGCCCTCGACGCCGCCGCCCCGCCCAAGCCGAAGACCCTGCGCCGTCCGCCGAGCGTCTGGGAATATCCGACGCCGGAACTGGAGCCGAAGTCCGGCTTCACCGTCGACAAGGCGCTGGTCTACGCCATCGCCTACCAGGAGAGCCGCTTCAATCCGCAGGCGGTGAGCCATGCCGGCGCCATCGGCCTGATGCAGCTCCTGCCTGAGAGCGCGGCGCGCGCCACGGGCGACGACAAGCTGAAGCGCGAGCCGCGACGGCTGTTCGACCCGGCCACCAACCTGCGCGCCGGCCAGGACTACCTGACCTTCCTCATGGAGCGCAGCACCGACTACGACATCCTGCGCACCGTGGCGGCCTACAACGGCGGCCCCGGCGCGGTGTCCAAAGCGGTGGAGCGCTGCTCGGCCTCCGACCCGCTGCTGCTCATCGAATGTCTGCCGGCCGAGGAGACCCGCAACTACGTCGAGAAGGTCATGACCGCCTACTGGAGCTACAAGAAGCTCTGGGGCCAGGAGACCAGGACCCTCGACGCCCTGGCCGGCGGCGCCCGGCTGATCGACGCGCGGCTCGACCTAGTCCAGCCGACGAGCCCCGGGACCGAGCTTTCCGCGCAGACCCTTCAGATCGGGCTCGACTAGGGCCGCCGCGTCGGCCCTGCCGATGATCACGCCGTAAGGCCGCCGGGCGAACAGGCCGGGCCGCTTTTCTCCGATCAGCATGGCCTCGCGGCCGCCGTCACGCAGGTGGTCGCCGAGCCGCTCGACCCAGCCGTTGCGGAATCGGATCGCCACCGGCACCACCAGCAGCAGGTCGGACTTGGCCCGGCCGATCGCCTGGCCAAGGTCGCCGGCCAGCTCGGCGCCCGTGTCGTCGCAGAGCGCGTCCACCTGGTCGGCCACCAGCTCGCTCCAGGCGGGCCCGGCGACCAGCACCTCGCGCACCAGCCCCTCCACGGCGGCGGGCGTCAGCACCGCCAGCAGCCCCGCCAGCCGGTCCTCGGCCGTTCCCGCATCGATGATCACCGACAGCATGGGCGCAGGAGCACGGCTCCGGCCGCCGAGGTCAATCAGTTCTTGTTTTGTTCTTGTCGACTGGTAGGTTGGGGAGGTGACCACCTTCACCCAGCAGATCCGTGGGCGCGGCGCCCGCTCCAACGCCAGCGGGCGCTACGAAAGCCAGGCGCGGGAAGCCTTCGATGACGGCTGGACGCCGGACGAGCCCGACCCCAAGGCCTTCACCACCACGGTGGAGGCCGAACGCGCCCGGGTGATCGTCACCCGCAACGACAGCCCGGACGTGGGCTTCTCGGCCTCAATCAACCCGTACCGGGGCTGCGAGCATGGCTGCATCTACTGCTACGCCCGGCCCGCGCACGCCTACATGGGCCTCTCACCCGGCCTGGACTTCGAGCAGAAGCTGTTCTTCAAGCCCGAGGCGGCGCGGCTGCTGGAGGCGGAGCTCTCGAAGCCCCGCTACGTCCCCGAGGTGATCCACATCGGCGGCAACACCGATCCCTACCAGCCGCAGGAGCGGCGCCTGCGCATCACCCGCGGCGTCATCGAGGTGCTGGCCCGCTTCAGCCACCCCTTCTCGGTGATCTCCAAGTCGGCGCTAGTCCTGCGCGACCTCGACCTGATCGCACCGATGGCGCAGCGGAACCTGGCGCGGGTGGCGATCTCCATCACCACCCTCGACCGGAAGCTCGCGCGGTCCATGGAGCCTCGCGCCGCCACGCCCGAGAAGCGGCTGGAGGCGGTGCGGCGGCTGGCGGACGCCGGCGTGCCGGTGATCGTCATGGCCGCCCCGATGATCCCGGGCCTGAACGACCACGAGCTGGAGGCGATCCTGGAGCGCTCGGCCGCGGCCGGGGCGCGCGGCGCGGGCTATGTGGCGTTGCGCCTGCCGCTGGAGATCAAGGACCTGTTCCGCGAGTGGCTGGAGACCGACCACCCCGACCGCGCCGGCCGGGTCATGTCGCTGGTGCGCCAGATGCGCGGCGGCAAGGACTACGACAGCCAGTGGGGCAAGCGGATGCGCGGCGAAGGCCCGATCGCGGACCTGCTCTCCAAGCGCTTCGCCGCGGCGAAGAAGCGCTACGACCTCGAGTTCCGCTTCGACGGCATGGACCTGACCCAGTTCCGCGTCCCGCCGAAGGCGGGAGACCAGATCGACCTGTTCGGGCTCTAGGCCGCCTTCGCCAGGGCGTCGCGGGCCTCGGCCGTGATCTCGAAGGAGCGGACGCGGGCGGCGTGGTCGTAGATCTGGGCGGTGACGATGATCTCGTCGGGCCGGTGGCCGCGAACGAAGTCGTCGAGCCCGGCCCGCACCGTCTCCGGGCTGCCCACCACGGCCTTGGCGAGCGCGCCCATCTGGGCCGGATCGACGCCGTGCTTGGCGAACCGCGCCTCGATGTCGTCGACCGGCGGCGGCAGCGGCGCGGGCTGGCCGTAGCGCAGGTTCAGGAACGCCTGCTGCAGGGAGGTGAACAGCCGCCGGGCCGCCTCGTCCGTCTCGGCGGCGACGACGTTCAGGCCGAGCATCACGTACGGCTTGTCCAGGTGTTCCGAGGGCTCGAAGCGGTCGCGGTAGATAGCGATCGCCTCCTCCATCTGCTGCGGCGCGAAGTGCGAGGCGAAGGCGTACGGCAGCCCGAGAGCCGCGGCGAGCTGGGCGCCGAACAGGCTTGAGCCGAGGACCCACACCGGCACGTTCAGTCCCGCGCCGGGCACCGCGCGGACGAGCTGGTTCGGCTGGGCCTCGCGGAAGTAGGCCATCAGCTCGACGACGTCCTGGGGGAAGCGGTCCACGTCGCCGGCGAGCGTGCGGCGCAGCGCCCGGGCCGTGACCTGGTCGGTCCCCGGCGCGCGGCCGACGCCCAGGTCGACGCGGCCGGGGAACAGGCTCTCGAGCGTCCCGAACTGCTCGGCGATCACCAGCGGTGCGTGGTTGGGCAGCATGATGCCGCCGGCGCCCACGCGGATGCTCGAGGTGCCCGCCGCCACGTGGCCGATGACCACGGCGGTGGCGGCGCTGGCCACGCCGGGCATGTTGTGGTGCTCGGCCAGCCAGAAGCGGCGATAGCCCAGCCGCTCGGCGTGGCGGGCGAGGTCGAGGGTGTTGCGGAACGACTGGGCGGCGTCGGAGCCTTCCAGGATCGGCGAGAGGTCGAGGACGGAGAGCGGAACCATGCCCCGCAATATGGGGCCGCTCAGCGCGAGAACACCCCCACCAATTCTATGTGCGGGGACCAGAGGAACTGGTCGACCGGCAGGACCCGCTCCAGCCGGAAGCCCGCGTCGACGAGGGTGCGCGCGTCGCGGGCGAAGGTGGCGGGATTGCAGGAGACGCCGATCACCCGGGCGACGCCCGAGCGGGCGAGCTCCGCCGCCTGCTCGGCCGCGCCGGCCCGCGGCGGATCGAAGACGGCCACGTCGGTCTTCCTCAGCTCCTCGGCGAGCACCGGCCGGCGGACCAGGTCGCGGGCCTCGGCGGTGATGCCGTGCAGGCCCGGGGCCGTGGCGACGGCGGCGCCGAGCGCCTGGATGGCCTCCGGCGCGAAGTCGGCCGCATGGACCTGGGCGATCCCAGCCAGCCGGAAGGTGAAGGTCCCCACTCCGCAGTAGAGGTCCGCGATGCGCGAGGCGCCGGCCGCGGCCTCGGCCACGAAGTCGCCCATGGCGATCTCGGCCCCGAGCGTGGCCTGCAGGAAAGCGCCTGGCGGCAGGCTCACCGTGACGGTCCCGAGACGCACCTGCGGCAGGCGGGCGAGGTAGGCGACCTCCCCGGCCAGGGTGACGCGGGCGAAGTCGGCCTCGGCGGCCCGCTCGGCGACCTGCATCCTGGCGTCGGCCGACAGCCCGCCGCTCTTGGCCTCGACGCCGGTGATGTCCACGTCGATGCCGGTGGCGGTGAGCGTGCAGTGGAGCGTCGGCGCGGACTTGGGGTGCTCGAACAGCGGCGCGGCGAGCCGCTTCAGGGCCGGGATCGCCGCCTGCAGCCGCGGCTCGGAGATCGGGCAGACGGCGATGTCCACCAGGTCCCAGGACTTGCGCGCCTTGTAGCCGGCGCGGGCCGCCTCGCGGTTCCCCCGTCGCGCGTGCAGGGCGAAACGGCGACGGGTCTGCGGTCCCGCGGCGTAGGCGGGCAGGAACTCGGCCTCGAGGTGCTGGCGGGCCAGCGTGCCGCGCAGGCGCTCCACCTTCCAGGCGAGGTAGGGCGCGTGCGCCCAGTGCTGCAGGGCGCAGCCGCCGCAGACGCCGAAGTGAGGGCACGGCGGCTCGACGCGCTCGGCGCTGGCGGCCAGCACCTCGACGAGCTCGCGCCGGTCGCCGCCGCCGCGGACCAGCACCCGCTCCCCCGGCAGGGTGAAGGGCGCGTAGACGCCGCCCGCCGCCACGCCATCGCCCTCCCCGCCCATGGCCTCGATGAGCAGTTCGACGGGCGGGCCGGAAGGCGCCTGGGGCCGGGGTCTGGAACGTCGCATGCGGCCTCTTAGCAGGCCTGCGCGCGCGAGAGATGAACGAAGATGAACGGGCCGCTCAACGTCCGTTCAGCTTGCGAGCCCGATAAACCGGGCCGAAGCGGCCGAGGGGCCTGCTGTGAAGGATTCGAGAGGGGATTTCATGTCGAAGCGTTCCACCATCGCCCGGAGCGCGCTGGTCGCGGTCGCAGGCGTCATGGCGCTGAGCGCCGGCGCGGCCAACGCCCAGCCCTACGGCCAGTACGGCTACTACGGCTCCGGCGGCGGGTACGACCCGTGCAAGCGCGAGCAGACCGGCCGCGGCGTGGTCGGCGCCCTGCTGGGCGGTGCGATCGGCGCGGCCGTGGGCGCCAATGCGGCGGCCCGCAACAACCGCCAGGACGGCGCCCTCCTGGGCGGCGGCGTGGGCGCGATCGCCGGGGCCATGGTCGGCAACCGCAGCGCGGCCTGCAACGGCGGGGCCGTGCCCTACGCGCCGCAGTCCAGTTACTACGGCAATGGCTACAGCCAGAGCTACGGCTATGCCCCGAGCTACGGCTACGCGCCGAGCTACGGCGGCCGCCGCGGCTACGCCGAGCGCGACTACTACGGCGACAACCGAGGCTATAGCGGCGCCTACGACGACGGCTCCTGGGCCTACGGCCGCCGCGGCGAACGCTATCGCCTGGCCCAGGGCTACAGCGCCGACGGTTCCGGCTGCACCCTGGCCGAGAGCCCGGTCTACATGCCGGACGGCCGCACCCAGACCCGCATGGTCCGGGTCTGCATGGACAGCCGCGGCCGCTATCAGGTCGTCGACTAAGAGCTTCTACGGAAGAGCATCTGGCCTCGGCCGCCCGCTAACCGCGGGCGGCCGCTTCTTTTTGCGCCCAGATCAGGAACTCGCGGTTGCCGTCGCCGCCGGCGATGGGGCTGTCAGCGCTGGCCCGCACGCTCCAGCCAGCGGCCTCCAGGAACACCTTCACACCCTCGAGGGCCGCGGCCTGCGCCGCCTCGTCCTTGACGAGGCCGCCCTTCCCCACCCGCTGGGGACCGACCTCGAACTGCGGCTTCACGAGCGCCAGCAGGTCGGCGCCGGGCCGCGCCAGGGCGAGCGCGGCCGGCAGGGCCTTGGCCAGACCGATGAAGCTCACGTCCGTGACGATCAGATCGACGGCGTCGGGAATGAGGGCGGGGGTGAGGTCGCGCGCGTCCGTGGCGTCCAGGCTCACCACCCGGGGATCTCCCGCCAGTCTCGGGTGGAGTTGCCCGCGCCCGACGTCGACGGCGTAAACCCGCGCCGCCTGGCGGCTCAGGCAAACCTCGGTGAAGCCGCCGGTCGAGGCGCCCACGTCCACGACGACCCCGCCCGCGACCTCGACCGGCCAGAGCTCCAGGGCGCCTAGGAGCTTGAGCGCCCCGCGTCCGACCCAGGGGTAAGCAGGCGTCGCGGAGACGACCGCCGCCTCGTCCAGCAGGTCGGAGGCCTTGCCCACCGGCCGCCCGTCTGCGGTGACGCCGCCCGCCTCGATGGCGGCGCGCGCCTTGGCGCGGCTCTCGAAGAGGCCGCGCTCCACCAGGAGCAGGTCGGCCCGCTTCCTCAGGCGTCGGCCTTCTCGTCCTCGAACAGCTTCTTCAGCTCGTTCTTGAGGATCTTGCCGTTCGGGTTGCGCGGCAGGGTCTCGTGCCAGAACTTCACCGCCACCGGCACCTTGAAGGCGGCCAGGCGCTCGGCGACGTGGGCGCGCAGCTCGTCCTCGCTGGCCTCGGCCCCAGGCTTCAGGGTGACCACCGCTGCGGGCTCCTCGCCCAGCGTCCGGTGCGGCACGCCGACGATGGCGGCGTCCATCACGGCCGGGTGGTCGTAGAGGACGTTCTCCACCTCCACGCAGTAGATGTTCTCGCCGCCGCGGATCAGCATGTCCTTGGCGCGGTCGATGATGAAGCAGAAGCCTTCCTCGTCCATGCGGGCGAGATCGCCGGTGCGCACCCAGCCGTCGACGAAGGTCTGGGCGGTGGCCTCGGGCTTGTTCCAGTAGCCGCGGGCGTTCATCGGGCCCTTGGACCACAGCTCGCCGACCTGGCCCGGCGGCAGGACGGTCTTGCCGTCCTCCACGTCGCGGATCTGGATCTCGGCCACCGCGGCGGCTACGCCGCAGCTGTCGGGGCGGTTGGCGTAGTCCTCGGCGCCGTTGGAGGTGACGGTGGCGCAGGTCTCCGTCATGCCCCAGCCCTGGCCGGACTGCGACTTCGGGAAGGCTTCCTTGATGCGCCGGACCAGCTCGGGCGCCGACGGCGCGCCGCCGTAGGAGACGGCCTCCAGCGAGGACAGGTCGTAGTTGGCCCGGGCCGGGTGTTCGATGAGCTGCCAGGCGATGGTCGGCACCCCGCCGGCCGACATGATCTTCTCGCGCTGGATCAGCTCGAAGGCGCGGATCACGTCCCACTTGTACATCATCACCAGCTTGGCCCCGCCGAACAGCGAGGGGTTCAGCACGGCGAAACAGCCGGTCACGTGGAAGAACGGCACGCTGATCAGGGAGGAGCGCTGCGGCGCCTCCGGATCCGGCATCGGCGGCATCTCGCCGCGGCGCAGGAAGCTCCGGGCGCCGGCGGCGGCGGCGGTCAGGATGTTGGTGTTCACCGCCCGCTGGGTGGCCAGCGCGCCCTTCGGCTTACCCGTGGTGCCCGAGGTGTAGAAGATGGTCGCGTCGTCGTCGGCGTCGACCTCGGCCGCGGGCAGAGGCTGGTCGGGCAGCGTCGCCCAGTCGTTCGGACCGCCCAGCACGCTCTCCAGCTTGGTGACGTACGGGTGGGCGTTCTCGTCCGGGTCTCGGCAGACGTAGACCCGCAGCAGGTCCGGGCAGTTGCCGAAATGCTCCACCAGGCGCTCGTGGCGCTCGGCGTCGACGACGGCGACCTTGGCGGCGGAATCGGTGAGGCCGTACTCCAGCTCCGGGCCGGTCCACCAGGCGTTCAGCGGGGTGACGATCGCGCCGATCGAGGCGGCGGCGTAGAAGGCGACCACCCACTCCGGCACGTTACGCATGATGACCGCGACCCGGTCGCCCTTGCCGACGCCCTGGGCCTGCAGCTCGCGGGCGAAGGCGGAGACCGCACGGTAGAAGGCCTCGAAGGTGACCCGCTCGTCCTCATAGACCAGGAACACCTTCTCGCCGTGCGCGCGGGAGGCCTCGACGACGGCCCGCAGGGACGGCGGCAGGTGCTTCCAGACCTTGTAGGTCACGCCGTGGATGACCTTCTCCTCGGTCTCCAGCGGCGTCCCGGGCTGGGTCATGAGCGCATGCGCCTGCTGGATCGACATGGCGGGCCAACCCGGCGGCAACGCGGCCTCGGACATCGTTTCACTCCTGCGCTTGCGCGGGATCTCGACGGCCCGCGTCCTCGTAGGTGAACAAGCATAACCCAAGGCCGGAGGCAAACGGGCGTTTGAAGAGGCGGTCGGATTGACGCCCCAGGCTGGGCCATGTACCTGCGAGTTATTCGCAGAAGCATTTGCAGAGTTTCAATGCCCCCCGTCGCCGCACGCCGCCTCCTCCCCCTCCTGCTGTCCGGCGTCAGCGCCCTGGCCACCGCCGCCCATGCCGCCGACGCGCCGCCGGAACTCGAAGAACTGGTGGTCACCGGCGAGATCGGCTTCGGGGCCGACGCGGTGCAGGCGGGCGCCTTCCGCAACACCCGCGTCCTCGACACCCCGCTGACCGTGAACGTCATCTCCCGGGAGGTGCTGGACGCCCAGGGCGCTCAGGGCCTTTACGACGCCCTGCGCAACACCGGCGGCGTGACCCGCTCGCAGCTCGCCGGCGGCACCTACGACAACATCGCCATCCGCGGGATCCTGGTGGAGAACCGGGGCAACTACCGGCTGAACGGCGCCCTGCCCGTCATCAACCTCGTCGAGCAGCCGCTCGAGGACAAGGCCCGCGTCGAGGTGCTGAAGGGCGCGTCCGCCCTCTACTACGGCTTCGTCCCGCCGTCGGGTGTGATCAACATGACCACCAAGCGCGCCGAGGCGGGCGCGTCGCCGGTGGCCGAGGTCACCCTGCGCGGCGACCACCACGGCTCGACCATCGCCTCCGTCGATCTCGGCGACCGCTTTCTGGACGGCCGGCTGGGCGTACGCGCCAACCTGGCGGCGGGCCACCTCGAGACCGGCGTCGACCACGTCTCCGGCGACCGGGCGCTGGCCGCGCTCGCCCTCGACATCGACCCGATCGAGAACCTGAAGATCGACCTCGACTTCGAGTACCTGGAGAAGGACATCGCCGAGCCGGCGGCCATCGCCCTGCCCGCGGCGGCGAACAACGCCATCACCCTGCCCGGCGTCCCGCGGAACACCCTGAACCTCGCCGGCGACTGGCAGCACTACGACGCCAGGGCGCAGAACCTGCTGGCGGCAGCGGAGTACCGCCTGACGCCGCGGTTCGCCGTGAAGCTCCAGGCGGGGCGCGCGGAGACCGTGCGCGACCGCGCCTTCTCCCAGTTCCAGAACTACAGCCTGGTCACCGGCGAGGGCGTGCTGCGGGTCTTCCAGACCTTCGGCCAGAAATACGTGAACCGGAACCTGCGCGCCGAACTGTTCGGGCTCGTGGACACCGGCCCGGTCGCCCACGAGCTGACCCTCGGCTGGACCTGGAACGAGCGCGAGCAGAACGGCCGCCAGAGCCCGACTTACGACGTCGCCCAGAACCTGTTCACGCCCAGGGACGTGCCGCACCGGCCGCTGACCACCGCCCTGACCCAGAACCCCTCGGTCATCGAGGACGAGGGGACCTATCTTGTCGACCGCATCACCTGGGGTCCGCTGCAGGTGATGGCGGGGGTGCGCTGGACGGAGTACGAGAGCCGCTCGAACCTGACCGCGGCGCGGCCCACGATCTACACGGCCTCGAAGGCCAGCCCAGCGGTCGCCGTGATCTACAAGCCGCTCGACAACCTCAGCCTCTACGGCACCTACCTGCAGGGCCTGGAGGAAGGCGGCATCGCCCCCGCCAACGCGGTCAACGCCTTCGAGGTGCTGGCCCCCGCCAAGTCCGAGCAGTGGGAAGCCGGGGTCAAGGCCGAGATGGCCTACGGCCTCGTGGCCTCCGTGTCGTGGTTCCAGATCACCCGCGCCAACGCCTTCACCAATGCCGAGCGCCGCTTCGTGCTCGACGGCGAGGTGGAGTACCGCGGGATCGAGGCCATGGCCTCGGGCGAGGTGACCGAGACCCTGTCGCTGGTCGGCTCCCTGCTCTGGCTGGACGCGGAGCAGGTGCGGGCCGCCGACACGCGCCTCATCGGCAAGCGACCCGAGAACACCGCCGAGTGGACCGCCAGCCTGTTCGCCGAGCTGGAGATCCCGCGGATCGAGGGCTTCGCCGTCAGCGCCGGGGTCTTCTACACGGGCGACCGGGCCGTGAACGCGCTGAACCAGGGCTACATCGACGGCTATGCCACCTTCGACCTGGGCGCCCGCCTCACCCGCGAGATCGCCGGGCGTGAGACCACCTTCCAGGTGAACGTCGAGAACCTTGCGGACAAGGACTACTGGAACACCGCCGGCAACGGCCTGATCGGGGTCGGCGCGCCGCGGACGGTGAAGTTCCGGTTCACCCGGGCCCTCTGATGCTGGCGGTGCTGCGCAAGCTGCACGCCTGGACGGGCCTTGCGCTCTGCCTGCTGCTGATCCCGCTGGCGCTCTCGGGCGCGAGCCTGGTGTTCAAGCCGCAGTGGCTGCGGGCGACCGTCCCGCACGCCGACCGCGCCGTGGAGGTCACGCCGGCGGAAGCCGCGCGGACCATGGTGGCGGCGCAGGCCGCCTTCCCCGACATGACGTCGGTGATCTTCGCCGGCCCGGCCATCGGCGTGCACGAGGTGCTGCGCAAGAACGGCGGCGGCTACTTGGCGCCGGGCTCCGGGGAGATCGTGCAGCGCTGGCCGAAGAACGGCCGGGTGGTGGACTGGCTGTTCGACCTGCACCACCACCTGCTGTCCGGCGACACCGGGACCAAGGTCGCAGGCGCCGTCGGCCTGCTCGCTGCGGCCATGATCCTCACGGGATTCGTGGTCTGGGTCCCGGCCTGGCGGAGCTTCGCCTGGCGCGTGAAGCCGGGAAAGAAGGGCCGCGCAGGCTGGCTGGCCGCCCACCGGGACCTCGGCCTGATCAGCGCCCCGGTCGCGTTCGTCATCGTCGTCACCGGCTCGGCCGTGGCCCTGGACGACCTGGCGGCGGCCGTCATGGGTTTCGAGCGCGCCAGGCCGCCGTCCGCGGCAGGCGTAGGCGAGGTCGATTGGACGAAGGCCTTCACGGCGGCGCAGGCGCGCTTCCCGGGATCTGAGATCCGCATCGCCGCCCTCCCCCGTCCGGGAAAGCCCGCCGTCATCCGGGTGCGGCAGGCGGACGAGTGGCACGCCAACGGCCGCACCACGGTGTGGATCGATCCGGCGACGAGCGAGATCACGGCCGTCGACGACGCCCTGGCCCAGGCCCGCCCGGCGCAGCTCTATAACGCCTTCTGGCCCCTGCACGCGTCGAAGGTCGGCGGGCTGGGCTGGAAGGTCGTGACCTTCCTCACAGGCCTCGCCCTGGCGGCCCTGTCGCTCTACGGCGCGGAGTCCTACCGCCGGAAGCTGTTCCCCCGGCGGTAGTCGGCGGATCAGGCGACGGCGGTCAGCCTCGAGAGCGCGCCTTCCAGCTTGGCCTTGGCGGTTTCGGCCTCGGCCAGGCGCTCGCGGTTCTCCTCGACCACCTCCTCCGGCGCGCGGGCGACGAAGTCGGGGTTGCCGAGCTTCTTCGCCGTCTTCTCGATGTCGGCGGCGAGGCTCGCCACCTCCTTGGAGAGCCGGGCGCGCTCGGCGGCGAGGTCGATGAACTCCGCCACGGGCAGGGCCAGCGTCGCGCCGTCGACCACGTAGGGGATCGCCCCCTCCGGCGCGGCGTCCACGAAGCGGACCTCCTCGACACGCAGCAGGCGCGCGATCAGCGGCGCGCTCTCGGACAGCACCTTCTTCTGCGCCTCGCTCGCCTCGACCACCAGCAGCGGCGGACGGGCGGACGGCGGCACGTTCAGCTCGGACCGGACCGAACGGCCCTCGGAGATGCTCTCGATGAGCAGCTCGATCTCGGCGTCGGCGCCCGCGTCGACCAGGGTGTCCGGCAGCTCCGGCCAGGGCGCGGTCATCAGGAAGCCCGTGTGGGCCCGGGCCGCGCCGAGGTCGGCGGTCTGGCCCCACAGCTCCTCGGTGAGGAAGGGCATGACCGGGTGGAGCAGGAGCAGGATCTGGTCCAGCGCCCAGGCCGCGGTGGCCTGGGTCTCAGCCTTGGCCGCTTTGTCCTCGCCGGTGAGGATCGGCTTGGCGAGCTCGACGTACCAGTCGCAGAACTGGCGCCAGATGAACTTGTAGAGCGCGTCCGCCGCCTGGTCGAAGCCGCAGTCGGCGAGGGCTTCGGTGACCACTTTCGCGGTCCGCTGGGTCTCGCCGACGATCCAGCGGTTCAGGACGCCCTTCACCTGCGCCGGGTCGAAGCCCTCGGCGCGGGCGCAGCCGTTCATCTGGGCGAAGCGCGTGGCGTTCCACAGCTTGGTGCCGAAGTTGCGGTAGCCCTCGATGCGCTGGCGCGAGAGCTTGATGTCGCGCGCGGCCCCCGACATCGCGGTCAGGGTGAAGCGCAGGGCGTCGGCGCCGAAGTCGTCCACCAGCTCCAGGGGGTCCAGGACATTGCCCTTGGACTTGGACATCTTCGCGCCCGAGGCGTCGCGGACGAGCGCGTTGATGAACACCCGCTTGAACGGCACCTCGCCCATGAAGTGCAGCCCCTGCATCATCATCCGGGCGACCCAGAAGAAGATGATGTCGAACCCGGTGATCAGGGTGTGGGTCGGATAGAACCGGCGCAGGTCCTCGGTCTTCTCCGGCCAGCCGAGCGTCGAGAACGGCCACAGCGCGGACGAGAACCAGGTGTCGAGGACGTCCTCGTCCTGCTTCAGCGGCTCGTCGCGGCCGTAGAGCTCGCGGGCCTGGCGCTTGGCCTCGTCCTCGGTCTCGGCGACGAAGACCTTCCCGTCCGGCCCGAACCAGGCCGGGATGCGGTGACCCCACCACAGCTGGCGCGAGATGCACCACGGCTGGATGTTCCGCATCCACTCGAAGTAGGTCTTCTCCCAGTGCTTCGGCACGAAGACGGTGCGGTCGGTCTCCACCGCCTTGATGGCGTCGCGGGCCAGCACCTCGGCGTTCACGTACCACTGGTCCGTCAGGTAGGGCTCGACGACGACGCCCGAGCGGTCGCCGTGCGGGACCATGTGGCGGGTCTTCTCGATGCCGCGCAGCAGGCCCAGTTCCTCGAACTGCTCGACGACCTTCTTGCGGGCGGCGAAGCGGTCGAGGCCGCGGTACTCGACGGGCGCGTTGTCGTTGACCTTCGCGAAGTCGTCGAAGACGTTGATCATCGGCAGGTTGTTGCGCTTGCCGACCATGAAGTCGTTGAAGTCGTGCGCCGGGGTGATCTTCACCGCGCCCGAGCCCTTCTCGGGGTCGGCGTACTCGTCGGCGATGATCGGCACGGGCCGGTTCACGATCGGCAGCCGCACGCACTTGCCGATCAGGTGCTTGTAGCGCTCGTCACCAGGGTGCACGGCTACGGCGGTGTCGCCCAGCATGGTCTCGGGCCGGGTGGTGGCCACGACGATCTCGCCGGAGCCGTCCTCCAGCGGATAGGCGAAGTGCCAGTAGTGGCCGTCGACCTCGCGCTGCTCGACCTCTAGGTCGGAGATCGCGGTCTGGAAGTGCGGGTCCCAGTTCACCAGCCGCTTGTCGCGGTAGATAAGCTTTTCCTTGTAGAGCGTCACGAACACCTTGCGGACGGCGGCGCTCAGCCCCTCGTCCAGGGTGAAGCGCTCGCGCGACCAGTCGCAGGAGGCGCCGAGGCGACGCAGCTGGTTGACGATCGTCCCGCCGGACTCGGCCTTCCACTCCCAGACCTTGGCGACGAAGGCCTCGCGGCCGAGGTCGCGGCGGCTCTGGTTGCCCTGCTGCGCCAGCTGGCGCTCCACCACCATCTGGGTGGCGATGCCGGCGTGGTCGGTGCCGGGCAGCCACAGCGCGGCCTTGCCACGCATCCGCTCGAAGCGGATCAGCACGTCCTGCAGGGTGTTGTTCAGCGCATGCCCGATGTGCAGCGAACCGGTCACGTTCGGCGGCGGGATGACGATGGAGAACGGCTCGGCGGCCGGGTCGTCCGTGGGCGCAAAGCCCCCCGACGCCTCCCAGGCGGCGTAGAGGCGCGGTTCAACGGTCTTGGGATCGAAGGTTTTTTCGAGCATGGAGCGGTTTCTAGCTGGCGCGGTCCAATACAATTCCGCTCATCCCCGCGGAAGCGGGGACCCAGGCTTTTTCCGTTTTCAGCAAAGGGCTGACCGCGGCCTGCGAGCTTGGAGGCTCACTAGCACAAAAACACCTGGGTCCCCGCTTTCGCGGGGATGAGCGGTGGAAAGCCTAGCGCACTCGGCCGCGGGCGATGCGCTCGACCTCGGACTCGACGGCGGTCTGGACGATGGCCGGCAGATGGTCGTCGAGCCACTGCTGCAGCAGCGGACGCAGCAGCTCGCGAACCACGTCCTCGAGGGTCCGGCCGTCGGCCGGCATGGCGATGGTTTGGGAGAGGCGATCGAACGCAGAGGCGGCGGCCGAGGCGGCGCGCTCGCTGACCAGCGGCGCGACCTCGGCGGCGGCCGCCGCCGGCTCGGGCGCGGGCTCCGGCGGCGGGGCCGCGGACGGGGTGTAGACGTCGAGGTCGCCGTGGGTCTCGACCTTGTCGGTCAGCTCGAGGAGGTCGTCGTCCTCCTCGACCGGGGCTGGCTCGGGCGCAGCGGCGACCGGCTCAGGCTCGGGGACGGGCTCAGGCTCCGGCTCCGGCGCGGCCTCGGCCATCGGCTCCGGCTCGGCCTCCACCGGGGTCGGCGGCTCGTCGCCGTGCGGCGGGGTGTCCTTGGCCTCGGCGGCCGGAGCCTCGTCCTCGGAGATGATCCGACGGATGGAGGCCAGGATCTCCTCCATGGTCGGTTCTTGCGAAGTCTGCTCGGACATGGGCTGGAGACCGCCGTTGAGAGTGAGAATCCCTAAGCCCCTAGCGTAAGCGCGCCCGACCGATCGCGCAATTTGTGCGGCGCGACGAATTCGCGCCTCAGGCGAAGTGGCCTAGCGGGGCTGGGGCGCGGCGGCCTTGACGGGCGGCGGCTGCAGGCCTGGCGCGATGGGGGCCTCCACCGGCTTGTCCTTGGGCTGCGGAATCGGCGGCACGGCGACGGTGCGATCGATGATCGCGATCGGCTCCTCCCAGGGCACCCAGCCCCAGGTGATGCGCAGCTTCCGGAAGTTGGCCTTGGCGTCGTACTGCGGCTCCGTCGGGATCAGGTTGCGGGCTTCGAGCCGGCCCATGGCCGAGAGCACGGACGCGGCCGCCACGTACTCGTCCCGACGGGCGCTGACCTGGGAGAGCTCGGCGTTGCGCAGTTCCTGCTCGGCGTTCAGCACGTCCAGGGTGGTGCGCAGGCCGACCTGCTGCTCCTGGCGGGTGCCTTCGGCGGCGATCCGCGCGGCGCGCACCTGCTCGGCGGTGGAGCCGATATTGGCGCGGGCGGCGATCAGCTGGTTCCACGACTGGGTGACCTGCTGCAGCACGGTGCGCCGCTGGGTCTCGATGTTGATCCGATCGGCGTTGTTGCGCTCGATGGACTGCCGGATGCGCGAGGTCGTCAGGCCCCCGTTGAACAGCGGCACCGTCACGGTCGCCCGCGCCGTGAATTCCCGCGCATAGAGGTCGCGATCGAAGGGCTCTGCGGGGCCGCCGAAGACCAGGCCGCTGTTCACCGACACCGTCGGCATGCGCTCGGCGCGGGCGCCGGCGACGCGGGCCCGGCTCGCCTGTTCGGCGAACTGCTGGGCGCGGAGCTGCGGGTTGAAGGAGTCCGCGACCGTGAAGGCCTCGTCCACCGTCGGCGGCAGCAGGAAGGCCAGCGACGGCTCCGGCTCCAGGGTCCCCGGATTGCGGCCGACCGCGGCGGCGTAGTTGGAGCGGCTGTTGCCGAGCTGCGCCTCGGCGACCTGCAGCTGCGACTGGGCGGCGGCGAGGCGGGCCTGCGACTGGGCGACGTCGGTGCGGGTGATCTCGCCGACCTCGAAGCGCGCGTTCGATTCCTCCAGCTGCCGCTGCAGCACGGCGACGTTCTCCTGGCGGATGCGCAGGGCTTCCTGGTCGCGGCGGACGTCGGCGTAGGCCTGGACGACCTGGCCGATCACCTGCGACTCGATCCGGCGCAGGTTCTCGCGGCCCTGCATGATGTCGGACTGGGCGGCCGAGACCGCCGCGGCCACGCGGCCGCCGGTCCAGATCGGCTGGGAGAAGGACAGCCCGGCGGTCGCGGAGTTGCCTTCCTCGATGGTCCGCTGGCCCAGGCGAGACAGCGCCTCGGCCGGCGTTCGGCTCTCGGTGTAGGTCGCCTGGCCGCTCAGGCTGAGCGTCGGCCGCCAGCCGGAGCGGGCCTGCACGAAGGTCTCGTCGAGCGCGCGCTGGGTCGCGCGCTGCGCCTGCAGGGTCGGGTTCGACTCGTAGGCCATGGCGATGGCGTCGGCGAGGGTCTCGGCCGCAGCGGGCGCGGCGATCGCGCCGGCGGCCCCCACGCTGAAGATCGCGGCGACGAGACGGCCGCGAAGGCTCTTCGACATTCGATATCCCCGATATTTAGGCGAGAGAGACTGTAGCCCTATATGCAACCCCTAGGGCCAAGACCAACCAGGCGTCACCTTAAGCTTTTTTCACTCCGAGGTTTCGTCGGTGTTTCAAGGGCACTCAGAAGGCGAAACCGTGTTGCGCCTCGAAGCCTGGCAAGACCGGCGGCGTGGCGTCGAAAAGCTCACGCCGGCCAACCCCGTCCTCGGCCATCATGTAGAGGCAGCCCTTGCCGACCGGCCCGTCGCGCTCGATCACCGCCAGGCGACCGCCCTGCTCGAGCGCCGAAAGCCAGGCCTGTGGCGGACGGGCCACGGCGCCCTCGCAGATGATCAGGTCGTACTTCTGACCGTCGAGCGCCGTCAGGTCCTCGCCATCGAGCCGGGTCACGGCGACGCCCATGGCCTCGATCACGGCGCCCGCGTAGGGCGCGGCGACGGCCAGCGCGCGCTCGCCCGGCATCGGCCGCAGGGCCTGCACGAGCTTGGCGACGTCGCGGGGCTTCAGCAGGTAGCGGCCGGGGGCGTACTCCACCTCGGTGTCGGCATAGGCCAGATAGCCGCGCCCCTCGGGCACGAACTGTTCCCGCGGCAGGGCCCGCATGGCGTCGTGGATGCGCACGTCGGTGACGTCTTGGGTGCGCACCTGGCTTTCCACCATGTTCAGGCGGGCGGCGGCGAGGTCGGCCATCAGGTCCTCTGGAAGCAAGGGAACGACGCGGGCTTATAGGTCCGCGTCGCGCGCGAACGCAATGCGGCCCGCTGACAGACGTTGCCGGGCCCCGGCCGTTCTGTTAGCGAGGCGCCCTCCGGTTGGCCTGATGGCGGAGTGGTGACGCAGCGGACTGCAAATCCGTGCACCCGGGTTCGATTCCCGGTCAGGCCTCCAACCTTCCCCTGATCCAAGGTCCGATTGCGCGCCCGCCGCGTTGAGGCCCTATGAGGGTCCCCTATCTCCAGGCGCGGCTGGCGGAGGCCGTCGAGGCGCTGGCCGCCCACGACGGCGACCTGCACGACGCCCTCTATGCCGCGCACCTGCGCCTCCACACCCTGCTTCCGGAGCACTTCCCCCCCGGTCCCTTGCGCGAAGCCTTCGCGGCGTTGCATGCGGCGCTGACCAAGCGGCGGCCGTCAGACCCGCAGGAGGCGAGCGTCCTGGACGTGATCCGCGCCCTGCCGGCCGCGGACGCCGAGCGAATCCGCCGGCAGATCATCGAGCTGCAGGCGCGCGCCGCGGGACTGTCCCCCGAGGAGCCGGCGCCCGAAACGCCTGAGCCCGCTCCCATGCGCCTTTCCGGGCCGGTGGCCCGGGCATTCCCGGCGGAGGAGGCGCCGGTGCTCGTGGTGTTCGGCAGCACCGAGGGTCACACCGAGCGCCTGGCCGGCCTCGCCGCCGACCGCCTGCGCGCCAACGGGCATGCGGTGAGCCTGGTCCACGCCGCCCAGGCGGAACGGACGCTGGATCCCGCCGGCCTGGCCGGCGTGCTGGTCGCCGCCTCGATCCACTGGGGACGCTACCAGGCCTCGGTCACCGCCTTCGCCCGCGCCAATCACGCGGTGCTGAACGCCCTGCCCTGCGCCTTCCTGTCGACCTCGCTCTCGGCGGCCGGGGTGGAGCAGCCGGACGAGGTCGGGCTGGAGGACTTCGTGCGCACCTTCGAGAACGAGACCCTCTGGACGCCGCGCCTCGTGCACCATGCCGGCGGCGCGATCCGGCGAAGCAGCTACGACTACTTCAAGCGCCTCGCGGTGACCCTGATCGCCCGCTCGCGCGGCGACGCCCTGGCCGAGGGCGGCGAGTACGACCTCACCGACTATGCGGCCCTGGAGGAGTTCCTCGAGACGTTCCGGACCGCTGTGCAGGCCGGGACGGAGGGGCGGCCCTTCGCCTGGTGAAGGCGCCCCCGCCGCCGCTCAGTCCATCAGCTGCTGGTGCAGGTAGGTGTATTCCAGGGCCTGGCGCATGGCCCGCTCGTTGAGGTTCGCGGCCGCGGCGTGCCCGCCGTCGATGTTCTCGTAGTAGAGGTAGTCGTAGCCGTACTCCTTCAGCCGCGCGCCGGCCTTGCGGGCGTGGGCCGGATGAACCCGGTCGTCCTTGGTGGAGGTCTCCAGGAACACCCGCGGGTACTTCTGGCCGGGCTTCAGGTTCTGGTAGGGCGAATAGCTCTCGATCACCGCCCGCTCGGCGGGCACGGCGGGGTCGCCGTACTCGCCCACCCAGGAGGCGCCGGCGCCGATGTGGGTGTAGCCGATCATGTCGAACAGCGGCACCTGGATGACCACGGCGTTGTAGAGTTCCGGCCGCTGGGTCAGGGCCACGCCCATCAAGAGGCCGCCGTTGGAGCCGCCCATGATGCCGAGCCGGCGCGGGCTGGTGATCTTGCGCCGGATCAGGTCCTCCGACACGGCGAAGAAGTCGTCGTAGACCCGCATGCGGTTCAGCTTCAGGCCGGCGTTGTGCCAGCGCGGGCCGAACTCGCCGCCGCCGCGGATGTTGGCGACCACATAGACGCCGCCCTTCTCCAGCCAGAGCTTGCCGACGGTGGAGGCGTAGGCGGGCGTCTGGCTAACCAGGAAGCCGCCATAGGCGTAGAGCAGCGTGGGCGCCGTCCCGTCGAGCTTCAGGTCCTTCGGCCGGACCACGAAGTACGGAACCTTGGTCCCGTCCTTCGAGGTGGCCCAGTGCTGCTCGACCATGTGCTTGGAGGCGTCGAACCGCGCCGGCGCGGTCTTCAGCACCGCCGTCTGTGCGCTCGAAGCGTCGGCCAGGAACTGCTGCGACGGGGTGAGATAGCTGGTGGCGTAGACGATCATCCGGTCGTCCTGCTCGGTCGCCGATCCGATGGAGATCGAGGAGTCCTTCGGCAGGTCGAGCTTGGTCGAGGTCCAGCCGTCGCCCTTCGGCGCGAAGCTGAGGATCTGACCCTTCACATTGTCGTAGAGCGCCACGACCAGCCGGTTCCGGGTGGTCGCCACCTGCTCGATCGCCTGGGTATCGGTGGGGCGCAGCACCAGCCGGCCCGCGAGCCGGGCGGGGTCGGCCTTCACCGCCGCGATGTCGAAGTCGAGAAGGTCGCCTTCCTTGAAGCCGCGCGCGGCCCAGTCCTGCTCGAGGGTCACCAGCAGCCGGCCGGCGACATAGCCCTGAACGCTGGCCTTGGTGGGCAGGTCGAGCTTCTTCGGCCCGGCGTCGGTGACGAGGTAGTGCTCGGCGTTGAAAGTGTCGAGCGGACGGTGGGCGAGGATCGCCTGCACCTTGCCGTCGGGGTCGCGCAGCACGATCGGCGAGACGCCGTAGCCGCCGTCCTTCGCCTCGCCGCGGAACACCTCAGTGGCGGCCGACAGCGCTTGGCCGCGTTTCACCAGCTTCAGCACGTAGGGGTAGCCGGAGGTGGTGACCTGGCCCTTCTCCCACTCCGTGGCGACCACCAGGTTGTCGCGGTCCACCCAGCTGTAGCGGTGCTTGCCTTCCGGCAGCCGGAACCCGCCCTCCACGAACTTGCCCGTCGAGACGTCGAACTCGCGGACGATGTCGGCGTCCTTGCCGCCGTCCGACAGGGCCACCAGGCAGAGCCGGTCCTCCGGCGGCAGGCAGCTCGCGCCGTGCCAGACCCAGTTCGCCTTCTCCGACTTCGCCAGCGCGTCGATGTCGAGCACCGTTCGCCAACCAGGCGTGCCGGTGCGGTAGGTCTCCAGGCTCGTCGTGCGCCAGATGCCGCGCACGTGCTCGCGGTCCTGCCAGAAGTCGTAGAGCTGGCCGTCGCCGGCGAAATAGACGCCCGGGATGCGGTCGGTCGCCGTGGCGATCTTCAGGGCATCCTCGTAGAGGCCGGGGTAGCGCGGATCGTCCTGCAGCTTGGGCAGGCTGCGGGCGTTCTCCGCCCTCGCCCACTCCAGGGCCTTTGCCCCCTCGATCTCTTCCATCCAGGCGTAGGGATCGTCGTTCGGGGCGGCGCCCATCAGAAATACTCCGGCCAACATGGTCGCTATGAAGCGCGCTTTCATCTCAGGAACCCCGACGTGCACTGGGCGCCGATAGAGCGCGAAGCCGCGGCCGGGCTCAAGAGGCAAGGCGTCGCAAAGCGGCCGCCGCCGGCCGATCAACCGCGCCGTTCGCGCCAGATCTCGAGCGCGAGCTTCGGGCGGACCAGGAACAGCCCGGTCCAGACGGCCAGCGCCAGCGCCCGGCGGACGCGGTGGCGCGGGCGGATCTCCAGTTCGTACAGGGCGGCGTAGTCGGCGACGACGGTCATGGGCTTGCTCCTCTCACGAGGACCAAGATCTAGGCCGTGGGTGCGTCAGTTCCGGACGCATGGGCCCGGCGGGCCAGCTCGATCTGCTCCACCAGGATGTCCTTCAGGCGCTGCGGCGCCAGCACCTGCACCTGGTCGCCCCAGGTGAACAGGTGCCAGGCCAGTTCGCGCATGCCGCTGGCGCGGAAGCGGACGAGAACCGAGCCGTCCGGCTGCGGCTCCAGCGTCTGGTCGGAGTGGAAGCGCCAGCGCATCGCCCCCTCGGCCGAGGCCGGCAGGATGCGCAGCACCACGTCCTCGGTGTCGTCCTGGTAGATGCCGAAGCTCTCGTCGGCGTAGTCCTGCAGGGAGAAGTCCGGGTCGCGCTGCGCCGGTCGGCCCGTCACCTCCACGTCACGCAGCCGGTCCAGGCGCCAGTTGCGCGGGCTCCCCTCGCCTTCCGCCGCCACCAGGTAGTTGGCCCGGCCGAACAGGACGCCATAGGGGGTCACCTCGCGAACCCGCCCCGGCGTCGAGCCGCCCTCGTAGCGGAAACGCAGGGTCGAGAGGCCCTTCAGGGCGTCACGGACGGTGGCCAGCACCGCCTCGTCCTCGAACGGACGCGGCCCGGCCTGGACGGCGATGGTCTCGGCCTGCAGCAGGGCCTCCAGGTCCGGCGCGAGGCGGCGGCGGGCGGCGGCGCGGGTGGCCGAGAGCACCTTCTGCTCCAGGGACTTCAACGCCGCGGCGCGGCCGTGCGCGCCCTGGAGGGTCCAGGCCTCGGCCGCGGCGTTCAACGCCGCGAGTTCCTCGGCGGTGGGCGCCTGGAAGAGGCCGTCCAGCCCGCTCGGGATGCGGAAGCGGCGGGTCGGCGGGTCGTCCACCTCCTCCATCTGCGGGAAGATCTCGCGCACGGCGTCGCGCATCCGCTCGGCGGTGCGCCGCCCGACGCCCACGCGCTCGGCTATCTCGTCCAGCGTCAGCCCCTCGGCGGTGCTCGCCAGGAGGCGCGCCAGCTCCAGCAGCCGGCCGGCCTTTTCGTGCCTCATGAGTTGTACGTCCGATTCTGTCGCACCGGGCCATCAGAACGGAAACCATCGAAACCCGCAAACGGAGTTCGGACCGATGGCCAGCTACCGCCGCTTCAAGCCCCGCGTCGCCCGCCCGATCGAGGATCCCCGCGTATCGCCGCCGCCGGCCGCGGTGGTCGACGCCGTGCTGCGCTACCACGACCGGGAGGACGAACAGAGCTCGGGCTTCACCCTGCTGCGCCTGTCGCCCGAGCGCATCCGGCAGCGCGAGGTCAGGGCCGCGCTCGGCGACCACGCCGCTCGCGCCGCCCGCGTCTCCATCCTCTGGAACGAGCGCGAGAGCGAGATCATCCGCGTCCTGGAAGCCGCCTAGGACTGGACGCTTCCCTCGTGCCGGTAGCTCGGCTGGTCGATGGCCAGCTGGTCGAGCGCGATCACCTTCAGAGCTGCGAGCAGGCCGGGCGTCTCGGGCGTCAGCTCGCCGGCCCGAATGCGGGCGCAGAGCTCGGCGTTCAGCTCCTGGAACGTTCCGGCGCGGCCCAGCACCTCGCCGATCTTCTCGGTCGCTCGGACCTCGGCGGCTGGGCCCAGCGTCAGCTCGCGCACGATGGTGTGCATGGCGTTGCCGGCGACGCGGGCCAGGAAGCCGTTGCGGGGGTCGAGCGTCGGGCGGACCTGCTCGATCCACAGGGCCACGGCCTCGGCCAGCTCCTCGGTCCTCGGATGGGTGATCACAGGCCTTGCTCCATCAGGACGACCAGGTCGGCTTCGGTCTCGGACACCCGCCGGCCGATCATCGGGCGCTCCACCGACTTCTCCACCCCGCTCTGCCAGCTCAGGTACATGGTCAGGCACATGACGCCCCAGCGCAGCGAGCCGAACGCCTGCCAGAAGCGCACCCGCGACAGGGGCACGGGCCGTCCGCCCGCCGCCTCGTAGCCCGCCAGCAGGTCAGCGTAGTCGCCGAAGCCGCCCACCGGGCGGTCGGGCCGGCCGAAACGCCAGGAGTTGGTGCAGATCCAGCCCATGTCCTCGGCCGGGTCGCCCACGTGGGCCAGCTCCCAATCGAGCACGGCGGCGACACCCGTCTCGGGGTCGAACATGATGTTGCCGTTCCGGAAGTCGCCGTGCAGCAGCACCGGGTCCACGGGCTCCGGCAGCTGCTTGCGCAGGTGCTGGAAGGCGAGCTCCAGGATCGGCCGCTCGGCGCCGGTGGCGCGATAGACCTCCTCGTAGCGGTCGAGCTCGCCCTCGGCGTCGGAGACCTTTAAGTCAAGGCCAGGCGGCGGCGGGGTGGCGTGGATCTTCGCCAGCACCTCCCCGCACTGGCGGGCGAGCCTCGGCCGGACGGCGTCGAAGCGGGGATCGGAGACGATCTTGCGGCCGAGGGTCTCCCCGCCGATCCGGCCCATCACATAGGCCTCGCCGAGGCCGTCGGCGGCGTCGCAAAGGTGCCGGACGGGCGGCACGGGCGCCCCTTGCGCCCCTGTCGCCCGGATCAGCGCCGCCTCGGTGGAGAGCGGGATCGAGCGGGCGGTCTCGGGATCGTAGGGCGCCGTCCGCCGCCGCAGGATCAGGTCCTCGCGCCCGCCCGGCCCCTCGACGGCGAAGGCCCAGGTTTCCATGCTAGCGCCGCCGGACAGGCGCTGGGCGCCCGTGGCCTCGGCGCCGGGCCCGGCGAGCCGTACGGCAAGGCGGGAAAGGGCCTCGGAAACCTCGCCGTTCATGACCCGACGGAACCTCCCAGATGGTCTAACCTGCCGATCTGGCGGGCTGACCTGCGGCTTGTAAATGCTCCCCCGGCGTCAAGCTCCGTCCAAGAGCCATACGAGGGAACGCCCATGGATTTCGACCTGCCCCAGGATCTCGTCGACTACCTCGCCGAACTGGACCGGTTCATTGAGGACGTGATCATGCCGCTGCAGCGGCAGGACGATAACGACCGCTTCTTCGACCATCGCCGCGAGCACGCCAGAACGGACTGGGACAACCAGGGCCTGCCGCGCCACGAGTGGGAGGAGCTGCTCGCCAAGGCCCGCAAGCTGGCCGACGAGGCCGGCCACCTGCGCTACGCCTGGCCGAAGGAGATGGGCGGCAAGGGCGGGTCGCAGCTCGCCATGGCGGTGATCCGGGAGCACCTGGCGGCCAAGGGGCTGGGCCTGTTCAACGACCTGCAGACCGAGCACTCGATCGTCGGCAACAACCCCTTCGTGCTGATGTTCAAGGAGTTCGCCACGAACGCCCAGTACGAGCGCGACGGCGACAAGCTGCTGAACGGCGGCATGCGCACCGCCTTCGGCCTGACCGAGCCCAACCATGGCTCCGACGCCACCTTCATGGAGACGCGGGCGGTCCCGCACGAGAAGGACGGCAAGCCGGGTTGGCTGATCAACGGCGAGAAGATGTGGACCACCGGCATGCACGTGGCGACCCACGTGATGGTCTTCGCGCGGACGTCGGGGAAGGACGGGGACGCCCACGGGATCACCTGCTTCATCGTCCCGGCGGACACGCCGGGGGTGAAGGTCGAGCAGTACATGTGGACCTTCAACATGCCGACGGATCACCCGCGGGTGAGCTTCACCGACGTGTGGGTGCCGGAGGATAGCTACTGGGGTCAGATCGACCGCGGGCTGGGGCTGGGGCAGAGCTTCGTGCACCAGAACCGGATCCGGCAGGCGGCCTCGAGCCTGGGGGCGGCGCAGTTCTGCATCGACGAGAGCGTGAAGTACGCCAGGCGTCGCAAGCCGTTCGGCAAGGCGCTGGCGGAGAACCAGGCGATCCAGTGGCCGCTGGTGGAGCTGCAGACCCAGTGCGAAATGCTCCGCCTACTGATCAGGAAGACGGCCTGGCAGATGGACCGGATGGAGCACAAGGAGATCGAGAAGACGATCTCGGACAAGGTCTCCATGTGCAACTACTGGGCGAACCGGCTGGTCTGCGAGGCGGCCGACCGGGCGATGCAGGTGCACGGCGGCATGGGCTATTCCCGGCACACGCCGTTCGAGCACATCTACCGCCACCACCGCCGCTACCGGATCACCGAGGGCTCGGAGGAGATCCAGATGCGCAAGGTGGCGGCCTACCTGTTCGGCTACCTCGGGCCCAAGCGGCAGCAGTTCAAGGACGCCGACGCCCAGCGCGACGCCGAGTACGTCCAGCCGACCCCGCCCCGGCCCTAGGCGGCGGCGGCGTCGGCGTAGAGGGCGTCGAACACCGGCGGCAGGCTGTCGGGCAGGCCCAACAGGGGGCCCGACGAGAGCAGCAGGACGACCTCCTCGCCGGTGAGGGCGCTGAGCGCGGCGGTCGCCTCGTCGGCCGTGCGGACCCCGTCGACGGCGATGCCAGCGGCGGCGGTGCGGGCGAGGATCTCCTCGAAGCTCGACTGGTTGTGGCTGGCCGCCCCGTGGCTCGGCGGCGGCACGATCAGGGCCCGGGCGACGCCGGCGAACACCGTGTCGTACCACGGCAGGGCGTCGCGGTTGCGCCAGGAGAAGGTGTGCGGCTCGAAGACCACGGTCAGCGGCCGGGTCGGATAGTGCAGCAGCATGGCCTCGATGGCCGAGCGGGCCTTCTCGTAGGACGAGCCGAAGCCCTCGATCACCGGCACCCGGGAGGCTGCCGTGAGCCGGTCGAGGCGGCGACGGATGCCGCCGAAACTGGCGACCGCGCGGACCAGGGCGGCCTCGGAGGCGAGGCCGCGCTCCAGGACATAGGCCGCGACGCCGACGATGTTCTCGATGTTGTGCTCGCCGAGCAGGGTCGTGGCCATGGCGATCCGCCGGCCGTCGGGCGCGACCAGGGTGAAGCGGGTGGTCTCGCCGTAGGCCACGTCCTCGCTGAACCAGCCCTCGCAAGGCGCGGTGTCGTACCAGACGATCCGGCAGGCGGCCTCGTCGGCGACGGCGCGGATCGCGGGATGGTCGCGGGCCACCAGCAGGCCCTCGGCGGGCAGCAGGCGCAGCAGCTCGCGGAACGGCTTCTCGTAGTCGGCGAAGGTCGGGAAGACGTTGACGTGGTCGTGGATCAGCGACGTCAGCAGCACGTCGCGGGGGTGATAGAGCACGAACTTCGAGCGGTGGTCCGCGGGCCCCACGATGTACTCGTCGCCCTCCAGGATCACCTCGGGCGCGGTTCCCCAGTGGCCGGTGGCGGGCAGCGAGGGCGAGATGGCGCCGATCATCCAGCCTGCGTCGCGGTCGGCCGCCTTCAGCACGTGGGCCAGGAGCGCCGTGCAGGTGGACTTGCCGAAGGAGCCGGCGACCACGGTGTTGAGGCGGTCGCGCGTCGCCTCGCCCACCAGCTCGGGGAAGGTGGTGACCTTCACGCCGCGGCGGCGGGCCTCGGCGACCTCGGGATTGTCCTCGCCCCCCAGCTTGGCGCTGGCGCCCAGCACCAGGACGTCGAGGTCGGCCGGCAGGTTGGCGGCGTCGAAGCTGCGATGGAACGGAAAGCCGAGCCCTTCCACATAGGTGGACATCGGCGGGAAGACGTCGGCGTCGGAGCCGGACAGCTCGTGCCCCGCGTCGCGCATCATCAGGGCCACCGCGCTCATGCCCGCGCCGGCGATCCCCGTGAAATGGATGCGCATCGCCGCCTCCCTGGCCGTCATCGATTCGTCGTGGAGTAGCCGATCCGCCCGCCCGCTCCAATCCGGGGCGACAATGCGCGGCGCCGGCCCGCCGCGCGGCGCTAGGCGCCTTTTGCCGGGCGGGCCGATTCCGGAGACTCGCGTTCGCCCGACGGGGCCGATTCCTTGCCGAAATTAATCAATGTTTGGAACCGTTTACCGACATTAACGACCACTTAACCAAGGGGGCCGATTCTATGAACGTCTTCCTTGAAGACACCCCACCATCACCGACTTTATTCAGCCCGGCGCTCGCGCCGGGCTCTTTTTTCGCCGGGGCCGCGGCAAGCCGCCAGCCCCGCTTGCGCACCAGCAAATCGCATCGTATATGCGCCGCCTCTTCGACGGCCTGATCCCGGATAGCTCAGTTGGTAGAGCAGTCGGCTGTTAACCGACTTGTCGCAGGTTCGAGTCCTGCTCCGGGAGCCATCGAGACCCTCCGCCGCGACGGCGCGGCGCATCCCCCTCCCTTCCGCTAGACGCGCCAGGCGACGACCGCCACGCCGCCGCCCGCGCGCCCCCGCGCCCCTATTCCGCGGGCTCGGGAATCCGCCCGCCCGGCAGCCGCGCCGGACGTTCCTTGCGACGCGACAGCTCGTCCTCGAGCACCTCGATCATGCCGACGATGGCGCCCGCCTCCAGCTCGGCGAGCGGCCGGGGCCCGGAGTCCATGCCGCAGTCGGCCAGGGTGTGCGAGCGCAGGAGCAGGGAATCGGGCGCCAGGGAGATCTCGCGCCAGGCGAAGCAGGAGCGGATGGTCTCCTGGAAGGCCCCCTGGTTCAGCTTGCGGTCGGCCCGCAGGAGCTGGCGCAGGACCTCGTGGTAGGTGAGGAAGTCGGGCGAGAGGTTGCGCCAGCACTCCGCCAGCAGGCGACCGAGACCATCGCGGGCCTCCAGCAGCGCCGCCTTGAACCCCGTCTCGTGACCGGCGTAGGCGGCCGCGAACTCGGCCTGAAGGGCCGCGAGGTCCTGGACCGTGTTGTCCGGCTCCTGGGACGAGCGCTTGGCGAGGTCAGCCGTGATCAGGCCGCGCTGCACGAGCTTGATCTGGAACATCTCGACCATGACGTCGAAGATCGCGCCGGTGAGCGGCAGCGAGCGCTCGTGCGGCTCGGCTCCCACGTCGGACATGCGGTGATAGTTGAAGGCCGTACGGATCTCGCGGCTCTCGGACAGCTCACCGACCCGCTCCAGCTCGTTGACGCTGAACAGGTTGCCGCTGGTCGAGGCCAGCACGTGGTCGACCACGGAGTTGAAGTGCAGCGAGGCGACGATGGCGACCAGGTCGCCGGCCGACTCGTGCATGCCGCTGTAGTCGAGGGCCGGATCGTTCGCGAACTTCGGATAGCCGACCTCGGCGAAGATCAGGCTGTGCCCGAGTTCGTGGGCGAGGACGTCGAAGTTCTCGCAGTACGGCCGGGAATGGTCGATGCCGCCGCCGGCCTTGCGGCCGTAGCCGAACTCCAGGAAGCCGTATCCCGACTGGGCGTTGTCCCACTCGATCAGCGGGATCAGTTCGAGGCGGTCGAAGTGCGCCTCGAAGTGCCAGGCGATGTGCCCGCCGAAATAGTCCTCCCAGATGTCGAGGACCCGGCGGACCGTGGCGTACATGGTGGCCGCCTGGAAGGCGCGGCTCTTCGGATCGAGGTGGTCGAAATGGCCGTCAGGGCCCGGCTGGACGGGCGGGTTCGCCTTGCCCTTGAACGGCGGCCGGTTGGCCTGGGAATAGGGCAGCTTGTTCGCCGCATCGACCACGAACATGCGTGTGTCGGCGGGACCGGGCCGCACCTCGCCCACGGGCACGCTGACGGTGACCACCTCCGGCTGCGAGAAGGCCGGCAGGTAGCGGGGCTGGGGAAAGATCCGGAAGCGCGTTCCGGTTTGCTCAAGCTGAAGATCGAGTTCGACCGACATGATGCGGCCTCCTTGCGACCACGGCCGGCCAGGATGGCGGCGCCTCGTGGCGAGGAAGCTTTGCGCCGGGGCCCCGCCGGCGGCGCGTGACCGGCATCACGCGGCCCCGACACCCGAGGCCGACCCATCGGAATTCGGCAGAGCTGAGCCGCGGGAAACACTTGTTTCGCGGTGAAGGTTCCAGCCGGGCAAATCTTGTCGCGATTGGGGCAGATGAGCCTGAAAACGTACTGACTCCGCCGCAGTCTCGCCTCAACTCATGCCATCCTAATAACGTTGTTCTCGTCGGGGTGGGGCCGTTCGCGGCGAGGGGGCTCTCGTCCGTGATCGTTGCGTGCCAACGCCCAGGACGAGAGGAAACATGCGCGAATACTACCTCGATGACGGATTTGGGCCCCAGGGCTCGCTCTACGACTTCTCCACCCCCCTCACCGCTTCCGCGGCCGCCGACTTCGGCGCCCAGACGAACTGCGGCTGCCCGTCGTGCCTGCGCACGGCCTTCTACCGCGACGCCTCGGGCGAACCGCTTGGCCAGGCGCCGGCCAAGCCGTCGTTCGCGGCGCTGACCGCGGCCAACCTGGTCACCGACGAGGTCGGCGGCGACAGGGCCACGGCCGGCAGCCTGACGGTCAACGGGCCGCACGTGATCTCGACGATCAACGCCCCGGGCGACTTCGACTTCTTCAAGGTGAGCCTGAAGGCCGGCCAGACCTACGACTTCAGCGTCATCGCCAAGACCCTGGGCCCGAGCGGCGTGCCGCTGGCCGACGCCTTCGTGGAGCTCTACGATTCCACCGGCAAGCTGGTCGGGCTGTCCGACGGCGGGGCCAGCACGACGCTCAACCAGCTCAACTCCGGCTTCGACGCGGTGCTGACGTTCACGGCCACCGCCGACGGGACCTACTATGTGAACGCCCGCGCGTTCGACCAGGACGCGACGAACGGGACCGGCGGCGACTTCGTCGGCGACTACGAGGTGTTCGTCGCCCAGGCCGACCCGCGGACCGCCTACAAGCCGCTCTACACCCTGGACAGCCCGCTGCACTCGATCGACTGGGGCAGCCAGGTGGACCGCACCTCGCGCAACCCGGATGGCGACAACGGCCCGCGCGACAACGGCTCGACCTTCACCGGCGTGCTGTCGAACCCGACCTACGGGGTCGAGGGCAAGAATGTCATCACCTACTACTTCGCCCGCCAGGGCGACCTGTTCGTGGACAGCAACCCGCTGACCCCCGGCTCCACCGACACCATGCTGCAGGTGAAGGACATGGCCGACTGGGAGAAGGCCGCCTTCCGCGCCGCCTTCGCCGAGTACGAGAAGGTGGCCGACGTGGTCTACATCGAGGTCCAGAACCGCGCCGAGGCCGACTTCAAGCTGATCACCTACCAGGGCACCCCCGGCGTCGGCGCGAGCCTGCTGGGCCGGATGAGCCCGCCCAACGAGGAGAACGAGGGCCAGGCCGAGTTCAACGCCGGCGACGCGCGCTGGACGCAAGCCGGCCTGCAGCAGGGCGGCTTCTACTTCCCGACCCTGCTGCATGAGTTCGGCCACGGCCACGGCCTCTCGCACCCGCACGACACGGGCGGCCGCTCGAGCGTCATGCGCGGCTCCGACGACGGCAGCGTGATCGGCGGCGGCACCGCCGCGTTCGGCCTCTCCCAGCAGGTCTTCACGATCATGTCCTACAACGACGGCTGGACGCTCTCGCCCTACGGCCAGCCGAAGTCCGGCGGCGTGACCGGCACGGACGTGGAGCACTTCGGCTGGATGGGCACGCTGGCGCCCCTCGACATCGCCGTCCTGCAGGACAAGTACGGGGTCAACGAAGAGTACGCGACGGGCGCCGACGCCTACGTCCTGAAGGACGTGAACGGACCGGGCACGTTCTATTCGGCGATCTGGGACGCGGGCGGCGTCGACTCCATCACCTACGCCGGCGCCCGGGACGCGCGGATCGACCTGCGGGCGGCGACCCTGCAGTACGAGGAAGGCGGCGGCGGCCACGTCTCCTACGCCCACGGGATCCACGGCGGCTTCGTGATCGCCAACGGCGTGACCATCGAGAACGCCACCTCGGGCGACGGCAACGACACCCTGAACGGCAATGCGGCGACCAATGTGCTGAACGCCGGCGGCGGCGCCGACATGCTGTCCGGCTTCGGCGGCGACGACCTGATCACCGGCGGCGCGGGCGACGACACCCTGACCGGCGGGGCGGGCGTCGACCAGTTCTGGTTCGACCACCTGTCCGGCGACGACATGGTGATGGACTTCGAGCAGGGCGTCGACCGCGTGGGCCTGGGCGGCAACGCCCCCGACAGCTTCGCGGCCCTGACCATCACGGCCGAGGCCCGCGGCGGCGCCGACGGCGCCCTGGTCACCTGGGGCGACGGCTCGCAGTCGATCTGGCTGAAGGGCGTCGGAGCCACGTCGCTGAGCAGCAGCGACTTCCTGTTCGCCTGAGGGCGGCGGGGCGCCTGGCCTGGCCCTCCTCCATGGAGGAGGGCTGGGTGGTGGTGCGGGCGCTGCGGTGACGTGAGGGGCTCGTGTGGCTCAGCGCCGAGAGCGCCGCTACTCCGCCGCCCTGCACTCACCACCATCCCTACCCTTCCTCCATCGAGGAGGAAGGGGCGCCCGGTTGGCCAGGTGGGCGCGTGGCTGACCCGGATAGCCCTCCTCCTCGATGGAGGAGGGTTGGGTGGTGGTGCGGGCGCTGAGGTGACGCGAGGGGCTCGTGTGGGCTCGGCGCCGAGAGCGCCGCTACTTCACCGCCCTGCACTCACCACCATCCCTACCCTTCCTCCATCGAGGAGGAAGGGGAGCCCGGTTCGGCCAGGTGGGCGCGTGGCTGACCCGGATAGCCCTCCTCCTCGATGGAGGAGGGTTGGGTGGTGGTGCGGGCGCTGAGGTGACGCAGATCGCGCATGTGGGCGCTGAGCCGAACAACGCTCCTCCCGCCGCGCCCTGCACTCACCACCATCCCTACCCTTCCTCCATCGAGGAGGAAGGGGCGCGTGTTCCGGTAGGCTGAGGGGTCAGCCCGGGACCATCAGGGCGGGCAGGCCCTGGTAGAGGACGGTGATGAGGGAGAGGCCGGCGCCTGCGCCGATGACGCCGCGCCAGAAGCGCAGGGCCTCGGCGTCGGGCTCGCGGGCCAGCACCGGCAGCCGGCCGCGCCAGGCGAGCGAGATCACCCAGGCGTTGACCAGCGCGCTGAGCGTGGTGGTGGCGGCCATGCCCAGGCGCACCGCCAGGTCCGGCGCTGGCTGGGGCGCATCGCCCAGGCTCGCCCAGCCGTAGAGCGCCAGGAGGTGCAGGAAACCGATCGTCGGACCCGCCAGCGCGAGCGACCAGACCTGGGCGCTGGGCTTCATGGCGCCAGCACCGGGAAGAGCCGGGTGAGCGCCAGGCCGACCGCGCCCTGGGCGACGGTGTAGCCCCAGAGCAGCGCCAGGGCTTCGTAGCCGGCGCGGATGCGGCCGTCGGCCATGCCGCGGGCGGCGCGCACCGCCATGCCGGCGGCGAACAGGATCACGCAGGCGGCCAGCACCGCCTGCAGGCCGGCGATCGCGTAGACCGAGGCGCCGTAGGCGCTCTGGTAGCCCCGCAGGCCGGTCTCCCAGTGGCCGCGGAAATCGACCAGTCCGGCGCCGGCGGTGAGCAGCGCGCCCAGCGGCAGGAGCCAGGCGAGCTGGCGCGGCCGGGTGCGGATCCACCAGGCGGAGAGCCACAGCGCGAGGCCGGCCAGGACATAGAGCGCCAGCGCGCCCCAGCCGCTGCCCGCACCCGGCAGGCCCGCGTCGCTGGGCGGCCAGCCCACGGGATCGCGGCTCCACAGGAAGACGTAGGTGAAGACCGTCATGGCGAAGATCATCGCCAGGACCACCAGCAGCACGATCATCGCCCACCAGCCGTGACTGCCCGGGCCGGTGACATAGGTGGGCAGGCGGATGCCGCCGCCGATGTCGACCTCGTCCACCGGCAGCGGCCGGTCGATCTCCCACACCCAGCGGAAGATGCAGGCGATGGCCACGACGCCGAAGGCGACGCCGATCCAGTAGAGCTGGACGGTCAGCAGCAGGAAGAAGACGGCCGTCGCGACGGCGGCGCCCACGTGCCAGAACGACGGGCCCGGCATGCGCATCAGGTACTGCGGCTCGGCCTTGATCGGGCTGGTGATGATGGTCTCGCGGAAGCCGGTGGCGGCGTACGGCAGGAGGTGGCGGCCCTCCTCCACCTCCTTCGAGATCTGCGGCCGGTCCCAGAGCGGGTAGCGGCTGTCCACCACCGGGATCGAGCGGGTGGAATAGACGTCGCCGGGCAGCCATTCGAGGGTTCCGCCCTCGTAGACGTTGCCGGCCGTGTCGCCGACGCTGAAGCGGAAGTTGCGGATCAGGTCGAGGATGAAGACCGCGACCCCGGCGGCGATGGTGAAGGCGCCGATGGTGGAGATCAGGTTCACCGTCTCCCAGCCGTGGCCGGGCTGGTAGGTCCACACCCGCCTGGGCATGCCCATCAGGCCGGTGAGGTGCATGGGCAGGAAGGTGACCTGCATGCCGGTGAACATCAGCCAGAACGCGATGCGGCCGAGGCGCTTGGACAGTGGCTTCCGGCTGATCATCGGGGCCCAGTAGTAGAAGCCGGCGAACAGCGGGAAGACCATGCCGCCGATCAGCACATAGTGCAGGTGGGCCACCACGAAGTGGGTGTCGTGGACCTGCCAGTCGAAGGGCACCAGCGCCACCATTACCCCGGTCAAGCCGCCGATCACGAAGGTGACGATGCCGCCGACGGCGAACAGGCCGGGCGGGTCGGGCCGGAAGCGGCCAGCCGCCAGGGTCGCGATCCAGGCGAACACCTGCAGGCCCGCGGGGATGGAGACCGCCGACCCCGCGGCCGAGAAGACGCTGACCGAGATCGGCGGCAGGCCGGTGGCGAACATGTGGTGGACCCACACCCCGAAGGCGAGGAAGCCGGTGGCGATCTGGGCCAGGACGACGAGGCGGTAGGCGACCAGCGGGGTGCGCGCGGCGGTGGGCACGATCATCGACAGCATCCCCGCCGCCGGCAGGAAGATGATGTAGACCTCCGGGTGGCCGAAGAACCAGAAGAGGTGCTGCCACAGCAGCGGGTCGCCGCCCTTCGCCGCGATGAAGAACGGCCAGTGCAGGGCGCGCTCCAGCTCCAGGAGCGCGGTCGCCACGATGATCGACGGGAAGCCGATCATCACCATGCCCGCGAAGACCAGCATGGCCCAGGCGAACACCGGCAGCTTGTCGAGCGTCATGCCCGGCGCGCGGGTCTTCAGGATACCGACCACGATCTCGATGGCGCCGGCGATGGCGCTGATCTCGATGAAGCCGATGCCGAGCAGCCAGAAGTCGGCGTTGATGCCCGGCGAGTGCTCGTAGGAGGTCAGCGGCGGGTACATGAACCAGCCGCCGCTGGGGGCCAGGCCGAAGAAGATCGAGGCGAAGAAGCAAAGGCCGCCCACCAGATAGGCCCAGAAGGCGTAGGCCGAGAGCCGGGGGAACGGCAGGTCGCGGGCGGCCAGCATCTGGGGGAGCAGGAGCACGCCCATGGCCTCCACCGCCGGCACGGCGAAGAGGAACATCATGGTCGTGCCGTGCATGGTGAAGACCTGGTTGTAGGTCTCCTGGCCCAGCACCCCGTTCAGCGGCAGGGCGAGCTGGGTGCGCATGAGCAGCGCCAGCACGCCGGCCAGCAGGAAGAACAGGAAGGCCGCGCCGACGTAGAACAGGCCGATGTAGTTGTTGTTGACCGCGGTGATCAGCTTCCAGCCGGTGGGCGGGGCCCAGACGCGCTTGAGCTCCTTCTCCTCCGCCTCCGGCCGCGGCTCGGGGATTGGGAAGCGCTTCAGGAGGTCCGGGTCGAAGCCGCTCTCGGAGGTCATGTGAGGCCCTCCAGATAGGCGGTGAGCGCCTGCAGCTCCTCGCCGGACAGGCGGTACTCGGGCATGCGGTTCTGCGGCTTGATCCGCTGGTTGCCGGTGATCCAGGCGCCGAAGCCGGCGCGGTTCACGGGCAGGACGCCGGCGGCGAGCGCGCCGCGCGACGCCACATGGGTCAGGTCCGGGCCGGCCTGGCCGCCGGCCGGCGTGCCGCGCACGGCGTGGCAGAGCGGGCAGCCCTGCGTCTGGAACAGGTCGCGGCCGCGGCGGGCGTCGCCGGCCGTGGGCTCGGCGGCGGGGCGGACGCGGGCGGCGGCCCAGGCGCGGTGCTCGGCCTCCGGGCGGGCCACCACCACGAGCGCCATCAGGGCGTGCGCGCCGCCGCAGTATTCCGCGCACTGGCCGCGGTAGACGCCGGGGGCGTCGGCCTGGAGGCGCAGCCGGTTGCGGCGGCCGGGGATCATGTCGAGCTTGCCCGAGAGCCTGGGCACCCAGAAGGAGTGGATGACGTCCTGGGAGAGCAGCTCGACGGTCACGGGGCGGCCCACCGGGATGTGCACCTCGTTGGCCTCGGTGACGCCGGCGGCGGGGCCGCTGAGGTACTGGACGCGCCACCACCACTGGTGGCCGGTGACCCGCACGCGCAGCTCGTCCTCGGCCGGGCGGGTCAGGCCGGCGGTGAGCGTCAGGCCCCACACGAGCAGCGCGGTGAGCACCACGAGCGGAAAGGCCAGGCCGCCGGCCAGCACCGCGCGCTCGCCCCGCAGCAGGGCGCGCCAGCGCTCCGGCCCCCAGAACGACACCGCCAGGGCGACGCCCACCACGACGCAGACCAGGGCGGCCATGGCGAAAAGGCCCCAGGCCAGCGTGGCCACGGGCTCGGCGAAGGGACCGGCAGGGTCGAGCACGGCCGGGGCCGAGCGCCCGGCCGGCGTCGGCGCCGACGCTGCCGCGGATCCTGGAATCGCACACCTCCCCGGCGGGGGCGCGCAGGTCCCCCGCCAAGCATCAAACCCACGGCGAAGCTGGGCGTTCCGCGGGCGGTGCGCGGCGCCTACGTAGTCGGCCGGAGTTCGGCCCGGCGGCCGGGCCGCCTATATGTCCCTTCCCGTCCCCTGGAGCCCGCCCGATGGCCGAAGACCGCGCAGCCCTGCGCGCCCGCATCGCCCCCGGCGCGCCGGTCGGCGTGACCGAGGAGATGATCCACGCCCTGGTGCACGGCTTCTACGACCGGATCCGGGCCGATCCGGCGCTGGGACCGGTTTTCAATCGGGTGATCACCGACTGGGACCCGCACCTGGAGCGGATGTGCGACTTCTGGTCGTCGGTGATGCTGATGACCGGCCGGTTCAAGGGCGCGCCGATGGCCGCCCACGTGCGGATCGAGGGGCTGGGGGCCGCGCACTTCGCCCGCTGGCTGGACCTGTTCCGGCAGACGGCCGCCGAGCTCTGCCCGCCCGACGCCGCCGCCGTGTTCGTGGCCAAGGCCGAGATGATCGCCCAGAGCCTGCAGCTGGGCATCGCCGCCAGCCGGGGCGAGCTACCGCCCGCCCGGGCCGCGACCTAGGGGCCGCCTACCAGGTCCCGACGTTGGGCATGGAGGCCCAGGGCTCCTGCGGGGGCTTGCGCTCGCCGGCCTGCAGCAGCTCGACGGAGATGTTGTCGGGCGAGCGGACGAAGGCCATGTGGCCGTCGCGCGGCGGGCGGTTGATGGTCACGCCGCCGTCCTTCAGGCGCTGGCAGACCGCGTAGATGTCGTCCACCGCATAGGCCAGGTGGCCGAAGTTGCGGCCGCCCTCGTAGACCTCCGGATCCCAGTTGTAGGTGAGCTCGACCATCGGCGCCTTGCGCTCGCGGGCCAGTTCCTCGTCGCCGGGGGCGCAGAGGAAGACCAGGGTGAAGCGGCCGCCTTCGTTCTCGACGCGAGACACTTCCTTAAGGCCGAGCTTGTTGCAGTAGAAGTCGATCGACGCGTCGAGGTCCGTCACCCGGACCATGGTGTGGAGGTATCTCACCGGAGGGTTTTTCCTTTACTCTGTAAACTGTGCGACATAGGGTCACGCTACGTCATCGGGCCGGGCGTGCTGCACTCGTGGCCGCGTGGCCAGAATAACCGCCCTCCCCGCCACCTGTCCGCGATTTCATTTGCACTCGCGTAACGGTGGCATCAAAAGCGCCGGACACCGTGAGGTGGGAGCCGGCGCGCGGATGGGGCCAACCGCGCGAGCCAGGGGCTCGGGGAACTGTTCATGCGAATGAAATCGCAACATATTTTCGTCATCGCCGTGCTGGCGGTGGTCGTCCTGTTCTTCCTCGTGCGCGGCCTGTTCGGCGGCGACGAGAGCAGCACGGCGCAAGCCAAGGCGAGCGCGCCGGCGAAGGCTGGCGACGTGCCCAGCGTGCAGGTGAAGCTGAGCCAGGAGTCGGCCAGGCCCTACGAGGTCGTGCTGCGCGGCCGGACCGAATCGGCGCGCGCCGTGGTGGTCCGCTCCGAAACCGCCGGCGTCGTGGCCCAGACCCCGGCCCGCGAGGGTTCGCTGGTCCGCAAGGGCCAGGTGCTGTGCCGGCTGGCCGTGGACGCCCGCCAGGCGACGCTGGACCAGGCCCGCGCCAACCTTCGCTCGCGCCAGCTGCAGCGGCAGGCCGCCGCCCAGCTCGCCGAGAAGGGCTACCGCTCCCAGACCCAGGTCCTGGAGGCCCAGGCCGCGCTCGACGCCGCCCAGGCCCAGGTCCGCGCCGCCGAGATCGCGCTCGCTCAGGTCAACATCACCGCCCCGTTCACCGGGGTGTTCGACAAGCGCGACGCCGAGGTCGGGACCTACCTCGCGCCCGGCCAGCCGTGCGGAACGGTGATCGAGCTCAATCCGCTGCTGGTGGTGGGCGACGTGCCCGAGACCGACGCGGCGCGGCTGAGCGTCGGCGCGCCGGCCAGCGCCAAGCTGGTGTCCGGCCGGGTGCTGAACGGCCAGGTGCGCTACGTGGCGCGCGAGGCCGATCCGGCGACCCGCACCTACCATGTGGAGATCGCCGTCCCGAACGCGCAGATGGACGTCCGCTCCGGCCTCTCGGCCGAGCTGCGGGTCGGCGCGGGCGTCGGCGCGGCGCACCTGGTGCCGGTCTCGGCCCTGGTGCTGGACGCCGCCGGGCGGCAGGGCGTGCGCTACGTCCTGCCCGACGCCCGGGTGGCCTTCGCGCCGGTCACGGTGCTGGAGGAGACGCCGCAGGGCATCTGGGTCAGCGGCCTGAACGGCGCCGTGCGGGTGATCACCGTCGGCCAGTCCTTCGTCGCCGACGGCCAGAAGGTTCGCGTCGCCCAGGCGCAGTAGCGCCGAGCGACCGGGGAGACGCACACCATGATCGGTCCCTTGATCGATGGAGCCATCAAGCGCCGGAAGGTGGTGCTGGGCGTCACCCTGATCGCCGCCCTGTTCGGCCTGTTCGCCTATCTGTCGATGCCCCGGGAGTCCGAGCCCGACATCGACCTGCCCTACATCTCCGTGGTGGTCCCCTACCCCGGCGTCTCGCCCGAGGACGCCGAACGGCTGCTGGTGAAGCCCCTCGAGGTGGAGCTGCAGACCATCCAGGGCATCAAGTCGATGAACGCCGTGGCCCGCGAGAGCGTGGCGGTGGTGACCCTCGAGTTCGAGGCCGACTTCGACAAGGACAAGGCGCTGGAGGACGTCCGCGCCAAGGTCGACCTGGCCCGCGGCGAGTTCCCGCCGGACGCCGAGGAGCCGATCATCGAGGAGGCCAACTTCTCGGGCGAGCCGATCATCGGCATCGTGATCTCGGGCGCCGCGCCCGAGCGCGAGCTGCACCGCGTGGCGCGCGGCCTGAAGGAGCGGCTGGAGGGCACGCCGGGCGTGCTCGAGGTCTACATGAGCGGCGGCCGCGAGGAGGTGCTCGAGGTCACCATCGATCCGCTCAGGATGGAGGCCTACAACGTCACCACCGGCGAGCTCGGCCAGGTGATCGGCCGCAACAACCAGCTGGTGCCGGCCGGGAGCCTGCGCTCCGGCCCCGGCCAGTTCGCGGTGAAGGTGCCCGGTGTCGTCGAGGACCCGGCCGACATCCTGGCCCTGCCGATCAAGAAGAACGGCGACCGGCTGGTCACCGTGGGCGACATCGGCGACGTGCGGCGGACCTTCAAGGAAGCCAATTCGATCAGCCGCTTCAACGGCCACCCGGCCTTCATCCTGGAGGTCTCCAAGCGCGGCGGGGCCAACATCCTCGACACGGTGAAGACCGTGAAGGGCGTGGTGGAGCAGGACTCCGCGCGCTGGGCGTCCACCGTCCAGGTCAACTACATCTACGACGAGAGCGAGTTCATCGGGCGCACCCTGGTGGTGCTCGAAAGCGGCCTGATCTCGGCCAGCCTGCTGGTGATGCTGATCATCGTCGCCAGCCTCGGCATCCGCCAGGGGCTGATGGTCGGCCTGGCCATCCCCGCCTGCTTCCTGCTCGCCTTCATGATGCTCAACGGCATGGGCGTGACGCTCAACCAGATGGTCATGTTCGGCATGGTGCTGGCGGTCGGCATCCTGGTCGACGGCGGGATCGTGGTGGTGGAGTACGCCGACCGGAAGATGGCCGAGGGGCTGTCCAAGGACGAGGCCTTCGCCGCCGCGGGCAAGCGGATGTTCTGGCCGGTGCTGAACGGCACGCTGACCACGCTGTGCGCCTTCGTGCCGTTCATGTTCTGGAACTCGATCGCCGGGAAGTTCATGAGCTTCCTGCCGCTGACCCTGTTCTTCGTGCTGGGCGCCTCGATCTTCGTGGCCCTGCTGTTCACCCCGGCGCTCGGCTCCATCTTCGGCCGCAAGGCGGCGGTGGACGAGGAGCACCTGGCCGAGATCATGAAGTCCGAGCACGGCGACCCGCGCGAGATGAAGGGCTTCATGGGCTGGTACGCCCGCACCCTCACCTACCTCGGCCGCCACCCGACCCGCTCGCTGGCGGCCGGCGCGCTGGTGGTGTTCCTGATCGCCTTCTGGTTCGCCAAGACGCCGCACCGCACCGAGTTCTTCCTGGAGCAGGACCCGGAGTTCGTGGCCGTGTTCGTGAAGGCCCGGGGCAACCTTTCGCCGGAGGCGCAGAACGCCCTGGTCGCCCAGGTGGAGCGCAGGCTGGCGGGCGTGAAGGGCGTGGAGTCCTTCTACACCCGCGCCGGCGGCTTCACCTCCAACGGCGGCCCCAACTCCGCGCCGAACGACACCGTGGGCCGCATCCGCGTGGACTTCGTGGACTTCGAGGAGCGCAAGGAGCTCGGCCTGCGCGGCAAGGACATCGAGAACGAGATCCGCGCCCGCGTGCAGGACATTCCCGGCATGCAGATCGAGGTGCGCGGACCGCAGAACGGGCCGCCGATCGGCAAGGACATCCAGGTCCAGGTGCAGAGCCACGATCCGGCCGCCCTGAACCGCGCCGCCGACCTCGTGAAGACCAAGCTGGCCGGCGACCGCCAGCTCATCGAGCTGGAGGACAACCGCACCTCGCCCGGCATCGAGTGGAACCTGACCGTCGACCGCGAGGCCGCCGGCCGCTACGGCGTGGACGTGCTCTCCGTGGGCCAGACGATCCAGTTCCTCACCGGCGGCGTACTCATGGGGCGCTTCCGGCCCGACGACGCCGAGGACGAGCTGGACATCCGCGTCCGCTTCCCGGCCGAGGCGCGCAACGTGGCGGCGTTCAACCAGCTGAAGATCACGACACCCCAGGGGCCGGTGCCGCTGAGCTACTTCATCAAGCGCGTGCCCGCCCAGCAGGTGACCCAGATCCAGCGCCGCGATGGCCAGCGGATCGTCATCGTCCAGGCCAATGCCGCCGAGGGCGTGGCCGCGAACCAGAAGATCGCCGAGCTGAAGCCGTGGCTGGAGAAGGCGCCGCTGGACCCCGCCGTGACCTGGAAGTTCGTCGGCGCCGACGAGGAGGGCCAGGAGGCGGCGGTGTTCTTCATGGTCGCCATGGCCGCCTCGCTGTTCATGATGTTCGTGATCCTGCTCTGGCAGTTCAACAGCTTCTACGGCGTGGTGGTGACCCTCTCGGCGGTGATCCTCTCGACCATAGGGGTGCTGCTGGGCGTGCAGGTGAACCTGCTGCACACCTTCGACTACATTTCGGTGATCATGCTTGGGACAGGCGTGGTGGCGCTGTTCGGCGTGGTCGTTGGCCACAACATCGTGCTGGTGGACACCTTCTACCAGCTCCGCAGGCAGGGCTACCTGCCGGACGAGGCGGCGGTGCGCGCCGCAGCCCAGCGCTTCCGGCCGGTGCTGCTCACCACGCTCGTGACCGTCGTGGGCCTCTTGCCGCTGATGTTCCAGGTCCACCCCAATTTCCACACGGGCCACGTGGAGTACCAGGCGCCCGGCTCGGAATGGTGGGTGCAGCTCTCGGCCGCCGTGGTCTGGGGCCTGTCGTTCGCGACCCTGCTGACGCTCGTGCTGACGCCGGTGATGCTGGCCGCCCCGAAGATCTATTCGGAGCGCTTCCGGTGGCTGTGGCGCTGGGCCCACGAGCGGTTCGGCCGCACCCCGCCGGCCCGCCGGCCGCGTCCGGCCGACCTGCCCAAGGCCGCCGAGTAGCCGCTCAGGCCTGACGCGTCTGGCGCCGCCACAGCGCGGCGTACTCGCCCTGTTTCGCCAGCAGGTCGGCGTGGGTCCCACGCTCGACGATGCGCCCGCGGCGCAGCACCAGGATCTGGTCGGCGTCGACGATGGTCGAGAGCCGGTGGGCGATGACCAGGGTCGTGCGCCCGCTGCGCACCTTGCGCAGGGTCTCCTGGATGGCCGCCTCGGTGGGGCCGTCGAGCGCGCTGGTCGCTTCGTCGAGGATCAGCATCCGCGGATCCGCCAGCAGGGCGCGGGCGATGCCGACCCGCTGGCGCTCGCCGCCCGACAGCTTCAGGCCGCGCTCGCCCACGAGGGTGGACATTCCTTCCGGCAGGCTGTCGATGAAGGCGCCGAGCTCGGCGGCGTCGGCGGCCGACCTCACCTCCTCCGCCGTGGCCTCCGGCCGGGCGAAGGCGATGTTGGCCTGCAGGGTGTCGTTGAACAGGGCCACGTCCTGGGGGACGAGGGCCACGGCGCGGCGCAGCGAGGCCTGCCGCACCTGGCGCATGTCGAGCCCATCCAGGGTGACGCGGCCCTCCTGCGGGTCGAGCAGCCGCATGGCCAGCCGCACGGCGGTGGTCTTGCCGGCGCCGGAGGGACCGACCAGGGCCACGGTCTGGCCGGGCTCGGCCTGGAAGCTGACGTCCAGCAGCCCCTGCGAGCGGGCGTCGTGGCGGAAGGTGACGCCCTCGAAGGCGAGCGCAGCGCCGCGGCCGCTGGCCGGCGGCAGGTCCCGGGCGTCGGGGGCGTCGACGATGTCCGGCGCACGCGCCTTCAGGGCCACCATCTGCTCCATATCGATCAGGCCCTGGCGGATCTCCCGGTACTGGAAGCCCAGCATGCCGAGCGGGGCGTAGAGGCTGGAGAGCAGCAGGATGGCCATGGTGACGTCGCCGATCTGCAGGCGGCCGCCCGCCACCTCGTAGCCGGCCATGACGGTCAGGGCCGCGAGGCCGACGTTCAGGACCAGGGCCTGGGCGGCGTTCAGCAGGTTCAGCGAGCCGTTGGCGCGGGAGCTGGCGTCCACGTAAGCCGCCATGGCCCGGTCGTAGGCGGCCTCCACCCGGCGCTCGGCCCCGAAGGTCTTCACCGTCTCGTAGTTGATCAGGGCGTCGGAGGAGAGGCCGGCCACCCGGTTCTCGGCGTCGTTCAGCTCGCGCCGGTGCGACAGGCGCCAGTCGGTGATCCGGAAGGTGACGACGGCGTAGATCACCAGGGTCACGAAGGCGGTGAGCGCGAAGCGCCAGTCCAGGCGCACGGTCATCACCACCATGGCCAGCACCAGCTCCACGAAGGTGGGGCCCAGGCTGAAGACCACGCTGCGGATCAGGAAGTCGGTGGAGCGGGCCCCGCGATCGATGATCCGCGAGAGCGTTCCGGTCTGCTTGGTCTGGTGGAAGTCGAGGGAGAGCGCCAGCGCATGGCCGAAGGTCTCCACCGCCGCCCTGGCCATGGTCGACTGGGAGACGCGGGTGAAGATGGCGTCGCGGGCGTAGGGCGCGCAGGCGGCGAGCAGGCGCAGACCGGCGAAACCCAGGGCCAGCAGGATGAAGCTCGCGCCGACCACCACCGCGCCGTCGGCGGTGGGGGTGAGCGTGTTGATGCCGTCGCCGAGCAGCACCGGGGCCATGACCGCCGCGGCCTTGCCGAACAGCACCAGGCCCAGCGCCGCGGCGATGCGCAGCCGAAGCTGCGGCGCGCCCGAACGCAGCACCAGCTGGCCGAGATCGGCCATGGAGCCCCAGAAGTCGAACTTCGCGCCGGCCGGAGCCACCGCCCCCGGTCCGCCGAACCGCCCCCCTGCGGGAGCGTGGATATGCGCCAACCCTCTAAGCCTTTCAGTCGATGAGCACGGTCGACTGGACCCCGCCGCCCGGCGTCATCCAGTCGGCGCGCAGGCCGCTCCCGGAGAGCTGGCTACGCAGTGGCCCGCCGGCAAGGGGCGCGGCGGCGGCGGTCTGCACCCGCGCCTCGTCCTGGAAGCCGTCGCCGTAGATCTGCAGGCGATGGACGCCCCCGCCGATCGGCGGCAGCGGGACCTCGAAGCGCCCGGCCTCGTCGGCCCGGCCCTCGGCGGCCTGGTTCCCGTCCAGCCGCACCAGCACGACCGCGCGGGCGGGCGCCCAGCCGGAGATCACCGCCCCGCCGCCGCGGTCGAAGTCGAAGGCGCCGATGCCGGAGCCGCCCGGCCGGTCGAGCCGCACCGCGCCGGCCCCCGAGCGCAGCATCGCCGCCTGGCCGGCGGGCGTGACCAGCAGGTAGCCCTGCGCCTGCACCTGGCGGGCGCCGAGCGTCATCGACAGCCCGTAGATCGCCGCCGCCCGGACCGGCGGCAGGGTCAAGGTCCAGCGGCCTTCCGGGTCGGCGGCGACGACGCGCGCCTCCCCGGCGGGCGTGGCCAGCCGCACGCGGGCGCCCGGCGCGGCCTGGCCGGTCAGGGCGACCCCGCCCGGCCCCGCCCGGGCGGCCAGGATCACCGGCGGCGTCAGATAGCCCGCCTCCGCCGGAGCGTCGGACGCCGAGCCGGCGCCCTTCTCGGGCCGGGGCGCGCAGGCGCTCACGACGGCCAGGGCGAGGAGCAGGGCGAGGCGCGGGGCGGCTGGGAACACGGTCGGCTTGAAACTCCTTAACCCGGGCCATAGCTAATCGGGTTTGGCCGCGCGCAGAAGCACAACACCGCGGCCCTGTCTTGGAGCACCTGCCCATGGGGCGTCACAGCCTGGATTCCGTCTGCGTCTTCTGCGGCTCGTCCGACGCCGCGGACCCGCAGTTCCTCAGCGCCGCGGCGGCGCTGGGCCGGGCGCTCGCGCAGGCGGACCTGAAGCTCGTCTACGGCGGCGGCGGCGTGGGCCTGATGGGCGCGACGGCGCGCGCCGCCCACGATTCCGGCGGCCGGGTGCTGGGCATCATCCCCGATTTCCTGGTGGGCAAGGAGCGCGCGCTGGAGACGGTGGAGCACATCGTGGTCTCGTCGATGCACGAGCGGAAGATCATGATGTTCGAGCGCGCCGACAGCTTCGTCGTGCTGCCGGGCGGCATCGGCACCCTGGAGGAAATCGTCGAGCTCCTGTCCTGGCGCCGGCTCGACCTGCACGCGAAGCCGGTGGTGTTCTACAACCCGCGCGGCTTCTGGGATCCGCTGTTCGCGCTGTTCCAGCACACGGTCGACGAGAAGCTCACCCCGCCCGAGTTCATGCAGGCGTGGACCTCGGTGGAGGCGATCGAGGACGTGATCCCGACGCTGCTGGGCGAAGGCGCGTCGGACGACGCCGAGGACGAGCGGCGCGTGGCCGGGCTCAGCTAGCCACGGCGTAGCGGTCGATCGCGGGATCGGCGGCGACGCAGGCCAGCACCCACTCGCGGAAGGCGGCGATCTTGCGCGCCCGGCGGCGGTCCTGCGGATAGACCAGCCAGTAGGTCTGCCCCATGGCGACGGTCACGGGGAACGGCTGCACGAGACGGCCGCTCTCGATCTCGCCCGAAAACAGGACCGGGGACGCCAGCGCGATCCCCTGCCCCGCCAGCGCCGCGGCCACCTCCAGCGTCTGGGTGTCGCCCGTGAGACGCGGGGCGGCCTCGATGGCGTCGGCCGGCGGATCGACCCCGGCGGCGCGGAACCACAGCGCCCACTCCCAGGCCGCGCCGATCCGCGGGGCGTCCAGCAGGTCCTTTGGCGAGGTGAGCGGGGCGAGCCGCTCCAGCAGGGCGGGCGAGGCCAAGGCCGTCTGGCTGGTCGGGAACAGCGGCAGGCACTCCAGCCCCGGCCAGTCGCCCTGGCCGGCCCGGATGCCGACGTCGGCCTCCTCGCGCAGCAGGTCCACAACGCGGTTGGCGGTCTCCACCCGCACGGCGATCTCCGGATGGGCCACCTGGAAGGCGCCGAGCCTGGGGGCGAGCCACTGCATGGCGAAGGTCTGCAGCGTGGTGATGGCGAGCACCCCGTCAGAGCGGTCGCTGATGTCGGCGAGCGCGACGCGCAGGCTGTTCATGGCCTCGGTGGCGGCGCGGGCCAGGCGCTCGCCCGACGCGGTCAGGGCTACCTCGCGCGGCAGCCGACGGAACAGCGGCTGGCCCAGGCGCTGCTCCAGCGCCTTCACCTGCCAGCTGACCGCCGCCTGGGTCATGCCCAGCTCCTCCGCGGCGCGGGTGAAGCCGCCCAGGCGGGCGGCGGCCTCGAACACGCGGATGGCGCTCAGCGGAATGCCGGAGAGCAGGTCTGACATAAGTCACCCTTATGGATGCAGCAGGAGAACCCGTTTGTGGTCAGGCTGCACCAGGCGCAGTTTCTCCTTTCTGAACAACCCACGCAAGGGGAAGACCGATGGACGAGCTCTTCAAGACCCACAAGGACGTTCCTTATGGCTGGCTGCTGGCGCTGCAGCAGGCGCTGACGCTGTCGCGCCGGCGGCGGGCCCGGCGGGCCGGCGCCTGCGAGGCCCCCTTCGCCGCCCTGCCCGGCGGCCTGAACCATCTCTCCGGCCCGCACTAGGCGGGATCAGGGGACGTTGGCTTCCAGCTCCTGCAGCCAGACCGTGGCCGTGCCGTCCGAGGGCGCGCGCCAGTCGCCGCGGGGCGAGAGGTTGCCGCCGGAGATCACCTTCGGGCCGTTCGGCATGGCCGAGCGCTTGAACTGGCTGATCTCGAAGAAGCGGAACAGGAACAGGCCCAGCCAGTGCTTGATGGCCGCCAGGTCGTACTGGTGGCGGGCTTCGTCCGGGAAGTTGGGCGGCCACTGGCCGGCGTCGGCGTCGCGCCAGGCGTGCCAGGCGAGGAAGGCGACCTTGGACGGCGCCAGGCCGTAGCGGGTGATGTAGTAGAGGTTGAAGTCCTGCAGCTCGTAGGGGCCGATCTTGGCCTGGGTCGACTGGATGGCGCCCGAGGCGTCCGGCGGCACGAGTTCGGGTGAGATCTCGGTCCCCAGGATCGACAGCAGCGTCTCGGAGGCTTCCGGCTCGAGCTGGCCGGTCTTCACCACCCAGCGGATCAGGTGCTGGATCGAGGTCTTCGCCACCGAGCCGTTGACGTTGTAGTGGCTCATCTGGTCGCCGACGCCGTAGGTGCACCACCCCAGCGCCAGCTCCGACAGGTCGCCGGTGCCGAGCACGAAGCCCTGCCGCTGGTTGGCGAGCCGGAACAGGTAGTCGGTGCGCAGGCCCGCCTGCACGTTCTCGAAGGTCACGTCGTAGACCGGCTGCCCCTCGGCGAAGGGGTGGCCCATGTCCTTCAGGAGCTGGATGGCCGCCGGGCGGATGTCGATCTCCTCGCCGGTGACGCCGAGCGCGTTCATCAGCTTCCAGGCGTTGGACTTGGTCCCCTCGCTGGTGGCGAAGCCCGGCATGGTGAAGCCCAGGATGTCCGAGCGCGGCTTGCCCAGCGCGTCGAAGGCCTTGGCGGCGACCAGCAGGGCGTGGGTGGAATCCAGCCCGCCCGAGACGCCGATGGTGATGTGCTTCGACTTCGTGGCCTGCAGCCGGCGGACCAGGCCCTGCACCTGGATGTTGAAGGCCTCGTAGCAGTCCTTGTCGAGCCGGGCGGGGTCGTCGGGCACGAAGGGGAAGCGGTCGATGTGGCGCAGCAGGCCCACGTCGTCGAACGCCGGCCGGTGCTCGAAGCGGATGCGGCGGAAGGCGCGCTCGGGATGGCCGGCGGCGACCGCGGCGTCGTTGAAGGTGGGCGAGCGCATCCGCTCAAGGCGCAGGCGCTGCACGTCGACGTCGGCGAGCGCCATCTGGGCCTTGGCCGGGAAGCGGTCGGTGCAGGCGAGCTGGCGGCCGAGCTCGTGGATGGTGGCCTGGCCGTCCCAGGCGAGGTCGGTAGTGCTCTCGCCGGGACCCGCGGCCGAATAGAGGTAGGCCGCCTGGCAGCGGGCCGACTGGGAGGCGCAGAGCAGCTCGCGCTCGTCGGCCTTGCCGACCACGATGTTGGAGGCCGACAGGTTGCAGAGGATCAGCGCCCCGGCCATGGCCGCCTGGGTGGACGGCGGCGCGGGGGCCCAGAAGTCCTCGCAGATCTCCGCGGCGAAGACGAAGTCGGCGAGGTCCTCGGCCTCGAAGAGCAGATCCGTGCCGAACGGGACGTCCTGGCCGGCCAGCCGCATCGTCAGGCCGGTGACCCCGGCGCCGGGGGCGAACCAGCGCTTCTCGTAGTACTCGCGGTAGTTGGGCAGGAAGCTCTTGGGGACCACGCCGAGGATGCGGCCGCGGTGGATGGCGACGGCGCAGTTGTAGAGCCGGCCGGTGTGGGCCAGCGGCGCGCCGACCAGCAGCACGGGGGCGAGGTCCTTGGAGGCCTCGGCGAGGCCGGCGATCTCGGCCTCGACGCGCTTCAGCAGGGCGTCCTGCAGCAGGAGGTCGTCGATGGCGTAGGCGCTGATGCCGAGCTCGGGGAACAGCATCAGGTCGCAGCCCTGGGCGTGGCCCTCCTTCGCCAGCGCCAGGGTCTCGGCGGCGTTGAAGCCCGGATCCCCCGGCAGGACCTTCGGCGTGCAGGCGGCGACGCGCACGAAGCCGTGGCTGTGGATCGAGTAGAAGGCCTTGGTCACGCCCGGCTCCGCTGCAGTTGCGCCCGATCGGCTAACGCGCGCCGACGCGCCTGGCGCCAGCGCGGCTATAGCAGACCGGCGGGACCCCAGGGGGAAATGCTCACTTTGAGCATATATAGCGTGGCCGTGCGCGCGGCGCAAAGCCGGGGCGCAAATGAAAACGGCCCCTCGCGGGGCCGCTGACGTCAGTCGTCGCGATGGACCCGTTCGCGGCGCTCGTGCCGCTCCTGGGCCTCGAGGCTGAGCGTGGCGATCGGCCGGGCTTCGAGGCGGGCGATGCCGATGGGCTCGCCGGTCTCCTCGCAGAAGCCGTAGGAGCCGTCCTCGATCCGCCGCAGGGCCTCGTCGATCTTGGAGATCAGCTTGCGCTGACGATCCCGGGTCCGAAGCTCAAGAGCCCGGTCGGTCTCCGAAGAGGCGCGGTCGGCAAGATCAGGATGGTTCTCAGTCTCGCTCTGAAGATGGGTGAGGGTCTCGCGAGATTCGCGAAGGATATCCTCCTTCCAGTTCAGGAGCTTCTGCTTGAAGTACTCAAGCTGACGCTCGTTCATGAACTCCTCGTCCTCGGAAGGACGATACTCGGGCTTGTCAGCCAGAACTGCGGCTGCCTTCATGAAAACCTCACGCCCCCCTAAGAAACCGAGACACGCGACCGGCTTATAGCAAAGAGAACGCCGGTTTCAACGTGCCACATTCCGCAGGGTAATTACGCCGCACGCTGCGCCTGCTCAAGCTTCGCCATCTCCACGGCCGCACGAACCTCGATTTCCTCCAGCACCGCTTCGAGCTTCGGATCGTCCGTCTGGGCCCGTTCGTCGCGCACCGCGCGACGCAGCCGGTCGAGGTCGTGGCCCGACAGGCGGCCGTCCAGCAGCGCGACCTTCATGTCGTCGAGCACGTCGAGGATGCGGCCCGCGCGGCTCACCGCCCGGCGCTTGCGCTCCAGCGGCCCGCCCACGTCCTGCAGGGCCAGCAGGGCGTCCATGCCCATGATGCTGGACGTGGCCGACACGCCCGCCGACGGCGCCGGCCCCTCGGCCTGGCCAACGCCGGGTAGCCGGAAGCCGGAGCCGCCGGACGGCTTGGCCTTCGGCCCGCCCGCCGGTCCGATCGCACCTGGTCCAGTGACCTTCATGTGGAAAGACGCCCGCCCCTACCCAATCTCGCAGCCAATCTCGGGGCGCCTTGCTTGCGGTATGGTTAATGCCGGGCAATTTTTGCCCAGGGCGCCCGGCGCCGCCCTCCCCGGACCAGCTTCCCACTGACTCCATTGGGGTTTTGCCGCCGAGCCGCTTGGCACGGCTGTCGCATGGGGACGCGGGAAGCAGCTTCACGGTTAACCATGATCCGCGCCTTCCGTCTCTTCTCCGCCGTCCTCGTGTCGCTGGCGCTCGTCGCCCAGCCGGCCTTCGCCAAGTCCCGCATCAAGGACATCGTCGAGTTCGAGGGCGTGCGCGAGAACATGCTCGTGGGCTACGGCATCGTGGTCGGCCTGAACGGCACGGGCGACGCGCTGCGCAACGCCCCCTTCACCAAGCAGAGCCTGGAGGCGATGCTGGAGCGGCTGGGGGTCAACACCCGCGACGCCAACCTCAACACCAAGAACGTCGCCGCGGTGATGGTCACCGCCAAGCTGCCGGCCTTCGCCGCGGCGGGCGCGAAGATCGACGCGACCGTCTCGGCCATGGGCGACGCCAAGAGCCTGCTGGGCGGCACCCTGCTGGTCACCCCCCTGCTCGGCGCCGACGGCCAGGCCTATGCCGTGGCCCAGGGGACGATCCAGACGGGCTCGATCAGCGCCTCGGGCGCCTCGGGCTCGACGGTGTCGAAGGGCGTGCCCACCGCCGGCCGGATCGCCGGCGGGGCGATCGTGGAAAAGGAGATCGGCTTCCAGCTGGCCCAGATGGACAGCCTGCGCATGACGCTTCGCAATCCGGACTTCACCACCGCGCGACGCATCGCCGAGGCGGTGAACAAGAGCTATCCGGGCTCGGCCATGGCGGAGAACCCGACGATCGTGGCGATCCGCCCGCCCACCGGACGGGACATGATGACCTTCGTCTCGATGGTGGAGAACCTGACCGTCGATCCGGACGCGCCGGCCAAGGTGGTCATCGACGAGGTCGCCGGCGTGATCGTGATGGGCGAGAACGTGCGGGTCTCCACCGTGGCGATCCAGCAGGGCAACCTGACGATCACGGTCCGCGAGAGCCCGGCGGTCAGCCAGCCGCCGCCCTTCGCCCGCACCGGCCAGACCGCGGTCGTGCCGCAGAGCGACGTGCAGGTGGACGAGGAGACCGGCCGGCAGTTCGTGACGCTGCGCGAGGGCGCCTCGCTCTCCAGCCTGGTCTCCGGCCTCAACGCGCTCGGCGTCACGCCCCGGGACATGATCTCCATCCTGCAGACCATCAAGGCCGCCGGCGCCCTGCAGGCCGACATCGAGGTGATGTGATGAGCGGCCCCGTCATGGTCCCGCCGACCCTCCTGCAGCCGACCGGGCCCGCGAACACCGCGGAGCTGGCCAAGCGCGGCGAGATCAAGGCCACCGCCCAGAAGTTCGAGGAGCAGTTCCTCTCGATCATGCTGCAGCAGATGTTCGAGGGGGTGAACACGTCCGCCCCGTTCGGCGGCGGGGCCGGCGAGCAGATGTTCAAGTCCTTCATGACCGAGGCCATGGCCAAGCAGATGACCCGCGCCGGCGGCATCGGCCTCACCGACACCATCTCGCGCGAAATGCTGAAACTCCAGGGGCTCAAGTAGGAGGACCCGCCATGGCGCTCGCCGCCGATAACGCTTCCGACCGCGTCGACCAGCTGATCATCCTGACCGAGCGCCTGACCGAGCTGATCGCGCTCGAGTGCCAGGCTTTCGAGGCCCGCCGGCCGCAGGACGCCGCCCAGCACATGGACGAGACGGCCCGGCTCGCCAACCTCTACCGCCACGAGAGCACCCGCGTGCGGGCCGAGCCGCGGCTGGTCTCCGGCGCGCCGAAGGATCAGCGCCTGCGCCTGATCCGCGCCACGGAGGCCTTCGACGCCGTGCTGGCCCGCCAGGGCCGGGCCATCGAGGCGGCCAAGACGGTCACCGAAGGCCTGGTCCGCGCCATCGCCGAGGAGGTCGCCGGCCAGCGCCAGCAGGCCTCCGGCTACGGCCCGGGCGCGACCCTCGCCGGCCAGACCGCGGCCACCGCGACCGCGATCACCCTCAACCGCACGGCCTAGTGCATCGGGGCGGCGACGATCTCCAGCTTGTTGCCGTCCGGATCCAGCACCACCGCGCCGTAGTAGCCGGGCGCGATGTCGGGATGCTCGCCCACCGGCCGCACGACCGTCGCGCCGGCCGCCACGGCCGCGGCATAGGCCTGGTCGGCGGCGAGCCGGCTCCCGGCGGTGAAGGCGGTGTGGGCGCCGAGGCCCGCCACCCGCTCCCCGTCGGTGGGATAGAGGTAGAACTGCGGCCCGACGCCGGCCTGGCCGTAGCCGAGCTCGGCCGGCTTCTCCGACAGCACGGCGGCGCCGAGCGGCGCGAAGAAGGCGTCGTAGAAGCGGCGGGCGGCGGCGAGGTCGCGCACGCCGAGCGAGAGATGGTCGATCATCGGGAAGCCCTCCGGAGCTTCGCCTTAGCTGTGGTCCCGCCCCGTGCGCCGCAACCCTTGCGAATGCAATTCAAACGCTTGTTTGCCGTTGCGGAAGGGGCGTAGGCTCCTTCCTGCCGCCGAGTCCCGGCGGCCTGCGTTCTCAGGGCGGGGTGGAACTCCCCACCGGCGGTAATGCCCTTCAAGGCCCAGGCGGCGGAGGGACGAGCCCGCGGGCGCCTGGCGGCCTCGGCCGGCAGGGACGAGCAGACCCGGTGCGATCCCGGGGCCGACGGTCATAGTCCGGTTATGAGAACCGCCGCGTGTCGCGTGGGCGAAGTTGCGCCTGCGCGCGCCCGGCGTCTCCCTGAGTCGTGGTCACTCGAACCCGGTCAGGGAGAGAACCATGACCCAAGTCGCCCCCCTTTCACTCTCAGGGGAACTGCCCACCGCCAACGGCGCCTTCCGCGCCGCACGGATCGCTTTCGTCCATTCCCTCTGGCACGCCGACATCGTGCGCGAGGCCCACACGGGCTTCGTGGAGGAGATCACCGCGCTCGGCTTCCCGCCCGACGCGGTGGAGCGCTTCGAGACCCCGGGCGCCTTCGAGATCCCCCTGCACGCCCAGACCCTGGCCCGCACCGGCAAGTACGCCGGCATCGTCGCGGCGGGGTTCGTGGTGGACGGGGGCATCTACCGCCACGACTACGTCGCCCAGACGGTGATCCAGGCGCTGATGCAGGTGCAGCTCGCCACCGAGACGCCGGTGTTCTCGGTGGTGCTGACGCCGCATCACTTCCACGAGCACGACGTCCACCAGCGGTTCTTCCACGACCACTTCCGGGTGAAGGGCCAGGAGGCGGCCCGGGCCTGCGCCGGGACGCTGGAAAGCCTCGCCAGACTGGCGGCCGCGTGATGGCGCCGGTTCTCGACGTCCCCGCGGGCTTTGCGCGCCACGACCGCAAGAGCCCGCTCACCGAGCCGTGGGAGCCGCTCTACAGCCGCCTCGCCGATGACACCGTCGTGCTGGGCCTGCGGGCCGGCGACGCCCACACCAACAGCCGCGGCTTCGTCCACGGCGGCCTGATCTCGGCGCTCGCCGACAACGCCATGGGCCTGTCCTGCGCCCGCCGGCTCGGGCTGGAGACGGGGCTGGTGACGGTGAACCTGAGCGTCGATTTCCTGGGGCTCGCCCACAAGGGCGAGTGGCTGGAGTTCGACACGGTGTTCGTCAAGCCGGGGTCCACCCTCTGCTTCGCCCAGGCCTTCGTCACCGCGGACGGCCAGCCGTGCGCCCGGGCCAATGCGGTCTTCCGGGTGATCAGCCGGAGGGTCGCGGCATGACCTGCTACCTGGTGGGCCGGATCGCCATCCACGACGCGGAGCGCTACGGCCGCTACGCCGCCGCCTTCATGCCGGTGCTGAAGCAGCACGGCGGCCGCCTGCTCGTCTCCGAGACACGGCCGGAGGCCATGGAGGGCGAATGGGACGGCCGCAAGCTGGTCGTGCTCGCATTCCCGGACCGTGAGGCGGCCGTGCGCTGGGCGGAGTCGCCGGAGTACCGGGAGATCGCCAAGGACCGCCTCGCCGGCTCCGATGCCATCGTGCTGATGGCGGAGGGGATGGGCTAGCCCCAGCGCCATCCCCGGCTTCGCGCCGGGGATGGCGCGTCGGCTCAGAGCACCACCTCCCGCTCGACGCCCACCGCCTCGAGGAAGTCGCGGTCGTGGCTGACGACCAGGAGGGCGCCGTCGTAGCCGGCGAGCGCGGCCTCGACGGCCGCGATGGAGTCCAGGTCCAGGTGGTTGGTGGGCTCGTCGAGGATCAGGAGCTGCGGCGGCGCCTGCGCCATCAGCAGGCAGGCCAGCGCCGCCCGCAGCCGTTCGCCGCCGGAGAGCGCCGCGACCGGCTTCTCCGCAGCGGTGTTGCGGAACAGGAAGCGGGCCAGCGCCGCCCGGGCGGCGTTGTCCGAGGCCTCCGGGTTCAGCCGGCGGAAGGCGTCCACCAGGGTCTCGTCGGGCCGCAGCAGGGCCGTCTGCTGGTCGAGGAAGGCCACGCGGCCGCCCCGCCGGATGCGGCCGGCGGTCGGCTGCAGCTCGCCCGCGGCGAGCCGGATCAGGGTCGTCTTGCCCGCGCCGTTGGGGCCGGTCACCGCGAGGCGCTCGGGCCCGGCGATCCGGAGGTCCACGTCCTCGAGCAGCGGCGGCCGTCCGGGCCAGGCGAAGCCGACCGCCTCCAGGGCCAGCACCACCTTGCCCTCGGGCAGGTTGGTGGACGGCAGGTCGAAGGCCAGGGTGCGGACACGCTCCACCCGCGCCTGCGCTTCCGCGAGGTTCTCCGCCGCGCCGGCGCGCAGGCGGTCGGCCAGCACCTGCCCCTTGCCGGCGCTCTCCTCGGCGCGCCGCTTCAGGCCGCCCAGCAGGATGCGCGGGGCGGAGCCGGACCGGGCGTAGCGCCGCCCCGCGGCGTCGCGCCGGGCCTTGCGCTCCGCCAGCGCCTGGGTCTCGCGGGCGACGCGGTCCATGGCGCGTTCGGCCTCGCCGAGGGCCCGCTCGGCCGCGGCGGCCTCCGCCGCCTTGCGCTCGGCATAGAGGTCGTAGCCGCCGCCGTAGACCTTCGCGCCGAGCCCGGAGAGCTCGACGATCCGGTCCATGCGCCGCAGCAGCGTCCGGTCGTGGCTGACCACGATCGCCCCGCCCCTCCAGCGGCCGAGCACGCCGGCCACCAGGTCGCGGGCCTCGGCGTCGAGGTTGTTGGTGGGCTCGTCCAGCACCAGCAGGTCCGGCTCGGCCGCGACGAGGCCGGCGAGGCTCGCCCGGGTGACCTGGCCGCCGCTCAGGGTCGCGGCGGGGCGATCGAGGTCTAGGCCCGGCAGGCCAACGTCGGCGAGGGCCACAGCGAGCCGCGCCTCCAGGCTCCAGTCGGCCTCCGCGAGATCGTCGGCGCTCCCCTGCCCCGCCTCGATGCGGGCGAGCCGGGCGAGCGGCTCGGCCACGCCCAACAGCGCGGCGACGGTGACGCCCGCGGGCGGCGCGAGCGCCTGCCGAAGAACGCCCAGCCGGCCGCGCACCGTCACCGTTCCGGCGGCCGGCGGAAGCTCGCCCAGGATCAGGCGCAGCAGGGTGGTCTTGCCGACCCCGTTGCGGCCGACGAGGCCGGTGCGCTCGGCGCCGAACGCGAGGGTCAGGTTGTCGAGGAGCGTGCGCCCGTCAGGCGCGCGGAAGCTCAGGGAATCGAGGGTGACGACGGCCGGCATGGGAGACCCGGGAAGCGTGGACGTTCGGGACGAGGCGGGTGTCCGTCGCGTGGCGCATGGCGGTCTCCTTGGAGCGGAAGCCGGTATCTAGGGCCGGCGCGCCCCCGACGCAACGCGGGGCCGCCCGGTTGTGGCCGGGCGGGAACTCGGCCACTCTCGCCGCCGGAGGGGGATCGATGGCGAGCTACAGGAGCCGGCTGGAACGCGACCTCGAGGGCTGGATCGCCGCCGGCCTGGTGCCGGCCGACAGCCGCGAGCCGATCCTGGCCACCGTGCCGGAGACCCGGCGGCTGGACGCGGCCACCGCGCTCGCCGCCATCGGCGCCTTCCTGGCCGGGGTGGCGGTGATCGCCTTCGTCGCCGCCAACTGGGCGGAGATCCCCCGCCTCCTGCGCTTCGCCCTGATCCTCGCAGCCTTCCTCGCCGCGGCCGGCGGCGCGGCCTGGGCCGCGGGGCGCGGGCGGGAGGTGACCAAGAACGTCCTGCTGAGCGTCGCGGCCCTGGTGTTCGCCGCCGCGATCGGGCTCACGGGACAGATCTTCGACATCGCCGGCGATCCGGCGACTGCCCTGCACGGCGCGGGCCTCGCCGCCGGCCTGCTGGCGCTGGCGGGGCGCTCGCCCTGGACCGCGGCGGCCGCCGTGGTGCTGATCGTGATGGGCGACGGCTTCGCCTCGGCCGACCGCTGGGGCGGCCAGGGCATCCAGCCGCCCCTTCCCTGGGCCCTGGCCGCCGCGCCGCTGGCGGCGCTCGGCAGCCTCGCCTGGCGCTCGTCGCCCCTCGCCCACGCCGCCGGCCTCGCGGCCCTGGCGGCCGTGATGTTCCTGCCGCCGAATCTGGTCGCCGACCGGGCCAAGGACCTGGCCGCCGCCGGAATCTTCGCCGTCCTCGCCGCCTGGGCGCGGCACGGGCGGGGCCGCTACGACACCGTCGCGGGCGTGCTCTACGGCTGGGCCGCGGCCGGGACCCTGATCTACTTCGGCATGGCCGGCTTCACGCATGAGCACCTGGGGGTCGTCCATTCCATCGCCTGGCTGGCGCTGTCGGCCGGCGTCGTGACGCTCGGCCGGCACGACGGGCACGGCCTGGTCACCGCGGCCGGGGTGATCAGCCTGTTCGCGGCCGGCGCCGCCCTGCTGTTCAACCTGGGCGTCGGACTGATGACGGCGGCGGCGGTGTTCGGCGCCTGCGCCGTAGCGGCCCTGGTGGTCGCCATCCTGCTGAAGCGGACGCGGGCGGCATGAAGCCCGGCCTGCCCGTCCGTATCGTCGCCGCCGCGGTCGTGCTGGTCGCGGCGCTCGTCGGCCTCGTGATCCGCGAGGGGAGCGCCCGCGCGCAGGGCCAGGAGGTGGTGCTCGCCATCGAGGCGTACGACCCGCGCAGCCCGCTCGGCGGCCACTATGTGGCTTTCCAGCTGCAGGACGCCGCGGCGGCCTGCCCGCCCGGCGTGCGCGACTACGGCGCCGGCCCCGCGCCCAAATGGGTCGCGCTCACCCGCGACGGGCCGCGCCACCGGGTGAGCGGGGCGGCGGCGACGCGGGCGCAGGCGATGGCGCTGGGCCAGGTCGTGGTGCGCGGCCGGGCGTACTGCGTGCAGCCGCCGGGCGGGCCGCGGGTGAACCTGGAGGTCGGCGTCGACCGCTTCCACGCCGACCAGCAGGAGGCCCAGTCCATCGAGCGCGCCCTGGCCGGGAACCGGCAGAACGCCTCCGCCTTCGCGGTGATCTCCGCGGGTCGGGACGGCAAGGCGCGGCTGAAGGGCATCATCGTCAACGGCCGCCGGACCGACCTGACCTGGCTGTAGGGCAGGCCCTGGCGGCATTCGGACCTGTGTTGCGTTTGCCCGATTGAGGCAAGGCGTGCGGGACGCGATCTCTCGCGCATGGACGCCCACCCTGCCACGCCCCGCCTGGAGCGCATCGACTGGACCGCCGTCGAGGCCGAGCTCGACGCCCACGGCTGCGCCCTGATCCCGCGCCTGCTCGACCCCGAGACCTGCGCCGCGATCGCCGGCTGGTACGACCGGGCGGAGCTGTTCCGATCGACGGTCGTCATGGCCCGGCACGGCTTCGGCCGGGGCGAGTACCGCTATTTCGCCTATCCCCTGCCCGACCTCATCGCGGGCCTGCGCGCGGCGCTCTATCCGCCGCTCGCGGCGATCGCCAACCGCTGGAACGCCACCCTTGGGGTGGAGGCGCGGTTTCCGGGCGAGCACGCCGACTTCCTCGCCCGCTGCCACGCCGCCGGCCAGACGCGGCCGACGCCGCTCCTGCTGCGCTACGGGCCGGGCGACTACAACTGCCTGCACCAGGACCTCTACGGCGAGCATGTCTTCCCGCTGCAGGCCGCGGTCCTGCTCTCCGGGCCCGGGCGGGACTTCGCGGGCGGGGAGTTCGTGCTGACGGAGCAGCGCCCGCGGATGCAGAGCCGCGCCGAGGTCGTGCCCCTCCGTCTCGGCGACGCCGTCGTCTTCCCCGTCCGCGAGCGGCCCGTCCGGGGCGGCCGTGGCCCCTATCGCGCGAACCTGCGCCACGGCGTCAGCCGCCTGCGCGCGGGCCAGCGCCACACCCTCGGCGTCATCTTTCACGACGCCGCCTGAAGGAGACCCTCCATGAGCTTCGTCGTGTCCGCCCTGCCGCTCGCGCCGTTCGCGCCGTTGTTCGCCCTCTCCGACGCGGAGCTCGCCGAGCGCGGCGTGCTTCGCCGGGTGGCGGACGGCCCGGGCGCGCCTTGCCGGGTGACCCTGGAGGACGCCCCGGTCGGCGAGCGGGTGCTGCTGCTCAACTGGGAGCACCAGCCGGCCGACACCCCGTTCAGGTCGCGCCACGCGATCTTCGTGCGCGAGGCGGCGCGGGACACGACCTTCGCGCCGGGCGAGATCCCGCCGGCCTTCGCGGCGCGGAAGTTCCTGTCGCTGCGGGCCTTCGACGACAGCGGCATGATGGTGGACGCCGACCTGACGCCCACCGCCGAGCTGCCAGAGGCCGTCGGCCGCCTGCTGGCGAACCCCCAGGCCGCCTACCTGCACGCCCACTACGCCGGCGCCGGCTGCTACGCGGCGCGGATCGACCGGGCGTGAGGCGTCCGGCTTGCGCCGGGTCAAGCCGGCGGGGCCGGCGACGGAGTTCCATGGGGCATGCGCCGCCCCCTTCTCCGCCTCGCCGCCCTGGCCGCCGTCGCGGGCGGCGCCCTCGTGGGCTCAGCCTTCCACGCCGACATGGAGCGGGCGCGGGGCCGGCTCGTCGGCCGCAGCCAGGTGATCGACAGCCCCTGGGGGCCGATCGAGTACGCCGACGTGGGCCAGGGGCCGGCGGTGCTGATGATCCACGGCAGCGGCGGCGGCTTCGACCAGGGCCTCGACTTCGCCGAGCCGTTGGCGCGCAGCGGCTTTCGGGTGATCGCCCCGTCGCGGTTCGGCTACCTGCGCAGCGCCTTTCCGGAGGGCGCCTCGCCGGAGATGCAGGCCGACGCGCTCGCCCATCTGCTGGCGCGGCTCGGCGTCGAACGGGCCGTGGTGATCGGCGGCTCGGCGGGCGCGCTCTCCGCCACCCAGCTGGCGCTGCGCCATCCCACGCTCTGCCGCGGGCTCGTGCTGATGGTCCCGGCGAGCTACGCCCCGGACCGGCCGACCAACGCCAGCGCGGCCCAAAGCCCGGCCGTGGCCGCGGCGGTGCAGGGGCTGCTGCGGTCGGACTTCCTGTTCTGGGCGGCCAGCCGGGTCGCGCCGGAGGGGATGACCCGGCTGGTGCTGGCCACCGAGCCCGCGGTGGTGAAGGCCGCCCCGCCGGACGAGCAGCGCCGGGTGGCCGACGTGCTGGCGCACATCCTGCCGGTCAGTGCGCGGGCCGACGGGCTGCTGCTGGATTCGGCCACCGCCGGCGCCCCGCCGCCCTACCCGCTGGAACAGCTGGCCTGCCCCGTCCTGGCGCTCAGCGTCCGCGACGACCTCTACGGGACCGCGGCGGCCGCGATCCATGTGGCGGCGCAGGCGCCCGATGCGCGCCTGGTGCTCTACGACCGGGGGGGCCACCTCTGGGTCGGACACCAGGAGGAGGTCTGGCGCGAGGTGACGGACTTCCTGCACGGACTGCCGCCGAACTGAGCAGCGGCCCGGTTCGCAGCGCCCGGCGCGCCGGCGGATCGACCGCGGGCCCGCGGCGCCGCTATACCGGAGGGAGCCTTCCGCCGGAGTCCGCACGCCCGTGTCCCTTCGCCCCCTGATCCTCGCCGCCCTCGTCGCCGCCGCCGGCTCGCCCGCCCTGGCCCAGAGCCGCGCCGACCGCGTCCTGCACGAGAGCGTCGTCGTCCTCGACACCCACTTCGACACCCCGGCCCTGTTCGGGGTGGAGGGCTGGAGCATCATGGACCGCCACGAGGTCGCCGAGGACGGCAGCCAGGTGGACTATCCGCGCATGGTGGAGGGCGGCGTCGACGGCGGCGTCTTCGTGGTGTTCACCGCCCAGGGGCCACGCACGCCGGAGGGCCACGCCAACGCCCGCGACTTCGCGCTCGTGCGGATCAACGAGATCCGCGAGATGGCCGCGCGCCACCACGACCGCTTCGGCCTGGTGACCACCGCCGCGGAGGCCCGGGCGCTGGCCAACACGAAGAGGAAGTTCGTCTTCATCAGCCTGGAGAACAGCTATCCGCTGGGGCGCGACCTGACCCTGATGAAGACCTTCCACGACCTGGGCGCGCGGATGATGAGCCCGGTGCACACGGCCAACAACGACCTGGCCGATTCCGCCACCGCCCCGCCGGAGCACGGGGGCCTGTCGCCGCTCGGCCGCCAGTGGGTGGCCGAGGCCAACCGGCTGGGGATCCTGATCGACGCCTCCCACGCCTCGGACGCGGCCACCGAGCAGATGATCGAGCTCTCCAAGGCGCCGATCATCCTGTCCCACACCGGCGCCAAGGCGGTGTTCGACCATCCGCGCAACATCGGCGACGAGCTGATGCGCAAGCTGGCGGCCAAGGGCGGGGTGATCCAGCTGAACGCGCTCTCCAACTACATGATCACCGTGCCGCCGAACCCGGAGCGCGAGGCAGCCCTGGCGGAGCTCGGCCGCAAGTACGGCCGCGGCCGGCCGGACACCCTGGCCGAACTGCGGGCGCTGACCGCCGAGCGCGACGCGATCCTCGCCCGCTATCCGGCGCCCCGGGCCACCTTCGACGACTTCATGAAGCACCTGCTGCACGCCATCGAAGTGGCCGGGATCGACCATGTGGGGATCAGCGGCGACTTCGATGGCGGCGGCGGCCTGACCGGCTTCGAGGACGTCACCGACTATCCGAAGGTCAGCGCCGCCCTGCGCGCCGCGGGCTATTCGAAGGACGACATCGCCAAGGTCTGGGGCGGCAATGCGCTGCGGGTGTTCGAACAGGCCCAGGCCGCGGCCGGTCGCTGATTGTTCTCCCTGCTGCCAGCGTTGTGGCAGCAGGGCCGCCTAGCGGCGCCTGGGCGCGCCGTAGAGCACCGTCTCCTCGGCGTGCACCGTGTAGTGGTCGAGGTGGAAGTCGTACCCGGGCAAGGTCGCGGCCAGGTACTGCGGCACCGTCAGGAAGTCGTCGGGGCGGTGGTAGACCGATATCGCGAGCTTGGGCCGGTCGCGCACCAGGGTGGCGCGCGCGCCGACCAGCGCGTCGAGTTCGGAACCCTCGATGTCCATCTTGATGAAGTCGACCCTGGGGATTCCTTCGTCCGCCACGAAGGCGTCGATGGAGGTGAGCGGCAGTCGCTCCTCCTGGCCGACAATGCGGAAGCCCGGATTGGCGCCACGCGCCGCGATGGGGGCGACGTCGTTGCCCTTGTCGCTGACCGCCTTGGGAACCACGACCACACGGCCCTCGAAGCCGTTCTGCCGGGCGTTGAACCGCGTCGCGTCCACATGGTCCGGCAGGGGGTCGAAGGCGTAGACGCGGCCTTCGGGCCCGACCCTGGCGGCGAAGGCCAGGGCGGTGTCGCCGAGGCAGGCGCCGAGGTCGAGGACCGTCTCCCCGCGCTCGGGCTGGATACGGACCGGGCCGCGCTCCAGGAAATACTGGCGCTTGAGGAAGGCGTACACGACGCCGCCGGGCCAGCCGTCGATCTCCAGGGTCTCGCCCTCGAACTCCAGGCCGCTAAAGCGCCTCAAGCCGCCGAACATGCCGCTGATTGGCAGCGAGGACTCGCCCGCCGCCAGCGCCTCCGCCGCCTCGTAGAGACGGCTGTCGAAGCTGTACCCGACGTCGTCGCGGATGCGCATGTGCCGGTGGCCCAGGAGCCGGTACAGGATCAGCCGTGCGAACAGCCGGCGCGACTCGTCGTCGGCGAGCAGCATCCAGGTGGCGTGGAACTCGCGGTAGCGCTGGGCGAACAGCGACATGTAGCCGGCGTGCATCTGCGCCTGGAAGGTCCCCGAGCGGTCGACCCCGTCGGGCGAGAAGCGGGCCGTGTCGTAGTTGTCCGACGCCTCGACGTGGAGCCTCGCATAGAACTCGCGAAGGATGCTGTTGAGGAACTGCTCGGGGGTCATGGCTCGTCGGGCTGGGCGCAGGGCGGTCCGGAGCGCCGGCCGCGGCCGATACTAGGCGAGCGCGGGGGAGGCAACCAGCGTTCCCCTTGCTGCCAGCGTTGTGTCAGCAGCCGGGGCGGCAGGCCGCCGCAGGGCGTTTGTTCCGGTTGCGTTCCGGTGTTATCTACGAGTCGGCGAACTACATTAGGCAGCTTGCCCGGGGGACCTTCTGCGGGCGCTTTCACGTTTCCGGAAACATGGCCGAACAGACGAACATGATCCGCGTCCGCGGGGCGCGTGAGCACAACCTCAAGGACGTGAGCGTCGACATCCCGCGCGGCGAGCTCGTGGTGCTGACGGGCCTGTCGGGCTCCGGGAAGAGCTCGCTCGCCTTCGACACCATCTACGCCGAGGGCCAGCGCCGCTATGTGGAGAGCCTGTCGGCCTACGCGCGCCAGTTCCTGGAACTGATGAGCAAGCCGGACGTGGACCTCATCGAGGGCCTGTCGCCGGCCATCTCCATCGAGCAGAAGACCACCAGCCGCAACCCGCGCTCCACCGTCGGCACGGTGACCGAGATCCACGACTACATGCGCCTGCTGTGGGCGCGGGTCGGCGTCCCCTATTCGCCGGCCACGGGCCTGCCGATCGAGAGCCAGACCATCAGCCAGATGGTCGACAAGCTCACCGCCCTGCCCGAAGGCACCCGCCTCTACCTGCTGGCGCCGGTGATCCGCGGCCGCAAGGGCGAGTACCGCAAGGAGATCGCCGAGTGGCAGAAGGCCGGCTTCCAGCGGCTGAAGATCAACGGCGAGTTCTACCCGATCGAGGACGCGCCGACCCTAGACAAGAAGTTCAAGCACGACATCGACGTGGTCGTGGACCGGCTGGTCACCAAGCCGGGCCTGGAGAGCCGCTACGCCGACAGCCTGGAGACGGCGCTGAAGCTGGCGGACGGCATCGCCGTGGCGGAATGGGCCGACACCGACCCCGGCGAGGCCGAGCCCCGCCGGCTGCTGTTCTCCGAGAAGTTCGCCTGCCCGGTTTCCGGCTTCACGATCAGCGAGATCGAGCCCCGGCTGTTCTCGTTCAACAATCCCTACGGCGCCTGCCCGGTGTGCGACGGCCTGGGCGCGAAGCTCGCCTTCGACGCCGACATGGTGGTGCCGGACAAGGACCGCACCCTGCACAAGGGCGCCATCTCGCCCTGGGCCAAGGGTCCCTCGCCGCTCTACACCCAGACCCTGCAGGCGCTGGCCCGCCACTACGACTTCTCCATGGACACCCCGTGGTGGAAGCTGCCCGAGGCCGCCCGGCAGGTGATCCTGCACGGCTCGGGCGGGGAGAAGATCCGCTTCATCTATGACGACAACGCACGCAAGTACGAGGTCAACAAGACCTTCGAGGGCGTGCTGCCGAACCTCGAGCGCCGCTGGCGAGAGACGGACTCCTCCTGGGTCCGGGAGGAACTCGGCCGCTACCAGTCGGAGACGCCCTGCGAGGCCTGCTCCGGCTACCGGCTGAAGCCCGAGGCGCTGGCCGTGAAGATCGACGGCAAGCACATCGGCGAGGTCTCCACCCTTTCCATCCGGCACGCCGGCGAATGGTTCGAGGCCCTGGGCGGCCGGCTGACCGACAAGCAGATGGAGATCGCCCGGCGGATCCTGAAGGAGATCAACGACCGCCTGCGGTTCCTGGTCAACGTCGGCCTCGACTACCTGAACCTCAGCCGTGGCTCCGGCACGCTGTCGGGTGGCGAGAGCCAGCGCATCCGGCTGGCCAGCCAGATCGGCTCGGGCCTGACCGGCGTGCTCTATGTGCTCGACGAGCCGTCCATCGGCCTGCACCAGCGCGACAACACGCGCCTGCTGACCTCGCTGAAGGGCCTGCGCGACCTCGGCAACTCGGTGCTGGTGGTGGAGCACGACGAGGAGGCGATCCTCACCGCCGACTACGTGATCGACATGGGTCCGGCGGCGGGCGTCCACGGCGGGGAGATCATCGCCCAGGGTTCGCCCGACGACATCATGGCCAACCCCAAGAGCCTGACCGGCCAGTACCTGTCCGGCGCGCGCGAGATCGAGGTGCCGGAGGACCGCCGCCCGATCTCCAAGAAGAAGGTGCTGCGGGTCATCGGGGCCACCGGCAACAACCTGAAGAACGTCACCGCCGAGATCCCGGTGGGGACCTTCACCTGCATCACCGGCGTCTCGGGGGGCGGCAAGTCCACCTTCACCATCGAGACCCTCTACAAGGCCGCCGCGCGCCGGCTGCACAACGCCTCGGACGCGCCGGCCCCGCACGATCGCATCGAGGGGCTGGAGAACTTCGACAAGGTCATCGACATCGACCAGAGCCCGATCGGGCGCACGCCGCGGTCGAACCCGGCCACCTACACCGGCGCCTTCCAGCCGATCCGCGACTGGTTCGCGGGGCTGCCGGAGTCCAAGGCGCGGGGCTACGGTCCCGGCCGGTTCTCGTTCAACGTGAAGGGCGGCCGGTGCGAGGCCTGCCAGGGCGACGGCCTGATCAAGATCGAGATGCACTTCCTGCCCGACGTCTACGTCACCTGCGACGTCTGCCACGGCCACCGGTACAACCGGGAGACCCTGGAGATCATGTTCAAGGGCAAGAACATCGCCGATGTCCTTGATATGACGGTGGAAGAGGCGGCCGACTTCTTCAAGGCGGTGCCCCCGATCCGGGAGAAGATGGAGACGCTGAAGCGCGTCGGCCTGGGCTACATCAAGGTGGGCCAGCAGGCGACGACCCTATCGGGCGGCGAGGCCCAGCGGGTGAAGCTCTCCAAGGAGCTGTCGCGGAAGGCCACGGGCAAGACGCTCTACATCCTCGACGAGCCGACCACGGGCCTGCACTTCGAGGACGTGAAGAAGCTGCTGGAGGTGCTCCACGAGCTGGCCGACCAGGGCAACACCGTGGTGGTCATCGAGCACAACCTCGACGTCGTGAAGACCGCCGACTGGCTGGTGGACTTCGGTCCCGAGGGCGGCGACGGCGGCGGCGAGATCGTCGCCCAGGGCTCGCCGGAGCAGGTCGCCGACAATCCCAGGAGCTGGACCGGCCGCTACCTGCACGAGCTGCTGGAGCGCCACCGCCAGCGCCGCGGCGAGCGGAAGAAGAAGCTGGTGGCCGCGAACGCCTAGGCCATCGTCCGGGCCAGCACCTCCATCGGCATGGGCCCGGCGGCGAGCACCCGCTCGTGCCAGTCGTGCACGTCGAAGGCCGAGCCCTGCCGGCGCCGGGCGGCTTCCCGCGTGCGCAACAGCTCCAGGCGGCCGACCATGAAGGCGCAGGCCTGGCCGGGATAGACGCAGTAGCGGTTGATCTCGCGCTGGGCGGAGGCGGCCTGCTCGCCCGCGTTCTCGATCATCCAGTGCGTCGCCTCGGCGCGCGACCACCGCTTGTGGTGGATGCCGGTGTCCACGACGATGCGGGCCGCGCGGAAGAGCGCCGACTGCACCGCGCCGATCTCCCCGAACGGATCGTCCTCGTAGGCCCCGATCTCGACCGCCACCTGCTCGGCGTAGAGCGCCCAGCCTTCCACATAGGCCGAGTACTGGGCGAACTGGCGATAGAGCGGCTTGTCGCCGCCGGCGCGCCGGAAGACCGCGTGCTGGAGGTGGTGGCCCGGATCCCCCTCGTGATGGATGAGGGTCTTCAGCCGCCAGATCGGCCACTCGGCGGTGTCCTTCAGGTTGATCGAGATGACGCCCGGCCGCGAGCCATCGGCGGGCGGGCCCTCGTAGTAGGCGCCGGGGGCGCCCGCCTCGATGGCCGGCGGGATGCGGTCGACCGTGATGTCGCGGTCCGGCAGGGTGCGGAACGCGCGCGGCAGCAGGCCATGGACGCGGTTCAGATGGTCGCGCGAGAACTGCAGGATGTCCGCCCGGCCGGCCTCGGTGTTCGGCTTCAGGAGGCGTGGATCCTGGTCCAGGGCCCGGATCCTTTGGGCGACGGAGCCCTCCCCCAGCCCCTGCGCCCGCAGCCTGGCGTCGAGTTCGGCGCGCAGCGCCTCGAAGGTGTCCAGCCCCAGCCGGTGCATCTCCTCGGGGGGCGTCGCGACGGTGGTGTTCGACCGCAGGGCCAGGGCGTACCAAGTCTCCCCATCCGGCAGCCGCCAGACCCCGGCCTCCGACGAAGCGCCCCGCTGCAGCGCCTGCAGGGCTTCGATCTGTCGCTGCAGGGCCGGGACGACCTGCCGCTCGACGGTCCGCCGCGCCGCGGGGCCGACGTCCGCCAGGCCCGCCGCGGCCGCCCGCGCCGCCGGACCGTCGGCGAGGCTGGCCGCCGCTCCGGTCCGGAGCGCAGAGAGCTGGCCTATCGTGCGCGTGAGCACGAAGTCAGGCGGCGCCACGCCGGCGCGGGCGTCCGCGACGATGCCCCGGGTCTCCCCGTCCAGCACCCGCGCGAAGTCGGCCAGCCGGGACAGGTAGAGATCGGCGTCCTCGCGGGTCCCCGCCGGGGCGCGCGAGAAGTCCTGTGGCTGCCAGTAGTAGGCGCCGGCCATCTGGTTCACGAGGTAGGGGCCGGGCCGCAGCGCATGGTCCTGGAAGCCGTAGCGGGCCCCAACGGCCTCCAGCATCTCGTAGGCGAAGGCGGCCGTGTCGTATTCCATCCGACGCGCCTCGCCCAGGGCGCCGCGGTCGATCCCGCGGAGTTCCGCACGCCAGCGCCGCGCCGCCGCCACCTGCGCCGCCTTGGCCTCGGGCGAGCGGTCGTCGAGCCGGGCGCGCGCCGCCCGGCCGCGAGCGCCGGTCAGAACGGCCGCCGCCGTCTCCGGCGAGGCCGCCAGGTGTTCTTCCATGTGCCGGGCCAGCAGGGCGGCGAGCGCAGCGTCGGCGTCCGGCGCCGCCAGGGCCGGTCCGCCCATGACGGCGGCCCCGCCGCCGAGAAGGACATGGCGGCGGCTGGGCATGGGCTACTCCGGTGCTATGCGCGAACAGGGGACTGGGTCTAAGCCTAGCTGCCAACAACACCCGGGGAGAACAAGTCCATGATCCTGTACGGCGCGCCGATGCCGGCGCCGAACCCCAGGCGGGTGCGCATCTTCCTGGCGGAGAAGGGGATCGAGCTCCCCGAGACGCCGGTGAACCTGATGAAGCGGGAGCACAAGAGCCCCGAGCACCGGGCGCGCAACTCCCTGGGACAGGTGCCGACGCTGGTGCTGGACGACGGGACGGCGATCTCCGAGACGGTCGCCATCTGCCGCTACTTCGAGGAGACGCAGCCCGAGCCGCCGCTGTTCGGGAGCACGGCGGTCGAGAAGGCGCTGGTGGACATGTGGATCCGGCGGGTCGAGTTCATCCTGATGAGCCCGGTGGGCAACTACTGGCGCCACGCCCATCCGCGCACCGCGGCCCTGCTGACCCAGTACAGGGACTTCGGCGAGTCAAACCGGGAGACCTATGCCAACGCCCTGCGGTGGCTGGATCGGGAGCTGGCCGAGCGGCCGTTCGTGGCCGGCGAGGCCTACACCATGGCCGACATCTGCGCGCTGACGACGGTGGACTTCGCCGAGTGGATCGGCCTGCCGCTGGGCGAGGAGCACGGCCACGTGCGGGCCTGGCATGAACGGGCTTCGGCGCGGCCCAGCGCTCAGGCCTGAGCCTCGTCCTTCAGCCCCAGGTAGGCCGCGACCAGGGGGGCCTGGCTGATCACCCACAGGACCGGGGCGAACAGGAACTGGACCAGAAGCTGGACCGCGTAGAAGCCGGGCCGCTCGCTGACGGCGTTCGCGTCGGTGCGCAGCAGGAGGCCCAGGTCGCGCCAGCCCGTGGCGGCGCCGGAGATCAGCGCCAGGGCGAGCCAGGCCAGCACCATGATCATCGCCAGCAGGCAGAAGGTCAGCACCGCCATGCCGAGCAGGGAGGCGGTGTGGCCCTTCGTCAGCCGCCAGGAGGCGGCGAAGCCGATCCGGCGCTCGGCGACCGCGATAGGTGCCGCCAGCGACAGCCGCAGGGCCAGCCAGCCCAGCGCCCCGAACAGGACGATGATGGCCGGTACGCCGATGCGCCAGCCGCCCGCGCGGCCGGCCAGGCTCGAGAGGTAGAGGGCGAGCAGGCCGCCGGCCACGAAGGCGCTCAGCATCACCAGCCAGACCGCCGCCACGCGCAGTTCGTCGGGACCGAAGCGCAGGTGCAGGAAGCCCGGCGGCTCGTCGCGCAGCAGCCTCCGGAAAAGGGCGGCGACGATCATCACCTCGACGGCGAAGGCGGCGAAGGCCAGCACCAGCCCGCCGATCGCCCCACCCACCGCGCCCGCGGTCTCGCTGGTGGTGGAGGCCACCGCGGCGATGCCGATCAGCACGGCGGCCAGGACGCTGGCGGCGACGAGGCCCAGCACATTGAACAGCGCCCAGCCCACCACCAGTCGCCACTGGGAGCGGATGACGCGGAAGCCCTCCACCGCCGCGTCGCTGGCGGAGAAGCGGCTCAACGGTGCGTCGCCGTCTGGCCGGTGATCTGCTGGTAGGCGACCGCGAAGGGGGCGTAGATCATCACGATCTGCAGCACCGACAGCAGGAACTGCATGACGAGGGTGAGCAGGCCGCCGATCACGGCGCCGGGGGTGAGCTCGCCGGCCTCGATGGCCTGGCTGCCGCCCGCGATCGCCACGATGGCGACGCCGATGATGCTGAGCAGCAGCCAGATCATCAGGTAGAAGATCGCCGCCAGCACCATCATGCCCAGCAGCGGCCACATCCGGCCGCGGGTGAGCTTCCAGGCCGGTCCGAAGGCGATCTTGCGGCTGGCGAAGGTCATCGGCGTGACCATGGAGAGCCGCGCCCCCAGCCACGCGGTGAGGGCGACCACGGCCAGCAGCAGGATGATCCCCAGCGGAGAGCCGGTCTCCCGCAGGTAGGTGACGGCGATGATCGCGGCGAAGAGGCAGATGAAGCCGATGGGGAAAAGCGCCAGGTTCACGGCGGTCAGCCGGAACTCGTCGGCGCCGAGGCGCAGGTGCGCCAGCCCGGGCTCCTCAGGCCGGAGCACCAGCCGGTAGATGCCGGCCATCAGCACCGACATCAGGGTGGCCACCACGAGCAGGACCAGCAGGAAGGCGGGCCAGGAGTCCGCCAGCATGCCCGCCACCAGGTCGGTGTCCTCGGGCGTGAGCTGGCCGCGCTGCATGACTTCGGCGAACTGCGGACCGAGCGCCAGCACCATCAGGAGCGCGATGGCCATGATCCCCAGGAAGTAGACGCCCGCCCAGGCCAGGATCGTGCCGGGGCGCTCCCGGGTGAGGCGGAAGCCCTCCAAGGCGGCTTCGCTCGCCGAAAACTGGTTCATTCTCGTCCCTTGGCCCGACACGTTGAGGTAACGAGTCGCAGGCCCTTCGGCTGCAACCTGTTACCGCTGGACCCCGCGCGCAAGGCCCCGCTCGCGAACGGGTGCGATCGTTGCTAGTTAGCCACGCATGACGAAAGCTCCTGTACACGTGGTCGGCGGCGGCCTGGCCGGGTCCGAAGCCGCCTGGCAGATCGCCCAGGCGGGCGTCCCGGTGGTCCTGCACGAGATGCGCCCGGTGCGCGGCACCGACGCCCACCAGACCGACCGCCTGGCGGAGCTGGTCTGCTCCAACTCCTTCCGGGCCGACGACTGGGCCGGCAACGCGGTCGGACTGCTGCACGCCGAGATGCGCAAGCTGGGCTCGGTGATCATGGCCTGCGGCGACGCTCACCAGGTGCCGGCCGGCGGCGCGCTCGCGGTGGACCGGGAGGGCTTCTCCCAGTCCGTGACCGAGCGGCTGGAGGCCCACCCTCTCGTCACCATCGCCCGCGAGGAGGTGGCCGGCCTGCCGCCCGCGGAGTGGGACAGCGTGATCGTGGCCACCGGCCCCCTCACCTCGCCCGCCCTGGCTGACGCTATCCTGGACCTCACCGGCGAAGGCCAGCTGTCCTTCTTCGACGCCATCGCGCCGATCGTGAACTTCGAGTCCATCGACATGTCGGTGGCCTGGCGCCAGTCGCGCTACGACAAGGAAGGCCCCGGCGGGGACGCCGCCGCCTACATCAACTGCCCGATGGACAGGGACCAGTACGAGGCCTTCATCGACGCCTTGCTGGCCGGTCCGAAGTCCGAGTTCAAGGACTGGGAGCACGTCCCCTACTTCGACGGCTGCCTGCCCATCGAGGTGATGGCCGAGCGGGGCCGCGAGACCCTGCGCCACGGGCCGATGAAGCCGGTGGGCCTAACCAACGCGCACGACCCGCAGACCAAGCCCTGGGCCGTCGTCCAGCTGCGCCAGGACAATGCGCTGGGCACGCTGTGGAACATGGTGGGCTTCCAGACCAAGCTGAAGCACGGCGCCCAGACCGAAATCTTCCGGATGATCCCAGGCCTGGAGAAGGCGGTGTTCGCGAGGCTGGGCGGCCTGCACCGGAACACCTTCCTGAACAGTCCCCGCCTGCTCGACCGGCAACTGCGGCTGAAGGCGCAGCCGCGCCTGCGGTTCGCCGGCCAGATGACGGGCGTGGAGGGCTATGTGGAGAGCGCCGCCGTGGGCCTGCTGGCCGGCCGCCTGGCCGCCGCCGAGCGCCTGGGGCGGCCCCTCGAGGCGCCGCCCGCCACGACGGCGCTGGGGGCGCTGGTGAACCACATCACCGGCGGCCACCTGGAGGGCGGCGCGGGCTCCTTCCAGCCGATGAACATCAACTACGGCCTGCTGCCGCCGCTCGAGGCGCCGAAGAAGGACGCCGACGGCAAGCGCCTGCCCAACAAGGAGCGGGGACGGGCCAAGAAGCGGCTGATGGGCGAGCGGGCGCTGGCCGACCTCGACGCCTGGACGACCGGCGCGCCAGCGCTGGAAGCGGCCGAATAGCTAGAGGCGGCCCCGCGCCACGGCCCAGATGAGCCGCAGGCGTCGGGCGACCTCGGAGTCCGAGCGGCCCACGAACACGGCGTGGGCCACCGCCGGGAAGGCCGCCACGCTGAGCGTCTTCGCGCCGGTGCGGGCCCCGCCCAGGAGCTTCTCCACCGTGGGCGCGAAGACCGGCTGCTCGCGCGCCCGGCGGGACAGCGCCCAGGCCGAGCCGGCGCCGCGGGCCTTGGCCGTGTCGCCGGCGGGATCCAGGATGCGGGCGGCGAGTTCGGCAGCCAGGCCGCCGGTGTCGCGGGCCCATTCCAGCGCCTCCGCCACCGACATGGGGCTGGCGTCCAGCTCGCGGTAGCGGGCGTCGATCATCGCCTCCAGCGGTTCGCGCGGCAGGCTGCGGCGGCGGATCGCCTGGGCGAGCGCCTGGGCGGTGGGGTGGCGGCGGACCGGCCGGCCCTCGTAGACCTCGTCCAGAACCTCGCGCCACCAGGCGAGGCGGATCTCCCCCAGCAGCGGATTGGAAGCCACCTTCGGCGCGCGGGCCAGCTCGTGGTCGAAGGCGTAGATCGCCACCACGTCGGCGCGCTTCTCCCGGTCGCCGACGAACCGGCTGGAGAGCCAGCGGTCGGGGTCCACGCGCCGCAGCAGGGCGTCCAGGTCGCCGGTGTCGCTGACTGCGTCGTCGCTCATGCTCACGCCCGAAAAGAGGAAGGCCCGCCGGTCGGGCGGGCCTTCTAGCAGTCCTGGCGGCCGGGCGTCAGCCGAACAGCGTCTGCGTCATCGTCATGGACGTGAGCATCGGGATCGAAAGCAGCAGGTTGGTGCGCGAGAACAGCATGGCCACGCGACCCGCCTTGGCCTTCGCGTCGGCGTCGGCCTCGACGATGCCGAGCGCGATCTTCTGGTTCGGCCAGATGAACGCCCAGACGTTGATGAACATGATGATGCCGAGCCAGGCGCCGAGGCCCATCAGGGTGTAGCCGCGGTCACCGGCGCCGTAGCCGTTGAACAGGCCCAGCGTCAGGGTCTCGTGGGCGTAGTCGACGCCGCGGGCGTAGGCGAGGATCAGGCCCATGAGGACCGTGGCGAGCGCCGCCCAGCGGAACCAGAACAGCGCCTCGGGCGCGATGTACTTGGAGATGCCCGGCTTAAGCTCGGCGGGGACCTCCGGCATTTTCCGGATCTGGACGAAGTTGAAGTAGTAGAGGAGCCCGATCCAGAGGATGCCGAAGAAGGTGTGCATCCAGCGGAAGACAGCCTGCCAGAAGGCGGCGTCTATGCCTTGCGGGCTTTGCGAATAGGCGAAGACCATGATCAGCGCCAGGACGACGCTGAGGATCACGGTGTTGCGGAAATTGGAAAGCAGACCGGCCATCTTGGAGCCCCTCGAATCCTACCTGGGCTGTCAGGTATAGGGTCGTTTTGACGCAGGCGCAAAGCGCGATGCGGGGGCGTCAGACGGCGATGAGGGCGGCGGCGAGACGGCGGCCTTCGGCGGTCAGCACGTTGTAGAGCCGCGCCGCCGCCGGCGTGTCCATGAACTCCAGCCCGATCCCGGCGCGCTGCAGGGCCTCGCGGACCGGCCGCGGCGGCTGGGCGTTGCGGGCGCCGACGCCCAGCAGCAGGAACTCCACCTCCGCCCGGCCGGCGGCCAGCACGGGCTGCAGGCTCTCGGGCGTGAGCTCGGCCAGCGAGCCCACGCTCCAGGTCCGCGCCTCGTCGGCCAGGATCAGCAGCGAGCCCTCGTGCCGCTCGCCGGAGAGGCGGAAGCCGCCGCCGCCGTAGGCGTCGATGGAGGGCGCGTCGCGGGCCACGGCGGCCGGGCCCTACGGCCGGACGCTGGCGGGCTTCAGCGGCTCGGCTTCTTCGTCGCCGCGCTTGACGCCCCACAGCAGGATCACCGGAGCGGCGACATAGATCGACGAATAGGTGCCGATCACGATGCCGAACATCAGCACCAGCGACATGGCGAACAGGGTCGGCCCGCCGAAGATGGCGAGGCCCGCGAGCGCCAGGAGCGCGGTCACGCCGGTAATGATCGTCCGCGACAGCGTCTCGTTGATGGAGAGGTCGATCACCTCGCGCAGGGGCATGCGCTTGTACTTGCGCAGGTTCTCCCGCAGGCGGTCGAACACGACGACGGTGTCGTTCATCGAGTAGCCGATGACGGTGAGGATGGCGGCCACCGTGGTCAGGCTGAACTCCAGCCCCAGGAAGCCGATCACCCCGAAGGTCAGGATTACGTCGTGGAACAGGGCGACGACCGCGCCGATCCCGAACTGCAGCTCGAACCGGAACCAGATGTAGACGAGCATCAGCAGGATCGCGAGGCCGAGCGCCATCAGGCCGCTGGTGAACAGCTCGCCGGAGACCTTGGCGCCGACCACGTCCGGCTGCTCGAAGGTGACCTGCCCGAGCGCCTGGGTCAGCGCCGCGCGGACCTGGCCGGCGGTCTCGTTGACGTCGGCGCCGGCGGGCGGCTGGTAGCGCACCATGGCCGCGCTCGCCTCGCCGAAGCCCTGCACCTGCGGATCCCCGAGCTCGAGCCGGGTCAGGGCCTCGCGGGCGGCGGCGAGGTCCACCGCCTTGGGCGCGGTGGAAAATTCGATCAGGGTGCCGCCGGTGAAGTCGATCCCGCAGTTGAGGCCGCCGCACGGCGGCTCGAACGGGATCATGGCGCGCGCCAGGGAAGCGATCACCGCGAGCGCCGAAATCACGGCCGCGAACTTGGCGAAGGCGACGAACCGGAAGTTCGTCTTCTGCGGCAGGAGCTTGATCAGGGGCCACATGGCTGAAGGCCCTCCCTATTCGATCGGCAGGGTCTTGGGACGGGTGGCGCGGAACCACACGGCCAGGAGCACCTGGGTGATGAGGACGGCGGTGAACACCGAGGTGAGCACGCCGATCGAAAGCGTCCAGGCGAAGCCCTTCACCGGGCCCGCCCCGAACTGGAACATCAGCAGCGCGGCCAGCAGGGTCGTCAGGTTGGCGTCGATGATGGTGCTCATGGCCCGCGAGAAGCCCGCGTCCATGGCCGAGATCACCGAGCGCCCGGCCCGGACCTCGTCGCGCATGCGCTCGTAGATCAGCACGTTGGCGTCGACCGCGACGGCGAGCGTCAGGATCAGGCCGGCGATGCCCGGGAGCGTCAGGGTCGCCTGGGTGAGGCTCATCGCGGCGATGATCAGCAGGCCGTTGACCAGCAGGGCCAGGATCGAGATGCCGCCGAACAGCAGGCCGTAGGCCAGCACCATGAAGACGATGATCGCGGCGAAGGCGATGGCCGTGGAGATCTTGCCCGCCTGGATGGAGTCGGCGCCGAGTTCGGCGCTCACCGTCCGCTGCTCCTCGACGTTCAGCGGGGCCGGCAGGGCGCCGGCGCGCAGCAGCAGGGCGAGGTCGTTGGCCGTCTCGGGGGTGAAGTTGCCCTCGATGTAGCCCGAGCCGCCGGTGATGGCCGAGTTGATGCGCGGCGCGGAAATGACCTTGCGGTCCAGCACGATGGCGAAGCGCTTGCCGATGTTCTGGCTGGTCACCTCGCCGAAGCGGCGGGCGCCCTGGCCGTTGAAGCGGAATTCGACAATCGGCTGGCCGTTCTCGGGGTGGAAGCCCTGGTTGGCGTGCACCAGCATCTCGCCGGTGACCACCGAGCGCTTCTTCACGACGACGAAGGGCTCGGCCGGATCGTCCTGCGGCAGGAGCTCGGAGCCCGGCGGAATACGGCCCGCGGCGGCCTCGGCGGCGCCGACGCTGTCGTCGACCATCTGGAAGGTCAGCTTGGCCGTCTGGCCGATGACGTCCTTCAGCCGCTCCGGATCGCTCTCGCCCGGCGCCTGGACGACCACGCGGTTCGTGCCCTGGCGGGTGATGCTGGGCTCGCGAGTACCGAGCTCGTCCACTCGGCGGCGGATGATCTCGATCGACTGGTCGACGGCGCGCGAGGCCTCGGCCTCCAGGGCCTCGGGCACGAAGGCGATGCGAAGCCGCTGGTCCGGGCCGGTGGCGACGGTGATGTCACGCCCGCCCACCGTGCCGGCCAGCGGCACGCCCAGGGTGTTTCGCAGCACGCGCAGGGCCGGCTGCACCTGGGCCGGATCGGTGATGCGCACAGCCACCTCGCCGCCCGCGACGCCCAGATCCGTGAAGGCGATCTGCTCGTTGCGCAGGTTGAGGCGCACGTCCTCGACGAGGTTCGTCAGCCGCTCGCGGCGCAGCGCGGCGGTGTCCACCTCGAGCAGCAGGTGCGAGCCGCCCTGCAGGTCGAGGCCGAGGTTGAGCGTCTGCTTCGGCATGAAGGCCGGCAGGCTGGCGCGCACGCCGGCGGGCAGCACGTTGGGCAGGGCGAAGAGCGCGCCCAGCACCACCGCCAGAACGACGAGGATGACCTTCCAGCGGGAAAGGGTGAGCATCGGAGGGCTTTAAGCTCAGACCTTGGAGTCGTTGGCCGGCGACGGCTCGCCGCGGGTGCGGACGTCGGCGATCATGGTCTTGACCACCTTCACCGTCACGCCGGTGGCGATCTCGAGGCCGACTTCCTTGTCCTCGACGCGGACCACCTTACCGATCATGCCGGAGGAGAGGACGACCACGTCGTTCCGCTTCAGGGCGGTCAGCATCTGCTGATGCTGCTTCATCCGGCGCTGCTGCGGCCGGATCATCAGGAAATAGAACAGGATGACCAGGCCGATGAGCGGCAGGAACTGGATCAGCATGCCCTCGGGGCCCGCAGGAGCGGCGCCGGCGGCTTGGGCATAGGCGGGGGTGGCGAACATGGCCTCTCCGGAATAGGGCTGACGGGGCGGCTCTCCAGAGCCCCCCGTCGAGGTCGGCGGAAGCTATGCGCTGCGCCCCCGTTTTGCAATGGAACCGCTCGGCGGCTATGCGTCCGCCGATGGACCCGCAGCTGAAACCCGTGCTGGAGCGCATCGCCGAGGCTCTCGAGCGCCTGGCGCCCCCCAGGACCCAGGCGCCGGCGTTCGGCGAGGCGCGCCTGTTCCGGCACGATCCGGCGACCGGCGGCTTCCACCCGGCGCCGGACTATCCGCTGGCGCTGGAGAGCCTGGTGGGCGTGGACCGGCAGAAGGCGCGGTTCCTGGAGAACCTGCAGCGCTTCGCCCGCGGCCTGCCCTACAACCACGCCCTGCTGTGGGGTGTGCGCGGCACCGGCAAGAGCTCTCTGGCCAAGGCCGCCTTCATGGCGGTGGAGGCGGACGCGCACGGCCTGAAGCTGGTGGAGGTCGACCGCGATCAGGTCACCGCCCTGCCCGGCCTGTTCGACGTGCTGCGCGGCCGGCCGGAGCGGTTCGTCGTGCTCTGCGACGACCTTTCGTTCGAGGAGGGCGCGGCGGCGGCCAAGGCGCTGAAGTCGGCGCTCGAGGGCGGCGTCTCGGGACCGCCGGGCAATGTCCTCTTCGTGGCCACCTCCAACCGCCGCCACCTGATGCCGCGGGCGCACGTGGAGGACCGCGGGCTGGTGGCCGCCGCCGAGGACGCCGAGGAGGAGGTCAGCGTCTCCGACCGCTTCGGCCTGTGGGTGGGCTTCCCGCCCATGGACCAGCCCACCTACCTGGCGGCAGTCACCGGCTACGCCGAGCGGTTCGGCCTGACGGTTCCCGACCTGGAGCGCCGCGCGCTGCAGTGGGCGCAGCTGCGCGGCGGCCGATCGGGCCGCGTCGCCTGGCAGTTCATCCGCGACCTGGCCGGGGAGCTGGGCAAGCCCCTCCCCCTCTAACCTACCGCGGCAGCACCAGCTTCGGGTCGATCGGACGGGCACGGTCGAGCGGCGACGGCGCGTAGCGGACCTCGAAGTGGAGCTGCGGCTCCGGCACCCCGCCGGTGGCGCCGGCCTGGCCGACCTGCTGCCCCTGGGTGATCTTCTGGGTCATCTTCACGTCGATGCGGGACAGGTGGCCGTAGGCCGTGACCCAGCCGTCTTCGTGCTTGATCAGCACCAGGTTGCCGAAGCCCGGCACCTGGTCGCCAGCGTAGACCACGTCGCCGGCGGCGGCGGCGCGGACCGCGTCGCCGGCCCGGGCGCGGATGTTAATCCCGTCGTTCCGCTGGTTGCCGGGCTTGGGCCCGAACTCGGAGACCACGTCACCCTGCAGGGGCCAGATGAACCGGCCGCGGCCGAGCTGCGAGATCTGGGCGTCGCTGACCGCCGCGGCCGGCGCGACGTCGGTCACCTGCGGCCTGCCTGACGTGGGCGGCCGGGTGGCAGGCGCGGGCTGAGACACCGGCGGCGGCGCCGGGCGGGTGGTCTGCGGCGGCGGGGCGGGCCGGGCCTGGGCCGGCGCCGGCAGCGGGGCCGGACGGGTCTGGACCGGCGGCGGCGGCGGGCGGACGCCGGGCGACGGCGTGTAGGGCTGCGGCCGCGACGGCAGCACCGGCGCGGGCTCGGGCGGCGGCGGGGTGACGGCGGCCGGCGGCGGCGCGGGCGTGGGCGCCGGCGCGGCGGGTCGCTCCACGGGCACGCGGCTGGTGGCGGTGATCGGCCCGCGGTCGCGGTAGCCGTCCGGCAGGCGGACGCGCTGGCCGGAGCGGATCGTGGCGTTGCGCGACAGGCCGTTCTCGGCGCGGAGGGCGGCCGCCGTCACGGAGAAGCGGCGGGCGATCTGGTCCAGGGTGTCGCCGGAGCCGGCCACATAGGCCTTGGCCGTGCTGCGCGGACCCTTGAGGTCCTGGCCGGGCTGGATGTTCGAGCCCTTGATGTTGTTGTCCTTCCGCAGCTGCTCCACCGTGGTGTCGAGCTCGCGGGCGATCTCGATCAGGCTGTCGCCCTTCTTGACCTCGTAGGTGACCGCCTTGCCCTCGACCTCGACCACGCGGCCGGTGACGCTGCGGGTGGTCACGGTGCGGTAGGCGGGCTCGCTGCTGGACGGCTGCGGCGCGGCGGTGCGTTCCGGCGGCGGCGAAGGCCGCAGGGCGGGCGTCGGCTGAGGGGCGGCGCCCTCCACGGCCACGCGGGTGGTGGTCACCGTGGGACCCCGGTCGCGGAAGCCTTCGGGCAGGCGCAGGCGCTGGCCGCTGCGGATGGTGGCGTTGCGGGAGAGGTCGTTCTCCTCCGCGAGCGCATCGGCGGTGACGCTGAACCGGCGGGCGATGGCGAACAGGGTGTCGCCGGAGGCGACGACGTAGGCCTTGGCCGAGGTCGTGGGGCCCTTCAGCTTCTGGCCCGGGCGGATGTTGGAGCCCTGGATGTCGTTGTCCTCGCGCAGCTGGTCCACCGTGGTGTCGAGCTTGCGGGCGATGGCGATCAGGCTGTCGCCCTTCTGGACCTCGTAGGTCGTCGCGCGGCCGTCGGCGTCGACGACGCGGCCGGTGACGCTGCGGGTGGTGACCGTCCGGTAGGTGGGCTCGGGGCGCGGCGGCGGCGCCTGGGCCGGCGCGGGCGCGGCGGGCGGCAGGCTGTCCAGCGGCCGCGATTCGACCGGCGCCGGGTTCGCCTGGGCGAGCGGCGCGTCCTCCGCCCGCGGCGGCGCAGGCTGGGCGGCCGGCGGCGGCGCCTGCGGGGCGGCGTCCGCGCTGCGGACCGGGAAATTCGGGCGCAGGGGTTCGGTCTGGGTCGCGCACGCCGAGAGCGCGCTCGTCGCGAGCAGGGCCAGGACCGTTCGCTGCAGGGAAAGCGTCATCGCCGCTCCGGGGTCGGTGTCAGAATCAGTTCGGGGCGTCCGCGGATGATGGGCCGCCCCGGACGCATGGGCCAACCCGCAAACCGCCGCAGACTCACAGCTCTTTGGCGACGCCTTCCAGGAGCGGCACGAACCGGACGTCGAGCAGGTCCTCGACCTTGAACCCGCCCTCCCCGTCGCCGGTGTAGCGGCGAAGCGTCTGCACGGGCCCGCGTCCGATCGGCGCCACGAGAATCCCCGTGGGCTTGAGTTGCGACAGCAGAGCCTTCGGCTCTCCCGGCGCCGCCGCCGTGACCATAATGCGGTCGAAAGGCGCCTGCTCGGGCCAGCCCTCCCCGCCGTCGCCGAAGCGGGTGATGATGTTGGTCAGGCCGAGCTGCTTGAAGCGGCCCTCGGCCTCCTTCATCAGGGTGCGGTAGCGCTCCACCGTGTAGACCAGCCGCGCGAGCCGCGAGAGGATGGCGGTCTGGTAGCCGGAGCCGGTGCCGATCTCGAGCACGCGGTCGCGCTTCTCCACCTGCAGCGCCTGGCTCATCAGGCCGACGATGAACGGCTGGCTTATGGTCTGGCCGCAGGCGATCGGCAGGGCCGAATCCTCGAACGCCCGCTCCTTGAACAGCTCCGGGGTGAAGAGTTCGCGCGGAGTCTTCTCGATGGCGTGGAGCACCTTGGCGTCGGTCACGCCCTGCGACCGGAGCGCGAGGATCAGTTCGGCGAAGCGCGGATCGGGGGTGTGGTCGGACTTCGCCATTTCAAGCCTTCGGCGGGGCGCCGCCCAGCAGCCCCTTCAGGTCGTTGATGCTCGACTGGTGGGTCAGGTCGATGTGCAGCGGCGTCACCGAGATGCGGCCTTCGTAGAGCGCCCTGAGGTCCGTGCCCTCGGCGGGCTTGGAGCGCTCCTGGCGGAAGCCGATCCAGTAGTATTCGCGACCGCGCAGGTCCATGCGCTTCTCGGCGTGACGCACGTGGACGTCCCGGAAGCCCTGGCGGGTGACCTCCACCTCGGTGATCTGCTCGATCGGCAGCATCGGGAAGTTCACGTTCATGATCACGTCGGCGGGCCAGCCGACCTCGACGAGCCGCTTGATGATCCCCGGCGCGAACACCTCGGCGGGCTCGAAGAAGTCGTCCAGGGGATCGTAGCCCCCCATCTGGGAGAGCGCGATGCCGGGCACGCCGAGCGCCATGGCCTCGATGGCCCCGGCCACCGTGCCCGACATGCTCACGTCCTCGGCGAGGTTGGCTCCGCGATTGACGCCGGACAGCACGAGGTCGGGCCTGGCGCCCTCGACCAGTTCGTGGACGCCCAGCATGACGCAGTCGGTAGGCGTGCCGGTGGTGGAGAACTTCCGCGGGCCAAGCTTGCGCACCCGGATCGGCTCGGCGAGCGTCAGCGCGCGGCTGGCCCCCGACTGCTCGTACTCCGGGGCGCAGACCCAGACGTCGTCGCTGAGGGCCGCGGCGATCCTCTCCAGGGCCACGAGGCCCGGGGCGTTGATGCCGTCGTCGTTGGTTAGCAGGATGCGCATCTAGTCGGCGCCGCCGATGTGCGTCAGGCCCGGCAGGTAGCGGTGCAGGGCCTGCGGGATGGCGATCCGGCCGCCCTCGTCCTGGTAGTTCTCCATGATCGCCACCAGGGTGCGCCCGACGGCGAGGCCCGAGCCGTTGAGGGTGTGCACGAAGCGCGTGCCCTTCTCGCCGGCCTTCTTGGTGCGGGCGTCCATGCGGCGGGCCTGGAAGTCGCCGCAGTTCGAGCAGGAGCTGATCTCGCGATATTTTTCCTGGCTCGGCAGCCAGACCTCGAGGTCGTAGGTCTTGCGCGCGCCGAAGCCCATGTCGCCGGTGCAGAGCAGCATGGTCCGGAACGGCAGCTCCAGGCGCTTCAGCACGGCCTCGGCGCAGCCGACCATCCGCTCGTGCTCCTCCTCGGACTTTTCCGGAGCCACGATCGAGACCAGCTCGACCTTGTTGAACTGGTGCTGGCGGATCATGCCGCGGGTGTCGCGCCCGCTGGCGCCGGCCTCGGAGCGGAAGCAGGGCGTCAACGCGGTGAAGCGCAGCGGCAGCTCCTCCTCGGCGACGATCTGGTCCATCACCAGGCTGGTCAGCGGCACCTCGGCGGTGGGGATCAGCCAGCGGCCGTCGGTGGTCTGGAAGAGGTCATCGGCGAACTTCGGCAGCTTGTCGGTGCCGTAGGCGGCCGCGTCGTTGACCATAAGCGGCGGGGCGACCTCCAGGTAGCCGTGCTCCTCGGTCTGCAGGTCGAGCATGAACTGTCCGAGCGCGCGCTCGAGGCGGGCGAGCTGACCCTTCAGCACCGTGAACCGGGCGCCGCTCATCCGGGCGGCGGCCTCGAAGTCCAGGAGGCCCAGGGCCTCGCCGAGGTCGACATGGTCCTTCGGGCTGGAGATGGCGAACGGCTCGCCCCAGCGGCGGACCTCGACGTTCTCCTCCTCGCTCTCGCCGAGCGGCACGTCGGACGCGGGGACGTTCGGCAGGGTGGCCAGCAGGCCGCGCAGCGTCTCGGCGGTGGCGCGCTCGACCTCCGCCTGCTCCTCCAGCGTGCGCTTCAGGGTCTCCACGTGCGCCATCAGGCGCGCGGCCTCGTCCTCGTTCTTCTGCGCCTTGGCCTGGCCGATCTTCTTGGAGGTCTCGTTGCGCTCGGCCTGGGCCGCCTGCAGGGTCGTCTGGGCGCCGCGGAGGGTGGCGTCGAACGCCAGGATCTGCTCGACCAGCGCCGCGCCGGACAGCCTCTTGGAGTCCCAGCCCTTCACGTACAGCTCGGGGGTCTCGCGAATGGCTCGGATGTCGTGCATGGCGGCCGCTGTCTGGGAGTGAGCGGTCTTCCTAGTGCGCGTCGGCGGACGGGCCAAGCCCCAGCCGGCCGGCAATCAGGTGGTCACGATCCCCGTGCCGGCCTCTTCGCGGGCGCGGCGGACCTCGATCAAGCGCACGCACCAGATGGAGATCTCGTAGAGCAGGATGATCGGCACCGCGAGAAGGGTCTGACTGATCGGGTCCGGCGGGGTGACGATCGCGGCCACCACGAAGACGCCGACGATGGCGTAGCGCCGACCGGCGCGCAGCATCTGCGAGCTGACGAGGCCCGCCATGCCGAGCAGGGTCAGGACCACCGGCAGCTGGAAGCAGAGGCCAAAGGCGAGCAGCAGGGTGGTGACGAGGGTCAGGTAGTCCGAGACCTTGGGCAGCAGCTCCACGGCGATGCCGCCCGACCCGACGATCTGCTGGCTCAGCGAGAACCACAGAACGAAGGGCAGGATCACGAAATAGACCAGGGCGGCGCCCAGCAGGAACAGCGACGGGGCCGCGAGCAGGAACGGCAGGAAGGCGCGCCGCTCGCGCTTGTAGAGGCCCGGCGCCACGAAGGCGTAGACCTGCCAGGCGAGCACCGGGAAGGTCAGCACGACCGCGCCGAAGCCGGCGAGCTTCAGCTTCGTGAAGAAGAACTCCAGCGGGGCGGTGAAGACCAGCCGCAGGTCGTCGCCCGACAGGTTCGGCACGTCCTTGTAGCCGACCAGCACGAGGATCAGGTCGAACGGCCCGCCGCCGTGGCCGGCCTTTTCGGCCGCGAACAGCCGCGCGGCCATCTCGAAGGGGTGCAGCAGGAACTGGTAGATCGGCGTCGCGAAGCCGAAGCAGACGATGAAGCCCAGGACCACCGCGGCGACGCAGATGATCAGGCGCTTACGCAGCTCCACGAGGTGGTCGAGCAGCGGGGCGCGGCTGGCCTCGATCTCGGCTTCGTCGGGGTCGTAGTCGCTCACGAGCCGCCTTCCACGATCTTCTTGGCGCGCGGCTTGCGGGGTGCGGCGGGCGTCTTGACCTCGGCGGCGGGCTTGGGTCCGGCGGCCTTGCGGGCGCGGGGCTTCTTCGGCGGCGGCGCGGGGATCGGGGCCACCTCCGGTTCGACCTCAGGCGTCGTGGCGTCCCACTGATGGCTCATCGGTGGGTGCAGCTGGACGCCCACGTCGGTCAGGCTCTGGTTGATGTCGTCGAACGCCTGGCTGACGTCGGTGGTGGGCGCGCCGGCGAACTCGCCGCGGCGCATGGCCTCGACCTCCTTGCGCAGCTCGTCGAGCTCGGACTGGCGGGCCATCTCGTCGAAGCTGGCGCGGAATTCCGCCGCCATGCCGCGCAGCTTGGCCATGAACTGGCCGAGCCGGCGCAGCAGCATGGGCAGGTCCTTGGGACCCACCACGATCAGCGCCACCACGGCGATGACGAGCAGCTCTGTGGCGCCGATGTCGGGAAGCATGCGCTGGCCTAGGCGAAGACGCCGGCCGCGATCAAGTCCGCGCCGGCGCCGAAATCAGCTGTTGGACGCGTGGCGGTCAGCCGCGCGTGGTGTCCTTCTCGCGCTCCTTGGGGAGCGGCTTGGCGTCGGCCTGCTGGGTGTCGTCCTCGCCCTTCAGGCCGTCGCGGAAGGCGCGGATGCCCTTGGCGGCGTCGCCCATGAGACCGGACAGCTTGCCGCGGCCGCCGAACAGCAGGGCCACGACGACCAGCACGATCAGCCAGTGCCAGATGGAAAAAGAGCCCATGACGGCCAAACTCCTTGTGGGTCGCGCCCCCGGCGACCGAATAGCTTCGCGGGCTATATAGTCCGTCGCCGCGGCCCGCGCCAACGCCGACTCCGCGGCCTAACGGCCCGCCTCGTCCTCGCCCAGGAAATCGATGTGGAATTCCGGGGCGTCGGCGGCGTCCAGCGGGTCCTCATCGGGGGCGAGCTGGTCGGGATTGGGCACGGCGAAGTCGGACGGCAGGTCGAGGGAGAGCAGGCCCGCGGCCTTCATCTCCGCCGCGCCCGGCAGGTCGCCGAGGCTGGCCAGGCCGTAGTGCTCCAGGAAGGCGTCGGTGGTGCCGTAGGTGACCGGCCGGCCGGGCGTGCGGCGGCGCCCGCGCATGCGCACGAGGCCCAGCTCCAGCAGGACGTCGAGGGTGCCCTTGCTGGCCTGCACGCCGCGCACCGCCTCGATCTCGGCCCGCGTCACGGGCTGGTGGTAGGCGATGATGGCGAGCGTCTCCTGGGCGGCCTTGGAGAGGCGCCGCGGCTCCTCCTTCTCCTCGGTCATCAGCCAGGCGAGGTCGGCGGCGGTCTGGAAGCGCCAGCGGCCGGCGACGCAGGCCAGCTCCACCCCGCGCCCCTCGTAGCGGGCCTGCAGGGCCGCGATCGCGCCCTCCACGTCGGCGCCTTCGGGCAGCCTCCGGGCCAGGTCCTCCAGGCTGAGGGGGCCCGCGGCGGCGAACAGCAGGGCCTCGACCTCGCGCTCGGTGTCGGCGCTCACGGCCGGACCTCCGGACGGCGCTTCAGGTAGATGTCGGCGAAGGCCTCGAGCTGGCGGGTCTCCAGGGCGCCCTCCTTCACCAGTTCCAGGCTGGCGGAGAGGGTCGAGGCCAGGAAGGAGGCGCGGCTCGGCCCGTGCTCGGCCGGGCCGAACGGGGCGACGCCGGACAGAGGCGTCCAGCGGTCGAGGTCGGGCAGCATGCTGCGCAGCCGGTCGCGGGCGTCCTCCAGCGGATAGGCCACCGGCGCGCGCGGCGTGTAGTGGCGGCCCTGCTCCTTCTTCCGCTGGTCGATGTAGGCGCTCATCAGGCCGTAGAGGTCGCCCTCGATGCGGCCGGAGGGGATCACCTTGATGGCTTCCGGATCGCCGCGGCCGAACACCTCGCGGCCGAGCTGCGGACGCTCCTTCAGGGCGTCGGCGGCCTTGCGCATCGCGTCGAGCTTGGCCAGCCGGAAGGCGAGCCGCGCGGCGATCTCCTCGGCCGGCGCCTCCTCGGGCTTCATCTTCTCGGGCTTGGGTAGCAGCAGGCGCGATTTCAGGTAGGCGAGCCAGGCGGCCATCACGAGGTAGTCGGCGGCCAGCGAGAAGCGCATCCGCCGGGCCTGCTGCACGAAGGACAGGTATTGCTCGGCGAGCTTCAGGATCGAGAGCTGGAGCAGGTCGACCTTCTGGCTGCGGGCCAGGGCGAGGAGGACGTGCAGCGGGCCCTCGTAGCCCTCGATGTCGACGATCAGGGCCTCGCCGTCCTCGGCCGCTGTGGCCGCAGCCGTGAAGTCCAGGTTGGGCTGGAAGCCGGCGCTCATGCGTAGCGCCCCTCGAAGGCCGCGTCGAAGCGGGCGCGGCCCTCGGCCGGGTCGAACGGCTCGGGCTGGGCCGGCAGGCGCGCCAGGGCGGCGCGGGCCCGTTCGGCCGCCCTGCCCTCCAGCGAGGCCGCGCCCTCGGCCACCTGGCGCATCGCCGGCATGTCGCCCTTGCCGTGCAGGACCACGTCGCAGCCGGCCGCCCGCGAGCGCTCCGCCCGCTCGGCGAAGCCGCCATCCAGCGCCTGCATGGCGAGGTCGTCGCTCATGACGAGGCCCTCGAAGCCGATCGCGCCGCGGATCACCCGCTCGAACACCCTAGCGGAGGTGGTCGCCGGGCGCGCGTCGTCGATGGCGGCGTAGACCACGTGGGCGGTCATGGCCATGGGCAGGTCGGCCAACGCCCGGAACGGGGCGAAGTCGCGGGCCTCGAGATCCTCGGCCGAGGCGTCGACCACCGGCAGGGTCTCGTGGCTGTCCGCGGCGGCGCGACCGTGGCCGGGCATGTGCTTGACCACCGGCAGGACGCCGCCGGCCAGCAGCCCCTCGGCCGCGGCACGGCCGAGGGCCGCCACCTCGGCCGGATCGTCGGAATAGGCGCGGTCGCCGACCACCTCGTGGCCGTCGGGGTCGCGCACGTCCAGGACCGGCAGGCAGTCGACGTTGACCCCGACAGCGGCAAGGTCATGGGCCAGGAGGCGCGCGCCCAGTCGCGTGACCTCGCGGCGGCGGGCCGGGGGCAGCTCGCCATAGGCGCGGCCCGGCGGATAGCGCTTCCAGTGCGGCGGCTTGAGCCGAGCCACGCGGCCGCCCTCCTGGTCGACGAGGATCGGCGCGTCGCCGCGCTCCACCGTCCCGCGCAGGTCGTCGGTCAGCCGGCGCACCTGGTCAGGCGTCTCGACGTTGCGGCCGAAGAGGATGAACCCCCATGGCTTCACGGCGCGGAAGAACGCCGCCTCCTCCGCGGTCAGGGTCGGTCCCGAGCAGCCGAGGATGGCGGCGCAGGCGCTCACCGGACGAAGCAGCTCTTCCCGGCGGCCTTCAGCCGGTTGCAGAAGGCGGTGGCCTGCGCGCGGTCGGCGAAGCCGGTGACGGCGGTGCGGTAGAGGACCGAGCCGTCGCGCTCGATGCGCTCCACGCTCTTGCCCTTGCCGGCGGCGAGACCGGGCGCGGCGGCGACGGCGTCGTTCCAGGCCTTGTCGGCGAGCGCGGTGGACGACACCGCCCCAATCTGCACCGCGGCGCCGCCGGTCGCCTTGGCGGCCGGGGCGGGGGCGAACGTGGGCGCGGCCTTCGGCGCGGGCGGCGGCGGGGCGGCGGCGACCTGGGCCGGCGGCGCGGCCTTGGGCGCGGGCGCCTGGGCGGCCGGCAGGGCGGGACGCAGCGCCGGGCCGCTGGCCACCGGCTGGGTCGGCGCGGCGGCGGGCGGGGCGACGACCACCGGAGCCGGCGCGGGACGCGGCTGCGGCTGCTCGGGCGGCGGGGTGAACTGCGGCGGCACGGCCTCCGGCGGCTGGCCGGCCTCCGAGCGGTAGATCTGCAGGCCGGCGGCCGGGTCCTGCGGCTGGGCCTCGGCCGGCGGGGCGGCCTTCATCTCGGCGACCGGCGCGCCGACGGTCTGCGGCGGCTGGCCCGCCTCGCGCACGCCGGAGCGGTAGAAGATGACGATGGCGACCACCAGGGCCACCAGCACCAGGGCGGAAATGATCAGGGTGAAGGGGATCGGCCGCGCCCCGCGCACCGGCTGGCGCGCGTCGAACGACAGCGGCGCATCGGTGGTCGGGGGCGTGTAGGCGCCGCGCTCGTGGTCGGACATCGCTAGGCTCCGAGGATCTGGCGGTCCGCCCTGCGGGCGAATCGCTCGTCGACGGCCAGTCTAGCGAAGCCTGACAGCTCCTTAACTGCGCCGACGCCGCATTTCCTGTGGGCGGTCGCAGGCGGAATTGCGGCGGCGGGTGGTCCCCCTTACCCCAGCACGTCCAGGTGGAAGAGCTTGCGGTGCTCCTCGATGGCGAAGCGGTCGGTCATGCCGGCGATGTAATCGCAGACCACCCGCGCGCGGCCGGCCTCGTCGCGGGCCTGGGCCCGGGCGCCCCACTCGGCCGGCAGGACATCCGGCTCGTGCAGGAAGAGCTGGAACATCTCCGCCAGGATGCGGCGCGCCTGACTGCGGGTGCGGTTGACCTTCCAGTGGCGGTACATGCGGTCCATCAGGAACCGGCGCAGCTCGCCCAGGTCCTCGACCATGTCGCGGGAGAAGGCGACCACCGCGTGGTCCAGGTTGCGGACGTCCTCCGGCCCCTTCAGGCCCTCGGCACGGCGGCGGGTCTCGGCGAGCACGTCGTCGACCATCGCCCCGATCATCCGGCGCACGGCCTCCAGGCGGATGATCCGCTGGTCGCAGTCGGGGAAGTCCTGCATGGCCGAGTGCACGTGCGGCCCGATCAGCGGCACGTCCAGCAGCTCCTTCAGGAAGAAGAGGCCGGCCTCCACGCCGTCGTCCACGTCGTGGTTGTTGTAGGCGATGTCGTCGGCGAGCGCGGCGACCTGGGCCTCGGCGGACGCCCAGGTGGAAAGCCTGAGCCCATACTCGGCGTCGAACTCGGCGATGGCGCTCCAGGACGGGCGGTCCAGCTTATCGACCACCGGGCCGTTGTGCTTGATCACCCCTTCCAGGGTCTCCCAGGTGAGGTTCAGTCCGTCGAAGCGCGGGTAGCGGCGCTCCAGCTTCGTCACGACCCGGAAGGTCTGCACGTTGTGGTCGAAGCCGCCGTAGGCCTGCATCTGGACCTGCAGCTCGTCCTCCCCCGCATGTCCGAACGGCGGGTGGCCCAGGTCGTGGGCGAGCGCGATGGTCTCGGCGAGGTCGGGGTCGAGGCCCAGCGCGGTCGCGAGGGAGCGAGCGATCTGCGCCACCTCCAGCGAGTGGGTCAGGCGCGTGCGGAAGTGGTCGCCCTCGTGGGCCACGAAGACCTGGGTCTTCTCCTTCAGCCGGCGGAAGGCCGTGGAGTGGATGATCCGGTCCCGGTCGCGGGCGAAGGGGGTGCGGGTGCGGCTCTCGGGCTCGGCGACCTTGCGGCCGCGTGAGGCGGCGGGGTCTTCGGCGTAGGGCGCGCGGGGCGGAATCGTGGAGGCCATCAAACCGTTCTGGATATTGGCCTCTTGGTCGAAGCCGCGGGGGACCTCATATAGGCTAAGCCCTGCAAACGTTTAACAGCCATGACCACCACTGACGTCACCCTCTCCGAAAGCGCCGCCCAGCGCATCCGGGCCATCGGCGAAGCCGAGGGGCGGCCGGTGATGCTGCGCGTGGCGGTGGAAGGCGGCGGCTGCTCCGGCTTCCAGTACCAGTTCGACCTGGTGGACGCCGCGCAGGAGGACGACCTGAAGGTCGAGCGCGACGGCGCCGCGGCCCTGGTGGACGTGGTCTCCATGGCCCTGCTGAAGGGCTCGGAGATCGACTTCGTGGACGAGCTGGCCGGCGCCGAGTTCCGGATCCGCAACCCCAACGCCAAGTCGAGCTGCGGCTGCGGCGTCAGCTTCTCGATCTAGCCCAGCGCCTGCCCCAGCTTCTCAAGCAGCCAGCGGGTCCCCTCCTCCCGGCTTCCGGCGTCGTCGTAGCCGTCGAGGAAGGCGCCCTGCTCGGTCATCACCAGGCGCGTCCCCTGCCCGGCTGCGTGGAACTCGATGGTGGCGAGCGAGACCGAGATCTTCCGGCCGTCCACGTACATGTCGTAGCCGTAGATGATCCGCGCATCCGGGATCACCTCGAAGTAGCGGGCCTGGAAGTCCGAGACCTTGCCGCCGGGATGCCTGCCCCACAGCCGCTCGGCGCCGCCGGACCGGAAGTCCATCGAGCGCTCGTAGCATTCGAACCCCTCGGGCCCCGCGAACCACTGCGCCTTGGCCTCGGGGCTGGCCCAGGCGGCGAAGGCCCGGGCCGGCGGGACGGGATAGGCGCGCTCGATGCAGAAGGTGGCGTGCACGACGTTGCGGTCGGTCATGGCTCGTCCTTGGGGTGTTCGGGATTGGCGGCGAGGTAGTCGCCGAGGCGGTCGAGGCGCCGTTCCCAGGCGGTGCGGCGCTCGTGGATCCACTGCTCGGCGCGGCTGAGCGCGGCGGCGTCGAGCTGGCAGGTGCGGACGCGGCCCACCTTCTCGGATTTCACCACCCCGGCGGCCTCCAGCACGCCCAGGTGCTGCACCACCGCCGGCAGGCTCATGTCGAACGGCCGGGCGAGGTCGCTGACCGAGGCGGGGCCGCGGCTCAGCCGCTCGAGCATCGCCCGGCGCGTCGGGTCGGCCAGCGCCTGGAAGAGGCCGTCGAGGTCGGGGCTCACGCCGCCTTCCGGCCGGGGAACATGTGCCACACGGGCTGGGCCTCCTCGAGCGTCCGCGCGAAGGACGGCCGCGCTTCCAGCCGCCCGAGATAGGCCCCCAGCGTGGGGTGGCTGGCCCGGAACGGCAGCACCTTGTCCGCGTAGAACAGCGAAGGCGCGGCGGCGCAGTCGGCCAGGGTGAAGGCCTCCCCCGCCGCCCAGGTCCGACGGGCCAGTTCGCCCTCCAGCCAGGCATAGGACTTGGCCAGCAGCGCGTCGGCCTGGGCCACGCCGACGGGGTCCTCTCCGCCGCGGAAGTTCTCGGCGACGATCCGGGACATCGGCTCCATGACGTAGCTGTCGAACACCCGGTCCAGCAGGCGCACACGGAGCGCCGTGTCGGGATCGGCGGGGATCATTCCGGCCGCGGGCGCGTGGAAGGTCTGGACGTATTCGATGATGACGCTGGTTTCTGGGATCACCCGGCCGCGTCCCGTGTCCTCCAGCACCGGCATCTTGCCGATTGGCCAGCGGGCCAGGTGGGCCGCCCACGACTGCTCATTGTACGGCTCCACGAGCCGCGCCTCGAACGGAACGCCCATGTCGTAGAGCGCGGTCTTGGCCTTCCAGCAGAAGGACGACAGGGGATGCTCGTGCAGGATCAGGGTCATGGCGGCGCCTTCACTTAAGTCTTCACTTAAGTATCAGCCGCCGGCCGCGCGGGCAATCCCCGTCAGCGCGACGCGATGAGCTCCAGCAGCCGCCGAGCCGCGGCGCTGAGATAGCCGCCGCGGCGCACGACGCTGGCGACCGGCCGCGCCGCCTCGAGGTCCGCCACCTCGATCCGGCCAAGGGTCCCCTCCGCCAGGGCCGCGGCGACGAAGCTCTCGGGCATGAGCGCGACGCCGAATCCCGCCTCCACGAGCCGCTTCTGCGCGGTCAGGCTGTCCACCGCCGTCCAGTCGAGCTGGCCGAGGCCGCGGGCCCGGAAGACGCCGAAGACATGGCTGGCGGCGATCTCCTCCCGTCCCGGGGTGATCGGGAAGGCCAGCCACCGCTCGCCCTGCAGTTCGGCGAGGACCGCCACGGTGCGGCCGGCCCGCGGGTGCTCCGGCGCGCAGACCACCACCAGCGGCTCGGCCCACAGGACCTCGCAGGCCAGATCCGGCGCCGGATCGGCGTGGTAGCGCAGGCCGAGCGTCGCCTCGCCGCGCCGCACGACGTCGCTCACCTCGGCGCTGGTGGCGGTGCGCAGGCGCAGGTCGACGCGCGGGTGCTCGGCCGCGAACCGGCGCAGCGCGGGCGCGAGGTCGGTGTCGGCGAGCGTGCCCACGATCGCCAGCGACACCGGGCCTACCGTGTTTGCGGCCAGGTCGCGCACGGCGCTGCGGGCGTCCTCCACCGCCGCCAGCGCCCGCTCGGCGTAGGGGACGAGGGCGCGCCCGGCCTGGCTGAGGACCGCGCCGCCCGCCGTCCGGTCGAACAGCGGTGCGCCGAGCTCGGCCTCCAGGATGGCGATCCGGCGGCTAATCGCCGGCTGCGTCCGGCCGAGCGCCTCGGCCGCCGCCGAGAAGCCCTTCATCCGGCTGACGGCCAGGAAGGTCGCGAGCCCATCGACGTCCATGAGGCTTTCCATGCGTAGAACTGATCTTTCGTAGTCATACTATGCATTGGGCTGATGTCACGGCGGCGGCTAGCCTCCTCAAGCCAGCCAAGGAGCCCTGCATGCCGCCTTCGACCCCCGGCGAGATCTTCCTCGCCCTCCACCGCCGCGCGGGCGGTTTCGTGATGCCGAACGCCTGGGACGCCGGGAGCGCGATCCTGCTGGCGGACGCGGGCTTCCAGGCCATCGGCACCACCAGCGCCGGGATCGCCTTCTCCATGGGCCTGCAGGATTACGGCTCGGCCGCGGCCCTCGGCGTTTCCCGCGAGGCGATGTTCGCGCGCATGGCCGAGATCGCCCGGGCGGTGCGGATCCCGGTGAACGGCGACCTGGAGGCGGGCTACGGCGACACGCCCGAGGCGGTGGCCGAGACGGTGCGGCTGGCGATCGACGCCGGCCTGGCGGGCGGCAACATCGAGGACAAGGTCCCCTTCGAGCCGCGGCTCTACGACGAGGGACTGGCGGTGGAGCGCATCGCCGCCGCCCGCCAGGCCATAGAGTCCAGCGACGCGGCCTTCGTGCTCACCGCCCGCACCGACGCCCTCGCAGTCTCGAGCGACCTGGATCAGGCCATCCGGCGGGCGAACCTCTACCGGCAGGCCGGCGCGGACTGCCTCTTCGCGCCGGGGCCGGCGGACCTGGAGACGAGCGGCGCCCTGGTGCGGGCGATCGAGGGCCCCGTGAACGTGGTGGTCGGCCTGGCCGGCGCGGCGCCCGGCGCATCGGCGCTGCTGGCGCTCGGCGTGCAGCGGATCAGCCTGGGCGGAACGATCGCGCGCGCGGCCTTCGGCTTCCTCCGCAAAGCGGCGCAGGAGCTGCGCGAGCACGGCACGCTCGGCTTCGCGGCGGACCAGATCCCCGCAGGCGAACTCAACCGGATCTTCGCGAAGGCCCGGTCCTCCATTGAGCCCACGCCCGCAGCCCTCTAGCTTCCGGCCCTGAATCCAAAAGTCTGAGCGCGTTCTGATCGCAACACCGCGATCCACTTTGCGGAACGCGCTCCCGCCGGAGCTCTCGATGCGCATCGCCACCTGGAACGTGAACTCGATCAACGCCCGTCTGGAGACCGTGGTGCGCTGGTTCGAGGCGGCCCAGCCCGACGTGGCCTGCCTGCAGGAGCTCAAGTGCGTCGACGAGAAATTCCCGGCCGAACCCTTCGAAAGGCTTGGCTACAACATCGCCGTCCACGGCCAGAAGACCTACAACGGTGTGGCCATCCTCTCGAAGACGCCGCTGGAGGACGTCCGCCGCGGCCTGCCGGTCCATCCCGAACACGGCGGGGAGGAGGACGACCACGCCCGCTACATCGAGGCGGTGATTTCCGGGCCCCGGCCGGTGCGGGTGGCGTCCATCTACCTGCCGAACGGCAATCCGATCGGGACCGAGAAGTTCGCCTACAAGCTCGCCTGGATGGGGCGGCTCAACGCGCACGCCCGCGAGCTGCTGGCGCTGGAGGAGCCGCTGGCGCTGGTCGGCGACTACAACGTCATCCCCGAGCCGCGCGATGCGGAATACCCGAAGAACTGGGAGACCGACGCCCTCTTCCAGACCGAGAGCCGCGAGGCCTTCCGGGCGCTGAAGTGGCTGGGCCTCACCGACGCCTACCTCGAGGCCGACGGCGCGCCGGGCGCCTACACCTTCTGGGACTACCAGGCCGGCGCCTGGCAGCGGAACAACGGCATCCGGATCGACCACGCCCTGCTCTCGCCCCAGGCCGCCGACCTGTTGCGCGGCGTTTCGATCCACCGCGACGTGCGCAGCTGGGACAAGCCCTCTGACCACGTGCCCCTGGTGGTTGAGCTGGACGTCTGACCACCCGCTTGGGAAGACTCACAAAACAGGCTTAGCCTTGGGGCGATGGACGAAGTCGCGCGGCTCATCCTGCTGCTCGCGCTGGCGGGCGTGGCCCTGACCCTGATGGGTGCGGCCGCGATCCGGCTTTCCGACGAGAGCCGGCGCATCCGGCGCAGTCTCAGGAAGGTGCTGAAGTGCGAGCCGCACGCCCTGCTGGTGGCCCGCGGGCGCGGCCGCGGCGTCGGCTTCAACTTCACCTCCAACACCCTGGCGGTCGCGTGGGACGCGGGCGCCTGGTGCCTGATCTACCGGATCGACGAGCTGGTGGGGGCCGAGGTGGTGGTGGACGGCCAGGTCTGCGCCCGCGCCCACCGCGGCGAAGCCCGCCGGGCGCTCGACACCCTCACCGGGGCCGACAAGCTGGTGCGCCTGCGGCTGATCTTCGACGATCCGCGCCACCCCGACTTCGACCTCGACCTGTGGATGCCGGAGGACGACAGCCGCAAGAGCATGATGAGCGCGCCCGAAGCGGTGCAGGAGGCGAACCGCTGGATCGCCCGCACCGAGTCGCTCGTGCGCCGCCACGTCCCGCGCCGCGAGCCCGTCCCTGTCGCCGCGCGCCCGGAGCCGGAGCTGAAGCCGGAGCCTGCCCCCGATCCCGAAGAGACGATCGTTGACAGTGTAAATCAATAGCCGCAGTGTCCGGCCACGGAGGGCCCGAGCCATGACCAGTCTGATCGCCGCGGCCATCTTCTTCGTCCTGATCCACCTGCTGATCTCCGGCACCCGGGTGCGCGACGTCCTGGTCGGGCGGATCGGCGCGGGGCCCTACCTGGGCTTGTTCGTGGTGCTGTCCTGGATCGGGGTGATCTGTCTGGGCTGGGCCTTCGCACTCACCCGCGGCGCGCCCGGCAACACCGTCATGTGGGGGATGACGCCCGCGACCCATGGCCTGCAGCTGGTCCTGCAGTTCGTGGCCGTGCTGTTCATCGTCATCGGCCTCACCACCCGCAACCCGACCAGCGTCCGCCAGGAGGGCGCCCTGGACAATCCGGAGGTGGTCCGCGGCATGCTGCGGGTCACCCGCCACCCCTTCCTCTGGGGCGTCGCGCTCTGGGCCCTGGGCCACCTGATCGTCAACGGCGACGCCGGCAGCATCATCCTGTTCGGCTCGCTGCTGGCGTTGGCCCTGTTCGGCACGGCCAGCATCGACGCCAAGCGCCGCCGGGCGCTGGGGAGCAAGTGGGACGCCTTCGCGGCGCAGACCTCGAACATCCCCTTCCTGGCCATCGCCTCGGGCCGCCAGCGCCTCAGCGTGGGCGAGATCGGCTGGTGGCGGATCCTCGTGGCGCTCGCGGTCTACGGCGTGGTCGGCTGGGCCCACCCCTACCTGTTCGGCGCGCCCGTCTTCTTTTGATCTGCCGCATGGCGGGCGCGGGCGCTTAGGATCGGATGCGTCATGCCCAGCTTCGCCCCCACGACCCGTCTCGAGACCCATGAGGTCATGAACCAGCCGCCGGAGTTCGGCGGCCGAAACCTCTACGCGATCGACGCGGCCTTCCGCGAAGGCGCCCAGCGCGAGGGCGGCGCCTGGCTGGACGAGCCGCTCTCCCGACTGGGCGCGGCGGTGGGCTCCGAACAGGTGCTGGAATGGGGCGCGGAGGCCAACCGCTTCCCGCCCGAGCTGGTCACCTTCGACCGCTACGGCCGGCGCGTGGACGAGGCCCGCTTCCACCCGGCCTACCATTCGCTGATGGCGCTCGCGATGGAGCACCGGATCCACGACATCGCCTGGACCGCCGAGCGGCCGGGCGGCCACGTGGGCCACCTGTCGCTGCTGGCGCTGTTCACGCAGGCGGAAGCCGGCGTGATGTGCCCGATCAACATGACCTATGCCGCCGTCCCGGCCCTGCGCGTGCAGCCGGACGTCACCGGCCCCTGGCTGGAGAAGCTGCTCGGCGGCCGCTACGACGCCCCGCTCGGGCCCATCGCCGGCAAGGCCGGGATCACAGTGGGCATGGCCATGACCGAGAAGCAGGGCGGCTCGGACGTGCGGGCCAACACCACCCGCGCGTATAGGCTGGAGAGCTCCGACCCGCGCGCCTACCGGCTGGTGGGGCACAAGTGGTTCTGCTCGGCGCCGATGAGCGACGGCTTCCTGACGCTGGCCTACGCCGAGCGCGGCCTCTCCTGCTTCCTCGTCCCCCGCATCACGCCGGACGGCGAGCGCAACGGCGTCCGGGTGATGCGGCTGAAGGACAAGCTGGGCAACAAGTCCAACGCCTCCAGCGAGATCGAGTACCACGACGCCTACGCCCAGCTCCTCGGCGAGGAGGGCGAAGGGGTGAAGGTGATCATCGACATGGTCCACCACACCCGGCTGGGGACCATGGGCGGGACCCTCGGCATCATGCGCATGGCGCTGGCCCAGGCGGTCCACCAGGTGAGCGGCCGCCGCGCCTTCCAGAAGACCCTGATCGACCAGCCCGCGATGACCGCGGTGATCGCCGACCTTGCGCTGGAGTACGAGGCCGCCGTGGCGCTCTCCATGCGGGTGGCCCGCGCTTTCGACGCCGAGGACCCGGCCGGCCGCGCCTTCGCCCGGCTATCGGTGGCCGTGGGCAAGTACTGGCTCACCAAACGCAACCCGAACTTCGTCTACGAGTGCATGGAGTGCCACGGGGGCGTCGGCTACGTGGAGGAGACGCCCCTGCCCCGGCTGTTCCGCGAGAGCCCGCTGAACGCGATCTGGGAGGGCTCCGGCAACGTCATCGCCCTCGACATCCTGCGCACCCTGGGCCGAGAACCGCTGGCGCTGGAGGCCTATGCCGCCGAGATCGCCGAGGCGCGGGGCGCCGACGCCCGGCTGGACGCCGCCGCCGGGACCCTGCTCGACGGGCTCGCCCGCCATCGTCCCACAGAGGGCGAAGCGCGGATCACCGCCGAGCGCATGGCGCTGGTGCTGCAGGGGGCGCTGCTGGTGCGCCACGCGCCGCCGGCCGTGGCCGACGGCTTCTGCGCCACCCGGCTGGCGGGCGACTGGGGCCGCTCGTTCGGGACGCTTCCGGCCGGCGTGGACATCGCCGCCATCGTGGCGCGGCAGCGGTTCGACTAGACGCCCAGCGCGAAGTCCACGGCGGCCTCGCAGTGGGCGACGGCGCTGTCGACGGTGGGCAGGGCCATCTGCGCGGGGTCCAGGAGGAGCCCGATCTCGGTGCAGCCGAATATCACCCCGTCGGCGCCGGCCGCGCGGCCGCGCTCGATGATCTCCAGGACGGCGGCCCGGGAGTCCTCGCGGATCACGCCCTGGCAGAGCTCGTCGTAGATGATGGCGTGCAGGCGCTCGCGGTCGGCCTGCTCCGGCGCGAAGCCGTCCAGCCCCTGCCCGCGCAGCCGGTCCAGGTAGAACGGCTTCTCCATGGTGAAGCGGGTGGCGAGCAGCAGCGGCCGCTTCACCCCGCGGGCCTTCAGCGCCTCGGCCGTCGCGTCGGCGATGTGGATCACCGGCACGCCGCCGGCCTCCGCCACCTGCGGAGCGTTCAGGTGCATGGTGTTGGCGCAGATCAGCATGGCCTCGGCGCCGGCAGCGGCGAGCCTCCGGGCGGCCTCGCCGAGCTGGCGGCCCGTCTCGTCCCAGTCGCCCTTGGCCTGCAGCTCGGCGATCGGCGCGAAGTCCACCGACCACAGGATCAGCTTCGCCGAGTGCAGCCCGCCCAGCCGCTCGCGCACCAGCCGGTTGATCAGCTGGTAGTAGACGACCGTGCTCTCGGCGCTGATCCCGCCGATCAGGCCGAGCGTGCGCACCTCAGAGGTCCGCGTAGACGTGGGTCTCGGCCTTCGCGCCCGGATGGGTCACCGCCCCCAGGTGGGCCGGACCGACCCCCTGGGCGAACTTCCAGATCGCGCCCGTCTGGTAGTTCGTCCGCCGTGGCGGCTCCTGGGCGAGCAGGTGCGCGCGGTGCTCGAGCTCGATGGGGTCGACCTCCAGCTCGATCGTCCCCGCATCGGCGTCGATGGTGATGATGTCGCCGTCCTTCACGAGCGCGATCGGGCCGCCGGCGGCGGCTTCCGGGCCGACGTGGCCGATGCAGAGGCCGCGGGTCGCACCCGAGAACCGGCCGTCGGTGATCAGGGCGATGTTCTCCACGCCCTGGCCGTAGAGGGCCGCGGTGGTGGCCAGCATCTCGCGCATGCCAGGGCCGCCCTTCGGGCCCTCGTAGCGGATGACCAGGACGTCGCCTTCCTTGTAGTCGCGGGCGGTGACGGCCGCGAAGCAGGCGTCCTCGCCGTCGAACACGCGGGCCGGGCCGCGGTGCTTGGTGTGCTTCAGGCCCGCGACCTTGGTGATGCAGCCGTCCGGGGCCAGCGAGCCCCAGAGGCCGACGACGCCGCCGGTGGGCGACAGCGGGTTGGAGACCGGGCGGATGACCTCCTGGTCGTCGCGCCAGACCACGTCAGCGACGTTCTCGGCCAGCGTCTTGCCGGTGACGGTCATGACGTCGCCGTGGAGGTAGCCGCCTTCCAGCAGCGTCTTCAGCAGCATGGGCGTGCCGCCGGCCTCACCCATGTCCTTCGCCACGAACCGGCCGCCGGGCTTCAGGTCGGCGATGTAGGGGGTGCGGGCGCAGATCTCGGCGAAGTCGCGGAGCGTGAACTCGATACCGCACTCGTGGGCCATGGCCGGCAGGTGCAGGCCGCCGTTGGTGGAGCCGCCGCTGGCCGCGATCACCACCGCTGCGTTCTCGAACGCGTCGCGGGTGCAGATGTCGCGCGGTCGAATGTTCTGCTCGATCAGCCGCATCACCGCCTCGCCCGAGGCGCGGGCGAACTGGTCGCGATCGGTGTAGGCGGCCGGCAAGGCCGAGGAGAGCGGCAAGGCCAGGCCGATGGCCTCGGAGACCATGGCCATGGTGTTGGCGGTGAACTGGCCGCCGCAGGCGCCGTCGCCCGGGCAGGCGTGCTGCTCCACCTGGCAGAGCCGCTCCTCGCTGATGGCGCCGGCGGAGAACTGCCCGACCGCTTCGAAGACGTCCTGGACAGTGAGATCCTTGCCGTCGAGCCGGCCCGGCAGGATCGAGCCGCCGTAGATGAACACCGACGGCACGTTGAGGCGCAGCATGGCCATCATCATGCCCGGCAGGCTCTTGTCGCAGCCGGCGACGCCGACCAGGGCGTCATAGCCGTGGCCGCGCATGGTCAGCTCGACCGAGTCGGCGATCACCTCGCGGCTGGCCAGCGACGAGCGCATGCCTTCGTGACCCATGGCGATGCCGTCGGTCACCGTGATGGTGCAGAACTCCCGCGGCGTGCCGCCGGCGGCCTTCACCCCCTCGGCGGCGGCGTTGGCCTGGCGCATCAGCGCGGTGTTGCAGGGCGCCGCCTGGTTCCAGCAGGAGGCCACGCCGACGAAGGGCTGGGCGATCTCCCGGCTGCCGAGGCCCATGGCGTAGTAGTAGGACCGGTGCGGGGCCCGCGAGGGGCCTTCCGTCACGTGGCGGCTGGGCAGCCTGGTCTTGTCCCAGGTCCCGTCTGGTTTCCGGTGCATAGCGACGCCTCCGACTAGAGGCGCCTTCCTTAGAGGGGTGAAAAGCCCCGGGGAAGACCCGAGGCCCGCAAACCGGCCGCTGCGGCGAGGCGCGCTACTTGTAGCTGTGCCGCCGGCGCCGTCTCCACCCGCCCCCCTGCGGCCACGCCGCGGCTTTCGCGGAACGACGCTATCCCTTGCGGCGCAAGCGATTGAGGCGTCTGAGGCCCGACCTTCGCCGCGCGGGCGCCCACCGCGAATACCACTCCCGGACAACAAAAGAGGCGCGCCGAAGCGCGCCTCCAGGTTGTTCTCTGGGAAGAACAAAGTCAGTAACCGCACGACAGTGCGCCGGTCTTCTTCCGGCTACAACCCATCCTAGGTTGAATTCTCACCGAGAACAGCAAGGCAAGGTGAGCCATATTTAGTTATCAATGTTCAGTTTGCGTCGCGCACGTTGACGCGTGGTCGAGGCTGCTTCAGCTTGGCTTTGAAGCGCAGGCAATAGCGCTCACTCAGAAGCTGCGGGGAGGCGGCTGACAATGCATCGCAAACTCTACTTCATGGCGTCCAGCGCCCTGCTGGCCGCCGTCTTGGGCACGACTGCGCACGCGCAGACCACCAACACCATCGAAGAGCTCGTGATCACCGCCGAGAAGCGTGAGCAGAGCCTGCAGGACGTGCCGGTCGCCGTCTCCGCCTTCACCTCGGAGAACCGGGACATCATCGGCATCACCAGCGTGGCCGACATCACCAACTTCACGCCGGGGCTGCAGTACTCCAGCCAGACGGACCGGGTGAGCCTGCGCGGCGTTGGCCGGACCAGCAACGTCCACTCGGCCGACGCGTCGGTGTCGGTCTATTCGGACGGCATCTACACCACCTCGACGGTCGAGGCCGGCAAGACGCCGCTGTTCCTGGAGCGGACGGAGATCCTGCGCGGGCCGCAGGCCACCCTCTACGGGCGCAACGCCGTGGCCGGCGCCATCAACCTGGTGTCCAAGCGGCCGACCGACGAGTGGTACGCTGAAGCCCGGGCGCAGTACCAGAACTACAACCACCACCTCCTGGAGTTCGCGGCCTCCGGCCCGACCATGGTCCCGGGGATCACCTTCCGGATCGCGGCCAACTGGGAGAAGCAGACCAAGGGCTGGATCGACAACATCGTCCCGGGCTTTCCGGACGAGGGCAACGTCATCGACACCAACATCGTCGAGGGCCAGCTGAAGTTCGACTTCCACGAGAACTTCGAGGGCTGGGCCAAGCTCACCTGGATCGAGTGGCGCAACGGCGCCGGCGGCCCGGGCGCGCGTGCGACCTGGACGCCGGCCCCCTACCCCACCACCGAGGCCCTGTTCTCGACGGCCATCACGCTGAACCCCGGCTACGGCTGCAACCCGAACACCAGCAATGTGGTGAACCTGTCGCCGCAAGGCTGCGTGAACCCGGCGCTGACCAATCCGCGGAAGATCGCGTCCACCGTGCCCTACGACGTGGACCTGAACGGCACCTACATCTTCGCAAGCGAGTGGACCTACCACTTCGAGGGCTTCGACCTGCGCTACCTGACCGGCGCGGTGAACTACAACTACGCCCTGAACGGGCCGACTCCGGTGGACAACACCGCTCCGATCGTCGCCTACCGCCTGCCGTCGCTGGTGCCCGGCGGCAACCTGACGGTCCGGCCGCGCTACGCCTTCAACTACCAGGAGCGCGAGCAGTGGTGGAGCAACGAGCTCACCCTGGTCTCCACCGGCGACGGGCCGCTCCAGTGGCTGGCCGGCCTCTACCACTGGGACGAGAACTACACCCAGCCGGTCTACACCTACCTGCCCGACGAGCCCCGCGTGCAGGGGCCGTTCGGCGTGCCCGCCCTGCTCTGCGCCCAGCGGCAGGGCGTCTGCCCGCCCAACCCAAGCCAGCGGATCTTCGACACCCAGCCGGAATTCGACATCACCTCGAAGGCCGTCTACGGCCAGATCGACTGGGAATTCATCCCCACCTTCACCCTGACCGTCGGGGCCCGCTACTCGGTGGACAAAAAGGAGGGCGTCGAGCGCGGACGGCTGCTCTGTTACCTGGTCGCCGGCTGCTTCGCGGCTCCGGAGCTGAACGGCGCGGTGCCGGGCGGCATCCCGCCGGTGGACATCACCGAGAACCAGTGGGGGCCGCGGCCCACCCTGCCGCCGGGCGTCTCGGGCCCGACGACCTTCGACCAGGCCACCGGCTTCGCCATCCGGCCGCTCTCCGACACCTGGAAGGAGGCCACCGGCAACATCGGGGTGAAGTGGGAGCCGGACGCCGACACCAACGCCTATGCCCGCTACAGCCACGGCTACAAGCCGGGCGGGTTCCGGATCGGCATCGACGTCGGCTTCTCGCCCAACCCGCGCACCGAGAAGGAGACGGTGGACGCCTTCGAGATCGGGATGAAGAAGACCTTCGGCGGGCGGCTGCAGACCAACCTGGCGGCCTTCTACTACGACTACCAGAACGCCCAGATCCCGCTCAGCGTGATCAACACCTCCGGTTCGGTCGCCGCCTCGGAGGCCATCCTCTACAACGTGCCGAAGGCGACCTCGAAGGGCGTGGAACTGGAGTCGATCTGGCAGCCGGTCGACAACCTCCAGATCCTGTTCAACTACTCCTACCTCGACGCCGAGATCACCGAGGGCACGGCCGTCGACCCAGTCGATCCCGCCGCGCTCAACGCCCGGGCGACGCCGATCACCAACCGCGCCAACTGCCGGGCCATCGTCTACGGCGACACGACGACCACCTGCGCGGCGGACGTCTACACGAGCCCGCGGCCGGTGGTGAACGCCGCCGGCGCGACGACCCAGGTCTCCGCCACGCCGGATCCGAACGGCGGCTTCCAGCGGGTGCAGGACCTGGACGGCAACTCCCTGCCGAATGCGCCCAAGCACAAGGTGGCGGTCAACGCCAACTACACCTGGGACCTGCCGGCCGGCGGGGCGCTGATCGGCTCGGTGAGCTACATCTGGCGCGACGCCCAGTACGGCTCGATCTTCAACCGCGACTACTACAAGTCGCCGTCGTGGGATCAGTGGGACGCCCGCGTCACCTGGCAGGCGCCGGATGACAAGGTGACGGTCATCGCATTCATCAAGAACATCTTCGACGACCTCGGCTACGAGGGCGGCGCGGGCGCGACCCGGCGGGCCGGCAGCATCTACACTCCGCCGGCCGGGGCGCCGATCAGCAACGTGGTGCAGGGCGTGGCGAGCACCTATCCGCTCACCCCGCCGCGCACCTACGGCATCGAGCTGCAGTACCGGTTCTTCTAGGGACGACGAGGGGCGCTCCGCGGCAATCCGCGGAGCGCCCGTTTCGTCAGGCGTGGACCAGGCCCGCGACCCGCTCCAGGCGCTCGGCCCAGGCGCGTTCGAACTCCGCCGTCCAGTCCGCGCCAAGGCTCTCGCGGCAGACGTCGCGGACGATCGGGAAGAAGCGGGCGAAGGCCTCGGGCGCGACCCCGAAAGCGTCGTGGTTCACCCGCTCGGCGGCGATGAAGTTCGCCCCGTAGCTGCCGTCCAGGTCCAGCAGGCACTGGAACGCCACCGCCAGCATCTCGCCCCGCACCGCGCCGAGGGTGTCGCGCACGAACAGGGCCTCGGTCTCAGGGAGTTCGGCGAACAGGCGCGCATAGACGAGCGGCGTCGGGTCGCCCACGCGCTCGGCCAGCAGGTCCAGGGACCGGGAGACGGCGTCGGGGCTCAGAGCGCGCCCTCGATCGCATCGGTGACCTCGCTGTCGAGGGGATCGGTGCGCGGCCCGAAGGCGCGGATCGCCTCGCCATTCTTGCCCACCAGGATCTTGTGGAAGTTCCAGACCGGCACCGCCGGCTCGCCCAGCTGCTGCTCGGCCCAGCGGTAGAACGGGTGCGCGCCGTCGCCCTTCACGTCGACCTTCGCGGTGAGCGGGAAGTCGATCTTGAAGCGGGTCTCGCAGAAGTCCTTGATCTCGGCCTCCGTGCCCGGCTCCTGGCCCGCGAACTGGTTGCAGGGCACGCCGAGCACCACGAGGCCACGGTCCTTGTATTCGGAATAGAGCTGCTCCAGGCCGTCGTACTGCGGCGTCAGCCCGCACTGGGAGGCGGTGTTGACCACCAGCACCACCTTGTCGCGGAAGGTGGTGAGCGGCAGGGGCTGGCCGTCGATGGTGTTGAACGAGAGCTCGTGCGCGCTGGATGTCATGGCTGTCCTCCTGGACGTCTCGCGCCAAGGCTAGCGCCGTTACCCCACGTCTTCCAACGCCTGTTCGACCGCCAGCGCCAGATCGAGCGCCCGGATCGCCTCCTCGGCGGTGACGATCGGCCGGGGCGCCTCGCCCCGCACGGCCTGCAGGAAGCCCTCCACGCTCGCGCCGAGCGGGTCGTTGGCGGCCGGGGTGTCGGCGAAGTCGCGGTTGAGCGCGAAGGGGGTGGTGTTGCGGAACTCGCGGGTCACGAAGTCGATCTCCACCTCGCCGGAGGGGTAGACCACCTTCATGTGCCGCCGCCGCTCGGGCGCCATGCGCGAGACGTCGAAGCGGGCGGTGAAGCCGTCCTCGAAGCTGACCTCGGAGCGGATCACGTCCCAGACGCCGCCCTTCCCCTGCTCGCCCTCGCCCTCTGCGGTTACCGGCTCGGCGGCGGAGATGGAGAGCGCCAGATCCAGGTCATGGATCATCAGGTCGAGCACGGCCGAGACGTCGCGGCTGCGCTCCGACGGCGGGCCGTGGCGCAGAGCCTCCAGGAACAGCGGCTGCTCGGGAACGTCCAGCAGGCCCATGGCGCGGAACACCACCCGCTCCTGGTGGCCGCAGGCGACCACAAGTCCCTTGGCCTGCGCCAGGCTGCGGACCTTCTCGGCGTCGGCGACGGTGACCGCGATCGGCTTCTCCACATAGACGTGCTTGCCGGCCTCGAGCGCGGCGATCGCCTGGCCGGCGTGGTGGCTGGCGGGCGATGCGATGGTCACCACGTCGACGGCGTCGAGGAACTCCGCCATCTCGTGGAAGGCGCGGCCGCCCAGGGGCACGGCCACGCGGGCCGCGCGGTCGGGATGGGGGTCGAGGACCGCGGACAGGACCACGCCATCGAGCCGGGCGTACTGGCGGGCGTGGTAGCCGCCGAAGACGCCGGCCCCGATGACGCCGCCGCGCAGGGACTCAGCCATGGAGACCTCCGGATTGGCGCGAGCGCCTACCAGAGGAGCAGCCTCGACGCCACAGCCCCGTCCGGTCTAAACACTCGTTTGAACCAACGAGAACGAGAGGGACGTCCATGGCCACGGTGCGCGAAGTCCGGCTGAAGAGCCGCCCGGTGGGCAACCCCACCCACGACAATTTCGAGATCGCCGCCGTCGAGCTGAAGGACCCGGGTCCCGGCGAGGTCCAGGTGAAGAACCTCTGGATGACGGTCGATCCCTACATGCGCGGCCGCATGAACGACGTGAAGAGCTACGCCCCGCCCTTCCAGCTGGGCGAGGTCATGACCGGCGGCGCGGTGGGCCAGGTGACCGCCTCCAACGACGCGAACCTGAAGGAAGGCGACCTCGTCCTCTCGCAGCTCGGCTGGCGCGAGGCGTTCACCGCGCCCGCCAACACCCTGCAGAAGCTCGATCCGCGCGGCCTGCCCGTCCAGGCCTTCCTCGGCGCCGCCGGCATGCCGGGGCTGACCGCCTACGCCGGCCTGCTGCGCGTGGCCGCCCTGAAGGAAGGTGACGTGGTGTTCGTCTCCGGCGGCGCGGGCGCGGTGGGCTCCATGGTCGCCCAGATCGCCAAGGCCAAGGGCCACCGGGTGATCGCCTCGGCGGGCGGTCCCGAGAAGGTCGCGTTCCTGAAGTCCATCGGGGTGGACCACGCCATCGACTACAAGGCCGAGAAGGACCTGACGGCGGCGATCCTCGCCGGCGCGCCGGACGGCATCGACGTCTACTTCGACAACGTCGGCGGCGACCACCTGGAGGCGGCGCTTAACGCCGCGCGGCTGTTCGCCCGGTTCGCCATCTGCGGGATGATCTCGATCTACAACGCCACCGAGCCGCAGCCCGGCCCGAGCAACCTGGCCCTGCTGATCGGCAAGAACATCCGCATGGAAGGCTTCATCGTCTCCCACCACTTCGACATGATGCCGAAGTACATCGAGGACCTCTCCGGCTGGGCCCGCGAGGGAAAGGTGACCTGGAAGGAAACCGTCTTCGAAGGGATCGAGAAGGCGCCGGACGCCTTCATGGGCCTCTTCAAGGGGGACAACCTGGGCAAGATGCTGGTGAAGCTCGCGTGAGGTGAACGTCGCGGCCGTTGGCCCGTTCTTCCAGAGGGGTTAGAAGCCACCGTCCCCGCCTAATGGAGCCGCCAACGTGCCGCGCCTTTTCAGCGCCTATGTGATCGTCGACTGGAGCGCCGCCTCCAAGCCGACCACCGGGGCGGATTCCGTCTGGATCGGCGTGCTGAAGCGCGACGTTCGCTTCCGGCTGACGTTCGAGAGCTTCAACCCACCGACCCGGGCGGAGGCCGAGAAGCGTCTCAACCTGATCCTCGACGACTTCAAGAAGCGCTCCGAGCGGGCGCTGGTCGGCTTCGACTTCCCGCTCGGATTCCCGCGTGGATTCGCGGCCGCCCTGAAGCTGCCGGGCGAGCAGCCCTGGCGCGCGTCCTGGGACCAGATCGACAAGATGGCCAAGGACAAGGCCGACAACACGAACAACCGCTTCTCGGTCGGCTCCGAGATCAACCGGCGGCTGACCGGCGGGCCTTTCCCGTTCTGGGGCTGCCCCCCGAAGGACGCCCTGACCACCCTGCAGCCGAAGCGCACCCGCAACCACGGCCCCGACGACCTGCCGGAGTTCCGGCACGCGGACCTGGCGGCCAAGGGCGCGGCCTCGATCTGGAAGCTCTATTACAACGGATCCGTCGGCGGTCAGGCGATCCTCGGCATCCCGGCGGTGCGACGGCTGAAGCTGGCCCGCGGCGAGGCGCTGAAGGCCTGGCCCTTCGAGACCGGCTTCAAGGCGCTGACCGAGGCCGACCTGGCCGGCGTCGACGTGGTGGTGGCCGAGGTCTACCCCTCGCTGCTGAAGGTCCAGCCGGGCCCCGGCGAGGTGAAGGACCTGGCCCAGGTGCGCACGACCGCGGAGCATTTCGCCAAGCTGGACGAGGCCAACAAGCTGGGCGGCCTGTTCGCGGCGCCGAAGGGGACCGCCGCCGAGGTCGTGCTCGAGGCCGAGCGCGAAGAGGGCTGGATCCTCGGCGCCGGCGCCTAGGCGCGGATCGCCTGCAGGGCTGCGCGGAAGCGCCGGGACAGCGGCGCCTCCTCGGCCCCTAGCTCCACCGTGTAGTCGCCCGAGCCGTCGGGCCTGAGGCCCGTCACCCGCGCGGTGTTGACGAGCCACGACCTGTGGGTGCGCACGAAGCCGCGACCGGCCAGCCGGTCGGCCAGGGCCGCGAGCGGGGTGCGCATCAGCGGCCGGCGGCCGTCCGCCAGCAGGAACTCCACGTAGTTGCCCGCCGAGCGCGCGGCGAGCACCTCGGCCAGCGGCGTGCGGATGAGGCGCGCCCCGTCGCGGATGTCGAGGACGTCGTCGGCGCCCGGGCCGCCGTTCGGCGAGGGCGCGCTCAGCCGCCAGCGGAACACCAGCCAGGCGATGAGCCCGCCGAGCGCGAAGGCCGGCACGTCCTTGCTGGCCTCGTACAGGAACTCGGGGATCAGCGGCGCGAACACATAGCGCCGGCCCAGCAGGGGCTCGTAGGCCAGGGTCCGCAACGCCACGAAGCCCGCCACGTGAGCCGCGGGATAGGCCGCGGCGCCGGCGATCCAGGCGAGCGCCGCCTGCCAGGCCGGCGGGCGGCGGCGGACCACCCAGAGCGCCAGGCCCAGCGGCAGCAGGGCCACGACGGAGGTCACGAGCGCGCTCGAGAGCTCGTCGATGAGCGGCCACAGCACGCCATGCTCAGGCAGGTTGTGGACCCGGGTCGTGACGTTGAACACCATGACCATCACGACGATAGCCATGGCGATCAGCCAGACGAACAGCAGCGCCTCGCGCGCCGCGCCGCTCGGCCCTGACCCCGCGCCGCTCGGCCCGACGGCGGCCGCGCCGTCACCGCCCCGCCGCCGCTCGTCACCCGCCGCTTGGGCCGACGCGCGATCATGCTTGGTAGGGGCGTTCCTCGACGCCATCCCGGATCCCACGATGATTTCCCTGCGCTCCGCCCCGGCCGCGACGCTGACGACCTTACTCGCTCTGGCCGCCTGTTCGCCACCCGCCCCGCCTGCGCCTGCGCCGGACGTCGGCTGGGCCCACTTCGGCTCCGACGCCGGCGGCACGCGGTACTCGCCCGCGGCCCAGATCACCCCGGCCAATGTGCGCGGGCTGAAGGTCGCCTGGAGCTATTCGACGGGCGAGATGACCGCCAAGGGCGAGGCCATGGAGCAGGCCTCCTTCGAGGCGACGCCGATCCTGGCGGGCGGCCGGCTCTACCTCTGTTCGCCGTTCAACGCCGTGGCCGCGCTCGACCCCGCGACGGGCAAGGCGCTCTGGCGTTTCGATCCCAGGGTCGCCCCCCACGTGAACTATCCCAACGACTACGTCTGCCGGGGCGTGACCTACTGGCGCGACCCGCAGGCGCCGGCGGATGGGCCCTGCGCGGAGCGGATCTTCACGGCGACCAACGACCGGCGGCTGTTCGCCCTCGACGCGGCGAGCGGCCGCCCCTGCCCCGGCTTCGGCGCCGCTGGCGTCGTGGACGTGGGCGCCGGCGTGAGGCTGGCGAGGCCGGGCGCCATGCAGATCACCTCCCCGCCCGTCGTGGCGCGCGGCGTGGTCGTGGTGGGCTCGTCCATCGACGACAACCAGCGGATCGACGAGGTGCGCGGGACCGTCCGCGCCTACGACCCGCGCACCGGCGCGCCACGCTGGACCTTCGACCCCCTGGCCGCGGCCGAGGCGGGCGTGAAGGCCGGCGCGGCCAACGTCTGGGCGCCCATGTCGGTGGACGAGGCGCGCGGGCTGGTCTTCCTGCCCACCTCCAGCCCCAGCCCCGATTTCTGGGGCGGCGCGCGGCTGGGGGACGAGGGCCACGCCAATTCGGTGGTGGCGCTGGACGCGGAAACCGGCCGGCCGGCGTGGAGCTTCGCCACCGTGCATCACGACGTCTGGGACTACGACGTGCCCGCCCAGCCGACGCTCGCCGACGTGGCCTACGGCGGCCGCACGACGCCCGCGGTCATCCAGCCGACCAAGCAGGGCCTGATCTTCACCCTGGCGCGCCATGACGGTCGCCCGGTCATCCCGGTGGAGGAGCGGAAGGTCCCGCAAGGGGCCGCGCCCGGCGAGCGGCTGTCGCCGACCCAGCCCTTCCCCGTCGCGCCCCGGCCCCTGACGCCGATCCGGGTGTCGGCGGAGGACGCCTATGGCCTGACACCCTGGGACCGTGGGGCCTGCCGCCGGCTGATCGCCGGCGCGCGCAACGAGGGGATCTACACGCCGCCGTCGACGCAGGGGACGATCCTGCACCCGTTCACCGGCGGCGGAGTGAACTGGGGCGGCCTGGCCTTCGATCCCGGCCGGCAGGTGGCGTTCGTGAACACCTCCAGCCTGCTGCACCGGGTCACCCTGATCCCGGCCGACCGGGTGAAGGCCGAGCGGGCGGCCAATCCGGGGGTGGAGATCTCCGCCCAGGCCGGGGCTCCCTACGGCATGCGCCGCGAAGTGCTGCTCTCGCCGCTGGGGCTGCCCTGCAACAAGCCGCCGTGGGGCCGGCTGCACGCGGTGGACATGCGGACAGGCCAGGTGCTCTGGGAGGTCCCGCTCGGCACCACCCGCGACCTCGCGCCGGGCAGCCAGCTGCTGCTGGGGACCATCGGCGTGCCGAGCTTCGGCGGGCCCATGGCCACCGGCTCCGGCCTCGTCTTCATCGGGGCGGCGGTGGACAACTATCTGCGGGCCTTCGACGGGCGCACGGGCAAGGAGCTGTGGAAGGGCCGGCTGCCGGCTGGCGGCCAGGCCACGCCCATGACCTATGTGTGGAAGGGCCGCCAGTACGTGGTCATCGCCGCTGGCGGGCATGCGAAGTCGGACACCAAGCGCGGCGACACGCTCGTGGCGTTCGCCCTGCCTACAAGGGGCGGCGGCTGAGCAGCCAGAAGCGGCCGAGCAGCAGGACGGCCGAGATGACGCTGGCGATGACCACGGCCCAGACGATGCCGATCAGGTGCAGCCCCATGGGTATCGCCAGCACATAGGCCAGCGGCATCATGATCACGATGTAGCTGGCCAGGTGGGTGAAGGTGGGCAGCCAGACGTCGCCGCGGGCGCGCAGGGCCTGGGCCGCCACCACCTGCAGGGAGTCGGGCAGGAACATCAGGCAGGCGAGCGCCAGCGCCGGCGCCGCCATGGCGATGGTCGCCGCATCGCGCGTGTAGCCGCTGGAGATGAGACCCGCGGTGGGCCAGATGGCCAGGGTGACTAGGACGCCGAAGACGGCGGTGACGCCGAACACCACGACACCGGCGCGGTTCACGCCCACCGGATCGCGCGCGCCATAGGCGGTGCCAACCAGCACCGCCCCGCCTGTGGCCAGGCCCAGCGGCACCATGAAGACGATGGCCGCCACGTTCAGCACGATCGCCCAGGCCGCCACGGCCAAGCCGCCCAGCCAGCCGGCGATGACGTTCATGCTGGCGAAGGAGGCGACCTCGAAGAAGTTGGATGCGCCCGCGCCGTAGCCGATGCGCCGCTGCTCGGCCTCGGCCGCCCGGTCGCGCGGCGGCTTGGCGAAGACCCCGAGCGCGCGGGCCTCCGGCATCAGGGCGATGTAGCCCAGCATGGCCACGGCCAGGAACAGCCGCGCCCCGGTGGTCGCCCAGGCCGCGCCGACGGCGCCCATGGCAGGGATGTCCCAGGGCCCCGGCACCAGCAGCAGCACGAGGCCGAGGTTGACCACATTGGCCGCCCACATGGCCCAGGCGCCGGGCCCGGGCCGCGAGAGGCCCTCCAGCCAGAAGCTGGCGGTGACGCTGAGCGCATAGCCGGGCAGCGACAGCGAGAAGACCAGCAGGGCGCGACTGGCGCCGTCCGCCAGATCCTTCTCCAGGCCGATCACGTGCAGGAACGGGGGACCGATGATCGCAAGGCCCACGGTCGAGGCCACGCCGATCAGCAGGCTGTAGGTGAGGCCCCGCCGCAGCACCGCCCCGGTCTCGTGGCGGCGGCCCTCGCCGATGGCGCGGGCGGTCATCACCTGCACACCGATGAGCAGGCCGATGGCCATGGTCAGCACCACGCTGGTCGGGGCCCAGGCGAGCGCGTGGTAGCCCAGCTCCTTCGCCGAATAGCGGCCGACGACCACGGCGTCCGTGAGGCCCATGGTCATGATGCCCAGGCGCGACATCACCACCGGCCCGGACAGCTTCAGCAGCCGGGGCAGTTCGTCGCGAACGGGAGAGAGGCGCCCTCCCGCGAGCGAGGACGCCTGGGCCGCGGAGGGCTCCATGGGACACCTGGGATTTCAAAGAAGCTGCCGAAACTGACCGCCGCGCCTGAAAAGGCAAGCGGAGCTTCGCCCGTGTTAACCTTCGCCGTGCGGGCGTGGCCGGGAAGGCACAGGCCCAGGCGCTGGACTGCCGCCACGGCAGTCGCGGCGCACTCGCTTCTCCTGCCGCCACGGGGATGCCGGATGACGCTCGACGAGACCGCCGCCACGACGCCCGACCCGCCGGTCCGCGAGGTCGTCCCGGCCCACCGCTTCGACGAGGCTCGGCTGCGCGGCTGGCTGCGCGAGCGGCTGCCCGAAGTCGGTGAGCGGCTGCAGGTGCAGCAGTTCCAGGGCGGCGCCTCGAACCCGACCTTCCTGCTCACCAGCGGCGAGGGCCGCCGCTACGTCCTGCGCAAGAAGCCGCCGGGCCAGCTCCTCGCCAGCGCCCACCAGGTGGAGCGCGAATACCGGGTGATGAAGGCCCTGGAGGGTCAGATTCCGGTCCCGCGGATGCGTGCGCTCTGCGAGGACGCCGAGGTGATCGGGACGCCGTTCTACGTCATGGACTACCTGGCCGGCCGTATCTTCCGCGACGCCGCCCTCCCCGGCCTCGCCCCTGCCGAGCGCGCCGCCATCTACGACGACCTGAACGCCACCCTGGCCCGGCTGCACCAGGTGGACTTCCAAGCGGTGGGCCTCGGAGACTTCGGCCGGCCGGGCAACTACTTCGAGCGTCAGGTGGCCCGCTGGACCCGCCAATATCGCGACGCCGCCACCGAGACGATCCCGGCCATGGACGCCCTGATCGAGGAGCTGCCGGCGCGCATCCCGAAGGACCAGTCGGTCTCCATCGCCCACGGCGACTACCGTCTGGAGAACGTGATGTTCCATCCCACGGAGCCGCGGATCATCGCCGTTCTGGACTGGGAGCTCTCCACCATCGGCCACCCGCTGGCCGACATCGCCTACAACGCCTTCCTGTGGCGCTCGCACGGGGCGTCCTGGGGCAGCCTGGACGGGGTGGATTTCGCCACGAGCGGCATCCCCACCGAGGCCGAATACGTCGCCGCCTACTGCCGCCGAACGGGACGCGGGGAGATCGAGGACTGGCCGTTCCTGATGGCCTTTTCGATCTTCCGCCTGGCCTCGATCTCGCAGGGCGTCTACGCCCGCACCCTCGCCGGTGTGCTGGCCAGCGAGCGCGAGGCGGTCAACGGCTGCCCGGCGCTCGCCGAGCAGGCGCTGGCGATCCTCCACGGACAGGAATAGCGCGATGCAGCTTGGACTGGACGGCAAGGTGATCTTCGTGGCTGGGGCGAGCCGCGGCATCGGCCTGGGAATCGTCGAGGCCTGCCTGGCCGAGGGCGCGCGGCTGGTGATCACCGCCCGGGGCGCCGAGGCGCTGGAGGCGACGCGGGCGCGGCTGGCAGGCGACCACGGCGACGACCGGCTGCTCGCCATCGCAGGCGACATGCGCCAGACCCAGGTCATCGAGGACGCCGTCGCGCGCGCCGAGGATTCCTTCGGCCCGATCTTCGGCGCCGTGGCCAACGTCGGCCTGCACCCCTGCCCGCCCGGGCTGGAGGTGGACGACGAGACCTGGGACGCGGGCTTCACCCAGAACCTGGATTCCGCCTGGCGGCTCTCGCGCGCGGCGCTGCGACGGATGACGCCCAGGGGCGAGGGCTCGGTCCTGCTGATCAGCTCGATCGCGGGCCTGGGCGCGCTGGGGACACCGCTGACCTACGGCACGGCCAAGGCGGGCGTGAACCACCTGACCAAGGAGCTGGCGCGGATCGCCGGCCCCAGCAACGTCCGGGTCAACGCCATCGCGCCCGGCAACATCATCTTCCCGGGCGGCGAGTGGGAGGAGCGCTCGCAAGGTCCCCGCGGGGAGGCCTGGACCCGCTGGATCAACCGCGAGGTCCCGCTCAGGCGGTTCGGCCGGCCGGAGGAGATCGGCGCGGTCGCGGCCTTCCTGCTGAGCCCGCTGTCGAGCTTCATGACCGGGGCTATCGTGCCGGTGGACGGCGGCCAGACGCGCTAGGCGAGCTTTCAGGCTGGAGCTTGGCTGCTCCTCGTCCGTCAGCCACCGGAGCGATCGACGCCTAGCCGCCGGCGACGGCCCGGCGCTGCTCGTCGACGCGGTCTTCCTTCAGCTTCTCGGCCACCAGGAAGGCCAGTTCCAGCGCCTGCTCGCCGTTCAGGCGCGGGTCGCAGTGCGTGTGGTAGCGGTCCGCCAGGTCTGTCTCGGCCAGCGCGCGGGCGCCGCCCAGGCACTCGGTGACGTTCTGGCCGGTCATCTCCAGGTGGACGCCGCCCGGGTGCACGCCCTCGGCCCGGCAGATCTCCACGAAGCTCTTCACCTCGGAGAGGATGCGGTCGAACGGCCGGGTCTTGTAGCCGTTGGCGGCGGTGAGCGTATTGCCGTGCATCGGGTCGATCGCCCAGACCACGCTGCGGCCGGCCGCCTTGGTGGCGCGCAGCAGGCGGGGCAGCCGGTCCTCGATCTTGTCGGAGCCGAAACGTCCGTAGAGGGTGAGCCGGCCCGGCTCGTTCTGCGGGTTCAGCACGTCGGCCAGGCGCAGGAGGTCGTCGCCCTCCATGGTCGGGCCGCACTTCACGCCGATCGGGTTCTTGATGCCGCGGAAGAACTCCACGTGAGCGCCGTCCAGCTCGCGGGTGCGCTCGCCGATCCACACCAGGTGGGCCGAGGTGTCGTACCACTGGCCCGAGGTGCTATCGACGCGGGTCATCGCCTCCTCGTAGCCCAGCAGCAGGGCCTCGTGGCTGGTGAAGAACTCCACCTGATGCAGGCTGGCGTGGCTCTCCGGCGTGACGCCGATGGCCTGCATGAAGGCCAGGCTGTCGCTGATCTTGTCGGCCAGCTCACGGTAGCGGGCGCCCTGCGGGCTGTCGGAGACGAAGCCCAGGGTCCAGCGGTGGATGTTGTGCAGGTCGGCGTAGCCGCCGCCGGCGAAGGCGCGCAGCAGGTTCAGGGTCGCCGCCGACTGGGAGTAGGCCTGGATCAGGCGCTGCGGATCGGGCGTCCGCCCCTCCGGCGTGAACTCCATCGCATTGATGTTGTCGCCCCGATAGGACGGCAAGGTGACGCCGTTCTGGGTCTCGATGGGCGCCGAGCGCGGTTTGGCGAACTGGCCCGCCATCCGGCCGACCTTCACCACGGGCTTGCCGCCGGCGAAGGTCAGCACCACCGCCATCTGCAGGATCAGGCGGAAGGTGTCGCGGATGTTGTCGGCGTGGAACTCCTTGAAGCTCTCGGCGCAGTCACCGCCCTGCAGCAGGAAGGCGCGGCCTTCCGAGACGTCGGCCAGCAGGCTCTTCAGCCGGCGCGCCTCGCCGGCGAACACCAGCGGCGGCATGCCCCGGAGCGTCTGCTCGACCTTCGCGACCTCGGCGAGGTCGGGATAGTCCGTCGGCATGTGCTTGGCCGGCTTCGATCTCCAGGAGGCGGGCGTCCAGTGTTCGGTCATGACTTCGTACTTGAGCGATATCGCTCCCCCCGAGGGAGCGGAAGGGGCGGGTTCTACCCTTAAATAGGGTCTCGGGTCGATGGGCGAAGGACGTTTTGCCCTTTTATCGCACCGGCCAGCGCGACGCAGAGCGCGGCGGCCGCCAGCCACCACTCCTGCCAGACGCCGAAGTTCACCGCGCCGAACAGCAGGTAGATCATGGCCGAGGCCGCCGCGGCGGCGGCGATCAGGTCCGGCTTGTCGCGGGTCAGCCGGCTGAGCGCCAGCCACCAGACCGCCGCAGCCAGCAGCGCGCCCGCCGCACCGAGTTCCAGCCACACCTGCAGGGGACTGTTGTGCGGGTGGAGCACAATGCCCGGTCCGAACGCGCGGCTGGCCTCCAGTCCCCAACCGCGCAGGGGGTGGTCGCCGATCCAGTCGGCGGCGTGGCTCCAGTAGCCCAGCCGCATGGCCCAGGAGAGCGGCAGGCCGGGCGCGATCGAAAGCGCCTGGGCCGCCGCCCGGCCGGCCAGGACCACGGCCGGCATGACGATGAACAGCACCGCCGCCAGGCTGCCCAGCGCCCGGGGCGCGTCGGCCGGCCAGCGCAGCACGGCGAGGCCCACGACGGCGGCCAGGGCCACGGCTATGGCCGGGGCGTCGGCGTTGAAGGCGATGGCGCCCACGACCGTGCCGACCGCCATGGGGGCGGCGAGCCAGCCCGGGGCGCCGCCCCGCATCGCCCCGACGGTCGCCAGCGGCCACAGGAGCGCCAGCACGAAGGTCGCCCGGCCGAGGTTCCGGCCGGCGAGGTCCGGCCGGATCGGCTCGATGAAGCGGCCGTGCAGGGCCTGGTAGATGGCGCCGCCGGTGACGGCCTCGAAGATCAGCATAAGGCCGAGCGCGGCCAGGCCCCAGGCAAGGATCTGCAGAGCCAGGTTACGCAAGCCGGGGCTCGCCCGCCGTGCGCCGCAGATGGCGCTCCAGTAGAGGGGGAGTTGCAGGCCGAGCTTGAGGGCCGTGGAGTCTTCCGGATTCTTCGGGACGTGCGGGCTCCAGGTCGAGGAGACCGCGGCCCAGGCGAGCGCGACCAGCAGCACGATGAGCACCGGCCGGTCGTCCCGGCTCAGGCGGAGCGCCGGCAGCATCAGCAGGCCCGCGAGCGCCATCAGGGGCGCGAAGCCGAGCTGGGCCAGCCAGGCGAGCAGCGGGACGAGCACGGCCACGCCGACCAGCACCCAGCCGCACCACCTCTCCAGCCTGCCCCCCTCGCCCACAGCCGGACCCCGGGGGCTCCGTGCGGAGCCCCGAAGCCCGATCATGCGGCCTGGCCCAGGCCCGGCGGCACGTACTTCTCACGCAGGGTGACCAGTTCCTCGGCCAGCGTCGGGTGGACGGCGCAGGTGGCGTCCCACTGGGCCTTGGTCGAGCCCATCTTCATGGCGATGGCGGCCATCTGGATCATTTCCGGGCCGTCGGGGCCCACGATGTGACAACCCACAACGCGGTCGGTGGCGGCGTCCACCACCAGCTTCATCAGACAGCGCTCGTCGGCGCCGGTGAAGGCGTACTTCATCGGCCGGAAGCGGGTCAGGTAGATGTCCACCTTGCCGTACTTGTGCCGGGCGTCGGCCTCCGACAGGCCCACCGAGCCGATCGGCGGCTGGGAGAAGACGGCGGACGCCACCATCTCGTGGTCGAAGGTCGTGGGCCGGCCGTAGAACTCCGTATCGGCGAAGGCGTGACCCTCGCGGATCGCCACCGGCGTCAGGTTGATCCGGTCGGTGACGTCGCCGACGGCCCAGATCGAATCCACATTGGTCTTCGAGTACGCGTCGACCACGACGGCGCCGTTGTCGGAGAGCTTCACGCCGGCGTTCTCGAGGCCGAGGCCCTGCGTGTATGGCTCGCGGCCGAGGGCGAACATGACCACCTCGCTCTCGCAGTGGTGGCCGTTGGTGAACTGGCTGACGAAGCGGCCCTCGCCCAGCTTCTCGATGGACCTGTGCTGGGCGCCCAGGATCACCTTGATCCCGCGCTTCTCCATCTCCTCGGCCACGTGGGCGCGGACGTCGTCGTCGAAGCCGCGCAGCAGGTTGGGCCCGCGGTGGACGATGGTGGTGTCCACCCCCAGGCCGTTGAAGATGCCGGCGAACTCGATGGCGATGTAGCCGCCGCCGGCGATGACGATGCTCCTGGGCAGGGTCGGCAGGTGGAAGGCCTCGTTGGAGGTGATGGCGTGCTCCACCCCCGGCAGGTCCTTTGGCATCCAGGGCCGGCCGCCCGTGGCGATCAGGATGCGCTCGGCGGTGGCGCGGCCCTTCTCGGGGCTCTCGACGGTGTGGGCGTCGACGACCGTCACCCGGCTGTGGACCAGCTCGGCGCCGGCGTTCTGCAGGTTGCGGACGTAGATGCCGGAGAGCCGGGCGATCTCCTTGTCCTTCTCGGCGATGAAGGCCGGCCAGTCGAAGCGCGCGCCCTCCACCGTCCAGCCGTAGCCCTCGGCCGTCTTGAAGTGGTGGGCGAACTCCGAGGCGTAGACCATGAACTTCTTGGGCACGCAGCCGCGGATCACGCAGGTGCCGCCGACGCGGTGCTCCTCGGCCACCGCCACCTTGGCGCCGGACAGGGCCGCGAGCCGGGCGGCGCGCACGCCGCCGGATCCGGCCCCGATCACGAAGAGGTCGTAGTCGTATTTCGCCAAGGGGCGCTCCTTCTTACGGCTCCAGCGTCGTCACGCCGTCCGGCGCGCCGATCAGGGCCTGCTCGGCCAGGTCGAGGAACAGGCCATGGTCGACGACCCCGGTGATGCTCTTCAGCGCCGCGGCCAGCGACGCCGGCTCCTCGATCCGCCCGCAGGCTGCGTCATAGATAAGGTTGCCGCCGTCGGTTCTCACGGGCTGGCCGTCCTTGACCCGCAGGCGCGGGGCCATGCCGATCTCGAACTCGGCGAGGACATCGCAGATCCGGGCCGCGATGGTCTTGTGCCCGAACGCCACCACCTCGATGGGCAGGGGGAACCTGCCCAGGGTCTTCACCACCTTGGCGGCGTCGGCGATGACGACGCAGCGGCGCGAGGCCTCCCACACGAGCTTCTCGCGCAGCAGGGCCGCGCCGCCGCCCTTGATGAGCGCGAGACCGGGGCCGACCTCGTCCGCGCCGTCGACGGTGAGGTCGATCTCGCGCGTCTCCCCGAGCTGGGCGACCTTCAGACCGACGCTTGTCGCCAGCTCCTCGGTGGCGAGCGAGGTGGCCACGCAGGTGACGTCCAGCTTCCGCTCGCCCAGTGCGCGGACGAAGCAGGCGGCGGTGGAGCCGGTGCCCAGGCCCACGACCATGCCGCTCTCGACCAGGGCCGCGGCGGCCTCGCCGGCGGCCTTCTTCTGTGCGTCCGCCTCGCTCATGTCTTCCCCTTCGCCGCCTTTTCCGCCGCCTTGCGGGCGCGGAACTCCGCGGCCCACCCCGGCCGGTTGGTCTGGCCGCCGCGCTCGAGGGCGAGCGCGTCGCCCGGGACGTCCTGGGTGATCACCGAGCCCGAGCCCGTCATGCCGCCGGGGCCGACCCTCACCGGCGCCACGAGGGCGGTGTTGGATCCGATGAAGGCGCCCTCCCCCACGTGCGTCTCGTATTTGAAGAAGCCGTCGTAGTTGCAGAAGATGGTGCCTGCGCCGATGTTCGCGCCGGCGCCCACCGAGCCGTCGCCCAGATAGCTCAGATGGTTGGCCTTGGCGCCCTGGCCGACCTTGACGTTCTTCACCTCGACGAAGTTTCCGATGTGGGCGTCCGGTCCAATGTCCGCCCCGGGCCGCAGCCGCGCATAGGGCCCGACCAGCGCACCGGCGCGGACGACACAGCCCTCCAGGTGGCTGAAGGCGCGGATCACCGCCCCCTGCTCCACGGTCACGCCCTGCGCGAAGACCACGAACTGCTCGACCACGGCGCCGGGAGCGAGATGGGTGTCCCAGGCGAAGTGCACGGTGTCCGGCGCGAGCATGGTGACGCCTTCGGCCAGAAAGTGGGCGCGCTGGCGTTGCTGGAAGATGGCCTCGGCCTGGGCGAGCTGGGCCGGGGTGTCGCAGCCCATCACCGCCGATTCGGACGCCGAATGGCTTCGCACCAGGGCGTGCTCCTGGGTGGCGATGCCGACGATGTCGGTCAGGTAGTACTCGCCCTTGGCGTTGGCGTTGCCGACCTTGGAGAGCCAGCCGAACAGCCGCGCGCGGTCGGCGGCCATCATGCCGGCGTTGCAGCAGCGCACGGCCTTCTCCTCGGGCGTCGCGTCGCGGGCCTCGACGATGCGGATGACGTGGCCGTCTGCGCCCTTGATCACCCGGCCGTAGAGCAGCGGGTCGGCCGGCTCGAAGGTCAGCATGGCCAGGTCGACGCCATTGGCGCGCAGGCCGAACAGAGGCTCCAGGTCCTGGGCTGTGAGCAGGGGCGCATCGGCGTAGGTGATCAGCACATCGCCGTTGAAGTCGGCGAGGTTGTCCCTGGCGGCCACCACGGCGTGGGCGGTGCCGAGCGGCTCGGTCTGGACGGCCACGGCCTCCGCGCCCAGGCGCTTCTCGACCAGCTGGCGGACCGCGGGGCTGTGGGTCCCGACGACGACGACGATGCGCTCGCAGCCGGCGGCCTGGACGGTGTCGATCATCCGGTCCAGGTGGCTGCGGCCGCCGACCTTGTGCAGCACCTTGGGGATCGGCGACTTCATGCGCGTGCCCTGCCCTGCGGCGAGGATCACGGCGGCGCGGGCGGTCATCTGCGGGCGTCTCCCAAGTCCGAGTCAGGCGCTTCCTGCGGCGAGCCTTAGCAAGCCTTGTGGCCAGGCGCGAGAAGCGGCTAGCGTCCGCCGCCGTTCCCGGGAGCCCCTGCGTTTGACCGACACCCTATCCCCGCTCGCCGGCGCCGTGATCGCCTTCGACCTCGACGGCACCCTGGTGGACACCGCCCCGGACCTGATCGGCACGCTCAACCTGCTGCTCGAGGAGGAAGGCGTCCGGCCGCTGCCCATGGACGAGGCCCGGCCGTTCATCGGCTGCGGGGCCCGCTGGCTGATCGAGAGGGGCTTCCAGGCGGCCGAGGCGCCGCTGCCGGCGGAGCGCGTGCCCGAGCTGTTCGAGCGGTTCGTCGTGCGCTACCACGGCCGCATCGCCGACGAGAGCCGGCCGTTCCCCGGCGTGGTGGAGGCCCTGGAGACCATGAAGGCGGCGGGTGCGCGCCTGTGCGTCTGCACCAACAAGCTCACGGGCCTCTCGGTCTCGCTGCTCGACGCGCTCGACCTCTCGCGCCTGTTCGATGCGGTGACCGGGGCCGACGCCGCGCCCGCGCCCAAGCCCGACCCGCGCCACCTGGAAGCCGCGGTGGCGGCGGCCGGCGGACGGCTGGAGCGGGCGATTCTCGTGGGCGACGCCGCCACCGACGCGGGCGCCGCGCGGGCCGCCGGGGCCGGCCTGATCCTGGTCAGCTTCGGCTACACGGAGATCCCGGCGGGGGAGCTCGCCCCCGACATCCTCATCGACCACTTCGACGAGCTGCCGGAAGCCTGCGCGAGGCTCCTTGGCGCTTGCGGCGCGTAAGGGCTCACGCTATACGCCCCCTCCTTCCGGCGGATGCGTAGCTCAGCGGGAGAGCACCTCGTTCACACCGAGGGGGTCACAGGTTCAATCCCTGTCGCATCCACCATCCCTTCTTGATTTCATTCAGAAATCCGGCAGGAACCACCCGCTACCCATCATTGCAACCATCAATGGCGCGTCGGCGGTTTAGTGGCCGGCGGCCGGTGCTGACGCTCGGCCCAGCTCGCGGGAAAGAAGGCCCCTCGTCGCGACCACCTGCGGGGCCTGAGGTCCCTGGTGAAGACGGGCCGCGGACCCCCGCCGTTCGGGGCACGACCCGACCCGACCCCTGGGGAGGGGGTCGCTGCGCGCGCGGCAATTTAATATCCCACTTCCGCAGGAAATTTTGGTTTGGGCCAGAATGGCCTTGCCCGCCCTACATGAACATCCGGCGTGAACTGATCCAATCGAGGTTCTTCACGAATAGGTCGAGGTACCGCGAATTGTTCCGCCCGAACCCGGCCGCAAGGAGGGCCTGCTGACCGGCACCGGGCTCCAACTCCTCGCGCAGCTTGACCAAACGATTGCGGTCCCACGAAACGCGTCCCACCGGCGTCCAGACCCAGTTGTTGTTGGTCATAGCCGCGGTGCCGATCTGCCCCTCCAGCTCCTTCAAGTCGTGCTGTTCGAAGTGGGCCAGAGCCCCCAAGACTTCGAACCGCTCGTACAGCAGCTCGAAATCCGGAACGAAGCCCAGGACCGGGGACAGCCACGCCTTGAAGAGGTCGCACTGCATGTCGGAGAACGCCGTCTTGCGGTTCTCGAACCCCGCGACGCGCTTCCACAGGTCGTCCGTGTTTCCTCGCCACGCATAGTTCAGCAGGTTGTCCACCATCCGGCGTGCGCCTTGTTCATCCCTGCGCCGCAGCGGGGCGACAAGGAACTTGTGCAGCGTCGCCAGCCGCTCCGCCCGGATCAGGCCCAGAGCGTAGGCGGTGAAGACCATGACGGCCGGATAGGATCGAAGCCCCAATAGTGAGGTGTAGCCGCCGCCAACGTCGTCCGCGTGGGCCACCTGCATGGTGATGAGGTCGAGGACGGCGGGAAGCTCACTGTCCGTGCCCCATCGCCCGAGAACCGCCGCCAGCTTCGCTATCGCCTCCGTTGCGGCCTCGTGTTGCCCCGCGCGGCGCTTCCATTCCGCCCCGTCCAAGGAGCCGCTGCCGTCGAAGTTGGGGACGCGGGCCATCCAGTCCGCCGCCGTTTCGCTGATTAGGTCATCTAGCTGGATGCGGTGCTCCGGCTTGCTCAGGTACCGCTTCGCGCTGGCGACGATCAGCTCGATGGAGAGGGGGTTGCGGCGGCCGGTTTGGCGGAGGGTTTCGACCCGTTCCGCCAAGCCGGTGAAGAAGCTGTCGGCGTCGGCCACCTGCAAGGTCACGCCGCGGCGATGCTCCACGATCTCTTTGGCCCCGTCGGCCAGGTCGCCGAGGGTGGACCAGAACGTGGAGTAGCGGCGGCTCTTCGCCCGCAGCATGGCGGCGCGGAGGGCATGGTCCCAAGCCCCCGACCAGCCCGCCACGATGAGCCCATGCTCATCAAAGATGCGGTCAAGGAGCTGGTTGTACTCGTCGGGGTAGGCGCTCAGCTCCTCGTCGGTGTTCAGGATGCGGGCGTCCTTGTAGTCCCCGTGGACTTTCAGGATGTAGCAGGTGGTGTGGGACAGCGGCTCCGCCCCTGCCAAGGCGTCCACGGACGACACGACGGTCGGCTCGATGCCCCGCTCCCGCAACGCCGTCTCCAGCAGGCGGTCGAAGTTGGTGGTTACGATGACCCGAATGAACCCACCGGCGACCAGCTCGGCGATGGCCTTGTGGGCGCGGGTCGGCGTACGACGCCCGGCTTCGCGGTCCTCGTCGGAGGGCTCGATGTAGCCGTGCAGGATCGCGCGCCGCTCGTCGGGCGACAGGGCCAGCTCCGCGAGCAAATCGGAGTAGCTGGGCTCGCCGCCCGTCTTCTTGCGGTACCAGTCCGCCCAATCGGCCTGATCTTCCACGCCCTGCGCCAGGGCGACCCGGCGCACGAGGTCAAGGGTCACTTCCCAGCCGGTGGGGATTTCGGCGGCCCGGGAGAGCCCGGAGCCCAGGAGCAGCGCATAGACGCCCTTGTTCTGGAAGATGGTGAAGGCGAGCTGGGTCAGCCGGTCACCGTCGAGCAACGACATGCGGGCTCCTCGGAGGGGGTTGCAACGCGAGGTACGGGCTTGCCCATGTAGGGAGCGTCACCATGGCCCGCCACCTGTTTGACACAAGAACATGCGGAGAACATACCAGCCGTAGCCAGGCATCGTCGCCGCGCAGACCCTGCCTGCCCGCCTCGTGTTCACCAACGTCCCCGGCCTGGCGTATCTCAGCTTTCTCGCTGAAGCGGCGGCCACAGTCGTCATGTGGCTCTAGCTGGCGCCGACAAGCTTGACCGCGGCGCGCCGCTGAGTTCGCCTGAAGCGATGTGGTTCCTCAGGTCCCTTTTTCCAGACAGCCGCCAGCGTGATGTGCTCATCTTCCTTGGCAGCCTGCGTCCCCGCCTGAGGGACGACCTTTACGGCATCATGCGGGCAGCCGTCCTGGACCATGGGAAGGAGATCAATGAGGCTGTGGTGGTGCGGGGCCTCACGGTTCAGCAGTCCTCGTCATCTTCTCCGTGGTCGAACATGTTATCCTTCCCCTGCAAGGACCGCCGAAGTCGGCGAAGACAAGCGTCGCTCCAGGTCGAGTTCTTGGCGCTCGCGCCCTCGCCAGCCGCCTTCATTCGGCTGAGGACCGCCTCGGCATCAAACAGGCGGTTGAGCGTCGAGAGGTCGGCTGAATGGGAGGGTGGAACGATTAGGGATGCGAGCGAGGCGCGAGCTTCATAGCTGTCGAGCTGCGACGTCAGGCTGTCGCGAAGCTCATCGTCCCAGAGTTCGGCATTGGCGAGAGAATACATCGCTTCGCCGTTAGGGAGGCGTCGAAGAAGGGTTCCGTCAAGGACGGCCGCCTTAAAGCGTTGTCTCGTCTGGTCCCGCAGCTTCTCCGTCTCGGAGCGGTCGAAGATGAACAATTCTCCGCGCTCGCCCCTTTCGTGATGGGTGAGGCCCCAGCGGAATAGGTGCTTCCGCAGGATGGTTGGTACCAGCACCAGGTCACCGTCCGCGTCCAAGGCCGCGACGATGTCCTTCACGCGGGGCACCTGCTTCGCGTCCCTCCACCCGAGCCGCAGCAGGTGGGTCACAGCATCATCGGCGTAAGCGGCGTGCGGCTCCGCATGCAAGTACCAGTCATGGTCGCGCACCAGCGCTCGGGCAAGGGCCGGCCAGAAGGTCGTGTCGCCGCTCGTTGGGAGCTTCGGCAGGAGGTCATCCAGTCTATCGAGGATGCCGGGCAACTCCCCGTTCGCGAGTTCCCGCACCAGCGTGAGCGTAAGCTCGTCCACGTTCGGTTCGCGCCACAGCCTCTCCAAGGTCTCACGCGTCGCGATGCCTGGCGCGTCTCCGAGGTAGAGCGTCCGGACCAAATTGCGCCGCACGGAAAGACGATGGCCGTTGTGTTCTCGCTCCTGCGGCCTGAACTGCGGGAACAGAAGCTTGAGGAGTTCGCCGTGGGCTCCGGGCGGCCCGCCCAGCGCGTCGTCAAGGCTGGGCTCACGTTTCTCCATCCGGTCGATCACCCGGCGGCTCACGGTTTCGCTCGTCGCGTCATCCACGAAGGCGTCGAGGTTGTTGGCGATCGCCTCTCGGAGAGCGGGTGCCTTGATCATCAACCAGCAGTAGCCCAGGACGTCGGCAGCGCTCACTTCCTGGCGCAACATCTCTGCGATGACGGCGTAGGCACCGATAAGACGCTTGAGGTCGCGGGGCGTCTCGATTGCTTTCTGCACACAGGCCACGACCGCAAGTTCATCCTCGGACAGGTCCGGCGGAAGTTGGATGCTATGATGTTCGAGAAGGCGTCGGAAAAGCACCCCGACGTCATGCGTGAAGAGCGGTCGAACCGGGATCGGATGCTGAATGATCTTCTCAAGGTAAGCCTCCCCCGCACCCGGGTCGCCTCGACCTAAAGCAGTGGCTACCCGCTTCGGGTCGTAGGCCACGAGGTACGACACGCCTTGGATGTCCCCGACTGCCTTCACCAACTGCGCAACAGCGCGGACTTCATCGTCGTCGACCCGGTCAAGCTCGTCGATCAGCACGACGACGGCCACCTTGGCGGCACCGAGCTTCTTCTCCAGCGCGCGCCGCTCCTCTTGCGGGGACAGATCCTTGGGCCGCGTGATGACCTTCATCCACCCGAGGACCTTGAGGATGCCCTTGCCCACCCACGCCGGAAAAACAGTGTCCGCTGCGAACGCTATGGCCTGACCGCCGGCGGTTATCGCGGCTCGATACTTGTCCAACGCGGTCATGGCCTCGCGGACTTTCTCCTCGGGGCTTCGGCCCAGAGCGTCGCGAAGTTCGTTGAAGAATGCGGCTAGGAGTTCGTCTCGGCCCTTGAACAGCCACGGGTTGAAGGTTGCCACGGCGACGTGGTCCATACCGTCCAATTGTTCGCGGAGCAGGTGCAAGATCATCGACTTGCCGGAGCCCCACTTGCCCGTCAGTCCGACGACCACGCCCGTAGCTCGGCGCGCTACAACGCGACCCGTGAGTGGGTCCACCTCGTCCACCACAAGTGCGCGCACGAGACTTTCGACGAACGGCCCTCGATCCAGCAGATCATCGGCTGCACGCTCGCCGGGACGGTCCTGCCCCAGGCTTGTCATAGAATGCCCCCCCAGCGCAGGTGATGATGGCGGGGAACGCTTGGTGGTCAAGATCGCGGCATCCCGAGATCGACGAGCTTGCTTGTTGCTTCCGCAGACGGTTAGAGCCTCGCCTCCCATGCAGCCCGGGGCGAAGTGGGACGAAGCGAAAATTCCTGAAACCCACAATAATACAATGGTTTGTCGGCGTTGTTCCGATCCCAGTTCCTGACGGTTGCCAGGCGTGCCGGCTCCCTTCTGTATTTTACAAACGTACGACGAGGGGTCGATGCACCGCATGTGTGAACGAGCACAATGACGATCGCGCGTGACGCATATGACGCCTATCCGGATAGCGGCTCTACGCGCGGGAAGGCTCCTACCGGACGGAACGTCACATGTGTCACGTCCCTAAGCCGGGAAATCCAGCGGCTTCAGCCGGAGCCCCACAACGCCCCGTGCTTGGTTGGTGCGCCGGAGGGTGAAGCCGCGCCCCTCCAGGGCTTGGACAAACCACTTTGCTGACCGCACTGGCTCGCCATGGCGTTCCGCCCAACCCTTCCAGGAGGCGAACAGCTCACCCGACGCGCCCCATGCCTGCGGATCGCGCTGGCACGCTTCATCAATCCAGGCCGCCAGGGCGTCCTCGCCTTCCAGATAGGCGTCCGTGGCGGCGCGAACGGCGGGCGGAGACGCTAGGCCCACCCGCTGCCACTCCACACAGCCCTTGATCATCCAGGCCAGAATGGCGGGCCATTCAGCTCGAAGCTTGGCCGTCAGCGCGGGGTCTCTTTCCTCCGGCGGGATCGTCACAGCGAAGGGCACCAGGTGAAAGCGGCGGCGCATGGCCTCGTCCACGGACCGTAGGCCCGGCCGGTGGTTGCCCGCGACGAACAGCTTGAACTGCGGCGTGTAGAAGAAGAAGTCCTGCCGCATGAACCGCGCCGCGATCTCGTCGCCGCCGGTCAGCGTTTTGATCCGGCTTTCTGCCCAGCGGCGGCCCTCCTCCGTCTCCGCGGCCGTCACGAGCCGCGCGCCCCGGAGCATGGCCAGCTCCGTTGGGTGACGCTCGCCGCCGCTCTCGGTGAACGTCTCAATGGGCGCGGTCTTGTGGTAGTCGCCGAGCAGGCCCGCCACGGTGTCGATCATCACAGACTTGCCGTTAGCGCCGGTGCCGTAGCCGAAGAACAACGCCTGGGCGCTCGTGTCGCCAGTTAGGGCATAGCCGAGCACTCGCTGGAGGTAGCTTTGCAGCTCCCTGTCCCCGTTCGTGATGCGCTCCAGGAACCTGAGCCAGACCACAGGCTGGACGCCATCCTGATCCGGAGCCGCGCCCGTGACCTTGGTCATGTGCAAGGCCGGGTCGGACGGGCGGAGCCGGCCGGTCTTTAGGTCTACGACGCCACCTGGAGTATTGAGGAGCCACGGGTCAGCGTCCCACTGGTCGGAAGTGGCCGCCAGCCGGCGATCTGCCTGCGCGAGGCGGGCCACCGCCGAGACCGTTTGCGCCCGGCCCAGAGCCAGGGCGGTGCGGTCATCGGAGACTGCCGCCACGCGGCGGCAGAGGTCGCGTGCGAGGCAAATGGCGAGTTGTGTGGTGTCCGGCGTCCAGCGCACGCCATCCCAGATCAGCCATTGTCCCCAGTCGTTGCAATAACGCAGAGCGGCCTCGTTCTCCTGCGCGAAGGCGAGAGCCAGATCCTCCTCAGAACGGCCCAGGCCAGCCGGCAGTCGCTGCGCGCGGGAAGCTGGGTTGTGCCAGCCCTGGCGCTGGGCCGCGGCAAAGATGGCGGGGTAGCCGGTCCGCTCCGGCTTGAAGCTGCTCCACTTGGCGTCCGCCTCCGCTGGATCATATGACATCGAGCTCGCTGACCACTGGTGCCACAGATCGCGGCCAACTTCGCCGAGCGGCTTGAGCGCGTGTCCTACGCTGATCCAAGTGGCGTACTCGTCGGAGTCGAGGAACCGTAGTGCCTCCTGCAGGTTCGCGGTCAGACTGGGAGAGGCTGCGTCGAGAGGGTCGGTGGAAATGACGTGGAGAGGGCGGGCAGCGGCGGCTGCGGGGCCGGGCGACGGGCGCTGAGCCTTGTGGGCGCCGTGCATCGGCCGAAGCTCGCTGTCCACGAAGTCGGCGATGTCCGTGATTGGGCCATGGTTCAGGCGCTTCCCCGTCACGGTGAAGTAGCGGCCGCTGCTGTACGCCTCGATGCCGCTCACGTTCGAGCCCAGGGGCGCGAAGGGACGGCCATAGCCGATGGCATGGACGCCGTTTCCGGACGGGCTGGTCTCGATGAAGCCAGGGAGGCGTCGCGCCAGGTCTTGCAGCTCGGCGCGTTGGCCGACGCCGTCGAGGTCGACGCCTTGCCACGTATGGCCGCTGGCATCCGGGCCCAGGGCGAAGCCCAGGCCCGCATAGTCGCCGCCTGCCAGGGCCGCCACCGCAGCGTCGAACGTCGCCAGCCTGCCGCGGTCCTCGGGCGTGTCCAGCTTGCCGCTGCGCGGCGTGCCGTCCGCGTAGAAGGGGGCTTTTATCGGCTTCTTCCCCTGCGCCCGCGGGATGGACTTCCACAGCAGCCATCTTGGCGCGCGCCGCATCTCCTGTGGCAGGTGGCTGAACGGGTCGTGGGCAACGGCATTCATTGCGCAGCGCCCGCCAGCTTGGCGATCAGGAAGTGGACGCGATTGGTCTTCGCCGCCGAACGCCCAACACGGTCGGCTGCCAGCATCGCCGCCGCCAGCTCAGGGCCGCCGGCGGGCATGGACCTTGCCAAACGTCTCAGCTCGACCACTGCACGCGTGGCTCGCCGGGCTTTGGAGTTGGCCATCCGTCGCGCGAACGTGCGCTGCCGCTTCGACCGCGCGAACCGCTTTGCGAGCACCAGGGCGATGCTTTCCTCGCCCTCCGGAAGGGCGTCGGACGAGGCGACGAGCGGGCCCGACTGCGCTGCCGTGACGGCCCACCACAGGCCCCACAGCTCATGCAGGAAGTCCGGGAACGCGGCGGGAAAACCGTGTTTGCCGGACTGGTCGGCGATAGGGCGCGGCGGGCGCGCATTTGGGCCGTTGGTGCTGTTGCTGGTCATCGCAGGCCCGCCGACTTGGAGGCCAGGGCCGCGAGGGCTTCGCGAAGCGCGCCCACCTGCCAGCCGTTGACGCGGGAGCCGAGCTTCACCCGCTTGGGCAGGCGTCCGGCCTTTTCGAGCCGATCGACTTCGAAATCCGAGATGCCGCCCCACAGGGCCTGCACGACCTGGCGCTTGACGAATGCTGCTGAAGGTAGGTCATCAAAGGCGGCGAGAACTGCCGCCGTCGTGGGGTGGGTCTGGGTTGCCATCGTTGGCCTCCGTTGCTGATGCAGCGGAGATCGCGGCGTTCGGCGCGCTCAGGCTCGATGTAGGATTTGCCCCTGTCGGGAAATCCTACTTAGGAATTGCGCTTGGTGTCCTTCTCGGGGTCGTAGGCCGCTTCAGCAAGTTTCAGCCACTTGCGGATGGTGTCGTCCGACACGGGGTGACCGCGATCCTGGGCCTCACGCTCAAGGTCTGCGGCTAGGCCGTGATAGAAGCCCTTACGGTTTCTCAGAAGAACCAGCGTGGCGATGATCTTGGCGGCGTAATTCCGCTCCTTGGGCGACAACTCACGCTCTTCGGCGGGCGCACTAGCGGTAGCCCGCGCCGACCACCCCTGGTCGATGACGTACAGATCGCAAGGCGTGCGCAATTGCTCGCCAGCCCACATTTCGCCCGACCACCTTAGCTGCCTGCCCAGCTCGCCCGGTGCCTGCCAGACGTGGGGCAGGACGGGGTGCTGCTCGCCCGTCCAGGGGTGCACTGCAACCACCTTGAGGGTTCCAGCGATCAACCGCTGCTGGAGCCGGTCGGCCAAGGCGGCCAGCTCCTGATCCGATCTGCATGCGCTGATTTGAGCCGTGATCCAGCGCATCCAGTAGACACCGCCCGGCGGCGTCCTGTTGGCCGGCGGCCAGCTCTCCGACCGCTCCCAGTCCCGGTGCTCGCGATCCTGGTCTTGCTCCCACGGTGGCGGAGGCGGTTCTTCCTCTGCGGGGCCGAGAACGATCAGTAGCTTCGCGATAAGGTCGCTTGGGTCGCTCACGCTGCCGCCCCTTGCAGGGGCTTGACGTTCCCGCGCTTGGCGGCCACCGGCCTCGACAGGAAGGCCGCCCAGGCCTCCATGAGCTTGCGGCGCTTCTCCAGGGCGTCGCCACGCCTGTAGGCCTGTTCCACGGAGCTGCCCGTCGTGTGCGCCAGGGCAGCCTCCGCGACTTCCCGCGGGAAGTTGGTGAACTCCCCGCACCAGTCACGAAAGGTCGACCGGAAGCCGTGGGCGGTCACGTCAACGTCCATGCGCCGCAGAACGGCAAGCAGCGTTCGGTCCGAAAGCGGCGTGCCGCTCGCCGAGGGGAACACAAGGTCCGTGTCGGCGAACCTCGGCAGGGCCTCCAGCAAAGCCATCGCCTGGGCCGACAGCGGAACGCGATGCTCCTTGCCCATCTTCATCCGGCTGGCCGGGATGGTCCAAACCTTGTCCCGCAGATCAATTTCGCTCCAGGTCGCGCCCCTGACCTCACCGCTTCGCGCTGCCGTCAGGACCACGAACTCCAACGCGCGTGCGCCCGTGCCGCCCGCCGCGCGGAGCCGGACCATGAAGGCGGGAACGTCGCCGATGGCCATCGCCGCCATGTGGCCCTTCGGCTTCAACTTTGTCGGGTTCGGCAGCATCTTGTCCAGGTGGCCCTTCCATCTGGCAGGGTTCAGGCCTTCCCGGTACCCACGCGCCGTCGCCCAATCGAGCACCAGCTCCATCCGCCCCCGAAGCCGGTTCGCCGTTTCCGTCCGCACGCGCCAGATGGGCTCCAGCACGGCCAGCACGTGGGCCACTTCTATGTCGCGAACCGCGAGTTTGCCCAGGTGGGGGTAGGCAAGCCCCGTAAGCGTGTTCCGCCACTGCTCACGGTGCTTGGCGTTGCGCCAGCTAGATTCATGGGCCGCCATGTAGGCCTTCGCCGCGTCTTCGAACGTGACCAGCTTGGCGTCGTCGGCCCGTAGCGCCGCCTTCGCGGCGCGCCGGACCTCTATGGGATCAAAGCCCTTGTCGATCTTGTCCCGGGCATCCCTTGCCCGTTCTCGGGCTCCTGCCAGGGTGACCGATGGGAAACCGCCCAGGCCCATGTCGCGACGCTTCCCGCCGACCATGGCGCGCAAGACCCAAGACCGCCCCCCCGGGACAATCTTCGTCGGGTCCTCAGGGTCGGGACGTGGCGGAAGCACTTGCAGGTAGAGGCCGGACACCCCACCCACTGCATGAAGACCGGGGGTAGTCAGGCGGGAGACCGCCAACGGTCCAAGTTCCTTCGCCACGCGCGCCACAGGTCTGCCTCCACAAGCCCCACGTCTCACCCATCAATAGGCCCGTGGTTGCACGTGGCGTCAAGTGGCGTCCTGTGCCGGAGCGCTGCCCCTCACCGAGACGCCAGCGGAAGTTGCGTGCCGAACTGTGGTGACGTGAGGTTCAGCGGAAGCGGATGTCGCATCCACCATTCCTTCCCTCCGTCCAGACCACCCCCACCGCCGCGTCCGCGCGCGGCGAAGATCCGCCTGCGGCCGATTGGACCTGCGACGCTTCCGCGCCTAGTCCCGGAGCGGCCGCCAGCTAGCTTCCCCAAAACAAGCTCGCGGGGAAGTCCTTCACATGGCCATGTACAAGTACGACGGCGCGGCGGCGTCCGTCAGCGCGGCGGCGCGCGCCGGGTTCTATTCCACGGCCGCTGCCGAGACGTTCACCGGGACCAGCCTGGCCGAGGAGTTCTGGGGCGGGGACGGCGACCGGCTGGTCGGCGGCGCGGGCGACGACACCTACTACCTGCAGGGCTTCGGGGTGGAGATCGTCGAGGTCGCCGGCGGCGGGATCGACACCGTCGCAGGCTGGCAGAGCATCGACCTCTCGCGCCTGCCGGAGGTGGAGAACGTCCGGGTGGCCAACAACGGCCTCTATGCGGCGGGCAACGCCCAGGACAACATCGTGGAAGGCGGGGCCGAGGGCCAGCAGCTCTACGGCGCCGGCGGCCAGGACGTGCTGGTCGGCGGGGCCGGCGCCGACGTCTTCATCGTCTACAAGGGCGAGGGCAACGACGTCATCCAGGATTTCAGCGCCGCCGAGGACGTGCTGCGGCTGAAGGCCGGGTTCACGACCTTCGCCCAGGTGCAGGCGAACCTGACCCAGCTCGGCGCCGACGTGAAGCTGGACCTGGGCGACGGGGACGGCCTGATCTTCCGCAACCTCACCGTGGACCAGCTCACCGGGGCGAACTTCCAGCTCGAGCTGGACCCGGCGCGTCTCGGCGCCCGGACCTTCGCCGACGAGTTCTCGGGCGCGCTGTCGCTCTGGGACCCGGAGAGCAATCCTTCCGGCCTCTGGCGGCCGGACTACGGCTACCAGGGCCCGCAGGGGGTCGGCAGCTACACCCTGGTCTCCAACGACGAGAAGCAGGTCTACACCTCGCCCTACTTCCGCGACCACGCCGGCGACTTCGCCGAGAGCCCGTTCGCCTCCAACGCCGACGGCACGCTTTCAATCTGGGCGCGGCCTTCGACCAACGGCGAGATCTTCGGCTACGGCTACACCTCGGGCCTGATCACCACCAAGCCGTCCTTCGCCCAGACCTACGGCTACTTCGAGATGCGGGTGGACCTGCCCTCCGGCGCCGGCGTCTGGCCGGCCTTCTGGCTGCTGCCGGCCGACGGCTCCTGGCCGCCGGAGCTGGACGTCATGGAGGTGCTGGGCCAGGACCCCAACGCCACCTGGACCACGGCGCATTCGAACGCCACCGGCGGCCACACGTCCAACGGCGTCGCCGCCTACACGCCCGGCGGCTCCGAGGGATTCCACACCTTCGGCGTGCTTTGGACGCAGACCGAGCTCACTTGGTACGTGGACGGCGTGCAGGTGTTCAGCCAGCCGACGCCGGCCGACATGCACAAGCCGATGTTCATGCTGGCCAACCTGGCGCTCGGCGGCTGGGCGGGCGCCGTGGACGCGGGCGCCCTGCCCGCCGAGATGCGCATCGACTACATCCGCGCCTATGCCCTGGGCGATCGGAGCGATCCGCCGCCGCCGCCGCCGGAGCCTGCCTACGAGAACAGCCTGTTCGTCCTGCCTGAGACGGCTGCGTCGACGCGGACGATCGCCGGCTCATCGAAGCAGGACACCCTGACCGGCGACGCCCGCAACGACCTGATCGACGGCAAGGGCAACACCGACACCATGACCGGCCGCGGCGGCGACGACACCTACATGGTCGACCGGGCCACGGACCGGGTGGTCGAAGCCGCTGGCGAGGGTGTGGACGAGGTGGTCAGCACCAGCGCGGCCTATACCCTGGCGGCCAACGTCGAGAACCTCCGGCTCGCCGGCAAGGGCGCACAGACGGGGGTCGGCAACGAGCTCGGCAACCGGCTGGAGGCGAACGGCGCGGGCTCGACGCTGGACGGCGCGGCGGGCGACGACATCCTGGTGGCGGGCCACGGCGCCGACGTCCTGACGGGGGGCGCGGGCAAGGACATCTTCCGCTTCGACCAGTTGGGCCCGGCCGACCGGATCACCGACTTCACGCGCGGCGAGGACATGCTGGACCTGCGCGGCCTGTTCCAGCAGGCGGGGTATGCGGGCTCCGACCCGATCGCCGACGGCTGGCTGCAGCTGAAGGCGGGCGCGGAGGGCGTGGCGGTCTGGTTCGACGCCGACGGCGCCGGGTCCGGAGCGCCCGTGCTGGTGGCGACCCTGGCGGGGGTGACGACCACCGCGCTGGCGGCCCAGAACGACTGGTTCTTCGCCTAGGGGGGCGTTCGGCGCGGGCGACTGCGACGGCGGCCAGGTGCGACACCGGAGCCGGCAAGGAGCGGAACAGGGTCGCGCCCCGAGGGGTTTGCGAGGCGTCCCCCCAACAGCCTGACGCCGGATGCCCACTGCCGCCTCGATATCCCGCGACCTGCGCGAACTGCTTGCCTGGGCGCCCGCGTGGCTGGCGACCCTGATCGTCTTCGCCGGCGCCCTGGCCCTCGCCCTCGCCGCCCACGAGTTGCTCGTGCGGCTGGTCCGGCGGGCGCTGAGCCGCCGCGACGAGTTCTGGCGGGCGCTGGTGGTCCGCACGCGCAGGCCGGGTCGTATGGCCATGGTGCTGCTGGCGCTGGTCGCCGCCAGTCCCGTCGCGCCGCTCAGCGCCGAGACCGCCGGCCTCGTCCGCCACGCCCTGCTGATCGGCTTCATCCTGCTGTTCGGCTGGATGACCATGACGGCGGTGGACATCGGCGCGGCGCTCTACATGCGCCGCTACCGCGTCGACGTCTCCGACAACCTGGTCGCCCGCAAGCACCTGACCCAGGTGCGGATCCTGCGCCGGGCGCTGGCGACCCTGGTGATCGTCGTGAGCGTCGGGCTTGCGCTGATGACCATCAGCGGCGTGCGGCAATGGGGGGTAAGCCTGCTGGCGGCCGGCGGGGCGGCTTCGCTGCTGGTGGGCCTCGCCCTGCAGCCCCTGCTGTCCAACCTGTTCGCCGGCATCCAGATCGCGGTGACCCAGCCGATCCGCATCGACGACGCGGTGATCGTCGAGGGCGAGTGGGGAAACGTGGAGGAGATCACCGCGACCTATGTGGTGGTGCGCGTCTGGGACGAGCGCCGGCTGGTCGTGCCCCTGACCTATTTCCTGCAGAAGCCCTTCCAGAACTGGACGCGGGAATCGTCGTCCCTGCTGGGTACGGCCATGGTCCATGTGGATTACGCCGCGCCGGTGGAGATGATCCGGCGCAAGCTGGAGGAGATCGCCCGGGCCTCGCCGCACTGGGACGGTCGGGTCTGCGTCCTGCAGGTGACCGACCTTCGCGAACGGACCATGGAGCTGCGCTGCCTGGTCAGCGCCGCCAATGCGGGCGCGGCCTTCGACCTGCGCTGCGAGGTGCGGGAGAAGCTGATCGGCTGGCTGCAGGCCGAGTCGCCCCAGGCCCTGCCGCGCGCGCGGACCGTACTGCATCCCTCGGACGACTGGCGGCGTGACGACGAGGACCGGCCGCCGCTTGAGCCGCGGCCCGAAGCCCGGCCGCAGTAGGCCTCAGGGGCGGATGGCGTTCACCTGAACGCCCACCGCGCCGCCGCGGCCGCCGCCGACGCGACGCTTCAGCAGGGCGACGCGGACCTCCAGCGGATGCGGTCCGAGCGCCGACCAGTAGCAGCCCAGCGGCAGCGACGACCCGGCGAGCTGCGTCTTGAGCAGGGTGCGGGCGTAGAGCGCCCGCGCGCCGGGGCGACTGAGCACCACGCCCGCGTCGCAGGCCAGCTCCTGGTCCAGGCGCAGCGGGCCTGCGGCCAGGTGGATGACGGGGTTGTACCAGAACAGGCAGCGGACCAGCGCCAGGAGGGCCACGGCCCGGGTGTCCTTGCGTGCGATGTGCTGACGCTCGTGGGCGCGGATCAGCTCGCGCTCCTCGGGCGTGTAGCGACCGTCGTCGGCGGGCATGACGATGCGCGGGGAGATCAGGCCGACCACGGCCGGCCCGCCAAGGCCGCGCCGGAGCTGGACCACGAAACGCGCCTGGGCCACGGCGAAGACGCCGGCCGCGAGCGCTGCGCCGACGGCCCAGACGACGGTCACCGCAAGGCCGGGAGCCTGGACCGGCAGCCGCTGCGCGGGCGCCTGGCCCGCGAACAGCGCCAGCGCCCCGCCTGCCGCCAGCAGCGGCAGGGCCCAGAGCGCGTAGGCCACCTGCGGGCCCACCAGCCGGCGCACGGGAATGCGGGCCGCCAGCACCACGAGCAGTCCAGCCGCCGCGGCGAGGTTCACATAGACGAGGGCCGTCGCGAAGGTGACGGCCGGGTCCGGGCCGACCAGCGGGACAAGGGCCTCAGGCGTCGTCATCGTCCAGGTCCTCGATCAGGCGCTTCAGCCGGGCGACCTCGTCCGGCGCGAGCGGCCGGTGCTTGGCGTAGTGGGCCACCAGCGGCGCCAGCTCCCCGCCGAACAGGCGGTCGAGCAGCCCCTGACTCTCGCCGGTGAGATACTCGGCGCGGCTGACAAGCGGGCGGTAGCGCGTGCGCCCGCCGCTCCGCTCGGAAACCAGCGCCTTCTTCTTCAGGAGGCGGTTGATCAGCGTCTTGACCGTGGCCTCGCCCCAGTTCTGGGCGGGCCCGACCTGGCCCACGATCTCGTCGGCGCTGAGCGGGCTGTCCCGCCAGAGCGCTTCCATGATGTGGCTTTCCGCCGCCGAGATCCGGGTCATGGCGGTCAGTCTACGCCGAGACTCGCGCCTGGCGCGACAGGGATTGCAGAGGCGCGGCGGCGGGCTCGTCGGGCTCGATCCCCACACTGTAGAGCCGGGCCTTCAGGTGCCGGTGGCCGATCACCGCGATGGCGGCGGCGAGCAGGCCCAGCATGGCCGACAGCAGGGCCTCGGCGAAGCCGGGGGCCATGATGCTGAGCGAGGGCACGGGGCGCACATTGGAGACGCCGATGAAGGAATGCAGCAGGGTGTAGGCCGAGCCGAAGAAGCCGATGAGCGGACCTGCGGCGCCCAGCGCCGACAGATAGGCCATGGCGCCGGCGAAGCCGCGACCGCCCCGCCCGATCCGGAAGGCCTGCACGATCCAGACGACCAGAGCCGCCAGGGCGGCCAGCACCAGCCCGCCCATCACCAACTGCATGACGATGTCGGCGTCGGCGAACACCCCGCCCAGGGTGAGACGGTCCTCAGGCGCCACCAGCATCCACGCCGGGTCCGGCGGCGCGATGGTCTGGGCGGCGGCGCTGGCGCCGGTCAGGAAGGCGAGCGCCGCGGCGCTCCAGGTCAGGTGGCGAAGCATCGGCGTCTCTCTCCCGGTTTATGTCTGTAAGATAGAGAAATTACGCCTGTAACCGCAGCTGTCAAGCGGCGAGCAGTTCCCGTAGCCGCAGGGCGTCGGCCGCGGCCGCGCCTGAGGTGGTGTTGTCGAACACGCACCAGACCTCGGCGGCCGACGATGCGCGCAGGCGATCCGCGAGGTCCGCGAGCCACGCCTCCTCGTAGGCCGAGTAGTACATCCGCGGCGAGCCGTGCAGCCGCCAGTATGCGAGCTCGGGCCAGCCGCCCGGCTTGCCCGCCAGCGGGTGTCGCATGGGGTCGGCGGCGACACGGGCCACCCGGAGACGGCGCAGCAGCGCGTCGGCCTCGGCCCCGAACCAGGTGACATGGCGTGGCTCGCAGGCGACCGGACCGTCGAAACGCTCCCGCAGCGCCTGGAAGAACCCGGCAGCCCCTGCCGCATCGAACGCCAGGCTGGGCGGCAGCTGCACCAGGATCGGCCCCAGCCTCGGCCCCAGCAGGCGCGTCTCGGCGAGGAAGGCGTCCAGCAGGTCGTCCGGCTCGGCGAGCCGTCGCTCGTGGGTCAGCGTGCGCGGCGCCTTCACGGCGAAGCGGAAGCCCTCAGGGGTTTCCTGCGCCCATCGCGCGTAGGTGCCTGGGCGATGCGACCGGTAGAAGGTGGAGTTGATCTCGGCGGCGTCGAACCGGCCGGCGTAGCGCTGCAACCCGCTGGCGGCCTCGGGAAACCGATCGCGCACGGCGCGGGGAACGGCCCACCCCGCGGTCCCCACCCGGATGCGGCTCATCGGTGGATCGCCGCCAGCAGGCTTCGTCGGCGGACGAGCACGATGGCCAGGTCGTAGGGGATGGCCAGCAGTTCGCGCAGCCGCATGCGCATCCACGGCAGGAAACGGCTGCCGCCGCGCCCGGCGAGCAGCGGCCCCGGCTCGGTGGCGACGCCCAGGGCCGCCAGCAGCAGGCGGATGCGGGGGATGTGATAGCGGTCGCTGCAGACGATGGCGTGGGAGAGCCCCCTCGCCTTCAGGAAGCGCGCGGCGGCCAACACGCTCTGCAGGGTGTCGCGGCTCTCCTCGTCGAGCACGATCCGCTCGGGCGGCACCCCGCGGGCGCGGAGCGCCGCGGCCATGACCGAGGCCTCGGAGGGACCCGCCCTGCCGACCGCGCCCGAACAGAGCACCGGCGCGTCCGCTGCGGCCAGGGCGGCCTGCAGCCCGTAGCCGATCCGGCGGGCGAGCGCCGGCGACGGGCGACCATCCGCGCGCACGGCGGCGCCGAAGATGACGATGGCGGGCGCTCGGTCCACGCCGGGAGGATGGCGGGCGTCGCCGCCCGCCGCCAGCCCTAAGCCCGGTTCTCGCGGCCCTCGCGGTTCATCGGCGGCTGATAGTGCTCGATGAGATCCTCGCGCTCGGCCTCACGCACGGCGCGGGTGACATTCAGGCGCGTGAGCACCTTGGCCTCGGCGTACTTCTTGCGCGCCGCCTCCAGCGCTGCGCGCCAGGTGAGATTGGCCAGGTTGTCCGTCTCGCCGGCATAGACCACATGCGCGCCCTCGGGCGTGAGTTCGGCGATCACGTAGTTGGCGCCGGCAGGCGCGATGAAGCGTTCCTCTTCGAGCGCGGTGTAGCGGTAGCGGGCGCCGGACTTCCCGGCGAGTTCGATCTGGCGGGTCAACGCACTCTCCAGCCTTCGGACCAGTCGGGTATCGGCAAGCGAATCCCCGAGCCCACGATTACGGTTCCGAGTGGGGCGAAAATGCGCCGGAGCTTGGCTGTAGCTGACGGAACGGGCGTCGCCATAAGGCGTTCGGCCCCGGCGTCGGCTCTGCTAGGGTCGGATTTCGTCCGCCGGCGCGACTCGCGTTCGGCGGGCAGCAGGAGTTTCGAGACCACCGCCGAATGGAGAGACCCGCCGACTTCAAGCTCGAGCCCGCGGCGGATCGCCCCACCGTGACGCTGAGCGGCGACTGGACGGCGAACCAGCTGGGCGAGGCTGGCCGCGGCCTCGCCGACACCCTGGACGGGCTCAGCAACTTCGCGCTCGACCTGCGCCGGGTCCGCCGCCTCGACACGGCCGGCGCCTATGCGGTGATCCGGGCGGCGGGCAAGGGCTTCGACCTCTCGCAGGTGCACGCCCGGCCGGAGACCCAGCGGCTGCTGACCCTGGTGGGCGAGGCGGTCACGCACGAGCCCGTGGTCCGGCGCGAGCCCAAGGGCTTCCACGACCTCACGATCCGCATCGGCAAGGGCGTGATGAACGCCGGGGCCGAGGCGCTCGACACCATGGGCTTCCTCGGCCACCTGCTGGTGGTGCTGGCGCGGACCCTGGTGAACCTGTTCATCGCGCCGCGCCGGATCCGCTGGGCGGCGATCGTCTCGCTGATGGAGCGCGCGGGGCTCGACGCCATCCCGATCGTGGCGATCACCAGCTTCTTCATCGGCGCGGTCGTGGGCCTCCTGGGCGCCAACATGCTGCAGCAGTTCGGCGCGGAGGTGTTCGCGGTCGAGCTGATCGGCATCGCGGTGCTGCGCGAGTTCAACATCATCATCACCGCCGTGCTGCTGGCCGGCCGCTCGGCCTCGTCCTTCGCCGCCGAGATCGGCTCGATGAAGATGAACCAGGAGATCGACGCCATGCGCGTGCTGGGCGTCGACCCGTTCGAGGCCCTGGTCTTCCCGCGTTTCGCGGCCCTGCTGCTGACGATCCCCCTGCTGACCTTCGTGGCCACGCTGGCCGGCCTGTTCGGCGGTCTGGCGGTCACCTGGTCGGTGCTCGATCTCGGCCCCGCCTTTTTCCTGCAGCGGATCATCGACAACGTCGGGCCGACCCACTTCTGGATCGCACTCTCCAAGGCGCCGGTGATGGCTGCGGTGATCGCCGGCATCGGCTGCCGCCAGGGACTGGAGGTCGGCGTCGACGTGGAGTCCCTGGGCCGGCGCGTGACGGCGGCGGTGGTCCACGCCATCTTCGCGATCATCATGATCGATGCGGCCTTCGCCCTGCTCTACATGGAGCTGGACCTGTGACCGAGGTCCGCGACGAGAAACACCTCACCGACGAGGAGCTGCTCGACCAGGAGGGGCCGGCTATCGAGGTCCATGGCCTGGTCAACGCCTTTGGCGACCACGTGGTGCATGACCGACTCGACCTGACCGTGAAGCGCGGCGAGGTGCTGGGCGTGGTGGGCGGCTCGGGGGCCGGCAAGTCGGTGCTGCTGAACTCGATCATCGGCCTGCGCAGCCCGCAGGGCGGCACGGTCCGGGTGTTCGGCAACGATATAGAATCGATCTCGCGGCGGCGGTGGGGTGCCATCAACCGCAGCTGGGGCGTGCTCTTCCAGGCGGGGGCCCTGTTCTCGAACCTGACGGTGCGCGAGAACGTGGCCGCGCCGATGTACGAGCACACCAACATGTCGCGCGCCGAGATCAACGAACTGGCCGACCTGAAGATCGCGCTCGTGGGCCTGCGGCCAGACGCCGGCGTTCTGAAGCCGGCGGAGCTCTCGGGCGGCATGCGCAAGCGGGCGGGCCTGGCCCGCGCCCTGGCGCTCGACCCGGAGCTGCTGTTCCTGGACGAGCCCACGGCCGGGCTCGACCCGATCGGGGCGGCGGCGTTCGACGAGCTGATCAAGGACCTCTCCGACAGCCTCTCGCTGACGGTGTTCATGATCACCCACGACCTCGACACGCTGTATGAGATAACGGACCGGGTCGCGGTCATCGCCGACAAGAAGGTGGTGGCCCTGGCGCCGGTTCAGGAGTTGGAATCGTCGGATCACCCCTGGATCCGCGAATACTTCCTGGGCCCGCGTGGCCGCGCGGCGAAGGCCGCTGCGGAGCGGGCGAGGACGGAGGGCTGATGGAGAAGAACGCCAACTACGCGATGGTGGGCCTGAGCGCGCTCATCCTCTCCATCGGCCTCGTGATCTTCATCATCTGGCTCGCCCGCTGGCAGTTCCGGCAGGAGAACGACCTCTACGACATCCTCTTCCAGGGACCGGTCCGCGGCCTGAACCAGGGCGGCGAGGTGCACTTCAACGGCATCAAGGTGGGCGAGGTGACGCGCATCGCGCTCGACCGCACCAACCCCAGCCGGGTGATCGCGCGCGCCCGGGTGACCTCGGACGTGCCGATCCGCGTGGATTCCTACGCCACGCTCGAGCCGCAGGGCATCACCGGCGTGAACTACATCCAGATCACCGCCGGGACGCCATCCAAGCCGCTGCTCAAGGACACCGTGCCCGACGACAAGATCCCGATCATCCGCAGCCAGCGGAGCACCCTGTCCGACCTGCTGGAGGGCGGCGGCACCGTGCTGACCCGCACGATCGAGGCGCTGGATCGGGTGAACCGAGTGCTTTCCGACCAGAACATCAAGAACTTCTCCGCCGCGGTCTCCGACGCCCAGGCGGTCACCGCCGAGTTCCGCGAGCGCAAGGCGATCATCGCCGACGCGCAGAGCGCGCTGCAGCGGATCGACGAGGCCGCCGCCGAGCTGACCCTGCTCACCAAGGACGGCCGCGACATGCTGAACGGCGACGGCCGCCGGACCCTGAGGAACGTCGCCGACGCCGCCGAGGAGGCCAAGGCCACGGCCGCCGACGCCCGGGCGATGATCGGCGCCCTGCAGGCCCCCACCACCGACTTCGCCACGAACGGCCTGCCGCAGATCACCGCGGCGGTGATCCAGCTGCAGAGCGCGGCGGAATCGCTGGAGCGGCTGGTCAACGAGGTGCAGCGCAGCCCGACGGGCGCGATCTCCAAGCCGAAGGCCGAAGAACTGGAGCTGAAGCCATGAGCCGCCCGACCGCCCTCCTCCGCCTGGCGGCGCTCGGCGCGTGCGCCCTCATGCTCACCGGCTGCATCTCGCTGTTCCCGAAGACCAAGCCGGCGCAGCTCTACCGGTTCGGCCAGACGCCGGCCGAGACCGAGGCGGCGGCGCCCGCGACCGGAACGGTCGCCGTGTTCCGCGCCGGTGGGACCTTCCAGAACGAGACGGCCGGCGACCGACTGCTGGCGATTACCGGCGGCGAAGCGCAGTACATCGCGGAATCCCGCTGGGTCGCCCCGGCCTCGGTGCTGTTCGACCAGGCGGTGCTGGCGGCCTTCGACGCCGCGCCGGGCCGGGTGCGGCTCCTCTCCCGCGGCGAGGCCGGGCGGGCCGACTACGTCCTGCGGCTCGACGTGCGCAACTTCGAGACCCGCTACGAGAACGGCGCCGAAGCCGCGCCGACCGTCGTGGTCCGGGTGCGCGCGTCCCTGACCCGCAGCCGCGACCGCAGCCTCGCGGGCGAGGAGATCCTGGAGGCCCGCGTGCCGGCCAGCGGCAACCGGGTGGGCGCGATCGTCTCCGCCTATGACCGCGCCACCGGCGACGTCATCGGCCAGCTCGTCCGCTGGCTGGAGACCCGCGCGGCGGCCTAGTCCAGCCCGGCGATCCGCTTGGCGGCGGTGACGGTGTTCTGCAGCAGGACCGCCACGGTCATCAGGCCGACGCCGCCCGGAACCGGCGTGATCCAGCCGGCCACCTGGCTCGCCTCCTTGTAATGGACGTCGCCCACCACCTTGGTGCGGCCGGCGGCGGCCTTGATCGGATCGTCGAACGGCACCCGGTTGATGCCGACGTCGATCACCGCCGCCCCCGGCTTGATCCAGTCGCCGCGGATCATCCGCGGACGGCCGACCGCGGCCACCAGGATGTCGGCCTCGCGGCAGACGGCCGGCAGGTCGCGGGTCCGGGAGTGGGCGATGGTGACGGTGCAGTCGGCCTGCAGCAGAAGCTGGGCGATCGGGCGACCCACCAGCACCGAGCGGCCGACGACCACGGCCCGAAGGCCGGACAGGTCGCCCACCGCCTCGCGCAGCATGATCATGCATCCGAGCGGGGTGCAGGGGGTCAGCGCCGGCACGCCGTTGGCCAGGCGCCCGGCGTTGACGACGTGCAGACCGTCGACGTCCTTGTCGGGGCTGATGGCGGCGATCACCGCCTGCTCGTCGAAGCCCTTCGGCAGCGGCAGCTGGACGAGGATGCCGTGGATCGCCGGGTCGGCGTTCAGCTCGCCCACCAGCCGCAGGAGCTCGACCTGGCTCACGTCCGCGGGTAGCCGGTGGGTCACCGAGTGCATGCCCACGGCCAGCGAATGCTCGCCCTTGGAGCGGACGTAAATCTGGCTGGCGGCGTCGTCGCCCACCAGCACCACCGCCAGGCCGGGCTGGAGGTTGTAGTCGGCCCGCAGCCGCGTCACCTCGCGGGCGACCTGCTCGCGCAGACGTTCGGCGTAGACCTTGCCGTCGATGATCTTGGCGGCGGGGGCAATATCGGCCATGGGCGCTCCGGGAAGGGCCCCGAACTAGCCCGTCGGACGCTCCCGCTCAAGCCGCCGCATCCAGGCGGCCATCGCCCAGGCGTGGGCGTCGCGGTCCAGGCCGGTCAGCGCGTCCTGCGGGGTGATCCACACCAGGGTGTGGTCGTCCTCGACCTTCAGCTCGGGCGCCTCGGCCGCGACCCGACCGGAGAAGAACCGGCCCCGCGAGTTGTGCGACCAGCCGTCGTCGTTGATGAAGTAGTGGTCGGCCAGGGCGAAGGGCTCGGCCTCCAGTTCCACGACCAGCCCGGCCTCCTCCCCGCATTCGCGGGCCGCAGCGTCGCGCGCGCTCTCGCCGTCGTCGATCCCGCCGCCGGGCAGGTCGAGCACCAGGCCGCGCCGGCGGCTGTCCACCCGCACCACCGCCACGAGGCCGTCACGCTCCAGGACGGCGAACGCCGCCGGCCTGTCGGGATAGTCCCGGCCAGGCTCCCGAACGCCGAACTGCGGCGCGGCCATCAGTCGATGCCGTAGAGGTTCGGATAGGGGTCGACCTTGCCGGACAGCACGTCCGCCACGGCGACCGGCCGCCAGCCCACCTTGGCCTCCGCGCTCGCCCGCCAGGCCTCGACGATCACGTCGCGCAGCTCGGACGCGCCGGCCGCCAGCCGCTCGGTGGCGAAGGCGGGACCGCGGGGATCGCCCTGCCCCAGGCCACCCGCCTTCTCCATCTCGTAGAACGGGATGATGAACTTCGCGCCGGCCTGGATGTAATCCACCGTCCTTTGCTCGGGCGAGCAGCCGCACAGCCTCAGCGGCGCCATTCCCGCCTCGACGCCACGGGCGCGAACCGCGTTCTTCACCAGGTCGCCCTCGAAGGGGCCGTGCAGGCGCGCGGTGGAGAAGCCCCGCGGGTTCGGATAGTCGCCCCAGCCGTTATAGTGGACGCTGAGGTGAAGCGGCTGGCTACCGTCGCCCACGAAGTGGGAGAGCTCGCCGAGCGTGCGCAGGATCAGGCCCTCGCGGCGGAGGCGGTCGGCCTTGAACCACTTGCGGTGGGCCTTCCACTTCGGATTGGCCTCGGCCGCCTTCAGCACGCGCCAGTAGGCGAAATCCTGGGCGAGCTGCTGCTTGCGGTCGATCATCGAGTACGGAAGGTAGCCGGTCTTCCAGCTGTCCTGGCCCACGGCCCGCAGCGCCGTCTCGTAATCGGCGCGCGTCGGCGACAACGGCAGGAACGGCGCGCCGCCCAGCAGGCGGCCATCGTCCTCCAGATCGACGAAGTGGGCGGCGTCACGATCGTGGTCGTGGATCTTGCCGGCGCCCTTGGAACGGTCCGGCTCCCGGGAGAGCTCGCCCACCTCCGCCACGGCCGCCTTGGTGCGCAGGAAGGCGGGGATCTCGGCCGGCAGCGCCTTCATGGCCGCCTCCCCGACCATGCGGTGACCGGCGGAGCCCCAGGCCAGGGCGTGGGTGGGCGCCGCGAACAGGGCGGCGGCGACGACGGCGGAGACGAGGCGCTGCATGCGTCCCGTTTGCGGGGTCGCCGGGCCGAAGGCAAGGGCTAGGCGGCGACCGGCTCGGCGATCCCCAGCGCCTGCTCCACCCGAGCCACCCAGGCCTCGACGTGGGGATAATGGGCCAGGTCGAAGCCGCCCTCGTGCGCCTTGCGGGTGTAGGCGACCAGGGCGATGTCGGCGAGGCTCAGGCGCTCGCCCACGAGGAATGGCGAGGCGGCAAGTCCGTCCTCGAGCCGCTGCAGCGCCGCCTTGCCGCGCTCCACCAGCCGCGGCTCCAGATCCGCGACGGGCTTGCCGAGGTACTTCACCTGGAAGCGGGCGACGGCGACATAGGGTTCGTGGCTGTACTGCTCCCAGAACATCCACTCGAGCATCTTCGCCCGATCATAGGCGTCGGCGGGAATCAGCGCCGAGCCCTCGGCGATGTGCAGGATGATGGCGTTGGACTGGGCGAGCGGGCGGCCGTCCTCCAGCACCGCGAGCGGCACCTGTCCGGCCGGGTTCAGGGCGAGGAACTCCGGCGTCCGGCTCTCGCCGACCATGATGTCCGTCTCGATCCAGGTGGTCGGCCGGCCCAGCAGATCGGCCGTCCACTTCACCTTCAGGCAATTGCCGGACTTCGAGTCACCGTAGATTTTCATGGCCTCACCCCCGAGCTTCACCGGAGCGAGAGGCGGCAAAATCTTAAGGAAAGCAAGCGATGGTCTCTGGACGGCGCTGTTAGCCCAGCTGACAGCGCATCCGGCCGCACCCGCCGCGGGTTGCCCCGCAGGCGGAGTCCGGATAGGAGTCCGCCTACCAGTTCAACGACGAAGGAGACGCCGTCATGCGACGCCGCCTCGCCGCCCTGGCAGCTTTCTCTCTGATCGCTGTGTCCTCTAACGCACAAGCCGCGACCCAAGATCCCGTCGGGGATCTGATCATGTCGGTGATCACCGGCACGATGCCCACCTCGCCGGGCTGGAACGTGAAGGCCACCCTCTACCATGCGGGGGCGAAGGGCGTGGGCGCTCTCGACTCGCTGGGCTGCAAGGTCGTCGCCATGCGCACCGTCGCCGTGGACAAGACCCTGATCCCGCGCCGCAGCGTCCTGTTCATCAAGGAAACGGTCGGGCTGAAGATGCCCGACGGCAAGCTGCACGACGGCTACTGGTACGCCTCCGACGTCGGCGGCGCGATCAAGGGCAAGCGCATCGACCTCTACACGGGGAAGGGCGCGGCCTCGATGAACCCGATCAAGAAGCTGAACCTGGCCACCCTGTCGGCCGTGAAGGTCGGCGAGTTCAAGGGCTGCCCGCCGGCCTGACCCTGGGGCTGACCCTTTGGAAGCTTTCGACGCCTTCGTCCGGCAGCCGGCGGTCACCGCGGTGCTTGCCATCATCGCCGTCCTCGGCCTCGGCTACGAGATGCGCAGCGTCCTTGCTCTGAGGAAGGTTGAGCCGAAGGGCGACCAGGCTCAGATCACGCGAATTCTCGTCCCCGCCGCCATCGCCGGCGGGATCGGTGTGCTGGCTGTCGTCGCCCTGCTGCTGACCTACGCCTCCTGATGCCGCGCCCAGGGAGGCGCTCCTGATCCTGAAGCCTGGCCTTTTCGCGCTCACCGGCGGTCCGGGAGCGGGAAAGACCACGCTCGTGCGCGCGCTGGAGGCGCGGGGGCTGACCTGCGTTCCGGAGACCGCGCGGGCCATCATCCGTGAGCATGGCGGCCGACCGCCCCTGCCCCGCTTCGCAGCGCTGATGTTGGACCGCGACCTGGCCCGGTTCCAGGAGACGGAGGGCCCGGCCCTGTTCGACCGCTCCCTGGTAGACGCCTGGGCGACCCACCGCACGCCCGAGGGCGAGCGGGCCGTGCGCGAGTATCGCTACAACCGCATCGCCTTCGTCGCCCCGCCCTGGCGGGAGATCTATGTGCAGGACGCCGAGCGCGACCAGACCTGGGACGAGGCGATCGCGAGCCATGAGCTCTGCGCCCGGGCCTACGCCGACGCCGGCTACGACCTCGTCGAGCTGCCCCTCAGCGACGTGGAGACCCGCGCCGCGTTCGTGCTGGGGCGGATGGGCCTCTAGGTCTCGACGAACGCCCGCTCGAGGACGAAGTCGCCCGGCTTGGCGATGGAGCCTTCCACGAACCCGCGGTCCAGCAGCTGCTGCTTCAGGTCCACGAGCACCGAGGGCCCGCCGCAGAGCATGACGCGGTCCTCCGCCGGATCGAACGGCGGATTGCCGATGTCCTCGAAGAACTTGCCGCTCTCGATCAGGTCGGTGATCCGGCCCTGGGTCCGGAACGGCTCGCGCGTGACGGTCGGATAGTAGGTGAGCTTGCCGCCGATCACCTCGGCCAGGATCTCGTCCTTCGGCAGCTCCTCCTCGAAGAGCTCGCGGTAGTTGAGGTCGGCCACCTCGCGCACCGTGTGGGTGACGATCACCTGCTCGAAGCGCTCGTACACCTCCGGGTCGCGGGCGAGCGACAGCCAGGGGGCGAGCCCCGTGCCGGTGCCCAGCATGTAGAGCCGCTTGCCCGGCTTCAGGCCGTCGAGCACCAGGGTGCCGGTGGGCTTGCGCCCGATCAGCACCTGGTCGCCCACCTTGATGTTCTGCAGGCGCGAGGTGAGCGGGCCGTCCGGCACCTTGATGGAATAGAACTCCAGCTCCTCGTGCCAGGCCGGCGAGGCGATGGAATAGGCGCGCACCAGCGGCTTGCCGTCGACCACCAGGCCCACCATCACGAACTGGCCGCTGGCGAAGCGCAGGCCCGGATCCCGGGTGGTGCGGAACGAGAACAGGCTCTCGGTCCAGTGCTGAACCCAGGTCACCGTCTCCACGTAGAAGGCGCCGGAGGCCTTCAGGGGCGGCTGGGCCACGGAAACATCGGTCATCGAACTCTCGGGTCTGTCGTAGGGCGCCATCAGATGTCACCCCCCACGTTGGCGACCGCGCCAGGCGCGCGCGCCACATGTATGCCGCACTCGGTCTTGTCCAACCCTTTCCAGCGGCCGGCGCGCACATCCTCGCCCTCTTCCACGGGCTGGGTGCAGGGCCAGCAGCCGATCGACGGGAAGCCCTGGGCGACCAGGGGGTGGGCCGGCAGGTCGTGCTCGGCGGCGTAGGCGTCGAGCTCGGTCTTGGTCCAGTTGGCCAGCGGGTTGAACTTCAGCTTGCCCTCGGACTCCTCGACCACGCGCAGGCGCAGCCGGTCGCCGCCATGGAAGCGCTTGCGGCCGGTGATCCAGGCCCCGAACTCGCCCAGCGCCCGGTCCAGCGGCAGCACCTTGCGGATGTGGCAGCAGGCGTCGGTGTCGCTCTGCCAGAGCTTGGCTTCGGGATCGCCCGTGGCCAGATCCTGGTAGTGGGGGCGCAGGTCGCGCACGCCGGTCAGGCCGAGCTGGGCGGCGAGGTTCTTGCGGTAGTCCAGCGTCTGGCCGAACAGCATGCCGGTGTCCAGGAAGAGCACCGGGATGTCCGGCTTCACCTGGGCGGCGATATGCAGCAGCACCGCCGATTCCGCCCCGAAGGACGAGACCAGCGCCAGCTTGTCGCCGTACTCGCGCACCGCCGCGGCGACGATCTCGCGCGGGTGGGCGTCGCGCAGCTCGGCGTCCAGCTGGTCGGCGCGGGAGAGGGCCTGGGGCCTCTGGTCGTACGCCACGCTCATGAGCCGCGCTCCACGAACGCGGGGACCCGCGCGTCGGCGGCGCGCTGGTAGACATGACGGAAGCGCTGCGTGGCGGCCTCCCACTCGGGGGGGCCGGAGCCGTCGGCGGGCTCGAAGGCGTCGAACCCGCAGCGAAGCATGAAGCCCGCCTGCTCGCGCAGGACGTCGCCCACCGCCCTCACCTCGCCCTTGTAGCCCAGCCGCTCGCGCAGGATGCGGGCGTTGGAGTACTGCCGGCCGTCGCGGAACTTCGGGAAGGCGAGCGCCACCAGCGCCAGCCTCGGCAGGTCGTAGGCCAAGGCCTCGACCGTCTCGTCGCTCTGCAGGCGCACGCCCACCTGGCGGCCCTCGGAGAGCAACCGGTCGCCTTCCGCCTGGAAGCGGGTCAGCGACAGGATCACCTCGCCGGAGGCCAGCTCCTGGTCGTCGTCCACGTGGGTGAAGGCGTCGTTGGCCAGCACCATGCGGCCATTCTGGGCCTTAATGAGCGTCGGCATAGACGGCCTCCTTGAAGGGGGTGACGCCGGTCCGGCGGAAGGTGTCCAGGAAGCGCTCGCCGTCGCGGCGTTCGCGCATGTAGACCTCGACCATCTGCTCGACGGCCTCGGAGACCTTGTCGGCCGGCAGCGCGGGGCCGAGGATCTGGCCGAGCGTGGCGTCCTCGGCGCCGGAGCCGCCCAGGGTGACCTGGTAGAACTCCTCGCCCTTCTTATCGACGCCCAGGATGCCGATGTGGCCCACGTGGTGGTGGCCGCAGGCGTTGATGCAGCCCGAGATCTTGATCTTCAGCTCGCCGATCGCCTCGGCGCGCTCAGGGTCGGCGAAGCGCGTGGCGATCTGCTGGGCCACCGGGATCGCCCGCGCGTTGGCCAGAGCGCAGTAGTCCAGCCCCGGGCAGGCGATGATGTCGCTGACCAGGTCCATGTTCGGCGTCGCGAGCCCGGCGTCGGCCAGGGCGCGGTAGACGGTGGGCAGGTCGTCCAGCTTCACGTGCGGCAAGAGCAGGTTCTGCTGGTAGTTGACCCGGATCTCGTCGAGCGAGTGCCGCTCGCCCAGGTCGGCGACCACGTCCATCTGGGTCGAGGTGATGTCGCCCGGGGTCTCGCCCGGCGTCTTCAGCGAGACGTCGACGATGGCGTAGCCCGGGACCTTGTGCGGGTGCACGTTGCGGCGGAGCCACCGGGCGAAGGCCGGATCGGAGGCCTTCGCGGCCTCCAGGGCCTCCGACCTCGCCGGCAGGGTCTCGAACCGCGGCGTGAAGTCCGCGCGGATGCGGGCCAGCTCGGTGTCCGGCAGGTCGGCGTGGGCGTGGTCGGACTTGGCCCACTCGTCCTCGACCTGGCGGGCGAACTCCTCGGGGCCCAGGGAGGCGACCAGCACCTTGATTCGGGCCTTCCAGATGTTGTCCCGGCGGCCGTGGCGGTTGTAGACCCGCAGGATCGCCTCCAGGTACGACAGCAGGTGCCGGACCGGCAGGAACTCGCGGATCGTCGGGCCCAGGTAGGGCGTCCGGCCGAGGCCGCCGCCCACCATCACCTCGAAGCCCAGCTCGCCGCCCCGGCCCCGGCGCATGGCCAGGCCGATGTCGTAGATCTTGGCCGCTGTGCGGTCCTTGGCCGAGGCGGTGACCGCGATCTTGAACTTGCGCGGCAGGAAGCTGAACTCGGGGTGCAGGGTCGACCACTGGCGGATCGCCTCGGCCCAGACGCGCGGGTCGTCCAGTTCGTCCGACGTCGCCCCGGCATAGGGGTCGGCGGTGACGTTGCGGATCGTGTTGCCCGAGGTCTGCATGGAATGCATCTCGACCTCGGCCAGGTGCTCGAGGATCTCCGGCGCGTCCTTCAGCTTGATCCAGTGCAGCTGCAGGTTGGTGCGCGTCGTGAAGTGGCCGTAGCCCTTGTCGTAGGTCTGGGCGATCCAGGCGAGCTTGCGCAGCTTCTTCGAGGTCAGCGTCCCGTAGGGGATCGCGATCCGCAGCATGTAGGCGTGGAGCTGCAGGTAGAGGCCGTTCAGCAGCCGGATGGGCTTGAACTGGTCCTCGGTGATCTCGCCGGCCAGGCGGCGGTTCACCTGCTCGCGGAACTCGGCCGTGCGGTCGGCGACGAATTCCTTGTCGATGACGTCGTAGCGGTACATGGCCGCCCTCACTTACGCTTGATCAGATTGACCCGGCCCGAGGAGCGGGCCGTGCCGTGGGCGTGCTGCAGGGCGACGATGTCGTCGCCGCCGAGCGCCTGCTTGCCGTGCTGGGGATGGTTGGTCGGGCCCAGCGCCCGGATGCGCTCGCGGTAGGCGAGCGGCGCCCAGAGCCCCTCGGACTCCACCACGTCGATCAGGTAGGGGTCGACGACCACGGTGAGCGCGGCCTTGGCCCTGCCCTCCGCGTCCTCGGCCACGGCCTCGTCGTCGAAGATCTCCGCGTCCGCGAAGCGCTCGACCCACTGGCCCTTCCTCCAGAACACCGTCTCGCCGTCGGTGAGCCGGTTCGCCGTCAGAGCCTTCATGCCCGCGCCTCCCGAACGATGGCCTCGACCGCCGCCTGGTCCCCGCCCCCGCGGGCCAGGGCCATGGCCTCGCCCACGATCAGCAGGGCCGGGCCGGCCAGGGCCTGGGCGGCCTCGGCGAGACCGGAAAGGGTGGTGACCACCCGCCGCTCATCGGCGCGCGAGGCGTTCTCGACGATCAGGGCGGGCGTCGCCGGATCGCGGCCGGCGGCCATCAGCCGGGCCGCGATCGGGGTGGCCATGGAGAGGCCCATGTAGATCACCACCGTGTGGTTGGCCCGGGCGAGGCCCGTCCAGTCCAGGTCCGGCTCGCCGCCATTGGCGGCATGGCCGGTGACGAAGGTGACCGCCTGGGCCGAGCCGCGGTGGGTCAGCGGGGCGCCCGCCGAGGCGCCGGCCGCCAGGGCCGCGGTGACGCCGGGCACCACGTGGCACTCGACGCCGGCCTCGCGGCAGGCTTCCAGCTCCTCGCCGCCGCGGCCGAAGATGAAGGGATCGCCGCCCTTCAGCCGCACGACCTCCAGCCCCTCCTGGGCGAAGGCCACGAGCATGCGGTTGATCTCGTCCTGGCTGTAGGAGTGGCGGGACTTGCGCTTGGCCACCGAGATGCGCCGGGCCGCCCGCGGCGCGAGCGCGAGGATCTCGTCGGAGACCAGGCCGTCGTGGACGACCACGTCGGCGCGCTCCAGCGCCTTCAGGGCCTTGAGGGTCAGGAGCTCGGGGTCGCCGGGGCCCGCGCCCACCAGCCAGACCGAGCCCGGGCGAGCGCGCTGGGCGCCGCCGCCCAGGACCACCAGCCGGTCGGCGCGCTTGGACCTGTCTTGGCGATGAGGCATATTGAGCTTCTCTAAACGCTACGCTTGAAACGAGGACGGGACGGGCTGGCGCCCGCCCCGACCCGTTGTCCGCCGACGAAAAGGGCCGATACATCGGCGGACGCTTGCAATTAGGTGTCGGACGCGCCACCTCGCAAGCCGAGGACTTCTGCCGGGGCTGTCAGGAAAACTCATGGAACGGAACCACGAGCGCCGGCGCCTTCCGCCGCTGAACGCCTTGCGCGCCTTCGAGGCCGCCGCACGGCACCTGAACTTCAGCCGCGCCGCCGACGAGCTGTCGGTGACGCCCGGCGCGGTGAGCCAGCAGATCCAGAACCTGGAGGACTACGTCGGCGCGGCGCTGTTCAAGCGCACGCCCAAGGGCCTGCTGCTGACCGACGCGGCCCAGACCGCCCTGCCCGCCCTGCGCGAGGCCTTCGACCGCCTGGCCGAGGCCGCCAGCCTGCTCACCGCCGCGGTGGACGGCCGGCGCCTGACGATCACCGCCGCCCCCTCCTTCGCCGCCAAGTGGCTGGTGCCGAGACTGGGCGCGTTCGAGCAGAAACACCCGCAGGTGGACGTCTGGCTTTCGGCCGGCCTGGAGCTCGTGGACCTCACCGCCGGAGAGGTCGACCTCGCCATCCGCTACGGCGGCGGGCGCTATCCCGGCCTGGAGGTCACCCGCCTGCTGGGCGAGAGCGTGATCCCGGTGATCAGCCCGGCCCTGCTCGCCGAGACGCCGCTCGCCACGCCCGAGGACCTGAAGAACCACGTCCTGCTGCACGACGGCTCGCCGGACCCGGACGACAGCTGCCCCGACTGGCCCATGTGGCTGGCCGCGCGGGGGCTGAAGAACATCGACGGCATGCGCGGCCCGCGGTTCAACCAGTCGAGCCTGGTGATCGAGGCCGCCGTGAACGGCCGCGGCGTGGCGCTCGCCAAGCGCACCATCGCCCAGGCGGACCTGGAGGCCGGCCGGCTGGTCGCCCCGCTGCAGATCGCCACCGCCGTGGACTTCGCCTACTACCTCGTCCACCCCAAGGCGAAGGGCCGGCTGCCGCAGGTGAAGGCCTTCATCAGCTGGATCGAGGCCGAGGCCCAGGCGCACGAGGCGGCCATGGCGGCCATCGACAACGGCGCCGGGATCTAGGCCGCTAGGCGCGCGCGGCCTGGTAGGCGGCGATCTCCGCCACGGCGGCCTCCAGGGCCTCCCGGACCGCCGGAAGGTCCTCTGGAGCGCCGAACTCGGCCTTGTCGCAGGCGTCGCCCAGGGCGTTGGCGCCGACCCCGCGGGCGGCCCCCTTGATGGTGTGCACCACGTTCCGCCACTCGGGGTCCTCGGGCCTCAGAGTGTCGGCCCAGCTCTCCGCCTGCTGGCGGAACAGGTCCAGCACCTCGCAGACGATGGCCGCATCGCCAGAGACGAACGACTCCAGGTATCCGAAGTCCACCACCCCGTCCGCTCGCCGCGCCACGTCCGACCTCGCCCTTGATGCTCAGGGCATGCCTACGCCCGCAGCCTTAAGCGCCGGTGAAAGCCCCACCGTGCGCGCACGGGGCCCTTGCCAAGGCCGGGGCAACCGACTAGATGGGTCCCCTCCCGGAGCCGGGGCGGCCGAAACGCCGATCCGCAGGTCATCGGGAAGCCGGAAAGTCTAAAGCTTTCAACGGCATGGGTGTATAGCTCAGTTGGTAGAGCAGCTGACTCTTAATCAGCGGGTCCAAGGTTCGAATCCTTGTACACCCACCATCTTCCTCGACAGTCGCCAGCCCGTCGACCGCCCGCCTCAGCGGGCGGCGGTCCGCGGCCGCGTGAGATCGAACTCCAGGCGGAATTGGCGCTCGCGGCGCACGGACCAAGCCGGGCGCCGCGGCCAATGAACCGAACGCGCCGCTAAGCGTAAGGCTGGCGTCCCCCCCGGAGCCGCGCTTGTTCGAGTTCTCCAGCTATCATGTGCTGCTCGCCGCCCTGGGTGTGGCGATCATCCTCGCCTACTGGCTGCCGAGGTTCTTCTCGGGCCGCGAGCCGGCGGCCTCGGCGCTCCTGATCGGCCTGGGCTTTCTCATCTTCGGCTGGATCCCGGGCATGCCCGAGGCGATCAGCCCGGTCACCTCGCCCAAGGTCTGGGAGGTGGTCAGCGAGCTTTGCGTGATCGTGGGCCTGTTCGGCGTCGGCCTGCGGATCGACCGGATCTTTGACCGGGGGCGGTGGACGCCTACCGTCCGCCTTCTGGCGGTGGCGATGCCGTTGACGATCGTGGCGCTGGCGGTGGTCGGCTGGGCCTGGGCTGGTCTGGGTCTGACCGCGGCCCTGCTGCTGGGCGCCGTGCTGTCGCCTACCGATCCCGTCCTCGCCAGCGACGTGCAGGTGGGCCGACCGACCGAGGGCGGCGAGCACCCCGTGCGCTTCACCCTCACCACCGAAGCCGGGCTGAACGATGGCCTGGCCTTTCCCTTCGTGCACCTGGCGCTCGCGCTGGCTGCTGCGGGCGCGCTGACGCTGGGCGTCGCAGGCGAGTGGCTGTGGCGCGACGTGCTGTTCCGGATCGCCATGGGCGCGGCCTGCGGTGCGGCCGTCGGCTGGCTGTTGGGCAAGATCCTGTTCGCCTTTCCCCGTGCGAACGCCCTGGCCGAGACCGAGTCCGGGGTGTTCGCCCTTGCGGGCGTGTTCGTCGCCTACGGCGTCACCGAACTGGCGGAGGGCTATGGCTTCATCGCCGCCTTCGTGGCCGGCCTGACCCTGCGGCGGATCGAGTCCGACCACGCTTTCCACGTCCGGCTGCACGACTTCTCGGAGACGATCGAGCATGCCCTGACGGCCATGCTGCTCATCGGCCTGGGCGCCGCCCTGCCCGCCGTCCTCGCGGAACTCGATCTCGCCACGGCCGCCGTCGCCGCGGCGCTGATCCTCCTCATCCGTCCGGCGGCGGGCTGGCTCAGCCTCTCGGGCACGCTGTTCTCAGGCCGGCGGCGGGCCGTGGTCGCGTTCTACGGCGTCCGCGGCGTCGGCTCGATCTACTACCTGAGCTACGCAGGTTCTCATGCGGATCTGCCCGAGGAAGGCCGCCTGTGGGCGATCGTCGCCTTTGCGATCCTGCTCTCCACGGTTCTGCACGGGTTCACGGCGGCCTTCGCCGTGGAGAAGGCGACCGGCGAGAAGCAGACCTGAGGTGATCAGGCCGGCTGCAGCGCCTCCTCGTGCAGGCGCTGCAGGCGCTCCACCTCGGCGGCCGAGCCCAGCATCACCGAGACGCGCTGGTGCAGGGACGCGGGCTTGGCGTCCAGCGTCGGCCCGAAGCCGTCGTAGGCCGCCCCGCCGGCCTGCTCGATGACCATGGCCATGGGGTTGGCCTCGTACATCAGCCGCAACTTCCCGGCCCGGTTCGGCTCGCGCGCGTCCCAGGGATAGAGGAAGACGCCGCCGCGCATGACGATGCGGTGCACGTCGGCGACCATCGAGGCCACCCAGCGCATGTTGAAGTTCTTGCCCCGCGCGCCGGTCTCGCCCGCCAGGCAGTCGTCGATGTAGCGGCGCACGGGCGGGGCCCAGTGACGCATGTTCGACGCGTTGATGGCGAACTCCTTGGTCTCGCGCGGGATCGAGACCGCCCCGATCACCTGCAGCCACTGGTCGGTCTCGGGATCCAGGGTGAAGGCGGTGACGCCGCGGCCGAAGGTCATGACCAGGGTGGTCTGGGGCCCGTAGACCACATAGCCGGCGGCCGCCTGATTGCGGCCCGGCTGCAGGAAGTCGGCTTCGGTGACGTCCCGCGGCGCCTCGGCGCTGACCGGCAGGACCGAGAAGATGGTGCCGATGGAGACATTCACGTCGATGTTGCTGGAGCCGTCCAGCGGGTCGAACAGCAGGAGGTAGCGCGCCTCGTCGGTCACCGGGCGGACGGGATGGACCGTGTCCATCTCCTCGGAGGCCATGCCGGCCAGGGCCGGCGCCTTGGCGCAGGCCTCCAGCAGGATGTCGTTGGAGATGACGTCGAGCTTCTTCTGGACCTCGCCCTGGACGTTCTCGCTCTCCAGCGCGCCCAGCACCTCGCCGGCCGCGCCGCGACGCACCAGGGCGCTGATCTCCGCGCAGGCGTCGGCCACCGCGCCGATCAGCTGAGCCAGGCCCGGCTCCGCGGCGCCGTCGGCGAGAAATTGGTCGAGCGTCACCGGCATCGTTCCCCCATGCGTACAGGCTGCGAATCCCCAGCCGGCCGCAGCTTCCGGCGATCAGCTCAACGGAAGCGTCGCCGTCAAGGTTCCCTTGCAGATTCCGAGGGGAGCTGGCGCCGCCACCAGGCGTGGAACAGCTCGGGCCAGGCGGCCGCGGGCTTGCCCGCCGCGCCCCGGATCCCGAAGCCGTGGCCGCCCTCCTGGAAGTAGTGGGCTTCGACCGGGACCCTGGCCCTCCGCAGGGCGGCCTGGAAGGCGAGGCTGTGCTCGATGGGCACCGACGGGTCGTCTGCGGCGTGGACGAGGAAGGTGGGCGGGACCTGCGGGCCTGCGCGCGTCTCCAGGGAGTAAGCGCTCACCTGGGCCTCCGACGGCGTCGAGCCCAGCAGGTTGCGGCGGGACTCGGCGTGGGTGATGGCCTCGCGCATCGAGATCACCGGATAGATGAGGCCCACGGCGTCCGGCCGCGCCGGCAGGCGGTCGGCGGCGTCGACGGGGGCATAGGTCGCGTCGGCGTGGCGCGTGGCGAGCATGGCCGTCGCGTGGCCGCCGGCCGAGAAGCCCACCGCCGCCACCTGGCCCCGGCTCCGCGCGCGGACCAGCCGCATCGCCCGCTGGGCGTCCTGCAGGGCCGCGTCGGGACCGGCCGCCCAGCCGTCGGCCGGCAGGCGGTAGAAGAGGACGTAGGCGGTGACCCCGCGCTGGGCGAGGACGCGGCCGAGCTCGAACCCTTCCTTGTCCACGACGACGCGGGCGTAGGCGCCGCCGGGCAGGAGGAGCGCCGCATCTCCCGTCGGCCTATCGGGCCGGAAGACCCGCAGCACGGCACGGGTGACGTTGAACACCGCCCGGTCACCCGGTTGTCCTGGCCGGGCGCGCTCCACCGTGCGCTCGACGAGCCCGGGCCTCACCCCGCCGGGCGGCCCGGCCGGCCAGAGCTCAATGACCTCGGTCGGGTCGGAAGCCTGGGCGGCGGCCGCGGCGGGCGCGGCGGGCGCGGCGGCCAGCGCGCTCGCGAGGAGGCTGCGGCGGTCGAGGTCCATGGGTTCTCCTTGGCCTATTGCTACCGGTGTCATAGCTTTCCGGGAAGGGAGGAACAGCATGGGTGAGACGAGCCGGCGACGGGTGCTGGGCGGCGCGGCCGCAGGCGTGGGCTGGATGGCCGCGGGCGGCGCCTGGGGCGCGGACCACCCGGTGGCGCAGACAACGGCGGGCCGTGTTCGCGGCTATCTCGATGGCGGAGTCCGGGTGTTCAGGGGCGTTCGCTACGGCGCTGACACGGGTCCGCGCCGCTTCCAGCCGCCCGTCCCGCCGACGCCCTGGCGCGGGATCGTCGAGGCCCACGCCTATGGCCCCGCCTCCCCGCAGCCCGGCCGCGAGCCGAACCAGGCCGAGGACTGCCTGTTCCTCAACGTCTGGACGCCCGGGCTCGACGCCGCCCGCCGGCCGGTGATGGTCTACTTCCACGGCGGCGCCTATTCGACCGGCTCCGGCTCCAGCCCGCTCTACGACGGCGCCCGCCTCGCCCGCCGCGGCGACGTCGTGGTGGTGACCGTGAACCACCGGCTGAACGCCTTCGGCTACGCCTATCTGGCCAGGCTCGTCCCCGAGCTGGCGGACTCCGGCGCCGCAGGCCAGCTCGACCTGATCCTGGCGCTGCGCTGGGTGCGCGACAACATCGCGGGGTTCGGCGGCGATCCCGCGCGGGTGATGGTGTTCGGCCAGTCCGGCGGCGGGGCCAAGATCGCCACCCTGATGGCCACGCCCGCCGCGGCCGGCCTGTTCCACCGCGCCGCGACCATGAGCGGCCAGCAGGTGACCGCCTCCGGGCCGCTGAACGCCCACCAGCGCACGCTGGCGTTCCTGGACGCCCTGAAGCTGAAGCCGGAGCAGGCCGCGGAGCTCCGCACCCTGCCCGCCCCGCGGCTGGTGGAGGCGCAGGCCGCCCGCGATCCGATCCTGCCGTTCGGCGGGATCTACTTCGGCCCGGTGCTCGACGAACGCAGCCTGACGCGCCACCCGTTCTACCCCGACGCGCCGCCCCAGTCGGCGAAGATCCCGATGATCATCGGCAACACCCACGACGAGACCCGCGCCTTCCTCGGCAACGACGAGACGAACTTCACCGTCGGCTGGGACGGGCTCGCCGCCAAGCTGATCCCGAACATGCGCGTGGACATCTCGCCGGAGCTGGTCATCGCCGAGTACCGGCGGCTCTATCCGCACTACAGCCCGAGCGACGTGCTGTTCGCCGCCACCACCGCGTCGCGCTCCTGGCGCGGCGCGATCATCGAGGCCGAGCTGCGCGCGCTGCAGGGGTCGCCGGCGTGGGTCTACCAGCTCGACTTCCGTTCCCCGGCGGAGGGCGGGCGGCTGGGCGCGTTCCACACCCTCGACATCCCCCTGGTGTTCGACAACACCGCCGCCGAGGGCTCGCGGACCGGCGACGGCCCAGAGGCGCGGCGGACCGCGGCGGCCATGAGCGAGGCCTTCATCGCGCTCGCGCGGACGGGCGACCCGAACCACCCCGCCCTGCCCCGCTGGGAGCCCTACGCCCTGCCCCGCCGGCAGACCATGATCTTCGACGCCGAGCCCCGGATGGCGGACGATCCCCGGGGTGAGGAGCGCGCCCTGTTCGCCAGGGTCCCCTACGTCCAGCCCGGAACCTGACGGGCGGGCAAGGGTTGCCGGGGCATGAGCGCCCACGCCCCCCTGCCCATCACCTACTTCTCCGACCTGCTGTGCATCTACGCCTATGCGAGCGAGGTCCGCCTGGCGAAGCTCCAGGAGGCGCACGGCCCGCGCGTGCGCGTCCAGCGGCGGTTCTGCGTCACCTTCGGGAACACCGAGGCCAAGATCGGCGAGGGCTGGAAGGACAGGGGTGGCTGGGAGGGCTTCGCCGACCACGTGCAGGAGGTGGCGGCCGGCTTCCCGCACCTCGATGTGGCCCAGGCCATCTGGCGCGACGTGCGGCCGACCAGTTCGCACGCGCCGCATCTCTTCCTGAAGGCCGTGGAACTGGCCTGCGGCCGTGAAGACTACGAGACCGCGACCCTGGCGCTGCGCCACGCCTTCTTCGCCGAGGCGCGGGACATCTCGCGCGGCGAGGTGCAGCGCTCGGCCGCGCGGGCCGCAGGCGTCGACGTCGGCGCCGCCGAGGCGCGCATCGAGGATGGTACGGCCTTCGCTGCCCTGGCCGGCGACTACGAGGCCGCGGAAACCCAGAAGGTGCAGGGCAGCCCGACCTTCGTCTTTCCCGAGGGGCGGCAGAAGCTCTACGGCAACGTCGGCTTCCGCATCATCGAGGCCAACGTCGCCGAGCTGCTGCGCCCGCCGGCGCCGGACGAGCCCGCCTGGTGCTGACCTAAGCCAGGGCGTCGGCCCGCAGCAGGCCGTCGAAATAGGTGATGGTCTTCTTCAGCCCCTCATCGAGCGTGATCGTCGGCTCCCAGCCGAGGATCTCCTTGGCCTTGGCGATGTTCGGCTGGCGCTGCTGGGGGTCGTCCTGCGGCAGCGGCCGGAACTCGATCTTCGACTTCGAACCGGTGAGGGCGATCACCTTCTCGGCGAGCTCGCGGATCGTGAACTCGCCGGGATTGCCAAGGTTGATCGGGCCGGTGACATCATCGCCGGTGGCCATGAAGCGCAGGAAGGCCTCCACCAGGTCGTCGACGTAGCAGAAGGAGCGCGTCTGGGCGCCCTCGCCATAGAGGGTGATCGCCTCGCCCTTCAGCGCCTGGACGACGAAGTTCGAGACCACGCGCCCGTCGTTCGGATGCATGCGCGGGCCGTAGGTGTTGAAGATCCGCGCCACCTTGATGCGCAGGTTGTGCTGGCGG
>NZ_DATLJI010000016.1:0-777500 GCF_035539035.1 Phenylobacterium sp.
GTCGGCGTGCCCGGGGCAGTCGACGTGGGCGTAGTGACGGTTCGCCGTCTCGTATTCCACGTGCGCCGTGTTGATCGTGATCCCACGGGCCTTCTCTTCCGGCGCCGCGTCGATGTCCGCATAGGCCATCGCCTTCGCACCACCGGCCTTCGCCAGCGTCATCGTGATCGCCGCCGTCAGCGTCGTCTTGCCGTGGTCAACGTGACCAATCGTGCCGATGTTGCAGTGCGGCTTCGTGCGTTCGAACTTTTCTTTGGCCATCAGGGTCCTGCCGGGCGTTGTTCAACTGAAATGATAACTTGGAGCGGGTAGCGGGAATCGAACCCGCATCCTCAGCTTGGAAGGCTGCTGCACTACCATTGTGCTATACCCGCCAAGGTGGACGGGGTCGCCCAAACTCTCCTCGTTCGGACCGAGCGCGTGGTGGGGGAAGTAGGACTCGAACCTACGAAGGCGTACGCCAGCGGATTTACAGTCCGCCCCCTTTGCCACTCGGGACATTCCCCCGCGCGCTCGGAGCCACGTTGAGAGCCACGAACAAAAGCCTTCCGCCAAGGCTGCGAGGAGCTTTAAGAGCGCCGAACGCAACGTCCTGGAGCAGGCTTCCCGTCCGGGGCCCCAATTTGGAGCGCGTCTTATAGTGGCCTCGCACCCCGAACGCAACGACGCCCGGAAAGGGAAAAAACGTCCGCCCCAGCACCGCTTCCAGAGGCGGTCTGAAGCGCCGTCCGAAGACTGGATCTGGGGGTGGCACGCGGTGGAGGCGGCGCTGGCCAATCCGGCGCGCGGGGCGCCCCAGCGGCTGCTGGTCACGCCGGAACGGGCCCGGCAGGTCGAGGCGCGATTCGGCCGGCTCGCCGGCGTCGAGACCGCCGACAACCAGTTCATCGCCCAGAACCTGCCGCAGGGCGCGGTGCACCAGGGCGTGGCCCTGCGCGCCGAGCCGCTGGAGCCGGCGGACCTCGCCGACCTCGAGGCGAAGCCCGGCGCGATCCTGCTGATGCTCGACCAGGTGACCGACCCGCAGAACGTCGGCGCCATCCTGCGCTCGGCCGCGGCGTTCGGCGCGGCGGGCGTGATCCTGCAGGACCGCCACGCCCCGCGCTTCACCGGCGCACTGGCCAAGGCCGCGGCCGGCGCCCTGGAGAAGATCCCGGTCGCCCGGGTGGTCAACCTGTCCCGCGCGCTGGAGGAGCTGGCCGAGCTCGGCTGGCGGGCGGTGGGCCTGACCGGCGCGGCCGAGCAGGACCTGGCCCAGGCCCTCGACGGGACGCCCACCGTGCTGGTCCTGGGCTCCGAGGGCGAGGGCATGCGCCGGCTGGTGGCCGAGCACTGCGACGCGCTCGCCCGGATCCCCATGCCGGGCGGCTTCGAGAGCCTCAACGTCTCCGCCGCCGCCGCGGTGGCGCTCTACGAGGCGTCGCGTCCGCGCGGCTGAACAGTTGCAGCCCGCGCCCGCCTGACGCATTGAGGCCGGATGTTCGAAGAGCTGTTCAGCGCCGGCGGCCTGTCCGCCCTCCTCCAGGTCCTGATGATCGACCTCGTGCTCGCGGGCGACAACGCCGTCGCCGTGGGCCTGGCCGCGGGCGCCCTGCCCCCGGCCCAGCGGCGCAAGGCGATCCTCTACGGCCTGATCGCCGCGGTCGTGCTGCGGATCGGCTTCGCGCTGATCACCACCCAGCTGCTGGGCATCGTCGGCCTGCTGTTCGCCGGCGGCCTGCTGCTGCTCTGGGTCTGCTGGAAGATGTGGCGCGAGCTGCGCCACCAGGCCGAGCCCGAGGAGGCGGCCGCCGAGGCGGTGCTGGACGCCGACCCGACCACCGAACCCACCGGCGCCGTCGCCAAGCGCCAGCCGAAGTCGTTCAAGGACGCCTTCATCCAGATCCTGATCGCCGACGTCTCCATGTCGCTGGACAACGTCCTGGCCGTGGCCGGCGCGGCGCGGGAGCATCCGACGATCCTGGTGTTCGGCCTGCTGCTGTCCATCGCTCTGATGGGCGTGGCGGCGAGCTGGATCGCCCGGCTGCTGCACAAGTACCGCTGGATCGGCTACGTCGGCCTGATCATCGTCCTCTACGTGGCCCTGCACATGATGTGGGAGGGCCACCGGACCGTGGTCGTCGACCTCAACCAGACCCAGGCCTACAACGGCTTCATGCCCGACATGCTGGACATCGGCCCCGAGGAAGAGGCCAAGCAACGGGCGCACTAGGCCCGCGGGCCACCCTCATCCACGTCGACATGGATGAGGGGTCAGGCGCGGCTGGACGGGTGTGCGGCTGGACGGGGGTTCACCTTGGCAAAGACCGGCCACGAGGGTCTCACGGACCCCCGGCCAGCTCCAAGGAATCACGAGGCCTAATCCGTCAGCCGGCCTCAGGCCCGCCGAACCGGGCGACCCATTCGGCGACCTGGGCATCCTCGACCTTGCGGAACAGCACCTCGGGCGCCTGGACCTTGCGGCCGGGCTCGAGCGTGCGCAGCAGGCCCAGGCCGTCGAGCGCCGGCCACTGGCCCGGGAAGCCCTCCCCTACCGCCAGCGCGATCTTCTCGGCGGCGAAGGGGATGAAGGGCTCGGACACCTTCGCGAACAGGGCCACCAGGTTCAGGCCGAAGCGCACGGCCACGGCGGCGCGGTCGCGATCGGTCTTGATCGCCGTCCAGGGCGCGGCCTCGGTGAGGTACTGGTTGCCCAGCACCCAGAGCTGGCGGAGCGCCGTGGACGCCTTGCGGAACTCGCGGTCCTCCAGGTGGCCGGTGAGCTCGCGCAGCTTGGCCAGCACCTCGTCCTCGAGCCTCGCCTCCAGCGGCCCCGGCTCGCCGCCCTCGGGCACCACGCCGTCGAAGCGGTTCTCGGTGAACTTCAGGATCCGGTTGACGAAGTTGCCCAGCACGTCGGCCAGGTCGGCGTTCACCTGCGCCTGGAACTGCTCCCAGGTGAAGGTGGCGTCGGAGGTCTCCGGCGTATTGGCGGTGATCCACCAGCGCCAGTAGTCGGCCGGCAGGAGCTCCAGCGCATGGTCCATGAACACCCCGCGCTTCAGCGAGGTGGAGAACTTGCCGCCGTAGTAGTCGAGCCAGTTGAAGCCCTTGAGCTGGTCGACCAGCTTCCAGGGGCGCGCTTCCACCGTGGACCAGGTCCCGTCGGCGGCCAGCCGCTCGTTGACCCCGATCAGGGTGCAGGGGAAGCCCACGGTGTGGAAGGGCACGTTGTCCTTGCCCATGAACTCCACGTAGGTGACGTCGGCCGCCGCCTCGCCCCGCCACCAGCGCTCCCACTCGGCGTCTTGCGCCGGCCCGCGGCCGGCCTCCTGGGCGCGCGCCTCGGCCCACTCCCAGGTGGCGGCGATGTACTCGATCGGCGCGTCGAACCAGACGTAGAACACCTTGCCCGCCAGGCCCTCGATGTCCGGGGTCTTGCCCTCCGGGTTCGGGCCCCATTCGAAGGCGTTGACCGGCACGCCCCACTCCAGGTCGCGGGTGATGCCGCGGTCCTGCAGGCCCTCGTCCAGCCACTTCAGCGCGATGGAGGTGACGAGGTTGGGCCAGGAGGCCCGCTTGCTCTCGATCCAGTGGCGCAGCTTGCCGGCGAACAGGCTCTGGCGCAGGAACAGGTGCTTCGAGCCGCGGATCTCGATGTCCTCGGAACCCGAGACCGCCGAGCGGGGCTTGAGCAGGTCGGCCGGGTCCAGCACCCGGGTGCAGTTCTCGCACTGGTCGCCGCGCGCCGCCTCGTAGCCGCAGTGCGGGCAGGTGCCGATCACGTAGCGGTCCGGCAGGAAGCGCCTGTCGGCGTTGGAATAGACCTGCTGGGTCACCCGCTCCTCGATGAAGCCGGCCTCCCAGAGCGTCTGCGCGAAGCGTTGGGTCAGCCGGTGGTTCTGCGGCGAGGACGAGCGGCCGAAGTGGTCCCAGGACAGGCCGAAGGCGCGGCCGAGGTCGTGCTGCACCCGGTGCTGCTCGGCGCAGAACGAGGCCGGGTCCTGGCCGAGCTCGGCGGCGGCCAGCTCCGTGGGCGTGCCGTGCTCGTCGGTGGCGCAGATGTAGAGCGTCTCGCGGCCGCGGGCCCGCTGGAAGCGGGCGTAGACGTCGGCCGGCAGCATGGAGCCCGCCAGCGTCCCCAGGTGCTTGATCCCGTTGATGTAGGGCAGAGCGGACGTGATCAGGATGCGGGACATGACGCCTTCGGGAGGGTTGCGGCCGCGGACGGCGGCCGACGCGGGCTTATAGGCCGCGCGAGATGGCCTGCGAAGCGCGGCTTGGCAAGGTGGGGGTGGTGGTGGGCGGGGTGGATGTTGGGGCCGCCGGCTCAGGGCGCGAGCGGGACTGGTTCCCGCGGAACATCCGCTAATGACTCAAAGCGGAAGTTCGAAACGTCCGCTTCCGGCGGTCACGCCAAGCTTTACCGTGGGAGTCGTTTCTGATTCCCCGTGAGGGTGTCTCGCGCTCTCCGCATGATCAAGCTTCCGACAGCATCGCGCATCCGCGACGGGTCGGAAGCCCACGTCCGAAGTGCTCCTCGCGAGGAGTAGGGCCAGTTTGCTCCTCTGGCGCTTGCCGGTGGCAATCGCAAACGTCTGTATGCGCTGGAAAACAACGTTTGCTGATCACATTGACATCTGCCCCATCGCGCTGAAGCTGTAGCCAAGCTTGAAGTCGCGTCCGCGATGAGTCGGGCGAGCAGGGAGCGGCGCAATAGAAGTCATCCCTATTCATTTCGACGTGCCGGGCCATGAAATCCCGCTCGCAACATTCGTCAGGACAGCTTCCGAGACCGAGGCGGTTATCCGCGCGTTCACCGCTGAACTGCTGGGGGCCGAGCTTCAAGTCGAGCTGTTCGTACTGCCACCCGAGGAAGGCACGTTTCTCCAAAGACTGGGGGTGATTGCCCTTGCGTGGGGGGCTGTCTGGGCCTTCACGGAGAGTGACGTCGGCAAGGGCTTCATCAAGGGGCTCACAGGTCATGAACCCGCCTACTGGGCCGAAGTTGCGGGGAAGGCGGCGCGGGAAGCTGGAGAGGCGGCGATCACGGCAGCCGAGGCGCACCACGAACAGCAGAAGAAGTTTGAAGAATTAGTGATAGTAGAAGCCACCATGTCTTTCCTTCAGAAGCCAACAGCTGAGCTGGAGGATATAGGCGTCCCTCGCACTCGGTTCCGGAATGCGTACGCTGCCAAGAACGCATTCTACGATGCGTGCGAAGCCACGCCGCGGCTCCGAGCAATCGGCTTTTCGGAAGCGCCAGTCTTCCCGATCCGGAAGGAGGACTTCGGCCGATTGCAAACGGACTTGCTGCCGAAGCTCGAAGACGTTCAACCGCCGTGGCTGGTGGGCACGGTCGTCCTTCATGTGACCTCACCCAACTGGGATCGAGCTGACCGGGCGCGTGCTTGGAAAGGACGCGATCAGCAGGGGCGGGAGCGTTATTTTCGAGTCGAGGATGAAGAGTTCTGGCAGCGAGTCGCGGCAGGCGCGGTTAGCACGCACGTAATCGACACGATGAAGGTTCAGTGGGCCTTTCGGGGGCGGCCCGACCATCCGAAGCACTGTCGGGTATTGCGGGTACTAGAGTTCAACGGCCAGAGGCTAGCAAGACCGCTGAGCGATGATGCCTTGGCGGCTCAGCTTGGGAAACTGGATGAAGTTGCACAGGACCAATACGACCTCTTCGGCGACTGGCCGGAGCAATCCACCTGAGACAGCGTGTAGGTTTCTCGACTGCAGCCACGGTCATCTCGGCGGATCTCCAGCGCGGCACAAGGGCAGCGCGGGCACTTGGAGGCAGCGAATTGGCGCGGGGCGACGCAACGAAGACCGTTACGCGAACCGGATACGAGCTGACGAAACCAGACGTGGCGTCGAGCCAACTCGCGACGGCCATCTGGCTTTGGGCGAATGAATGGGACCCCGCATCCGTCCATGTCTTGGCCAGCGCAGCTGCCGAGATCATTGGAGTCTTGCGACGCACACAGGCTAGGCCCCGGCGGAGTCCGAGGTTCTCAATGGGCTAGCTGGAGAGTTCTCGGAAGAGTTCGAGAGTTACCTCAAAGCATCATTCAATTTCATGTAGCACGGCGCCAGGGATGCTGGCGCAGCCATAGCCTTCAATCCGGCCGAGTCAGAATGGGTAATCTATCATGCTTGCGTAGATTACCTCGCAACCTTTGCCGTGACTCCGCCAGAAGCGCTGCTCTTTCTAGTGTACATGAGGGACCACTGGCCGTGGCTCATACGATCAGACAGTGCCGATCCGGTTGGAGCACTTCGCGAACAGGAGAGAGGCAAGGCAGAGGGCGACAAGGTGGAGCGTCGAGACGTGGCGCGCACTCTGATGGCATTGCATCAGTTCGCGGCCCACCTTCGCGACGTTGGCGAGCATGATCATCCACTACTGCAGCCCACCCTTCCGCGAGCGATGCCGCGCAGGTAGTCCGCGCTTACCATTGGATTGACTCGGCAGGATACGGCATGCCGCGCACTTCACTTGAAGATCTTCAGCCCGAACTGGCCACCGCGATTCGAGCGAATGAAGCGGTCGTGTTGAGCTATCTCTCCACGCTCAGTTTTATCGTGATGCAAGGGGCGAGGGACCCTTCATTTCGCGACACCCACGTGTTCAGCTACCTGGCTCAGGACCTTCTTCAGTCAGCAATGGCGCTGATCATCCTGCCCCGCGAAGGTATATTGAACGCAGCGAAGCGCGAGCTTCGATTCGTTCTTGAAGCGTCGATCAAGCTTGCGTTTGTGGAGCAAGAGGGTACCACCGCGACGGTGCAAGAGAAGCTGGAGCGTTTCGACAAAGAACTCGCCTCTGCAAAAATTAGCGTCAAAAACGCGCTGAAACTCCAACTCCTTCCGGAGGCGGACCGTGACGCGTTCCGAGTGGAAGTTGGGCGGCTGTTCTCGCTGACTTCGGGCTATGTCCACCTTACGCCTTCGCAGATTTTGGAATCCATCAGTGCGGCAGAGGCCGGCATCACTGCCGGAAAGGAACGGCCGTCTGACGTCGAATCGCTGACTTCCGTCGTGGAGCGTGTCTTGGCGGTGTCGCTGGTTCTGCTCTTCCACGCGTTTCCCTACTGGGTCGCAGGTGACTGGATGGTCGAGGAGAATGGGCTATCCAACCGGTGGCACTTCTCCGCTTCGCGTTTTGTGGCGGCAATGGATTCGGAGTTCGATTACAAGCACGAACGCCAGAAAAGCCTGCCGCAAATTCAGAGAGATCGGCAGGCCCGCATTCGCTTTTAGCCAGTCGCACTGATTTCGAGCGAGAGCCGGAACGCTGAGCCGGTTCACGGCTTCCCACGTCCGTGCTGGCGCTGCCGATGCCGTGGCTTGGGCGAACGCGCGCGCCTTCTCCCTGAGGGTGGTTCTTACACTACAGTGTGTCGTAGTGATCAATGATCGCTTGGGCGTACTCCTTACCAAGGCCCTGACCATTCAAACTGCCTATGTGGTCACAGAACGCCGTGGCCCGAGTCCGCAAAACGCGGTGACGGCCTAGGTCGGGATGCTTCCTCGCCCACTCGTGGTAGATCGCAAGTACCTCATGAGCGCCGACTAGTGCGGCAAACACATTCGTGTCGGCTTCGGCAATGAATGTAGAGACGGTTCGTATGGCGTTTTCACAATCTTTGGCGCCGACAACCACATGTGTCACGGCATCCCAGGGTACCGATCGCGCGGTGTCTGCGCCGAACTGATGCGCGATCCGGTTTCGCTTGTTCTGAATTTTTTGAAGGTCGGGTTCGAGTGCAGTTAGTTTTGCTGGCAGCCGACCGAAGACCATCTCAAGCCGGCGAAACCGCTGCTTCCAAAGTCCGCTGGTGAAGCCGTCCACGGCAGCTTCGATGGATTTATTCCAGCCCGCCGGTGGCGTGGCCTTGCCGAGGACGAACGCATATCCGTCCACGCCCGTAAGCGAGCGGTCGAGCAAATCCGGGTTCGCCTGAAGCGCCGTCGTCGTGATCGACTTTACGTAGACTTCGAGCAGAGACGCCGCAGAGATCAGCACATGCTGGCGCGTCCAGTCCCGGAACTCGTCTGAGGCACTCTCCCACTCGGCGGCCGTAGTGTAGACCCCGTGGACACCGGGCCCCGGGCGCGGAAAGCGAATTGAGGAGAAGCCCGACTTCAGGTGGGTACGAGCTCGCTCGGCCACCCAGAACACGTTGTTGAACCTAGTCAGGTTCTGCTTCGCGACTTGCCGGGCTAGAGAAGTTCCGAAAGGGGGGGTGCGGGGAAGCTGTGGCATTCCTAGAAACTCTGCGCGGCGAGGCTCCGCTTTAGCATGTAGAGGCTCAGGCCAGGGAAGCCGCGCAAGAGCCGTTGAACGTCCGCTTTTGGAATTGGCCCCAAGTTCCGCTCTTGGCGCAATGCCGACCTTTAGAACACGACCAAGCCGCCTTCGCCTGACGGCGGGTGGATCTGGCCGCTTTCGTAGGGCCCCTCCTCGCTGCTGATCCGCAGGAGGGCGCCGTTGGCGAAGGTGAGCGTGAGGGAGCGCGGTTCGCTGTCCAGGGCCGTGATGCGCTGCTGGATCAGCTCGCGGAGGAAGACGGGTCCCACGTCCTGCTCGTCGCTCGCCTGATGGCTGTGGGTCTGCCCCGCCGCATCGACGTGTTCGAACGGGCCTTCGATGGTGATCTGGCCTCCGTCGGAGAACCGGACCTGGGTCGACCAGGGGTCGAGGCAGACCTGGCCGACCTCCAGGCCGATCAGGAATTGCAGATCGGCGGCGGGTGGGAACGGGTGCATGCCGGGAGCTTCACCCAGCTTGGGGCGCGGGGCAAACCTTGGCGTTCGCCCGCGCCCCCTTACGCCCCCAGCCGCCCCCGCACCTCGTCGACCACCGCCCACCAGTCGCCCGGGGTCGGCTGGCGGAAGAGGGTGGCCGTCGGATACCAGGGGCTGTCGGGGCGGGCGCGGAGCCAGCGCCAGTCGGTTCCGGTGGCGGGCAGCAGGATCCAGACGGGCTTGCCCATGGCGCCGGCCAGGTGGGCGACGGCGGTGTCGACGGTGATCACGCGCTCCAGGCGCCGCACGATCCCGGCGGTCTCGGCGAAGTCCGCGGCGCCGGTGTCCTCCGGATGCAGGCTGACGGCGCCGGGGAGGTTGAAGAGGTCGGCCTCGATGGGCTTGGGCAGGGAGCGGTTCGCGTCGTTGGGGTGAGTGGGGCGGCCGCGGGTGACGAGGCCAATGCCCTGCCCGCCTGGCCCCTCCCCGCCGCCCTCGGGCCCGCCTTTCGGGCCCTTCAGCCAGACGCCGTCGGGGATGGTCTCCAGCGTCGTGCCGAAGCGGAGCGGCAGGGAGCCCAGGAGCACCCAGGCGTCGCAGGCCGGCAGCTTGGCCTGGCCCTCGGCCGGGATGACGGTGACGCCGAGCGGGGCCAGCAGGGTCTCCAGGCCCGGGCGGCAGACCAGGGTGACCGCGATGCCGCGGGCCTTCAGCAGCGGGACGTAGCGGGCGAACATGATCTGGTCGCCGAAGCCCTGCTCGGGCCAGACCAGCAGGGACTTCACGGGCTCGCCGCGCCACTCGCGGAACGGCAGCTTCGGCGCATGCACCCGGTCGCGGTCGACGCTGCGGCGGGCCTCGTAGAGCGGCCAGCCCTCGGCGTAGTTTCCCGAGGCCAGCAGGGAGAGGCCGAGGTGGTAGGCGATGTCCGGGTCCTGCGGGGCCACGGCGCGGGCCCGGCGCAGCGCCTGCTCGGCGCCCGCCCAGTCGCCACGGGCGCGCAGGGTGGCGATCAGGTTGTGGTGGGCGATCAAGAGCGTGGGATGGGCGGCCAGGAGCTCGCGGTAGATGGCCTCGGCGGCGTCGAGCTCGCCGGCCCGTTGGTGGGCGACGGCCTCGCGGAAGCGCGCCTCGGGGTTGGTCATGCGGGGCCCGCAGGCGCGGCCGAGGGCCGCCGGGCGACGAAGGCCCAGTAGACGTCCGGGCCGGCGGCGGTGGTCAGCGCCAGGTCGTTGACCTTGAGGTCGGCGAAGCCGGCGCGGCGGATCAGCTCGGCCCACATGCTCTTGGGCAGGACGCTGTAGTGGTTGGGGTTGGCCTGGTGGCGGCAGGCGGTGTCGGGGGCCGGGACCTCCACATAGAGGACGCCGCCGGGCGTCAGCACGCGGAACAGCTCGGCGAGCATGAAGTACGGCATCAGGCTGTGCTCCAGCGCATGCCGGCACCAGACGAGGTCGAAGGCTTCGTCCGCGAAGTCGAGGAAGCCGAAGTCCATCTCCACCGCGTTCAGGCCCTTGGCCCGGCAGGCGGCCACGTCCTCGCCGACGCTGATGCCGGTGGCGTCGAGGCCGGCGTCGCGGAACAGCTCCAGCGCCGCGCCCTGGCCGCAGCCCACGTCGAGCACCCGGGCGCCGGGCGGGAGCGGATGCAGGGCCTGCAGGCGCTGGAACATCTGCGCGGTGATCTGGCTGTGCAGGGGGCTGGGCGGCTCGGGGTAGACGTCGCCGCGCAGCCGCTCCAGGAAGGCGTCCAGCCGAGCGTACTTGGTGAGCTTGGGGGCGAGCTTGGGGTCGGTGGCGCGGGTCATCGGCGATCCTTCCGAGCCGAGTACCCAAGGACTGTGCTAGCGGCAAGGACCGGGTCGGCGAGGGCTCGGGCATGGGGAGCGGAGCGGGCGTGCGGCGGCAGGTCGTCATCCACTGGGGGATCTCGAGCTTCTTCGGCTTCGGGGTCTACGGGCTGAACCTGGCGCTGGCCTGGGCCCGGGACCCGGACGTGCGGCCGGTCTGCTCCCTGCCCATCGACCCGCGGCAGATCGCCGTGGACCCGCTGAGGCGCCGCGCGATCGAGCCGTTCCTGCGGGATTCGCAGGCCTTCCAGGCGGCGTTCGCGGCGAAGGACGGGCGGCTGCGGGTCGAGGCGCCCATGCTGACGGCGGTGGACGACGCCTTCGTCATGGGCCCGGCGGCGGGCGGGGTGCGGCTGACCGGCCAGCCGATGGTCGCGGTCTGCTTCTTCGACAGCGCGAGGCTCGCGCCGGAGGTCGTGCGCCGGGCGAGCGCCTATCCGCTGGTGGTCGCCGGCTGCGCGTGGAACGAGCGGGTGCTGCGGGCGCATGGCGTGGAGCGGGTGACCACCATCCTGCAGGGGGTCGACCCCACCCTGTTCCATCCGGCGCCGCGGCTGGGGGTGCTGGGCGACCGCTTCCTGGTGTTCAGCGGCGGCAAGCTGGAGCGGCGCAAGGGGCAGGACATCGTGCTGGCGGCGTTCCGCAGGTTCGCCGAGCGGCGGCCGGACGCGCTGCTGGTCACCGCCTGGCACAGTCCCTGGCCGCAGATGGCCCGCAGCCTGGACGTGAGCGGGCTGGCGGCGCCGGTGGCGTTCGACGCCCAGGGCCGGGTGGACGTCGCCGCCTGGGCGCAGGCCTCCGGCGTGGCGGCGGGGCAGCTCATGGACCTCGGGCCCGTGCCCAACGCCGCCCTGCCCCCGCTGCTGCGCGAGATGGACGTGGCGGTCTTCCCCAACCGCAGCGAGGGCGGGACGAACCTGGTGGCCATGGAGTGCATGGCCTGCGGCGTGCCGACCATCCTTTCGGCCAACACCGGGCATCTCGACCTGATCGAGGACGGGAACACCTATGTGCTGGAGCGGCAGGCCGCCGTGCCCGGGCAGGAGGGCGTGGAGGGCGTCTCCGGCTGGGGCGAGAGCGACGTGGACGAGGTGGTGGCGCGGCTGGAGCAGGCCTACGCCGACCGCGAGGACGCCCGCCGCCGCGGCCTGCGCGGGGCCGAGACGCTGTCGAAGCTCACCTGGGCCCGGACGGCGGAGGCGCTGAAGGCGGCGGTGCTCGCCCTCTAGAGCGGGCCCTTGAAGACGAACCAGGCGCCCAGCGCGATGAAGGCGAAGCCGACGCCGTGGTTCAGGGTCAGCTTCTCGCCCAGGTAGAGGACCGAGAAGACCGCGAAGACCACGAGGGTGATCACCTCCTGCATGGCCTTCAGCTCGGCGGGCTCGTAGACGGCGCGGCCGATGCGGTTGGCCGGCACCGCCAGCCAGTATTCGAAGAAGGCGATCCCCCAGCTCACCAGGACGATGGCCCAGAGCGGCCCGCGGTCGACCTTCAGGTGGCCGTACCAGGCGAAGGTCATGAAGACGTTGGAGGCGACCAGCATGAGGACGGGAGCGACCAGGGTCCAGGCAGGTGACACGGGCGGGGGTCTCCGGTTGCGTTCGGGATTGAGGGGCCGGCTGCGCCGCCTATAACCTTGGCCGCGAGCGAGGGGGAACGACGATGCGCGGATGGAGGGCGGCGCTGGCCGCTTTGGCGGCGCTGGCGCTTTCGGCCTGCGGCCAGGGCGGGGCCGGGAAGGCGCAGGGCGGCGAACTGCGGATCTACAACTGGTCGGACTACATCGACCCCGAGCTGCTGGCCGAGTTCACCAAGGAGAGCGGGATCAAGGTCCGCTACGACACCTTCGATTCCAACGAGGTGCTGGAGACCAAGGTCCTGCAGGGGAACACCGGCTACGACCTGGTGGTCCCGTCGAACCACAACGTGCCGCGCTACATCCAGGCCGGCGCGCTGCAGAAGCTGGACAAGGGAAGGCTGACGGGCCTCGGCAACCTGTCGCCCGAGACGCTGAAGCACATGCAGCCCTTTGATCCGGGACAAGCCTACACCGTGCCCTACATGCAGGGCACGATCGGCATCGGCTACAACGCCCAGGCCGTGGCCAAGCGCGGCGTGGCCATGGACAGCTGGAAGGCGGTGTTCGAGCCGGCGAACCTGGCCAAGCTGAAGGACTGCGGCGTCTACTTCCTCGACGCCTCGGAGGACATGTACGCGGTCGCCCTGCACTATCTCGGCAAGGATCCGAACTCGACCAATCCGGCCGACTATGCGGCGGCCACCGAGGTGCTGATGAAGGCCCGGCCCTATGTGCGCAAGTTCCACTCCTCGGAGTACATCGACGCGCTCGCCAACGGGGACATCTGCGTGGCCATCGGCTACTCGGGCGACGTGCTGCAGGCCGCAGACCGCGCCGAGGAGGCGAAGAACGGCGTCGAGATCGCCTACGCCATCCCGAAGGAAGGCACCCAGGTGTGGTTCGACGTCTTCGCGATCCCCGCCGACGCGCCGAACGCCGCGGCGGCCTACCGCTTCCTGGACTTCATGCTGCGCCCGGCGGTGATCGCGCGGGCGTCGAACTACACCCACTACGCCAACGGCAATGCGGCGGCGACGCCGCTCATGGACGCCGCGGTGCGCGAGGATCCCGGCGTCTATCCGCCGGCCGAGGTCGCGGCGCGGCTCTTCGTCACCACCACCAAGGACCAGGCCCTGCTCAGGGAGGTGAACCGGCAGTGGACGCGGGTGCTGACCGGCCAGTGAGCGGCAGGCCCACGGGCGGTCGGCCCGTCATCGGCGGGGTGCGCTCGGCGTTCGCGCCGTGGGAGGACCCGGACGTGGCGCCGCTGGTCCGCTTCGAGGGCGTCAGCAAGCGGTTCGGCGACCAGGCGGCGGTCGAGGACGTGAGCCTCGACATCCACGAGTGGGAGTTCTTCGCCCTGCTGGGCCCCTCGGGCTGCGGCAAGACCACGCTGATGCGCCTGCTGGCCGGGCTCGAGACGCCGGACGCCGGCCGCATCCTGCTGCGCGGCGAGGACATCACCGGCCTGCCGCCGCACGCTCGGCCGACAAACATGATGTTCCAGTCCTACGCCCTCTTCCCGCACCTCACCGTGGCGCAGAACGTGGCCTTCGGCCTGCGGCAGCAGCGCCTGCCCAGGCGCGAGATCGCCGAGCGGGTGGAGGAGATGCTGGCGCTGGTCCGGCTCGAGGGGCTGGGCCGGCGGCGGCCCGACCAGCTCTCCGGCGGGCAGAAGCAGCGGGTGGCGCTGGCCCGCGCCATCGCGCCCAGGCCGCGCATCCTGCTGCTCGACGAGCCGCTGGCGGCGCTCGACAAGAAGCTGCGCGACGAGACCCAGTTCGAGCTGATGCGCCTGCAGCACGAGCTGCGGATGACCTTCCTGATCGTCACCCACGACCAGGAGGAGGCCATGGTGGTCGCCGACCGGATCGCGGTGATGGGCGAGGGCCGGATCGTGCAGGTGGGCCGCCCGGCGGAGGTCTACGAGGCGCCGGCCAACCGCTACGTGGCCGAGTTCATCGGCGACGTGAACCTGTTCGAGGGCCAGGTGACGGCCTCGACCGGCCAGTCGGTCTCGGTCGTCTCGCCGGCCGCCGACCTCGTGGCCGACAGCACCCAGGGCTTCGCGCACGGGCAGACGGTGTGGATCGCCGTGCGGCCCGAGAAGCTCGTCCTGCACCAGGACCAGCCGCCGCGGGGCCCCAACTTGCTGGCGGGGGAGATCCGCGAGGTGGGCTACCTCGGCGACTGGACCATCGTCATGGTGGCGACGGCGCCCGGCCGGACGGTGCGGGTGGCGCTGGCCAACACCGCGCGCGCCTCGACCCGGCCGCTGGCGGTGGGCGCCCCGGTCTGGCTGAGCTTCGCGCCCGACGCGGCCATGGTGCTCACGGCGTGAGGCGGCCCCGCCCCGGCCTCGCGGCGGCCCTGCCCTACCTGTGGCTGGCCGTCTTCTTCGCCTTCCCGTTCGTTCTGGTGGCCAAGCTGTCGCTCTCCGACACGGCGCTGGCGATCCCGCCGTACACGCCGCGGATCGACTGGTCGGCCGGCGCGGCCGGCGTCGACGCCTTCCTGCGCGGCCTCGACGTGGAGACCTACGCCCGCCTGACGCAGGACCGGCTCTATGTGGCGGCCTATCTCTCCAGCCTGAAGTTCGCGGCCATCGCCACGGCCATCCTGCTCGTCATCGGCTATCCCATCGCCTACGGCATCGCCCGCTTCCCGCCGGCGGCGCGCAGCGCGCTGGTCATGGCGGTGATCCTGCCGTTCTGGACCAGCTTCCTGATCCGCATCTACGCCTGGATCGCGATCCTGAAGCCCGCCGGCCTGCTGAACGCCGCCCTGGGCGCGGTGGGCCTGCCGGCGCTCAACCTGCTGAACACCGAGGCGGCCGTGGTGATCGGCCTGGTCTACGCCTACCTGCCGTTCATGGTCCTGCCGCTCTATGCGGTGCTGGAGAAGCAGGACGCGGCCCTGATCGAGGCGGCCCAGGACCTCGGCGCCACGCCCGCCCAGGCGTTCTGGCAGGTGACCGTCCCCCTCTCGCTGCCCGGCGTCGCGGCGGGCGGCCTGCTCTGCTTCATCCCGATGGTCGGCGAGTTCGTGATCCCGGACCTGCTCGGCGGGTCGGAGACCCTGATGCTCGGTCGGACCATCTGGACCGAGTTCTTCGCCAACCGCGACTGGCCGGCCGCCTCGGCCGTGGCCATCGTGCTGCTGGCCACCCTGGTGGTCCCGATCCTCGCCTTCCAGCGCAGCCAGGCGAAGGTGCTGCGATGAGGCGCGGCCCCTCCCCCTTCAACATCGCCGCCGTAGGCCTGGGGCTGGCCTTCCTCTACGCGCCGATCGCGCTCCTGGTGCTCTATTCGTTCAACGCCAGCCGGCTGGTGACGGTGTGGGGCGGCTTCTCCACGCGCTGGTACGCGGCCCTGTTCCGGGACGAACAGATGCTGGACGCGGTGTGGGTGACGCTCAGGGTGGGGCTGATCTCGGCGACGCTCGCGACGGGGTTGGGCTTGCTGGCGGCGGTGGCCCTGGTGCGCGGCGGGCGGTTCCGCGGGCGGCTGCCGTTCGCCGGCATGATCTACGCCCCGCTGGTGATGCCCGAGGTGATCCTGGGCCTGTCGCTGCTGCTGCTGTTCGTGAGCTTCGGCCTGCCGCGCGGCTTCTGGACCGTGACGCTGAGCCACGCGACCGTCACCCTCTGCTACGCCACCGTGGTCATCCAGGCCCGGCTGCAGGGCTTCGACCGCAGCCTGGAGGAGGCCGCCCAGGACCTCGGCTGCACGCCAGCGGAGGCCTTCGTGAAGGTCACGCTGCCGAACATCGCGCCCTCGGTGGCGGCGGCCTGGATGCTGGCCTTCACCCTCTCGCTCGACGACCTGGTGATCGCCAGCTTCACCTCCGGGCCCGGCGCCACGACGCTTCCGATCCGGCTCTACAGCCAGGTGCGGCTGGGCGTGAACCCGGAGATCAACGCCATCTCCACCCTGCTGGTGGGCGTGGTGGCCACGGGCGTGATCGCCGCCTGGCTGGTGCAGCGCCGGCGGGTCTAGAGGTCCGGGACGCGGTCGAACCAGGGCCGCGCCCGCTCGAGCTGGCCGGCCAGGCCGAACAGGGTCGCCTCCTCGCCCATGCGGCCCACGAACTGCATCCCGATCGGCAAGCCCGACGCGCTCCAGGCGAGCGGCACGGTCATGGCCGGCTGGCCGGTGTTGTTGAAGGCCTGGGTGTTGGGCATGAAGGCGAACAGCCGCTCACCGATCAGGCTCACGTCCTCGAGGACATGGCCGATGGGGATGGGCGGGCTCCCCAGCGTCGAGAGCAGCAGGACGTCGTGGGCCTCGAACAGCGGGGCCATCTGGCGGCCGAAGGCGTGCAGGGTGGCGATGGCCCGGGCGTAGGCCGAGGCGGTGACGGCCTGGCCGCGGCGGTAGGTCATGAAGGTGAGCGCCTCCACCTCCCCCTCGGCGACGGGGCGGCCGCGGCGCTCGGCCTCTGCGTCGAGGGTGGCCGCGACGCTGGCGGCGATGACGAGGCCCGCGGCCGCCTGCATGGCGGCGAAGTCGCCGGGGACGCTCGCCTCCTCCACGTCGTGACCGAGGTCCTCCAGGAGCTTCGCGGTGTCGCGCACCGCCTGGGCGCACTCGGGGTCCAGCGCCTGCGACTGCAGGGCCGCGGTGGTGAAGGCGATGCGCAGGCGGCCCGGGTCGCGGGCCGCGGCCTCCGCGAACGGCCGCTCGGGCGGGGCCAGGAAGTAGGGGTCGCCGGGCTGGGGCGCGCAGGCGACGTCGAGCAGCACGGCGCTGTCGCGCACCGATCGGGTGACGGCGTGCTGGATCGAGGCGCCCGCCCAGCCCTCCCCGATCGGCGCGAAGGAGACCCGGCCGCGCGACGGCTTCATCCCGAACAGGCCGCAGCACGACGCGGGCGTGCGGATCGAGCCGCCGCCGTCGCTGGCGTGGGCCGCCGGAACGATGCCCGCCGCCACGGCCGCCGCCGCCCCGCCGGAGGAGCCGCCGGGCGTGCGGGTCAGGTCCCAGGGATTGCGGCAGACGCCCAGGTGCTCGCCCTCGGTGAAGGGCCACAGGCCGAACTCCGGGGTGTTGGTCTTGCCGACGATGGCGAGCCCGGCCTCGCGGTAGAGCCTCACCAGCGCGCTGTCGGCGGCGGCGGTGTCGCGCGCGAACAGGCGCGAGCCGCCGCTGGTGACCGTGCCGGCCAGGGTCGCGCCGAGGTCCTTGAGCAGGAAGGGGACGCCCGCCAACGGTCCTTCCGCCGGCGGCTGGGCCCGCGCCCAGTCGGAAAGGTCGGTGGTGACGGCGTTGATCTTCGGGTCGACCTCGGCGGCGCGGGCGACGGCGGCCTCCAGCAGCTCGGCGGCGCTCGCCTCGCCCCGGGCCACCAGCCCGGCCAAGGCCACGGCGTCGTGCCTGCGATAGTCTTCGAAGTTCATCGCCATCCTCCCGTCCTTTCTGGTTGGGAAGCAGGCAATCACAGACGGGGCGTCGGCGCCAAGCCGATCAGGGCGCCGGCAGGGTGCGCGCCGAGAGGACCGTCCACTTCCGCTCCTCGCGGCAGAAGGAGCCGGTGGGCACGTAGACGGAGCAGCCGAGGCGGCCCCAGTGGCCGGGATTGCCGGCGCCGGCGAGCTCCACGGTCTCCGGCGGCGCACTCCACTCCACCTCGCAGCCGGGGCCCACGCCCTTGTAATCCATGCGGTAGGTCACCGAGACGCGCCGGAAGCCGGCCGTCTCGTTGCGCAGGCGCATGGGGCTCAGACACCGGGGGTCGGGGAATTCCGGGAACGGGTCCACCTCCAGCCGGACGATCGGCGGCGGGTCGCCGCTCGCGGCCGGCCTCGGCGCCACCGCCGCGCACCCGCACGCCGCCAGCGCCAGCACCGCCGCCCCGTGTCTCAGACCCCGCATCCGCCCCTCCATCGGTGCTCCGGACGCGGAGGTTCCCCCGCCCGGCCGAGCTTGGCAATGCCGGTTCGGCGAACGCGATACGGCCGGCTTAGGAGTTGCGCGCGCGGGCTCGCACGTGGCATCCCGGCCCGACACGGCGCCGGATTAGCTCAGCTGGTAGAGCAGCGGTTTTGTAAACCGCTTGGGTGCTGGTTTCGGACAGTCTCATCACCGCTCAGATGGTCTGTCGATGGGGCGATCACCGAGGGGAATTGTGTTTCCCACTGTTTCAGGCACCCCCCTCCAGTAACGACTTTCTGTGCCCCATGCGACGGTAAAGCTGACGGACAAGGCCGGTTCGGGCTGCTCGGGCAGAGCGGGGTCCGCGGCTGGAGCTTTGGGACGCGTCCACGCCCGGCTTGTGCCTGCGGGTCACCGACACGGGGAGGAAGGTTTGGGTCTACCGCTATCGGACCGCGGATGGCCATCAACCGCGGCTGACGCTCGGCGCCTATAGCTCAGCCTTTCGCCTGTCAGACGCCCGCACGACCGCAGCGAAGGTCCGCCTCCAAGTGCAGGAAGGTGCGGATCTCATTTGGCCAAACTTCTAGGCAAGGCAAACATCAACATTATTCTGTTTTTGGGCCGGTGCGAACGAGGATCATGGAGGCCGCGCCGGCCATTGTTCACGCGGCTCATGCCGAGAGGTTGTGCGCCACCTGAATTAACCGATCCCGGCCAGGCTATTTCGAGTTTCGAAGGCAGACATCACGACTTTGCGGAACACTCCGGACCATTCGATCCACCCCTAAGGCGGCGCGCTTCGCTGGGTCAGTCACGCTTTTGTCGAGCGACGCGACGACACTCGCAGCCTCTTCGCACCCACCCTTGTCGCCCCTCACGTAGAGAAATGCCGCGAGTTGCTGGAGCGCGCCCACATGATTTTGGGCCGCCGCTCGACGTAGCCAAATCTCCTGCTGAGCAACCGTCCGAGGGTCGGCGTCGTAGTGGAGAGCAACTCTGTACGCCGCCTCGGGATCACCTTGCTCACCTCTAAGTTTGAGCTCAGCGAGTTCGTCTGGACGAAGCAGGTTAACATCTGCCGTTGCGACAGTGGCGGCGGGGACCTCTTCGCTAGTCCGGCTATTCTGCACCTGGCATCCAGCCACTGCAAGTGCGACAGCAACTACTTTAACTTGCACAGTAATTTATCCACACACTTGATCTCCGTCCGTCGGATGCGCGAACCTAAGACTGCCTGATAGGTATCTCGCATGTTTCCATTCGCAGAGTTGTAGATAATCTTAGATATTCCTAATTCCCCATTCGGACCACCCGGATTGTGGACATTAAACAGGCTCGCGGCACCCCTCCCATCTGGTGAGCTGTTGACGGTCAGAGTCACCGGATTCCCGGGTTCGATAGGCTGGAAGATTGTCGTTCTTGTTCGGATCCCGAGTAGTCGGGAACATCACGTACCCCTCAGCAGCTATGACCCGCACCTTGGTTGGGTCGCTGAGTTGTTGATCAACCGCACCGACGGTGCACAGACGCTGCGTAGGTGGGAGCCTGCAGACCGGCGGGCCCGCGCCGGTACAGCTTCATGTAATTGTTGACGAGCTTAATCTCATTCTTGGGCTTCCAGCGAAGCCGCAACTTCGGAACAATAGATGAAGCAGCACCTCCGCTTTGGTGCAGGCGCCGATCGACGGAGCACGCCACACAAAGGCAGAACGTCGCCCAGCATGGTTGCCGCCGCACAATAGGCTGCACCCCTCACCGATCCGCTTGCCCACGCCGACTCGTCGTGCAATCCGTCTGCTTCGGCCGCTCAGCGGCGCCCATGTGCGCCCCGTTCGATTGCGGCCAGCCGGTCAGATATGGCAAGCCATTGTATCTGTTCGGAATGCCGGATTAGCTCAGCTGGTAGAGCAGCGGTTTTGTAAACCGAAGGTCGCGGGTTCGAGTCCTGCATCCGGCACCATCCCCCGCCCCGCATCCGGCGCCATCCCTCAGCGCCCCAGTCTGCGCCGCAGACGGCTGAGCACCGCGGGCCAGCCGCCGCAGGCGATCGCCACCGCCAGGGCGACGCCGAGCAGCGCCGGCGGCGGCGGGGCGATGCTGAACACCTTGGCGACCGGCGGGAGGGCGAGGATCAGGGCCAGCAGGGCGGTGACCGCCGCGGCGATCCCCCAGTAGGCGACCCGATGGCGGTCGAGGAGCCGGCCGCCGCCGCTAGAGTCGGCCAGCGCCAGGACCAGGTTGCCCATCACCAGGGCGACGAAGGCCGCGGCGCGGGCTTCCGCCTCGGGATAGCTCCGCAGGGCCAGCACATAGAGCGCCAGGACGCCGGCCAGCACCGTCAGTCCCTGGATCAGCGCCAGCGCCACCTGGCTCGGGCCGAACAGGGCCTCGCTGCGCCGGCGCGGCGGCCGGTTCATGGCGCCCTCCTCGCTGGGCTCGGCCTCGAAGACGAGGGCGCAGGTGGGGTCGATGGCGAGCTCCAGCAGCACCACGTGCATGGGGAACAGCATCGGCGGCAGGCCGAGGAGGATGGGCCCCAGGGCCAGGCCGGCGATCGGCACGTGGATGGCGGTGATGTAGGTGAGCGCCCGGCGCAGGTTGGCGAAGATCCGCCGGCCCAGCCGCACGCCACCCACGATGGAGGCGAAGCTGTCGTCCAGCAGGACGAGGTCCGCGGCCTCCCGGGCCACGTCGGTCCCCTTGCGCCCCATGGCGATGCCGATGTGGGCCGCCTCCAGCGCCGGCGCGTCGTTGACCCCGTCGCCGGTCATGGCCACGACCTCGCCGTCGGCCTTCAGGGCGTCGACGATGCGCAGCTTCAGCTCCGGCGCGACGCGGGCGAAGACGCGGACGCTCCGGAGACGGTCGCAGAGCTCGTCGAACGGCAGGGCCGCCAGCTCCGCGCCGACCAGCACGCCGCCCGACACGTCGAGCCCCGCCGAGCGGGCGATGGCCAGGGCGGTGGCCGGATGGTCGCCGGTGATCATCACCACCTTGATCCCCGCGTCGGTCGCCTCGCGGAGCGCGGCCGGGACCTCGGGCCTGAGCGGATCCAGGAAGCCGACGAGCCCTGCGAAGGCGAAGGGCGCCTGCCGCGGGTCGTCGGGGAAGGCGCCCGGCGTGCGGGCCGAGGCCACGCCCAGCACCCGCAGCCCCGCCTCGGCGAAGCGGCCGATGACCGCCTGCAGCCGCGCGGCCTCCTCCGGCGGCAGGCAGCAGAGCGCGAACACCGCTTCCGGGGCGCCCTTGGCGGCGGCCAGGCGCTCCTCGCCCTCGCCGCGCCAGACCTGGGTCACGGCCATCAGCTCCGCGCGCAGCGGCCAGGTGCGCTCGGGCTCGCCCGGCAGCCCCTCGGCGAGGCGGCGCACGGCGCGGTCCATGGGGTCCACCGGGCGGACGGCGGAGGCGAGCGCCGCGAGGGTCAGGAGGTCGGCTCCGGCCCCGTCCGGGCTCTGATCGCCCTCCACCGCCTGCTCGCCCGCCGGGGTCCACAGGCGCGCCACCTGCATCCGGTTCTCGGTAAGGGTGCCGGTCTTGTCGACGCACAGCACCGTGGCCCCGCCGAGCGTCTCGATGACGGCGCTGCGCCGGACCAGCACCTTGTGGGTCGCCAGCCGCCAGGCGCCGAGCGCCAGGAAGACGGCGAGCACCATCGGAAACTCTTCCGGGATCAGGGCGATGGCCACGGTGATCCCGGCCAGCACGCCCCCCACCCAGTCGGCGCGGAGCACGCCGTAGGCCGCCGCCACGACGACGCAGAAGGCGAGCGCGAAGACGCCAAGGATCGCGGCCAGCCGGCCGGCGGTCTTCTGCAGCGGCGTCGCCTCCTGCGGGATGTCGGCCAGGGAGCGGCCGATCCGCCCGATGGCGGAGGCGGGGCCGGTGCGGGCGACGCGCACCACGCCCTGGCCGCCCACCACCAGGGTCGCGGCGAACAGGTGCGGCGTGGCGTCGGCGCCGGGCTCGGGCTCGCCGAACGCCTCGCCGGCGCCGGCCAGGCGCTTGGAGACCGGGGCGGACTCGCCGGTCAGGGTGGATTCGTCGACGCTGAGGACCTCGCCGCCCACCAGCAGGCCGTCGACCGGCAGGCGCTCGCCCTCGCCGATCAGCAGGATGTCGTCGGGCACGAGCTCGCGCGCGGGGATGCGCCGCTCGGCCCCGTCGCGGATCACCCGGGCCTGCGGCTGGGAAAGCTCGCGCAGGGCCGCCAGGGCCCGCTCGCTGCGCGCCTCCTGCAGGATGACGAGGCCGATGGACGCGGCCGCGCCGGCCGCCAGGAACAGCCCCTCCCCGAGGTCGCCGAGGACCAGGTAGAGCGCCGCCGCGCCGAGCAGCAGGAAGAACATCGGCTCGCGCAGCGTCTCGGCGAGGATGCGCAGGGGCCCCCGCCCCTTCGCCCGCGGCAGCTCGTTGGGGCCCACCGCGGCCAGCCGGCGGGCGGCCTCCGCCTCCGTCAGGCCGCTCGAGGCGGACGTGGGTCTGGGACTCGCGGAAGCCATGCGTGGCGGGACCCTACAGCGCCTTTCGCGGCCGCGCCCCTTGATCCTGGACAAGGCGCGGTCAAACTCGAGCGCGCAGGGTCGGGGGGCGTCGGCAGGGAGGACGCCAGATGAACCGTTTGCAGGGCAAGGTCGCCGTGGTCACCGGCGGCGCGGTGGGGATCGGCCGGGCGACGGTCATCCGCATGGCCGAGGAAGGCGCGGCGGTCGCCGCCTTCGACCTCGACGAAGGGCGCGGGCAGGCGCTCGTGGACGAACTCGCGGCGCGGGGGCTGAAGGTCCGCTTCTGGCGCTGCGACGTCAGCCGGGAGGCCGAGGTGAAGGCCGCCATCGACGCGGCCGCGGCCCACTTCGGACGGCTGGACATCCTGGTGAACAACGCCGGGGTGGCCGGCGCCAACAAGCCGACCCACGAGCTCACCGAGGCCGAGTGGGACTTCGTCCAGGCGATCAACGTCAAGGGCGTGTTCTTCTGCACCAAGCACGCCATCCCGCACCTGAAGCGGGCGGGCGCAGGCTCGATCATCAACCTGTCGTCGATCTACGGCCTGATCAGCGCCGCGGACGTGCCGCCCTACCACGCCTCCAAGGGCGCCGTGCGGCTGATGAGCAAGACCGACGCCCTGATCTATGCGCCCGACCGCATCCGCGTGAACTCGGTGCATCCGGGCTTCATCTTGACGCCGATGGTCGAGGGGTTCCTGGAGGGCCAGGCCGACGAGGCGGCGGCCCGCGAGGCCACCGCCGCGCTCCATCCGCTGGGCCACATGGGCGAGCCGGACGACATCGCCTGGGCCTGCGTCTACCTGGGCTCGGACGAGTCGAAGTTCGTCACCGGCACGGAGCTGGTGGTGGACGGGGGCTACACCGCCCGCTAACCCGCGGCCCATGCGCATCTTCATCGACGCCGACGCCTGTCCGGTGAAGGACGAGGTCTACAAGGTGGCCGACCGCTACGGCCTGACCACCACCGTCGTCTCCAACAGCTTCATCCAGATCCCGGCCTCGCCGCGGATCGAGCGGATGATCGTCGACGCCGGGCCGGACGTGGCCGACGACTGGATCGCCGAGCGCACGGAGCCGGGCGACATCGTGGTCACCAACGACATTCCCCTCGCCGACCGGGTGCTGAAGGCCGGCGGCGCCGCGATCGCGCCGAACGGGCGGGTGTTCACGGCCGATTCCATCGGCCAGGCGCTGGCCCAGCGCTCGATCGGCGAGCACCTGCGCAGCCTGGGCGAGATGACCGGCGGGCCGAAGCCGTTCGACCGCCAGGCGCGCTCACGTTTCCTGCAGGCGCTGGACGAGGCGGTGAACCGGGAACGGCGCAAGCGGCGTTGAGCGGGGGCGGCTTGCATCGGCCTTGCCGTGCGCTAGCTTGCCGCGCCTTTCGTCCCGAGGAGATGTCCATGCGCAAAGTGGGTTCGATGTTCGCCGTTGCGGCCCTGGCGGCCGCGCTCGCCGCCTGTGGCCAGTCGCAGACCGGCCAGGACGCCGAGAACAGCCAGGCGACCGCCGCCACCCAGGCCGGGACGTCCGCCGCCACGGCGCCCGCCGAACGCAGCGAGGCGGAGGCGAAGGCCCTGCTCGCCGCCTACCCCGCCCCCTACAACGAAGCCGACCTCGACGAGGGCGAGGCGAAGTTCGCGCTCTGCCGCTCCTGCCACACCATCGCCCCGGGTGGGGCCAACATGACCGGGCCGAACCTGCACGGGGTGTTCGGCCGCAAGGCCGCGTCGGTGGAGGGCTACAACTATTCCGACGCCCTGAAGCAGGCGAACTTCGTCTGGGACGCCGAGCACCTGGACCAGTGGCTGGCCGACCCGAGGAACTACCTGCCGGGCAACAAGATGACCTTCGCGGGCCTCAAGGAGGCGGAGGACCGCCGCGACCTGATCGCCTACCTGATGGTCGAGACGGGCTACAAGCCGCAGTAGGCCGGCCGCTCCTCCGTCAGGCGATCCCGAGCCAAAGACAACCTTGACGCGAGTCTGGGACAGGCGCATCCTCGCGCCTGTCGAGCCTGCTGTCCGGTCGACATCTCTCCGCGCCGTCGGGACCCCAAGCGCCGGCGCGGAGCGCGCAAGGCGACGTCCCCCGCGGAGCCTGAAGGCGCGTCCCGCATCCTGGCCTTCCCTCGCGAGGGGGAAGGCCTTTTTCTTGGGGAACGCCGAGCGGCCTATTCGGCGGCGTTGGCGACCCGGGCCTTCTCGGCCTCCTCGAAGGCCTCGATGCGGCGGGCGGTGGCCTGCGGCGACTTCGTGTAGCGGGCCAGCATGTTGTAGAACACCGGCACCACGAAGAGCGTGACCATGGTGGCGAAGATGGCCCCGAAGAAGATGGTCACGCCGATGGTCTTGCGCGCCTCGCCGCCCGCGCCGCCCCACAGGATCAGCGGGATGGCGCCGGCCGCCGCCGAGATCGAGGTCATGATGATCGGCCGCAGGCGCAGGGACGCGCTCTCGATCACCGCCTCGCGGATCGACAGGCCCTCGTCGCGCAGCTGGTTGGCGAACTCGACGATCAGGATGCCGTTCTTGGCGGCGATGCCGACCAGGATGATCAAGCCGATCTGGCTGTAGGTGTTGATCGAGGAGTCGGCGACCAGCAGGCCGAACAGCCCGCCCAGCGCCGCCACGGGCACCGTCAGCATGATCACGCTGGGGTGGATCCAGCTCTCGAACTGGGCCGCGAGCACCAGGAAGACCAGCAGCAGGGCCATGCCGAAGGCGAGGCCCACCGCGCCGGAGGATTCCAGGTAGTCGCGCGCGCCGCCGCCCCACTTCACGCCGAGCCCGCCGGGCTGCTTGGCCGCCTCCTGCTCCAGGAACTGGATCGCCTCGCCCATGGAGTAGCCGGGGTTCAGCTGGGCCGTCAGCGTGATCGAGCGCAAGCGGTCCACCCGCGAGCGGTCGGGGGTGTCGCCGCGCACCCGGGTGGTGACCAGGGAGGACAGGGGCACGGTCTCGCCCGAGGTCGTGCGGACGTAGAGCCGCTTGAGGTCGTCCTCGGTCTGGCGGTTGGTGCGGTCGGTCTGCAGGAGGACGTCGTACTCCTGGCCGTTCTTGATGTAGGTGGTCACCCGCCGCGAGCCGAACATGGTCTCCAGCGCCCGGCCCACGGCCTGGGCGGAGACGCCGAGGGCGGCGGCCTTGTCGCGGTCGATGTCGACGACCACGCGCGGGCTGGTCGGCTCGTAGTCGAGCCTGGGCCTGGCGAGGCCGGGGTTCTGCTCGGCGGCCAGCAGGATCGGGCGCATGGCGCGGGCGATCTCGGGGTAGTCGTTGCCCGTGACGATCATCTGGACGCTGGAGCCGCCTCCACCGCCGCCCGGGCCGCCGCGCTGCAGGCCGCCTTCCGGGGAGACGATGGCGCGCACCGAGGTGATGCCGGAGAGCTCGCGGTTGAGCCGGGCGGCGAACTCCTGGGTGGTCATCTCGGTCTTGTCGGACAGCATGGTGTTGCCGCCGGCGCTGTTGAAGCTGCTGGCGCCGCCGAAGCGCGGCATGGACATGACGTAGCGGTCGAGCGTGCCGTCGTTCACGTAGCGCATCAGGATCTGCTCGACGCGGGTGGCGGCGGCCTTGGTGTAGTCGTAACCGGCGCCTTCCGGGCCGATGAGCATCACCTGGGCGCGCCGGCGGTCCTCCTCCGGCGTCAGCTCCTTGGGCAGGACGCTGAACACGGCGACGGCGGCCAGGCCCAGCACCAGCACCAGGGCGGAGGCGCTGACCGACGCCGCCCGGCGGCCGAGCAGGCCGTCCAGCGAGGTGTTGTAGGAGGACTTCAGCGCGTTCATGGCGCCGTCGACCTTGCGGGCGATGAAGCCCTCGCCCTTGGCCGGGCGCAGGAGCTTGGAGGCCAGCATCGGCGAGAGCGACAGGGCCAGCAGGGCCGAGAAGGCCACCGCCCCGGCGACGGCTACCGCCAGCTCGACGAACAGCCGGCCGGTGAAGCCGGGCATGAACATCAGCGGCGCGAACACCGAGATCAGCACGATGGTGGTGGCGACGACGGCGAAGAACACCTGCCGCGCGCCGCGCTGGGCCGCGACGATGGGCGGCTCGCCCTCGTCGATGCGGCGCTGGATGTTCTCCACCACCACGATGGCGTCGTCGACGACGAGGCCGATGGCCAGCACCAGGGCCAGCAGGGTCAGCAGGTTGATCGAGAAGCCGAGCGGGGCCAGGACGATGAAGGTGGACAGCAGGCAGATCGGCGCCACCAGGGTCGGGATGATCGCCGCGCGCCAGGTGCCCAGGAAGAGGAAGTTCACCAGCGCCACGCAGGCCAGCGAGATGGCCATGGTGATCCAGACCTCCTCGATCGCGTGCCGCGTGAACTCGGTGTAGTCCACCGCGACCTGCAGGTCGGTGCCCTTGGGCAGGCCGGACTTGATCTCGGCGATGGTCTCGTGGACCCCCTCGGAGATCTCCAGGTCGTTGGCCAGGCTCTGGCGGAAGATTGCGATGCCGACCTGGTCGCGGCCGTTGGAGCGGAAGCTGCGGCGGTGCTCGTCCGGCCCCTCCTCCACCCGCGCGATGTCGCCCAGGCGGGTGATGTAGGCCTGGCTGGCCGAGGCGCTGGTGACGTCGCGGGTGACGCCCTGCGGCGCGCCGGCCACCGAGGCGCTGCCGCCGGCCGCGGCGGAGGCCTGCGTCTGGCTGACGGCGCGGGCCGGGACGATGGGAAGCCGGGCGAACTGTTCGGGCGTGGCGTAGCCGCGGGCCACGCGGATGGTGAAGTCCTTGGCCGGGGCCTCCAGCGAACCGGCCGGCAGCTCGAGGTTCTGGGAGTTCAGCGCGCTCTCGACGTCCTCGACCGTCACGCCGCGGGCGGCCATGGCGTCGGGATCGAGCCAGATGCGCATGGAGTAGAACTGCGCGCCGCCGACGCCGACGTTGGCGACGCCGGGCACGGTGGAGAAGCGCTCCACCAGATAGCGCTGGGCGTAGTCGGAGAGCTGCAGCCGGTTGAGCGTCGTGGACGTGAAGCTCAGGAACATGATCGGCGAGGCGTCGGCGTTCGCCTTCTGGATCTGCGGCGGGTCGGCCTGCTCCGGCAGGGCGGCCGAGACCCGGCTGACTGCGTCGCGCACGTCGTTGGCCGCGGCGTCGAGGTCGCGGTCGAGCTTGAAGGAGATGTTGATCCGCGAGGAGCCGTCGCGGGAGGCCGAATTGATCCGGTCGATGCCCTCGATGCCGGCGATCTGCCGCTCGATCAGCTCGGTGATCCGCTCCTCGATCACCTCGGCCGAGGCGCCCCGGTAGTTGGTGAACACCGAGACCACCGGCGGGTCGACGCTGGGCAGCTCGCGCACGGTGAGCGCGCTGAAAGAGGCCAGGCCCACGACGCAGAGGATGATCGCCGCCACCGCCGCGAAGACGGGACGCCGGACCGAGATGTCGGAGAGCATCATGCGGGCGACCGCAGGCCCTGGGCCTGCGCTCCGTTCGCGCCCGTGGGCCGGGCGCCGGGCTGTCCGGGCGGGCCGGCCGCGCGCGCGACGCGGACGGGCTGCCCGGGCTGGATCTTGTTGAGGCCGTCCGCGACGATCCGCTCGCCCGGCCGCACGCCCTCGCGGATCTCCACGAAGCCCTGCTGGCGGACGCCGGTCAGGATCGGCCGCTGCTCGGCGACGGTGCGCTCGCCCGCCTGGCGGACGACGTAGACGAAGGCGGCGTCGCCCTGCACGGAGATCGCCGATTCCGGCGCGCTCAGGTTCTGGCGGTCGCCCCGGGAAATGCCGACGCGGACCATCATCCCGGGCTTCAGCCGCCGGCCCGGGTTCGGGAACTCGGCGCGGGCGGTGATGGCGCGGGTGCGCTCGTCGACGCGGGTGTCGAGGCGGGCGATGCGGCCGGTGATGGTCTCGCCGGGATAGGCGTCCACGGTGGCCAGGATGGCCTGGCCCTCGGAGAGCTGGGCGAGGTAGCGCTCGGGCACCTGGAAGTCGACGCGCATGGCCGAGACGTCGTCCAGGGTCACGATCGGCGCGCCCGGGTTCACCAGCGCCCCGGGGGCGATATCGGACAGGCCGACGACGCCGGCGAACGGCGCGCGGATCACTCGGTCGGCTTCGCGGGCCCGGGCGGCGGCGAGGTCCGCCTGGGCGGTGCGGTAGGCCGCCTCGTACTCGTCGATGGCCGCCTTGGAGGCGAAGCCCTGCTGGCCGAGCTGGCGGTAGCGCTCATAGGCGCGCTGCGCCTGCACCAGCCGCGCCTGCGCCTGGGAGACGCCGGCGTCCTGCTCGGTGGAGCGGAGCTCCACGAGGACCGCGCCCTTCGGCACCGACTGCCCGTCGGAGAACCGCACGCGCTCCACCAGCTGGGTGGCCGCGGCGGTGAGCGTCACCGACTGGCGGCCCTTGGCCACGCCCAGCACCTCGATGGTGTCGGCGAAGCTGCGCGGCTGGACGACGGCGATGGAGACCTCGGTCGGACCGCCGAAGCCGCCACGCCCCCCGCCGGGGCCTCCGGGACCGCCGGGACCGCCCTTGGCCATGGCGGCGGGCGGGCCGCCCGGGCCGCCGCCGGGGCCGCCCGCGCCGGCCTTCAGGCCGAACATCTTCAGCCCGCCGACCACGACCATGACCGCAAGCACCGCGATCGCCGCGACGAGGAAAAAGTGGCGTCTGAACAAACCGATGCGCTCCGTCGCCCACTCGTTCCGGGGCGTGAGTGTGAACTTTTTGCGGCTCTTAGGCGGTCCGAATACACCGCGTCCAGTGACAGAAGGATGGCTCCGCGTTTCGCGCCTGAAACAGGGCCCGAAAACGCGAACGGGCGCCCGTATCTACGGCGCCCGTTGCTAACCGGATGCTTGGAAAAGACTAGGCGTCGTAGCCGGGAAGCTCGCGGTCCAGCTTGCGCAGACAGCCCGGCCAGGCGAGGCCGCCGCCGATTCCGCGGGACACCTGGCTCCTCACCTCGGCCTGGGAGGCCTCCGGCGCGAGCAGCACCTTCTCGCGGCCGCCGGCCATGGCCCTCACCTGCATCGTGCAGGCCCGCTCCAGGTAGTACATGCCGATCCAGCAGTTGGCGGCGGTGTCGCCCACCGACAGGGTGCCGTGGTTGCGCAGCAGCATCAGGGTCTTGTCGCCGATGTCGGCCACGAGCCGCTCGCGTTCGTCGAGGTTGAGCGCGATGCCCTCATAGTCGTGGTAGGCCAGGCTCGGCATCACGATCAGCGCGTGCTGCGACAGCGGCAGCAGGCCCTCGGACTGGGCGGCCACGGCCACGCCGTCGTCGGAGTGCAGGTGCATCACATAGTGGGCGTCCTCGCGGGCCGCGTGGATCGCCGAGTGGATGGTGAAGCCCGCCGGATTGATGAAATAGGGGGTGTCCTGGAGGATGTTCCCGTCCAGGTCGATCTTCACCAGCGACGAGGCGGTGATCTCCTCGAACAGCAGGCCGTAGGGGTTGATCAGGAAGTGGTGCTCGGGCCCCGGGATGCGGGCCGAGATGTGGGTGTAGATCAGGTCGTCCCACCCGTGCAGCGCCACCAGCCGGTAGAGGGCGGCCAGGTCCACCCGGGCCTGCCACTCCTCCGCGCTCACCTTGCCCCGCAGCGAAGTCACGCCGGCAACCGATCCGTCGGCCATGGCCAGTCTCCCAATTCCTTAAGTCGTTGCGCCCAGAGTCTTCCGGCTGGTGAACGGCGTCAAGTTAGCTCCTGACGCGGGTCACCGCGTCGAGCCAGCGGGCGTAGGCCGCCTCGCGGCGATGAACGTCTATGGCCGGCGAGAAGCCCTCGGTCTGCGGCCGGGCCGACGCCGCCTCCTCCAGGGAGCCGTAGATCCCGGCGCCGAGACCTGCGAACAGGGCCGCGCCGAGCGCCGTGGTCTCCTGGTAGGTGGCGCGGCAGACGCTGACGCCGGTCAGGTCGGCCAGCCGCTGGCTGAAATAGAGGCTGCGCGACATGCCCCCGTCGATCCGCAGCTCGACCTTGCCGTGGAAGGCCTCGGGCGCGTCGGCGCGCATGGCCTCGATGAGGTCGCGGGTCTGCAGGGCGCTGGCGTCGAGCGTCGCATGGGCGATCTCGGGCAGGCCGGAATCGCGGGTCAGGCCGAAGATCGCGCCGCGGGCCCCCGCGTCCCACCAGGGCGCGCCCAGGCCGGTGAAGGCCGGCACCAGCACCACCCCGTGGTCCTCGCGCGCGGTCGCCGCGAGCGGCTCGGCCGCCTGCGGACCGCCCGGCACGCGCAGGCCCTCGTTCAGCCACTGGACGGCCGCCCCGGCGATGAAGATCGCGCCCTCCAGGGCATAGGTCGTCCTGCCGCCGACACGCGCGGCGACGGTGGTCAGCAGCCGGGCCCGCGAGACCGGCGCGGCCTCGCCGGTGTTGATCAGCATGAAGCAGCCGGTGCCGTAGGTGGCCTTCATCTCGCCGGGGCGGATGCACCCCTGCCCCATCAGCGCCGCCTGCTGGTCGCCGGCCACGCCGCGGATGGGGATGGCGCGGCCGAAGAGCCCGGCCTCGGTCTCGCCGAAGTCGCCGGCGCAGTCGCGGACCTCCGGCAGGAGGGCCAGCGGCACCTCCAGCATCTCGCCCATGGCCCGCGACCAATCGCCCCTGCGGATGTCGTAGAGCAGGGTCCGCGAGGCGTTGGTGGCGTCGGTGGCGTGGACCCGGCCGCCGGTGAGCTTCCAGATCACCCAGGCGTCGATCGTGCCCGCCAGGAGTTCGCCGGCCTCGGCGCGGGCGCGGGCGCCGTCCACCCTGTCGAGCAGCCAGTGGATCTTGGTCCCGGAGAAATAGGGGTCGAGCAGCAGGCCGGTGACCTCGGTGACCTCCGGTTCGCGGCCGGCCTCGCGCAGCCGCTCGCAGAGGTCGGCGGTGCGGCGGTCCTGCCAGACGATCGCCTTGTGGATCGGCCTGCCCGTGGCCTTCTCCCAGACCACCACCGTCTCGCGCTGGTTGGTGATGCCGATGGCGGCCACCTCGTCCATCGAGCGGGCGGCCTTCTTCACCGCCTCGGCCAGCACGTCGACGCAGGCCCGGAAGATCTCCTCGGCGTCGTGCTCCACCCAGCCGTCGGCCGGATAGTGCTGCTGCAGCGGGCGGCCCGCCTCGGCGAGCGCCTGGCCCTTGCGGTCGAACAGGATGGCCCGGGTGCTGGTGGTGCCCTGGTCGAGCGCCAGGATCAGCGGTTCGGCCATCGCGCGCGTCCTCCGAGGATCATGGTCAGTGGCCCTTTAAACATAATTTCACACCGACTGAGCAGATTCAGCGTCGAGGTCCAGAATGGGCCTTGGGGCATTGGGGGATTGGGCTTGGGTACCGCCCAGAGCAGCCAAAGGCTGCTGGAGCTCGCCAGGAGTCGCGCGCCAGGCGACCGCGAACGCCTTCTGCTGGGCGTGGTGGAGCTGTGCGCCGCCGGCGGCGCGCCGGACGCCGTGGCCGCGCCGGCCGTCCAGGGCCTCCTGTCATCCATCTTCATGAGCCTCGTCGTCGAGGCCGAGCGCGACATCCGCCGCCGGCTGGCCGAGCGGCTGGCCACCGCCGACTGGGCGCCGCCCGCCCTGGTCAATGTCCTGGCCCTCGACGAGATCGAGATCGCCCGTCCGGTCATCGCCCAGAGCCCGGTCCTGAAGGACCACGACCTCGTCCGCCTGCTGGTCGAGGCCACCATCGAGCACCAGATCGAGGTCGCCCGTCGTCCGCAGCTCAGCGGCGTGGTCGTGGCCGCCATCCTGCGCCAGGCGGAGCCCGCCGTGCTGACGGCGCTCGCCAACAACGCCACCGCCGACCTCAACGACGAGGACATGCGCCAGCTCGTGGCCGCCGCCCGCAAGGTCGCCGCCCTGCGCACGCCGCTGTCGCGCCACCCGCGGCTGACCGCCGACCTGGCCATGCAGCTCTACGTCTGGGTGGGCCAGTCGCTGCGCCACTCGCTCTCCGAGCGCTTCCGCCTGGACGGCGCGGCCCTCGACCAGGCGATCGCCGATTCCCTGCGCGAGGCGCACGCCGGCGCGCCCCTGGACGCCGAGGGGCTGGTGATCGTCGCCCGCGAGGGCGAGCGCGAGGAGATGGAGCGCAGGCTGATCGACAAGCTGCACACGGCCGGCCAGCTCAGGCCCGGCTATCTGGTCCGGGCGCTGCGGGAGGGCCGGCTGTCGCTGTTCGCGACGGCGCTCTCCGTGCTCGGCCGCTTCGAGGGGCGCCACATCCGTCAGGCGCTGGATTCCGACCGTCCGGAGCTGCTGGCGCTGGCCTGCGCCTCGGTGGGCATCGACCGCAGCGTCTTCCCGACCATCCTGACCATGGTCCGCCAGCTCAACGGCGGGCGCCCCGGCGGCGGGGCGGAAGGCGCCCAGCGCGCCGCCAGCGCCTTCGCCCCCTCCCCGCCCCAGGCCGCCGCCGTCGCCTTCCGCCAGGCCGCCCGCGTCGCCTCCTGAGGCGTTTGACAAGCGGCCGCCCTTGGCCGCTTTTGCCCGGCGATGTTCAACGCGCATCCCATGGTGACCCGCCTCGCCTTCGTGGCCAGCGACCGGCCCGAGGCCATCGAGGCCCGGGCGCGGCTGGCGAGACGCTACGGCGATACGCCCGAGATGGAGGCCCAGGTCGTCGTCGCGCTCGGCGGCGACGGCTTCATGCTGGAGACGCTCCACCGGCACATGGAGAGCGGCAAGCCGATCTACGGCATGAACCGCGGCTCCGTCGGCTTCCTGATGAACGAGTACAGCGAGGACGACCTGCTGGAGCGGATCAACGCCGCCGAGCGGGCCCTCATCCACCCGCTGCGGATGACCGCCGTAGGCGTGGACGGCGTCATGCACAAGGCGCTGGCGATCAACGAGGTCTCCCTGCTGCGGCAGACGCGCCAGACCGCCAAGCTGCGGATCTCGGTGGACGGCAAGGTCCGCTTGGCCGAGCTCTCCTGCGATGGGGCGCTGGTCGCCACGCCGGCCGGGTCCACCGCCTACAACCTCTCCGCCCACGGGCCGATCATCCCGCTCGACGCCCGGGTGCTGGCGCTCACCCCGATCAGCGCCTTCCGGCCGCGCCGCTGGCGCGGGGCCCTGCTCTCCCACACCGCCCGGGTGACCTTCGAGGTGCTGGAGGCCGACAAGCGGCCGGTGAGCGCGGTGGCCGACAACTTCGAGGTCCGCGACGTCACCGAGGTGCACGTGGCCGAGGACCGGGACGTGGGCATGACCATGCTCTTCGACGCCGGCCGCAGCCTCGAGGAGCGCGTGCTGGCGGAGCAATTTTCCGCTTAGACAACAGAGGGTTGCATAGGCATCCCTTTGTTAACGGGTTCAGCGTACCGTGATCTCCGAGTGACAGGAGGCTTCTCGTCGTGAGCCAACAGAACAGCGGTCAGATGATCCAGGTCCCGAACACCCTTCGGGCCAAGGTCGGCGGGGGCCGGCTCGGCGCCATCGATCCTGCGGCGATCGCCAAGGCCGAGGCCGCCCTGAAGAGCCTGTCGGGCAACTTCGCCCAGTGGCTGGCCGACGAGATCACCAAGCTCGACAACGCCCGCCAGGAGGTCCGCGCCACGGGGGCCACCAGCGCGACGATGGAATCCCTCTACCTGCGAGCCCACGACCTCAAGGGCCTGGGCGCCACCTACGGCTTCCCGATCATCACCCGCATCGCCGCCTCGCTGTGCCGGCTGATCGACGACAAGGAGAAGCGCGTGGGCGCGCCCATGCCGCTGGTCGACGCGCACATCGACGCGATCAAGGCCGCCGTCCGCGACGACATCAAGGAAGACGACCACCCGGTGGGCGCGATCCTGGTGAAGGAGCTGGAGGCCCAGGTCGCCGCCACCGGCGCCTGAGCGCCCGTCACATCACCTTCTCGAGCGGCTCCTCGACCACGCCGTAGCCGGCGTCGGGCGGCAGGACGAGCACGCGGCCGGCCTCGCGGCTCTGCACCACGGGCTCGACCGTGACCAGGGTCCGGGCCTGCGCGCGGGCCACGGCGTCGTCGGCGCTGCCAGCCTCCGCCAGGAGCTGCAGGTTCATGCGCGTGGGGAAGATCACCTTGCGCTCGCCCGTTTCCGCCAGCCGCAGGGCCTCGGCCGGCGCGATCCATTCGGCGTCCACAGTCTCGCGGCCGTCACAGGCGGCGAGCTGGTCGTCCGGGGCCTTCACCGCATAGAACCAGGTGTCGAACCGCTTCGGCACGATGGCCGGGGTGATCCAGCGGGCGAAGACGGTGAGCGCGCCGAGGTCCAGCCGCGCGTCGATGCCGGTGACCACGTCGAGGAAGGGCGTGCGCCCCTGGTCCACCGCCTCGCGGACGTCCATCGGGCACGCCTCGCCGCCGATCGGCTCGCCGTTCCGCCGGTGGGCCAGCAGGATGCCGGCCTCCTCGAACACTTCGCGGATCGCGGCGATCCGCAGGGCGCGCTGGTCGGCGTCGAAGTCGTTCCAGCCAACCACGTGATCGGCCCAGGCCGGGTCGTGGTCGCCGCCGTGGGTCTTGCCGCCCGGAAAGACGAGCGCGCCGGAGGCGAAGTCGATCTGGTGGTGCCGCTTGACCATCAGCACCTCGAAAGACGGGTCGTCGCGCAGCAGGAGGATGGTGGCGGCGGGCTTGATATCGGCGGCGGCGGCTTGCGACATGCCGCCAGCTTGGGCGCTGGCCCATCGGGCCGCAAGACGTCCCCTACGTCACCCGGCGCGGCGCCTAGGCGCTTTCCTGCATGGCCTCGGCGCGGGTGGTGCGCGACAGGCGGTCCATCTTGTCGATCAGGTAGTCCACGTCCTCGCGGGCGGCCGCCTGCGGCTGGGTCAGGAAGCGCTGCATCATCCGCTCCTGGAAGCGTTCGCGGTCGCGGGCGCCGCCGTCGAACTCCATGGAATGGAAGGTGTCCACCGCCGCCCGGAAGGCCGGGAACAGGCGCGCCGGCAGCCCGGCCCGCTCGTAGATGGCGCGCAGGCCCAGCGGCCCGGCGTCGTGGATCATCAGCCAGGTGCGGTGGTGCGGCACGCCCGCCAGCTCCGCCACGCCCCACTCGAAGAAGGTCATGTGCCCCTGGGCGAGCCCGCGCAGCAGGAGCGAGGGCGTCAGGTTCTGGCTGCGGTTCAGGTGGGCGACGAAGGACTTCACGTCCGCCGCGCGGCCGGCCTGGTCGACCAGGTCGATGGTCGCCCGCTCGGTCGAGCCCATGGCGATCTCGAGCGCGGTCTGCGGCGACAGCGCGTGGTGGCTGACCAGGTGGTCGCGGATCTGCTCGCCCACCAGGGTGATCAGCCGTTCGGTGACCGACAGCGGCAGCACCTGGCGATAAGCCACGGCGGCCAGCACCTTCTCGGACTTCTCGAAGCGGTCGATCACCCGTTGCAGGGAGCGCTCGGCGAAGTCGGCGTTGTCGTTGGCGCAGGCGGTGGCGACGGCCCGCTCGCCGCCGTGCTCGGAGATGGCGTCGGTGACCTTGCGCGACAGCTTCGGGCGCTTGGCGATGGCCAGCTGGCGCACCGGCCCGCCCAGGCGGACGATGTCGGAAAGGTCCTCGTCGGTGAAGGCCGGCGAGAAGCTGAGCATCGGCAGGGCGACGGTCTCCACGTCGCGGGCCAGCTTCAGGGCCACGTCGCGGGGGACGAGGGGGGATTCCTTGAGGGTGACGGCGAGCGCCCGGCGGACCAGCTCGGCGGCGTCGCCGGCCATGATCCGCAGGATCTCGGCGGCCAGCGCGCGGTCGTCTTCGGTGAGCGGCAGACGGTCGATGTTGCGGCACAGCTTGTGCGCCGCAGCCGCCCGCTCGTCGGGCGTCGCGCCTTTGACCAGCGTACGGATGTCCTCGTCCGTCAACGCTGCGCGCGTCGTCGCCATGGCCCCTTCTGGTCCCCGTCGTAGGACCGTTTTAGTCCCACGAGTCGAGCCTGCCACGGGCATGCTTAACGCCGGGTTGCCGAGCGAATCTGTTGATTAACTTTCTCCCGTAACGGGCCGCCAACCGCGTTGGACGCACAGTCCGCGCGAAAGGGAGACCCGTCGCTTGCGCCAGCCATCCGCCATCGAGCCGCCCCGCGGCGGGCTTTCCGTCGGAGAGCAGGCGCTGCAGGCCCAGACGGCGCTGCTGCCCTATGCGCTGGCCGCCTTCGGGATCTGCCTGCCGGCCTATGTCTGGGCGGGCAGCCACGCGCCGAACGCGGCCTGGATGAGCGTCAGCTTCGTGATCTTCGCGATCGGCTGGGGCGCCTTCTACGCGGTGGTGAACTGGCTGAAGCAGCCGCAGGCGGCAGATCCGCGCCGCCGCGCCCGCGTCCAGCTGATGGGCGGCCTGATCTGGGCCGCGGCCATCGCCCAGATCGCCGCCTTCGCGCAGGGCGCGGGGCCGTTCCGCGAGTCGCTGCTGCTCGCCGCCCTCGGCGCGGCGGTGGTCTGCGTGGTGTTCACCGCCCCCTGGCTGCCCAGCCTGCTGATCGTGGCCCCGGCCGCCCTCGCCGGCCCGCTGATCGGCCTGTTCAGCCGCACCGAAAGCCGCGAGCTGGCGCAGATCAGCTGGGGCGCCGTGGCGCTGGCGCTGGCGCTCGGCCTCGTGGTCAACCGCATCCTGCGCCGCCAGTTCGCGCTCGCCGCCGAGCGCGAGGTGCTGATGGCCGAGCGCGCCGAACAGGCCGAGGCGGCCCGAAGGCTCGCCCGCTCCAAGTCCGACCTCGTGGCCACCCTGGGCGACGAGATCCGCAACGGCCTGACCGGCGTGGCCCACGTGCTGGCGGCGGCGTCCGGCCGCGGCGGGCGCGCCGCGCCGTCCCGCGCCCAGCTCTCCGCCGCGCTGGACGCCGCCAACGACCTGCTGTCAGTGCTGGAGACCACGCTGGACGCCGAGACCGCCGAGGCCGGCCGCCTGACCGTGCGGCCGCAGCCGGTGGACGTGGTGGGCCTGGTCCGCGATCTCGCCCTGCTCGCCCGCCCGCAGGCCGCCGCCAAGGGGCTGGAGCTGCGGGTCCATGTGGCCCCCGAGCTGGCGGCCACGTCGGGCGCGGCCGTGGCCGACCCGGTGCGCAGCCGCCAGGTGCTGGCCGGCCTGATCGGCAACGCCGTGAAGTTCACCGTCCGCGGCCGGGTCGAGGTCCGGGTGGCGCTCAACGAGGCCGGCCGCCTGGCGGTGGAGATCGTCGACACCGGCCCCGGGCTCACCGACGACGAACTGGCGGTGGCCTTCGAGCCCTTCCAGCGGGTCGCCCGCACGAGCGCCGGCACCACGGGGGCGGGCCTCGGCCTGACCCTGGCCCGCCAGCTGGCCCGCCTGATGGGCGGCGACCTGCGGGCCCACAGCGCGCTCGGCGTCGGCAGCTGCTTCACCCTGGAGCTGCCGTTCGACCGCCACGCCAGCGCCGGCCCGCCGCTCGAGGCGGGTCCTGCGAAGGCCGAGCGCCGCCGGCTGCGCGTGCTGCTGGCCGAGGACGAGGCGCTGAACGCGGCCATGCTGCGCGCCCACCTGGAACAGCTCGGCCACCAGGTGGTCCACGCCGCCAGCGGGCAGCGGGCCATCGAGCTCGCCCGGGTCTGCGACCTGGACCTGATGATGATCGACGCCCGGATGCCGGGCCTCGACGGCCACGAGACGATCGGCGCGCTCCGGGCCATGGACGGCCAGGCGGCCCTGACGCCGATCGTCGCCCTGATCGGCGGCGATCCCGACGAGGCCCGCGACTGCCTGGCAGCCGGCGCCGACGCCCTGCTTCGCAAGCCGGTCACCGTGCCGGCCGTGGCCCGCGCGATCGCCGAGGCCCTGGCCTCAGAGCCCGCCGCCAACGACCGAGTCGTAGCGTAAGCCGAGACCTGCTCTAGAGTGGCCCCAAGCAAGACAAGAGCTGGGGACGACGCGTGCTGCTGGACGGCCTGAAGGTCATCGATTTCTCCGCCTACATCGCAGGCCCCGGCGCCGCCGGCATCCTGTGCGACTGGGGCGCCGACGTGATCAAGGTGGAGCGGCCGGGCGGCGACGCCATGCGCCACACGCTCGCCGACGTGAAGAGCCAGCTCTCCGGCAACCCGGTCTTCGACCTCGACAACCGCGGCAAGCGCGGGATCGTGCTCGACATCGCCAGACCCGAGGGCCGCGAGGCGCTGGCGAAGCTCGCCGCCCAGGCCGACGTCTTCCTGACCAATGTGCGGCCGGCCTCGCTGCGCAAGCACGGGCTGGACGACAAGGCCCTGCTGGCTCTGAACCCGCGCCTCGTCTACGCGGTGATCACCGGCTACGGGCTGGAGGGCCCCGACGCGCACAAGCCGGGCTTCGACGTCACCGCCTTCTGGGCCCGCGCGGGCGTGGCCAACATGATCCCGCCGAAGGGCTCGGAGCCCTTCATGCTGCGCACCGGCGTGGGCGACCACACCACCTCGCTGGCCACCGTCTCGGCGATCCTGGCGGCGCTCTACGAGCGGGAGCGGACCGGCAAGGGGCGGCTGGTGCAGACCTCGCTGCTGGCCACCGGCGTCTATGCGCTGAGCTCGGACCTGGCGATCCAGATGAAGTTCGGCCGGCTGGCGTCGCTGAAGCCGCGCAGCCAGCCGATGAACCCGCTGGCCAATGTGTTCCGCAGCGCCGACGGCCACTGGTTCGTGCACAACCCGCGCGGCGCCTCGGGCGGCTGGGAGACCTTCTGCAACGTCGCCGGGCGGCCGGACCTGATCGACGACCCGCGGGCCGCCACGGGCCGCCTGCGCCGGGAGAACACGGTCGAGATCACCGCCGAGTTCGACAAGGCCTTCGCCGCCCTGCCGATGGCCGAGATCGCCCGGCGGCTGGACGAGGCCGATCTCGTCTGGGCGCCGGTGCAGACCCCGGCCGAGGTGGTGGCCGACCCGCAGGTGGCCGCCGCCGGCGCGATCCTGCAGGTGGAAGACGGCGAAGGCGGGACCTATCCGCAGCCGGCGGCGCCGGCGGTGTTCCCGGGCGTCGAGACCGGCCCGCGGCCGCCGAGCCCGGGGCTGGGGCAGCATACCCGGCAGGTTCTGTCCGAGGTCGGCTACGGGGAGGCGGAGATCGAAGCCCTGCTGGCCAGCGGCGCGGCGGAAGCCAGCTAGCTGTCGTCGCGGGCGTCGGAGAGCAGGCGCAGCATCTCGCTGGTGAAGATCGAGCCCGTCAGCCGGGTCCCGACGCCGAGCTGGTCGGCGGGCTGGGAGCCGCGCAGGATCAGGGCGACCAGGGCGTCCTGCTGCTGGATGCGGTCGGCGCGGCGGGCCGAGGCGTACTGGATGAAGCCGCCGTCGGGCTCGGGCGCGGCCTCGCGGGGCTCGGTCGCCTGGCCGGCGCCGCCGGTCTTGGTCAGGTTGGCGTAGACCTCGGCCACCGAGGCGGCGCGGCCCTCCCGGTAGAAGATCGCCTTGTTGGCCCGGGCGGCGTCCGGGAAGAGGTGTGCGGCCTTGGCCTCGGGACGCGACTGCATGGCCTCGATCAGCTTGGCCGAACCCTGGGGTCCCAGGAAGTGGGCGGCGTAGAGCTCCCCGGCGGTCGGGGCGCGCCCCACCCGGCCTTTCAGGTAGGCGGCGTGGTCGGAGGCGAGTTCGCCCGCCATCAGCGAGGCGGCGTGGGGGTCGAGGCGCAGGTCCATGACCGCGCGGCGGGCCTCGGAGCCTTCGACGCGGAACTTGCCGTCCGCGCCCCTGCTGATCAGCTCCGCGTAGCGGGCGTAGCCGTACTTCGAGCCGTGGCTCTTCAGCGTCTGCAGCCAGGTCTGCTCGACGAACTGGAAGAGGCCGGCCGCGGACGAGCTGGAGGCCTTGGCGTGCGGATTGAAGCCGCTCTCGCGGTTGGCGGTCCGCATCAGGAACGAGAAGTCGACGCCGGTCGCCTGGGAGGCGCGCTGGATCGCCGTCTCGACCGCCCCTCGGATTCCCTGGATCGCCATGGACCTGAGTCCTGCGCCGGTATGGTTAATGCGGCGCTAACCATAGCCGGCGAACGGCCGGCTTGACGCCGCCCGGCATGGGGTTTCTTCTCCGCTTTGCAACATTGTTGCAATGTTGCAGCAAATCAGGAGGACACGCCGTGATCGCCCGCCAGTTCGTCCCGCTCACCTTCGATTCCCGAGGCGCCGGACGGCCCAAGCACCTGACCGCCGCCATCGGGATTTCGATCGGAGTCCACGTGGTGGTGGGGGCATATGTTGCGTACATGAAATTTACCGCGCCGGAGCCGCAGGTGATCGACGAAACCCCACCCATTCGGGTCGAAACCTGGACGCCGCCCAAGCCGCCGCCGCCGCCGACGGACCCCGTCGAGAAGCCGCCGATCCGCGTCCACCAGACCCCGCCGGTCCAGGGCCCGGCTACCACGCCGCCGCTGATCACCGAGATTCCGGATGCCGCGCCCGCAGATCCCGGACCGGTCGCGAGCCTCGATCCGCCGCGCGTCGACCCGCCCAAGGCCGCCCCAGTGATCCGCTCGCCCAACTGGGTGAAGAAGCCGGGAGCCGAGGAGCTGGCGCGCTACTATCCGGAGCGGGCCCAGCGGCTCGGGCTGGAAGGCCGCGCCTCGATCGGCTGTTCGGTGACGGCCAAGGGCGCGCTGACCGGCTGCGCGGTGGTCTCGGAGACGCCCGCCGACGCCGGCTTCGGGGAGGCGGCGCTGAAGCTCGCCCGCTTCTTCCGGATGAGCCCGCAGACGGTCGACGGCCAGGTGGTGGACGGCGCCCGGGTGGTGATCCCGATCGCCTTCCGGCTGCCGAACGACACCTAGTAGCTGCGCGGCAGCCCCAGCACCCGCTCGGCGAGGAAGTTGAACACCATCTCGCGGCTGATCGGGGCGAGGCGGGCGATCATGGACTCGCGGAAGTAGCGCTCCACGTCGAACTCCTTCGCATAGCCCATGCCCCCGTGGGCGAGGACCGCGGCCTCGCACGCGCGGAAGCCCGCCTCGCCGCCCAGGTACTTGGCGGCGTTGGCCTCGGCCCCGCATTCGCGGCCGGCGTCGTAGAGCGCGGCGGCCTTGAAGGCCATGAGGTTGGCCGCCTCCAGCTCCGCCCAGGCCTTCGCCAGCGGATGGGCGACGCCCTGGTTCTGGCCGATGGGCCGGCCGAACACCACGCGCTCCCTGGCGTACTGGGCGGCCCGCTTCAGCGCCGCGCGGCCGAGGCCCACCGCCTCCGCCCCGAACAGCACGCGCTCGGGGTTCAGCCCTTCCAGCAGGTAGTAGAAGCCCCGCCCCTCCTCGCCCACCAGGGCGTCGGCGGGGACGTGCAGGCCGTCGATGAAGACCGAGTTCGACTCCACCGCCTTGCGGCCCATCTTCGGGATCGGCGTGGCCTGGATCTTCGACCGGTCGAAGTCGGCGTAGAACAGGCTGATCCCTTGCGTGGACTTCGCGACCTGATCGCGCGGCGTGGTGCGGGCGACGATCAGGATCTTGTTCGCCCGCTGCGCGGAGGTGGTCCACACCTTGCGCCCCGAGATCACCCAGCCGTCGTTCGTGCGCTCGGCGCGGGTGGTCAGGCTGGTGGTGTCGAGGCCCGCGTCCGGCTCGGTGATGCCGATGCAGAGCTTGTCCTCGCCGGAGATCAGCCGCGGGATCAGCCGCTTCTTCTGCTCCTCGCTGCCGAACTTCGCGAGCGGCATGGGCCCGAAGATGTTGAGGTGCAGGGCGCTGGCGCCGGTGAAGCCCGCGCCGCTCTCGGTCACTGCCTGCATGGCGATGGCCGCCTCGGTGAGGCCCAGGCCCGAGCCGCCGAGTTCCTGGGGCATGGCCGCGCCCAGCCAGCCGGCCTCGGCCATGGCGGCGACGAAGGCCTCGGGAAACTCGCCGGTCTCATCGGTGCGCCGCCAGTAGTCCGCGTCGAAGCGGGCGCAGAGGCGCAGCACGCTCTCGCGGATCGCCTCCTGCTCGTCGGTGAACCAGAAACCGGTCATGCGCCTCCCCCGAACCTCGCCGGATGCAGCCGGGCGGCATAGGGGCCAGGGTCACGCCCCGTCACGCAAGCCGCCACCACCTGGGCCACCAGCGGCGCCAGCAGCCAGCCGTTGCGCCGCGCGCCGGTCGCCAGGATCACCCGCTCCGCCTGGGAAGGGCCGACCATCGGCAGGCCGTCCGGCGTCGCCGCCCGCACGCCGGCGAACACCTGCGGCCGCACGCCGCCCAGGGCGGGGAAGAGCCCGACCCCGGCGCTCAAGAGCCGTTCCGCCTGGGCCGGATCGGGGTTCGGGTCGGAGACCCCCACCTCCATGGTCGCGCCCAGCGCGAGCCCGCCGTCGCCGGGCACGGCGTAAATGTCCGGTGCGCGCACCGTGCACCGCCCCTGCGGCGCCCCCGCCAGCCGCAGGATATGGCCCTTGATCGGCGTCAGCCACGCCAGCTCGGGCGCGACGCTCGCCAGCCCCGGGTCGGCGCCCGTCGCCACGACCAGCCAGTCCCCCTCGCCGGCGTCGGCGGCCCGCCGCGCGCGGAACGCCACGCCCGCCGCCGTCGCGGCCCCCCGCAGGGCGGCCATCGCCTGGCCCGGCTCGAGCCGCCAGTCCTCACGGGTCATCAGGCCGTCGGCGAAGGCCGGCGACAGGCCGGGCGCCAGGTCCTCCAGGGTCGGCCTGGGAAGCTCGGTCATGTGCAGCCCCAGCCGCACGAAGCCGGCCTGCAGGGCGGCGAGCCAAGCCGGCGGACCGACGCCGAGGGCGCCCGAGCGATCGAGAACCACGCCCGAGCGCGCTTCCAGCGCCGGCCACAGGTTGCGGGCCGCCATCAGTAGGTCGAACGCCGGCGCGGCCTCCGTATCCAGCGCCGCCTCGAACGCCGGGGCGATCATGCCCCCGGCCACCGCCGAGGCGTTGGTCTCCGGCGCCGGATCCCAGACGGTGACGTCGCAGCCGGCGTCAGCCAGCGCGAGCGCCGAACTCAGGCCCAGGGCGCCCGCCCCCGCCACCGTTACTTTCGCGCCCCGGCTCATCGGGCCTAACGAGCGGCTGCGCCTGCGAAAATCAAGCGGAACCGGCGCCCATCCGGCGGGTTCAGGAACATGGCAGGCTCATCCGAGCCCCAAGGAGAGGGATCCTCATGGCCACCACCGGTACGTCGAGCAGCGGCGGCAAGTCCGCGCGCAGCAAGTCCGCCTCGAGCAAGAGCTCCACGGCGAAGAAGTCCGCCGCCAAGAAGAGCACGGCGCCGGTCGCCCGCGGCAACGACGCCGTCGCCGTCCTGAAGCGCGACCACCGCGAGGTGGAGCGGCTGTTCAAGCAGTACGAGAAGGTCAAGGAAGACGACGCCGCCAAGCAGGAGATCTTCCAGCAGATCGCGCTCGAGCTGAAGGTCCACACTCAGATCGAGGAAGAGATCTTCTATCCGGAGTCCCGCGAGTTCGTGAAGGAGCAGGACACCGTCAACGAGGCCGTGGTCGAGCACATGTCCGCCAAGGACCTGATCGCCCAGCTCGAAGGCATGCAGCCCTCCGACGAGTACTACGACGCCAAGGTCACCGTCCTGAAGGAGATGATCGAGCATCACGTCGAGGAGGAGGAGAAGGAGTACTTCCCCGAAGTCCAGAAGAAGGGGATGGACACCAAGGCCGTCGGCGAACGCCTGCTCGCCCGCAAGGAAGAGCTGATGACGGAAATGGGCGGCACGGGTAGCCGCGCCACCCACTAGGCCCGGATGGCCGAGGCCCTCGACCCCGCAGTGCCCACCGAGGTGGACGAACTCGCCCAGTCCGTCCTCGGCGAAGCCTGCGACCGCGACCTGAAGCTGGCGGCCGCCGAGTCCTGCACCGGCGGTCTGCTGGCGTCGCTGCTCACCGACATCCCGGGCAAGTCGCACGCCTTCGAGCGCGGCTTCGTCACCTACACCGACGAGGCCAAGCACGAGATGCTGGGGGTGCCGATGGATATCCTGCAGTCCGACGGCGCGGTGTCGGAGCGGGCGGCGCGGGCGATGGCCGAGGGCGCCATCGCCAACTCCCACGCCGACATCGCCGTCTCGATCACCGGCTACGCCGAGGGCGCGCCCGGCCAGCCGGCGGGCCTCGTCCACTTCGCCTCGGCGCGGAAGGGCGGGCCCACGGTCCACAAGGAGATGCGCTACGGCGACGTGGGCCGCGCCGAGGTGCGCCTGCGCGCCCTCGACACGGCCCTGCGCATGATCCGCGACCAGCTCGACGGCGAGGCCGAGGCGGATGCGGCCTGACTATTCCGCCGCGATGCTGACGGGCTTGGCCGAGCGGTCCTTGAAGTTGATCTCCTGGAGGTACTTGATGCCCTCCTCGGCGATGTCGTCGCCGACCATCTTGTCGCCCTCGCCCTTCAGCTCGTCCATGTCGACATAGGTGCCGTAGAAGGCCTTGGTGCGGTCGGTGATCAGGCCCGCGTTCAGCAGGGTCTTGATCAGGACGCGGAAGATGTTCGACTGGGTCTTCAGCCGCTCGCGCCGCGCGTCGTCGTTCTGGACGATCTGGCGGAACTCGACGAGCACACGGTCGGGGTCGAGGCCGAAGTCGCGGTAGACCTGCGCCTGCTGCTGCGGATTTCCGAGATTGAAGAGCAGGGCCTGGAAGCAATGGGCGGCCCAGTCCTCGACGATGTCCCGCTCCTCCTGCGTCATCCGCGGGATCGTGCGGTCGGCCCAGATCTTCCCGAACTTGTGGTGGAAGGCCTCGTCGGTCATGACGAGCTGGAAGAGCTTCCGGGCCAGCGGGTCGCGGTTGTACTTGAAGCCGGTGGCGAAGGCGCCCATCGCCAGGCCCTCCACCAGCATCTGCATGCCGATGATCTTCTTGTAGACCTCCGGCGCGGCGATGATCTCCACCAGGAGCTGCTGCAGCATGGCCCCGCACGGCCGCGGCCGGCCCCAGCGCGCCTTGATGTAGCGGGCGAAGGCCGTGACGTGGCGGGCCTCCTCGCGGGTCTGGTTGGCCGCGTACTCCTGCGCCCCCTGGTCCTTCAGCACATGGCAGAGGCTGGCCGACAGGTTCAGCGCGCCCTGCTCGCCGTGCAGGATCGAGGAGAACTGCCAGAGCGCCATCTCGTTGATGAACTTCGCCTTCTGGCCGGTCTTCTCCAGGTGCTCGAGGACGTAGGGGATGCCCAGGCTCATCACCTGGTCGTCGGGCAGGAGCGCCTCGTTCTCCATGTCCCAGGGCTCGGAGAAGTCGATGTACTTGGGGTCGAGCGGATCCCAGAAGTGGTCGTGGGTCGCCGAGATGATCTTGTCGAAGGCGGTGGAGCGAGCGCCGTAGCGGTCCAGCTCCAGCATGGACTCGAAGTCGTCCGGCGCCACGGCGTCGTAGAGGATGTCCTTGGTGATGTTCCCGTCGGCGGCCATGCGCTGTCCTCCTCTTTTCCCGAGAGGAAACCACCGATTGCTTAGGTGAACAACGATCTCCTTCGCAAAGCCGCGCCGGGAGGCTTGAAAGCGGCTTTACGGCTTTCCAGAGTGCCGCGGCGGTGTGACCGCTAACACGCCATGGACACAAGGGGGGAGGCTGATGGTCGGCAGGATGGGGGCGCTGCTCGCGGCGCTGTGGCTTGGCTTGGCGGGGGCGGCCTGGGCCCAGGCGCCGGCGCCGGTGCGCATCGACAAGGCGCGCATCGACGCGGCGCTGACGCAGATGGTGGAGAGCGGCCGGACCGCCGGGGTCTCGGCCCTGGTCTGGCAGGACGGCCGCGAGCGCTACTTCGGGACCGCCGGCTTTGCAGACCGCGAGAGGCAGCGGCCCATGCGCCGCGACACCCTGGTGCAGATCTGGTCGATGACCAAGCCGGTGACCGGCGTCGCCCTGATGCAGCTCTGGGAACAGGGCCGCTTCCGGCTGGACGATCCGGTGGCCGACCACCTGCCGGAGTTCGCCAACGTCAGGGTCTACGGAGGCCAGGACGGGGCGGGCAAGCCGGTCTACCGCGCGCCGAAGCGGCCGATGACCGTCCGGGACCTGATGCGGCACACCGCCGGCCTCTCCTACGGCTCGGGCCGGACGCCGGCCGACGACGAGTACCGCAGGCTGGAGCCCCTGGCGCTAACCCACGACCTGCCGGAGATGGGCCGGCGGCTGGGCCAGGTCCCGCTGCTGTTCGATCCGGGGGCCCAGTGGAGCTATTCGGCCGCTGTCGATGTCCAGGCCCTGCTGGTGGAGAAGCTCTCCGGCATGCCGTTCGAGACCTATGTGGAGAGCCGCATCTTCGAGCCTCTGCGGATGAAGGATACCGGCTGGACCCAGCCGCAGGAGGTCCTGCCGCGCTTCGCCGCCACCTACACGGCCGGCGCCGACGGCAAGCTCGCCCGCCAGCCGGACGAACAGGCCCGAGCCCGCAACTTCGCGCCGCGCAAGCTGACCATGGGCGGCGCGGGCCTGGTCTCCTCGCTGGACGACTACATGCGCTTCGCCCGGATGCTGGTGAACGGCGGCGAGCTGGACGGCGCGCGGATCCTGAAGCCCTCCACCGTGCGCCTGATGGCCACCGACCACCTCGACCCCAGCGTCACCGAGCGGATGTGGCTGCCCAACAAGGGCAAGGTCGGCTTCGGCTTCGACTTCGCCGTGCGCACCGTCCAGCCGACCGACCCGAAGGACAACCGCGGCGCGGTGGGCGAGTTCTTCTGGGACGGGGCGGCCTCCACCCTCTTCTGGGTCGACCCGGCCAACAAGCTGACCGCCGTCTTCTTCACCCAGAAGCTGCCGTTCGACGGGACCCTGCACACCGACTTCCGCGAGGCGGTCTACGGCAAGGGCTACCTGGGCCCCAAGGGCGACTAGGCCATCTCGCGGGCGATCTCCGGGCTGGGCGGGTGGCGCGAGCCCCAGCCCTGGTGCCACTCCGGCTCGCCCGCGTAGCGCTTCGCCAGGAAGTCCACGAACACCCGCACCTTGGCCGCCAGGTGCCGGGCGTGCGGATAGACCGCGTGCACGTGGATCACCTCGGGCTCGAAGTTGCAGAGCACGGGCACGAGCCGGCCCGCCCGCAGGTCCTCGGCCGCGGCGAAGGCTGGCGTGCGGATGATGCCGAAGCCCAGGCGGGCGGCGGCCACGCAGCCCTCCGCGCCGGAGAAGCTGAGCCGACCGTGCACGCGCACGTCGTGCTGCTCGCCGTTGGCCCGGAAGCGCCAGACGGTAGGGTCGCGGGCGTTGGTGTCGAGCACCGCCTCGTGGGCGGCGAGGTCCTCCAGCGCCTGGGGCGTGCCGGCGCGGGCGAGGTAGTGCGGCGCGGCGCAGGTGACCAGGCGCACGGCGGCCAGCTTGCGGGCGACGAGGGAAGAGTCGGTCAGGGCGCCGATGCGGACGCCGACGTCGAAGCCCTCCTCCACCAGGTTGACCATCCGGTCCGTCGAGGAGACGTCGAGCGAGACCTCCGGATAGGCGTGGGCGAAGTCCAGCAGCGCCGGGGTGAGCTGGCTGGCCCCGAACGACACGGGCGCGGAGATCCGCAGCAGGCCCTTGGGCCCGGTCTGGTCGCGGACCGAGGTCTCGAGGCTCTCGAAGTCCTCCAGCAGCTGGCGGGCGCGCTCCAGGTAGGCGCGGCCGGTGTCGGTGAGCGAGACGTCGCGCGTCGTGCGGTTCAGGAGCCGCGCGCCGAGCCGGTTCTCCAGGCGCGCCACCAGCTTCGACACCTGGGCCGACGAGACCCCCAGCCGCTTCGCCCCCTGGGTGAAGCTGCGGGCGTCCGCGACGGCGGTGAAGGCGCTGATCTCGTCGAAGCGGTCCATGGCGATTGTTTCCCTTTCGGCACGAAACTTATGCCGCCGGCTCCGATTATCAACGCCAGGACCCGCGCCCATTTCGGTCCCACGACATTCAACGAGGACCAGACATGACCCAATCCCGCACCGTCGCCGTCATCGTCGGCAGCCTCCGCAAGGACTCGTCCAGCCGCAAGATCGCCAAGGCCATCGCCGGCTTCGCGCCGGCCGGCCTGGACTTCCGCTTCGTGGAGATCGGCGACCTGCCGCACTACGACCAGGACCTGGAGACCGACGCCCCGCCCGCCGCCTGGACCCGCTTCCGGGGCGAAGTGGCCGGCGCCGACGCGGTGCTGTTCGTGACGCCGGAGTACAACCGCTCCTTCCCCGGCTTCCTGAAGAACGCCATCGACGTGGGCTCGCGTCCCTGGGGCAAGGCCGTGTGGACCGACAAGCCCGCGCTGGTGGTCTCCACCTCGGCCGGCGCGCTCGGCGGCTTCGGCGCCAACCACCACCTGCGCCAGGCGATCAGCTTCTTCAACATGCCGGTGCTCGGCCAGCCCGAGGCCTACATCGGAAACACCCTGTCGCTGTTCGACGAGCAGGGCGAGCTGACCAACGAGACCACCGCGGAGTTCCTGCGCGGCCTCGTCCAGGCCTTCGCGGCGCACATCGAGCGCAACACCGCGGCGGCCGACGCGCGCCAGGCGGCCTGAGCGTCGCCGCGCGGAGGCCTCCCGATGACCCTGCCCACCGTCTTCATCCCGCACGGCGCCGGTCCCTGCTTCTTCATGGACTGGACGCGCGGTCCCGCCGACACCTGGGACCGCACGGCCGGCTGGCTGAAGGGCCTCGTCGCCACCCTCCCCGAGCGGCCGAAGGCGATCCTGGTGGTGTCCGGGCATTGGGAGGCCGACGCCTTCACCGTCCAGACGGGCGAGCGCCCGCCGCTCATCTTCGACTACTACGGCTTCCCGGAGCACACCTACCGGCTGGCCTTCGACGCGCCGGGCTCGCCGGCGCTGGCCAGGCGGGTGCGGGAACTGCTCGGCGGGGCGGGCTTCCCGACCGCCGAGGATCCGGACCGCGGCTACGACCACGGCGTCTTCGTGCCGCTGAAGCTGGTCACCCCGGAGGCGGACATCCCGGTGGTGCAGCTCTCGCTGCGGGCCGACCTCGCCCCTGAGGCGCACCTCGCCGCCGGCCGGGCGCTCGCGCCGCTCAGGGACGAGGGCGTGCTGATCGTGGGATCGGGGATGAGCTGGCACAACATGCGCGGCTTCACGCCGGCGTTCACGGCCAAGTCCGCGGCCTTCGACGCCTGGCTGGCCGAGGCGGTGGCCGATCCGGCCGGCCGGGAGGCCGCGCTCGCCCACTGGGACCAGGGTCCCCACGCCCGTGAGGCCCACCCGCGCGAGGAGCACCTCGCCCCGCTGTTCGTCGCCGCCGGCGCGGCGCCGGGCGAACCCGGCGAGACCGCCTTCCGCGACCAGGTGATGGACGTGGTCGTCTCCGCCTTCCGCTTCGGGGCGCCCTCCCCGGGCCGCTGACCTGCTCGTCGGCGGCATCCTCCCGGCGGCGTCGCACACCCGCCGCCGGGAGGATCTTTCGCGTCGCCGGATCAGAGATCCAGCCGGTAGAACCTCACCGCATTGTCCCGGAAAAGCTGGGCTTTCTCGCCGGCGCTGCAGCCGGCGGCGATCCGCTTCAGCGCGTTCCACAGCACGCCGTAGCCGCACGAGACGCTGTCCACCGGGAAGTTGCTCTCGAACATCCCCCGCCCGGTCCCGAACGCCTCGAGGCAGGTCTCGACGTAGGGCCGCCAGGCTTCGGCCAGTTCCGCCGACGACGGCAGGACCTCCCGCTTCTGGAAGCCGAAGCCCAGGGTGGCCATGCCCAATCCGCCCAGCTTCACCCAGACGTTCGGCCGCCGCGCCAGGTCCGCGATGTCGGCCGCCCAGGCGGCGAACACCTCGTCGCGCCGGCCGGCGTAGGGCCCGATGCCGAGCGGGCCGCCCACGTGGTCCAGCATGATCGGGGTTTCGGGGAAGGCGTCCGCCAGCGCCGCCACGTCGGCGATCTGGGTGTGGTACTGCCAGGCCTCGAACGACAGGCCGTGCTCGGCCAACTGCGCGAAGCCCTCCCGGAAGGCCGGCAGGCCGTAGAGGCCCGGCGGGGGCTCGGTGTGGCTGACGCGGATCTCGGGACTGGCGTCCCAGGCGCCGGCGTGGCGGATGCCACGGAAGCGCCCGCCGCCCGCCCGCACATGCTCGGCCAGCACCTCGGTGACCGAGGCGCCCTGGGCCAGGTCCGCGCGCCCGACGATGCCGGCGCAGGCCCGCACCGGGCCGTAGCGGCCGGACTCGGCCATGGCCGCCACGCCGGCCACGAACTCGGTCTCGCCGACGAACCGGAACGGCTGCGGCTTCACGGCCGAGTAGAAGGCCCCGCATTCGACGAAGACCGTGCTCTCCACCCGGTGGCCCTGGCCGATGTCCGCCAGGAGCTCGGGCAGCAGGTAGCGCCCGTTCGGGAAGTCCCACAGGTGATGGTGCGGATCGCAGATCGGCAGGTCCGGCTCGAGGACCTCTTCGGTCATGGGGTGCTGCGGCATGGGCGGAGCCTAGCGCGGCTCCGCGCGTCAGGCGACCTGCTGCGTCCCGCCCGCGGCGTCCGCCGATTCCACCGCCGCCTCGAGCGCCTCGAACAGCTTGGCCGCGGAGATCGGCTTGGCGATGAAGCCGTCCATGCCGGCGGCCGCGTACTCGGTGATGTGGTGGCGCATGGTGTTGGCGGTGAGCGCCACGATCGGCGTCCGGCGGCGGCCCTCCAGGGCCTCGCGCGTGCGGATGATGGCGGTGGCGCTGGGGCCGTCCATCTCCGGCATCTGCACGTCCATCAGGATCAGGTCCCAGGGCTCGCGCGCCCAAGCGTCGACCGCCTCGCGACCGGTGCGGACCAGGACGGGCTCGACGCCCACCTGGCCGAGCAGGGTCTTCAGGACGAGCTGGTTGGTGGCGTTGTCCTCGGCGGCCAGCACCCGCAGCGGGCGCATCTCCACCTCGGCCGACGAGGCGGCCGGGGCCGGGGCCGGCGCCTTGCCCGCCACCTTCGGGAGCGGCAGGCAGACGGTGAAGGTCGCCCCCTCGCCCGGCGTGCTCCGGGCCGTGATCTTGCCGCCCATCAGCTCGGCGAGGTCGCGGCAGATGGCGAGGCCCAGGCCCGTGCCGCCGTAGCGGCGGGTGGTGGAGGCGTCGGCCTGCTCGAACTTCTGGAACAGGTGGGCGAGCTTGTCGGGCGCGATGCCGATGCCGGTGTCCTTCACGGTCAGCCGCAGGGCGTCGTTTCGGCGACCCACGGTGACGGTCACGCCGCCCTGGTCGGTGAACTTCAGGGCGTTGGAGACCAGGTTGTAAAGGATCTGGCGCACGCGGACGGAGTCGCCCAGCCAGGCGCCGCGGGCGGCGGGCTCGATGTTCAGCTTGAAGGCCAGCCCCTTGGCCTCGGCCACCGCCTTGAAGGTGGCGTGCGCGCCCCGGGCGAGTTCGGCCATGTCGAACTCGGCCTGCTCCAGCTCCAGCTTGCCGGCCTCGATCTTGGAGAGGTCCAGCACGTCGTTGAGGATGGCCAGCAGCCCCTCCCCGGACTGGCGGATGACCTCCAGCCGCTCGCGCTGCTCGGGCGACAGCTCGCCCATGGCCATGGCCTGGGCCATGCCGAGCACGCCGTTCAGGGGCGTGCGGATCTCGTGGCTCATGGTGGCCAGGAAGGCGCTCTTGGCGTGGTTGGCGGCCTCCGCCTCCTCCTTCGCCTGGACCAGCGCCCGCTCCTGGGCCTTGCGTTCGGTGATGTTCTGGAAAGCGCCGAGCAGCCGCAGCGGGCGACCGTTCTCGTCGGAGATCATGCGGGCGGTGCCGGCGACCCAGACCTCGCGGCCGTCGTCGCGGGCCACGCGGTGCTCGGGGCGATACGGCACGCCCTCGGCGACGTGCCGCTCCCAGGCCTTCCGGGTTTCCTCGCGGTCACGGGGATCGACGGCGGCCCAGATGTCCTGGGCCATGTCGTCGTAGGTCTTGGGCCGGGTGAAGAAGGTGTCCTCGGCCCCGGCCTTCACGAGCGTGTGGCGGACGAAGTCCATTTCCCAGACGTGGACGTCGGCGATCTCCAGGGCGAGCCGGAGCCGCTCCTCGGAGCGCTCCGTGCGCTCCAGGGCCTCGACCATCTGGGTGACGTCGTGGGAGGTGATGATCAGCCCGCCGACCGCGCCGTCGCCCTGGCGCCAGGGGGCCACCACCGCCTGCACCCATTCCACGCCGCCGTCGGCGCGGGGGATCTGCACGCGGTCGACGTTGACGGTCTCGCCGGTGAGGCAGCGGTCGAAGGCCGCGCGGAACGGCCCGAAGACCTCGGGCGCCAGCTCGTAGAGGGAGCGGCCGCGCGCGTCGCCGATCTGGAGGGCGCGGCGCTCGAGCCAGCGGGCGCTGGCGCCGATCAGCTTCATGTCGCAGTCGGTGATGACCAGCGGGATGGCGGCGACGCTGACCACCGCCGCCAGGGTGCGGCGGGCGGCGTCGCGCTCCCGCAGGGAGGCCTCGCGGGCCTGCTGGGCGCTGATCCGGGTCCACTCGTCGGCGACGAAATCGGCCAGGTCCTGGAGGCGCGCCGCCGTTTCGGCGTCATAGGGCCGCGGACCGTCGCCGCGGACGCACAGGACGCCGGGGACGGCGCCGTCGGCCAGCCGGATCGGCGCGCCCACGTAGAAGCCCATGCCGCAGGCCTCCAGGCGATGATCGGGACAGCCGCCATCGATCCACAGGAGCTCGCCGCCCTCGGCCACCGAGCGCGCCGCCGGGGCGTCGCACGGGAGAACCCGCTTGGGGTCGTGGCTGCGCCAGGCGGCGGCGCCGTCACCGCTGAACAGGGCGATCTGGGCCCGGGCGCCGGGCAGCAGGGCTTCGGCCAATCGTACGGCGCGGTCGAAGACCGGGCCGGATTGCTCCGTGCCGGGCGGCTGGGCTGCGGTCGCAGCCTTCCGCGTCCTCACGCGTGTCATCTACTTAGCCCCACCTCGGCCGGCACCTTAGGCGGCGGGTGGTTAAACACCCCTTGCTCAGGTGACGTGGCGTCCGGCCGCAGCCAGGCGGTGCAGGACGATGCCGCTGGTCGTGGCGACGTTGAGCGAGTCGAAACCGCCCGCCATGGCGATTCGGACGGTGCGGGTCCGGGCCAGCACGCCCGCGGCGAGCCCCGGCCCCTCCGCTCCGAACAGCGCGGCCGTGCGGGCGGCGGGGACCACCTCGTCCAGCTCCTCGGCGCCCTGGGGCGACAGGGCCAGCACCTCGACGCCGTGGGCCTGCAGCACGCCCACGAGATCCGCCCCGGCGGGCAGGCGGGCGAACGGCATGGTCAGCGCCGCGCCCACCGAGACGCGGATGGCCTTGCGGTACAGCGGGTCGCAGCAGTCGGCGTCCAGCAGCACGGCGTCGGCGCCGAAGGCGGCGGCGTTGCGGAAGACGCCGCCCATGTTGTCGTGGTTGGCCACGGCCGAGAGCGCCACCACCAGGGCCTTGTCGGGCAGGCCCGCCAGGAGCGCCTCGGGCGCGGGCTCGGCGCGCCGGCCGAGCGCCAGGATCCCGCGGTGGATCGGGAAGCCCACGATGGCGTCCATCACCTCCTGCGCCGCCGCGTAGACCGGCGTCTCCGCCGGGAGGGGGGCGAGCAGTCCCCGCAGGCCCTCCAGGCGCTGCTCGGCCACCAGCACCGAGACGAGCGGGTGGCGGCCGGCCTGCACCAGCTTCTCCAGCACCACCCGCCCCTCGGCGACGAACAGCCCCGAGCGGCCGACCAGGTCGCGCTCGCGCACCGCCCGGTAGGGCTCGATGCGCGGGTCGTCCGGGTCGGCGATCGGAACCGGAGCTACCAGATGCGCACCCGCTGGTCGGGCTTCAGGTACAGCGTCTGGCCGGGCTTCACGTCGAAGGCCGGATACCAGGGGTCGAGGTTGCGGACGGTGAGCGCCCGGTACATGCCCGGCGAGTGGACGCCGGTGACCACCGCGCGGCGCAGGGCGGCCTCGCGGTACTTCGACCGGTAGTTCTGCGCCCAGCCGAGGAAGAAGCGCTGGTCGCCGGAGAAGCCGTCGATCACCGCAGGCTCCCGGCCGCCCAGCGAGATCTTCCAGGCGTCGTAGGCGGTGGCCAGGCCCGCCACGTCGGCGATGTTCTCGCCCAGCACCTGCTGGCCGTTGAGGTTGAGGTCCGGGAAGACCTGGTAGGCGCTGTACTGGTCGGCCAGCATCTTGGTGCGGGCCTTGAACTGGGCCATGTCGGCCGGCGTCCACCAGTTGCGAAGGTTGCCGTCGGCGTCGAACTGGGCGCCCAGGTCGTCGAAGCCGTGGCTCACCTCGTGGCCCATCACGCCGCCGATGGCGCCGTAGTTCACCGCCGGGTCGGCGTTGGGGTCGAAGAAGGTGGGCTCAAGGATCCCGGCCGGGAAGATGATCGAGTTCTGCGACGGGGCGAACAGGGCGTTCACCGTCTGGGGCGTCATGAACCACTCCTCGCGGTCCACCGGCTGGCCCAGCTTGGCGAGGTTGCGGCGGTACTCGAAGAGCTCGGCGCGCGCCTGGTTGCCGTAGGCGTCGCCGCGGCGGATCTCCAGGGCGGAATAGTCGCGCCACTTGTTGGGATAGCCCACGTAGACCCGGAAGTTGGCGAGCTTCTTCTTCGCCTCCGCCTTGGTCTGCGGGGTCATCCAGTCGATGCGGTCGATGCGCTGGCCGAACGCGGTCAGCACGTTCTTCGCCATCTCCTCCACCTGGGCCTTCTGGTCGGGCGTGAAGTGGCGGGCGACGTAGAGCTTGCCCACCGCCTCGCCGAGCGCGCCGGAGGTGTTGTCCACCGCCCGCTTCCAGCGCTCGCGCTGCTGGGGCGTGCCCGAGAGCGTCTGGCCGTTGAAGGCGAAATGCTCGTCGGCGAAGGGCTTGGACAGGAAGGGCGCGCCGCGCTCCACGGCGTGGAAGGCCAGGTAGTCGCGCCAGGCCTGGATCGGCTGGCTGGCGACCAGCTTCGACATGCCGGCGATGGCGCTGTCCTGCCAGGCGCCGAAGCGCGGCTGGTCGGAGAGGCCGGCGGCGGTGAGGAAGGCGTCCCAGTCGAGGCCGGGCGCCTTGCGGGCCAGCTCGGCGCGGGTCCAGACGGTGTTGGCCTTCAGCACGTCGGCGGTCTGGTCCACGGTCCAGTGGGACCGGGCGATGGCGGTCTCGAGCGCGACCACGCGCGCGGCGCGGGCGTCGGCATCGGCGTAGCCGGCCAGCCGCAGCATCTGGGCGATGTGGGCCTTGTACTTGGCGCGGATCTCGGTGAACCGGGCGCTGGAGCCCAGGTAGTATTCGCGGTCCGGCAGGCCCAGGCCGCCCTGCATCAGATAGGGCCGGTAGACGGTGGTGTCGTTGAGGTCCTCGGCGACCCAGAGGCCGAGGAACCGGTCGGTGTAGAAGTCGGTGGCGTTCAGCGCGTCCACGTCGGCGCGGACCGAGGCGCCCAGTTCCCGCGACAGGTCGGTGCGGCTGCGGATCGCGGCGATGCGGTCGAGCTCCGGCTTCAGCGGCGCGGCGCCGGCGGCCTCGATGGCGGCCTCGTCCATGAAGCTCGCGTAGTAGTCGCCGATCTTGCGGGCGTCGGTCCCGGCCGGAGCGTTGGCGGCGGCGGCCTCATCGATGATCGCGCGGGTCCGCTGGGCGGCGCGCTCGGCGATCACCGCGAAACTGGTCAGGTTCGAGCGGTCGGCGGGGATCTCGGTGGCCTTGACCCAGCCGCCGTTGGCGTAGGCGAAGAAGTCGTCACCGGGCGCGGCGGCGCGGTCCATGCCGGCGGTGTCGAAGCCGAAGGTCCCGTACTGCGGGCGGGGCTTGGCCGGGGCCGGCGCGGCGGGCGCCTCGGCGACGGGCGGCGGCGGCGGTTCGGCGGGCGTGGCGCAGGCGCCGAGCAGGGCCGCGGCGGAGGCCGCGACGAGCCAGGATTTACGAAGGATCATGTGACGTGGAGCTCCCTGGCGGGCCGGGCCCGCGTGTTTGGGCGCTTCCTACACCGGATTTCCGCCGCCGCGATGCTTACGGCTTTGTCATGCGCCGCCGAGCTCGGCGATGGCCGGGGCCACTTCGTCCAGCAGTTCGCGGGCCAGGAAGCCCAGCCGGGCGATCCGCGCCTCCAGCCGCCCGCCGGCGCGGCCGTGCGCCGCCACGCCCCAGACCGCGGCCTGGGCTGGCGGGGCGCCGCGGGCGATCAGGCCGGCGATGATCCCGGCCAGCACGTCGCCCGAGCCGGAGGTCGCCAGGCCCACGTGGCCGCCCACATGGCGCCAGGCCTTGCCGTCGGGGCTGACGATCAGGGTGGTCGCCGCCTTGAGGACCACCACCGCCTTCCACCGGGCGGCGGCGCGGCGGGTGAGCGCCAGGGCGTCGGCGGCCACCTCGTCCTTCGAACAGCCCAGCAGCCCGGCCATCTCGCCCACGTGCGGGGTCAGCACCAGTTCGCCGTGGCGGGCGCGGGCCCGGCCGGGATCGTCGACGAGGCCCTGCATGGCGGCGGCGTCGACCACCATCGGCGGGCCGCCCGCCTCCACCAGACGCAGGGCCAGCTCCCCGGCGGCGCCGTCCTCGACCATGCCCGGCCCGATGACGGCGGCCTGGCTGCGGCCCAGCGCGCCTTCGAGGATCTCCGCCGCCTCCGGCGCGAGCTCTCCTTCAGCAGTCTCCGGCGCGGCGATCACCCGGGCCTCGGGCATGGCCAGCGCCAGCCCCTGGGCGAGGCTGCGCGGCGCGGCGATCTGCAGCTTGCCCGCGCCCGCCCGCATGGCGGCCACGGCGGTCAGCAGGGTCGCGCCCGCCACCTGGGCCCCGCCGGCCAGGACCAGGACCCGGCCGCGGCTCTCCTTGTCGCTCTCCTCGGCGACCACGGGCGGCCGCCAGCGGGCCAGCAGCTCCGGGGTGACCAGCTCCGCGCCGCTCATCGCGCGGCGACCGGCGCGTCGGGTTCGGTGGTCACCGGCGCCCCTTCCTGCTCCAGCGGCGCGGTGAAATTGTAGCGGAACAGCTTGAGCTCGCCGTTGGGACCGCAGCTGCGGTCGAGCCGGTATTCGGTCACCGAGCAGTTGGCCACGTCGTGGGCCCGGTCGATCTCCAGGATCTCCTGCTCGGTCAGGCACTCCAGCAGGTAACGCAGGCACAGCACCACCACCTGGTGGGTGACGATCAGGACCCGCCGGTCGGCGTGGTGCAGGGACAGCGTGTCGAGCGCGCTGCGCAGCCGCAGGATCACGTCGCACCAGCTCTCTCCCCCGGGCGGCCGGTGATAGAACTTGCCCAGCAGGCGACGGAACTCCGCCTGGTCCGGATGCAGCTCGCCAATCCCGTGGCGGGTGAGACGGTCCAGGATGCCGAACTCCTTTTCCCGCAGCCGCTCGTCGGGCGTCGGGCGGTGCGCCTCCGGCGAGAAGCCGCCGCAGTCGCGGACGATGTCGGCGGTGCGCAGCGCCCGGACATAGGGCGAGCTCAGCACCACCTCCGGCCGCTCGTGCTCGGGCATGTCCGAGAACCAGCGGCCAAGGGCGCAGGCCTGGCCCTCGCCGAGCGCCGAGAGCGGCACGTCCACGTCGCGGTCGGCGATGTCGATACGCCCGTGCCCGGCCGCCTCGGCCAGGTTGCGGGCCACATTGCCGGCGCTCTCGCCGTGCCGCACAATCCACAGCCGCTCGGGCCAACGTGACGCCACGCCTGCTCCTTCCCAATGGTGGTCCCCGGCTTGAAACGCCACCGTGCCGGATCGGATGCCGTGAACCGGAACCGTGGCGGCGGCTTTTCATCGGCATGCCCGACTCCACCGCCGCCACCTCCGCCGACGACGCCCTGCTCGCGCTGCTCCGGCGGCTGGAGGAGACGGGCTACGACTTCGTCACGCCCACGCCCCTCACCCACCAGCGCGTGGTGCGGCGCCCCGGCCTGCAGGAGGCGCGGTCGGTGCGCGACGTGCTGGGCTGGAGCCGGCCCTTCCGGGAGGGCGTGCTGCCGGACGACCTGTTCGAGGCGCTGGCGGCGGCGGGCGTGCTGGCCCGCGACGGCGCGCTGTGGCGGAGCACGGTGCGGGTCTCGCGGGTGCACGGCCTGCTGTTCCTCCACTCGGCCTTCCCCACCGACGACGAGGATTCCGTCTTCCTCGGGCCGGACAGCTACCGCTTCGCCGACTTCGTGGCCGCGGAGATCGCCGAGGGCGCAACGATCGGCCGCCTGGCGGACATCGGCGGCGGTGCCGGCGTGGGCGCGCTCACCGCCGCCGCCCGCTGCCGGCCGCAGGAGGCCCTGCTCACCGACGTGAACTGCCGCGCCCTGCGCTTCGCCCGGCTGAACGCCGCGCACGCCGGGATCCCGCTGGCCGTCCGCGAGGCGGAGGGCCTGGAGGGCGCGCCGGCGGGGACGGACCTGATCCTCGCCAACCCGCCCTACATCGTCGACCCGGCGGGCCGCACCTACCGCGACGGCGGCGACCTGCACGGCGGCGAGATCTCGCTCGAGTGGGCGAGGACGGCGATCCCCAAGCTCGCGCCGGGCGGGCGGTTCCTGCTCTACACCGGCAGCGCCATCCTGATGGGCGGCCGGGACCGGCTGCAGGAGGAACTGCGCAGGACCGCCCAGGAGGCCGGCTGCGCCCTCGCCTACCGCGAGCTCGATCCGGACGTGTTCGGCGAGGAGCTGGACACCGCCCCTTACGCCGACGTCGAGCGGATCGCCGTCGTCGGCTGCGTGATCACGAAACCGCGCTGACGCCTGCCGAAAGTTGACGCCCGCGTCACCTTCACGCTAGCAAGGCGGCAAAGCGGAGGAACAGATCATGGCGGACGGCAATCTCCTGAGCCTGCAGGCGGCGCGCGACGAGGTCTATTCGGCCCCACTCGAGAGCCTGGACCCGGCTCAGCCGGCGCTGTTCGCCGCCGACGCCCACTGGCCGATGTTCGAGCGCCTCCGCGCCGAGGACCCCGTGCACTACACCGCCGAGAGCGAGCACGGCCCCTACTGGTCGATCACCAAGTACAACGACATCATGGCGGTGGACACGAACCACCAGGTGTTCTCGTCCGAGGGCGGCATCACCATCGCCGAGCAGACGCAGGGCGACGGCCCGCTGCCGATGTTCATCGCCATGGACCCGCCCAAGCACGACGTGCAGCGCAAGACCGTGTCGCCGGCCGTGTCACCGCTCAACCTGCAGCGGCTGGAGCCGCTGATCCGCGAGCGGGCCGGCATGATCCTCGACAACCTGCCGATCGGCGAGGAGTTCGACTGGGTCGACAAGGTCTCCAAGGAGCTCACCGGCATGACGCTGGCGACGCTCTTCGGGATGCCGCAGGAGGACCGGCGCAAGCTGATCTACTGGTCCGACGTGGTCACCGCGATCCCCATGCCGGGCGGGCTCGTCGAGACGATCGAACAGAAGATGCAGATCTTCGTCGAGTACCACGCCTATTTCACGGCGCTGTGGAACGAGCGGGTCAACGCCGAGCCGACCGGGGACCTAGTCTCCATGCTGGCGCACGGCGAGGCGACCCGGAACATGGAGCCGCGCGAGTACTTCGGGAACATCGTGCTGCTGACGGTGGGCGGAAACGACACCACCCGCAACACCATCTCGGGCTCGATCCTGGCCCTAAACCGGAACCCGGACGAGTACCGCAAGCTGAAGGCCGACCCGGAGCTGATCCCGTCGATGGTCTCCGAGACCATCCGCTGGCAGACGCCGCTGGCCCACATGCGCCGCCGCGCGCTCGCCGATCACGAGATCGGCGGCAAGACCATCAGGAAGGGCGACAAGGTCGTCATGTGGTACGTCTCGGGCAACCGCGACGACGAGGTCATCGAGCGGCCGAACGACTACATCATCGACCGTCCGCGGGTGCGCAACCACCTGTCGTTCGGCTTCGGCATCCACCGCTGCGTGGGCAACCGGCTGGCCGAGCTGCAGCTGAAGATCATCTGGGAAGAGATCATGAAGCGCTTCCCGACCATCGAGGTCGTGGGCGAGCCCAAGCGGGTCTACTCCACCTTCGTGAAGGGCTACGAGCACCTGCCCGTGGTCATCCCGGCCCGGAACTAGACTCGGTCGCTCCGGGCGGCGACAACGCCGCCATGGACGAGAAGACAGCCATCGGGGCCGTCGTCGACGAGATGTACGCCATGATCTCGGGGCCCGCCGGGCCCCGGGACTGGAGCCGCCAGCTCGCGGTGTTCCGCGAGGACTCCCGCCAGATGCGCACCGGCGTCGACGCCGAGGGCCGGCCGTGGATCAAGGCCATGGGCCCGGCCGAGTACCGGGCCGACGTCACGCCGTTCTTCATGGCCAACCCGTTCTTCGAGGTGGAGATCGCCCGGCGCATCGACGTGCTGGGCAACATGGCCCACGTCTGGAGCCTCTACGAGGCGCGCACGTCGCCCGACGACGCGACGCCCGAGCGGCGGGGGATCAACTCCATCCAGCTCTTCAGGGACGGGACCGGCGCCTGGAAGATCGTCTCGATGATCTGGGACAACGAGCGGCCGGGGGTGGTCGCCGAGCCGTTCTGAGCGGATCGGAGGCGCGCCCCTAGCGGTCCGTCCCGGTCTCCCGCACGCGGACGATCAGGCTCTGGCTGGCGGTGGCCATCAGCTCGCCGTCCTGGGCGAACAGGTACATGGCGCCGTGGCCGAAGCCGCCGTGGACGCCGTGGATGCGGATGTCGCAGAGCACCCACTCGGTGGGCACGATCCGGCGGACGCGCAGGGTGTTGTCCAGGCTGTTGCCGCCGGCGTTCCGGCCGAGCGCGCTGCCGATGCCGGAGGGCAGCATGTCGGCCATCACCGCCAGCATGGGGGCGTCGATGGGGAAGCGCTCGCGCGGGCGGATCCAGATCATCGAGCGGCCGTCGGCCTCCGGCTTGCCGTCGCGGTCGGCGCCGTAGCGCCCCTTCACCACCCGCACCTCCATCCGGCTGTGCAGGCCGAGCGCGGAGCCGCGCCAGTGCTCGGCCGGCTCGCAGTCCTCCGGCCGGGGTGCGTCGGGCATCTGCAGCCACTGCTCGGAGAGGTCGCTGGGCCGCGAGCCCAGGGCCGCGTTGACCGTGAAGATCTCCTTGTCGTCCACGTGGCCGACGACGCGGGCCTGGCTGTTGTACTTGCCCTGGGCGGGCACCCAGACGTCGAGGTCCACCACGCTGGGCGGCCGGGCGTAGGACAGATACTGGGCCGTGGCCCAGATCACCGGCCGGCCGGTGGTGCGCTCCATGGCGCTGACCGCCGAGGCGAGGCCCACGCCGCCGAACATGAACATGCCGTCGGGCGGGCCGACGCAGACCGCCGGCGACAGCGGCATGTACCAGCGGTGCGGGTTGTGGGTGGCGCGCAGGTCGAAGAAGGAGGGGTCCATCGCCGCCGTTCTTCGAACCATCCGGCGAGCTTCGCAAGGGGCGGAATGGGCCTATATGCGTTGAGCCCCACGAAGGAGCCCCGATGCCCGCCAAGACCGTCACCGCCCAGCACGCCGCCCACCGCGACGACATCGGCGACCTGCAGACCAGGCGTCCCGTGCCGGGGCCGCAGGTGGCGCAGGTGGACCCCTTCCTGTTCCTCAACCACCACGGGCCGCAGGTCTATCCGCCGGGCAACCAGGGCCTACCGTTCGGTCCCCACCCGCACCGCGGCTTCGAGACCGTGACCTTCATCCTCGAGGGCGAGCTGGCGCACCGCGATTCCGCCGGCCACGAGAGCGTGATCAAGGCGGGCGGCGTGCAGTGGATGACCGCGGGCTCGGGCCTGATCCACGCCGAGGTCTCGCCGGAGGACTTCAAGCGCGACGGCGGGCCGCTGGAGATCCTGCAGCTGTGGGTCAACCTGCCCTCGCGGCTGAAGATGACCAGGCCCCGCTACGTCGGCCTGCAGCGGGACCAGATCCCGGCCCTGACCGCCGACCAGGGCCGCGCGGTCGTCAACCTGATCTCCGGGACCTGGGGCGGCCAGACCGGCCCGGTCCCCTCCCACACCGGCGTCTTCATGACGACCCTGGAGCTGAAGGCGGGCGGCAAGGTGGGCTTCGGCTCGCTCGGCGGCCGCAACGTCTTCCTCTACGTGGTCCGCGGCCACGTGAACGTGAACGGCAAGGCGGTGGCGCCCTGGCACCTCGCCGAGCTGGACCTCGCCGGAGACACGGTGGAGATCGCCGCCACCGACGACGCCGTCCTGCTGTTCGGCCATGCCGAGCCGATCGGGGAACCGGTCGTGGCCCACGGACCGTTCGTCATGAACACCCGCGAGGAGATCATGGACGCCATCCGCGACTACAACGCCGGCCTGTTCGACCAGGTGAGCGCCTGAGCCGGTCCGATTTAGGAACCCCCTGCCCTATCGGCGGGGCCCGCGGGCCCATACATCAGGGGGAAAGGGAGATTCTTCAGATGAGTACTGTCCGGTCCAGGTTCGCCGCCGCCTTCGGCGTCGCGCTCGCGATGTCCCTGCTGGTGGCCGCCCCGGCCGACGCGCGGCGCGGCGGCAGCTTCGGCAGCCGCGGCGCGCGCACCTACACGCCGCCGCCGCGGACCCAGACGGCGCCCACCCAGACCGCCCCGATCGAGCGCTCGATGACGCCCCGCCAGCCCACGGCGCAGCAGCCCGGCGCGCGGCCGGCGGCGGCCGGCGCGCCGGCGCAGGCCCCGCGCCGCGGCGGCTTCCTGGGCGGCCTCGGCGGCGGCCTGCTGGGCGGCCTCCTGCTCGGCGGCCTGATCGGCGCGATGATGGGCAACGGCTTCGGCGCCGGCATGGCCGGCTTCGCCGCGATCCTGTTCCAGGTGGCGCTGATCGGCCTGGGCGTGTGGCTGCTGATGAAGCTGTTCCGCCGCCGCCAGCAGCCGGCCGCGGCCGGCGCCGCCGGCTGGCCGGGCGCGACCTCGCGCTTCGAGGCCCCCGAGGCCCGCTCCGGCGCCCGCCCGTTCGGCGGGACCATGTACACCCCGGCCACCCCGGCGAGCGCCGGGCCGAGCATCGACCTGGCCGTCACCGCCGAAGACCGCAAGGACTTCGAGCGCCTGCTGGGCGAGGTGCAGGACGCCTTCGGCCGCGAGGACTACGGCCGGCTGCGCGAGGTCACCACACCGGAGGTGATGAGCTACCTCTCCGAGGAGCTCAGCCAGAACGCCACCCAGGGCCGCCGCAACGAGGTCAGCGACGTGCGCCTGCTGGAGGCCGACGTGGCCGAGGCCTGGCGCGAGGGCGATCGCGAATACGTCACCGCCGCCCTGCGCTACGAGAGCCGCGACGTGATGCGCGACCGCACCAGCGGCGCGGTCGTGTCCGGCGACGCCGAGCGCCCGACCGAGACCACCGAGCTGTGGACGTTCGTCCGCGACCGCACGAGCCCCTGGAAGCTCTCGGCGATCCAGGAAGCCTAGGTCAGCAGCACCACGGCCAGGACGAGACCGCCGATCCAGGCGGTCTCGGCCACCATCACCGCGACAGGGCGCCAGCCGGCGTCGATGAGGGCCTTGAACGAGGTCTTCATCCCCAGGGCGGCGATGGCCGCCACCAGGCACCAGCGGGAGATCTCCGAGGCCGCGGCCGTGGCCGCGGTCGGCAGGACGCCCAGGCTGTTCAGCGCCACCAGGCCTGCGAAGCCCACCAGGAACAGCGGAACCGGGGCGCGCGGCGCGGCGGGCCCGCCCCGGCCGCGGGCCATGATCACCGCCACCGCCAGCACCACCGGCAGCAGCATGGCCACCCGCAGCAGCTTGACGTAGGTCGCCACGTCGCCCGCCTGGGGCGAGATCATGTAGCCGGCGCCCACCACCTGGGCCACGTCATGGATGGTGCCGCCGAGGAACAGGCCGGCGTGCTGGTCGTCGAGCCCCAGCAGGGCCACCAGCATCGGGTAGAGCACCATGGCGATGGTCGACAGCGTGGTGACCACCACCACCGCCAGGATCACGTCGCGCTCGCTCTCGCGGGTCTTCGGCAGGACCGAGGCGATGGCCAGCGCCGCCGAGGCGCCGCAGACCCCCACCGAGCCGCCGGAGAGCAGGCCGAACCCGCGGCTGAGGCCGAGCATCCTCGCCAGCAGGAGCCCGACGAACAGGGTGCTGCCGACGCCGGCCACCACCATGGCGATGGGCGCCCAGCCGAGGCCGAGGATCTGCTCGAGCGTGATCCGCGCGCCCAGCAGGGCGACGCCGACGCGCAGCACGGCCTTGGAGGCGAACTCGATGCCGGCCACGCAGCGGCCTTCCTGGTGCAGGAAGTGGAAGGTCATGCCGAACAGCAGGGCGAACAGCATCACCGGCGCCTGGTAGTGCTGCGACAGCCACGAGGCGGCGAGCGCGATGGTCACCGCCACCAGCACCCCCGGATAGACCGAAGCCGCGAAGGCGCGCGCGCTCAGCCTGGGCCTTGGCGGCGCCTCGGGCAGGCCCTCCATGCCCGCATAGGACTGGAACACCTCGTGCGCGGCGGCGGCGTCGGTGTCGATATCCCTGGCCATGCGGCGGAACCTGCCCTGCTTCGGGGGCGCGGGGCTAGAAGTTCACCCGCGACGAGATGGCGCCGTCCACCAGCAGGTTGGAGCCGGTGGTGAAGCCCGAACGTGGGCTGGCCAGGAACACGGTCGCCGCGGCGATCTCCTCGGGCGTCGCCATGCGGCCCATCGGGTTGCGCTTGATCATCTGCTCGAAGAAGCCGGGGGACTGGTCGCGGACGTCGCCCCACACCCCGCCCTCGAACAGCACCGTGCCCGGCGAGACGACATTGGCCCGCACCTTCCGGGCCGCATACTGCCGCGCCAGGCCCTTGGCGTAGTGGATCAGCGCCGCCTTCATCGGGCCGTAGGCCGAACCGCCCTGGGTCTCGGCGGCGGAGACGGACGAGATCATCACGAACGCGGCGTCGCCCCTGGCCGCGGCGGCCGCCTCGAGGAACGGGGCCGCGGCCTCGAAGCTTCTCACCGCCCCGAGGACGTCGATCTCGAACATGGCCCGCCAGTCGTCCTCGGAGCCGCCGTTCACCAGGGCGCTGGCGTTCGAAACCAGGACGTCGATGCCGCCGAGCCGCTCGCCCGCGCCGGCGACGAACGCCTTCAGCGCCGGACCGTCGGCGATGTCCACCGCCTGGCCCCAGGCCTGCACGCCGCGGCCCTTCAGGTCCTCGACGGCGGCCGCCACCTGGTCGGCGTTGCGCGCGCAGATGGCGACGTTCACGCCTTCGTCGGCGAACAGCTCGGCGATGCTGCGGCCGATGCCGCGCGAGGCGCCGGTGACGACGGCGGTCTTGCCCTTCAGCCCAAGGTCCATGGTCTCTCCCCTTCTTCCACTGGGCCGCGACCCTGCCCCAGCCGGCGCGCCGCCGCCAGATTGATCCCAAACGCCGGCTTGAGCGTTGGAACGGCAAGGGTGTGCAGGGGTGGAACGAGGGTATGGCGGGAGACCGGACGTCCGTTCTGAGCCGCGGTCGCGTCTGCGCGGCGGTGACGGCCATGGCGCTGGCCGCGCTGGCGGCGTGCGAGCGGAAGCGCGAGGCGGGCCTGCCGCCGCCGAAGCTGGTCCCGGTCCCGGCGGGCTCCACCGGCGCCACCGCCATGCTGCCGGCCGACGACGGCCAGTGGAGCATGCCGGCGAAGGACTACGCCTCCACCCGCTTCTCCAGCCTCTCGGAGATCACGCCCGCCAACGTGGGCCGCCTGCAGGTCGCCTTCAGCTTCTCGACGGGGGTGAACAAGGGCCACGAGGCCGCGCCCATCGTGGTGGGGAACACGATGTACATCGTCACCCCCTACCCCAACGACCTCTACGCGCTCGACCTCACCAAGCCCGGCGCGCCGGTGAAGTGGAAGTACTCGCCCAAGCCCGCGCCCTCCAGCCAGGGGGTCGCCTGCTGCGACGTGGTCAACCGCGGCGCCGTCTACTGGGACGGCAAGGTGATCATCAACACCCTGGACGGCTACACGGTCGCGGTGAACGCCGCCGACGGCAAGGAGGCCTGGCGCACCAAGCTGGGCGACATCAACCGCGGCGAGACCATCACCATGGCCCCGCTGGTGGTGAAGGGTAAGGTCCTGGTCGGCAACTCCGGCGGCGAGTTCGGGGTGCGCGGCTGGATCACCGCGCTCGACGCCGGCACCGGCAAGGTCGCCTGGAAGGCCTTCCACACCGGCCCCGACAGGGACGTGCTGATCGGGCCGGAGTTCAAGCCGTTCTACGCCATGGACCGGGGCAAGGACCTGGGCATGACGACCTGGCCGCCGGACGCCTGGAAGATCGGCGGCGGCACGGTGTGGGGCTGGATCTCCTACGATCCCGAGCTCGACCTGATCTACTACGGCACCGCCAACCCGGGGCCGTGGAACGCCGAGCAGCGGCCGGGCGACAACAAGTGGACGAGCGGCATCTTCGCCCGCGACCCGGACACCGGCCAGGCGCGCTGGTTCTACCAGTTCTCGCCGCACGACGTGCACGACTACGACGGGATCAACGAGAACATCCTGCTGGAGGTCCCGGTGAACGGGACGATGCGCAAGGTCGTCGCGCGGCCCGAGCGCAACGGCTACTTCTACCTGCTGGACCGCGCCACGGGCGAAGTCCTGTCGGCCGACCCCTTCGCCTATGTGAACTCCAGCTTCGGCGTGGACCTGAAGACCGGCCGGCTGAAGGTAAACGCCGAGAAGACGCCGCGCATGGGCAAGGTGGTGCGCGACATCTGCCCCACCGCCTCCGGCGCCAAGGACTGGAACCCCTCGGCCTTCTCGCCGCGGACGGGGCTCGTCTACATCCCGCACGCCAACGTCTGCATGGATTGGGAGAACCTGCAGGCCAACTACATCTCCGGCACGCCCTACGTCGGCGCCGAGGTGCGGATGAAGGCCGGGCCGGGCGGCCACCGCGGCGTCTTCACCGCCTGGGATCCCGTGCGCCGCGCCGCGGTCTGGACGATCAAGGAGGACTTCCCCCTCTGGTCGGGCGCGCTCGCCACGGCTGGCGACGTGGTCTTCTACGGCACCATGGACGGCTGGTTCAAAGCCATCCATGCGCGCACGGGCCAGCTCCTCTGGCAGTTCAAGACGGCGTCGGGGATCATCGGCCAGCCGGTCACCTACCGCGGGCCGGACGGGCGGCAGTATGTGGCGATCCTGGCGGGCGTCGGCGGCTGGGCCGGGGCGATCGTCTCGGGCGACCTCGACCCGCGCGATCCGACGGCGGCCCTGGGCTACGTGGGCACCATGGCCGACCTGAAGGACAAGACGACCGCCGGCGGCGTGCTCTACGTCTTCGCCCTGCCCAAGGCATGAGGGCCTGGATCGCCGCGGTCGCGGCGGCGCTCCTCTCCGCCTGCGGCCCGCAGGCCGCCGGGCTGCACACCGCCTATGTCTCGAACGAGCAGTCGAACGTCATCCACGTGATCGACGGCCGCACCGCCGCCGAGGTGGGCAAGATCCCGGTGGGGAACCGGCCGCGGGGCCTGGGCCTCTCGCCGGACGGGCGGACCCTCTATGTGGCGGTGAGCAACGACAACCGCATCGCCGTGGTGGACACCGCCACCCGCAAGGTCACCCGCTACCTGAATTCCGGCCCCGACCCCGAGCGGTTCGCGGTCAGCCCGGACGGGCGCACGCTCTACGTGGCCAACGAGGACGACGCCAAGGTGAGCTTCCTCGACGTGGCGAGCGGCAGGATCCTGCGCGAGACCGAGGTCGGCGCCGAGCCGGAGGGGATGGCCGTCAGCCCCGACGGTCGCTGGGTGATCTGCACCTCCGAGGTGCTGAGCCTGGTCCACTTCATCGACGCGGCCACCGGCGAACTGAAGGACAGCGTGCTGGTGGGCACCCGCCCGCGCGACGCCCTGTTCACGCCCGACGGCGCGCGCCTGTGGGTGAGTTCGGAGGTCCGCGCGACGGTGGCGGTGTTCGACATGGCCACGCGGCGGCCGGTGAAGACCATCGACTTCCGCACCAAGGAGGCGCCGCCCGCCATCCAGGCGGTGGGGCTGGCCATGACCCGCGCCGCCGACCGGGTCTATGTGGCGCTCGGCCGGGGCAACGAGGCCGCCGAGGTGGACGCCAGGACCTTCGAGGTCACGCGCCGCTTCAAGACCGGCTTCCGCAACTGGGGCGTGGCGCTGTCGCCGGACGAGACCCGGCTCTATGCCGCCAGCGGCCTGTCCGGCGACCTGTCGATCGTCGACCTGAAGAGCGGCCGGACCTTCAAGCGCCTGAAGCTGGGGGGACGCCCGTGGGGCGTGGTGGCGGCGCCATGAGGCTGGCGCTCCTGCTCCTGGCCGCCGCCCTGGCCGGCTGCTCGCCGAAGCCGAAGGTGCTGCGGGTCTGCGCCGACCCCAACAACCTGCCCTTCTCCAACGCCCGCGGCGAAGGCTTCGAGAACCGCCTGGCCGAGCTGGTGGCGAAGGACCTGGGCATGACGGTGGAATACACCTGGTGGGCCCAGCGGCGCGGCTATGTGCGCAACACGCTGAAGGAGCGCCAGTGCGACGTCTGGCCGGGCGTCGCCACCCAGGTGGAGATGCTGGCCACCACCCAGCCCTACTACCGCTCAACCTATGTCTTCGTGACCCGCGCCGACCGCGACCTGACGATCGCCTCGCTGGACGACCCGCAGCTGCGCACCCTGCGGATCGGCGTGCAGATGATCGGCGACGACAGCTCCAACACCCCGCCCACCCACGCCCTCGCGCGGCGCGGGATCACCGACAACGTCCGCGGCTACATGCTCTATGGCGACTATGCGAAGCCCAACCCGCCGGCGGAGATCGTCGATGCGGTGAGCCGGGGCGACGTGGACGTGGCGGTGGTCTGGGGCCCCCTGGCCGGCTATTTCGCCAAGCGCGCCGAACATCCGCTGCGCGTCACGCCCGTGCGGCCCTGGCTCGACGGGCCGCAGTGGCCGATGGTGTTCGACATCTCGATGGGGGTGCGGAAGGACGACCTCGAACTCCGCGACCGGCTGGACGAGGTGCTGGTCCGCCGCACGGGCGAGGTGAAGGCCCTGCTTGCGGACTATGGCGTGCCGGTGGTCGCCGAGCCGGCGCTCTAGGCGGCGCGGGCGACATCCGCGGCCGGGATCGCGGCGCGCGCAAGCGCCCGGATCACGCAGGCCGCGGCCACGGCCTTGGTGGGCGCGTGGCCCTGCACGGCGATTCGGCCGGCGAGATCGAACGTGGTCCAGGTCCACCCGTCCTCGCCCTTGTTGATGCGATAGCCGAAGCTGGCGTGATCCCTCATTTGATGTGCTGGCTCCAAAATACTGGACCGGCACAACGAGGGAAAACCGGCATCGTTCCTTCAGCAGCGCCGCGATCTTTACGATCCGTTGCCTGGGCAGAACTTCAGTATTGCTGATGAAAGACCTGCTTCGGCTGTAAGTCGGCTATCCGACTTTCGGTATATGGCCTATTTTCCTCCGATTTCGCGAGAATTTCCTTGCGCACTATCGCGTGAGTTGCATTCTGCAGCGGAACCATTATCGCGCATGGGGGTTCCCCCATCGCGGGCCCCTGCGGCCTGCGCAGGGCCAAAATCCAGCTCAAGGGGACACCGGATGACGGGCCGGTTCAGACCTCACATCGCGCCAAGGCCGCTCGATCCAGTGCTTCGGCGGCTGGGGGTGGTGGCCAGCCTCTCGGAAGCGGAGCAGGACCTTGTCCGTCAGCTCGGCGAGCGAAGGGAACGTCATGCGCCCGGCGAGGAGCTCATCACCGAAGGCTTGTCCGGCGCCCGGGCGCGCCTCGTGGTCTCCGGCTGGGCCAGCCGGCAGCGGGTGCTTCCCGACGGGCGGCGCCAGATCTTCAGCTTCGTCCTGCCCGGCGAGCCCATCGGGCTGAGCCGTCGGCCGGCCGCGCCGGCGCTCGGCAGCGTCGTGGCCCTGACGGCCCTGGAGACGGTCGATGCGGAGCCCCTGGTGGAGGCGGCGCTGTCCGGCCGGGCGCCGGGGCTGGCGCAGTTCATCGTTCGCGCCCAGCACACTGACGACGCCCTGCTGCTCGATCATGTGGTGCGCCTGGGACGACAGACCGCCTACGAGCGGGTCGCCCACTTCCTTCTCGAGCTGCAGCATCGCCTGCAGCTTTCCGGACTGGGCGACAGCCAGCGCTTCCCGCTGCCGCTCACCCAGGAGATCATGGCCGACGTGCTCGGGCTCTCGATCGTCCACGTGAACCGCACGCTGCAGCAGCTCCGGCGCGAGAAGCTGATCGAGCTGCGTTCGGGCGTCGCGATCCTGCTGCGGCGCGAGCTGCTGGTGAGCATCTCCGACTACCGGCCGGCCGCCACGCCGCCCCTGCCGACGATCCGGCAGGCCGCGTCTTAACAAGAGTGATTGCCAAGCCACGCCCCGCCATGGCCTGCTTCGGCCGTGTTTCGGGGAGGCGCGGCCGGTATGGCGCTGCAATTCGCGGTGATCTGGTACGGCGGACGCTGGACGTTGCTGGCGCCCGGCGTGCGGCGCGACCGCTACGCGTCCCGGGACAGCGCGCTCGCCGCCGCCCACCGCCTGGCCGAGCAGGCCCGCCGACAGGGCTATGAGGTGGAGGTCCTGGTGCAGGACGTGGGGGGCGAGCTCTCCGCGGTCCCGCTGCAGGACCAGGACGAGGGTCCCGGCCGGCCGGGCGAGCGGCCTCAGGACCCGGCGAACAGTCCCGCGTAGCGCTCCCGCAGCAGGTTCTTCTGCACCTTGCCCATGGCGTTGCGCGGCAGATCGTCGACGAACACCACCCGCTTGGGCGCCTTGTAGGCGGCCAGCCGGAGGCGGGCCTCGGCGATCATCGCCACCTCGTCCCCCTGCCCCATCACCACCGCCACGACGCCCTCGCCGAAATCGGGGTGCGGCACGCCGATGACGGCGCTCTCCACCACCCCTGGCAGCTCGTCGATGATGAGCTCGATCTCCTTGGGATAGACGTTGTAGCCGCCCGAGATGATCAGGTCCTTGGCCCGGCCGGAGATCCAGACGCGGCCGTCGGGGTCCTGCCGGCCCACGTCGCCGGTGATGAAGTAGCCGTCGGCGGTGAACTCCTCGGCGGTCTTCTCCGGCATCCGCCAGTAGCCGCCGAAGACGCTGGGGCCGCGGATCTGGATGACCCCAGTCTCCTCGCCCCCGCCGATGCGCAGCTCCACGCCGGGCAGCGGATAGCCCACGGAGCCCGCGATCCGCTCGCCGTGCAGGGGGTTGGTGGTGATGATCACCGCCTCGCTCATGCCGTAGCGCTCGAGGATGCGCTGGCCGGTGCGGTCCTCGAACTCCGCGAAGGTGGTGGGCAGCAGCGGGGCCGAGCCGGAGATGAACACCCGGATCCGCGACGCGAGCTCGCGGGTGAAGCCGGGGTTGGCCAGGAGGCGGGTGTAGAAGGTGGGCACCCCCATCATCACCGTCGAGCGCTCCAGCCCCTTCAGCACCTCGGCGTCGGCGAACTTCGGCAGCCAGACCATGGGCGCGCCGGACAGGAAGGCGCAGTGCATGGCGACGAACAGGCCGTGGACGTGGAAGATCGGCAGGGCGTGCAGCAGGACGTCGTCGGGCGTGAAGCCCCAGGCCGCGTGCAGGGCCAGGGCGTTGGTCGCCAGGTTCCCGTGGCTCAGCATGGCGCCCTTGGAGCGGCCGGTGGTGCCGCTGGTGTAGATGATCGAGGCGAGGTCCGATGCGGCTCGCGGCACGGCCAGCGCCAGGGGCTCGAAGGTCCGCGCCTCCGCCACCCAGGCCGGGGCGTCGGTGACGAAGACGGCTGGCTCGGCGTCGGTCAGGAAGTACTCGACCTCGGAGGGCGTGTAGGCCGCGTTCAGCGGCAGGAAGACCGCCCCGGCCTTCAGGACGCCGAGGTAGATCATCACCGCCTCGACGCTCTTCTCCACCTGCATGGCCACGCGGTCGCCCGGCTGCACGCCCTCAGCGACGAGGCGGCCGGCGACCCGCGCGGCGGCCTCCTCGAGGGCGCCGTAGCTCACCTCCGAGCCGTCGCTCAGCAGGAAGCAGGGCTTCGCACGGTCAGCCGGGAAGCGGCCGGACAGCAGGTCGTAGAGGTTCTCGGACATCCCCGCCTTGTTAGCGGATGTATGCAAGCCGCCGCTAGCCCGTGTTCCGGAGGCCTGCCGCGACGCCGTTGATGGTCAGGTGGATGCCGTCCCGCACGGCCTCGTCTTCGTCGCCGCGCCGGCGTCGGCGGATCAGCTCGATCTGCAGGTGATTGAGCGGATCGATGTACGGCAGCCGCGAGCGGATGACGGCGGCGAGGTCGGGGTTCTTCTCCAGGAGCTGCGACTGGCCGGTGATCTCCAGCAGGGCCTCGTGGGTGCGCTCCCACTCGGCGCGGATCTCGCCGAACACGTGCTCCGCCAGCGCCCGGTCCTCCACGAGGCCGGCGTAGCGGCCGGCGATGGCGAGGTCCGACTTGGCCAGCACCATCTCCATGTTGGCGAGGGTGGAGTGGAAGAAGGGCCAGCTCTCGTTCAGCTCCTTCAGCTGCGCCATCGACACCCCGCCCTGGGCCACGGCTGAGCCGAAGCCGTACCAGCCCGGCAGCATGGCCCGCGACTGGGACCAGGAGAACACCCAGGGGATGGCCCGCAGGCCCTGGATGCTGCGGGTCGGCTGGCGCGAGGTGGGCCGGCTGCCGATGTTGAGGTCGGCGATCTCGCTGATCGGCGTGGCCCCGTAGAAATAGTCCACGAAGCCCGGCGTCTCGAAAACCAGGCCGCGGTAGGCCGCCATGGCGGCGCGGGCCAGCGCGTCCATGGCCTTGCTCTGCGGGGCGGCGAGGTCGGCGGAACGATGGGTGCGGAGCGAGGTCAGCACCACGCCGGCGGTGAGGGTCTCCAGGCTCTGCCGGGCGAGCTCTGGGTCAGCGTACTTGTTGGCCACCACCTCGCCCTGTTCGGTGATGCGGATGCGGCCGTTCACCGTGCCGGCCGGCTGGGCGAGCAGGGCTTCGAAGCTGGAGCCCCCGCCCCGGCCGACCGCGCCGCCCCGGCCGTGGAACAGCTGCAGCCGGAGCCCGGCCCCGCCGACCACGGCGCAGAGAGCGCGCGAGGCCTTGTGCAGCTCCCAGGTGGAGGTGAGGTAGCTGCCGTCCTTGTTGGAGTCGGAGTAGCCGATCATCACCTCCTGCATCCCCGGCGCGGCCAGGAGGTCGCGCACCAGCGGCAGGGCGAGGTAGCGGGCCATGGTCCTGGACGCGGCGCGCAGGTCCTCGATGGTCTCGAACAGCGGCTCGGCGAACACCTCGGCGCGCGGCGGCTCGCCCGGCGTGTAGAGCCCCACCTCCTTGAGCAGCAGGTAGACCTCCAGGAGGTCCGACACCGAGGTGGTGTTCGAGACGATGTAGGTGCGGATGGTCTGCGGCCCGTAGCGGCGCTTGATCTCGGCGGCGGTGGCCAGCGTCTCCAGCTCGCGGCTCGTCTCGTCGCCGTAGGGGGCGAAGGGCGAGGCGAGCAGCCGGCCGTGGGAGAGCTCCTTCGTCAGCAGGGCGCAGCGGGCGGCCTCGTCGAGGGCCTCGTAGTCGTCGCAGACGCCGGCGGTCCTCAGCAGCTCGGCCACCACGCGGGCGTGCACCGAGGAGTTCTGGCGCAGGTCGAGCGTCGCCAGGTGGAAGCCGAACACGTCCACCGCGCGGATCAGGTCCGGCAGCGGTCCGCTGGCGAAGGCCGGGCCGTGCTTCTGCAGGAGCGAGTCCAACACGGTCTGCAGATCGGCCTTCAGCGCGTCGGGTCCCGCGTAGGGCTCGGCCGCCCTGGTGGAGGGCCTCGGCGGCGCCTCGCCGGTCAGGGCCGGATAGGCCGCCGCCAGCCGGGCGTAGATCCCCGTCAGCGCGCGGCGGTAGGGCTCGTCGGCCCGGTGCGGGGACTCGTCGTGCGAGGCGTCGGCGAGGGCCTGCAGCTCCGGCGTCACGTCCACGAGGTCGGCGGACATGGAGAGCTCGGCGCCGAGCGCATGGATGGCGTCGAGGTACATGCGCAGCGCCGCCCGCGACTGGCGGGCGAGCGCCAGGCGCATCACCTGCGCGGTGACGTAGGGGTTGCCGTCGCGGTCGCCGCCGACCCAGGAGCCGACCCGCAGGAAGCTGGGCAGCGCAGCGTCCCCAAGCACCTCGCCCCAGTGGGCGTAGAGCCGGGGCAGCTCGGCCAGGAAGCTGCGTTCGAAATAGGAGACCGCGTTCTCGATCTCGTCGGCCACGGCGATGCGCACGCTGCGCAGCAGCCGGGTGCGCCAGAAGATCGACACCTCGCGCAGCAGCTCGCGCTCGATGGCCGCCCGCTCCGCCTCGCTGCGGGCGTGGTCGAACGCCTCCAGGTCGCGGGCGATGGCGCTCTGGCGGTCCAGGACGCTCTTGCGGCGCACCTCGCTGGGGTGGGCGGTGATCACCGGCGCGATCAGGGCCCCGCGCAGCAGCTCGGCCACCGCCTCGGTCCCCACGCCTTCGGTCTTCAGACTGCGGAGCGCGCCGGCCAGGGTGTCCGGCCGGGCGTCCCCGGCCCGCCCGCGGCGACGCTGGATCTGGTCCTCGGCGATGTTGGTGATCTGCAGGAAGACGGCGAAGGAGTGGGCGAAGCGCACCGTGTCCGGCAGCGAGAGCCCGCCCAGCCGCTCGGCCATGACCCTGGCGGCCTCCGGCGTGCCCTCCCGGTGGAAGGCGACCGAGGCCTGGCGGATCTCCTCGATCTGGCTGAACACCGCCGCCCCGTCCTCCGCGCGGATCACGTCCCCCAGGATCCGGCCGAGGAAGCGGACGGTCGAACGGAGTTGGTCGGGCAGTGACTGGCTCATGCCCCAGAGGAAAGCCACGAAGCCGGCGATCCGTCATCTGGTTTCCCCGGCCCCGCTCGGCGATAGTCCGGGCACGTCCGCCAGGAGCCCCACATGACGCCCGACGAAGCGCTAGCCCGGATCCGCCGCTACGACGGCCGGCTGAAGGCGTTCGTACGCGTGTTCGATCCGCCGCTGACGGGCGAGGACTCCGACGGCCCGACCTTCGCCATCAAGGACCTGTTCGACGTGGCCGGCGTGCCCACCGGCGGCGGGGCGGTGGTGCCGCTGGACCCCGCCCCCGCGGACCACGCCCGCGCGGTAGAGCGCCTGCTGCAGGCGGGATGGAGCGCGGTGGGCAAGACCCACACGGTGGAGCTGGCCTATGGCGGCTGGGGCACCAACCGGGCGGTAGGCGCACCGTGGAATCCCTGGGACGCCAAGGTCCACCGGGCGCCGGGCGGCTCGTCCTCCGGCTCGGCCGTGGCGGTGGCGGCGGGCCTCTGCGACGGGGCGCTGGGCTCCGACACCGGCGGCTCGGTGCGCATCCCGGCCGCGATCTGCGGCGTGGTGGGGCTGAAGCCCGGCCGCGGCCTCGTCAGCCTGCGCGGGGTGCATCCCCTGGCGCCGGCCCTCGACACGGTGGGGACCCTGGCCCGCGACGTGGCCACGGCCGCCCGGATGCTGGCCGACATCTCCGGTCCCGACGGCGCGGCCGCCGTGCGATCGCCATTCGACGCCGAGGCCGCCCTGCGCTTCCCGGCCCGGGGGCTGAGCGTGGCGGCGATCCCGCTGGACGAGCTTGGCGAAGTCGACCCGGAGGTGGCGCGGCTCTACGTGGAGGCGCTGGACCGGCTGAAGCAGGCCGGTGTGGTCGTGCAGATGGTCTCGCCGGCCAAGTCCCTGGAGCAGTCGTTCGGGCCCAACGGCATGCTGATGGCCGGCGAAGGCTGGCGGATCTGGCATGAGCGCATCGAGCAGCACGGCTCGGTCATGGACCCCTGGATCGTGCGGCGCTTCGAGGCGGGGCGCGAACTCACCGACCAGCACCTGGCGGAAGCCCACGCCCGCCGCGCCCAGGACCAGATGGCGTTCCACGCCTGGCTCGCCGACTTCCACGCCCTGGTCAGCCCCACCTGCCCGATCCCGGCGCCGCCGATCGCCCAGGTGGACGAGACCACCTCCCCGCTCAGCCGCCTGACCCGGGCGGCGAACTACCTGGACCTGCCGGGGATCAGCGTCCCGTGCGGGCTCACCGCCGAGGGGCTGCCTGTCGGGCTGCAGATCCTGGGACAGCCGAGGGACGAGACGACCGTGGTGGCCATCGGCGCGGCGTTCGAGAAGGTGTCCGGCTGGAACGGGCGCAGCCCCGACCTGAGCGGGTTCGAGTAGCCCCTACTCCGCCCGCAGCGCCGGGGCCGGCCGCTTCGAGAGCGCCTGGAAGGCCGCAAGCAGGCCGCCGGCGCCGGTGACCGCCGCCGCGCCGCCGAGCAGGGCCGCCACCCCGCCCCAGTCGACGCTCCAGTCGGTCTCGAAGACCCTGGTCACCACCGGCCAGGCCGCGGCGTAGCCCAGGGCCACCCCGGCGGTCCCGGCGATCAGGCCGACGGCGCCGTACTCCAGGACGTAGGCCGCCAGGATCTGGCCCCGCGAGGCGCCCAGCACCTTGAGCGTCGCCGCCTCCCGCGTCCGCTCGCGGGCCCGCGCGGCGATGGCGCCGGCCAGCACCAGCAGCCCCGCCAGCGCGGCGACGCCGGCGGCGCCGCGGATCGCCAGCGCCAGCCGGTCGAAGAGCGCGGTGGCGGCCTCGAGCTGCTCGCGCACCGAGATGACGTTCACCTCGGCGAAATTCCGGCCGAGCGCCCGGGTCACCGCCCGCTCCTGGGCCCGCGTCGCCTTGGCGATGGCCACGTGGCGGGGCTCGGCGCCCGCGATGGCGTTGGGCGTCAGGATCAGGGGGAAGGTCGCGCCGAAGCCGCCGAACTCCACCTCCCGCAGGACGGCCACGCGGGCGTCGATCTCGCGGCCGAGCACCTGGATGGTGATGACGTCGCCCAGCCGCACCCCGCCGCCGGCCGCCACCTCCTCGCTCATGGCCACGAGCGGCGGGCCGTCGTAGGCGGCCGCCCACCAGCGGCCCTGGCGGATCTCCGCGTTCGGCGGCTCGGGGCCGAGGGCCGAAAGGGTGACGCGGGCGTCGTAGGCCCAGCGGGCGTTCGGGCGGATGCGGGTCCGCTCCACCGGCTCGCCGCGGATTCGCACGATGCGGCCGTCGATCATCGGCGCGCGCAGGTAGATGTCGGGCGTGAGCCGGGTCCCGAAGGCGCGGGCCACCTCGGCGTCGAAGGCGGCGGTGCGGGCATGCGGGATCTCGGTGAACACCAGCGCCGGGGCGGAGCGCGGCGCCACCTCCGACACCTGCCGCAGCAGGCTCGACTGGATCAGCACCACCGCCGCCAGCAGGGCGACGCCGAGGCCGATGGCCGGGGCTGCGGTCCGGGCCGCCGAGCCCGGCCCGGCGAGGTTGGCCAGGCCGATGCGCAGGGGTCCGCGCGCGCCGAGCCTCAGGCGCCCCGCGAGCCGCGCGGCGCCGGCCCCCATCAGCCAGAGCAGGACGAAGGCCACGATCACCCCGCCGATCATCGCCACGGCGGTCAGCAGGGTCGGCGCGGTGACGAGGGCGAGGCCCGCCAGCCCCGCCGCCGCGACGAGCGCGCCCACGATCTCCGGCCCGAAGCAAAGGCGTCCGGCCAGGTCGCTGCGGAACAGGCTGGCGGGCGGCGTGGTGCGGGCGCGGCCAAGCGGGGCCAGGGCGAAGGCCGCCGCGCAGAGCAGGCCGAAGCCGGCGGCCTTCAGGAGCGGTCCGGGATAGACGGCGAACAGGGCCGGCACCGGCAGCTCGTCCTCCACCAGCCGCCCGAGGATCACCGGGGCTGCGGCCCCGACCGCCAGGCCGATCGCCACGCCCAAGAGGGCCAGCACCGCGATCTGGATCAGGTAGACGTCGCGGACCAGGCCGCCCTCGGCGCCCAGCGCCTTCAGGGTGGCGATCACCGGCTTGCGGGCCTGCAGGTAGGCGTTCACCGCGCCGTAGACGCCCAGGCCGCCGGCCACCAGGGAGGCCAGGCCGATGAAGGCCAGGAAGTACTCCAGCTGGTCGATCATCCGCCCGATCCCCTGGGCGGCCTCGTCGCGGGTGCGGATGCGCAGGCGCTTGCCCGGCAGCTGGTTGCGGATCTCGCCCTCGGCGCGATCGGGATCGACGCCGGGCGGCAGGACGATGCGGGCCGTGGCGCCGAACGGCAGGCCGGGGGCCAGCAGGCCGCTCGCCTCCACGGCCTCCAGGCTGGTCAGCACGCGGGGGCCGAGCGCGAAGCCGCGGGAGAGCCGGTCGGGCTCCTCCAGCAGGACGGCGGTGGCGACCATCGGCACATTGCCGACCAGGAACCCGTCGCCGAGCTTCAGGCCCAGCCGCTCCAGCAGCGCGGCTTCGACGGCCGCGCCATAGGCCTCGCCCCGCCGGGCGGTCGCCTCGCGCACGGACGCCGCGCCGGTCAGGCTGACCTGCCCCGCCACCGGATATTCGGGGCTCACCCCGCGCAGCTCCACCAGCCGCCGCTCGCCCGAGGGCGCCTCGGCCATGGCCCGGTTGGCGGCGGCGTAGGCCACCCGCCCGGCGCGGGCGAACACCACCTGCTCCTCGTGGCTGAACCGCCGGCCCTGGGCCGAGATCGCCAGGTCGCCGCCCAGGATGTCCCGCGCTTCCGTCGCGAGGCCCTGGCGGAAGGCCTCGGCGGTGGAGCCGGCGGCTGCGATGGCGGCCACGCCCAGCGCCAGGCAGGCCAGGAAGATCCGGAAGCCACGGACGCCGGCCCGCAGCTCCCGGGCGGCGAAGCGGGCGGCGAGCGGGATCACGGCGCCTCCGCCCGGCCGTCACGCAGGCGCACCGTGCGGTCGGCGCGGGCGGCCAGGGCCTCGTCGTGGGTGACCAGCACCAGGGCCGCCCCGGTCTCGGCGGCCAGGTCGAACATCAGCTGCGCCACGTGGGCGGCGTTGGCGGCGTCGAGGTTGCCGGTCGGCTCGTCGGCGAACAGCAGGGCGGGCCTGGGCGCCAGCGCCCGGGCCAGCGCCACGCGCTGCTGCTCGCCGCCGGAAAGCTGGTGCGGATAGTGCCGCGCCCGCGCGGACAGGCCGACGCGCTCCAGCCAGACGCGGGCGGTCTCGGCGGCGTCCGGCCGGCCGGCGATCTCCAGGGGCGCGGCGACGTTCTCGGCCGCCGTCATGTTCGGCAGCAGGTGGAAGGCCTGGAAGACCAGGGAGACCTTGCCGCGCCTCAGCCGGGCGCGGCCGTCCTCGTCGAGGCGCGCGAGGTTGCGGCCGAGCAGCTGCACGCGCCCGCCGGTGGGCCGCTCGAGCCCCGCCGCCACCGCGATCAGCGACGACTTGCCCGAGCCGGAGGGCCCCACGAGCGCCACACGCTCGCCCTCGTCCACGCGCACACTCAGGCCACGGAGGATCTCGACCGGCCCGGCCGCCGACGGCAGCGTGAGGGAGACGTCGTCCAGGAGGAGCGGCGGAACCGATGGATCGGGCAACGAGACCTCTCAAGACCATTGGACGGGCGAGACCATCGCCTAGATAGGACAGGCTCATGGCCGATACATCCACCGCCCGCCTTTCACGCCGGACCCTGCTAGCGACGGGGCTCGTCCTCCTGCCGGGCGCCGCGTCCGCCGCCAAGGGCAAGGTGGTGACGATCCTGGGCGACTCCATCACCGCCGGCTACGGCCTGCCCGCCCGGGCGGCGCTGCCCGCCCAGCTCCACGCCGCGCTCCTGAAGCTGGGCGTGCACAGCGTCGTGCGCGGCGCGGGCGTCTCGGGCGACACCACGGCGGGCGGCGCGGCGCGGGTGGATTTCAGCGTCCAGCCCGACACCGACATCTGCGTGGTGGCGCTCGGCGCCAACGACCTCATGCAGGGGGTGGCGCCGAAGGTGGTGCGGGCCAACCTGGACAGGATCGTCCGGCGGCTGAAGCAGCGGAACAAGGGCGTGGTGCTCTGCGGGATCGAGGCGCCGGCCGAGATCGGCCGCAACTACGCCCGCGAGTTCAACGCCGTCTTCCCCGGCCTGGCGCGGGCGCACGGCGTGGCCCTCTACCCCAACCTGCTGGCCGGCGTGGCGCGGATCCGCGCCCTGAACCAGGGCGACGGCATCCATCCCAATGCGCAGGGGGTGCAGGTGATCGCGCGCCGCCTGGCCCCGGTGGTCGCCAAGGCGATGGCCGCCCGGCCCTAGTCCCTCGGCGGGGTGGGCTTCGCGCCCAGCTTGAGCAGCACGAGCCAGGCCAGCAGGCTCCAGGCCGCGCCGAACGCCCAGCCGCCCAGCACGTCGCTGGGCCAGTGGACGCCCAGGTAGACCCGGCTGATCCCCACCGCCATCACCAGCAGCACGGCCAGGACATAGACGAGCCGCTTCGTGCCCCGCGTCGGCTCCAGGCTGGAGATCAGCATGGCGAGCGTCAGATAGGTGGCGGCCGAGAGCATGGAGTGGCCGCTCGGGAAGCTGCCCGAATAGACGAACGAGCCGTGGCTCACGAGGTCCGGCCGCGGGCGGCCGTAGAGGGCCTTGGCCACCTCGCTGGACAGCTGGGCCAGGGCCACGGCGCCGACCAGCACCAGGGCGTGGCGGCGACGGCCGTGGAACAGGAAGGTCAGGGCGCCGACCACCGTCACCAGCGTCAGCACGGTGAAGCCGCCGAGCGCCGTCACGTCCCGGATCGCCTCCTCCATCGTGCGGGGGCCGAGCGGATCGTTGAGGTCTGCGGGGTTGCGCAGCGCCAGGAGCACCTGGCGGTCGAAGGCGTTGGTCTCGCCCTCGCTCACGTCGTCGGCGAGCTCGAGGAAGGCCCACAAGGCCGTGGCCGCGCCCAGCAGGATCAGCAGGACGCGGCTTTCGATCCGCTTCAGAAGCGAAAGGAGCGGGTGACGCCTGGGGTCGACCCGCTCCTCGTTGCGCTCGGTGACCATGCGGTCAGGCTATCAGTAGGATCCGCGGCGGGCGAGCACGGCGGGCACCGTCATGGCGAGCACGGCGGCGTCCATCCACACGTTGCGGCGGGCGGCGTAGACGCAGTCCATGGCCACGCGGGTGCGGTAGCTGGTGTCGTTGCGGCCGGAGACCTGCCACAGGCCGGTGATGCCGGGCTTCACCGCGCAGTAGTTCTGGAAACGGCGGCCGTACTTGGCGATCTCGGCGTCGACGATCGGGCGCGGCCCCACGAGGCTCATCTCGCCGCGCAGGACGTTGAAGAGCTGCGGCAGCTCGTCGAGGCTGGTCTTGCGCAGGAACTCGCCGAGCCTGGTGACCCGCGGGTCGTTGCGCAGCTTGTGGTCCTTCTCCCATTCCGCGCGGGCGGCGGGGTCCTGGGCCAGCAACTCCTGCAGCCGCCGTTCGGCGTCGACGGCCATGGAGCGGAATTTCAGACAGTAGAAGTGGCGGCCGTTACGGCCGAGCCGGCGATGGGCGAACAGTATCGGCCCGCCATCCTGGGCGTAAATGGCCATCGCGACGGCGATCATGACCGGGGCGAGGAAGATCAGCGCCAGCAGCGCGACCATGACGTTCATGGCTTCGGTGAGCGGCTGATCAAGGGAAACCCTGCGCAGGCGCGGCCTGGTCCCTTCCAGGACCTGGTTTGCATAGACAAATTCGGACATCGGAAACTTCGGAAGCTGTCCGGCGAAGCCAGTCCCCGCCAGGAACAGGCCCAAGAACCCACGGCTACGGTGGAGGGTTCCGTGGTCAAGCTTCAGGAATTTTGTCGGGTCACCGACTGTTGTGCCGAATTCACGCTTGCGTTGTATTTGCGCCTTTTTCTACCCGTTCCGGCTGCAGGGGTCCCGCGGGCATGGGTGTCTTGCCGATACGACAAAGGGCGGCCCGAGGGCCGCCCTGCACCTGAAGTCCCGGAAAGGTTGCGCCGTCAGGCGGCGGGAAGGCCGGCGGTGCTGTACGCCGGAGGGCGTTTGAGGGTGCGCTCGACGGCCGCCTGGGCGGCGGCCCGGCTGGCGTCGGCGCCGCGCGCGACGGTGACACCCTCCTCGTCATAGACGCTCCAACTCCAGCCCTGCTCGCCCTGGCTGAGCGAGTAAGCGAACGAACGCGGCTCTGGCATGACCCCTGACCCTCCAATCCCAACCTGGACAGGGAACACCCGCGCCGGAGCGCGGTTGCCGCGGCCGCTGTCACATTTTCGCCAAGCGGTATGGGAAGCGGCGCGCGCGCCAGAACCTTCGCCCCGGCTTCGTGTTGTGAACCCCACGAACGGTGGAGGCTTCCGAGAGTGACCTATTACAACGCCCGTGGAGAGGCGATGCCGGAGAGCGCGGCCGAACAGGCGCGCACGGCCGGCACGTCGGCGGGGAACGAGACGATCAACGCGCCGGCCGGCCATTCCTCACTTTCCGGTGAAGGCGGCGGCGACGTCCTGGTCGGCAACAGCCTGGACAACCGGCACTGGATCACCGACCCCAAGGACCGGGTCGTGGAGCAGGCTGGCGGCGGCGTCGACACCATGATCGCCTGGACCTCGGTCCACCTGGCGGCGAACGTCGAGAACCTCACGGTCAACGGCGGCTTCAACTACGGGGTCGGCAACGACCTCGGCAATCTGATCACCGTCGACGACGCCACCCACTGGGTCTACGGCGGGCGGGGCGACGACGTGCTGGTGGGCGCGGCGACCCAGAAGACCACCTTCGTGATCCGGGCCGGCGAAGGCTCGGACGTGATCTACAACTGGAACGGCAACTCGCAGCTCCAGCTGCAGGGCTACGGCTTTACGAGCGCCGCCCAGATCCGCGGAGCCATGAGCCAGCAGGGCGCCGACGTGGTGCTGAACCTCGGCGGCGGCGAGCGGCTGGTCATCCGGGACGAGACGCCGGCGAGCTTCGCCGACCGCCAGTTCCTGCTGCCGCTGGACACCTCGAAGCTGGGCGCCCTCACCTTCTCCGACGACTTCAACACCCTGCAGCTCTGGGACCCGTCGCTGGAGACCGGCGTCTGGCGCGGCGACTTCGGCGGCAACCTGAAGGACCAGTGGGCCTACACCCTGGTCTCCAACGGCGAGGCCCAGGTCTACGCCAAGCCGGGCTTCCAGGGCCGCGGCGAGGCCGACCTCGACATGAACCCGTTCTCGGTCGCGGGCGGGGTGCTCACCATCACCGCGGCGCCGATCCCCGACGACAAGGCCTACGCCGCCTGGAACCGGGACTATTCCTCGGGGATGCTGAACACGCTCGGCATGTTCGAGCAGAAGTACGGCTACTTCGAAGTGCGCGCCGAGATGCCGACGGCGGTGGGCACCTGGCCCGCCTTCTGGATGATGACCCACCCCTTCATCCCGCAGATCGAGGCGGACATCTTCGAAGGCCTGGCCGCCACGCCGCACGTGGACTACCGCCGCGCCTTCGGCGGGAGCGACACCCAATACGACAACGCCCTGAAGCTCGAGCCCGGCGGCTTCCACACCTACGGCATGCTGTGGACGCCCCAGACGGTGACCTTCTACTACGACGGCGTCGCCGTCCTGCAGGGGAACACGCCGGCCAACTGGACCGAGCCCATGGCGATGATCCTGAACCTGGCGGTCGGCGGCTGGGGCGGGAACCCGGACGGCTCCATGTTCCCGGCGCAGCTGAAGGTGGACTACGTCCGCGCCTACGCCCTGGCCGACGGCTCCACCCAGGTGGTGCACGAGACGCCCGAGGCGCCGGTGGGCACGTTGCGCGCGGCGGGCGGGCCCACCAGCGGCCAGGCCGCCACCCCCGCGACCTTCGCCGACGGCGCGCCGGTCACCTCCGCAGGCATCGCCGTCTACGCCTCGCGGCCCGCCGCTGCGCCGCCTGGGAAGACCTTCCTGATCTGGGAAGACGCCGGGGCGGTGTTCGGGGCGGTGGCGCAGAACGGGGCGATCGGTCCCGCCACGGCGCTGATGGCCGGCTCCGTCAGCCAGTTCACCGCCACGGGGACCTGGCTCACCACCGGCAAGGTGGCGTTCGCCTACTACATGCCGGACGGCGCCGGCCGCGCCGCCTGGGCCATGGTGTTCGACCCGGCCAAGGGGACCTTCACCCGCCAGGAGCTCGGTCCGGCCGTGGGCGACGTGCGCTTCGCCGCGACCGCCATGGGCGGCTTCGCGGCGAGCTGGGACACGGCTGACGGCCGCACCTTCGCCCGGGCCTACGACGAGTACGCCTATGGCGGCGACGTGCCCGGCTGGTACGGCCCGGCGCGCCAGGTGGCGGGCGACCTGACCGGCGTCACCGCCTCGGGCGAGCTGATCGTCGCCGACGCCGCGGGGGTCCAGCAGCTCTACAGGATCCTGGGCGCCTCGACCCCGCCCGGTTCCGGGCCGACCGCCGGCGACGACGTGCTGCAGGCCGCGCCCGGCCGGGCGCCGCTGATGGCCGGCGCCGGGAACGACACCCTCACGGGCACCAGCGGCGAGGACTATCTCCGCGGCGAGGACGGCGACGACCGCATCGTCGGCGGCGACGGCTTCGACGACGTCCACGGCAACATGGGCTTTGACACCGTCTCCGGCGGCCTAGGTCCCGACTGGGTCGTGGGCGGCAAGGACGGCGACCTGCTGAGCGGCGACGAAGGCGACGACATCGTCTACGGCAACATGGGCGACGACTGGTCCGACGGCGGCGCGGGCGCGGACATCGTCCGCGGCGGCCAGGGCGACGACCGGGTGTTCGGCCAGGGCGGCAACGACTGGCTGGCGGGCGACCGCGGGAACGACACCCTCACCGGCGGCGCGGGCGCGGACATCTTCCATACCTTCGCCGAGGCCGGGATCGACCGGGTGGCCGACTTCAACGCCGCCGAGGGCGACCGCGTCCAGCTCCTGCCCGGGACCCGCTACACCCTCGTCCAGTCCGGGGCCGACGCGGTCATCGACATGGGCGGCGGAAACCAGATGATCCTGGCCGGCGTGCAGCTTTCGGCCCTGCCGTCCGGCTGGATCTTCGGGGCCTGAGGGGAACCCGCGGGGCCGGCGTCCATTCTCCGCCACGGTGAAGGTCTGGGGAAGAGAGCCATGAACGTGGACGTGGGCGTCTGCACCTACAAGCGGATCGCGGTGGCGGAGACGCTCGCATCGCTCGGGGCGCTGACCCTGCCGCCGGGCGTCGCCCTGCGGGTGATCGTCGCCGACAACGACGAGACGCCGGAGGCGGAGGCGCGGATCCGCACGGCCGCCGAGACGAGCGGGCTCGACCTGGCTTATGTCCATGCCCCGTCGCGGAACATCTCGCTGGCCCGCAACGCCTGCCTCGACGCGGCGCGCGGCGAATTCCTGGCCTTCCTGGACGACGACGAGACGGTCACGCCCGGCTGGCTCGCCGCCCTGCTCGCGGAGGCCGCCCGCGGCGGCTGGGACGCGGTGCTGGGGCCGGTGAAGGCGGTCTACGGACCCGACGCACCCGGCTGGCTGGCGGCCGGAGACTTCCACTCCACGGCCCCGGTCGAGGCCGGCGGGCGGATCCTCAAGGGTTATGCCGGAAACGTGCTGATCCGCATGGACGCGGTGCGCAGCCGGGGCCTGCGCTTCGATCTGGCGCGCGGCCGTCAGGGCGGCGAGGACGACGACTTCTTCTACCGGCTGACCGACTCCGACGGGATGATCGGCTTCGCGCCCGACGCCCTGGCCTACGAGCCCGTGCCGCCGGGCCGCCAGTCGCTGAAGTGGCTGCTCAAGCGCAGCTTCCGCACCGGACAGACGCACGGCGCGCGGCTGGAGAGCCGGTTCCGCGGGCCCGCGCGGCTGGCGCAGATCGGCGTGGCCGGAGCCAAGGGCGGCGTCTGCCTGGCCGGCGCGGCGGCCTCGGCCCTTTCGCCGGCCAGGCGCTCGAAATGGCTGGTGCGCGGCTCACTGCATGCGGGCGTCGTGGCCCGGCTGGCGGGCCTCAAGGAGCTGCAGCTCTACTGAACGAGCTTCGCCGTACGGAACATCCCGGGGCCTGCGGGTGTTGTCGGCTCGCGGAAGTGCGTTCTCGCCCGACCGCAATCGTCTGGTCGCGATTTTTTCTGGAGAGACATTCATGCGTAGGCGTCTGCCCTCGCTCGCCGCCGCGGCGTTCATCGCGTGCGCCGGCGCTTCCGCCCCGGCGCTGGCCGCGAACCTGCCGCCGCCCGATGCGGGCGCCCTGCTCCGCCCCGACGCCGCCGACTACCGGATCGGCGCCCAGGACGAGCTGGAGATCAACGTCTTCGGCATCGAGGAGCTGAAACGCACGGTCGCCGTGGACTCCGGGGGCAAGATCCTGCTGCCGCTGATCGGCGCGGTGCAGGCCGGCGGACGCACGCCCGCGGAGCTGTCCAACGACATCGCGGGCCTGCTCAAGAAGAGCTACATGAAGGACCCGCAGGTCATCGTCACCGTCAAGGAGGCCCAGAGCCAGAAGGTGACGGTCGACGGGGCGGTGCAGCAGCCGGGGCAGTACCCGCTGGCCGGGCCCACCACCCTGATGCAGGCGATCTCGCTCGCCCGCGGGCCCGACCCGAAGCTCGCCAACGTCAAGCGCGTGGCCATCTTCCGCACGATCGGCGGCAAGCGGCAGAGCGCGGTCTACAACCTGGCCGCCATCCGTTCCGGCAAGGCCGAGGACCCCCTGGTCTACGGCAACGACATCGTCGTCGTGGACACCTCCGGGGCCAAGAACTTCATGCAGAACTTCCAGGGCGGCTTCGGCCTCCTGGGCATGCTGCTCGCGCCCTGGTGACCAGGGCATGGGCGCGCGCCTGACCGCCAAGCAGGCGCGCGCCATCGCGCGGAACCCCGCGAAGAGGTCGGGGTTATTGGCAACGCTAGATTTTCCGAAGTTCAGGGTGGGGCCTTTGGGGTCCTCGTCTCGGGAACGCGTGATGGAGCTGGGCCGTCGGTCCAGTCACGCGATCAACGTACCGGAGCCGTTCGGCCGCCCGGCGTCCCGCCCTGCCGCAAGTGGTAACGCAGGTCGCCCATGAACAATCTGATCCCGATCTCGCACGAGTTGCCGGCCCATCCGTCGGCGCCCTTCAGGCCGATCGAGCCAGAGCGCATGCACCTGCGCCAGCTCTTCGGCATCCTGCTGCAACGGGCCAAGCTCGGGCTGGGCGTGGCCGCCGCCGTGTTCATCGTCGTGCTGGCCGCCTTCGCCATGCAGACGCCCACCTACACCGCGGTCGGGTCGGTGGTGATCGATCCCAAGCAGACCAACCTCGCCCAGGCGCAGCAGGCCACCGGCCTGCCGCCGGACACCAGCGCCGTCGACACCCAGGTGGAGATCCTGCGGTCCCGGGCGCTCGCGGAGGACGTGGTCCGCCGCCTCAAGCTCTACAACGACCCCGAGTTCAACCCCTCGATGGCGCCGGGCATGTTCGGCCTCAAGCCGGCCAAGCCGCCGATCGCCAATCCTGACGAGCGTCTGATCGCGCGGGTCACCAAGACCCTGCAGGACCGCACCTGGGTCCGCCGCGCGGGCCTTACCTATGTGGTGATGGTGGGTGTCAGCTCGACCTCCCCGCAGAAGTCCTCGCTACTCGCCAACACCTACATGGACCAGTATCTGAAGCGGCAGCTCGACGAGAAGCTGGCGCGGGTCACCCGCGCCAACCGCGAGCTCGGCATGAGCCTCGAGAAGATGCGCCGCGACGCCGAGGTCGCCGAGGCCAATGTCCAGCGCTACAAGAACGAGAACGGCCTGATGAGCGCCCAGGGCTCGACCATGGCCGAGCAGGAAGTCTCCACCCTCAACCAGCAGCTGGCCATCGCCCGCGCCGAGACCGCCGAGAAGTACGCTCGCCTCGCCGCGGCCCAGACCCAGCTGCGCAACGGCAGCGGCGGCGCCGACGTCGGCGCGGCCCTGGGCTCGGAGACCATCCGCGAGATGCGCAAGCGCGAGGCCGAGCTCTCCGTCAAGCTCGCGCAGCTGAAGACCGACTTCACCGACCAGTACCCGGAGGTGAAGCGGACCCAGGCGCAGCTCAACGACATCCGCGGCCAGATCCAGATCGAGATCAACCGCATCCTCTCCAGCCTGCGCGCCGAGGCCCAGGCCGCGGCTGGCCGCCAGGCCTCGCTGATGGGCAGCCGCGGCGCCGCCCAGGGGGGGATCGCCCAGAACAACCAGGCGATGGTCGGCCTCGTGGGCCTGCAGCAGAAAGCCGACGCCGCCAAGGCGATCTACGAGGCCTATCTGAACCGCGCCAAGGAAGTGGCGGCCGAAGGCAGCCTCCAGCAGGCCGACGGCGTCATCAACTCCAAGGCCGCGACGCCGACCGCGCCGTCCTCGCCGAACATGAAGCTGGGCGCGGCCCTGGCCGTGCTGGCGGGCCTGATCGCGGCCGGCATTGCGGTGCTGGTGGCCGAATTCTGGGACAAGCACCTGCGCTCGCGCCTCGACGTGGAGCGGGAGCTGGGCGTGCCCTTCGCGGGCGTCCTGCCGGACTTCCGCTCGGTGAAGCCGAAGGGCCTGCGCGGCCCGGAAGCCGCGCCGGCCGAGTACCTGGTCAGCCACCCGTTCTCCGGCTTCGCCGAGGCCTTCCGCAACCTGCGCGCCTTCCTGATGATCAGCGCCCAGCAGGACGACTCCAAGCTGATCGCCATCACCTCGGCGGTGCCGCGGGAGGGCAAGAGCCTGACGTCCTTCTGCCTGGCCCGCACGCTCGCCCTGTCCGGCAGCCGGGTGGCCCTGGTGGACTGCGACCTGCGCCAGCGGGGCGTGACCAAGCTGATCGGCCCGCGCGACGTCGGCCTGGTCGAGGTGGTGCAGGACAAGGTCCCGCTCTCCGAGGCCCTGGTGCATGACCCGAAGACCAACCTCTTCATCCTGCCGGCGGCCGGCAAGAGCGTGCCCTACGACCTGTTCTCGAACCCGGACACGGACGACGTCCTGCGCGAGCTGGCCAACCAGTTCGACTACGTGATCCTGGACGCCCCGCCGATCCTCGGCGTCGCCGACGCCCGCATCCTGGCCGCCAAGGCCGACCGGGTGCTCTACCTCGTGCAGTGGAACAAGACCCCGCTGCGCGCGGCCCAGTCGGCGGTGGACATCCTGCAGGAGTGCGGGGCGAACGTGGCCGGGGCGCTGCTCACCAAGGTCAACGTCAAGGGCCAGGCCCGCTACGGCTACGGCGACTCGAGCGACTACTACGGCTATTTCAAGAACTACTACATCGCCGCGGCCTGAGGCCCGCGGGAGACCGATGTCCGACGTGATCAAAGCCTCCCCGCGCGCGGCGCTGGCCACGGCCGTCCTGGCCGTGAGCCTCGCCGCCTGCCTCCCCGGCGGTCCCCGGGCCGAGGCGGCGACCGCGCCCCTGGCCAAGGCGCCCGACGGCCGGGCGCTGAAGCTGGCCTTCGCCGACGAGTTCGACACCTTCCGCCCCTGGCGGAACGGTCAGGGCGTCTGGCGCACGACCTTCCGCGACGGGCGCGACGACAACGACGACGACTTCAACCTGCGCACCCTGAAGTGGAACAAGGAGCTGCAGCTCTACGTCGACCCGGACATGCGGGGCCACCGCGGCCGCCACGGGGATGACGAGCGTCCGGGCCACGAGGGCCGCCGCGCCCGCCGCGGCGAGGCCGACCGGCCGCTGGGGCTCAACCCGTTCGCGGTCCGCGGCGGCGTGCTCGAGATCCGCGCCGAGAAGGTCCCTGCCCCGCTCGCCGAACGGCTGGGCGGCTTCCGCTACACCTCCGGGCTGATCACGACCGAGCCCACCTTCAGCCAGACCTACGGCTACTTCGAGATGCGGGCCAAGCTGCCCCGCGGCAAGGGCGTGTGGCCGGCTTTCTGGCTGCTGCCGAAGGACCTTTCCTGGCCGCCCGAGATCGACGTGATGGAGAGCATCGGCGACCCGTCGAAGGTCTATGTGACGCTGCACTCCAACGCGGTGAAGGCCGAGGGGACGGAGGTGGCCGTCAGCCCCGACGACTTCCACACCTACGCCGTCAGCTGGACGCGGGAGAACGTCGTCTGGTTCGTGGACGGCCGCGAGGTGAAGCGCATGCCGACGCCCGCCGACATGCACAAGCCCATGTACATGCTGGCCAACATCGCGCTCGGCGGCGACTGGGCCGGCCAGCCCGACGCCAGCACGCCTTTCCCCGCCCGGATGCAGATCGACTACATCCGCGCCTACAGGTTCGCGCCATGACCACCTGGGACAGCTACCGTCAGGCCGGACGGCCGCGCCGCATCCGCGGCGGCGATATCCCCGCCCCGCATCCGGTCTCCTGGCGCGAGCAGCGCAGGGCCCGCGTCGTGCAGCCGGTCGCCCGGGTGATCGAACCCGGCGCGGCGGAAGGCGCCGTGGTCAGCCTGGCGGGGATCAAGGTGGACCTCGACGCGGTCTTCACCTTCATCCTGTTCGTCGCCCTGCTGTTCATCGCCAATCTGGGCACGGTGGGCGCGGCGGCGGTCGCCGCGGCGGTCCCGCTCTATCTGGTGGCGCGGCGCAAGAAGCTGGAGCGGGTGCTGATCGCCCGCGCCTTCCTGTTCGTCGTGCCGGCCTTCGCGGTCTTTTCCACCGTCTGGTCCGAAGCGCCGAAGGAGACGCTGAAGTTCGCCATCGAGCTGGGGATCACCGTGCTGGCCGGGCTGCTGATCTCCTCGGCCAGGAACCAGGAGGCGGTGCTGCGCGCCATGGGCCTGGCCTTCCTGACCTACATCGTCTTTTCCCTGGTCAGCGGCGGGACCGTGGCCGTGGGCGTCGGCGCCGGCGGCAACGCCTTCTCCGGCCTCACCGAGAGCAAGAACCTGCTGGCCGACATCGCCTCCACCGGCGTGCTGGTGGCCATCGGCATGACCCTGATGGCGATCCGCAGCCGGAGCTGGCTGTGGGTCGGCGTGGGCCTCGTCACCCTGGCGGCCGGCTTCCATGCGGTGACCGCGGCCCGCTCGGCCGGGGCGCTGCTGGGCCTCGCCATGGGCGTCGGCGGCATGCTGGCCCTCCTGCCGCTCCTGAAGGTGGGCAAGGCGGTGCGCGCCTGGCTGACCTCCATGGTGGCGATCGTGCTGGTGGCGGTGGGCCTTTCCTACCGCTGGCTCGCCCAGGCCATGATCGAGTGGGGCGCGCAGGTGTTCGACAAGGACCCCACGCTCACGGGCCGGACCTACCTCTGGTACCGCGCGGCGGACCTGATCCAGGAAAAGCCGATGCTGGGCCGGGGCTTCTACGCCTTCTGGCTGCAGGGCAATCCGGACGCCGAGGGCCTGTGGCGCTACTTCGGCATCGACAGCCGCGGCGGCTTCACCTTCCACAACACCTTCGTCGAGATCCTCGTGACCCTCGGCTGGGTGGGCCTGATCGTGGTGGGGCTCACCCTGCTGGTGGGCGTGGTGGCCCTGGTCCGCCGCTTCGTGGTGCGGCCGAACCTCGCGCTGGTCTTCTGGGTGGGCGTCCTGCTCTACCAGCTCGCCCGCACGCCCATCGAGACCATCGGCATTTCGCCCTTCTACTTCTCCACGGTCCTGGCGTTCGGCGCGCTCGGCGCCGCCTTCGGCCGCGTCGACTCCCCGCGGACGGTGCGGACCGTCTACCGGCCGGCGCAGCCGCGCATCGTCCAGGTCTGGCCGGTGGAGGACGTGCCGGCCGGCTGGGCCAACCCCCGCTGGTCGCCGGCGACCGGCTCGCTGCGCCTCCTCCGCTCCGACCCCGACGCCGGTCGATGAGCATCGCCGACGGGGCCGCCCCCCTGCCCGAGCCCGGGCGCAAGCGGGCCTTCCGCCTCCATCGCACCTCCTTCGGCGCGCTGGCCCTGACCGGCGCCAGCGCGCTCAGGCTCGGCCTGCAGTTCGCCATGCTGCCGATCCTGGCGCGGCTGATCGGGCCTGCGGAATACGGGCTGGTGGCGCTGGCCATGCCGTTCATCCTGCTGGCCAACGTCCTGTCGGACGGCGGCATGGGCTATGCGCTCGGCCGCCAGCGGGAGGTGAGCCGCGACCAGGAATCCACCGTCTTCTGGCTCTCGGCGGCCATTGGCCTGACGCTCGCCCTGGCCTGCGCCGCCGCCGCCTGGCCGATGGGCGCGCTGATGGACCAGCCGCGCCTGCCGCTGCTGATCGTGGCGCTGTCGCCGATCCTGCTGATCAACAGCCTGACAACCGTCGCCAACGGCCGGATCATCCGCGAGGGCAGGTTCGCGATCTTCGCGGCCGGCGACCTGATCTCCACCGTCGCCAGCGCGCTGACGGCCCTGGCCGCCGCGCTCGCCGGCTGGGGCGCCTGGGCGCTCGTCGCCCAGCAGCTGGTGCTGTGGATCTGCAAGCTCGCCTGGGTGTCGTCGCGGGCCGGCGCGCCGATCCGCCTGCACTACCGCTTCCAGGAGGCCCGCAAGCTGCTGACCTTCGGCGCCCACACCATCGGCGCGATCCTCGCCGACTTCGTCTCGCGCAACCTGGACAGCCTGATCGTCGGCGGCGTCCTCGGGGCGACCGCCCTTGGGTATTACGCCATGGCCTACCAGATCGTCCGGGCGCCCGACATGCTGATCTCCGGGCCGTTCTACCTCTACATCTTCACCGCCGTGGCCCGCACAGCGCACGGCGCCTCGCGCGAGGCCATGCAGGACCTGGCCGCCGCCGCCCTGCGGCTGGGCGCCTTCGCGCTGGCCCCGCTGTTCGTGGGCCTGGCTCTCGTCGCCGACCTGGCGGTGACGCTGGTGCTGGGCGACAAATGGCTGGAGGCCATCGCCCCGCTGCGCTTCCTGGCCGCCGCCGGCTTCTTCTTCTGCGTCTGCTCGATCGTCGCCACGACCTTCATGGGTCTTGGGCGCACGGCGCTCAGGCTGAAGCTCTCCATCCTGCTGGGCGTGGTCACCATCGCCACCGTGGCCGCGGTGGTGCGCTTCGGCCTCGAGCCGGTCTCGGCCGCCGCCGCCGGCGCGATGGCCGTGGTCTGCGCGGTCTACCTTCACGTGCTGGCCCGCGAGCTGAAGATGTCCCACGGACGCCTCGCCGCCGCGTTCGTGCCGGCCGCGCTCGGCTGCGCGGCCATGGCCGCGGCGGTGCTGGGCGCGCGCGCCGCGCTGTCGAGCGCGCCCCCGGGGCTGGAGCTGGCGGGGATGATCGCCCTGGGCGCAGTGACCTACGCCGCGGTGATCTGGCTGGGCGCGCGCCGGCGGCTGATGGCGGACCTGCGGGCCTTCGGCGCCGCCCAGGCCCTGGCCGACGCGCCCGTGGATCCGGCGATCGCCTGAGGCGTCAGGCCGCCGCGGCGGCCGGCTGGGCGGACGAGAGCCGCGCCGCGAGACGCTTCAGGCGGGCGGCCACCGGCATGGTGAGCAGCGGCCAGATGTCCGGCGACGCAAGGCTGGCCGCGAGACCGCCGACCAGGTCGCGCGCCTTCAGCCGCTCGATCACATGGTCGTAGGCGAGCGCCGCGTGCAGCGAACGGCGGCGCGCGGCGAAGGCCCGGCGGACCTCCTTGGGCTGGCCCATCATCACCCCTTCCAGCGAGGCGTCGGCGGCCAGCATCTGCACCAGGTGGTCGCGGCGCATCACGTGGGAGATCGAGGATCCGTGCTTGCGGTAGCGGTAGAGGGCCGCTGGCTCCAGCCGCAGGGTCCGGCCCTGGGCCAGCAGCCGCAGGACGAGGTCGTAGTCCTCGCCGATCCGCAGCTCCTCGCGGTAGCGGGTGGTCCTGAGCGCCTCGGCCCGGAACAGCGGCTTCAGGTAACCCAGGCCCGGGCGCTTCGAATACATGCGCGCAGAGTCGATGTAGTCGGCGAGCCCGATCCAGCGGGGCTCGCCCCAGGCCTTGCCGGCCAGGAACGGCCGCCCGGGCTCTGCCGAGCCGTCCTGGAAGACGGTGAGATTGTCCACGACCATGTCGGCGCCGTCCGCCTCGGCGCGGGCGACCATGCGCTCCAGCCGGTCGGGGGCCATGAGGTCGTCGGAATCGAACACCGCGATCCAGGCGCCGCGGGCTTCCGCCAGCGCCCGGTTGCGCGCCGCGCCGGGGCCGCCGTTCTGCGGCTGGACGAAGACCCGCACGCGCGGATCCCCCTCGGCGGCGGCCTCGATCACCTGCAGGCTGTCGTCCGTGGAGCGGTCGTCGACGACGATCAGCTCGAGGGAGGCGAGCGTCTGGCCCAGCACCGAGCGCACCGCCTCGGCGAGGTAGCGCGCGCCGTTGTAGTTGGCGGTGACGACGGAGACGGTCGGCCGGTGGCCGGGCATCAGGCGGCCTCGACCTGCGCCAGCTCCGGCCGGCCCGGAGAGCTGCGGTCACTGCGCCAGGTGGCGAGCTGGGCCCAGAACCCGGCGGACCAGGCCAGGTGCATGATCATCGCCGCCGGGCCCGACAGGAAGGCCGCGGCCTCGCGCTTCCTCACGCCCAGCAGCACGCCGAACGACAGGGCCGCCAGCATCCACATCACGGCCGGGATGGCGAAGGCCCAGAAGAAGGGCGCGAGCGCGGCCGACGCCACCGCCGGCGCCACGGCCAGCGGCAGCGTCTGGCGGATCTTCAGCGGCGTGTAGTGCTTCAGCACCGTGCGGGCCCGGCCCTTGCCGTAGCTGAAGTACTGCTTCCAGAGCGCGCCCGGCGTGCTACGCGGGTAGTAGCCGATGCGCACCTTGTCGGTGAGCCAGATGCGGCCGCCGTGGCCGGCCAGCCGCAGGTCGAGCTCGGCGTCCTCGTTGTGGCTGAAGCTCTCGTCGTAGCCGCCGACGGCCTGATAGGCGTCGAGGCTGAACAGGGCGTGGTGGCCATGATCGACCCACTGGCCTTCGCTGGCCAGCCGGTGGGCGGAGCCGCCGGTGCCGAGCACCGAGTTCTGGGCCACCGCCACGGCGCGCTGGAAGAAGCCCTCGCCGCGGGTGTCCATGGAGACCACCACCGAGTCGGCGCCCGTGCGGCGGGCCTCGGCGATCAGGGTGGAGGCGTAGTTCTTCGGATAGTCGGCGTGGGCGTCCACGCGCACCAGCCAGGGCCGGTCGCCGCCCATCACCCGGGCCGCCAGGTTCATGCCCGCGCTCTGCAGCCGGGCGGGATTGGCGAGCAGACGCACGCGCGGGTCGACGGCGGCGATCTCGGCCACGATCTGGCGGCTGCGGTCGGTGGAGCCGCCGTCCGCCACCAGCACCAGCGGATCGACCAGGCCCTCGTCGGAGAGCACCTGCTGGATCACCTGCCGGATCACCGCCTCCTCGTTGAGGCAGGGGATGACGATCAGCGCCCGGCGGGCGGCCGCCTCGTCGGCGGAGATCTCGGGGCGAGCGGCCTCGGCCGACCCGGCGAGCCGGATCACCTCATGCTCGTCGATGCGATCCCAGGCCGAGGGGAGATAGGCGTCGAGAGACTCGAGGCCGCGGATACGGCGTTCGGTGGGCGCGAAGGACCGCGCCTCGGCTGGCGCACGGTCAAGGTCCTCCGGTCCGGTGTCGTCGGACAGCGGCCTCTGCTCTGGGGTGGCCTTGGGAAGCATATTCGGAACCCGCACTCGTCTGACCAGCGTCGCGCTGCAAAGCTCTCCTCGCGACGGGCCTAAAACAGTGAATGAGGGATTACGTTCCGCCTGAAACGCCGGTCGAACGACGATTTCCGTCGGCTGCCTGACAGTCCAGTTTCGGCCACAATTCAGAAGAGCGCGCAGGCTCTGCTGTAGAGCGCGAAACTGCACTGTATAAGCTTCGCCGTAAGGGCTCAGGCGACGAGCTTCGCCTTGGGCGGCTCCGCCGAAGACTGGGCGGCGGGCCCCCGACGGCCCGCGAGGGCGTCGACAAGCCGCCGGCAGTCGTGCTCGTCGGCGACGAAGGCCTCCGCCGGAACCGCGTCCAGCTCGGCGCGCAGGCGCGCATAGGTCTCGGGCGTCAGCCGCTCCAGGAACCCCTCCAGCTCGTCGGGGTCGGAGAGCCGTACGCCGAAGCCCCGCTCGGCCAGCCAGCGGCCGGTCTGCACGTCGGCCAGGGCTATCGGCACGGCGCCATATCGGCCGCTCTCGTAGATGCGGTTGGGGAGCAGCCAGGCGGAGTTCAGGCCCTCCTCCATGTAGTCGATTGCCCAGCTGAAATGGACGTCGCCGTAGAGCCGCGGCAGGTCCTCGGCGGCGTAGGGCCCCAGGAACGCGACGCCGGGCGCCTGCGCCACCTGGGCGTCGAAGTCGGCGAACTCGGTGTAGGCCGGCCGCCCATGGATCCGCACCTCCAGGAGGTCGGGCCGGCGCGCCGCCAGCGCGGTCAGTATGTCCAGGCTCCTGCGGCAGCGGATGGCGCCCATCCAGCCGATCCGCCAGGGACGGCCCGGGGCGCGCATCGGCCGGCGGGCGGCGTGGCCGGCGCCCAGCTCCAGCGGCTTGTTCTCCACCAGCAGGGTCGCGATGGGCAGGCTGTGGCCGACCCCCTGCATCGGCGCGAAGTAGTTGGCGAGGAAGGCCGGCGAGCTCACCACCAGCAGCCGGGCGCGCCGCATCAGGGCCCGCTCGACGGCCCGCATGGCCCGGCTCTTGGCGCCCTCGCCCAGCATCAGCCGGTGGATGTCCAGGCACTCGTAGACCAGGGGCGCCTTCAGGCCGCAGAGCGTGCGGGCGGCCTCGGCCACGGCCAGGGCTTCCAGGGTGCGGCCCATCACCACCTCTGCCCCGGCCAGCAGGCTCCGCCAGCGCCCGGCGCCCAGCGCCGCCAGCGCCGTGGCCTTGGCCCGCTGGCCCAGGCGCGCGTCATAGGTGCGGCCCAGGTCCACGGCCGGCGCCCCGCCCACCTCGGCCGGCGCGATCTCGGTGCGCCGGAAGCCCAGCACCACCGGCTCCGCGCCTCCGGCCCGCAGCATCCGCACCCGCCGGGTGACGGCCGGATCGGCGAGGTCGTGGACGAAATAGGCCAGCTTCACGAAAGCCCCTCCGAGCTTGAGCGCAACGTCGGGAGCCAAACGCACCACGAGCCGTTTGGACGCACAGCTTCACCGCCCGTGCGCCAGCGCCGGGCCACGACACGGGGGGTGTCCTTGGTCGAACTCACGCCGCAGACCGAAGCCCGGCAGGCGCCGGCCGAGGTGCGATCGATCCAGTACCTGCGGGGCTTCGCCGCCTTCGGCGTGCTGGTCTTCCACGCGGCCGAGCGGGCCGGCGGCGCCTTCGGCCTCGGCGCGGCCGGGGTGGACGTGTTCTTCGTGATCTCCGGCTTCATCATGTGGGTGGTCACCTGCCGCCGCCCGCCCTCGCCGGCCCAGTTCATGATCAAGCGCGTGCAGCGGATCGTGCCGCTCTACTGGGGCCTGACCTTACTGGTGGCCGGCGTGGCGCTGGCCGCGCCCTGGGTCTTCCCGGCCATGCAGGTGAGCGCCGCGGCGGTCCTGAAGTCGCTGTTCTTCGTGCCCTACCAGGACCACACCGGCCTCATCGCGCCGCTGGTGATCCCCGGCTGGACGCTGAACTACGAGATGTTCTTCTACGTCCTGTTCGCCGCCGGCCTGCTGGCGCCGACGAAGATCCGGCCCTGGCTGGTCACCGCCGCCCTCGTGGCCCTGGTGGCGGTCCGTCCGCTGGGCGACACGGCCAACCCGCTCTGGGCGACCTACACCAATCCGCTGCTGCTGGAGTTCGGGGCCGGCGTCTGGCTCGGCAAGGCCTGGAGCGACGGGCGCCTGCCCGGCGTGCGGACCGGCTGGGCGCTGGTGATCCTGGGCCTGCTGGGCTTCGCCGGGGCCGGCTTCTCAGAGATCGACGTGGAACGCGCCCGGCCGCTGATCTGGGGCGTCCCGGCCTTCCTGCTGGTCGCCGGCGCCGTGGCCATCGAGCGGCAGGGGGAAGTCCCGAACTGGCGGCCGCTGCAGGCGCTGGGCGACGCCTCCTACTCCCTCTACCTGGTGCACGGCCTCGCCATCTCGGCGACCATCCGCATCCTGGAGGCCGTGGGGCTCGCCTCCCCCGCCCTGATCCTCGCCGCGGGCCTGATCGCCGGCGTGGTCGCGGGCCTGGTCACCTACCAGCTGGTCGAGAAGCCGCTGATGCGGCTGTTCAAGACCGGGCTCGGCGGCCGGGCTAAGGCCGGTCCGTCCCGTCCAGCAGCCACGGTCCCGCCTCCCGCACCGAGCGGCAGCCGGTGAGGATCATCGCCACCGCCAGCTCGGAGCGCAGGGTCGCCAGCATCTTCGCGATCGCCGGCTCCCCGCCCGCGCCGAGCGCATAGGCCCAGGCGCGGCCGACGAAGCAGGCCTTGGCCCCCAGCGCCAGGGCCTTCAGCACGTCCAGGCCCGAGCGCACCCCGCCGTCCATGTAGACCTCCAGGTCGCCGCCGACCGCGTCGACGATCCTGGGCAGGGCGGTGATCGAGGAGCGCACCCCGTCGAGCTGCCGCCCGCCGTGGTTGGAGACCACCAGGCCGTCGGCCCCGGCCTTCACCGCCTCGCGGGCGTCCTCGGCGTCCAGCACGCCCTTGATGACGATCGGCCCGTCCCAGGTCTCGCGCACCCAGTCGAGGTCCTTCCAGGTCACCGACCGGTCGAAGTTGCGCGCCAGCCAGGCCAGGAAGTCGGTGACCCGGCGACCGCCCTGCAGGGCGCCGGCCACCGAGCCCAGGGTGTGCGGCCGGCCGTGCACGAAGACGTCCCACGTCCACGCCGGATGGGTGATCCCGTCCCAGGCCTGGTTCAGGGCGGCCTGCATGGGCGTGGAGCCGGTGAAGCCGGAGCGGACGTCGCGGTAGCGGGCGCCGGGGATCGGCAGGTCGACGGTGAACACCAGCACCGGGCAGCCCTGGTCCTTCGCCCGGCCCAGCAGTTCGCGCATGTAGCCGCGGTCCTTGAGCATGTAGAGCTGGAACCAGGGCGGCGTGCCGGTCTGGGCCACCTCCTCCACGGAGCAGACGCCCACGGTGGAGAGTGTGAAGGGCACGCCCGCGGCGGCCGCCGCCCGCGCGGCCTGGGCCTCGCCGCGCCGGCCGTACATGCCGGCCATGCCCACGGGCGCGAGGCCGATGGGCATGGAGAGCTTCTGGCCCAGGGTCTCGACCGTCATGTCCAGCTCGGACATGTCGCGCATCACCCGCTGGCGCAGCGCGATGGCCTCCAGGTCGGCCACGTTCCGGCGCAGCGTCTCCTCGGCGTAGGAGCCGCCGTCGATGTACTCGAAGAAGATCTTCGGCAGCCTGCGCCGGGCGAGCTCCCGATAGTCCGACACCGAAGCTGCGCGCATCGTCCCTCCCCGCGGTTCGGCCGCAAGGTGCAGCGGCGCGGGCTCAGGCGGAAGCTGATTCCTTCGCCTGGGCCGCGGGATCGGGCCTTGGCCCCATGACGATCCACACCTGGTGGGCGCGGGCCATCAGCTCGCCGTCGGCGCTGAACAGCGCCACGCCGGCGGTCTCCTTGCGGCCCTCGCGGGCCAGCGGCCAGGCCATGATCACGCAGGGCTCGCCCGCCTTCGGGTGGCGCAGCACCTCGCCGGTCATGGTGCCCAGGAGCGCGCCGTGCCGGCCCTCCTTCTCCACCCAGGCGAAGTAGCCGGGGCAGTCCAGCGCCGCCCAGACGACCTCGGTCGGGATCACCCCGTCCGGCCCCGCGAACGCCGCGTGCGGCGTCCAGGCGTCAGCGACCACGCCAGCCTCCCGGCCCTCTACCTGGCCCGCCAGCACGCGCAGGCCATCGCCCTCGGCGCGCTCGGGGCCGCAGGTGAAGCAGATCGGATGGAAGCGCTGCTGCAGGCCGATGTGGCGGGCGCCGGCGGCGCGGGCGGCCTCCAGATCGATGGGCTCCGGCGGCGCGGGAAGCTCCGCGTCGGGGGCGGGATCGCCCCGGCCGATCAGGGCGCCTTCCGCGCCCGTCAGCGCCACGCCGCCGTCGGCCGGCGCCAGGTCGAGGTCGACATCGAGCGGCACGGGCGCACGCAGGACGGCGCGGGCGGGCCCCTCGAGGTCCTTTGCCAGGACGCCGCAGACATAGCCGCCGTTGCCGGAGTTGGGCGGGCCGCAGAACTGGCGGCCGATCACGATCTTGGACAAACCGGAAATCTCGCGCGTGTGAAATGGATCAAGGAATGCTCCCGCCATCGCATGTGATCGTTGCGGAACGGAAGAGCCAAAATGCCTCTCCCGGCGTTGGAGCAGTCGGCGCCGCGCTGTAGCTTGCGGCCAAACCGCGGCAGCGCGGATTCGGAACACGGACCTTTGAGGAGAATGCGGTGAGCGAGCGGATGGAACGGCCCTGGGCTCTGATGCGCCATCACGCCGGCTGGGCGGACATCTTCCACATCGAGAACGAGAGCGCCGACTCGATCACCGGCTTCTATCCGGATCGCGAGACCGTGGGGCCGCCGGTGAACTACTCGGTGCGCGCCATCCTGGCCCGCTATCCGACGCTGGAGGCCGCCCGCGCCGCCCGCGAGGGCGCGGTCGCCGAGTGGCGCAAGCACGACGCCGCCGTTCGCGACGCCGAGACCAGGCTGCGCGAGGCCGAGAAGGCGCGCGAGGACGCCTGGCTGAAGTCCCTGCGCGAAGCCGCGGACATGGGCTGAGGCTCTCTAGAGCCTCAGGCCCTTCGAGACGAACCACGCGAAGGCGGCGGCCACGACGGCCGTCGCCAGCACGCGCCACCAGGGCGCGAAGGTGAGGCCGGGGTCGGCGGCGAAGCGCCGCCGGCCGGTGACCATCGGACCGATCAGGTTCGAACGCTTCCAGACCAGATAGAACAGCACGGCGGCCACGTGCAGGACCACGAGCACCTGCAGGACGGTGAAGCTCGCCTCGTGCAGCTCGGCGATCTGCCGGCCGGTCTCGAAGCTGACCCGATCGGACAGCGGGCCGGCCTCGAAGGCGTCGATGTCCACCGCGAAGAGGCCGGTGGTCACCTGAAAGGCCAGCACGCCCAGGATCGCCAGCACGCTCCAGGCGCCCAGCGGGTTGTGGCCCGGCACGTCGGTCGGCGAGCGGTTCGGCAGGGTCTTCAGATAGGCGAGCGTGCGGCCCGGCCCCTTCACGAAGCTGGCGAACAGCGCCGTGCGCGAGCCCCAGAAGCCCCAGAGGATCCGGAAGACCAGCAGCCCCAGGATCACATAGCCGCTGATCCGGTGCAGCAGCATCTGGTCGAACTCGGCCGCGCCCCACGAGAACCCGATCAGCAGCACGAGCGCCCAGTGGACGATCCGCACAGGCGCGTCCCACAGGCGCGCCCGGATCTCGGCCGGGGCGACGCGCTCCCGCATGGCCTCAGCTGTCCTTCTTCTCGACGCGGTACTTGTCGTGGCACGCCTTGCAGGCCCCGCCGGTGGCCCGGACCTGGGCCTTCAGGGCGTCGATGTCGCCGGCCGTGGCGGCCTGCTGCAGCTTGGAGGCCTGCACCTGCAGGTTCGACGACGCCGCCGTGAACCCGGCCGCGTCGGTCCAGATATTCGCCTTGGCCTCGCTTTTCGGACGGGCCTCCTGCCCCGAGCCGCGGGGGAACCAGGTGGGCAGCTGGCCGGAATAGGTCTTCACCGCCGTCGCCGTCTGGGTCAGCACGGCCTTGTCGGGCGAACCCTTGCGCAGCTCGTCGTTCAGCCGCTTGAAGTTGGCGCCGAGCTTTTCGAAGTTGTCGTGACGCATCAGGGCCGCCCGGGCGCCGGGCGTCGTCGCCTTCTCGCCCTTGGTGTCGTGGGCGAGCGCCCCGCCGGCCGCCACCGCCGTTCCGATGGCCAGCGCCAGCGCAATGCCCGCGCCCCTACCGATCCTGCCGCTCATTCGACGTCACCTTCCCTGTCGCGCGCCCGACTGGCGGCGCCGCGGAGATTGCAGGGCCGGCGGCAGGGCCGTCAACGGCTCAGCGGGCCGACTTCACCGGCGCCCCTTCCGCCGAGGCTCCGGCCAGCAGGCCCGCGCAGTTGGCGTCCTTGGCGAGGCCCGGGTCCACGAACGGCAGGATGGCCGCCAGCGGCGAGAGCAGGCTGCCGATCGCCACGGCGACGCCGCCCTGGGCGATGGCCTTGCCGGGCTCGACGCCGAGCTTGGGCGCGCGGATCGGCCCCTGCGCCGTCACCGGCAGCATCAGGCGCACCAGGCGGAACTCCTTCGGCTTGCCCTGCATGCGGAACGCCATGCGCTCGGTGTCGAGGTTCACCGTGCCGGAGCCGGTGACGAGCACCGGGTCGGTGTCGAAGACGATACGATTGGCCCGCAGCACCCCGTCGGCGGCCTGGAAGTGGGCGACGCCGCAGCGCACCGGCACCTTGTCCTGGTCCTTCTTCATGAGCAGGCCCAGGCCCTTGACCACGTTGACGCCCAGGAGCTCGGCGAAGGCCTCGCGGATCTCGCCGTTCGGGACGACCACCATCACCTCGCCGTCGGCGTTGGCGAACGCCTTGTGGACACTGTTCCCCTCCCCGGTCAGGCGCGCGCGGCCGACCAGGGAGCCGGTGAGCGGCAGGGGCCCGCCGGGGTTGCGGATCGGGACGAGCTGTTCGATCCGGGCGTTGGAGAGCCGCAGGTCGAGATTGGTCACCGGCGTCGCCTTGCGGGCGTTGAGCTGCACGAAACCGGTGACCTGGCCCTGCGGCAGGTCGAGGCGCAGGGGCTCGGCGCGAAGCAGGCCGTTGTCCAGCTTCACCTTCACGGAAGCCGCCTGCAGGTGAACCGGCGCGTCGCGGATGGAGGCGATCTTCCAGCTCGCGTCGGCGTCGATGGCCCGGATCCGCTCCACCGCCAGGGTCGAGTCCGGGAAGATCCGCTGCTGGGCGTTGAGGTTCTGCGCCACCGCCTTCTGGTCGGCCGAGGCCGTCTCGCCCGGCGCCGTCGAGGGCGAGCCGCCGAACAGGGCGCCGAGGTCGTCGAAGTCGAGGCTGCGGGTGGTGAGGTCGGCCTTCAGGAACGGCCGCTCCCGCCCGGCGTCCACGGACACGTCGCCGGCGAGGTCGGAGTCCCCCACCCGGCCGTTCAGGCCGTCGATCCGGAACACCCGGTCGTCGCGCGAGAGCCGGCCGCGCAGCGTATAGGGCGGGGTGTTGGGGAGCGCGATGCCCGTCAGGCCGTAGAGGTCGGCGAGGTCCGGCCCGCGGGCCGTGGTGTTCATGTGGAACCGGCCGAGGTCGAACGGCTCCGGCACCGCGCCCCGCGCGGTGACCACCGTCTCGCCCGCCCGGATGTAGGCGTCGAACGGATAGGGCACGTCCTTGTCGATGTTCAGCAGCGGCCCGCCGGTGACACGCATCATGAACGGATTGCGGTTCAGGGAGCCGTTCCCGCGCATCTCGAAGCCGCGGTTGTCGGCGCCCATCCGCTCGGTGGCGTTGATGGCGCCGGTGAAGGTGAGCTTCCGCTGCACGTCGTTGTAGCGCAGCTTGCCGTCGTTGATGATGAAGGTGCGGATCGGCGGCAGCCGCATGGGCGCGCCCTTCTCCCGGCCGTCCGAGAAGTCCCAGGTCGCCCGTCCCTGACCGTCGCGATAGAGCCGCACGTTCGGCCGGTCGAAGCGCAGGAGCCGCAGGTCGACGTCCCCCTTGAAGAGCGGCAGGAGGCGGATCTTCACCGCCAGGCGCTCGATCTCCGCCATGTTGCCGCGGTCGGGCGCCCAGGCGGGATTGGCGATGCGGATGCCGTCCACCGTGGCGCTGGGCTGCCGGGACCAGAGATGGACGTTGAGGTCCCCGGCGATGGTCACCTCGCGGTGCATCTTCGCCGAGGCGTAGCGGGCGATCGGCCCGCGGAACCAGTTCCAGTCCCAGACGGCGATCAGGATGGCGATGGCGAGCGCCAGGGTCGCGACCACGCCGCCCGAGATGTAGAGCGCCTTGCGGCTCGGCTTCTTCAGGCGCGTGCGGGCGAGCCGCTCGCGCGCGGCCTCAAGGTGCTCGCGCGTCCAGGTCCCGGCGCGCTGCAGCGGCCGGCGGGCGCCGGCCTCGCCCGTGCGGGGCGCCTTGCCGGGCTTCCGGCGCGGACCCGGCTCCGGATTCTGGAAGGCTTCGTTGCTCAAGGGACTGGCTCCTGGGGACGGCCCAGGTGTGGAAACGCGCAGGGGACACGTTCCAGTTCCCCCGGAAAGCCTAGTGGCTCACCCCTCGTCCCGAGAAGGCGGCGAGCGCCGTGCCTGCGAGGATCCGCAGGTCGAAAGCCAGCGACCGGCGCTCCAGGTATTCCCGGTCGAGCCGCACCTTCTCCGGAATGGGCAACTCGTCGCGCCCGTTGATCTGCGCCCACCCCGTCAGACCGGGCCGCAGGCGGTGGACGCCGGCCTCGGTCCGGAGCGCCACGAGGTCGTCCTGGTTGAACAGGGCGGGCCTGGGCCCCACGAGGCTCATGTCGCCGGTGAGCACGCTCCAGAGCTGCGGCAACTCGTCGAGGCTCGTGCGGCGCAGGAAGCGGCCGAGCGGCGTGATCCACTGGTCGGGATCGGCCAGCAGGTGGGTGGCCACGTCCGGCGTGTCGGTGCGCATGGTGCGGAACTTGGGCATGGCGAAGATGCGGTTGCCGCGCCCGACCCGTCGCGACCAGTGCAGCGCCGGCCCCGGGCTGTCGAGCCTTACGGCCAGCGCCACGGCGAGCAGCACCGGCCAGAGCACCACCAGCCCCGCCAGCGCCCCCGCGATATCCAGCAGCCGCTTCACCCGGGCGTTCTAGGACGCCCGGGCGCCGGCCGCCAAGTCACTCCGCCGGCGGCTCGGCGGGCGGCGGCGCGGCGGGCCTGGATTTCCGCGGCGCAGCCGAGGCCACGGGCGCGGGTTCCGGCTCCGGCAAGGCGTCCGCCGCGGGCGCGAAGCTCGCGGGCTCCGGCGCGGCCGGCGCCGGTTCGGGCGCGGCTTCCACCGCTGATTCGAGCGCCCGCTCGGTCTCGGCGGCGAGTTCGACGAACGGCTCTTCCGCCGCCTCGACCGCGGCGATCACCGGCTCGAGGGCCATCATCGCGACCGCCGTCTCGGGATCGGGAGCGGCCTGCGGGTCGGCGCCGTCGGCGACCGCCGGGGCGAGTTCGGGGGAGAGGCCGGCGAACCGGCGGGCGAACAGCGCCTCGAGGTTCTGCGGCTGGGTCCAGCGGGTCATCCACCAGAAGGCGACGCCGCCGGCCGCCATGCCGGCGAAGTAGCCCCACAGCGGCGAAGCCAGGCCGATGAAGGCCGGCGCCAGGGGTTGGGGGGAAAGCTCACGCGTGTCGGACATGGGTCGCCTCCTGCGTCAGGATTGTGCGACGCAGCATAACACGACCCGCACTCTCGCAAGTGCGAAATTGCTATGACGATAGCGTGTAGACCCGCGCCGACCCGCCGTCGCCCAGGGTCTTGGCGGTCCAGCCGCAGATCGCCTCCAGGTCGGGCGCCAGGTCCGCCGGCGCGCCCATCAGGACGAGGGCGCAGCCGTTCATCTTCATGGGATCGGTGAGCGGCCGCATGCGCGTCTCGGCGACCAGCAGCGGCGCGCGCACGCCGTCCTCCAGGTCGCGCAGGAAGGCGTCGAAGGTCTCCAGGTCCTTGAGCGGCAGCCAGACCAGCGCCAGGGCCGCGCGGTTGCGCCGGCGCACCCCGCGCAGGGTCTCGACGATGCGGGCGTAGTCGTCGGCCCGCTCGAACGGCGGGTCGATCAGGACGAGCACCCGGCCCGTCGCCGGCGTGTTCTCCACCGCCGCCGCGAATCCGTCGGCGCAGAGCGTGCGGAGATGGGCTCGCCCCTTCATCAGGGCCTTCAGCGCGCCGTGCTCGTCGGGCCGCAGTTCGCAGGCCAGGTAGTCGTCCTTGGGCCGCAGCGCCTCGGCGATCAGCCAGGGGGAGCCCGGATAGCGGCGGACGGCCCCTGCCCCGTTCAGCCGCGCTACCTCCCCGGTCAGGGGGACGAAGGCGCCCGGCGCGTCCTTCGCCGCCATCAGCCCGACGATCCCGGCCTCGGCCTCGCCCGACTTCCTCGCCTCGGCGCCGGCCAGGTCGTAGAGGCCGCGGCCCGCATGGGTGTCGATCACCGTCAGCGGCGCGGGCTCGTCGTCCAGCCGCCGCAGGAGCTGCAGCAGGGCGGCGTGCTTCACCAGGTCGGCGAAGTTCCCGGCGTGGAAGGCGTGGCGGTAGTTCAAGGGCGCTCCGGGGCTCTCGGCAGGAACCGGCCTCGCGCATACCACGTTGCGGCCGGGCCGGAGGAGTGTGCGGAACAGATGGCCAGGGACATGCCCGACGACCTCGCGCCATCGGCGCCGGTGCTTGAGGACGTGGAGGCCGCGGGCCTCGTCTACGTCAGCGACAGCGATCCGGGGATCACCCGCCGCAAGGCGGGAAGCGGCTTCAACTACCGCAAGGCCGACGGCTCGCCGGTGACCGACGAGAGGACGCTGGACCGCATCCGCAAGCTGGCCATCCCGCCGGCCTGGACCGACGTCTGGATCTGCCCCAGGCCCCACGGCCACATCCAGGCGGTGGGCCGCGACCAGAAGGGCCGCAAGCAGTACCGCTATCACGACCGCTGGCGCGAGGTGCGCGACAGCCACAAGTACGACCGCGTCATCGCCTTCGGCCGCGCGCTGCCGAAGCTGCGCAGGAAGGTCGACGCCGACCTCTCCCTGCGCGGCCTGCCCCGGGAGAAGGTGCTGGCGGCGGTGATCCGGGTCATGGAGATGACCCTCATCCGCGTGGGCAACGAGGAATACGCCAAGCAGAACAAGAGCTTCGGCCTGACCACCCTTCGCGACCGGCACGCCAAGATCGGCGCCAGCACCGCGGTCTTCGAGTTCCGCGGCAAGAGCGGCAAGGTGCACAGGACCGGCTTCAGCGACCGGCGTCTGGCGCGCGTGGTGAAGGCCTGCCAGGACCTGCCTGGCCAGCGGCTCTTCCAGTACATCGACGAGAGCGGCGAGCAGAAGGTGGTGGAGTCCGCCGACGTCAACGCCTACCTGCGCGAGGCCCTGGGCGAGGACTTCTCGGCCAAGGACTTCCGCACCTGGGCCGGCACCCTGTCGGCGGCCCGCGCGCTGATCCTGCAGCCGCAGTGCGCCACCGCCGCGGAGTGCAAGCGCAACATCAACACCTGCGTGAAGGCGGTGGCGGGCGTGCTCGGCAACACCGCCGCGGTGTGCCGCAGCGCCTACATCCATCCGGTCGTTCTGGAGTCCTATGAGAAGGGCGCCCTGCCGCTGAAGCCGGCCAGGGACGAGCGGGCCTTCGAGCTGGAGGTGCTGCGCTTCCTGGAAGCCGCCCGCGACGAGGTGAAGGAGGAGATCCGCGAGCAGGCCCGCGGCTAGTCTTCCCTGACGGAACGCCGGTATCGTCCAGCCAACTGGCGCGGGGGGCAACCGCGTCCTGGGAGGACAGAAGCCGTGCTGCCGCAACGCCTGCGTTTCGGCGCGTTCATCGCGCCATTCCACCCCGTCGACGAGAACCCCACCCTCGCCCTCCAGCGCGACCTGGAGCTGGTCGAGCACCTGGACCGGCTGGCCTACGACGAGGCCTGGATCGGCGAGCACCACTCGGCCGGCTACGAACTGATCGCCAGCCCGGAGGTGTTCATCGCCGCCGCGGCCGAACGCACGAAGCACATCCGGCTGGGCACCGGCGTGGCCTCCCTGCCCTACCACCACCCGATGATGCTCGCCGACCGGATCAACCAGCTCGACCACATGACCCGCGGCCGGGTGATGTTCGGCGTCGGCCCCGGCGCGCTCGTCTCCGACGCCTTCATGATGGGCATCCCGGTCCAGAAGCAGCGCGACCGCATGGACGAGGCGCTGGACGTGCTGGTGCGCCTGATGCGCGGCGAGGAGGTCACCCACCAGTCGGACTGGTTCGAGCTCAGGAACGCCCGCCTGCAGATGACCCCCTACTCGCGGCCCTCCGTGGAGATGGCGGTGGCCAGCCAGGTCTCGCCCACCGGGGCGCGGGCGGCGGGCCGGCACGGGCTGGGGCTGCTCTCGCTGGGCGCCACCTCGACGGCGGGCTTCAATGCGCTCGCCTCCAACTGGGCGATCGCCACGGACCAGGCCGCCGAGCACGGCCAGACCATGGACCGCAACGCCTGGCGCCTGGTGGGCCCGATGCATGTGGCCGAGACGCGCGAACAGGCCATGGCGGACGTCCGCTTCGGCCTCGACAAGTGGATCTACTACTTCCGGGAGATCGCCAACCTGCCGATCGTGCCCGAGGGGGACGACCCCGTGCAGGCGATGATCGACACGGGCCTGGCCGTCATCGGCACGCCCGACGACGCGGCCCGGCGCATCCGCCAGCTGGTGGAGGAGAGCGGCGGCTTCGGCGCCTTCCTGTTCATGGACCACAACTGGGCGCCCTGGGAGGCGAAGAAGCGCTCCTACGAATTGGTCGCGCGCTACGTCATGCCGGAGTTCCAGCAGCTCAACGTCAACCGCGAGGCCTCCATGGCCTGGGTTGGCGAGAACAAGGCGGAATTCACGCAGGAGGTGCGTAACGCCGTCGGCGCCCGTATCGTCCAGCACATGATGGAGAAGGGCGCCGAGAACATCCGGCCCGAGATCGTGGAGCTGATCACCGGCGGCGGGGCGGCTCCCAAGGAGTAGCCGTGGACCTGAAGGCCTATTTCGACCGCATCGGCTTCACGGGCGAGGCGCGGCCGGACCTCGCGACGCTGGCCGCCCTGCACCGGGCGCACCTCATGGCGATCCCCTACGAGAGCCTGGACGTCCAGCTCGGCCGGCCGCTGACGCCGGATCCGCACGCGGCTTTCGAGAAGATCGTCGGCCGCCGCCGCGGCGGCTGGTGCTACGAGATGAACGGCCTCTTCGGCCTGGCGCTGGAGGCGATCGGCTTCCGCGTCACCCGCCTCGCCGGCGCGGTGATGCGTGACGTGCTGGGCGACGTGCAGGTGGGCAACCACCTCGTCCTGCGGGTGGACCTCGACCGGCCGTGGATCGCCGACGTGGGCTTCGGCGACGGGACCCTGGAGCCCTTCCCGCTCGAGCCCGGCGGCTTCTCCACCGAAGGCTTCGAGTTCCGGCTGGAGGCGCTCGACGACGCCTGGTGGCGCTTCCACAACCACGAGCACGGCGGCGCTAAATCCTTCGACTTCACCCTGGAGCCCGCCGCGCCGGAGGTGCTGGCCGCCCGCTGCGACTGGCTGCAGACCGCGCCGGAGTCCAACTTCGTGCTCAACGCCGTGGCCCAGCGCTGGCGGCCCGACGGCCTACTGCAGCTTCGCGGCCGCACCCTGCGCCATGTCCGGCCGGGCCAGGTGGAGCAGCGGCTGATCGGCTCGGCCGACGAGTACGTGGCGGTGCTGGCCCGCGACTTCGACCTCGACCTGCCCGAGGCCGCCACGCTGTGGCCGCGCATCTGCGCGCGGCACGAGGCGCTGTTCGGCGCCGAAGAGCCCGTCTAGCGCCTGTAGGCAAAGCCGATGCGGACGGTGCGCGGGGCCGAGAAGCTCTCCACCCCGTCGGCCGTCTCGCCCACCTCCAGCTCCTCGTCGAGCAGGTTCTCGGCGGCGACGTAGACCTCGCTGCGCGCGTCCATGCGCCAGGCGGCGCGCAGGTCGAGCTGGACGCCGGCGCCCAGCTTGCGGGTGTTGAGGTCGTCCTCCCAGCGCATGCTCTCGTAGCGGACGTCGCCGGTGAGGTTCAGCCGCGCCATCGGGCTCCAGTCGAGGCCGGCGGTGACCGTCAGCTTGGGCGTCTGGGCGGGCCGCTTGCCGGTGAGCTGCGGGACCGCGGATCCGCCGTCCACCTCGGCCTTGGTCGCCGAGAAGGCCGCCCGCCAGGCGAGCGCCTGCGAGAGGCCGCCGAAGGCGTCGCCCTCGATCCCCCACGCCTCGATCTCGCCCGCGTTCTGCCGCTGGCGCAGCACCCCGCCGGCCGGCACGAAGCCGGCGGTCGGGAAGTTGCCGGGCCCGAAGCCGATGGTGACGTTGGTGATCGGGTCCTTCAGGCGGTTGTAGAAGCCGGTCAGGCCCCAGTTCACCGCGCCCTCGCCGCCCAGGCCGAGCTCGGCGCCCTGCAGGGTCTCCGGCTCGAGGTTGGGGTTGGCCTCGGTGATGTCGTTGCCGACCCGGAACGGCCGGTGCAGCTCGTTCAGCGTGGGCGGCCGGAAGCCGGCATAGGCCGCGCCGCGCACGAAGAGACCCGGCGCCGCCTCATAGCGCAGCCCGAGCCGGGCCGTCGGCGTCGTGCCCGAGGCGCCATCCGAGGTCTGGTGCAGCAGCACGGCGTTGGTCGCCAGGTCCCACTCGCGGCGGACCCCGTTGGAGGATTTCCAGCCGTCCACCCGGACGCCGCCGGTGACCAGCCAGGCCTCGCGGTCCAGCGCGCCCTCCAGATAGGCCCCGCCCACCAGGGTCTCGCCCCCGGCCAGGCGGCCGCGGGTGAAGGCCCCGTTCATGAAGCGGAAGCGCTCGCGGGCCTCGCCCTCGGTCATCCGCACGTCGGCGCCGGCCTCCCAGGCGACGTCGCCCCACAGCCCCTGCAGGGCGGCGTTGAGGCCGTAGCCCGTGGCCGGCGTGGCGTACTGGTCGTTGGCCGGGGTCGTGCCGGTCCGGCCGGCGGCCACCGCCGCCGAGCTGTTCTTGAGGTCGCTGGTGCGGACCCAGGCCTGCAGCCGCCAGCCGCCGACGCCCTCGGCCGGAGCCTGGGCGAAGGTGAACGCCGCGGAGCCGCCGGAGGCGATGGCCCGCGTCCCCACGAGGCCCGAGCCGCGATGCTCCTCGAAGACGCCGAGCCGGGCGGCGGCCTGCACGCCGGCGATCTCCCGCTGCACGCGGAAGGCGAAGGAGCCGTTCTCCATGTCGAGCGGCCGGTCCGCGGCGCCGGTCCTCGCGCCGCGCACGGGGGTGTAGCCGTTGGTGGTCTCGGCGCTGGCGGTGACGAGCACGCCCTCCCCGCCGCCGGAGATGGCGGCGCGGTAGCTCTCGCGCTCGCCCGCGGAGACGTCGAGGGCGCCCAGGCCGCCGGTGGCGCCGCGCTCCTGCAGGGCCACGACCCCGGTCAGCGCGCCTGCGCCGTAGGGCCCGGCGCCCGCGCCGCGCACGACGGTGGCGCCGTCCAGCCCCTCGGGCGGCAGGGCGCTCCAGATCACCCAGCCGCCGAACGGATCGTTCTGCGGCGCGCCGTCCAGGGTCACCAGCGCCCGGCCGGCGCCCGAGGGCGCGATGGCGCGCAGGGACAGGCCCTGGGTCGTCGGATTGGCCGCCGCGCTGCCCGTCCGGCGGAACAGCGAGACGCCGGGGACCCGCTTCAGGGCCTCGTCGAGTCGTGGCGTGGTCTGGAGGATCTCCGGCCCGATCCGCACCGCGCTGAAGGCGGCCTCGCCCCCGAGCGGGGCCAGTCTCGGCGGATAGACGACGACGACTTCGACGTTGGCGGGCGGGGGTGGGGGGAGGTCAGCCATGGGGCGCTAGGGCTAGCGGCCCGTAATCCCCCCGGCAACCCCGCGAATGGGCCGATCGACCAGCCGCACCGTCCCGTCCTCGAAGGCGATCGGGGCGGTGAGCAGCGCCCGGAACACCTTGTAGCCCATCTCGCCCGGCCGGAAGGCGTGCAGGAAGAGCCGGGGCTCCCCCTCCGGCCCCACGCCCACCGCGGCGTGGCCGGGGCCCCACCAGTCTGCGGTGGAGCGCAGGAAGGGCTCCGGCTGCTTGCGGAACGGCCCGAACGGGCTGTCCGCCACCGCCACCCCGATCCCGTACTGGGCGGTGGAGAAGTCGTTGCCCGAGTAGAACATCCAGAAGCGGCCGCCGGCCCGGGTGATCCACATGCCCTCGATGAGGTGCGCCTCCCACGGCAGGTCGTTGCACAGCACCGCCACGCGCTCGCCCGCCAGGCCCGAGCCGTCCGGCGCCAGGCGCTGGGCGTAGACGGTCGTCGTCAGCGCCTCCAGCACCACGTCGGCCAGCGGGCCGATCTCCTCCCGCAGCGCCTTCAGCCGGGTGCGGAAGGCGGCGAAGTCCTCGGTCACCGCCTCGATAAGGAGCTGGCGCAGACAGAACCGCTCCATCGGCCCCAGCGTCTCCGCCCAGACGTGCAGGGCCCGGGCGATCTCGCCGGTCACCTGGTCCTCGGCGTCCGGCAGCAGCTTGGGGAGAAGGTCCTCCCGTTCATAGAGCAGCTGGCCGAGCGGCCCCGGCCAGTGCCCGTTGCTGTCCTCCTTCCAGTAGAGGATCGGGCCTTCCGGATCGGGGAGGATGTGGGCGTCGATGACGTCGCCGGAGAGCAGCGGGCGCTCGGGCGGCGCGTACGGCCCGCCCGGCGCGGCCGCCTTCGCCAGGCCGATGGCGAGCTGACCGCCGTGCTCGCGGGCCGTGAAGCAGAGCCAGTACTCGTCGCCGATCCGGTGCGTCTCGGGCGCCCAGAAGTCGCTGCCCGGCCCGTCCATGGCCCACGCGGGCTTGGCGCCCGCGGGGAAGACGAAGCCGGCCGGCTCCCAGGCGACGAGATCGCGGGAGGACAGGATCGGGAAGCTCTGCGGCGCGTCGTTGGACGTCACCGTCAGCCACCAGCGGTCGCCGTCCCGCAGCACCGAGGGGTCGCCGTAGCCGTAGAGGATGTCCGGCGTCAGGTTCTCGGTCAGCAGGGGCTGGAGGCGCGGATCGGCGGGCGCCGCGGCCACCGGCCGGCGGCTCAGCGGCATGCGGCAGCCGTAGTCGGCGGCGAAGCGGGCGAAGAGGTCCTGGTAGGCGGTCTGGGTGGCCCCGGCGAGCTCGTACTCGCGCGGCGGCCCGCCGTCGCGGCGCACCTGCAGGATGCGGGCCCCGCCCTCGCCCTCCGGTTCGCTCACCTCGATCTGGAACGCCACGCCGTCACTCCTCGTCACCCGCTTCTCTAGCCGTCGCCCCGGATCGCCGCTATCGAGGCGCATGGCCTCAGGCAGCGGCAAGGTCGCCATCGTCACGGGCGCGGGCTCCGGCATCGGCCGGGCGGTCGCGCTCGCCCTCCTGCGCGAGGGCTGGTCCGTGTCCCTCGCCGGCCGCCGCGCCGAGGCGCTGGACGAGACCGTGGCCCAGGCCGGCGAAGCCGCCGACTGGGCGATGCCCGTCGCCGCCGACGTCGCCGACCCCGCCTCGGTCGAACGCCTCTTCCAGGCCACCCGCGCCCGCTTCGGTCGGCTCGACCTGCTGTTCAACAACGCAGGAACCGGCGCGCCGCCCATGCCGCTGGAAGATCTTCCGCTCGACGCCTGGAAACGGGTGGTCGACGTCAACCTCACGGGCGCCTTCCTCTGCACCCAGGCGGCGTTCCGGCTGATGAAGGACCAGGACCCGCGCGGCGGCCGGATCATCAACAACGGCTCGATCTCGGCGCATGCGCCTAGGCCGCGCTCGGTCGCCTACACCGCCACCAAGCACGCGATCACCGGCCTGACCCGCTCGACCTCGCTCGACGGGCGGGCCTACGACATCGCCTGCGGCCAGATCGACATCGGCAACGCTGGCACCGACATGACCCGCGCCATGGCCAAGGGCGTGCCGCAGGCCGACGGCTCCGTCGCGCCCGAGCCCGTCATGGACGTGAAGGCCGTCGCCGACGCGGTGCTCTACATGGCCGGGCTGCCGCTGGAGGCCAACGTCCAGTTCATGACGGTGATGGCGACCAAGATGCCGTTCGTCGGCCGCGGCTGAGCGGCGCCCGCCCGGCGGGCGGCCGGCGCCCGATTTCACCGCACTGCGAAATTCTCACGCTGCAACGCAACAAGATCATTGATGACCTGAGCCGTCGGAGGCATTCGGACGTCCAGGCGCAAGGCCATCGTGAGTCACGGCCACCGCCTGAAGGGGAACGCCGCGAAAGGGGTTGGCAGCAACCTCAATCCGGAACCGAACTCATGATCCGCACCCTGACCCTGGCCGCCGCCGCTCTGCTCGTCGCCGCCGCGCCGGCCGCCGCCAAGACCGTCCGCATCTCCACCGCCGGCAAGACGGCCGAGCAGGTGCAGGCCGAGGTCACCAAGGCCGCCCGTTCGCTCTGCCTGCGCGAGACCTTCGGCGCGAGCTTTCCCGTGGACATCCACCGCGCCTGCGTGCGCAACACGGTGGAAGCGACCATGAAGCAGTTCGCCGCCAACCGCGCCGCCACCCAGCTCGCCGCGCGCTAGCCGGCCCTAGTCGGCGAAGACCGGCGCGCGCTTCTGGAGGTTGGCCATCACGGCCTCCACCTGGTTGGGCGCGCCGATCAGGGCGACCTGCTCGCGGGTCTCCTCCAGGAACACGGTGGCGATGTCGGCGTCCGACTGGGCGAGGTTCAGCAGCCGCTTGCCCGCCCGGATCGCGTGCGGGTTCTTCGACGCGATCTCGCGCGCCAGGGCGAGCGCGTCGGCCCTGGGGTCGGCGCAGACCCGGGTGGCGAGCCCCATGGCGGCCGCCTCCTCGCCCGAGAAGATCCGGCCGCTCCAGGTGAGCTCGCGGGCCACGTCGTCGCGGATCAGGCCGCGCATCAGCACGATGCCGGCCATGTCGGGCACCAGGCCCCACTTGATCTCCAGCACCGCCAGCTTGGCGTCGGCGGTCACGAACCGCAGGTCCGCGCCCAGCGCCAGCTGGAAGCCGCCGCCGAACGCCACCCCGTGCACCGCGGCGATCACCGGCACGGGCACCTCGCGCCAGACGTAGCAGGCCTGCTGCGCCCGGTTGGCGCCGGCCGGCGTGCGGCCCTTGGTCAGCTCGTCCACGGTGCGCTCGCCGCCCTTGCGCTCGCCCGAGGCCATCTGGGCGAAGTTGCCCATGTCGAGGCCGGCGCAGAACGCCCGCCCCTCCCCGGACAGCACGACGGCGCGGATGTCCTTGTTGGTCTTCAGCGCCTCCCCGGTCTCCACCAGGGCCTCGAACATGGCGTTGTCGAGGGCGTTCATCTTGTCCGTGCGGACCAGGCGCACGTCGGCGACGCCGTCCTGGATGTCCACGGTCACGCGGTCGTTCATGGGAGCCTCCGTCAGGCCCGCGCCAGGACGTAGCCTGCCCGCGGGAAATGCACATGGATCGGGCCGAGGCCGTCGGCCTCGCGCGCCAGGGTGATGCGGGTGGGGGTCAGGCCGGCCAGACGGCCAGCGACCGGATCGCGGCCGTAGTCGTCGGCCTGGACGGTGACGGGATCGCCTGCGGCGAGGCCGGCGGGGTCGTTGGCGTCGACCGTGGCCGGCGCGGGCGCGGCGCTGCGCGCGACGTCCAGCGCCTCGGCAGGCGTCATCTCGGTCCGCTGTCCGTGGCCGAAGGCGCGCATGCGGCCGGCCCAGGCCTGCAGCCGGTCGAACCCGCCCAGCAGGTCGGGCACGGCGCCGCCGGCCCACCAGACCGGCATCCAGAGCGCCACGTCGGCGAGCGAGGGCCGCTCGCCGCCCAGGTAGGGGGTCTGCGCCAGGGCGGCGTCGGCCCAGGCGGCGTAGGCCCGCCACTGGGCGCGGGCGAACGGCTCGGCGGCCTTCATGGCGGCGATGTCGAACGGCCGGCCCGACAGCTTCTCGCGGTCGTCGATGAACGCCTTCGGCACGGCGTCGCCCAGCTTGGCGAAGATCACCGCCACGGAGGCCTGGAACCACAGCCGGTCGGCGAACAGGTTCGCCGCCCAGTCGGCGCCGCGGGCCAGCGCCGGCTCGGGATGGCGGCGCTCGATCTCCTCAAGGATCGCCTGGCTGTCGCAGTAGACGTCGGCGCCCACCTGCAGCACCGGGATGCGCCGGTAGCCGCCGGTCAGCGGGACGAGCTCCGGCTTGGGCATGATCACCGGCTGGATCACCGAGCGCCAGGCCAGCCCCTTCACGCCCAGCATCGCCCGCACCTTCTCCGAGAAGGGTGAGGTGTCGTAGTGGTGCAGGATCAGTTCGGCCATCTAGACGACGATGACGCCCGGCCCCGGCGGCTCCGCGTAAAGGCTCTCCACCAGGGCGGCGCGGTTCTCCAGGGTGGCGCGCTGGTTCACATAGCCCTTGTCGGTGATCTCGCCCGCGTCGATCGACGGCGGCTCGGCCATGACCACGAACCGGCCGATGCGCCGCGAGGAGCCGCCGGAAGTGGCGTTGAACGCCGCGATCCTGGTCTTCAGCGCCGCCACCAGCTTGGGGAGCGGGTCTTCGCCCAGCGTCGCCAGCCCGGCCGGCGACGGCCAGATCAGGGCGCCGGCGAAGGGCTTGTCCTGGCCGGTGATCACCATGTCGAAGACGTAAGGGCTGCAGGCCGCCACCAGGTCCGGCCGCAGGGTCCCCACCGACACCCAGGTGCCGCTGTCCAGCTTGAAGTCCTCGGTCACCCGGCCGTCGAACACCAGGCCCTGGGTGGGATCGTCCGGATCGAGGAAGCGGCAGGCGTCGCCCAGCTTGTAGAAGCCCTCCTCGTCGAAGGCGGCCGCCGTCTTCTCCGGGTCGTTGTGGTAGCCGCTGGTGACGGTGGGGCCCTTCACCCGCACCTCCAGCTTGGAGCCGTTGGGCACGAGCTTGAGCGTGATCCCGGGCAGCGGCAGGCCGATCAGGCCGACCCGCTCGGTGATCCAGTGGACAACCGTGATCCCCTGCGTCTCCGTCGCCCCGTACATGGTGGTCAGCGGGATGCGCTGGCCGGTTTCGGCGATGGCGAGCGCCTGCATGCGCTCGTAGATGTCGTTGGAGAGCGTCGCGCCGCCGTAGCCCATGTAGCGCAGGTTCCGGAAGAAGCTGCGGCGCAGCTCGGGGTCGCGCTCCATGGCCTCGGCCAGCATGCCGAAGGCCACCGGCGCCGAGCCGAAGACCATCGGCGAGACCTCGTAGAGGTTCCTGATCGTGGTCTCGAACATGCCGGGGATCGGCTTGCCCTCGTCGAGGTGCAGGGTGCCGCCGCCCCAGAGGTTGCCGTTGAAGGCGATGTTGCCCGCCGAGATGTGGCTCCAGGGCATCCAGTCGAGCGCCTGGGGCGTGACGTCCGGATCGGCTTCCTCGGCGCGCAGCCCCTCCTGGCCGGCGATGACGCCGGCGAACATGCCGTGGGTCTGCGGCACCCCCTTCGGCATGCCGGTCGAGCCCGAGGTGAACAGGTACTTGGCGACCGTGTCGTGGCCCAGCCGCTCGCGCGCCGCCTCGACGGCCGCCGTCGGCTCGGTGGCGGTGAGCTCGGAAAGCGGGGTGGTGCCCTCGCCCCCGTCGACGCTGATGAAGAACAGCTCCGGGTCGAGCGCCCGCAGGGTCTCGATGGCGCGCGCGAACATGTCGGAGTTCTGCACGAACACCGCCTTCGGCCGCACGGTCGCGAAGCAGTGCTTCAGCTTGGCATGGTCCGAGGAGATCAGGCTGTAGGCCGGGCTGATCGGCGCGATCGGCACGCCGGCCGTGTAGCAGCCCAGCATGATGAGGGCGTGCCCGACCGAATTGGCCGAGAGCACCATGACGCTGTCCGCGCCGGTCAGCCCGCGGTCCAGCAGCCACTGGGCGATGCCGTCGGCGGCGCGCTTGGCCTCGCCGTAGGTGACGCCCTGCCAGGGGCCGTGGCCGGGCGCCCGCTGCAGGATGTAGGGGCGGTCCGGATGCTCGGCCGCGCGCTCGGCCAGCAGGTGGGCGATGGAGCGCGGCCCCTCGCCTGGCGGGTGGTTGGAGCGGATCAGGATCGACCCGTCCGCCCGGCGCTCGACGCTGACGTCCGGCGCCTTCTGCGGCAGCGGCTTGAAGGGCGGCTTGGCGGCCGCGGTCACGGCCGCGGCGTCGTCGGCTGGGCTCATGGCCCGTCCTCCCCGTTTGTGGTCTTTCGCGAAAGCCTAGGCCGATGGCGGACGCTGGCAAGCGCGTCCCCACGTAAGCTGACGCTGCGTCAGGGGGCGTTTGACGTGGATCATCATGGCCGCGCAGGCGTTCGCCTAGCTTCACGATGCAACGCGGGAGGACGGCATGAAGGGTTTCGTCGAAGACATCGAGGACCTGACCGAGCAGAACCACGCCTTCCGGCGGGTGGCCTACACGGGCAAGCACCTGCAGCTCGTGCTGATGTCGCTGAAGCCCGGTGAGGAGATCGGCGAGGAGGTCCACGAGGACCACGACCAGTTCTTCCGCATCGAGAAGGGCCACGCCCGGGTCGAGATCGACGGCAAGGCCCACAAGGTCGAGGCCGACGACGCGATCATCGTGCCGGCCGGCGCCCGTCACAACGTGATCAACACCGGCGACAAGCCGCTGAAGCTCTACACCATCTACGGTCCGCCCGATCACCGCGACGGCGTGGTGCACAACACCAAGGCCGACGCCGAAGCCGCCGAGGAGCACTTCGACGGCCAGACGACGGAGTAGCCTCAGCCCTGCAGCGCCTCGGAGAGCTCGATCTTCTGGGCGGCCTTGGCCGCCTGGAAGCCGGGCCGCGCCTTCAGCCGGGCCCAGTAGCCCTGGACCGCTGGCGTGAACTGGTCCGAGAGCTTCAGGTGCGACGCGAGCAGCAGGGCATAACCCACGGAAATGTCTGCCGCCGTGAACCGGCCGGCGCAGAGCCAGTCGCGGTCCGCCAGCGCCCGATCGACGCCGCGCAGCCGGCTCAGGAACCACTTGGCGTAGTCGTCCGCCACCACCTCCGCCTTGCCGGGCTCGAAGGTGCGGTAGCGCAGGACGAGGGTCTGCGGGAAGGTCAGCGTCGCCTCGCCGAAGTGCAGCCAGTTGAGCCAGGCGCCATAGGCCTCGTCCTCCGCCGGCACGGCCAGGTCGCTCGGGCCATGCCGCGTGACGAGGTACTGCACGATGGCCGCGCTCTCGGTCATGAAGGTCGCGCCGTCCTTCATCGCCGGGATGTTGCCCAGCGGATTGACCTCCAGGTACTCCGGCGCCCGCGCCCGGGGCGGGAACGGCAGGACGTGCAGCTCGTAGGGTAGGCCCATCTCCTCCAGGGCCCACAGGACGCGGAAAGACCGCGCGTCGGGACAGTGCCAGAGCTCGATCACGGTCACCCCTCCCTCTGGACGTAGTCCGGCCGGCGCTTTTCCAGGAAGGCCTTCACGCCCTCGCCGAAGTCGCCGTCGGAGGAGGCCAGGATCTGGTTGCGGTCCTCGAGGGCGATCACCGCCTCCAGGCCGCCCGCGTCGATGGCGTGGTTCAGCGCCTCCTTGGTCAGGCGCAGGCCGAGCGGCGTGGCGTGCAGCATGTCGTCGACGAAGCCCTGCGCCGTCGCCGCCAGCTCCTCGGCCGGCACGATCTGGCTGACGAGGCCGAGCTCGCGCGCCCGCTCGGCGGTGATGAACCGGCCCGTCAGCATGTACTCCGCGGCCACCGAGCTCCCCACCATGCGCGGCAAGAAATAGCTCACCCCGATGTCGCAGGCCGACAGCCCGATGCGGATGAAGGCGGCGTTCATCCGCGTGGTCGGCGTGGCGATCCGGATGTCCGACGCCAGCGCCAGGGCGAAGCCGCCGCCGGCCGCCGCCCCGTCCACGCAGGCCACGATCGGCTGCGGGCAGCGGCGCATGGCGATGACGATCTCGCTGATCTTGCGCTGGGCGGTGAGCCCCGCTCCGATCGAGCGCGAGCCCTGCGGCTCCGCGCGCTCCTTCAGGTCCAGCCCGGCGCAGAAGTTGGCCCCGGCGCCCTGCAGCACCACCACGCGCACGTCGCGCCGCCAGTAGAGGCCGGTGAAGAAGTCGCGCAGCTCCTCCACCAGGTTTCGGCTGAGCGCATTGAGCCGCTCCGGGCGGTTCAGGGTCGCCCAGACGACCTCGCCCTCCTGCCGAAGCTCCAGGTCCGCCATCTCGGGTCTCCTTCAGAGGCTCTTCAGCCAGGGGATGAGGATCGCGTTCACTTCCTCCGGCCGTTCCTGCTGGGTCCAGTGGCCGCAGCCGGCCAGCACGTGGGCCCCGCGCAGGTCGGTGGCGTGCTCGCGCATCAGGGCCGCGGGGTCGGCGATGCGGCCGAAGCCGTTGAACGCCGGATCCCGATCGCCGCCGATCAGCAGGGTCGGCATCTCCAGCCTGCGGTCCTTGAAGGCCTGCAGCCACTCGAAGTCGCGCTCGTGGTTCCGGTAGCGGTTGATCGGCCCGCGGAAGCCGGACTCGCGGAATTCCGAGACGTAGTAGTCGAGCTCGTTCTCCGTCAGCCAGGCCGGGAACGGATCGGGGTCGATCATCCCCTCCAGCAGGGTGGCGTCGGCGGCCTTCTGCGGCCAGGCGCCGTCCGGCGCGTCGCCGCAGATCCCGTAGTAGAACTTGCGCAGGAAGCCGCGCACGTCGGCCTCGGCCTCCGCCTCGGGCGGGCCCACCTTCTGGAACCAGGCCTGGTAGAAGAAGCGGTTCTTCTGCGTGAACAGGGCGTCGAAGACCTCGGTGAACGGCCGGGCCGGCACGCCGGTATAGGGCACCGACAGCCCGGCTGCCGCCGAGATCGCCTCGGGCCGGGTGAGCGCCGTGTTCCAGACGATCGGCGCGCCCCAGTCATGACCCACCAGGATGGCCGGCGCGTCCGGCTGCAGGGCCTTGGCCACCCCCGCGACATCGGCCGTCAGATGCTCCATCGCATAGGCCTCGACGGCGTGCGGCTTGTCCGAGCCGCCGTAGCCGCGCACGTCGATGGCGCAGGCGGTGAATCCCGCCTCGGCGATCGGCCCCATCTGGTGGCGCCAGGAGAACCAGCTCTCCGGGAACCCGTGGACAAGGACCACCAGCGGCCCCTGGCCCTCGATGGCGCAGCGGATGCGGACCTCGCCGGCGTCGATGGTGCGGAACTCGGGCATGGGCGGCCTCCCCGGCCCATGCTTCTCCGCCCGCCCGGCGGTGGCAAGACTGACCCGGCGTCACCGTTGACCGCGCGGCCCCGCGGCGCATCGTTTGCGGAAAAGGGAGGAGGCGGATGGTCGCCATCATCGAACGGACGGCGGGCTTCGAGGCGGTGCTGGTGGACCTGCGGGACCACGTGGCGACGATCACCCTCAACCGGCCGGAGCGGCGCAACGCCCTGAGCTGGCGCGCCTACGAGGAGCTGGAGGCGGCCTTCCGGGCCTGCTCCGCCGATCCCGAGGTGCGCTGCGTGGTGGTCACCGGCGCCGACCCGGCCTTCTGCTCCGGCGACGACGTGGCCGAGATCATGGCGGGACCCAAGCCGGTCTCGAAGGCGCCCCTGCCGGTCACCTACACCCCGACCCCGGCCGCCATGGCCGCGCTGGAGTGCGACCGGCCGGTGATCGCCGCCGTCAATGGCGCCGCCGTCGGCTGGGGCATGGAGCTGGCGCTGTTCGCCGACATCCGCCTGGCCTCGGAGAAGGCGAAGTTCGGCGAGCTGTTCGTCAAGCGCGGCCTGGTCTGCGACGTGGGCGGCTTCTACCGCCTGCCGGCGGTGGTGGGCCCGGCCAAGGCCGCCGAGCTGCTGTTCACCGGCGAAGTCATCGACGCCGCCGAGGCCCTGCGCATCGGCCTGGTCACCGAGGTCCTGCCGCACGCCGAGCTGATGGCCCGCGCCCAGGCGCTCGCCGGAAAGATCGCCGCCAACCCGCCGCTCGCCGTGCGCCACCTGAAGGCCGGCCTCTCGCGCTTTTCCTACGGCGATCCGCGCGAGATCGGCGCCTGGGCCATCGAGAAGATCCGCCTGCTCATGCAGACCGAAGACCACCGCGAGGGCGTCGCGAGCTTCCTCGAGAAGCGCGAGCCCCATTTCCAGGGACGTTGACCATGGCCCTTTCCCGTTCCGTCCAGGGCCTCACGGCCCTGATCACCGGCGCCGGCTCCGGCATGGGCCGCGCCACCGCGGAGGTGTTCGCCCGCGAAGGCGCCAAGGTCGCCGTCACCGACGTCTCCGCCGACGCGGCGTTCGAGGTCGCCGACGCCCTGAAATCCCAGGGCCTCTCCGCCGAGGCCTGGCCGCTGGACGTCTCCGACGGCGACGCCATCGTCGAGGTGACCCAGGCGACGGTGGCGCGCTTCGGCGGCCTGGACATCCTGGTCAACAACGCCGGCATCTCCGCCTTCGCGGCGATCGACGCCCCGGCCTACGACGTGGTCTGGGAGCGGGCCTTCACGGTCCTGCTCACCGCCCACCAGCGGCTGGTCCGCGCCGCACTCCCCCACCTGCGCGCCTCGAAGCATCCGCGGATCGTCAACATCGCCTCCACCGAGGCGCTCGGCGCCACGGCCCGCGACAGCCCCTACGCGGCGGCCAAGGCGGGCGTCACCGGCCTCACCCGCGCGCTCGCGGTCGAGCTCGGCAAGGAGGGGATCACGGTCAACTGCATCTGCCCGGGCCCGATCCTCACCGGCATGACCCAGGGGCTCTCGGAGGAGGACCGCCAGACCTTCGCCAACCGCCGCACGGCGCTGCGCCGCTACGGCGATCCCGAGGAGGTGGCGCACATGACGCTGAGCCTCTGCCTGCCGGCCGCCTCCTACATCACCGGCGCGGTGATCCCCGTCGACGGCGGTCTGATGGCCCGCAACGCCTGAGCCTGACGCGCGAGGTCCGCAGCCGACGATCGCCGGGGATGGCGCCCCTTCCTCCTCGATGGAGGAAGGGAAGGGATGGTGGTGGGTGCAGGGCGGCGACCGCCTGGCGCTGATGGGCGCGGCGCCCACATGCGCCAGGGTCTTCAGCTCGGCGGCCACACCACCACCCAACCCTCCTCCATCGAGGAGGAGGGCTTTACCGAGCCAGGAGGCGCCCTACTCCCCGGTGAACCGGCCCGGCCGCTTCTCGCGGAAGGCGGCGACGCCCTCGCGGAAGTCGGCGCTCTTGGTGGCCAGCAGGTACTGGTCGCGGTCCATGTAGATCGAGGCCTGGGCGGTGGCCTGGGCGATGGCGTTCACCGCCTCCTTGGTCATCCGCACCGGCAGCGGCGGCAGCGCCGCGACCCTGGCGGCCCAGGTCCGCGCGGCGGCGAGCGCCCCGCCCGCCTCAGCCACCTCGTCGGCGAGGCCCCAGTCGAGGCAGGTCGCCGCGTCGGCCGGCTCGCCGAACATCACGAACCGCTTGGCCTTCGCCGGCCCCGCCAGGGCCACCAGCCTGGGCAGCGTCCGCCAGCTCATGTTCATGCCGAGCGGGACCTCGGGCAGGCGCAGGTAGGCGCCCTGCCCCATCACCCGGAAGTCGCAGGCCACCGCCAGGGCCGCGGCCCCGCCGATGCAGTAGCCCTCGATGGCGACGATGGTGACCGCCTCGACCTCCTCCCAGGCCCGGCACATGTCGGGCCCGGCCATCACCGCGCGGCGGGATTCCATCAGCGTCTGGGCGACCCGCGCCTCGCTGGCCGACAGGTCCGCCCCGGCCGAGAAGTAGGTCTCGGCGCCGGTGAGGACCACCGCCCGCACGTCCGTCCGCAGCCGCAGGAGCCGGGCCGCCTCGGTCAGCTCCTCCATCAGCTCGCCGTTCAGCGCATTGCGCGCCTCGGTGCGGGCCAGCGTCACCTCGACGACCTCGCCCCGCCGCGTGACACGGATGCGCCGCCACGCGCCTTCGAACAGCCGATCCATGCGTCCCTCCCGTTTGCCGGGAGGATAGCCTAGCGCAGCACGGGGCGCTGGACGCCTTCGTCGCGATCGCAGCGGGTGTCACGCTCCTTGGCTTCGAGGGCCGTGGCGATCAGCGCGAGCGGCCGTCCGGGCATGCCGGTGGAGATCACCACGTTCAGGTGCCGGCGGGACGGCAGGTTGCAGAAGGTCTCGCGCGTGGCGAAGGCCCCGGCGTCCCACTTGGTGCGCGCCGGGGTGAACCGCTCCTTGCGTTCGGAAACCGCCTTCAGCACCGCCTCCCGCACCATCGGCGGCTCGCCGGCGTTGACCTGCACGGTGCAGGCGTTGGGCTCGGTCTCGCGGACCACCTCCACGTCCTGGCCCTTCATGCTGGCCACCGGCGCGCCGTCGATCACCGCGTCCAGGCAGGCGCGCATGGCGGACGCCGCCTCCTGCGCCGGCTCGGCGGCGGCGGGCGTTCCCGATGCGGCGGCGAGGGCGAGCGCGCCCGCCAGAAGAAGTCTCAAGTGCGGCCTCCTGCGGAAATGGGCGTTGAGATGCCGATGGAAACGTGGCGCCCTGAGGGCGGGGCAAACGGGACGAAGGCCATGCCGTTGAACCGCCGCGACGTGCTCGCCGCAAGCCTCGCGCTGGCGGCCTGCTCGCCAGATCCCGCGCTGGCCCAGGCCGCAAGGAGCGCCATGCCCACCGGTCCCCTCCTCACGCGCAAGATCCCGGCAACCGGCGAGGCGTTGCCGGCGGTGGGGCTGGGCACCTGGCAGGCCTTCGACATCGGCCGCGGCGGCGACTGGGACCAGGCGCGCGAGGGCGTCTCCGCCTTCGTCCAGGGCGGCGGCAAGGTGGTGGATTCCTCGCCCATGTACGGCCGGGCGGAGGACGCGGTGGGGGCGATCGCCGCGGAACTGGGCGTGCGGTCCAAGCTGTTCCTCGCCACCAAGGTCTGGACCCGCGGGCGTGACGCCGGCATCGCCCAGATGGAGGCCTCGTTCGCCAAGCTGCGCACCGAGGTCATCGACCTGATGCAGGTCCACAACCTGCTCGACCTCGACACCCACATGGCCACCCTGCGCGACTGGAAGGCGGCCGGCCGCCTGCGCTACATCGGCGCCACCCACTACACCGAGAGCGCCTATCCGGCCCTGGAGGCGGCCATGCGCCGCCACCCCTTCGACGTCATCCAGATCAACGCCTCGGTGGCCGAGCGCGAAGCCGAGGCCCGCATCCTGCCGCTGGCGCAGGAGCTGGGCATGGGCGTCATCGTCAACCGGCCCTTCGCCGGCGGCGACCTGTTCGCCCGCGTCCGCCGCCTGCCTCTGCCGCCCTGGGCCGGCGAGATCGGCTGCACGAGCTGGGCGCAGATCCTGCTCAAGTACGTGCTCGCCCACCCGGCGGTGACCTGCGCCATCCCCGGCACGCGCAACCCGCGCCACATCGCCGACAACCTGGGCGCGGCCACGGGGCCCCTGCCCGACGCGGCCCAGCGGGCGCGCATCCTGGAGGCCGTCCGCGGGGCGTGACCCCGCCGGCCTCCGGCGCGCCTTGCCCGTCGCCGGGCGATCTGAGCAGATGGCCCGCGTGATGGAACCCGCCTCCGACCCCGCCGGCCCCGACGGGCGCCGCCGTCCCGGCCGGGCGACGGTGCTGGCCTACCGCGTGCTGGGCGTCCTGGCCGTGGGCCTGGCGACGCTCGGCGTGTTCCTGCCGCTGCTGCCCACCACCATCTTCCTGATCGTCGCCGTCTGGGCCTTCGCCCGCGGCTCGCCGGAACTGGCCGACCGGCTGCGCGCGCACCCGCGCTTCGGTCCCCTCATCCGCGACTGGGAGGAGCGCCGGGCCATCCCGCGCCGCGCCAAGGTGCTGGCCGTGGGCATGATGGCCGGCAGTTGGACGGTGGTCGTCTTCACCGCCCACAGCGTGCTCGTGGTGACGGGCGTGGGCGTGCTGCTGGTCGCGGTCGCCGGCTACGTGGTCACCCGCCCCAACGCCTGACGTCCGCCGCAGGTGTGGCCGCCGCGCCGCAGCCGAACGGCGTTCGCACCGCCGCCCCGCGACAGGCCTTAACCGTCCGCTTGATTTTCCGAAAGACGCCTCTAAGCTCCTCTGACACCGGTGTCACAGCTCATGGGGGCGGAAATGATACCGGTGTCACAAGCGCGGGGACGCGCGGGATCGGGGTCCAGCCCCGGCCACGGAGGGAACAGACATGAAGCTCACTGCCGGATCTCGCCTGCGCACGCTCGCCTGCGGCGCCTCGCTCGCGGCGCTCGCCATGACGCTCGGGGGCGTCGCCCATGCCCAGGCGCCGGGTGAGGTCGAGGAGGTGGTGGTCACCGGCTTCCGCGCCGCCATCGAGAGCGCGATCGCCACCAAGCGCAACGAGACGGCCGTCGTCGACGCCATCAAGGCCGAGGACATCGCCAAGTTCCCGGACAACAACCTGGCCGAGTCGCTGCAGCGGATCCCGGGCGTCGCCATCACCCGTTCGGCGGGCGAAGGCCGCAACATCACGGTCCGCGGCCTCGGCCCCGGCTCCACCCGCGTCCGGATCAACGGCATGGAGGCGCTGACCACCACCGGCGGCTCCGACGCCGACGGCGGCGCCAACCGCAACCGCCAGTTCGACTTCAACGTCTTCGCCTCCGAACTCTTCAACAGCCTGGAGGTCCGCAAGACGCCGTCGGCCAGCGTCGAGGAGGGCTCGCTCGGCGCCACCGTCGACCTGCGCACCTCCCGCCCGTTCGACTTCGGCGACGACCAGGTCCTCTCCCTGTCCGCGCAGTATGGCTACAACGACCTCTCCAAGAGCTGGGACCCGCGCTTCGCAGGCCTGGTCTCCAGGAAGTTCATGGACGACACCTTCGGCGTCCTGCTGTCGGTCGCCTACTCCGAGCGCGAGGTCCGCGAAGAGGGCTTCAACACCGTCCGCTGGGGCGAAGGGACATCGAACGGCGGCTGGTGCAGCCCGCTCGGCTACGACACCAACGCCGCCACCGCCGGCCAGCAGTTCAACCCGGGCGCCAACGCCGCCACCGGCGCCTCGGCGACCAACTGCTTCACGGGCGACCCGCGCATCCCCGGCACGCCGGAGAACATCGCCGCCTACCAGCGCGCCTCCGATCCCGGTAGCTGGCACCCGCGCATCCCGCGCTACGCCCGCCTCGACTACGACCAGAAGCGCCTGGGCATCACCGGCGCCCTGCAGTGGAAGCCCACCGACCGCACGACCGTCAGCTTCGACTACCTCTACTCGGACTACAAATCCCACCGCCGGGAGAACTACCTGGAGGGCATCTCCTTCAGCCGCGGCGCCGGCTCGCCCGAGTTCGGCAAGGCGTTCATGATCCCGCGCGTCTTCGAGACCGACGAGAACGGCACCCTGACCTACGGCGTGTTCGACAACGTCGATATCCGGATCGAGAGCCGCGACGACGAGCTGGAGACCATCTTCAGCCAGTACACCCTGAGCGGCAGCCACGAGTTCACCGACTACCTGAAGGTCTCGGGCTTCATCGGAACCTCGAAGTCGAGCTTCAAGAACCCGATCCAGACCACCGTCACCTTCGACCGCGCCAACCAGGACGGCTGGATCTACGACGCCCGGACGAACCCGGAGACCCCGGACATCACCTGGGGCTTCGACATCACCGATCCGAACGCCTTCACCTTCACGAACGCCAACGCAAACGGGACGGTGCGGCCCAGCGAGGTGCGCCTGCGCCCGCAGTTCGTGCAGAACGCCTTCGATATCGCCGCCGGCGACGTCGAGTGGGACCTCAACGAGACCTTCAAGGTCCGCGCCGGCGGCACGTGGAAGAAGTACGTCAACGACGGCCAGGAATACCGCCGGGCCTCGGAGTTCGCCCTGCCCGCCATGCCGTCCGGCGTGACCATGACCTCGCTGTCCGAACAGCTCACCGGCTTCGGCAAGGGGCTGGACGGCTACGGCGGCCCGACGGCCTGGGTGGTCCCCAACTTCCAGGCGGTGGCCGACGCCTACGGCATCTACTCCGGGACCGGGGCGTTCGCCCTGCAGGGCATCGAGAACACCAACGCCCGCGGCAGCTTCCGCACGATCACCGAGGAGAGCCAGGCCGGCTACCTGCAGGTGGACTTCGACACCGACGTCCTGCCCTGGCGGATCCGCGGCGACGCCGGCGTCCGCTACGTGTCCACCGACATCACCGCCGAGGGCTACACCTTCGCCGGCGGCGCGCCGGTCCAGCTGACGGTCGAGAGCTCCTACGACAACTGGCTGCCGTCCGCGAACGTCGTGGCCGAGGTCACGCCCGACCTGCTGCTCCGCGTCGCCGCCGCCAAGGTGATGGTGCGGCCCGGCCTCGGCGCCCTGAACCCCGGCGGTACGCTGAACACCACCGGCAACCTCACCGTCACCGCCGGAAATCCGGGCCTGAAGCCGCAGAAGGCCAACACCTTCGACGCCTCCATCGAGTGGTATCCCGGTGGCAACTCCCTGGTGGCTATCGGCTACTTCCGCAAGGAGTTCAAAAGGGACTTCGCGACCCAGCGGCTGACGGCGCCGTTCAACACCTTCGGCCTGCCGGACTCGCTGCTGGTCGGCACCGGCCGCCAGCCGACCGACGAGGCGACCTTCACCACCACGATCAACGTGCCGGGCGGCAAGCCGCTGCAGGGCTTCGAGATCAACATCCAGCAGCCCTTCACCTTCCTGCCGGAACGGTTCGGGATGCCGGAGTGGACGGGCAACTTCGGGGCGCTGTTCAACTACACCCGGGTGAAGGGGACCCAGCTCTCCTGCGGCACGACCATCGTCAACGGCGTGTGCTCGATCCCGATCGAGACCGACCGGACGAACGTCTCGAAGAACGCCTACAACGTCACCGTCTACTACGAGGACGAAAAGCTCAGCGCCCGCGCCTCGGTCGCCCACCGGAGCAGCTACATCTTCGCCGCGCCGTCGGGGAACGCCGGCAACCTGCTGAGCTCCGACCGGACCGAGTACCAGGACGCCGACCTGACGCCGGGCACGACCACCGTCGACGCCTCGGTCTCCTACCAGCTGACCGAGCAGCTGCGGGTCAGCCTGGAGGGCCTGAACCTCACCGACGAGCCGTTCAAGCAGTACAACGACACGGTGGCCCAGCGGATCTGGACCAACCACCACTACGGCCGCCAGTACTACATCGGGCTGCGCTACAGCTTCTGACGAGCCGACGCGAAGGCGGGCGCCCCCTCCCCTGGGCGCCCGCCTTTTCATTTTCCGGGAGTTCCAGATGCTCGACCGCCGCGACCTCCTCGTCACCTCCGCGGCCGCGCTCCTCGCCTCGCGCGCCGGCGCCGCCGAGCCCGATCCGTGGGCGCAGGCCGCGGCCATCGTCGCGCGCATCCGGCCGCCGACCTTCCCCGACCGCGACTTCCCCATCGACCGCTACGACGCCGACCGCGAGGCCGTGGCCGACTCCAGCGCCGCCATCGCCAAGGCGATCGCCGAGTGCCACGCCGCGGGCGGCGGGCGGGTGGTCGTGCCGCCGGGCGACTGGGTCACCGGCCCGATCCACCTGAAGAGCAACGTCAACCTGCACGTCGCCGAAGGCGCGACCCTGCGGTTCAAGACCGATCCCAAGGCCTACCTGCCGGTGGTGTTCACCCGCTGGGAAGGCATCGAGCTGATGAACTACTCCCCGTTCATCTACGCCTTCGAGTGCGAGAACATCGCCATCACCGGCAAGGGCGTGCTCGACGGCCAGTGCAGCCGCGAGCACTGGTGGACGTGGAAGGGGCCCTGGAAGCAGAACCAGCACGGCTGGGTCGAGGGCATGCCCAACCAGCGCCCGGCCCGCGCGAAGCTGTTCCAGATGGCCGAGGACCGCGTCCCGGTCGCCGAGCGGGTGTTCGGCGACGGCAGCTATCTGCGCCCGCCGTTCATCCAGCCCTACCGCTGCGCCAACGTGCTGATCGAGGGCGTCTCGCTGCGCCGCTCGCCCTTCTGGCAGGTGCACCCGGTGCTCTGCCGGCACGTCACCATCCGCGGCCTCAACATCAACAGCCACGGCCCGAACAACGACGGCATCGACCCGGAGAGCTGCCGCGACCTCCTCATCGAGGACTGCTTTCTCTCCACCGGCGACGACTGCATCGCGGTCAACTCCGGCCGCAACGAGGACGGCCGCCGGCTCGCCACGCCCTCCGAGAACATCGTCATCCGCAACTGCCGCATGGCGGACGGCCACGGCGGCCTGACGGTCGGCAGCCAGATCAGCGGCCACGCGCGCAACATCTTCGCCGAGAGGTGCCGGCTGGACAGCCCGGACCTCGACCACGCCATCCGCTTCAAGAACAACGCCCTGCGCGGCGGCGTGGTGGAGAACTGCTACTTCCGCGACCTCACCGTGGGCCAGGTGCGCAAGGCCGTGGTCACGGTCGACTTCAACTACGAGGAAGGCGCCAGGGGCCGCTTCACGCCGGTGCTGCGCAACGTCGTGGTCGAGCGGGTGACCAGCGGCAAGTCGACCCGCGTGGCCGACCTGCAGGGCTTCGAGAACGCGCCGATCTACGACCTCACCCTGAAGGACTGCCGCTTCGACGGCGTGGCCGAGCCGTCGATCGTGAAGAACGTGCGCGGGCTCAGGCTGCAGGACGTCACGGTGAACGGCCGCCCGGTGCGGAGCCTGGTCTAGCTCCCATGCGTCCCCTCCTCGCGCTCGCCGTCGTGGCCGCCTTCGCCCTCCCGCAGGCCGCCACCGCCCAGTCCACAGCCGCCGACTGGAAGATGGCCGACGAGATCGTCGCCGCGATCCAGGCGCCGCGCATCCCCGCGCGCGACATCCGGGTGCAGGGCGCGGCCGACGGCAGGACGGACGCGCGGCCGGCGATCATGGCCGCCATCGACCGCGCCAGCCGCGCCGGCGGCGGCAGGGTGGTGCTGGGCCCCGGGGTCTGGTTCTCCAAGGGCCCCATCCACCTGAAGAGCCGGATCGACCTGCATCTCGAGAAGGGCGCCACCCTGCTCTTCTCGCCCGAGCCCGCCCACTACCTGCCGGTGGTGAAGACCCGCTGGGAAGGCACCGAGGTGATGAGCTACTCGCCCCTCCTCTACGCCGCCGGCGTCGAGGACGTGGCGATCACCGGCGAGGGCGTGATCGACGGCAATGCGAAAAGCGGCTTCCACGCCTGGCACAGGCTCGCCGAGCCCGACTTCCGGCGCCTGCGGAAGATGGGCTTCGACGGCGTCCCCCTGCGCCGGCGGGTGTTCGGCCCGGGCACGCACCTGCGCCCGCCGATCATCCAGTTCATGGGCGCCAGGCGCGTGAAGCTGGAGGGCTACACCGTCCGCAACTCGCCCTTCTGGGTGAACCACCTGGTCTACGTCGACCACGCCGTGGTGCGCGGCATCCGCGTCGAATCCATGTTCCCCAACAACGACGGGGTGGACGTGGATTCCTCCTCCCACGTGCTGATCGAGACGTCGGTGTTCCGCACCGGCGACGACTCGGTGGTGGTGAAGTCCGGGCGCGACCTCGACGGCCGCACCGTCGGCAGGCCCTCCACCCACGTGGTCGTCCGCAACAACGACATGGGCGGCGAGGACGGCATCGCCCTGGGCTCGGAGATGTCGGGCGGGATCCGCCACGTCTTCTTCACCGACAACGTGCTGCGCAAGGGCCTGTCGGCGATCCGTTTCAAGGCCAACCTCGACCGGGGCGGCACGGTGGAGCACGTCCGGGTGCGCAACTTCACCGTCGAGGACTTCGGCACCCTGTTCTGGTTCCAGCTCGACTATCCGAGCGAACTGGGCGGGAACTTCCCGTCCACCTACCGCGACATCGTCTTCGAGGATTTCAAGGTGCAGAACGTGGGCGTGGTGTTCGACGGCCACGCGCCGGCCGCGGCCCCGCTGAAGGGCGTGCTGATCAAGGACGTCGCCATCGCCTCGGCCAAGACCAACTTCGTGCTGGAGAACGTCCAGGATCTCCGGCTCGACAACCTGACGATCGGCGGCCAGCGCTACGACGGCCGGCTGTCGGCCGTCAGCGCCCCTGCTCCAGCCACCCGATGAGGGTGCTCATGTTCTCGATGTAGTGGGCGATGGAGACGCCCACCGGCCCGTCCCTGACCGGGTACGGCGAGGTGTCCCAGGCGTCGCCGACGTGGGTGGAGGCGTAGTCGCCCGGCGTCGGGGTCTTCGGACCGGGACCGCGGTAGGGGTTGCTCATCGCCGCCAGCCGCGAGGGCCACCAGCCCTCGGCGTTCAGTTCGGACAGGATCTTCCCCACCGCCTCGCCCTTGTTCTCCGCCGGCGGGGCGCGCACGGCGTTGAGGTCGGAGGTGGAGATGTCCTGGTTGGCGAAGAACCGCGGCAGGACGATGGGCGTCTTCGAGAGCAGCGGCGAGTTGCGCGACGCCTCGGCCGGCGGCGTCGCCTTCAGCCGCTCCAGCCGGCGGCGCATCGCGGCGACGTCGATCTTCCGGTAGGCGGAATAGTGGCCGAGCGTCTTCTCGTCGCTGTGGTCGGCGAAGTAGCGGCCGTTGACGACGTTCGAGCCCGTCCGGTGGACGTAGAGCGGCCGGTCCGTGCCGATCTCGATGAAGGTGGGGTGCGTGCGCCCGTCGGGCCGGGCCTTCGCCAGCTTCACCTTGTCCAGCCAGTCCAGCCCCTCCCCGACCCGCGCCAGGAACTTGGTCTCGCCGGTCAGCTCGTAGAAGCTCATCAGCTGGGCGAGGTTGGTCGCCGTGGTGTGGGTGGCGAGCGCCAGCGGCTCGTAGCTGCGGGCCGCGGCGGGCTTCAGGTCGAGGTCGTGCTGCAGCGCCCATCCCGGCTGCGGCTGGCCCTGCTGGGTGACCAGGAAGCTGGTCATCGCGCGCCGGATCGCGTCCAGCACCCGGGCGTCGCCCAAGGTCTGGTAGACCATGACCAGGAACTTGATGTTCTCGCCGGCCACGTCGTCGTTGAAGGTGATGTAGCGGGCGTACGCCGGCCCGTCGTCGGCGTGCGGATGGCGCTGCGGCCAGCCGCCCACGGGGTACTGGCTCTCCAGGACGAAATCGATCGCCCGCTCCAGCGCCGGCCGGTACTTCGGGTCGCGCTTCTCGAGGTAGAGGCGCAGCAGGAACTGCATGGCCTCCGACGTGCCGGCGTCGTCGAAGGTGGCGTTGCCGAGGTAGTGGTGGAATTCCTCCATCCGCCAGGCGTTCTGGCCATAGGTCTCGTACCAGTCGCGGATCGAGCCCTCGCCGCCGAAGTCGATCAGGTAGTTCCAGCCGCCCGAGGCGTGCTGGCCGTAGATCAGGGCGCCCGCCACCTGCTCGGCGGCGGCGTAGTACGGGTCCTCGCCGGTGGCGTGGAAGGCGTCGAGGTAGAGGTGGCCCATGGTCGCGGTGCCCGGCGGCTGGACCCAGACCATGGTCGGCTTGGCCTCCAGCTCCCCCCAGCGGCGCGAGAAGTCCGGCAGGTAGCTCCACACATAGCCGCCGTTGTAGGCGACCTTGTCGGTCATGAAGCGGGTGGCGCGGCGCATGGCCTGCAGCACCGCCTCGCGGGCCGGCGCCGTCTGGGCCGCCGCCGGGCCGCCGGCCAAAGCAGCCGCGCCGGCGAGGAGCGCGGCGCGGCGAGTTAGGGGACCACTCATGGTCGGCATCATGACACCGGTGTCAGAGCAGGCAAGAGGTCAGCGGCCCCGGCGGGTTTCGAAGATGACCTCCGGCCAGGCCGCAGGCGCGGCGTCGAGCAGCGGCGCCGGCGCGCCGCCGAGGTGCCTGTCGAAGAAGGCCAGCGCATAGGCGTTCATGATCGCGCTCGCGCGCCGGGGCTCGGCCGGCCCGACCAGCCGCAGGGCCCGCGCCACCGGCGTCGCCGCGAGGAACGGCGCGTCGGCGAACCCGGGGTGGAAGACGCCCGGGATGAGCACCAGATAGCCGTCGCCCCGCAGGCCGGCGAAGGCCGCGCGCATGCTGGCGTCGGTCTCCATGACGTCCGCCTCCCGCCATCCTTCGGCGCGCATGGTGGCCACGTCGCGGCTGATCCACATCACCGGCTGGCCGAGCCCCGCCCGCACCACCTCGGCCGGGACCACCGCGTCCATGATCAGGCAGGCGCGGAAGCGCCGATCGCGTTGGCAGGCCGTGGCGGTGGTCATCCCGCCCAGGGAGACCCCGAAGAGCCCGAGCCGCTGCAGGTCCAGCCGGCCGGCGAGACGGCCCTCGGGGTCGTCGGCGTTCAGGGCCTCCAGCCGGTCGGCCACGAACTGGGCGTCCTGCGCGAGCACCGGCACGCTCCCGTCCACGAACGCGCCCTCCATCATCCGCGGATCCATGCTCGTGACGCGGCCGTCCGGGAAGACCACGCCCGCGGCGGCGGAGGGATGCTCGATGGCGGCCACCACATAGCCGCGCGAGACCAGGGCCTCGGTCATGTAGGTGTTGTGCTGCCGGTAACCGCCGCGGCCGTGGGAGAAGATCAGCACCGGCCGGGGGCCCAGCGCCGCGGGCGGCGCGTCCTCGATGGCATGGGTCCGCACCAGCTGGAGGTGAGACATCACGAACGGCGGCAGGCCCAGCACGCGGGCGATGGGGGCGAGCGCCGCCCCGTCCTGCACGTAGCGGGCGCGCGGCCCGTCCGTCGGGCGCGCCGGGTACCAGACCTGGACCATCACCTCGCGGCGGTCGGCGGGATCGGCGGTGAACGGGTCCGGCCGCGCGGCGTCGGTCCAGTGGTAGGTCGTCGTGCCGATGGCGTAGGGCCCGTCCGGCTCCGGGAAGCGGAACACGGGGAAGGCCAGGGAGACGGCCAGCGCCAGTCCGAGCGCCGTGAACCCGAGCGCCAGGCCGGCCCGGCGCGCGGCGGCGCCCGCCCTGCCCCGCCACAGGACCGCCAGCAGCAGCCCTGCGGTGAGCACATAGGCGGGGGCCATCTGCCAGCGCGGCGCCTCGACGACGAGATGGGCTCCGGCCGCCAGCGCCGCCGTCAGGGCCGCGGGCCGGGCGAACCTGCGCAGGCGCGGCCACGCCAGCGCCAGCAGCGCGGCGAGGTCGGTCAGAAGGAGCAGGATTTCGAGCGCCCGCATGGCTGGCACGGTCCCCCGGTCTGGCCCGCGCCACCATGACACGGCTCAAGCCTGGCTGCATGGAGGGGGTTCGGGGGAAGGGAGAGGCCCCGGCCGAGGTGTGACGTCTCGGGCCGGGGCAAGATCCCACGCCGGCGACTGGAGAGCCGGCGCGCATTGACTTTCCAGGGCGCGAGCGCCTCGTGCGGCCCGAGCCAGCCGCGATCAACGCAGCCACCGTAACACTCTCGCAAGGAATGGCCAACTCGGCTGTAGCGCCGCAGCAAACAACAAGGCGCGGCCCCTGACGCTCTCCTACGTCAGGGCCGCGCTCGTCTCGGAGCGACGCGATGTTTGGGCTCGGATCGCGCGCCGCCTCGATAGGACGCCGTGGTCTGCGGCGTCCGCTCGACCGAACTTCTCCAGAAAGCCAGGTCGCGGCTTAGACGACGCCGCCCCCGCCCCTCCCTAGGTCGGGTCCCGAAAAATTCTTCAGTAGGTGGCGAACACCGTCACGCCGAAGGTCCGCGGCCGCTGCGGCGTGATCTGCTGGGTCTGGTCCGGGTTGAACGGATTGCCGAACGCGAAGGTGTCGCCGAACGCATCCGTGGGATTGGCGACGAAGACCTGCAGGCCGACGTTGCGGGCGCTGACCTCCGCCAGGAGCCGCGTGCGGACATAGCCGCCCATTTTCGGCCCGTTCGACGGCTCCCAGGTCAGCCGCGAGCGGCCGACGTACGCCGCCTCGCCCGTCAGCCGAAGCAGCCAGTCCCCGGCGATCGGGCGCTCATAGCTCACCACCGCCCCGCCGGAGAACGGAGGCGCGCCGGGCAGCTCGTCCACCAGCCGGGGGGCGAAGTTCAGGTTGGGGTCGCTGGTCTTCACGTGGGAGACGCGGCCGTTGACCTGCGCCAGCAGGTTGTCGGTCCAGCGGAACGCCAGCTCCGTCTCGAGCCCCAGAATCCGCGCGTCCCCGGCATTGGTCGTATAGGGGATGCCCGAGGGCCGGAACTGGTCGGTCTGGATGTTGCGCCACAGATCGTAGAAGACGGCCGAGTTCACCGCCAGGCGACCGTCCATCGTCTCCACCTTCGCGCCCAGCTCGAAGTGTCGCAGCCGGTCCGGCACGAACAGCTCCCGCTCCACGGGCAGGGGCTGCGCGCCGCCGGAGTTGACGCCGCCGGCCCGGTGCCCCTCGGACACCACCGCGTAGAGCAGGTCGCCGGAGGACAGTTCGCGCTGGACCGAAAGCTTCGGCGAGAAGCCCTGGAACTCCACCTCCCGCTCGAAGCTGCGGGGCTTGAAGAGTTCGGAGATCACGCGCGAGCTGGTGCGCGTCCGGTGCTTGAACACCCGCCCGCCGAGGGCCGCCGTCCAGCCGGGCGCGAACTCGTAGGAAGCCTCGCCGTACGCCGCCAGCTCCTGGAAGCGATCGCGCCGGTCGTCGCTGTAGACCGGCACGTCGAGGCGCACGGTCCCGATGGTGTTCTGCGCCAGCAGCTCGTTGGGCGAATGCGCCGAGGTCCGCGAGCCGTAGAGGCCGACCAGCCACTCCACCGGCCCGTCCTCGCCCGAGACGAACATGTCGTGCACCAGCATCCTGGTGCGGCTGCGCTCCGAATAGGCCGAGGTCTGGGCGACGTTGGTGTAGCGGCTCTGCACCTTGGTGGCGTCGTAGAAGCTGCCGTAGGCGTGCCGCACGAAGCCCGTGGAGGAGGTGCAGTCCCCCCACGTCCAGTGGCCGCGAAGCGTCGCGGTGGCCAGGGTGATGTCGTTGACGTGCGGCTCGGCGATCCGGTTGGCCCGTTTCAGGCCCTGGCCCGGCGTCGTGTAGTGGGTGTCGTCCGAGCGCAGGTGCTGGCCCGCGCCGGTCACCGTCAGCGACCAGGTGTCGTTCGGCCGAACCAGCAGGGTGAGCCGACCGCCGCGTCGCTCGGTGCGGTCCACGTCCTTGCGGCCGAGGTTGGTGTCGTCCAGGTGGCCGCCCTGCACCTCCTGGTAGCCGGACGCCCGGATGCCGGCCACGCCCCACAGGGGCAGGTTCACGAAGCCCTGCACCGCGCCGCTGGGCGAGCCGCCGCTGGTGGTCGCCGCCGAGGCGCGGATCTCGGCCTCCAGCGCGTTCAGGTCGGGCTTGCGGGTGACGATCCGGTAGACGCCGCTCAGGGAGCCCGCGCCGTAGAGCGCGCCCTGGGGCCCGCGCGCCACCTCCACCCGCTCGACGTCCACCAGCCGCAGGTCCGGGTCCGGGGCGTTGTAGTTCAGCGGAATCTCGTCGAGGTAGGTGGCGACGGTCGAGCGCGTACGGCCCGTGTAGGCGCCGTCCGACAGGCCGCGGAGCAGGAGCTTGTTGCGGCCGGGGCCGAGGTTTGTGGCCAGAACCCCCGCGAGCTGGGTCGCCGCGTCGCCCACATCGGTCGCGCCGGTGGCCTCCAGGTCGCGACGCGGCGCCGCCGAGATCGCCACCGCCAGTTCCCGCGGGTTGCGCGGCCTCTTCGTCGCGGTGACGAGCAGCTCGGAGACCGTGGCGGGCGGCGGGGGCGCCCTGGGCGCAGCCTTGGCGGGCGGCGTGATCTCCACCGTTCCCGGGGCCACGAGGCGCCAGCTGCACGGCGCCCCGTCCAGCAGCCGGTTGAGCGCCTGCTCCACCGTGTAGGCCCCCACCAGGCCGGACGAGAGCGCGCCGTCGCAGGCGCGCGCGCCGACGAGGGTGATGTTGGCCTGCTGGGCGAGGTCGAGCAGGGCCTCGGAATAGCGCTTGGGCTCGATGTGAAAGCGCACGAGCGCCTGCGCCTGCGCCGCGCCGGGCAAGCCTAGGACCACGCCGACACCCGTCAACGCGGCCGCAAATTCCCGACGCCTTGAGATGGTTCTTTCCGCCCTGACGTTCGGCGCTACTTCGGAAGAAGCTGCAGCCCCCGCTCGGAAGGTACTGATCTTATGGGGAGCATCAAGGACAGACGCTGCGTCACGGCGCCCGGGTCGTCCAGGACGATGACGCCGGTGATCCGGATGTCCGCCAGGGCGGGGTCGCCGATCTCGATCTGCTGCGGGAACTGCCGGTTCAGGTCGGCCACCACCGCCGACAGCGGCTGGTCGCGGTAGACCAGCCGGCCGGAGCGCCAGCTGAAGGCCTCCTGCGGATCGACGCTGCTGACCTTGGTGACGCCGGCCGGGTCGATGGCCAGCTTCTGGCCGCGCACGAGCATCACGGGCGCAGCGGAGACCGAACCCGCCCCGGGGCGCACCTGCACCTTGCCCTCGGCCACGGTGACGGCGAGCTCGCCGTCCCGGTTTCGCACGTCGAACTGGGTGCCGACCACGCGGACCACATGCTCGGCGGCCGCGACCGTGAAGGGCCGATCCTGGTCGGGGGCCACGTGGAAGATCGCCTCGCCGTCCTCCAGGACCACCTGCCGCTCGCCGCGGCCGAGGCTGACCCGCAGCCGGGTCTCGGCGTTCAGGTCGACGGTCGACCCGTCGGCCAGCGCCACCCGCTGATGCTGCGCCTTGCCCGTCTGGTAGGTGTCCCAGCTCGGCTTCGTCAGCATCGGCGGCAGGACGGCGACCGCCAGACCGGCGGCGATCGCGAAGCCGCCCGCCCCCATCAGCCAACGGCGGCTGGGCGCCGGACGCCGGCGCGGCCCCGCGAGCTCGGCCAACACCTCGGCGGCGCGGGATTCGTATTCGTGCCAGATGGCGAGCGCCTGCCGGTAGGCGGGGGCGTTGCCGGGGGCTTCGGCAAGCCAGGCTTCGAACGCCTCCCCGTCGTCGGACGAGACGTCCTGGCGCTGCAGGCGCGCAAGCCAAGCGCCGGCTTCCGCCGTCGCTCGCTCGTCATGCGCCGCCATCGTGCTCATCGGTTCGCCTGCCCGGACCGCGCCAAGGGCGCTGGACGATCATTCAGACGGCGCCGCAGCACCCCAACCCTAGGTCCGGCGGCAAATTCCGTGCCGATCATGACCGCAGCCTCTGGGAGAGGTTGCGGATCGCCGCCTGGATGTGCTGCTCCACCATCTTGCGCGAGATGCCCATGGCGTCGGCCGTCTCGGCCTGGCTGCGGCCCTCCAGCTTGTGCAGGCGGAAGGCCCGCTGCATCTGCGGCGGCAGGGTCTCCACCGCCTCGGCCAGCAGACGGATGCGCTCGCGGGCGATCAGCGACTCGTCGGCGGCCGGCTCCTGGACGACGTCCTCCCCTCCCACCGTCGCATGGCTGTCCATCCGCCACTGGCCGTCGCGCCGCGCCGCCCGCTGGGTGCTGCGGATCTGGTCGGTCAGCAGGTTGGCGGCCATCCGGTAGAGCAGCGCCACCGGCGCGCGCACCTCGCCCCGGGCCTCCGCCCCGTCCAGCTTGAGATAGAGGTCCTGCACGAGGTCCTCCGCCTGGGCCATCGAGCGGGTGCGGGCCGCCAGGAACAGCAGGAGACTCTCGCGCCGCTCCAGGAAGGCGCGCAGCAGCGGGCTCTCCGCGGCGCGCCCTTCGGACGGCTCAGAAGGCCCCAACGCTCTCCCCCCAGATGGTCATGCCGCGGCGATCACGGTCGTTGAGAGTGCGATACGGCCGAACGGGCGGACATGGCAACGGCGTCACGCAGGCCGGGCGGTGGACTCGCGCACGATCAGGGTGGGCTCGAACTCGGACGGCTCCGTGGCGGCCTTCGCCTCGGGATCACGGAGCAGCATCTGGGCCGCCACCCGGCCGATCTCGCGGATCGGCAGGCGCACGCTGGTCAGCGGCGGGAACAGCCGCGGCGCGGTCGGGCTGTCGTCATAGCTCACCACCGACAGGTCGCCGGGAATCGAGAGCCCCGCGTCGCGGGCGGCCTTGTAGACCCCCGCCGCCATCTCGTCGTTGCCGGTGAAGATCGCGGTGGGGCGGGGCTTCAGCCGGAACAGCTTCTCGGCGCAGGCGACGCCCGAATCGAAGGTGTAGGCGCCGACCAGGGAATAGCGGTCCTCGAGCGCGATGCCGCTCTCGGCCAGGCCCTCGCGGAACCCGCCCCGCCGTTCGTGGGCCGAGCGGAAGGTGTCGGGACCGGAAATGTGGGCCACCACCTTGTGGCCCAGCTCCACGAGGTGGCGGGCGGCCTGGTAGCCGCCGTGGCGGTCGTGGGTCACCACGCTCGAATCCGGCTCGTCCAGCCGGATCCCGGCGATCCGCACATAGGGGCAGTCGAGCTCGGTCAGCAGGCGCGCCACCCGCTCGTCCTCGGAGACCGAGGGCGGGATGACCACGCCGAACAGCTTCTGGCGCTCCACGAAGCCGCGCACGTCGGCCAGGAAGTTCGGGCTCGACCGGTCGCAGGGGTGGACCAGGAGCTCGAAGCCGGAGCCCCGCACCGCGTCCAGGATGCCCTGCAGCATGTCGATCACGTACTGCGGGCTCGGATTGTCGTAGACGAGGCCGATCAGGAACGAGCGGCGGAAGGCCAGCCCCCGGGCCTGCGGGTCCGGCGCATAGCCCAGCTCGGCGATGATCGCGTTCACCCGCTCGCGGGTGTCCGCCTTCACGAACGGCGACTGGTTGATCACCCGCGAGACGGTCTTCTTGGACACCTCGGCCAGGCGGGCGATGTCGTTGATCGTCGGCCGTCGGCTGGCGTCCCAGACGAGCGTCGGTCGCGATGCTTTCGCTTCGGTCACGCGGGGTACGGCCTCCTGTAACGCGACTTCATAGCGCCGGAGGACCGGCCCGCGCCAGAAGCTGCGCCATCAGACCGCCTGCGCCAAGGGCGCCGCGGCCGGCCGGTCCAGCTTGTAGGCGCGCTTCGGCAGATTGTAGGCGAGGTCCACCGCCACGTCGCGCGCCTCGGTCTCGTCCAGCCGGTGCTCGGTGACGAGCCTGGCCAGGAAGCCGCAGTCCACCCGCCGGGCGACGTCGTGGCGGGCGGGAATCGACAGGAAGGCGCGGGTGTCGTCGTTGAAGCCCACGGTGTTGTAGAAACCCGCCGTCTCCGTCGTCTGCTCGCGGAACCGGCGCATGCCTTCCGGGCTGTCGTGGAACCACCAGGCGGGGCCCAGCCGCAGGATCGGATAGTGGCCGGCCAGCGGGGCGAGCTCGCGGGCGTAGCTGGTCTCGTCGAGGGTGAAGAGGATCACCGTCAGGTCCCGCTCGTTGCCGAACCGGTCCAGCAGCGGCTTCAGCGCCTGGACGTATTCGGTGGCCATCGGGATGTCGGCCCCCTTGTCGCGTCCGTAGCGGTCGAAGATCTGCCGGTTGTGGTTGCGGAACGAGCCCGGGTGGATCTGCATCACCAGGCCGTCGTCGAGGCTCATCCGCGCCATCTCGGTCAGCATCTGGGCGCGGAACAGCTCGGCCTCGGCCGGGGTCGCCTGGCCGGAGAGCACGGCAGCGAAAAGCCGCTCGGCCTCGGCGACGGACAGGTCGGCCGTGCGCGCGGTCGGATGGCCGTGGTCGGTGGAGGTCGCGCCGGCCTCCATGAAGGCCTGCCGCCGCAGGCGGTGGGCCTGCAGGTAGCCGTCCCAGCTCTCCACGTCCTGGCCGGTCAGCTCGCCGAACCGGGCGAGCGCGTCGCGGAACTGCTCGTGCTCGCAGTCGATCACCGGGTCGGGACGGTAGGCGGTGATCACCTTGCCGCCCCAGCCGCTGTTGCGGATCGTCGCGTGGTGGTCGAGGCTCTCCTGCGGGCCCTCGGTGGTGGCCAGGGCCTCGATGCGGAAGCGGTCGAACAGGGCGCGCGGGCGGAAGGCGTCGCTCGCCAGCTTCTCGTTGATGGTGTCGTAGTAGAGGTCGGCGGTCTCGGCGCAGAGCGCCACGTCGAAGCCGAACACCACGCTGAACACATGGGCCAGCCACATGGACGACGGCGTGCCGCGGAACAGGTGCTGGTTCTCGGCGAAGATCCGCCACGCCTCGCGCGGGTCCGCCGCCGACATCCCCGCCCGGCTCGGGATGCCCAGGCTCTCCAGCGGAATCCCCTGGGAATAGAGCATCCGGTAGAGATAGTGGTCGGGCGCGAGCAGCAGCTCGGTGGCGTTGGGGAACGGCTGGTTCAGCGCGAACCAGGAGGGATCGGTATGCCCGTGCGGGCTGATGATCGGCAGGTCCCTGACCTCGGCGTACAGGCGCCGGGCGATCGCGCGTGCGCCCTCCTCGGCGGGGAACAGCCGGTCTTCGTGCAGGGTGAGCGGCCTGGCCATGGACGTTCCTCTCAGCGCGTTTCACTGCGGCGCCGCGCGGGCTTGCCGCGCCAATGACACCGGTTACCATAGGTCCGATGAGCTTAGCAGCCTCCCTTCTGCGGATCGATCCCCGGGACGACGTGGCCGTCGCGGTCCGCGGCCTGGCCGCCGGCGGTCCGGTCGTGGCTGGCGTGGCGGCGCGGACCGACATCCCGGCCGGCCACAAGGTGGCGCTGCGCGCGGTGGCCAGGGGCGAGCCGGTGCGCAAGTACGGCTGGCCGATTGGGCGCGCCACCGCCGACATCGCCGCGGGCGACCACGTCCACACCCACAACCTGTCGACCGCGCTCGCCGGCCTCGAGGCCTACAGCTGGGAGCCCGCCGCGCCGGAGCCCCTTCCCGCCCCCGAGGGGCGCACCTTCCTGGGCTACCGCCGCAGGGACGGCCGGGTCGGCACCCGCAACGAGATCTGGGTGCTCTGCACGGTGGGCTGCGTGGCCCGCACCGCCCAGAAGATCGCCGAGGCCGCCAACCGCCGCTTCGCCGGCCGCGTGGACGGGGTGGTGGCGCTGACCCACCCGTTCGGCTGCTCGCAACTCGGCGGCGACCTCGCCGCCACCCGGACCATGACCGCCGCGCTCGCGGCCCACCCCAACGCCGGCGGCGTGCTGATCATCGGCCTGGGCTGCGAATCGAACCAGCTCGCCCCCCTGCTGGAGGAGGCCGCCCTCGACCCCGAGCGCCTGCGGGCCTTCGCCGCCCAGTCCGCCGAGGACGAGCTGGAGGCCGGCCTCGGCGCCGTCGAGGAGCTGGTCCGCGTCGCCGAGCGCGACGTCCGCGAGCCCTGCCCGGTCTCCGACCTCGTGGTCGGCCTGAAGTGCGGCGGCTCCGACGGCCTCTCCGGCCTCACCGCCAACCCCCTCGTCGGCCGCATCGCCGACAAGGTCTGCGCCGAGGGCGGCGCGGCCATCCTCACCGAGATCCCGGAGATCTTCGGCGCCGAGCGCCTGCTGATGGCCCGCGCCGAGAGCGAGGCCGTCTACGAGGACGTCGCCAGGGTGGTGAACGACTTCAAGGGCTACTTCCTGGGCCACGGCGAGCCGGTCTCCGAGAACCCCTCTCCCGGCAATATCGAGGGCGGCATCACCACGCTCGAGGAGAAGTCCCTGGGTGCGGTGCAGAAGGCCGGACGCGCGCCGGTCACCGAGGTGGTGCGCTACGGCGGCCGCATCCACGGCAAGCCCGGCGTGGCGCTCCTGGAGGCGCCCGGCAACGACGCGGTCTCCTCCACCGCCCTGACCGCGGCCGGCGCCACGGTGATCCTGTTCACCACCGGCCGCGGCACGCCGCTCGGCTTCCCCGCCCCGACCCTGAAGCTCGCCACCAACTCCGGCCTCGCCCAGCGCAAGCCGCACTGGATCGACTTCGACGCCGGCCGCATCGCCGCGGGCGAGCCAATCGAGCGCGCGGCCGACGCGCTCATGGACCTCGTCGTGGCCACCGCCTCGGGCCGCCCCACTCGCGCCGAGGAGAACGGCGAGCGCGAGATCGCCCTCTGGAAGCGGGGCGTCACGCTTTGATCTTCTCTGTTCCGCGGGTTGGGGGGACGGCTTGAGCTTGGTTCCGCGCCTCTCGAACGACACCCTGGCCCTCGTTCCCACGTCGGTCGAGACCCCGGCCTACGACCGCCGCGCCGCGAAGGTCGGCGTCGTCCACTTCGGGCCGGGCGCGTTCCACCGCGCCCACCAGGCCTGGTACTTCGACGAGATGCTGAAGGCCGGCGGCGACTTCGCCGTCTGCGCGGTCGCCGTCCGCTCCGCCGACGTGGAGGAGGCGCTCGGTCCGCAGGACGGCCTCTACACCCTGGCCGAGCGCGAGGCGGAGCCGCGCCTGCGGGTGATCGGCGCGCTGAAGGAGGTGCTGACCGCGCCCCGCGCGCCCGACCGCGTGCTGGCCAGGCTCGCCGATCCGGCCGTCCGTATCGTCACCGCCACCGTCACCGAGAAGGGCTACTGCCTGACCCCCGCCGGCGACCTCGACCTCGCCCACCCCGACGTGCAGGCCGACCTCAGGGGCGACGGGCCGCCGCGCAGCTTCCCCGGCTGGATCGCCGAGGGCCTGAAGGCGCGGCTGGCGGCCAGGCTGCCGCCATTCGTGACGGTCAGCTGCGACAACCTCTCGGAGAACGGCCGGCGCCTGCACGGCGCCGTCGTCCAGTTCGCCGAGGCGATGGGCGACCTGGACCTCCGCGGCTTCGTCGCCGGCGACGCGCGCTTCCCCTCCACCATGGTCGACAGCATCACGCCGGCCACCGACGACGAGCTGCGCGACAAGGTGCGGCGCGAGCTGGGCCTGGAGGACGCCTGGCCGGTCCAGCGCGAGCGGTTCGTGCAGTGGGTGGTGGAGGACGAGCTGGGCGCCGACGCCGAGGCCTTCGCCGCCGCCGGCGTCACCCTGACCCGCGACGTCGCCGCCTTCGAGAAGGCCAAGCTGCGCCTCCTGAACGGCGCGCACTCGACGCTCGCCTATGTGGGCCTGCGGCTGGGCCACGAGACGGTCGCCCAGGCCATGGGCGACGCCCGCCTGGCCGGCTTCGTGGAGCGGACGATGCGCCAGGACATCGCCGCCAGCCTGGCGGCCGCCGAGGGTCTCGACCTCGCCGCCTACGTCGACGCCGTGCTGGCCCGCTTCCGCAACCCGGCCATCGCCCATCGCCTGGCCCAGATCGCCTGGGACGGCTCCCAGAAGCTGCCCTTCCGCATCCTGGAGACCACGGCCGAGGCGCTCGCCGCCGGACGTCCGCTCGAGCGGCTGGCGGTCCCGGTCGCCGCCTGGATGCTGTTCGTCCGCGCCCGCGCCCGGGCCGGCGAGCCGATCACCGATCCCATGGCCGACACCCTGCTCGCCCTGGGCCGCCGCCTCACCGGCGAGCCGGGGGCGGACGTCGACGCCGTCCTGGCGCTGTCGTCCGTCTTCCCGCCAGCGCTCGCCGCCGACCCGCGCTACCGCACGGCCGTGGCCGACGCCTACAGCCGCCTCGACACCGACCCGCCCACGGCGCTCAGCGCCTGACTCCGCTCAGCAACATGGCCTTGATTTGAAAATGACACCGGTTTCCTATACCTCCGCTGAGGGACCTGAAGGCAGGCCGGACGGCGGGAGGAACGAGGGTTTGACGGAGCCGGCGGCCACCCCTGCGCGCGACGGGAACGCGCTCGCCATCGCGCGCCGGTTCACCGACGCCCGTCGCACGGCCCAGGCGCTGTCCGAGTTCCCCGGCCGCCTGCCCCAGACGCTGGACGAAGGCTACGCGACCCAGGAGATCGCCATCGGCCTGTGGCCCGACGAGATCGCCGGCTGGAAGATCGGCAAGGTGCCGCCGGCCGTGCAGGCCGAGGTCGGCGCCACGCGCCTGGCCGGCCCGATCTTCCGCGCCTCGGTGCAGACCCCCGCCGCCGGCCAGGCCGGGACCTTCCCGATGATCCCCGGCGGCTTCGCCGCAGTGGAGGCCGAGGTCATCGTCCGCGTCGCCCGCGACGCCCCGGCCAACCGCCTCGACTGGACCCCCGAGGAGGCCTTCGAATACGTGGGCGAGATGCTGATCGGCATGGAGCCGGCCGGCAGCCCGCTTTCCATCATCAACGAGCTCGGCCCCAAGGTCGTGGTCTCGGACTTCGGCAACAACGCCGGCCTGGTCCTGGGCCCCGCGATCCCCGGCTGGCGCGAGCGCGCGCCGGAGAGCCTCACCTGCGCCACCCTGGTCAACGGCGTGGTCGTCGGCACGGGCTCGGCCGCCAGCCTGGAGGGCGGGCCGCTGGGCTGCTTCGCCTGGATGCTGGAGCACGCCGCCCGCCGCGGCCGGCCGCTTCGCGCCGGTTGCCTGATCACCACCGGCCAGCTCACCGGCATCCACGAAGTCGCTCCGGGGGACGAGGCGGTGGTCGACTTCGGCCCCCTCGGGAGCGTCCGTTGTACCGCTACCATCGCGCAGGCTAAGTAAGAACAACGACAAGGGAGGACCCTGTGACCGCCGAGGCGCAAGGGGCGACACCGATCGCAGTCAAGGTCGGCAACTACCGATGGATCATCGTCGGCCTGCTGTTCACCGCCATGGTGATCAACTACGTCGACCGGCAGATGCTGGGACTGCTCAAGCCCACCCTCGAGAAGGAGATGGGCTGGAGCGAGACGACCTATGCCGACATCGTCTTCTGGTTCCAGGCGGCCTATGCGGTCAGCTACCTGGCGTTCGGCCGGATCGTCGACCGGGTGGGCGCGCGGATCGGCTTCGCGGCGGCCTTCGTCATCTGGACCATCGGCCACCTGAGCTGCGCGGCGGCCCGGTCCGCCACCGGCTTCATCTTCGCCCGGATGATCCTGGGGATCGGCGAGGGCGGCGGCTTCCCGGCCGGCATCAAGGCGGTCACCGAGTGGTTCCCGAAGAAGGAGCGGGCCTTCGCCACGGGCCTGTTCAACGCCGGCACCAACATCGGCGCCATCGTCACCCCGATCGTGGTGCCGGTGATCACGCTGACCATGGGCTGGCAGGCGGCCTTCATCATCACCGGCGTGGTCAGCCTCGTCTGGCTGCCCGTCTGGCTGTGGGTCTACAAGCGTCCGCGCGAGCAGCCGAAGCTGTCGGCCGCCGAACTGGCCTACATCGAGCAGGATCCGCCGGACCCGGTGGCCCACGTGCCCTGGACGCGCCTGATCCGCACCAAGGAGACCTGGGCCTATGCGCTCGGCAAGTTCCTGATCGACCCGATCTGGTGGATGTACCTGTTCTGGCTGCCGGACTTCCTGGCCAAGCGCTACGACCTGGACCTGAAGACCTTCGGCCCGCCGCTGGTGGCCATCTACCTGCTGTCCGACGTGGGCAGCGTCGGCGGCGGCTGGCTCTCCTCGCGGTTCATGAAGAACGGCATGAGCATCAACGCCGCGCGCAAGACCACCATGCTGATCTGCGCCCTGTGCGTCGTGCCGATCGCCTTCGCCATGTACGCCGACAGCGTGTGGCTGGCGGTGGGGATCATCGGCCTGGCGACCGCCGCCCACCAGGGCTTCTCGGCCAACCTCTACACCCTGCCCTCGGACGTCTTCCCGCGGGCGGCGGTGGGCTCGGTGATCGGCATCGGCGGCATGGTCGGGGCCATCGGCGGCATGGCCATGTCGAAGTACGCCGGCTGGGTGCTGGAGCAGATCGGCAGCTACACGCCGATCTTCGTGGTGGCGGCCTCCGCCTACCTGCTGGCGCTCCTCGTCGTGCACATCCTGTCGCCCCGCATGGAGCTGGCCAAGGTCCACTGACCTCTCGCGCCCGCGAGACCTGGCGGCGTCGCACCTGCGACGCCGCCGTTTTCTTGCGCATCCGTACGCGCCGCGCGGCCGTAGTTCGGGACGATGGACACCGCCGACCTCAGCCGCCGCAGCCTGCTCGCCGTCGCCGCCGGGCTCGCCGCCAGCCCAGCCTGGGCCGCCCCGCCGGCCGGCGGCCGCCTCGCCTTCGCGGTGTTCCGCAAGCAGGCCCGGGTGGGCGAGCACCGCATGGTCTTCACCCGCACGGGCGGGCTCCTGGAGGTGGTCACCGAGGCCGACATGCGCCTCTCCGTCGGCCCGATCCCGTTCGTCCGCTACAGCCACCGGGCCCGGGAGCGCTGGCGGGACGGCCGCTTCGAGAGCCTGGAGACCAGCTCCAGCACCAACGGCAAGCGCGACCGCGTCGACGCGCGCCGCGAGGGCGAGGCCGTGCTGATCGTCACCCCCCGCGGGGAGCGGCGCGTCTCCGCCCGCACGGCCCCCCTCACCCACTGGAATCCGGCGATCCTGGAGGGCCCGCTGTTCAACCCGCAGACCGGCGCGCCGCTGAAGCTGACGACCCGGCGCGAGGCCGTCCCGCCGGGCGCGCGCTGGCTGATCCGCGGCGAGGCCGAGATCGACAACTGGTACGACCAGGCCGGCGTCTGGCAGGCGCTGCGCGGCAAGCTGCCCGACGGCTCGTGGATGGAATACCGCAGGCTCTGAGCGCTCAGCGCGCCAGCCAGCCGCCGTCCACCGGCACCACGGCGCCGTGCATGTAGTCCGCCGCCGGCGAAGCCAGGAACACCGCCGCGCCGCCGAGGTCCTCGGGACGGCCCCAGCGGCCGGCCGGGATGCGGGCCAGGATGTCGCGGTTGCGGGTCTCGTCGGCCTGCAGGGCCGCGGTGTTGTTGGTGGCGAAGTAGCCCGGCGCGATGGCGTTGACGTTGATCCCCCGGGCCGCCCACTCGTTGGCCATCAGCTTGGTCAGGCCGGCGATGCCGCTCTTCGACGCCGTGTAGGACGCCACCCGGATGCCGCCCTGGAAGCTCAGCATCGAGGCGATGTTGATGATCTTCCCGCCGCCTCGCTCGATCATCACCTTCGCGCAGCCCTGGCTCAGGAAGAAGGCCGACTTCAGGTTCACGTCCATCACCGCGTCCCAGTCGGCCTCGGTGAAGTCGAGCGCGTCGGCGCGGCGGATGATGCCGGCGTTGTTGACCAGGATGTCGAGCCCGCCCAGCGCCTCCATCGTCTCGGCGACGATGCGCGGGACAGGCTCGGTGGAGCCGAGGTCGGCGGAGACGGCGTGGAATCGGCGGCCGGTGGCCGCCACCGCCGCCGCGGTCTCGTCCATGCCAGAGCGGCCCACGGCGGCCACGTCCGCGCCGGCTTGCGCCAGCGCCACGGCGATCGCCTGGCCGAGGCCGGTGTTGGCGCCGGTGACCACCGCCACCTTGCCCGCGAGGCTGAAGGGATTGGCCGCCATGGCTACTTCAGCTGGCAGATGTCGAGGACGTTCATGTCGGTGTAGTCGAGGTTCTCCCCGCCCATGGCCCAGATGAAGCCGTAGGCGCTCGTCCCCGCCCCCATGTGGATCGACCACGGCGGCGAGATCACCGCCTCGTCGTTGCTCATCACGATGTGGCGCATGGAATCCGGCTCGCCCATGAAGTGGAAGACCCGGTTGTCCCCCTCCAGGCCGAAGTAGAAGTAGACCTCCGAGCGCCGGTCGTGGAGGTGCGGCGGCATGGTGTTCCACACGCTGCCGGGCTTCAGGATGGTCACCCCGAGCAGCAGCTGGGCCGACTTGCACACGCCGGGGATGATGTACTGGTAGATGGTCCGCTCGTTCGACTGTTCCGGCGTGCCGCGCTCCAGCGGATTGGCCTGGTCGATGGAGATGTGCTGGGCCTCCAGCCGCACGTGGCAGGGCAGCGAGACCAGGTAGAACTTGGCCGGGCTGGCGGCGTCCGCGCTCTCGAAGGTCACCGTCTCCGAGCCCATGGGGACGTAGAGGCCGTCGCGCGGCTTCAGGTCGTAGGCGGTCCCGTCGACGGTGATCCGCCCCGCCCCGCCCACATTGACCACGCCCAGCTCGCGCCGCTCCAGGAACGGATGGCCCTTGGCGCTCTCCGGCTCGCTCTGCACGGGCAGGGTCAGCGGCGCCCCCGCCGGGGCCGCGCCGCCGATCACGAAGCGCTCGTTGTGCGAGTAGTTGAGGCTGATCCGGCCGGGCTGGAACAGGCCGCCCACCTGATAGCGGTCGCGCAGCGTCTGGTTGTCGACCCCGGCCATCATGTCCGGATGCGTCGCGTGATAGACCTTGTCGAACATCGGCTCACTCCCTGTCGGAAGCTTTGGTAACCGGTGTCATTCACCTCCGCAACCGCCGGGCGGGGCGTTTCCACCCCGCGCGGCGGGCAGATTGGGTCAACGCTTGACGGGCGCCTTGCGCGTGAAGACGCGCGGCGGGTTCACGGCCGCCGGAAGATGCGCCGAGGGGCGCTGCCAGCGCCATTCGTAGGGACGCAGCCACACCCAGCCGCCGTCGCTCAGTTTCCGCGGCGCCAGGGCATAGCTCCGGATCCACGGGGCATCACTCAGATCACTCAGTTCACTCAAGGTCGTAGCCCGACTCGAAACGCGTCCCATGCCGGCACCCTAGCGGAAGCCCGGGGCGCTGGCTGCTGCGCCGAAGTCACAGGGCCGCGGCAAGACGCTTGTCGCGGGCGATCGAGGCCGAGGCCGCGAGGTGGCAGCCGATGGTGATCACGATGATGGGAACGAGGGCGAGGAAGCCGACGGCCAGCGACTGGTCCCCGTACTGCGGCTTGGCCCAGTCCGAGATCCGGCCGACGTAGACCGGCCCGACCCCCAGGCCGATCAGGTTGAGGATGAACAGCAGCACCGCCCCCGAGATGGTGCGCCGGGCGGGCGTCACCGCGTTCTGGACCACGGTCAGGGCCGGAGCCAGGTACATGTTGTTGAGCAGCGCCGGGATGGCGATGAACATCAGCGCGATCGGCCAGGTCGGCGCCCAGACGATGCCGAACCAGAACGGGATGGTCACCGCAAAGGCGATGGCCGGCACCCACGCGAACCAGCGCCGGTCCCGGCGCGCCAGCCGGTCCACCAGCCAGCCGGCGGCGAAGGTGCCGATCATGCCGGTGATGCCGAGCACCAGGCTGTAGTAGTTGGCGACCTCCACCAGCGTCATGCCCTTCACCCGGATCAGGAAGGGCGCGTTCCAGCTCAGGGCCGCATAGCCCACGAAGGCGCTCATGGCGCTGGAGACGGCGGTCAGGATCAGCGTCCGCTGCTGGAAGAAGCCGCCGATCGCCTGGAACAGCGGCGGGGCCGCCTCGTGCGCCTCTCCGTCGGCCAGGGGGTCCAGCGCGCCGCGCTTGGGCTCGCGCACGATGACCAGCAGCAGCAGGGCCATGATGATCCCGGGGATGCCCATGGCGTAGAAGGCGACGCGCCAGCTGTAGGCCTCGGCGATCCGGCCCGCGGCGAAGGCGCCGATCATCGAGCCGGCCGGCACGCCCAGGGAATAGAGGGCCAGCGCCGTGCCGCGCTTCTCCGGCGGGAAGTAGTCGCTGATCAGCGAATAGGACGGCGGCGACCCGCCCGCCTCGCCGATGCCGACGCCCATCCGGTAGACGGCGAGCTGCAGGAAGTTGGTGGCCGTGCCGCACAGCGCGGTGAACAGGCTCCAGAGCGCGCAGGCGGCGGAGATGATCCATACCCGCTTCGCCCGGTCCGCCAGCCAGGCCACCGGCAGGCCGAACGTCGTGTAGAAGGCGGCGAAAGCGATGCCGCCCAGCATGCCGAGCTGGGTGTCGGTGAGATTGAGGTCCTTGCGGATCGGCTCGGCCAGGATGGCCACGATCTGCCGGTCGAGGAAGTTCAGGGTGTAGACCACCGCCAGCACCACCACGACCAGGTAGCTGTAGGCCATGCTTCTCGGGCGGCCGGCGGCTGTGGCGGCGGTCATCCTGGAACTCTCCCCCGTGTCCGGCCCGCCAGTTTTCTGGCTTCGAAGCGCCGGTATGCGTTTCCTTTGAAAGTCCTTGTGGCACGGGCCGTTGCGCCCGCCAAGGGCGGGCCCGACCGCCCTGCCCTAGCGCTTGGCGAGGCTCCGCTCGACCCAGTCGAGCTGGGCGGCCAGGTGGCGCTCGCGCACCTTCACCCCGTCGGCGCCGAACTCCACGGACGCCTCCGTCGGCGGGGCGAACCGCGGCCAGGCAGGGCCGCCGGCGCTGTCCGGATCGCCCCGCTTCGCGAACGCCGCCCAGTAGGCGTTCATCGCCTTGGAGAGCGGGACGTCCTCCGGCGCGAACTTCTGCTTCGGTCCGCCGAACACATACTTGATCTCCGCGGTGTGGGCCGCCCCCAGTGACGTGGCCCGCTCGGCCGGGGTCACATAGGAGAAGTGGTAGAGCCAGACCGGTGCGCCGGCCTTCGAATGGATCCGGGCCAGGTTGCGGTCGGGCTCGGTGATCAGCTGGGCCGTGGAGAGCCGGTGGACGATGCGCGTGCGGTCGCCGGTGTTGTCCGGATCGAAGGCCGCCAGCATCGAGGGCCGCGCCGCCTCCGGAACGAGGTCGAGCTGCGCCGGCTGCGGCCGGAACAGGCTGGCCTCGTTGGAGTTGCCTCCAAGGATCAGCGGGACCTTGGCCTGCCACCCGGCCGCGAAGCCCTCGGCGATCCCTGAGGTGATGTAGCGCCCGTCGGCGATCGGCTGGGCGCGGCTGGTGAACGGCCCGGAATACGGCAGCGCGCTGAGCGGCAGCTTGCGCAGCGCCGCCGCGGCCGCGGCGTCGTCGCCCTGGACGCCCGCGGCCTGCGCCGCCTTCAGCCCGCTCTCCTCGGCGGCCTTCAGCGCCACCGGCTGGTGCCGGGCGAAGCTCGATTCGCCGATCGCCTTGTGGAACAGGCCGCGCGAGTCGGGCGCCAGCATCAGGTAGAGCACCGAGATCGCCCCGGCCGACTCGCCGAAGATGGTGACGTTCTTCGGGTCGCCCCCGAAGGCCGCGATGTTCGCCTGCACCCACTTCAGCGCCGCCACCTGGTCCATCAGGCCGTAGTTGCCGCTGGGGCCCTCCCGCGTCAGCGCCGGGTGGGCGAACCAGCCGGCGCGGCCCAGCCGGTAGTTCAGGGTGACGGTGACCACGCCCTGCCTGGCGAATTCAGACCCGTCGTGCTCGGCTCCGAAGGCCCCGATGCTGTTGCCGGTGACGAAGGCGCCGCCGTGGATCCAGACCATCACCGGCAGCTTCGCGCCCGGTTTCGCCTTGGCCGGGGTGGTCACGTTGAGGAACAGGCAGTCCTCCGACTGGGTGCAGTTCTGGCCCGGCTGGGTGGCGTCGCGCACAGCGCTCCAGGCGGCCGGCGCGGCCGGCGGCCGCCAGCGCAGCTCGCCCACCGGCGGGGCGGCGAAGGGGATGCCCTGGAAGGTCGCCACGCCGTCGGCGACGGCGCCCCTGACCGGCCCCTGCGCGACCTTCACCACCGGCCCGGCCGCCACGGCCTGGGCGGGCGCCGCCTGGGCCCAGGCCTGGCCGCCCGCGGCGAGCAGGCTCGCGGCCATCGCGACGGCCATCATGCGCTTGAAGATCATCGGCTTCCCCCCGGAGCGGCTCCGGTCTTGGGCGCCGGAACATACCCATTTGTCGACTCTGGAGAGGACCCTGTAAAGCGCCGCCCGGCCCTGCGGCGGGCAACGGCGCTTAACTTCCGGAGTTGATATGCTAATCCACGGCAGAGCCGGGGGGCTTGCGACGCACGGCGCCTAGGGGGGCCATGGAACAGTCTCAGTTGCGGGTGCGATTCCCCACCCGGTCCCGGCGAAGTGCGCCCTGCGTGGCGGCCCTGGTCATCGCCGGCGCGGCCGCCGGCCAGGCCGAGGCGCGGGCGCAGAGCTTCGAGGTCGCCGCCGCGCCCACGGCCCGTGCGCTGGGCGAGCTCACCATCGACGAGCTCTCGGAGATCAGCATCACCTCGGTGTCGAAGCGACCGGAGGCGATCAGCCACGCCGCCTCTTCGGTCTATGTGATCACCAACGACGCGATCCGGCAGTCCGGCGCCCTCACCGTCCCCGAGGCCCTCCGGCTGGCGCCGAACCTCGAAGTCATGCGCATCGACGCGCTCGACTATTCCATCACCGGCCGCGGGTTCGCGGGCTTCGAGTCCGCCAACAAGCTGCTGGTGCTGGTCGACGGCCGGAGCGTCTACACGCCCCTGTTCTCCGGCGTGGACTGGGACCAGCACCACATGCTGCTGGACGACATCGAGCAGATCGAGGTGATCACCGGGCCGGGCGGCACCCTTTGGGGCGCCAACGCCGTCAACGGCGTGATCAACGTCACCTCCCGCAGCGCCTTCGACACCCAGGGGCCGCTCGCCGTGGCCAATCTCGGCACGCTCGATAGCGACGTGCGGCTGCGCTACGGGGTGCAGCTCGGCGACTCCGGCGCCGGGCGCGTCTACGCCACCGCCTTCCGCCGCGGTGACCTGGAGGAGGCCGACGGCTCCAGCGCCGAGGACGGCTGGGACGGCTGGCAGGCGGGCCTGCGCACCGACTGGGCGTACGGCTCCGACACATTCACGATCCAGGGCGACGTCCAGGACGCCACGATTGACGAGAGCCAGGGCTTCGCCAATGGCTATGTGCGCGGCGGCAACGCCCTGGGCCGCTGGACGCGGCGCCTCGGCCCCACGTCCACGGTGGAGGTCCAGGCCTACTACGACCACACCGAGCGCGAGGCCCGCGGCCTGCGGGACAAGCTGCGCGTCTGGGACGTCGAGGCGCAGCACGCCTTCACCCTCGGCCGCCACGCGCTGGTCTGGGGCGGCGGCTACCGCATCACCCGCGACGAGTTCCGCACCCTCGCCGATCCCCAGCTCCTCTCCCCGCCCCGGCGGCGCGTCGACATCGGCAACGTCTTCGTCCAGGACGCGATCGCGCTCCGCCCGGACCTGCTGCTCACCCTCGGCGTGAAGCTGGAGACCAACGACTACACGAAGAGCGAATGGACCCCGAACGTCCGGCTGGGGTGGAGCGTCTCGGAGCGGCAGTTCCTCTGGGCGGCCGTCTCGCGCGCCATCCGCAATCCGTCGCGGATCGAACGCGACTTCACCATCGCGGGCCTCGTCCAGCCCGGCCAGATGGGGTCCGAGAAGCTGATCGCCTACGAGGCCGGCTACCGCGGGCGGGTCACCTCCGCCGCCACCGTCTCGGCCTCGCTGTTCTACCACGACTACGACGAGCTCAGGACCAACGAGCTGATCCCGGGGCGGCTGCCGGCCCCGGTCTTCGTGGGCAACACCATGGAGGGCGAGACCTGGGGCCTGGAAGCCTGGGGCGACCTGCAGGTCAACGACTGGTGGCGCCTCAGCGCCGGGGGCGCCGTCCTGCGCAAGGACTTCCGCCTGAAGCCCGGCAGCCGCGACGTCGCCCGCTTCGAGGCAGGCGGCGCCGACCCCGGCTACTGGGCGAAGCTGCGCTCGCACATGCGGCTGGCCGACAACGTCGAGCTGGACCTCGGCCTGCGCGTCTACGACAACATCCCAACCCTCGCCGCGTCAGGCTACGTGGGCGCCTCCGGCTACACCGAGGCCAGCGTCCGGGTCGCCTGGCGGATCAGCGACCGGCTGGAGCTGTCGGCCACCGGCCTCGACCTGCTGAACGCCCGCCATGCCGAGGCCAGCGAGACGCGACGCAACGAGATCCCGCGCAGCGCCTACGTCACCCTGCGCTGGACGCCGTGAGCTGATGCGGCTGCGACGATCCCTGCAGGCTTGCGTCGCGGTGGTGGCCGCGGCCGCCGGCGCGTTCGCCTGGCCCGCGCACGCGCAGGGGCTCGAGTACGCCGTCAAGGCCGCCTTCCTGACGAAGTTCGCCGCCTTCGTGAGCTGGCCGCCCGGGACCGGGGCCGGCCCCGTGCGCGTGTGCATCGTGGGCGACGATCCCTTCGGCCCGGCCGTCGAGAACGCCGCCGCGGGCCAGGTGGTGGTCCGCCGGCTGGCGGCGGTGGACCGCGGCTCCGGCTGCCAGGTGCTCTACGCCGCCGGCTCCTCGCGCCAGAGCGTCGCCCAGGCGCTGCAGGCGGTGCGCGGCGCGCCGGTGCTGACCGTGACCGACGCCGCCCGCGGGGGCCCGCGCGGCATGATCCACTTCGTGGTCTTCCAGGACCGCGTCCGCTTCCACGTCGACGCCGCGCAGGCGGCGCAGGGCGGCCTCTCGATCAGTTCCAAGCTGCTGGCGCTCGGCCTGTCGGTGAAGCGATGAAGCTGCGCTGGCCGGACCTTTCCGACCGCCGCCAGCTCAACCTGGCCTGGCTGGGCGCCGTCGCCCTGCTGGCCGTGGGCGTGCTGCTCGGCGCCCGGGCCGAGGCGGTCTACCGCGGCGAGGCGGCGCGCGCGGCGACGGTGCAGGCGGACATCCTGGCCGCCAGCGTCACCGCCGCCCTCGCCTTCGACGATCGTCCCACCATGCGCGAGTACGTGGACGCCCTGCGCGCCGACCGCCGGGTGGCGGCCGCGGGGGTCTACAACGCCGCCGGCCGGCCGTTGGTGGTCTATGCGCGGCGCGCGCAGCCGCGGCCGCCGGAACAGCTCGGCCCGCCCGGCGCGGTCTACGACCGTGGGGCCGTGAAGGTCACCGTGCCGGTGTCCGAGCAGGGCGTGATGATGGGCGCCGTCTATCTGGAGACCGAGCCGGAGCCGTTCGCGGCCCTGCTCGGCCGCCACAGCGGCCTGGCCCTGCTCAGCGTCATGGCCTTCCTGCTGCTGGGCGTGATCACCCGGGCGGCGGCCCAGCTCCAGCGGCGGGCCCGAGAACTCGCCGAGGCGAACCAGCGCCTGACGGTCGAGATGCGCGAGCGCGCCCGCGCCGAGGAGGCCCTGCGGCAGAGCCAGAAGATGGAGGCGCTGGGCCAGCTCACCGGCGGCATCGCCCACGACTTCAACAACCTGCTGCAGGTCGTCCAGGGCGCCTTCGAGCTGATCCGCCGCAAGCCCGAGGACACCGGCAAGGTCTCGAACTGGGCCGCCAACGGTCTGCAGGCGGCCGAGCGCGGGGCCAGCCTGACGCGCCAGCTGCTCGCCTTCTCCCGCGCCCAGAAGCTGGAGCTGCAGCCGTTCGTGGTCAGCGAGCTGATCGGCGACATGCGCGACCTCCTGACCCGCACCCTGGGCTCGGAGATCGAGCTGGAGTTCCGCCTCGACGACCAGGCCGTGCCGGTGCTGTCCGACCGCACCCAGCTCGAACTGGCGGTGCTGAACCTGGCCATCAACGCCCGCGACGCCATGCCCGACGGCGGGCGCCTGACCATCGCCAGCCGGGTGGTGGAGATCGCGCCGGGCCATCCGGTGCTGCCGCCCGACGCCTATGTGGAGCTGCGCGTCTCCGACACCGGCGCGGGCATGGAGCGGGAGGTCGCCGAGCGCGCCTTCGACCCGTTCTTCACCACCAAGGGGGTCGGCAAGGGGACAGGCCTCGGCCTCAGCCAGGTCTACGGCGTGGCGCGGCAGGCGGGCGGGGAAGCGCGGATCGAGAGCGAGCCCGGCCGCGGGGCCACCGTGATCATGCTGCTGCGCCGGTCCACCCAGGCGGCGCCGGGCGCCGTCGCCGCCCAGGCCGCGCGGGCGCCGGTGCTCGCCCCCGTGGGCGGCGCGACGGTGATGGTGGTCGACGACGACGACGACGTCCGCCGGCTGGTCCGCGACACCTTGGAGCTGCTCGGCTACCGGGTGGTCAGCTGCGACAGCGGCGCCGCGGCCCTGGAGGCGCTCGACAAGGTCCGCCCCGACCTCGTGCTGATGGACTTCGCCATGCCGGGCATGAACGGCGCCGAGGCCGCGGGCCTCGCCCGCCAGAAGTGGTCGGAACTGCCGATCGTCTTCGCCAGCGGCTACGCCGACACCGCGGCCGTGGAGAACGCGCTCGGCGGTCGCGCGGCGATCCTGCGCAAGCCGTTCGAGATGGACGAGCTCGCCCGCGTGGTGGCCGAGGCCGTGGCGCCGGCCCCGGCGCGTCCGTAGGCCGCCGCCCAAAGAAAAACGGGCCGGCGTGAGCCGGCCCGTTCCGTCTTGAAGCGCTGGATGCTGAAGGCGGCTTAGGCCGCCTGCAGGTTCGCCGCGGACATCTTGCCGCTGCGCTGGTCGCGCTGCATCTCGTAGCCGAGCTTCTGGCCTTCGTGCAGCGAGGCGAGCCCCGCGCGCTCGACGGCGGAGATGTGGACGAACACGTCCGCGCCGCCGTCGTCAGGTTGGATGAAGCCGAAGCCCTTGGTGGGGTTGAACCACTTCACGGTGCCGGTCGTCATTGTCTTGATCCCTTCCGGATTCAACATTCACGCGCCCAACCTGGGCAGCGAGATCAAATTTTCGGAGAGGGTCGAGGACAGGTCCGGAACTGAGCTTCAGAAAAGCCAGGACGGAAGCAGGCGAGCCAAAACGATATTCGATACGGGAACTTCACACAGAACTCGGTTCTTCGCAAGGAATAATTTGGAATTCTGGCGACAGCGGCAGAAATTACCTATATAAAATCCTACATACGTACCGATTTCACGACTTCTTCCGCCGGGCGCGCCTGGCGGGGATCGAAGAGGATATCCGCATGCGCCACCCCGACCGCGTCGTCTTCACCGTCGCACGCCACCAGGACGGTTGGGCCGTCGAGCAGGACGGGGTGATCACCGACCGTGCGCAGGACAAGGAAGTGGCCAAGGCCGCCGCCAACAAGCGGGCCCGCGAGGTGCAGGACAAGGGCCAGCCCTGCCAGGTGCGGGTGAGCGGCGAACACGGCTTCTTCGTGGTCGCCTGAGATGGCTCCCCCGCGTCCCAAGCCCCCCGCCCCCGCCGCCGTCACCTTCCGCAACGCCATCGAGCGCGCCGTGCAGGAGGGCGTCGCCCCTGACGACATGACCCTGCACCTGACGCTCCGCGACGACGCCGACCTCAAGCGCGACCGCACCATCGCCGTCCAGGACATCAGCTTCGACGCCGGCGTCATGCGCTTCCTGGGCGTGAAGGTCGCCACCGGCGGCGTGACCGTCAGCAAGCTCGACCTGGGCGGATCGGCCGAAGCCGGCGCCTGACGGCTAGCGCCTGAGCGGCACAACCTTGCCGGTGTCGGGGGCCGCGCCGATGGCGGCCTCCACCTTGCGGGCGAGCTCGTCGTCGCGGAACGGCTTCTGGATGATCCGCTCCTCGCCCACGTCGCGCAGCGCCTTCAGGTCGGCGTAGCCGGTGATGAACAGCACCGGCGTCCCGGGCCGCAGCTCCGAGGCCGCCCGGGCGGCCTCGACGCCGTTCATCCCGGGCATGGCGTAGTCGGCCAGCAGGATGTCCACGGGCTGCTCGCGCAGGATGTCGAGCGCCGCCCCGCCGCTGCCGGCCTCCAGGACGCGGTAGCCGAGTTCCTGCAGCATGGCCGCGGTGATCTCGCGCACCGCGCTGTCGTCGTCCATGACCAGCACCGTGCGCTCGCCCTTGCTGATCGCGGGCGCCTTGCGCTTCACCTCCGGCTCGCGCCGGGCCGCGCCCGCGGCCCGCGGCAGGTAGACCTTCACGGCCGTCCCCTCGCCCAGGCGAGTGTCGATGCGCACCCCGCCGCCGGACTGCTTGGCGAAGCCGTAGACCTGCGCCAGGCCGAGGCCCGATCCCTTGCCGACCGCCTTGGTGGTGAAGAACGGCTCGAACGCCTTCGCCAGCACCTCCGGGGTCATGCCGGGCCCGGTGTCGCTCACCGACAGCATGACGTAGTCCCCCGGCGGCGGCTCCTCGGGCCGCGTCGGCGGCTGGCGCAGGGTGACGTTCGCCGTCTCCACCGTGAGGCCGCCCCCCACCTCCATGGCGTCGCGGGCGTTGATCGCCAGGTTCAGGATGATCAGCTCGATCTGGGTCGGGTCCACCAGGGCCGGCCACAGGTCCGCCTTCAGCACCGTCTCCAGCCGCACGCTGCCGCCCATGGTGGACTGCAGCAGGTCGCGCATGCCGGCGACGGTCTCGTTGAGGTCGACCGGCTTCGGCTCCAGCTTCTGGCGCCGCGAGAAGGCCAGCATCTGCGCCGTCAGCTTGGCGCCGCGCTCGGCGGCGGTCCGCATGTGGCTGATGCGCTCGGCGATCGCGCCGTTGACGCCCTGCTTGTGCAGCGCCCGCTCCACGAAGGTGATGTTGCCGAGGATGACGGTGAGCAGGTTGTTGAAGTCGTGCGCCACGCCCGAGGTGAGCTGGCCCACCGCCTCCAGCCGCTGCATCTGGCGCAGCGTCGCCTCGACGCGCTCGCGCTCCTCGATCTGCTCGGCGAGTTCGCGGTTGCGCTGGGCGAGGACCTCGGCGGCGGCCTTCTCGGCGGTGATGTCGCGCCCCACCGCATAGAACGCCTCGCCCTCCGGCACGGCGGTCCAGGAGATCCAGCGCCAGCTGCCGTCGGCGTGCTTCAGCCGGTCCTCGAAACGCTCCACCACCTCGCCCCGGGCGAGGCGCCCGATGATGTCGTCGGCGGCGGGCAGGTCCTCCGGATGGATCAGAAGGCTGAGGTTGCTGCCCACCAGGGCGTCCGGGGCGTAGCCCAGCATGGAGGCCCAGGCGGGGTTCACCCGCACCAGCCGCCCGTCGAAGCCGGCCACCGCGAACAGGTCGCGGCTGAGCCGCCAGATCCGGTCGCGCTCCGCCGTGCGCTCGGCCACCTGGCGCTCCAGGTCGCCGGTGAGCCGGCGCAGCGCCTCCTGCGCCTGCCGCTCCTCGGTGATGTCGCGCACCACGCCCACGAAGCGGGTGCACACGCCCTCCTCGAACTGCGCCTGGCCGCGCGTCGCGATCCAGCGCTCGACGCCCGTGGGGGACACCGAGCGGAACTCCTCGGCGAAGGCGCCGGTGGCCTCCGGCGTCCAGGTGGTCGCCGCCTCCACGGCCCGGTTCACCCGGTCGCGGTCGTCCGGATGCATGCCCTCCAGGAAGGCGTCGTAGTCGACGACCGCGTCGCCCGGCAGGCCGAACATCGCCTTGCAGCGCTCGTCCCAGAGGAGCGCGCCGGTGCGGGGGTCGAAGTCCCACAGTCCGAGCTCGGCGCCCTCGATGGCCAGGCGCGCCCGCATCTCGCTGCGGGAGAGCGCCTGCTCGGCCTCGCGGCGGTCGCGCCGCTCGCGCGCCTGGTCCAGCGCCCGGTCCACGGCGGTCGCCAGCCGGGTCAGGTTGCGCTTCATCACATAGTCGGTGGCGCCGCGCTTCAGGGCGTTGGTGGCGAACTCCTCCCCCACCACACCGGAGACGAAGATGAACGGCGTGTCCGGCTGCAGGGCGCGGGCGATGTTCAGCGCCGACAGCCCGTCGAAATCCGGCAGCGAATAGTCGGCCAGGATGATCTCGCAGTCGCCCTCCTCGAGGGCGGTGACGAACTCGCGGCGGTTCACCACCCGGCGCAGGCTGAAGACCAGGTCGGCCTTGGTCAGGTGGGCGGCGAGCAGCTCGGCGTCGATCTCGCTGTCCTCCAGGAGGAGGATGCAGATCTCGCGCCCCTGCGGCCTGGCTCCGGAATCAGGCATCGGCGGCGGTCCTCGGCGGCGGCTCGTTGAGGATCGCCCAGAACATGCCGAGGTCCTGGATCGCCTCGAAGAAGGCGTTGAAGTCCACCGGCTTCACGACGAAGGCGTTCACGCCCAGTTCGTAGCTCTTCACCAGGTCGCGCTCCTCCCGCGAGGAGGTCAGCATGACCACGGGGATCTGCCGGCGGAGGCTGTCGCTCTTGACCTTCTCCAGCACCTCCAGGCCGTCGACCTTGGGCAGCTTGAGGTCCAGCAGCACCACCGCCGGATCGCCCGGCAGGCGCTCGGCGTGCTGGCCGCGCTGGTACAGGTAGTCCAGGGCTTCGGCGCCGTCGCGGGCGACCACGATGTCGTTGGCGAGCTGGCACTTGGCCAGCGCGGCCAGGGTGAGCTCCAGGTCCCGGGGGTTGTCCTCAACCAGCAGGATCGGTCTCAGGTCAGCCACGCGTGATGTCTCCTTTTCGCGCGCTCTCGCGCCTTGGCAGGGTGAAGGTGAAGGCGGCGCCCCGGCCAAGCTCGCTGGTGGCCGAGATGGTTCCGCCGTGCCGCTCGACGATCCGCTTGCAGAGCGCCAGGCCGATCCCGGTGCCCTCGAATTCCTCGGTGCGGTGCAGGCGCTGGAAGACGCCGAACAGCTTGTGGGCGTAGGCCATGTCGAAGCCCACGCCGTTGTCGCTGATGGTGAAGCTGACGCCCTCCGGGCGCTCCTCGCCCTCGACGCGGATCTCCGGGCGTTCCCGCGGCGCCGAGTACTTGATGGCGTTCTGGATCAGGTTCTGCAGCACCTGGCGGATCATCGCCGTGTCGCCCCAGGCGGGCGGCAGCGGCGCCACCTGCCAGGCGATGTCCCGGCCCTGCAGGTCGGGCTCCATGGACCGCCGCACCTCGGCGATCAGCTTGCCCATGTCGATCCGGTCCTTGGCCAGGGTCGTACGGCCGAGCTGGGAGAAGTTCAGAAGGTCGTCCACCAGCCGCCCGGCGGAGAGGCCGGACTCGCGGATGCTCTGCAGGTAGTGCCGGGACTTGGGATCCAGGTCGGGCTCGCGGTCGGCCAGCAGCTCGGCGTAGCCCACGATGTGCCGGAACGGCGCGCGCAGGTCGTGGGAGATGGAATAGGAGAAGCTCTCCAGCTCCTTGTTGATCGCCTCCAGCTGGGTGGTCAGCTCCGCCCGCTCCTCGGCGCGGCGCAGGACCAGGCTCTGGATCGCGCTGCGGAACCCCTCGGCGCTCTCGATCTCCGCCGCCGACCACGGCAGGCTGCGCAGCCGCACCTGCTCGCGCCAAAGCTCGAAGGACTTGCGCGGATGCAGCCGGTCGGTCCCGGGCTCCACCGGCTTCGACGGGTCGCCGCTCCAGTCGATGGTCCGCACCACCTCGGGGCGGAACCACAGGATGTAGTCCGAGTGGAGCTGCGAGATCGAGACCGCCAGCAGGCCGCTGGCGCGGTCGGCGTAGGCCACCGCCTCGGGCCAGGCCTCGGCCATGGACTCCAGCGCCGCCACCTCCTCGCCGGCCTCGCCCAGGGCGCCGGCGATGCGGCGGATCTCGTCCGGCGGCGGGGTGAGCCCGACGGCCAGGACCTTGTCGCCGCGCACCACCGCCGCGCCGGCCGCCCGGGTGAGGGCCGACCAGAGCTCCGCGTTGTTCACCAGACCCGACTCGAACCCCGGCGCGAGCGCGAGCTTCGCTAGCAGTTCGGTCTCCACCTGCTTGAGCGCCAGCCGCTCGGCGGTGCGCTGCGCCTGCTCCCGGGCCTCGATCTGCAGCGACAGCACCTGCCCCAGGATGTCGCAGGCGGTCCGCACCTGGGCGTTCACCTGCCGCGGCGCCCGGCTATGGCCGGAGATCAGGCCCCAGAGCCGTCCCTCCACCAGCAGGGAGATCGACATGGACGAGCCGGTGCCCATGTTGCGCATGTATTCCAGGTGGACCGGCGAGACGCTGCGCAGCGCCGCCTGCGACAGGTCCAGAGGCTTTCCGTCTACCGGGCTCAGCGCCGGCTCCAGGGGCGACGGGACATAGTCGGCGCTGGCGATCAGCCGGATGCGGTTCTGCCGGTAGAGCTCGCGCGCCTGGGCCGGGATGTCCGAGGCCGGGAAGCGCTGGCCGAGATAGGACGGCAGCACGCCGTCGCGGTCCTCGGCGAGCACCGTGCCATCGCCCTTCTCGTCGAAGGAATAGAGCATCACCCGGTTGAACCCGGTGATCGCCCGGACCTCGGTCACCGCTGCGGCCGCGATGGCGGGCACGTCGCCGGCCTGGCCGATCGCGTCCAGGAACCGGCGCAGGCGCGGATAGAGGCCCTCCAGCGTCTCGGCCTCGGTGCGCGGCGGGTCCTCGAACTCCAGGACGAGGCCCTGCGGCGTCACGTGGCCGGCCACCTGCAGCACGAAGGCGCCCAGCGTCACCGTGCGCAGGAACTGCGGATCGTCGTTCGCCAGCCACCGGCGAAGTTCGCTGGTGAGCTGCAGGGCCTCGGGGAGGTCCGCCAGCGACTCGCCCGGCCCGAGCGGCAGGCCGGAGATCGCCGCGAGATTGGCGCTCGCCTGCAGCCGCGTGAAGCTCTGCGGATCGACGACCAGCAGCGCCCCGTGCGGCTGGATCCCGCCGGGGATCCGGATCGGCTCCGCGGCGCAGGCGTCGAGGTCGAGGGCGGCGGGCGGCGGCAAGGTCTCGCTCATGCCGCCAGCCAGTCTTCGAGCAGGGCGAAGGTCTCGCAGGCGCCCGCCGCCGCCCGCTCGCGGTCGGGGTCCTGGGCGGCCAGGAAGCCCTGGAAGCCGCGCCACATCTCCCCGGTGCGCCGGCCGTAGGGATCGAAGTAGGTGATGCCGCCGGACGGCGCCCACCCGGCCCCGGCCAGGGCCCGGGCGATCAGCTGTCCGCCCAGGGTCGAGCCCTCCATCACATACAGCGAGCCGAGGGTCGCGGCCTCGTCGTCCGCCAGGCCCTCCGCCGCCCGGCAGACCGGCAGCGCGCGGATCTCCGCCGTCGTGCGGCCCAGGGCCGCCAGGTCACGCCGCAGGTGCGGCAGCCGGGCCCGGGGGGCGTGGAAGGCCGCGAACTTCGAACGCTGGCGGATGGCGCACTCCCAGACCGCATGGAAACCGTGGAAACGCTCCAGCACGCGCACGAAGCGCTGTCTGTCGAGTGGCTGACTTAGGAGGCTAAGAGACTGCTCGAGCCGGCTGTGGGCGGCGGCGGTCTCGCGGCGCAGGTGCGAAGCCAGGTCGGGCGGATTTTCAGGGGCGCTGGTGCGCCGGGTACGAGGCATCGCGGGCGGAACACTTCCTGTTCAGCCCCACCCGACGCCCGCGAAAAAACAACATACGTGTACGGGGCGCAAGCGTTCATGCGCCCCCGAAGCCTCGCAGCCGGCGGCTATGCTGTCCTAACCCCCCGGCCCAAAACGAGTTCAAGCTACGCCGTGAAAAATTCTGCGCCGCCAGGTGATGAGCGCCGCGAGGCGCGGAACATCATCTGACAATCCGCGGAACGCGCCTTTCGCGCACCGGCTTTATGCCCCCGCCTGAACTTGTGTCGTTTCAACATCGCGCCCTTGCGGCGGCGCGTGAGCTTAAGGTGGGCTGGTGGAGTCTTTGGAGCTTTGGGGCGGTCATGAGTGCACCGTCAATCGCGTGCGCAACCGCTACCTCGATCAGACGGTGCTGTCCGGACACCAGGACCGGCCGTCCGACCTGCGGCTGTTCGCCGAGCTTGGCCTGAAGGCCCTGCGCTATCCGGTCCTGTGGGAGAAGGTCTCGCCCGAGCGCCCGGACCGGCGGGACTTCACCTGGTCCGACCAGCGGCTGAACGAGATCGCGCGCCTGGGCATGCGCCCGATCGTCGGTCTCTGCCACCACGGCAGCGGGCCGCGCTACACCAGCCTGGTCGACGACCAGGGGTTCGCCGCCGGCCTCGCCGTCCACGCCCGGGCCACCGCCGAGCGCTACCCGTGGGTGCGCGACTGGACGCCCGTCAACGAGCCGCTGACCACGGCCAGGTTCTCCGCCCTCTACGGCATCTGGTACCCGCACACCCGCAACGAGGGCGCCTTCTGGCGGGCGCTGTTGAACGAGATCGACGCCACGCGCCTGTCGATGCGCGAGATCCGCCGGGTCAACCCGCACGCCCGCCTGGTGCAGACCGAGGACCTGGGCTTCAGCCACGCCACCGCGCCCATGGCCGACCAGGCGGCCTTCGAGAACGAGCGCCGCTGGATCACCTGGGACCTGCTCTGCGGGACCGTGACGCCCGCCCATCCGCTGTGGGCGCGGATCGCCGCCTGGGGGCTGGCGGACCGGCTCCGGGCGATCGCCGACGACCCCTGCCCGCCCGACGTGCTGGGCCTCAACCACTACCTGTCCAGCGAGCGCCTGCTGGACCATCGCGTGGAGCTCTACCCGGAGGCGCTGCGGGGCGGCGACGGGCCCGGGCCGTACGTCAACATCGAGGCCGTGCGCACCGTCGCCGGCGGTCCCCTGGGCGTCGGCGCCCTGCTCGACCAGGCCTGGGCGCGCTACGGCCGGACGATCGCCATCACCGAGTGCCACAACGGCTGCACCCGCGAGGAGCAGATGCGCTGGTTCGACGAGGTCTGGCGCGCCGCCGAGGCCGCCCGCGCCCGCGGCGTCGACCTCACGGCGGTGACGACCTGGGGCCTGCTGGGCTCCTACGACTGGAACCGCCTGCTCGCCGAGGAGGCCGGGTTCTACGAGGCCGGGGTCTTCGACCTCGGCCATGGCAGGCCCCGACCGACAGCCATGGTCCCGCTGCTGAAGGCCCTGGCGGCCGGCCGCCGCCCGGACGCCCCGGCCCTGAAGGGCCTCGGATGGTGGCGCCGCGCCGACCGGTTCTTCGACCAGGTGGTCGAGCTGCCCGAGCCCGGCGCCCGGCCGGAGCCGCCGGCCGCCGACGTCGAGGCCGCGCGGCCGCTGCTGATCGTCGGCGCCCGCTGCGCCCGGCGCGACGCCCTGGTCCACGCCTGCGAGCATCGCCACCTGGCCCACCAGATCCTCGAGGCCTCCGCCAGCGAGCACGAGGCGCTGCCCGCCCGCCTCGCCGAACGGGTCGCCGAAGCCGATCCCTGGGCCGTCGTCAGCCTGGCCGCGCACGCGGAGGGCGACCTCGCCGCCGTCGCCGCTGCGCGCAGCCTGCCCTTCGCCTCCTGGCGCATGGGCCCACCCGCGCCGCCCGCCCGCGGCCCGGCCCTGGCCATCGGATCGGACGACCTGATCACCCGCCACGACCTGCAGGCGTTCGCCGGCCACGTGCTGGAGAGCCTGCGCGCCGGGGAGCGCTTCCGGGCGGCGTCCGACCGCACCGCCCCGGGCGTCTACCTGCCCGACGCCGCCAACGCCGTGCTCGACCTCTTGATCGACGGCTGCCGCGGCGCCGTGCGCCTGACCTCGCCGCCGAGCCTCTCCTGGGCGGAGCTCGCCTGCTACATCGCCCGCGAGGCCGAGCTGGACGCCTATCTGGTGGAGCCGGTGCAGACGCCGCGCATCGGCCGCGCCGCCAGCCGTCCCGCCGCGGCGGCCGAGGGGGTGGAGCTCGTGCTGCCGGGGCTGTCGAGCGCCGCCTCGCGGGTGGTGGCCACCTGGAAGCTGGTCACCGCCGGCCGCAACAGCTGCCCGGCCGAGGCCGCCGAGGACGCGCCGGCGATGCGGCACGCGGCGGAGTGAGCGCCGGGCGTCAGGGCTCCGGATAGGACGCGGCGGGAGCCGGAGCGCCGCGTCCTCCCGCAACAGCCGCCCGCTGCGCGACGGGCCAGGCTCGGGGTCGGGGATGGAGCCGCGCCGCCAACTCCCCTGTCACGGCCTGCAGATTTCCTGCGGGCGGCTCGCCTTGCGGGCCTCCGACCCCTCCTCTAATTGACGCCCAGGGCCGACCCGCCCGCCATCACGGCGAGCGGAGATTTTCTTTTGATGTAAGGTCCCAGCATGGACGCCCGCCTCGCGCCCGCCCCCTTCACCGAGACCCGCGACAGCCGCTTGCCCACGCCCTCCGCCGCCACGCTCACCCACCTGCAGCGCCTCGAAGCCGAGAGCATCCACATCATGCGCGAGGTGGTCGCCGAGGCGACACGCCCGGTGATGCTCTATTCGATCGGCAAGGACTCGGCGGTCATGCTGCACCTGGCGGCCAAGGCCTTCTATCCGTCGAAGCCGCCCTTCCCGCTGCTGCACGTGGACACCACCTGGAAGTTCCGGGCGATGTACGAGATGCGCGAGCGGATGGCCAAGGAGCTCGGCTTCGAGCTGATCGTCCACAAGAACCCCGAGGCCGAGGCGCGCGGCATCAATCCGTTCGACCACGGCCCGCTGCACACCGACATGTGGAAGACCGAGGGCTTGAAGCAGGCCCTCGACAAGCACGGCTTCGACGCGGCCTTCGGCGGCGCCCGGCGCGACGAGGAGAAGTCCCGCGCCAAGGAGCGCATCTTCTCGTTCCGCTCGGCGCAGCACCGCTGGGACCCGAAGAACCAGCGCCCCGAGCTCTGGCGGCTCTACAACACCCGCAAGAACCCCGGCGAGAGCATCCGCGTCTTCCCGATCTCCAACTGGACCGAGCTCGACATCTGGCAATACATCCACCTGGAGAACATCCCGATCGTGCCGCTCTACTTCTCGCAGGAGCGGCCGGTGGTGGAGCGCGACGGGACGCTGATCATGGTCGACGACGACCGCTTCCCGCTCCTCGAGGGTGAGACCCCGCAGATGCGCTCGGTGCGCTTCCGAACCCTCGGCTGCTACCCGCTGACCGGCGCGGTGGAGAGCACTGCCGCCACCCTGCCCGAAATCATCCAGGAAATGCTGCTCACCACCACCAGCGAGCGCCAGGGCCGGGTCATCGACCACGACCAGGCCGCCTCCATGGAGAAGAAGAAGCAGGAGGGCTATTTCTGATGGCCCACCAGTCCGCGCTCATCGCCGAGGACATCGAGGCCTATCTCGAGTCCCACGAGAAGAAGTCCCTGCTCCGCTTCCTCACCTGCGGCTCGGTGGACGACGGCAAGTCGACCCTGATCGGCCGGCTGCTCTACGATTCCAAGATGATCTTCGAGGACCAGCTGGCGGCCCTCGAAGCCGACTCCCGGAAGGTCGGCACCCAGGGCGGGGAGATCGACTTCGCCCTCCTCGTCGACGGCCTCGCCGCCGAGCGCGAGCAGGGCATCACCATCGACGTCGCCTACCGCTTCTTCTCCACCGACAAGCGCAAGTTCATCGTCGCCGACACTCCCGGCCACGAGCAGTACACGCGCAACATGGTGACCGGCGCGTCCACCGCCGACGCCGCCGTCATCCTGATCGACGCGCGCAAGGGCGTGCTCACCCAGACCCGCCGGCACAGCTATCTCGTCAGCCTGCTCGGCATCCGCCACGTGGTGCTGGCGATCAACAAGATGGACCTGGTCGGCTGGGACCAGGAGCGGTTCGACGCCATCGTCGCCGACTACCGCGAGTTCGCCGCCCAGATCGGCCTCACCGACTTCACCGCCATTCCGATGTCGGCGCTGAAGGGCGACAACATCACCGAGCCCTCGCCGCACGCGCCCTGGTATTCCGGCCCGCCGCTGATGCGCTGGCTGGAGGAGGCGCCGATCGAGGACGACCTCCGCGAGAAGCCCTTCCGGATGCCGGTGCAGTGGGTCAACCGCCCCAACCTCGACTTCCGCGGCTTCTCCGGCCTGGTGGCCTCCGGCGTCGTCCGGCCGGGCGACAAGGTGAAGGCCCTGCCCTCCGGCCGCGAGAGCACGGTCGCCCGGATCGTCACGATGCGCGGCGACCTGCCCGAAGCCGTCGCCGGCCAGTCGGTGACCATCACCCTCGCCGACGAGATCGACGTCAGCCGCGGCGACGTCCTGGCCGCCGCCGCCGATCCCCCGGCCGTCGCCGACCAGTTCGAGTGCACCCTCGTCTGGTTCGACGACGAGCCCATGCTGCCCGGCCGGCCCTACCTGATGAAGCTCGGCGCCCGCACGGTCTCGGCCCAGGTCACCGAGCCCAAGCACAAGGTCAATGTGAACACCCTGGAGCGCCTGGCGGCCACCCGCCTGGAGCTCAACGAGATCGGCGTCTGCAACCTGGCGCTCGACGCCCCCATCGCCTTCGATCCCTACGCGGAGAACAAGGACCTCGGCGGCTTCATCCTCATCGACCGGATCTCCAACCGGACGGTGGGCGCCGGCATGCTGCACTTCGCGCTCCGCCGCAGCCAGAACATCCACTGGCAGGCGCTGGATGTGGACAAGGCCGCCCGCTCGGCCGCCAAGGGCCAGAAGGCGCGTGTCGTCTGGCTCACCGGCCTCTCCGGGGCCGGCAAGTCGACCATCGCCAACCTGGTGGAGAAGCGCCTCCACGCCGAGGGCCGCCACACCTATCTGCTGGACGGCGACAACGTCCGCCACGGGCTCAACAAGGACCTCGGCTTCACCGAGGAGGACCGGGTCGAGAACATCCGCCGCGTCGCCGAGGTCGCCAAGCTGATGGTCGACGCCGGACTGATCGTGCTGGTCTCCTTCATCTCGCCGTTCCGCGCCGAGCGGCGGATGGCCCGCGACCTGCTGGAGGACCGCGAGTTCGTCGAGGTGTTCGTCGACACCCCCCTCGAAGAGGCCGAGAAGCGCGACGTGAAGGGCCTCTACGCCAAGGCTCGCGCGGGCCAGCTCAAGAACTTCACCGGCGTCGACAGCCCCTACGAGCCGCCGGAGCGCCCGGAGATCCGCATCGACACGACGAAGCTCTCGCCGGAAGAGGCGGCCGAGAAGATCTTCGACTGGCTGGAAGGCGGCGGCTTCGATCCGGTGATCTGACGCTCGCGCTTTCTTGAACGAGCGGTCGGAACTGTCGCGCTTGGCGGCGGTTACCCCCGCAGTCCCGGCCAAGCCGGGCCATGAAGCCCTCGAGTTGAGGCCCGGCGACCCCGCATTCCGGTCGCCGGGCCTTTTCGTATCTGGCCACGGCCCAGCTTGTTCGGTCATCCTGCCCCCCGGGGATTGGGGGAACGATCCATGGGCTATCTGTTCATCGGGCTGCTGCTGGCGGGCGCGGTCGCCGCCGTCCTGGCCACGCGGCTCTCCGTCCGGGGCTGGGGCCCGCCGACCTTCGCCCAGGTCTCCGCCGTCACCCTCACGCCCCTGTCCGTGGTCTTCGGCTTCACGGTCGCCTTCCTGGCGGCCCAGGTCTGGGGATCGTGGGACCGCGCGGTGGGCTTCGTGGGCCAGGAGGCCAGCGCCCTGCAGGAGAGCGTGGTCCTGGCCGACGCCCTGGATCCCGCCCTGGGCCGCGCGCTGCGCGCCGACCTCGCGACCTACGCCGCCTCCCTCCCCGCCGAGTGGCGCGCCATGGAAGGCCGGACCGAGACCCTGCGCGCGCCGTCCGCCGGACTGATGCAGGCGCTCCACCGCGTCGCGACCTATCGGGCCCCGAACGCCGCCGCGGCCACCGACCGCATCCTGGCCTCCCTTGATGCGGCGCTCGACGCCCGCCGCCACCGCATCCTGCTCAGCGAGACCGGCGCGCTCGGGCCCGGCCGGTGGCTGGCGGCCACCATACTCGCCATGTGCCTGCAGCTGACGATCGCCATGGTCCACGCCCACGACCGCCGGGCGCAGGTCCTGACGGTGGCGGTCTTCACGGTCGCCGCGGTCACGGCGCTCGCCATGGTGGCGGCCTTCGACCAGCCGTTCCGGGCCACGCCGGCCGGCGTCCAGCCGCATGCGCTGCTGGAACTGGCCGCAGCCTCCGGCGCCTAGAACTCCAGGACGATCTTGCCGAAGTGCTCGCCGCCGGCCATGGCCGCGAACGCCGCGCGCGCCTCGGTCCAGGGGTAGACCTTGTCCACCACCGGCCGGATGCGGTGCAGCTCGATCGCCTTGCACATGGCCTCGAACATGTCGCGCGAGCCCACGAACACGCCCTGCAGCTTGGCCGCGTTGCCGATCAGGGCCGCGGGGTTGAAGCCCTCGCCCGCCCCCGCCACCACGCCGATGATGGCGATGTGGCCGGCGATGCGCACGGCGCGCATGCTCTGCTCGATGGTGCCGCCGCCGCCGACCTCCATGATGAAGTCCGCGCCGCGCCCGCCGGTCGCCTCGCGCACCGGCTTCGACCAGTCCGGCGTCTGGCGGTAGTTGACCAGGTGGTCGGCCCCCAGGCCGCGCGCCCGCTCCAGCTTCTCGTCCGACGACGAGGTGATCAGCGTGCGGTAGCCGGCGGCGTGCGCGAACTGCAGGCCGAAGATCGAGACCCCGCCCGTGCCCTGCAGCACCACCGTGTCGCCCGGCTGCAGCTTGGCGTCCTCGAACAGCGCCCGCCAGGCGGTCAGCGCCGCGCACGGCAGAGTCGCGACCTCCTGGTCGGTGAGGAACTCGGGGACCTTCGACAGCCCCTCCTGGCTGAAGGTCTGCAGCTCGGCGCCCGCCCCCGGGATCGGGAAGCCCAGCGCCGTCATCGCCTTTTCCAGCGTCGGCGGACCGGAGATCCAGCCCTGGAAGAACATCGTCGCCACCCGGTCGCCCGGCTTGAAGCGCGTGACCCCCTCGCCCACCGCCTCGACCACGCCGCACCCGTCGGAGAAGGGCGTGATCACGTCCGTGGTGCTGGCGGAGCCCCGGCCGTACATGCCGTTGACCATCAGGAGGTCGCGGTAGTTCAGCGACACCGCCTTCATTCGGACCAGCACCTCGCCCCGGCCGGGCTTGGGATCGGGCAGCTCCACCACCTTGAGGGCGTCCAGGCCCCAGGGGGCGGCGACGTTCAGTGCGCGCATGGTCAGTCCTCCTGCGGGCGATTTGCCGCCGGGCTCAGCCCGCCCGCAAGCCTGTCCCCACGTCAGGGCGCCGTCCGGAAGCCCCCCCGCCGTGACAGCGTCCCTGGCCCTCCTCCTCGATGGAGGAGGGTTGGGTGGTGGTGTGTCTGCTGAGCCGACGGAAGGGCGCCGTTGGGCGCCGCGCCCACTCGCGCTCCTCGCCCCGTCGCCCTGCACTCACCACCATCCCTACCCTTCCTCCATCGAGGAGGAAGGACGCGAGCTCGTCGGCGACTGAGGACCCTTCGACTAGCTCAGCCCCGCACGCCGGGCAGCAGGGCCCTCTCCCCCCACTGGCCGGGATCGTGGCCGTAGATCATCACCGTCTGCGGCCCGCGCATCGCCATCAGGGCGTCGAGCGAGCGGTTCATGGCGGCGTGGTCGGCATAAGCCGGGAAGTTGCGGCTGACGGCGGACTCGGCGGTGTAGCAGGCGTCCCCCACCAGGATGTGGTCGCCCTGGTCGCTGCGCACCCGCAGCGACTGGTGGCCGGGCGTGTGGCCGTGGCTGGGGATGCAGGTCACCGAGCCGTCGCCGAACAGGTCGTGCTCGCCGTCCACGAGCCGCAGTTGGTGGCCGAGGTCGAAGAACCGCTTCGGCAGGAAATAGCGCCGCGAGGTCTCCTCGTCCGCCCCCGCCGCCCACTCCTTCGACTGCACCACCAGGGTGGCGTTGGGCAGCGCGCTCAGGCCGCCGGCGTGGTCGAAGTGCAGGTGCGAGAGCACCACGTAGCGCACCTTGGCCGCGTCGATCTCCAGCCGCTCCAGGTGGCTGGCGACCGTCTCCTCAGCCGTGAGCGAGACGTCCATGCCACCCTCGCGGAGCCGCTGGCGGTAGGGGTCGTCGGCGTCCTGCATGTCGTCGTGCAGGCCCGCGTCGAACAGGGCCACGCCTTCGGGGTGCTCGATCACATAGAACGGCACCGGCACGGCCACCCGCTCGGCGGCCATGCCGAGGCCCGCGCCGGGGCTGTGGAACTGGCCGCAGACGCAGCCGAACAGGCGGGTCATGGTCGCCTCCCTCTCGGACGGCCCCTTCAGGCGGGGTCCAGGCGACGCACTCCATAGAGCCTGACCGCCCCGATCAAGCCCGCAATGCAAAGCGCGGCCATGAGCAGGTAGCCCTGGGCCCCGTAGCGGTCGAACAGCCAGCCCGAGGCGATGGTGGCGAGCCCGGCGAGCACGCCGCCCGAGAGCGCCGAGTTGATCGCCTGCGCCGCCGAGGCGTTGCGCGGCGTCGACAGCCGCTCGACGAGCTGCAGGGAAGCCAGGAAGGTCGCCGCATAGCTCAGCACGTGCAGCACCTGCAGCGGGAACAGCAGCCAGAGCGGCGGCGAGAAGGCCAGGGCCACCCACCGGACCAGGGCCGCCGCCCCGCCCAGCACCAGCAGCCGCCGGGGTCCCACGGCGCGCCGCCACGGCTCCATGAACCACAGGAACAGCACCTCGGCCGCCACGCCCACCGCCCACAGGACGCCGGTCATACTCTCGGGGATGCCCTGCTGCTTCCAGGAGAGCGCGGAGAACGAATAGTAGAAGGCGTGGGCCGACTGGATCAGGCCGGCCGACACCACCGCAGTCATGAAGGCCTGGTCCTTCAGCAGGCCGTTGAGACCCGCCATGCGCTCGGCCACGCCGGGGGTCGGCCCGCCCTCGTGCACCTCGTCGGCCGGCAAGAGCAGGCGCGCGCCCAGGCTGGCCAGGGAGGCGGCGGCCACCATCCAGACCAGCACCAGCTCCGGCGAGCCGCGGGCCACCAGCCAGCCCACCACCAGGTTGGCGACGATGAACGCCGCCGAGCCGATCCCCCTGGGCCAGCCGTAGTTGAAGCCGTCCCGCGCCGCGCGCCTGAGCACGATCACGTCGGTCAGCGGCGACAGCGTCGAGAACATCGAGGAGGCGGCGAACCAGACCACCGCCCACCAGGCGAAGCCGAACGGCAGGGCCATGAGCGCGAACAGCCCCGCCACCGCCGCGGCCATCAGGATCAGCGCGGTGCGCCGCAGCCGGAAGCTGTCGGCCCACACCGCCAGGAGCGGGGCGGTGAAGGCCCTGGCCAGCATCGGCAGCGACAGGATCAGCCCGATCTGCGCCCCGGACAGACCCCTGTGCTCGAACCACACCGGCAGGTAGGGCGAGCTCGCGCCCGTGCCGATGAAGATGGCCCCGTAGTAGAGCCCCATGCGGACGGGCGGCGACATGGCCGCCTTCTAGCCGGAGTCGGCGCCCCCGCGCGCGCCTTGCGGCTTCAGGCCGAACATCCGCCGCACCGGCGGCCACGGCCGGATCGCCAGGTGGTAGGTCGCCAGCGGCAGGAGCCCTGCCGCGCCCAGCAGCAGCACGACCTCCAGCGCCAGGGGAAGCCGCAGCGGGAAGACGAGGTAGGCCACGGCGAGCATCGCCGGCTGGTGCAGGACATAGACCGGCAGCACCGCCTCGTTGAGGTAACCCAGCGCCGCCGACGGCCGGTCCAGCCAGCGCGCGGCATAGCCCGCCACGGCGAGCACGGCAGTCCAGCCATAGGCGCCCTGCAGGGCGCGGTAGAGGATGGTCCGGCCGAGGTCGTCCGGCTGGGCCAGCACGGCCGCGCGGGCCGTCAGGTACAGCGCGAGCAGCGCCAGGGCGGCGGCCAGCAAGGTCCGCCGCCGGGCCCGGACCACCGCCCAGGCGTCGTCGCGGAAGGCGAGCAGCGCGCCCGCGGCGAACAGGCCCAGCCATTTCAGGTGTGCGCCCCCGTCGTTGTAGAGCGCGTGGGTGACCGGGGCGACGGTCCCGATCAGGACGTCGGTCGCCGCCATCCAGATCCCGGGCGCCGCCAGCAGCAGGGCGAGCGGCGGGACGGGCGCGGCGCGACGCCGGAACATCGCGGCGGCGGCCGCCAGCAGCAGGGTGTAGGGCAAGAGGTAGACCAGGAACCAGAGGTGGTCCCAGGTCGGCATGGGCCGGCCGAGCGGGGCGATCAGGCTCCGGTCGCTCGCCAGGTAGGACGTCAGCCAGAAGTCGAGGTAGCCCTTCGCCGTGTCGCCCTGGGCCAGCAGCTGCACCCAGACCTGCAGCGGGTTCACCAGCAGCATGCCGGTCAGGATCACCGGCCCCAGCCGCGCCAGCCGGTCGAGCGCGAAGCGGCCGGGCCCCAGCTTGCCGATCAGGAACCGGCAGGCGACGCCCGAGATCACGAACAGCAGCGCCATCCGCCAGGGGCTCAGCGCCTCCAGCAGCCACTCGACCGCCGGATAGGTGACCGGGCTCTTCAGGTTGTAGTCCCAGCCCGAATACATCAGGCCCACGTGGAAGAGGATCAGGCCGCCGAAGGCCAGCACCCGCAGCCAGTCCAGGAAATAGCGTCTCGTCGGCATCCCGCCCTCCGTTTCGGGAGAGCTGGCCCGCGTCTGGCGGGGCGCGCGCCCCGGTTCCTGCAATTTGCAGGATCTGGCGCGGCTATGCGGAATCCGGCGCGTCCGCCGCGGCGAGCCGGCGGGCGCGGTACTCCGAGGGGTTCAGCCCCATCACCTCCCGGAACCCTCGGCTGAAGGTGGTCATGGAGTCGTAGCCGCACGACAGGGCGATGGTCAGGATCGGCGTCCGCCGCTCCGCCGGGTCGGCCAGCCGGGCGCAGGCGTCGCGGACCCGGTAGGCGTGCAGGAAGGCGTTGAAGTTCCGGAAGCCGAGCCGCTCGTGGATCAGGCCGCGCAGGCGGTACTCCGGCACGCCGACCTTCGCCGCCAGCGCCGCCAGCGACAGGCGCGGCTCGTGGTGGACCCTACCCTCCGCGAGCAGGCGCTCCAGCCGGGCCAGCGCCAGGTCGTCCTCCTGCCGGCGGGTCTCGGCGGCCCAGGGGCGCCGCCTCGGCTCGGCGCCCAGGTAGGGCCCCACGTCCCCCGCCATCAGCCTGGCGACGATGAACAGCACCAGGCCCGCGATCACCGCGGTCAGCGCCACATGCCCCTGGTAGTTGGCGTAGGCGCCCTCCGGGATCACCAGCCGCAGGAGGAGGCTCGAGGCCACCCCGTTCACCGCCAGCACGATCGCCAGCACGGCCCGGCTGCGGCGGCGCGCCTCCACCAGGTCCGTGCGCCAGTAGGCCAGGGTCCAGGCGATCGCCAGGATCCCGAAGCCGAGCTGCAGCAGCGCCGAGGCCAGGCTCAGCGCCCGCTCCGCCCCGACGGCGTAGGGCGCCGCCTCCAGGCCGAACTGAAGCCCGAGCAGCAGCCACAGCCACGCCGGAAGCCGCCCTCGGTCAGTGAACAGCGAATAGGCGAGCATCGCGAACAGTCCGGGCGCCAGGTTGCGGACCACGTCGAGCGCCGGCGCCACTCCGCCGAAGTCGAACCTGTAGGGCTGCGGGATCCACGGCCCGTACTCGGCCCGCCCCAGCGCCACGTGCGCCACGCCCGCGACGCACACCGCCGCCACCAGCCAGGCCTCCCGCCGCCGCGGATAGGCGCCCGCCACCCGCGCCCCGATCAGCAGCAGGCCGGCCATGGTCACCAGGTCCAGGCCCAGCAGTGCGAACGCCACGGACGCCCCCCTCGGTCCGATCCCCCTCCGGCAGGCTACAGCCGAACGCCGTCCCCCGCACCCGCCGCAGATCGCCAGCGCTTTTCTTTGGCCCTCCGCCCGGGCCGGGTTACCGTCTGACCCACGGCCACGAAGCCCCTCGTCCATGTTGACGTGAAACGGCGAAAAAAGAGCGCGGGAGGGATGGATGTCAGGCGGGAACAGCCGCGATCGTGAGCTTCGGGACCGCGCGGCGGCGGTGATCCCGGGCGGGATGTACGGCCACCAGTCGGTGGCCCTCCTGCCCGACGACTACCCGCAGTTCTTCGAGAAAGGCGAAGGCGCCCACATCTGGGACGCCGACGGCCGGCGCTACCTCGACTTCATGTGCGCCTACGGACCCAACCTGTTCGGCTACGCCAACCCCGAGATCGACGCGGCCTATGTCCGCCAGCTCGGCCAGGGCGACACCCTCACCGGCCCGACGTCCCTGATGGTGGAGCTGGCCGAGGCGCTGGTGGGGATGGTCGGCCACGCCGACTGGGCGATGTTCTGCAAGAACGGCACGGACGCCACCTCCATGGCGCTGGTCGTCTCCCGCGCCCACACGAAGCGGAAGACCGTCGTCCGGGCGAAGGGCGCCTACCACGGCGCGGCCGCCTGGTGCACGCCCAGGCCCGCGGGCGTGATCGAGAGCGACCGGGCCCACCAGATCTTCTACGACTACAACGACGTGGCGAGCCTGGAGGCCGCGGTCGCCCAGGCCGGCGACGACCTTGCCTGCATCTTCGCCGCCCCCTTCCGGCATGACGCCTTCATCGACCAGGCCGAGCCCGACCCCGCCTATGCCCGGCGCGCCCGCGAGCTCTGCGACGCGACGGGCGCCCTGCTGGTCGTGGACGAGGTCCGCGCCGGCTTCCGGCTCGCCCGCGACTGCTCCTGGAGCCGCATCGGCGTCGAGCCCGACCTCTCCACCTGGGGCAAGTGCCTGGCCAACGGCCACGCGCTGTCGGCGCTGCTGGGCTCGGACAAGGCCCGCGCGGCGGCGGCCTCAGTCTATGTCACCGGCTCCTTCTGGTACGAGGCCGCGCCGATGGCCGCGGCGCTGGAGACCCTGCGGCTGATCCGCGAGACCGACTACCTGGAGCGCATCACCGCGCTGGGGACCCGGTTGCGGGGCGGCCTCGCCGAGCGCGCCCAGGCGGCGGGCTTCGGCTTCCGCCAGACCGGCCCGGTGACCATGCCGCTCTTCCTGTTCGACGACGATCCGGACCTCCGGAAGGGCTTCTGCTTCGCCTCCGAGATGCTGGCGCGGGGGATCTACACCCACCCCTGGCACAACATGTTCCTGTGCGCGGCCATGACCGACGCCGACATCGAGGCCACGCTGGACGCCGCCGAGGGCGCGTTCGCCGCGCTGAAGCGCCAGGCCGGTGGTCTCGGTCCCGTCGACAAGCTCGCCTTCCTCTCCGCCGGAGCCCGCTGATGCCGAAGATGACCACCTATTCTGAGTACGACGGCCTGGGGCTGGCCGAGCTGGTGGCGAAGAAGGCCGTCACGCCGGGCGAACTGGTGGAGGCCGCCATCGAGCGGATCGAGGACCACAACCCGACCCTGAACGCGGTGGTCCACAAGGGCTACGACGACGCCCGGCGCTGGGCGACCGGCCCCCTGCCCGACGGGCCGTTCAAGGGCGTGCCCTTCCTGATCAAGGACCTCGGCGCCCAGGTGAAGGGCTGGCCCCGCACCTCCGGCAGCCTGTTCGCCCAGGTCGCGGCGGACACCGAGGACAGCGAGCTGGTGAAGCGCTACCGCGCCGCCGGCGTCGTCCTGCTCGGCAAGACCAACACGCCGGAGTTCGGCATCCCCGGCGTCACCGCCTCCGAGCGCCTCGGCTCGTGCCGCAATCCCTGGAACCCGGACCACATCTCCGGCGGCTCGTCCGGCGGCGCGGCCTCGGCCACGGCGGCGGGCATCGTGCCCATGGCCCACGCCAGCGACGGCCTGGGCTCGATCCGCATACCGGCCGCCTGCTGCGGCCTGTTCGGCATGAAGGTGACCCGCGACCGCACCCCGATCTGCGAGGTGTCCGACGGGGCGCTCGGCTTCTCGGTCCACCACGTGGTGAGCCGCACGGTGCGCGACAGCGCCGCCATGCTGGACGCGACCGACGGGGCACAGGCCAATGATCCGTTCCAGGCGCCGGCCAAGGACGGTCCCTACCTCGCCGAGGTGTCGAAGAGCCCGGGCAGGCTGCGCATCGCCTGGTCGGCCGAGACGCCGAGCGGGCGGCCGATCCCGGACGAGATGATGGCGGCCCTGCTCCGCACCGTGGACCTGCTCAAGGGCCTCGGCCACGAGGTGTTCGAGCGCGGGCTGGGCGTCGACCAGCGCCTGCTCTACCGCGCCCAGGGGCTGGCCAGCGCGTCGAACTTCTCCGCCAATGTCCAGCGCTGGGTCGAGGCGCTCGGCCGTGAGCCCGAGGAAGGCGAGCTCGGCCCGCTGGCCCGCCGCGGCTACGAGGCCGGCAAGCGGATCAGCGGCCAGCAGGCCTTCTGGGGCTTTCAGCAGCTGCGCCTGATGAACCGCCAGATCCTCGCCGCCTTCGAGGACTTCGAGGTCTACCTGAGCCCGGTGATGGCGACGCCGGCCCCCCGCGCCGACTGGCTGGATCCGCTCACCGACGACCTCAAGGAGTTCGATCGGCGGCAGGCGGCCACCTACCCCTACACCCCGCCCTTCAACTTCACCGGCCAGCCGTCGATGTCCGTGCCGCTCTGGCAGTCGGAAGACGGCCTGCCGATCGGGATGATGTTCTCCGGCCGCTTCGCCGACGAGGCGACGCTCTACCGGCTGGCCGGCCAGCTGGAGAAGGAAGCCCCCTGGAAGGACCGCCGGCCGCAGGTGTGGGGCTGATGGGGCCCTGGCTGGCGGCGGCCGCCCTGCTGGGGCTGGCCTCGGTGGGCTTCGGCGCGTTCGGCGCCCACGGCGTGAGCGATCCGAAGGCGCAGGAGTGGCTGCGGACCGGCGCCCTCTACGGCTTCGTCCACGTGCTGGCGGTGTTCGCCGCCGGCTGGCTGGGCGCCCGGCTCGCCCCGCCATTCTTCCTGGCCGGGGTGGTGATCTTCTCCGGCTCGCTCTGGGCCATGGCGCTCGGCGCGCCGCGGGTCCTGGGCGCGGTGACCCCCATCGGCGGGGTCGCCTTCATGGTCGGCTGGGCGGTGCTGGCCTGGGCCGCGCTCCGCGCCCCTCAGGCCTGAGCCTTCGGCAGGGCGAGGGTCCTGAGCGCTACGGCCGAGCCCGCCAGCGTCGCCAGCATGACCAGCGCCATCGGCCGGGGCGTGCCGTCGTGCAGCACGCCTGCCGCCGCCGAAGCCACCGCGCCGACCCCGAACGACGCCCCGCCGAGCAGGGCCGAGATCGAGCCGGACCGCCTGGGATCGACGTTCAGCGCCCCGGCCATGGTGTTGCCCTGCATGAAGCCGTAGGTGGCCAGGAGCCCGAACAGCAGCGGCAGCACGGTCCAGCGTTCGCCGATCCCGGTCACCGCCGCCAGCGCCAGCAGCACGGCCATGCCAACCGCCACCAGGCTAGCCCGCGACAGCACCTCGTCCGGCGTCGCACGGCGCAGCAGCACGCGGTTCACCTGGTTGGCCCCGATGATGCCGGCCGCGTTCAGCCCGAACACCCAGCCGAACTGCGCCGCGGGCACCTCGTAGATCTCGATCAGCAGCTCGGGCGAGGAGGAGATGTAGGTGAAGAGGGTCGCCCCGTTCAGCGCGCCCGCCAGGCCGTAGCCCACCAGCCGGGGCTGCCTGAGCAGGGCGAGGTAGGCGCGCAGCGGGCTCTCCGACCGCGCCTGGGCCGACGTCTCCTCCGAGCGCGACTCCTGCATCCGGAAGAAGGCCGCCAGGCCCACCAGCACGCCGAAGGCGGCCATGAACCAGAAGATCGTCCGCCAGCCGCCGAGCGCCAGCAGGGCTCCCCCGAGCAGTGGCGCGAGGATCGGGGCCATCCCCATGATCAGCATCATCAGGGAGAGCATCCGCGCCGTCTCGGTGTGGCCGAACCGGTCGCGGACCACGGCGCGGGACACCACCCCGCCGGCGCAGGCGCCCAGGGCCTGGACGAAGCGGGCGAGGATCAGCTGCTCGGCGGTGCCGGCCAAGGCGCAGGCCGCCGAGGCGGCCACGAAGATCGCCGTGCCCAGGAGGATCGGCGGCTTGCGGCCCAGCCGGTCCGACGCCGGGCCGTAGAAGAACTGGCCGATGGCCATGCCCGCCAGGAAGGCCGCCACCGTGGCCTGCGTCCGGCTTGCCGAGGCCGACAGGTCCTCGCCGATCGCGGGCAGGCTCGGCAGGTACATGTCGATGGCCAGCGGCCCCATGGCCGTGAGCGAGCCCAGCAGGATCACGAGGCCCCAGGGCGTGCGCGCGGGTGGGGGCGGTTCGGGGATGGCTGACGTCACGAAAGGCTGCCTACTGTCTCCGCGCCGCCACCGCCACCTCGTTCGGCGGCACGACGTTCAGGGAGGGCCGATATGTCCGCACTCGAGACCATGATGCCGCCGGTGAAGCGGGCGCCGGTGAACGGCGTGGAGATCGCCTACTACGAGGCAGGTCCTCGCACCGGCGTGCCCATCGTGCTCTGCCACGGCTTCCCCGAGCTCGCCTTCTCCTGGCGCCGCCAGATCCAGGCCCTGGCGGACGCCGGGCGCTGGGTGATCGCCCCGGACCAGCGCGGCTACGGCCTCTCCTCGACCCCGCAGGGGGTCGAGACCTACGACATCGACCACCTGACCGGTGACCTGGTGGGACTGCTCAACCACCTTGGGGTGGAGAAGGCGATCTTCTGCGGCCACGACTGGGGCGGGATCGTTGTCTGGCAGATGCCCCTGCTGCACCCGTCGCGGGTGGCCGGCGTCATCGGCCTCAACACGCCCTTCCTGCCCCGCGCGCCGGCCGATCCGATCGCCATCTTCCGCCACCGGTTCGGCCCGGACATGTACATCGTCTGGTTCCAGACGCCCGACGAACCGGAGGCCGTGCTGGGCGCCGACGTGCAGAAGACCATGCGCTTCTTCATGCGCCGGCCCCGCGCCATGCAGCAGGCCGTCGCCCCGGCGGAGGGCGGCTCCACCTTCGCCTTCCGCGACCTCCTGCGGCAGTGGGACGGCTCCGACGACGGCCCGCCCCTGCTCTCTCCGGCGGAGCTGGCGGTCTTCGTCGAGGCCTTCGAACGCACCGGCTTCAGCGGTCCGGTGAACTGGTATCGGAACTTCACCCGGAACTGGGAGCGGGCCGCGGGGCTTCCCCAGCGGGTCGATGACATCCCTTGCCTGATGATCGCCGCGGAGTTGGACGCCGTGCTGACGCCGGAGATGGCGGAGCCGATGAAGACCCTGGTGGGCGACCTGGAGATGCACATGGTGCGCGGCTCCGGTCACTGGACTCAGCAGGAGAAACCGGACGAGGTGAACCGGCTCATCCTCGACTGGATGGACCGCCGCTTCCCGAAGTAGAAGGTCGCATGGAACGCAACACGCCACCGCCCGCCGTTTCCGGCTCCGCCAACCGGCGCGGTCTGTTCCCCGAGAGCGAACCGTTCAACTCCGGCTGGCTGGCCACGGGCGGCCCGCACGAGATCTATTTCGAGGAGTGCGGGATGAAGGACGGCAAGCCGTGCGTCATCCTGCACGGCGGCCCGGGCGGGGCGATCAACCCGACCATGCGCAGGTTCTTCGACCCGGCGAAGTGGCGCATGGCGCTGTTCGACCAGCGCGGCTGCGGCCGCTCGCGGCCGAACGCCAGCCTCGAGGACAACACCACCTGGAGCCTCATCGAGGATATCGAGCGGCTGCGCGAGCACCTGGGCATCGAGAAGTGGTGCGTGTTCGGCGGCTCCTGGGGCTCCACCCTGGCGCTGGCCTACGCCATCACCCACCCGGATCGGGTGGAGAGCCTGGTGCTGCGGGGCGTCTTCCTGCTCACCGAGCGGGAGCTGCGGTGGTTCTACCAGGACGGCGCGTCCATGCTGTTCCCCGACGCCTGGGAGCGGTTCTGCAAGCCGATCCCGCCGGCCGAGCGCGGCGACATGATCACCGCCTACCACAAGCGCCTGACCCACCCCGACCGCCGGGTGCAGGCCGAGGCCGCGGCCGCCTGGAGCCAGTGGGAAGGCGACACCATCTCGATCCGCGGCCCCGAGGCCAGGCCGTCGAAGTTCAACGAGATCGACTTCGCCATCGCCTTCGCCCGCATCGAGTGCCACTTCTTCGCCAACGGCGGCTTCTTCCCGAACGATGGCTGGATCGTGGACAGCGTGGCCAAGATCCGCGGCATCCCCGGCTGGATCGTCCAGGGCCGCTTCGACGTGGTCACGCCGATGGAAGCCGCGTGGAAGCTGAAGACCGCCTGGCCCGAGGCCCGGTTCGAGGTGGTCTGGGACGCCGGCCACGCCTCCACCGAACCCGGAATCGTCGACGCCCTGGTGCGGGCCACCGACCAGGCGCTCACCGTCTGAGGCCGGCACGGCCATGAGCCGGGGCAAGATCGTCCGCGCCTATCTGAAGGCCATCGAGCTGCGGAAGGACGTGCTCGACTTCTACACGGACGACATCGTGCAGGAGGAGTTCCCCAACCTGCTCCTGCCGACCGGCGCCACGCGGACCATGGCCGACCTGAAGGCGGCCAACGCGCGGGGGCAGAACGTGATGCGCTCGGAGACCTACGAGATCCTCAGCCTGGTGGAGTCCGGGGACACCGTCGCCTGCGAGATCATCTGGCGGGGCGTGCTGGCGATCCCGCTGCGCTCGCTGAAGCCCGGCGACACCATGAAGGCCCGCTTCGCCGTCTTCTTCGAGTTCGAGGGGGACAGGATCCGCCGGCAGCGGAATTACGACTGCTTCGAGCCGTTCTAGGCGCGGCTAGGCCGGATCGCGGATCACGTAGGTGGTCAGCTCCACCCAGCTGTCGTCCACGTGGCCCCGCAGCATGACCTCCAGGATCGTGAGGCGGCCGAAACGGTCCGCCGGCCTGGCGTAGGCGCGCCGCTCGACCGTCTCCTTCGCCTCCAGTCGCGTCGTGTCGGTGAAGGGCGCCCAGCCGGCCGCCTGGAAGCGCTGGACGAGGCGCCGGTGCAACGCCACCGAAGGACGACCTCCGGCCAGCCCCACCGTGCACCAGCGGCCATTGACGATCACCGGCGCGCTCACACCCGGCATCCGCAGCTGCAGGACGCCGCGCTGGCCCTCCGCCCCCGCCGGAACCGGCGGCAGCCTCGCCTCGAGCTCGCCGGGAAGCGCCGGACGGAAGCCGTAGGGCGCGAGATCGGCGACGAATTCGCGCTCGAACAGCCGCTCCGCCTTCGCCGCCGGTTCGCAGACCTTCTCGACAGCGAGCACGCCGGCGTCAGCCCATCTCTCCACGGGCGCCGGCCGATCCATCGTGCTGGCGCAGCCGGCGAGGACAAGGGTCGCGACGGCGAGCGTCGCGCGCATCAGAGCAGCGAGCCCTTGCCCGAGGTGATCTCGGAGTAGCGGTGCACCCGCACGCTCATCACCAAGCCGAAGCCGATCATCACCGTCAGCATGACGGTGCCGCCGTAGGAGAGCATCGGCATGGGCACGCCCACCACCGGGGCCAGGCCCATGACCATGGCCCCGTTGATCAGGACATAGAGGGTGAAGGTCGCCGTCAGCCCCGCCGCGGCCAGCCGTCCGAAGTGGGAGTGGCTGATGTAGGCGGTCCTGAGCGCCATGAAGATCACCGCGGCGTAGAGGATCAGGATCGAGACGCAGCCCACGAAGCCGAACTCCTCGGCCAGGGTGGCGAAGATGAAGTCGGTCTGCTTCTCGGGCAGGAAGTTGAGCTGGCTCTGCGAGCCCAGCCCATAGCCCTTGCCCAGCACCCCGCCGGAGCCCAGCGCGATCATCGACTGCAGGATGTGATAGCCCGACCCAGACGGGTCGCTCTCGGGATCCAGGAAGGTCAGCACGCGCTGCCGCTGGTAGTCGTGCAGGACGAAGATCACGAACGGCGGGATGGCGACCAGGGCCGCGGCGATGCCGCCGCCGATCACCCGCCAGTCCAGCCCCGCGAGCACGACGATGGCCACGCCGGTCATGGCGATCAGCATGGCGGTGCCCAGGTCGGGCTGGTGGGCCACCAGCAGCACCGGCGCGCCGATCATCGCCGCCGGGATCAGCAGCCACCAGGAGAGCCTGGCGCTGTCGGCCGAGATGCCGTGGTAGAAGCGCGCCAGCGCCATCACGATGCCGAGCTTCATCACCTCCGAAGGCTGGAAGCTGAACGGCCCGATGGAGAGCCAGCGCTGGGCGCCGAGACGCGTGTCGCCCACCGCCTCCACCGCCACCAGCAGCAGAAGGCCCGCGGCGTAGATCGGGTACGAGAGCGCGAACCAGACCCGGATGTCGATCATCGCCAGCGCGATCATCAGCGCCAGGCAGATGCTGAAGCGGATGACGTGCTTGGCCGCCCAGGGATCCCAGGAGGAGCCGGCGATGGAGAACAGCATCACCGCGCCGGCGCCCGCGATGAGGCACAGGGTGAGCACGAAGATCCAGTCGACCTCGCTAAGCTTGACGATCAGCCGGTCGCGTTCGCCGGGACGGGTCAGGGCGGAGACGGTCACGCGGGACCTCGCGTCGTGGGCGTGGCGGGCGCCGGGCCGGCGGCGGCGGTGGTGACCGGCGGCTGGGCGACGATGGGCGCGTCGGGCAGCAGGTCGCCCTCGGGATCCGGCAGCAGCTCCGGCATCGGCAGCGGCTTCTGGATCCGGCCCATCAGCTCGGGGTCCTTCAGCAGGGCCACGCGCATGATCTCCCGCGCCCGGGGCGCGGCGGCGGTCGAGCCGCCCATGCCGTGCTGGACGATGACCGCCAGCGCATACCGCGGCTGGTCCAGCGGGGCGAAGGCCACGAACAAGCCGTGGTCGCGCAGCCGCCAGGGGCCGCCCTTACCGCGGTGGCCGCCCTTGTCGTAGGAGCGCACCTGCGCCGTGCCGGTCTTGCCGGCCATGAGGATGTCTCCGAGGCCCAGCTGGCTGGCGCGGAAGGCGGTGCCGCCCGCCTCGGTCACCGCGGCCATGCCGCCGCGGACGAGGTCCATGTGGTCCTGCGGGAACGGCAGGTCGGGCACCTCGTAGCCGCGCGGCCGCTCCACCCCGCCCACCGACTTGATCAGCCGCGGGTTCAGCGCCTTGCGGCCGTTGGCGAGCCTCGCGGTCATGACCGCCAGCTGCAGGCAGTTCACCTGCAGGTAGCCCTGGCCGATGCCGTAGCTGAGGTTCTCGCCGGGGTACCACTTCTGGGCGCCGGGACCGCCCTTCTTGAAGTAGGCCTTCTTCCAGGCCTGATCGGGGACGACGCCCTTCTTCTGGCCGGAGATGCCGATGTCGAAGGTCTGGCCGAGGCCGAACTCGCGCGCCACCTTGGCGATGCGATCGGGGCCCACGCGGAGGGCCACCGAATAGAAGTAGACGTCGCAGGAGTTCTTGATGGCGTCACGCATGTTCTGCATGCCGTGACCGCCCTTCTTGTGGCAGTGGAAGTAGCGGCCGCCGAAGTACATCCCGCCGCCGCAGCCGACCCGCGCCTCCGGGTCGATGCCGGCCTCCAGGGCCGCCAGCGCCGTCATGGTCTTGAAGGTGGAGCCCGGCGGGTAGAGGCCGGACAGGCACTTGTCGAGCAGCGGCTTGCGCTCGTAGTTGGCCAGCGAGCGGTACTCCACGCCCGTCAGGCCGCGCACGAAGCGGTTGGCGTCGAAGCTGGGCGCGGACAGCATGCACAGGATGTCGCCCGTGCGGCAGTCCATCATCACCGCGCCGCCGCTCTCCTCCCCGAACACCTCCAGGGCGCGGTTCTGGACGTCGACATCGAGGGTGAGCTGGATTTCCTTGCCCGGCACGGCGGGGATGTCGCCGTCGGGATCGTGGCGCACCTCGCGGCCGTTGGCGTCCACCTCCACCTTCTGGGCCCCGGCCTTGCCGCGCAGGTCGAGGTCGAAGGCCTTCTCCACCCCCTGCTTGCCGATCCGAAAGCCGGGGTGGAGCATGATCGGATCGGCGTTGGGGCCCGTGGGCTCGATGTCGTCCTTGTTCACCTTGGCCACGTAGCCGATCACGTGGGCGAAGGCGCCGCCGTGCGGATACACCCGCACCTCGCCCATGTCCGCGGTGACGCCGGGCAGCTCGGGCGCGCGCACGTTGATGGCGCTGAACTGCTCCCAGCTCATGTCCTCCATCACCGACACCGGCGCACGCTTGGGGGCGTTCTTGATGTCGCGGGCCAGGCGCTTCATGCGCGGCTCTTCGATCGGCACGAAGTTGGCCAGCGTCTTCAGCGTGTCCTCGGGCTTCATGTCCTCGTCGCGCGAGACGAGCAGGCGGAAGTTCGGCCGGTTGGCCGCGAGGATCTCGCCGTTGCGGTCGGTGATCAGGCCGCGCGGCGGCGGCACCAGCTTGAAGTTGAACTGGTTGGAGGCCGACAGCTTCTCGTAGCGCTGGGTCTCCAGGAGCTGCAGGTAGGCCAGCCGCCCGCCGAGCGCGGTGATCCCCAGGCCGGCGATGCCGCCCAGCAGGAAGGCCCGGCGGTGGAACACGCCCTGCCGCTCGTTGACGTCCTGAAAGTAGATGGCGGGTTCGGCCATTCCGGCGCCCCTAGCGGAACCTGACGTCGGCGTCTTCGAACATGTCGATGAGCCGATGTGCGAAGGGATAGAGTATGACTGTTGCCAGATATTGCCAGCCCACGGCGAGCAGGCTGGGCTGCGACTTGGCGTCCAGCATGGCGAACAGGTAGCCGGCCAGCATGGCCGTGGCGACGACCACCCCGTACCAGGCCCACAGGATCGTCCGGCTCTGGCCCGCCATCATGTTGCGGCCGGCCAGCACCACGCCGTAGCCGATCAGCAGGCAGAGCGCCCACATGCCCAGCGGTCCGCCCCAGAAGAGGTCCAGAAACAGCCCCATCGCCAGGACCAGCAGGGGCGCCAGGATCGACGGGCGGATGACTGCCCAGGCGAAGACCACGGCCAGCGGGAAGATCGGCTCGGGCAGGCGCAGGCCCCAGATCCTCAGCGGGATGCCGAAGAGGATGGTGGCGGCCAGGACCTGCAGCATCGGGACGCCCAGCCACCGCCAAGGTTCGAGCGACCGGGCCTGGCTCACGGCGTGGTCCCCGCCGCCTTGGGCGTGGGCGTCGCCGTCCTGGGCGCGGGCGGGGCAGCCTTGGGCGGCGGCGTGGCCGCGGCCTTGGCCGGCGGCGTCGCGGCGGCTTTCGGCGCGGGCGTGGCGGCGGCCTTCGGCGGCGGGGTGGCCGCAGCCTTGGGCGCCGGAGCCGCGGGCCGCGGCGGCGTGGCGCCCGCGGGCGCATTGGCCGGGGGCGCCGCGGGGCCGGCGGCCGGTGCGGTCGCGGTTCCGGGCGCCGGCGGCGTGATCTTGGGCGCAGGCGTGACGACGGGCGGCGGCAGGGTCGGCGCGCCGGCGGTGGGCGGCGGGACCTCGGTCCGCAGCAGCTCCTGCTGGTTCACCAGCTGGGTGAAGTCCTGGAACAGCAGTATCCGCACGAAGTCGATGGCCGAGCGATCCGAGGCCAGCACCACGCGCCAGCGGCCGTCCAGGCCCTTCACCGCCGTCCCCACCGGCAGCCCGCGCGGCAGCACGCCGCCGTCGCCCGAGGTCAGCACCCGATCGCCCTGCTTCACGGGATCGAGGCCCCGCAGGTACTCGAGCTTGGGATTGGGTCCGCCGTCGCCGGTGAGGATGGCCCGGGAATTGGTGCGGTCGATCATCACCGGGGTGCGCGAGGCGATATCGGTGAGCAGCAGGATACGGCTGGCGCCGTCCGTGACGCCGATCACCCGGCCCACCAGGCCATGCTCGCTCATCACTGGATTGCCCGGCTTCACGCCCTTCTCGCGCCCGGCGTTGGCCAGGCGGGTGTTGGCGTAGGGGCCGCGGCTGTCGGTGACGATGCGGGCCGCCACCATCGGGATCGGCGGATCGGTCTTCAGCCCCAGCAGGGTGCGGTAGCGCTCGTTGGTGTCGCGCAGCGCGATGGCCACGTCCCGCCACTGGCGCATCTCGCGCAGCTCGGCCTTCAGCCGGCGGTTCTCGGAGACGGCGAAGAAATAGCCGCGGACGCTGTCGACCCCGGCGCCGGTCCAGCGACCAGGCGCGGACAGCACCTCGCCCACCGGCGTCAGGACGCGGTCGGAGACGCTGCGGCTCGCGCCGTAGGCCTCGCCCTGGAAGGTCTCCCGCCGGTCCGACAGCAGCACGGCCGTCGCGGCGACCCCGGCCACGATCAGCGCCACGGCCGCCGTCCAGGTCAGCGGGACCTTCAGTTCACCAAGCGGACTGTCCCGTAAGGACACCTAAGCCTCGTCTGCGAGCGCCCCCCGGCCGCCCCATCGCGCCGAGTCGTTAGGTTGCTAGGCTAGCGTGGATTCCAGCACGCCCTTCATCCATTTCGGATGCTCGAGCACCTTGCCGCACCCCAGGGCGACGCAGCTCAGGGGATCGTCGGCGACGGTCACCGGCAGGCCGGTGTGGTCGCGGATCTCGGCGTCCAGGCCGCGCAGCAGGGCGCCGCCGCCGGTCAGCATGATGCCCTTGTCGGCGATGTCGGAGGCAAGCTCCGGCGGGGTGGCTTCCAGCGCCATCTTCACCGCGTCGACGATCTGGCCGACCGGCTCCGACAGGGCGTCCGACGCCTGCTTCTCGGAGATGCGCACTTCCCGCGGCACGCCCTGCATCAGGTCGCGACCCTTGACCTCGATCGACAGGCCCTCGCCGTCGGCCGGAGCCCGCGCGGTGCCGATCTCCTTCTTGATCCGCTCAGCGGTGGTCTCGCCGATCAGGAGGTTATGGTTGCGGCGCATGTAGCTGATGATCGCCTCGTCCATCTTGTCGCCGCCGACGCGCACGGAGCGCGAGTAGACGATGCCGGAGAGCGAAAGCACGGCCACCTCGGTGGTGCCGCCGCCGATGTCGACCACCATCGAGCCGGTGGGCTCGTGGATGGGCAGGCCCGCCCCGATCGCCGCGGCCATCGGCTCGTCGATCAGGCCCACGCGGCGGCCGCCGGCGTTCAGGCAGCTGTCGTTGATGGCCCGGCGCTCCACGGCGGTGGCGCCCGACGGCACGCACACGATCACCTTCGGGTTCACGAAGCCCTTGCGGTTGTGAACCTTGCGGATGAAGTACTTGATCATCTCCTCGGCGACTTCGAAGTCGGCGATGACCCCGTCGCGCATGGGGCGGATGGCTTCCATGTGCCCGGGCGTGCGGCCCAGCATCTGCTTGGCCTCGATGCCCACCGCGTGCACGACCTTGCGGCCGCCCACGTTGCGCAGCGCCACGACCGAGGGCTCGTTGAGCACGATGCCCTTGCCCTTCATGTAGATCAGGGTGTTGGCCGTCCCGAGATCGATGGCGATGTCGTTGGAGATGGCGCCGAAGAGGGATTGGATCATGCAGGGCCCTGGGGCATGGGGGCTGAAACGTGCGGTCCGCCGGTTGGAGCGAACGACCTGAATTGCGCAGGAGATTGCGCTGAGTCGCACCGCTTGACTGGCAGGTTCGTACCCCCTCTGCCCTGTGGTTTGGGCGAATTCAAGCGTGAAAGAGCGGTGTGCGCTTTCGCGTCGCGCGCGAGTTTCACCTCGGCAGTTCGCCTAGGAATCGCCACCTTCCGGCGCCTCGGGCGATGAGCCCCACACCAGGTCGCGCGCGATGGGGTCTCGCAACGCTTCTGTCGGACGGCCGACAAGCCTGACCTGCCCCTCGTCCAGCACGGCGACGCGGTCTGAAAGCCGGACCACCTCGTCGAGGTCGTGGCTGACCAGCAGCATGGGGATCGAGAGCCCCTGGCGGAGGCCGGCGATCTCGGCGTGCAGCCGCGTGCGGGTGCGCCGGTCCACCGCCGAGAACGGCTCGTCGAGCAGCAGGACCATGGGATCGCGGGCGAGCGCACGGGCGATCGCCACGCGCTGCCGCTGGCCGCCGGAGAGGGCGTCGGGCTTGCGGTCCTGGAGCCCGTCCAGATGGACCCGGGCGAGCAACTCGGACGCCCTGCCCCGCCGATCACCACGGGGTACGTGACCCATGGCCGCGGCCACGTTGCCGAGCGCGGTGAGGTGCGGGAAGAGCGCGTGTTCCTGGAAGACGAGCCCCACCCGGCGGCGGTGGGCCGGCAGGTCCACGCCCGCCGCGCTGTCGAACCACACCTCCCCCCCGCAGGCGATGCGGCCGGCCCTGGCGCGATAGAGTCCCGCCACGGCGCGCAGCAGGGTGGTCTTGCCGGCGCCGGACGGCCCCACGACGCCCAGCACCTCGCCCGGCGCGCAGGCCAGCTGCAGGTCGAGCGGGATCGGCCCGGCCTGGCGCAGCGCCACCTGAAGCCCCTCAGCCATGCCGCCGCCCCACCCGCCCGCCCAGGCCGTAGACGATGGCGATGGTGACCACCGAGAAGGCCAGCAGGGCCGCGCTCATGGTCCCGGCCGCGGCGTGGTCGAAGGCCTGCACCCGGTCGTAGATCGACAGCGACAGCGTGCGGGTCTCGCCCGGGATCGAGCCGCCCACCATCAGGACCACGCCGAACTCGCCCAGCGTGTGCGCGAACGTGAGCGCCAGCCCGGACAGCACGCCCGGCCAGGCAAGCGGCAGTTCGATGCGCCAGAAGGTCCGCCAGGGCGAGAGCCCGCTCACCCACGCCGCCTGCCGCACGTCGGTGGGCAGGGTCTCGAAAGCCCTCTGCATCGGCTGGACGGCGAACGGCAGGTTGAAGATCACCGAGGCGACGAGCAGGCCCGCGAAGCTGAACGCGAGCGGCCGGCCGAACACCTCGGTCCACGCCTGCCCGAAAGCGGAGTTCGCACCGAAGGCGGTGAGCAGATAGAAGCCGAGCACGGTGGGGGGCAGCACCAGGGGCGCGGCCACCAACGCCTCCCAGAGCCCCTTGGCGGGCACGCGCCGGAACGCGAGCGTGCGCGCCAGCACCAGCCCCAGCGGCAGCAGGATCGCCGCCGTCCAGCCGGCCAGCTTCAGCGAGACGCGGAAGGCTTCCCAGTCCACGTCAGCGCCCGGGCAGGCTGAAGCCGTAGCGGGCGAAGATCGCCCGCGCCTCCGCCCCCTGCAGGAAATCGTGGAAGGCCCGCGCCGTCGGCCCGGCGCCCTTCAGCACCACCGCCCGCTGACGGAGCGGCGCATGCCAGTCGGCGGGCAGCAGGACGAAGGTCCCGGCCGCCTTCACCTGCGGCGTCGTCGCCAGCGACAGCGGGATGATCCCGGCCTGGGCCGCGCCCGACGTGGCGAACTGCGTCGCCTGGGAAACGTTCTCGCCCAACACCAGCCGGGGCTCGGCGGCGGTCCACAGCCCCGCCCGCTGCAGCGCCTCGCGCGCCGCCCGGCCGTAGGGGGCATGGGCCGGGTTGGCGATGGCGAGCTTCCTCAGCCGGCCGTCCCGCAGCGCCGCGCGCAGGTCGCGGAGGCCCGCGTCAGCCCGCACCGGCGAGCCCCGCGGCGTGAAGATGCCGATGCGCCCCACCGCGTAGAGCTCGCCTGCGCCGTCGGTCCGGCCCGCCCTCTGCAAGGTGCGGACATAACCCTCGTCCGCCGACAGGAAGACCTCGTAGGGCGCGCCGTTCTGGATCTGCTGGGTGAAGCTGCCCGACGAGCCGAACACCAGGCGCACGGACCGGCCGGTCTTCCGCTGGAACGCCTCTGCCACCTGCGGCAGGGCGGCCTGCAGGTCGGAGGCCGCCGCCACCGTCGGCGCGCCTTGCGCGCAGGCCGCGGCCGGGCCGAACAGCAGGATCGCCAGGACGGCGAGCAGACCGGCGCGCATCCCTACTCCACCGCCAGGATGACGTGCGGCGCCTTGACGAGGGCCGTCACCGCGTCCCCGACCGAGAGCGCCATGGCCTCTGCGCTCTCGCGCGTGATGGCGGCGGTCAGCGTCTTGCCCTCGGCGATCTCCAGGACGATCTCGCTCGACACGGCGCCGTCCTCGCGCCGCACGATGCGCCCGGCAAGCTGGTTGCGGGCCGAGGTCATCAGCCCCTCCCCCTTGGCCAGCACGACGAAGCTCGACTTGATCAGGGCGACCGCAGGGCGGCCGGGCGCGAGGCCCAGCTCGTCCAGGCTCTCGCGGGTGACCACCGCGGTGATGCTCACGCCCGGAGCCACCTCCAGCGTCACCTCGGCGTTCACCGTGGCGGCGTTCACGTGGGTCACCACGCCGCGCAGGGCGTTGCGCGCGCTCGTCCTCATCCCAAGGCTCCAGAACAGGGCGCCGGCGTCGTCGGCCAGCCCGCGCTCCAGGCGCTCGGCGACGCCCGCGAGCTCCGTCTCCACCCGGCGGAAGGCGGCCACCACGGCGCGGCCGCGGGGCGTCAGCTCCGCCGCCCCGCCGCTCCGGCCGCCGGCGCGGGCCGCCACCAGGGGGGCGTCGAAGAGATTGTTGAGCGCCTGCACGGCGTCCCAGGCGGCCTTGTAGCTCACGCCCGCGCGCTCGGCGGCGGCGCGGATCGAGCCCAGCTCGCCCAGCGCCTCGAGAAGCGCGATGCGCTCGGTTCCGACCCGCGATCCGTCACGGGCCAGCGAAAGGGCGGCGCTGAGCGCGGTCATGGGCGTTATGTAGCTGAACTACATAACGGCGTCACCTGCCTCCGGGCAGGACGAAGCCGTAGCGGCGGAAGGCGGCGCGCGCCTCGGGGTCGCGGAGGAACCGGTAGAAGGCCTCCGCCGTCTGGCTGCCGTCCTTCAGGAGCACCGCTCGCTGGCGCAGCGGATGGTGCCACTCGGCAGGGATCAGGCTGAAGGTCCCCGCCGTCTCGATCCTGGGCGTCCGCGCCAGGGTCATCGGGATGATCGCCGCCTGCACGCCGCCGGAGGTGATGTGCTGGGTCGTCTGGCCCAACGTCTCGCCCAGGGTCAGCTTGCCGCGCACGTTCATCCAGACGCGAGCCCGGGTCAGCGCCTCCTTCGCGGCCAGGCCATAGGGACCGCCGCTGGGATTGAGGATGGCCAGCCGCTGCAGCCGCCCATCCTTCGCCGCCGCCCCCAGGTCCCGCAGACGGCCGTCGGCGCGGATCTTGGAGCCCTTCGGCAGGAACAGGCCGATGCGGCCGATGCCGTAGAGCGCGCCGGAATTGGCCGTGCGGCCCGCACGCTCCAGGCGCTGCACATAGCTCTCGTCCGAGGCCAGCAGCAGCTCGTAGGCGGTCCCGCCCTTCTGGATCTGGTTGGCGAGCGCGGCGCTGGGGCCGAACACCAGCCGCACCGACTTGCCGGTGCGCTTGTGGAACGCGGCTGCGACGACCGGCAGGGCGTCGGCAAGGTCGGCTGCGGCCGCCACGGCGGGAGCGGACTGGGCGTGCGCCGCCCGCGGCGCCAGGGCGGCGGCGATGGCCAACTGCAAGGCGGCGCGCCGGGACTGCATGGGTCTCTACTACAGCGCGGAATCGCCGCTCGCCAAGGCGGTTCAGGCCCGGATCAGGGCCTCACACACGGCGCTCACCTGCCCGCCGGATTCCTTCACTCCGCCGCCCACCGCATAGATGCGGCCGTCCACCGCGACGCCGGCCAGGCCGTGCCGCGGCGTTCGCATGGGCGGCAGCGCCGTCCAGGCGTCCGCCCGCGGGTCGTAGACCCACGCGTCGGGGATCACGCCGGGGCCGCCCTCGCCGCCGAAGACATAGAGCTTGCCGCCGGCCGCGGCGCCGCCGAGCCCGCCCGCCGGGCGCGGCATCGGACGCAGCGTCTCCCAGCGGTCGGTCCTGGGATCGTAGCGGTCCAGCTGGGCGGAGTTGCCGCCGCCGACCCGCCGCCCGCCGGCCAGGTAGAACAAGCCGCCGATGGCGGCGCCGGTGGCGCTGTTGCGGGCCAGGGGACACGGCGCGGCGGTCTCCCACCGCTGCGTGCGGGCGTCGAACACCTGGTGGGTGGCCACATCGCCGTGGTCGGTCCACTGCCGGTTGGCCTCGCCCTTCGGCGCGCGGCCGCTGGCGATGTGGATGCGGTCGCCGAGCGTGACGGCCACGGTCTCGCACTGGACCTGCGGCATCTCTGGAGCGGGCGTCCAGGCGGCGCCGTCGAAGGCCACGGCGTCGCGGATGGCGACCCAGCCGCCCTGGTCCGTCACCCGGAAGCCGCCGAAGGCGTAGAGCCGGTCGCGAGCTACGGCCAGCACCGGGTGGTGGCGCGGGAACGGCAGCCTCGGCCCCTCGCGCCAGCGGTTGGCCTTCGGGTCGTAGAGGCCGATGCGGTCCTGAGGGTTGATCCCGCCGCGCAGGCCCTGGGCGCCCGGCGCCATGCCGCCGGCGATCACCACCTGGCCGCGGAAGGCCGCGCCATAGACCTCCTGCACGGGCCAGGGGACGTCGGCGCAGGCCTGCCAGCGGGCGGCCGCCTCCGCGGCGGCGGGCAGGAAGCCGGCGGCCAGGCCGGCGGTGAGCGTGCGGCGGTCGATCATGCCGCCATGGTGGCGCCTCAGCCCAGCGCCGTCATCACCACCCCGCCGGCGGCGAGAGCCCCGCCGACCCACTGGCGCAGGGACAGCTTCTCCTTGAACAGCCGATGGCCGGCGGCCGCGGCGATCGGCGCCTCAATCACCCCCACCGCCCGCACGGGTCCGGCCGGCGCCAGCGCCAGCGCCCCGAACCAGCAGGCCGAGGCGGCCGAGCCGAAGAACCCCGCCCCGAGCGACGAGCGCCAGGAGGCGGCCACGGCCTTCAGCGCCGCCGGGCGGGTCGCCGCCAGCAGGGCGGTGAGCACGAGTGACTGCATGAGCTGGGCGGCCACCAGCGCCGCGGACGCGGAGAAGATCGGATGGTCCGGCTCCAGCGCCAGGCCCGCCTGCCGGTAGCCGTTCAGCGCGACGGCGAAGCAGAGGCCGGAGAGCAGCCCGAGGCCGGCCCCGGTCAGCGCGCCCTGCCCCGCCCCGCGCTTCGGCCAGGAGAGTACGACGAGGCCCGCGGTCGTCAGCGCCACGCCGGCCCAGGCCGCGGCGGCGAGCCGGTCGCCCAGCGCCAGCCAGCCCAGCAGGGCCGCGAACGGCAGCGAGGCCTGCTGCATCATGGTCGCGACGGCAAAGCCCGACCGGTGCATGGCCATCAGGAGCGCCCCCGTGGCGCCGACCTGCGCCAGGGCGCCCAGCGCCGCGCCGATCCAGAACCGCGGCGACGGGTCCGGCTGCGGCGCGTCGGTGAGCGCCCACACCACCGCCAGCAGGGCGATCGAGAACGGCAGGCCGAACAGGAAGCGGACCAGGGTCGCGCCCCACGGGCCGGCGTCGCCCACCAGCCCGCGCTGCAGCGCATTGCGCGCCACCTGCAGCGGCGCGGCCGCTGCGGTCATGATGATCCAGAGCATTCCGCACAAATCCGCTCGTCCCCGGCCAGCGGAGCGGCGAAGCCGCGGAGACCGAGCCGGGAATCCAAGCTGAGGTCCAGCCTGTGGAGAGTCCGCCTGGGTCCCGGCTTTCGCCGGGATGAGCGGTGGGCGTCAGAACCCGCTCGCCACCCGGGCGTCAGGCGCGCTCTTTTCCTTGCGGGCCATGAGGTTGTTGAGCGCGTTCACATAGGCCTTGGCCGAGGCGGTCAGGGTGTCCGTGTCGGCCGCCTGGCCGGTGGCGATGCGGCCGTCCTCCTCGAGGCGAACCGAAACCTGGGCCTGGGCGTCGGTGCCCTCGGTGACCGCGTGCACCTGGAACAGGCGCAGGATGGCGTCGTGCGGCACCACCGCGTGGATGGCGTTGAACACCGCGTCCACCGGGCCGTCGCCCGTGGCGTTGGCCGACTTTTCCTCGCCGTCGATGGTCACCGTCAGGAAGGCCTCCTGCGGCCCCTCGGTGCCGGCGATGACCCGCAGGTGCTTGACCTGAACGCGGTCGGCGGCGCTGGCCAGGGCGTCGTCCACCAGGGCCACGATATCGTCGTCGAAGACGTGCTTCTTCTTGTCGGCCAGATCCTTGAAGCGCTGGAAGGCCTCGTTCAGCGCGTTCTGGCCCAGCTCGTAGCCCAGGTCCTTCAGCTTCTCGCGGAAGGCGTGGCGGCCGGAGTGCTTGCCCATGACCAGGTTGGATTCGATCTGGCCCACGTCCTCGGGCTTCATGATCTCGTAGGTCTCGGCGTTCTTCAGCATCCCGTCCTGGTGGATGCCGCTCTCGTGGGCGAAGGCGTTCTTGCCGACGATCGCCTTGTTGAACTGCACCGGGAAGCCGGTGATGGCCGAGACGTAGCGGCTGGCCCGCGTGATGTGCTGGGTCTCGACGCCCGTGAAGTAGGGCAGCCGGTCGCCGCGCACCTTCAGCGCCATGACGATCTCTTCCAGGGCCGCGTTGCCGGCCCGCTCGCCGATGCCGTTGACGGCGCACTCGATCTGCCGCGCGCCGCCCTGGACGCCGGCGATGGAGTTGGCGACCGCCAGCCCCAGGTCGTTGTGGCAGTGGGTGGAGAAGATCACCTTGTCCGCGCCCGGCACGTTCTCGATCACGTCGCGGAACAGGTCGGCGTACTCGCTGGGATAGGTGTAGCCCACCGTATCCGGCAGGTTGATCGTCGTGGCCCCCGCCTTGATGGCCGCCTCCACGCAGCGCAACAGGAAGTCGCGCTCGGTTCGGGTGGCGTCCTCGGCGGACCACTCCACGTCATCGCACAGGTTGCGGGCATGGCCGACCGAGCGGGTCACCATCTCCAGCACCTGCTCCGGCTCCATCTGCAGCTTCCACTTCATGTGGACGGGGCTGGTGGAGATGAAGGTGTGGATGCGGCCGCGCTTGGCCTTCTTCAGCGCCTCGGCGCAGCGGTCGATGTCGGCCATGCCGGCGCGGGCCAGGCCGCAGACGGTGCTCTCGGTGACGATCTCGGCGATGGCGCGGACGGACTCGAAATCGCCGTTGGAGGCGATGGGGAAGCCCGCCTCGATCACGTCGACGCGCATCTCCTCCAGGATCTTGGCGAGCTCGATCTTCTCTTCCAGCGACATGGAGGCGCCGGGCGACTGCTCGCCGTCGCGCATGGTGGTGTCGAAGATGATGACCCGGTCCTGGTCGGAACGGGCGGCGGTCGCGGATACGGCTTCCGAAGCGGGGACGGTCATGTGGAGATCTCTTCGCGGGGTGTTCGGTTGGACGGGCGAGGGTTTGAAACCCCTGAGCGCCCGGCCGCGAAGTCTCGCGTGCCTAGAGAGGCGCCCAGGGGCGGCTAAGCCCCAGCGAAAGGAGAAGCAGGCTGTCGAGCCGCGTGCGCATGCGAGGCTTCTAACCGAATCCGGGCGCCACTCGCAAGACTGTTCCCCTAAGCGCGGCCTTACGCCGCTCGGGAAGCAGATTTTGCCCCCGCCCAGCCATGACTCAGTGGCTCATGTGCCCCGCGGCGATGATCCGCTGCACCGACGGCCGCGCCCGGACCCGTTCCCGGTGATCCAGCACGCGGGGAAACTGCGCCGGGTCCACGCTGTCCTCCTCCAGCCAGTCGGCCAGGGTGAAGAGATAGCCGTCGCAGACCGAATAGGCCTCGCCCAGCACCCACGGCCCCTTCAGGAGCTCGGCGTCGATGAGCCGGAAGCACTCGGCGATGGTTTGAGGGACCTTTCGGCGCATGTCCTCGAACGCCGCCTCGGTGTCGGCCCACCGGTAGCCGCGGTGCTTGTGGGCGTGCGCCACGTGCACGGTGGACGCCAGGTAGCTGTTGAACGACACCGCCTGGGCGAAACCCCAGGGGTCGGCGGGGGCCAGCCCCGCCTCCGGCCAGGCCTGGGCCACGTAGCTGAGGATGGCCACGTTCTCGGTCAGCACGCCCCGGTCCGTCACCAGGGCCGGCACCCGCCCCTTGGGGTTGATGGCCAGGTACTCGGGCCTGCGCTGGTCGCCGTCGCGCGTGCTGGTCCGCACCACCTCGTAGGCGGCGCCGGCCTCCTCCAGGGCGATCAGCGACGCCAGCGAACAGGAGCCCGGCGAATGGAACAGCTTCAGCATCACCCCTCCTCCCGCTCCACCCGGTCCTCCCGGCTGCGCAGCCACTTGCGGGCGTACCAGCCGATCACCAGCCACAGCGCCACGATCAGCGCCAGCCACAGGACGTTGTGGCCGTCCTCGCCCTTCATCACGTCGACGATGGAGGCCCCGGCGAAGGCGGTGAGCACGATCTTCGGGACGATGCCGATCGCGGTGCCGGCGAGGAAGTGCCAGAGCCGCATCGGCGTCACCCCGGCGGCCATGTTGACCACGATGAACGGGGCGGAGGGCACGAGGCGGACGATCAGGCTGGCGTAGAAGCCGTTGCGGCCCACGAGCTTCATGAACCGGCGCAGCCCCTCGCCCGAGAAGGTCTCCAGCACCCGCGCCCCGGCCAGGCGGCCGATGAAGAAGCCCACCGCGGCCGAGACCATGGTGCCGATCCAGGAGTAGGCGAAGCCGGTCTCCGGTCCGAAGGCGACCACGGCGGCCGCGATCAGCATGAACTGCGGCACGCCCACGAAGGCCAGGATCGCGAAGGCGGCCACCGCCACCGGCAGGGCCCAGGCGCCGCTCGCCGCGCCGAGCCAGGTCTCGACCGCCGCCTCGCCGTCGAAGCCCAGCACCTGGGCCCCGAACAGGAAGACGACGCCCACCCCGCCGAACAGGACGAAGGACACCGCGAGCGCCCGCCAGGCCTTGGCGTCCATGTCCGTCAGGAACTGCAGGAGGCGGCGCATCGCCGCTGAGGTCGCCGATCAGCGATGGCGGGTCAAGCGTGGCCTTGGCGCCCTCCGGTGCCGCAGACTAGGCTATGGCCAAGGTTGCGTCTCTGGGTGCCCCAGCGTCTCGGATGCCGCATGCAACGCGGGGACTCCATGCCGACGTACGCTTTCGAGACGATCACAGCCGAGCAGGCCATCGCAATCGCCCAGACCGATCGGGTCACCGTTTCGTCCGGGTCCGCCCGCCAGACCACGATCCTTTATCTGCCCGACGGCGCCGTCACCATGATCGTCGGCGACCATTCCGTGACGTTCGGCGCCAACCTGTCCGTGATCAGCCGGCAAGGCGGTCTCACCTTTCAGGATGGCACCACGATCTACATCGGAGACGATACCGACAACGGCCGCGATCAGGGCGCCCAAATCGGCAGCGGAGCCATCTACGGCGGCGCGGGGGACGACGAGTTCACGGCCGCCCGCGGCGCCTTCCTGATCCAAGGCAATCAAGGCTCCGACACCATCTGGGCGCACGCCAACAGCAGCAACACGATCTACGGGGGCCAGGGCAACGACCACATCAACTTCTACTTCGTCGGCGGATCACCCGCAGGTCAGAATTTTGTCCAGGGCAACAAAGGCTTGGACACTATTCAGGGGTCGACGGGCAACGACACCCTGCTCGGCGGCCAGGGCGATGACCGGCTCTCATCGGGTGGTGGGGTCGACTTCATCAACGGCAACCTCGGCAACGACTATATCGAAGGCTCGGGTCTTCTGCTCGGTGAAGACGGGGCGGACGTGATTGTCGCGGGCACGAGCGGCGTCAACAGCGTGCGGGGCGGCGACGGCGACGACCGGATAACCGCCTCCTCCCTCAGCAGTCAGGGCGGCGTCGCAGGCGCCGAGAACCTGATCTGGGGGGACCAGGGAAACGACGTGCTGATCTCCCTCAGCCCCGAGCGCGACGAACTCTTCGGCGGCGTGGGCGACGACACGATCCAGAGCCAGGGGAACCGGCTCGGCGTGGGCGACCTGCTGGACGGCGGCGATGGCAACGACAGTCTGGCCGCGTTCGCCGGCGGCAACACCCTGTCCGGGGGTGAAGGGAACGACACCCTCTCCGGTGGGCCGGGCGCCAGCCGCCTGGAGGGCGGCGTCGGGATCGACCTGCTTACCGGGGGAACGGGCGCGGACTTCCTGTTTGGCGGCGACGGTGGCGACACGATCAGCGATCCCGGCGGCCAGAATGTCATCGATGGGGGCGGAGGTGGCGACCATATCACCGTCAGTGGCCCCGGCGCCGGCACGGTGGCGGCCGGCGACGGTGACGACACTGTGACAGCGGTGGACTCTCACACGGTCGAGGGCGGGCTTGGCAACGATAAGCTCACCGGTGGCTCCCGCATCTCCGGCGACGCCGGAGACGACACCCTTGCCGCCGGAGCTGCATCCACGGTTCTCGACGGAGACGCCGGCCTCGATTCCCTCCTAGGGAACACTGGGAACGACACCCTCAGCGGCGGCGACGACGCCGACACCCTGAGCGGCGGCCGAGGCGCAGATGCGCTGAGTGGCGGCGCTGGGGCCGACGTGTTCGTGTTCGGCGCTGGAGACAACGGGACCGCCTCCGGCCAGCCGGACCGCATCCTCGACTGGGCAGGGGCCGACGACCGGATCTCCTTCCAGTGGGCCGCGATCGGCACGCATGCTTACGGCCAGGGGACGGCTGCGGATTACGCGTCCGCCATTAGCCACGCGACCACCGTTCTTCAGGGCTCGATCGACGTAGTGGCCATCCAGGTTGGGGCCGATGTCGTGATCTTCGCTGACATCGGTGGCGCGAATTCCATCGGCTCCACGGTTGTGCTCGTGGGCCGGACTCTCGCCAGTCTGGATTCGAGCAACATCCTATAGCGCGCCGCCTGTTGCGTTTTTGTTTGTTGCGTTTTTACGCAACACGGGCCAGATAGCGCCGTTACGGCCACGCTTTGGCCGAGAGGGACGTTCTTCGAGAGAGATTCCACAGTGGCCACCTACGCCTTCGAAACCATCACGCCCGAGCAGGCGCTCAACATCGGCGCCCTCGACACCCTGACCTTCGCCGGCGGTCCGGCGAGTCGGGTGAGCGTCGTCTACCAGTCCTACGACCCGCTGATCCTCACGCCCGAAGTGCCGAGCATCCTGGTCACCTTCGGCGATCGCACCGTGAAGTTCGCCGTGGAGCTGACCCAGCTCGCCCGCGCGGGGCGCGCGGTCATGGCCGACGGCTACAAGCTCTATATCGGCGACACCAGCGACGAGCAGGTGATCGGCGGGGCCGGTCACGATGGCCTCTACGGCGGCCCGGGCGCCGATACCGTCGACGCCGGCGCCGGCGACGACATCGTGCAGGGCAACAGCGGCAACGACGTGCTGAACGGCGGCGCGGGGTCCAACACCGTCTACGGCGGCAAGGGCGACGACGTGATCAACGTCTCCACGTTCCGGGAGACCCGCGGCTCCTTCGCCCACGGCAACCAGGGGGACGACGAACTCGTCGGCGGCGACGGGAACGACATCCTCTACGGCGGCCAGGGCAACGACTTCATCGGCGGCAAGGACGGTGACGACCTGCTGTTCGGCGACCTCGGGGACGACGAGATCCACGCGGGCGGCGGCGACGACACCGTCTTCGGCGGCGCCGGCAACGACCAGATCTACTCCAACGGCGGCGACGACCTGCTGCTCGGCGGCGACGGCGACGACACCCTGGTCATGTACATGCCGGGCAACGCGCTGGCCCACGGCGATGCGGGCAACGACACCATCATCTCGGCGGCCGCCGACGCCACGGTCCTCTACGGCGGCGAGGGGCGCGACCGGTTCGAGTTCACCTCCAACGCCCGCCCGGGCGAGGGGATGGCGGACCTGATCGCCGACTGGGAGGCGGGCGACAGCCTGTCGTTCGCACAGGTCAGCATCTACACCATCCTGCCGCGGCAATATTCGGAGTTCACGGCGGAGACCTACGAGCGCGCCCTGCAGACCGCCAACGAGCACATCATGTTCACGGGCGCGCAGTACGTGGCCGCGCAGGTGGGCGACGACGTGTGGGTGTTCGCCGACACCAACGGCGATTCCAGCGACGGCGCCGACGTCGAGCTCATGCTGGTCGGCCGGACCCTGGCCGACATCAGCCTCCTGAACTTCGTGTGACGTCCGGACAGCGCATGAGGGTGATCGGCCCCGACCACGGGCCGCCGGTCACGGTCATGCGCTGCGCCGCCCCCGCGCCGGCCAGCGCCAGCTGGAAGGTCTGCGGCTCGGCCGTCCCTTCCGCCAGGCACTTGGCGCCGACCTGGTAGCCGGCCGCCTGCGGCGTGACGGTCGTGAAGTCGCAGCTCACCTCGCCCGCGGTCGCCACCCGCCCCGGCTCGAACATCCAGGCGCCCTCCGCGCAGAGCGCCGGCGTCGCGGCCCAGCGACCGACGTAGGCCGCCGGCTGCGCGACGTCGGCGGTGACGGCGGTGGTGGGCGCGGGCCCCGCAGCCGGCGCAGGCTCGGGCGCCGCCGCGACCGGTTCGGGGGCGGCCGCCTCCCGCCCGCAGGCGGCGAGGACGAGGCAGAGCCCCAGGGCGTGCAGCACGCGTCGCATGATCGCCTCCTGTGGCTCACCGGCAAACGCGAGGACGAAAGCGGCCGTTCCGGGGAACCGGCGGTTTGCCGCAGCGCCGGCTTGGGTTAAACCCGGCCCCCGCAGTGCAGCATCGACCCACAGGGGACCCGCTCCGCCATGTCGCTCCAGTCCGCCGCCCTATCCCGCGTGAAGCCGTCCGCCACCCTGGCGGCGGACCAGAAAGCGCGCGAGCTGAAGGCGCAGGGGCGCGACGTCATCGGCCTGGCGGCGGGCGAGCCCGACTTCGACACGCCGGACAACATCAAGGAAGCGGCCGTCAAGGCCATCCGCGACGGCAAGACGAAGTACACCAACGTCGACGGCATCCCGGAGCTGAAGGAGGCCATCTGCGCCAAGTTCCAGCGCGAGAACGGCCTGACCTACAAGCCCAGCCAGATCAACGTCTCGCCGGGCGGAAAGCCGGTGATCTGGAACGCCATGATCGCGACCCTGAACCCGGGCGACGAGGTGATCGTGCCAACACCCTACTGGGTGAGCTACTGGGATATCGTGCTGCTGGCCGGCGGCACGCCGGTGGCCGCGCCGACCAGCGCCGAGACCGGCTTCAAGCTGCGCCCGGACGACCTCGAGCGGGCGATCACGCCGAAGACCAAGTGGATCCTGCTGAACTCGCCGTCCAACCCGTCGGGCGCGGCCTACACCCGCGCCGAGCTGAAGGCGCTGGCCGACGTCCTCCTGCGCCACCCGCAGGTCTGGATCCTGACCGACGACATGTACGAGCACCTGGTGTTCGGCGACTTCGAGTTCACCACCATCGCCCAGGTGGAGCCGGCCCTCTACGACCGCACCCTCACCATGAACGGGGTCTCCAAGGCCTACGCCATGACCGGTTGGCGGATCGGCTACGCCGGCGGTCCCGAAGAGCTGATCAAGGCGATGGCCAAGGTCATGAGCCAGACCACCTCCAACCCCTCGTCGATCTCGCAGTGGGCGGCGGTGGAGGCCCTGAACGGCCCGCAGGACTTCATCAAGCCGAACGCCAGGCTGTTCGAGCAGCGCCGCGACCTCGTGGTCTCGATGCTGAACCAGGCCAGCGGCATCAAGTGCCCGACGCCGGAGGGCGCCTTCTACGTCTATCCGTCCTGCGAAGGGCTGATCGGCAAGACCGCGCCCAGCGGCCGGACGATCGGTTCGGACCAGGACTTCGCCACCGAGCTCCTGGAGGCGGAAGGCGTCGCGGTCGTGCACGGCGCGGCCTTCGGGCTCTCGCCGTTCTTCCGGATCAGCTACGCGACCTCGAACGCGGTGCTGGAGGACGCCTGCGGCCGCATCCAGCGGTTCTGCGCCAACGTGCGATAGGGCGCGTTACATCCGCATCTTCCAGGCGGCGGTCGCGGCCTCCTTGGTGCGGTTGAGCCAGACCTTGTCGTCCTCGACCCGGTCGACCCAGCTCAGCGGCACCATGTGGTGCTTGAGGCCGGCGGTGAGGTCGAGCTTGCTGAGCTCGATCTCGTCGCCCATCAGGTGATCGACCTTGCCGACGTGATCGCCGTCTGAACCGACGACTTCCATGTGCGGGTGGATGTCGGAGGGCTGGACCATCTTGTTTCCTCGTACTGCGGGCACGCCCCGAAACGAGGAAGCGGCGGCCACGGTTGCGCTCGCCGCCGCGCGTGGCATGGTCGCCGCCATGACCCTCGACCTGATCCTGGCCATCGCCCACCACCTGCTGGCCTTCGGCCTGGCGGCCATCCTGACCGCGGAGATCGCCCTGCTCCGGCCGGGGCTGACCGCCGCGGGCCTGAGGCGCCTGGGCCTGGTGGACGCCCACTACGGCCTGCTCGCCGTCCTGCTGATCGTGGTGGGGGTGCTGCGCGTCTACTACGGGGTCAAGGGCCCCGACGCCTACCTCCCCAACCCCTGGTTCTGGGCCAAGATGGCGGCCTTCCTGGCCGTGGGGCTGCTCTCCGTGCCGCCAACGGTCAGCATGCTGCGCTGGCGGCGCAAGGTGAAGCTCGAGCCCGCCTTCTGTCCCTACCAGGACGAGGTGGAGCGGGTGCGCGCCTGGCTCATCGCGGAGGCCGCGCTGTTCGTCCTGATTCCGGTGTTCGCCGCGGTCATGGCCCGCGGGTACGGCCTGCCCGCATGACGGAGCCCATCAACCTGAACAAGGCCCGCAAGGCGCGCGCCCAGGCCGAGGCCAGAAAGACCGCGGCGGAGAACCGGGTCCGTTTCGGGCGCACCAAGGCCGAGAAGACGGTCTCCCGGCTGGAAGCCGACAAGGTCCGCCGTCTGCACGACCAGGCGAAGCGCGAGGACTAGGCGGTCGCGCGTTCCGCCGCCTCCAGCGGCAGGTCGATGGTGCAGCACACGCCCTGCGGCCGGAACGCCAGCTCCACCTCGCCCCGCAGTTGCCTGCGCAGCCCCGTCTCGATCAGCCGTGAGCCGAACCCGCGACGGGTCGGCGGCGTCACCGGCGGACCTCCCGCCTCCTCCCACACGAGCCTCAGCCGGTCGGCCCCGGCCTCCGCCCGGCGGCGCCAGGAGATCCGCACGCGCCCCTCCGCGCCCGAGAGCGCGCCGTACTTGAGCGCATTGGTGGCCAGTTCGTGCAGCGCCATGCCGAGCGCCAGCGCGGTGTCGGGGGCGAGCCACACCTCCTCGCCCGTCACGTCGATCCGCTCCCGGGCGCCGGCGTAGGGGGCGAGCTCCACCTCGACCAGTTCGCGCAGGCCCGCGCCGCGCCAGTGGTCGCGGGTGAGCAGGTTGTGGGTCTCACTGAGCGCCAGCAGCCGGGACTCAAAGCTATCGCGGGTGTCCTCGAGACTCTTCCCTTCCCGCAGGGTCTGGGCGGCGATCGACTGGACGGTGGCCAGCGTGTTCTTCACCCGGTGGTTCAGCTCGCCCACCAGCAGCTCGCGCTGCTGCTCACTCTCCCGCCGCGCCGCCACCTCGGCCTCGGCGGCGAGGCGCAGGCGGGCCTGCCAGGCCGATGCACCGGCCACGAGCAGGGTGGCGACCAGGCCGCCGGCAAAGAAGGCGAGGCCGAGCCCTCGGGTGGAATCCCCCTCGAAGCTGGGCGTGGAGTAGTAGGCGATCTGCCATCGCCGACCGGCGATCTCCACGGGACGGACGGCCGTGAACCACGCCGTCCTGGCCATCTGGTCCGGAGCGCCCGCGAAGGACTTATGGAGCAGGTTCTGCGGCGCGATGGCGTCGTCGTAGACGGCGATATGGATCCGCGGCTGCTGCTCGCGCACAAAGATCCCGCGCAGAAGGTCGTCCGCGCGGAACGGACTGTAAGCGAAGCCGAGCAGCCGCGCGCGTCTTTCCGCAACCGTCGCCGGTGGCGCGCCGCCCCTGTAGACCGGGTGGTAGATCAGGAAGCCCGCCTGCTTCTGATCATCGATCTCCTGCACCAACTCCACCCGGCCGGACATCGCGCTGCGTCCGCGGTCGCGCGCCCGCTCCATGGCGGCCCGCCGGGTGGGCTCGGCGAACATGTCGTAGCCCAGCGCCGCGCGATTGCGGCGATCCAGCGGTTCGAGGTGGATTATGGCGTGGACCTGCGGCCGGGGTTCGGCGGGGGTGATGGTGATGTCCGCGGCGCCATATCGGACAAGGGCCGCCTCCGCCTGCGGCCCTTCGGCCGAGGGCAGGACGGCGCTGTAGCCGACCCCCTGGATGCCGGGGTAGACCCGGGCCAGCTGCAGGCGCTGGGCAAACGCCGCGAACTGCTCGCGGGTGACCGCGCCGTCCTCGGCCGCCACGAGGCCTGCGGTTGCGCGCAGAACGCCGATGTAGGCCTGCATCCGGTTCAGGATGTCGTCCTGGGCCTGCTGCACGGCGCCCTGGAACCGCTCCTGGTCCTTGGCGCGGCTCAGGCGCTCCACCTGCCAGCCGGCCGCAGCGCTCGCCAGCAATCCGATGGCCAGGACGACGAGCGGCAGGATGTGCGGCGGGATCCGCCCACGCGTCCTTCGCTCGCTCAGCACACCGCTCGCCACCGCAGCCCCTGCCTGGAAAGCGGACTTCCCTGCCTCAATGTCAGGCAGGTGTCGAGGTTCCCGGCGTCGGGCCGACGAGCTCCTAACGGCCGGCGACCACCAGGTCCCGGGCCTCGGACGGAATGGAGTCGTAGATCGTCGCGGGCGTGATCCCGAGCCGGCGGCGCGCCTGGTCGAGGGGCTCGGCCATCAGGCGCTCGTAGTCCTCGCCCAGCAGCCAGGCCGCGCGCTTGCCGCGCTGATAGCCCTGCCAGATCGCCTTGCGGTACGGATACCGCTTCTCCTTCAGGGAGCGCAGGCCCGCGCCGACGGCGATCAGGGCCCAGCCCAGCCCCTTCGTCTGGGCGTAGGAGAAGGCCACCAGGCACGCCTCGCCCAGGGCGTCGCGGTGGTAGCCGGAGAGGATGTGCCAGACGTCGTGCACGTCCCGGGTGCGGCGGCCGAACCAGGCGTAGGGGTGCTGCTCCTCGATGGCGGCCAGGCCTTTGCGGCTCACCTCCGCCAGCCCCTCGGCCGAGAGGCGCTCGGAACGGACAAACTCGCGGTAGGCCGCGCCCACGGAACCGGCCGGCAGGCTGTCGAGCCAGGCGTCGTCCATCAGCCGATGGGCGAACTCCTCGCGCGCATAGGCGATCCGGCCGCCCTGCTGCGTCTCCAGCAGGCGGTGGTAGCCCTTGGCCGTGGCGCTGCCGTTCAGGGCGCGCATGATCTCGAACACCTGGGTGGTGTCTTCCTTGTCGGCGAGCAGGCGACGCAGGGCGCGGAGCGCGTGCGGCCAGTCCAGCTTCGGAGACACCCGGGCGCCGGGAGCCTCGCCGCGGATGGTGTCGGCCATGGCCATGGTGTTCAGGAACCCTCGTCAGTGCGCAGCCCGGAAAATGACGACGGCGTCACCTTCCTGCAAGAGGGGTTTGACGCATAGCCGCCATGCATGAACAAAGGCCTATGGCGTCGCTGCGCAAACGCTCGGTCCTGCTCTCCGGCCACGCGACGTCCATCGCGCTGGAACCGGAGTTCTGGGCGGTGCTGGAGGAGATGGCCGCGGCCAGGGGCGGCAGCCTCGCGGGCCTGATCGGCCGGATCGACGCCCAGCGCGGCGAGCGCCCCCTCGCCTCCGCCTGCCGCGTAGCGGCCCTGAGGTTCGCCCAGGGCGCCTGAGCTACTGCGGCGGGGGCTGCGCCGGGCCGTTCACCACCGCGCCGGGCGTGGCGGGGGCGTCCCCGCTGGCCGGCGCCGGCGGCATGACGGACGTTCCCTCGGCCGCAGCGGGCGTCGTGCCCCCCTGCGGGGTGACGTCGGAGCCGCCACGTTGCATCAGGGCCACGACCAGCCAGCCGACCAGGAGCGCGAGCACGATCCAGACGAGCGGCGGGATGTTGCGGGTGGCCTTGCGGGGCTCCGGCTTGTCGAAGCTGTCGCGCTCGGTGGTCGGATGGCGCGGGCTCTGGTCGCTCATGGGGTCTCCCTCTCTCACTTCGGCATCGGCAGCGGCGCGTCCGGGATGCGCGGCGCGTCGGGCAGCCTGGGCGACGGCAGCTCCGGCACGGCCGGCGCGACGCGGATGTCCATCTCCCGCCCTGCGTCGCGCCACCGGGACCAGGCGGTCCAGGCGAGCGCCAGCAGCAGGGCCGCGACCATGCCGGCGAGGAACACGACCCAGGTCGGCGTGCGTCGTCCGGACGTCTCGGCCATGGCGGGCTCCGATACCTTCGCCCTGCCAAACGGCGCCCCTGCGGCGAAGTTCCTCCCGGGCCTTAAGCCCGGCGCGCCGTGTGCTACATATGTTCCGATGTTCCCTCCCGAATCCCAGTCCGAGCACCAGCCCCCCGCCACCCGCATCAGCGACCTGGCGCGGGTCGATTCCCGCCCCGCCGACTATCTCGAAGGCCTGAACCCCGAGCAGCGGGACGCCGTGGAGACGATCGAGGGGCCCGTCCTGGTGCTGGCGGGCGCCGGCACCGGCAAGACGCGGGTGCTGACCACCCGGCTGGCCCACATCCTGGCGACGGGGCGGGCGCGGCCGTGGGAGCTGCTGGCCGTCACCTTTACCAACAAGGCCGCCCGCGAGATGCGCGAGCGGATCACCCATATCATCGGGCCGCAGGCCGAGGGCCTGCGCTGGCTGGGCACCTTCCACTCCGTCGCCGCCCAGATCCTGCGCCGCCACGCGGAGCTGGTGGGGCTGAAGTCGAACTACACCATCCTCGACGACGACGATCAGGAGCGGCTGATCAAGCAGGTCCTCGAGGCGGAGAACGTCGATTCCAAGCGCTGGCCGGCGAAGATGCTGGCCGGCCTGATCGACCACTGGAAGAACCGCGGCTGGCGCCCGGACCAGCTCCCGGCGGCCGAGAACGCCCAGTTCGCCAACGGCCGCGGCCAGGCGCTCTACCGCATGTACCAGGAGCGGCTGCGCATCCTGAACGCCTGCGACTTCGGCGACCTCCTGCTGCACAACATCACCATCTTCACCAGCCAGCCGGACGTGCTGGCCGAGTACCACGACCGGTTCCGCTACCTGCTGGTGGACGAGTACCAGGACACCAACGTCGCCCAGTACCTGTGGCTGCGGCTGCTGGCCCAGAAGCGCCAGAACGTGTGCTGCGTGGGCGACGACGACCAGTCGATCTATGGCTGGCGAGGCGCGGAGGTGGACAACATCCTGCGCTTCGAGCGCGACTTCCCGGGCGCCAAGGTGGTCCGGCTGGAGCGCAACTACCGCTCCACGAGCCACATCCTGGCCGCCGCCTCCGGGCTGATCGCCGCCAACAAGAGCCGGCTGGGCAAGACGCTCTGGACCGAGGCCGAGGGCGGCGAGAAGGTCATCGTCCGCGGCGTCTGGGACGGCGAGGCGGAGAGCCGGCTGATCGCCGACGAGATCGAGCGCGCCAAGCGCGCCGGCCGCCGCTACCGCGACATCGCCATCCTGGTCCGCGCCTCGTTCCAGATGCGGGCGTTCGAAGAGCGCTTCGTCCTGCTGCAGATCCCCTACACTGTGGTCGGCGGCCCCAGGTTCTTCGAGCGCGCCGAGATCCGCGACGCCCACGCCTACCTGCGGCTGATCCAGTCGGAGGACGACGACCTGGCGTTCGAGCGGATCGTCAACACGCCCAAGCGCGGCATCGGCGACACCACGGTCCAGAAGCTGCTGCAGATCGCCCGGCTGAACGGGACGCCCGTGGTCCACGCGGCCCGCCAGGTGGTGCTGACCGACGAACTCGCCGCCCGCACGCGCACCGCGCTTTCCAACTTCCTGCGCGACCTCGACCGCTGGCGCGCCGACGCCCAGCGGATCGCCCACCCGCGCCTGATGGAGCAGGTGCTGGAGGAGAGCGGCTACACGGACGCGCTGCGCCTCGACAAGAGCCCGACCGCCCAGACACGCCTGGAGAACCTCAAGGAGCTCGTCCAGTCGATGGGCAGCTTCGACACCCTTGAGGCCTATCTGGAGCACGTCTCCCTGGTCATGGACCTCGACCGCGGCCCCGCCGCCGACGCCGTGCAGGTGATGACCCTGCACTCGGCCAAGGGCCTTGAGTTCCCGCTGGTATTCCTGCCGGGCTGGGAGGAAGGCGTCTTCCCGTCCCAGCGCTCCATGGACGAGAAGGGCGAGAAGGGCCTCGAGGAGGAGCGACGCCTGGCCTATGTCGGAATCACCCGGGCCCGGGAGGAGGCGCGCATCTCCTTCGCCGCCAACCGCCAGGTCTACGGCCGCTGGACCAGCCAGCTGCCGTCGCGCTTCGTGGACGAGCTGCCGGTGGCCAATGTCGAGGCCTCGTCGGAGACCGGCTACTACGGCGGCGGGCCCGGCATGCAGCAGCACGGCAGCCGCTGGGACGAGAGCCCCTCCTTCGGGGCCGGCTACTCCTCGCCCGGCTGGAAGCGGGCCCAGCAGGCCAACTACCGCGGCAGCCACCCGGGCCGGCAGCAGGTGATCGAGGGCGAGGGCCGCCTGGTCGCCGAGAGCTCCGCCGCCAGCGCCTACAAGCGCGGCGACCGGGTCTTCCACATCAAGTTCGGCTACGGGAAGGTGGCCGGCGTGGAGGGCAACAAGCTCACCGTCCAGTTCGACAAGGCCGGCGAGAAGAAGGTGCTCGACAGCTTCGTGGAGAAGGGCTGAGATCCTGGACCTGCACTCGTCGACAGCCGTCTACATCCTCGCGAGCCGTCGGCACGGCACGCTCTACATTGGCGTCAGCGGTGAGTTTGTCCGACGGATTTCGCAGCACCGGGCGGGAGTCCACGAGGGATTCACCAGCCGTTACGGCGTGCGGCGCCTCGTCTGGTACGAGGTTCACGACGACATCGTGAGCGCCATCCAGCGCGAAAAATCCCTGAAGAAGTACAAGCGAGACTGGAAGATCAATCTGATCGAGCGCGACAATCCCAACTGGGACGACCTGTTCCCCGCCTTGGTGGCCGAGCAGGGCCCGCTGTCGCACCTCAGCTGGCGGGAGCCCTCACTCTGACTCTTCGTCATGGCCGGGCTTGTCCCGGCCACCCATGATCTCGGCGTCCTCAGAAAAGAAGCTCGGCTAGGTCGTGGGTGACTGACGACGGCCAGCGTTCAATGGGTGGCCGGGACAAGCCCGGCCATGACGATCTCAAGCTCGATCTCTCCGCCCGAGGCCCTTCATCAGCAGGGCGCCGAGACCCGCCACCACCGCTACGCCCCCGGCTGCGAGCGCCGCCATGCCGAGGGTCCTCTGGCGGCGGGCGTCGTCGGACGCTGCGGCCGGCGCTTGCGTCGTGGCAGGCGGCGGAGCGGAGGCCTCGAGGCGCTCGGGCGCGATCTCGCCGACTGGCGGCAGAACGGCCTCCACCGCCGCCGGCGACACCTCGCTGCGGCGGAAGGTGACGAGGCTACGGGCATGGTCCACGTCGGCCTCGAACCCGTGGGCGGTCCAGGCCCGCGCGTGCGGCTTGTCCATGCCCGACCACCAGGACTTCCCCGTCCGCGCCGTCTTCGGCAGCGGGAAGCCCAGGACCTCCTCGATCTCGGCGAAGCTGGCCTGCCACTCGTTGGCGGGATGGCCGGCCAGGCGGTCGGACAGCGGGCTGTACTTGCTCATGGTGACGTCTCCCCGAGGCTCAACGCACGGTCCGCCATATGGCGCCAGCCTTGGCCCTGAACCAACCGCCGGCTCGCGCGCTCTAGCGGCCTGGAACTCGATCATCAAAGGCTTCAGCCGTGGATCTCAAGACGTTGTTCGCGGGGGTTGGCGTGGCGGCGGTGTCGGGCCTGCTGCTCGGCGGCGCCATGCAGCCGGACCTGCGAGGCGACGAGCGGCCCGAGGGGCCGCAGATCTTCGCCGGCTGGTCGGGCGCCCGCTCCACCGGCCCCTTCGACGACGGCATGACCCTCGCCTACTACGAGGGCCGGATCCCGGACTATGTGGTCGGCACCGACTGGAAGCAGACCATCGCCTGGCAGGACGCGCCGGAGATCGTCGAGGCGGCGCAGGACTACTCCGTCTTCGACGAGCCTGAGCCCGCGGCCGACACCGCCAGCTATGCGGTCGACGCCTCCTGGCAGGAGCCCGCCGCCGATCCGCCACCTTATCCGTCGCTCAGCGGCGGCGTGGCCTACGGCGTCGACCTGCCCCCGCCGCCCCCGCCGCCGGCCGATCTCGACCCCGAGGCCATGCCGGAGGCCACCGGCGACACCACCGTCATCGTCCGCGGCTGATCTCCCCTCGCCTTTCGCCGCCCCGGCCTTTAGAGGGCGCGGGATGACCGACGAGGCCCTGCAGATCACCGCCCGTGGACCGCGCGCCGAAGCCGAGGCCGCCGCGGCCCGGCTCGACGAGACCCCCGGGACCGAGACCCTCACCTATTCCATCCTGGAGGAGGACGAGGACCACGACGTCTGGCGCATCGACGCCTTCCCCACGTCCGAGGAGGAGCGCGCCGCCCTCGTGGAGGTGCTGGGCGCCCACGCAGCCCTGCGCGTCACCACCGAGAAGCTCGCCGACGCCGACTGGCTGGCCATGGCCCTGTCGGGTCTGCCGCCCGTGCGCGCGGGCCGGTTCTTCGTCTACGGCGCCCACGACCGCGGTCTCGCGCCGGCCAGCACGGTCAACCTGCGGATCGAGGCGGGCGCGGCCTTCGGCACGGGCCATCACGGAACGACCGTCGGCTGCCTGCAGGCCTTCCACGACCTCCTGAAGGCCCGGCGCTTCGAGAAGGTGCTGGACGTGGGCTGCGGCACCGGGGTCCTGGCGATCGCCGCGGCGCGCACCGGCAGCCGCGTGGCGGTTGGCACCGACATCGACGCCCCGTCCGTGCGGATCGCCAACGAGAACGCCGCCCTGAACCGGGCCACCGCCCGGTTCGTGCATGCCAGCGGTCTGGACGACCCGCGGGTGCGCGGCGAGGCACCCTACGACCTGGTGTTCGCCAACATCCTGGCGCCGCCGCTCGTGGCCCTGTCGCAGGACATCAAGGGCGCCCTCAAGCCCGGCGGGATCGCCATCCTCTCGGGACTGTTGCGCACCCAGGAGCGGCGGGTGTTCGCCGCCTATGCGTCGAAGGGGTTCCGGCTGGTGCGGCGGCTGCATCGCGACGCCTGGGCGACCCTGGTCCTTCGTCGGGCCTGACCGGACCGGAACCCGCGTCGACGAAATGACGTTTCTCCGCCGAACGGCCCAGCTTGGGCCGGCCGGAGAACGCCATAATGTCTGACGACATCGAACGGACCACCACCACGACCAGCGGCCCGACCACGACGGTCGTGCACCGGCGCGGCGGCAGCGCCGGCTGGTGGGTCGCGGCTCTCATCGCCATCGTGGCGGTGGTGGGCGTGATCTTCTTCATGAGCAGCATGAACGGCGACCGCGGCGCCGAACTGCAGGCGGCCCGCGACGCCGGCGCCTCGGAGGCCACCGTGGCCGCCGCCGCGGCCACCGCCCAGCAGGCCGCCGCCGACGCCAGCCGCTCGGCCCAGGCGGCGATGGAGACCACGGCGCAGGCCACCGAGGCCATGGCCGAGGACGCGCAGCAGGCCGCCCGCGACACCGCCGACGCCGCCGCCGACGCCTCCGCCGAGGTCACCGAGACCGCTCCGCCGCAGCCCTAAGGGCGCCTGGAGAGCCGGAGCGGGGGCGCGGGCGTCCACCAGGCGACGCCCGCGCCTTCCGCCCTCAGCTGAACACCTTCCTCGCGCCGAGTTGCGCCTGCCAGTGAGCCAGCCGATCCTTGAGCCGGCTGTCGACGCCGTAGGTCCCGAGGTCCTTGTCGTCGATCGCCTCGACCACCTCGAACGCCAGCGCGTCGGCCCCATGCTTGGTCCAGGCAGCGTGCAGGTCTCGGTTCAGCCGCCCACCCGGCCCCATGCGCAGCGAGAACCAGATGGCGTTCTGCTGCTGGCCGAGATTGCGTGAGACGCCGACCCACGCCTCGCCGGTCACTACGCAGCGCACGGCGAAGACGCCGACCTGCGTCTTCTTCTCCTTGAAGTCCCGGATCAGGTCCCGTCGGCGCTGCTTGTCCATGGCCGCCCGTTAGCCTGCAGGGCGGCGCCTGTCAATTTCATCCGGGTATAATCGGCGAGGTCACCGGCCTTTGCCGGAGCGGCCGAAGCGACTAAATCCGTTGCATGCGCCAGACCTTCGACGAGACCACCGACCGCTCCTTCGGACCCCGGCACGTGCCGCTGATCCGCCAGGCCATGGCCGAGCAGGGCCTGGACGGCCTCCTCGTGCCGCACGAGGACGAGCACCAGAACGAATACCTCCCCGCGGCGAACGACCGCCTGGCCTGGGCCACCGGCTTCACCGGCTCCGCCGGAGCCGCCGTGATCCTGAAGGACAAAGCCGCCGTCTTCGTGGACGGAAGATACGCCCTGCAGGTGCGCGACCAGGTCGACACCGGGCTTTTCGAGATCCGTGACCTCGTGGAGGGCGGCGTGCCCGCCTACCTGGAGACCGCCGCCGGCAAGGGCCAGAAGATCGGCTACGATCCCCGGCTGCACAGCCCCGACGCCCTGGCCCACCTGCAGGCCGCCGCCGCCAGGGCCGGCGCGGAACTGCGCCCGGTCACGCCGAACCCGCTGGACAAGGCCTGGGGCGAGGCCCGTCCGCCACAGCCGGTCGCACCCGTCGCGCCGCACCCGCTCGAGTACGCCGGCGAGGAGTCCTCGGCGAAGCGCGCCCGCATCGGCGGGGCGTTGGCCGGCGGCGCGGACGCCGCCGTGCTCACGGCGCCGGCCTCGATCGCCTGGCTGTTCAACGTCCGGGGCGGGGACGTCATCCGCTCGCCCCTGCCGCTCGCCCAGGCGATCCTGAACCGCGACGGGACGGCGCGCCTGTTCCTCGACCCGCAGAAGGTCACCCCCGACCTGCCCGCCTGGCTCGGCAACCAGGTGCGGCTGGAGACGCCGGAGGACCTGCCCGCGGCGCTCGGCGACCTGCGCGGCAAGAAGGTGGTGGTCGATCCGGCCCAGTCGTCGGCTTGGTACTTCGAGGCCCTGGCCGCAGCCGGCGCGGAGGTGGTCCGCGCCGAAGACCCCTGCACCCTGCCGCGCGCCTGCAAGAACGCCGTCGAGGTCGAAGGCGCCCGCAAGGCCCATGCGCGGGACGGCGCGGCGCTCAGCCGCTTCCTGCACTGGCTGGCGACCGAGGGGCAGACCAACCCGCCGGACGAGATCACGGCGGTCTCGAAGCTCGAGGCTTTCCGCGAGGCGACCGGCGCCCTGAAGGACCTGTCGTTCGACACCATCGCCGGCGCCGCCTCGAACGGGGCCATCGTCCACTACCGGCCGACCCAGCGCCTCAACAAGCGCGCCGAGCCCGGTTCGCTGCTGCTGATCGACTCCGGCGCCCAGTACCTGGACGGCACCACCGACGTCACCCGCACGGTGGCCATCGGCGAGCCAAGCGCGGAAATGCGTGAGCGCTTCACCCTGGTGCTCAAGGGGCATCTGGCGCTGGCGCGTGTCCGGTTCCCGGCCGGCACCACCGGGACCCACCTCGATGCGCTCGCCCGCATGGCGCTCTGGGCCCATGGCCTCGACTACGACCACGGGACCGGCCACGGGGTGGGCAGCTACCTCGGCGTCCACGAGGGCCCGCAGCGGATCGCAAAGGCGCCGAACACGGTAGCGCTCCGGCCCGGCATGATCCTCTCCAACGAACCCGGCTACTACAAGGAAGGCGCCTACGGCATCCGCATCGAGAACCTGCAGGTGGTCACCCCGCCCGAGGCCATCCCCGGCGGCGAGCGGCCGATGCTCGGTTTCGAGACCCTGACGCTGGCGCCCATCGACCGGCGCCTGGTCGCCGTGGATCTTCTCACTTCGGAGGAGCGCGCCCAGCTCGACGCTTACCACACCCGCGTCCTGGCCGTGGTCGGACCGCAGGTCGAGCCCGAGGTCCGCGCCTGGCTCGAACACGCCTGCGCGCCGGTCTGAGCCCATGAGCGAAGCCCCCAACGCGGCCCAGGTCGCGTACTGGAACGACGCCGCCGGCCAGACCTGGGCCGAGATGCAGGAGGCGCTGGACCGGCAGCTCGCCCCGCTGGGCCGCGCCGCCATGGCCGCGCTGGGGCCCAAGCCCGGCGAGCGGCTGCTCGACATCGGCTGCGGCGCCGGCCAGACCACTCTCGAGCTGGCGGCCGCCGTCGCGCCCGGGGGCGAGGTCGTGGGCTTCGACATCTCCCGGCCGCTGCTGGAGGTCGCCCGCGCCCGTCCGGCCGCCGCCGGCGTCAGCTTCCTCGAAGGCGACGCCCAGACCCACCCGTTCGAGCCGGCGAGCTTCGACGGCGCCTTCTCCCGGTTCGGCGTGATGTTCTTCGCCGACCCGCCGGCGGCCTTCGCCAACATCCGCAGGGCGCTGAAGCCGGGCGGCCGGCTGGCCTTCGTCTGCTGGCGACCGCCTGCCGAGAACCCGATCATGACGGCGCCGATGGCGGCGGCCGCGCAGCACCTGCCCGCGCCCGCACCGCCGGCGGACCCGCACGCACCGGGGCCCTTCGCCTTCGCCGATCCCGAGCGGGTACGCGGCATCCTGGCCGCCGCGGGCTTCGAGGCGGTCACGATCAGCCCCCATGACGAGGCGGTCGGCGGCGGCGATCTGCGAACCGCCGTCGGCCTGTCGCTGCGCATCGGTCCGCTGGGCATGATGCTGCGCGAGAACCCGGACAAGCGGGACGCGGTCGTTGCCGCCGTCCGCGAGGCGCTGACGGCCTACGACGGTCCGGAGGGGGTCAAGCTGCCCTCGGCGACATGGATCGTCTCCGCGACCGTCCCCGGATGAAGACCCGGCTCGCCCTCGCGGCTCTGGCCATCGTCCTTGCCGGGCCGACCGCCGCGCAACCTCCGGCCGACGCCGAGCAGGCGGCGATCCTGGCGCAGATCGACCGTTTCTTCGCGGCCATGAAGCGGCAGGACACGGCGGGGCTGGAGAAGCTGATCTACGCCGACGGCGTGATGACCATCGTGCGCGTCGCGCCCGACGGAAGCCAGCGCCATGTGCGCCGGCCGGTGACGGCCTGGCTGGAGGGCATCAGGACGAGTCCCGACCTCGACGAGCGGATCTGGAGCCCGACGGTGATGCGCCGCGGCCCGATCGCGGTGGTCTGGGCGCCCTACGACATCAAGCAGGGCGGCAAGCGCCTGCACTGCGGCGTGGACGTCTTCGATATGGTGCAGGTCGAGGGCCAGTGGAAGGTCGCCAGCCTGATGTTCACGGCCGAGCCCGGCTCGTGCGCGGAGCTGAAGGCGCCGGAGTAGCGGCAGCCTTCCCCCTACCCGGCCACTAGCTCCAGCCACTCGTCCTCGGTGAGCACCTGAATGCCGAGCTCGGCGGCGGTCTTCAGCTTCGAGCCCGCGCCCGGCCCGGCCACCACGAGGTCGGTCTTCTTGGACACCGAGCCGGAGACCTTCGCCCCCAGGCGCTCGGCCTGGGCCTTGGCCTCGTCCCGGGTCATCTTCTCCAGGGCGCCGGTGAAGACGACGGTCTTGCCGGCGACGGCGGTGTCGGTCTTCGGCGCCTCGGCGTCCTGCACGGCGAGCTGGGCCTTCAGGTCCTGGACCATGGCCCGGTTGTGGTCCTCGGCGAAGAAGGCGGCGGCGGCGTCGATCACCGCGCCGCCGATCTGGTCCATGTCGTCCAGCTCCTGGACGGCCTCCGGGTCGCGGGCGGCGACGCGGTCCATGGCTTCCAGGAAGGCGTCCGCCGTGTGGTAGCCGCGGGCCATCACCACCGCCGTGGTCTCGCCGATGTGGCGGATGCCCAGCCCATAGATGAAGCGGTCGAGGGAGATGGTGCGGCGGGCCTCGATACCCTCCAGGAGGTTCTTCACGCTGGTCTCGCCGAACCGCTCAAGCGCCAGCAGCTCCTCGCGCTTCTCGTGCAGCCGGAAGATGTCGGCCGGCGAGTTCAGCCAGCCCCGCTCGTTGAACAGGGTGAGCTGCTTCTCCCCGAGCCCCTCGATGTCGAAGGCCCGACGGCTGACGAAGTGGCGCAGGTGGGCGAGCTTCTGGAAAGGACAGGCGAACTCGCCCGAGCAGCGGCGGACCACCGTCTCCGCCCCCGACGCCGTCGTCTCGCGCACCACCTCAGTGTGCAGCGGGCACGGGCAGACGTGCGGGAACTCGTAAGAGACGGCATCCTTCGGCCGCTCCTCGGGCACGACGCCCAGGATCTGCGGGATCACGTCGCCAGCGCGCTGCAGGATGACCGTGTCGCCGATCCGCACGTCCAGGCGGGCGATCTCGTCGGCGTTGTGCAGCGTGGCGTTGGTCACCACGACCCCGCCCACCGTCACCGGCGTCAGCCGGGCCACGGGCGTCATCGCCCCGGTCCGGCCCACCTGGATGTCGATGGCCTCAAGCACGGTGCGGGCCTGCTGGGCCGGGAACTTGCGCGCCACGCCCCACCGGGGGGCGCGGGAGACGAAGCCCAGCCGCTGCTGCCAGTCCAGGCGATCGACCTTGTAGACCACGCCGTCGATGTCGTAGCCGAGCTTCGGCCGGGCCGCCTCCATGTCGCGGTAGGCGGCCAGCAGGCCCTCCACGCCCGTCACGCACTGGCTCTCCGGCGTCGTCGGGAATCCCCAGCTCTTGAGGAGCTGCAGGGCCTCCCATTGGCTCGTGGCGAAGGGCTCGCTGACCAGTCCCCAGGCGTAGGCGAAGAAGCGCAGCGGCCGCTGGGCGGTGACCTTCGGATCGATCTGGCGCAGCGACCCCGCCGCGGCGTTCCGGGGATTGGCGTAGGTCTTCTGGCCCGCAGCTTCCGCCGCTGCGTTCAGGGCCGCGAACTCCTCGTGACCCAGGTACACCTCCCCGCGGATCTCGATGACCTCGGGCCAGCCCTTCCCCGCCAGCCGCTTGGGAATTTCGCCCACCGTGCGGACATTGGCGGTGACGTCCTCGCCCACCCGTCCGTCGCCGCGGGTGGCGGCGCGCACCAGCACCCCGTTCTCGTAGCGGATCGAGCAGGACAGGCCGTCGATCTTCGGTTCGGCGGTATAGGCCACCGCCTCGTCCAGCTTCAGGAACCGGCGCACGCGCGCGTCGAACTCGACGGCGTCCTCGTCTGAGAAGGCGTTGTCCAGGCTGAGCATCGGCACGCCGTGCTCCACCGGGGCGAACTGCTCCGAGCGCGCCGCGCCCACCCTGAGCGAGGGGGAGTTGTCCCGGACGAGGTGCGGGAAGCGCGCCTCGATCTCGGCGTTGCGCTGCTTCAGCGCATCGTAGTCCGCATCCGAGATCGAGGGCTCGTCCTGCTGGTAGTAGCGGATGTCGTGCGCCGCGATCTCGTCGGCGAGAAAGGTCAGCGCCTCGACGGCTTCGGCCTCGGTGAGCTGGTCGACGGGTTTTGCGCGGGCAGAATCCATGGCGCGGACCCTAGCCCAACCGCAGCCGATCGATCACGCCCCGATCAGCGCCCGGGCGGCGGCGCGGGCGGCGTCGGTGACCTGGGCGCCGGCCAGCATGCGCGCGATCTCCTCCTCGCGGTCTGACGGGGAGAGCACCTCGACGGCCGTCCGGATGCGCTCGCCCTCGCCCGCCTTGGCGATGCGCCAGTGGGCTTCGGCGCGGGCCGCCACCTGGGGTGAGTGGGTCACCACCAGCACCTGGGCCTTGGTGGCGAGCTTCTTCAGGCGCAGGCCCACGGCGTCGGCCACCGCCCCGCCGACCCCCTGGTCCACCTCGTCGAAGATCATCAGGGGCTGCGGCCCCGTCCCCCGCCCGGCGAGCGACGCCTTCAGAGCCAGCGCAAAGCGCGCCAGCTCGCCGCCCGAGGCGATGGCGCCCAGGTCGCCGAACGGCGCGCCGGGATTGGTGGCGATCTCGAAGGCGACGCGGTCCAGGCCCGCCGGGCCCGCGCGGTCCTCCGCCACGGGCTCCACCGCGACGCGGAAGCGGGCCTTGTCGAGCTTCAGCGGCGCGAGCTCAGCCATCACCGCCTCGGCCAGCCGCTCGCCCGCGGCCCGTCGGGCGACGGTCAGCTCGCCGGCGGCGGCCAGGTAGGCCCCGCGCGCGGTCTTCAGCGCGGCCTCCGCGGCCTTGAGGTCCTCCTCGGAGGACTCCACCGCCCGCAGCCGCTCGGCGAAGCGCACGCGCAGCAGCGGCAGCTCCTCCACCGAGACGGCGAGCTTGCGGGCGAGGCCCCGCAGGTCGAACAGCCGCTCCTCGGTCTTCTCCAGCCGGTCGGGCTCGAACTCGAACGCCTCGGCGGCCGCGTCGATGGCGGCCTCGGCCTCGCCGGCCTCGATCAGCACGCGGTCGAGCGCCTCGGACGCCTGGCTCAGCCGCGTGACCGCCGCCCCCTCGACCGCCGCCCCCGCGGTCACCGCACGCTCGCGCGCCCGCTCCAGCGCCCGGATGGCGGCGGCCACCTTCGGCCCCAGGCCTTCGAAGGTCTCGCGCGCCGAGGCGATGTCGGCCAGCGCCTTCTCGGCGGCGCCAAGCACGGCGCGCTCCTCGGCGAGCTGCGTCTCCTCCCCTTCACGGGGATCCAGGCGGTCGAGTTCGGACAGCCGCAGCTGCAGCTCCTCGGTCTCGGCGGCCGAACGGTTCACCGCCTCGCGCAGCTCGTCGACCCGCTCACGGGCCGCCCGCCAGTCGCGCCAGCGCTCCCCCACCGTCGCCAGATGCCCGGAGAGGTCGCCGTAGGCGTCCAGCATCGGCCGATGGGTGCGGGCGTCCAGCAGGCCCACCGTCTCGTGCTGGCCGTGAACCTCGAGCAGCAGCTCGCCCACCTCCTTCAGCACGCCCACGCCGGTCGCCTGGTCGTTCACGAAGGCCCGGCTGCGGCCGTCGGCGGCCAGCGTGCGGCGCAACACCAGGTCCTCGTTGCGGGCGTAGGACAGGCCCTTCTCTTCCAGCAGGTCCCAGACCGGGTGGTCGGCGGCGGGCGCGAAGACCGCGGAGGCCGCCGCCTGCGGCGCGCCCCGGCGCACGAGCCCCGCGTCGGCGCGGGCCCCGGTGGCGAGGCCGAGCGCGTCGAGGATGATCGACTTCCCCGCCCCGGTCTCGCCGGTAAGCGCGGTCAGCCCCGGCCCGATGGACAGGTCCAGGGCCTCGATCAGCACGACGTCGCGGATCCAGAGGCCGATCAGCATGGGGACAGGATCACCCGGAATCGGGCCGGGCGGAAAGGCCTCAGTTCGCCTTAGGTTCCGTCGCGGCGGCGTCCGTGGCGGCAGCCTCCGGAACGGCGGCGGGCGGCTTGATGGTCTCCCGCTTGTCCTTGCGGAACGGGATCTTCAGGAAGCCGCGCCGGCCGCCCCCCTCAGGCTCCACCGCGGGCCGCAGGCCGCGCGACGTGAGCAGCTTGTAGGCGTCGCCGTACCAGGCGTCGCCGGGGAAGTTGTGGCCCAGCACCGCCCCGTTGCGCTTGGCCTCGTCGGCCAGACCCAGGGTCAGATAGGCCTCCACCAGGCGGTAGAGGGCCTCGGGCGTGTGGCTGGTGGTCTGATAGCGGTCCACCACGGTGCGGAACCGACCGATGGCCGCCAGCGTGTCGCCGTTGCGCAGATACCAGCGGCCGATGGTCATTTCCTTGCCGGCCAGCTGGTCGTTGACCATGTCGATCTTCAGCCGGGCGTCGGACGCGTATTCGGTGCGCGGATAGCGCTGCACCACCTCCCGCAGGCCGGCGAGCGCCTGGCCCGTGGCCGCCTGGTCGCGGCCCACGTCGACGATCTGCTCGAAGTAGCAGATGGCCTTGATGTAGTGCGCATAGGCCGCCGCGGGGTTGCCCGGATAGAGCTGGATGAAGCGCTCGGCGTCGGCGATCGCCTCGGGGTAGTCGTTGCCCTGGTAGTGGGCGAAGGCCTGCATGAGGATCGCGCGGCGCGACCACTCCGAATAGGGGTGCTGGCGCTCCACTTCCTGGAAGTAGTTCACGGCCTGGGCCCACTGGCGGCGGTCCAGCCGGTCCGCGCCCGTGGCGTAGAGCAGCTCGACCGGCCGCTCCTCATAGACCAGCCGGGGCTTCTTCTGACGGCCGGCGCACCCGGTCAGGGCGAGGGCGCAGACGCCGGCCACGAGCGCCGGACGAGCCCACGAATTGCGAAGCAAGGACACCTTCACCTCAAAGGACAGACGCGCGCCCCCACGCGAGGAGTCGCTTCTACACCACGCCGGGCGCCTGGCAAACGGAAGCGCCCGAGGCTGCGACCATGGCGCGCGAAAGCGGCCAAGGTGGGGCGGGTCAGAGCGTCTCGCGCAGATGCGCCACCTGCTCCTCGTGGGTGGCGGTCGGCTTGGGCAGGCCGATCTGGTCGGAGACCATCTCGGCCAGCGAGGGCAGGGTCGCCCGGTCCACGCGGTGGCTGTCGCCCCAGAGGTCGGCGCGCATCAGCGCCTTGGGGCAATGCAGGAAAGCCTCGCGCACCGCGATGCGCAGCACGGAACGCGGCGGCTTGCCGAATTCCACGAAGGCCTGGATCAGCGCGGGCTCGTCGGCGAGTTCCGCCCGCCCGTTCACCCGGTAGATGTCGTCGACGCCTGGGATCATGAACATCAGCCCGACCTCGCCCGTGTCGGCCAGGTTCTTCAGGGAATCGATCCGGTTGTTGCCGGGTCGGTCGGGCATGAGGAGGGTCCGGCCCGCCTCGTCGACCTTCACGAAGCCCGGGCCGCCGCCGCGCGGCGAGACGTCGACGCCGCCCTGCCCCACGGACCCCATCACCACGAACGGCGACAGCGCGATGAACCGCCGCCCGTGCGGGTCCACGTAGTCGATGGCCTTGGCGACGGTGCGCGGATGCGGCGGCTGGTACAGCCTGGCCAGCTGGTCCTGCATGGTCTCGGACATGGGCGCCTCCCCGCGGTCGCGCCCACTGAAGCAGAGCTGCGAATTGCTCGCAACAAGCCCTTCGTCAGACGGCCTCGGCGAGATCCTCGACGAAGGTCTTCACGCGCCAGGCGTCCGGCCGGGCGAGGAGCGCGCGCACCAGCTGGTTGTTGATCGCATGCCCGGCCAGTTCGCCTTCGAAGCGGCCGACGATCGGCATGCCGAGGACGTAGAGGTCGCCGATGGCGTCCAGCGCCTTGTGGCGCACGAACTCGTCCGGGCGGCGCAGGCCCTCCGGGTTCAGCACCCGGTCGCCCTCGATCACCACCACATTGTCCATCGAGCCGCCGCGGGCGAGGCCCATGGCGCGCAGGGCCTCCACCTCGTGCAGGAAGCCGAAGGTCCGGCAGTCGGCCAGTTCGCGGCGGAAGGTCGGGCCGTCCATCGCCATGTCGATCGCCTGCGTGCCGATGACGGCGGTGGGGAAGCGGATCTCGAAGGCCACCTCGAAGCGGGCCGCCGGCATGAGCGCGGCGCGCTTGTCGCCGTCCACGACCTCGACGGTGTCCAGGATCTCGATGTAGCGGCGGGCCGCCTGCTGGGCGCGCCGGCCGGCGCGGTCGAGGATGCGGACGAAGGGCTCGGACGAGCCGTCCATGATCGGCATCTCGGGCCCGTCGAGTTCGACGACGGCGTTGTCGATCCCGAGCATGACCATGGCGGCCATCAGGTGCTCGATGGTGGAGACGGTCACGCCGGCGGCGTTGCCGATCACGGTGCCCAGCTGGGTCTTGCAGACCGCCTCGCCCGTGGCGAGCACGCGGTTGTCGCGGTCGGTCACGTCCGTGCGGACGAAGACGATCCCATGGTCCACGGGCGCCGGACGCACGTTGACGCGCGTGTGGGCGCCTGTGTGGACGCCGACGCCGGCGAAGAACGCCGGGGCCCGGAGCGTGTGCTGGAACGCCCGGTCTTGAAATGCGTCTGCGGCCAAGGGGACCTTCCTGCTTACTCGTGCGAGCGGCCCTTCGGCCGCACTACGTCCCACGGTCTGGTTAAGGCGATTGCCGCAGCGCAGCAAAACACTTGCTGTTTCGCTTTGTTTCGGTTCGGGACAGCCCGCGAAGTCCGAGGGCGACGGCCCTCCCGCGGTTACGCCCGGGCGGAATCTCGGGCCGTATAGCGCGCTGCGCCAACCAGGGCTTCCGAGCGGTCATGGATGCAGACCAGGGCCTCGTCGCCGGTCCGGCTGAGCGCCTTGGCGAGGTTACGGGCGTGCTCTTCGGCGCAGCGTCCCGACAGGAACAGCAGGGGCTGGGTCTCGCCCTCGCAGCGGACGGTCCATCCGCCGTCCACCGGTCCCACCGAAATCCTGTGCTCGCGCCGCATGACCGCCTCCCCGCAGTTTTCGCCGCAGGGAGGAGCCTAGACCCAAGGCCGGTCGCCCGGCATTCACGTTTGTTGGATTGCGCGGCTAGTTCGCGAGGCGGCGCAGGAAGGACGGGATCTCCAGGTCCTCGCCGGCCTCGGGCTGCTCCACCTGGGCGGGCGCTTCGGCCGGCAGGGCTCCGCCGCGGCTCGCCGAGGCGCGTGGCGCGGGAGCCGGCGCGGGCTGGGCCTGCGGCGCGTCGTAGCGCGGACGGCCGCCGAACAGGCTCAGGAAGCCGCCGCGCGGGCGCCGGGGCTCGTAGGGCTCGGCGAACAGCGGCTCGTCCTCGGAGACCTCCTCCACCGCCGGATCGACGATGCGGGAGACCGGCTGGGCGATCTGAGGCTCCGGCGCAGCGGCCACGGGCGCGGCGTAGAGGTCGGGTTGTTCTTCCTCCACCGCTTCGGCTGCGTAGGCGACGGGCTCCGGGGCTGGCGCCGCGGAGACCATCGGCTCGGGGGCCGGCGCGGCCGCAGCCGGGGTCGTGTCCACCCGCAGCGGCTGGGCCGTGGTGTTGGCCCGGCGCTCCAGGCGCGGCTCGATGGCGGCGATGGAGACGCCGTCCATGCCGGTGGCGACCACCGACACGCGGATCATGCCTTCCAGCGCCGGATCGAAGGCGGCGCCGAAGATGATGTTGGCTTCCGGGTCCACCTGTTCGGAGATGGCGTTGGCCGCCTCGTCCACTTCCAGCAGGGTCATGTCCAGGCCGCCGGTGACGTTCACCAGCACGGCCTTGGCGCCCTTCAGGGAGACTTCGTCGAGCAGCGGATTCTGGATCGCGTTCTGGGCGGCCATCAGGGCGCGGTCGTCGCCGGTCGCCTCGCCGGTGCCCATCATCGCCTTGCCCATTTCGGTCATGACCGTGCGGACGTCGGCGAAGTCGAGGTTGATCAGGCCCGGCAGCACCATCAGGTCGGTGATGGAGCGCACGCCCGAGTGCAGGACCTGGTCGGCCATGCCGAAAGCTTCGGCGAAGGTCGTCCGCTCGTTGGCCACGCGGAACAGGTTCTGGTTGGGGATGACGATCAGGGTGTCGACGTAGCGCTGCAGCTCACCGATGCCGGCGTCCGCCAGGCGCATGCGGTGGCGGCCTTCGAAGTGGAAGGGCTTGGTGACCACGCCCACCGTCAGGATGCCGCGCTCGCGCGCGCACTTGGCGATGATCGGCGCCGCGCCGGTGCCGGTGCCGCCGCCCATGCCGGCGGTGATGAACACCATGTGCGCGCCGTCCAGGTGCTCGCCGATCTCCGGAATCGACTCCTCGGCGGCGTGCATGCCCACTTCCGGGTGCGCGCCGGCCCCGAGGCCCTGCGTCGCCTGCACGCCCAGCTGGATGCGGCGGTCGGTCCTTGCGAACTGCAGCTGCTGAGCATCCGTGTTGGCGACGACGAACTCGACGCCCTCGAGCCCCGCCTCGATCATGTTGTTGACGGCGTTGCCGCCCGCGCCGCCCACGCCGAACACGACGATCCGCGGCTTCAATTCTGTCGCCTGCGGAGCTGAGAGAGAAATTGCCATCGGACCCCTGCGTCCTTCCCAAAACCGAGCTCAGCGCCGACCGACCCCCCCAGCCGGCGCTCCTTAAGGATGGGTTTAAAATTGCGCCCCTCATCCTTAAGCGAGGGTTAAGGCCATAGCCTGAGTCGTTCGGCCGTCGACCGCGCGGGAGGCGAAAAAACCGCTTGTTCCACAAGGAGTCGCGCGAATCGCGCCGCGGCTGCGACCACCTGTCTCGCAGGGCCAAGCGCTGCCGTAAAGGCGCCCGCCAACCGGCCGTACGATCAGCCCTGACCTAAAGGTTCTCGCGCAGCCAGGCGGCGGCCTTGGCGACCGGGTTGGCGCGGGGGTCGAGGGGCTCGCGGCGCAGCTTGGCGGAGGCCAGCGCCTTGGCGCTGACCGCCTCGCGGGGGCCGAAGGCGGCCCGGTGCAGGATGCCGGCGGCGGCGGTGAAGGCCGGGCCCGACGCGGCGTCGGCCAGGTGCGGCACGCGGCGCGGGCGGCCCAGGCGCACGGGGCGGTCGAACACGCGCACGGCCACTTCGCGCACGCCGGCCAGCTGGCTCGCGCCGCCGGTCAGCACCAGACCCGCGCCCGGCTCGACGGGGGCGCCGGAGGCTTTCAGACGGTCGCGCAGGAGCTCCAGGGTCTCCTCGACGCGCGGCGCGATGATGCCCTTCAGCAGGGAGCGGGGCGCCACCACGGGGCCGGCGCCGGGATCGTCGCCGCGCGGCGGGGCCTCGATCATCTCGCGGTCCTCGTTGGCCGAGGCGATCGCCGAACCGTGCAGCGTCTTGATGCGCTCGGCGCCGGCGATGGAGGTGGAGAGGCCGCGGGCGATGTCCTGGGTCACGTGCTGGCCGCCGACCGGGACGGTCTCAACGTGGACCAGCGAGCCGGCGTTGAACACCGCCGCCGAGGTCGAGCCGCCGCCCATGTCGATGCAGACGGCGCCCAGGTCCATCTCGTCCTCCTCGAGGGCGGCGAGGGCGGAGACGAAGGGGGCGGCGACGACGCCCTCGAACTGCAGGTGGGCGCGCTCGACGCAGGCGCCGAGGGTCTGGAAGACGGCTTCGGAGACCGAGACGACCAGCAGCTCGACGCCGAGCGTGCGACCGAACATGGCGCGTGGGTCGCGGACCCCGCCTTGTCCGTCTACGGACCATGCGATGGGGAGGATGTGAGCGGCGCGGCGGCCCGGGAGCTTGATCTGGGCCAGCGCGTGGCTGATCGCGCGGACCAGGTCGGTGTCGCTGATCGGACGGGCGCCGAGGCTGACGCGGCCGGCCACGCGGGCGGAGGTGAGCTGGCCGCCGGCGGTGGCGACGGTGACGCCCTGGACGCTGACGCCGGCGACGTTCTCGGCCCGCTCGACCGCCTGGGCGATGGCCTCTGAGGCCTCGTCGAGGTTGACGATCGAGCCGCCGCGGATGCCGCGCGACTGGACGTAGCCGACGCCGGCCGTGGTGAGGGTGCGGTCGGCGCGGCGCACGCCCTCCGGCTTCATGATGAAGCAGGTGACCTTCGAGGCGCCGAGGTCGACGGCGGCGACGACCTGCGGCGGCCGGATCGCGGCCCGCAGGCCCTCCCGGCCGTCCTTCTTCCTGGGATCTTCGCGCGTGGCGGCCTTCAACATCTTGTCCTCACGCGCCTTCTGCGACGAGCTGACCGGCCGGAGCGGTCTGGCGCGGCCGCACGGCGACCACGTCGGGGTTGCGCAGGTCGATGCGCTCGAAGCCCAGTTCCAGGATGTGCGAGCGCTGGTCGAGCTGCTCGAGCTGCATCAGGGCCTCCTCCTCGCCGACGGCGGGGAGCTGGATGATCGAGCCGTCCTTCATCCGCAGGTCCCAGCGGCGGTTGTCGACGCGCACCAGCGCCTCCATCCGCTCCATGAGCCGCGGGCGCTGGGCGAGCGTCGGCAGGATGCCGGGAGCCATCTCGGCCCCGCCGGCGCCGACGATCAGCGGCAGGGTCGGGAAGCGGCCGGGGTCGGCTTCCGGGATCGGCTGGCCGCGCTCGTCGATCACAACCGTCCTGCCGGAATGCTGCCAGACGGCCAGCTGATGTCGCTCGACGACGGCGATCACCAGGGTGTCGGGCAGCAGCCGCACGACGCGCGCCTCCTTCACCCAGCCGACCTTCTCCACCTGCTGGCGGACGGCCTCCAGGTCGAGGCCCAGCACCGGCTGGTCCTTGTAGACGCCGGCGGCGGCGACGATGTCGGGCGTGGCCATGGGCGAGGCGCCCTCCACGTGCACGGCGCGCAGCTTGAAGCCGGCCTGGCCGAACCGGTTGTCGACGCCGGCCGCGACGGTCTCGGCGATGCGCTCGCCGCGGCCGCCGGTGGCGAGCACGCCGACCAGCGACAGGGCGAGCACGCCGGCGGCGGCGATCAGGGCGTGTTTGGGAGAGAGGCCCGCGCCGTCCGGGCGCGGTTGCGCGGACGCGGCCGGCCTGCGGGCCGGCGCGCGTTTTGGACTAGGGGGCGACTTGCCCCGAGGCCTCGCCTGAACCTGCGATCCTCCCCGCACCGCTGCGGGCATAGGCGTCCTCCGTGATCCACAGCACCAGTTGGTCGAATCCCACGCCCTGCGCCGCCGCCTGCTCAGGGACGAGCGAGGTGGGCGTCATGCCGGGCTGGGTGTTGACCTCCAAAAGGACCATGATGTCGTTAATGTCGTCATAACGCAGGTCCGACCTGGTAACGCCCCGACAACCAAGCGCGGCGTGCGCCATTTCGGAAAGTTTCTTCGCCTTCTCAAGGGCATGGGCGGGAATCCTCGCCGGAACCACGTGCTCCGAGCCCCCCTCCCCGTACTTCGCCTCGTAATCATAGAAGGCGGTTTTCGGCACGATTTCGGTAACCGTCATCGCCTTGCCGTCCATCACCCCCACCGCCAGCTCCAGGCCGCGGACGTAAGGCTCGACCATCACCTCCTCGCCGAACGTCCAGGACGGGGCCACGACCTCCTGCGGCGGGGTGTTGGCGCCCTCGTGGACGATGAACACGCCGACCGAGGAGCCCTCGGCGTTCGGCTTCACGACGTAGGGCGGCTCGATCACGTGGCGGGCGGCGACGTCGAAGCGGTTGAACAGGCCGCCGCCGGGCACGGTGACGCCCGCCGCGGCCAGAACCGCCTTGGCCTTGGCCTTGTCCATGGCCAGCGCCGAGGCCAGCACGCCGCAGTGGGTGTAGGGGATCTGCAGGGTTTCCAGCACGCCCTGGACGCAGCCGTCCTCGCCCCACTCCCCGTGCAGGGCGTTGAAGCAGACGTCGGGCTTCAGCTGCGCCAGCACCTGGGCGACGTCGCGGCCGGCGTCCACCCGGCTGACCTTCGCGCCCAGCCGCTCCAGGGCGTCGGCGCACTCGCGGCCCGAGACCAGGCTCACCTCGCGCTCGGAGGACGGGCCGCCCAGCAGGACGGCGACGTGGTGTCCGGAAAGGGGAAGGCTCACTTCGTCTCCTTGGCGGTTTGGGCCTCCGCGGCCAGCCGGCGGAAGTCGATGTCGCTGTCGGCGACCGTGTAGAGGAAGGCCGCCCACACCGCGACGTTCTGGGAGAGCTCCGCCGGGTCGATCTTGTCGAGCGTGTCGTCGGCGGCGTGGTGCAGGTCGAAGTAGCGGCTCATGTCCTGGTTGAAGTCCACGAAGGGCGTTCCGGCGGAGATCAGGCCCGAGATGTCGGCGCCGCCGGAGCGCGGCGGCTCGCGGCTCACCACCACGTTCAGGGGTGCGATCGCCGCTTCGAACGCCTTCATGGCCGGATGGCTGCGGCTGCCCGTGGGCAGGCTCAGGCTCCAGACGCGGCCCGCGCCGCCGTCGCTCTCGCCGGCGACGACCATCTTCGGGACCTCGGCGCGGTTGGCGGCGAGATAGGCGCCCGAGGAGCCCCCCTGCTCTTCCGAGCCCCACATGACCACCCGGATCGTGCGCTTCGGCCGGCCGAAGCCGGCCGCCAGCTTCGCCGCCGCGGTGGAGATGGCGATGCCGGCCGCGTCGTCCACCGCGCCCGTGCCGGGATCCCAGGAATCGAGGTGGCCGCCGATCACCAGCACCTCGTCGGGCCGCTCGCGGCCGCGGATCTCGCCCACGATGTTGTAGGCGGGCGAGGCCTTGTTGCTCGTGGACTGCATGGCGAGCTTCACCGTCACCGGCTTGCCGCGCGCGACCAGCTTCTCCAGGAGCTCGGCGTCGGGCGTCGACAGGGCCGCGGCGGGGATGCCGCCCGCCGCCGCCCCGCCGGTGTGCGGCAGGCGGGTGTCGTCGGTGGAGAGCGAACGGGTCAGGTAGCCCACCGCCCCGCGTTTCGCCGCCTCGAGCGGGCCCCGGCTGCGCTGGGCGTTGACGAAGCCGTAGCTGGAGCCGTCCTGGGTGCGCGGCATCTTCTGGGTGACCACCGCGATCTTGCCCTTCAGCGCGCCCTCCGGCTGGTCGAGCATGGCCTGGTAGGTGCGGAAGAGGACGATCTCGGCGGTGAGGCCGCCCTTCGGCGTCGGGCTGGAGTTGCCGAGGCCCAGGATGTGCAGCCTGTGCGGCACGGGTCCGACCACCTCGGCCGACTCCGGCCCGCGCGACCAGGTGGGGGTGGTGAAGGTCTCCACCCGCACGTTCTCGAAGCCCAGCTCGCGGAACTTCGCCACCGCCCAGTCGCGGCCGCGATCCATGGCCGGCGAGCCGGTCATCCGCGGGCCGACCTCGGTGGTCAGGGATTCCGCGATCGCCCAGGCGGTGGGGTCGGTGAGCGCCTTGTCGCGCACGGCGGCGGCGTTGGCGGCGAGGTCCTGCCCAACAAGGTCTTGGGCGGCGGCAGGGGCGGCGACGGCGGCCGCGAGGGCGGCCACCGCGAGGAAGGCTGGAATTCGCATGTTTTCCGGGTGCGCCCCTGGAAGATTCCCGTCAAGCGCACTGCTGCCAGCAGGGTGTCAGCAGCCGATGGATAGGCTGTGGGGGATCGAAGGAGACCGCCCATGACCCTCGTGCAGGAGCCCGTGCGCCCCGCCACCGCGCTTGACGCCCTCCCCCGCCCGCCGTGCGCCGAACTGCTCGGCTGGCAGGTTGTGGACGCGCGGCCCGCCGACGGCTGGATCCGCATCGCTTTCGAGGCCCGCCGCGAGTTCACCAACCCGGCCGGCTTCGTCCAGGGCGGCTTCCTGGCCGCCATGCTGGACGACACCATGGGCCCGGCGGTGTTCGCCCACACCGAGGGCCGGCTCTACTGCCCGACGATCGACCTGCACGTGAGCTTCCTCGCGCCCGCCAAGCCCGGGCGGCTCTACGGCGAGGGCCAGGTGGTGCAGCTCGGGCGGAGCATCGGCTTCATCGAGGCGAAGCTGCTGACCGAGGACGGGACCGTGGTGGCGCGGGCGACGGCCAGCTGCCGGCTGGTGGAGGCGGCGAAGGCGCTGGGGTGAGGCGGCCCTCGGGTCGTCATGGCCGGGCCTGTTCCGGCCATCCATAGACCCCGCGGCGCCGGGGAGAGCCGGTGCGGCGCCGCATCCCACCTGCCACGCGGAGATTATGGGTGGCCGGGACAAGCCCGGCCATGACGGAGGGAGACGGTTCGGCCGCCTGCCCCCTCCACCCCTCGCTCTTCGGCGAGCGGCCCCCTCTCCCGCTGCGCGGGAAAGGAAGGGGTCGCCCCTTCCTCCTCGATGGAGGAAGGGTAGGGATGGTGGTGGTCGCAATGCGTCGGGGGACGAGCGCGGGACGGCTCAGCGCCCAAGCGCGCCATTCGCGTCGCCTCAGCGGCCACACCACCACCCAACCCTCCTCCATCGAGGAGGATGGCTCGGGCAGCGGAGGCCCCTCCCCCACCTTCGTCATGGCCGGGCCTGTCCCGGCCATCCATGAACACCAAATGTCAGGCGGCGCACGGGCGGGGCCCGCGAAGATCCTGCGTCGCGGAGATCATGGGTGGCCGGGACAAGCCCGGCCATGACGGTCAGGAGGGGCCCGGCTTGCCGATGCGCTTGATTTCCCAGTCGAGGTCGACGCCGAACTTGGCCTTCACGTCGGCGCGGACGGCTTCGCCGAGGCCTTCGAGGTCGGCGGCGGTCGCCTCGCCGGTGTTGATCAGGAAGTTGGCGTGCAGCGGCGAGAACATCGCCCCGCCGAACGGCTTGCCGCGCCAGCCGGCCTCGTCGACCAGCTTCCAGGAGGAGTGGCCGGGCGGGTTCTTGAAGGTCGAGCCGCCGGTCTTCTCGCGGATCGGCTGCGTCTTCTCCCGCCGCTCGGTGATCTCGTCCATCCGCTGCTGGATGGCGGCCGGGTCGTCGGGCCGGCCCTCGAACAGGGCGCCGGTGAAGATCAGCGGCTGCGCCGCCGCCCGCGCGGACTTGCGGTAGCTGTACTCGAGGTCTGCGTTGGAGAGCGTCAGCCGCTCGCCCGCGCGGGTGAGCGCATAGGCCTCGACCAGCACGTCCTTCGTCTCGGCGCCGTAGCAGCCGGCGTTCATGACCAGGGCGCCGCCGATCGAGCCCGGCACGCCGCGGTAGAACTCCAGCCCCGCGATCCCCGCCTTGCCGGCCTCCCGGGCAAGCGTGGCGTCCAGCACCGCCGCGCCGGCGAAGATGCGGCTGTCGCTGCGCGGCTCGACGCGGGCGAAGGCCTTTCCCAGCCGGACCACCACGCCCTCGACGCCGCCGTCGCGGACCAGGGTGTTGGAGCCGACGCCGAGCACCGTCAGCGGAACCTCCGGCGGCAGGCCCTTCAGAAAGGTCGCAAGGTCGTCCTCGTCCTCCGGCAGAAAGATCACCTCGGCCGGGCCGCCGACCCGGAACCAGGTGAAGGGGCCGAGCGGCTCGTCCCGCAGGAGCTTGCCGCGGACGGCGGGCAGATCGTCCTTCCAGCTCATTCGGCGGCTTCGCCGAGCGCGGTGAGCTCGCCCGGCAGGGCGTAGGACCAGCTGGTGATGTCGCCGGCGCCCAGCAGCACGACCACGTCCCCGGCCCTGGCCTCCTCGCGGACCAGGCCGGCGAGCGCGGCGGGTCCTTCGAGCGGCAGGGCGCGGCGGTGGCCGAAGCGCTTGAGGCCGGCCACCAGGGCGTCGCGGTCGACGCCCTCGATCGGCGTCTCGCCGGCGGCGTAGACGTCGGCCACCAGCACGGTGTCGGCGTCGTTGAAGCACTGGCAGAAGTCGTCGAACAGGTCGCGCAGGCGGGTGTAGCGGTGCGGCTGGACGACCGCGATCACCTTGCCCTCGGTGACCGCGCGGGCGGCCTTGAGCACCGAGGCGATCTCCACCGGGTGGTGGCCGTAGTCGTCGACGACGCGCACGCCGTTGGCCACGCCGGTGGTGGTGAACCGCCGCTTCACCCCCCCGAAGCCGGCCAGGCCCTTGCGGATCGCGTCGGGCTGCACGCCCAGCTCGCGGGCCACGGCGATGGCCGCCAGCGCATTCTGGACGTTGTGCAGCCCGGCCATCGGCAGGCGCAGGTCGTCAATGGAGAGCATGCCGCCGGCGCGCGGCTGGATCACCACGCTGAAGCGCGCGCCGTCCGGCCCCATGCTGACGTTGTGCGCCCGCACCTCCGCCTGGGGGTTCACGCCATAGGTGACGAGCCGGCGGTTCTCCACGCGGCTGGCCATGGCCTGCACTTCCGGGTGGTCGATGCAGACCGCGGCGAAGCCGTAGAAGGGGATGTTCTCCACGAAGTCGCGGAACGCCTTCTTCACGGCCTCGAAGTCGCCGTAGTGGTCCAGGTGCTCCGGGTCGATGTTAGTGACCACGGCGACGGTGGTCTTCAGCTTCAGGAAGGTGCCGTCGCTCTCGTCGGCCTCGACGACGATCCAGTCCCCCGCCCCGACCTTCGCATTGGTGCCGTAGGCGTTGATGATGCCGCCGTTGACGACGGTCGGGTCGAGGCCGCCGGCGTCCAGCAGGGCCGCGACCATGGAGGTGGTGGTGGTCTTGCCGTGGGTGCCGCCCACCGCCACGGAGAACTGCAGGCGCATCAGCTCGGCCAGCATCTCGGCCCGGCGGACCAGGGGCAGGCGCCGCTCGCGGCCGGCGACCATCTCCGGATTGTCCGGCTTCACGGCCGTGGAATAGACGATGGCGTAGGCGCCCTCGACGTTGGCCGCGTCGTGACCGATGAAGATCTTCGCGCCCAGCTTCTCCAGCCGCTCGGTGTTGGCGCTGGCCTTCGCGTCGGAGCCCTGCACCTGGTAGCCGGTGCGCATCATGATCTCGGCGATGCCGCTCATGCCGATCCCCCCGATGCCGATGAAGTGCACGGGACCGATCTCGAAGGGGACGGGGCGGCGAGTCATGGAGTCCTGCTAGCCCAACATTGCGCCCGGGGAAACCGCGGCGGCGGGAACCTTTGCGGCGGCCTGCCATCCAACGGACAGCGCACGGCCTTCACGGCCGCGCTCCAATCCTTCGGAGAATTCCATGTTCAAGGCCACCCTCCTCGCCGCCGCCCTCGCGGCCGCGCCGTTCGCCGTCCACGCCCAGGCCGCCGCGCCGAACGACGCCCAGATCGCCCACATCGCCTACACCGCCGGCCAGATCGACATCGCCGCCGGGAAGCAGGCGCTGGAGAAGTCGAAGGACAAGGCGGTGCGCGAGTTCGCCCAGTCGATGGTCCGCGACCATACGGCGGTGAACGACCAGGCGCTGGCCCTGGTGAAGAAGCTGGGCGTCACGCCGCAGGACAACCCCACCAGCCAGGCGCTCTCCGCCGACGCGGCCGCCAAGCTGAAGTCGATGGCCGCCCTGGACGGCGCCGCGTTCGACCGCGCCTACCTGGCCAACGAGGTCGCGTTCCACCAGACGGTCAACGGCGCGCTCAAATCCACCCTGATCCCGAACGCGAAGAACGGCGAGCTGAAGGCCCTGCTGCAGACCGGGCTGAAGCTGTTCAGCGAGCACCAGGCGCACGCCGAGCAGGTGGCGCAGGCCGCGCGATGAAACGGCGCGAGCTGGTCGCCGCGCTTGCGGCGGGGCTGGCGGCGGCGTCCGGCGGGGCGGCCCTCGCCGCGCCGGCGCCGCGGGTGCGGACCATCACCATGAAGGACATGGTGTTCGGGCCCGTCCCGGCGGACCTCAAGGTCGGCGACGTGGTGATCTGGGCCAACGACGACATCTTCCGCCACACGGCTACGGCCCGGGACAGGTCCTTCGACGTCGACCTGGCGCCGAAGGCCCGCAGGCGGATGACGCTGACCAAGGCGGGGACCGTCGCCTTCTACTGCCGCTTCCACCCGGGGATGACCGGCCGGCTGACGGTGGCGAAGTAGGCGCGCGCCTTCAGGCGGACTGCTGCAGGGACGCGGCGGCCGGCGGCGAGACGCACCGCAGGATCGCCTCGAGCAGGCGCGAGATGAGGATCGGCTTGGTCACGAACTCGTCGAAGCCGAGCTCGAGGTACTGCGCCCGGGTGCGTGACAGGCTGTCGGACGTCAGGGCGATGACGGGGGTCAGCCGCTCGGGTCCGAGGGAGGCGCGGATCCGGCTCACCACCTCCAGGCCGGACATCTCCGGCATGTGGATGTCCATGAGGACGATGTCGAACCGGCGGCGGCTCAGTTGCTCGAGGGCCGCCGCCCCGCTCTGCGCCTGCACGCCGTCGAAGCCGAAGGCCGTGAGGATCTCGCCGACCACCCTGAGATTCATCGGATCGTCGTCGACGTGGAGGACTTCCAGCCGCCCTGGCTGACCCGGATCGACCGGAACTCTACGCATCACTGTTACCCTGAACGCCCTGCGTCCCAAGGTTGCAGAAATTGGATAATGCGCCGCTAACGCGCGGGCGTAGCGGCTCAGCCGCGGGCGGTCTTCTCGACCACGTCGGCCAGGCGCTCGGCGGCGTCGGGGATGGCGACCGAGCGGGCGGCGGCGGCCATGCGCGCGAGCCTCGCCGGATTGTTCAGCAGCTTCTCCAGCGCACTGGCCAGGCTGTCGACGGTGAGCTGGTGCTCGCGGGCGACCTCGGCCCCGCCGGCCTCGGCGAGCAGGCGCGCGTTCTGGCCCTGGTCGTCGTCGATGGCGATGGCCAGCGGCACCAGGATCGACGGCTTGCCGGCCACGGCCAGCTCGCAGACCGTGCCCGCGCCGGAGCGGCCGACGACGAGGTGGGCGGCGGCCAGCCGGCCGGCGAGGTCGCGGAAGAAGGGCGCGATCTCGGCGTCAACGAGGGCGTCGCGGTAGACGCGGCGGGCGAGCGTCATGGACTCCGCGCGGGTCTGCTGCTGCACGACGAGGCGCTGGCGCAGGTCCTCGGGCAGGACCTTGATCGCCTCGGGCACCAGCTCGGAGAGCAGGCGCGCGCCCTGGCTGCCGCCGGTGACCAGCAGGCGCACCGGGCCGCCCGGCTCCGGCGGGACGTAGGCGAGCTCGGCGAGCGCCCGAATCGCCGGGCGCACGGGATTGCCGACCACGATGGCCCGGCCGGCGACCTTCGGGGGGGCCTTCTGCAGGGTCGGGAATGCGCAGGCGACGGTCTTCACATGGCTGGCCAGCAGCCGGTTGGTCCGGCCCATCACCGCGTTCTGCTCGTGGATCACCGTGGGCCGGCGGTCGAGGATGGCGGCGACCAGGGCGGGGGCGGACGGATAGCCGCCGAAGCCGACCACGACGTTGGGGCCGATCTCGCGGAACTCGCGCCGGGCCTTCATGGCGCCGGCCATCACCGCCAGGCCCGCGCGGGCCATGCCGATCGGGTCGCCGGGCCTGTAGGTGGCCGCCGACAGGCCGATGCGGCGCTCCGCCGGGAAGTCCTGGGCGAGGCCCGCCACCCGCTCGTCGGAGGCCAGCACGATGCGCCAGCCGCGGGCGATCAGCGCCTCGGCCAGGGCCTGGGCGGGAAACAGGTGTCCGCCGGTGCCCCCGGCGGCGACGACCGCGATCTTGTTCATGACCGGCCCGCCACTAAGCGAACGCGCCGGCCTTGGCGAGCCCTTCCGAGGGCAGGTAGGCGCCGGGCCGGCGGCGGGTCAGCGCGAGCGCGAGGCCGAGCGTCAGCCCCATGGCGAGCATGGACGAGCCGCCGTAGCTGATGAACGGCAGGGTCATGCCCTTGGTGGGGATCATGTTGAGGTTCACCGCCACGTTGATGAAGGCCTGCTGGCCCACCAGGACGAAGAGGCCCGCGGCGGCCACCTGCTCGAACGGGTCCGACAGCTTCATGGCGCGGTAGAGGCCGCGGATGACGATGAAGGCGAACAGCGAGATCAGCAGCAGGGAGAAGATCAGGCCGTACTCCTCCGCGCCCACCGAATAGATGAAGTCGGTGTGCAGGTCGGGCACGTGGCGCTTCATGACGCCCTCGCCCGGGCCGCGGCCGAAGACGCCGCCGGCGGCGATCGCCTCGGCCGCGCGGTCGACCTGGTGGGTGTCGGCCTTGTCGGGGCTGAGGAAGCGGTCGACGCGGCTGGCCACGTGCGGGAACAGGAAATAGGTCGACGACAGGCCGGCTATGGCCGTCGCGCCCAGCAGCATCACCCACGAGAGCGGCACGCCGGCCATCCAGAAGGCCGCGCCGAAGGCGACGGTGATCAGCACCGTCTGGCCGACGTCCGGCTGGATCAGCAGCAGGGCCACGGAGATGAAGTAGAGGCCGAAGGCGATGGAGACGCCGGGCACGCCCTGCCCCTTCTGGCCCTCGGCGAACATCCAGGCGACCAGGATGATCAGCGCCGGCTTCATGTACTCGGACGGCTGGAAGGTGAAGCCGCCGAACTCGAGCCAGCGGGTGGCGCCCTTGGCGTTGTGGCCGATGAACGGCAGGGCGATCATCACCGCGATGGCCGCCAGCCAGATGAAGAAGGCCGCCCGCCGGACGCCTTTGACGTCCAGCATCGAGACGGTGATCAGGATGAAGGCCGAGGCGCCGGCGAAGACGCACTGGCGGACGGCGAAGTGGAACGGGTCGCCGAGGTTCATCCGCGAGGCGGCCGCGGGGCTGGCGGCGAACGACATCAGGACGCCCACGAAGATCAGCAGGCCCACGACGCCGAGCATCCAGCGATCCACCGTCCACCACCAGACGCCGATCGGCGAGCGGTCGGAGCGGGCGAAGGCGTGGGCCTGGGAGGGCGTGGTCACGCGGCCCCCTTGTTGGCGGCGAGCGGGGCGGCGGCCAGGCGCGCGACGGCGGCGCGGAAGGCCTCGCCGCGCTCCTCGAAGTCGGCGAACTGGTCGAAGGAGGCGGCCGCGGGCGAGAGCAGGACGACGGCGTCCTGGCCCGACGCCGCGGCGTCGGCGTAGGCGGCGGCGACCGCGGCCGACATGGTCCCGCACTCCTGCACCGGGGCCTTGCCGGCCAGGGTGCGGGCGAACAGCGGCGCGCCCTCCCCGATCAGGTAGGCCTTCTCGATGCGCGGGAAGAGGTCGGCGAGCGCCTCGATGCCGCCGGTCTTCGGCTGGCCGCCGGCGATCCAGTAGAACTTCGGATAGCTCGACATGGCCTGGCGGGCGGCGTCGGTGTTGGTGGCCTTGCTGTCGTTGACGAAGCGGACGCGGCCCAGCGCGCCCACGGTCTCCATCCGGTGCGCCAGGCCCGGGAAGGTCATCAGGTGCTCGGCGGCTTCCTCGGCGGCGATGCCCAGGCCCTTGGCGGCGGCGTAGGCGGCCGCGGCGTTCTGCCAGTTGTGGCGGCCGGGCAGCGAGCGGGCGCGGGTCAGGTCGGCGACCTCCACGGCGCGCTCGCCGGTGGCGTCGTAGAGCATGCCCTGCAGGGCGTAGATCCCCCGGCCCATGGCCTTGGAGGCGGAGATCGGCACGATGGTGCGGCGGTTGGCGGCGGTGATCTCGGTGCAGATCCGCTGGCCCCAGGGATCGTCCACGCCGATCACCGCGGTGTCGCCCTTGCCCTGGTTGGCGAGGATCCGGCGCTTGGCGGCGACGTAGCCCTCCATGCCGCCGTGCCGCTCCAGGTGGTCCGGCGAGATGTTGAGGATGATCGAGACGTCGGGGTGCAGGCTGGTGGTGAGGTCCAGCTGGTAGGACGACAGCTCCAGGACGTAGACCGCCCCGCCGTGCATGTCCTCGAGGCCCAGGACACCGACGCCGATGTTGCCGCCCATGCGGGTGTCGCGGCCCGCCTGGGCGCAGATGTGGGCGATGAGCGCGGTGGTGGTCGACTTGCCGTTGGTGCCGGTGATGGCGACGATCTTCGGGCGCTTGTGCTCGGGCGCGGCGTTGACCGCGCGGGCGAAGAGCTCGACGTCGCCCAGGATCTCGACCCCGGCGGCGCGGGCCCGCTCGACGGTCCAGTGCGGCGCGGGATGGGTCAGGGGCACGCCCGGCGACAGCATGAGCGCGGCGAACTGCGACCAGTCGGCGGTGGAGAGATCGGTGAGGGTGAAGCCCTCGGCCTCAGCCGCCGCGCGGGTGGCGGGCTTCTCGTCCCACAGCGCCACCTCGGCCCCGCCGGCGATCAGCGCGCGCGCGGCCGTGAGGCCCGTACGCGCCAGGCCGAACACGGCGACCGTCCTGCCTTCGAAGCCGCGGACCGGGATCATGGCTGAGCGCTGACCCTCCCTACCGCAGCTTGAGCGTGGCGAGGCCGACGAGGGCCAGCATCACCGCGACGATCCAGAAACGGATCACCACGGTCGATTCCGACCAGCCGAGCTTCTCGAAGTGGTGGTGCACCGGGGCCATGCGGAACACCCGCTTGCCGGTGAGCTTGAACGAGGCGACCTGGATCATCACCGACAGGGTCTCGGCCACGAACAGGCCGCCGATGATCGACAGGATGATCTCGTGCCGGGTGGCGACCGCGATGGTGCCGACCGCGCCGCCCAGGGCCAGGGAGCCGGTATCGCCCATGAAGATCTTGGCCGGCGGGGCGTTGTACCAGAGGAAGCCCAGCCCCGCCCCGATCAGCGCGCCGCAGAAGACCGCGATCTCGCCGACGCCGGGCACGAAGTGGAGCTGCAGGTAGTTCGAGAAGACGAAGTTGCCGACCAGGTAGGCGATCAGGCCGTAGGCGGCCGCGGCGATCATCACCGGCACCGTCGCCAGGCCGTCGAGGCCGTCGGTGAAGTTCACGGCGTTGGCCGCGCCCACGATGATGAAGGCCCCGAACAGCAGGTAGAACCAGTTCAGGTCCAGCACCGCCTGCTTGAAGACCGGGAAGGTGACCGAGGTCAGCAGATCCGGCGATTCCGGCGGCTTGGCCGCGAACAGGATGATGATCGCCACCGCCGCCATGGCGATCAGCGCCTCCAGCAGCAGCCGCACCCGGCCAGACACGCCCTCGGTGGTCTGCTTGGTGACCTTGGCGTAGTCGTCGAGGAAGCCCAGCACGCCGTAGCCGGCGGTGACCAGCACCACGGCCCAGACGTAGGGGTTGGAGAGATCGCTCCAGAGAAGGGTGCCGGCGAGCAGGCCGGCCAGGATCATCACCCCGCCCATGGTCGGGGTGCCGGCCTTCTCGACGATGTGGCGCTCGATGCCTTCCTTGCGGATCGGCTGGCCCTTGCCCTGCTTGGCCTGCATCCAGCGGATGAAGCGGCTGCCGAGCGCGACCACGATGAACTGGGCGGTGAAGATCGCCAGCCCGGTGCGGAAGGTCTGGTATTTCAGGAGGTTGAGGACGGGGACGTAGCCGTCGGCGGAAAGCTGGACCCAAAGCCAGTAGAACATCAGCCCGCCTCCCCGCCACCGGAGTCGAGCGCGGTCAGGGCGTGCGCGACCGCGCCCGCCTTCGACCCATTCGACCCCTTCACCATCACGAGGTCGCCGGGCTCTACGGCCCGGGCGACCTGCGGCGCGAGATCCGCCGCTGTCTCGGCGTACCCGCCTCTCCGAGTCGGCGGAAGGGCGTCCCAGAGGCTTTTCATGAGCGGTCCGGCGCAGAACACCAGGTCGATGCCGGCCCGCTCCAGGGGCTCCGCGAGGGCGGCGTGGAAGGCCGGGCCCTCGTCGCCCAGCTCCAGCATGTCGGTGAGCGCGACGATGCGCCGCCCTTCGGTCGCCCGGGCGCCGAGGGTGCGGATCGCCGAGGCCATGGAGATCGGGTTGGCGTTGTAGCTCTCGTCCACCAGGGTGAAGGTCCCGCCCTTCGTCCGGACCAGCTTCTCGGCCCCGCGGCCCTCCAGCGGCTCGAAGGAGCCCAGCGCGGCCAGGCTGTCGTTCAGATCGACGTCCAGGGCTTCCAGCATCAGCAGCACGGCCATGCTGTTGAGGCCCCAGTGGAAGCCGGTCTGCAGGATGGGGAAGTCCATCGCCTTGCCGTGCAGGCGGGCCTGCACCACGCCGTGGCGGCCGGGGACCTGGAAGTCGATCAGGCGCGCGTCGCAGCCCTCGCCGGTCCCGAAGGTGCGGACCTCGGCGCCCGCCTTGCGGGCCTCGGCGGCCAGCAGGTCGAACCAGGCGTTGTCGGCGTTCAGCACCGCCACGCCGCCGGGCTCGAGGCCGGCGAAGATCTCGGCCTTGGCGCGGGCGACGCCCGCCTCGCCGTCCGGGAAGTTCTCGGTGTGCACGGGCCCGACGGTCGTGACCACCACGGCGTGCGGCCGGACGAACTTCGCGAGCGGGGTGATCTCGTCCGCGTGGTTCATGCCGATCTCGAAGACCGCGCGCTCGGTGTCGCGGGGCATGCGGGCGAGCGTCAGCGGCACGCCGATGTGGTTGTTGTAGGATTTCACCGACGAGTGCGCCCGGCCGGCCAGGCGGAGCCCGGCCATGATCGCCTGGGTGACGCTGGTCTTGCCGACCGAGCCGGTCACCGCGCCGCGGCGGACCTGCGGCGCGCGCTCGCGGGCGGCGACGCCCAGCTGCTCCAGGGCCTTGAAGGTGTCCTGGACCATCACCGCCGGGCCGGAGACGGCCTGCGAGGCCAGCACGCCGGCGGCCCCCTTGGCGAGCGCCTGGTCCACGAACTCATGACCGTCGCGGACTCCCGCCAGGGCCACGAAGAGGTCGCCCGGGGCGATCGAGCGGGTGTCGATGGAGACGCCGGTCGCGGCGAAGCCGCCGGCCACCTGGCCGCCCACGGCGGCGGCGATCTCCTCCGCGGTCCAGAGGGGCTCAGCCATGGACCAGCTCCAGCGCCTGGATTGTCTCGGTGACGTCGTCGAAGGGATGGACCACGCCGGCCACGGTCTGGCCCTGCTCGTGGCCCTTGCCGGCCACCACCAGGATGTCGCCCTCGCCCAGCAGGGCCGCGCCCGCGCGGATCGCCTCGCGGCGGTCGCCGATGTCCTGCGCGCCCTTCGCGCCTTCCAGCACCTCGGCGCGGATCGCGGCCGGATCCTCGGAGCGCGGGTTGTCGTCGGTGACGATGGCGACGTCCGCCAGCTCGGCGGCGATGCGGCCCATGATCGGGCGCTTGCCGCGGTCGCGGTCGCCGCCGGCCCCGAACACCACGATCAGCTTGCCGGTGACGTGCGGGCGCAGCGCCTTCAGCACCGTCTCCAGCCCGTCGGGCGTGTGGGCGTAGTCCACATAGGCTTCGCCGCCGCGCGGGCCCGCGCCCACGCGCTGCAGCCGGCCCGGCGCGCCCTGCAGCGCCTCCAGGCCCGCGAAAGCCTCGTCCAGGGTCAGCCCGGCGGCCAGGCAGAGGCCCGCCGCGACCAGCGCGTTGGACGCCTGGAAGCCGCCGGCCAGCGGCAGGCGGACGTCGAAGGTGCGGCCCTGGGCGAGGATCTCCAGCCGCTGGCCCTCCGGCAGCAGGCTGCGGGAGACGAGCTTCAGCCCCTGCCCCGCCTCGCCCACCGACAGGATGGTCTGGCCGGCGCAGACGGCGGCCGCGGCGAAGGCCGGGAAGTCGTCCGAGTCGGCGTTCAGCACGGCGGTCCCGCCACGCGGCAGCAGGGTCTCGAACAGCCGCAGCTTGGCGGCCCGGTAGGCCTCCATGGTCCCGTGGTAGTCGAGGTGGTCCTGGGTCAGGTTGAGGTAGCCCGCCGCGGTGAGCTTCACCGCGTCCAGCCGCCGCTGGTCCACCCCGTGCGAGGAGGCCTCCATGGCGAAGTGGGTGACGCCCATGTCGGTGATCCTGGCCAGCAGTTCGGCCACGTCGGCGGCGTCGGGCGTGGTCAGGCCGGGCGGCGTGACCTGCTCGTCGCGGCCGTCCGGATAGCTCACCGTCACGCCGAGCGTGCCCATGCTGGCCGACGTGCGGCCGGCGCGGGCGAAGATCTGGCGGCAGAAGTTGGCGACCGAGGTCTTGCCGTTGGTGCCGGTCACCGCGACGCAGGTCTGGGGCTGCCGGCCCCAGAAGTTGGCGGCCGCGAGCGCATAGGCGCGGCGGGGATCGGGAGTGGCCACGGTCGGGACGGAGAGGCCCAGGTCCCGGTCGGCGATGACCGCGGCGGCGCCCGCCGCCACGGCCTTGGCCGCGAACGCCGCGCCGTCCACCTGGCTGCCCGGCAGGGCGGCGAACAGGAAGCCCGGCTGCACCTTGCGGCTGTCGGCGGTCACGCCGGTGATCTCGGGATCGGCGGAGAGCTCGCGCTTCACCAGCTCGGAGAGGCGGCGGCTCATTGCACGCCCGGCGGCGGTGCGGCCGCGCCCTCTGCGATGGTCAGGATGTCGTTCTTGCGGCGGACGCCGAGGAACGGGGCGATGCGGTCGATGACGCGGCCGGCCGCCGGCGCCGCCACCCACCCGCCGGTGGAGTAGCCGTAGGTCCGGGCGCTGGGGTGCGGCTCGTCCATGAGGATCAGCACGAAATAGCGGTCGTCCTCCACCGCCCCGTCAGTGGGGAAGGCGGCGGCGAACGAAGAGACCTGCTTCTGGCGACTATAACCCCGGATCGCCGGATCGTACTTCTCGCCCGTGCCGGTCTTGCCGCCCACCGACAGGCCGGGGACGTTGGCCGACTTGCCGGAGCCGCCGGTCACGTTGGCGCGCATGATCTGCAGCATCTGGGCGGAGGTGCGCTCGGACATCACCCGCTCGCCGGGGATCGTCTTGCCGTCCTCGACCTTGCGGATCGTGAGCGGCCGGCGGACGCCGCCGTTCATCAGCGTGTTGTAGGCGATCACCAGGGTCAGCGGCGAGACGTTCATCCCGTGGCCGAAGGAGGTGGAGGCGACGGTGTCCTCGTCCCACTTCTTCGGCGTCAGCGGCCGCGCGCTCTCGATCAGCTCGACGGGGGCGGTGCGGGTGAGGCCGAGCTTATTGAAGTACTGGCTGAGCCGCTGCGGCCCGACGCTGACCGCCAGCTTGGCGGTGCCGATGTTGGAGGAGTGCTGGAACACCTCGACCAGCGTCAGCACCTTACGCGCGGCGTGGTAGTCGTTGATGGTCCGATAGCCCAGTTGGTACGGGAAGCGGGCGTCGAAAGTCGACGAAGGCGTCGCCACCCCGGCGTCCAGGCCGACGGCGACGGTGAAGGCCTTGAAGGTCGAGCCCATCTCGAAGACCGCGGCCGCCGCGCGGTTCAGCTTGGCGTCGTCGGTGGCCTGGCCCGGCTTGTTGGGGTCGAAGGTGGGATAGCTCGCCATGCCCAGGATCTCGCCCGTGTGGACGTTGGTGACGATACCCACCGCGCCGCGCGGCCGGAACTCGGCGGCGGCCTTGTAGAGCTCGTCCTCCAGCGCGGCCTGGACGCGCAGGTCGATGGACAGCGGGATCGCCGCCTTGTTGGCGGCCGCCTTGCGGATGTCCTCGTTGAGCGCGGCCTCCGCGCCGGTCAGGCCCTCCCCGCCCGTGTCGGCGAAGCCGATCAGGTGGGCCGCCGTGGAGCCCAGCGGATAGACCCGCCGCTCCTCGGGCTCGAAGCTGACGCCGGGCAGGCCCAGGCTGTGCACGCGGGCGCGCTGCTCGGGCGTCAGTCCCCCCATCAGGAAGGTGCGGCGCTCGCCGCGCAGGGCGCGCTCCAGGCGGTGCGGCTCGACCTCCGGCAGGATGCGGGTGAGCGCCGCGCGGGTCTCGGCGGTGTCCCAGATCTCGCGCGGGTCGATGTAGAGGCCGTAGTGCAGCAGGTCGGCGGCCAGCATCTGGCCGTTGCGGTCCACGAGGTCGGCGCGCGAGGCGCCGGCGATCGGCGCCAGGCCGTCGTGACCGCGCAGGCCCGAGAACATGGCCGCGCGGGTGGCGCCGACGGCCAGGGCCAGGAAGGCGGCGCTGAAGATCGCCAGCACGAAGAAGATCCGCAGGCGGGTGTCGTCCTCCGCCTTGCCCGAGGCGCGCGCGCGCTCGAAGGCGTGCTCCAGGCCCCACAGCCAGCGGGAGAACGGCAGGCCGCCGAAGCTGTGCTGACCGAGGCTCATTGGGCGTCCTCGGGGGGCTCGGCCTCTTCCTCGGTGGCGACCGGCGCGGCGGCCGGCGCCGGCGGGGCGAGCACCACGGGCGGGGCCGGATTGCGGGCGACGTCCAGCAGGGCGTCGGTGGTGGTCTCGCGCTTCACCGAGACCGGGGCGAGGCCCAGGTAGGCGGTGGACAGGCGCTCGATGCGGGACGGCTGCTCCAGGTGGCTCACCTCGGCCTGCAGCAGGCGGATGCGCGCCTTCTCGGCCGCGATCTGGCGCTCGATGCGGGCGATCTCGGCCCGCTCGCGTCCGGCGACGGTCTTGGCCAGGTAGACGCCCAGGATCAGCATCACCAGCAGCCCCAGGGCCACCAGGTCGACCAGGCGGAAACCGCGCACCCTCCGATCGAGCAGGCTCATGCCGCGTCTCTCCAGACCGGCGCATCGGTGCGCACGGCCGCTCTCAACTTCGCCGAACGGGCCCGGGGATTGGCCGCCACCTCCGCGTCCGACGGCGACTTCGCGCCGTTGAACAGGAGCTGGAAGCTGGGCGCAGCGCCGGCTTGCACCGGCGGCGCGTGGCGCGATCCCGAGGGCGTTCTACCCGCTCGCACCGTCAGGAAGCTTTTGACGATTCTGTCTTCCAAAGAATGGAACGTGACGACGCAGAGGCGGCCGCCGGTTTTGAGCGTCCGTTCGGCCGCGACGAGGCCGGCCTCCAGCTCGGACAGCTCCTCGTTCACGGCGATGCGGATGGCCTGGAAGGACCGCGTCGCCGGATGGACCTTGGCGCCGCGGCGGCCGCCGAGCGCCTTCTCGATGAACTCCGCCAGCTCCAGGGTGCGGGTGAACGGCTGCTCGGCGCGGCGGCGCGCGATGGCGCCAGCGATCCGGCGGCTCTGCCGCTCCTCGCCATAGACGTAGAGGATGCGCGCGAGCTCGACCGGCTCGGCGGTGTTGACCAGGTCGGCGGCGGTGAGGCCGGCGTCGCCCATGCGCATGTCCAGCGGACCGTCGCGCATGAAGGAGAAGCCGCGCTCGGCCTCGTCGAGCTGCATGGAGGAGACGCCGAGGTCCATGGCCACGCCGTCGGCGACGCCCTCGCCCACCACCTCGGCCATGTCGGAGAACCGCGCCTCCACCAGCCGGAAGCGGTCGGCGGGCAGGCCCTCGGCGAAGCGGCGGGCGGAGGGGTCGCGGTCGAAGGCGATGACGCTGGCGCCGGTCGCCAGGATGGCGCGCGCGTAGCCGCCGGCCCCGAAGGTGCCGTCGACGTGGGTCTCGCCGGGCTTGGGCGCGAGGGCGTCCACCACCTCGTCGCGCAGGACGGACACGTGGGGCGCGCCGCTCACTGGCCGCCTCCCAGGCGGGCGGCGCGCTGCTGGGCGCGCATCTGGGCCAGGCCCTCGCGGGCCAGCTCGCGCTGGGCGGCGCGGTGGGCCTGGAACGCCTCGCGCTGCCAGATCTGGAACCGATCGCCCAGGCCCACGACCACGACCCAGTCGGTGAGGCCGAACATGTCGCAGAGGGTTTCCGGAAGGGTGATGCGGCCGGCGGTGTCGAAGGAGAGCCGGGCCATGCCGCCCAGCACCGAAGTCTCCAGCGCGCTGCGCAGCGGATCGCCGAAGTCCAGCTCCTCGATGAGGCCGTTGTAGCGGTCGAACAGCGCCTTGCCGCCGCCCTCGATGCAGTCGGCCTCGATGGAGGGGAAGCAGAACACCCCGTCGAAGGGGCCGGCGGCGAGCGCGCGGAATTCCTGCGGCACGACGATGCGCCGCTTGGCGTCCAGCTGTTTCTCGAAGGTCGAGAGAAACACCGCCTGAGAACCCCTGCCCTGCGACCGCACCCTCGGCCGCCCCGCTATCCGCTTCCCCGATGCCGGCGGGTCCGCCCCCAACGGGGACCCGCGACGCAGTCAGCGAATGACTATTGGGTTAACATGGGAGCGAATGGGATACAATGACTCTGGTTGCCCATGCAGCGCCAAATCAAAGATGTCGCAGAGTCTCATGGTTAACGGCTTCTACTTATCCACAGAACGTACAGAGAACCCGTTAAGCTGCTGGGGATGCTTTGCGGACGTTCCGAGGAGATGTGAGGGACCAGACGGCCTGTAAGCCGGGTTCTGTGCCGCCCCCGAAGGGACGCGGCGGCCATTCCTCTGGACCGACCCTCGCGGGCCGGTTCTCGCGACCTACCCGGACCTGCTCGGGCCAACGACGGCCCTGTTCCCATTGCTGGGAACGCGCGGTCCCTATTCGGTCTTGCTCCTGGCGGGGCTTGCCGTGCCGCCCTTGTTACCAAGGACGCGGTGGGCTCTTACCCCACCCTTTCACCCTTACCGCTCACGAGGAGCGGCGGTTTGCTTTCTGTGGCGCTATCCCTGGGGTCGCCCCCGGCGGGCGTTACCCGCCGCCATGTCGTCGTGGAGCCCGGACTTTCCTCGAGCTTGCGCCCGCGACCGCCCGGCCGTCTGGTCCGGGCGGAACATGGTGGGAGCGGACGTCCGGGTCAAGCTGGTGTCATTCCGGCCCATTTTCCATCAGCCGGGCGACGGGATGGTCGCCGAGGCCCGCGATGGCGCCCGCCCGGTCGGCGGCGTTCTTGTTCTGGCCGAGCTTGGAGATCCCCTCCAGCCGCTCGACGGCGAGGCGCGCGCCGACGATGCCGCGGGCCATCTTCTCGAACACGCCGGGGCTCATCTTGGCCCGGGTCCAGGGGCCCTTGGGCAGAAGGCGCGCCTCCTCCTGGGCCGACAGCGCGTCGACCTGGGCGACCAGGCCGGCCTCGTCGAGGATCGTCACCGGCCCCTCGGCCTCGACGGTGACGTAGTTCCAGGTCGGCACCTGGTCGGCGCTCTCGTACCAGTCGGGGCTGACGTAGGCGTCGGGGCCGAGGCTGACGATCACCGCCCGGAACCCGTCGGCCAGGAACGGCGCCAGCGCGTTGTTGCGCGACAGGTGGAAGTCGATGGCCAGGCCGTCCGTCAGCCGCCGCACCACCACGGGCGCGTGGGCGACCCGCGGCCGGCCGTCTGGCGCCGCGGCGATGGTCACGAACGGCCGCTCGGCGAGCTGGGCCAGCAGCCGGCCCTCGTCGGCGACGTGGAACAGCCTGGCCGGATGCATCAGGCGCCGAGCCTGAGGAGCGCGATCAGCCGCGCGCGGGTCTCGCCGTCGGCGATGCCGTCCACCCGCTCGGGCCGCCAGTGGCGCTGGAAGGCGCCGACCACGGTGGCGGTGTGGGCGTCGTACTCGCCGGAGGGCGCGCAATCGTAGCCCAGCCGGGTGAGCCCCGCCTGCAGGGCGAAGACGCCGGCGCCCTTCTCCCCCTCCGCCAGCGGCGCGCCGGGCGCGGCCGGCGCCTCGGCCCAGAGGCCGTGGCCAGCCTCCGCCAGGCGCTTCCAGGGGAACAGCTCGCCGGGATCGATCTTGCGGTCGGGGGCGATGTCGGAATGGCCGACGATGCGGCCGTCGTCGATCATCCAGCGGGTGCGGATGTCGGCCACCAGCGCGATGACGGCGGCGATCTGGGCCTCGGGGAACGGGCGGTAGCCGAACTCGTGGCCCGGGTTGACGATCTCGACGCCGATGGAGGTGGCGTTGAGGCCGCTCTGGCCCTTCCAGAACGAGACGCCCGCGTGCCAGGCGCGCCGCTCCTCCGGCACCAGGCGGAAGATCCGGCCGTCCTCCTCCACCAGGTAGTGCGAGGACACCTTGGCCTCCGGATCGCGCAGCCGGTCGAGCGCCTCGGGGCCGGTGGGCATGCCGGTGTAGTGCAGCACCAGGAGGTCCGGCGGGGCGGTCCGGGCGTCGAAGTTGGGCGACGGGGCTTCGATGAACTCCATGGCCCAGCCTTACTGCGCGCGGTTGCGGATGGCGAGCAGCAGGGGAGCCACCTGGTTGGGGCGCAGCGCGATGATCAGCACCCCGGCCAGCGCCACCGCCGTGCCGATCGCCATGCGCGGCCCGAACGGGTCGCCCAGCAGGGCCACGCCGAGCGCGATGGTCGCCAGCGGCGTCATCAGGGTCAGCGGCGAGATCAGGTTCGCCTCGTAGCGCTGGACGAGGGCGTAGTAGAGGGTGTGGGCGCCCACCGAGACGACGAGGCCGGAGTAGACCACCGCCGCCAGGAACGGCCAGCCGGCGTCGAGGCCCGCCCTCACCTGCCCGGACTCGAAGAGGGCCGACAGGCCCAGCAGCGGCACGAAGGAGGCGAGCCCCACCCAGGCCTGGAACTGCAGGGGCTTCACGCCGTCCATCTGCTTCATCATCACCGCGCCCAGCGAGCCCGTGGCGGCCGAACCGACGACGAACATCAGGCCGGTGGAAAGCGCGAAGCCGTGCGGGTCCCACATCACCGCCAGGGCGCCGGCCATGGTCAGCGCGATGCCGAGGGCGCGGCGCCAGCGGATCCGCTCGCCGAGCATCATCACCGACAAGAGCGTGGTGATCGGCACGCCGAGCTGGCTGACCACGGCGGCGGCCGACGGCGTGGCGGTCTTCAGGCCGAGGAACAGCAGGGCGAAGTTGCCGCCGCCCATCAGCAGCGCCACGACGATCAGCCGCCACCGGGGCCTCGGCATCGGAAAGAGCCAGGGGAAGACCGCCAGCGCCACCACGCCGAACCGCAGGGCGGCATAGAACAGCGGCGGCGCGCCCAGGTGGCTCACCGCATACTTCGAGACGATGTTGTTCGACGCCCAGAGCAGGCAGACGAGCACGAGGACGCCGAAGTCGCGGAGGGCCATCGCTTCCGGTTAGGGCGCGCCGCCCGGCCGGGCAACCTCGGCCGCGACGGAAGGACGTGACGTCATCGTCACGCCGCGGCGCGGACCCGCTCCGGCTCGCCGTCCTCGACGGTGAACCGCGCCACGGCCTGGGAGAGGGCCTGGGCCTCGGCGGCCAGCTTCTCGCTGTCGGCGGTGGAGCGCTGGGCCATGGCGGCGTTCTGCTGGGTGAACTGGTCCATCTGGGCGAGCGCGCTGTTCAGGCCGCCGAGCGAGACGGACTGTTCGCGGGCGGCGGTGGCGATGGTGGCGATCCGCTCGGCGATGTCGGCGACCTGGCCGGCGATGCCTTCCAGCGCCTCGCCGGTGCGGCCGACCAGCTCCGAGCCCGTGGCCACGTGGCCGGTGGAGTCGGAGATCAGCGCCTTGATCTCGCGCGCCGCGTCGGCCGAGCGCTGGGCGAGCGCGCGGACTTCCGAAGCCACGACGGCGAAGCCCTTGCCGGCGTCGCCGGCGCGAGCCGCCTCGACGCCCGCGTTCAGGGCCAGGAGGTTGGTCTGGAAGGCGATCTCGTCGATCACCCCGATGATGGTGCCGATCTGCTGCGAGGACCGCTCGATCTCAGCCATGGCGGCCACGGCCTCGCGGACCACGACGCCGGACTGTTCGGCCGAGCTGCGCGCGGCGGCGGTGAGCGCATTGGTGTCCTCCGCGCCCGCGGCGGTGCCCTGCACGGCGCCGGAGAGCTCCTCCAGCGCAGCGGCGGTCTCCTCCAGGGTGGCGGCTTGCTGCTCGGCCCGGTCGGAGAGCTGGACGGCGGCGTTCGACACCTCCCCCGCCCCGTGGCGCACCGCCCCGGCCGCCGAGGCGATCTCCTGGACGGCGTCCTGCAGGCTGGCGACCGCCTGGTTGAAGTCGGAGCGGAGCTGCTCGTACTCGGTGGGGAAGCGCTCGGTGAGCTCGCAGCGCAGGTCGCCGGCGGCCAGGGCGCCGAGACCCCTGGCCAGGGCCCCCACGACGGCGGCGCGCTCGGCCTCGATCTCGCGGTGCAGCCGCTCGCGTTCCTGCGCGGCGGAGGCCTCGTTCCGGCGGGCCTGCTCGGCCTCGTGCTGGGCGGCTTCGGCGGTGGAGCGGGCTTCCGACGCTTCGCCAAGGCTGGCGACCGAGGACTCCAGCATCTTCGCGAGGTTGGCGGACGACCACATGAGCACGACGGCCTCGGCCACCAGGATCACGGCATGGATCACCACCCGGGCGAAGTCCGCGCCGCCCGGGAAGACCAGCGACGGCAGGAGGAAGTTCAGCGCCAGGTGGTGCACGGCCACCAGCGCCGCGCCGGAGGCGATGGCCCGCCAGTCGCAGTAGACGATGATCACGGCGAGCGCCGCGAAATAGGCCATGTGCATGTCGATCTGCCACGGATGGCCCGCGAAGGCGGCGACCAGCAGCGAGACCTGACTCATCAGGGCCATGGGCATGATCAGGCGCGCCAGCAGGGCCCCGCCGTGACGCCAGGCGATCAGCGTCGAGCCGCCGGCCACCACGACCGCGCCGCCGGCGAGCTGCGCCGTCGGCCCGCCGATCAGCAGGGAGGCGGCGAGCACGAGGGGCGCGAGCAGCCAGACGGCCGCCAGCATGATGCGGCCGCCCTGGCGGCGCTGTTCAGAGAGCGTCTTGAGCACGGACACGTCCTCCTGGTGCGAGGCAGCCCGCGAGCGGGCCGGGAGCGAAGACGATGAGGGCGCCGGCGTCCTGCAGGGGCCGCCCGACGGGGCCGCCTCCGGACGAGCGCACGATCACGATGGACTGGCCCGCCCCGACGGCGACCACGTCGCCGGCCGAGGCGGCGGCGGTGACGGCCGCGCCCTGTGGCCACCACGGCGGGAAGACGGCCGCGGCCTCGGCGGAGTCGCCGGGCGCCAGCGCGGCGAGGCCGACCACCGTGGTGAGGACGACGGCGGCGCCTAACGCCTTCACGGCGTCGGAGGGATGAAATCCCCGCTCGGCGACAATCGATAGCAAGATAATGTTCTCAGGTGCGACTTTTATTTCCTCATTATTGCCACGCCGCACCTTTCAACTTGGTTATCCTCGAGTGAGGATGTTGTACGGTCCACAATTATTTGCGGCATCTACATCTGGACCTGAGGCAGAGGCCGCTCAACCCGCTCGGCGGCGCACAAAGCGCAGGGCGGTGTGAGTGTCGGAGAACGACACCACCTTGTTGTCGACGAGCCCCGCGGCCTTGGCGGCGGCCATCACCTCGACGTCGCGGACCGTGGCGGCCTTGCCCTTGCGCGAGACGATCCAGAGCGCGCCGCGCGCCGCCAGCGCCGGGACGAGGTCGCCCAGGCGGGCCAGGTCTTCGGCGCTGTCGGCCGCGTAGAAGAGCAGGTCGAGGCCGGCGAGCTCGGTCACGGGCGCGGCGCCCGCGGCGGCCGGTTCGCCCGTCAGGGTCGTGTCGGCGACGCCAATGGCGGCGGCCCGCATGCCGGGCTTCACGCCGATCTTCTCCATCCGCCCCTTGGGTCTGAGGATCGCCTCGACCCACCCTGCGGCGGCCTTCTCGCCCAGGGTGAAGCGCGCACCGTCGGCCAGGACCAGGTCGGGTCCGTCGGCGCGGACGCCCGCCAGGGCCTCGCCCGCCCAGACCCGGCGCCGGGCGCCCCTGAAAACGAGACGGGGCGGCTCCAGCTGGAGCCGCCCCTCATCCGTCCCGTCGGCGAAGGTCACGCTGACCTGCGCCTCCTTGCCCATGGCTCAGGCCGCCTGGCCCAGGCTCAGGAACTCGTAGCGGGCCAGGTGGTGATCGGTGTTGCCGAAGGCGCTCTCGATCATGGTGGCGCGCTTGAAGTAGTGGCCGATGGCCATCTCGTCGGTCATGCCCATGCCGCCGTGCAGCTGGATGGCGTTCTGGCCGACGAACTTGCAGGCCTTGCCGATCTGCACCTTGGCCGCCGAGACGGCCTTGGAGCGCTCGGCGTCGTCGGCGAGCTTGATGGTGGCCATGTAGGTCATCGAGATCGACTGCTCGAGCTGGATGAACATGTCGACCATCCGGTGCTGCAGCACCTGGAAGGACGAGATCGGCTGGCCGAACTGCTTGCGCTGCTTGGTGTACTCGAGCGTGCCCTCGTGCAGCTTGCGCAGCACGCCGCAGGCCTCGGCGCAGGTGGCGGCGATCGCCTCGTCCAGCACCTTCTCGATCAGCGGCAGGCCGTTGCCCTCTGCGCCCAGGATGGCCTCGCCGCCGACCCGAACGTTCTCCAGGGTCACCTCGGAGGCGCGGGCGCCGTCCACCGTCGGATAGTCGCGCGTGGAGACACCGGCGGCGTCCTTCGGCACGATGAAGGCGTTGATCCCCTGGGCGTCGCGCTGGCCGCCGCTGACGCGGGCGGTGACGATCAGATGGCTCGCCCAGGGCGCGCCGATCACCACGGCCTTGTGGCCGTTCAGGACCCAGCCGTCGCCGTCCTTCTTCGCCGTCGTGGTCAGGTCGGCGATGTTGTAGCGGCCCTGCGGCTCGGCGTAGGCGAAGGCGAAGGTGGCCGTGCCCGCGATGATCTCGCCGATCAGGTCGGCGGCCTGCGCCGCGCCGGAGTGCTTCAGGAAGCCGCCGCCGATCACCACCGTGCCGAGGTAGGGCTCGACGACCAGCGCCTTACCCAGTTCCTCCATGACCACCATGTTCTCGATCGGGCCGCCGCCCAGGCCGCCCAGCTCCTCCGAGAACGGCGCGCCCAGGATGCCCAGCTCCTCGGCGAAGGCCTTCCACACCGCCGGGCTCCAGCCCGGCTCCTTGCCGATCACGGCCCGGCGCTGCTCGAAGGTGTAGTTGTCGGCCAGGTAGCTCGCGACCGTGTCGCGCAGCATCGACTGTTCTTCGGTGAAGCTGAAATCCATCGCCCGAACGGCTCCGTCAGAAACTCAAAAAAGGAATGGCGTCGAATGGCTGAGCTCTAGAGCCCCAGCACCATCTTGGCGATGATGTTGCGCTGGATCTCGTTGGAGCCGCCGTAGATCGAGGTCTTGCGGCCGTTGAAGTACTCGCCGGCCAGGCCGCGGGCGTAGTCGGGACCCGCCTGGAAGTTGTCGCCGAGGTCGCGCAGGAACGGCGCGCCGTAGTGGCCCACCGCCTCGAGCGCCAGCTCCTGCAGGCGCTGCTGGATCTCGGTGCCCTTGATCTTGAGGATCGAGCTCTCCGGGCCGGGGCCCTTGCCGCTGGACTCGCCGGCCAGGGTGCGGAGTTCGGTGAACTCCAGGGCCGTCAGGTCGATCTCCAGCTCCGCCACCTTCCGGCGGAAGAAGGCGTCGCCGATCAGGCTGCCGCCCGCGTCGGACCGCTCGGTGCCGGCGATCTTGCGGAGCTTCTCGAGGTTGCGCTTGGAGCGCGCCACGCCGGCGATGCCGGAGCGCTCATGGGCGAGCAGCGCCTTGGCGCAGGTCCAGCCCTGGTTCTCGTGGAAGATGCGGTTCTCGACCGGCACCTTCACATTGTCGAGGAAGACGTCGTTGACCTCGTGGCCGCCCTCCAGGGTGATGATCGGGCGCACGGTGACGCCCGGGCTCTTCATGTCGATCAGCAGGAAGGAGATGCCCGACTGCGGCTTAGCGTTCGCGTCGGTGCGGACCAGGAAGAAGCCCCAGTCGGCGAACTGGCCGAGCGTGGTCCACGTCTTCTGGCCGTTGACGATGTAGTACTCCTTGCCGTCGTCGGCGGTGATCCGCTCGGCGCGGGTCTTCAGGCTGGCGAGGTCGGAGCCGGCGCCCGGCTCGGAGTAGCCCTGGCACCACCAGACGTCGCCGTTGTAGATGCCCGGCAGGAACTTCTTCTTCTGCTCCTCGGTGCCGAAGGTGTAGATCACCGGCGCCAGCATCGAGACGCCGAACGGCAGGACCGGCAGGGCGTCCGCCTTGGCCAGCTCCTCCGACCAGATGTACTTCTGGGTCGGCGTCCAGTTGGTGCCGCCGTGCTCGGCGGGCCAGGACGGCGCCACCCAGCCCTTCTTCGCCAGCACCTTGTGCCACAGGAGGTACTCCTCCTTGGTCAGCTGCCGGTGCTCGTCCTGCGCCTTGCGCAGCTCGGCCGGATAGTTGTCGCGGATGAAGGCCCGGACCTCTTCGCGGAAGGCGTTTTCTTCAGGCGTGAAGTCGAGGTTCATGGGGCCACTCCCTGGCAAGCTTTACAGCGTATCGGCAGAAGGCGCGGACCATACGCCCCCGCCCCGCGCTTGCAAAGATGACGCTTACGTCAACGTTATCAGTCGCGCGGCGGCCGGAACTTCACCGTCATCCGGAGCACCTTCTCGCTGACGCCCACGGGCGGGGCCATCATCAGCTTGCCCTGGAGGTCGAGCGCCGCCTGGCCGAAGCCGTGGCCGCCCGGCGTCTCGCTGAGCACGGTGCAGATGATCTTGCGCTTCTCGTTGGGCTTGCATTCCACCCGCGCCTCGCCGGCCACCTTCTGCTGGCGCGCCTTCAGCGGATAGAGCCGCTCCCACTCCCACGGCTGCTGCAGGATTTTCCAGCCCCCCTCGCCCTTGATCGAGATGAAGGCGTCCTTGGGGTTGATGCCGAAGCGGATCGGGATGCGCACGCGGCCGCCGGCGACCGGCGCGCCCTGCTTCGTCCTGGCCTCCATCCGGAACTCAGGCGCAACCTTCAGGGCCGCCTCGCCGAGGCCGTAGCCGGCCGGTTCCTCCGCCGCGACCGTGCATCCGGTGAGCGCGCCGTCCGCGGCGACGACGCAGGCGATCACGGCCCGCCCCTCGATCCCCTCCTCCAGGGCCGCCTGAGGATAGTGCCTGCGCATGGCGTCCATGTTCGGCCGCCGCACCCACTGGGGGTTCTCCAGGGACGCTGTGGGCGCGGCCGGAGACTGCATGAGGAGGAACAGGGCGGCGGCGAGCGGCATGGTTCAACCCTTGGTGGCGTCCCGCCCACGTTGCCGCGCCGGCCCGGGTTCGGGAAGCCCCCCCTCGCCTTGCCAACGCCACGGAAGCGCGCGACACCTCCGCGCCCCATGCCCCGGATCGTGACGTACAATGTGCACCGCTGCGTCGGGAACGACCGCCGGCTCGACGTGGCCCGGATCGCGGACGTTCTGGCCACGCTGCAGCCTGACATCGTGGCCCTGCAGGAGCTGGACGTCGGCCGGGCGCGCACCAACCACGTCGACCAGGCGCACGAGATCGCCGACCGCCTGCGCATGGTCAGCCACTTCCACCCGGCGATGCGGGTGGAGGAGGAACTCTACGGCGACGCCATCCTCACCGCCTATCCCGAGACCCTGATCCAGACCGGGCCGCTGCCCGGCCACCCGCGGATCGTGCAGCTGGAGCCACGCGGCGCGCTGTGGATCGAGGTGGAGATCGACGGCCGCAAGGTGCAGGTGATCAACACCCACCTGGGCCTGGTGCCCAAGGAACAGCAGGTGCAGGCGGCCTTCCTGGCCGGCCCGTCCTGGCTGGAGCATCCGCGCTGCGCGGGCCCCAGGATTCTCTTGGGCGACTTCAACGCCACGGCGACCTCGATCGTCTACCGCACGCTGAGCGCCAAGCTCGAGCCGGCGCGGCGGCTGGCGCCGAGGCGCACGCCCACGGCCACCTTCCCCTCGCCCCTGCCCGTGCTCAGGATCGACCACATCTTCGTCAGCCCCGAGGTGGTGGTGGAGGACGTCTTCGTGCCCTTCGATCCGGCGTGGCGGGTGGCCTCGGACCACCTGCCGCTGGTCATGGACTTCAGGATCGCCGCAGCGCCCGCGTGACCTCGTCGGCCTCGGCCGCGCTGCTCGCATCGGCGATCCGCCGCGCCTCCTGGAACAGCCGCTCGCGCCGGCGGGCGAGGCGCCAGGAGTCGGCCGTGTCGGAGGGGTCGCCGATGTGATAGGCGGCGATGAACTCGCCGATCCCGGTCATCATCGGCGGCTCGATGGGCGCCAGGCGGCCCTCCCGATTGAGGGCGTCAATGGCCGGACCCAGCCCGCCGAACTCGGCCCGCGCCTTGGAGACCGCGTCCCCGGTCATGCCCATGAAGTGGCCCACCAGCCGGTCGCGGAAGGCGGTGATGGTGAGGCGCGCCTCCGGATCGTCCTGCTGCACCGCCAGCTCGCACTCGGTGTCGAAGCCGCCGGAGCGGTTGTTGAGATTGGCCGAGCCGACGCGGGCGATGCGGTCGTCGAACACGCTGACCTTGGAGTGGACGATGATCACCTCGCCGGCCGGCGTCGTCGGATAGAAGGCGCGGAAGCGGCCGAAGACGTCGGCCGCGCGCAGCCGCCAGATCATCGTCCCGCGCGCCCGGTCCATGGTCATCTGGTCGAACCAGCTGGGCGCCTTGCCGGTGGAGATCAGCACCACCTCCGGCCCGTCCGGCTCGCCCAGCCGCTTGGCCAGGGCCTCGCAGATCAGGGGCGAGGTGAAGTACTGGTTCTCCAGGTAGATGACGTCCCGGGCCTCGGCGATGCAGGCGAGGTTCAGCCGGCGGATCTCCTCCACCAGCGGCCGCCCCTTCCACGCCGGCTCGGTGCGGGCGATGGCGACGTCGAGGTCCTTCAGGGCCGGCGGCACGTGGTCGGGCCAGGGATCGCCCCCGGCGTCGGGCGGCGGCGCCACCTCCTCGCCGTGCTCGGCGCGACGCCAGCGCTCGCGGAACAGGTCGCCCAACGCCTTCGCCGCCGCCCCGTCGACCATCATCATCACCTCGTGCCGCGGCGCGTGGTGCTCCTGCTTGGGCATGATCCGGCGGGGCTCGTCGTCGTGGTGGTGGGCGGTGTCCCAGCGGTCCACGCCGATGTCGCCCCCGCCGCAGAAGGCCAGCCGGTCGTCGATCACCAGCACCTTCTGGTGATGGCAGGCGCCGAACGGCACCTGGTCGTCGAGGCGGAACTTCACCGGGGTCTTCTCGAACCACTTGCGCGCCTTGTGCGGAAAGAACTCCTGGCTGGCGCTGATCGGCAGGGCCGACTTCCAGATCAGCAGGCGGACGTCGAGCTCGGGCCGGGCGCGCGCCAGCTCCACGAGGATCCGGCCGACCTCGTCGGGATCGTCCGGACCGTCGTAGCCGTCGGGGAACAGCCGCGTGCGGGGATCGAACCCCCAGCCGAGCAGCAGGATCGAGCGGCGCGCCTTCTGCAGGGCGTCGAACACGGCCGTGAAATAGGCCTCGGTGTCGATCAGGAAGGCGGCGCGGTCGGCCCGCGCGGTCCGCCAGCAGGTCTCGCCGGGTCGAAGGACCGTCATCGTACTCCTTGCGCCGCACCGCCCCGTGGCGGACTTGAGGCTTCAACAAAGCCTTGTGGCCAAGGTGGGTTCCGGCTCCGCCGCGCGCAAGAAAAAGCGCGCCGCCCCGGGGGAAGCGGCGCGCTGGCCTTGCGGCCGAGGGCTCCGAGATCAGGCGGTCAGCGGGCGGCCATGTCCTTGGCCGGACCCATGTAGGCCATGCAGGCGCCGGCCAGTTCGGCGGTCAGGCGCTCGCGGCGGTCTTCGCTGCGGGCCTCGCGCTTGGCGCGGTCGTGCTCGCTGCCGGCGCGCTCGAGCACCAGGCCGTGGCGGCCCTTCTTCTGGTCCTTGAGGAAGGCGTCGAGGCCGGCGGTGTCGGCGTGGCCGACGCCCTCGGCGATGCCCTTGCAGCGGCTGGCCTTCATGTAGTCCAGGTCGGTCACGCGCTCGGCGGCGGTGGCGGCGCCGGCGGTGAGACCCAGGGCGACGAGAGCGATGGCGGCGACTTTCATTTCGTGTGTCTCCCTCAAGAAATCTGCTGAGGCGAAACTGCTCGCGAGGCCGCTTTACTTCAAATGAATTAGCCGCAATGTTCAGTAGTCGCAGATTAATATTCTGCAATGATACATCGTTGTTACTTCCCACTATAAACAGATTGTAATGTTCGACGTCACCGGGCATGAAACGCCCATGGCGCGATTTGAACTCCGGCTGGACGCCGACGCCGTCAACGCCCTGATGGCCAAGGCCTTTCCGGAGGCCGACGCCGCCGCGCTGGGCGCGGTGACGGCGCTCTCCCCCGGCCGGGCCACCCTGGTCAGGCCGTTCGCGACGCACATGCTGCGGCCGGGCCGGCTGGTCTCGGGCCCCACCCTGATGTCGATGGCCGACAGCGCCGCCTACGCCCTGATCCTCGCCCACATCGGCGAGCAGCTGATGGCGGTGACCTCGCAGCTGACGATGAACTTCCTGCGGGGCGCCAAGGCGGGGGACATCACCGCCGAGGCCGAGCTGCTGCACCTGGGCCGCCGCAGCGCGGTCTGCGACGTGCGCCTGTGGACGGAGGCGCCGGACAGGCTTGCCGCCCAGGCCGGCGTCACCTACGCCCTGCCCCTGTCATGAGCCTTCCATCGTCATGAGCCTCCCCTCGGGCCCGCCGAAGGCCATCAAGACCCCCTGCATCAAGGTCTGCGTCGTCGACGGCGAGAGCGGGCTGTGCATGGGCTGCTACCGCCAGCTCAGCGAGGTGGCCGGCTGGGCGAAGCTCACGGAGGCGGAGCGCGAGCGGATCATGGCCGAGCTGCCGTCCCGCCGCAGCCGCATCAGGCCCGAGAAGCTGGCCATGTTCCGCTGACCGCGGCCGTTCATTCCTTGCAAACCGCTGTCCCCTAACCTTCGCCGCGCAAGACCGGCCGAGCGCGGCCGCGGAACGGGTGAGCGAACGGGTGTCCAGCCTCGTCAGGTACGCGTTGGTGGCGCTGGTCGCCTCCGTCTCGGCGTTCGGCGCGGCCGGCATGGTCGTGGCGCTCGCGCCCAAGCCGCCGGAGCTGCGCGCCGCCCGCGCCGAGGCCCCCATCGCCATCGCCATCGCCCCCGAGGCCGCCGCCGGCGAGCGGGCCGAGATCGCCAAGGCGCCCGACGGGCACTACTGGGCCGACGCGGAGGTGAACGGCGAGCCGGTGCGCTTCCTGGTGGACACCGGGGCGACCGCCGTGGCGCTGACGCCGGCCGACGCCCAGCGCCTGGGCATCCGGCTGGACCAGCTGAAGTACGACTACACCGTGGGCACGGCCGCCGGTCAGACCCGCGCGGCCTCCGTCAAGCTCGCCTCGGTCTCGGTGGACGGCGCGCGGATCGACAACGTCGACGCCCTGGTCATCGAGAAGGGGCTCGACGCCTCCCTGCTGGGGATGACCTACCTAGGCCGCCTCTCCAGCTTCCAGGCCACGCGCCAGGCCCTGTTCCTGCAGCCCTGAGACCTCGGCGAGCGCCCGGTCGATGACCTCGAGGCCCGCCCCCGCCTTCACGCCCTCCACCGTGAGGATCCGCCGCCAGGCGCGCGCGCCGGGCACGCCGTGGAACAGGCCCAGCATGTGGCGGGTCATGGCCGCCAGGTGGGTCCCCTTGGCAAGCTCGCGCGCGACATAGGGCCGGTAGCGCTCCACCGCCTCGAACGGGGTGACGGTCCCGGCCTCGCCGAAGATGCGGGCGTCGGCCTGGCCCAGCAGGTCGGGCGTATGGTAGGCGGCGCGGCCCAGCATGACGCCGTCGACGTGCGGCAGGTGCCGCTCCGCCTCGTCGAGCGAGCCGATCCCGCCGTTGATGACGATGGTCAGCGCCGGCCGCTCGGCCTTCAGCCGCCAGACCAGCGGATAATCGAGCGGCGGGACGTCGCGGTTCTCCTTCGGCGATAGGCCCTTCAGCCAGGCCTTGCGGGCGTGGACCACGAAGCGGCGGACGCCGGCGGCGGCGCAGAGGTCCACGAGCCGGAACAGGCTCTCCTCCGGATCCTGCTCGTCGACGCCGATCCGGCACTTGACGGTGGCCGGGACCTTCACCGCCGCGCCGATCGCCGCCATGCACTCGGCGACCAGCTCCGGCTCGCGCATCAGGCAGGCGCCGAAGCGGCCCGACTGCACGCGGTCCGAGGGGCAGCCGACGTTGAGGTTGATCTCGTCGTAGCCCTCCGCCTCGCCGATGCGGGCGGCCTCGGCGAGGTCGGCCGGCTCCGACCCGCCGAGCTGCAGGGCCACCGGGTGCTCCACGGGATCGTAGGCCAGGAGCCGCTCGCGGTCCCCGTGGAGCACCGCCCCGGTGGTCAGCATCTCGGTATAGAGCAGCGCCCGCGACGTCAGCGTCCGGTGCAGGACCCGGCAGTGCCGGTCCGTCCAGTCCATCATAGGTGCAATAGAAAATCTGTAAGGCTGAAAAATCACGGATTTTCGTCTATCTTTCAGCATGTTATGCTGATTGCGGTTTTCGAAATTACGGCACGGAATGCGACGGAATTCGCCACGATTTTCCGCCGCGCTGCACGGGATTTGCACCCTAGAACCATGGCCACGATCATAAAGCAAAAGTCCGGTCGCTGGCGTGTCCAGCTCCGCCGGAAGGGACACTCCCTCAGCGAAACCTTCCAGCGCCGGGAAGACGCAAGGAGATGGGCCCTCGAAGCCGAACGGCAACTGGAGCGGGGCGAAGCGCCACGTCCCTCGCGCGCGACTCGCCTGAAGACGTTCGGCGACCTGATCGACCTGCACGTCGACGACATGGCCGCGGTAGGTCGCGCTCCTGGTCGCTCGAAGCACGCGACCCTGCTCATGCTGCAACGGCGGTTAGGCGACGTGCGGATCGAGCACGTGACGCGGGACCGGCTCATCGCCTTCGCCCGCGAACGCGGGGCCGAAGGCGCCGGCCCGGTGACCGTCGCTATGGACCTCAGCTTCATCAAGACCGTGCTGACGCACGCTGCGGCCGTACACGGGCTGGAGACGATGCCCGCGGCCGTGGACCTGGCGCGCGCGGGCCTGAAGCGGCTGGGTCTGGTTGGCCGCAGCAACGCCCGGGACCGGCGCCCGACCGAGGATGAGCTGGAGCGGCTGTTCGAATTCTTCGACCGCAACGATCGGCAGCTCATCCCGATGAGCCGTGTCATCCGGTTCGCGATCGCCACGGCCATGCGCCAGGAGGAGATCTTCCGGGTGAGCTGGCCTGATCTAGACACCCGGACGCGGATGTTGCTGATCCGTGACCGGAAGGACCCCCGCCAGAAGAAGGGCAATGACCAGCGTATCCCGCTGTTGGACGTGTCAGGCTATGACGCCATGGCGCTGATCGGTGAGCAGCGGACGGCCCGCTCCAACGCCGATCCGCGGATCTTCCCTTACAACCATCGCTCGGCAGGGACCGCCTTCACGAGGGCTTGCGCGTGCCTGGGCATCGAGGACCTGCACTTCCACGACCTGCGGCACGAAGGCGCGAGCCGATTGTTCGAGGCCGGCTTCCGCATCGAACATGTGGCGCTCGTCACCGGTCACAAGGACTGGAAGATGCTGCAGCGCTACACTCATCTACGGCCAGAGTCGCTGCACGCGCTGGTGGCCAGCAGAAACCCGCACGCGATGAGCGCTAGAGCGTAGCGGACAGGGACGCGCCGCTGGCGCGAAGGGGCATTGCAGCCGGACGAGGCCGAGCTGGAGAGGATGGCGGGGCTGCTCGAGGCGAGCGGCCGTTATCGCGTGCTGCGCAAGCTGCAAACGCGCGCGCCCGTGGTCGGATCGCCGAGCGCCGTGCGCAGAGGTCTCTTCGTTGACGTGGAGACCACGGGGCTCGATCCCGGCCGCCACGAGATTATCGAGCTCGCCATGGTCCCCTTCACCTACACGCTGGGGGGCGAACTGCTGGGCGTCGAAGAGCCCTTCCACAGCCTTCGCGAACCCTCGCATCCGATCCCGCCCGAGATCACCGCCATCACCGGCCTCGACGCCGCCGCCGTGGCCGGCCACGCCATCGCACCAGAAGCCGTTCACGCCTTCGCAGCGCCCGCCCACCTCGTGGTGGCGCACAATGCCGGCTTCGATCGGAAATTTCTCGAGCGCTTCTGCGAGGTCTTCACCACCAAGGCCTGGGCCTGCTCCATGAGCCAAGTGGACTGGGCGGCGGAAGGCTACGAGGGGACCAAGCTGGGCTATCTCGCCGCCGCCGCGGGCTTCTTCTACGAACGTCACCGCGCCACCCACGACTGCCACGCCGCCATCGAACTGCTCGCCCGCCCGCTCCCGAAGACCGGCCGCACCGGGCTTGCCCAGTTGCTCGACGCCGCCCGCAATCCCACCATCCGCATCTGGGCCGAGAACTCCCCCTTCGATCTGAAGGACCTGCTCAAGGCGCGCGGCTACCGGTGGAGCGGCGGCGACGATGGGGCTCCGAAGGCCTGGTGGACCGACGTCGCCGAAGCCGACCACACCGCGGAGCTCGCCTGGCTGCGGGCCGAGATTTATCGGCGGGAGGTCGAGATCGCGCACCGCCGGATCGACGCCTACGACCGATTCTCGAGCAGGCTCTGAGCACCGGCCGAAAGCACGCCATGACACACCGCCCATGACTGCAAGATATAAGGGCGCGGGACCTGGAGGTCCTTAGCGCCTGTGGGTGTTGAGGAATTTGCGGGACCCGAGGGACGCCCATGGTCCCGCGCTGGACGAAAACACCAGCCGCATCAACGGCGATCGCGGGACCATCCCCTGACACACCGCTTCGTTCACGAAGGGGAAGAGGCTTTCGCGACACGCCGAGCCCGAGCCGGCCGGCGGGAGCGGGTCAAGGCTGCGGCCGCCAGGCCGCACCGCGCAGCGGCGGCGAAGCCGGCCTTGACGCGCTCGCAGAGCCGGCCGGCATGCTCGCGCGGCGAGCGATAGCCGCCCGGTCGAGAAGTTCGATCAGCTCGACACGAACATCCGTGCGATGCGCTCCACCACCGCAAGCGTCGGATTGCGGCGGCCTCGCTCAAGCTGCCCCACATAGGTGAGCGCGAGCTCGACTTCGTCAGTGAGGGCCTCCACGAGGGGGAGAAAAGACCTGAACGGATGAATCATTTTTCGTGCTGCTCGGTCCGCCTTTGCCTTCCTAACGGACCGGCCTGACCTAGTCGGTCAACCCAGGCCGCGTGCTGGGGCCAGCTGACTAGCAGGCCCCCGCCTGCTTCGCTCTGCGCGCGAGTAGAGAGCGGATCTCTCAGGAACACGAACCAGCCGAACGCAACTGCGGTCGGTCAGGCCAGTCCCGACTCCGCTTGGTCGCGGCGCGCGAGCGCGGCGGCGATCTGCCCGTGCCGCCTTCGGTCCAGATCGTAGGGGATCATGAACGCGAGCCCGACGAACAGCACGGCGAGCATCACTGGAGCATAGGCGCAGCCGAGCCGCGTCAGGGCTTCCGCCGGGACGGCCGAAGGATCGGCCCTGGCGGGAAACCGGATCACGTCGACGATGACCCCGGCGACCGCGCCGCCGAGGCCGAGCGACGCCTTGCGGCAGAAGGCGTTCACCCCGAAGAAGAGCCCCTCCGCCCGCCCCTCGTGCCGGTGGTCGTACTCGTCCGCCACGTCAGCCAGCATGGCCGCGGACAACACGACAGGCAGCGCGCCGATGAACCCAACTGCGAAGGAGGAACTCAGGAGGATCGGCAGCAGAACCGGGTCCCCGTTCGCCGGCAGGACCCCGGCGAGCCGCAGGATCGTGGGCAGGGAGCCTGCGATGCAAGAGCCGGCGACGCCGGCCATGTAGACGGCCTTCTTGTCCCAGCGGTTCGCCAGCGGACGCGCAAGCGGGATGCCGATGATGAAGCCGAGCGTGGTCGCATAGAACATGAACTGCACCTGCTGGGGCGGAAGCCGCCAGAAGTAGGTGTTCATGTGCAGGGCGAGCGCGAACTGGACGCCGTTGTAGGCGTACATGATCAGGAGCGCGACCCACAGCGCCCGCAGGGAGGGGATGGTCCAGGCAAGCCGCAGGGTCCGCCAGACGCCGGGCTGGGCCGGGGACGGGCCGGCGGGCGGCATCCGGGCCAAGGTGATCTTCTGGGTCCCGAGGGCCGAACCGACCACGAACAGCACCACCAGGACCCCCAGCGCGATGGCGAAACCCGAATAGGCCGCGGGGTCGAGCTGGCCGTTCTCGAAGCCCGGGCGCTTGGCGAAGAACACCGAGAAGGCGAGGAAGAGCGCCAGGATGCGGCCCACATAGGCGAACAGCGTCCGCCAGCCCCCGACCGCCACCCGTTCCTGGAAGTCGCGGCTGAGTTCCGCCCCGAGCGCCATGTGCGGCACGAAGTAGAGCGTCATGGCGAACCGCGCGGCGATGGCAAAGGCGGTGAGCCAGAGGAACAGGCCGGCCTCGCTCAGGGCCGGGGGCTGGAACAGGCCGAGCAGCGCCAGGGCGAGCGGGATGGGCGCGGCGTAGAGGAACGGATGCCGGCGGCCCAGGCGGGTGCGGGTCCGGTCGGACCAGGCGCCGACCATCGGGTCGGAGATTCCGTCGAACAGCAGGGCGACGAACAGGGCCAGGCCGGTGAGCGTGCCCGACAGGCCGACCACCTGGACGTAGTAGAAGAAGAGGAAGGTCTCCAGGGCCGCGGTCTTGATCCCCTCGCCGGCTTCGCCGAGGCCGTACAGGAATCGGATGCGGACGGGCAGTCGCCCGGCTGCGCTCGGACCCGTATTGCCGGATCCAGCGGCGTTGTCGGCCGTCGTCATGGGCTCTCCCTGGACTCACTCGGCCACAGCTTCTATCGGCTGCGCTCGCCCGGGTGACTTTCGCCACCGGGTGGCACGAAGCGGGGTTGGGCGGCGGGTGTCAAGCCCATTGGTCTAGACTAGGATCGAACGATGAATGACGTGGGACTCAGGGCGCGCAAGATGGCGCGGACCCGCGACCAGATCGCGGACGCGGCGCTGAAGCTGTTCAGCGAGCGGGGCTACGAGGCCACCACGCTGGAGGAGGTCGCCGAACGTGCGGATGTCCACAAGCGCACCCTGCTCCGCTACTTCCCGACGAAGGCGCACCTCGTGCTCCACCGGCAGTACGCGGCCCTCGAGGAATTCCGCGACCTAATGGCGGCGCGCGGCGCCAAGCCGACGCTGGATGTGTGGCAGGACCACGTCATCCACCACGCCCGCCAGGTGATGCAGCGCGGCGCCTACGCCGACATGCGGCAGATCGCCGGCAGCGAGCCCGCGGTGGGACCGGCCTACCTGGCGATCCAGGAGAGCTACCAGATCCTCATCGCCGCCGGGCTCGAGGCCGACTTCCGGGACCGGCCGGACGCGCAGATCGTCTCCAAGGTGGCCGCAGCCGCCCTGGTAGGCGGCAACTATGCGGTCGCCCAGATGCTTTTCGCCCAGGGCGCCTACGCCGACCTCGAGACCACCGAGCGGAAGGTGCTGCGGATGGTCCGCGAAGGCCTGCTCGGCGGCTGAGCCTCCCCTGTCAAGCGGTGACGCGGGCGATCACGTCATGGAAGTTGCCAGCGCGCGGATCCCGCCCGGCCCGATCCCCACGTACCGTCATGAGGCCTCGCTCGCGTAGGTCCTGGGCCATGGCGCCAAGTTCCGCGGCCCGCTCCGGTTCGCCCCGAGTGTCGAAGCGGCCGAGCGGCACGCAGGCCGCGTAGTCGATGGTGATCTTCACCTCGACGTCGTCGCGCTCGGTGGCGCCGAACTCGACCCTGCCGTCCCTCACCACCGCGTGCCAGGCGATCGGCCGCCCGTCCGGCGACAGGTCCGGCGGAGGGTCGGTGAAGACCTCGCAGAGCGACCAGGCGACGTCGCGGGGCAGGCTCGCTACGCGCTCCACGATCAGGCCATGCATGAAGGCCATCCATCCCGGGCTGGCGAAGGCGTACTTCATGGCGCTCACGAGCCTCCGAACGTGTAGCGGACCTCGACCCCGTACGTCCGCGGCTCGGCGTAGATGACCGTGCCGGTGCCCAGGGAGTGGAGCTGGGTGACGGTGGTCAGCTTGTAGTTCACGTCGGTCAGGTTGTTGACGAAGGCCGCTGCGCTCCAGCTGGTCCCGCGGATGTTGCTCCAGTCCGCGCGGACGTTGATCCGCTCGAACCCCTTCTGAGACACCGCCTCCAGCACCCCGGGCCCGTAGACCTCGATGTTGCGCTGGGCCGCGTCAGAGAAGTACCGGCGCGACTGCTTGTAGACCGTGCCCTGCAGGCTCGCTTCGCCGAGGTCCGGGTCGATCGGCAGGGTGTACTTGGCCGTCAGGCTTCCTTGGTGCTTGGAGATGTTGGGGAACGGGTTGGAGGTGAGGTCGATCAGGCAGAGGGAGGCGCTGGACGGCGCCACGCAGCGGGCGTTGCCGGGGGTGATCAGGGCCAGGGGATCCGCCCCGACCCAATCCGTGAACCGCGGCTTGGCGTAGGCGTAAGAGCCAGAGAAGTCCCACGGGCCCAGGGCCAGCTGGCCCTGCAGCTCGGCGCCCTCGATCACCGCGGCCGAGGCGTTGACGATGTAGGTCGTGGTCACGCCCGCAACGGCGGCCGAGAACGTCCGCTGGATGTCGGAATATTCGGTGCGGTAGAGCGCGCCGTTCAGCCGCGCCCGGCCCTCCCCGACGCCGAATTCCCACTTTGCGCCCAACTCGTAGTCGCGGACGGTCTCCGGGTCGTATTCCGGCCGGAAGTTCGGCAGCCCGGTCGAGTTCAGCACCAGGTTCAGGCCGCCCGGCCGATAGCCCTTGCGGGTGGCGCCGTAGACCAGCAGGTCCCGCGTCACCTGGGCGTCGAGCGTCAAGGTGGTGTTGGACCCGTCGCTCTTGGTGAAGCTGCGGCTGCGGTTGGGGCCCGGGACATAGCGGCCGGACGGCAGCTCGGTCACGACGTTGCGGGTGAACAGCTCCGACTTGTCCCAGGACTTGCGGTAGCCGTAGGTCAGGCGAAGCGCCTCGATGAACGGGGCGACGAAGGAGATGTCCGCCGTCGCCTGGCCGTAGACCGCCTTCTGGGTGGTCTTGCCGCCGTCCGAGAAGGGGAAAGAGGGATTGTAGCCAAGGGTGACCAGGGTGACCCCAGAGTTGACCCGGCTCAGGTTGCGGATCCCGCCGAGGCTCACCGGGTTGGGGTTCTCCTGGTAATAGCCACCGATGCTCCAGACGAGCCGCTGGTCGCCCACCTCCCCGCGCACCTGGGTCTCGTTGCTGTAGACCTTCTGGTAGGGCCCCGCGCCGAGCACCGCCCGGTTGCCGGACTGCTGCGCGGCCACCGAGAAGGCGTAGGCCGCGCCCTGCGGCACGGAGACGGAGGACTGGATAAGACCGCCCAGGCCGTCCACGTCCCAGCCGGTGTAGCCCTTGGCGGCCTGGTAGCCGAAGATGTTGCGGATCGACACGGTCGTGAGGTCCAGGACCTTGCCGAGGTCCAGGGAGGTCTGGTTCACGAACGTCCACTTCCGGAGCGTCTCCCGCTGCTCCAGGAACGGGTCCGACGGCGTCCGCCGGATGGCGTCGTGGCCGCCGGTCCGCAGGCGGTTGTACTCGGCCTCGAGCGCGGGCCGCAGGGTCGCGGCGATCCGCAGCCGCTGGTCGATGCAGGCGTTCACGTTCGGCGACAGGCCGGCCGCCACGGCCTGGTTGCACACCGCTCCGAACCTCTGGGCGCCCACCGCCGCCCCGTTTGGCGCGTCGAGGCTGGCCGGCAGGTTGAAGATAGCCAGGTTCGGGTTGATGGCCCCGACCGTCGCGCCTGAAGAGGCTTGGTCGACATTGTAGTAGTCGAGGACCGCATAGTTGGTGAGCCGGCCATCGAAGCCCTTGAAGTTGACGCTGAACCGCGCCTCCTCGCTGTTGTTCTCCGACAGCCTCTCGTTGGAGGGAAAGGCGCGGACATAGCCGTCGAGGTGGTCCTTGTGGATCGCCGCCCGGATCGCGAGCATGTCGTCGATCAGCGGGATGTTGACGATGCCGGTGGCGCGCAGCAGGCCCAGGTTGCCGCCGCTCGCCTCCACGGAGCCGTAGTAGTCGTTGAATTCCGGCTTGGCCGGCTCCACCAGGACGGCGCCGGCCGTGTTTGCGCGGCCGAACAGGGTGCCCTGCGGACCATTCAGCACCTGCACCGACGCAATGTCGTAGAGGGGTGCGGCGCTCTCGGTCGGCCCGCCGGGGATCTCGGCGAAGTAGGTCTGGGTGCCGCCGGCAAGGCCGCGGATCGAGAAACCGCCGGACAGGCGCCCGAAGCTGGTGGTCATCTGCACCGACGGGGCAGCGAACATCACGTCGGTGGTGGTGACGATCCCCTGCTCGCGGATTGCCTCCGCGCCGATGGCGGTGACTGCGACCGGAACCTTCTGGAGGTCTTCCGCCACCCGGCGGGCGGTGACGACCACCTCGTCGAGGGCGGTCGATTCGCTGGCGGTCTGTGCGCCGGCCGGCAGTGCCACCGCGACGGCGGCCACACCGCAAAGAAGCCCCGCCAGACGGCGGCGGCCTGGGTAAACCCGCATCCCCTTGTCCTCCCTGGTTCGTTCTTATTGGCGCTTAGGCGCTTATGTCACTCAGTAGCAAAAGCGGACCCGTGGCGGATGTCAACAGCGCCGCGCACCCACGATTTGGTGACACCGCGCGCCACTTGACACTGAGTGGCACTTTCGTTTGCATTCTCTCAAACAGGAGGAAAGCGCATGCGGATCGACAACTGGACGGCCTGTCCGGACCTAGTGGACGTCTATAGGGACATCGAGGCTCTGGGTCTGGAGAAGCATCTGGCGGAGCTGGAGGCCTTCGGCTTCACCGTCATCGAGAAGGCGCTCGACGACGACACCACGGTCGCCATGCGCGACCGCATCCTCGCGCTGGCGGAGAAGCGGCTCGGCAACAGCCTCGATCTCGAGAACGAGACCGAGCACAAGGAGACCAAATACGCCCAGTACCTGCTGTTCGAGGACCCGATGTTCAAGGAGGCAGTCACCAACCGGAAGACGCTGGCCCTTATCCGCTACCTGCTCGGCAAGCGGTGCATCCTGTCGAGCCTCGGCAGCCACGTGAAGGGTCCCGGTGGCCCGGGCCTCCTGCTGCACTCGGACAACGGCAACGGCTACCCCGACCCCTTCCCGCCCTATTCCCAGGTGGCGAACGTCAACTTCTGCATGACCGACTACGCCGAAGAGAAGGGCGCCTTCGCGGTCGTCCCGGGCAGCCACCGGCATGCCCGTCAGGTCACGCCCGCGGAGCGCGGCCTCGACGGCAACGAACGCAACCCGCACGCCATCGCCGTGGAGGTTCCCGCAGGCTCGGCCATCGTCTTCCACGGCAACACATGGCACGGCTCCTTCCCGCGCAAGGTCCCGGGCCTGCGGGTCAACCTCGCCGCCTTCTACTGCCGCGAGTACATCCAGCCGCAGGAGGACCGCACCCATGTCCCGGACGGGTTCCTGGACGGCGACGCGGACGCGGAACTGGCTGGTCTGCTCGGCCGGGACCTGATCCACGGGTGGAAGGAGGAAGGCCCCAAGAAGCTCTACGAGCGCCGCCAGGAGGACGTCGGCCGGGTGCGCAGCTGGCAGAGTTGATCCGCCGGGCTTCGCCCCACGGCGCGCCGCGGCCGGCGTCGGATGACGGTCATCCTACGGCGCTCCGAATGAGGGCGAGGCCCGCTGAGAAGCGGGCTGCTCTCAAGCCGGATCTACAGACTGGAACCGTGAATCTGTCTGTAGGTCCGGCGCCGTCATAGGCCGAGGTCGGAGAAGCCAAACCTGGCGCCGATGGCGCAGTTGAACAGGGCCAGGTTGCGAGGACGCCCGCTCGTCTCCAACTGCTTAGCGATCGCCCAGATGTGCTTCGGCTTCAGCGGCGCCTTTGGCCGAACGATGCTTCCCCCATTCCAGGGCTTCTGCGGGCCAGCAGACGTTCTCAACGCCCATTGAGAGTCGTCAGCATACGCAATGCGGCCAAGCTCGCTTGGAGTGCTGCGACGCGTGAACGGATAGGGAAGCGAACGCGAACTCAGTGCACTATTTTTGCACCCGACTTCGCCTAAGTCATTGATCTATTTCGTTCTCTCCGCCCAGTCCATCATCGGGGCGACGGACAGTCTGTGGGGCGGGTGGGTCAGCGGGTTTCCCTTGGAAATCAGCGGGCCTGGGCGACGTCGAGGCGCCTTGTAGCCGAACCCGAGGGGCTTTCGCCACTTTCGGGCGTCCGAAACCGCCGCGGCGGCTTGGCCGTCAGGGCGGGCGGCGCCAAGGTGGGGCCCTGGCCGGCGGAGGGGACTAGGCGCGGATGGCTGAGCCCTATGACGTGATCGTCGTCGGCTCCGGGGCCGGCGGGGGGATGAGCGCCTACCACCTGACCCGCTCGGGCCTGAAGGTGCTGATGCTGGAGGCCGGGCGGGACTACGATCCCGTCGCCGAGACCCCCATGTACAACATCCCCGCCGAGGCCCCGCTGCGCGGGACCTCCACGCCGGACAAGCCCTTCGGCTTCTACGACGCCACGGTGGACGGCGGCTGGGAGGTGCCCAACGAGCCCTACACGGTGGCGGAGGGTTCGGAGCCCTTCATCTGGTGGCGGCCCAGGATGCTGGGCGGGCGGACCAACCACTGGGGGCGGATCTCGCTGCGGTTCGGGCCGCTGGACTTCAAGCCCCGAAGCCGCGACGGCCTGGGCCACGACTGGCCGATCACCTACGACGACCTCGCGCCCTGGTACGACCGCACCGAGAAGCTGATCGGGGTGACCGGCGCGGGGCCGCCCCGGAACCTGACGAACACCCCGGACTCGCCGCCGGGCTGCCTGCTGGCGGCGCCGCCGCCGCGGGCCTTCGAGCTGTTCTACGCCCGCGGCTTCGAGGCCATGGGCATTCCGGTGGTCCCCATGCACGGGGCGGTGGTCACCGAGCCGATGGAGGGGCGCAACACCTGCGTCTTCGCCACCGCCTGCGGCCGCGGCTGCGCGATCGGGGCCAACTTCCAGTCGACCACCGTGCTGCTGCCGCCCGCCGTGGCGACCGGCAACCTGACCATCGTCACCAACGCCCTCGTCTACCAGGTGGACCTCGACCGGGCCGGCAAGGCGAAGGGCGTCACCTACGTGGACCGGGTGAGCGGCGCGCACCGCTCGGCCACGGCGCGCGCGGTGGTGCTGGCGGCGGGTTCGGGGGAGACGGCGCGGATCCTGCTGAACTCGAAGAGCCCGAAGTTCCCGGACGGCCTGTGCAACGACCACGGCATGGTCGGCCGCTACCTGATGGATTCGGTCGGCCTGAACGTCACCGGCCAGTTCCCGGCGCTGGAGGGCCTGCCGCCGACCAACGACGACGGGATGAGCGTCTCGCACACCTACGTCCCCTGGTGGGGCTATGACCGGCACGCGGAGCTCGGCTTCCCGCGGGGCTATCACGTGGAGATCGGTGGCGGGCGCGGCATGCCCTCGATGAGCACGGCGCGGCTGCTGCCCGAGGACGACGTCAGCGTCGGCGAGGCGCTGCGGGCCCGCCTTCGCCAGCGGTACGGCAGCGTCATCAGCTTCAACGGCCGCGGCGAGATGATCCCCAACGACGACTGCTATTGCGAACTCGACCCGACGGTGAAGGACCGCTGGGGCATCCCCGTGCTGCGGTTCCACTGGAAGTGGGGCGAGGCCGAGACCCGGCAGGCTGCGCACATGGCTAAGACCTTCCTGGAGGTGATCGACCGGCTGGGCGGGACGCCGCTGGGCGAGGTCGAGCGCGACGGCCGCAAGGCGATCTCCAAGGGCGGCGAGATGATCCACGAGGTGGGCACGGTGCGGATGGGGGCCTCCGAGCAGGACTCGGTGGTCAACCAGTTCGGCCAGGCCTGGGCGGTCCCGAACCTGTTCGTGACCGACGGGGCGGTGCTGGTCTCGAGCCCGGACAAGAACCCGACGCTGTCGATCCTGGCGCTGGCGTGGCGCTCCAGCGACCACCTGGCGACGGTGGCCAAGCAGGGGGCCATATGAGCGACGGATACGTCTCCAAGGTCGACCGGCGCACGGCGCTGGCCTGGATCGGCGCCGCCGGCGCGGCCGTGGCGGGGAGCGTGGGCCTCGCCGTCTATGGGGCCGGCGACCGCGCGGAGGCCAAGGCCTACGGCACGGATCCGAACCTGGTGAAGCCCGCCCCGGCCCCCTGGCCGCGGCTGCTGTCCAAGGACGAGCTGCAGGCGGCCGCCGTCCTCGCCGACTTCATCCTGCCGGCCAGCGCCACCGCGCCGGCGGCGAGCGCCCTGGGCATCCCCGACTTCATCGACGAGTGGGTGAGCGCCCCCTACCCCGACCAGGTGAAGGACCGGGTGGTGATCAGGAACGGGCTGCAGCGGATCATGCCCGCGCTGCTGGCCGGCGGCCCGCGGCGGGACGCGGCGCTGGCCGCCCTGCCCCGCGCGGCGGACGAAGCCGCGCTGACCTTCTTCAAGCGGTTCCGGGCGCTCACGGTGGGCGCCTACTACACCACCGAAGCCGGCTTCAGGGACATCGGCTACATCGGCAACCAGGCGCGCGCCACCGACCCCGGCCCCTCGGCCGAGGTGAAGCTCGCCCTCGAGGAGCGCCTGAAGGCGCTGGGTCTCTAGGAGGAACCATGAAGGCTCTGCTGCTCGGCCTCGCTCTGGCCGCCGGCGCCCTGGGCGCGGCGGCCCAGGAGAACACCCTCACGGCGGCCGAGAAGGCCGCGGGCTGGAAGCTGCTGTTCGACGGCCGCACCACCGACGGCTGGCGGGGCTTCAAGGCGCCCGCCCCAGATCCGGGCTGGGCGGTGAAGGACGGAACGCTCGGCCCCGACCCGAAGTCCTCGAAGGACATCATCACCAAGGAGACCTTCGGCGACTTCGAGCTCGCCTTCGACTGGAAGATCGCCCCCAAGGGCAATTCCGGGGTGATGTTCCGCGTCGTCGAAGAGGGCGACCAGACCATCTTCAGCGGGCCCGAGTACCAGGTGCTGGACAACAGCCGGGGGGAGCCGCCGCTGGAGCGGGCCGGCGCCCTCTATGGCCTCTATGCGCCGAGCCGGGACGTCACCAAGCCGGTGGGCGAGTTCAACCGGAGCCGCATCGTCCTGCGCGGCGGCAAGGGCGAGCACTGGCTGAACGGAGTGAAGGTGGTCGAGTACGACCTGAACTCGCCAGAGTTCAAGGCCAAGGTGGCGGCGACCAAGTTCAAGGCCTGGCCGCAGTTCGCGCGATCGCCCACCGGCCACATCGCCCTGCAGAACCACGGCGACGCGGTCGCCTACCGCAACATCAAGATCCGGCCGCTGAACTGACGCTTCCCGGCCGCGAGGCCGCCGCGCCCCTCAGTCGTCGAAGCCGACGAAGACGGCGGCTTCTTCGACGGACTTGCGCTCCGAGACCACGGCGTTGGCCGGGAAGGTCTCGTCGGGCCAGCCCAGCGCGATGGCCTTCATGATCACCTGGTCGTCGGCGATGCTGGCGTGCTCGCGCACCACCGGCGACTGCATGATGCCCTGGCTGTTGATCACGCAGCCCAGGCCGCGGGACCAGGCGGCGTTGACCAAGGCGTTGGTCACCGCGCCGCAGTCGAAGGGCGTGTCGTCGCTGCCGGCCAGCACCTTGTCGTAGGTGACGATCACGCAGACCGGCGCGTCGAACTGGCGGAAGCCGCGCAGCACCCAGTCCTGGCGCTTCTCCTTGTCCTCGCGGGCGATGCCCATGGCCCCGAACAGCTGCTTGGCGACGCCCACCTGGCGGTCGCGGTGGACGCCGGCGAACGCCTCGCCGGTGCGGAACTCGCGGCTGTGCGGCACGCCGGCCAGGTTGCGCTCGGTGTTGCCCGCGCGGATGCGGTCCAGCGGCTCGCCGGTGATGACGTAGAAGTTCCACGGCTGGGTGTTCATCGACGACGGCGCCCGCATGGCGATCGCCAGGATCTCCTCGATCAGCTTCCGCGGCACGGGGTCGGGCTTGTAGCCGCGGATGCTGCGGCGGCCGAGGATCACGTCGTCGAACTGCATGGATGACCTCTGGTTTCGTCCGGCTTGATCTGTGGTGGCGGGCGCGTCCGGGCGAGCGCTCACTCGGGCACGGTCCTGGGCATCTCGCGATACCAGACCAGCTGCTCACTGGTCGCCAGCAGCTTGCCGTCGCGCCGCCAGTAGCTGGAGCGCTCGTCCGAGGCGCCGCCCCCGCCGACTCGGCCCTCGTATTCGACCAGCAGGTAGTCGCGGCCCGCCGCGGCCACCTCCTCGGCGGTGGCGTGCAGGTAGACGGTCAGCGACAGCGTCGTGGTCATCACCGTGTGGCCGAGGGCGTAGAAGGCCCGCGGCGGCGAATGGTCGGTGAGCATGCCGAGCATGGCCTTGTCCCAGGGCCCGAGCCTCGGCCGCACCCAGGCCGTGGAGTAGGAGCTGGCGGCCGCGCGGATCGGGAAGGTCTCGGCGGTGCGCCGCTCGAAGGCCTGGGCGCCGAAGTGCCGAGCCCCGCCGGGGCTCATCGGCGTGGGCAGGCTCTCGGGATCGGGCGCGTCGGGCATCTTCGCGAACGCGAACGGCGGGGTCGCCGGTCGCTTCGCCATGGTGACGATGGCCTGGACGCTCACATGGTCCGCGCCGGCCGGGCGCAGGTCCACTTCCCAGACGCCGATCGAGCCGCCCTGACGCAGCCGACGGGTCCTGACCTCGATCTCGCCGGCCACCAGGGCCGCCACATAGGTCAGGGTGATGGACAGGGGCTCGCCCGTCGCCTCCGGCTCGGCCGCCATCACACTCAGGCACAGCCCGATGGGATAACCGCCCCACAGCGGGCCGTTCGGATTGCGCCACTCCGGGCCGGCCTGGGTCGTCCAGCGGCCGGGCGCGACGGCGGTCAGGGGAAAGAGATCGGCTTCCAGTACGCTCATCCTGCGCCTCTAGCGCGGCGCCGCAGCGTCAGGGAAGCTCGACGCCGCGCGGCCGGCGGGGCAGGCTGAGAATATGAGCGACAGCTTCTACCACCCGGCCCAGCGCCGACTGCAGGACGACTTCGGCAGCCGCCCGCTGGCCGACCGCCTCGACCAGCGCACCCGCCACGACCGGTTCACCGACCAGGACGCGGCCTTCATCGCCGCCCAGAGCTTCTTCTTCCTGGCCACCGCCGACGAACAGGGACGTCCCGACGGCTCCTTCAAGGGCGGCCCGCCCGGCTTCGCCCGGGTCACGGCGCCCGACCGGCTGGTGTTCCCCGACTACGACGGCAACGGCATGTTCCGCAGCCTGGGCAACATCCGGGCGAACCCGCACGTGGGCCTGCTGTTCGTCGCCATGGGACCGAAGCCCTGGCGCGTCCGGGTCAACGGCGTGGCGCGGGTCTTCGAGGAACACCCCGACCTCGCCGCCACGCCCGGCGCCCAGCTCATGGTCGAGGTCACGCCCACGGACATCTTCCCCAACTGCGGCCGATACATCCCGACCGCCGGGAGCCTGGCCCCCTCCCCCCATGCGCCCGAAGCCGGCTGCCCGCCCCTCGAGCCCGAGTGGAAGGCCCACCCGCTGTTCACCGACGTGCTGCCCGAGCGGCGGCGGTAGGGGAGAGACGCCGGGTGCGCCGTCAGCGCCGGCCGCGGATGTGCGCCAGGGCGGCGTCGAGCGTCGCGTCGGCGGCGACGCCGATGGGCTCTCGCGGCAGCGGGACCTGGGGGATGACGCCGCGGACGGCGCGGTCGCCGCTGGGCCGGACGAAGTAGCTCTTCGGGTAGGCCACGCTGTAGCCGCTGTTGGGCAGCTCGAAATGCACGGTGGAGGCATGGCTGGTGGGCACGTCGGCGGTCTCCTCGCCCAGCACCACGCCGAAGCCATAGTCCTGGATCAGGGCGGCGACGGAGGCTGAGTTGGAGTAGCTGTGCCGGTTGACCAGCACCCAGACGCGGCCCTCGAACCGGGGGCCCCGGCGCGGCTGCACCAGCGGGATCTCGAAGGGGTAGCGGGCGCCGTCCGGCTGACCCGCCTCCGCCGCCGTCAGTCGGGCCAGCATGCCGTCCACCGCGCCCGCCTCGGCGCGGCGGCGATACCAGGCCTTGGTGGGCGCGCTGGCCCTCAGGGTGAAACTGGAGGCGAACCGGAACGGCCGGTCGGCGAACCAGGCGACCATGGCGTCGCTGAAGCTGTTGTCGCCGCCCGGGTTGTTGCGCAGGTCGATGACCAGGTCGGGCGCACGCGCGGCGAGGATGGCCTCGAACGCGCCGTCGAGGAAGGTCCGGTACTCGCCGTCCTCGTAGGATGGCTCCGGCCCGGGTCGTCCGGCGGTGGTGTTCATAAAGGGACCGGGCCGGAGGTAGGCGACGCCGTCCGGCAGCAGTCTGACCTCGCGCGAGGCGAAGTCGGTTCCGAGGCGCGGCGTGGGATGGCGCAGGCCGATCTCGCGTAGCTCCGCGCGAGTCACGGCCGGGATGCGCGCCTCGAAGGACCGGCCGTCCGCGCCGCGGAAGGTGGCGTTCACCCCCTCTCGCTCGCCAAGTTCGAGCCAGAGCAGCGCGGGGAAGCTCTCCTCCATCTGCGCGTGGACCATGTAGGGTCGCTCGGCGGAGACCAGCCTTCCTAGCCTATCGAGCCACTGCGAGACGGGCTGGCCCTCGATGGCGAGCAGTTCGGCGCCGGGGCCGACCCGACCCGCCAGGTCGGCGCTCCGCGTGACGAGAACCCTGTCCCCGTCCACGCGGATGAAGATCGGCAGCAGGGTCCCGCCACGTCCCAGATGGCTCACGAACTCCTGGAGCGGCGCTTCGGTGCGGGCGTGACCGACGCGGCCATAGGCCAGGAAGCGCTGGAACAGCGCCGCCGCCTCCCGGCGCGGGACGGGACCGCTGACGGTGGCCAGCGCGCGCTGGAACTCCGCGTCGTAGTCGCCGCGGCTCCGGTAGACGAAGAGGTCGTAATGGCCGGCGGCGAGCGTGTCGTAGAGGTGGCGGAGGTCCGCCCGCACCGCCTCCGCCGGCAGGGGCGCCGACGCGCTCGCCTGGTCGTCGGCGGGCGGGGCCGGCGGCGTGGCGGCCGCGCCTGGGCCGGCGGCCGCAAGGCCGAGGGCGAGCGCAAGGCCGGCCGCCCCCCTGAAGATTGTCGGTCCGGGCACACCCGCCGTTAGCGTCTGCGGCGCCGGTTGGCAATCGAACGCCCGGCCCGGAAGAAGCCCTCCCCTACTCCGCCAGCTCCATCAGCTCGATGTTGCGGAACTCGATGGGGTGGCCTTCGCCCTGGAGGGAGATGTAGCCGCGGGCGAGCGGGGTTCCGGCCGTGGCGGGGTCGGCGGGGGCGGCGCCGAATTCGGCGTTCTCGGCCGGGGCGAGGCGCAGGTCGCCGTATTCCATCACGGTCTCGCCGTTGACGATGTGGCGGACGTGGCGGGCGCCGCGGACCTCGACCTCGAAGCGGACCCACTGGCCTTCCGGATAGGTCTTCGAGCTGGAGTTGCGGCAGTGCTCGGCCATGGGAGCGCCGGCGATGGTGACCGTCACGCCCGGCGTGCAGACGTTGCCGGTCGGACGCGTCTGGCCCAGCGCGCCGGCGAGGAGCTGGGCCTCCACCGAGACCGGAAAACGCTGGTGGAGCTGCATGTCGCCAGGCGCCTGGCCGTGCAGCATGACGCCGGAGTTGCGCACCGCCCAGGCCGGCGCGCCGGGCACGCCCGGGCCGGTGATCCGGTACTCGAAGCGCAGGCGGTAGGACGAGAGGGGCGTCTCGTAGATCAGATGGGCGAACTCGTCCGAGAACCGCTCGTAGCCGGCGTAGCTGACCACCAGCACCCCGTCCTTCACCCGGAAGGTGTCGCGCCAGTTGTCGCCCGCCGGGCGGTGGTTGACCTTCGGGACCCAGCCCGAGAGGTCGCGGCCGTTGAAGATCGGCTTCCACTCCGCGGCGGACGCCGCGGCAGGGGCGAGCGCCAGCAGGAGCGCGAGGACGGCTGCGCGGCGCATCAGGTGGTCGCCCAGCCGCGGCCGATGTCCTTCAGCGGCACGCAGCCGCGGTAGTCGCCGGGCACGGGATCGTAGCGCAGGGCCTTGGTCGCGCCGGGCTCGGAGGTGAAATAGGCCACCGTCGTGATCTCCCGCAGCGACAGGAACCAGTGCGGCTTGAGCTGCTTGGCGGCCGCCTGGCCTTCCGCGTCCGCCTCGCGCAGCAGGGCGTCCTGGCGGGCGGCCGGGAGGGCGGCGAACGGCGCGCCGGCCTTGGCGCGGGCCTCGGCGTCGAGGCGGACGAGGCCGGAGCGCAGGCGCTCGGCCTCGAGAGGCTCGAACCAGCCGGCGAGCTGGCGGTCGATGAACTGCGGCACGCCGGCGGCGATGGCGCCGGGGGTGTCGGTGGCCGGGATGATCCGCTCGCAGGCGGCGGCGAGCGTGCGCGCCTGATCCGGGGTGAGCGCCTTCGGGGTCCAGGCCAGCACCGGCTGGCCGGCCGCCTGGGCGGCGGCGACCACGGGCGTGGCCCACAACGCGGCGAGGCCGCCCAGGCCCACGAGCGCGCCGCGGCGGTCGAGCATCGGGGCCATCACAGGTCTCCCTTGCGGCCGGCGGCGGCCGCGAAGGCCGCAGCCCGCGCGGTGAGCGCCATGTAGGTGAGCGAGGGGTTCACGCAGGAGGCCGAGGTCATGGCCGCCCCGTCGGTGACGAAGACGTTCGGGCAATCGTGCAGCTGGTTTTGGGCGTTCAGCACCGACGTCTTCGGATCGCGGCCCATGCGGGCCGTGCCCATCTCGTGGATGCCAAGGCCCGGCGCATAGGTCCCGTCGAAGGTGGTGACCTTGGTGAAGCCCGACGCCTCCAGCATCTCGGCGGCGGCGGCGGCCATGTCCTTGCGCATGGCCTTCTCGTTGTCGCGGATCGAGACGTCGAAGGTGATGGTCGGCAGACCGTGCTTGTCCTTCACGTCGGTGTTCAGGGTCATGCGGTTGTCGGCGTAGGGCAGGATCTCGCCGAAGCCATGCAGGCGCACGCCCCAGGGGCCCGGCTGGGTCAGCGCCTGCTTGCGCTCTGCGCCGAAGCCGCCGGGCTCGCGCTCCCAGGTCCCGCGCCCCGCGCCGCCCTGGTAGCCGAAGCCGCGAATGTAGTCGGAGCGCCTGGTGGCAGCGTCGCCGAGGTTGCGGAAGCGCGGCACATAGATGCCGTTCGGCCGGCGGCCGGAGTAGTACATCTCCTCGAAGCCCGGGGCCTCGGCGCTCGCGCCGACGCCCAGGTGGTGGTCCATGATGTTGCGGCCGACCTGGTCGGAGCCGTTGCCGAGGCCGTTGGGGAAGTGGCGGCTGGCGGAGTTCAGCAGGATCCAGGCGGTCGGGATGGCCGAGGCGCAGAGGAAGATGACCTTGGCGTGGAACTCCTCCTCCTTGCCCGTCTCGGCGTCGAGGATGCGCACGCCCGAGGCCTTCTTCGCCTTGGGGTCGAAGACGACGGTGGTGACGATGGAATTGGGCCGGATCTTGAGGTTGCCGGTCCGCTCGGCGGCGACCAGGGTCGCGGAGTTCGACGAGAAGTAGGCGCCGAACGGACAGCCGCGAATGCAGAGGTTGCGGAACTGGCACTTGCCGCGGCCGAGCGCGAGCTGCTCCTCGGTCGGCGCGGTCAGGTGGGCGGTGCGGCCGATGGTGACGCGCCGCTCGGGGAAGCGGGCCTCGCTCTTCGCCTTCAGCACCTTCTCGACGCAGTTCAGCTCCATGGGCGGCTGGAACTGGCCGTCGGGGAGTTGCGGCAGGCCCTCGTTCTGGCCCGAAACCCCGATGAAGCGCTCCACATGGTCGTACCAGGGGGCGAGGTCGGCGTAGCGGATCGGCCAGTCGACGGCGATGCCCTCGCGGGCGTTGGCGGTGAAGTCGAGATCGGAGTGGCGGTAGGTCTGGCGGCCCCAGATCAGCGAGCGGCCGCCCACGTGATAGCCGCGGATCCAGTCGAACCGCTTCTCCTCGCTGTAGGGGTTCTCGTCGTCCCTGACGAAGAAGTGCTTGGTGTACTCGGTGAGCGCATAGCCGGTGCGCTGCTGCATCGGATAGCGGCTCTTGAGCTCCGCGGCCGGGAGGCGGCCGCGGGGGTACTTGGCCTCCCACGGCGCCATCTGGGCGGTGGGATAGTCCTCGATATGGCGGACCGGCCCGCCGCGCTCCAGGACCAGGGTCTTCAGGCCTCGCTCGGTGAGCTCCTTGGCGGCCCAGCCGCCGGAGATGCCGCTGCCGACCACGATGGCGTCGTAGGTGTTCTCGGCCCGGGCGCGGTTGTTGAGGTTGGCCATGGCGGTTTCCCTTAGAGGCCGAGCAGGCGGCGGTTGGCCGCGGCGTCCGCGCCCGAGCCCGCGAAGTCGTCGAAGGCCCGCTCGGTGACGCGGATGATGTGGTCGCGGATGAACGGCGCGCCCTCGGCGGCCCCGTCCTCGGGATGCTTCAGCGCGCACTCCCACTCCAGCACCGCCCAGCCGGGATAGTCGTAGGCGGCGAGCTTGGAGAAGATGGCGCCGAAGTCGACCTGGCCGTCGCCCAGCGAACGGAACCGGCCCGGGCGGTCCACCCAGCCCTGATACCCCCCGTAGACGCCGGAGCGCCCCGTGGGCCGGAACTCGGCGTCCTTCACGTGGAAGGCGCGGATGCGGTCGTGGTAGCGGTCGATGAAGTCGAGGTAGTCGAGCTGCTGCAGCACGAAGTGGCTGGGGTCGAACAGCAGGCAGGCGCGCGGGTGGCCCTTCACCTCGTCGAGGAAGCGCTCGTAGGTGGCGCCGTCGTGCAGGTCCTCGCCCGGGTGGATCTCGTAGCAGGCGTCGACGCCGCATTCGTCGAAGACGTCGAGGATCGGCTTCCAGCGGCGGCCGAGCTCGGCGAAGGCCTCCTCGATCAGGCCGGCCGGGCGTTGCGGCCAGGGGTAGAAATAGGGCCAGGCGAGCGCGCCGGAGAAGGTGGCGTGCGCCGTGAGGCCGAGTCGCTGGCTGGCCCGGGCGGCGGCCTTCACCTGGGCCGCGGCCCATTCCTGGCGCGCCTTGGGCTTGCCGCGGACCTCCGGCGGCGCGAAGCCGTCGAACAGCTCGTCGTAGGCCGGGTGGACGGCGACCAGCTGGCCCTGCAGGTGGGTGGAGAGCTCGGTGATGGCGAGGCCCTTGTCAGCCAGCATGCCCCGGACGTCGTCGCAGTAGGCCTGGCTCTCGGCCCCCTTCTCCACGTCGAACAAACCGCCGACGCCGGTGGGGATCTGCAGGCCGACGTAGCCCAGGCCCGCGGCCCAGTCGGCGAGCGTCTCCAGCCGGTCGAACGGCGGCTCCGGCCTCATGAACTGGGCCAGGAAGATGCCGGGACCCTTGAGCGTCTTCATGCGGCGGCTCCTTCCAGTTCGGCCCAGCCCCGGCCGCTGTTCGCGACGGCGGTCTCGACGAAGGCCATGCCGCGCACCCCCTCCCCTATGCCGGGCACGGGATCGGGATCGGCGCGGCCGGCGGCGATGGCGTCGGCGAAGTCGCGGTAGAGGTTGGCGAAGGCCTCCACGAAGCCCTCGGGGTGGCCGGTGGGGATGCGGGTGGACGAAAGCGCCAGCGGGCCGAGGTAGCCGGCGGCGGCGTGCAGGGTCTGGGACGGGCCATCCAGCCAGTCGATCGTGAGTTCGTTGGGCCGTTCGTGGCTCCAGGAGAGCCCGCCCTTCTCGCCGTAGACCTGCAGGCGCAGGCCGTTGCGGGCGCCGGCCGAGATCTGCGAGGCGATCAGCACGCCGCGCGCGCCGTTGGAAAAGCGCAGCAGCACGTTGCAGTCGTCGTCCAGGGCGCGGCCCTCGACCACGGTGGAGACGTCGGCGCAGAGCCGCTCGACCCGCTCGCCCGAGACGAACTCGGCGAGGTTGAAGGCGTGGACCCCGATGTCGCCGATGCAGCCGGCGCCGGCCAGCTTGGGATCGACCCGCCAGGCCGCCTGCTTGCTCCCCTCCCGCTCCAGGGGCCTGGAGAGCCAGCCCTGCGGGTATTCGGCGACGACTTTGCGGATCCGGCCCAGGTCGCCCCGGCGGACGATCTCGCGCGCCTCGCGGACCATCGGATAGCCCGTGTAGACATAGGTCAGCGCATAGACGCGGCGGGAGGCGGCGACGGTCGCCGCCAGCGCCCGGGCCTCGGCCAGGTTCAGGGTGGCGGGCTTGTCGCTCATCACGTGCAGCCCGGCTTGGAGCGCCGCGGCCGAGACCGCGTAGTGCAGGTGGTTGGGCGTGACCACGGCGACGGCGCGGGCGCCGTCCGGACGGGCGGCCTCGGCGGCGATCATCTCGCGCCAGCCGGGATAGGACCTCGCGCCCCAGGCGGCGCCGGCCGCCTGGCTTTTCGCCGGATCGCTGCTGAAGGCGCCGGCCACCAGCTTCAGCCGGCCGTCCAGCTCGGCGGCCATCTTGTGCACGGGCCCGATGAAGGCGCCCGGCCCGCCGCCGACCATGGCGAGGGGGATGGGGCCGCCGGCGCTCATGCGTTCACGGTCGCCAGGAAGTCGTGGCTGATCTTCGCCGCCTCGATGCGCGGCCGTTCGAACGGCGGCTCCTGCTCGACGTAGAAGTGGCGCACGCCCGCGGCGTGGGCGGCGGGCAGCAGCGTCCGCCAGTCGAGACGGCCGGAGCCGACCTCGGTGGGGTCCATGCGCAGCTCGTAGTTGGTCTGGGTCGCGGCCTTCACGTCCTTCACGTGCATCAGGCTGAAGCGGCCCTTGTGCCGGCCGAGGAAGGTCGCGGGATCGACGCCGGCGGCGCTGATCCAGCCCACGTCGGCCTCGAAGGTGACCAGCGCCGGATCGGTGCGCGACAGGAGGATGTCGAGCCCGGTGGTGTCGCCCTGCGGCGCGAGTTCGAAGTTGTGGTTGTGGTAGCCGACGGCGACGCCCGAGCGCTTCAGGACGCCCGCCTTCTCGTTCAGGAAGTCGGCGTTGAACTGGTAGTCGTCGGCAGTGAGCGCGCCCATGGCCTTGCGGTAGAAGTCGCCGCCGGAGAGCCCCTTGGCGACCTCGGCCACCCGGTCGGGCACATAGGGGCTGGGCATCACGGCGTTCTTGACGCCCAGGGTCCCCAACATGTCCGCGACCTGGGAGAGGTCGCCCTCGAGGGAGCCGGGGCCGCGCGCCTGGACGTGGGCGCTGGTGGCCACCAGCCCGGCGCGGTCCAGCGCCGCCTTGAAGTCGGCGGGCGTGCGGCCGTAGAGACCGGCCAGCTCGACGGTGCGGTAGCCGATCTTCGCCACCTCGCCGAGCACGCCGTCGAGATCCTTCGCGACGTCGGGGCCGAGCGTATAGAGCTGGATGCCGATCGGCAGGCGGCGGCTGGCGAAGAACGGCGCGGCGGCGGCGGGTCCGCTCACGGCGGCGGCGCCTAGGGCCGCGCCGGCCGCCACGAGGAGGCCGCGCCGGTTGAGGTCGGGGGTGGTGCGCAAGGCGGGGCTCCCTTGTTTGTCACGGGGCGACCGGATGGACCGGGCGCTTCTCGGGCGGGCGGAAGAACAGGGCCAGCAGCACGACGGCGACGAGCGCCATGCCGGTCGGGACCATGAAGAGGGACTGGTAGTCCACCTGCGGCGGGCCGCCGTCGGGCGACGGCAGGGTCATCCGGCCCATCAGGCTCGGGAACAGGAAGCTCGCGGCCACGGCGCCGACGCCCAGGATCAGCAGGTTGAACAGGCCCTGGGCGCTGGAGCGCACGTCCTTGGGGAACACCGCGTCCACGAAGATGTACACCGTGGCGAAGAAGAAGGCGTAGCAGACGCCGTGCAGCAGCTGGACGGCGATGATCACCGGCACGCTGTCGGCGAAGAAGGCGAACACCGAGAACCGGGCGGCATGGCCGAGGATGCCGATGATCATGGTCGCCTTCCAGCCCAGCCGGATCAGCACCCCGCCCAGCACGAACATGGTCAGGATCTCGGCGAGCTGGCCGAGGCTCAGCACCAGCATGGAGAGGTTGCCCGCGATCCCCACCCGCTGGGTCAGGAAGGCGTCGGCCATGACGAAGTAGCCGTTGTGGATCACGCTATCGATGAAGGTGACCACGAACAGCACCGCCACGAACGGGACGCCGAGCAGCTTGATCGCCTCGCGCCAGGCCAGCGGGTCGGCGCCGGCGGCGTCCTTCTTCGGCGGCGTGTGCGGCAGGGTCAGGCTGTAGGCGGCGAGCGCGAAGGAGACGATGGCGGCGACCAGGAAGATCCAGCGCACCTGCTCCGGCGTCGCCTGGGCGCCCAGCAGGAAGACGAAGGGCCAGCTCACCAGCATCCAGCCGATCGTGCCGCCCATCCGCACCGCGCCGAAGTCCTTGGCCGGGTCGTCGAGGTTGGCGAAGGCGATGGAGTTGGAGACCGACAGCGTCGGCACGTAGAGCAGGCTGTAGACCAGGTAGCCCGCGAAGAAGGGCCAGAACTCGGTGGCGAAGGCGGTGAACACCAGGGCCAGCCCGCCCAGCAGGTGGCTAACCGCCAGGAAGCGCTCGGCCGAGAAGTTGCGGTCGGCGAACTGATTGGAGAAGAAGATCCCGAGCAGGGCCGCGACGCCCCAGGAGCTGCCGACCAGGGACTGCTGCCAGGGCTCGAAGCCCAGCATGCCCATGTACGGGAACAGCTTCGGCGCCCAGGCGCCCCAGACGGCGAGCTGGAGCACCATCATCAGGAACAAACGGACCTTGGCCGTCATCCTTCGTCTCCCCCCGGCGGAGCTCCTTGAACGGCTCCGCTCGCGTGGTGTAATCGATTACACGAACGAGGTTCGAGCGCAACCATGGCCAAGATCCAGGACGTCGCCCGGGCGGCGGGCGTCTCCACGGCGACCGTCTCGCGGGTGCTGAGCGCGCCGGAGCGGGTCGCGGAGCCGACCCGGGCGCGGGTGATGGCGGCGGTCGAGGCGCTGGGCTACGCGCCCAATGTCGCGGCCAAGAGCCTGCGCACCTTCCGGACGGAGAAGATCCTGGTCACCGTGCCGGACATCTCCAACCCGTTCTTCTCGCAGGTCATCCGCGGCGTCGAGGAGGCGGCGAGCGCGGCCGGCTATTCCGTGCTGCTGGGCGACACCCGCCACGAGGAGGCGCGCGAGGCGCAGTACGCCGAGATGCTGCGCAGGCGCGAAGCCGACGGGCTGATCTTCCTGGGCCACCGGCTGCCCGACGTGCTGGCCGACATGGTCCGGGCGAACGGGCCGAAGACCCCCATCGTCAACGGCTGCGAGTTCAGCCCGGAGCTCGGCGTGCCGAGCGCCCACATCGACAACGGCCGCGCGGCGGAAGAGGCCATGGAGCACCTCTATGCGCTCGGCCATCAAAGGATCGGGGTGGTGACCGGCCCGCTGGCCAGCCCGTTGAGCCGCGACCGGCTGGCGGGCGTCCAGGCCGCCGCCGCCCGGCGGGGACGCTGGGCGCTGAGCATCGAGCAGGGCGACTTCAGTATCGCCTCCGGCCTGGAGAAGACGCTGGCCCTGCTGGACGCGGAGCCGAGGCCTACGGCGGTGTTCTGCTTCAGCGACGAGATGGCCATGGGCGCGCTGGAAGCCTTCCGGCGGCGCGGGCTGAAGTGCCCGGCGGACGTCTCCCTCGTGGGCTTCGACGATATCCGCTACGCGCCCTACCTCGACCCGCCGCTGACCACCGTCAGCCAGCCCAAGGAGGCCATCGGCCACGAGGTGGTGCGGCTGCTGCTCGACGTGCTGGCCGACCGGGTGGAGACCATCCGGCACGTGACGCTCGCCCACCGGCTGGTGGTGCGGGGGAGCACCGCGCCGCCGCCGGCCTGAGCCTCCTCAGCACGCTACCCCGGATGTGACTCACCCCCTTCCTCCTCGATGGAGGAAGGGCGGGGATGGTGGTGAGTGCAGGGCGACGACGCGCGATCGCCATCGGGCGCCTGCGCCCAAGAACGCGACGTCTTCAGCTCGGCGGACGCACCACCACCCAACCCTCCTCCATCGAGGAGGAGGGCTATGCGCTAGCTGCGGCTCGTGAGCCCCGCCTCGAGCAGGGCGATCTCGTCGGGGGTCGGGCGCTGGCCGCGCTGGGCTTCCTGGACCGACTGGCTGTCGCCGCGGCGCGTGGGGCCAGCCGGACGGCTGCGGCGCGGGCGGAAGATGCGGAAGGTCACGGGCGCCTCCTGAGGCTGACCGGCGCACTGTGGCGGGATCGGCGGGCGCCGACGTTGCGCTGGCGCAAGCTCACTCGGCGGCCTGACGGCCGCCGCTGCGGGTGAAGACGGTGCGCGGGCGCGCGGCGCCGCGGCCGGCCCCCTCCCCCAGGCGCTGCATCCAGCGGCGCAGGCGGCCGCCCGCGTCCTCGCGCGGCTCGGCCGGCGCGGTCTCCTCGACGCGCAGGACCTCGGGGACATAGCGGCGGACGGTCTGCTCGACCGCGGCCTTGAGGGTCATCTGGGAGGACGGGCAGCCGCCGCAGGCGCCGTGCATGCTGATCCACAGCACGCCGTCGACGGGATCGAAGGCCTCGAAGCGGATCTCGCCGCCGTCGCGGGCCACGCCCGGGGCGATGTAGGCGTCGAGCACCTGGCGGATCTCGGCCTCGACCTGGTCCCACGCGTCGGGGGCCGACGTGTCGGCCGGCGCAAGGGCGGGCTCACCGCTCTCCAGGTGTTCGGCGATGGCGGCCAGGGCCTCGGGCTTCAGCCCGTCCCAGGAACGGGCCGCGGGGCCGCGGGAAAGGGTGACGAAGTCCGGCGTCATGAACACGCGCTCGACGCCGGCGATCTCGAACAGGCGGGCGGCGAGCGGCGACTGCGCCGCGTCGAAGCCCTGGCGCACGAACTCGCGGCTCTCGCCCCGGGTCAGGGGCGTCGGCGCGCGGAACTTCAGCGCATTGGGATTGGGGGTGGTCTCGGTGAGGATGATCATGGTCGTTCCATGGGTCCCCGTAAGCGAAGGCTACTCTGGACAGCCGAAGGCGGCGGGAGGGACGAGCCCTCCCGCCGCCCTTTGGCCTATTCGGCCGCGATCGGCAGCGGAGCCGCTTCGATCTCCTCGGCCTGGGCGGGCTTGCGCCGGCCCAGGAGGAGCTTGGCGGCGAACACCGCCAGGGTGAAGGCGCCGGCGCCGAAGACGATGTCCCCGGGCACCCGCATCCACACCAGGGTCTCCACCAGCGGCGAGTGGATCACCGCGGGGGAGCGGGCGTACCACAGGCCGGTGTCGATGCTGGCGAACGCCTGGACGACGCCCGTGGGCAGCAGCGAGAAGAAGACCATCATCGCCAGGCCGCCGTTGAGCAGCCAGAAGGTCCAGCCCAGCAGCCGGTCGTCCCAGGCCGCGCGATTGGCGAGGCCGCGGAAGCAGAACAGCAGCAGGCCGATGCCCAGCATCCCGTACACCCCGAATAGGGCGCTGTGGGCGTGGGTGGCCGTCGTGTTGAGGCCCTGGATGTAATAGAGGCTGATCGGCGGGTTGATCATGAACCCGAAGACCCCGGCCCCGAGCAGGTTCCAGAAGGCCACGGCCACGAAGAACATGATCGGCCACTTGTAGCTGGCCACCCACGGGGCGGCCTTGGTGTGCCGGTAGTTCTCGTAGGCCTCGGCGCCGATCAGGGCGAGCGGCACGACCTCGAGGGCCGAGAACACCGCGCCGATGGCGATCACCGACACGGGCGTGCCGGAGAAGTACCAGTGGTGGGCGGTGCCCAGCACGCCGCCGAACAGGAAGACGATGGTGCCGAAGAGCACCGCGCCGTTCGCCGTCCGCGCGCGGACCAGGCCCAGCTTCACCATCAAGAGGCTGATGACGGCGGTCGCGAAGACCTCGAAGAAGCCTTCCACCCACAGGTGGACCACCCACCAGCGCCAGTACTCGACCATGCTGATGTGGGTGTGCTTACCCCACATGAAGCCGGCGGCGTAGAACAGGCCGATGGCCACCGTCGACATGAACAGGATGAGCAGGACGGGCTTGCTGTCGGACGGGCTGCGGAGCGCGGGCCACAGGGCGCGGCCCACGAGGACCAGCCAGAGCATCAGGCCCACGAACAGCAGGATCTGCCAGAAGCGGCCCAGGTCGACGTATTCCCAGCCCTGGTGGCCGAACCACCAGTTGGTGTTCACGTCGAACACCTGCTGGACGCCCAGCCACTCGCCGGCCATCGAGCCCAGGACCACGAAGACCAGCGCGCCCCAGAGCAGGTTCACGCCCAGCTTCTGGAACTTCGGCTCGTGGCCCGAGATCATCGGGGCGACGTAGAGGCCCGTGGCCAGCCAGGCGGTGGCGATCCAGAAGACGGCCAGCTGGGTGTGCCAGGTGCGGGTCACCGCATAGGGAATCCATTCGGAGATCGGGATCCCGTAGAAGTCGTGGCCTTCCACCGCATAGTGGGCGGTCACCGCGCCCAGGCCCACCTGCAGCAGGAAGAGCCCGATCACGGTCAGGAAGTACTTGCCGGTCGCCTTCATCGAAGGCGTCGGCCTGAGGGTGAACAGCGGGTCCTTGGCCGGCGGAGCGAGGTGCTCCTCCTGCTTGGTCTTGCTGTGCCAGAACACCAGGCCGCCGACCGCGAAGATCAGCAGCAGGATGGAGGCCACCGACCAGACGATGTTGGCCGACGACGGTTTGTTGTCGATCAGCGGCTCGTGCGGCCAGTTGGAGGTGTAGGTCACCGTGTCGTTCGGCCGGTTCGTGCCGGCCGACCAGGCGGACCACCAGTAGAAGCTGGCGATGTCGGCGCGGCGGTCGGCGTCGGGAACGGCGCCGTTGGCGATCGCGTACTCCTCGCGCAGGCTTTCCAGCGCGGGATCGTCGCTCAGCAGGGCGTCGTAGTGGGCCCGAACCTGCTTCATCGCCGCGGCGCGGTCGGCGCTGACGGTGATCTCGCCGGTCGTGGCGTCGTAGGTGTTGGTGCGCATCTCCTGCTTCAGGCGCGCCCTGAGCGCGGCCTGCTGTTCGACGCCGAGGGCGTCGTAGGCGCGGCCGTGGTCACGCTGGGCCCAGGTGTCGAGGAGGATGACCGACTCGCGGTGCAGCTGGTCGGCGGACCAGTCCGGCGCCACATAGCCGCCGTGGCCCCAGACCGAGCCGACCTGCTGGCCGCCCATGGACTGCCAGGCCAGCTGGCCGTCCTGGATGTCCTTGCCGGTCAGCAGGGTCGCGCCGGTGGAATCGACAACGGCCGTCGGTATCGGCGGCGCCTGCCGGTGGATCTCTCGCCCCATCAGCCCCAGGACGGTGAATGACACCGCCATGAGGATGGCGAGGACGAACCATAATCTTCGGATGTTCATCTCGCTTATCCCCTAAGGCCGCTGGGTCCCCCCCAGGGCGGCCGGATGATGCTTCGTGACGCGAGGCGGCGCGGGCGTCGTTGCGCCAGCACAACCTCGCGGGTGGTTGGTTGGTGGTCGGGTCTCAGACCGCCTTGGCGTGGCGGCCCTGGGTGGCGGGCAGCCGCTCGTCGAAGCAGGCCGCGGCGACGCGCATCAGGCGGCGGCCCTCTTCCGGCACCGTCAGCACACGGCCTTCCACCGTGCAGATGCCGTCCTCTTCCAGCTCGCGCGCCTGGGCGACGCAGTCGTCCAGGGCGTCGGGCGCGAAGCCCTGGGCCTCGCAGACGGCCGCGACATCGACGCGCAGGTCGCACATCAGCCGCTCGATGACCGCGGCGCGCAGGCGGTCCTGCGGTCCGACGGGCAGCTTGCGGGCCAGCGGCAGCTCGCCCGCGTGGACGGCGGTGCCCCAGGCGTCGGTGGCGATGGCGTTCTGCACGAAGCCCTCGCGGAAGTGACCGATCGACGAGGGACCGATCGGCACCAGCACCGGGGCCGGGTCGTCGGTGTAGCCCTGGAAGTTGCGGCGCAGGGTCCCGGCCGCGGCGGACTTTGCCAGCGGGTCCTCGGGACGGGCGTAGTGGTCGAGGCCGATGCGGACGTAGCCGCCCTCGACCAGGGCCGCGTCGGCGGCGTCGGCCTGGGCCCAGCGGCCCTCGACGTCGGCGAGGTCGGCGTCCTTGATCATCACCTGGTGCTTCTTCATCCAGGGCACGTGAGCGTAGCCGAACACCGCCACCCGGTCGGGCTTCAGCTCCAGCGCCAGGCGGACCGACTCGGCGACGTTCTCCGGCGTCTGGGCCGGCAGGCCGTACATCAGGTCGAAGTTGAGCTTGCCGATGCCGTTGCGGCGCAGCCGGCTGACGGCGGCCTCCACCATCTCCACCGGCTGGATGCGGTTGACCTTCTCCTGCACGACGGGATCGAAGGTCTGAACGCCCAGGCTCGCGCGGGTGACGCCCGCCTCGCCGAGCGCGTCGACGAAGTCCTCCGACAGCATGCCGGGATCGAGCTCCACGGCCACCTCGGCGTCGGGGCGCAGCTGGAAGCGGTCGGCCAGCTTGCGGGTGAGCGACAGGAAGTGCTCGGGCGAGAGCGCGTTGGGGCTGCCGCCGCCGAAGTGCAGGTGCGCGGCGCCGGCGTGGGGGCCGAGCGCATCGGCGACGATGTCCACCTCGCGCTCGAGCGTCTCATAGAAGGCGCCGATCCGGTCGTATTCGTGGGCCACCGTCGTGTGGCAGCCGCAGTACCAGCAGAGCCGGCGGCAGAAGGGCACGTGGACGTAGGCCGAGATCACGTCCTCGGGCCGGGTTCCGGACAGCCAGCTGCGCGGCGCCTCAGCTCCCTCGCCCGGCGCGAACGCGAGCGCGGTGGGGTAGCTGGTGTAGCGGGGCAGGTTCCGGCCGGCGTGGCGGAGTTGCGCGGTCGTGACCAACGAACTGTATCCTCTGGCGAAATTCGGTGACTGCGGGTCTACAGAAGCGCCGCCGACGCCCCAATTCCGGGTCTCGCCCTAAGGGTTTTCCCTTAGTCGACAGGCGGGGCGCCGTAGGGTTAGTGGCGGCATGTCTCTCATGGTCGATCCGTCCTGCCTGGCAGGCGCGGACATGTTCGATTGCCTGGGCGAGGACGGCCGCCGCGCGGTGCTGGACGCCGGCACGCTGCGGAAGCTCCCCCAGGGCCGCACGGTCTTCGCCCAGGGCGACCCGGGCGCGACCTGCCACACCCTGCTGGAGGGGCGGGTGAAGATCGTCCAGACCCGCCCCGACGGGGGGCAGTCGGTGATCCGCTTCATCGGCCCGGGCGAGATGTACGGCACGGTCGCCGCGCTGATGGACAAGCCCTTCCCCGCCGACGCCGTGGCCGTGGTCGAGAGCCTCGAGATCTACTGGCCCGTCGGCGTGATGCGGCAGCTGATGGCGCAGTTCCCGGAGGTGGCGGTCCGCTCGACCGCTTCTGCCGGCGCGCGCCTGTTCGAGCTGCAGAACCGGGTGGGCGAGCTCACCGCCGAGAAGGTGGACGTGCGCATCGCGCGCGCCCTGGTCCGGCTGGTCCGCCAGGCCGGCCGCCGCACGCCGGAAGGCATCGAGATCGACTTCCCCATCACCCGCCAGGAACTGGCCGAACTGGCCGGCTCGACCCTGCATACGGTCAGCCGCACGCTGTCGGCCTGGGACGACCGGGAGATCACCGCCAGCTCGCGCCGCCACATCGTGGTGCGGAAGCTGCACGTCCTCCTCGACCTCATCGAACAGAACGAAGGCTGACGCACGGTCCCTTCGGACCCGTGCGCCAGCCTCCTGTCGGCGCGGCGTCGCCGCCGCGCCCGGTCTGTCGCCCTACTTCACCTGGGCCAGGGCGGCGGTGAGCCGCTTCTTGGCCATCGGCGGCGCCTTGGCGTAGGCGCTTTCGGCCGAGGCCAGGTTCGGGCCGCCGTCGCCGACCTTGGCGACGAAGGTCATGCCGAAGCCGTAGTGCGGCGCGCACTTGAAGCCGTAGACGCCCGCCTTGGCGAACTTCACCACCAGCTCCTTGTTCATCGGCCCCTTCACCACCTCGGCGCCGGGCGGCAGCATGCCGATGATCGACTCGGCGTTGTGGCCCGGGTTGGTGGGCACGAAGCGGACCGTGTCGCCCGGCTTCAGCTTGGCGCTCGCGGGCTCGAAGACCATCATTCCGGCCGGGCCCTTGTCGAGCATCTTCACCTGCACCTCGGCGGCGGCGGCTTGGCCGGCGACCGCGAGAAGGCCGGCGACAGCGCCGGCGGCGAGGACAGTCTTAAGCATCTTAATGTTCCTTCAACGTCTCTGGCTTGCTTCAGTCTTACTGTGTCTCTTGTATCCCCCGAGACGTTCCCTCACCTTGTTCCAGATCAACCTTCTTGGCTTTTTCTTCGAGTTCAGAGAAATCTCGGAAACAGGATCCGCTCTTCCAGCTGGACGTGCTCACGGAACTCCTCGTCGTACTTGCGGCAGAGCTCATAGAGCCTGCGCCAGCTGGCGCAGGCTTCGGCGGGCGGCGTGTAGTCGCGGGTCAGCCGGACCAGGCGCTCAAGGCCGTCCTGCAGGTCGTCGTGCTCGGTCCCGAGAGCCGCGATCGGCTGGCGCAGCATGGCGCCCTCGCCCGACAGGATGATCGGAAAGAGCACCGCTTCCTCGCGGTGCTGGTGGGAGCCCACCGACTCGGCCATCCGGGCGAGAAGCTCGGCGAGGCCCGCGGGGTAGTGCGGCGAGCCGGCGTGGCGGGCTTCGACCCGGCGGGCCAGCGCTGCGGCGGCCTCGAGGTCGCGGACGTGGGCCTCGTGATAGCCCCGGATCAGGCCGATCAGCTCGGAATCGCTGAGGTGCGAGAACCGGCGGGCGGCGGACGATGACATGGCCTCTGACATTTCGGAAACCCTTGGCTTGGTCCCCAACCTGCCGCCGGCGATGGCCGCCGACGTTGTCGGCGCACAAACCGGCGGGCCGCGGGCGCAAAAAAAGCGGGGCGCGGCTCCCGTCCGGAACCGCGCCCCGCCCCTCTCGCCCCTCGGCGATCAGCTGCTTAGTGGCCCATGTCCTTGTTGGGGTTCGGAGCCGCCCGGAAGATCTCCGGGTTTTCCGGCCCGGTGACCGTCAGGATGCCGGCGCCGCCCCGTTCCACCCGGCTCAGGGCGTGGTCGACCAGGATGTAGTTGCCCGGCACTTCGAGCTTGAAGTCCACCACGGTGGCCCCGCCCGGCGCGACGGTGACGGTCTGCACGTCCTTGATCGGCGGGCTGGTCAGCGACGCCATCTGGTAGACGTTGTCGAAGATCTCGCCGATCACGTGGAAGCTCGAGGTCTTGTTCGGGCCGCCGACGCCGAAGTAGATGCGGACCGTCTCGCCGACCTTGGCCTTCAGGGCCTTGTCGCCGGTCAGCGCCTTGTAGGCCCCGTTCATCACATAGTACTCGGGCTGTTCGTCGAGCAGCTTCTGGATGCTCTCGGTGGCCTCACCCTGCGTGCCCATGGGCTCTTCGGTGTAGATCTCGCCCTGCACCACGTAGAACTCGCGGTCGACCTTCGGCAGGCCTTCCGCCGGCTCCACCAGGATGGCGCCGTACATGCCGTTGGCGATGTGCTGGGCGACCGTCGGCGCGGCGCAGTGATAGATGTAGAGGCCGGGCTGCAGCGCCTTGAAGGTGAAGCTGCGCGTCTCGCCGGGCGCCGCCAGGGTGGCGGACGCGCCGCCGCCGGGGCCGGTCACGGCGTGGAAGTCGACGTTGTGCTGGGCGCTGGAGTCGGCGGGGTTGTGCAGCGTCACCTCGACGGTGTCGCCGACCCGCACGCGGACCATCGGGCCCGGCAGCTTGCTGTTGTAGGTCCAGTACTTGAAGGTCGTGCCGTCGGCCAGCTTGCCCAGGATCTCCTTGGTTTCCAGGTTCACCTTCACCACGGCCGGGGTGCGGCGGGTGATCGGCGGCGGCAGATCGGTGGCCGGCCGCACGATGTCGACGGCGGCGGAAGCGGCAGGCGCGGCGGCGGCCGGCGCGGCGTCCGTAGCGGCCGAGGCCGTTCCGGCGGCGAGCGCCAGGGCGGCGGCGGTGGCGAAGAGTGCGAAGGCTTTCATCTTACTATCCCCAGGGGCGCGACCTGCGCCCGATGGGCAGCTGTTTAGGGGGTATCCGGACGGGGTTCGTTGCGCTCGGACAAATTCCCGGCTCGATGAAATTCAAATTGGGCCCGAGGGAGCCTGCCCCGGATCAAGCCGCAGCTTGACCGTGCGCAATCGCCTGCAGGGCGCGCCCCCCTAGGGTCTCGGCGCAGTGAGGATCCCATGCGCGTACGACGACCCCGGCCCCGCCCCTTCCTTTCCGGACACGTGCGGCGGTCGGCCGCAGAGCATGCGCTGGTGGCCTTCAGCCCGCCCGTGAACCTGGTGCTGGGGGCGGCGCTGCGGCGGATCGCGCGCCAGAAGCCGGAGGTGTTCGAGCGGCTGGGGCGGTTCCGCAGCGCGGCCTTCGTGATCGCCCCGGCCGAGCTGCCGGTGGCCTTCCGGCTCGAGCCGGATCCGGCCCGCGGCCGGGTCAGGGTGGTCAGGCCGACCGACCCCGCGCCGGCCGCCGCGCGGATCAGCGGCCCCCTCGCCGAGCTGCTGGGCCTGTTCGACGGCTCCCTCGACGCCGACGCGGCCTTCTTCTCCCGCACCATCGACGTGGAGGGGGACACCGAAGCGGTGGTGGCGCTGCACAACACCCTGGAGGCCGCGGAGCTTTCGCTGGCCGATCTCCTGGGACTCCCGGCGCTGGCGCAAGGTCCGCTGGATTTCGGCCTGGCCGTTGTGCGACGCGCCGCGCACCGCCCGGCTCGAGCCTGAGCCATGGGATCCCTGGAGCTCGTCTGTCCCGCCGGCTCGCCCGCCATGCTGCGGGCGGCGATCGAGGCCGGCGCCGACGCCGTCTACTGCGGCCTGCGCGACGAGACCAACGCGCGCAACTTCCCGGGCCTGAACTTCTCGCCGGCGGAGCTGGCGGACGCCTGCGCCTGGGCCCACGCGCGCGGGGCCAAGGTGCTGGTGGCCATCAACACCTTCGCGCGGGCCGGGGCGGTGGACACCTGGCGCGCGTCCGTGGACGCGGCGGCCGGCGCGGGCGCCGACGCGATCATCGCCGCCGACCTCGGCGTCCTGGCCTATGCCCACGAGGCGCGGCCGGGCCTGCGGCTGCACCTCTCGGTCCAGGCCGCCGCCAACTCGCCCGAGTCGATCCGGTTCTACGCCGAGACCTACGGGGTGAAGCGGGTGGTGCTGCCGCGCGTGCTCTCGGCGCCGGAGATCGCCGCGCTCGTCCCGAGGGTCCCCGTGGAGATCGAGGCCTTCGTGTTTGGCGGGCTCTGCGTGATGGCGGAGGGCCGCTGCGCGCTGTCCTCCTACGCCACCGGCCGCTCGCCGAACCTGTCCGGCGTCTGTTCGCCGCCCGAGGCCGTCGCCTTCGACCGCTCGGCCGAGGCGCTGATCCCCCGCCTAGGCGGGCTGGCCATCGACGCCTATGCGCCCGACGAGCCGGCGGGCTATCCGACCCTCTGCAAAGGGCGGTTCGAAGCGCAGGGCGACGCGGCCTACCTGTTCGAGGAGCCGGTCAGCCTGAACGCCATGAGCCTGCTGAAGGCGCTGCGCGCGGCCGGCGTCACGGCGGTGAAGATCGAGGGCCGCCAGCGCGGCAAGGCCTATGTGGCGCGCGTGGCCGCCGCCTTCCGCGCCGCCATCGACGCCCTCGACCGCGGCGAGGACACCGAGGCCTACGAGCGCCTGCTCTCCGACCTTGCCGAGGGCGGCCGGGAGACCGCCGGCGCCTACAGGAAGAAATGGCGATGAGTCCGGCCCGCATCGCGCTGACGCTCGGCCCCCTGCTTTTCAACTGGCCCGCCGACCAGGTCCGGGACTTCTACGCCCGCATGGCCGACGAGCCCGCCGTGGAGCGGGTCTACCTGGGCGAGGTCGTCTGCGGGAAACGCGCGCCGCTGCTCGCCGAGGCCCTGCTCGATTCGGCCGAACGGCTGGAGGCGGCCGGCAAGACGGTGGTCTGGTCGACGCTCGCCCTCCCCGCCACCCCGCGCGAGCTGCGCGGCATGGGCGAGCTGGTCGCGGCCGGCGGGCTGGTGGAACTGAACGATATCGCGGGCCTCTCGCAGGCCCCGCCGGGCGCGGCCTTCGTCGCCGGCCCCTTCCTCAACGTCTACAACGAGGCCGCCGCGCAGGAGCTGATGCGGCGCGGCTGCGTGCGGCTGTGCGCCAACGTCGAGGCACCGCTGGCCTCGATCTCGGCGATCGCGGCGGCCTGCCCCGGCCTGGAGATCGAGCTCTTCGCCTACGGGCGCCTGCCGCTCGCCCTGTCGGGCCGCTGCTACCACGCCCGCGCGCACGGGCTGCACAAGGACGCCTGCCAATTCGTCTGCGACCGCGATCCGGACGGGATGGCGGTGCGCACCGTCGAGGGTGAACCCTTCCTGGCGATCAACGGCATCCAGACCCTGTCCCACGGCGTGCAGCTGGCCGACACCGCGCCCGAGGCCCTGCGCGCCGCGGGCGTGGGGGCCCTTCGGCTCTCCCCGCATAGCGGCGACATGGCCGCGGTGGCCCGGGCGTTCCGTTCCTTCCTCGATGGCGGGCTCGACGCGCGGGGCCTGCGCCTGGCGGTGGAGGCGGCGCGACCGCCAGGCCCGCTGGTCAACGGCTATCTCGCCGGCGTCGCCGGCCGCCGTCCCGTCGCCGAGACCTAGGTGCCAGCCTCCCCCTTCGCGAGCCCAAAAAAAAGGCCCCGCGGGGGAAACCGGGGGCCCTCAAAGGGGAGAACAAATGTCATGGGACCGTGCGGCCGCACCTCCTTTTCCGAGCGGATGGCCCATCGGGGCCGGGGAGAGGCCAGCGCTGCCGTTCAGCAGCCGGCCTTTTGGCGTGAATGGCCCGGGCGTCCGTCGGAACCCGCCGGGGCCGCGCCAATCGGGTTAGCGGGCCGAGAGCACGATGACCGGCGCTTCGGCCGTCAGCATGCCGCGGGCGACCATGCCGTCGTAGCGGCGCATGGCCCGCACACGGGACCGCTGGCTGCACCAGTTGAGGTCCGAGAACTCCAGGTCGCGGTTGGTGACCGCGTTGCGGCAGACGAAGCCGGCGGCGAGGCGCACCTCGTGACGAACCACCGTGCGGTCCTTGCCGGCCAGGGGGACGGTGACCTGCGTCGGCAGGTGGCCGCTGACGGAGACTTCCGACACCCCTTCGCCCTGGGCCGCATGGGCCGCGCCACCAAGGGCGACGGCGGCGCCGAGAGCGGCGACAAGGGTTGCGATGCGTGTTGCCGATGTCATTGCCGGCTCCTCCTTATGATGCTCGAAGCCTAGGCCCGGCGCGGCCGATCGCGTTTGCCGTTGGTCAAGCCTGACCTTGATAGTGGGCGGCAGGGGTGCGCAGCCTTGGTCAGGTGAGGGATTGCCTTGGCCTTCGCCCGCGGGCGCCGGACACTGGCGGGCGGCCCGGGAACTGGCCCTTGACGCGGGTCAAGCGCAGCCGACGCCCGGCGCCGCATGATCGCCGCCCGGAGGTCCCATGCCGCAACTGCTGAACGATCTGGAACGCATCCTCGGCCCCGACGGCCTGCTGGCGGGCGAGGCCGCCGCCGAGCGGGCGTTCAGCCTGTGGACCCGGCTGGGGACGCCGCTGGCGGTGGCCCGGCCCCGCTCCACCGCGGAGGTCGCGGGGGTGCTGCGCGCGGCGCGGGCCGCCGGCGTCGGGGTCTCGCCGTGGGGCGGGCTGACCGGCCTCGTCGACGGCGCCTTCGCCGACGGGACGGTGGCGCTCAGCCTGGAGCGCATGACGGCCGTCGAAGAGCTCGACCGCGACGGCTCGAGCATGACCGTGCAGGCCGGCTGCACCGTGGCGGCCGCCGCCGAAGCCGCCGAGGCGGCGGGGCTGTTCCTGCCGCTGGACCTCGGCTCGCGCGGTTCGGCGACCATCGGCGGGACCATCTCCACCAATGCCGGCGGCAACCGGGTGCTGCGCTTCGGCATGATGCGCGACATGGTGCTGGGCCTGGAGGTCGTGCTGGCCGACGGCACGGTGGTCGAGGGGCTGAACCACCTCATCAAGAACAACACCGGCTATGACCTGAAGCAGCTGTTCATCGGCTCGGAGGGGACGCTGGGCGTGGTCACCCGCGCGGTCCTGCGCCTGCGCCAGAAGCCCGCGTCGCAGAACACCGGCTTCGTGGCCGTGCAGGACTTCGACGCCCTGCCCCGACTGCTGCGGCGGCTGGAGGCGGAACTGGCCGGGCAGCTCTCGGCCTTCGAGGTCATGTGGCCGGAGTTCTACGATCTCGTCACCACCCCGCCCGCCTTGGGCCGGCCGGTGCTGGAGCCGGGCTACGCCTTCTATGTGCTGGTGGAGACCCTGGGCGCCGACCCGGAGGGCGACCAGGCGCGGTTCGAAGCCGTGCTCGGCGGGGCGCTGGAGGACGGGCTGATCGCGGACGCCGCGCTCGCCAAGTCGCAGGCCGAGCGTGACCGCATGTGGGCGCTGCGCGACGACGTGGGCCAGACCGGCCGCCACGGCCCGATCCTGGCCTTCGACGTGAGCCTGCCGCTCTCCGAGATGGAGTCCTATGTCGCCGAGGTGCGCCGCGCGATCGCCGCGCGCTGGCCGGAGGGGAAGCTCACCGTGTTCGGCCACCTCGGCGACGGCAACCTGCACCTGATCGCCAGTGTCGGCGACCGCAGCGCCAAGCCGCAGGTCGAGCAGGCGATCTACGATCCGCTGCGCCGGCGCGGCGGCTCGGTCTCGGCCGAACACGGCGTCGGCCTGCAGAAGCGCGCCTGGCTGGCCCATTCCCGCTCCCCGGCCGAGATCGCGCTCATGCGGACGCTCAAGCAGGCCCTCGATCCGCAGAACCTGCTGAATCCCGGCAAGGTGCTGGCCCCGACGGAAGAACCGACGGCGGTTTGATCTGCTTCAAATCCGCGACGGGCGGATCGGGCTAGAGCCAGCGGTCAGCTCTGGAGCCCGCCCGCATGGACATGTCGCCCGCCGCCTCGCCGGCGCTCTCCGCCGCTCCGGCGCCCGCCTTCGCCGAGGTGCTGTTCTTCGGGAGAGTGAGCGACACCTTCGGCCGCTCGGCCCAGGTGTCGATCCCCCGCGAAGGCTGCCGGCTTTCCGATGTGATGGCGAGCCTTTGCGAACTGTTCGACACCGGCGCGACGGCGCTCACCGAGCGCGGCCTGCGCACCGCCGTGGCGCGCGAGATCGTCATCGGCGACGTCTGGGTCCGGCCGGGCCAGGAGGTCGCCTTCTTCTCCCCGTTCTCCGGAGGCTGAGCCCGTGAACGCCGTCACCCCCGCCCCGAAGGGCAAGGCCCGCATCGACGAGAGCCTGCCCTTCTATCCGCTGAACATCGCCGTGCTCACCGTCTCGGACACCCGCGACGAGCGGACCGACACCTCGGGCGGCCTGCTCGCCGACAGGCTCACCGCGGCAGGCCACGTGCTGGCCGGCCGGACGATCGTCCGCGACGAGGTCGACGCGATCCAGGCCCAGGTCACCGCCTGGGCCGAGAGCGGCGAGGTGGACGTGATCCTGACCACGGGCGGCACCGGCTTCTCGCCACGCGACGTGACGCCGGAAGCGGTGCGGCCGCTGCTGCGGCGGGAGATGGACGGCTTCGCCGTCGTGTTCCACCAGGCGAGCTACGGCACCGTCGGGGTTTCGACCCTGCAGTCGCGGGCGCTGGCGGGCCAGGTCGGCGAGGCCTTCATCTTCTGCGTCCCCGGCTCCACCGGCGCCTGCCGCGACGCCTGGGACCTAGTGCTGGCCGAGGAGCTGGACAGCCGCTTCAAGCCCTGTTCGCTGGTCGGCCAGATCCCCCGCTACCGCGGCGTTTGCAACTAGCCGCTAGCCCAGGAAGGGCGCGAACAGGACGTTGTTCTCGAGCCGCATGTGCTCGACGAGGTCGTCATGGATCTTGCGGCAGGCGTCGTTAAGCGCCCGCCAGGTGCGGCAAGCGTCGGCCGGCGGCGTGAAGTCGCAGGTCAGCTCGCGCAGGACCTTGAGCTGCGCCTCCACGTCCTCGTGCTCGGCCATCATCCGCCGGATCGGGAATCCGGCCGTGGGGCCGTAGCCGCCGAGGATCATCGGAAAGAGCACCCGCTCCTCCTTCTGCTGATGGGCTTCCAGGTCGTCGGCCATGAGCGCCAGGTGGTCTGCGAGGCCGTCCGGGCACTCGGACACGCCGGCGTGCACCGCCTCCACCTTCCGCGCCAGGCGGATCGCCTCCGGGAACTCGCGCCGGTGCGTCTCATGGTAGCGGTCGAGGATGTGGGCGATCAGCGCTGGCGGGTCGGCCGGCGCCGTTTCGGCGGGCGTGGACGGTCTCGACAGGACGGTGTGGTCCGAGGGCATGGAGGGACTCCTTCCCCCGCACCCTAGGCCGCCGGTCCACGGACGACATTGAAGCCCCGGCGCACCCCGCTTGACGTTCAGCAACCGGCGTCTTGTCGGATTCAGGCGGGTGCGGCGTGGCGCGCTCAATGCGGGCGCCGCACGGAATCGCTCAGTCTGTCTGCCCTTATCCGGAGAGACGGCCATGGCATTCGACAACCCGCTGGCGGGCGAGATCTGGTCCAGCAAGTACCGCTTCAACCCGAGCGACGAGAAGGGCGACGCCACGGTCGAGGAGACCTGGGCCCGCGTCGCCGCCGCGCTCGCCGAAGCCGAGGCGCCCGAACTCCGCGAGACGATGCGCGCGAAGTTCCTGGACGCGCTGCGCGACTATCGCTTCCTGCCCGCCGGGCGGATCCTGGCGGGGGCCGGGACCGCGCGCACGGTCACCCTCTTCAACTGCTTCGTCATGGGCGCGATCCCCGACGACCTGGCTGGCATCTTCGCCCATGTGCGCGAGGCGGCGGTGACCATGCAGCAGGGCGGCGGCGTGGGCATGGACTTCTCCTCCATCCGCCCGTCCGGCTCGGCCGTGAAGGGCGTCGGCGCCGACGCCTCCGGCCCGCTCAGCTTCATGGACGTCTGGGACTCGATGTGCCGGACCATCATGTCGGCGGGCCAGCGGCGCGGCGCCATGATGGGCTGCCTGCGCATCGACCATCCGGATATCGAGGCCTTCATCGAGGCCAAGCGCGAGCCCGGCCGGCTGCGCAACTTCAACCTCTCCGTCTTGGTCACCGACGCCTTCATGGCCGCCCTGGAGAAGGACGAGGACTGGCCGCTGGTGTTCGAGGGCGAGGTGATGCGCACCGTGCGCGCCGCCGACCTCTGGGCGAAGCTGATGCAGGCCACCTACGACGCCGCCGAGCCCGGGGTGATCTTCATCGACCGGGTGAACGAGAAGAACAACCTCGCCTACTGCGAAACCATCCTGGCCTCGAACCCCTGCGGCGAGCAGATGCTGCCGGCCTACGGCGCCTGCCTGCTGGGTTCGATCAACCTGGCCCGCCTGGTGGACAAGCCGTTCCGCAAGGGCGCGCGGATGGACGAGGCGGCGCTCGCCGACCTCACCCGCACGGCGGTGCGCATGCTCGACAACGTCATCGACATCTCCCGCTACCCGCTCGAGGCGCAGGAGGCCGAGGCCAAGGCCAAGCGCCGCATCGGCCTGGGCGTCACGGGCCTGGCCGACGCCCTGGTGTTCTGCGGCGTCGCCTATGGCTCCGACAAGGCGGTGGAGCTCACCGAACGCTGGCTTGGCGTGATCAAGCGCGAGGCCTACCGGGCGTCCGCGGAGCTCGCCCAGGAGAAGGGCCCCTTCCCGCTCTACGACGCCGCCATCCTCGACCGGCCGAACCTGATCACCCTGGACGACGAGACCCGGGCCCTCATCGCCCGCCACGGCCTGCGCAACGGCTGCCTGACCTCGGTGGCGCCGACCGGCACCACCTCGCTGCTGGCCGGCAACGTCTCCTCGGGCATCGAGCCGGTGTTCGCCTACGCCTACACCCGCAAGGTCCGCCAGCCGGACGGCTCGACACGCGAGGAGGCGGTGGAGGACTATGCGCTGGCCCAGTGGAAGCGTCTGCACGACGACCTGCCCCCGCCGCAGGACGTGTTCGTCAGCGCCCAGACCCTGACGCCCGCCGACCACGTGCGCATGCAGGCCGCGGCCCAGAAGCACGTCGACAGCTCGATCTCCAAGACCGTCAACTGCCCGGAGAGCATCAGCTTCGAGGACTTCGGCGACGTCTACCTCGAGGGCTACCGCACCGGCTGCAAGGGCCTGACCACCTACCGGCCCAACCCGGTGACCGGCTCGGTGCTGTCGGTGGAGCCGGAGCCCGCGCCCGCCGCGGCCGAGCCCAAGCTCGCCCCGCGTCCGGAATCGCTCGACGGCGCCACCTACAAGATCTCGTGGCCCGAGAGCGCGCACGCCGTCTACATCACCATCAACGACGTGATCGACGGCGGGACCCGGCGGCCGTTCGAGATCTTCATCAACTCCAAGAACATGGAGCACTACGCCTGGACGCTGGGCCTCACCCGGATGGTTTCGGCGGTGTTCCGGCGCGGTGGCGACGTCTCCTTCGTCGCCGAGGAGCTGAAGGCGGTGTTCGACCCGCGCGGCGGCGCCTGGCTGGGCGGACGCTATGTCCCGTCGCTGCTGGCGGCGATCGGCGGGGTGATCGAGCGCCACCTGGAACGCGGCGCGCACGCGGCCCTGCCGCCGGCGCCCGAGCCCGAGACGCCGCTGCCCGTGCGCCCGTTCGCCGGCGTCTCCTGCCCCCGCTGCGGCGGCTTCGACATGGTGCGCAAGGAAGGGTGCGACACATGCTTCTCCTGCGGCTACTCCAAATGCGGATGAGACGCAGTTGATGGTCATCAAGGCGTAGCGGCCGGCCTGGGCGCATAGTCCGTCCATGTCGACCGCCGCCCTCCGGCGGGCCTATACGGGCCCCGCCATCTTCAGCTTCGGATTCCGTCCGTTCTTCCTGTTCGGGTCCGCCTGGGCCGCCATCGCGGTGCCCGTCTGGGTGTGGAGCTTCCTCGGGGGCTCCGCCGCCATCGCCCACCGCGACTGGCACGTTCATGAGATGCTGTTCGGCTTCCTGGCCGCGGTGGTGGCAGGCTTCCTGACCACCGCCGTGCCCAACTGGACCGGCCGCATGCCGGTGATCGGCGCGCCGCTGGCGGGCCTTGTCGCCCTCTGGTTCGCCGGCCGCCTGGCCATGCTGGGCCAGTGCTGGCTCGGCCCCCTGGCGGCGGTGATCGACGCCGCCTTCCTCCTGGTCTTCGCCGGCGTGATCTGGCGCGAGATCCTGGCGGGCAAGAACTGGCGCAACCTGCCGGTCTGCGGCCTCGTCAGCCTGCTGGCCCTGGGCAACATCCTCTTCCACCTGGACACGGCGCTGTGGGGCACGCGCGTGGGCGAGCGCGTGGCGCTCGGCGCCATCACCATGCTCCTCGCCCTGATCGGCGGCCGCATCACGCCGAGCTTCACCCGCAACTGGATGAAGCAGCGCCGCATGACGCCGGAACCGGCGGCGCACGGCTTCGCCGACAAAGCGGCCCTCGCCCTCACCGGCCTCGGCGCGCTGGCCTGGATCTTCGCGCCGGAACACGTGGCCACGGGGGCGGCGCTGGCCGCCGCCGGGGCGGCCAACCTCGTGCGCCTGGCCCGCTGGCGCGGCTGGGCGGCGGCGCCCGAGCCGCTGCTCTGGATCCTGCACGTGGGCTACGCTTGGCTCGGCGTGGGCCTGCTGCTCCTGGGCCTCTCGCGGCTCGACCCGACGCTGGTCGCCCGCAGCGCCGGCGTCCACGCGCTCACCGCCGGAGCCGTCGGCGTCATGACCCTGGCCGTGATGAGCCGGGCCACCCGCGGCCACACGGCCCGCCCGCTGACCGCCGACAACGCCACCGTGGCCGTCTATCTGGCCATCAACGCAGCGGCGATCCTGCGGGTGGCGGCGCCGTTCGTCCCGCAACTGCAGCCGCCGCTGCTGGTGGCCTCGGCGGCGCTCTGGACCGCCGCCTTCGCCGGCTTCGCGGTCAGCTACGCCCCGATGCTGGCGTTCCGCCGCCCGCTCACCGCTTGACCGCCGTCAAGGCGCTGTCCCGCGGCGAGGCCTAGAGTCGTCCGCAACTGCTCCGAGCGTCCCGGCCTAAAGCGACACCGCCAAGGCCGGTCCGCCGCGCCGGCTTCCGGCAAGGGTGACGGGGGAAACCCCATCGCCTCCCGCGCTTGGAAAGGAGCCCGCGCTTGGCACGTCTGGTCGACGGCTTCGGCCGCCGCTTCCACTACCTGCGGCTCTCGATCACCGAGGTCTGCAATTTCCGCTGCACCTACTGCCTGCCGGACGGATTCAAGAAGGAGGGACCGCTCACCTTCCTCGATCCGCAGGCCTGCGAGCGCGTGGTGCGGGCCTTCGCCGACCTCGGCGTCTCGAAGGTGCGCCTGACCGGCGGCGAGCCCAGCGTGCGCCGCGATCTGCCGCAGATCATCGCCCGCACCGCCGCCGTGCCCGGCGTGGACAAGGTCTGCGTCACCACCAACGGCTGGAACCTCGACCGGCAGATCACCGCCTGGCGCGACGCCGGGCTGACCAACCTCAACGTCTCCATCGACACCCTGGACCGCGAGGCGTTCCGCCGCCTCACCGGCCATGACCGGCTGGCCTCGGTGGTCGGCGGCCTCGACCGGGCGCTGGCGCTGGGCGTGCCCAGCGTGAAGGTCAACGGCGTCCTGCTTCGCGACACCACCGAGGCGGGCTTCGACGCCTTCGCCGAGTTCGTGCGCGAGCGGCCGGTGGCGGTGCGGTTCATCGAACTGATGCGCACGGGCGACAATGCCGCCTATTTCGCCGCCCAGCACGTGCCGGGCGCGGCGCTCACCGACTGGCTGGAGGCGCGCGGCTGGTCACGGCGCGAGCGGGCCTTCGACGACGGCCCGGCGGTGGAGTTCGCCCACCCCGACTACGCCGGCCGGATCGGGCTGATCGCGCCCTATGCGCCGGGCTTCTGCGACAGCTGCAACCGGCTGCGGGTCACGGCGCGCGGCCAGCTGCGGCTCTGCCTGTTCGGCGAGCTGGGCGTGGACCTGAGGGATCTGCTGGAGAAGGACGAACCGGAGGCCTTGCGCGCCCGGATCGTCAAGGCCTTGGGCGGGAAGCCCGCCGGGCACCGCCTGCACGAGGCCAACAGCGGCGACACCCGCCAGCTGGCGCAGTACGGCGGCTGAGCCGTTCAGGCGGCCCGGGTGCTGTCGTCGGCGATCGGCCAGCGCTCGCGCTGGGCCTTGCCCGTGGGCGCGTCGGTCACCGGCTTGTGGTTGTCGATCAGGGCGTTCGGCTTGGCCAGCCGCTCCAGCACGACGGGTCGGGTGATCGTCACCTGCGGACCGTTCACCTCCACGCCGTAGTCGGCCAGGGTGGCGAAGGCGCGCGACAGGTTCTCCGGCGTCATGCCGAGCAGGGAGGCCAGGACGCGCTTCTCGTGCGGCAGGGTGAAGGTGGGCTCGCCGCCCTGCCGCAGCCGCTGGGTGATCAGGTAGTTGGCCAGCCGCTCCAGGCCGCCGCGCAGCTTCTGGTTCTTCAGCGCGCGCACCAGGCCGCGGTAGCAACCGGAGAGCTCCTGGGCGACGGCGAAGCCGAACTGGGCGTCCTCCTTCATGGCGCGGCGAAGCGCCTCGCCCGAGAGCATGAGGATGTCCGAACGTTCGATGGTGCGCGCGCTCATCAGGGCGTCGGCGTCCAGCACGACGGCGGCGAGGATGAAGGTGGAGACCGGTCGCAGGACCGCGAGCGTGGTCTCCTTGTCGTTCCAGGTGCCCTCCAGCTCGACGATGCCGTCGAGCAGGACATACAGGAAGTCCACCTGGTCGCCCTCGAGCAGCAGGGTGGTTCCCGCGGGGAAGCGCTGGAGGAAGGCGCCGCCCGTCACGGTCCGGAACGTCTCGGCCGAGCAGCCGGCGAACAGCGGCAGGGCCTTCACCCGTTCGAGGTCAACGTCTCTCATCGGCATGCGCGCATGATCCCCACTTGCTCGTCATGCCCAACTGCCCCTCATGCGCGACTCGCGCCTTGACCTACGTCAATTCGCGAGAGAGGCGCCGCATGATCGGCCTGATATTCATCAATCGATGAAATGAACTAGGTCTATCGCCAAGTAGAAGCGCGCAAAGCCGAGCTCTTTCCCACATTTTTATTGCGACAATTCCGCCCTTACCGGCCGTTAGATTGACGATCGTCAAACCGCCGTTCGCTGGCTCGACGCAAAACCCTCCACGAAGCGGGGCTCAGTCCCCGCGGGACCAATTCGAGGGCCGTCGTGACCCAACAGACCCGCACCACCCAGCCCGGCGCCGGCGCCGCGCTCGGCATGAGCACCTTCGCCTTCACCGCCTGCTTCGCCGTCTGGACGATCTTCTCGATCATCGGGGTGCAGATCAAACAGGAGCTGGGGCTCTCCGAATCCCAGTTCGGCCTGCTGGTCGGCACCCCCATCCTCACCGGCTCGCTGATCCGCGTCGTGCTCGGCGTCTGGACCGACCAGTACGGCGGGCGCCTCGTCAACCTGCTGGTGATGCTGGCCGGCGCCGCGGCGACCTTCGCCCTGTCCTACGCCGAGACCTATCCGCAGTTCCTGCTCGCCGCCCTGGGCGTCGGCATCGCCGGCGGCTCCTTCGCGGTCGGCGTGGCCTATGTCTCGAAGTTCTACCCGAAGGAGAAGCAGGGCACCGCGCTCGGCGTCTTCGGCGCCGGCAACGTGGGTTCGGCGGTGACCAAGTTCGGCGCCCCCTTCGTCATGCTGGCCTTCGGCTGGGAGACGGTGGCGCAGGCCTGGGCCGTGGCGCTCGCCCTGATCGCCCTGCTCTTCTACGTGACCACCAAGGACGATCCGGACCTGATCCGCCGCCGGCAGACCGGCGAGAAGCCCAAGGCCACCTGGCTGCAGCTCTCGCCCCTCAAGAAGCTGCAGGTCTGGCGCTTCTCGCTCTACTACTTCTTCGTCTTCGGGGCCTTCGTGGCGCTGGCGCTGTGGCTGCCGCGCTACCTGGTCGGCGTCTACGGCCTGGACATCAAGACCGCCGGCATGATCGCCGCGGCCTACTCCATCCCGGGCTCGCTGTTCCGGATCTTCGGCGGCTACCTGTCGGACAGGATCGGGGCGCGCAAGGTGATGTACATCACCTTCGGCGTCAGCCTGATCTGCACCTTCCTGCTGTCCTACCCCGCCACCAGCTATGTGGTGGACGGGATCCGGGGCCCGATCGAGTTCCGCATCGCCACCAGCCTGACGGCCTTCACCGTCATCGCCTTCGTGCTCGGCTTCGCCATGAGCCTCGGCAAGGCGGCCGTCTTCAAGCACATCCCGGTCTACTACCCCGAGCACATCGGCTCGGTGGGCGGCCTGGTGGGCATGATCGGCGGCCTGGGCGGCTTCATCCTGCCGATCGCCTTCGGCGTCCTCAACGACCTCACCGGCGTCTGGACCAGCTGCTTCATGCTGCTCTTCCTGCTCGTCGGCGCGGCGCTCACCTGGATGCACTTCGCCATCCGCCGCATGGAGCAGAAGGCCGCGCCGCAGCTCGGCGCCCTGCCCGAGCTGCCCGAGATGGCCGGCATGCAGCCCAGCAACGGCGCTTCCAAGACCCGTCCGCCGTCCAAGCCGCGCCTTCGGGCCGCGGAATAGAGAAGGAACGACAGAGCCATGTCTTCCCTGAAGTCCGGCCGCCACGTCCTCGACGACTGGCGCCCCGAGGATCCCCAGTTCTGGCAGGCCAGCGGCAAGACCCTGGCCACCAAGAACCTCTGGATCTCCGTGCCCAACCTGCTCCTGGCCTTCTCGGTCTGGATGGTCTGGTCGATGGTCGTGGCCAAGCTGAAGCTGATCGGCTTCAAGTTCACCACCGACCAGCTCTTCTGGCTGACCGCCCTGCCCGCGCTCTCCGGCGCGACGCTCAGGATCTTCTACAGCTTCCTGGTCCCGATCCTCGGCGGGCGGCTGTGGACGACGGTCTCCACCCTCTCGCTGCTGATCCCGGCGATCGGCATCGGCGTGGCGGTGCAGAACCCCGAGACCCCCTACTGGGTGTTCGTGGCGCTGTCGCTCGCCTGCGGCCTTGGCGGCGGCAACTTCGCCTCCTCCATGTCGAACATCTCGTTCTTCTATCCGAAGGCCGAGAAGGGCAATGCGCTGGCCATCAACGCCGGCTTCGGCAACCTCGGCGTCAGCGTCATGCAGTTCCTGGTGCCGATGGTGGTGGCGCTGGGCGCCTTCGCCCCGGTCGTGGGCGCGCCGCAGATCGCCGTCGAGAAGGGCGTCGAAAGCCAGATCTGGCTGCAGAACGCCGGCTTCATCTGGGTCCCGTTCATCGTCGCGGCGGCGGTCGCCGCCTGGGTCGGCATGAACGACATCGCCTCGGCGAAGGCGTCCTTCGCCACCCAGGCCGTGGTGTTCAAGCGCATGCACAACTGGGTGATGTGCTACCTCTACCTGGGCACCTTCGGCTCGTTCATCGGCTTCTCGGCCGCCTTCCCGCTGCTGACCAAGACCCTGTTCCCGGACGTGAACGCCCTGCAGTTCGCGTTCCTGGGCCCGCTGGTCGGCGCCGCGTCGCGCGCGCTCACCGGCTGGGTGTCGGACAAGTGGGGCGGCGAGCACGTCACCAACTACGTCTTCCTGGCGCTGGCCGCCGGCGTGGGCGCGGTGCTCTACAGCGTGGGCGCCACGGGCGCCGAGCCGTCCTTCATCTTCTTCTTCGCCAGCTTCATGTGGCTGTTCTTCTGGACCGGGGTCGGCAACGCCTCCACCTTCCAGATGATCCCGGCGATCATGCGCTCGGACATGCCGCGGCTGATGCCGCAGGCCGAGCCCGCCACCCGCCTCAAGGCCGCCGAGATGGAATCGGCCGCCATCGTCGGCTTCACCTCGGCGATCGGCGCCTACGGCGGCTTCTTCATCCCCAAGGCCTTCGGCGACTCGCTGAAGGCGACCGGCGGGCCTGAGACCGCCCTCCTCATCTTCCTCGGCTTCTACCTGAGCTGCGTCGTCGTGAACTGGGCCTTCTACGCCCGGAAGAGCTCGCTCCTGCACGCCCCGCAATCGCTCGCCTTCAAGGTGCCCGCAGAATGAGCCACACCCTCGACCGCCTGGCGTTCTTCACGCGCAAGACCGAGCTGTTCTCGAACGGCCACGGGGTGACGAACGACGACGACCGCGCCTGGGAGGAGGCCTACCGGTCCCGCTGGCGCCACGACAAGATCGTGCGCTCCACCCACGGGGTGAACTGCACCGGTTCGTGCTCCTGGAAGATCTACGTCAAGGGCGGGATCGTCACCTGGGAGACCCAGCAGACCGACTATCCGCGCACGCGCCCGGAACTGCCGAACCACGAGCCACGCGGCTGCGCCCGCGGCGCCAGCTACAGCTGGTACCTCTACTCGGCCAACCGGGTGAAGTATCCGCTGGTGCGCTCGCGGCTCTTGAAGCTGTGGCGCGAGGCGCGCGCCACCCGGTCGCCGGTGGCCGCCTGGGCCTCGATCCAGAAGGACCCGGCCAAGCGGGCCTCGTACACCACCATGCGCGGCTCGGGCGGCTTCGTCCGCGCCACCTGGGACGAGGTCACCGAGATCGTGGCGGCGGCCAACGCCTACACGGTCAAGGAATGGGGCCCCGACCGGGTGTTCGGCTTCTCGCCGATCCCGGCCATGTCCATGGTCAGCTACGCCGCCGGCGCGCGCTACCTGCAGCTGCTCGGCGGGGTCTGCGGGTCCTTCTACGACTGGTACTGCGACCTGCCGCCGGCCTCCCCCCAGACCTGGGGCGAGCAGACCGACGTGGCCGAGAGCGCCGACTGGTACAACTCCGGCTTCCTGATGCTGTGGGGCTCCAACGTGCCCCAGACCCGCACCCCGGACGCCCACTTCTACACCGAGGCCCGCTACCGCGGCGCCAAGTCGGTGGTGATCTGCCCCGACTACTCCGAGGCCTCGAAGTTCTCCGACCTCTGGCTGCCGGTGAAGCAGGGCACGGACGCGGCGCTCGCCATGGCCTTCGGCCACGTGATCCTCAAGGAATTCCACGTCGACCGGCAGGTCCCCTACTTCCGCGACTACGTCCGCCAGTACTCGGACCTGCCGATGCTGGTCCGGCTGGTGAAACAGGGCGACGGCTACGTCTCCGAACGGCTGCTGCGCGCCGCCGACTTCGCCGACAACCTCGACCAGGCCAACAATCCCGAGTGGAAGACGGTCTCGGTCGACGAGGCCAGCGGCGAGATCGTGGTGCCCAACGGCTCCATCGGCTTCCGCTGGGGCGAGGACGGCAAGTGGAACCTCGAGGAGCGTGACGCCGCCGGCCGCGAGACCGTGCTGCGCCTGGGCCTGAAGGGCGTCCACGACGAGGTCGCGGGCGTCCGCTTCCCCTACTTCGCCAACACCGCCTCCAACGGCTTCGCGTCCACCGACCACCCGGACGTCCTGGTCCGCAACGTGCCGGTGAAGCGCCTGCAGCTGAAGGACGGCGAGACCCTGGTGGCCTCGGTCTACGACCTGTTCCTCGCCAACTACGGCGTCGACCAGGGCTTCGGCGGCGAGCACATGCCGACGAGCTTCGACGACCCGCAGCCGTACTCCCCGGCCTGGGCCGAGGAGATCACCACGGTGCCGCGCGACCAGATCATCGCGGTCGCCCGCGGCTTCGCCACCAACGCCGAGAAGACCGGCGGCAAGTCGATGGTGATCATCGGCGCGGCGATGAACCACTGGTTCCACATGGACATGAACTACCGCGGCGTCATCAACATGCTGGTGATGTGCGGCTGCGTGGGCCAGTCGGGCGGCGGCTGGAGCCACTACGTCGGCCAGGAGAAGCTGCGGCCGCAGACCGGCTGGGCGCCCCTGGCGTTCGCGCTGGACTGGGCCCGCCCGCCCCGGCAGCAGAACTCCACGTCGTTCTTCTACGCCCACACCGACCAGTGGCGGTACGAGACGGTCTCGGCCTCCGAGATCCTCTCCCCCACCGCCCCGGACGGCCCGTGGGAAGCCAGCCTGATCGACTTCAATGCGCGCGCCGAGCGCATGGGCTGGCTGCCGTCGGCCCCGGCGCTGAAGACCAATCCGCTAGAGGTGGCCCGCGCCGCCGCCGCGGAGGGCGTGGACCCCAAGGTCTACGCGGTGCGCGAGCTCAAGGCGAAGAGCCTCGAGATGTCGTGCATGGACCCCGACGACCCGGCCAACTGGCCGCGCAACATGTTCGTCTGGCGCTCCAACCTGCTGGGCTCCTCGGGCAAGGGCCACGAGTACTTCCTGAAGCACCTGCTGGGCGCCGCCCACGGCGTGCAGGGCAAGGACCTGGGCGAGGACGGCCGGCAGAAGCCCGTCGACGTCGCCTGGCATGACGAGGCCCCGGAAGGGAAGCTCGACCTGCTGGTCACCCTCGACTTCCGGATGTCCACGACGGCGGTCTACTCCGACATCGTGCTTCCGACGGCCACCTGGTACGAGAAGAACGACCTCAACACCTCCGACATGCACCCCTTCATCCACCCGCTCTCGGCGGCCGTGGACCCGGCGTGGGAGTCGAAGTCGGACTGGGAGATCTTCAAGGCGATCGCCAAGAAGTTCTCGGACGTGGCCCCCGAGGTCCTGGGCGTGGAGAAGGACGTCGTCCTCACCCCGATCCAGCACGACAGCGCCGCCGAGCTGGCCCAACCCTTCGACGTGAAGGACTGGTACGCCGGCGAATGCGACGCGATCCCGGGCAAGACCATGCCCCAGATCACCGTGGTCGAGCGGGACTACCCCAACCTCTACAAGCGCTTCACGGCGCTGGGCCCGCTGATGAGCAAGGTCGGCAACGGCGGCAAGGGCCTGGCCTGGAACACCGAGCACGAGGTCGAGCTCCTCGGCGAGCTCAACGGCCATGTGCTGGAGGAAGGAGCCACCGAAGGCCTGCCGCGCATCGACACCGACATCGACGCCTGCGAGGCGATCCTGATGCTGGCGCCGGAGACCAACGGCGAGGTGGCGGTCAAGGCCTGGGAGGCCCTGGAAAAGCAGACGGGCCGCGAGCACGCCCACCTGGCGCTGCCCAAGGAGGACGAGAAGATTCGCTTCCGCGACCTGGTCGCCCAGCCGCGGAAGATCATCTCCTCGCCGATCTGGTCGGGGCTGGAGAGCGAGAAGGTCTGCTACAACGCCGGCTACACCAACGTGCACGAGCTGATCCCCTGGCGGACGCTCACGGGCCGCCAGCAGCTCTATCAGGACCACCTGTGGATGCGGGCCTTCGGCGAGGCGCTCTGCGTCTACAAGCCGCCGGTGGACCTCAAGACCACCCACGTCCAGGGCCAGAAGCCCAACGGCGAGGCCGAGATCGTCCTCAACTTCATCACCCCGCACCAGAAGTGGGGCATCCACTCCACCTATTCCGACAACCTGCTCATGCTGACGCTCAACCGCGGCGGGCCGGTGGTCTGGATCTCGGAGACGGACGCGAAGAAGGCGGGGATCGTCGACAACGACTGGATCGAGGTCTTCAACGCCAACGGGGCGCTGACGGCGCGCGCGGTGGTCTCCCAGCGCATCCGTGAAGGCACGACCTTCATGTACCACGCGCAGGAGAAGATCGTGAACACGCCGGGGTCGGAGATCACCGGCCAGCGGGGCGGGATCCACAACTCCGTGACCCGCGCGGTCCTCAAGCCCACCCACATGATCGGCGGCTACGCCCAGCTCGCCTACGGCTTCAACTACTACGGGACCGTGGGCTCGAACCGGGACGAATTCGTCGTCGTCCGCAAGATGAAGAAGGTCGACTGGCTCGATCAGCCGGCGGCTTCCAGGGAGTCTGCGTAATGAAAGTCCGCGCCCAGATCGGGATGGTGCTGAACCTCGACAAGTGTATCGGGTGCCACACCTGCTCGGTGACCTGCAAGAACGTGTGGACCAACCGCCAGGGCGTCGAATACGCCTGGTTCAACAACGTCGAGACCAAGCCCGGCATCGGCTATCCCAAGGATTGGGAGAACCAGAAGACGTGGAACGGCGGCTGGGTCCGCAAGGCCAACGGCAAGATCGAGCCGAAGATGGGGGCCAAGTGGCGGATCCTGGCGAAGATCTTCGCCAACCCCGACCTGCCCGAGATCGACGACTACTACGAGCCCTTCGACTTCGACTACGGCCACCTGCAGACCGCGCCGGAGATGAAGGCCTTCCCCACCGCCCGGCCGCGCTCTCAGATCACCGGCGAGCGGATGGAGAAGATCGAGTGGGGGCCGAACTGGGAGGAGATCCTGGGCGGCGAGTTCGCCAAGCGCCGGGCCGACTACAACTTCGAAGGCATCGAGGCCGACATCTACGGCCAGTTCGAGAACACCTTCATGATGTACCTGCCGAGGCTGTGCGAGCACTGCCTCAATCCCGCGTGCGTCGCCGCCTGCCCGTCGGGCGCGATCTACAAGCGCGAGGAGGACGGCATCGTCCTGATCGACCAGGACAAGTGCCGCGGCTGGCGGATGTGCGTCTCGGCCTGCCCCTACAAGAAAATCTACTACAACTGGGAGAGCGGTAAGTCCGAGAAGTGCACCTTCTGCTTCCCGCGCATCGAGGTGGGCCAGCCGACGGTCTGCTCCGAGACCTGCGTGGGCCGGATCCGCTACCTGGGCGTCCTGCTCTATGACGCCGACCAGATCGAGGCCGCGGCCTCGGAGCCGGACGAGCGGGACCTCTACCACGCCCAGCTGAACGTCTTCCTCGACCCCCAGGACCCGAAGGTCATCGCCCAGGCCCGCGCCGACGGCGTGCCGGAGGCCTGGCTGGAGGCGGCGCGCCGCAGCCCGGTCTACAAGATGGCCATCGACTGGAAGGTCGCCTTCCCGCTGCACCCGGAATACCGGACGCTGCCGATGGTCTGGTACGTCCCGCCGCTGTCGCCGATCCAGTCGGCCGCCTCGGCTGGCGCGCTGGAGATGGACGGCGAGATGCCGGACGTGAAGTCCCTGCGCATCCCCGTGAAGTACCTCGCCAACCTGCTCACCGCCGGCGACGAGGTCCCGGTGATCCAGGGGCTGGAGCGCATGCTGGCCATGCGCAGCTACATGCGGGCCAGGACCGTCGACGGCCGCATCGACCATCGCATCTGCGAACGGGTCGGCCTCTCCGCCGCCCAGGTGGACGAGATGTACCGCTACATGGCGATCGCCAACTACGAGGACCGCTTCGTCATCCCGACGACGCACCGCGAGGTGGTCGAGGACGCCTACGACCTGAAGGGCTCCTGCGGCTTCACCTTCGGCAACGGCTGCTCCGGCGGCACGACCGAGCTCGGCCTGTTCGGCCCCAAGAAGCGCAAGCGCGCGCCCGACGCGATGGAGGCCTGACCATGTCGCTCAGCTACCGGGCGCTCGCCCTCCTCCTCAGCTATCCCACCGAGGCCGGCCGCGACCTGTTGCCGGCCGCCGAGGGGGTGCTGGCCGCGGACGAACAGATCCCGCCGCCGATCCGCCGCGCCCTGACCCGGCTCGCCCAGGACCTCGCCGAAGGCGACCTCTACGAGGCCCAGGAACGCTACGTCTGGCTGTTCGACCGGACCCGCTCGCTGTCGCTCAACCTCTATGAGCACGTGCACGGCGAGAGCCGCGACCGTGGCCAGGCGATGGTGGCGCTGCTGGAGCTCTACCGGTCCAAGGGGCTGGAGCTGTCGGCCAACGAGCTGCCGGACCACCTGCCGGTGTTCCTGGAGTTCCTCTCCACCCTGCCGGACGACGAGGCCGCCTCCCTGCTGGGCGAGGCCGCCCATGTGCTGCAGGCCATGGGCGAGCGGCTGCACAAGCGGGCCAGCCCGTACCGCGCGGTGTTCGGGGCGTTGGCCGCGCTCGCCGCCGACGCGGCGGACGCCGAGGCGCTGGCCGCCCTGATGGCCGAGCCGGACGACAATCCGGACGATCTCGAGGCCATGGACCGGCTCTGGGCCGAGACCGCCGTCACCTTCGGTCCTTCCGACGTCGGCTGCCCCAAGGCCGACGCCATGGTGAAGGCCATGAACACCACCCCGCCGGCCGGCCCCCGCGCCGGCGCGGCCGCCTGAGGAACGCTCCCATGGACCTCAACCAGATCCTGTTCGGCGTCTATCCCTACATCGCCCTCGCCGTCCTCGTGCTGGGCTCGGTGATCCGCTTCGACCGCGAGCCCTACACCTGGCGCACCGGCTCCTCGCAGCTCCTGCGCCGCCGGCAGCTGGTGGCCGGCTCCGTGCTGTTCCACCTGGGCGTGCTGATGATCTTCGCCGGCCACTTCGTGGGCCTGCTGACGCCGATCTGGGTGTTCGACACCCTGGGCGTCTCGCACGGGGCCAAGCAGATGCTGGCCATCGTCGCCGGCGGCTTCGCGGGCCTGCTGGCGCTCGCCGGCGGGGCGCTCCTGCTGCACCGGCGCCTGTTCGACGCGCGGATCCGCAAGACCTCCAGCTTCGGCGACACCGCCATCCTGGTGATCCTGGTCGTCCAGCTCATCCTGGGCCTGGCGACGATCCCGCTGTCGCTGCAGCACCGCGACGGCGGCGAGATGGTCAAGTTCATGAACTGGGCGCAGGGGATCTTCGCCTTCCGCGGCGACGCCGCCGGCTTCGTCGCCGACGTGCCGTGGGTGTTCAAGGCGCACCTGGCGCTGGGCATGACCATCCTGCTGGTCTTCCCGTTCACCCGGCTCGTCCACATGCTCTCGGCGCCGGTCTGGTACCTGAACCGCCGCGGCTGGCAGCTGGTCCGCACCAAGCGCGTCCTGCCCCGCCGGGCCGAGCCGGTGGCCCCCGTCTATCCCCTGCACGGCGCCGGCCGCGCCGTCCGTCCGGACCGGCTGGAGGCCGCCGAATGAGCCTGCGCGCTGTCGTCTTCGACGGGGTCGAGATCCCCGAGACCCTCCTCGCCCAGGAGGTGCAGAACCATCCCGGCGCCTCGGCGGCGGAGGCCCGCTCGGCCGCCGGCCATGCCCTGGCGATCCGCGCGCTGCTGCTGCAGCGCGCCCGGGACTTGGGCCTGACGCCCGAGCCCGAGCTCGACGAGCAGGGCCGCGAGGAAACGCCGGACGAGGCGCTGGTCCGCGCCGTCCTCGACGCCGAGGTGGCGGTGACCGCGCCCACCGAGGCCGAGTGCCGGCGGGTCTACGAGGCCGACCCGGTCCGCTTCCGCACGCCCGCCCTCTACGAAGCCTCGCACATCCTGGTGGAGCCCCGCGGCGGGGACGAGGCGGCGCTGGCCGCGGCGCACGCCAACGCGACGCGCCTCCTGGGTATCCTGGAGGGCGGGACCTGCACCTTCGGCGAACTGGCGCGCGACGCCTCGGACTGCCCCTCGGGCGCCGTCGGCGGCTCGCTCGGCCAGCTCCGGTCCGGCGACCTCGTGCCGGAGGTCGAGGACGTGCTGATGGCGCTGGATCCCGGCGAGACGGCCGGCGTGCCGGTGCTCTCCCGCTTCGGCTGGCACGTCCTGCGCCTGGACCGCCGCATCGAGGGCCGCGTCCTGCCCTTCGAGCTGGCCGAGGAACGCATCCGCCTGCACCTGGAGAGCCGCGCCTGGGCCGCGGCCGCCACCCGCTACGTCGCCGAGCTGGCCGCCGCCGCCCGGGCCAAGGGCGTGGCTCTGACCATCACGCCCGAGGGCGCGGTGCGCGACGGCTCCGCCACCCTGGGCGACTTCCTCAGCGACCGCGCCGCGGCCGAGCGTCTGGAGGGCTGGCTCGACGCCGTCGATCCGGACCTGGCCGGCCGCGTGCGCCAGGCCGCCGCCGAAGCCGGCGCGTCGGTCGCCGGCCTGGTCCAGTCCGCCGTGGCGGACTTCGTGGCCGAGGCCTCGGACGAACGCTGGACCAACCTGATCTCGGCCGCGCGGGACGCGGAGGATCCGGCGCTGGCCTGCCTCGCCCAGGTGCTCCGCTCCAAGCTCGTGCCGGCCAAGCCTGTCTTCACCCTCATCCGTAGAGTACCCGCGTGACCGATCTTCGCCTGGCCTCGGCCGTCCTCCTCGCCGCCGTCGCCGCCCCGAGCCTCGCGCTCGCCCAGTCGCCTCCGGGCGACATCATCCTCGACATGCGCCTGCGCTCGGAGAGCGTCAGCCAGGACGGCCTGCCCGAGGACGCCCAGGCGCTGACCCTGCGCACCCGCTTCGGCTACGAGACCCCCGCCTGGCGCGGCTTCAAGGTCCTGGCGGAGGGCGAGAACGTCACGGCGCTCGTGGACGACTACAACAGCACCACCAACGGCAAGGTCCGCTATCCCGTGGTCGCCGACCCCGAGGACACCGAACTGAACCGGGCGCAGATCTCCTGGACCGGCGCCAGGGCCGACGCCGTGGTGGGCCGCCAGCGGCTGATCCTCGGCAACGCCCGCTTCGTGGGCAACGTCGGCTTCCGCCAGAACGAGCAGACCTTCGACGCCGTGAAGACGTCCTTCCGTCCCACGAAGGAGCTCGCCGTCACCTATGCCTATGTGGACCGCGTCCACAGGGTGTTCGGCGACGACAGCCCGCAGGGCGAGTGGGACAGCGACAGCCACCTGGTGCAGGCCGACCTGAAGACGGCCGCCGGCCAGCTCACCGGCTACGGCTACCTCATGGCCTTCGAGAACGCGCCGGCCCAGTCGAACGCCACCTGGGGCGTCCGGCTCACCGGCGCGAGGCCCGTGCGGCCCGGCCTGTCGGTCACCTACGAGGCCGAGTACGCCCGCCAGACCGAGCACCGCAACAATCCCGCGGACTTCGAGCTGGACTATGTGGCCCTGTCCGCCGGCCTCAAGGCCGCGGCGCCCTGGGCCAGCGTCGGCTACGAGCGACTGGAAGGGAACGGATCGCGCGGATTTGCGACCCCGCTCGCCACCCTGCACGCCTTCCAGGGCTGGGCGGACGTCTTCCTGACCACGCCGCCGGCCGGGGTGCGCGACCTGAACCTGCGGGCCGGCACGACCCTGAAGCTGGGCCCCAAGGCCCTGCCCGTGCGCCTGCAGGCGGCGGTCCACGACTTCACCGAGGACGACGGCTCCGACCGCTACGGCCGCGAGCTCGACCTGCTGGCCGCTGCGCCGGTCACCAAGGCGCTCACCGCCGAGGTGAAGGCGGCGTTCTTCGACGGCGACCGCCCCGGCTTCGCGGACCGCAGCAAGATCTGGCTCACCCTGGAGTTCAAGTACTAGCCCGCGGCCTGAAGGAGGCCCGCACCATGAGCACCACGAACACCGCCGACACCGCCGTCCTGGAGGACATCCCCCCGGCGCTCATGGCCGAGCCGCTGGAGTGGTTCTTCGCCGAACATTTCCGCCACCGGCAGTTCTGCCGTCTGGTGCAGGAGACGGCCGCCGCCCATGTCTTCGACGGCGAGCGCCTGACGCGGCTCCTGGAGTTCCTGCGCAACGAGCTGGCCCTGCACATCATCGACGAGGAGGAGGACCTCTTCCCCCTGCTCCGCCGGCGGGCCCAGCCCGAGGACGACATCGAGCGCGTTCTGGGCCTGCTGTCGGCCGAGCACCGCACCGACGCGGCGCTCGCCGACGTGGTCCGCGGCCACGTGGACGCCTGCCTGGAGGCCCGCACCGCGCCCGGCATGGTCCCCGCGGCCCGCAAGGCGATGCAGGACTTCGCCGATCAGGAGCTGCGTCACCTGGCCCTGGAGAACGCGGTGGTCCTGCCGATGGCGCGGATGCGGCTCACGCCGGCCGACCTCAAGGCCATGAGCCGCCGCATCGCGGCCCGGCGCGGCGTGGTGCTGGAGCCCGCCGAGGCGTGATCCAGGACCTGTTCGACAACAACATCCGCTGGGCCGCGGCCCGCGCGCGGGTGGATCCGGAGTACTTCCGGAGGCTCGCGGGGCAGCAGTCGCCGGAGTACCTGTGGGTCGGCTGCTCCGACAGCCGTGTGCCGGCCAACGAGATCGTCGGCCTCGATCCCGGGGAGCTGTTCGTCCACCGCAACGTCGCGAACCTGGCCCCGCCGCAGGACGCCAACTTCCTCTCCGTGCTGCAGTTCGCCGTGGAGGTGCTGAAGGTCCGCCATGTGATCGTCTGCGGCCACTACGGCTGTGGCGGCGTGCGCGCCGCGCTGACCGGCGAGCGGCACGGCTTGATCGATCACTGGCTGCAGCCGGTTCGCGCGCTCTGCTGCCGTCACGCCGAGCACCTCGACGCCATCGTCGATTTCGAGGCGCGGGTGAACGACGTCTGCGAGCGCAACGTCTTGGCCCAGGTGGCGAGCGTGGCGGGCAATCCGTTCGTGCAGGACGCCTGGCGTCGCGGCCAGCCGCTGGCGATCCACGGCTGGATATACTCGATCCAGGATGGTCTGTTGCGCGACCTGGAGACCACCGTGGACAGCCCAGAAACCGCCTTCCCCCTGCTCTACGGCCCCACCGAGCCGGGCGGCTTCCCGCCCCGCCGGCCCGAGCTGCGGCGCGCCGGGAGCCGCAAGTGAGCGCCGGCGTCGTGGCCGTGGTGCTGGCGGGCGGCGAGGGCCGGCGGATGGGCGGCTCCAAGCCGCTGCGCCGCCTCGGGCAGACGACGCTGGTGGAGAACGCCGTGGCATTGGCCCGGAGCTGGTGCGACACCGTCGCCGTCGCCGTCCGCCAGGCCGACCAGGTGGGCGCGGTGGACGCCGTCCTGCTGCTCGACGACCGGGCCATTCCCGGCCCGGCCGCGGGTCTCGCGTCGGCCCTGGAATTCGGGGAGCGCGAGGGCGCGCGCCGCGTCCTCACCCTCCCCTGCGACATGCCCCGCCTGCCGCGGGACCTGCTGTCGCGCCTGGAAGCCGGTCTCGGCGGCGGGGCGGCGGTGGCAGTGGCCGCCAGCGGCGGACGGCTGCATCCCGTCTGCGCCCTCTGGGACGTGCGCGCGCGGCCCCGGCTCTCGCCCTACATCGCCGCCGGACGCAGCTCGCTGAAGGGGTTCGCCGAGGCCTGCGGCATGGCCGTGGTGGACTGGCCGGCCGGGGAGCACGACCCCTTCGCCAACGCCAACACGCCGGAGGACCTGGCCGCCCTGCAGCCGGAATTCGGATTCTAGCTGTCGGCTTGACCCAGGTCACAGCGTCCTAGGGGCGTTCCGCGCGAAGGTGCGCGGGTCCATGCCCGAAAGACCGTCCATGTCCGTCGTCGCGTCCCCGTCGCCCGGTTCCCGGCTCGTCCGCACCGCCTACCACGCCCTCGGCGTGACCTCGGTGGGGCTGGCGCTGGCCGGCCTCGTGCTGCCGATCGTGCCGGCGACGCCGTTCCTGGTGGTGGCGTTGTGGGCGTTCACCCGCAGTTCGCCCGCGCTGGCCGAGCGCCTGCGTCGCCACCCGCGGCTCGGCCCGGTCCTGGTCGCCTGGGAGACGCGCCGCGCCATTCCCCGTCCCGCCAAGGCGGCAGCGACGCTCGGCCTGGCGGGCGGCGGCGCCAGCGTGGCGCTGACCACGCACAGCCTGCTGCTCACCGGCCTGGCCGGCGTCCTCCTCGTGGCGGTGGCGGGCTACATCCTCACCCGCCCCTCCGCCTGAGTTCCGGTCAGGCGACCGGCTCGCCCTCGCGCCAGGCGCGCATGCGCTCGCCGTGGCGGCCGAACTCCAGGCGCGCGATGGCCCGCAGGTGCACCTCGTCCGGTCCGTCGGCGAGGCGCAGCGAGCGCATGCCGGCGTAGGCGCGGGCCAGGCCGAAGTCCTCGGAAACCCCGCCGCCGCCGTGCGCCTGGATGGCGTCGTCGATGACCTTCAGGGCGGTGCGCGGCGCCGCCACCTTGATCATGGCGATCTCCAGCTGGGCGGCCTTGTTGCCGGCCCGGTCCATCATGTCGGCGGCCTTGAGGCAGAGCAGCCGGGTCATCTCGATGTCGAGGCGGGCCTCGCCGATCCGCTGCTCCCACACCGACTGGTCGGCCAGCCGCTTGCCGAAGGCCACGCGCGACAGCAGGCGGTCGGTCATCTTCTCCAGGGCCACCTCGGCGGTCCCGATGGTGCGCATGCAGTGGTGGATGCGGCCGGGGCCGAGCCGGCCCTGGGCGATCTCGAAGCCGCGACCCTCGCCCAGGAGCAGGTTCTCCACCGGCACGCGCACGTCGCGCAGCACCACCTCGGCGTGGCCGTGCGGGGCGTCGTCGTAGCCGAACACCGGCAGCATCCGGACCACCTCGATCCCGGGGGTGTCGAGCGGCACGAGGATCTGCGACTGCTGGGCGTGGCGCGGGCCGTCCGGATCGGTCTTGCCCATGACGATGGCGACCTTGCAGCGCGGATCGCCCACGCCGGAGGACCACCACTTGCGCCCGTTGATCACATAGTGGTCGCCGTCGCGCCGGATGACGGTCTGGATGTTGGTGGCGTCGGACGAGGCCACGTCGGGCTCGGTCATCAGGAAGGCCGAGCGGATCTCGCCCTCCATCAGCGGCCGCAGCCAGCGGGCCTTCTGGTCGGCCGAGCCATAGCGGTGCAGCACCTCCATGTTGCCGGTGTCGGGCGCGGAGCAGTTGAACACCTCCGAGGCGAAGCCGACGCGGCCCATCTCCTCGGCGCACAGGGCGTATTCCAGGTTGGAGAGGCCGGCGCCGCGGTACTCCTCCTCGTCGTGCTCCGACGGCGGCAGGAACAGGTTCCACAGCCCCTCGGCGTAGGCGCGGGCCTTCAGCTCCTCGACGACCGGGATGACCTTCCAGCGGCTCCCCTCCGCCTGCTGCGCCTGGTAGGTCGGCACGGCCGGATAGACATGGGCGGCCATGAAGGCGCGCACGCGGTCGCGCCAGGCGGCCTGGCGTTCGGAAAGGGTGAAGTCCATCGGCGATCTCCTCGGGTGTCGCAGCCAGCGTCGGCCGCGGCGCCCGCAATAGGAATGACTGCGCCCGCTGCGCGCCTTGATCCCGCTCAACCGGGGCCGGATTGACCTTCGTCATTCCCCGCCGGGGCAAACCGCGGGAACGGTGGAAGATGACCGATCCCGCCGCGCCGAAGCCGTACTTCCTGGGCCCGAGGTCCGAGAACCAGGACTGGCTGCGCGAGCGGCTGGGCGCGGCCATGGACGACTGGCTGGCCTGGCGCCGCAGCCTGTTCGCCGACGATCCCGCCGCGGTGACTGACGCGGACGCCGCCGCCCCCGCCTTCCTGGCCCGTCGCGCCGCCCTCGACGCGGCGCTGGGGGAGCTCGGGGCCAAGCTGCGCGGCGAGCTGCCCACCTATTCCCCGCGCTACATCGGCCACATGGTCTCCGAGACCGCCCTGCCGGCCCTGCTCGGCCACTTCGCGGCCCTGCTGCACAATCCGAACAACACCTCCAGAGAGGCCTCCCGGGTCGGCACGGCGCTCGAGGCCGAGGCGATCGCCATGCTGGCTCAGATGGTGGGCTTCGATCCCGCCCAGGCGCACGGCCACTTCACCTCCGGCGGCACGGTGGCCAACCTGGAGGCGGTGTGGCGCGCCCGGTTCCGGCTGGACCACCGGCTGGCGCTGGCGCTGACCCTGGCCGAGACCGAGGGCCGCCCGCTCGATCCCTTCGCGGACGCCCAGATGTCCCCGGCCGCCGCCGCGGCGCTCGCCGCCCGCCACGGGGTGGACGACCTGGCCATGCGCTCGCGCAGCAGCGTGCTCGGCAACCCGTTCCAGATGGCCGAGCGGCTCTCCGAGGCCAGCGGCCGGCCCTGGCGCGGGCCGGTGATCCTCGCCCCCGGCCACAAGCACTATTCCTGGATCAAGGCCGCCAACGTCTTCGGCCTGGGCGAGGAGGCGTTCTGGAGCGTGCCCCTCGACGGCGAGGGCCGGCTGTCCGTTCAGGGCCTCGGCGCACGGATCGAGGCGGCGCGCGAGCAGGGCCGCCCGGTGCTGGCCGTGGTCAGCGTCGCCGGCACCACCGAACTCGGCGAGATCGATCCCGTGGACGCGGTCGCCGATCACCTCGACGCCCTTCGCGCCGAGGGCGTCGACATCTGGCACCATGTGGACGCCGCCTACGGCGGCTTCTTCTGCGCGCTCGATCCCGACGAGCCCCTGCTGGGCGCGGCGCAGCGCCGGGCGCTGCGGGCCATCGGCCGGGCGGAGACCGTGACCATCGACCCGCACAAGCTGGGCTACGCGCCCTACGCCTGCGGCGCCCTGCTGACCCGCGACGCGGCCTCAGACACCGTCTCGGCCTTCGTCGCGCCCTATGTGGAGCGGGCGGAGCTGGGCGAAGCGCCCTGGACCCGGACGCTGGAAGGATCCCGCGCGGCGACCGGGGCCGCGGCCACCTGGCTCACCGGCCGGGCGCTGGGCTTCGGACCGGCCGGAATGGGCGCGGTGCTCAGCGCCACGCTCGACTCCTGCCGGGCGATCCGTTCGGCGGTCACCGCGGCCATTCCCGAGATCCGGCCGCTGGATCCCACCGACACCAACATCTTCTGCTTCTCGGTGGCGGCCCAGGGCGAGGCGCTGAGCGTCGCCAACGCCCGGACCGCCGCGGTTCACGCCCGGGTCGCCGCCTCCCCCGGCTTCTCCATGTCGCGGACCGTGCTCGGCCGGGAAGCCTGCGGCGAGCTGATCGACCGGCACGTCGCCGCCTGGGGCGGGCGGCGCGACGCCGACCGGCTCGTGCTGGTCCGCTGCGTGGTGATGAACCCCTTCTGGGCGGAGCCGGCGGTCCGCGCCCGGCTGCTGCCGGAGCTCACGGCGGAGCTCGCGGCCATCGTGGCCGCCACCGAGGACCAGGCCGCGGCCTGACCTTCGCGAAAAATCGCCAGCGCTGTCGGGGCGCGGCATACTCGTTCGTCTTCCAGCCGAACGAGGAGCCCGTTCCGATGCTCTACGCCATCCTCTGCTACGACGACGAAGCCGCCGTCGGCGCCTGGACCAAGGACGAGGACGACGCCTGCATGGCCCGTCTCGCGGCGGTCCAGCAGAACCTCGCCCGCCAGGGCAAGCTGGGGCCCGTCGCCCGCCTGCTGCCGACCACCGCGGCCACCACCCTTCGCAAGTCCAAGGAAGACCTGGTCATCGACGGCCCCTTCGCCGAGACCAAGGAACAGCTGCTGGGCTTCTACATCGTCGACGTCGCCTCGCTCGACGAGGTGCTGGCGATCGCCCGCGACCTCGCCCGGGCCAACCCGTCCAACGGCTCCTACGAGATCCGTCCCGTGGGCGTGTTCAACCCCGTCACCGCCGAGACCGTGGAGCCCGCATGACCGACCTGGCCTGGATCGACGCCGCCATCACGGCCGCCCGACCCCAGGCCGTGGGCGCGCTCCTGCGCTACTTCCGCGACCTCGACACCGCCGAGGAGGCGTTCCAGGACGCCTGCCTGCGGGCGCTGAACAATTGGCCGAAGAACGGTCCGCCGCGTGACCCGGCCGCCTGGCTGATCATGGTCGGCCGCAACGCCGCCCTCGATGGGGTGCGCAAGCGCTCGCGCAACGAGGCCCTGCCCGACGAGGAGCGGCTCTCCGACCTGGACGACGTGGAGACGCCGATGGCCGAGCGGCTGGACGGCGCCGACTACCGCGACGACGTGCTGCGCCTGCTCTTCATCTGCTGCCATCCGGACCTGCCGCAGACCCAGCAGATCGCCGTCGCCCTGCGCATCGTCTCCGGCCTGAGCGTCAGGCAGATCGCCCGCGCCTTCCTGGTCTCCGAAGCGGCCATGGAGCAGCGGATCACCCGGGCCAAGCGCCAGATCGGGGCTGGCGAGGTGGCCTTCGAGACCCCCGGCGCGGTGGAGCGGTCCGAGCGGCTCGCGGCCGTGGCGGCGATGATCTACCTGGTGTTCAACGAGGGCTATTCGGCCGGCGACAACGCCGCCCGCGCCCAGCTCTGCGACGAGGCGATCCGGCTGGGCCGGCTGCTGCTCCGGCTCTTCCAGACCGAGCCGGAGATCATGGGGCTGACGGCGCTGATGCTCCTGCAGCACGCCCGCACCCCGGCCCGCTTCGATGCAGCCGGCGAGATCATCCTCCTGGAGGACCAGGACCGCAGCCTCTGGAACGACAAGCTGATCGCCGAGGGCCTGGCCCTGATGGACAAGGCCATGCGCCACGCCCGTCCCGGCCCGTACCAGGCCCAGGCCGCCATCGCCGCCCTCCACGCCCGCGCCGCGCGGCCGGAGGACACCGACTGGGCGCAGATCGACCTGCTCTACGCCGCCTTGGAGCGCATGCAGCCCTCGCCGGTGGTGACCCTCAACCGCGCCGTGGCGGTGATGAAGGTCCGCGGTCCCGAGGCGGCCCTGGAGATGATCGAGCCCCTGGCCGGCCGGCTGTCCGGCTATTTCCACTTCTTCGGCGTCAGGGGCGCGCTGCTGCTGCAGCTCGGCCGCGACCAGGAGGCCAAGGCGGCCTTCGACCAGGCCATCGCGCTGGCCAACACCGCGGCCGAGGCCGCCCACATCCGCAAGCACCTCGACCGGCTGATCCAGGACAGCGCCAAGCCCGGCGCCCGCGCCGCGGGCTGACCGACCTGCAAGGGAGTAACGCATGAGACCGATCCTGACCGCCTGCGCATTCGCCGCGCTCGCCGCCTGCTCGCAGCCCGCGCCCGCGGAGAAGACCGCCGCCGCCCCGGCTGCGCCCGCCGCGGCCCCCGCGCCCGAGCCGGTCACCGCGCCGGCCGGCCTCTACACCCTGGACAAGGCCCACTCGACGCTGACCTTCAAGGTGAGCCACCTGGGCTTCTCGAACTACACGGCCAGCTTCGACGACCTCGACGGGCGGCTGCAGTTCGATCCGGCCAAGCCGGCGGCCATGAGCGTCGAGGCGACCATCGACGTGCGCTCGCTGGACCTGCCCGCCCCGCCGGCCGGCTTCCGCGAGGAGCTCTTGGGCCCCAACTGGTTCGACGCCGGCCGCCATCCCACCATCACCTTCCGCTCCACCCGCGTGGAGCCAACCGGCGCGCGGACCGCGCGGGTGACGGGCGACCTCACCCTGCACGGTGTGACCAAGCCGGTGGTGCTGGAGGCCACCTTCAACGGCGGCTATCCGCCGAACGAGATGGACCCGGGCGGCGCCCGCATCGGCTTCTCCGCCCGCGGCAGCTTCAAGCGCTCGGACTTCGGCATGGGCTACGGCGTTCCCGCGCCCGGCTCCAACATGGGCGTCGGCGACGCGGTGGAGGTCGGCATCGAGACGGAATTCTCCAGGCAGGTCCCCTGAGGGTGTCGGATGGGCCGGCCGCCGTCCGTCCTTGGGACGGGCCGCGACCAGGCCCGCACCGAAGAGAGGGAAATCCCCATGAGCGAGACCCTAGAGGCCCAGGCCGCCGCCATGCCGAAGGCGGAGCCGAAGGGCGGCCTCGTCACCTACCTGAACGTCGACGGCGCCATCGCCGCGGCCGAGTTCTACGTGAAGGCCTTCGGGGCGGAGATCGCCTCGATCATGCCGCCGGACGAGCAGGGCCGCACCATGCACGCCCACCTCTACCTCAACGGCTCGTCCCTGATGATCAGCGACTTCTATCCGGAGCACGGCCACGCCAAGGTCCCCGCCCAGGGCTTCAGCCTGGTGATCATGACCACCGACATCGACCGCCAGTACGCCCACGCGCTCGAGGCCGGCTGCACGGCGGTGATGCCGCCTGCCGACATGTTCTGGGGCGACCGCTACGGAGAGCTGAAGGATCCCTACGGCGTCTCCTGGGCCATGAACCAGCCGATCGGCTGAGCTCCCGTCGCAGCAGAGGACACCGATCATGCGCAGGACGCTCACCGTCATCGCGATCATGCTGGTGGCGGCGGTCGCGGGGCTGTTCGCCGTCGCCGCCACCCGGCCCGACACCTTCCGCGTCGCCCGCTCCACCACCATCCAGGCGCCGCCTGAGGCCATCGCCGCCCACGTCAACGACTTCCACGCCTGGCGCGCCTGGTCGCCCTACGAGACCGTCGATCCGGCGCTGAAGCGCTCCTACGCGGGCCCTGCCGCCGGCGTCGGCGCGGTCTATGCCTACGAGGGGAATGACAAGGTGGGCGCGGGGCGGATGGAGATCCTCGAGACCTCCTCCCAGAGGACCGTGGTCGCGCTGAACTTCATCAAGCCGATGGAGGCCCGCAACGTCGCCGAGTTCACCTACGAGCCCCAGCCGGGCGGGACCACCCGCGTCACCTGGGCCATGAACGGACCCATGCCGCTGATGGGCAAGGTGATGGGCCTGGTGTTCGACATGGACGCCATGGTCGGCAAGGACTTCGAAACGGGCCTCGCCAATCTGAAGAAGGTGTCGGAAACCTAGGCCCGACGACGTCTCGCAGGACTGTCAAACAGTCCTGCTAGGCGTGCCGCGGGAGGCTCGGGGCCTCCGTTGAGGGGGCTGACGATGAAGACCTGGATCCTGGCCGCCGCCGCGCTCGTGGCGGCGGCGTTTTCCACCTCGACCGCCCAGGCGGCCGACGACCGCCGGCTGGTGCTGGTGACGCTGGACGGGCTGAACTGGAGCGAGGTGTTCCACGGCGCGGATCCGGAGCGGGCCGCGAACAAGGCCTTCGTGAAGGAGGCGGCGGGGATCAAGGCCGACTTCCTCGACAAGCCCGACCGCGCCCGCGCGCTGATGCCCTTCCTGCACGAGGTGGTGGCGAAGCAGGGCGTGCTGATCGGCGACCGCGACCACGGCTCCTGCGCCGCCGTCGCCAACCAGATGTGGTTCTCCTACCCCGGCTACAACGAGATCCTGACCGGCAGGCCGGACCCGGCGATCCGCTCCAACGAGCACGGCCCGAACAGCAACGTCACGGTGCTGGAGTGGCTGAACCGCCAGCCGGGGTTCCGCGGCAAGGTCCAGGCGCTCGGCTCCTGGTCCGTCTTCGGCGACATCGTCAATGCAAAGCGCAGCGGGGTGCCGGTGAACGCCGGCTGGAACGGCGCGCCGCCGCGATCCGCGGCCGAGGCGGCGATCGCCCGGCTGGAGGCCGGCGCACCGCGCCTGTGGCCCACCGTGCGGCTCGACACCTTCACCCACGCCTATGCCCTCGAGGCCCTGCGGCAGGACCGGCCGAAGGTGCTGTACATCGCCTATGGGGAGACCGACGACTTCGCCCACGAAGGCCACTACGACCAGACGCTGTGGGCGGCGCGGCGGACCGACGCCTTCCTGGCCGAGCTGTGGAAGACGCTGCAGGCTGACCGCGCCTACGCCGGCAAGACCACCCTGATCGTCACCACCGACCACGGCCGCGGCTCAGGCCCCTCCGCCGACGCCTGGAAGCACCACGGCAAGCCGGTCTTCCCCGGCTCTGACGCCGTCTGGATCGCCGCCATCGGACCGGACGTGGTCCCGGGCCGCCAGCCGCAGGGCTGCGCCTCGTCCAGCCAGATCGCCGCGACGGGCCTCGCCGCGCTGGGCCTCGACTGGCGCGCCTTCGACCCCGCCATCGGCGCGCCGCTGGACATCCTGAAGGCTCCGGCCCGCTAGGCCGGGGCGACGGCGAGGCTGCGGGCCACGGCGCGCGCCACCTCGGCGGTCTGGTTGCGCAGGTCCGGGACCGCCAGGGCCTCCCAGACCGCGGCGCGGGTGAGCGGTCCCACGGCGAACAGCCCCGGCGTCGGGCGCCCGTCCGCGCCGATCACCCGCAGGTGGTCGTCGACGTCGAGGCCGAGCCCCAGCGGATCGCGCCTGAGCGCGCCACGCCGGCGCAGGTCGGCCAGCAGCCCGGCGCTCGCCGCCTCAGGGTCGCCGCGCGGGCCGGAGCAGTTGACGATGGCCGCAAAGCTGCGGGTCACCGGCGCCCGCTCGCCGCGCGGCCGGAAGCGGACGGCGAACCCCTGCCCTTCGGCCGCCACGTGCTCCAGCCGGCCGGCCAGCACCTCCAGCTCGGTCGAGACCACCAGGCCCGACAGCCGCGCGGCGATGGTCGGCGCCATGCGGTGGCGGTGGACGTCCCACCATGGCCGGGCGTGGCGCAGGAACCGCCGGCGCTGAGAGAGCGGCCAGCTACGCCAGACCGCCTGGGTAAGCGGTCGGATGCCGTCCACCGCCTCGCGCCAGCCGACCTTCTCCGCCTGGGCGCGCAGGGTCCTGAGCGCCGCGCGCGGGGTGGCGAGCGAGCCCTCCGGCTGGGGCGCCGAGCCGGTCGGCGCGTGGCTGCGCGACACCAGGCCGTGGCGGGAGAGCGCGGTCAGGCGCCGTCCCTCGCCGGCCAGGCTGAGCGCCACGTCGACCATGGTCAGCCCCGAGCCGATGAGCAGGATATCGCCCTGCGGCGCGGTCTCCGGGTCCACCCGCCAGGGATCGGCCACATAGGCCGGATGGGCCAGCACCTCGGGCTCGGCCCCGGGCGGCGGGGCGGGCGGCAGGAGGCCCAGGGCGAGCACCACGGCGTCGGCGTCGAAAGTCCGGCCGACCGCCAGCGTCACCCGCAGCCGTCCGTCCGCCGGCTCCACGGCCACGGCCTCGTCCGCCTCGAGCAGCAGCCGGCCGGCGCGGGAGGGATCGCTCACCTCGTCGCGCAGCAGGCTCTGCAGGTAGTCGCCATAGCGGCCGCGGCTGACGAAGGCCTCGGCGGGCCGCGCCACCCCGTCGGCCGCCAGCCAGTCGCGGAAGTGGTCCGGCTGGTCCGGGAAGGCGCTCATGTTCGAGGCCCGGACATTCAGCAGGTGGTCCGGGTGGGCCGTCTGATAGGCCCGTCCGCGTCCGAAACGCGGGGCGCGCTCCACCAGTCGCACAATGACGTTCGGCGACTGGCGCAGCAGGTGGATGGCGGTGAGCAGGCCGCTGAAGCCGCCGCCGATCACGGCGACGGTCGGCGGGGCTTCGGGGACGGAGGCCATGACTCGCTCCTGAGGCTGATGGAGATGCAATCTCCACCAGCTTTGTAGGAATTCAGAGTCAGTTTCTCTCGCGAAGGCCTCAGGGGCCCTGGCGGAGCCCTATTTCGCGGGGGCGGCCATCGGCGTGAGCGCCTGGGCCGTGGCCTTCACCGTCGCGTGCTCGGCTTCCGGCAGGGCGATCAGGCCACGCTGCTGGAGGTAGCCGCCGCGGCCCGCCGCCGCGTCGGAGACGAAGGCGTTGACGTATTCGCGCAGCCCAGGCGTCACGCCGACATTGGCCTTCTTCACGTAGATGTAGAGCGAGCGCGACAGCGGATAGGAGCCGTTGGAGATGGTTTCGAACGAGGGGGCGACGCCCTCGACGGTCGCGGCCTTCACCTTGTCCATGTTGTTCTCGAGGAACGAGTAGCCGAACACGCCGAGCGCGTTGGGCGTCTTCTCGAGCGTCTGGACGATGGCGTTATCGTTCTCGCCGGCGTCCACCCAGGCGCCGTCACGGCGCAGGGTGTGGGACTTTTCCTTGAACTGGTCCTCGTTGGACTTCTTCAGGGCGGCCATGGCCGGGACCTTCTCGGCCCCCTTCTCCATGGCGAGCTCGACGAAGGCGTCGCGGGTGCCGGAGGTCGGCGGCGGGCCGTAGGCCAGGATTCGCTGGTTCGGCAGGCCCGGCGCCACGGCGCTCCAGGTCGCGGTGGTGTTGGGCGCGAAGCCCGAGCCCTGCGGCAGTTCGGCGGCGAGCGCCCGGTAGATCTGCTCGCGCGTGACGCTGAAGGTCGGCTGGGCCTTGGCGTTGGCCAGCACGATGCCGTCGAAGCCCACCTTCAGCTCCACGATGTCGGTCACGCCGGCCGCCTGGCACGCGTCCCACTCCGACTTCTTCATGGCCCGCGAGGCCGTGGCGATGTCGGGGTAGTTGGCGCCGGTGCCCGAGCAGAACAGCTTGATGCCGCCGCCGGTGCCCAGGCTCTCCACCTTGGCGGCCGTGCCGCCGGTGGTGCGCGCCACGGTCTCGGCGACCCGGGTGGCGAAGGGGAAGACGGTGGAGGAGCCGGCCGCCCACACCTGGTTGCGCGCGCCGCCGCCGCCGCTCACCTGGCCGTCGGCCTTGCCGGACGTCTGCTGCTGCCCGCAGGCGGTGAGCGCGACCGCCGAGGCGGCGAGAAGGAGGGTGGTGAATCGCATGGAAGGCTCCGGAAGCGAGGTCTGCCCGGCGGCTATCATCGGCATGTGACAGTTCGATGAAGTCCCCTCAGTCCTCGTCGTTGGGGATGTTGAGCAGAACGCCGCACGCCTTGCAGTGCACGGCGTCGGCGTCGTGTCGCATGAGGCCGCACGTGGGGCAGGTGAAGCGCACCTTGTAGGGTCGGATGAGGGTCTGGCCGAGGCGCACGAAGAGCGTGATGCCGACCAGCATGATGCCGATGGTCAGCAGCTTGCCCCAGGCGCCCGGCAGGGTGATGTCGCCGAAGCCGGTCGTGGTGAGCGCGGTGACCGTGAAGTAGAGGGCGTCCAGGTAGCCGGTGATGCCGGGGTGCTCGCGCGCGAAGCTCGCATAGACGAAACCGGTCGCCACGAAGACGAAGGTGACAAGGCTGGCCAGCGCCTTGCCGACGTCCTCCCAGCGCGTGTCGTCGTAGCGGCGCCCGACCGTCTCCCAGAAGAAGTCGGAGTGGACCAGGGACCACAGCCGCAGCACCCGCAGGAAGGCGAGGTTGAACAGCCACAGCGGGAACAGCAGGGTGATCAGGACGAAGATATCGACCCACAGGATCGGCCGCATCGCCCAGGTCCGCCAGTTGGAGGCGGCGAGCGCGCGCGCGGCGATGTCCACGAGCAGGATCAGGGCGACCGCATAGTCGGCGATCAGGAAGGCCGGGAACTCGCGGAGGAACGGCGCGGCGATGAAGAAGGCGATCAGCAGGATGTCGATGACGATCACCCGGTAGCGGAACCGGACGGCCTCGGGGCTGTCGCCGTGGTAGAGCTCGCGCAGCCTCACCCGCAGGCGCGGGAGCCGGCGGCGTCGGTCGCGGGTCTCACCGGCGGAACTCGTCAAAGGTGGCTCTCCTGGCGCTCCGGCCCGCCTTGAACCTCCGCCGGGCTGGATCGTTTCCCGGCGCGAAGCCCGCGCACTCTTCGCGCGGCCCAAGCCCGAGGACAAGCCATGCCCGCCAAGTCCGCCGCCCAGCAGAAAGCCGCCGGGGCCGCCCTCTCCGCCAAGCGTGGCGACACCCCGAAATCGAAGCTCAAGGGCCCGTCCAAGCAGATGGCCGACTCCATGAGCGAGAAAGAGCTCGAGAAGATGGCCTCAACCAAGCGCAAGGGTAAGCCCGAGCACGCCGCGAGGAGTTAGGCGCCGGGTCGTCGACGCCGCCCTTGCCTGAGGCCCCGCATCTGCCAAGCTGATCACCGCTCATAGACGTCCTCGGGGGGAGACGAGATGGACGGGATCACCCGCCGCGGCCTTGCGGCCGCTCCGCTGGCGCTGGCCGCGGGCCAGGCCCTGGCGAAGCCGCCGGCCAAGGCCGCGCCCTGGCCGGACGCCACCGAGACGGCCCGCCTCGTCCGCCGTGGCGAGATGACGGCCGTGGAGGCGGTGGAGGCGGCCATCCGCCGGGCCGAAGCCCTGCAGCCGAAGCTGAACTTCATCGTCAACTCCGACTTCGACCGGGCGCTGGACCGGGCCCGGGCCGGCGGCCTGACCGGGCCGTTCGCGGGCGTCCCGTTCCTGGTGAAGGACCTCGACGACTACGCCGGCCTGCCGACGCGCAACGGCTCCCAATCCGGCCGCTTCGCCCCGCCCGCGGCGGCGAGCACCGAGTACGTGGCGACCTTCGACCGCGCCGGCCTCGTCACCATCGGCAAGTCGGCGACGCCCGAATACGGCTTCCTGCCCACCACGGAGCCGGTGGCCACCGGCCCCACCCGCAATCCCTGGAATCCGGACCATTCCTCGGGCGGCTCCTCGGGCGGGGCCGCGGCGGCGGTGGCCGCAGGCGTCGTGCCCATGGCCCACGCCAGCGATGGCGGCGGCTCGATCCGCATTCCGGCCGCCTCCTGCGGCCTCTTCGGCCTGAAGCCCTCCCGCGCCCGGATGACCGGGGCCCGGGCGGCGACGAAGATCTCCGACATCAGCGTCGACCATTGCGTGAGCCGCAGCGTCCGCGATTCCGCCGCCCTGTTCGCCGCCACCGAGGACCGCGGCCCCGGCGCGCGCTACGCGCCCGTCGGGCTGGTCACCCGGCCCGGCCGTCGGCGCCTGCGCATCGGCCTGCTCATGGAGGGCACGTCCGGTCCGCCGGAGCCGGAGGTCGCCGCCGCGGTGCAGGACGCCGCGAAACTCCTCGCCGACCTGAAGCACCGCGTGGAGCCCACCCGCCTGCCCTTCGACGGGCCGCAGTTCATCCAGGACTTCCTGCTGCTCTGGGCCTCGGGCGCCGCGCAGCTCGCCCAGGCGATCTCCGCCGCCGCGGGGCGCCGGGCCGACGCCACCCTGCTGGAGCCGTTCAGCCTCGGCATGGCCGAGATGGCCCTGAAGGCGCCGCCGGCCGCCCTGCCCGCCGCCATCGCCCGGCTGGAGGCCAATGCGGTCGCCTACGAAGCCTGGCTCGCGTCGAACCAGTTCGACGTGATCCTGTCGCCGGTGCTGAGCTCGCCCCCGCCGCGCCTCGGCGAATATGCGGGGACCGTGCCCTACGACGCCCTGGTGGCCCGGCTGATCCGCTATGTGGGCTTCACCCCGCTGCACAATGTGTCCGGCGCGCCGGCCATGAGCGTGCCGCTGGCCTGGAGCGCCCAGGGCCTGCCGATCGGAGTGCAGTTCGCCGCCCGCGCCGGCCAGGAGCGCACCCTGTTCGAGCTGGCCTACCAGCTGGAGGCGGCCAGGCCCTGGGCCCACCGCATCCCGCCGGTCCACGCCTAGGCCTTGACGAGGCCCTGCGCGCGGGCCGCCGCCTCGCGCACCCGCTCGGGGCCGCCGAGCAGCTGCCGGTCCAGGCCGATCCGCTTGAACCAGTAGTGCAGGCCGAGCAGGTCGGTCATGCCGATGCCGCCGTGCACCTCCGTCGAGGTGCGGGCGATGAACCGGCCGATCTCGGACAGGTGGGCCTTGGCGTGGGCCGCCATCAGGCCGGCTTCGTCGGGGGCGTTGTCGTAGGCGTAGGCGGCGTACCAGACGAGCGCCCGGGCCGGCTCCAGCTCGGCGGCCATCTCCGCGCAGAGGTGCTTCACCGCCTGGAAGGAGCCGATCACCCGACCGAACTGGCGGCGTTCCTTCGCGTAGGCCACGGCCTTGTCCAGCATGGTCTGGGCCGCGCCGAGAGTGTCGGCGGCGAGCATCGTCCACGCCGCGTCGCGCAGCCGCTCCAGCCCGGCGTTGCCGCCCAGCGGCTCGGCCGGCGTGTCCTCGAAGACCACCTCCGACAGACGCCGCGTGGCGTCGATGCTGGGCATCGCCACGGGCGCCGGCGGGCTTTCCACCAGGTGCAGCCCGCCCGTGCGGTCGGCGACGACGAGGATGTCCGCGCGCTCGGCGTCGATGACGAACAGGGCCTTGCCGGTGAGCCGCCCGTCGCGGGCCTCGACGCCGGCCCCGTCGCGGGCGCCCGCCACCGGCTCGCTGATGGCCACCCCCGCCGTCGCCTCCCCAGATGCCAGCCTCGGCAGCCACTTCGCCTGCTGTCCCGCCGAGCCGCCCCGCAGCGCCAGCGGCGCCAGCACGGCCGAGCCCAGGAACGGCGACGGCGCGGCGGCCGCGCCCAGGGCCTCGGCGGCCAGCGCCGCCTCCACGAGCCCGAGCCCCAGGCCGCCGTGCTCCTCGGGGATCAGCAGGCCCGGCAGGCCCATGTCGGCCAGGCCCCGCCAGATGTCGGCGCAGTCGCCGCCCTCGGCATAGGCGCGCACGCGCTCCAGCGGGGCGAGCTCGGCCAGCGCCTTGCCCACGCTCGCCTGCAGCATCCGCTGGTCGTCGGAAAGGGCGAAGCGCATCACGCCACCGCCTTCGGTTCGCGCGGCATGCCGAGGCCCCGTTCGCTGATGATGTTCTTCTGGATCTGGGCCGTGCCGCCGCCGATGATCAGGCCGAGGTCGAACATGTAGTTCCGCTGCCAGCCGCCCCGCGCCCGCAGGTGCGGCCCGTCGTGGTAGAGGATCCCGAGTTCGCCCAGGGCGTCGATCGCCAGCGCCGCCACCTGGTGGTTCAATTCGCAACCCTGCAGCTTGACGATCAACCGGGCGAGGCCCGCCGTCTCGTCGGTCAGGATCCGCAAGCCGTTGAACTTCATGGCGAACACCCGCGCCTGCAGCTGCATCAGCCGGTCGCGGAACAGCGGATTGTCGATGAGCGTCTGGCCGTCGACCGTCTCCTCCCGCATCAGCTGGACAAGGGCGTTCAGCCGGGCCTCGGTGGCGTTCGGATCGCCCAGCATGCCGCGCTCGTGCTTGAGCGTGGTGTTGGCCACGAACCAGCCGCGCCCGCGGCCGCCGACCACGTTCGCCTGCGGCACGCGCACGTCGGTGAAGAATACCTCGTTGAACTCGGCGTGGCCGGTCATGGTGACCAGCGGCCGGACCTCGATGCCCGGCGTGTCCATGCGGATCAGGACGTAGCTGATGCCCTCGTGCTTGGCGGCCTGCGGCTCCGTGCGCACCAGGCAGAACATCATCTGGGCCTGCTGGGCGGTGCTGGTCCAAATCTTCGAGCCGGAGATGACGAAGTCGTCGCCGTCCTCCACCGCCTTGGTCTGCAGGTTGGCGAGGTCGGATCCCGCGCCCGGCTCGGAATAGCCCTGGCACCAGATCACCTCGCCGCGAAGGGTGGGGCCGATCCAGCGCCGCTTCTGCTCCTCCGAGCCCACCTCCAGCAGGGTCGGGACCAGCATGGAGACACCCTGGTTGGCGATGCCGCGCGGCGCGCCGGCGCGGATGAATTCCTCCGCGATGATGCGGCCCTTCAGGATGTCCGGCTCGGCGCCATAGCCGCCGTACTCGCGGGGGATCGTGCGGGCCGCGTAGCCGTGCTCGATCAGCAGCCGCTGCCAGGCCAGCGGGTCGCGCGCCTGGCCGGCCTCGTACTCGCCGCGGCGGGCCTCCAGGAAGGCGCGCACCTCGTCGCGGAAGGCGGCCAGCTCGGGCGTGAGCGTCAGATCCATCTCGTCCTCCTGGTCGGAGCTTGAGCCGGTTCCGCGGGAACCTGCAACGGCGCCCCCACGTCACACACGCAACCGAAGCCGTTCGGCTATGTTGGATGTCCGACGGAGGTGTCCGATGCGCAGTCTCCCCCTGGCCGCCCTGGCGGCGGCCCTTTCGCTGACCGCCTGCTCGACCGGATCGCCCGACCCGTTCGTGGGCTTCGGGCCGAACCCGCCCCTGCCCGCGCCGCAGAAGAGCCTGATCCCCATCGTCGGCACGCCGAAGGCGGTGGGCTGGCCCGCCGGCGCGGCGCCAAAGGCGCCGCCGGGCTTCGTCGTCACCCGCTACGGCGAGGGGATCGACCACCCGCGCTGGCTGCACGTCCTGCCCAACGGCGACGTCCTGGTCGCCCAGTCCTCGTCCGAGCCGCACCCGGTGAAGGGCATCCGCGACTGGATCCAGCAGGAGCTCATGAAGCGCGTGGGCTCGGTCCAGAAGAGCCCCAACCGGATCACCCTGCTGCGCGACGCCGACGGTGACGGCGTGGCCGAGGTGAAGACCACCTTCGCCCAGGGCCTGAAGCGGCCCTTCGGCATGGCCCTGGCCGGCGGCCACCTCTACGTCGCCAACGACGACGCCGTGGTGCGCTTCCCCTACACGGATGGCCAGACCCAGGCCTCCGGAACCGGCGAGAAGGTTTTTGACCTGCCCGGCCAGCCCATCAACCACCACTGGACCAAGAGCCTGATCGCCAGCCCCGACGGGACGAGGCTCTACGCCACCGTCGGCTCCAACTCGAACATCGGCGAGAACGGCATGGAGGTGGAGGAAGGCCGCGCCGCCATCTGGGAATACAACATCGCCGGCCGCGGCCTGCGCCTCTACGCCACCGGCCTGCGCAACCCCAACGGGATGGGCTTCGAGCCGGTGACGGGCCAGCTCTGGACGGCCGTCAACGAGCGCGACGAGATCGGCAACGACCTCGTGCCGGACTACATGACCTCGGTGAGGGACGGCGGCTTCTACGGCTGGCCCTACAGCTACTACGGCCAGAACGTGGACGCCCGGGTTAAGCCGGCGCGGCCGGATCTCGTGGCCAAGGCGATCGCACCCGATTACGGGCTCGGCCCCCACACCGCCTCGCTGGGCCTGACCTTCTACACCGCCCAGGCCTTCCCGCCCGCCTACCGCGGCGGCGCCTTCGTGGGCCAGCACGGCTCGTGGAACCGGCGGCCGCTCAACGGCTACCGGGTGGTCTTCATCCCCTTCGCCGGCGGTCGGCCGCAGATGCCGCCGCAGCTCTTCCTGACCGGCTTCCTCAACGAGAAGAAGCAGATCATGGGCCGGCCCGTCGGGGTGGCGGTGGACAGCGGCGGCGCCCTCCTGGTCGCCGACGACGTGGGCGACATCGTCTGGCGCGTCGCGCCAGGCTGACGTCGGGACGCGCCTTGACCGCGAGGCGCAAGGCAGGCGATGACCTCAACCGGAGCGCGGCCTTTCCCGGGTTTCGCGCACGAGGTTTCCCTGCGTGATCCGTCGCCTTAGCGAGATTGACCTGCCCCGACGCCTGGAGAGCTGGGCGCCGCGGCTGGCTACGGAGCTCACGGTGGCGGCGCTGACCATCGGCGCGGCGATGAGCCTCCGGGGCCTGATCGAGAGCTGGACACCGGGCGTCGTGCCCTTCGCCCTCTCCTTCCCGGCGGTGCTGATCACCACCCTGCTGGCCGGCTGGCGGGCCGGGACCGCCGCCCTGGTCTTCGGCGGCATCGCCACCTGGTACCTGTTCATGGAGCCCCGCTTCAGCTTCGCCCTGACAGCGGTCGGCGCGGTGAACCTGGCGCTCTACGCCTTCGCGGCCGCGAGCGTCGTGGTGTTCGCCGACGCCTATCGGGGCTCGGCGCTGCGCTACGCCCGGGAGAGCGAGCAGCAGCTGCGGGAGCGCGAGGCCCTGCTGGCGGCGCTGCGCGAGTCGCAGGCGCGCCTGGACCTCGCCACCTCGGCCGGCGGCGTCGGCGTCTGGGACTGGCGGCTGACCAGCAACGAGATGATCTATTCCGCGGAGGCCAAGGCGATCTGCGGCTTCCCGCCCGACCAGCCCGTCACCTTCGAGCAGGTCCGGGCCATCATCCACCCTGACGACGCGCCACGGACCGCCGCCCAGCGGGAGCGGGCGCTGGACCCCGCGAGCCGCGACGAGGCGCCCTACGAATACCGGATCATCACCCCGGGCGGCGAAGAGCGCTGGGTGCTGGCCCGCGGCCGGGCCGTGTTCCACGAGCGCGACGGGCGGATGGTCGCCACCCGCTACGTCGGCACCCTGCAGGACATCACGGCGCGCAAGCGGGCCGAGGAGGGCCTGGCGGCATCGGAAGCCCGGCTGCGGCTGGCGGTGGAGGCCGGGCGCATGGCCGTCTGGCAGATCGACGCGGCCACCGGCGCCATCGCCCACAGCCCGGAGCTCAACCGGATGCTGGGCCTGCCGCCCGACGCCCGACCGACGGTCGAGGAGATCAACGCCCGCTATCTCCCCGGCGAGTTCGAGCGCATGCGCGGCGCCGCCCAGGCGGCGCTGGCCCGCGGGGAACGGTTCTTCGAGGCCGAGTACCAGTACCGCTGGCCGAGCGGCGAGGTCCGCTGGCTCTTGATCCGCGCCGAGTTCCTGCTGGCCCCCAACGGCCAGCCCCGCAGCGCCATCGGCGTGCTGATGGACGTCACCAGCCGCAAACAGGCGGAGGAGCGGCTGAAGCTCCTGGCCCGCGAGGTCGACCACCGGGCCAACAACCTGCTGGCCGTGGTGCAGGGCACGGTCACGCTCAGCAAGGCGGAGGACGTGGCGGCGCTGAAGGAGGTGATCGTGGGCCGGGTCAACGCCCTGGCCCGGGCCCACCAGCTGCTCGCCGAGGCGCGGTGGGAAGGCGCTGACCTGCGACGCCTGGTGGAGGAGGAGCTGCTGGCCTTCAGCCTGGGCGAGGCCGCGCGGGTCAGCATCGAGGGCGATGAGCTCGCCCTGCCCCCCGCCGCGGCGCAGTCGATCGCCATGGCCCTGCACGAACTGGCCACCAACGCCGCCAAGTACGGCGCCCTCTCGACCGCCACGGGCCGGGTCAGCGTCGCCTGGACCCGATCCCCGGATGGGCGCCTGCTGATCCGGTGGACCGAGACGGGGGGACCGCCGGTCCGCAAGCCCACCCGTCGCGGCCTCGGCACCAGCATGCTGGCCCGCGCCCTGGAGGGGCCGTTGATGGGCGAGACCCGCATGGACTGGCGGCCGGGCGGGCTGGTCTGCGAGCTGGAGCTGCCGCTCGCGCCGGAGACGCTGCCGGCGCCCGCCGAGCCTAGCCCATCTTGAAGACGCACACCTTGTTGCCGTCTGGGTCGCGGAAGTAGGCCCCGTAGAAGTTGTCGGTGCGCGGGCCGGGCGCGCCCTCGCAGGTCCCGCCGTTGGCCAGCGCAGCCGCGTGGGCCTCGGCCACCGCCTCGCGGGACGGGGCCGGCAGGCCGAACATGCTGCCGTTGCCGGCGGTGGCCGACTGTTCGTCGTAAGGCTTGCAGATCGCCAGCATGCCGGGGCCGGCGCCCCCGTAGAACTGCATGCGGTCGCCCATGGCGAAGGTCCGACGCCCGCCCAGCGGCGCGAGCACCTTGTCGTAGAAGCCCTTGGCGCGCTCGAGGTCGTTAGCGCCGATGGTCGCGTAGCCGATCATGGAAGTCCCCTCCTGGTTTGGCGTCAGAGTAGGCCGGTTGACGTGCGGGGCGCCAAGCACGCTTGCGCCGCGTCGCCGCGGGGCCTCAACTGTCCGGACGGGGACGTTTCGGGGGAGCAACGCGATGCTGGGCAGGACCTTGGGCGTGACCGCCCTCCTCGCGAGCCTGCTGGCCGGGCCGGCGCAGGCCCAGGAGAGCACCGCCGTCCGCCGCGAGGCCGCCGCCGTGGCGGGGCTGCGCGAGCCCGCCGAGATCCTCGTCGATCGCTGGGGCGTGCCGCACATCTACGCCAGGAGCGCCCGCGACGCCTTTTTCCTGCAGGGCTGGAACGCCGCCCGGGACCGGCTCTGGCAGATCGACCTGTGGCGCAAGCGCGGTCTCGGCCGCCTCGCCGCCAGCTTCGGCCCCGCCTATGTGGAACAGGACCGCGCCGCCCGCCTCTTCCTCTACCGCGGCGACATGGCCGCCGAATGGGCGGCCTACGACCCTGCCGGGCGCGAGGCGGTGGAGGCCTTCGCCGCCGGCGTGAACGCCTATGTGGCCGAGGTGCAGGCGGGCGCGCGGCCCATGCCGGTGGAGTTCCGGCTCACCGACAGCCGGCCCGAGGCCTGGGCCGCCGAGGACATCCTGCGCATCCGCAGCCACGCCCTGGTCTCCAACGCGCCGTCGGAGGCCGCGCGGGCGCGCACGGTCTGCGCGGGCGGGCTCGCCGCCGACGCCATCCGCCGCCGGCTGGAGCCGGCGCACACGCCGGTCGTCCCCAAGGGCCTCGATCCCTGCGACGTGCCCGCCGACGTGCTGAAGGACTATACGCTGGGCACGGCGCCGGTGAGCTTCGAGGCCCTGGCCGGAGCGAAGACCGCCCGAGCCCACGGCGACGCCGAGCTCGCCCAGTTCCTGGCGGCGGCCGAGGCCGAGGGCTCGAACAACTGGGTGATCGCCCCCTCCCGCACCGCCACCGGCCGGCCGATCCTGGCCAACGACCCTCACCGGCCGATGGGCGCGCCGTCGCTGCGCTACATCGCCCACCTGGACGCGCCGGGGCTGTCGATCATCGGGGCGGGGGAGCCCGCCCTGCCCGGCGTCTCCTTCGGCCACAACGGCCGCACGGCCTTCGGCCTGACCATCTTCTACATCGACCAGGAGGACCTCTACGCCTACGAGACCCGCGGCGACGCCTACCGCTACAAGGGCGGCTGGGAGCCGATGCGCACGGTGCGCGAAACCGTCGAGGTGAAGGGCGAGGCGCCGCGCGAGGTGACGCTGCGGTTCACCCGCCATGGCCCGGTGCTCTGGCACGACCCCGCGAAGGGCCGGGCGTTCGCGCTGCGCACGGTCTGGAACGAGCCGGGCCTGGCCGGCTATTTCGGATCCTCGCGCATGTGGCGGGCCCAGTCGTGGGAGGACTTCCAGACCGCCCGCAACCGCTGGGGCGCGCCGCCGCTGAACCTGGTTTACGCCGACACCTCCGGCGAGATCGGCTGGTCCGCGGCCGGCCGCACGCCGGTGCGCCCCAACTGGGACGGCCTGATGCCGGTGCCGGGCGACGGCCGCTACGAGTGGGCGGGCTTCCTGGCGGACGGCGGCTTGCCCGCCGTGCGCAATCCGAAGGACGGCGTCTTCGGCACCGCCAACGAGATGAACATCCCCGCCGAGCCCGCCTATCCGCGGGCGCAGCGCAAGCTGGGCTTCGAGTGGGCGGACCGCACCCGCTCGGCCCGCATCAAGGAGGTGCTGGCCGCCACGCCGAAGGCGACGCTCGCCGACTCCATGGCCCTGCAGACCGACAGCGTCAGCGCCCAGGCCCGGCGCGGGATCGCCCTCGTCGCGCCGCTGCAGTCCACGGACCCGGAGGTCGCCCGCGCGCTGGCCCTGCTGAAGGCCTGGGACGCCGACGAGGCGCTCGATAGCCCCGCTGCGGCGATTTACGAGACCTGGGCCGGCAAGCACCTCGGTCCCGCCGTGGCCGCAGCGGCCACCCCGGCAGCCGCCCGACCGCTGATCGGCGCCGGCGCGCCCGACCCGCTGTTCCTGTGGCTGGAGGGCCAGCCGCCCGCCGTACGCGATCCCATCCTCCTGGCCAGCCTGCGCGCCGCGGTGGACGAGCTGAAGGGCCGGCTCGGGCCCGACATGGCGACCTGGAGCTGGGGACGCCTGCACCACGCCCGCTTCGAGCCCGCCGTGGCGGTGCTCGCCGACCGCCAACTCGCCGAGCAGATGAGCGTCGGGCCGCTGCAGGTCCCGGGCTCGTCCTCGACGCCGCGGGCCGCCACCTGGCGCGCCTCGGACTTCCGCCAGACCGCGGGCGCCTCTGTGCGGCTCGTGCTCGACGTGGGCGCCTGGGACAACTCCGTGGCCGTGAACGCGCCCGGTCAGTCGGGCGACCCGTTCAGCCCACACTACCGCGACCTGTTCCCCCTGTGGGCGGCCGGGAGCTATTTCCCGCTCCGGTTCACCCGGCCGGCCGTGGAGCGCGACACCGAGGCGGTGCTGACGCTGACGCCCGAGCCCTAGCCGAACACCTTGCGGACGCGCAGGTAGAGGCTGCCGCCCCACTCCAGGTCGCGGACGTCGATGAAGTTCAGGCGGCTGGGATCGCGCACGCCGCGATAGACCTCGCGGATGCGCTTCACGTTGCGCATCGAGGCGCCCTGGGCCTCCAGCCGGATGATCCAGTCGGGCCTGGGCTTGTACTCGCCGTAGACCACCACCCAGGTGGACTGCTTCTTGGTCTCCACCTCGGAGAGGCGGTAGGCCCGCTCGCGGAAGCCGCCCGAGGCGTCGATTCCCCAGGTGGACTTCCAAGCCGGCAGGTCCTGGCTGAAATGCGCCTCCCAGTCGACCGGGTGGACGAGGCTGATCTCGCGCTCTTCTCCGGTCACGGGGTCGGTGACCTCGGTCCGCCGCCAGGTGGCCTGGGCCTTGAACTGGGCGGCGCGGATGAAGATGCGGTCGAGCGGCAGGGTGAGGCTGGCCTGCAGCTCGTCCTTCGTCCCCTTGCCGATGTTCTCTGGCCGGTCGGCGACCGGAAGGCCGGTCACCGGGTCGAGGATGATCTCGCCGCGCCGCGGGCCCTCGTCGAAGCGGGCGGGCCCGCGGTCCACCGTGTCGCGGATCTCGTAGTGTCGGGCGGTCAGCACGACCGCGGCGCTACCCAGGAAGCGGCGCTCGTAGGCGGCCTCGGCGACCCAGGCCTGCTGCGGCTTCAGGTTGGGGTTGCCGGCCACGATCACGCCGAGCGACCCCACGCTCTGGGAAGCGACGAAGTCGTCGAAGTTGAGCTGCCCCACCTCCCGCTCGATCCGCGCGCGCACCTGGGTGGCGGCGTCCGGCGCCCAGGTCATGGCCAGGCGCGGCTTGGTGTAGGTGAGCGTCTTCTCCAGGCTGAGATCGCCCTCCGTGGTGACCGTGGAGCCCTCCTGCCGCACGCCGGCCTCCAGGGTCAGGCGCGGGTTCGGCCGCCAGGTTCCGCGCGCGAACACCTCGCCGCGGGTCTCCTCCACCTGGACGTTGGCCGCGGGGATGAAGACGGCGCGGCCGTTGACGGCGAGATCGGTCTCGCTGTCGAGGCGGTTCAGCGCGCCCTCGATCCCCGCCTCCAGCGAGAGCTCGGGACTGTGCCGCAGCCGGAAATGCAGGCGGCCCACCGTCTCGGTGGTCTCCTTCTCGAGCCGGAAGTCGCGGACCAGGCCGGGCGCCTCGAAGTGCACCGTCGTGCGGTTGTTGTTCCACTGCTGGAAGGCCACCGCCTCCACCGACAACGCGGCGGTGATCGTGCGGCTGTAGCGGCCGCCGAGCTCCGCCTGCAGGCGCTTGATGTTGTCGTACTCGTATTCCAGCCCGCCGCCGCGGATGCGGTCGTAGATCTCCACGCTGGCCGGCGTCAGCATGAAGGCGCCGTTGAACCGGGCGCGCCCGCCGGCGAAGGGGGTCTCGTAGGCGCCGGTCGTCCACTGCCGCAGGCCATGGCCGTCGGCGTCCACGTCGGAGCGGAGGATCACCCGGCCGTCGGGCCCATAGCGGGTGCGGATCCCGTCCCCGAGGTCGTCGCTGGGGCCGCGGCCATACACCTGGGCAAGCTCGCCCGAGCGGCCGCCTGCCCAGCGCCACTGGGCCTCGGCGCGGATGCCGGTGAGCGTGCGGCCGTCGTAGACGAAGTAGGAGCCCGGCATCACCGCGCCGCGGAAGCCGCCCGTCTGCTTGCGCACGACGTTGGCCATCACCGTGCGGCCTTCCATGTCGATGCCCGGCGCGCCGCCGCGGATCACCTCCACCCGTTCCACAGCGCCGGCGGGGATGCGCTTGAGGATCTCGTCCAGCGGGTCGTTCTTGGAGACCGGCGGCGCGCCGTCGATCAGCACATTGCCCCCCGAGCCCGCCAGCCCGCGCACCGTCTGGCCCTTGTCGAAGGTGAAGCCCGGCAAGCGCACGACCATGTCGTAGGCGTTGACCGGCGCGGCCTCGGCGAAGAAGGCCGGCGGATAGGCGATGACCCCGCGTTCCGGCGCCGCCGGCGGCTGCACCGCCACGGCTTCCTGCGCCGCCGCCGGCTGCGCGGCCGCGGCGATCATGATCCAGGAGCTCATGGACGGCCCCCTCCCCGACATCCGATATGGCGGGGTTCGCAGGCCTCAGGAAGCGTCGTTCCGTCGATCCCGGGATTTCGAAGAAACGGTGCGGCTTTCGCGTAACACGGTCCGCCCCGCGCGTTCAGACGCGGCCGGTCACCGGGACCAGGGCGCCCGTCACCGCCCGGGCCTCTTCACTGGCCAGGAACAGGATCACCGCGGCCAGGTCATCGGGCGCGACCCACGTGGAGACGTCGGCCTTGGGCATGTCGGCGCGGTTGGCCGGCGTGTCGATGATCGAGGGCAGGACGGCGTTCACGGTCACGCCGTCGTCCTTGAGTTCGTCGGCGAGCGCCTGGGTCAGGCTGTGCACGCCGGCCTTGGCGGCGGCGTAGGCGCCCATGCCGAGCCCCGCCTTCAGGGCGGCGTTGGAGCCGACGTTGACGATCCGGCCCGCGGCGCTGCGCTTCAGGTGCGGGATGGCCGACCGCGACGCGTTCGACGCCGTCAGCACATTCAGGCGGTAGAGCGCGTACCAGCTCTCCATGGAGCCGCCGGCCAGCGTCTCCCACTTGAAGCCGCCGGCGATGTTGAGGAGCGCGTCGAGCCCGCCGAACCGCTCGGCCACGGCGTCGATGGCCGCGCCCGCGGCGTTGGCGGCGGTGAGGTCCACGCCCGCCTGCACCAGGACGTCGCCGCCCGACGGCAGGCCCGCGGGCGCGTCCGCCGCATAGTCGATCAGCGCCAGGCGATGGCCCTGCGCCGCGGCCGCCCGGGCGAGCGCCGAGCCGAGGACGCCGAACGCGCCCGTGATCGCGAAAACCCGTCCAGCCACAATACTCACCCCGTCATGGCCGGGCTTGTCCCGGCCATCCATGAACACCGCATTTCGGGACCGGACTGCAAGCGTCCGTGTTCATGGATCCCCGGCACGCGGCCGGGGATGACGAGCATGAGGTGGAACTACAGCCGCTCGACGATGGTGACGTTGGCCAGGCCGCCGCCTTCGCACATCGTCTGCAGGCCGTACTTCTTGTTCCGGTTCTTCAGGGCGTAGAGCAGCGTGGTCATCAGCTTGGTGCCGGAGGCGCCGAGCGGGTGGCCGAGCGCGATGGCGCCGCCGTTGACGTTCAGGCGGTCCGGGTCGGCGCCCAGCTTCTGCAGGAAGGCGACCGGCACCGAGGCGAAGGCCTCGTTGACCTCGAACAGGTCGATGTCGTCGATCGACATGCCGGCCCGCTTCAGCGCCCGCTCGGTGGCGGGCAGCGGGGCTTCCAGCATGATGACCGGGTCGTGGCCCAGCACCGACAGGTGATGGATGCGGGCCATCGGCGTCAGGTTGTGCTCCTTCAGCGCCTTCTCCGAGACGACCATCACGCCCGAGGCGCCGTCGCAGATCTGGCTGGAGGTGGCCGCGGTGATCCGGCCGCCTTCCTTGAGCAGCTTCACGCCGCGCATGCCTTCCAGGCTGGCGTCGTAGCGGATGCCCTCATCACTGTCGTGACGCAGCGAATTGCCCTCGGCGTCCTTGCCGTCGATGGCGACGATCTCTTCCTTGAACGCCCCGCCCTGGGTCGCGGCGATGGCGCGCTGGTGGGACAGGTAGCCGTATTCGTCGAGCTGGTCCTTGGTCAGGCCGTACTTCTCGGCGACCATCTCGGCGCCCATGAACTGGCTGAACTGGATGTTCGGATAGCGCTCCTCCATCCGCGGGCTCTTCGGCACGCCGAAGCCTTCCTTGGCCGGCAGGGCGACCGAGAGGCCCATGGGCACGCGCGTCATGCTCTCCACGCCCGAGGCGATCACCACGTCCATGGTGCCGCTCATCACGGCCTGGGCGGCGAACTGCAGGGCCTGCTGGGAGGAGCCGCACTGGCGGTCCACCGAGGTGGCCGGGACGCTTTCCGGCAGTTTGGAGGCCAGCACCGCGTTGCGGGCGATGTTGGTGGACTGCTCGCCCACCTGCATGACGCAGCCCATGACCACGTCCTCGACGGCCGCCGGGTCGACGCCCGTGCGGTCGATCAGCTCGTTCAGGACCACGGCGCCCAGGTCGGCCGGGTGCCATTCCCGAAGACGGCCGCCCTTGCGCCCGCCGGCGGTGCGCGTCGCAGCAACGATATAGGCCTCGGCCATGTCTCTAGCTCCTCGAAATCCGTGCGCGTTCAGCGCGTCGAAACAACTGTATGAGGGCGCCGCTGCGTAAGAAAAGGGGGGCGGGTGACGGACACGTCAACCTTCCGCGGAGTTGACCGCGTCGGCGGATCACGCACCATCCGGACATGGTCCGCACCGTCGTCCTCTGGGCCCTCGTGCTCGCCCTCGGCGCCTTCGCCCTGCAGTGGCTGGAGTACCAATACCTAGCCCGCGCCTTCTCGCAGGAGATCTATGTGGCGGTGATCGGCGCGGCCTTCGCCGTGGGCGGGGTCTGGGTCGGCTGGAGGCTCTCGGCGCGGCGCGCGCCGGCCCCGTTTTCGCGCAACGACGCGGCCCTGGCGGCGCTCGGCCTCACCGGGCAGGAGATCCGGGTGCTTGAGCGGCTCGCCGCCGGCCAGTCCAACAAGGAGATCGCCCGCACGCTCGGCCTCTCGCCCAACACCGTGAAGACCCACGTCGCCAACCTGTTCGCCAAGCTGGAGGTCAGCCGCCGGACCCAGGCCATCAGCAAGGCGCGCGACCTGCACCTGATCGCCTGAGCCGGACAGGCGAGACGGACGAATTCACCCTTTCGGGCGATACCGCCGCGGCGGGCCGCGGGCCAGGCTCCGGGCTCTGTCCAACCTGCCATCGCAAGGAACGAACCGCATGTCCCGCATCATCCTGACCTACGGCCTCATCTCGGGCCTCGTGATCATCACCGGCATCATCGGGACCATCGTGCTGGCCGGCGACGAGCCGCACGGCAACGTCTGGCTGGGCTACCTGATCATGCTCGTCGCCCTGTCCTCGATCCTGGTGGGGGTGAAGCAGCATCGCGACCAGGCGCTCGGCGGGGTGATCCGGTTCCGCACCGCGCTGGGCGTGGGCCTCGGCATCGCCGTGATCGCCGCGCTCGCCTACATCGTCGTGTGGGAGGCCTACCTTGCGCTCACCGACTACGGCTTCATGGACCAGTACATCGCCCACACCCTGGAGGCGAAGCGCGCCGCCGGCGTCACCGGCGCCGCCTACCAGCAGGCGCTCGCCGAGGCCGAGACCATGCGCCGGCAGTACGCCAACCCGCTGTTCCGCGTGCCGATCACCTTCGCCGAGATCTTTCCGGTGGGGCTGCTGATCGCCCTTGTCAGCGCCGCCCTGCTGCGCAACCCGCGCTTCCTGCCGGCGCGGTCACGGCCGACCGCGGCCTAGGCCTCGGCGAAGGTCCTGAGGAGGATGCGCTCCAGCCACTCGGCGTCCACGGCGTCGAAGGCGGCGGGGCGCTCCGAATCCACGTCGAAGACGGCGATCAGCCGGCCCTGGGCGTCCACCACCGGGACCACGATCTCGCTGGCCGAGCGGCTGTCGCAGGCGATGTGGCCCGGAAAGGCGTGGACGTCCTCCACCACCTGGGTCTGCCGCGTCCGCGCCGCCGTCCCGCAGACGCCCCGGCCGAAGGCGATGCGCAGGCAGCCGAGCGTCCCCTGGTAGGGCCCCACCACCAGCTCGTCCGGCTTGTCGGGATCGACCACGTAGAAGCCGGTCCAGAAGTAGTCGTCGAAGCTGTTGGCCAGCATGGAGGCGACGGTCGCCATGCGCGCGGTCAGGTTGGGCTCGCCGTCCAGGACGGCGGCGATCTCCTCGGCGACGGCGGCGTAGCGCTCGGCCTTCGCTGCGGGGAGGGTCTTGTCGTTGAAGGCTTCGGCCATGGCGGGGGTCTTTAGCCGCCGCGGCCGGCCGGGTCACGCCGCCTTCTTGGCCCGGGCGATCTTCTGCTTCACCACCGCTGAGAGGTGGCTGACCAGCTTGGCGGCCTCCTTGGACTCCTCGGGCGGGGTCTCCAGGATGGTGCCGATCGCCTTGAAATGGATGTCCAGCACCTTCGGGTCGCACTGGTCGGGACCGCCAAGCGCATCCACGTACTCGATCAGCAGGTTCGAGGCCCGCTCCACCATGGCGTCGCGCACCTGGCGGGCGCGGAAGCTGGTGTGCTGCATGACCCGGTAGGTCATCTTCAGGGTCTCGCGGTCGACCCCGCCGCGCACCTGGATGAGGCGGCGCAGGGCCTCCAGCTCGACGCTGATGGTCTCGCGGGTCGAGGACCGCTCGACGGCGTCCACCACCTCCTCGGGATCGCTCATCCGCCGCATCGGGCCCGAGTAGCTCAGCTCCACCCGGCGGCGGCGGTCGGGACCGATGTAGGACTCGCTGACGATGAACGGCCTGGGCTTGGTGAGCACCAGCTGGATGCGCGAGAGCAGGGCCGCGGGCGTGAACGGCTTGATGACGAACTCGTTGACCCCGGCCCGGCGGGCTTCCTCCACCTCGCGCTGGCTGCGGTGGGCGGTGACGATGACGACCGGCACCTCCGGGTTGGGCACGCGGCGGTCGGGCGTGACGGCGGCCCGGCGGATCGAGCGGGTCAGCTCCAGCCCCCCCATCACCGGCATGTTCCAGTCGGAGAAGATGATGTCCGGGTCCCAGCGGGCCAGCATCTGGCGCGCGCGCAGGCCGTCCTCGGCCATCTCCACGGCGCCCACCCCGCCGGCGCGCAGGACGTCGCCGATCAGCCGCTGAACATTGGCGTTGTCGTCGACGATCAGCACCTTGAGCGCCGACAAATCGTCGGGGCGCAGGCTGGCGCTGGGCAACGAACGGCGGGGCATGGGTCACTCTCGAAGATCAACCACGGAGATTGACGCATCGCGGTTAGGAAGCCGTTTATACGGGCACGGATTTTTTGTCGCAGGTGGGGTCTTCCATGCGTCTCGGACTGTTCATTTCCGCCGCCCTGGCGGCGGCGGCCGTCGTGTCTGCGCCGGTCGCAGCGCAGGTCGCCGACGGCCCTTCGCGCACCTTCACGGCGCGCGACCTCTTCGGCCTGCGCACGGCGGGCGATCCACAGGTGCGGCCGGACGGCGGCGCCATCGCCTATGTGCGCACCACCTACGACATCATGACCGACGCCGGCCGGCGCTCGATCTGGCTGGTCGATCCCGTCACCGCCGCGCAGTCGCCGCTGGTGGCCGAAGACAGCTCCAGCATGACGCCCCGGTGGTCGCCGGACGGTTCGCGCCTGGCCTATGTGGTGGCCGTCCCCGGCGGGCCGCCGCAGCTCCACGTGCGCTGGATGGCGTCGGGCCGCTCGGCGCGCGTGGCGACGCTGGAGCAGGCGCCCAACGACATCGCCTGGTCGCCGGACGGGCGGACGCTGGCCTTCACCATGCTCACGCCGGACGAGCCGCGCCCGCTCGGCCCGCCCCTGCGCAAGCCGGAGGGCGCCAAGTGGGCCGAGCCCCTGCAGGTGATCGACCGGATCACCTACCGGGCGGACGGCCAGGGCTACCTGAAGCCGGGCTACCGGCACATCTTCGTGGTCAGCGCCGACGGCGGCTCGCCCCGCCAGATCACCTTCGGCAAGTTCGACAACGGCGGCCCGATCAGCTTCGCCGCCGATGGCCGCAGCGTGCTGTTCGCCACCAACCGCGCCGACAACTGGGAGCGCGACCCGCAGGAGAGCGAGCTCTACCGGGTCTCGATCACCGACGGGACCCTGACCCGCCTCACCAACCGCGTGGGGCCGGACTTCGCCCCGGCCGTCTCACCCGACGGCTCGAAGATCGCCTACATCGGCTACGACGATCAGCGCCGTCGCGGTTACGAGAACCAGCGGCTCCACGTCATGGACCGCGACGGCGGCAACGTGCGGGTGCTGACCGCCGGGCTCGACCGCAGCGTGGGCGACCCCCAGTGGTCGCCGGACGGCCGCGCGGTCTACGTCTCCTACGACGACAAGGGCGTCACCAAGGTGGCCCGCGTGGGGCTGGACGGCCGGATGGAGACGGTGGCCACCGGAGTCGGCGGCGCCTCCCTCGACCGGCCGTACTCGGGCGGACAGTTCTCCGTCGGCCGAGGGGGCGTCGTGGCCTTCACCCAGAGCACGCCCGAGCAGCCCGCCGAAGTGGCCGTGGCGCGCGGCGGCAAGACCCAGCGCCTGACCCGGCTCAATGACGACCTGTTCGCCGGCAAGACCCTGGCCCGCGTCGAGCACCTGCCGACGGTCAGCTCGCACGACCGCAAGCCGATCGACGCCTGGATCGCCCTGCCCCCGAACTTCGACCCGTCGAAGAAATATCCGCTGATCCTGGAGATCCACGGCGGGCCGTTCGCGGCCTATGGCCCGAGCTTCTCCACCGACGTCCAGCTCTACGCCCAGGCGGGCTATGTGGTGGTCTATTCCAACCCGCGCGGCTCCACCTCCTACGGCGAGGCCTTCGCCAACGAGATCGACCGCAACTATCCCAGCCACGATTACGACGACCTGATGAGCGTCGTGGATGCGGCCATCGCCAAGGGTTACGTGGACCCGCAGCGGCTCTATGTCACCGGCGGCTCCGGCGGCGGGGCGCTGACCGCCTGGATCGTCGGCAAGACCGACCGCTTCCGGGCCGCCGCCACCCAGAAGCCGGTGATCAACTGGACGAGCCAGGTGCTGACCGTCGACGGCTACACCTTCATGGCCCAGTACTGGTTCGGGAAGATGCCGTGGGAGGACCCGCAGGGCTACTGGGCGCGCTCGCCGCTCAGCCTCGTGGGCAATGTCAGGACGCCGACCCTGGTGGTGGTCGGCGCCGAGGACTACCGCACCCCGCCCTCGGAGTCGGAACAGTACTTCCAGGCCCTGCAGCTGCGCGGCGTGCCGACCGCGCTCGTCCGGGTGCCCGGCGCGAGCCACGGCGGCCTGACCGCGCGGCCCTCGCAGTCGGCGGCCAAGGCCCAGGCGATCCTGGCCTGGTTCGAGCGGTACAGGTAGGCGGCGCCTAGGCCACCTGGGCGGCGGGGTCGCAGGCCCCGTCGCCGTCCTCGGTGGCGTCCACCAGGGCCTGGAACAGGGCCATGGCCTCGATCGGCTTGGCCACGTGGCCGTCCATCCCGGCGGCCAGGTACTGCTCCACCTGGTGCGACATGGCGTTGGCGGTGAGCGCAACGATGGGCGTGCGCGCCCGGCCGGTGGCCTTCTCCCGCTCGCGGATGCGGGCCGTGGCGGTGACGCCGTCCATGTCGGGCATCTGGATGTCCATGAGGATGACGTCCCAGTGGGCGCCCTCCCAGGCCGCCAGCGCCGCCTGCCCGCTCTCCACCACCACCGGCTCGACGCCCAGCTGGTGCAGCAGGGTCTTCAGAACCAGCTGGTTGACGGTGTTGTCCTCGGCCGCGAGGACCCGCAGGGCCAGGGCCGCGCGCTGGTTCGGCGGCGGCGGGGCGTATTCCGTGGCCGTCCGCGCCTCCCCCACCCGCTCCAGGGGCACGCGCAGGATGAACCGGGACCCCTTCCCGAGCTCGCTCTCCACCGCCATCTCGCCGCCCATGAGGTGGGCGAGCTCGTGGCAGATGGCGAGGCCGAGGCCCGTGCCGCCGAACTTCCGCGTCGTGGAGGAGTCGAGCTGGTCGAACTTGTCGAACAGCCGGGCCAGGCCCTCCTTCGAGATGCCGACGCCGGTGTCGGCGACGGCGACCTCCAGCAAGTCCCCGCGCCGTTCGGCGGTCACCCGCACCTCGCCGTGCTCGGTGAACTTCAGGGCGTTGGAGATCAGGTTGTAGAGGATCTGACGAAGGCGCGTGGGATCGCCCAGGTAGCGACCGCGCGCCGCGTCGATGTCGACGGCGAAGGAGAGCCCCTTCTTGTTGGCGAGCGCCGTGAACGCCGAGTGGGCGCCGCGCACCACTTCGCCCAGGTCGAACTCGATGGTCTCCAGCTCCAGCTTGCCCGCCTCGATCTTGGAGAGGTCCAGCACGTCGTTCAGGATGGCGAGCAGCGCCTCCCCCGACTGCTGGATGACCGACAGCCGCTCGCGCTGGATGGCGGTGAGCCGGTCGGCCGACATCGCCTGGGCCATGCCGAGCACGCCGTTCAGCGGCGTGCGGATCTCGTGGCTCATGGTGGCGAGGAAGGTGCTCTTGGCGGCGTTCGCGGCCTCGGCGGCCAGCTCGCCGGCCTCGGCCCGGGCGCGCGCCTGGCGCAGCGCGGTGCGGGAGCGGTCCAGCATCCGCCGCGACAGGTAGAAGAAGTTGGCGCAGCTCACCGCCGCGGCGAGGGCGGCCACCGCAGCCATCGGCGTGCGGGCGGTCAGCACCAGGTCCACGGCGATCCAGACCAGGACGCCCAGGTAGGGCGCCACCAGCAGGCGGAACAGCGGCAGGTTCGCGTAGTACTGGAGCAGGACGTAGGTGGCGCCGATGAAGGCGATGGACAGCGCGAAGGTGCCGGCCACCGCGTAGCCCGACTCCCACAGGGCGATGATCATCACGCACTGCACGGCGACGCCCAGGGCGGCGTTGACGTTCAGGCCCAGCCAGAGGCGGCGCGTGCGGGTTTCGTCGGTCGTCCGCTCCAGCGCCTCCATGAGGCTGATGTTGGCGAACAGCCCGGCCCACACGGCCAGGGCCCACAGGCCCGTCCACAGCGGGGAGACGTAGAACGCCGCCACCGCGATGACGGCGACGCTCGACAGGATGCGCGGCACCAGGTTGCGCGCCGAGGCGGCATAGAGGCTCAGGCCGCTGGACCCTTGGTCCGCCGGCGTCTCGGCAATCGGCTGCCCGGCGTCCTTGGATCGCTCCAACCGCCCCTCCCGTAACGTTGTTGTCTTTTTTTGGGAGAATGCCGTTAGCAGGTTAACCGTACGTCAAACGGCGCGCGGGCTCGACACCATCGGTCGAGCCCGCGTCATTCGACTCGGCTTGCAGTTGCCAGAGGGCCGGGGCGGGCCCCGGCCCCCCGGGGCGCCGTCAGTCGTCCTTGCGGCGGGTGGCGGCGAGCAGGCTGATCAAGGCGGCGGCAGCGGTGATCGCCGCGGCCGCGGTGGCGATCGGATGCTCCTTCACCTCGGTTACGGCGCGGTCGGCGAGCGCCTTGGCGCGCGGCTTGGCGACGGCGGCCAGCTGCTCCGCGGCGCGGGTGACCGCCTTGGCGGCCTTGGCGACCGCGTCCTCGGTCTCGCTGGTCGCGGACTCGGCGGCCTTCTTCAGCGCGTGGGCGACATCCTCGAGGGTGTCCTCGACGTCGTTGGCGATCTTCTTGGTCATCGACTTGGCCATGGGGGCTCCTGCGGTTGTTCCGCCAGATTGGCCCCGGCCCCGCGGCCGCCGCCTTGACCTTGGTCAACGGCCCAGCTCGCCGGCCAGGCGGCGAAGCAGGGCCTCGCGCGCGGCGTCCGAGCCGGCCTGCTCCAGCTGCTCGTCGAGGTCCAGCAGCAGGCGGGCGCGCAGGTTGTGCCAGTCGGGACTGGAGACCGCCGACGCCGACAGCCGATGCGGCTCCTCCACCGGGGCGGCGTCCTCGCGGCTGAGGCCGAACCGGCCGTCCAGCTCCGGGATGACGATCTGCTCGGGTGGGAAGCCTTCGCCGACCAGGCGCTCGCGCAGCGCCTCCAGCGCCTCAGGCTCTCCGTGCGCCAGGAACAGCTTGCCGCGCACGGGGCGGCGGGCCTTCGCCCACTCGGCCAGCCCGACCGCGTCGGCGTGCCCGGAATAGACGTCCATCGGCCGAATGCGGGCGCGGACCTCGATGTCGTCGCCCTGGATCTTCACCCGCCGCGCGCCGTCGACCAGCAGGCGTCCGAGCGTCCCCACCGCCTGATAGCCGGGGATCAGCACGGTGGCGCGGCGGTCCCACAGGTGGCGCTTCAGGTGCTTGCGGATGCGGCCCGCCTCGCACATGCCGCTGGCCGCCATGACGATGTGCCAGCCCGCCAGCTTCTCGAGCTGGTCGCTCTCCCAGGGCTCGCGCAGGAACTGCAGCCGGCCGCTCTCTCGCAGCCCCTCGAAGGGATTTCGGCCCGCCTGCCGGTTCCAGCCGCGCTTCTGGAACACCTCGGTCGCCTCGATGGCCAGCGGCGAGTCCAGGAAGATGTCGACAGGCGCCACGTCGCCCGTGTCGATCATGGTCAGCAGGTCCGCCAGCAGCTCCTGCGAGCGCTCCACCGCGAAGGCCGGGATCACCACCGGGCCGCCGGCGGCCCTCGCCTCGCGCAGCTCCTCGGCCAGCAGCCGGCGACGCGCCGCGGGATCGAGCGTCGGCCGCACCCGCGCGCCGTAGGTGGACTCCAGGATCACGTGGTCCACCCCGGCCGGTCCTTCCGGATCCGGCGCGTAGTCGCGGCCGCCCGGGCCGATGTCACCGGAGAACAGCAGGGTCACCGGCCCCTCTTCCGTGGCCACGCGCACCTCGATGGAGGCCCCGCCCAGGATGTGGCCGGCCTCCCAGTAGACGGCGGTGATCCCCGGGGCGACCTCGACCTCGCGTCCCAGCTTGGCCGGCTTGAAGAGCTCGAGGGTGCGCACCGCGTCGCGCGCGGTGTAGATCGGCTCCACGGGATCACGCCCCCGCCGCTCGTTGCGGCGGTTGAGCTGGCGCACCTCGCTCTCCTGGATGTCGCCCGCGTCGGGCAGCATGACCGCGCAGAGGTCGCGCGTCCCCGCCGTGGCGAAGATCGGACCGCGGAACCCGGCCCGCATCAGCTTCGGCAGCAAGCCCGAGTGGTCGATGTGCGCATGGGTGAGGAGGACGGCGTCCACATCCTTCGCCTCGAACGGGAACGGCTCGTAGTTCAACGCCTTCAGCGTCTTGGAGCCCTGGAACATGCCGCAGTCGACGAGCACCGTGGCCCGGTCGGTGCGCAGCCTTGCGCAGAAGCCCGTGACGCAGCCCGCCGCGCCGTGGAAAGTCAGGTCGAAGCTCATGAGCCCTCCGTGCGGCGCCGCTTGACGCCCGGCCCTGATCAGGATCAAAGCGCCCGACGGGCTCCTGCGCCATCTATTGCCCCGGAGACCGTCATGAAGCACGCCGTCATCTTCGCCCACCCCAAGCCCGACAGCTTCACCGCCGCCGTGGCCGAAACCTACGCGGAGGCGGCGCGCGCACTGGGGCACGAGGCCGTGGTGCGCGACCTCTACCGGATGGGCTTCGACCCCTGCCTCAAGGCCGAGGAGATCCCGACCGCCGAGGGCTACAAGGTCGCCGCCGACGTCGCCGCCGAGCGCGCCCTGCTGGATGACGCCGACGTGTTCGCCTTCGTCTACCCGTTCTGGTTCAACGCCCCGCCCGCCATCCTCAAGGGTTATGTAGACCGGGTGTTCGGCATGGGCTTCGGCTTCGAGCCGGCCGCCGGCGGCACCCAGGCCCTGCTCGACGGCCGCAAGATGATCAGCTTCAGCTCCTCGGGGGCTCCGGAGGACTGGGTGCGCGAAACCGGGGCGATGGCCGCCCTGCACACCCTGTTCGACAACCACCTGGCCGGAGTCTGCGGCCTCACCGTGGTCGACCACATCCACGTGGGCGGCATCGTTCCGGGGCTCACGCCGGAGTGGATGTCGCAGATCCTGGAGAACGTCCGCGGCACCGTCCGGCGCTGCTTCGCCGAGGCGGAATCGGCGCTTACGTAGAACTACTTAGGGGAACGACCCGAATATCGGGCGAAGGGGGCGCAGGGTACCTCATGGTCATCCTACGGAGTTGCCCCGATGACCCTTGCGTACCCCCTCGACGACCACCGCACCGAAGTCCCGGCGGCCGGCATCACCGAGCTGATGGATCGGGTGGGCGTGCGGATGACCTACGCCCGCAACGAGGAGATCTACGGCCAGGGTGACGACGTCGAATTCCTCTATCGCGTGGTCTCCGGGTCGGTGCGGACCATCCGCCTGACCAGCGACGGCCGCCGCCAGGTGGGCGACTTCTACTATCCGGGCGACCTGTTCGGCCTGGAGACCGGCCCGGACCACCGCTTCTCCGCCGAGGCGCTCACCGACTGCATCGTGCTGGTGGTGAAGCGCTCGTCGGTGCGCGCCGCCGCCGGCGACGCCGCCCTGGACCGCGCCATCCTGAGCGCCACCCACCGCGAGCTGGACCGGGCCCAGTCCCACCTCCTGCTGCTGGGCCGCAAGACCGCCCAGGAGAAGGTCGCCGCCTTCCTGCTGTCGCTGGCCGAGCGCGTGCCGGACGAGTCCGTCGAGCTGGCCATGGGCCGCCAGGACATGGCCGACTACCTCGGCCTGACCATCGAGACGGTGTCGCGCATGCTGAGCCAGCTGCAGGCCGCCTCGGTCGTCGAATTCCCTGCCGCCCGCCGTTTCCGGGTGTGCAAGTGGGAGCGCCTGGAAGAGCTGGCCGACTAATTCGCCCGCCTCCCCGCCCCCAGGCTCCTATTCTCCGAGGCTCTCGATGTAGGCGGCGATGTCCGCCGCCTCGTCCTGGCTGATGAACACCGGCGGCATCTCGTAGTGGCCCTGGCGGGAGATTTCCGCCAGCCGGCGCTCCAGGGACGGCGCGGTGAAGCGGATCCTCAGATCGCGGAAACGCGGCGCGTTCGCGCTGCGGCTTTCGGCCTCCTGCCCCACCGCGTGGCAGCCGGCGCAGGCGCGGTAGGCGAACTGCTGGCCGCGTTCGGCCGCCGAGCCCGGCGCGCGGCCGGAACCGCTCCCGGTTGCGCAAGCCGTCGCGAGCACAGACATTCCGATGATCAGCAGGGTTCGACGCATGCAGCCCTTCTCCTTCGGTGGTCCCCAGCCTGTCAGGACGGCCAGGCTCTGCCTTGACGGTGGTCAACGGGCCCGTCGCTCCGTAGGAGTACTTAGGGGCGCGACCCGACTGGCCGGCGGCGCGACCGCGGCGATGATGGGCGGAAACGAACGAGGTCCGCAATGAGCTTCCGTGATCTGCTGCTGCCGGTGGTGAGCTATCCCGACGCCACTCCCGACCGGGCCGTGGCCGCCGGCGCGGCGCTCGCCCGCCGGTTCGGCGACGGCGTCACGGCCCTCGCCCTCAGGGTCGACATCAAGGCCCCGCGCAACCGGCTGGCCAACGCCCTGATCGGGCTGGAGGACCTCGTCCGCGAGGAGGAGGCCCGCAGCTCCGCCCAGGCCAAGGCCTCCATCGAACGCTTCACCGCCGCCGCCGCCCGCGCCGGCCTTCGCGCCAGCGCCATCATCGAGACGGTCCCGCTCCATCTCCAGGGCGAGCGCATCGCCGAGCACGCCCGCACCCGCGACCTGACCCTGCTGGCGTCCGGGCCCAGCGTTCTGGCCGACGTCGGCGTGGCCGAGGCGGTGCTGTTCGGCTCCGGCCGGCCGATGGTGATCTTCCCGGAAGAGATGGACATCGGCGACGCCGGCCATTTCGAGGAGGTGGCGATCGCCTGGGACGGCAGCCGCACGGCCGCCCGCGCCGTGGCCGACGCCCTGCCCGTGCTGCAGGCCGCCCGCTCGGTCCGGATCTTGGTGGTCACGGACGAGAAGCCCTCCGCCGTGCCCGGCCTCGCCACGGACCTGGTGCGCCACCTGCAGGCGCACGCCGTGGAGGCCAAGGTCGCCGAGGTGTCGGCCGGCGGCGAGCCGATCGGCCGGGTGATCCGCGGCTTCGTCGCCGAGAAGCAGGTGGACCTCTTGGTGATGGGCGGCTTCGGCCATTCCCGGGCCCGCGAATTCGTCCTCGGCGGCGCCACGGCCGCCATGCTCGACAGGCCGCCGTGCCCCGTCCTGATGTCCCATTGAGCCGGGCCGTGGCCCGCGCCGGCGCCGCAGGCGCGCGGCTGTGGGAGCGGTCCGACCTGAGCTTCCTGCAGAAGGCGCTGCTGACCGGCGCCCTCGTGGGTCTCGGCCTGCTCCTGGTGAAGCTGGCCGACGTGCTGCTGCTGGCGTTCGGCGCGGTCTTGGTGGCCGTCCTGCTGCACGCCATGGCCCAGCCCCTGGTCCAGCGCACCCGGCTGGGCCGCACCGGCGCGCTGACGACCGCGGTCTTCGTGCTCACCGCCTGCGTCGGCGTCACGCTCTGGATGTTCGGCCGGGAGGCCTCCATCCAGATCGCGGCCCTGGGCGAGCTGGTGCCGCACGCCTGGCAGGAGCTGCAGCTGCGGCTCTCCGGCTCGCCGCTCGGCGCCTACATCCTGGAGAACCTGCGGCGGCTGGGCCGCGCGGACGGCCTCCTGATGGCCCTGGGCCCAGGCCTCGCCCGGGACGCCGCGGCCGGTCTGGCGGCCGTGGTCATCGTCTTCTTCGCCGGACTCTACCTGGCCTTCCACCCCAAGACCTACCTCGGCGGTCTGCTGCGGCTGGTGCCGCTCGACGCCCGGCCGCGGACCGCGGTGATCGTCGCCAGCTGCGGCGAGGCCCTCAACCGCTGGCTGCTCGGCCAGCTCGCCTCGATGGTCCTGGTAGGCGTGACCACGGGCGTCGGCCTGTGGTTCGCCGGCGTGCCCTCCCCCCTCGCCCTTGGCGTGCTGGCGGGTCTGGGCCAGTTCATCCCCGTGGTCGGCCCGGCCGGGGCGATGATCCCCGGCCTGCTGGTGGCCCTCGCCCAGAGCCCGGAGACCCTGCTGTGGGCAGGCGTGGTCTATGTGGCCGCCATGCAGCTCGAGGCCAACGTCATCACCCCGCTCCTGCTGCGCCAGATGGTGGAGCTGCCCATGGCCGTGACCCTCTTCGCGGTGCTGGCCATGGGCGTGCTGCTGGGGCCGCTCGGCGTGCTCTTCGCCACCCCCCTGGCCGTGGTCGCCTACGTCCTGGTGCGCATGATCTATGTGGAGGGGGTGCTGGGGGACCAGATCGAGCCGAAGGACCCGGAGCCCACGCCATGACCGCCGCGCCCGCCGCCCACACCCACGACCCGTTCGGTCCGCTGCATGCGCGCCGCAAGCACCTGCTGGCGGCGGGCCTGGCCATGACGCTGCTGGGGATCGCCGCGCCGATGTTCCCGCGCGAGGCCTCTCTGGCCGTGGGCGCGGCGGCGGGCTGGCTGGTCTGGCTGGCGGGCGCGGTGATGCTGGGTCTGTCGCTGCTGATGCTGCCCTCCTGGCTGTACCTGTCGGGCATCGTGGCCAGCCTGTTCATCACCGGGGTCGGCATCGTGCTGACCTTCCGGCCCGAGACCGGGGCGCTCGCCACCGCCATCCTGCTCGCGGCGGTGTTCATCGTGGACGGCAGCCTGCAGGTGGTGCTGGCCCTGAAGCTCCGGCCCGTGAAGGCCTGGCGCTGGGTGCTGGCCTCGGCCTTCGCCAGCCTGGTGGCCGCGGGCCTCATCGCGCTCGGCGTGCCCGAGCGCTCCACCGCCTCCATCGGCCTGCTGCTGGGCCTGGCTTTCGTGACCACCGGCCTCGGCCTGCTGGCGGTCGGCTTCACCCGGCCCGCCGAGACGGACTGACGCCGCGCGGTTGCGCCGCAGCGCAATCCACCCTACCGCTTCCGGCGATGACTTCCCTGCTCCGCGCCATCCGCCACGGACGCGCCGCGCCCTACGCCGTCGCCATTCTCGCCACGGCCGGCTGCGTGATCGTCCGGCTGGCCCTGGAGCCCTTCTTCCACGAGCGGGCGAGCTTCATCCTCTATGTGCCCGCCCTGATGATCAGCGCCGCCGTGGGCGGCGTGGGCGCGGCCCTGGTGGCCACCGTCCTCGGTCTGGCGGCCGGCGTCGTCTTCAGCGGCGAGAGCCTGATCACCGATCCGGCCAACCTGGTCAGCGCCATCGTCTTCCTGCTGCTGGGGCTCGCCAGCGGCCTGGCCGGGTCGCGGCTGGCCCGGGGCTCGCGTGAGACCGCCGCCGCCCTGACCCACCTCGAGGAGCGCGAGGCGCACCTGCAGTCGATCCTCGACACCGTGCCCGACGCGATGATCGTCATCGACGAGCAGGGCGTGATGCAGTCCTTCAGCGCCGCCGCAGAGCGGCTGTTCGGACTGACCGCCGCGGAGGCCATCGGGCGCAACGTCAGCATGCTGATGCCCAATCCCTACCGCGACGCCCACGACGGCTACCTGCACCGCTACCTGACCACCGGCGAGCGCCGGATCATCGGCATCGGGCGGGTCGTGGTGGGCGCGCGGCGCGACGGCTCCACCTTCCCGATGGAGCTGGCGGTCGGCGAGATGCGCTCGGGCGAGACCCGCTACTTCACCGGCTTCGTGCGCGACCTCACCGAACGGCAGGACACCGAGCGGCGGCTGCAGGACCTGCAGTCGGAGCTGGTCCACGTCTCCCGCCTCACGGCCATGGGCGAAATGGCCTCGGCGCTGGCGCACGAGCTCAACCAGCCGCTCAGCGCCGTGGCCAACTACGTGAAGGGCGCCGTGCGCCTGCTCGACCAGGAGCCCGTCGATCGGCCGAAGATCAAGTCCGCCCTGGTCAGCGCGGGCGAGCAGGCGTTGCGCGCGGGCCAGATCATCCGCCGCCTACGCGACTTCGTCGGCAAGGGCGAGGCCGAGCGCCGCATCGAAAGCCTGCCGCAGCTGCTCGAGGAGGCCGGCGCGCTGGCCATGGTCGGCGCCAAGGAGCGCGGCGTGCGCCTGCGCTTCGCCATCGACCGGCGGGTGGACCTCGTCCTGGCCGACAAGGTGCAGATCCAGCAGGTGGTCCTCAACCTGATGCGCAACTCCATCGACGCCATGGAGGACTCGCCCAAGCGCGACCTCGTGGTCGCGGCTCGGCCGGCCCCCGACGACATGGTCGAGGTGTCGGTGACCGACACCGGCCCGGGGATCAGCCCGGACGTGGCCGACCAGCTGTTCCAGCCGTTCATCACAACCAAGCAGCACGGGATGGGGGTCGGCCTGTCCATCTCGCGCACCATCGTCGAGGCCCATGGCGGCCGGATCTGGGTCGAGCCAAACCCCGCGGGCGGAGCGGTCTTCCGGTTCACCCTGCGCGCGGTGCCTGAAGGGGAGCTTGCCGAAGTTGAGTGACGTGCTGGTCCATGTGATTGACGACGACGAGGCGATGCGGGAGTCGCTGAGCTTCCTGCTGGACACCGCCGGCTTCGCCACGCGCACCTACGAATCTGCCGTAGCCTTCCTCGAGCAGGCCGCGGGCGGCGTGGCGCCCGGCTGCATCGTCACCGACGTGCGCATGCCCGAGATGAACGGGCTGGAGCTGGTCCGCCGCCTCAAGGAGCGCGGCATCTCCCATCCGGTCATCGTGATCACCGGCCACGGCGACGTTCCGCTGGCGGTGGAGGCCATGAAGGCCGGCGTCGTGGACTTCCTGGAAAAACCCTTCGACGACGAGCATCTCCTGCAGGCAGTCCGCTCGGCCCTGGACGCCCGCGAGCGCGACGACCAGCAGCAGGCCGAGAAGCGGCGCTTCGAGACCATGCTGGAAGGCCTGTCGCCGCGCGAGCAGGAGGTGCTGCGCGGGGTCATCGAGGGCAAGCCCAACAAGGTGATCGCCTACGAGCTCGGCATCAGCCCCCGGACGGTGGAGGTCTACCGCGCCAACGTCATGACCAAGACCGGCGCCTCGGGCCTGTCCGAGCTCGTGCGCATGGCCCTGCTGGCCGGCTTCTGACCGGCGCATTTGATCTGGATCAAGGAACGACCTGAAGCCGCGTAGGATTGCGGCAGATCAAGGCCGGGCCCCGGCGCGCTGTGTATCAATGCTGCATGTACCCAGTTGTCCCCTCGGCCGCCCGTCCGCTCGTCGTGATCGTCGATGACGATCCCGCGGTCCGCAGCTCGCTCGCCTTTTCGCTGGAGCTCGAGGGCTTCCAGGTGGACGCCTGCGAGAGCGGCGAGGCGCTGCTGCTGCGCAAGCTGCCCGACCAGCACACCTGCCTGGTGATCGACGAGCGCCTTCCCGGCATCACCGGCCTGCAGGCCCTGGCGCAGCTTCGGGGCCGCCAGGTGGGACTCCCCGCCCTGCTGATCACCAGCAATCCGAAGCCCGCCACGCGCGCGGCGGCGGCGGCGGCCGGCGTGCCGATCGTCGAGAAGCCCCTGCTGTGCGACGCGCTGAGCGGCTCGATCCGCGCGGCCCTCGCCGCGGTCTAGATCGCGTCCCACCCCAGGCCTTCGACGATCTTCAGCGCCCGCGGCGCGGGCTTGCCGTCGATGCCGCCCAGGATGGTGTGCCGGATCGGCCCCATGCCGGAGACCCAGAAGATCCCCCGCTCGATGGCCTTCAGGCCATAGGCGCCGAAGATCCAGCGGAACACCGGCGCGGGCATGCCCATGGTGACGATCACGCGCACCGAGCGGCCCTTCAGCAGCCCCTTCATCGGCTTCTCGGCCGAGAGCGCGAAGCCGTAGCGGAAGACCTGCTCGAAGAAGCCCTTCAGCAGCGCGGGCGCGCCGCCCAGCCAGAGCGGATAGATCACCACCAGGTGGTCGGCCCAGGCGACCGCCGCCTGCGCGTCGCGGATCACCGGCGGCGGCTCGCCCTTGGCGAACTCTCCGGCGCTGCGGATCAGCGGGAAGTCGAGCCGGCCGACGTCGATGCGGCGGACATGATGCCCCGCGGCGCTGGCGCCCTTGGCGTAGCAGCCGGCGAGCGCGGCGCAGAGCCGCTCATCGCTGGGATCGGGGTGGCCGTTGACGATCAGGACCTTCCGGGTGGCCATGTCAGGCCGCGGTCTTCCGCTCGGCCGCGCGCGGCGCGATCTCCAGCGCCGGCGTCACCTGCGGCCGCTGCTGCGGCTTGTGACGGCCGAACGAAGCCCGGATCCAGTAGACGCCCAGCACAAGCACGAAGAGGGCGTACGCGGCCAGCACCATGACGAGGTAGGCGATATTCCCGGCGCTCATGGCCCTTCTCCCTAACTTGCAGAGAGTGTGCCGGACCGGGAAATCGCCGCCTTGACCCGGATCAAGCCGCCGGGCGGTCCTCCGGATCCTCTAGCAGGATCCGGGCCGCGTCGCCCGCGGGATCCTCGTACTGGCCCGCCCTGAGCGTCCACCAGAAGGCGGCGACAGCCATGAGTCCGAGGCCCACGGAGAAGGGCGCGAGGAACAGGAGGATGGTCATGGCCGGGTCCTCATCCGAAGGGCGTTGAGGGTCACCGCCAGCGACGAGCCCGACATGGCGAGCGCCGCCACGAACGGGTTGACGAGGCCGAGCATGGCCGCGGGCGCGGCGATGACGTTGTAGAGGGTCGCGAAGCCGAAGTTCTCCATCGCGCGCCGGCGCGCGGTCAGGGCCACGTCGTAGGAGTCGGCCACCGCCATCAGCCCCTGCGCCGAGAACACCAGGTCCGCCGCGTTCTGGCTGGCCTCCAGCGCCGTGCCCGGCGCCATGGCCGCATGGGCCTTCGCGAGAGCCGCGGCGTCGTTGAGCCCGTCGCCGACCATCAGCACCTTCTTGCCCTGTGCGGCCAGGGCGTCCACGGCGGCGGCCTTCTCCTGCGGGGTCAGGCCGGCGCGCCAGGTCTCGATGCCGGCGCGCTCGGCGGCCGACCACACCGGCGCCGCCAAGTCCCCTGAGAGCACCTCCACCGTCAGGCCGCGGGCCTTCAGGGCCGCCACGGCGAGCGCGGCGTCGCGGCGCAGCTGGTCGGAGAAGCGGAAGCGGACGGCCGCCTCGCCCTCGAACCCGAACCACAGCTCGGTCTCGCTGGCCTCGCGGCTGTCGGCGCCCACGAAGGCGGCGCGGCCCAGGCGGGCCGGGCGCCCGCCGATCACGCCCTCGACGCCCAGGCCGGCGTGCTCGATCACCTGGTCCGCCAGCGGGCCATCGCCAGCCTCTTCGGCCAGGGCGCGCGCCAGGGGGTGGCTCGAGGCGCGCGCCAGGGGCGCGGCCAGGTCCACGGCGGCCGGGTCGTTGTCGATCAGGCGCGGACGGCCCTCTGTGAGCACGCCGGTCTTGTCGAACACCACGTGGTCGATCTCGGCCAGGCGCTCCAGCGCCGCCCCGGACTTCACCAGCACCCCCTTGCGGAACAGGCGGGCCGAGGCCGTGATCTGCACCGCCGGAACCGCCAGGCCCAGAGCGCAGGGGCAGGTGATGATCAGCACGGCCACGGCCCGGATCAGCGCCTCGCGCGGGCCGAGGCCCAGGGCCCAGCCGCCGGCGAAGGTCAGGGCCGCCACGGTGTGGACGACGGGCACGTAGACGGCCGCGGCCTTGTCGGCGAGCCGCACATAGCGCGACTTCGACTGGGCGCCGGCCTCCACCAGGCGGGCGATGGCGGCGAGCGCCGAATCCTCGGAGCGCGCCACGGCCTGCAGGCGCAGCACGCCCGACAGGTTCAGGGCGCCGGCCCGGCAGACCTGGCCAGCGGCGACGGCGACCGGGGCCGTCTCGCCGGTCAGCAGGGCGTTGTCGAGCTCGGACGCGCCGGACTCGATGCGGCCGTCGACGGGGATGCGCTCGCCCGGGCGCACCAGGACGATGTCGCCGGGCTGCACCTCGCTCAGCGGGCGGCGGTGCTCATGGCCCTGGCCGTCCAGGACGGCGGCGGCCGGCGCCTGCATGGCCAGCAGGTCGCCCGCGGCGCTGCGCGCCTTGGCGCGCAGCTGGTGGTCGAGCCAGCGCCCGATCAGCAGCAGGAAGAGCAGCGAGACGGCGGCGTCGAAATAGGCGTCGCGGCCGTTCAGCAGGGTCTCGGAGAAGCTGATGACCAGGGTCAGGATGACGCCGATCGAGATCGGCACGTCCATGTTCGCCCGGCCGCCCTTGAGCGAGCGCCAGGCCGACTGGAAGAAGGGCACGCCGGCGTAGATGGCGCAGGGCGCGCCCACCGCGCCCGACAGCCACATCATCACCTGCTTGGTGGCGGGGCCGAGCTCCTGCCCGAACAGGCCGGCCCACAGCGGGACCGAGAACATCATGGTGTTCATGGCGCCGAAGGCGGCCACGGCCAGCGCCAGGATCAGCCGGCGGCCTTCCCGGTCATGGGCGATCTGCGCCTGGCCGGGGTCGTAGGGGGTGGCGGGGTAGCCGAGCTTGTCCAGGGCGGCGATCACCGCCGCCGGGTCGCCGGAGGGGCCGGCGAAACCCACGGTCAGCTTGCCGCTGGTCAGGTTCAGCCGCGCGGAGTCCACCCCCGGCAGCTCGCCCACCGCCCGCTCGATCTTGCCCAGGCAGCCCGCGCAGCGCGCGCCCCGCACCAGGAGGTCGAGGGAGGCGCGGCCGTCCTTGCCCCTGGCGAGGAAGGCGCTGAAGTCGGCGCCGGACCCCGCGTCGTAGGTCACCGCCACGTCAGCCTCCGCTCCGCCGTGAACAGGCGGCCCTTGGCGTCGCGCGCCTCGGCGGTCAGGTCCCAGGCGCCGTCGATGGCGCCGGTGGTGGCCTCGTAGCGGCCGGGGGCGGCCTCGACGAAGCGCACCGAGCGGCGGCCGGCCTCGGTGGCGGGGCGCTCGAGCTTGCCCTGCACGGCGAGCGCCTCGACCGGCCGGCCGTCCTGGTCCTGCACCTGCAGCACCACCACGCCGGGGGCCGCTTCCGCCGCCGCCCGCCAGCCGAGCGCCGCCTGGGCCTCGATCTGGGCGATCTTGCGGTTGTAGAGCAGGCCGTCCTCGTAGGGGGTCACCGAGACCTCGCCCGGGTAGGTCTTCAGGGCCAGCACGGTGAACCAGGCGTCGAAGCCGATCACCAGGGCGAAGAAGGCGCTGACGCCGCCCAGGACGTGCCAGCCGTTGATGCGGAAGCCGTCGCGGGCGGTGGAATGGGTCGCGCTCATGGGTTGGCGGCTCCCGACAGGAAGGTGGTCTTGGTCCGGACGGTCTCGCCGCCGGAGCGGATCTCGAAGGCGGCCGGCGTGCTGGTCCCGGCGAGATCGTCCGGCTCGGCGGTGACGAACACGCGCACGGCGGTGACCTCGTTGGGCTGGGCGGTGATGCGCAGCGGCTGGCCGGCGGCGTGGCCGGGGCTCTTCATCCGCGCCTGCGGCACGCCGGAGAAGCCGATCTCCACGACCTGGGGCGCGAAGGTGCGGTTGGCGATCTTCAGCGTGTAGCCGTTGCGGATGTCCCCGTCGTGCAGGCGCACGAAGGTGGGGTTGCGGTCACGCAGGGCGTGCAGCTCGAACGCCGGCCGGGTCAGCAGACCCCACACCATCAGCCCTGACACGAAGACCAGGGCGACCGCGTAGTAGACCGTCCGCGGGCGCATGAACTTGTAGCGCGGCGTGTTGCCCATCTTCCGCTCGGCCACGGCCGAGTCGGTGTCGTAGGCGATCAGGCCGTGCGGACGGCCGACCTTCTTCATGATGTCGTCGCAGGCGTCGATGCACAGGCCGCAGTTGATGCACTCCAGCTGCGGGCCGTTGCGGATGTCGATGCCCATCGGGCAGGCCACCACGCAGGCGTTGCAGTCGATGCAGTCGCCGCGGCCTTCCCAGGCCATGCCCTTCTTGTGCGGTCCGCGCGGCTCGCCGCGGTCGTAGCGGTAGGTGACCTGCAGCGAGTGGTGGTCGAGCATCGCGCCCTGGATGCGCGGCCAGGGGCACATGTAGGTGCAGACCTGCTCGCGCATGAAGCCGGCGAACACATAGGTGGTGAAGGTGAGCAGGCCCGCGAAGATGTAGGCGGTCGCCGGCGCCTCGCCGACCCAGAAGTCCCGGATCAGGGTGGGCGCGTCGTGGTAGTAGAAGATCCACGCCCCGCCCGTGGCGAAGCCGATGCCCAGCCAGGTCAGGTGCTTGCCCGTCTTGCGCCACAGCTTGTTAAACGACCAGGGGGCGGCGTCCAGGCGCATGCGCGCGTTGCGGTCGCCCTCGAACAGCCGCTCCACATAGATGAACAGGTCGGTCCAGACGGTCTGCGGGCAGGCGTAGCCGCACCACAGCCGCCCGAACAGCGCGGTCACCAGGAACAGTCCCAGCGCCGCGATGATCAGCAGGCCCGTGATGAAGTGGACTTCCTGGGGCCAGAGCTGGATGTCGAAGAAGTAGAACCGGCGGCCGGCGAAATCGACCAGCACCGCCTGGTCAGGCAGCTTGCCCGGACGGTCCCAGCGGATCCACGGCGTCACGTAGTAGACGCCGAGCATCGCCACGAGCAGCGCCCACTTGATGGCGCGCCACTTGCCGTGGACCAGCTTGGGATAGATCGGCATCCGGGGCTTGTAGAGCCCACCGCCCGCGCCCTTCTTCCGAAGCCGCTCGGCAGCCGAGACCGGGGCCTCGCGCTTGGCGGGATCCGGCTTCGAGACGCGGTCGATGATGACGGTCATCGGCCGGCGCCCCCGGTCGCGGCGGCGGCCTTCGGAGTCTCGGCGACCACCTCGTCACCCCCGCCGGCGTTGGCGTGGATGTAGACGGCGAGCGCCTTGATGGTCTCGGGGCTGAAGCGCGCGCTCCAGGTCGGCATGACGCCGTTGCGGCCGTTCCAGATCTGGTCGTGGATGTCCTGCCGCGTGGAGCCGAACAGCCATTCGGCGTCGGTCAGGTTGGGAATGCCGCGGGTGACGTCGCCGGTCCCGGCCGGGCCGTGGCAGGCGGCGCACTGGTCGGCGAACCCCTGGCGGGCGCGGTCCACGGCCGCCCCGTCGGCCTTGCGGCCCGACAGCGCCACCACGTACTCGGTCATGTCGCGGACCGCCGGCTCGTCCAGCATGCCGTCGCGCCCGAAGGCCGGCATCATGGTCGCGCCGCGCGTCTGCGCATGGCCGGAGCGGACGCCCACCTCGATGGTGTGGCGGATCTCGTCCAGCGAGCCGCCCCACAGCCACACGTCGTCGCGCAGGTTGGGATAGCCCTTGGCCCCCGCCCCGCCCGTGCCGTGGCAGGTGGCGCAGTTGTCGCCGAACACCGACTGGCCGACCTGCAGCGCGTACTGCTGCAGCTCGGGGTCCTGTTCGATCTGCTGCAGCGAAGCGGTCTGCAGCTTCACCTCACCGGCGCCGCGCTGCGCCTTCAGGGCGGCCAGCTGGCGGCTCACGTCGGCGCGGTCGGACTGGCCGAGCACGCCCTTGGTGTAGCCGCTGATGCCCGGCCAGGCCGGCATCAGCACCCAGTAGACGATCGCCACCGCGATGGAGCCGTACCAGACCCACAGCCACCAGCGCGGCAGCGGGTTGTCGAGCTCCTTGATGCCGTCCCACTCGTGGCCCGTCGTCTCGACGCCCGAGTGTTCGTCCGTTTCACGCTTGTCGTCAGACATTGTCGCTCTCGTCCTTCTCGAGCGGCAGCTGGGCGAGGCGCTTGAACGCCTCCTTGTGCCTGGGCAGCAGGGCGTAGATCACGCCCGCGGCGAAGATCGCGGCGAAGTAGAGGGTCCCGCCCTGCTGGGCGAAGGTCGCCACGGTTTCGTAGCTGAGGCCGCTCATCGCAGGTTCTCCGGGCTCTCCGCCTTGTAGGTCTTGAAGTCGACCATGGTCCCGAGGACCTGCAGGTAGGCGATCAGCGCATCCATCTCGGACAGCCGCTCGGGGTTACCGTCGAAGTCCCGCTGGGCGACCTTCTCGCTGTACCGCTTGCGCAGGTCCGAGTTGGCGCTGGCGAACGGATCCACCTGGGTCTCGAGGTCGAGCCTGGCGTTCTGGATCTGCGCGTCGGTGTAGGGCACGCCCACCCGCCGCAGGGACGTCAGCTTGGCTTCGATGGCCCGGTAGTCGAGCTCCTTCTGCGCTAGGAAGGCGTAGGGCGGCATGTTCGATTCCGGCACCACCGATCGCGGGTTGGTCAGGTGATCCACGTGCCAGCTGTCGGAGTACTTCTCGCCCACCCGGGCCAGGTCGGGCCCCGTGCGCTTGGATCCCCACTGGAACGGGTGGTCGTACATGCTCTCCGCGGCCAGGCTGTAGTGGCCGTAGCGCTCCACCTCGTCGCGCAGCGGGCGGACCATCTGCGAGTGGCAGACGTAGCAGCCTTCACGGACGTAGATGTCGCGACCCGCCTGTTCGAGCGGGGTGTAGGGACGGACGCCCTTCACCTTCTCGATCGTGCTCTCCAGGTAGAAGAGCGGCGAGATCTCCACCAGGCCCCCGATCGAGACCACGATCAGGATCCCGATGACCAGCCAGATGGAATTGCGTTCGAGGTTCTTGTGACTCTTCCACATGTGCGGAGCCCTTACTCAGCGGCCACGAGGGCCGGGGCGGGCGCCGCAGGCGAGGCCAGCTCCGACTCCGAGGAGGCGATGCTGGGCATGCGGATCGTACGCCACAGGTTGTAGGACATGATCACCGCGCCCGCGAGGAACATGAGGCCCCCGATCGTGCGGATGACGTTCTCGATGTGCTTGGCGGCGACGGTCTCGACGAACGAGTTCGCCAGGAAGCCTTCCGGCGTGTACTCGCGCCACATCAGGCCTTCCATGATCCCGGAGACCCACATCGCGGCGATGTAGAGCAGGATGCCGGTCGTCGCGATCCAGAAGTGCCACTCGATCAGGCGGTTCGACCAGATCCGCTCCTTCTTCCACAGCCACGGCACGAGGCAGTAGACCGCGCCGAAGGTGATGAAGCCGACCCAGCCCAGCGCGCCGGAGTGCACGTGGCCGATCGTCCAGTCGGTGTAGTGGCTGAGCGAGTTCACCGCGCGGACGCTCATCAGCGGACCTTCGAAGGTCGACATGCCGTAGAAGGCCAGCGCCACCGTCATCATGCGGATGACCGGGTCGGTGCGGATCTTGTCCCAGGCGCCCGAGAGCGTCATGAGGCCGTTGATCATGCCGCCCCAGGACGGCATCCACAGCATGATCGAGAAGGTGGCGCCCAGCGTCTGCGCCCACTGCGGCAGGGCCGTGTAGTGCAGGTGGTGCGGGCCCGCCCAGATGTAGATGAAGATCAGCGACCAGAAGTGGACGATGGACAGGCGGTACGAATAGACCGGCCGCTCCGCGCGCTTGGGCACGAAGTAGTACATCATCGCCAGGAAGCCGGCGGTCAGGAAGAAGCCCACCGCGTTGTGGCCGTACCACCACTGGGTCAGCGCATCCTGCACGCCGGAGAAGGCGGAGTAGCTGCGCGTCTCCAGCAGGCCGATCGGCATTGCCAGGTTGTTGACGACGTGCAGCAGCGCGATCGTCACGATGAAGGCCAGGTAGAACCAGTTGGCCACGTAGATGTGGGGTTCCTTGCGCTTCCAGATGGTGCCCAGGAAGACCAGCAGGTAGGCGACCCAGACGACGGTCAGCCACAGGTCCACGTACCACTCGGGCTCGGCGTACTCCCGGCTCTGGGTGATCCCGGCGAGGTAGCCGGTGGCGGCCAGCACGATGAAAAGCTGGTAGCCCCAGAACACGAACCACGGCCAGATGCCGCCCGCCAGGCGCGCCCGGCAGGTGCGCTGGACCACGTAGAAGGACGTGGCGATCAGCGCGTTGCCCCCGAACGCGAAAATGACCCCCGAGGTGTGCAGGGGCCGCAGGCGTCCGAAGTTCAGCCAGCCGTGCTCTGGGAAGTAGAGCAGGTTGGGCCAGGAGAGCTGGGCGGCGATGACCACCCCCACCAGCAGGCCGACGACGGCCCAGAACATGGTGGCGATCACGCCGGCCCGGACGACCCCGTCTTCATAACGGGTCGCGTCCTGGCGGAAGCGGTCGTGGCCGAGGCCGGCGGACATCACCAGGAACGCCAGGGTGAAGGCGCCGGTGAGAATCCAGCCGTGCAGTCGGAACAGGGGATCGGGCGAGAGCGCGGTCATGAGGAGCGCGCCCAGGGCCGATACGCCCATGAGTGTGTAGAGGAGGAGGACGTTGAACGGCGCTTCGTCCGGCGTGGCCGCTAACTGCTTCATTGAGCCCGTTTTCGTGGCTGACTTGAGAGATGCCGTCCCAGTGCCTGAGCCCGCCGGCGGACGCCTTGACGTGGATCAAGGCGCCCCGGCGGCCGCCCGGGCCATCTGGCTGCGGACAGTCAAGAAGGGTCCCCCCATGCGCCGCTCGCCAGATCAGACCAGCGAGGCTTTCGAGAAGGCCGCCCTGCGCCTCGCGGGCCTGGCCCTGCTCATGGCCGCCGCCCTCTCGGGCCGCCTCGCCTACGAGCACATGGTGTTCCTGGCGGAGATCTGCGGCGGCTCCGCCTTCGTGGGCCACTGCGTCTGGTGCGCGGCCACCGTGGCGCTGGCCGCTTCGGGCCTGGCCAGCTTCGTCGTGGCCGGTCGCCCGCGGCGAGTAGCCGCACCGATTCGGAAGAACTAGCCGCTCAGCACGGCGCGGTGGCGATGCAGGGGACCATGTCCATCTGCCGCCTCGCGCCGTCGTCGACTTTCGACAGCGCGTCGATATAGGCGATCACCGAGGCGGCCTCCGAGCGCGTCAGCACAATCTGCGGCATGCCGTATACGGAGTGCCGGTCCGAACTCGCCACGCTCCGCTGCAGGCTTTCGGGCGTGTGCAGCCCGGCCATCAGCCAAAAGGCCGGCGCCCCGCGGTGGGGGCTGGGCCGGCCCGGCGCCGCGCTGTGGCACCCTGCGCATTTGCGCGACACCAGCCTGCGGCCCTCTTCGACCACGGGCGGCGTCGCGGCCTGCGCCGCCTCGACCGGCCGGGTCACCGCCCAGCCGGCCGCGGCGACGAGCGCCCCGGCGATCAGGATCGGCGCGAGGCGCATCGGCGCCTACGCCTTCGCCTTGGCCCGCACCTGGCGCAGGTGCGCCCGCATGGCCTCGGCGTTGTCATCGACCCGCTCGTGGGCGTCCGACGCCTCGATCCGCGCGGAGAGCTGGGGCGTGAGCTTGGCGCGGAGCGCGCCCAACGCCGTCGGCGGGGCGATCAGCACGAGGCGGTCGAAGGCCTTGCGCTGGGCCGCGGCGTGCAGGTGCTCGACGACGCGCGCCAGGAACCGGACCTCGGCCTCCTGGGAGGGCTTGTGCTCATGGGCCCCGTGACGCCCCAGGCCGCCGCGCTCGTGCACGGTGGCGGAGTGCGGACCCGCCTGCGGTCGGTCGCCGCCCTCGATCCGCATCGATTCGTCCGGCAGCTCGCGCAGTTCGCCGGCGCGGGTCCGCTCCTCGAACACGCGCATCCGGGCCCCGTCGGCGACGACGACCCAGGTGGTTCCTTGGTCTTCCATGGTCTCTCCTTTTCGTCGCTGGGACGTTTCCGACAGCCTGACCGGCTCGGCTGTGATCCAGGTCAAGCCGGGCGGTTCCGTAAGACTACTTAGGGGAACGACCCGAATATCGGCTGGCGCCGCTTTGGGAGACCTTGGGCCATCGGCAAAGGAGCGGCGCGATGGGCTTGGCCTACCAGATCGAAGATGTTGGCGTCGAAACCGCGTCTCCCACCATCTCCGCCCTGATGGACCGCCTCGGCGTCCGCCTGCGCTTCGCCCGCAATGAGGAGATCTACGGCCAGGACGACGAGGTGGAGTTCCTCTACCGCGTGGTCTCCGGCTCGGTCCGCACCATCCGGCTGACCGCCGACGGCCGCCGCCAGCTCGGCGACTTCTACTATCCGGGCGAGCTGTTCGGCCTGGAGCCGGGCCCCGACCACCGCTTCTCCGCCGAGGCCCTCACCGACTGCGTGGTGCAGGTGCTGAAGCGCTCGGCGGTTCGCGCCTTCTCCGGCGACGCCGAGCTGGACCGCGCCATCCTCGCCGAGACCCACCGCGAGCTCGAGCGCACCCAGACCCACCTCCTGCTGCTCGGCCGCAAGTCGGCCCGCGAGAAGGTCGCCGCCTTCCTCATGTCGCTGGCCGGCCGCGGCGCCGACATCGACGTGGAGCTGCCCATGGGCCGCCAGGACATGGCCGACTACCTGGGCCTGACCATCGAAACCGTGTCGCGCACCCTGACCCAGCTGCAGGATGCGGCTATCGTGGAGTTCGCCGCCACCCGCCGCTTCCAGGTGAAGAAGTGGGAGACGCTCGAGCGCCTCGCCGAGTAGCGGCCGCTCTGCAGAAGGAGGTCCGCATGTCCCAGACCCACGAAACCGAAAGCGTCAGCCGGGCCGCCGCGGCGATCCGCTACGACAGCGTCCTGGTGCACGTGGAGCCGGGGCTCGCCTCGTCGCGCCGCGTGGAGATCGCCGCCGGGCTCGCCCGCCGCTTCGGCGGCCGGGTGATCGGCCTGGGCGCCGAGGCCCTGGAGCCGCCGACCGCGGTGGATCCCTATTCCGGCCAGCTGGTGGCCGAGCTGGTCGTCCAGATGACCCGGCAGATCGAGGCCGACCTGAAGAACGCCGAACAGGCCTTCGCCCGCGACGCGGCCGGCGTGCAGTCCGAGTGGCGCGTGACCCAGGCGACGCCGAACCGCGCGCTCGCCGCCGAGGCCCGCGCCGCCGACCTGATCGTCATGGGCGCTCAGGCGGAGCGGTCCAGCAACGTCTACCGCAGCGCCGACGCCGCCGAGGTGGTGATGACCGCCGGCCGGCCCGTGCTGGTCGCCCCCGCCGGCGCCGCGCACCTGAAGGCCGAGAAGATCATCGTCGCCTGGAAGGACACCCGCGAGTCGCGGCGGGCCGTCGCGGACGCCCTGCCCTTCCTGCTGCGCGCCGACGAGGTGATCGTGCAGGCGGTCTGCGCGGAGGACGCCGCCGAGGCGTGCGAAGCCCAGACCCAGGACGTCGCCGAGGCCCTGCGCCGCCGCGGCGTGCCGGCCCGGGCGAACGTCACCACCGCTCCGGAGGCCAGCGTCGCCGACGAACTGCTGGCGGAGGCCGCGGCGCGCGGCGCCGACCTGATCGTCATGGGCGCCTATGGCCACAGCCGCATGGCGGAGTGGGTGTTCGGCGGGGTCACCCGCACCGCGCTGGCCGATCCGCAGGTCTACCTCCTGCTCAGCCACTGAGGTCGGGCGTCAGCACGGCCGCGCCGGCGAAGGCGCCGGCGCGCAGGTCGTCCAGCGCCTGGTTGGCCTCCTCGAGGGCGTAGGTCTTCACGTGCGGGCGCACGCCGGCCCGCGCGGCCAGCGGCAGGTATTCCTGCGCATCTTGCCGCGTGAGGTTGGCCACCGACACCAGCCGCCGCTCCTCCCAGAGCAGGGCGTAGGGAAACGCCGGGATGTCGCTCATGTGGATCCCGCCGCAGACCACGGTCCCGCCCTTGCGCACCGCCCTCAGCGCCCGCGGGACCAGCCCGCCGACCGGCGCGAAGATGATCGCCGCGTCCAGCGCCTCCGGCGGGGCCTCGTCCGAGCCGCCCGCCCAGGCGCACCCGAGCGTCCGGGCGAGGTCCTGGGCCGCCCCGTCCCCCTCCCGCGTGAAGGCGTAGACCGCCTGGCCCTCGTGGATGGCGAGCTGGGCCAGCAGGTGCGCGGCCGCCCCGAATCCGTAGAGGCCCAGCCGCGCCACCGGCCGCGCCTCCGAGGCCTTCTTCCAGCAGCGGTAGCCGATCAGGCCCGCGCACATCAGCGGCGCGGCCTCTGCGTCGGAGAGCCCCTCGGGCACGGGAAAGCAGTAGTCGGCGCGGGCGATCACGGTGTCCGCATAGCCCCCGTCGCGGGTCCAGCCGGTGAAGCCCGGCGCGTCGCACAGGTTCTCCTGGCCTTCGCGGCAGTAGCGGCACCGGCCGCAGGTCTCGCCCAGCCAGGGCACGCCGCGCCGCTCGCCCGGGGCCACGCCCGCCACGCCCGGCCCGACGGCGTCCACCACCCCGATGATCTCATGGCCGGGGATGATGCTGCCGCAGCGCGGCGCGAGCTCGCCATCGACGATGTGCAGGTCCGTGCGGCAAACCCCGCAGGCCCGGACCCGCAGGCGAAGCTCGCCCGGCCCGGGCTCGGGGTCCGGCCGCGCCTCCGGCCGCAGCGGCGTACGCGGCGTCTTCAATACCATTCCCAGCATCGGGGCCTCCCGCCGGAACCGATAGGGCGCCACAGTGGTCCGGCGTTGATGGGGGTCAAGGAGCCCCGCGCGCCCCCGAGGCAGGAGACGCCATGACGACGCGAAACCTCGACGCCCTGTTCCATCCCAAGGCCATCGCGCTGATCGGGGCCAGCAACACGCCGGGCTCCGTGGGCCAGGTGATCGCGCACAACCTGGCGCAGGGCGGCTTCGCCGGCCCGGTGCTGCCCGTCAACCCGCGCGCCGCCTCCATCGGCTCCTCCCTCGCCTATCCGTCGGTGGAGGCCCTGCCCCGGCCGGTGGACATGGCGGTGATCGCCACCCCCGCCCCCACCGTGCCCGGCCTGGTGGCCGAGCTCGGCGCGAAGGGCTGCCGCGCGGCGGTCGTGGTCAGCGCCGGCGTCACCGGAGAACTCAAGCAGGCGATGCTCGACGCCTCCCGGCCGCACCTGCTGCGCATCGTCGGTCCCAACTGCCTGGGCTTCATCTCCCCGCGGGTGGGCATCAACGCCAGCTTCGCCCACATCGCGCCCGCCGCCGGGGGCCTGGCGCTGGTGGCCCAGTCCGGGGCCATCGCCGCCGCCGCCCTCGACTGGGCCAAGCCGCGCGGCATCGGCTTCAGCCATGTGATCAGCATCGGCGACGCGGCCGACGTCGATTTCGGCGACCTGCTCGACTACCTCGCCATCGATCCCGACACCAAGGCGATCCTGATCTACCTGGAGAGCATCACCGACGCGCGGAAGTTCATGACCGCCGGCCGGATCGCCGCGCGCTCCAAGCCTGTGGTGGTGATCAAGGCCGGACGCACCAGCGCCGGGGCTGCGGCCGCCTTCTCCCACACCGGCGCCATGGCCGGCTCCGACCTCGTCTACGACGCCGCCTTCCGCCGCGCGGGGATGCTGCGCGTCGGCGGCCTGCGCGAGCTGTTCGACGCCGTCACCACGCTGAGCGCCGGCCTGCGGGTGCACGGCGATCGGCTGGCGATCCTGACCAACGGCGGCGGCGCCGGCGTCATGGCGGTGGACGCGCTCACCGACCGCGGCGGCCGGGTGGCCGACCTGCAGCCCGACACCATCGAGGCGATCACCCGCGCCGCCCCGAAGAGCTGGTCGCACGGCAACCCCGTGGACATCCTGGGCGACGCCCACCCCGACCTCTACGGCAAGGCCATGGAGGCCCTGCTGGCCGACAAGCAGAACGACGCCATCCTGGTGATGAACTGCCCCACCGCGGTCGCCGACAGCACCGAGGCGGCCCGCACCGTGGTGGCCGCCAGCGCCGGCAAGCAGGGCCCGTGGGGCCGGCCGGTGTTCACCTGCTGGCTCGGCGACTTCGCCGTCGCCGAGGGCCGCCGGGCCTTCGCCGCCGCCGGCATCCCGACGCACGAAACCCCCGACGAGGCCGTGCGCGCCTTCATGCACCTGGTCGACCACCGGCGTAACCAGGAGCTCCTGATGCAGACGCCGAGCGATCGGCGGCGGCTGAACGGCGGCGCCGCGGCGGCCCGCGCCATCGTCGAGGCGGCCCTGGCCGACGGCCGCCGCATCCTCACCGATCCGGAGGCCCGCGCGGTGCTGAAGGCCTACGGGCTGCCGGTCGTCGACGACCGCACCGCCCGCACGCCCGCCGAGGCCGCCGCCGCCGCGCGCGAGCTGAAGACGCCGGTGGCGCTGAAGGTCCTGTCGCCGGACATCAGCCACAAGTCCGACGTCGGCGGGGTGGCGCTGGACCTGCAGGACCCGGCCGAGGTGCTGGAGGCGGCGGAGTCCATGCGCGCGCGGGTCCAGGCCATGCGGCCGGATGCGGAGCTGGAGGGCTTTGTGGTGCAGCCCATGGTCTCGCGCCCCAAGGCGCTGGAGCTGCTCTGCGGCCTGGCCCACGACCCCACCTTCGGACCCGTGGTGCTGTTCGGCCACGGCGGCGTCGCCACCGAGGTCCTCGCCGACCGCAGCCTCGGCCTGCCGCCGCTCAACGACGTGCTGGCGCGCGACATGATCGCCCGCACGGCCGTCTCCCGCCTGATGGAGGGCTACCGCGACCGCCCGCCGGTCGACCTGGCCGGCGTCGCCGACGTGCTGGTGGGCCTGGGCGAACTGGCCGACGACCTTCCGGAGGTCCTCGAGCTGGACATCAACCCGCTGCTGGCCGACGCCGACGGCGTGCTCTGTCTCGACGCCCGCATCCGGCTGCGGGCGCCCGGCGAAACGGCCGCCCGGCCGGCGATCCTGCCCTATCCCCAGGCGATGGAGCGCACCGTCACCATGGACGGCGCGGAGACCCTGACCGTGCGGCCGATACGGCCGCAGGACGCCCCGCGGATCGAGGACCTGATCGACCGCTCCTCGCCGGAGGACGTCCGCCTGCGCTTCGCCTCCGGCTTCCGCCACCTGCCGCCCGGCTGGGCCGCGCGCCTCTCGCAGATCGACTACGACCGGGAGATGGCCCTGGTGGCGGAGAACGGGACCGGCGAGATCCTGGGCGTCAGCCGCATCGTCGGCGATCCCGAGGGAGAGACCGCCGAGTTCGCCCTCATGGTCCGCAGCGACAGCCAGCACCGCGGTCTTGGCGGCCTGCTGCTGCGGGCGATCCTCGATCACGCGCGCACCCGCGGCATCCGCGAGGTCTGGGGCGACGTGGCCCGCCACAACGACCGCATGCTGGAGTTGGCCGAGAACCTCGGCTTCGGCCGCCGGGCCGGCGAGGACGTGGCCCGAGTGAAGGTCATCAAGCGCCTCGACCTGGCCCCGCAACCCGCCGCCTGAGGCGCAAAAGAAAGAGCGCCCCGATGGCCTCGGGGCGCTCAGACCAGTCCGCGTCTCCGGGGGTGAGCTATTTGGACTGGATCTCGATGGTCTTGGTCTCCGCGCCGGGGCGCTTGGGCACGAAGATCTTCAGCACGCCGTCGGCCATGGTGGCCGTGATCCTCTCGGCGTCCAGGCTGCGCGGCAGGTAGATGGCGCGGGAGAAGGCCCCGTACCGGCGCTCGATGATCCGGTAGCCGTCGCCCTCGTCCGCGTGGTGGGCGGTCTTCTCGCCGCTGATGGTGAGGACGTCGTCCTCGGCGGTGATCGTCACTTGATCGCGCGTGAGACCGGGCAGCTCGACGGAGATGTCGACGCCGGCGTCGGTGTCGACCACGTCCATCGCCGGAACGGGGCGGAAGTCGGCGACGGCGCGCCAACCCTGGCGCGGCTCGCCCACGAGGCGGGCGAGCTCCCGCTGCAGGGGCGCGAAGCCGCTGGCCGGGCTGCGCTCCAGGGTCGTGGTGCTGTCGTCGATGTCGGCCGAATCGGCCATCCGTTCCTCCGCGCCCGTCCGGGTCTTGGGGGAAGGTCAGCACGTCGCCGTCGATCCCGCCTTGAGCTTCGTCAAATCCGAAACACGCCGCCTCCGCCCCACTCGGCATCCGCCCTCGAAGCCGTGTATGGCTGCGGCCATGACCTCCGGAACGGCCCCTCACGATCCCGCCCTGGCCGACGTCCTGGTCGACCGGGCGCACGCCGCCCAGGCCGCCGGCCGGTTCGAGGAGGCGGAGGCGCTCTATGCGGCGGCCGTGCAGGCCGCGCCCGGCGCCTGGCGGGCCCACCACGACCGCGGCGGCTTCTACAAGCTGACCGGACGCCTCGCAGAGGCGGAGGAGAGCCTCCGGCGCGCGCACGACCTGGCCCCGAGCGATGCGCGCACCCGCCACGCCCTTGGCATCGTCCTGCTCAGCCAGGGCCGCTACCGCGAGGGCTGGACGCTCTACGACGCCCGCCACGACATCCCCGACCTGCGGCTCTTCAAGCCGCAACTGCCCTTCCCCGAGTGGCGCGGGGAGCCGCTGGCCGGCCGCAAGCTGCTGATCTTCCCGGAACAGGGGCTGGGCGACCAGATCCAGTTCGCCCGCTTCGCCCCGTGGCTCGCAGCCCTCGGCGCCGACGTCACCCTGCTCTGCCACCCGACGCTGGCGACCCTCTTCCGGGACAGCCTGGGCGTCCGCGTGGTCGCCGCCGCCGGCCAGGTGGAGTTCCCCGATCCCGACGTCTGGGTGATGTCCGGCTCGATCACCGGCCGCGCCGGCCTGGAACCCGAGGACCTGCCCGCCGCCCCCTATCTCGAAGCGCCGGTTCCGACCACGCCGCCTGGCGCGCGCATCGGCGTGGCGACCCGCGGCAACCCAGCCCACGCCAACGACGCCAACCGCTCCCTGCCCGCCGACGCCGCGGCCGAGCTCCTGGCCCTGCCGGGCGCCATCAGCCTGCTGCCGGAGGACACCGGCGCCCAGGACTTCGCCGAAACCGCGGCACTCGTGGCCGGCCTCGACCTGGTGATCTCGGTCGACACCTCCATCGCCCATCTGGCCGCGGCCATGGGCAAGCCCACCTGGATCCTGCTGCCCCGGCTGATGACCGACTGGCGCTGGATGGACGAGGGCGAGGCCAGCCCCTGGTATCCGACGGCGCGGCTGATCCGGCAGGCGGTCCCGGGCGACTGGACGAGGGTGGTGCGCGCCGTCCGCGCCGACGTCGAGGCGGGCCGCCTCGAGGTCGCGGCGCCGCCGCCCAGGCCGAGGCCCGCCCCGCGCGCCGCGGCTGCGCCCGCCGTCCCTGCGCCCGCGCCCGCGTCCGACGCGCTCGCCCGCGCCGCGGTGCGGATGGTCCCGCGCGGCGCCCGCGTGCTCGGCCTGGGCGCGGACGCCGCCGCCCTCGAGCGCCTGCTCCCGCAGGGCGCGACCTACGTCAAGGCCGACGCCCCGCCCGCGACCACCGACGCGGACCTCGTGGTCGCGCTGGGACTGGCCGACCCGGCGGCCGCGCTCCCGGCGCTCCACGCCCTCGCCCGCCCGGTGCTCCTCAGCCACGCGGACGACCCGCGCTGGCCCGCCCTGCTGGCGCAGGCGGGCTTCCGCAGCCTGGCCGAGCAGCCGTCCGAGGGCGGCCAGGTGGTGCGCCGGCTGGCGCCGGACCCCGCCCGCGCCGCGCCGGAGAAGTCCGTCTGGGTGCTCACCTACCGCAACGTGGAGAACTTCGGCGACCGGCTGGGCGTGCACCTGCTCAGCCACATCCTGCCGCCCAACGCCCGCGTCCGGCACATCCACCACAAGCCCTGGGACCCGCCGCTCGAAGGCGAGGCCGACCTCCTGGTGGTGGGCATCGGCAACAGCCTGTTCCAGGCCCTGCTCACCGACGAGCTGCCGGCCCTCATGGACCGGGCCAAGGCGCGGGTGGGCATCTTCGGGACCCAGTACCGCGAGGCCCTGCCGGCCGAGCGGCTCCACGTGGTGATCGACCGCTGCGACGCCTGGTACGCCCGCGCCGAGGAGGACCTGCTGCTCTACGGCCGCGGCCGGCCGCAGGCGCGGCACATGGGCGACTGGCTGATCCACGCCTTCCAGCTCGCCGAGCCCAGCCGCGACGAGATGGTCAACCTCGACGACCAGCCGCCGCCCGACCCGGCGCTCGACCGCACCATCGAGTACATCCAGAGCTTCCGGCGGGTGTTCTCGCCCAGGCTCCACCCCCTGCTGTGCGCCCTGACCTCGGCCGAGGAAGTCGCCTACCGCGAGCAGCGGCCGCCGGGCGCCCGCGGCGAGCCCTCGGGCAAGTTCCGCTCGCTCCTGCTCGACGTCTTCGGGGTGGAGAAGCCGGAGGGCCAGTTCTGGTCCGTCGATCGCGCGGCGGTGGCGGCCTACAAGGCGCGCGTGGCGGAGAACGTCGAGGACGCGCGCCGCACCATCGCCCGCCTGCTGGCCTAGGCGATCCGTACGCCGGTATCCTCCTGGGCCGCCTCCACGGCGAAGCCGAAGTCGAAACGGCCCGAGCCGTAGATCCGGTAGAGCGGCTCGCCCGCGGCCACCGGCTCGCCGGTCTTGCGCAGCATCTCCACGCCCGCGCCGGGATCGGTGGGCGCCCCGGCCAGGCGGGCGACGGAGGCGATCCGCAGGCAGTCCACGGCGGCCACGTGGCCCGCGGAGGGCGCGCAGACCTCGTGGGTCAGTCCGCCCAGGGTCGCCGATAGCGGCGAGGCCCCCTGCGCCTCGCAGATCTGGTCCATCTTGGCCGCGGCGGCTCCGCTCTCCAGCAGCTCGCGGGCGCGCCGCTCGCCGCCGCCGCCGCGCAGCTCCGGATCGAACTCCAGCACGCGCCCGGCCAGCCGCACGGACTTCTCCTCCAGGTCCTTCGGCGCGTCCGGCCGCCGCTGCAGGACGGCCAGCACGTCACGCGCCTCCAGCATGGGCCCCACGCCGCGGCCGATCGGCTCGATGGCGTCGGTCAGCACGACCTCCAGCGTCAGGCCCAGGCCGTCCGCCACATGCTCGAACAGCTTCTTCAGCCGTTGCGCGGAGCGGCGGTCCCGGACTTTGGCGGTGGGGCCCACCGGCAGGTCCAGGATCAGGTGGGTCGAGCCGGCGGCGACCTTCTTCGACAGGATGGAGGCCACCATCTGCTCGGGCGTGTCGATGGACAGCGGCCGCTCCACCGAGATCAGCACGTCGTCGGCCGGCGACAGGTTCACCCGCCCGCCCCACACGACGCAGGCGCCGCAGGTCTCCACCACCTCGCGCATCTCGTCCTCGGACAGGTCCACGCGGGCCAGGACCTCCATGGTGTCGGCGGTGCCGGCCGGCGAGGTGATCGCCCGCGAGGAGGTCTTCGGCATCAGCAGGCCGTGGGCGGCGACGATGGGCGTGACCAGGAGCGTCGTGCGGTTGCCCGGGATGCCGCCGATGCAGTGCTTGTCCACCACCATCGGCCGGCTCCATTCCAGCCGGCGGCCGGCGGCGATCATGCCGGCGGTCAGGCCCTGCACCTCCTCAGGCGTCATGAAGGCGGCGCAGGCCACCAGGAAGGCGGCGATCTCCATGTCCGACCAGCGGTGGCCGGCGAGGTCGCGGGTGATGGCGGCGTAGTCCTCGGCCGAGAGGGTCTCGCCGGCGATCTTGGCCTTCACCGCCTCCAGGGTGCGCGGGGGGCGGGCCGGCGCCACCTCCACGGGGTCCCCGGCGCGGGCGCCGAGCCGGCGGAAGGTCGGCTCCGGCAGGCCCACCTCGCCCGGCCCCACCAGGGCCGGGTCGTCGCAGATCATCGGCGTGGCCAGCAGGGTCGTGCAGTTGGCGCGGATCTCCACCTTGCGCAGGCCGGCCAGCCGTTCGGGCCGAAGCACCGGGTCGCCGCGCGGCAGCAGGATCACGTTTTCGCGGAAGGTGTTGAGCGCCACGGGGCGCGCGCTACGCGGCGCCCCCGGGCCCCAGTGGGCCGCGGCGGGCGCCTCACCCGGCCCGTCGGAGGACGTCGCGGCGCCGGGACCGGATCGTGGGAGGTCGTCGGCCATGGCGGCCGGCTTGCCCGATCAGTGGGCGCGGTGCAAGGCGAGCTCGGGCTCGCGCGGCAGGCCGAAGGCCCGCAGGCCGGCCGGCAGCCGCATGGCCATCCGCATCGCCTCGCGCATGGACGGGAAGGCGGTCGCCGCCTGGGGGTCGTCCACCCATTCCGTCTGGCCCGCCGCCGAGACGAGCAGGTAGCGGTCGTGGGGCGCCTTGCCGCCATCGCCCTTCACCACCAGGGCGGGCGTCGTGTGAACCATCTGTTGAGCGCCGAGCATCGGGGCCTCCTGTTGTTGCAGTAGGCTTAGAGGCGGCCCGCCGGCGCAGCCATTCGGGTCGTGTCCTTAGGTAATCGTACGGAGGATCGGCCCCTAGAAATCGAACGCCGGCGCCGCCACCCGTTCGCCCAGCATGAAGGCGTCGGCCACGTGCCGGAGCGGGGTGAGGTCCACATCGCTCCGCCCGGCCGCGATCAGGGCCGCGAAGTGGGCGTAGAGCGGCTCGTATTCCGCATGCGGCCGCCCCGCCCCGGGCACCACGGGCTGGACCTCGCCGTCGATCGCCATTTCGGTCCCGCCCTTCGACAGGGTCAGGCGCCCGCCGTCCGTCTCCACCTCGATGTCCCAGCGCTGGACGCCGGTATGCAGGAAGTCGAGCTCGGCGGCGATCGGGGCGCCCAGGACGTCCTGGAAGCTCAGCTCCGCGGCGATGGGACCCTGGCGGTTCGCCGGGAACGCCAGCCGGGCGGCGCGGAGGGCGAAGGGCTGCGGCAGGATGTGGGTGACGATGGAGAGCGCGTTGATGCCGGGATCGAAGACGCCCAGGCCGCCGGGCGCGAAGATCCAGTCCTGGCCTGGGTGCCAGACGCGCACGTCCTCCATCCAGGTGATCCGGGCGCCGCGCACCGCCCGGTCGCGCAGCCAGCTCCGCGCCGCCGGGACCGCGGGGGCGAAGCGCGAGTGCCAGCTCGCATAGAGCGTCACCTGCGCCGCCTCGGCCGCCGCGACCAGTTCATGGGCCTCGCTGAGCGTCGCCGTGGGCGGTTTCTCCAGCAGCACATGGACGCCGCGGGCCAGCGCCCGGCGCGCGTCGTCGGCGCGGCCCACCGGCGGCGTGCAGAGCGAGACGGCCTCCACCTCGGGCGCGGCGTCCAGCATTTCGGCGAGAGAGGTGAAGTTCCGCACGCCGTCCACCTGGGCGTGGCGGCTGGCGGCGGCCACCAGCTCGAAGTCGCCGCTGGCGGCGATCACCGGCAGGTGCTGGTCGCGGGCGATCTTGCCGACGCCGACAATTCCAAGCTTCACCGGCATGCGGACCTCAGGGACACCAGGGACGGGTCCCCCAACATCGCCTCATCGGGCAGCCGGTTCCAGCCGGCGCGGACTCAGGCGGCCGCCGGACGCGCCTCCGCCTCGCGAACCACGGCCAGCGTCCTGGGCAGGCTCTGCGGATTGACGCTCATGGAGTCGATGCCCAGCCCCGTGAGGAAGGCGGCGATCTCCGGATAGGTCGCCGGCGCCTCGCCGCAGATGCCCACGTGGCGGCCGTTGCGGTGCGCGCCGGCCACCGCCTGGCGCAGCATCTCCAGCACGCCCGGGTCGCGCTCGTCGAAGTCGAAGGCCACCGTCTCGGAGTCGCGGTCCACGCCCAGCACCAGCTGGGTCAGGTCGTTGGAGCCGATGGAGAAGCCGTCGAACAGCTTGGCGAAGGCGTCGATCTGGATGACGTTGTTGGGGATCTCGCACATCACATAGACCTCCAGCCCGTCCTGGCCGCGCTTCAGGCCGTTGGCGGCCATGGCGTCCAGCACGCGGGCGGCCTCCGCCGTGGTCCGGCAGAAGGGGACCATGACGCGGAGGTTCTTCAGCCCCAGGTCCTGGCGAACGCGCCTGAGCGCCTCGCACTCCAGGGCGAAGCCCTCGGCGTAGAGCGGATGGGCGTAGCGGGAGGCCCCGCGGAAGCCCAGCATCGGGTTTTCTTCCTTCGGCTCGAAGTCCGCGCCGCCCAGCAGCCTGGCGTACTCGTTGGTCTTGAAGTCCGACAGCCGGACGACCACCGGGCGTGGATGGAAGGCCGCGGCGATCACGCCCACGCCCTCCACCAGTCCCTGGATGAAGTACTCGCGGGCCGACGCGTGGCCCGCCGCCAGCCGGGCGATGGCCGTGCGGTCGCGGGTCGAGGTCACCCGCTCGGGATGGGCGGCCGCCATGGGGTGCAGCCGGATCCGCTCGCCGATGATGAACTCCAGCCGGGCCAGCCCCACGCCGGCGCTCGGCAGCTGGGCGGCGCGGAACGCCAGGTCCGGGTGCGCCAGGTTCAGCATCACCGAGGTGCGGGGCTGCTGCAGGTCGGCGGCCTTCAGCCGCTGGATCTCGAACGGCACGTCGCCCTGGTAGACCTTGCCCACTTCCCCCTCGGCGCAGGAGACGGTGACCCGCCCGCCCGCCGCCAGCCGGCGCGTGGCGTCGCCCGTGCCGACCACGGCCGGTATGCCCAGCTCGCGGGCCACGATGGCCGCGTGGCAGGTGCGCCCGCCCCGGTCGGTGACGACCGCACTGGCCTTCTTCAGCACCGGCTCCCAGTCCGGGCTGGTGGCGCTGGCGACCAGCACATCGCCGGGCTGGAAGGCCTTCAGCGCCGCCGCCGTGCGGACCACCCGCACCGGCCCGCCGGCGATCCGCTCGCCGACGGCCTTGCCCTCGACGAGCACAGCGCCGGAGCCGGTGAGCCGGAAGGTCTCGATCTCCTCGCCCCGCTGGGAGGCCACGGTCTCCGGCCGCGCCTGAACGATGTACAGCCGGCCATCGCCGGCGTCCTTGGCCCACTCGATGTCCATCGGCGTCGGCCGCCCGGCGCGCTTGGAGTAGTGGTCCTCGATCCGGATGGCGACCTCGGTCAGGTCCATGACCTCGGCGTCGGTCAGGCAGTAGCGTCCCCGCTCGGCCAGCGGCACGCGGACCGATCGCAGCGCCGGCCCGTGCGGCCCCGTGCGCCAGACGATCCGCGTCTGCTTGGCTCCGCGGCTGCGCTTCAGGACGGCGCGGAAGCCCTGCCGGAAGGTCGGCTTGTGGAGGTAGAACTCGTCGGGGTCCACGCGCCCCTGCACCACGTTCTCGCCCAGGCCGTAGGCGCCGGTGACGAACACCACGTCCGGGAAGCCGCTTTCGGTGTCGAGGGTGAAGATCACCCCGCTCGTGGCCTCGTCGGAGCGCACCATCTGCATCACGGCCACCGAGAGGGCGACCTTGAAGTGATCGAAGCCGTTGTTGATCCGGTAGACGATCGCCCGGTCGGTGAACAGCGAGGCGAAGCAGCGGCGGCAGGCCTCGATCAGCCCCGCCTCGTCGCGGATGTGCAGGAAGCTGTCGTGCTGGCCCGCGAAGCTGGCGGTGGGCAGGTCCTCGGCCGTGGCGGAACTCCGCACCGCCACGCTCAGCTCGCCGCCGCCGCACGCCTCGCGCAGCCGGCGGAAGGCCTCGGCGATCTGGGCGCAGAGCGCCGCGTCGGCGGTGGCCTCGTAGACGATCCTGCGGGCCGCCGCCGCGCGCCGGGCGAGGTCGTCCACGTCGTCGGGATCGAGGTCCGCCAGCCGCGCCTTCAGCTCGCCCCAGGCGCCGGCCCGGGTCAGCGCGTCGCGGTAGGCCTCGGCGGTGATCGCGAACCCCTGCGGCACGCTCACCCGCGCGCCGGCGAGCAGCCGGTGCAGCTCGCCCAGAGACGCGGTCTTGCCGCCCACCAGGGGGATATCGCTCAGGCTCAGGAGGTCGAAGGACCGGATGTAGTCGGGCGTGGTCATGACGCAGCTCCGCAGCTTCCGGCGGACCCTAGGCGCGGGGCGGCCGGCCGACCTTGAGGCGCGTCAAAGGCTCAGCGCGCCGGCTGGCGGACCTTCACCCTCGCCCCGTCGGCCACCTTGTCGGACGGAAAGACCACCACCCGGTCGCCTGCCCTCAAGCCGGCGCGGATCTCCGCCTCGTCGTCGGTGAGCGCCCCGACCGTCACCGGGACCAGCCGGACGCGCCCGTCGGCGACGCGGTAGACCGCCCAGCGGTCCTGCGCGCGCACAAGCGCCCCCAGCGGCGCCTTCAGCGCCTTCGGCTCGCGACGCAGGAAGACGCGGCCCCAGACGCGGTAGCCGGGCCCGAGCCGGGTCCACTTCTCCGGCGCGCCGGCGAACTGCAGCAGAACCAGCGCCCGCTGCTCCTCGACGCCGAGCGCCGAGACCTTGGTGAAGCCCTGCGGCTCCACCCGCCGCACGACGGCCGGGATCGTCCCCTCCCCGCCCCAGTCGTAGATCTCGGCGGCCATGCCCTCCCGGATGCGCACGGCGTCCTGCGACAGGAACTCGATGGCCGCCTCCAGCCCGTCCTGATCGCCGATCTCCACCAGGGGCGCGCCCATGGCCACGGTGCGCTCGCTCTCCTGCAGCACCCGGGTGACATAACCGGAGGCCGGCGCGGTGACCGCCACGGTCTCCGCCCCCTCCGCCTCCGGCCCCATCAGCGCCGAGCGCGCCGCGGCGAGCTCGGAGCGGCGCACGGCGAGCTGGGCGGCGGCGGCGCGCACGGCGGCGCGGGCGGCCCGGGCGCGGGCGTCGGCGGCGTCCAGCGTCTGGCGGGCGGCGAACCCCCGCTCCGACAGCTGCCGGATGCGGCGCAGTTCGATGTCCGCCTGGCGGGCGTCGGCGGCGAGCTGGTCCTGCTGGGCGGCCGCGGCGGCCACGGCGGCCTGGGCGGCGGCCACGGCGGCGTTGGCCTGGGCGCGGGAGCGGGGGTCGAGCAGGTCGGCGCTGGCCGGGCGGATCCGCGCCACCACGGTCGAGCCCGTCACCACCCGGTCGCCCACGTGCAGCCCGACGCGCTCCAGCCGCCCAGAGACCGGCGCGGCCACCACATAGGCCTCCCGCACCCGCGCGAACCCCTGGTCGGCGACGGTCTCGGCGATGGGGCCGACGGTGACCTGCGCGGCGTCCACCGGCACGGGACGCGGCGCCATGAGCAGCCCCACCGTCACGGCCACGGCCAGCACGGCCGCGCCGATCAGGATCCACCGGGCCCATTTGATCTTCGGCATTCCTAGTCCCTTGTCTTCAGGACGGCCACGAGGTCGAGGCGCCAGATGCGCGGCGCGACCATCGCCGCCGCCAGGCCGATGGCCGCCAGATAGGCGACCAGGGCCAGGCCATAGCTGTCTGGCGAGATCACCGCCGGCAGCCGCAGCTCGTCACGCGAATAGGCCGCCCCCATGCCCTCGGCCAGGGCCTGGCCGCCGACGATGCCGAGCGGGATGGAGACGAGCGTGATGACCGCCAGTTCGCCCAGCAGGATGTAGGCGCACTCCCAGTGGCCGAAGCCCAGCACGTGCAGGGTGGCGAGGTCGCGGGCCCTCTCGGAGAGCGCGATCCGGCTGGTGTTGTAGGCCACGCCGAACGCGATGGCGCCCGCGAACCCCACATAGAAGCTGATCATCACCCGGAAGGCCTCGGCCATGGCCTGCCGCCAGGCGGCCACGGTGTCGTCGCGCGACGACGAGCCGATGATCTGCGGCGTGCGCTCGATGGCCCGGTAGAAGGCCGGCCGGGCGTCGGCGGCGACCAGCAGCTGGGCGCCGCTCGCCACGTCGCCCTCGCGCATCATCCGGTTGAGCTCGCGGCGGTCCATGTAGACGGCGAAGCCGCTGTAGTCGCGGGCAAGCGCCGTGACCGGCAGGACCGCCGAGACGCCGGCCCCGTCGATCACCTCCACGTGGACGCGGTCGCCCGGCGCCAGCCGCAGCCGCGAGGCCAGCGCCTCGCTCATGACCAGGCCCCGCCCCTCGAACGGCACGACGCGGTCCTCGCCGTCCAGCGGCCGCTGCAGCCGCGCGCCCGGCTCCAGACCGATGATCCGCACCAGCTCCTCCCGACCGCCGGCCTGCAGCCGCACGCCCGCGGCGCGCACCGGCTCGGCGGCGATCACGCCCGGCAGCCGCGCGATGTCGGCCATGGCGCCCACGCTGCGCGCCTCGGCGAAGCCCACGGACTCGTTCCAGCGCTGGGTGCGGTAGTAGGCCTGGTCGATCACCGCATCGAGGCTGTCGAACATGAACTGCGTGCCGACCAGCAGCGACAGGCTGGCGGCGAGCCCGAGCGCGGCCAGGGCGGCCCGCACGGGGAAGCGCTCCAGGTTGCGCACGATCATCCGCGTTGCCTGGTCGACCCCGGAGCCGCGGACGATCCGGTCCAGCAGGCCGGCGCGATAGGAGGCCGGCCGCGGCGGCTGCATGGCCACGGCGGGGGACAGCGCCGCCGCCCGCCGCACGGCCGCGATGGAGCCCAGCATGGTCGCCGCCGCCGCCACGCCCGCCGCGCCGAGGAAGGCCGGCCAGTGGAAGGTCACCTCGAGCACGGGGAAGCGGAAGTACTGCCGGTACTGCTCGACGATCGCCGCGCCGAAGGCCGCCCCGCCCAGGCCGCCGCCGGCGGCCCCCAGCAGTCCGACCAGGGCCGCCAGCCGCAGGTATGGCCCCGCCGCGGCGCCGTTGCCGTAGCCGAACGCCTTGAAGAGCCCGATCTGCTCGCGCTCGGCGTCCACCAGGCGCGAGACCACCAGATGCACCAGGGCCGCGGCGATCAGCAGGAACACCGGCGGCAGGATCGAGGCCGAGGTGGAGAGCTCCTTCAGCTCGGCTTCCAGGAAGGCGTTGGAGGCCTGGTCCTCCCGGACGTAGGCGGCGCGCCCGCCATAGGGCGCGAGCAGCCGGTCGACGTCCTGCATCACCGCCCGCGGCGAGGCGCCCGGCGCGAGCTTCAGGGCCACGGTGTTGAAGGCGCCGCTCATCCCGGCCGCGCGCTCCACCGCCGGACGCGGCGCCCAGAACACCGCCTGGTGGGCGTCGTCCGGCATGAAGGACTCCGGCGCCGGCACGTAGACGTACTCCGGCGACAGGGCCCCGCCGACGATGGTGAAGGTGAACGCCCGCCCGCGGATCACCGCCGTGAGCCGGTCGCCGAGGTCGACGTTCGCGGCCTGCAGGAAGGTGTCGAGCGCCACCACCTCGTCGGTGCGCGTCGGGTCGGGCATCCGGCCGCGCTTGAGGACGATGCGGTTCAGCGCGTGGTCCTCGTCCTGCGGCAGGGAGATCAGCCGCGCCACGGCCGGGCGGGAGAGGCCCGGCACGTCCATCAGCCCGGCCTCCAGGATGCGGACGTCGACCGCGGTGACGCCGTCGATGTGGGCGAGCGTCCGGGCCCGGGACAGCGGCGCGCGCCTCGCCTGGGCGAAGACGTCGGCGAACCGGGTGTCCTCGTAGAAGGCGGCCCGCGCCTCGGAGAGCGCCCGCTGGGCGGAGAAGGCCATCACCGCCACCGACACGCCGCAGGCCACCAGGAGCGCGATGGCCAGCACCTGCCATTTCAGCCGCAGCAGGTCGCGCAGCAGCTTGCGGTCGAGCGGCGCGGGCCTCACCAGCTCATCTCCTTCGGCGCCAGCTTGCGCGGGTTGGCCTCCACCTCGGTGATCTGGCCGTCGCGGAAGCGGATCACCCGATCGGCCATGGCCGCGATGCCGGTGTTGTGGGAGACGATCATGGTCGTCGCGCCCACGTCGCGGGTGACTTCCGAGATCGCCTCCAGCACCTGCACGCCGCTGTCGCTGTCCAGCGAGCCGGTGGGCTCGTCGCAGAGCAGCAGCTCGGGCCGCTTGGCGATGGCGCGGGCCACCGCCACCCGCTGCTGCTGCCCGCCCGAGAGCTGGGCCGGAAAGTGGTCCATGCGGTCGGCAAGGCCGACCCGGGCCAGCGCCTCCTCCGGCGTCATCGGATCGCGGGCGATCTCGGTGATCAGCGCCACGTTCTCCCGCGCCGTCAGGCTGGGGACCAGGTTGAAGAACTGGAAGATGAAGCCCACCGAGGCGCGGCGGTAGCGGGTCAGCGCCGTGTCGCTCGCGCCGATCAACTCGAAGTCGTGGAAGCGCGCCGAGCCCGAGGTCGCCCGGTCGAGGCCGCCCAGGATGTTGAGCAGGGTCGACTTGCCCGAGCCGGAGGGCCCCAGCAGCACCAGCGTCTCGCCCGCGAAGATCTGCAGGTCCACCCCGCGCAGGGCGTGCACCTGGCCCGCCCCGGTCTCGTAGACCTTGCTGAGGCGGCTCACGTCGAAGGCGACGGTGGGCGGAGCGGCGGACATCTGCGCCTAAAGCCATGACACGGAAGCGGCCGCCCTGACACGCGTCAAAGCCCGACCACGGGGTCCCTCCGTACGACTACCTAGGGGTGCGCCCCAGGTTTCCAGCCGAGCTTCTCCGGCCATTAACTTCCGGGAAACCAGGGAGCCATCGCATGACCGTCCAGGAAAAGAGCGCGCCCGCCGCCCGCACCGCGCCCCCCGCGCCGACCTATTCGACCCTGCTGGTCCATGTGGAGCCCGGCCTCGGCGCCTCACGCCGGGTGGAGATCGCCGCCGGCCTGGCCCGCGCGTTCGACGCCCGCCTGATCGGCCTGGGCGCCGAGATGATCGAGCCGGTGACCATGGTGGATCCCTATTCCGGCCAGCTGATCGCCGAGATGTACCAGCAGCTCTCGCGCCAGGTCGCGGCCGACCTGAAGAACGCCGAGGCCGCCTTCCGCCGCGACGCGGCCGGCGCCGACGTGGAATGGCGCACGGTGTCCTCCACGCCGGTGAACGCCATCGCCCGCACCGCCCGGGCGGCCGACCTGATCGTCATGACCGCCACCGAGGCCAAGGGCAGCGACGTCTACCACGCCGCCCCGCCGGCCGAGGTCGTGCTGACCGCCGGCCGTCCGGTGCTGGTCGCGCCGGCCGGGGCCGGTCACCTGCAGGCCCGCAAGGTCGTGGTCGCGTGGAAGGAGACCCGCGAGGCCCGCCGCGCCGTCGCCGACGCCATGCCCTTCCTGGTCCGCGCGGAGGAAGTTGTGGTCCAGGCGGTCTGCGGCGAGGACGAGGTGGAGGCCGTCTAGGCCTGCGCCCTGGACGTCGCCGCCTGGCTGCGCCGCCACGGCGCCCCGGCGCGCGCCAATGTCACCACCGCGCCCGACGCCAGCGTCGTCGACGAGCTGAACGCCGAGGCCGAGGCGATCGGCGCCGACCTGATCGTCGCCGGCGCCTACGGCCACAGCCGCACGGTCGAATGGGCGCTCGGCGGCGCCACCTGGCGCCTGCTCCAGAATCCCCAGCGCTACCTCCTGCTCAGCCACTGAGCCGAGGTCCCGCCACGGGCGACGGCCGGTCCCTCCCCCCGGGGGCCGGCCGTCTTCATGTCCGGACACCGCCTTGACCCCCGTCAAGGCAGAGCTCCGCGGACGGCGCAGCATGGGTCCGTTGAGTTCGGGGAGGCCCGGGCCAGACCGGCCAGGCCGCCTTCCCGCTCCAGTCGATGGAAGGCTTCATGCAGATTCCCCTCCAGATCACCTTCGAAGGCGGCCTCACCGCGAGCGAGGCCTTGCAGCGGCGCATCGAGCGCGAGGCGGCCAAGCTCGAGCGCCTGAACGACCGCATCACCTCCTGCCGCGTGGCGGTCATCGGCCGGCCCGGCAAGCGCCGCCACGGCGACCTCTATGCGGTGCGCCTGCAGATCACGACGCCCAGCGAGGGCGAGGTGGTGGTCGACCGCAACCCGCCGGCCGACCACGCCCATGAGGACGCGTTCGTCACCGTCCGCGACGCCTTCGCCGCCGCCCGCCGCCGCCTGCTCGACCGCCGCCGGCGGGTGCAGGGCAAGGTGAAGGTCCACGAACCGCCGCCGCAGGGCCGGGTCGCCCGGCTGTTCCCCGACGAGGGCTACGGCTTCATCGAGGCGGCCGACGGCCGGGAGATCTACTTCCACCGCAACGCCGTGCTGAACGGCGGCTTCGCCCGGATGGAGCCCGGCGTCGAGGTGCGCTTCGCCGAGGCGGAGGGGGTGAAGGGTCCGCAAGCCTCGACCGTCCACGTCCACTAGGGCGGCCGCCACCCGCTCGGGAGGCCCTCGCGAGCGGGTGGCGTCGCGCGCCGCCGACGCCTAGAAGGCGGCGATGTTCCAGGATCTCACCCTCCTCGCCCTCGCGAGCATAGCCATCCTCGGCGGGGCGGCGGCGACGGACCGGCGCGCGGTGGAGGCGCTCAGCGCCCGCCTGCTCGCCAGCCACAGCGCCACCGCTGTGCTGCAGGAGATCTGCGACCGCCGCGCGCCCGGCGAGCGGGTCCGCGCCGAGCAGCTCCCCCCGGACGCCGCCGCGCCCGATTGGGTGCGCCAGGCCCTGGACGCCCCGGCCGATGCCATCCGCCACCGGCGCGTGCGGCTGATGTGCGGGCCCGAGGTGCTGTCCGTGGCGGACAACTGGTTCCTGCCCGGCCGCCTGACGGCGGAGATGAACGCCACCCTGGAAGGAACCCAGACCCCGTTCGGCGTGGCCGTCCGCTCCCTCGACTACCGCCGCCGAACGCTCTCGGTCCGTTATCTCGACGGCGGCTCGGGCGTCCTGGAGCACAAGGCGGTCCTGGTCGCCGACGACCGGCCGTTCAGCCTCGTGCTGGAGACTTACGCAGCCGCGGCGGTTCGCTGACCGGGCGGGCCCGGCGCCAGTTGACCTGCAGATTTCAACCGTACACGTCTCCCTTCAGGAGACCGAACGATGCGCCGCGTAGCCATGCTTCTTGTCCTCGCCACGGGTGCGCTGAGCGCGGGCCCGGCGCTGGCGGATCCCCATCCGGGGGAAACCCTGTTCACCCAGCGCTGCGGCGCCTGCCACGCCCTCGACGCGGCGCCGGGCAAGCTCGGGCCGCCGCTTCGCGGCGTCGCCGGTCGCAAGGCCGGCACGCTGCCCGGCTACGCCTACAGCCCGGCGATGAAGAAGGCGGCCTTCGTCTGGACGCCGGCCCAGCTCGACAGGTTCCTCAAGTCACCCGGCCAGACCGTGCCAGGAACCAAGATGATGATCGGCCTGCCCGACGCCCGGCAGCGCTCGGCCGTCGTGGCCTACCTCGCGTCGCAGAAGCGCCGCTGAGCCGGGATCAGCAAGGAGCGGTCTAGGCCCGCGATCCGCGTCTCGCCGATCAGGGCCATGGCCACCAGCATCTCGGCGCGGATCGTCGCCAGCATCTTCGCCACGCCGCGCTGTCCCTGCGCGGCCAGGGCGTAGGCCCAGGCCCGGCCCACCATCACCCCGTCGGCCCCCGACGCGATCGCCCGGATCACGTCGAGCCCCGAGCGCACGCCGGAATCCATCAGGACCGTGATCCGCCGCTCCACCGCGTCGGCCACCGCCGGCAGGGCCGAGATGCTGGAGGGCGCCCCGTCGAGCTGGCGCCCGCCGTGGTTGGAGACCACGATCCCCTCCACCCCGGCCGCCACGCAGGCCCGGGCGTCGTCGGGGTCGAGCACGCCCTTCAGGACCAGCCGGCCCTTCCAGAGCTCGCGCAGCCAGTCGATCTCCTTCCAGGTGACGCTCGGGTCGTAATTGGCCGCCACCCAGTCGAAGAAGCCGCCCAGCCCGGCGCCGGGCGGCATCACCCCCGCCACGTTGCCGAGCTGGTGCGGCCGGCCGAACAGGCCCACGTCCCAGGCCCAGCCCGGCCGCTGGGCCACCTGCCACATCCGCGACGCCAGCCCGCCCACGCCGCTGGCGCCCGCCAGGCCCGTGCGGATGTCGCGGTAGCGGGTGGAGCTGACCGGCAGGTCCACGGTGAGCAGCAGGGTGTCGATCCCCGCCGCCTCGGCCCGGGCCAGCAGGTCGCGCATGAAGCCGCGGTCGCGGATCATGTAGAGCTGGAACCAGAACGGCGCCTGCACCGCCGCCCGGACCTCCTCCAGCGAACAGCCGGCGACGGTGGACAGGCAGAACGGCGCCCCCGCCGCCTCCGCCGCCCGCGCCGCCTGCACCTCGCCGCGGCGGGCGTAGAGCCCGGCCAGGCCCACCGGCGCCAGCGCCACCGGCAGCGCCGCGCGCCGCCCGAACAGCTCGGTCGACAGGTCGATCTCGGCCACCTCGCGCAGCACCCGCTGGCGCACCGACAGCGTCTGCAGGTCCTCGACGTTGCGCTTCAGCGTCGTCTCGGCGAAGGCCCCGCCGTCGATGTACTCGAACAGGAACCGCGGCAGCCGCCGGCGCGCCAGGATCCTCAGGTCGCTGACGTCGGCCGCCCTCACCGCCGGGCTCCTAGCGGCTCGTCGCGGTGGCGATGCTGGCCGGGCGGGCGGCGAACTTCAGCGTCTCGGCCGGCTGCCGGGTCAGGGTCGTCCCGTCGAAACGGTAGGACTCGATCTCGCGCCCGCCGGCGCACTGCAGGAGGACCCGGCTGCGATCCTTCGTCCAGGCGGCGCCCTGGCACCAGCGGCCGGTCTTCGCCTCGGCCACCGGCGTGAGTTCGCCGCCCGCCACCCGGTAGACCTTCAGGAGGCCGAAGTCGTTGTAGCCCGGCGACCCTGGCGCCCCGCCCGAGCCGTTGGCCACGACCACAGCCAACACGCCGCCGTCGGCGCTCAGCGTCAGGTGCTCCGGCGTCTGGCCCACCTCGACGATGGTCGCCACCTGGTTGGTCGTCAGGTCGATGGCCGAGATCGTCCCCGGCCGCGGGCCCGCAGGCGTCGGCTGGCCCGGGGTCGGCCGGCGGCCGCCCAGGTTGGTGTTGTAGGCGAAGTCGCCCTTCGGGCTCACCACGATCCCGTAGGGCTGGACGCCGGGCTGCACGGCCACCTCGGTGCGCGTCACCTTCGTCCCGTCCACCGCCAGCCGCAGGATGCTCCCGGCCGTCTGCGTCACCACCAGCGCCCCCTTGCCGTCGGGGGTGAAGGCCACGTCGGTCGGCCGCGCCTGGTAGGGCAGCCGGACCTTCCCCGCCGGCGTCAGCCGCCGGCCGGAGATGCCGAACACCGACACCGAATCGTCGCCGGTGCTCACCACCAGCGCCAGGGTCCCGGCCCTGTTCACCGCCACGCCCGTGGCGCCGGCGCCGGCATGAAGGGTCTGCACGACCCTCGGCGCGGCGGGGTTCGACAGGTCCACCACCGTCAGCGTGTCGTCGAGCACCAGGGTCGCCGGGCCATTGGCGTCCAGGGTCTGGGCTGCGGTGACGAGGGCCAGCCGCGCGTCGGGCGTCACCGCCACGCTGGTCGGCGGCCCGATCATGCTGGTCGGCGCCGGCAGGCTCGCCAGCACCTTCGGCCCCGCCGCGGTCAGGTCGAGCACCGCCAGGGTGTCGGGCGTGCGGCCGGGCGGGTCGTCGCCGGGCCGCAGCTGCTTGCCGTCGTTCACCGAGACCGCGATCTCCGCCGCCGCCGCGCCGGCCAGGGCGAGCCCCGCCGCCACCGCCGCGAGGCCCACGCCCGCCCTGCCCATCCTGCCCATTCGCTCGAGCCTCCCCCGTCTCTTCGATCGAGCGCGGCTCGTGCGAGCCGGCCTTTCGCCGATCTCGGCCACGGTGGTGTTTCAGCAGTGTGGCAACGCACGCGTCCGCCTGCCGGCGGCGGAGGCCGGCCGGGCCGTTGCCACCCGGCCGCCCGGCGGCCAGGATGTGGCTCCAGACGGGGAGAGCGATGACCTCGGGTTTGCGGATCGGCCTGCCGTTCGCGGCGGCGCTGGCGGTGCTCGCCGCCGCGCCCCCGGGGCGCGCCATGGAGGCCCGCGCCGAGCCCTACGGCGTCGCCGCCGACGGCGCGCGCGTCGAGGCCTACACCCTCGTCAACGACCGCGGCATGAGCGTGCGCATCCTCAGCCACGGCGCGCGCATCGACGCCATCCGCACGCCCGACCGCCGGGGCCGCTTCGCCAATGTGGTGCTGGGCCTGCCCGATCTCGCCGCCTACGAGGCCAACGGCTCCTTCAACTGCGTCATCGGCCGCTACGCCAACCGGATATCGGGCGGCGGCTTCACCCTCGACGGGACGAGGTACGACCTGCCGTCCAACGCCCGGGGGATCAGCTCCCACGGCGGCCCCACGGGCTTCTGCACGCGCAACTGGACGGGCCGCGCCTTCCAGGCCCGCGGCAGGGCCGGCGTGGTCCTGACCTACCGCGCCGCCGACGGCGAGAACGGCTTCCCGGGCGCCCTGGACGTCGCCGTCACCTACACCCTCGACAACCACGGCGCCCTGCGGATCGATTACGCGGCGACGACGGACCGGCCCACGGTCGTGAACCTCACCAACCACGCCTACTTCAACCTCTCCGGGGACGCCGCGCGCGACGTCCTCGACCACCGGCTGACGGTGGCGTCCCAGAGCTACACGCCCGGCGACGAGCTGCTGGTGCCGACCGGCGAGGTCGCGCCCGTTGCCGGCGGCCCGCTCGACCTGCGCCGGCCGACGCGGATCGGCGACCGGGTCGGCAAGGGTCATCCTGAGATGCGGTTCAGCCGCGACGGCCTCGACCACAACTTCATGCTCAGGCCCGCCCGCCCCGGCCGCCCGGTCCTCGCCGCGAGGCTGGAGGACCCCGCGAGCGGGCGCGAGCTCGAGGTGCTGACCACCGAGCCCGGCGTCCAGGTCTACACCGCCAACCACTGGAACGGCGCCCTGCGCGCCGCCTCCGGGGTCCTTTTGCGCAAGCACCACGGCGTGGCCCTCGAGACCCAGCACGTCCCCGACAGCCCCAACAAGCCGCAGTTCCCCTCCACGGTCCTGCGGCCCGGCGAGACCTTCCGCTCGACGACGGTCTTCCGCTTCTCAGTCGCCCGCTAGGCCGGCTCGGCCTCCGGCGCGCCGCCGATCAGCCGGCCGCTGAAGCCGGCGATCTCGGCGTTGCGGCGGGAGAGCTCGCGCAGCGCCTCGGTGAGCGTCCGTTGGAACTGGCCGAGCTCCTCCAGCAGCTTGCCCAGGCCGTCCGCCGCCCCGGCCGCGGCGGCGCACTCCACCTCGCCCATGATCCGGGTGACCTCCAGGCTGGCCGCCAGCCGGCTCATCTGGGCGCAGTCGTCCCGGAAGGCCGCGACCCGCCGGTCGATCGCCGCCAGGCCGGCCTCCGCCTTCTGCGCGTAGGCCCGCTGCTGCCCGTCCAGCCGGGCGATCTCGGCGGCGGCGTCCACGCCGGAGGCGCCGACCTCCCGCCCGAACACCTCGGCCATCTCCTGCTGCACGTGGGCGGCGGCGAGCAGGAAGAGGCCGTCGGCCACCGCCCGGTTCACCTCCGCGGCCGAGGCGGCGAACCGCTCCACCGCCTGGGCGAACTCGGTGCTGATGGCGCTGTAGTTCACCGAGATGGCGCTGATCGCCGCGCCCGCGCGGCCCAGCTGGGCGGCCTGGATGCGGAGGTTGAGCGGCAGGTGGGTGTAGAGCCCGCAGGCCTCGGTCACCGTTCGCGTCGGCTCCAGGAGGGCGCCCGCCGCCTCCAGGATGCGGTCGAAGCCCTGCAGCGCCGCGTCGGCGGGCCGGGCGAGGCGCCGGCCCCGCTCGTGCAGCTCGGCGCTGAGGGCCGCGGCCTGGAAGGCGGGATAGTCGCGGAAGCCCAGCTCGCCCAGGCGCCCGAGCAACCGCCCGGCGCTCGCCTCGGGGGTCAGCGCCTCCGCCCGCTCGGCTTCGTCGCAGGCGCGGTAGAGGTCCTGGGCGGCCTCGAACATGGCCCCGCCCGGCCGCAGCCGCACCGACAGGAAGCCGTCCTCGATCGGGGTGACGATGGCGAACACCCAGTAGTAGCAGCCGTCCTTGGCCCGGTTCTTCACATAGGCGCCCACCGGCTCGCCCCGCCGGATGGTGTCCCACAGCAGCCAGAACACCGCCCGCGGCGTGTCCGGGTGGCGGATGATCTTGTGCGGCTTGCCGACCAGCTCGTCCCAGTCGTAGCGGCTCACCCGCTGGAACACCGCATTGCCGTGGCGGATCACCCCGTGCGGGTCGGTGCGCGAGAAGAACAGCTCGCGGTCCTCGAACGGCGACTCCTCGTTCCGGCACGACCGGCGGACGTCGCCGGACTGCGCCGGGGCGACGCCGCCGGCCTGAAAGTCTTCGTACATGGGCCCATCCCCGTGACGCCGCGGCGTGGAAAGCCGCGGCCGCACAGGAGGGCAGGCTGCGCCCGTCTCAGTTGATGACGATCAAGCGGCCTGCGGCGCGCGCTACCCAGAATGGGGCTGCCGCCGCGTCACCCGCTAGGCGGGTTCGGGAGTCCGCTGCGCCACGTACTGCTGCACGAAGTCCTGGTGGCTCGGCATCCGGTCGACCGCCCTGGCGATGTGGCCCTTCAGGTCCTCCAGCGCCTTCTTCAGCTGCGCCGGCGGCATCATCCGGCCCATGTAGTGGTAGCTCTTCGGCTCCACCCGCTGGCCGGTCATCACCTGCAGCCAGGAGGCGATCTGGAACAGCTCGCCGGGGATGGTGTAGATCTGGGCGGTCTCCCGGAAGAGCTCGATCCGCTCGGCCAGGCTGTCGGGAATCTCCATGGTCCGGCAGCGGTCCCAGTAGGGCGTGTCGTTCCGCTCGGTGAGCTTGTAGTGCATCACCACGAAGTCGCGGATGCGGACGATCTCCTGGTCGGCCAGGTGATTGAAGCGGTTGATCAGGCTCTCGTTGACTCCCCCGAACGGGAACAGCTGCAGCAGCCGCGTCACCCCGATCATGATCATGTGCAGCGAGGTCGATTCCAGCGGCTCGATGAAGCCGCTGGCGAGGCCCAGCGCGATGACGTTCTTGTCCCAGCTCTTCCGCCGCCGGCCGGGCCGGAAGCGGATCAGCCAGGGATCGGTCAGGTGCTCGCCCTTCAGCTGGCCGAGGAACAGGCTGTGGGCCTCGTCGTCCGACATGTGCTCCGAGGAATAGACCCAGCCGTTGCCCTCGCGGTTCTGCAGCGGGATGCCCCACTGCCAGCCGGCCTTGTGGGCGGTGGCGCGGGTCAGCGGCGCGGCGGGGCCCACGGCGGCGGTCTGCATGGCCACGGCGCGGTCGTTGGGCAGCCAGTGGCCCCAGTCCTCGAAGCCCGCCTTCAGGGTCTGCTCGATCAGGAGACCGCGGAAGCCGGTGCAGTCGATGAACAGGTCGCCCTCGACCCGCTCGCCGGACTCCATGACCAGGGCCTCCACGAAGCCGGTCTCCGGGTGCTGCTTCACCTCCTGGATCTTGCCCTCGATCCGCCGCACGCCCTGCCTGATGCAGCGCCCGCGCAGGTACTGGCCGAACTTCGTCGCATCCAGGTGGTAGGCGTAGTTCAGCGGGGCGTTCTCGCTGGTGAAGAACTTGCTCTCCGCGGAGGCCTTGTACTCCAGGCAGTAGTCGCCGAGCTCCCCGCCGAAGCCCTGGGCGCGGGCCTCCATCCACAGGTGGTGGAAGTGGGCCAGCAGGGTCGATTTGCCGACCTCGCCGAAGGAGTGGATGTAGCGGTCGCCGATCCGCGCCCAGTTGTCGAACAGGATGCCGATCTTGAAGGTGGCCTGGGTCTCGCGCATGAACTCGCGCTCGTCGAGGCCCAGCAGGTGGACGAAGGTCCGCGCCGTGGGGATCGTGGATTCCCCCACCCCCACCGTGCCGATGGCGTCGGATTCCACGAGCGTGATGTCCACCAGGGGGCCGAGCTGCGTGACCAGGGCCTGGGCGGTCATCCAGCCCGCCGAGCCGCCGCCGGCGATCACCACCTTCCTGACGACCTGTTGTTGCTGCATGGCGTTTCCCCTTACCCGGATGCCTATCTGTTGAGGCGGTTGAGCAGCTGGGCGCGCAATCGCCGCGCCTTCATCTCGTCCATCGGGCCGAGCGCGCCGCGCGCGGCCTCGGGCATGTGCGCCCCGGCCCGCTCGGCGGGACCGAAGACGTAGTAGTCGAACAGGGCCTTCCAGCCGCGCTTCTCGAATTCCGGCCGGTCGCGCAGGCTGAGCAGCCCGTGCAGCAGGGTGTTCATGGGCGTGTCCATGAAGCCCGGCGTGGCGTTCCACCAGTAGTTCACCAGCACGTTGAACGGCTCCAGCGCCTCCACCTGGTGCCACCAGAGCGCCGGGTAGACGAGCACGTCGCCGGGCTCCAGCTCGGCCACCTGCCCGGCCGCCTGGGCCTCGCGGAAGCGCGGGAAGCGGTCGTGGTCGGGGGCGTTCAGGTCCACGAGGCTGACCACTTGGCCGCCGGGCGTCGGCTCCAGCGGGCCGGGATAGAGGTTCTCCACCTGCTCGGGCGGGAACAGGGTGAAGCGCCGGCGGCCCACCAGGCAGCAGGCGATGTTGTTGGACATGTCGTAGTGGGTGGCCGCGGTCGTGCGGTTGCCGATCCAGATGCTGGCCAGCGGCGGCGCCTCGCCGAAGGTCTCCGGCGGCAGGCCGAGGTCGTTCTCCGCCCGGAAGCCCGGCAGGTAGGTGTCGAGGTCGGTGGAGCCGATATAGAGCGAGGGCCCCTCGGCCGCCTCCAGCCCCTCGGCGATCCGGTCCAGGAACTCGCCCAGCATCACCCGCTCGGAGCGGAAGTTCAGGCTGGTCAGGTCGGGGTTGTAGAAGAAGCGGCCACGGATCTGCGGCGGCCCCGTATAGCCCACCACGCGCTGGCCGCTGTCGAAGCCCTTCAGATAGGCCATGGCGCGCGCCGGCGCCTCCAGCCCCAGTTGCACCAGCGGCCAGTCGCGGGCCATGCCGCGGAAGATCATCGGCCGCTGGGCGTTGAGGATCTCGTCGAACGGGATGTCCGCCGGGGCGACGCCGCCGACCGCCTCGGTCCTGCGCGCGATGCCGCTCGGGGGGCCCGCCATCAGAGCGCCGCCAGCTTGCGGTTCTTGGCGTCGATCAGCCGGCTCATGTTGCCGAGCGAGGCGATCACCATGTAGGCGGCCCGCAGCACGCCCGCCTGGTTCAGCCGCTCGAGGTCGGAGGCCGGCAGCCCCGCCAGCCGGTCCTGGGAGATCGTGAAGAGGTCGGGCAGGACGTACTCCTCCCGATCGTTGAGCTTCACCTCCACCGAGATCGGCTCGATCAGCCCGGCCGCCTCCAGCGCCTCGTAGAAGGCCCGGCTGATCTCCAGCCCGTCGTAGATCACGCCCATCAGCCGGGCGACGTGCTGCAGGTAGGGCGCGTTGCCGCCGGCCGGCAGGAACAGGGGTTCGCCCTCCGTGCGGCTGACGCGGGGGTGGTCGAGGTCGATGTGGATCATCGGCTCCGCCCCGTCCCGCCCCTCCTGCAGGGCGATGGAGAACGGCCCGCGCTGCTGCACGGCCGGCACGTAGCGCGCCTGCCAGCCGCCATCGTCGAGGAACAGGTTCTCGTCCCGGTCGAGTCCCAGCAGCACCACGGCCTGGTATTCGCCGTTGGCGTCCCTGCGCAGGAAGATCGGGTACTCCCGCTGCGCCGCCTCCAGCTCGGTGGGCAGCACCAGCGCCTGATTGATCGCGTCGCCGAACTCCGGGCCGTGGCGGGTGATCACCCGCAGGTCGGCGTGCTCGACATTGTTCAAGAGGACCCTGTTGGTCATCAAAGCTCCCGGGCCGTCACGCGCCCGGCTCCCCCACACCCCGCGCCTGAGGCGAAAAAGGCCGCTGCGGGCAGCGGCCTTTCCCGTCCCGGACGGCCGTCCCGGTCAGAACCGGTAACGGGCGCCCACAAGGTAGCGCGTGTCCAGCTCCTGCGCGAACCAGAGCTGGTTCTCGTCACGAGCGTAGGTGCGCAGGCTCTCCTCGAAGATGTTGATGGCCTCGAAGGAGATCGCCAGCTTCTCGTTCACGTCATAGCTGACGTTCAGGTCGACCTGGGCGAAGGGCGCCACGAACACCGGGTTGCGCGAGCCGCCGCGGTTGGTCTGGGCCAGGAACTTGTCCCGCCAGTTGTAGGCCAGCCGCGCCGACACCCCGTATTTGTCGTAGATCAGGGTGGCGTTGGCGGTGTCGCTGAGCCCCAGCAGGGCGAACTGGTCCTGCCCGGGGTCGGCGCCGATGTTGAAGCCGATGTCGCCTTCCACCCGGGTGTAGGCCCCGGCGACCCCGAAGCCGGTTTCGCCGAAGAAGTGGGTGCCGGCGATCTCGAAGCCGTAGATCCGCGCCGACCGGTTGTTGATCGGCTGCGCCACCTGGAAGTTCATCAGGGGATCGGTGGCGTTGGCCTCGATGTTCACCGCCGCCAGGATCTGGTCGACGAAGGCCTGGTTCAGATCGCCCAGGCCGCCGCCCGGAAGCACCGTCCGGTTGGCCTGGAACTGGGCCCGCGCCGCGTCCACCGAGCCCGTCGTGATGATCAGGGCCGTGGCCGTGAACAGGTTCACGTCGGTCTGGTCGGCGCCGACGCCGGTCAGCAGCTCGCGCGCCTGGCCGGAGCGGGTGCCGGGCTGGCCGGAGCTCGGGTCACGCAGGTCGAAGAGGTTCCGCGTCACGGTGCCCGTGCCCACGAAGTTGTTCACCCGCTTCTCGAAGAAGCCCGCCGAGATGAAGCTGCCGGGCTTGTAGTACCACTCCAGCGACACGTCGAAGTTGTCGGAGATCAGCGGCTCCAGGTCCGGGTTGCCCGAGGTGCCGAGCGGCGTGGCGCCGTTGGCGATCGGGCGGTTCGGGGCCTGGGCGGTGACCGAGGCGAACAGCTGGCCATAGTCGGGCCGCGCAATGGTGCGGCTGAACGAGGCCCGGGCGATCAGGTCCTCGCGAACCTCCATCTGGAAGTCGAGGGCCGGCAGCAGGTTGTTGTACTTGCCCTTGCCCGACACCGGCTGGCGCTCGCTGCTGGTGGCGACGGTGAAGTCGTTGTCCGCCGTCCAGATGATCGCCCGCGGCACCGCGAGCTCGGAGGTGGAGTCCACCTCCGTGCGCTCGTAGCGGACGCCGGCGACGACGCTGGTGGCCATGCCCGCCAGCTCGCCTTTCCAGGTCACCTGGCCGTAGGCCGCCAGGATGTTCTCGTCGACCCGGTTGTTGTTCTGGCCGGTGATCCCCACCGCGTTGCCGCGCTGCACATAGACCGGCGACAGGGCGTTGTAGAGGTCGACGGCATTGGCCCGGAAGGCGATCAGGCCGGGGCCCGTCTGGTTCAGGTCGTAGCTGTTGAAGGCGCACGCCAGGCAGAACTCGCGCACCAGGTTGCCGGCGATCTGGCTCACGTCGCGCGGGTTGGAGATGCCCCAGGAGCCGAGGTCCTGCTGGGTGTTGATGTTCGACTGGCGCATCTGGGAGTCGCGGTAGTTCACGCCGAAGTCGAAGCGGCTGCCCCAGTCGTCGAGCTCCCACGTCGCGTCGGCGCGGATCTCCTTGACCTCCTGAGACTGGCGCTGGGACGAGGTCCGCGCCACCTGCGAGCCCAGGTCGCCGATGTCGAGCACGCCGTTGCCGTTGCCGCGCGGCAGCGCGTCGTTGATGGCCATCGACTGCACGGGCACGTCGCCCGAGTAGTCCACCGAGTGCGTCCGGGTGACCGGGGCGCCGATGGCCACCAGGGTGGCGCTCGTGCCGTTCGGCGCGCCGGGCTTGGAGTTGGCCTTCGACATGTGGCCGTCCAGCGAGACGGTGAGCCGCTCGGTCACCCGCCACTCGCCGTTGAGCCCGAAGGACTCCAGGCTGTCGGTGTTGGCCCGGTACTGCTGCTCGTAGCCGGTGTCCTTGGTGCCGCTCAGCGTCTCCTCGAGGAAGATCGCCGTCGCCACCGTGGGGTTGTCGTCGAAGACCACCCGGTCGAACGGGCGGTTGAACCAGTTGGTCTGGTCGTTCCGCTGCTCGTGGGCCTTGTTGCGCGCATAGAGCACGTCGGCCGTCAGCGTGATCGCGTCCGTCGGCTTGAACTGCAGGGTGGCCTGGGCGTTCACCCGCTCCCGCTCGCCTTCCGCGAAGTGGTAGCGGCTGTCGTTGGGGATCGCGACCAGGGTGTTCGGATCCGACGGCGCATTGGTGATCTGCGTCGAGTTGTTGTTCCGGACGAAGCCGTTGGCCGGGTTCAGGAAGTTGGACAGCCGGCGGATGTTCCAGTCGTTGGACGTGGCGCTGCGGCTGGTGAAGTTCCGCTTCTGGTAGCTGCCGAACACCGAGACGCCGAACATGTCGTTCGGGTCCGCCCAGTTGATCAGGCCCGAGAGCTCCGGGGTGATCTTGTCGGCGTCGTCGAGGCTCTCCTCGACGCCGGTGTCGTAGAGGCCCTTGATGCCGACGCTGCCGCTGAAGCCCGGCTCGGCGTCCAGCGGACGGCGGGTGCGGACGTTGATCGTGGCGCCGATGCCGCCGGACGGGATCGCCGCGCGGCCGGTCTTGTAGACCTCCAGCGTGCTGACGCCTTCCGAGGCGAGGTTCGAGAAGTCGAACGACCGGCTGGTGCCACCGGCGAAGTCGGCCGACTGGTCGCCGCCCACCGTCTGGACGTTGGCCGTGGGCATCGAGCGCCCGTTCAGCGTCACCAGGTTGAAGCCGCCGCCGAAGCCGCGGACCGTCACCTGCGAGCCTTCGCCGTTCGAACGGTCGATGGCCACGCCTGGGATCCGCTGCAGCGACTCCGCGAGGTTGGTGTCGGGGAACTTGCCGATGTCCTCGGCGGCGATCGCCTCGACCACGCCGCTGTTGTTGCGCTTGATGTCGATGGCTTGTTCGATGGATGCGCGGATCCCGGTGACGACGACCTCGTCGACGGCGGATTCCGTGGGCTGGGCGCTTGCCTGGCCAGCCGCGAAGAGCGCGGCCGACAGGACGACAAACGACGCAGACGTATGCAAGCGGTTACGCCGCTTCATGGCTGTTCCCCCCTAAGTTCGGGCACAAGATGGACTTGGCTTATTGCGCACTGGTTCAGTCTCGCAGTCCGATTACTTCTCGGCCCCTGCGATACTTAAGACGCTGTTGTTACGGTAGCGGTATCATCTGCATGTCTAATCAGTCAAGACGGCCTCCTGAGTTTTTTGACAACGCTGACATAAGCTTTTGACGAAACTGTCTAAAACGCGGGCCCTACTCGGCCCCGAGCCTTGCGGCCGCCCCCGCGGGGCGCCTCCCGGCCCTTCAGCGACTCCACCTCCCCTGGCGCGTACGCACGGTCATGGGCACACCGCGTCGTTCTGGTTCGGCGCGAGCTTCAGCTCCGCCACCGAGAGCCCCAGCCGTCCCGCAGATCCGATGGAGACCGGCGACGTCACCGCCGCCAGGTCCTCGCCGTCGCGGCGGAAGCAGGCGAGCTTCACCTTCAGCGTCCGCCACTCGCCGGCCGGCGCGGCCTTCAGCACCCCGTCCAGCGCCACCCAGGTCTTGCCGAGGCCGAGCCGAACGGGCCCGTCCGGCGCCTGGTCGACGCGGTAGGTGATGGAAAGCGCCATGTCGCCGTTGGCCTGGCGGGTGAGGTCGGCGGCCGGGCCGGTGATCGCGGCCTCCGCCGGTCCGGTCCAGGTGAGCCCGCGCGCCGCGCCCTGCACGCCCGAGGCGTCCACCAGGCTGAGCGTCAGCGCCCCGCGCGGGCTGGCGATGGCGGCGGCGCCCACCTGGGCCTCGCCGCCGGGGTCGCGCAGCACCAGCCGCCAGGGCTCCTGCACCTTGCCGCCCACCAGGTAGCGGTCCGGATTGGCCGTGGCGCTGACCACGCCGGAGACCTCCGACAGCCGACCGAGGCTCTTCCGGTCGCGGTAGGTCAGGCCGTAGCCGTAGGCGAACAGCGGGTCGTACCCGGCCTCGCCCCGGTTCAGGCGGTACTGGCTGGCGAGCTTGGGCCAGGAATAGGAGAGCTTGCCGCGGAAGTCGTGGCGCGCCCGGCCGCGGGCGTCGCCCACCAGCACGTCGGCCACGCCGCCGCCCTCGGTCCCCGGCAGCCAGGCGGCCACGAAGGCGTCGGCGGCGTTGAGCTCGGGGTTCACCCACAGCGGCCGGCCGGACAGGAAGACCGCCACCACCGGCACCCCCTGCCCCTTCAGCCTGCGCATCAGGGCGAGGTCCGCCTCGGGCTGGTAGTCGAGGTTCGGCCGGTCGCCAAGGAACTCGGCGTAGGGGTCCTCGCCGAACACCACCACGGCCACGTCGGGCTTGGTGGTGAAGCTGCCGTCGGGACTGAACTCAGCCTGGCCGCCGGCCGCCGTCACCGCCTCGCGCAGCCCGGCCCACAGGGTCTGGCCGTTCGGGAAGTGCTCGGCCTTGTTGCCGGTCCCCTGCCAGCTCAGCGTCCAGCCGCCGGTCTGCTTGCCGAAGTCGTCGGCCCCCGCCCCGGCCACCAGCACCCGGGCCGAGCCGCGGATCGGCAGGACGCTACCGTTGTTCTTCAGCAGCACGAGCGACTCGCGCACCGCCTGGCGGGCGATCGCCCGGTGCTCGGCCTTGCCGACCTCGTCCAGCCGCCCCTCGAGCGGCTTCGGTCCGAACAGGCCGGTCTTGACCTTCACCCGCAGAATCCGCCGGACGGCGTCGTCGAGCCGGGCCATCGGGATCTCGCCGGATTTCACCTGCGCCAGGGTGTTGCGGTAGAGTCCCTTCCAGCTGTCGGGGGCCATGACCATGTCGATCCCGGCGTTGATCGCCTGGGGGCAGCTCTCGTTGCTGCAGCCCTCGACCTGGCCGTGGGCGTTCCAGTCGCTGACCACGAAGCCGTCGAAGCCCATCCGGCCCTTCAGCACGTCGGTCAGCAGGCTCCGGTTGCCGTGGTTCTTGACCCCCTGCCAGCTCGAGAACGACGCCATCACGGTCATCACCCCGGCGTCGATCGCCGAGACGTAGCCGGGGGCGTGGATGCGGGCGAGATCGGCCTCGCTGTCCTTGTTGTCGCCCTGGTCCTTGCCGTTCTCGGTGCCGCCGTCGCCGATGAAGTGCTTGGCCGAGCCGGCCACCCGGCCCTGGGCCAGCGACGGCCAGGCGTCCGGCGCGCCCTGCAGGCCCATCACCAGCTCTCGGGCATAGGCGCGGGCGACCTCCGGATCCTCGGCGTAGCCCTCGTAGGTGCGGCCCCAGCGGTCGTCGCGGACCACCGCCACCGTCGGCCCGAAGGCCCAGTCCCAGCCGACCGCCGCGGTCTCGCGGGCGGTGACCTCGCCGATCCGGCGGATCAGCGCCGGGTTGCGCGCCGCGCCCAGGCCGATGTTGTGCGGGAAGACCGTGGCGCCCACGATGTTGCTGTTGCCGTGCACCGCATCGAGCCCGAACATCAGCGGGATCGGCGGCCGGCCGTCGCGCGACGGCTGGGCCGCGCGGAAGGCCCGCGCGGTGTCGAGCCAGGCCTTGGCCGGGGACCGGTCGGGCGCCCCCAGCGGCGGGCTGTCGCCGCCCGCCAGGATCGAGCCCAGGGGATAGTCCTTCAGGTCCTGCGGCTTCACATTGCCGACGTCGCCCTGGATCAGCTGGCCGACCTTCTCCTCGACCGTCATCCGGCTCATCAGTTCGGTGACGAAGGCCTCGGTCTTCGCATCGCTCAGCGCCGCGGGGCTCCGGGCGGCGGGCCAAGCCTGGGGATTCGCCACGCCCGGCCCGGCGGCCAGCGCCGGCCCCGCCTGCCCGGCGACGAGCGCGAGCACGGCGGCGCCGGCCATGGCGCTCGTCCGCAGGGCGGGGCGGCGGGCGGTCATCGTCTCCCGCTCCCCTCTAGGCGAAGGGAAAAGGACGGCGCGGCGAAGGGGCGCCGCGCCAGTCAGGGGAAGTCCGGGAAGCGACGGACGCGGATGCGCTGCGCAAGGCGCGAGGCGGGTTCATTTGTCTCCTCCTGGGACGGCCGTCGTTCAGCGCGGCCGATCCGTGTTCATCGAACTCTGCGGAACCTTGACAACGCTGTCAACAAAAACCGGTAGCGCTAACAATCGTTTTAATCGGAGGTGTCTGAACGGCCCGGCTTCAGGTGGGGCGGGCGGGTTCCCGGCGCGGGGCGGCGGTGGATTCGCGCACCACCAGGTCGAAGGGGAGCTCCCGCGCCGGCGGCGGGCCGGGGTCGCTCGGGTCCCACGCCCCCTCGATCAGCATCCCGGCCGCCGCGGCCGCCATCTCGAAGATCGGCTGGCGCACCGTGGTCAGCGGCGGGGTCGAGGTCATGGCCGCCGGCGTGTCGTCGAAGCCCGCCACCGACAGGTCCGTGGGCACCGCCAGCCGGCAGCGGTGGGCCACCGCCAGCACGCCCAGGGCCATGTCGTCGTTGCTGGCGAAGATCGCGGTCGGCCGGTCGTCGCTCCCCAGCAGCACCTCGGCGGCCTCGTAGCCGGAGCGGAACGAGAAATAGCCCTGCACCACCCGGTCCTCGCGCACCGTCCGGCCGCTGTCGCGCATGGCCGCGCGGAAGCCCTCCAGGCGCTGGCGGCTGGCCCCGTGGTCCGGGTGGCCGACGATGAAGCCGATGTCGGTGTGGCCGAGCCCCAGCAGGTGCTCTGTCATCTCGTAGGCCGCCTGCCGGTCGTCGATGCGCACGCACGCCGCGCGCTCCGGGTCGCCGGCCGGCGCGATCCGCACATAGGGCGTGCCCGCCTCGTCCAGGGCCTGCAGCACCTGCGGCCGGTCCGACACCGGCGGCGTCAGGATCGCCCCGTCGGGCCTGAGCGTCATCAGCGTGCTGCGGGTCAGTTCCGGCGCGCCGGGGGCGGCCGAATCCAGCGGCTCGACCACCAGGTGGTAGCCGTCCTTGCGGCAGCGGCTCACCGCCCCGCGCTGCACGTCGCTCACGTAGTTGGGGCTCGGATTGTCGGAGAACAGCGCCACCAGGTAGGAGCGTGACCCCGCCAGGCTGCGCGCCGAGACGCTCGGCCGGTAGCGCAGGGTCTCGGCCGCGGCGAGCACCCGCTCGCGCGTCGCCGGCTTCACGTTCGGCTCCTTGTTGAGCACCCGCGAAACCGTCTTGATGGACACGCCCGCGCGCTCGGCGACGTGATGGATGGTGACAGTGGCCACGGCTTCCCTATGGAGCGGCGCGTTCCGCGTGCGCGAGGCTAAGCCGTCCGCCGCGTCACGCAAGCCCCGCGCCCCGGCCCGGCCCGGCCCGGCCCGCTACAGGCTGAGCGGCGAGACGTAGCCCGTCAGCTCCAGGTATCCCCGGCCGCCGACCGTGCTCACCGCGCCTTCCCAGTAGACCGGGCCGCCGGTCCGCCGGCTGTCGAGCTCCTGGTTGTCGAACAGCGGCGTCAGCCGGAAGCGCCGGACGCCCGCCCGCGTGGTGACGGCGACCTCCTGCTGGACGGGATAGCGCCCGCCCGTGGCCGGGGAGCGCCACAGTCGCTCGGCGCGGAACCTGACGTCCTCGGGCCCCAGGCGCGTCAGCGTCCCGTCCCCGCTGCGCAGCGAGCCGCCGGCCCAGAGCGCCCGCCCCGCCCGGTCGCGGACCTGGAACGCGGTCAGCGCCCCGCCGTCTTCGAGGTTGAGCCCCACCCAGTCCCATCCGACCGCGCGCGGATCGAGCAGGGTGGACGACCACTCGTGGTCCAGCCAGGCGCGGCCGGTCACCCTGACGCGCCGGCCGCCGTGGACGATGGAGCCGGAGACGCTCAGCTGTGGCTGGCTGTAGTAGTAGCTCGCCTGCCCCGGCCGCGGTCCCTTGCGGCTGAACCCCGCCTGGCCCTGCAGCAGGACGGGTTGGGTGGGAACGAACGCCAGGTCGAGGGCGAAGTCCTTGCCGCCGGCCCGGGCGGTGAACCGGTCGTCCCGGCCGCGGGCCAGCCGCCAGTCCAGCAGGGTGACGTCGGCGTCGCCGACCGCCGCCTGGGCCAGGCCCAGCCCCTGGCGCGCGATCCGCCCCTCGTGCAGCAGCCGGCCGAGCCTCGGGTCCGACAGGGCCGCGTGGGCGAACAGGATCTGCTTCGGGGCGAAGGCGCTCGGGTTGCGCTGGTCCACCGGCAGCCGGCTGCGGAAGAAGGTGACCTGGAACCCGAGGTCGCGGCCGTCCGGCGTCTCCAGCCAGCCGGTGACGTACCACCACTCGGTGCGGAACTCCGGATGCGCGCCGTGGTCGCGCGGGAAGACCAGCGGGCGGTCGGCCCGCACCGGCGCATAGGTGGGAAGCACCGGTCCGCCGGGCGCGGCCGCGGCCAGCAGCGCTGCGGCCAGCATCAAGACCAGGCGCCGGGCGTGCCGCCGCATCACCAGTCCTCCCGCACGGCGCGCACCGCGTCGGCCGACAGCGCGCGGCGCCCGGCCAGCACCGCGGTCAGGGCGCACGCCCCGATGAGGCTGACCGCAAGGCTCGCGAACAGGACGAGCGGCACCCGGGTGTCCATGGTCCAGTAGAACGACTGCGGGTTCACCACGTGGATCAGCACCTGGCTCATCGCCAGCCCCAGCCCGAGCCCCGCCACCAGGCCCACGGCGCCCAGGGCCGCGCCTTCGCAGGCGAGCATGGCGATGATCTGCCGCCGCAGCACGCCCACGTGGCGCAGCATCCCGAACTCCTTCGTCCGCGCCAGGGTCTGGGCCGACATGGTGGCCGCCACCCCGGCCAGCCCGACGGCGATGGCGATGGCCTCCAGGGCGTAGGTGAGCGCGAAGCTGGAATCGAACACCTGCAGCGCGATCGCCCGCATCTGGCGCGTCTCCACGAACTGCGCCTGCGCGGCGAGCGGCCCCGGCAGGGCGGCGCGGATCGCGCTCGCCGCGGCGGCGGGTCGGACGCCCGGCTGCAGGTCCACGGACGCCTCGTTGCGCAGGCGGTCGCCGGTCAGCCGGGCGTAGTCGGCGTCATCCATGGCGATCGCGCCCGCCTGGCGTGCGTAGTCGCGCCAGACGCCGGCCACGAACACCTCGGGCGCGCCGGGAAGCGGCAGTTGCAGCTGCTCGCCGACCTCGATGCCGTAGAGGCGCGAGGCGGGCTCGGAGACCCAGACCGGCAGGGCCGCCGCCGGGGCCCGCGCCGTGCGGCCGATGATCGGCAGCGTGCCCGCCGGCGCGCCGCGCGCGACCGGCCGGACCACCAGCATCGCCGGCGGGCGGTCGGGCGACAGCTGCAGGGGCAGGGTCTTCTGGAAGAGCACCCCGGCGACGCCCGGCGCGGCGGCGATCCTGGACTGCTGGTCGGGGTCGAAGCCGCCGCCCTCCACGCGGAACAGCAAGTCGCCGGGCAGGATGTCGCCGAGCCAGGCGTCGACCGAGCCGCGCAGGCTGGTCACCATCACGCCCATGGCCGCCATCAGGCTGACGCTGGCGACGATCCCGCACAGCGCGACGGCGGCCTGCGACGGCGCACCCCACAACCGGCTCAGCGCGAGCTCAAGCACCACCCCGCGCGGCGCCGCCTCCTGAAGCGGCGACAGCAGCGCCCGCGCCAGCCACGGCATCGCCGCCACCCCGCCCGCCAGCAGCAGCCCGATGGACAGGTAGCCGAACAGCGACACGCCGCCCACGGCCGGCGCCAGCGCCGCGAGCGCCCCCGCGGCGAGCAGCCCCAGGCCCCAGAGGCCCGAGCGCCGCGTGTCCCCCTCCCCGAGGTCGCCGAGATCCTTGAGCGCGACGCCCGGACGCGCCCGGCCGGCCTCCAGCGCCGGCAGGACGCTGCCCAGCACGGCTGCGGCCAGGCCGAGGACGAAGAACACCGCGACAGCCAGCGGCTCCACCACCAGGTCCGGCGTCGCGCCCCGGAAGAAGCCGCTGCCCAGGTCCCCGCCCAGGATCCCCAGGATCGCCGCCGCCAGTCCGGCGCCCAGCGCCAGGCCGAGCAGGGCCCCCGTCGCGCCCACCACGAGCCCCTCGGCGAGCACCTGCGCCAGGAGCCCTCGCCGCTCGAGGCCCAGCACGCGCAGCAGGGCGAACTGCGGACGCCGCCGCGCCACCGACAGCGACTGGGCGGAAAAGACCAGGAAGCCCCCTGTGAGCAGCGCCACCAGCGCCAGCATCTGAAGATTGACCCGATAGGCCCTCGTCAGGTTGTCGCCCCGGCGCGTTTGCGAGCTGTCCGTCACCACCTGCGCCTCCGGCGGCAGGCGCGAGCGCAGGTCGGCCGCGACGCGCGGCAGGGCGGCGCCCGGGGCGAGCTTCAGGTCGACCCGCTGCAGGCGCCCCAGGCTGCCGAACCGCCACTGGGCGGCGGCGATGTCCACCACCGCGATCTGCTGGCCGCTGTCGCCCATCGGCAGGACGCCGGCGACGCGGAACCCGGCGCTGCGCCCGCCCGCGGTCACCGTCACCCGCTCGCCGAGCCGCGCGCCGCTCGCGGCCAGGGCGGCCGGCGACAGGGAGATGGCGTCGGGATCGAACACCTGCTCGGGCGCCGAGGCCGCCCGCCCGGCGGCGGTCGCCACCAGCGACGGCGTCACCTCGATCGCGCGCAGCGGGTCCAGGCCCAGAAGGCTCAGGCCGCCCTCCTCGAACGACGCGGGTCCCGCGCCGAAGCGCGCCTGCAGCGCCACCACCGGGCTGGCGGCGACGACGCCGGGCGCTCGCGCCAGCACCGCGTACAGCCGCTCGTCGAACCCCAGCGGCGTGCTGGCGGCCACGTGCAGGTCGGCGTCGGCGTTCACCGTCCGCATGGCGCGCGCGAGCTCGGCCTGGGCCGAACCGTTGACCAGGTGCACCGCGAAGCCGAGCGCCACGCCCACCGCCACCGCCAGCGCGGCCACCACCACGCGCCCGGGGTGCGCGCGCCACTCCCCCAGCATCATCCAGGCGAGCGGCGTCGCGCCGAACCGGCGGGCGTCAGCGGCCGTCATGCGGGACCAGGCCGTCGCGGGTGAGCCGGAGCCGCCGGTCGGCCACGGCCGCGGCGCGTTCGGAATGGGTGACCAGGACGGCGGCCGCGCCGGACCCGCGGACCTGCTGCACGAAGAGGTCCAGGATCCGCTCGGCGGTCTCCGGATCGAGGTTGCCGGTCGGCTCGTCGGCCAGGACCAGGGCCGGCCGGTGGACCAGGGCGCGGGCGAGCGCCACGCGCTGCAGCTCTCCCCCCGACAGCTCCGACGGCCGGCTGCCGGCCCGCCCCGCCAGGCCCACCGCCTCGAGCATGGCCGTAGCCCGGCGCAGCCCCTCGGCGCCGCCGGCGCCCTGCAGCACCAGCGGCAGGGCGACGTTCTGGGCGAGGCTCAGGTGCGGCAGGATGTGGAAGGCCTGGAACACGAAGCCGACGCGGTCGCGCCGCAGCCGGGTGCGGCCGTCGTCGTCCAGCGTCTCCAGCGGCTGGCCGGCGACGGCGATGCGGCCGCCGTCGGCGTCGTCCAGGCCGGCGATCAGGTTGAGCAGCGTCGACTTGCCCACGCCGGACTCGCCCGTCACCGCGACGATCTCGCCGGGCGCGACCTCCAGGTCCAGCCGCTCGAACAGGACCCGCCCGCCGGGCACGGACTTGCGCAGCCCCGCAAGGGCCAGCATCGGGGATCTCGGGCGCGCGGTCATCCGGCGGCATCCTAGAGCATCGCAGGCCGCTCGCGCGACGCTTCACCGCCGCGCGGGGCTCGGGCCGGCGGCCGCTGCGGCCCCCGCGCGCGGGGGCCCTTCGCCGCCGCCGATTGCACAGGGCGCAGGCCCGCACCCTGAAGTTGACACGCCACCGCCGAGGCGACAGCTTGGCGTCGGGGCGCGCGGCCGCATGGCCGGCGCGGATGTTGGGGGGTTCCGGTGCGCGCTATCGTCATGTCTTCGCTTTGCCTGGCGCTCGCCGCCTGCGCGACGGTCGAGCCCGTTCCCGTCGCGCGCCCGCTCACCCAGGCCAGCATCGACGCGCTCGGCCCCACCCGGGTGAGCATCACCGGCAACCAGATGGGCGTCGGCAAGAGCTGGTACTACACCGAGGTCAACGGCGCGGGCGCAGGCCTGGCCGGGGCGATCGGCGGCGCCATCGCTGGCGCGATCATCAACGCCGCCCCCTCCGCACGCGCCAATCGCCAGGCGTCGGAGATCGCCGAGGTGGTCACCCCGCCGAAGCTCGACGAGTCCCTGGCCGGCGCCGTGCGCGGCCACGTCTCGCCGCCGCGCCCGAACGCGGTCACCATCAGCGACGTGGTCATCACCCAGAAGGCCGTGACGCCGGGCGACCTCGACGACGCGGTGGAGATCGTCACCAACTACACCCTGTCCGAGGACTCCAGCGTCCTGCGGGTCGTCTCGGTGGCGACCTACAAGAACGCCGCGATCCCCTACAGCACCCCCTACGCCTTCAAGAAGCAGCCGCCGGCCTCGGAGAAGACCGGGCCGGTCTACCGCAACACCTTCACCTACTATTCCACCCCCTTGCCGGTGCCGAACCTCACGCCGGAACTCAAGGAACGGCTCGTCGCCTCGGCGCGCGAGAGCGCCCGCGACGAGAACGGCGCCATGCCGGCCGAGGACAGCCGCGAATTCAAGGCCCTGCAGCGGGAGATCGAACTCGCCCAGGACGACAAGCTGACCGGCGGCGAGACCTCCGTCTTCCTGACCCGCGAGTGGCTGAAGGACGACGGCGCGCCCCTGGCGCGCGAGGTCGAGAAGGCGCACGCCTTCGTGGCCAAGTACGTGGCCCTGGACCTCAACCGCACCGCCGTCCCTTCGCTGACCGGCACGGACGAGTTGCTCGAGACCACCGCCGATGACCGGACCGTCCGGCGCATCGGGGCCGGCCCGGAGGCGGGCTCCTACGTCTCCTCGGCCGCGAACGTCACCGCGCCCGCCACCTACGGCAACGCCGTGGCCGTCGGCAAATCCACGGTGACCTACGTCAACGGCCTGAAGCGGCAGGCCAAGCAGGGCAAATGAGGCCGCTGCACACGGGAGTGGCGCTGTTCGCCATCGGGGCGGCGTTGAGCCTGCAGGCCTGCGCCACGCCGGAGCCCGTCGCCTACGGCCCGATCGGCGAGACCGTCCGCTACGGCTACAGGGACCGGCCCAACCCGGATGGCGGCCACACCTTGCTGGTCGTCATGCCGCCGCACGCCGCGCTCACCGAAGCCCGCGCCTTCTGGGACCGTCGGGCCGAGGAGCTGTGCCCGGGCGGCGTGGCCAAGCGCAACGTCTTCCGGGCCGAGCGCAAGGAGGCGATGCTTCCGGCCGGCTACGTCTACAACGGCGCCGGCGTCTCGAGCCGCGCCACCACGGCCTATGAGGTCGAGGGCTACGTCTACTGCAAGCCCACCGGCGCCGCCGAGCCGGGCGCGGGATCGGGGACCTGAGCCTCGGTCGCAGGCCTCAGGGCCGCTACCCTCCCGGGTGCAGTCCGGGCGCCTCCTGGCCCGTGCGGGCGACATATTCCGTATAGCCGCCGCCGTACTGGTGAACCCCCTCGGGGGTCAGCTCCAGCACCCGGTTCGACAGCGCCGCCAGGAAGTGGCGATCGTGGCTGACGAACAGCATGGTGCCCTCGAAGTCGGCCAGGGCCTGGACCAGCATTTCCTTGGTCGCCATGTCGAGGTGGTTGGTCGGCTCGTCGAGGACCAGCAGGTTCGGCGGGTCGAACAGCATCCTGGCCATGACGAGGCGCGCCTTCTCGCCGCCGGACAGGACGCGGCAGGGCTTTTCCACATCGTCGCCGGAGAAGCCGAAGCAGCCGGCCAGCGTCCGTAGCGCGCCCTGGCCGGCGTGGGGGAAGGCGCTGTCGAGGGTTTCGAAGATCGTCTCCTCGCCGTCCAGCAGGTCCATGGAGTGCTGGGCGAAATAGCCCATCCGCACGCTGGCCCCGATGTTCACCGCGCCCTTGTCCGGGGCCGTGGCGCCGGCCACGAGCTTCAGCAGGGTCGACTTGCCCGCGCCGTTGGCGCCCAGCACGCACCACCGTTCCTTGCGGCGCACGAGGAAGTCGAGGCCATCGTAGATCGACTGGTCGCCATACCCCTTGTGGACGTTGCGCAGGCTGATCACGTCGTCGCCCGACCGTGGCGGGCTGCGGAACTCGAACTGGACCGTCTGGCGGCGGCGCGGCGCCTCGACCCGCTCGATCTTGTCGAGCTTCTTCACCCGGCTCTGGACCTGGGCGGCGTGGCTGGCGCGCGCCTTGAACTTCTCGATGAACTTGATCTCCTTGGCCAGCATGGCCTGCTGGCGCTCGTACTGCGCCTGGCGCTGCTGTTCGCTCAGTGCGCGCTGCTGGTCGTAGAAGTCGAGGTCGCCCGAGTAGGTGATCAACGAGCCGGCGTCGATCTCCACCACCTTGCCGATGATCCGGTTCATGAAGGCGCGGTCGTGCGAGGTCATCAGCAGCGCGCCGTCGTACGACTTGAGGAAGGCCTCCAGCCAGATCAGGCTTTCCAGGTCGAGGTGGTTGCTGGGCTCGTCGAGCAGCATGGCGTCGGGGCGCATCAGCAGGATGCGGGCCAGGGCCACGCGCATCTTCCAGCCGCCGGACAGCAGGCCGACGTCGCCGTCCATCCGCTCCTGGCTGAAGCTCAGGCCCGCCAGCACCTCGCGCGCACGGGCTTCCAGCGCATAGCCGTCCAGCTCCTGGAAACGCTCCTGCACCTCGCCATAGCGTTCGATGATCGCGTCGAGTTCGTCGGCCTGGTCGGGATCGACCATGGCGGCCTCGAGCCTGGCCATCTCGGCGGCCAGCGCGCTGACGGGGCCGACGCCGTCCATCACCGCGGCGACGGCGCTCTGGCCCGACATCTCGCCGACGTCCTGGCTGAAATACCCGATGGTTAGGCCCGGGTCCGTCACCACCAGGCCGTCGTCGGGCTGTTCCTGCCCGGTGATCATGCGGAACAGCGTCGTCTTGCCGGCGCCGTTCGGGCCGACGAGCCCGACCTTCTCGCCCTTCTGGACGCCCATCGAGGCCTCGATGAACAGGATCTGGTGGCCGTTCTGCTTGGAGATGTTGTCGAGGCGGATCATCGGGCGGTCTGCTAGCCCGCGTCCGAGGAGAACGCCAGCCCAGGCCCAGGGGCGTCTTGTCCCACCGACTTCGCGCGATAGTCAGAGCAACTGTTCCGCCTCACGCGAAGATGCGGGCGATCTCCTCGTCCGACATCATTCGCCACGCGCCGGGCGCCAGGTCATGCGGCAGGTCCAGGCCACCGATGCGGTCGCGATGCAGCGCCGTCACATGGTTGCCCACCGCGGCGAACATCCGGCGCACCTGGTGATAGCGGCCTTCGCTGATTGTCAGGCGGGCCGACGTGGCGGACAGGGGCTCGAGGACGGCGGGGGCCAGGGGCTTGTCCTCGCCCTCCAGCAGCAGCTCGCCGGAGGCGAACTGCGCCGCCTCGCGCCCGTCGAGCGGCCGCGCGAGGGTCACCACATAGCGCTTGGCGACGTGCCGCTTCGGGGAAATGATCCGGTGCAGCAGCGCGCCATCGTCCGTGAGCAGCAACAGGCCCGAGGTGTCCTTGTCGAGCCGGCCCACCGTCGAGATCGCCGGTTCACGGGCCTGCCAGCGCTGCGGCAGCAGGTCGTAGACGAGCCGCCCCGGATCCTTGTGCGAGCAGGTGACGCCCAGCGGCTTGTGCATGACCAGCGCCAGGCCCGGCGGCGGGTCGAGAGGCTGGCCGCGGATCTGCATTCGCTGGCTGAGGTCGGGGGTGACCGGCAGCTTCAGGCTCGCGTCGCTCACGGGCCGGCCGTCCAGCACCACCTGCCCGGCGCGCGCCAGCGCCTGGACCTCCTTGCGGGAGCCGTAGCCCATGTTGGCCAGCAGGCGATCCAGCCGCGCCGTCACCGTCATTTCCGCGCCTCGTAGACCTTGAAGCCTTGGGCTTCGCTCTTCAGCGCCACCTTGCTGAACAGCTCGGCCAGCACCGCCTCGTAAGGCAGGTGGCGGTTGGCGACCAGCCAGAGCGCGCCGCCGCGCCGCAGCACCTGATGCGCCCGGCGAATGAAGGCGCGCCCAAGCTCGCGGTCCTCCGCGCCTGCGTCATGGAACGGCGGGTTCATGACCACGAAGTCCAGGTCCGCGAGGTCGGGCGCCCTGCGCGCGTCCGCCCAGTGGAAGCGGGCCCGGGGATCCTCGACGTTGCGCCGCGCCGCCGCCACGGCCCGGCCATCGATGTCCACGAGGTCGAGCTGGCTCACGGCGGGGCTGGTCAGGACGGCCCTCGCCAGCACGCCGACGCCACATCCGAGGTCCCCGCCGCGGCCCGACAGGGCGGGAAGGCCGGCGACCAGCAGGCCGCTGCCGGGGTCGGGCCGGTCCCAGCTGAAGACGCCAGGCTGGCTCCAGAGGCCGAGCCTCGGCGCCGCCTGCGGGCCGCCCTGCGCAATCGCGTCGTCCAGGCCGACAAGCTCATTCGCCTGGCGCGCCTGGACGATCCGCTGATGCTGACGGCCCGTCTCCACCACCTCGCAGCCGAACGCCTCCAGCTCCTTGCCGAGGCGTGATCCGCCCTTGTCCTTCGGCGCCACCGCGGTCAGGGCGCCGCCCGGGCGCAGCGCCCGCAAGGCCAGCGCCAGCACATAGCGCCGCTCCAAGGTGCCGGGCGGCGCGGCGATCACCGCGACGTCCAGGCTCTCCCTTTCGAGGTCCTCGAGCGGCGCGGAGCCCGGGACGAGCGGGGAGACCTGGACCGCACCCGCCGGCGCGGACGCCAGGGCGGGCGGCGGCGAGCCGTAGACGATGGCGCTCAAGCGGCCTGGTCCAGGATCCGGACGCCGGGCGCGCCCTGGCGCAGGCGGCCGACGATCCGCGTCGCGCCGAACCCCGCCGCTCGCGCCTGGTCGACCAGGGTTTCGGCGCAGTCGGGCGCCACCGCGATAAGCAGTCCGCCGCTGGTCTGCGGGTCACACAGCAGGTCCCGCCGCCACTCGGCGAACCCCACGGGCGTCTCCACCGCTTCGCCGTAGCTGGCCCAGTTTCGCCCTGAGGCGCCGGTGCGCACGCCGGCCTGCGCCAGCGCCTGCGCCCCCTGGACCCAGGCCGGCGCGTCCGCGAACAGGTCGGCGGCCAGTCCGGAGCCGCGGCAGATTTCGAGGGTGTGGCCCACCAGGCCGAACCCGGTGACGTCCGTGGCCGCGTGCACGCCGGCCCGGTCCGACAGGTCGGCGCCGAAGCGGTTGAGCTGGGTGGTCGTGGCGATCAGCGCCTCGTAGTCGCCGGGCGCCAGCCGATCCTGCTTGAAGCCGGCGCTCAGGACGCCGACGCCCAGCGCCTTGGTGAGCACGAGAAGATCGCCCGCCTGCGCCGTGCGGTTCGTCAGGATCTTGTCGGGATGCGCCAGCCCCAGCGCCACCAGCCCATAGATGGGTTCGGCGCTGTCGATGGAGTGACCGCCCGCCACAGGTATGCCCGCCGCCGCGCACACCGAGGCGCCGCCCGCCAGGATGGCCTGGATGGACTCGATGGGCAGTCGGTCCACGGGCATGCCCACCAGGGCCAGGGCCAGGATCGGTGTCGCCCCCATGGCGTAGACGTCGGAGATCGCATTGGTCGCCGCGATGCGACCGAAGTCGAAGGGGTCATCCACGACGGGCGTGAAGAAGTCGGTGGTCGCCACGAGGGCCTGGCTGTCGTTCAGGCGCCAGACGGCCGCATCGTCCGACGTCTCGGCCCCCACCATCAGGTTCGGGAAGGCGGCCGCGGCGGGCGTGGTCGCGAGGATCTGGCGCAGCACGGCCGGCGAGAGCTTGCAGCCGCAGCCACCGCCGTGGGCCAGGCTGGTCAGTCGGATGGGGTCTGGCGTCATCGGCTTGGTCCTGGCGTGCGCACCGGCGGTGCCGCGCGTTGAGCTAGCTTTTTTCCGCGTTGCGCTCCACTGCTGGCGCGCATTCGGCGAGGGAGCTCGGGGCCGCGGTGGCGAGGATTCAGGTGCTGGGCGCCGATGCGCTGGCCAGGCTTTCCGAGTTCGGGACCATCATCGATGTCCGCAGCCCGGCCGAGTTCGCCGAGGACCATGTGCCCGGCGCCATCAACCTGCCCGTGCTCAGCAATGCGGAGCGCGCGCAGGTCGGGACGATCTACGTCCAGGAGTCGCGCCTGAAGGCCAACCGCATCGGGGCCGCGTACGTGGCCCGCAACATCGCGGGCCATCTGGAGGGGGCGTTGCGGGATATGGGCGCCGATTTCGCGCCGCTGGTCTACTGCTGGCGCGGCGGCCAGCGCTCGGAGTCCATGGCCACGATCCTGTCCCGCGTTGGCTGGCGCACCACGCTGCTCGAAGGCGGCTACCGCACCTACCGCCGGGCGGTGCGGGCCCAGCTCTACGATACGCCGTGGCCTACGCCGGTGGTCGTGCTGGACGGCGACACCGGGACGGCCAAGACCGAGATCCTCAACCGCCTGCCGGCGTACGAGATCCAGATCATCGACCTGGAGGGCCTCGCCCACCACCGGGGCTCACTGCTGGGGGCGTGGGACGGCCAGGCGCAGCCGTCGCAAAAGCTCTTCGAGACCCGGTTGTGGTCGGCGCTTCAGGCGCTGGTTCCCACCCGGCCGGTCGTGGTCGAGGCCGAGTCCAGCAAGGTCGGCGACCTGATGATCCCGCCCGGCCTCTGGCGCGCCATGCAAGGCGCGCCGCGCATCCGCGTGACGGCGCCGGTCGAGGCCCGCGTCGGCTATCTGGTCCGCGCTTACCGCGACGTCGCCGACAACCACGCCCGGCTGGCCGACGTCATCACCCGCCTGCCGGTCCACATCGGGGGAGACGCGCGGAAGGCCTGGCTGACGCTGCTGGCCGAGCGGGACTACGAGGCGCTCGCCCGCGAGCTGATCCTCGGCCACTACGACCCGGCGTACGCACGCGCCCGGCGGCGTGAAGGGCGCACGGAGATGGCTGTGATCGCTCTGGACCACCTCTCGCCGGAAGACATCGACGCTGCCGCAGCCGAACTCGCCCGGCGCCTGCAGAGCCTTTAGCCTGAGCAATCAGGAGACTTCAGGCATTGGACGACGCGCTGGTGGGCCCGGCAGGACTCGAATGTTCGGATTTGCACCAAGCATCTGAAATGCTTAGCAATTCGGCCACCGACCATACCAAAAAGATTACCAGCGGCCGATGTGCCATCCACGCCACAGGAGGCGCTCTTCGCCAACGCAAGACGTAGCTCTCGCTAGCGCGACAACTTCAAGAGGCGACGGCAGTGACGCTCGCTTCATCGCCGGGAAGAGCCCGGCGCCGGTACAGGACAGTCACGCCCTAGTGGTCTCCGGCGCGTCCGCCGCTGAGTCATAGCTGACATTTGGAAGGTCTGCTTCCGGGCCGGCGCCGCTTGGGGAGCGTGGGGTGCGGGACGCAGCGCGCCTCGAAAACGGTTGCTGATATCGCGACAGCCCCAGGTCGTCGAACCTGATGTCGGGCTCGTGGCCGCAGACGAGGTCGGCGATCAGATGAGCAGATCCGCAGGCCATGGTCCAGCCGAGCGTCCCATGGCCTGTGTTCAAGTAGAGGTTCGGCAGCGGCGTTGGGCCGACGACTGGCGTGCCATCCGGCGTCATGGGTCGCAGCCCCGTCCAGTATGTCGAGGCCTTGGTATCGGCAGCGCCCGGGAACAGGGACTCGAGCGAATACTCCAAGGTACGCCGACGGCGAGGGTCCAATTCCGCGCTGAACCCGGATATCTCCGCCATGCCGCCTACGCGAATCCGATCGCCCAGCCGTGTGATCGCGATCTTGAAGGTCTCATCCAACAGTGTGGATTCCGGGGCCCGCGCGTAATCGGCGATGGGCGCCGTGATCGAGTACCCCTTTACGGGATAGACGGGGAGTTGCAGGCCAAGCCCACGCAGCAAGCCGGTCGAATAGCTCCCCATCGCCACCACAAACGCCGCGCCTTCGAACGGGCCAGCGTCGGTGTGCACCCGCGCAACGCGGCCCCTATCGATCTCGAGATGGGCAGCGCGTACGCCATACTGGAAATCCACGCCTAGCTCGGCGGCGCAGGCCGCCAGCGCCGTCGTGAACGCGTAGCAGTCCCCCGTCTCGTCATTCGGCAACCGCAGCCCGCCTACAATCTCGTCGCGGGCGTACGCGAGCCCGGGCTCGACCTCGAGGCACCCCATTTGATCGAGCAGTTGATAAGGCACCCCGCCCGCGGCGAGGACCTCGATGTCCTTTGCCACGCCATCCAGCTGCGACTGGGTTCGAAACACCTGCAGCGTCCCGAGAGACCGATGATCGTAGGCGATGCCGGTCTTGCCGCGTAAATCGATGAGCTTCTCGCGACTGTACTCCGCCAGGCGGACCATGCGCTCCTTGTTTTGCGCGTAGCGGGCCGGGGTGCAGTTGCGAAGCATCCGGAGCAGCCAGACCCACATGGCCGGATCTGCCTTGGGATGAAAGATCAGCGGCGCGTGCTCCATCAGCAGCCAGCGCGGCGCCTTCTTCGGGACATCGGGCGACGCCCAAGGAGACGCATAGCCGGGCGAGATCTCGCCCGCGTTCGCGAAGCTGGTTTCCATGCCTGGACCAGGTTGGCGATCGACCACGGTCACGGCGCGACCGGCTTTTGCCAGGTAATAGGCAGTCGTGACGCCGATCACGCCGGCGCCCAGGACGATCACACGGGGCGGACTCATGCCGTGGCGGTCCGGCTCGGCGAATAGAAGCGTCGGAATCGGCGGCCGAGCCTTGCCAGAATCTCGTAGGAAATGGTCCCCGCAGCCTCGGCTAGGGCCTCGAGGCTCTGGTGAGGACCGATCACCTCAAGCAGGTCACCTGGCTGCAGCGCGCCCGGCGGCAACGCCGTCGCATCCACCATGGCCGTGTCCATCGAGACACGGCCGACGATCGGGAGACGCTCCCCGGCGAAGACCATGGCGCCCTTGCCGCTCAAGCTCCTTGGCAGGCCGTCCGCGTAGCCGATGGCGACGGTGGCGATGCGCCGCCTCTCCGCAGCGACGAAGTCGTGGCCATAGCCGACCCCCTGTCCGGCCGCGATCGTCCTCATCTGTATCACGCGGGCGCTGAGGCAGAAGACGGTCCGCAGCGGCTGTTCGCCCACGACCGCTGCGCCACCGTACAGCGCGAGTCCGCATCGCATGAGGTCCCCTGCGGCCGCCCCATGGGTCAAGGTGGCGGCGGAGTTCGCGAATGAGACAGGCGTCGGGGGCAACTTGCGCAGCGCTGCCGTGAAGGCCGCTTCTTGGATGTGGTTGACCGGCGAGCTTGGACTGTCTGCGCAGGCGAGGTGGGACATGACGTAGCGGATGTCCAGGTGATCGAAGACGTCGTACGCCTGCGCCAGGCGGTCGACCTGATCCGGCGACAGGCCTAGACGTGACATCCCCGTATCCACCTGAATCACAGCGGGCAGGCGCCGTCGCTGCGTGCGGGCGAGGTCCCGCCAGCGCTCCAGCTGGCCAAGGCTGTTGAGAACCGGCGTAAGGCCCGCGGTCAGCGCCGTCGCCTCGGTGCCGGCCCAGAGCCCGCCGAGAACATAGATGGCAGACTCCGAGAGGACGCGGCGCAACTCGAGCGCCTCATCGAGGTCGGCGACAAAGAAATGGCGACAGCCCGCGTCCCGCAGCGTCGTGCAGACGGGCTCCAGGCCCAACCCGTACGCATCGGCTTTGACGACCGCGGCGACCTCCGCCGGGGCGGCGCGCGCAACGAGGTCAGTGTAGTTTGCGGCGACAGCGGCCAGGTCGATCGAGATCTGCCCTCCGGTGACAAGCGTTGCGCCCCAGCTATCGTTCATCATCGGCTCCCTGCCCGGCCGAAGCCTAGCCGACCATGGCCGCCATGATCTTTCGTACTGCGCAATAGTCGACTAAAATCGGCTTCCAAACGCCACGTTTGTGCGGAGCGACGCAACGCCATGGCTGAAGAGGCCGACGCCTTCGACCGCAGGATCCTGCAGCTCCTCCGCTTGAACGCCCGTCGTCCAAATACTCAGTTGGCCGCCGAGGTGGGGCTGTCGCCTTCCGCATGCCTTCGCCGGGTGAAGGCGCTCGAGGAGCGGGGTCTCATCCTTGGGTACACCGCGATCGTGTCAGGCGCGCCCGATGATGGCTTCGTGGCGATCGTCAGGATCACGCTGGAGCGGCAGAGCGAAGATTTTATGCGCCGCTTCGAAACGGCTGTGCGCCGCCATCCGGAGATCGAGGAATGCTACCTGATGACCGGCGACGCCGACTACGTGCTGCGGACGTCGGCGCCGAACGCCAGCGCCTACGAGAAGATCCACACCGAGGTCCTGTCGCGCCTGCCAGGCGTCGCTCGGATCGAATCCAGCATCGCCATGCGTAATGTGCTGCGGGCGCGCGCCGGAGCGTGAACGCCTGACCTCGTCCCGGCGCCCCCGTACATATGATCGACTATTATCGGTTTTCGCTTGCTCAAGACTGGATTGGAGCGCAGCATCAAGCCAGCCGCTACGTCAGTCGAGAGAGCATGATGTCAGAAGCCGCCCTCGCCTCCACCCACAGCACGGACGCCGCGCTGCAGCGCATCCCCTTTGGCGCTCCGGCCGAACAGGTGGCGGCCGCCATCGCGAGCGATGGCGCCGTCATCCTCACCGGGGTCCTCACACGCGAGCAGGTGGCGGAGGTCAACAAGGACCTTGACCCGCATTTCGATGCAATCGGCCAAGGCAACTTCGGCCAGGGCGAGGAGAACTTCCTAGCCGACTTCATGGGACATCGCACGAAACGCGTCGTCCACTGCGTGCGCTACAGCAAGACCCTCCGGGACGTCATGTTGGCGAGCCCGGTGCTCGCCGAATACGTGTCGGCTCTTGTTCCCGGCGCGCCTGGGAACCACTCCCTGGGCTCGAGCCAAGCCATCGAGATCCACCCGGGCGAAAAGGCGCAGACCCTGCACCGAGACGCCAACACGATGCTCGAGCTCCTGCAGCGCTTCGAGCGCGGCGGCCCTGAGATGCTGATCAACTCTCTCCTCGGCCTCACGGACGTGACCGAGGAGATGGGCGCCACGCGCGTGATCCCCGGCAGCCATCTCTGGGACGACTATCGGCGCGAGGCGACGCAGGCGGAGACAATCCCGGCGCTGCTCAATGCCGGCGATCTTCTGCTATTCAGCGGACGCGTCCTCCACGGCGGGGGGGCGAACGTCACGAAGGACCGGCCGCGACGCGTGCTCTCGACCGCCTTCGCCATCTCCTTCTTCATGGGTGAAGAGGCTTGGCCGTTCGTCATCCCGGTGGAGGAAGTGCGGACCTATCCCAAACAGGTGCAGGGCTATCTGGGCTTCCGGTCGGTGAGCTTCGCGGGCGAGGAGCCCGGCTTCCTATGGCGGGTCGAAGCTCAGCCCCTCGAGGAACACCTCGCGCTCTGAGCGTCTAGGGGCTCCCAGCGACAACAGCGCGCCAGTCCTGGCGCGCTGTTCTTTATTGGCCGTGTCGGCCGACGTTGCGCGCCCTCAGGCATACAAGCGCCAGACGGATACCGCCGTCGTCCCGTAGGTGACCGTTAGGACAGCCCAACGGAAGGTATGCGCCGGGAGCCGCTGGCCAATGCGGGCGCCGAAGTAGCCGCCAGCCACCGCGCCGATCGCCACCGGCAGGACTTGGGCCCACGAGAGGAAAGCCGCGAAGGTGCCGCCGCCCGCGAGCGCGTTCATTGCGCCGGCGAGCAGGCCAGCCGCAAGGAGCAAGATGAGCGCCAGCACGGGGAGTCCTGTCCAGGATCAAGAAGGTGCGGGAGTCGCCAGGCCCCCTAGTTTGGCGGCCCCCAAACTAGTGGCGAAAGAGCGCTGAGAAGCCCTGATTACCGTCACCTGCAGCTATGGCGGCCCGCATACGGTCAAGGTTCGCCGTCAGCAGGTGATCCGAGGCGCCGACGTCGGCAAACGCGTCGCGATAGAGCTCCAGCGACCGGGCATAGATTTCGAGCACCGCCTCCGTGGAGGCGAAATCGTTCTGCTCAACGGCGCTGAGCGCGTTGTCGATCATGGTCGGCAAGTAGGCGAGATGGCCCTGCAGGTGCTCGCGGAATTCGGCGAGCGAAAGGCCATCCTTCGTGGCGTAGCGGGCCGCCTCGAGGCAGGCCGCGGCGGCGGTGAACAGGAATGTTCCGGTGACGGACGCGTCGAGGACGTTCGGACGCCCCGGATCCTCGCCAACAGCGAAGGAGCTGCCGGCCAACCCGCGAAGCAAGTCCTTTCGATCTTCCCAGACCTGGAGCTCGCCGCCGTAGACCACCGTGGCTTCGGAGCTGCCAATCCCTGAGGGATAGGCCTGGATCGTACCGCTGAGGAAGCGGCCGCCAGCGTCGGCGACCTGCCTGCGCAAAGTTCTCACCTGACTTGGCGTCGCCGTCACGAGGTTGATGAAATCGCGTCCATGGAGCGGCATGCCGTCGCGGATCATCAGCTCGACCTCAGGGGTCGTGGCCGTGAGAGCGATGACCACCTCCACCGCGCGGGCCAGATCCGTTGGAGTCTCGGCCACGGAAGCGCCGACCGCCTGCAGCGGCTGACAGCGCGACGGCGTCCGATTCCACACGACGACACGATGCCCGAGAACCAGGAGCTGGCGGGCGATGGCGCTCCCCATCAGGCCGGTGCCGATGACGCCGACGGACACCATGCGCTTCCCCTTCTAACTCGAGCGATCGATCAAGAGAGCAAGCCGCCGCCATCGACGACGATGGTCTCGCCGTGGATGAACGACGCGGCGTCCGAAGCGAGGAAGGCGGCCAGCGCCCCAATGTCTTGAGGCTGGCCGATCCGGCCTGCCGGGATCTTGTGCTGCACGTACGCGTCCCCGGCGGGCGTCCCCCAGACTCCGCTGGTCATGTCGGTTTGGATCAGACCCGGGGCGATGGCGTTCACGCGGACGCCGCTGCCCGCCCATTCGAGCGCCATCTGACGTGTGAGACCGATGAGCCCGTGCTTGGCGGGGACATAGGCGGCCGCGTCCATCGTCGGCGACAAACCCAAGATGGAGGCGATATTGATGATCACCCCGGCGCCCTTTTCGATGAACTGCGGCGCGACGGCTTGCCCGAGGCGGAACGGCACCTCGAGGTTGACCTTCATGATCCGCCTCCAGTCCTCCAGCGGATGCGAGATCAGCGGATTGTCCGCATCGATGCCGGCGTTGTTCACAAGGATGTCGAGCGGTCCGAAGTCGGCCTGAACGCGCGGGATCAGCTCACCCACCGCGTCATCGTCTTCGAGATCCGCCGCCAGGTAGTCGGCGCCGGACGCGCCGGACGCCTCTAAGGCGTTGGCGACGTCCCGCGCGCGCGCCTCGTCGCGCCCCGTCACGATCACGTGGGCGCCAGACGCAGCCAAGGCCTCGGCAATGGCGCGGCCGATCCCTCGGGTAGCGCCGGTGACGAGGGCCCGTCGGCCACTCAGGGTCCCTGTAGGGCTAACCGCGGCCACGGCCTAGTGCTCGTTCAGGATCATGGTCAGGATCGGATGCGGCTGCAGGGTGTCGCGCCGCTTCTTCACCGCCTCGAACGCCTGGTCGGTGGCTTCGAGGATCCGGCCCATATCGTCGAGCGTGTGAGCGCCCGAAACGAACATGTTGTGGTAAGGGTGCAGGTAGGCGCCGCCTTTCAGCGCTTCCGCCGCCCAGGCGTAGCCGATGCGGAAATCAGGATCGTCCTCGAAGAGGATCTGAGGCATCTGGGCCGGGCCGGTCTGCCTGAGCGTGAAGCCATGGCTCGCCGCCTGTTGCTGCAACCCTTCACGCAGGCGCCGCCCCGACGCGATGGTGCGTTCGAGGTAATCGGTGTCGCGGATCTGGCGCAGGGTCTCGATGGCGGCAGCCATCGGCGTCGCCGAGAACCAGAACGACCCGGTCACGAACATCTCTTCGGCCCCGCGGCGCGCCGCCTCCGAGCCCAGCAAGGCGGAGATCGGGTAGCCGTTGGCGAGACACTTGCCCCAGGCCGACAAATCGGGGGCCACACCGTATTGGGCCCAGCTGCAGTCCCGCGCCAAGCGGAAACCGGCGCGAACCTCATCCAGGATCAATAGCGCGCCGTACTTGTCGCAAAGCTCGCGAGCGCCGCGCGCGAACGCCTGCTCCGCAAGGGTCTGGTCGCGGAAGACCTCGTGCACGAAGGGAGTCGCGAGCACGCCGGCGACGTCGCCGCCGCACGCCTTGAAGGCCGCCTCGAGGCTGTCGAGGTCGTTGTACTGGTAGTAGACGATGTGGGCGCGGTCTTCCGGCAGGGTGCCGGCTGGACGCGGTGTGCACCAGGGCGCAGCGCCATGGTACGTCCCCGTGGCATAGAGGATCTTGCGGCGGCCTGTGTGGGCGCGAGCCGCGACGATCGCCATGGTCGTCGCGTCGGTGCCGTTCTTGCAGAACATGGCCCAGTCAGCGTGGGAGATCATGCCCACCAGCGTCTCGGCCAGCGTCACCATGCCTTCGGACGGTCCGGTCATGGTGTCCCCAAGCACCTGCTGTGCCGCCGCCGCCGCCTCGACGGGCTCGTAGCCGTAGCCGAGCAGGTTCGGCCCGTAGGCGCACATCATGTCGACGTACTCGTTGCCGTCGACATCCCACAGGCGACTGCCTTTCGCCCTTTGGAAGAACTGCGGATATTCATCGGGTAGTAGCGTCGTGGCCTCGTGCCCGTACATCCCGCGGGGGATGACCTTCAGCGCGCGCTCCTTGAGCGCTGAGTTCTTTGCGTTGGACCAAGCCATGGGGATCCTCCTCCGCGCGAAGCGTTTCCGCAGCCGCGCGTCGGCCTGCGCAATCTTCGATATTTATCTGTTATGTGCCCACATCTGAACCGTGTCAACGACAGGTCGCGCGCCACAGGACGTCCTGCGGAGCGGTTCCGGATCTCTGGCAAGGCTGGAGAAGGGGTGGCCTACGTTTGAGCCGGACCCGGGCTCGCGTCCGGATAAGGCAGGGTCACGGCGCCCCCCTCCGCGGCTGCCTTGATCAGCATCTCGCGGGGTTCGAGCACCTCCGGCAGGTAGAGGCGCCGATACATGACGACCACGCGAAACGCCTCTTCCAGATACTCTTCCGTGATACGGCCATGCAGACGGACCGAGATCGTCCAGATCGCGTCCAGCAGCGCCAGCGAGATCTGCGTCTTCTTCGCGGCGTCGCGTTGGACGGGGACGTGGAAGATGAGGTTCAGGCGGTCCGACGCGGTCTGCGCCATGTGATCGGTGACCAGGATGTCGATGTTTCGCGCCTCGACGCCACCGTACCCGCCGTAGAGGATCTTCAACATCGCCGGGCGCGCGTTGAAGTAGTCCATGGCTCGGCGCATATCGAGTTCGACCAGGTCCTGCCAGGATTTGATCAGCCGCGCCTCGATCGGCTGCGAGTGAACCTGGATAAGCCCCTGCAGATAGCGCTCGGCGAGCGCTTGGTAGGCCGTCTCTTTGGTCGGGAAGAAATGGTAGACCGACGCCGGGGGCACGCCCGCCCGTTCGGCGATCTGGTAAAGCCCGATCTCGTCCGGGTTGGCGTCCTGGAGCAAAGCTTCCGTCGCCTCAAGCAAGGCCTGATAGCGTGCGATCCCTCGCCCACGGGACGGCCGGCGCAACCCGGTGCTGCGTTCGCGTTTGGTGGCGGGGGTCTCAACGGACATTCGGACTCGCAATGGGGGGAACAGCGGCAGCGACCGACAGAGTATAGTCAGCGAGGCTTTCCACCGAGAAGCTTCACAACACCCGAAAACGACAGGACGGTGTCGCCGGCGTTGTCGATGAGGCCTCGGACGAACACGAGGCTACGCCCCGCCCTCACGACCTCTCCCCGACAGGTCAGCAAGGCGCCCAGCGGCGCGCCGGCGATGAAGTCGCCGTGCAGGCTGACGGTCACGCCCGGCCTGCCGGCGATTTCGTCCATGGCGACGAGGAAGAGGCCGTAATCGGCGAACGTCAGCAAGGCGCCGCCGTGGACGGATCCTGCGCCGTTGAGGTTCTTGTTCGACACCCTGAAGCCGCAAACAACGCGGCCGTCGGCTTCGCGACGGGCGTAGAGGGGCCCGACATGATCCTCGAACGGCTCCGGCGAGTTCCAGGCCGACCAACCCGCCCATTCGCCCGTGGAAATCGGCGCGGAAAGGCCGGGATCAGCGGACATTCGCTGGCGCCGCCTTGGGGGAGATCGGGAGGCGGCCGAACACCAGGCTTGCGGCCACAATCAGCAGGGCGCTCACCATCAGCAGGGTGCTGCTGAAACCGATCAGGCCGGCATAGCTGCCTGCCTCGATCACCGCCCCCGCCACGAGACCGACGATCACGGCCGCCAGACCGCTCGCGGCGGGGGCGACGACGAACAGCCTGGTCGTGGCGTCGATCTTGGCCAGCACGGCCCAGAAGCCGGGGGTCGACAGCCCCCACCCGAGCGAGAACAGCAGGTTGGCGGCTACGAAGCCGATGTCGCGGCTGAGGTGCAGGCTCGCGAAGCCGAAGAGCATGACGCACACGCCACCGACGGCGATCGCGAGACTTGGGAGGCGGCCGCCGATCCAGGCGACAATCGCCGCCGTCACGATGCTGGCCAGGGCCGTGAGACTGAGCGTCATTCCAATGAGGGCCGGCGCCACGCCGCGGTCGGCCCCAATCCGCTCAACGAAGTACCAGAAGGCTGCGGCGCCGCCGCCGAAGCAGCCGAGCGCGAGGAGCCCGATGGCAGGGGCGATGGCGGCGCCGGACAGGACCTTCGCTCCGACCTGGCCGGTCCGCTCCTTCCGCTGGACATCGCCGGCGCGCGGCAGCCAGCAGATTGCGACCAGGCCCGTCGACATCACGGCGGCCAGCGTCAGGAAGAGACCATGCACGCCGAAGTTTGGGATGATCCAAGCCGAGAGCGGAGCTGCGACGGCGGCTGCGCTCACGCCCTGCAGGACCGTCGAGACGGCATAGCTGCGGTCTGGATTGGACGTGTCGCCCAGGCTCGCGAATGAGGGGATGAACACAGCCCCCTTGAACGCCCCGATCAAGGCGAAGAGGAACAGCACGCTCGCCAACTGACTGAAATAGCCTCCCGCCGCGAGGCAGGCGGTGGCGCCTCCCAAGGCAACCCAGCTCAGCAGCCGCCAGTCCACGCGCCGGACCCAGAGTGGTCCACTCACGGTGGCGAGGGTGTTGAAGCCTACAAAGACGGCGCTGACGTAGCCGAGTTGGCGGTCGCCCAGGGCGTAGCCCTTCGCCAGCGCGCCGAGGATCAGCGGCTGGACGTTGATGATCAGTGCGTTAAGCGCGATGAGATAGGAGGCGGCGGCGATCGCCGCCGGCCTGTCGACACCCGACCTCTCCGTGCGCGCCGCCCCCACCTGGCTCATCCGTAGTCGACAGCGAAGCTGTAGCGGGGGTCATAGTGGGCCTTCCAGTAGGCCTCCCAGACTTCGCGGGTGATGGGCCCGACCTGTCCGCCGCCCACCGGCTGATCGTCCAGCCGGGTGATGGGCATGACGCCCCCAGCGGTGGTGCAGATGAAGATCTCGTCCGCCTGGTAAAGGCTGTCCACGGGCACGAAATCGACAACCGTTGGCCAGCCCCTCTCCGCGCAGATCTCCAGAACCGTGCGCCGCGTGACGCCTTGCAGGACGCCCCGCGAAGGCGTCGAAAGGACGCCGTCCTTCACGACGAAGATGTTGTAGCCACCGCCCTCCGTGATGTTCCCGTCGCCGTCCGGCAGCAGCGCGTAGACGGCGCCGCGGTCCATGGCCTCCAGCCAGCCGCGTACGAAATCGCCCCACTGCAGGTTCTTGATCGTCGGGTCCATTGCGCCGGGAGGCGTTCGACGGACAGTTCGCGTCACGACCGCGTGGCCCCCGCGCGGGTGATATTCCGGCGGCATCGCCCAGACGTAGGGCATCACCAGTAGATAGAGGTTGTTCTCGTAGCTTTCGTACTCGCGGACGAATTTCAGCCCACGCGTCATGATCAGTTCGACGTAGGCGTCGCGGATCCCGCTCTTGGCAACCATCTCGAGCAGCGTCTGGCGGATCTGCTCGCGCGGCAGCGGTATGCGAAGCCGCATCTTCTCGCAACTCTGCTCAAGCCGATTCAGGTGATCATCCAGACGGAAGAAGCGTCCGTCCCACACGGCAGGCACATCGTACGTCAGGTCGGACCTGAGGAACCCCTGGTCGAGGATCGGGATGCGCGCCTCGTGCAGAGGATATAGCCGGCCCTCGACCCAGGCGACGCCCTCCGCGAACGGGTTGCTGTTGGCTGCCAGCGTGGCCAGGCGCTTGGCATGGCCACCTAGCACGGCCTCCATCGAGTAGGCTGGTTCAGACATGCGGCCCCCATTTATATCGACAATTATCGACTAGAGATCATGTTCATAGAGTGCACAAGCCCGGAGGCGCTATCGGGCCACTGCCGAGCGTACAAGGTGAGGCCCACCGCAACTGGATTACTCTCGAGTTGCCGAGCATCCGGACGCCGACCAGCTCCGAGGCGGATCATGCCGGCTCCGAGCGGGGTGACGCAGGTCCAGGAAGACCGTTCACCCAGTCAGCTGGGGTGACCGCGTAGAACAGCACGGCTTCGCCACGAACCCGATATGTCAAGGAGGTACCTGCGGGAATCCAGGCCATGTCGCCCGGGTTCATGGGCCGGGCCACGCCATCGACCTCGAGTTCGAACGCGCCCTCCACGCGGTGGCAGCAGAGCACCTCGTCATACCAGAGCGTCCACGGGAAATCCCCGTCGCGGAAGGTGACGAGACCCGCTGCCAGCCTGGCGCCAGTGCTGGCCCCCATGTGCTCATGGAGACCCGACGCGCCGGGTTCCGGCTGGGGGATGTGACCCTCCGAAGCGTAGACAACAACGTTCACGCGCCTACTCGCCGGCGACCGCTTCGGTCTCGGTCCGGTACTTCAGGCCCGCGCCCGCCGTCACGAACCGCGTCTTTGGAGGCGGATCGAGCTGGTCCCGCAGCTCGCGGTAATCCTTGGTCCAAAGAATCGGCCAACCGCCGTCGAAGGTGCGGATGGAATAGTAGCCGAGCATTGCTATCACGCGCTCGGAACAATGCTGCGCCACCGACCAGGGAACCGTCAGCGGAAGAGCTTCCTCGGGCGTCAACTGGCCGAGGCAGAAGCTGAGATGGATGCCGAAGCGCCACTGGTCGGCCGTCACGTTGGCGCCAGCGGCGTGGATCGTCTTCCCGCTGTAGAGCATCGCGGATCCGGCCGGCATCACAGCTTGGACGACGCTTGCGGGATCGGCCTCCCGCTCGAAATCATCCCACCTGTGGCTGCCGGGCACGACCTGCGTGGCGCCGTTCTCGGCGGTGAAATCGCTCAGCGCGAGCATGAGCGCAACAGTGGCTTCGGGTCCCTTCGGCCCCTGGCTCGCAGCGATCGGCCAGTTGCCCCAATCGCGGTGGAGGGCCTGCGCGGCGGAGCCCGGCCCCACGATCATCGCCTGGGCGGTGTTGATCCAGTAGTCGTTCTTGAACGCCCGCGTCGCCCATTCGTGGAGCAGGTCGTGATCCACGACTTCCGCGAAGGCGGGAGCCTTGGCGATGAGCCCGCTGAAACGCTTAGTGGCGGGGCCGGCGAAGATCGCTTTCAGGGCGCCTTCCGACACCCCGGGCTTGAAGCCTTCCGCGAACTCGCCGAGCTGGGCGCGGATCGTGTTCACCAGCTCCTGGCTGATGAAGTTCTCCACGATCACGCCGCCGTCCTCTTCGATGACCGCCAGTATCCTTTCGAAGCCCTCGCTCAGGTCCACGCGCTGCAGCTGTTTAGCCATCATCCAGTTCTCTGCCATCGCCTCGGAAATTGATCAGACCGCTTCGGCAAGCGAAGGCGCCTGCGGCGCGCGGCCGGCGTCGTTGCGGCCAGGGTAGACACGGACAGGAAGGCCGACGTGGCGGGCCTTGAGCTGGAGCGCCAGGAACAGGGAGTAGAACCGCGACTGGGATAGATTGCCGCCGTGGAACCACAGGCCCGGTTGGGCTGTCGGCTTCCACATGTTCCGGATCTCGCCCTCCCAAGGACCGGGGTCATTGAACGTATCGGAGCCGTAGCCCCACGCCTTGCCGACGCGCTGCGCGACCTCCGGGGAGATGAGGTCGGCGACGACCTGGTCCATCGAGCCGAAGCCGGTGGCGCATATAATGGCGTCGGCCTGCACCTTCCGGCCGTCGGAGACCACCACGCCGCCCGGCTCGAGGCGATCAACCGAGACATTGGAGACCAGCTTGATGGTTCCGTTGGCCACGAGCTCGGCGGCGCCGACATCGATGTAGTAACCTGACGCCCGGCGCAGATACTTGAGCGGCATGCCGGTGCCGTCCTCGCCAAAGTCATGCATGAATCCGGCGGCCTCGAGCCGCCGGTAGAACTCGGCGTCACGCCGCGCGACCTCGTCATTCAGCGCCTTGAAGACCATCGGGGCGATGCGCAGCGGCAAGGAGGCGGCGACAAGATCGGCGCGCTCCGTCGTGATGCCGGCCGCCAGCGCATCCTCCGAGTAGGCTCCCTTGAGGAAGACCTCTTGCGACGTCTCGGAGCGGATGATGTGCGTGGAGTCCTTCTGGATCATCGTCACGTCGGCGCCGTGATCGATCAGGTCAGCGCAGATGTCGTGTGCGGAATTGTTCGAGCCGATCACGGCGACCTTCTTGCCGCCATAGCCCTCGCCCCCAGCATGCTGGCTCGAATGGATGAGCGGGCCGGCGAACGTCTCGGCGCCTTGGAACTTCGGCATGTTCGGCCGCCCGGCGTTGCCGACCGCAAGCACGAGGTGTCTGGGGCGCAGCGTGATCTGCTGGCCTTCGCGCACCACGTTGACGCTCCAAGCGGCGCGCCCCTCGTCGTATTGCGCCGCGACGCAATTGGTCGACGGCCAGACATTCAGCTCCATGATCGAGGCGTAGGCGTCTAGCCAATCCGCGATCTTGTCCTTCGGCGAATAGACAGGCCAGGTGTCCGGGAACGGCAGGTACGGCAGGTGATCGTACCAGACAGGGTCGTGCAGGCTCAGGGAATGGTAGCGCGAGCGCCACTGGTCGCCGGGGCGGGCGTTCCGCTCGACGATCAGATGGGGCACGTCCAGCTGCCGCAGCCGGGCCGCCAGCGCCAATCCGCCTTGGCCGCCCCCGACGATCAGGACGTAGGGTTCGGCGCCGCGCGCAAAGCTCTCGACCTCCGCCTCCCGGGCGTCCTTCCAGTTTTCGAGCGGACGATCAGGGTGCGGCTTGAACCCGACCGGCCGGCGTCGCCCACGGCGTTCTTCGTAGCCGCGGAGCTCCTGCAACGTCGTCAGCAGGGTGGAGCACTTGCCTTCCGCCAGCCGAATGAAACCGGAGCCGCGGCCAAGCGGCGTCTCGAAGCGGATGAACCCTTCCTGCGCCGCGCCCTGCTCGGGGATCTCGACGTTCCAGTTGAAGGATCTGAACACTTCCGGCGTCGCGGCGATCATCTCCGCGATCTCGGCGCGCCCTTCGAACGTGCGGATGTTCCAGGTGAACGCCACCAAGTCGCGCCAGAAACCGCCCTCAGCGAAGAGCTCAGCAACGCCCTGCACCTCGCCACGTTCGAGTGCCGTTGCGAACTCCGCGAGCCACTCGTTGAGGTTCGACACGCTGCCGCTCATTTCTACTCACCCGGACGATCAGGCCCGCTTGGCGGGCGTGATCGAAGAGTTGTCGATCAGCGGCGGTTTGTCGATAAAAATCGTACAATGATGTGCAATCGGCAATCGCAGGCGAACCTCTTGCAGAAAATGATCGACAAATGACACGAACAGAGACGTCCGTCGGGCGATGCGCCGTCGATGGCGCCAGCCAAGCGTGTTAGGCAGGCCGACATGACCCACACAGACGCCGCGAAGGCTCTACAGGAGGCTCAAGCCGCTGCTCGCCTGGATAGCTACGCATCGGCGCGGCATGCCGACGTCATCCGCCGCCTGCACTCGATTGGATGTCGTCAGCAGGCGCTGGACGAACTGCGCCGTGTCGCTGGACTTCGCCCGGGCTCTGCCGCCGACGCCGAGGCCCTCGGCTTCACCGCCTTCGGCCTGGGCGAGCACGCCCTCGCCCATCAGTTCTACGCCGTTGTGGTCGACCAAGCGCCGAGCGATGCGACAGCCTGGTACAATGTCGCCACCACCCTTCGGAACATCGGCCGGCTTGGCGAGTCCGAAGCCGCCTGCACGCGCTGCCTCGGCCTGGATTCCAGCTACGCCCAGGCCGCACTTCTGCGGTCTCACCTCAAGACGCAGAGCACCGAGGCCAATCACCTCGATGAACTGAGGGCGCTCCTTGGTCGTGCGCGGCATGATCTCTCCGCGCAAATTTTCCTCAACTACGCCCTTGGCAAGGAGTTGGACGATATCGGCGCCTTTGATGATGCGTTTCGCCACTTCGCCGACGGCGCGGCGCTGCGTCGGCGAAGCCTCGCCTATGATGTCGAGCTCGACGTGCGAAAGCTGGAGCGCATCAAGGCAGTCTACGACCCAGCTCGACTGTCGAGCGCGAGGCCGAGGTCACCCGTACCCTACGGTTTCATCATCGGCTTGCCCCGCTCAGGGACCACTCTCATCGAGCGCGTCCTGACCGGACACCCGAGCGTCCGATCCAACGGCGAGACCGACAATTTCCTGCAGGCCCTGATGTCCGCCCTGGCGCCGAATGGCGCAGATGTCTTCGAACGCGCCGCGCGCGCGGATCATGCGCAGGTGGGCGCCGCCTACGCCGCCCTGGCTGGCCCTCCAACCGTGGGAGATGGCCTGGTCCTGGAGAAGTTGCCGCTCAACTACCTCTACGTCGGCGCCATTCGGCTGGCGCTGCCGGGGGCGCGCATCGTGCGCGTACAGCGGCGTCCGGCCGACAACCTTTTCGCCATGTTCTCGACCCTGTTCGGCGACGGCTACCCGTTCAGCTACGATCTCCGTGAGCTCGCCCGCTACTACGCGGCCTACAAGGCCCTCGACGCATACTGGCTGGCCCACGCGGGCGATCTCGTGGCCCCCGTTTCCTACGAGGCGTTCACCGCCGATCCGGCCGGCCTCGGTGCGGCGCTCGCCGATCACGTCGGCATCGACTGGCGCACTGACATGGTGAAGGTGGAGAAGAACACCACCGCCACGGCGACGGCCAGTGCGGCGCAGGTTCGCCAACCCATCTATCGCAAGTCGGACGGCCGCTGGCGCAACTACGCCAAGCACCTGGCGCCACTGATCGAGGACCTCAAAGCCGCGGGGATAGACCCGGACGAGACCTGAAGAGCACAGCCGGCCGGCGGTGTGTCCCGCCGCCGGCCGCACCGCAGATCACCAGCTGCGGGTGACCCGCACGCCGATCTCACGCGGTCGCGCAACAGGCAGGATATTCCCCCAGTCGCCCAGCAGCGAGTACGAGGTCAGCGTCCGGAAGTTGGACGAGTACTCTACGCGTTCGTTGGCCAGGTTCGTGCCGAAGATTTCCGCGCGCCAGTCGCCGTGCTCAAGGGACACGCTGCCATTGAACAGGGCGTAGCCGTCTGTTTTTCGGGTGGGTGCGTTGGCGCTGAAGCTGGACAGCTGATTGACCGTCGAGCTGCGGAAATCCATCCCCAGCGAGTAGGTGAGCTGGCCAACTTCGCCCAGGTCCTGCTCGTAGCGGATGTTGGCGGCGCCGCTCCAGTCGGGTGCGCCCGGCAGCCGGTCGCCCTTGGAGCCATGCAGCGCGCCAGGCACTTCACCGCCCAGGCCGTCACCCGCTGGCAGGCTGAAGTCCTCCGTCAGCCGGGCCTTCGCGTAGGCAAGCCCGAGCGAGAAGGAGAAGCCCGTGTCGCCGATCGGACCGGAGGCTTCGACCTCAAAGCCCTTCGATGACGCTTCCTCCGCGTTGATGACCACGGGCGTCAGCAGATAGGGCGTGTAGAGGTCGATCTGCGGCTTGTCCCAAGAGACGTAGAAGGCGTCCGCCGCATAGAAGATGCCGCCGATCCGCCCCTTCACGCCGGCTTCGAAGTTGCTCGTCTTGTCCGGCGCGTACGCCAGCAGCACGTCGGGTTCCTGCAGCGGCCCTTCCGTCTGGAACGCGTTGGCGCCGCCGCGGCGGAAGCCCTGAGACCACGTCGCGTACACCTGGTTGCGGGAGTCCAGCTGGTACGAGGTGTTGAGCTTGAAGATCTGGTCGTCGCTCTCCGTCTTGTTCGCCGCATCGAAGCCGAAGAAGAAGAACGAGCTCAGCCCATCGATCTTCTGCGAGAAGGTCTGGTGGAAGACGCGGGCCCCGGCCGTCACCTGCCAGGCGTCGCTCACATGCCAGGTGAGGTCGCCATAGAGCGAGTAGTCGCGGAACTTCTGGCGCGTGTTTTGGGCGTAGGACGTCCCGTCCGGGTTGAGCGGGATATAGGTTCCGCCCGCCACCAGCGGCAGCGTCGAGCCGCCTCCGGCGGCCTGACTCTGCGTGTCGGCGCCCGGATCGAAGACGAAGAGGCCCAGGTAGCGCTTCTCCTGCTGCATGAAGCCGCCGACCACATAGTCGAAGGCTCCGCCGGAGGCAGACACCAGCCGCACTTCCTGTGTGTAGGAAGTGGTCGTATCGGGCGTCAGGGTTGGGATCACGGCGCGCGGGTTGGCCGGCGCTCCGGTGTAGTAGTAGCCCACCACGCTGCCGAGCAGCACGACCGTGTTGTCCTGCGCGACCTTCCCCTTCGTCTTCCCGTAGGTGAGCGTGGTCGCGAGCGTGGCGAAGCCGAGGTCGTAAGAGGCGTCCAGCGACGCCAGATCGGAGCGGCGGCTCCAGGGTTCCAGCGTCGGAGACGAGCGCTCGAAGTCGCCGGTCGGGCGCAGCTGGACACGGGGATCGATCGGCGATGCGCCCCCGCCGAACGTATTGTTGTCGAAGTTGCCGCCGACCCCTTCTGCGAAGGTATAGTTGTAGGAGAGCGTCGCCGAGAACGCGTCCGTGGGCTTCCACAGGAACGCGGCGCGGCCGGTCGTCGTCTTGGCGTAGTTCGAATCCTTGTCGTCGAAATAGACGCCACGGCTGTTTGCGACGTCGCCTGGGTTGGCCAGGATCGGAGCTCCGCGGACATAGTCGTCGTTCTGCCGGACGAAGACGTCATGGACATCGATAAAGCCGGCGTCCCGCCGGTAATCGACGCCCAGCCGCAGCGCGGCCGTGGAGCCGATCGGGACGTTGACCGCGCCGCCAGCCGAGTAGCCGTAGTCGCTCGAATGCGCCACCTCGGTGGCAGCGGCCGTGAGAAAGCCCCGGGAGACCTCCAGCTTGGGAGCGACGGGGATGACGCGGAGCGTACCGCTCAGCGCGCCTGCGCCATAGAGCGTACCCTGAGGTCCGCGCAGCACTTCCACGCGTTCGATGTCGAAGAGAGGATGACTGCCGGTCATCGGCGCGTTGCCGAGGTAAAAGCCGACCGGCGACTGGAAGTACCGCGCGCCACCCACCGAGGCCACCGAAGCATTGAGGCCGCGGATGATCGGGATCGAAGAGGCCGACGTCCGCGCCCCGCTGTCCTGGATCGTGAAGTTCGGCACCTGACGGGTCAGCGACGCGACATCCGTGACGTTCGCGCGCTGCAGCTGTTCGCTGCCCATGGCCGTGACGTTGAACGGCAGCTTCTCGACACTCTCGGAGCGGCGGCTGGCCGTCACGACGACCTCGCCAATTGTTCCCGGCGACGCCTCGTCATTCGTCTGTGCGATGGCTGCGGCGGGCCCCAGCGCAGCAAGAAGTGCTGCGCAGCTCGCCGTCGCGAGCATCCCGACTCGCGTCCCGCCGTTCCTCACCTGTAGCGGCTGCACCATTCGTGGCCTCCCTGCCTCGTGCTGTCGCAGGGGTCGCACACGCATCGCCTGGCGGCCGGCTCCGGCCGCCTCGGGGCGGCCATGCCAGCTCTTCCACGGCGCGGATCCAGCGTCCCCCGATCGCGCGATCACAACGCGGCGCGACGCGCCGGTCAAGCAGCATCTTCGATAATTGTTGGGAATGCGCACGACGCCGCCTCCCCAATGCGTCGCGAACCCACACAAACGGAAGCAGTGCGAGTGAGGCGCGCGAAGCCGATTCCGTTAGGGGGCAGACTGGATTGAGCGCCCGATGCAGCACAGCGCTAAGGGCGGTAGGTACGACCGACCCCCTAGGCGGTCTCTCCTGTGGACAGCTGCCGAATGTCGTGTACTCGATATTTTTCTGGGATAAATCCGACCTTGCCGATCAGGACCGACGCGCCCGCTGACGGACAGGGCAAGCCTGACCTTAGCGACGGGCGGCCTCATCAAGGACATGGAATGCCCCGCATCCTCATCGCCGGCGGTTATGGCGTCGTAGGCTCCTGGATCGCCCGCGAGCTCAAGTCGGCGCACCCCGATGTCGAACTCCTCCTGGCCGGGCGAAACCCGGACGCAGGCGCCGCCCTCGCCGCCGAAGTCGACGCCAAGCCCATTCGCCTGGACGTGCGCGACCCAGACGCCGCAATCGCCGCGGAGGGCTCCATCGACCTCCTGATCGCGTCGCTCCAGGATCCCGGTGACAAGCTGGCCATGGCGGCAGTGCAGCGCGGCGCCGCTTACACGAGCGTCGTCCGTTACGCCGACACGGCGAGCGCGCTTGCCGTCGTGGCCGAACGGGCGGGCCGCCCGGCGCTGGCACAGGGACATTGGCAGGCCGGCGTGATGTCCCTAGTCGCGATTTGGGCCGCCAACTCGTTCGCCCGCGTGGACAGCATCGAGTTGGGCGCCCTGTACGACTACGCTGATCCATCGGGGCCAATGACCAAGGAAGACGCCACGGGCTTTTTCGACAACGGCGCGCTCATCCGGCGCGACGGCGAATGGCTCAGGGTCGATCCCAAGGCGGAAGCCCGCATGGTGGGACGTGCACCAGATGGACCATCCTTTGGCGCCAGGCCCATGACTGTTCTGGATGTTCCGGGGCTCGCCGGTGCAACCGGCGCGCGGAACGTCAGATTTGATCTTGGGACGGGCGAGTCTCGCGGGACGCTCGCCGGAGCCGCCGCATCACACGAGATCTACATCGACCTCCGGGGCTCGCTCGGCTCGGGAGAGGAGCACGCCTCCCGCACAGTCATGAGCGACCCGAAGGGTCAGGCCCACCTCACGGCGCTGGGCATCGTGTTAGGTTCGGAACGCCTGCTCGGGCTCGATGGCCGGCCGCCTCCGAGACCTGGTTTGTCCTATGCGGAGGCGGCCATTGACGCAGAAGCTGCCGTGGCGCGCCTCCAGGAGTTCGGCGTGTCAATCGAGACAGCTGCCGCCCTGTAGAGGATATCGTCACTGGCTCCATCGACGCCGTCGCACTGCGCCAGGAACTCGAGCGCGACTGACCGGGTTAGCCCCTGTTCTGCTCATACCGGCGCGCCACGGCCCAGGTGGGTCACTATCATCAAGGGGCCGCCTGAGCCCTCCGGGCGCCTGGCCCACTCCATCGTCTCGTAGGCCCCCAAGCGGTGAACCTCGACGGCGCCCCCGAACGTAGACTTAGTGTCTGTGCTCGGGCCGCGATGGCATCCAGGCGCCGGTGCGGTCTCCAGATAGCGGACCAGCCGAGGGCCAGGACCGCGGGCGGCGGACTCCCGCGCGCAGGCGAAGCGCCAGAGCTTCGCGCCGGAAGGCATGACGTGCAGATAGAGCCCGTCGCCGTCCGTATATTTCCGCGGCTTGGCCGCCGGCTTCGAAAAACGTCGCAGATTATCGCACTGAATAGGATGCGTTTTTTCGGGGTGCTTTTGGAAACATGCGATGGTGGGCCCGGCAGGACTCGAACCTGCAACCAGACCGTTATGAGCGGTCGGCTCTAACCATTGAGCTACAGGCCCCTGCAGCGCAGTGTCCCGGCGGTTACCATGGGCTGCACGGGGCTTAAAGGCTGCGTTCAGCTTGAGCTTGCGACCCTGGGGCCTGTCCCATTGCCGGAGACTTCGATGAAGACCCTGATCCGCGCCGCGGCGCTCGCCACCCTCTTCGCCACGGCCGCCGCGCCCGCGGCGCTCGCCCAGGCCGCGCCCCCCGCCGCCGAGAGCATGTTCCGCGCCACCACCCTCAACCTCGCCGCCTACGGCGAGACCGAGGTCGTCCCCGACATGGCCACCATCAGCCTCGGCGTCATGACCGAGGGCGACACCGCCCAGGCGGCCATGCAGGCCAACGCCACGCGGATGAACGCCGTGCTGGCGGCCCTCAAGCGCGGCGGCATCGCCGAGCGCGACATCCAGACCTCGAACCTCAACCTCTCGCCGCGCTACCAGTACGTGGAGAACCTGCCGCCGAAGCTGATCGGCTACCAGGCCTCCAACCAGGTGACCGTCACCGTCCACGACCTGAAGCGGCTGGGCCAGGCGGTGGACGCCACCGTGAACGCCGGCGCCAACCAGGTGCACGGCATCAGCTTCGGCCTGGACGACCCCACCGCCGCCGAGAACGCCGCGCGCGAGAAGGCCGTGCGCGCCCTGGCCGCCAAGGCCGATCTCTATGCGCGCGCCACCGGCCATCGGGTCGTGCGGCTGGTCACCCTGTCGGAAGGCGGGGGCTCCTACCCGGTCCCGCCGCCCATGCCGATCGCCGCCATGGCCTCGTTCCGCAAGGAATCGGCCGACACCTCCGTCTCGGCCGGCGAGCTGAAGGTGCGGGTGGACGTCACCGGCCTCTACGAACTGGGCCGCTAGGGCGTCTCAGGCGACAGGCCGGCTTTCGTCCAGGCGCGCGAGAGCCGGTCGGTCATCATCAGGCCGGGGAACACCCGGTTGCCCTCCATGACCGCGGCGTAGACCAGCGGCCGGCCGGGGATCGGTCCCGCCGACCAGCTGACCCCGCGCGAGCCGTCGGCGGCGGTGTTGCAGGAGAGGTTGCGCGCCTGGCCGTCCGCCACGGTCTGCTCCAGCAGGTCCTTCAGCGTGCGCGTCCCCGGGCCGTCGCAGGCCGGCAGGGTGCGGGCGCAGGTGGTGGCGGTGTTGTAGCGGTAGACCAGCTTGCCGCCGTCGCGCTGGGCGATCATCACGCAGGTGTTGGGATCGCCCACGGCGCGGGAGACGGCCTCGTCCAGCGAGGCCTTGTCGGTCCCCTCGGGGGCGCCCGGCGCGCAGGCGGCGGTGAGCAGGAGGGCCGCCAGGGCGGCGGCCCGGGCCGGGACGGAGACGGCCTCAGGCGGCCTTCTTGATCTCGTTGCCATCGTCCAGCAACACGACAGTTGGGGCATAGTTGCGGGCCTCCTCGGCCGGCAGCATGCCATAGGTCACGACGATGACCTTGTCGCCTTTCTGGACCAGGCGCGCGGCCGCGCCGTTCACGCCGATCACCCGCGACCCGCGGGGGGCCTCGATGGCGTAGGTGGTGAACCGGGCGCCGGTGGTGATGTTCAGCACGTCCACCTGCTCGTGCGGCAGGATGCCGGAGGCGTCCAGCAGGTCCCGGTCGATGGCGATGGAGCCCTCGTAGTCCAGGTCGGCCTGGGTCACCGTGGCGCGGTGCAGCTTGGCCTTCATCAGGGTGAGCAGCATGGGCGCGAAGCGTCCTCTTCTGGCTGCCGGGACGGGGCTGCGGCGACGCCCAGCCTTCCCCCGACGCCGCGCATATACGCATGCTGGGGCGAAGGTTCAATGCCGCGACGCAGCAGCACTGACGCTGCGGAAGCGAAATCCTCGCCTGATAACGCTATCCCTGCGCTCACAAGGCGTTGCGCCCGAACCGCAGCCCCGCCGTTGCGCCTGCGACGCGTTCGCCGCCGCCCGCGCCCGCTGCGCCGCAGCACGGGGGACCCGCCCGTCGCCGGCAACCTGGAGGGGCCCACGCCGGTTCTGGTCGGGAACGGCAGGGAGATCGGCCATGAGCGAACACCATCCGGAGCACTCCGGTGAATCCCTCACCATCATGCGGGTCGACCCGATCCTCGACACCGGGATCGTCGTCACCTCCACCGCCCAGCAGCCGGACGGCAGCCTGGGCGACCGCTACAGCGCCTACCACGACAACATCTCCCCGCCCCTGCGGTGGACCCACGTGCCGGACGTGAAGGCCTGGGCGATCGTGGTGGAGGACCCGGACGCCCCGCGCGAGCTGCCGTTCGTCCACTGGATGGCCTGGAACATCCAGGGCGAGCTGAACGGCGTGCCCGAGGGCATGGGCAACGACCCGCGGCTGATCACGCCCCAGGGCACCATCCAGGGCCGCAACGACATGGGCGGCTACGGCTGGTTCGGACCGCGCCCGCCGCTCGGCCACGGCGTGCACCGCTACTACTTCCAGGTCTTCGCCCTCAACGACCTCATCGAGATGGGTCCCGACACCCCGCTGAACGAGCTGCTCAACGCGCTGAAGGGCCGGACCATCGCCAAGGGCGAGATGATGGCCACCTACGAGGCGCCGACCCAGCAGTAGGGGCGCGACAGGCGCCCCGGCGGCGCTTGACGCCCCCGCGTCACCCCTGCGCATGTTCGCCTGAACAGCGATCAGGGAGGATGCGGATGTACGGCGACGAGGCTCCGGGCGGATTCAAGCCGGAAGGACTGGCGCAGATCCCCGCCGCCCTGCAGGGGTTCGTGGACCAGGGCTCGCTCTCGGGCGCGGTCACCCTGCTGTGGCGCAAGGGCGAGGTCGCCCAGGTCAACACGGTGGGCCAGCGCGACATCGCCGGCGGCAAGCCGATGGAGCGCGACACCCTCTTCCGCATCGCCTCCATGACCAAGCCGGTGACCTCGGTCGCGGCCCTCATGCTCATCGAGGAGGGCAAGCTCCGCCTCGAGGACCCGATCACCAAGTGGATGCCCGAGTTCTCGGACATGCAGGTGCTGAAGGACGCCACCGGCCCGGTGGAGGACACCTACCCCGCGCCGCGCGACATCACCGTCGAAGACCTGTTCACCCACCGCGCGGGCCTGGCCTACGCCTTCACCTCCCAGGGGCCGATCGCCCACGCCCACGAGGAACGCCTCGGACCGCCGCTCGGCACGCCGCTGACGCCCGACGGCTGGCTGGCCGCCCTGGGCTCGCTCCCCCTCTCCTACCCGCCCGGCGAGCGCTTCCACTACAGCCACGCCACCGAGGTTCTGGGCTTCCTGGTGGCCCGCATCGAGGGCAAGCCGCTGGGCCAGGTCCTGCAGGAGCGTATCTTCGGCCCGCTCGGCATGACGGAGACCAGCTTCTGGCTGGCGCCGGAGAAGCGCGACCGGCTGGCCCGCCTCTACCGGCTCGATCCGGGCGGGCTGAAGGACGTCTCCTTCCCGCATTCCGACACGCCCGAGGCCTTCGAGGCCGGCGGCGGCGGCCTGATCTCCAAGGCAGACGACTACCTGAAGTTCGCCCGCATGCTGCTGGGCCGGGGCGAGGTGGACGGGGTGCGCCTCCTGAAGCCCGAGACCGTCGAGCTGATGACGCAGAACCGGCTCACCGAGGCCCAGCGGCAGATCCCGTTCCTCGGCATGCCGTTCTGGACGGCGCAGGGTTTCGGCCTCGGCGTCTCGATGATCCTCGACCCGGCCAACCTCGGCTTCTTCGGCGCCGGCGCGGCGGGCTCCTTCGGCTGGCCCGGCGCCTTCGGCACCTGGTGGCAGGCCGACCCCGCCAACGAGCTCGTCGCCATCTACCTGATCCAGGACTCCATGCCGCTCGGGCCCGAGGCCGTCACCCAGATGGCCAACCAGGACCGGCCCACCGGCCGAATGGCCCTGCCGATGTTCCAGCAGCTGGTCTACGGCGCACTCGCGAAATAGGCCGCGCCTAGCGGCGCAGCGGACTGCGCGAGGCGACGCAGATCGGCCTGCCCTGGAAGCTCGCGCCCACCAGGCTGCCGCTCTTCACCGCGTCCCGGCGCGCCCGCTCGAGCGCGGCGCTCTCGGGCGGCGGGTCGACGCCCTGCGGACAGATCGGCGTGACGGTGCGCATCCCGCCGCCGAAGCACTGGCAGATGAACTCGGAGGGATCGAGCCGGCTGCCCGGCACGTGGCAGATCGGCGGGACGCTGCGCCCGCTGGGCTCCAGGCACAGGATGGTGGTGCGCGGCGGGGTCTGTCCCGCCGGCTGGGCCTGGGCGGCGCCGCAGGCGAGCGCGGCCGCTAGGCCGATGATCCAGGGTCTCATGAGAGCCTCCTTGCTGGTCGCCAGCATAACGCAGGATGCAGGCCGGCGGCGTTCACCATCTCTCCACGCGATGCCTTAACCGCGTCGGGGCCATGCTGCCGGCCATGGACGTGCTCGCCACCGCCCGCATGGGCCTGCTGACCGCCGGGAACCGCTTCGCCGCCTCGGCCCACAGGGTGGCGCGGCTGGGTGCCGACCCCTCCGTCGACATGGTCCGCGAGACCGTGGAGATGGTGGAGGCGAAGCACGCCTTCACCGCCAATGTGCAGGTGGTGAAGTTCGCCGACGAGATGTGGCGTTCGCTTCTCGAAATTCAGGTACGTTCCGACCGCCGCTAGGCTGGACCGCAGGCCCCGGCCGGCGCAAAATCCCCGCAGGAGCGCGGCCCACGCGCCCGTATTCGGGGGGAACCGATCTCATGCGCCAACTGCTGCCGCTCGCCGCCTGCGCGCTGGCCCTCGCCGCCTGCTCCAAGAAGGAGGAGGCGCCGGCCTACAACACCCAGACCGACATGGCCGAGCTGATGATCCACGTGATCGACCCGGCCGCCTTCGCTTTCTGGCGCGGCTCCGGCACGGAGGTCACCGAGCAGGGCGAGCGCGACCTGTCGCCCACCACGCCGGAGGGCTGGAAGGTGGTGGAGGACGGCGCGGCCACCGTCGCCGAGGCCGGCAACCTCCTGATGCTGCCCGGCCGTCCGCGCGAGCCCGTGGCCGAGTGGAACGCCTACGCCCGCGACATGACCGTCAAGGCGCTGGCCGCCAAGGACGCGGCCATGCGGATGGACAAGGCCGCCGCCTTCGAGACCGGCGCGGCCCTCTACCAGACCTGCGTCGCCTGCCACGCCAAGTTCGTCATCGAGCCCACGGCCGAGCCGGCGAAGAAGTAGCCCACGAAAAAGGCCCCGGAGCGAACTCCGGGGCCTCGTGTCTCGTCCAGGCGGGGCCTAGCGCTTGTCGTTCGGGTCCGAGCCGTCCTTCGGCGCGCCGGTGCCCGAGGAGCCCATGAACAGCTTGCGGCCGTCCGGGAAGGTCACGTCGCGGCCGTTGGCCTTGCAGACCGGCGTGCAGGCCTTGTCCTTCGACTGGTAGCCGCGGACCACGATCTCGGTGCCGGGCTTCAGCGAATTGCGGTCGATGCCCGAGCGCAGCAGGGTGTTGGGCGTGCCGCCCTCGACCATCCACTGCTTGCCGGTGCCCGCGTCGGCCAGGTGGACCCAGGCGTGCGGGTTGATCCACTCCACCTTCGTCACCTTGCCGCGCAGCAGCACGGGGGCCTTGCCGTCGAACTCCGCGGCGAAGGCGTGGTGCGCCTGGGCCTGCTGGACGCCGACGATCCCCGCGCCGGCCACGGCGCCGGCGATCAGGGTGGGAAGAATAAAGCGACGGAAATTCATGGTGCGCCTCCAGCGCCGGATGATGACTTCAAATGCTCAAGCAGGCCCAGGGGTCTGATCCCGGGCCGATCCTATCACTTCAGCGGCTCTTTCCGCAGGTGGCCGTACATCAGCTCCTCGACGAACTCGACGCACTTGAACTGCTGCAGCCGGGCGTCCTCGCCGACCCGCTTGTAGAGGTTCATGCTCATCTTCCACGGCCGGGTGAAGGTCGACGGATCGGTGATCGTCGCCTCGTAGCGCATCGTGGTCGGGCTGGTCGGCGTCCAGCGCTCCACGACGACCATCTCGGCCGAGTGGTGGTTGCCGGCCCGGTCGAACCAGGTGCGGTCCATCTGGCCGGTGACGGTGACGACCAGGGTGTCGCCCTCCCACTTGGCCACCGACTGGCCCATCCAGCTGTCCACCGGCGGCGGGCCCGGGTCGTCGAACAGGATGTTGCGCACCGCCCCCGCGTATTCGTAGGCGATCAGCATCGACTTGTCGGACTGGAAGATCTGGAACGGCAGGTGCATGTAGTTGGCGCGCGGGACGCCCGGCAGGTAGCACTTCACCTCCGGGTCGCGCTTCAGGTAGTCGGCGCGGTTCTCGTCGCGGATCTTCTTCGCTTCCGGCGTGTAGGGAATCTCGCCGCCCTCGACGACGCCGAGGCCGGCCGGCACCGCGCCCACCGCGCCCAGCGCCACCACCTCCTTGGCCGGCACCGGCGTCACCGGACCGGGGCGGAACTGCAGGGCCGCGCGCGCCGCATGGGGCTCGACGTCCCAGCCGGCGGTGTTCATCACCTGCCACACGCCGTTCAGGTCGGGATGGACGCGGTCGGGTCCGCGCGGCGCCTTGTAGGCCGCCGCCGCCGGGGCCGGACGCCGCGTCTGCGCTTCCGCCTGGCCAGCCACCACCACGCTCGCCAAGGCCAGCGCCGCCACAGTCCTGATCATCTGTTCCGCTCCCCCAGGCCCCGGCATTGCTCTCGCGGGACCGTATTTTGAAATGACTCTAACCAAGCTTCGGCGACCGCGCCAGCGCGCGGCCTTTGACATTCGGGCCCCGGGCGACTAGCGCCGCCGCATGACCCTGCGTCTCCTCTTCCCGACTCCGGTCTACGAAGCCTCGCTTACCACAGACCGAATGTTCGAAAATTTCAATGCCGAATTGGAGGCCGCCTGCCGCATGCTGGCGGACGAGGACGAGGCCGGCCGGCGCTGGTGTCGCGAGCACGCCTATGGCGGCTACACCTCCTACGCCTCCCTCGACGACCTGCCCCGGAGGGCCAGCGTCTTCGGCGACCTGAAGAGGAAGCTCGACCGCCACGTGGCCGCCTTCGCGCAGGACCTCGCCTACGACCTGGGCGCCGGGCGCCTGCGGCTCGACAGCCTGTGGGTCAACATCCTCAAGCCCGGCGCCGGCCACACCGGCCACATCCACCCGCACAGCGTCATCTCCGGCACCGTCTATGTGCGCACCCCGCCCGGCGCCAGCGCGCTGAAGCTGGAGGACCCGCGCCTGCCGATGATGATGGCCGCCCCGCCGCGCCTGCCCGACGCCCCCGAGGCCCAGCGGAGCTTCGTCTACCTCGCGCCTCAGCCCGGGACGGTGTTCCTGTGGGAGAGCTGGCTGCGCCACGAGGTGCCCGCGAACCGGGCCAGGACCGAGCGCATCTCGGTCAGCTTCAACTACGGCTGGCGCTAGGCAGGGCACGCCCGCAGCCTCGCGCCCGCCAGCCGCCGGGGCCATGATCCGACGCGCCAATCGCTTGACCCGCGGCGCCTCCGGCTAGCCGCCCGCCGTCGGCTGTGCTCCCCTTGCCCCATGGCCGACCTGCCCGACGCCGAGCCCCTGCAGCGCCCGCTGACCGCCCGCGCCGTCCTGCTGGGCGAGCGCATCGACACCGCCGGGCTGGAGCGCCGCGACGCGCTCGCCACCGCGCCGCTCGCCTTCCGCGTCGGCGACGACGGCATGGCCGTGGTGTTCCGCTACGGCGTGGTGGTGCTGATCGGCCTCGATCCTCTGGCCGAGGACGAGGTGCTGCGCAGCATCGCCCCGCGGGTCATCGCCCCCTTCGGCCCGCGGGAGGAGGAGACCGCCCGGCTCGCCCCGGCCCAGGGCGCGGAGGAACGCATCGACGCCGAGGGCCTGGTGCGCATCGCCGACCGCTCGTCCGACCGCCTGCTGGTGGTCGCCTTCGCGCTGGCCAAGAGCGCCGTCCTCGCCCACCACGAGCGCCAGGTGGCCGAGGTGCTGGACAGCATCGAGCCCTGGGCCCGCGACCTCGCCCAGCGGGGCCGCCGGCACGGTGGCCGCCGCGCCGTGATCCGCCTGATCGGCCAGGCGCTCCTGGTGGAGCACCGGGTCAGCACCCGGGTCGCGGTGGGCGAGAAGCCGGACCTCCTCTGGGACCGGCCGGACCTGGAGCGGCTCTACGCGCGGCTGGAGACCGAGTACGAGCTCGACGAGCGCGCCGAGATCCTCAACCGCAAGCTCGGCCTGATCGGCCAGACGGCGCGCCTGATGACCGACCTGATCGACACCGAGCGGTCCCTCCACCTGGAGGCCGCCATCGTGATCCTGATCGTCGCCGAGATCGGCCTGACCCTGTTCCAGATGGCCCGCGGCTGGGCCCACTAGCTCCAGGGCTCGATCACATTCCTAAAGACGCCCGCCGCCGGCCCTCGCCCGAAAAAGCCCTCCTCCTCGATGGAGGAGGGTTGGGTGGTGGTGTGGCCGCTGAGATGACGCGATGGCGTGCTTTGACGCCGGCGCCCAACGGAGCGCCTCACCCCACCGACCTGCATCCACCACCATCCCTACCCTTCCTCCATCGAGGAGGAAGGGGCGCGAGCCGCTGGGGAGCGCGGACGTCGCTCGGTCTAGGGCGCGGCGGCCCGCGTCCCCGTCGGATTGGCGAACCGGCCGCCGAAGAAGTCGCCGCTGTTCCAGGTCGGCCGCGTGCGCGCGTCGGTGAGCTCGCGGGTGATCTCGTAGTTGATCCGGGCGAACTTGGCCCCGGCCGCATAGTCGATCGGCTGGGAGAGGTCGTCGCAGGCCTTGTGGTAGCAGTCCTTCAGGAAGCCGCGGAACTTCGCCTCGCCGCCGTTGCCGAAGCCGGTCATCAGGAACACCGAGGGCACGCCCACCTCGACGAACCGGTAGTGGTCCGAGCGGGTGAACAGGCCCTCGTCCGGCATCGGGTCGCCGGACAGCGCCACGCCCATCCGCCCCGCCGCCCGCCGCACCGCCGGCCCGATCGCCGAGCGCTCGGCGCCGAACGCCACGACGTCGGTGAAGTCGTAGGTCAGGATCGGCATGTCGAGGTTCACGTTGGCGACCAGGGCGGCGAGCGGCACGGTCGGGTTGCGGGCGAAGTATTCCGCGCCGACCAGGCCCTTCTCCTCGGCCGTCACCATCAGGAACAGCATGGAGCGCTTCGGCCGCTTCTTCGCCTCCACGGCCATGCGCGCCACCTCCAGCGTGGTGGCCACGCCGCCGGCGTTGTCGAGCGCCCCGTTGTGGATCCGGTCGCCCTCGGTCCCGTTGGCCACGCCCACGTGGTCCAGGTGCGCGGACAGCACCACCACCTCGCCCTTCAGCTTGGGGTCGGAGCCCTCCAGCATGGCGGCGACGTTGCGGCTCTCCACCGTCTTGGTCTCGGTGCGGTAGCTGGCTTCCAGCACGGCCGGCAGGGCGAAGCGCGGGACGTCCGCCGCCGGCGTCTCGGCCGCCGCGTAGATCTGCTCCAGGGTCGACGGGGCCCCGGCGAACAGCTTGGCCGCGCCGGCCACGCTGAGCTCGCCCAGCGACAGGACCTCGGGCGCCACGATGTACGGCTGGCCGCCCTTGTCCGCCCAGGTCATGCTCCAGCTCCGCCAGCGCTTGGCGCCCTGGGCGAAGGGACGCAGCTTCTCGCCCTCCGGCGTGTTGATGGTCAGGAAGCCCGCTGCGCCGCGCTTGGCGGCCTCCTCGCGCTTCACCCGGCCGCTGCGGTAGTGGGCCCGCTCCTCGGTCTGGATACCCTTCGGCGCGCCGTCCAGCGCCACCACGATCTTGCCGCGCACGTCCAGGCCCGCGTAGTCGTCGCGGCCGTGCTCGGGCGCCACTACGCCGTAGCCCACGAAGACCATGGGGGCCGAAAGCTTCGTCTCGGCGGCCAGCGGATTGCGGCCGATCACATAGTCGTCGCCGAACACCAGCGGCGTCGCCGCCCCGCCCCGCTTCAGGACCAGGCTGCCCTCGTCCACCGGCCGGTAGGCGATCATCGGCACGCGCTGGAAGTAGGAGCCGGCGTCGCCCGCCGGCGTCAGGCCGAGCTGCTTGAACTGCGCCGCCACATAGTCGGCGGCGATGTCGTAGCCGCGCGAGCCGGCCTCGCGCCCCTCCAGCAGGTCGCTGGCCAGAAACTCCATGTGCGCCTGCACCCGCCGCGCGGCGTCCGACAGCGGCGGCGCGGGCTGGGCGACGGCCGGCGCAGAGATCGCGAACAGGGCCGCCGCGACGGGGATCAGCTTCAGGTGACGCATCACGACTCCAAGGAATGTTGCGCGCTTCTAGACGAGCGGCGGCGGCCTTCGCCAGCTCAGGGCTGCTCCCGCACGTGCCGGATGCGCGTGACGAAGACAACCTGCTCCTCCACGACGTAGCGTAGGGCATAGCCATAGTGGCCGAACTTCACCGGCAGCTCGCGAACCCCCGCTACGATCGGACGGGCGCGCTCGGGCATCGAGGTCAGGGACTCCAGCGCCTGCAGCAGGGTCGCACGCGCGCGTCGCGCCGCCTGCGGGCTGACCTCGTGGAGATGGACCACCAGCCGACGGAGATCGTCGCTGGCCTCGATCGACAGCAGGACCCGGTAGCTCAAGCGCCGCCCGCCGAGCGCCTTTCCAGCTCATCGTCGAAGACCTTCACCGCCTCCTCCACCGAGAGGCTCTGGCCCGTGCGGCGGTATTCGGCGTAGCGGCGCAGGTCCTCGGCGACGTCCTCGTCCGGGTCGGTCAGCGCCCGCGCGATCGCGTCCGCCGCATAGGCCTCCACGGCCACGCCCGCGGCCTCCGCCGCCTCCCGCAGGCGGCGGGCCGTCTCGTCGTCGAGTCGCAGGGTCAGTTCGCCGTCGGCCATGGCTCGAGAGGCTCCGTCCGACGGCGAGCCACGTCAACTGTCGAGGAACGAGCGCAGCTTCCTGGACCGCGACGGGTGCTTCAGCTTGCGCAGCGCCTTGGCCTCGATCTGGCGGATCCGCTCGCGGGTCACGCTGAACTGCTGGCCGACCTCTTCGAGGGTGTGGTCGGTGTTCATGCCGATGCCGAAGCGCATGCGCAGCACCCGCTCCTCGCGCGGCGTCAGCGACGCCAGGACGCGGGTGGTGGTCTCGCGCAGGTTCGACTGGATGGCCGCGTCGATCGGCAGGACGGCGTTCTTGTCCTCGATGAAGTCGCCCAGGTGGCTGTCTTCCTCGTCGCCGATCGGCGTCTCGAGGGAGATCGGCTCCTTGGCGATCTTCAGGACCTTGCGCACCTTCTCCAGCGGCATGGCCAGCTTCTCGGCCAGTTCCTCCGGGGTCGGCTCGCGGCCGATCTCGTGCAGCATCTGACGCGAGGTGCGGACGATCTTGTTGATCGTCTCGATCATGTGCACCGGGATGCGGATGGTCCGCGCCTGGTCGGCGATCGAGCGGGTGATCGCCTGCCGGATCCACCAGGTGGCGTAGGTCGAGAACTTGTAGCCGCGGCGGTACTCGAACTTGTCCACCGCCTTCATCAGGCCGATGTTGCCCTCCTGGATCAGGTCCAGGAACTGCAGGCCGCGGTTGGTGTACTTCTTGGCGATGGAGATCACGAGGCGCAGGTTGGCCTCGACCATTTCCTTCTTCGCCTGACGGGCCTCGCGCTCGCCCTTCTGCACGGTCTGGACGATGCGGCGGTAGTCGTCGATCGGCACGCCGGTTTCCATGGCCAGCGCGGCGATCTCCTGGCGGATCTCGCCGATCTGGCTGGCGTCGTTCTCGGCGAACTTGGTCCAGCGGACGCCCAGCGCCTTCACCTGGTCGCCCCAGTCCGGGCGCATCTCCTGGCCGAAGTAGGCCTTCAGGAACTCGGCGCGGCTGATGCCGTAGCTGTCGGCCAGGCGCAGCAGGCGGCCTTCCAGCCCCATCAGGCGCTTGTTGATCGCATAGAGCTGCTCGACGAGCGCCTCGATGCGGTTGTTGTTCAGCTTCAGCGTCTTGAGGTGCTGGACGATGGTCGAGGTCGCCGCCTGATAGGTCTTGCGGTCGGCGTCGGAGAGGTCCTGGCCCTTCAGCTTCTGGGCGACAAGCTTCTCCTGCAGCAGGCGGAAGCTCTCGAACTCGGCGGCGATGGCGTCGAGGGTGGCCATGACGCCGTCGCGCAGCTCGGCTTCCATCGCGCTGATGGTCGGGCCCGCGCCGTCGTCGAAGTCGTCGTCGCCCTCGCCCTCGGCGGCGCCTTCCGCGGCCTCGGCCTCTTCCTTCTCTTCCTCGGCCTCGGCGGTGGCTTCCACCGGCAGGGCGTCGGCGCCCTGGTTCTGGCCGCCGTAGGTCTGTTCGAGGTCGATCACCTCGCGCAGCAGGATGCGGCCCGAGCCCAGCTCCTCGCGCCACACCATGATGGCCTCGAAGGTCAGGGCGGACTCGCACAGCCCGCGGATCATGGTGTCGCGGCCGGCCTCGATGCGCTTGGCGATGGCGATCTCGCCCTCGCGGGAGAGCAGCTCCACCGAGCCCATCTCGCGCAGATACATCCGCACCGGGTCGTCCGTGCGGTCGTAGGCCGGCTCCTTGGTCGTCTCGACCACGGCGGACTCTTCGCGGACGGCGACTTCGCCGCCCTCGGCGTCCTCTTCCGCCTCGACCACGTTGACGCCCATCTCGGACAGCATGGCCAGCGTGTCCTCGATGGCCTCCGAGGTGACTTCCTCGGACGGCAGCACCTTGTTCAGCTCGTCCATGGTGACGTAGCCGCGGGCCTTGGCCTGCTTGATGAACTTCTTGACCGCGGCGTCCGTCAGGTCGAGCAGCGGGCCATCGCCGCCGGTCGTTTCGGGCGTTTCCGCTTCGGCCGTATTGGTGCTCATCGAAATCTCCGAAATCGGCTGCCGCGCCTCCTGCAAGGCCCGGGCCGACGAAAAAATGGTGGCGGCGGTCGGTTCGTTAAGCCGCGTGCGACTCTACGACCCGTCTTCCGTCCAAATCGTTCCCGTTCTGATCGCGCGCTTCAGTGCGTCACGCTCGCCCTTGAGACGCTCCAATGCCGCCATGTCGGAACGACCGCGGAGGTTTCCCTTCGCAGCTCCGATGGCGTCATCGAGCGCCGCCACCCGTGCCAGGGCGGCGAAGCCACGCGACCACTGGGATCTCCGCGCATCGAGGGAGACATCATCTTTGAGTATGGGCGCGCCCGAAGTCGCAGCGGCCCGATCGATGTCTGTCAACAGCGCGCTAAATCCGCACGAGGCCAGATGGCGTTGTAGGGCGCCCGTGTCAAGGTGCTCCGCTTCCAGACGGAGCCGAATGATTTCCTTCGTCAATTTCGCCAGCTCCGGATTTCCGAACCCGCCGGCGGTGAAGGCTTCCTCCAGATGGTCGTCCAGAACGGCCGGATCCTGCACCGCATACTGAGCCAACGCGGCGACCACCGGTTCGAGGGCATGGGCGAGGCGTTTCGCCGCAGCCTTGCCCTGCGGCGTGGAGGGCTCGATCCACGGCTTGCCGCCCTTCTGGCCGTTCCACGGCCCCCGCCGCCCCTCCCCCGGGCGCTGGTCCCGCGGCCGCTCGGCGCGGGCGGCGGCGAACAGGGCGTCGTATTTCTCGAGCAGGGCGTCGCGGTAGGCCTGCTGCAGGTCCTTGTCGGCGATGGCGTTCGCCGCCTGCCGCAGCCTGGCCTTGAAGCCGGCCCGGCGCTCGGGCGTGTCCAGCGGCTCCAGGTCGCGCTCGCGGATGAACAGGGCGTCGGCGAAGGCCGTGGTCTCGGAGAGCTGCTGCTTCAGCGCCACCGGGCCCTGCTCGCGCAGCACCTCGTCGGGGTCCTTGCCGCCCTCGACGATGGCGAACTTGAAGCTCTTGCCCGGCTTCAGCAGCGGCAGCGCGCGATCCATGGTCCGCGCCGCGGCCTGCCGCCCGGCCCGGTCGCCGTCGAAGGAGAGCGTCGGCTCGGGATGGTGGCGCCAGAGGATCTCCATCTGGTCCTCGCCCAGCGCCGTGCCCATGGGCGCCACGGCCGGGACGCCGGCCCGCAGGCAGGCGATCACGTCCATGTAGCCTTCCACCACCACCAGCGGCGGCTGCTCGCCCGCGGGCGCGGCGGCCAGGATCTTCCGGGCCTCGTGCAGGCCGTAGAGGTTGTGGCCCTTGTGGAAGATGCTGGTCTCGGGGCCGTTCAGGTACTTGGCGCGGGCCTGCGGATCCATCGCCCGGCCGCCGAACGAGACCACCCGGCCCCGCTGGTCGGCGATCGGGAAGATGATCCGGTCGCGGAACCGGTCGTAGGGGCTGCCCCCCTCCTCCGGCGCGATCAGCAGGCCCGCCTCCACCAGCTCCGCCGGCCGCGCGCCCTTGGTGACCAGGTAGTCCTTCAGCGCCGTCCGTCCCGGCGGGGAGAAGCCCAGCCGGAACCTCGCCCACTCCGTCTCCGGCAGGCCGCGCTTCTCCAGGTAGGCCCGCGCATCCCGGCCCGACGGCCGGCGCAGCTCCGCCTCGAACCACTGCGCCGCCAGCTCCAGCCAGTCGGAGAGCCCCTGGCGCTTCTTCTCCACCTCCACCGCCCGCGGGTCGACCGCCGGCAGCGGCACGCCCGCCTCCGCCGCCAGCACCTCCACGGCTTCGGTGAACGACAGCCGCTGGGTCTCCTGCAGGAAGGTGATCAGGTCGCCCGTCTTGCCCGACGAGAAGTCGAAGAACTGGCCCTTGTCGTCGTTGACGTAGAACGACGGGGTCTTCTCCTTGGTGAAGGGCGAGAGGCCCACGTACTCGCGCCCCTGCTTGCGCAGCTTCACCGTCTTGCCGATCACGTCGGACGGGCGAAGGCGGCTCTTGATCTCGTCGAGGAAGCGTTCGTCGAAGCGCACGGCGCGGATTGTAGCAGGGCCGGCCGCGCAGATTCATGCACCAAATCTTGGACAATCCGCCGGAGCGACCGCACCCTGCCCGGACGCGGTCTTTCCCATCGTCGATCCACCTCCTGCGCCCCTTACGTGCGTGCGCGTACGCGAAGACGTGTCAGCTTCCGTCACTCGCGTCCGCCGCCAGGTGCGCCAGCTTCTCCGGGTTGCGCACCGCATAGATCGCCGCGATCAGCCCGTCCTCGCCGGGCTCGAAGGCCAGCGTCTCCGGCCCGTCCGCGAGGTGCAGCACCAGCCCCGGCAGGCCGTTGACCCGCACCGTCTCGAACCGCTCCACGCCGGGCAGGCCGCCAGTGCGCCAGGCGATGCCCTCCAGCAGCCGGATGATGTCGTCGCGACCGACCATCACCCTGAGCGCCGCCTTCCGCTTGCCGCCGCCGTCGGTGACCATGATCGCGTCGCGGGCCAGCAGCGCCGCCAGGGCCTGCATGTCCTGCCCGGCCGCGGCGGCCACGAAGGCCTGGGCCAGCTCCAGCGCCTTCTGCCGGTCCACCGAGAACCGGGGCCGCGCGTCGCGCACATGCTCCCGCGCCCGGCTGGCCAGCTGGCGCACCGCGCCTTCCGTCCGCCCGAGCGTCTCGGCCACCGCCGCATAGTCCTCGTCGAACACGTCGTGCAGCAGGAACACGGCGCGCTCCAGCGGCGACAGCCGCTCGAGCGCCAGCAGGAAGGCCACCGAGACGTCCTCCGCCCGCTCCACCGGGTCCTCCAGGGGCTCGATCAGCGGCTCGGGCAGCCAGGGGCCGCGATAGGCCGCCCGCTCCGCCTTCGCCGCCCGCAGCCGGTCGATGCAGAGCCGCGTTGTGGTCCGCACCAGCCACGCGGCCGGGTCGGTCACGCCCTCGGCCGCCCGGGTCCAGCGCAGCCAGGCGTCCTGCACCGCGTCCTCGGCCTCCGAGACCGAGCCCAGCATCCGGTACGCCAGCCGCTTCAGCCGGGGCCGCTGCGCCTCGAAGGCGTCGGTCAGGACCGCTTCCATGGCGCGCGAGCCTACGCCGCCACCGGCAGGTGCGCGACCGGCGCGGCCACGCCGCCCACCGTCACCTTCGAGCAGGCCTTGCCGTAGCCCAGGGCGTACTTGAGCGTCGGGTACATCCGGGCCGTGGTCAGGGCGAGCGAGAGGGCCACGAGCCCCCGGTCGCCCCAGCGCCGGACGATCTCGTCGCGCAGCGGCTCCACCGCCTCGAGGTCGCGGGCCAGGCTGGCCCGGGCGAACCGCCACGCCAGCCGGGCCTCGTCGCTCATCGCCGCTTCGTCTCCGGCCAGGATCGCCCGCAGCACCTCCGGCCGCGCGCCGCCGGCCGTGGCCATGTCGACGCCGATCTGCACGCACGGCCCGCAGTCCTCGTGCAGCGTGCCCACCAGCCCCGCCGCCGCCAGCGCCTCGGCCGGGGCGGCCCGGTGGTCGGTCATCCGGGCCACGAAGCTGAACTTCAGGAAGCTCAGGGGCGCCGCCCGCAGCACGTGGCGCATGTAGCTGGCGTCATAGCCCCAGGCCCGCTCGAAGGCGTCGATCTGGCGCGAGAGGATGGCTTTCAGCATGGCGAGGTCTCCTTCGGTGTGGTGAGCGCGATGGCGAGCGTCAGGAGGGCCGGCAGGTAGACGCCGGCGAGGTCGCGCAGGACGTCGGCCATGGGCGTGGTCCCGCAGGCGGCGTCGTAGACGTGGACCGCAGCGTGCAGCGTCAGGAAGCCTGCGCCGATCGCCAGCGCCGGCCAGCCCTCCCGCGGTCGCCAGGCGAACCAGGCGAGGCCGGCCGCGGTCACCAGGTAGGCCGCGCCGATGTCCCTCACGAAGTGCGGGTTGTAGGGCCCTGTCGCCGTCACGCCGGGAACCGCCCCGTACCACCACCAGCCCGCCAGCAGCATGGCCAGCGCATTGGCCGTGAACACGGCCGCCAGCACCCCTGCGATGATCCGGGACATCCCTGCCCTCCTCCGCCCTCTTCAACCCAAGGACGGCGCAGGGTTCAGGTCTGTGACATCAGGCCAGCGATCGGATCCAGCCGGGCAGGTCGCGGATGGTCGCCAGTTCGCAGAACCGGGGATGGCCCTCGGGCGCGTCGGCCATCTCGTGCGCCCAGGTCAGGGGATAGGGCACATGCGCCGCGAACGCCCCGGCCTCCAGCGCCGGAAGGATGTCGGAGCGCATGGAGTTGCCGCACATCACCGCCTCGGCCGCCCCGGTGCCGTGGCGGGCGAACACCCGCTCGTAGGTCGCCGCGTCTTTCTCCGAGACGATCTCCACCGCCACGAACAGGTCGCCGAGGCCCGAGGCCGCCAGCTTCTGCTCCTGGTGCAGCAGGTCGCCCTTGGTGATCAGCACCAGCCGGTAGCTCTCCGACAGCTCGGCCAGGGCCTGGTCGACGCCGGGCAGCGGCTCCACCGGCTCGCTCAGCATTTCGCGGCCCGCGGCCAGGATGTCGGCGATGACGCGGCCCGGCGGCTCCCCGCCGGTCAGCTCCATCACCGTCTCCAGCATGGAGAGCGTGAAGCCCTTCACCCCGTAGCCGTAGAGCCTGAGGTTGCGCCGCTCGATCTCGGCCAGCCGGGCGTCCAGCACCTCCGGCGCAGCCACGTCGGCCATCAGCGCCCGGAACCGGTCCTGGGTCAGCCGGAACAGGGTCTCGTTGTGCCAAAGCGTGTCGTCGGCGTCGAGGCCGACCGTGGTGATGCGCATGGCCGCGCTCTTAAGGGAGCCCGGCCGCCGCGCCTAGGCCGCGCAGGCCTTGTGCGGCTTGAGCACCCGCTCGGTCGACGCGGGATGCTTGCCAAGCAGCTGCGCCGGCCGGATCGGGCGCCGCACGAGGTTGCCGCCGCAATTGGGGCAGGTCCCGCCCAGGCGGTTGTCCGTGCAGTCGGCGCAGAAGGTGCACTCGAAGGTGCAGATCCGCGCCTCGGCGCTCTCGGGGGGCAGGTCGCGGTCGCAGCATTCGCAGTTCGGGCGCAGGGCGAGCATCAGGAACCTCCGGGAGCCGGCAGGATGCCAGACGGCAAGCTTGGCCTGAAGGACAGGTTTCCCACCTTTCCTGCCGCTATTCTCCGAAGCCTTCGCCGGGCTCCACCGGCGCCAGCCGCAGCAGCCGGGAGTCGGCGACGGCGGCCGTGCGGTGCGCCACCAGCTCGCGGTACTCCGGGTCGCGCACCATGGCGATGAAGGCGTCGGCGTTCGGGTACTCGGCGATGAACGCCAGGTCCCAGGCCTCGGACTGCGGGCCCGTCACCATAACCTGCGGCTTGCCGGCCCAGACCTGCCGCCCGCCCAGCCGCCTGAAGATGTGCGCCGTGGTCCGGCCGTAGGCGCGGTAGGCGTCGAGGCCGGTCAGGGCCTTGCCGTGGTCCGGGTGGCCCGGCGGGTATTCGGCCTTCGGCTTCAGCCGGATCAGGTTGAGCATCTGGATCGGCTCGTCGCGCGGCAGCGACTTGAAGACCTCCCAGGCCTCGCGTTCCGGGTCGATGTGCGCCATAGGGTCCCCGCCTGATTGACCGTGCCGGTGCGAGTCACTACCTACGCGGCCGTTTGCCCACAAGGAGCCTGCCGATGACCCGCGACCTGCTGCCTGGCGTCACCGGCGTCCTCGCCCTCGCCGACGGGACCATCCTCCAGGGCATCGGCGTCGGCGCGGTCGGTGAGGCGGTGGGCGAGGTCTGCTTCAACACCGCCATGACCGGCTACCAGGAAATCCTGACGGACCCCTCCTACATGGCCCAGATCGTGGCCTTCACCTTCCCGCACGTCGGCAACGTCGGGACCAACGTGCAGGACATCGAGCAGATGTCCGGCTCGGCCGAGACCGCGGCCCGCGGCGCGATCTTCCGCGACGTGCCCACCCGGCCCGCCAACTGGCGCGCCGACGCCGACCTGCAGACCTGGATGGAGCGCCGGGGCGTGGTGGGCCTGGCTGGCGTCGACACCCGGGCGCTGACCCGCAAGATCCGCGAGACCGGGATGCCGCATGGCGTCATCGCCCACAGTCCGACAGGCGTCTTCGACCTGGACGCCCTGGTGGAGCGGGCCCGCGCCTGGGACGGCCTGGTCGGGCTCGACCTCGCCAAGGACGCCTCCTGCCTGCAGCCCTTCGTCTACGACGAGGGCCTGTGGAGCTGGCCGGAGGGCTACGCCAAGCCCGCGGAGACGCCGAAGTACGAGGTCGTGGTCATCGACTACGGCGTGAAGCGCAACATCCTGCGGGCCCTCACTTCGGTGGGCGCCCGGGCGACCGTGGTGCCGGCCAACACCAGCGCCGAGGCGATCCTGGCGCGCAAACCCGACGGCGTCCTGCTCTCCAACGGACCGGGGGACCCGGCGGCGACCGGCGAGTACGCGGTGCCCGAGATCCAGAAGATCGTCGACAGCGGCACGCCCGTCTTCGGCATCTGCCTCGGCCACCAGATGCTGTCGCTGGCGCTGGGCGCCAAGACCGTGAAGATGGACCAGGGCCACCACGGCGCGAACCATCCGGTGAAGGACCTGACCACCGGCAAGGTGGAGATCGTCTCCATGAACCACGGCTTCACCGTGGACCGGGACACCCTCCCCGCCCCCGTGGTCGAGACCCACGTCAGCCTGTTCGACGGCACCAACGCCGGCATCGCGCTGAAGGACCGCCCGGTGTTCAGCGTCCAGCACCACCCGGAAGCCTCGCCGGGGCCCACCGACAGCCTCTACCTTTTCGAGCGCTTCGCCGAGAACATGGACAAGGCCAAGGCCTGAGGGCTCACGCGTCGGCGATCGGCTCGTCGAACATCAGGGCCCGCGCATAGCGCACGGGGGGCGAGCCGTACGACAGCACCTGGTCGTGGTAGCGCTTCAGGCTGAAGCCTGAACCCGCGCGGCGCTCGGCCTCGGCGCGCAGCGCGTCGTGCTCGACCACCCCCACGAAGTAGCTGGGCAGCTGGGCCGAGCTTACCCGGGCGCGGGTCCACTTGCCGGCCGCCTCCCGCTCCTGCTGGAAGGCGGTGACGGTGAGGAACTTCATCACCTCCGCCTCGTCAGCGCCATCGACATGCACCATCTGGTCGAGGATGGCGTTGGTGATCGAGCGCACCCGCATCTTCAGCTGGGTCAGCCGGAAGAGCGGATCGTCGGCGAGGAAGCCCTCCCTGGCCATCAGGTCCTCGGCGTAGACCCCCCAGCCCTCCACGAACGGTCCCGAGCCCAGCACCGCCCGCAGCGTCGAGGGATGGCGGTTCGAGTGCCAGATCTGCACGAAGTGCCCGGGCATGGCCTCGTGCACGTTCATGTCGTGGATCATGCGGCGGTTGTATTCGCGCAGGAAGCTCTCCGCCCGCTCCTCGCTCCAGTCCTTGGGGATCGGCGAGATGGCGTAGAAGGTCTTCAGATGCCGCTCCAGCGGCCCCGGGCTGTCACAGTAGGCCACGGCCACGCCCTGCTGGAACTCCGGCATGATGATGATGTCCACCGGCGCGTCCGGCAGGGTGATCAAGTCCTTCTCCCGCACGAAGCGGGTGGCCTGGTCGATGGAGCCGCGGGCCATCTCGACGACGCCGTCGCGCGGGGCGTGGTCGCGGTAGGAGAGTTCGAGCGCCGCCTCGATGACCTTCTGCTCGTCGCCGGCCGGGGCGCTCGCGCCCAGGATGTTTTTCGAGAGCGCGTACATCTCGGCGCGCGCGGCCTTGAGCGCGGCCTCGCCGGCCGCCCGGATCTGGGCCCGCGACATCGGGGACATCAGGGCGAAGGCCAGCTTCTGGTCGTAGAGCTTCGCGCCCAGGCGGAAGTCGCCCTTGGCCTGCGGGACGAGGGTCTTGTCGATCCAGGCCTGGTGCTCGGCCACCGCCGCCCGCAGCCCGGCCTCCGCCGCCTTGAACCGCGCCTGTTCGGCCGCCGTGAGGCCTGAGAGGTCGTTGGCGATCATGGTCTCCACGATGGAGATCACGCCGGGGTTCTGCCGCGAGACGGTCTGGGCGTGGATCAGCGGCACGCGGGCCGGCACGAGTTCGGCCCGGGTCTGGGCCAGCAGCCCCGGTAGCTTCTCCATGCGGGCGATGGCCGAGCGGAGGCGCTGGGGCCGGGGCGCGAACTCCCGGGCCATGAGGCCGTAGAGCGCCCCGCCGGCGGCGCTGTTGTAGATCAGCGGGTCCCAGGCCCAGGGCTGAAGGAGCTCGTCGGTCCACAGGTCGTAGCGCAGCTGGTTCTTGAGCAGCGCCAGGTCCACCTGGTTGTCGCGGCTGAGCTGCGCCACCGGAACGGCCTCGGCCGCCTTCAGGAGCTCCTGGGCCGCCGCCCGCCGCCTGGCGCGTCCCGCGGCGGAGACATCGTCGATCTCGGTGTCGAAGCGGTGATCCCCCAGCGTGGTCGCGCCGATCGGCGAGAGCCTGGCCGCGGTGTCGATGTAGCGCGCGGCGAGCCGGGCGAAGCGGGCGTCGGCGGCGCTGGCCGCGGCGGCGGGCGTGGCGAGAAGGGCGAAGCCGGCGGCGGTCAGGGCGCGGCGGGTGAGCGAGGGCGTCTGCATCCGCCATCTTCAGCACGCACCGGCCCCGGCCGCCAAGGCCGGCGGCGCCGTCAGATCTTGGCGAGCAGGCCGCGCGCCGCGATCGGGCCCGACGGTCCCTCGGGGTTGGTCGAGCCGCCCGGCGGCTCCACGGAGACGGCGAGCTGGGCGCCCTCGGCCACCAGCTCCTCCATGGGCCTGGGCATGGTCATGGTCTTCGACGTGCCCGGCTCGACCATGCCCAGCGAGCGCGGCTTGCCGTCCCGCGGGATCAGCCAGAGCTGGTGGACATGCAGCGGGTCTGTCCCCGCGGGAACCAGCGAGGTGACAATCAGCGCCTTGCGCATCGGGTCGTACGCCGCGACGAACAGCGGCTGGGCCCCGGGTTGGCCCGCCAGGTTGGCGTTGAGCAGCGGCGCCATCGGCGCCGGCGGCGCAGCGGCGGGCGGTCGGTTGGCGAGGACCACCACCGCGGCGAGGCTGGCCGCGGCGAGACCCAGCGAGCCCAGGGTCGCGCCCCGCCAGAATCGCAGGCTCCGAACCGCCCCGGCGTTGTCGTCGTTGGCCGGCAGGCTGCGTTCGATGGCCGTCCAGACGGCCGGCCGCGGCGCAACCGCCGGCACGGCGTCGGCCAGGGGCTGCAGGCGCTCGCGCCAGGCGTCCACCAGGGCGGCGAACTCGGCGTCGCGGGCCATGCGCGCCTCGGCCTCGGCGCGCTCGCGACCGGCGAGGACGCCCAGCGCGTGCTCGGCGGCCAGGGCTTCGGTTTCGGAAAGGTCGGGCGCGTCGCTCATCGCTCGAGGCACCCCTTGAGCTTGGCCAGACCGCGGCGGATCCAGCTCTTCACCGTGCCGAGCGGCGCGTCCATGCGCCGGGCCAGGGCCTCGTAGGTGACGCCCTCGAAGAAGGCGGTGCGGATCACGCCCTGCGTCCGGTCGTCGAGTTCGGACAGGCAGCCCTGCAGGCGGGCCGCGTCGTCGCCGGCCTCGAGCAGGGCCTCGGCGCTGGCTTGGCCGTCGGCGAGTTCCAACCCCTCCACCGGCTCGGCGTAGGCCAGCGGCCCGCGGGCGCGCAGCCGGTCGATGGCCCGGTTGCGGGCGATGGTCGAGATCCAGGTCATGACGCTGGCCCGCGCCGCCTCGAAGCGGTCGGCCCGGCGCCAGATCGTGACATAGACCTCCTGCAGCACGTCCTCGGACTCCTCCCGGTCGGAGAGGATACGCAGGCAGACGCCCAAAAGCTTCGCGGAGGTGGCGTCGTAAAGTTGTCGCAGGGCCGCCCGGTCGCCCGCCGCGATCCGCGCCATGAGCGGCGCAAGCGTGTCTGAGGCGGCCAAGGAGATCTCGCGCATGCGGAGGAACCGGCGCCGAAGCTGCCTGCTCCGGCGCGCTGCGGCAAGGGCTCAAAAGGAAAGAGGGTAGCGCCTAGTCCCGCCTGACGGTGTTCACGAAGCCGGGCGGCGCCTGGTCGATGACCAGCATGCGGACGGGCTCCCCGCCCACGACGGCGGCCTCGTGCCATTGGTCGATGGCGTCGATGGCGAGGTCGCCCGCCTTCACCTCGGCCGCTGTCCCGGTGACCAGATTGGTCACCTTCAGCCGGCCGGACACCAGGTAGGCGTAGCGGGGATAGGGGTGCTTGTGTGGAGCGATCGCCCCGCCGGCCGGCACGACGATCTCGGAGAAGGTCACCTCCACCGGCCCCTGAGGCAGGACGATCGCCTGTCCCGAGAGGGTCTTCTGCTGGGCGGAGATGGGCTTGGAGACGGCCGCGGGCTGGGCGGCGGCGGGGCCGGTCGCGAGCGCCAGGGCGAAGATCAGGACGGACTTCATGCGCCGACCATGGCGCAGCTTGGTCCGCCGGTCACGCCCCGGCGCGAGCGGTCAGGCGGCGGCCTTCTTCGGGCGGCGGGCGGCGGCGCGCTTGGCCTGGATGGCTTCCTGGCGCGCAGCGCGGCGCTCGGCGGCGACTTCCTCGAGCGCGGGAAGGAGCTCGGCCGCGGCGGCTTGCTGCTTGTCGTCCCCCTGGGCCTGCAGGCGACGGGCGTTCGCGAGCAGGTTCATCACCTCCTCGTCGCTCATCAGGGGGAGTTTCTCGATCAGGGACATGGACGCTACTTCTCCATACGGGAGGACGGCGGCGTGCGCGCCGCTGTCTTCCCCTTCCAATATGGCTAAGGCGCGAAATAGTTTCGCCGAATCAGCAGTTTTTTTAGTCACCTTGCCGGGGCGGAGGAAATCCGGCAGGGTGCCGCATCGAATTCGTCATGGTTCGGCCGTCTCTTCCTGCCCGCTTCGAACGGGCGCGGACGTGCCTCCCGACCCCTCTCGAACTTGATCGAACGCGCAAATGCTTGCGCCGGGCGGGATTAAACCAATACGGGACTTCGAAATTACATGGCTACTGGCACGGTCAAGTGGTTCAACGGCGCCAAGGGCTACGGCTTCATCCAACCCGATGAGGGCGGCCCGGACGTCTTCGTGCACATCTCCGCGGTCGAGCGGGCGGGCCTGACCTCGCTCAACGACGGCCAGAAGGTGACCTACGAAATCGAGCGCGATGCGCGCAGCGGCAAGTCCTCGGCAGGCCAGCTGCAGGTCTGAGGACCGCTTCCAGAACGACGGAAAGGGCCGGCCGCTGCGCCGGCCCTTTTCTTATGGGTGCGGCCCCGGCGCGCGCCACGCTTGCGCGCGCGGGCCCTCCTCTCTAAATCGCCCGCTTAACCTGCAGTTCTGACCGGTGTCGGGCGCGCTCACCTCGCGGCCGCCGTCGCGCGCGAGAAAAGATGCCCAAACGCACCGACATCTCCTCGATCCTGATCATTGGCGCCGGCCCGATCGTCATCGGCCAGGCGTGCGAGTTCGACTATTCCGGCGTCCAGGCCTGCAAGGCGCTGCGCGCGGAGGGCTACCGGATCGTCCTGGTCAATTCGAACCCGGCGACGATCATGACCGATCCGGAGATCGCCGACGCCACCTACATCGAACCGATCACGCCCGAGATGGTCGAGAAGATCATCGCCAAGGAGCGCCCCGACGCGCTCCTGCCCACCATGGGCGGCCAGACGGCGCTGAACACGGCCCTGGCCCTCGAGAAGATGGGCGTGCTGGAGAAGTACGGCGTCGAGATGATCGGCGCGCGCGCCGACGTCATCGACAAGGCCGAGGACCGCCAGAAATTCCGCGACGCCATGGACGCGATCGGGCTCGAGAGCCCGCGCTCGAAGGTGGCGCACACCCTGGACGAGGCCATGGCCGGCCTGGACTTCGTGGGCCTCCCCGCGATCATCCGCCCGTCGTTCACCCTGGCCGGCACGGGCGGCGGCATCGCCTACAATCTCGAGGAGTTCCGCGAGATCGTCGAGCGTGGCCTCGACCTCTCGCCCACCACCGAAGTCCTCATCGAGGAGAGCGTGCTGGGCTGGAAGGAGTACGAGATGGAGGTCGTCCGCGACAAGGCGGACAACTGCATCATCGTCTGCTCCATCGAGAACATCGATCCGATGGGCGTGCACACGGGAGATTCGATCACCGTCGCCCCGGCGCTGACGCTCACCGACAAGGAATACCAGTGGATGCGCCGCGCCTCGATCGCGGTGCTGCGCGAGATCGGCGTCGAGACCGGCGGCTCCAACGTCCAGTTCGCGGTGAACCCCGCCGACGGCCGGATGGTGGTCATCGAGATGAACCCGCGCGTGTCGCGCTCCTCGGCGCTGGCGTCGAAGGCCACCGGCTTCCCGATCGCCAAGGTCGCCGCGCGCCTGGCCGTCGGCTACACCCTCGACGAACTGATGAACGACATCACGGGCGCGACGCCCGCCTCGTTCGAGCCGTCGATCGACTATGTGGTCACCAAGATCCCGCGTTTCGCCTTCGAGAAGTACCCGGGGTCGGAGCCGTACCTGACCACCTCCATGAAGTCCGTGGGCGAGGTGATGGCCATCGGCCGCACCTTCGCCGAGAGCCTGCAGAAGGCGCTGCGCGGGCTGGAGACCGGCCTCACCGGCCTGGACGAGGTGGCCATCGAGAACGCCGGCGATCCGGAGATGGGCCACGCCGCGGTACTGCGGGCCCTGGCCACCCCCACGCCCGACCGGCTGCGGGTGATCGCCCAGGCCTTCCGCCAGGGCCTGACCTGCGACGAGATCCACGCGGCCTGCTCCTACGAGCCCTGGTTCCTACGGCAGCTCGAGGACCTGGTGCGCACCGAGGGCGAGATCGCCCGCGACGGCCGCCACCTCCTCTCGTCGGTGGACCTGCGCGCCGGCGGCGACGCCGAGGGCGTGGCGCTGAGCCTCGGGCACGACGAGGCGCTGAGGCGCCAGAAGACGCTGCGCACCTGGAAGGCGGCGGGCTTCTCCGACGCCCGCATCGCCGCCCTCACCGGCATGAGCGAGCGCGAGGTGCGCCAGGCGCGCCATGCGCTGGGCGTGCGGCCGGTGTTCAAGCGCATCGACACCTGCGCCGGCGAGTTCCGGGCCGATACGCCGTACATGTACTCGACCTACGAGACCGGCGCGCTCGGCCAGGCGCCCGACTGCGAGAGCGATCCCTCCGACCGCAGGAAGGCGATCATCCTGGGCGGCGGTCCGAACCGCATCGGCCAGGGCATCGAGTTCGACTACTGCTGCTGCCACGCGGCCTTCGCGCTCGACGAGATCGGCGTGGAGTCGATCATGGTCAACTGCAACCCGGAGACGGTGTCCACCGACTACGACACCTCCGACCGCCTCTACTTCGAGCCGCTCACCGCCGAGGACGTGCTGGAGCTGATCGACGTGGAGCGCTCGAGGGGCGAGCTCCTGGGCGTCATCGTGCAGTTCGGCGGCCAGACCCCGCTCAAGCTCGCCCAGGCGCTCGAGGACGCGGGTATTCCCATCCTCGGCACCTCGCCGGACGCCATCGACCTCGCCGAGGACCGCGAGCGGTTCCAGCAGCTGCTGCACAAGCTGGAGATCCAGCAGCCGGTGAACGCCATCGCCCGCAGCCGCGACGAGGCCTTCGCCGGGGCCCACAAGGTGGGCTACCCGGTGGTGATCCGCCCCTCCTACGTGCTGGGCGGCCGGGCGATGGAGATCGTCCGCGACGACGAGCAGCTCGACCGCTACATCCGCACCGCCGTGCAGGTGTCCGGCGACAGCCCCGTGCTCATCGACCAGTACCTCTCGCGCGCCACCGAGGTGGACGTGGACGCGATCTGCGACGACACCGGCCAGGTGTTCGTGGCGGGCGTGATGGAGCACATCGAAGAGGCCGGCGTGCACTCGGGCGACAGCGCCTGCTCGTTGCCGCCGTTCTCGCTGAAGCCGGAGACCATCGCCGAGCTGAAGCGCCAGACCGAGGCCATGGCGCGGGCGCTGAAGGTGCGCGGCCTGATGAACGTGCAGTTCGCGATCGAGGAGCCGCATTCCGACAGCCCGCGGATCTATGTGCTGGAGGTCAACCCGCGCGCCAGCCGCACGGTGCCGTTCGTGGCCAAAACGATCGGCCGTCCGCTCGCCTCCATCGCCGCCAAGGTGATGGCGGGCAAGAAGCTGGCCGACTTCGACCTGACCGAGACGCCCTACGACCATATCGCGGTGAAGGAAGCGGTCTTCCCGTTCGCCCGGTTCGCCGGCGTCGACACGGTGCTGGGCCCCGAGATGCGCTCGACCGGCGAGGTCATGGGGCTGGACTGGGTGCGGCCCGGCGAGGGGCTCGGCCCCGCCTTCGCCCGCGCCTTCGCCAAGAGCCAGCTGGGCGGCGGCGTGACGCTGCCCCAGAAGGGGTGCGTCTTCGTCTCGGTGAAGGACGCCGACAAGGCCTGGATCCTGGAGCCCACGCGGCTGCTGCTCGGCCAGGGCTTCAAGGTTCTGGCCACGGCCGGCACGGCGAAGTTCCTGCAGGAGCAGGGCCTGAAGGTGGAGCAGGTGAAGAAGGTGCTGGAAGGCCGTCCCCACATCGTCGACGCGATGAAGAACGGGGACGTGCAGCTCGTCTTCAACACCACCGAGGGCAAGCAGTCGCTGGTCGACAGCTTCGAGATCCGTCGCTCGGCGCTGATGATGAAGATCCCCTACTTCACGACCGCAGCCGGCGCCCTGGCCGCCGCCCAGGCGATCGTCGCGACCTCGCAGGCCCCGCTGGAGGTGCGTCCGCTCCAGAGCTACGCATGACCGATCTGTTAATTGACCGTTGTTCTTCCGGGGCGCAGAGTCGCGTCATCGCCTGACTGAAACAGGCGGCATATGGCGCGCTCCGGCGGCCGCGAGATCGACCAGCCAAAGGCGCGCCCGTGGCGCCTGCCGCAGTCTGGCTCACAGGGGAGAAATCCCCTGCAGATTGTGAGGATTACGGCATGTCGACTGAACATCACGGCGACGCTCGCCCCCACCATAAGAACAGCCACCTCCCCGAGAAGATGGAAGGGGTGATCCCGGTCCTGATGCTGATCGCCGTCGCCATTCTGGCGGTGGTGCTCATCTGGGGCCTGATGAACGGCAGCACGCCCAGCTATCTGCAGTAGCTCCCGCGCCGTCTCCGAGGACGGCGCCGGGCTGCCACAGGCGCATGGGCGCGCCGGCGCGACGCCGGGCCCGCGCTCCTGGGCGGCGCCTGTCGCAACCGGGCGGAAGGACGAGCTTCCGGTCCCGGGAGGGCGCGCGGCCGCGCCTGTCGGCCGCTAGGCGGGCAGGGTGCGGGCGAGCACGAGGTCGTCGTACTCGTTCGCACCCACCCTGAACTTGCGCTCGCCCGCCTGGACGAAGCCCTGGCGGGCGTAGAAGGCCATGGCCAGCACATTGCCGCCGAACACCCCCAGGAGCAGGCGGCGCGCCCCCATGGCCCGGGCTCCGTCCGCCGCGGCGGCCATCAGCCGCGCGCCGATGCCCACGCCGTGGAAGCGGTGCAGCAGGTAGATCCGTTTCAGCTCGATGTCGTCCTCGGCCAGCGGCACCGGCAGGTCGGGCGGCGACAGGACGGCGTAACCGAGCGGCGCGCGCCCCTCGTCCACCTCGGCGATCCATAGGGCATAGCGCGGGTCGGCCAGCCATTCGGCGTAGCGCGCCTCGCCGTGCTCCACGCGGCAGTGCGCGAGGATGTCGGTCTTGGGCAGCGCGCCCGCATAGGTTTCCAAGAACGTCGCCTGTCCCACGAGGGCGAGCGCCGCCGCATCGTTCGCGTCACAGGGCCGGACGGTGACTTCCATGGTTACGCCTCCCGCGCGCCGCTTAGCACAGATGCTTCCGTGGCGTCGCTCTGGCCCGCCGCCCTCCGGCGCCGTAAGCCAAGGGAAAAGTCGGGAGGACATCATGGCGGGACGCGTGGCGGGAAAGGTGGCGCTGGTCACCGGGGGCGCGAGCGGCATCGGGCGAAGCTGCGCCGAACGGCTGGCGCAGGAAGGCGCCGCGGTGGTGATCACCGACCTTCAGGACCTCAAGGGCGACGAGACGGCGGCCGCGATCCGCAAGGCCGGCGGCGTGGCCGACTACATCCACCATGACGTCGTCGACGAGCAGGCCTGGATCGACGTCCTGGGCCAGGTCCGCGCCCGGCACGGCCGGCTCGACATCCTCGTGAACAATGCCGGCATCGGGCTGGGCGGCTCGATCCTGGAAATGACGCTGGAGACCTGGCGCAAGCAGACGGCGGTCAACCTCGACGGCGTCTTCCTGGGCGTGAAGCACGCCATCCCCCTGATGCGGGAGGGCGGCGGCGGCTCGATCGTCAACATGTCCTCCGTGGCCGGACTGAAGGGCGCGCCGAGCCTCGCCGGCTACTGCGCCACCAAGGGCGGCGTGCGGCTGTTCACCAAGGCGGTGGCCCTGGAATGCGCCCAGGCCAAGGACGGCGTGCGGGTGAACTCCGTGCACCCTGGCATCATCGAGACGCCGATCTGGAGCACGGTGCTCGGGGGAGAGTTCGGGACCAACGCCCCGCCGGACCTCGACGCCCTGTCGGAACTCGCCGTGCCGCTGGGCGTGAAGGGCGTGCCGGCCGACATCGCCAACGGCGTCCTCTGGCTGGCCTCCGATGAGAGCCGCTACGTCACCGGCGCCGAGCTCGTGATCGACGGGGGCCTCTCCGTCCGCTAGACCGCGGCCATGCCCGCGACCCTGCATGTGATCTTCGGCCCCTCCGGAGCCGGCAAGACGACCTACGCCAACGCCTTCGCCCGGCGAGAGAAGGCCGTGGCCTTCATCCTCGACGAGTGGATGGCGCGGCTCTTCGCGCCGGACATGCCCGAGCCGATCGAATACGAGTGGATGATCCAGCGCGTCGCCCGCTGCGAGGCGCAGATCTGGTCGGTGGCCGCCGGCGTGCTGGCCACCGGCACGCCCGTGATCCTCGACATCGGCCTGATGCGGAAAGCCGACCGTGATCGCGTGCGCGAGATCGCCGAGGCCGCGGAGCTTCCGCTGCAGTTCCACTACGTCACCGCCTCGGCCGAGGTGCGCCGGGCCCGGGTGGCCGAGCGGAACGTGGTCCGCGGCGAGAACTTCGCCATCGAGGTCTCGCCCGAGATGTTCGAGTTCGTGGAAGGGGTGTTCGAGACGCCTGAGCCCTCCGAACTCGAGGGGGCGATCGTGAGCGAGAGCGCCTGAAGGAGGAGCCGATGCCCACCCGGGAACGCGTGGCGGCCTTCGTCGCCATGGTCGAATCCAACCGGCACGTGGAGGCGATAGAGGCCTTCTACCATCCGCATGCCTCGATGCAGGAGAACCAGCAGCCGCCGCGAGCGGGCCGCGACGCGCTGGTCGAGGGGGAGCGGCGGATGCTCGCCCGCAACCGGGTCCACACCCATCCCGCGGACGTGATCCTGGTGGACGGCGACCGCTCGGTGGTGCGCTGGCGCTTCGAGTTCACGCCGCACGAGGGCGGTCCTACCCTCCTGCTCGAGGAGCTGGCGCTGCAGCGCTGGGAGGGCGACCGGATCGTCGAGGAGCAGTTCTTCTACGACCCGGTCCAGATGCGCCCGCCAGGCTGAAGGCGGAGCCCAAACCGCCTTGCGTACCGCCGCTCTTGAGTTTTGCGGCGCACAATCCTAGTTTCTTTCCCCCCGGACGCCTGCGCCCGCGGCCGGTTTGGACGGAACTCTCACTTAGGGCGGACCCGAGTCATCACCTCTATGGAAAAAGTCCCGATGACCGCCGAGGGCTATCAAGCCCTCGACGAAGAGCTGAAGCGTTTGAAGACGGTGGAACGGCCGGCGGTCATCGCCGCCATCGCCGAAGCGCGGTCGCACGGCGATCTCTCCGAGAACGCCGAGTACCACGCCGCCAAGGAGCGCCAGGGCTGGATCGAAGGCCAGATCGCCGACATCGAAGACAAGATGGCCCGAGCCCAGGTGATCGACGTCTCCAAGCTCTCGGGCACCCAGGTCAAGTTCGGGGCCACCGTATCGGTGGTGGACGAGGACACCGAGGAGGAGGCCCGCTACCAGATCGTCGGCGAGCACGAAGCCGACGTGAAGCAGGGCCGGGTCTCCATCACGTCACCGATCGCGCGCGCGATGATCGGCAAGGAGACGGGCGACGTGGTCGAGGTGAACACCCCCGGCGGCGTGAAGGCCTACGAGATCCTCAAGGTGGAGTGGGTCTGACCCACTCCGCATGGGCCGGGCCGCCAAGCCTCCCCTGACCATCTGGGCCGTCTCAGACGGCCGAGCCGGTATCGAAGCCCAGGCGGTCGGCCTTGCGCACGCGGTCGCGCGGCTGCGGTCGGCCGAGGTCATCGTCAAGCGGATCGGCTGGCGGTGGGGGCTGGGCCGCCTGCCTTCGCGCCTCAACCCGGCGCTACCCTGGACCATCGAGGCGGACAGTCCCATCGCGCCGCCATGGCCCGACCTGTGGATCGCGGCCGGCCGCGCGACCCTGCCGCTCTCCGTACGGATGCGCGCCCGGTCCGGCGGCCGCACCTTCGTGGTCCAGACCCAGGATCCGCGGGTCCCGCTCGATCCGTTCGACCTGGTGATCCCGCCGGCCCACGACCAGCTCGTGGGGCCCAACGTCTTCCCGATCCTGGGCGCGCCGAACCGCCTGACGCCGGAGCGCCTGGCCGAGGAGCTCGCCCGCTGGCAGGACCGGCTCGCGGCCCTGCCCCATCCGCGGGTGGCCGTGATCGTCGGCGGCCGGTCCAAGGTGTTCGACCTGCCCGAAGCGCACGCCGCGGCGCTCGCCACCCGCATCGCCGGGGCGGTGGAGCGCGCCGGCGGCTCGCTGCTGCTCAGCTTCACCCGCCGCACCCCCGAGGCAGCCAGGCGGGCCATGCGTGAGCGCCTGGCCCGCCTGCCGGGGATCATCTGGGACGATCAGGGCGAGAACCCCTATTTCGCCTTCCTGGCGGCGGCCGACGCGATCCTGATCACCGAGGACTCCACCAACCTCGCCACCGACGCTGCGGCCACAGGCAAGCCCGTGCACGTCCTGCCCATGGTCGGCCGGGGCAGCGACAAGTTCCGGAAATTCCACGAAGACCTCGCCCGCAGAGGCGTCGCCCGGCCGTTCGACGACGGCTTTCCAGCCTGGCGCTACGCCCCGCTCGCCGAAACGGATCGCGCCGCGAAGGAGCTGCTGCGCCGCTTTGACGCGCGCGAATAGTCGCGCTCGCCCCAAAGGCGAGCTTGCCCAGAGGGTTAACGTCCTTCAACCTTGGCAAGAAAATCGCAACACCCTGCTCCTAGGGTGCAGCTCTCTCTTTCTGAATTCTGAGTCGGGGGCCATCACGTGGCGATCTACTTCTGGGATGAAATGACGACGGCGCAGGCCCAGGCCTTCACCGCGTCTGACCGCATCGTCTTCACGTCCGGCACGGCCGCTCAGGTCGCCGTCGTGTTCAATGCGTTCACCATCGACACCCCCGCCAGCGTGACGCTGGTTGCGCCGGGCAAGTCGCTGACCTTCGACGACGCCGTTCTGCGCAACCAGGCCAACGCCGTCATCTTCCCCGACGGAACGAAGCTCTACGCGGGCACCACCGGCAACGACAGCCAGGCGGGCACGGCCGCGTCCGACGGCATCTACGGCGGCGACGGCAACGACAGCATCGTGGGCGACGCCGGCGGCGACGTGCTGCAGGGCAACCAGGGCAACGACACCATCACCGGCGGGGCCGGCAACGATGTCGTCTACGGCGGCCAGGGCAACGACACGCTCGACCTGGGGACCAACGACAACTTCGCCCAGGGCAACAAGGGCGACGACACCATCACCGGCGGCGCGGGCTTCGACCTGCTGCTCGGCGGTCAGGGCAACGACAACATCAGCGGCAGCGACGGCAACGACTACCTGCTCGGCAACCTGGGCGACGACACGCTCGACGGCGGCCTCGGCGCGGACACCCTGCAGGGCCAGGAAGGCGACGACGATCTCCGCGGCAACGACGGCAACGACTCCCTCTCGGCCGGCGACGGTGAGAACACGGTCGACGGCGGCGCCGGCAACGACAACGTGGACGCCGGCTCGGGCAACGACACCATCACCCTGGGCGCGGGCGCCAACACCGTGACCTCCGGCGGCGGCAACGACGACATCACGGGCGGCACGGGCGTCGATATCGTCGACGCGGGCGCCGGCGGAGACAGTGTCGCCGCCAGCGACGGAAACAACTCCATCTTCGGCGGCACGGGCGACGACTCGATCACCGCCGGGACCGGCGACGACACGATCGGCGGCGGCGACGGGGCCGACACCATCACCGCGAGCACCGGCGCCAACAGCATCGACGGCGGGACCGGCGCCAGCTCGATCAGCAGCGGCGGCGGCAACGACACGATCGCCACCGGCGTCGCCGACGACACCGTCAACAGCGGCGGCGGGACCGACACCATCACCGTCAGCGACGGCGCCAACAGCGTCACCATGGGTGGCGGCGGCTCCGTGACCATGGGCACGGGCAACGACACCGTCATCGCGGGCGCGGCCACCGACGCCATCACGGTTGCGGCCGGCGCGGGCAACAACGTCATCACGACGGGCGGCGGGTCCGACACCATCACCGTCGGCGCCGGCAACGACAACGTCACCACCGGCAACGGCAACAACGCCGTCACCGACACGGGCGGGACCAACACCATCACCGGCGGCACGGGCCATGACACGGTCACTGCCGGCGACGGCGTCGACAGCATCGCCGGGGATGCGGGCAACAACTCGATCTTCGGCGGCGGCGGCGCGGACTCGATCACCTCGGGCGTGGGCAACGACACCCTGTCCGGCGGCGCGGGGGGCGACACGATCACCTCCGGCGGCACGACCGGTTCCGGCTCGGACATCCTGAACGGCGGCGCGGGCGATGACAGCATCGACTTCGACGGCCAGGGCGGCGTCCAGGGCGGCGACGACAACGACACGATCACGGGCCTGAACACCGCCTCGATCGTCGACGGCGGCAACGGCAACGACTCCATCACCATGGGTGACGGCGCCAACACCATCACCGGCGGCGCCGGCGATGACCACGTGGTGGCCGGCAACGGCGGTAACCAGATCAACGTCGGCGCAGGGGCCAATACCGTCGGTTCCGGCACGGGCGACGACGCGATCTTCGGCGGCGTCGGCAACGACAGCATCAGCGCCGGCGGCGGCAACGACTCGGTCTCCGGCGGCGGCGGCGCTGACCACTTCAACGGCGAAGGCGGCAACGACACCATCGTCGGTGGCTCCGGCGCCGAAACCCTGACCGGCGGCGGCGGCGTCGACCGCATGACCGGCGGCGGCGGCGTCGACACCTACACCTTCGCGGCGGCCGGCGACTCGCTCGCCACGGCCGGCGGCGTGGCCGCCGACCGGATCCTCGACTGGGGCTCCGACGACATCCTCGACGTGACGGCGGGCGGCGGCCTGGGCACCGGGCTCCAGACCGACACGGCGGCCGACTTCGACGCGGCCCTGAGCGACGCCAACACCCTTATCGGCGCGACCCCTGCGGACGTGCTGGTCGCGGTGCAGGTGGGCTCGGACGTGGTGGTGTTCGTCGACGTCGACAATGACGGCGATATCCAGAACGACGACCAGGCGATCATCCTCGTGGGCAAGACCCTCGCGGATATCTCCTTCGCCGACTTCAGCTGACGACACGTACGATCGATCACGGCGGGGGCCGCTCTTCGGAGCGGCCCTTTGCTTTTCGGGCGAGGCGCCGTCTTCTCCCGCGGCATGACTCGACGCCCTCGCCCCGCTTCGGCCGCATTCGGAAGTGATCGGCGGATATGACCGGGCCCAGGATCCTTTTCGTGGTCGACGCCGGCGCCAAGGTGGGCGGCGGCCATGTGATGCGCTGCCTGACCCTGGCCGGCGCGCTGTCCGCCCAGGGCGCCACCTGCGCCTTCATGGGCCCTCCAGCGGTGAGCGCCATCCTCGAGAGCTTCGCGCCGGCGGCCCAGCAGCTGGCGGCGGCCTCGACGGAGCCTCGCGACCTCGCCGCCGCCATCGGCTCGGAGCAGTTCGACGCCATCGTCTTCGACCACTACGGCCTTTCCGAGCGCGACCACCGGGCCATGGGCCAGGGCCGCCCGGTGCTGGTGATCGACGACCTGGCCGACCGGCCGCTGGGCGCGGACCTGGTCCTCGACTCCGGACCCGAGCGCCGGGTGCAGGACTATGACGGCCTGATCCCCGAGCACGCCCGCCTGCTGCTCGGCCCCAGCTACGCCCCGGTGCGGCCGGAGTTCGCGGCGCTGCGCCAGACCGCGCTCGCCTGGCGCGGCGAGCCGGTGCAGCGGTTCCTGGTCTCCATGGGCCTGACGGACGTGGGCGGGATCACCGCGCGCGTGGTGGAGCGCCTGCGCCTGCGCGTCGGCGAGGCCGGCATCGACGTGGTTCTGGGCAGCGGCGCGCCGAGCCTGCCGGGATTCCAGAAGGTCGCCCGGCGGGACCCGCGCCTGGTCCTGCACGTGGACACCCCGCACATGGCCCGGCTCACCGCCGAGGCCGACATCGGAATCGGCTCGGCCGGCTCGACCACCTGGGAGCGCTGCACGCTGGGGCTTCCGTCGATCCTGGTGGTGGTCGCCGAGAACCAGCGCTCCGCCGCCGCGGCGCTGGCCCAGCGGGGCGCTGCCCTGGTCGTGGACGCCGCCGCCTCCGACTTCGACGCCCAGTTCGACCGGGCCGTGACGAAGCTTCTGAAGGACGCCGACCTGCGCCGCCAGCTGGCCGAGGCCAGCGCCGAGATCTGCGACGGCCAGGGCGCCAGCCGAACCGCCGAGGCCTTCCTGAAACTGATCGCGGCGCGCGCGCTCACCTGAGCCGCCCTTCCCGCCCCGGGAACAGTCGTGTTACGCCGGTCGCATGTCCGGCGACTGGCTGCCCCTGCAGGACCACTACGAGCGGCGCCTGCGGGAGGCCGGGGCGACGCCACAGGGCGTGGACTGGCCCGACGGCCCCGGGCTGGAGGCGCGCTTCGCCACCCAGCTTCGCGTACTCGACGCGGTCCCGGCGGGCGGCGAGGCGCCGCTGCTGCTGGACGTCGGCTGCGGCCCGGGCCTGCTGCTGGACTACCTCGCCGAGACCGGCCGGCTCTCGCAGGTGCGTTACCGCGGCGTGGACATCTCGCCGGCCATGGTCGCCGCCGCGCGGGCGCGCTGGCCGGAGCAGGCCTTCGAGGTCCGCGACATCGTCGCCGAGCCGCTCGAGCCGGAGAGCGTCGACGCGGCGATCATGAACGGGGTGCTCACCGAGCGGCAGGGCATCCCGCGCGAGCGGATGGTCGCCCTGGCCGAGGGGATCGTGGCGGCCGCCTTCCGGGCCGCCCGCTACGGCGTGGCCTTCAACGCCATGAGCAAGCATGTGGACTGGGAGCGCGACGACCTCTTCCACTGGGGCTTCGACGAGGTGGCGGCCTTCCTGAAGCGGGACGTCACCCGGCACATGGCGTTCCGCGCCGACTATGGCCTCTACGAGTTCACCGCCTTCGCCTGGCGGGAGCCGCAGCGGCCGGCGCCGCTGGCGCCGGAAGACTGGTGGACGCGATGACCCGCAAGCTGGTGATGTTCGGAACCCGGCAGATCGCCGAGGTGCTGGCCTGGTACATCGAGCGCGAGAGCGACTACCGGATCGAAGCCTTCACGGTCGACGGCGAGTACCTGACCGAGACCAGCTTCCAGGGCCGGCCGGTGGTGGCGTTCGAGGAGGTGGCGCGGCGGTTCGGGCCGGACGAGCACGAGATGTTCGTGGCGCTGAGCTACGCGAAGATGAACCGCATCCGGGCGGAGAAGTTCGCCGCCGCTAAGGCCGCGGGCTATCGCCTGGCCAGCCACGTCAGCCCGAAGGCCCAGGTCTGGGACGGGCTGCAGGTGGGCGAGAACAGCTTCGTCATGGAGCACAATGTGGTGCAGCCGTTCGCCCGCATCGGGGCCGACACCACGCTGTGGGCCGGCAACCATATCGGCCATCACTCGATCATCGGCGACCACTGCTTCCTGGCCTCGCACATCGTGGTTTCGGGCCGGGTGACGATCGGCGACCACTGCTTCATCGGCGTCAACGCGACCCTGCGCGACGGCATCACCGTGGCCCCCCGGTGCCTGGTGGGCGCCGGCGCCCTGCTGCTGGCCGACACCGAGGAGGAGCAGGTGTTCATGGCCGAGCCGACGCCCGCCTCGCGGGTCCCCTCCTCCCGCGTCCGGATCTGACCTTGGGCTGGCGCAGGCTGGGCCGGATCTACGAGCCGCGGGGCGAGGCGCCCTGGCTGGCCTCGCACGCCTCCGTGCCGTTCGCCGAGCCGCTCGAGGGCGGCCTGGTGCGGATCTGGTTCTCGCCCCGGGACGCGGCGAACCGCTCGCACGTGGCTTGGCTCGTGGTGGACCTCGCCCGGCCGGACGCGGTCCTGGAGCACGCCGAAGCGCCGGTGCTGGGCTGCGGGCCCGCGGGGGCGTTCGACGACAGCGGGGCGATGATGTCGTGGCTGGCCGGCGGGCGGCTCTACTACATCGGCTGGAACGTGCGCGCGACGGTGCCCTTCCACGTCTCGATCGGGCTCGCCGAGGCGGCGGCGGACGGCGGCTGGCGGCGGGTCGAGGGCCCGATCCTGGACCGGACGCCGGAGGACCCCTGGTTCTGCTCCAATCCCTGCGTGCTGCCGGAGGGGGACGGCTGGCGCATGTGGTACCTGGGCGGCCTGGGCTGGCACGAGATCGACGGCCGCTGGTCGCCCTCCTACGACATCCGCCACGCCCGCTCGGACGATGGGCGTACCTGGCGCGATCGCGGCCGCACGGCGATCCCGCTGGAGGGCGACGAGTACGCCCTGGCCCGGCCCAGTGTGCTCCGAACCGGCGGCGAGTGGCTCATGTGGTTCTGCGCCCGCACCCGCACCCGGCCCTACCGGCTGCGGGCCGCGCGCTCGGCGGATGGGGAGACCTGGACGCGAGCGCCGGAGCTAGCGGGACTGGAGCCGGCGCAGAGCGGCTGGGACAGCGGGATGATCGCCTATCCGCACGTGTTCGAGCAGCTCGGGCGGCGCTGGATGCTCTACTGCGGCGACGGCTTCGGCCGCTCGGGCTTCGGGCTGGCGGTCTGGGAGGACTGAGGGCCTAGGCCAGCAGCCGGGTGTTGGCGCGGACTTCGTCCGCGACGGCCGGGGCCGGCTCCTGCAGCAGGCGCGCGAGGATGGAGGCGTAGCCGCCCTCGTAGTCGCTGAGGAAGCGCAGCTCGACGCCGGCCTCGGCGAAGGCCTCGTGCCGGTAGAGCTCGCGGCCGCCGGGCGGGTTGACGTAGCGCTTGGCGCCCATGGCCCGGGCGATGGCCAGGATGCGGTCCTGGCCGCGGACGTCGGGCGGGATCTCCAGGCTGGAGGAGCGCAGGACGCGCCAGGGCAGGCCGAGCGCGCCGGCCGCCAGCGCCAGCAGGCGCTCGATGTAGTCCAGCGGCGCGCCGCGCACATCGCGCACGGCCTCGACCAGCCCGTGCGGGTCCTCGCCGGCCAACAGCGGGAAGCGGCGCATCTCGGCGGCCATGGCCTCGGGCGCGTCCGGGCGGAAGGCGAGGTCGCGGATGGCGGCGTCGCGCGGCGCCTTGGCCAGCGGCAGGGTCAGCCACTGCAGCTCGCCCGTCGCGTCCGGCAAGCGGTTGCGGTGCACCCAGCCGCGGCGGGGGAACTGCACGCAGTCGTAGATCACGAAGAGGTCCGCCGCGGCGAGCAGGCGGAAATAGCCCGCATACGGGACGAAGTAGGGCTGCATGATCGCAACCGTGTCCGCGCGGGCCCCAGGCTCCCCCATGTCCGCGCCTATGGCACGAAGTCGCCTCGCCGTCTTCCGGGCTGTATGTCTTGGCCACCACCGCGCTGCCAGACAGGACGCCGATGTCGGAAGAGCTCGAGACCCTGCGCCGTGACGGCTTCTGCATCGCCCGCGGCCTGCTGCCGAAGGCCGACGTGACCGCGACGCTGGACAGCGTCCACCGCACCATACGCGACCAGCTGCGGGAGATCGGGGCCACGGCGTCGGGGAACGACCTGCACGGCGCGCTGCGCGCCCTGCACGCCGCCGACATCGAGCGCTACAAGCGGGTGCTGGGCGCGCTCTGGCGCAAGGCGGAGGTCTCGGGGCTCATGCGCCATCCGGCGCTGTTCGGTTTCCTGCGCGAGGCGTTCGGCTGGACCGACGTCTTCCTGCCCGGCGGCGAGGTGGCGCTCCTGATGGCCGCCGACCTGAAGATCCCCGGCGGCTACTTCGGCCTGGGCGCGCACCAGGACTTCCCGTCCGTGCAGGGCAGCCTGGACGGGGTGGTGGCTTGGATCCCGCTGACCGACGTGGACCGCGACGGCTGGCCGGTCGAGGTGATCCCCGGCAGCCACCGGCGGGGCCTGATCACCGACGTGGACCAGACCCGCAACGGCTGGGAGATCCGGCCCGAGGCCCTGGGCGACGCCGAGTGGCGGCCTGTGGAGGCGAAAGCGGGCGACGTGGTGTTCCTGTCGGTGTTCACGGTGCACCGCAGCCGGCGGGAGGGCGATCCGGCGAGGCTGCGGCTGGCGCTCTCCACCCGCTTCGACAACGCCGCCGAGCCGACCTTCGTCGGCCGCGCCTACCCCACCGCCTATCAGCGCACGGTCCACCGCGACCAGTACGTGGCGGACTTCCCGACGCCGGAGCAGATCAGGGCGCTGTTCGGCTGAGGCTCAGCGCCGGAAGACGCAGTTGAAGAGGCCCGGGTAGTGACCGCCGCGCAGGCGCACCACCGGGTGCTTCTCCGCCGGGCGGAAGCCGTGGGCTTCTAGGACCGCCGCCTCGTCCGAGGCGCTATGGTCGGACAGCTCGATGAAGACGGTGTGGAGCGACGGGGCCCGGAGCGTCTTGGCCGCGCCCAGCAGGACGGCGGCCTCGGCCCCGTCCACGTCCACCTTGAGCACCTGCGGCGGCGGCAGCCGGCAGAGGTCGATCAGGTCGTCCAGCCGGTACTTGAGCACCGACTGCACGTGGGCCGGGTCGAAGCGCTCCTTGGTGTCCTGGGTGATCGCCTGGTCGAGGATCTTGCCGTGCTCGCCCGCGCCGTAGACCCGGGTGTGGATCGCCCCAAGCCCCGCCTCGTCGGACAGGGCGACGTTGAGCGCGGTGAGCGGCGTCTTCAGCCGGTCGCGGTTCAGGAAGTGGTTGAGCTCCAGAGTGGCGTAGTTCTGCGCCTCGGGCTCGAAAGCCACCACGCGGCAGCCGCGCTGGATCGCAGCGTAGAGCGAGAAGAGGCCGATGGAGGCGCCCACGTCGTAGAGCACGGTCCCTTCCGGCAGGGCGTCCACGAGGTCCAGGAGCTCGGGCTCGATCTCCTCGTAGCGCTCGGCCCAGACGCGCAGCCGACCGTTGCCCACGTGGAAGCGGATATTCGCGCCGCGGGCGGCGATGTCGAGGACGTCGCTCATCCCCGCTGGCTTACGGCGGGGGGGCATGGCGCCGCAAGCGCCGCTCGGCCGTCGCGGTCCGGCGGAATCGTCACTACATTGGCGCCATGTCCGAAAATCCCCGCTCCGTCCGCTGCCTGATCGTGGGCTCTGGCCCCGCCGGCTACACCGCCGCCATCTACGCCGCCCGCGCGCTGCTGAAGCCGGTGCTGATCCAGGGCATCCAGCCCGGCGGCCAGCTCACCATCACCACCGACGTGGAGAACTATCCGGGCTTCGCCGACGTGATTCAGGGCCCCTGGCTGATGGAGCAGATGCAGGCCCAGGCCGAGCATGTGGGCACCGAGATCGTCAACGACATCGTGGTGACAGCGGACCTTTCCAAGCGGCCGTTCCGGCTGGAGACCGACAGCGGCCAGGTGTGGCTCGCCGAGACCCTGATCATCGCCACCGGCGCCCAGGCCAAGTGGCTGGGCCTGGAGAGCGAGCAGAAGTTCCAGGGCTTCGGCGTCTCGGCCTGCGCCACCTGCGACGGCTTCTTCTACCGCGGCAAGAACGTCGTGGTGGTGGGCGGCGGCAACACCGCCGTCGAGGAGGCCCTGTTCCTCACCAACTTCGCCGCCAAGGTCACGGTGGTGCACCGGCGCGACGAGTTCCGCGCCGAGCGGATCCTGCAGGAGCGGCTGTTCGCCCATCCGAAGATCGAGGTGGTGTGGGACAACGCCATCGACGAGGTGATCGGCGACACCGACCCCATGGGCGTAACCGGCGTGCGCCTGAAGAACGTGAAGAGCGGCGAGACCCGCACCATTCCCTGCGACGGCGTCTTCGTCGCCATCGGCCACGCCCCGGCCTCGCAGCTGTTCCAGGGCCAGCTGGAGATGGATTCTTCCGGATACCTGAAGGTGAAGCCCGGCACCGCCTCGACGGCCATCAAGGGCGTCTACGCCGCCGGCGACGTCACCGACGACGTCTACCGCCAGGCGGTGACGGCGGCGGGCATGGGCTGCATGGCGGCCCTGGAGGCGGTGCGCTTCCTGGCCGAGGAGGACCACGCCAAGGCGCACAAGCCGATCAGCCACGCCGAGGCCGAGAAGATCGGAGCTTGGTGAGCTTCACCAATGACTTAGGCGATATTTTCGACTGATCCTCGCCTGCCGACCGCAACCCGACCGCCTTTTGGCAGGTTGAGGGCGGGGAGAGCGTACAGTCGAATGAGAGACAGTGAGCGATACCTCGCGCAAGCCGACGCGGTCGCGCGGCTCGCCGTCCGGGCCGAGAGCCCGGCCGAGAAGGCGGTGTACCTGAGTATCGCCGAAGGCTGGCGCAAGCTGGCGGGCGAGGCCATGCGCAACGAGCGGCAGGAGGCCGACCGCCGCGAAGGCGAGGGCCTGAGGGCCGCCGAATAGCCTCCCGCGCGCGCCGGAGCCCGCGTAAGCTCGGCGCATGATCCGCTACGCCCGCCCCGGAGATCACCCCGCCATAGCCGCCGTCGTAGAGGCCGCCTTCGGCCAGCCGGCCGAGGCGCGGCTGGTGGAGCGCCTGCGCGCCGAGGAAGACGCCCTCTTTGAACTCGTGGCGGTGGAGGCCGACGAGGTGGTCGGCCACGTCCTGTTCAGCCGCCTGTGGGCCGACCGCTACGAGATGTTCGCCGCGCTGGCCCCGCTCGCCGTGCGGCCGGACCTGCAGAACACAGGCCTGGGCTCGGCCCTGGTCCGCGCGGGGCTGGAGAGCGCCAAGGAGTTCGGGGCGCACGGCGTCATCGTACTGGGCCACCCAGCCTACTATCCCCGCTTCGGCTTCTCGGCGGAGACGGCGGCGAAGGTGAGCTCGCCCTATGCGGGGCAGCCGTCGTTCATGGCGCTGGCCCTGGAGCCGGGGGCGTTCGACGCGCCGATGACGGTGGCCTATCCGGACGCGTTTGCGGGCTAGGGCGCGTCAGCAACCGGCGGAGGCCGCCTCGCCTGCGCCCTCGACCGCAACACACGACAGCGTTGTGCGCCACGGCCCAGCTTCGCTAAGCTGGCGCCGCCAATGGAAGCCGGGGGGTTTCTCATGACGACGCGCATCAGCGCGCTTCTGTCCACGGGCCTCGCCGTCGCGGCGTACGTCTCCGCACCTGCGCCAGCCATCGCCGCCGTCAAGCAGGCTGAGCTGGAGAAGGCCGCGAACGTCGAGAGCGGCGGGCTGATCCTCTACGCCCCCGCCGTATACGCCAGCACCTACGGCGGGCGCATGAACGTGGACTTCGTGTCCGGTGTCTTCGCGCAGAGCGCACGGCACATCCACCTGCTGAGCTATGACCGCGTCAGCAAATCCTTCCGGCAGGACATGTCCTTCGAGACGGCGTCCATTCCGGGTGTCGCCCTGGTTGCGGGGCCGTTGGGCCGCCGGCAGTTGCAGATCCGGACGGAGAGCGGTTTCGTCGCCTGCAACTTCGGAAAGCTCATCGACAGCGCCAATCTGGCGTCCCAGATCTACGAGCGCCTGATCGCGGCCGGCGTCCGCACCTTCGAATCTCCCGGATGGATCCAACCCGTCGAGATTCCCGGTCCCATCGTCATTCCCGTCTACATTCCCCATTGATCAGGAGCGGATGCATGCGATCCGTCGTCCAGGCGCTACTCTCCTCATGCTTCGTGCTGAGCCTCCTGCTGGCCGGACCGGCGACCGCCGCCCAGGTCATCAATGCGGTTCCGCCTTCCCAGCGCGCGCCGGCCCCGGACGAGGGGGTGCTCACGCTCTCCGTCACGGTGAACACCGGCGCAGTGGGCCAGTTCGATACGCTGGTGCTCAAGCGCGCCGACATCTCCGATCCGAAGGCTCCGGAGGCCAAGTACGAGTACCGGGCGCCCGAGATCACCGGTCGGGTCGCGCGCGACACGTCCCTGTTCGTCGCCTCGCTGAAGGCGGGCGACTACGTCATTGTCGAGCTTCGCGACTCCGAACGGCTGACGACCTTCACGCCGGGCAAGGCGAACTCGACGCTCGGCAGCTTCAAGATCGCGGCCGGCAAGCTGACCGATCTGGGGCGGATCGTCGTCACTCCGGTCAACTTCCACGTCGGGGTTGGCCGCAGCAGTCTCGTGCCGAGCAACGCGGCGCTGGTGGCGCGCTTCGCCCCGTCGACGAGCAACTTCTATCGTGAGACCCTCTCAAGCGGTTGGAACACACCCCGCTCGGAAACGGACGTCATCGAGCAGTTCGCCCTCGATCATCCCGTGGGCGCCAGCACCCTCGTCGAACTGCCAGACGGGCAAGTGGCGGCGGCGACCCGACTGGGCACGATCCTGCTACGCGGCGCCAACGGACGATGGAAGGCGCTACGCAGCGGCACGCTTGACGCATGGCTGGGGGTCGCTCCGGGCACGGGACCCGACGCCATGCTGGTGGCCGTCGGCGAGTATTCGAACATCGCCAGGGTCGATGCGGCCGGCGCCTTCCACCCCGTGGACCGCGGCAACCTGCCGATGGGCACCCTGATCTTCGTCGCCGGCGACGCGGCGCACGGATGGGTCGTGGCCCTCAAGCTCAACACCACGGTGACGCTCTACCGCACGGACTCGCTGGACAAGCCGGACTGGACCCCGCTGCTGACGGACAAGCTGACCGCCAACTTCTGGAGCGGCGGCCAGCAGCTCTGGCTCTGGCCGACGAAAACCGGGTTCGGATATGCCCGCTCCACGGGCGAGATCAGGTTCTACAACACGGCCACGCGGAGCTGGACCGACCGCACCTCGCCGAACAAGAAGCCGATCATCACCATCTACGAGAGCCCAGGCGGCGAAATCGGAATCCTCTCGTCGCCCGGTGGCGGGTTCGGCGGCGTGACGGCCGCCGCCTGGCTCTCCCGCGATGGCGCGAACACCTGGGAGTCGACGGGTTCGCCTTACAGGGTGAAGGTCCAGCCGCCGAAGCTCACCACGTCGGGGCTGATGCTGCAGTCGGGGGGCGTGTTCGGCGGCGCTGCCCTGCAGGGCAGCAGGGATCTTGGGAAGACCTGGGCCGTGCTGAGCGACAAGGTGGCCGTGACCGACGTGGTGCTGGTCATGCCCACGACGGGCCTCTTCAAGCTGGCCAAGCCCGTCACGATGGGCACGCCCGACTACGACCTGATCTCGCACTCGAGCGACGACGGCGTCACCTGGACCACGGAATACACGAGCCTGGAGCGGGAGTTGCTGCGAGCCCAGGCGGAAGCGGGCAAGTAGCGGAACCTCGTGCCCGGACCGCTGCGGGAGAAGGTCAACGGTCTCGACGGCTAGGTTGAGGGGACCGGTTCCGTGGCCGTCGGCCGACCGGTGGAGGGCGTCGGTTCTTCAACTCCCGGGGCGCAGCGGCGGGAGCGGGATCGCCGGGCGGCTACTGGCTCGCCGCGGCGTCGCTGGCGGGGCTGGCGGACTCGGCGGCGCTCTGGGCCGGGGCGGAGGGCGAGGCGAGGCCCTTTTCCATGGCCGCCAGGCTCTCGTTGATCTTGCGGACCTCGTCGGGTGTCGGCTGGCGGCGGGGGGCGTAGAGCGTGCCGCGGACGCGGGTGCGCTCGCCGTCGGCGGCGGTGGCGTCGACGACGGTGTAGGTGCGGACCTCGCCGGCCACGGCCAGCTTGATCTCCCGAGCGGCCGGCACGTCCTGCTTCTCGGGCGACAGCAGGCCCTGGGTGCGGGCGTCGAGGCCGGTGAGGATGGCGGGCGTCAGCTCGGCCTCGCGGCCGGCGTAGCGGCCGGTGAAGGCCGGCGGCTCACCCCAGGGGCCGGTCCAGCGGTAGAAAATGTGCGCGCCGACCTTCGTCATCTTCACGAGCGTCGGGGCCCAGTACGGGGCGACGTAGTTCGCATGGTAGTGCGTGGCCGAGCCCACGGACTTGGCCACATGGCCGTCCAGCGCCCGCTCCGCGACCCGGCGAGCCTGGCGCCACAGGGCGGGCTCCGGCGCCCAGCGCAGGGAGCCGTCGCAGGTGAAGGTGAACTGGCAGCCGGTGGTGCGGGCCGCGCCCTGGTAGACCACCGCGCAGACGGACTTCGGATAGGCCGGGTGGCGGACGCGGTTCAGGACCACCTGGGCCACCGCCTCCTGGCCCAGCGCCGGCTCGCGGGCGGCCTCGTAGTAGACGGCTTGGGTCAGGCACTCGACGGCGCGGGCGCGGTCCTGCCCCTGGGCCTTCAGGTAGAACGGCTTCATCGGCCGGATCGGCAGGTCGGTGAAGGGCCTGAGCGCATTCACCTCTTCGGCGGTGCGGCCGACCTGCGGCAGGCCGAGGTCGGGGACCTGGCGGATGTCCAGGCTCTCCCAGCCCTCGGTGCGGTTCCAGGGATCGGCCTGGCGCAGGAAGGGGTCGTGCCGGACGGCGATGGCGCGCGCGGCCGGATCCATCCGATTGGTCAGCAGGCGCAGGGCCTCGGGCGACATGCCGGCCGCGGCCCAGCGGCGCTGCTCGTGCGTCAGCGCATGCTCCGGCTGCGGCGCGCAGGCGCCCACGGCCAGGGCCGCGAGGGCGGCGGCCGGCAGGACGCGGCGCAGGAGGTCGGCGGTGCGGATCAGGGTGCGGCTCTTCGGCTTTCGTCGCGGCGTTCTGGCATCAACGCAGGGAGATGGGTCCTTAATTCGGCGAAAGGTGGCCATCCGGGCGGCCCCGTACTTAGGGTGTAGAAGCCTCCCGCGCGAGCTTCGCCATGAGGGAAATCAAGCGACGTTCGGCGAATGCGACTTGCGCCCGGAAGGCGGAGCGCTATATTTGACCCAGTTTTGCTCTATCTGAGCATAACCAGCGCCCCGGCTCCCGAAGCTCGAGGCGTGTTTTTGGGCCAGGGAATTGCTCAGATTGAGCATAAGGGAGGTTCACATGGCCGCCGACGGGTTCCAGTTCGATTTCACCCCCGAGGTTGAAGCCCAGACCCTCCCGGCCTGGGAGAAGGTGAAGGGGCACGTCACCCCCATGGAGTGGCGCCTGCACGCCCCGCTGATCGCCGAGATCAACCGGCTGAAGCGGGAGAAGGACGCCGTCATCCTGGCCCACAACTACATGACGCCGGAGATCTTCCACGGCGTCGGCGACTATGTCGGCGACAGCCTGGGCCTGGCGAAGGAGGCCGCCCGTTCCGACGCGAAGATCATCGTCCAGGCCGGCGTGCACTTCATGGCCGAGACCTCGAAGATCCTGTCGCCGGAGAAGCGCGTCCTGATCCCGGACCTGCGCGCCGGCTGCTCGCTCGCCAGCTCCATCACCGGCGCGGACGTGCGCCTGATCAAGCAGCGCTACCCGGGCCTGCCGGTGATCACCTATGTGAACACCACCGCCGACGTGAAGGCCGAGACCGACATCTGCTGCACCAGCGCCAACGCCGTGCAGGTGGTGGAGGAGGCCGCGCGGATGTGGGGCGTCGACCGGGTGATCCTGATCCCCGACGAGTTCCTGGCCCGCAACGTGGCCCGGCAGACCGACATCGGCATCATCGCCTGGCAGGGCCGCTGCGAGGTGCACGAGCGCTTCACGGCCGCCGACATCCTGGAGATCAAGGCCGCCTACCCCGGCGCCGAGGTCCTGGCCCACCCCGAGTGCCCGGCCGAGGTGCTGGAGGTGTCGGACTTCGCCGGCTCCACCGCCGCCATGAACGACTACGTGATCCAGAAGCGCCCGAAGCGGGTGGTGCTGATCACAGAGTGCTCCATGGCCGACAACGTGGCCGCCGACGCGGTGGGCACGGAGTTCGTGCGGCCCTGCAACCTGTGCCCGCACATGAAGCGGATCACGCTCGAGAACATCTACGAGGCCCTGCTCTACGACCGTCACGAGGTCAGCGTCGATCCGGCGGTGGCCGAGCGCGCGCGGCTCGCCGTGCAGCGGATGGTGGACCTGCCGCCGCCGGCCGTCCCCGCCCGCTACGACCTGGTCAAGGCCCGCCACCACGTGGACGTGGAGCTGATCTGATGAAGCGCATCCGCCACGACGGCGTGGTCGTGGTCGGCGCAGGCCTGGCGGGCCTCACCGCCGCCCTCGCCGCCGCGCCCGCCAAGGTGCTGCTCTTGACCGGCGCGCCGCTGAACCAGGGCTGTTCCTCGGCCTGGGCGCAGGGCGGCATGGCCGCGGCGCTGGCCGGCGACGACACGCCCGAACTGCACGCCGCCGACACGGTGGCGGCCGGCGCGGGCCTGGTCGATCCGCAGATGGCGCGGCTGCTGGCCGAGGAAGGCCCCGCCGCGGTCCGCGCGCTCGCCGCGCTCGGCGCGCCGTTCGACCGCACGGCCGGCGGCGACTTCGCCCAGAGCCTCGAGGCCGCCCACTCCAAGGCCCGCGTCGCCCGGGTGAAGGGCGACCAGGCCGGCCGCGCGATCATGGAGGCGGTGAGCGTCGCCGTGCTCGCCGCGCGGCACATCGAGGTGCGCACCGGGACGGTGCTGCGCGGGCTCCTGCAGGACGCCGACGGGCGGGTGCGCGGCGTGGTGGCCGAACAGGACGGCACGCTTACGGAGATCACCGCGCGGGCCACGGTGCTGGCGACCGGCGGGATCGGCGGGCTCTACGCCGTCACCACCACGCCCGCCGAGCTGACCGGCGATGGCCTGGGGCTCGCGGCGCTCGCCGGGGCGATGATCGCCGACCCGGAGTTCGTGCAGTTCCACCCGACGGCGATCGACATCGGCCGCGATCCGGCGCCGCTGGCCACCGAGGCCCTGCGGGGCGAAGGCGCGGTGCTGGTCAACGCCGACGGCGAGCGGTTCATGGCCCGCTACCACGCCGACGCCGAGCTCGCGCCGCGCGACGTGGTGGCCCGCGCCATCCACGCCGAGCGCGAGGCCGGCCGCGGCGCCTTCCTGGACGCCCGCGCCGCGGTGGGCGCGCACTTCCCCGACGAGTTCCCGGCGGTGTTCGCCGCCTGCCTGTCGGGCGGGGTGGACCCGCGCAAGCAGCCGATTCCGGTGGCGCCGGCCTGCCACTACCACATGGGGGGCATCGTCACGGATGCGCAGGGCCGCACCAGCCTGGAGGGCCTCTACGCGGCCGGCGAATGCGCCTCCACCGGCGTGCACGGGGCCAACCGGCTGGCGTCCAACTCGCTGCTGGAGGCCGCGGTGTTCGGCGCCCGGGCCGGCGCGGCGGCGCGCGACGCGGCCGACCCCGGCACGCGGGCGCTTTCGCCTGCCGTGCCGCCGGTCCTGCCCGCCTCGGGGCTGCAGATCCTGCGCAAGGCGATGAGCCGCGACGCGGGCGTGGTGCGCGACGCCCACGGCCTGACCCGGCTCTTGGGCGTCATCGACGCGCTGGAGGCCGGCCACGGGCAGGCGCCGGCGCTGGTCGCCGCCCGCCTCACGGCCGCCTGCGCCCTGGCCCGCGCCGAAAGCCGCGGCGGCCACTTCCGCAGCGACGCCGCCGGACAGGCGTACCCGCGGCGGACCTTCGTCACCCTGGCCGAGGTGCGGCCCGCCCTGAAGTACGCCGCCGAATGATCGAACCGCTTCCCGACCTGCTGATCGCCCCGATCGTCCGCGCGGCGCTCGCCGAAGACCTCGGCCGGGCCGGCGACATCACCGCCCAGGCCTGCATCCCGGCGGACGCGCGGCTCGCCGCCGTGTTCGCCGCCCGCAAGCCGGGGGTGATCGCGGGGCTCGCCTGCGCGCGTCTGGCGCTGGCAGAGCTGGACCCCGACGCGCGCTTCGAGGCGCTGGTGGCGGACGGCGAGGCCGTGGCTGCCGGCGCGGCCCTGGCCCGCGTGGACGCCAACGCCCGCGCCCTGCTCTCCGCCGAGCGCACCGGGCTGAACCTGATGGGCCGACTGTCCGGCATCGCCACCCTGACGCGGGCCTATGTGGACGCCGTGGCGGGCACGAAGGCGCGCATTGTCGACACCCGCAAGACCACGCCGGGCCTCAGGGCGCTGGAGAAGTACGCCGTGCGCTGCGGCGGGGGCGTGAACCACCGCTTCGGCCTCGACGACGCCATTCTCATCAAGGACAACCACGTGGCGGCCTGCGGCTCGGTGGGCGAGGCCGTGCGGCGGGCCAAGGCCTTCGCCGGCCATCTCACCAAGGTCGAGGTCGAGGTGGACAGCCTGGCCCAGCTCGACGAGGCTCTGGCCGAGGCCCCGGACGTGATCATGCTCGACAACTTCGGCCTGGGCGACCTGGCCGAGGCCGTGCGGCGCACGGCGGGCCGGATTCCGCTGGAGGCCTCCGGCGGCGTCAACCTGGACACGGTCCGGGCGATCGCCGAGACCGGGGTGGACGTCATCAGCGTGGGCGCGCTCACCCACTCCGTGGGCGTGCTGGACATCGGCCTCGACGCCATCTGACGGCGGCGGATTCCTCGGAACCAGCCCCTCCCCGCCGGGTTCACCCTTCAACCGAAGGAGACGAACCCATGGCTTCGAAAGCTCCCCCGATCCCCCCCGAACAGCGCTCGCACCCGGGCGAAAAGCCGAACGTCGAAGGCTCGACCCTGGGGCGGCGTGACGAGGTCACCGACCTGCAGTCCAGCCAGCCCGGCGACGACGACGTGAACCTCGAGGAACAGGGCCGTCACGGCAACATCAACCAGAACACCCATCACCAGGGCTACCAGCAGGACCGCTGACATGCCGGAAAAGCACCCGAACACCCACCGCTGGGGCGGCCCCGGCGCGAGCCACGAGGACCGCACCGAGCCCGAGCCCGCCAAGATCGATCCCCGGGCCCCGGGCGAGCCGACCAACACGCCGTTCAGCGGCGTCTCCGGCGGTGGCGGCGAACGCGACCGCCACCACGCCCACGACCCCGAGGGCAAGCGCGACTTCGAGCAGAACTCCGAAGAGCGGCGCAAGCACGACGGCGAACAGCCCCGTCAGCACTGACCGGTCCAGGCGCGCAGGAGCCCTCCGGGGACTCACCACGCTTCGCAGCGGCCAGGGTGCGCCCTGGCCGCTTGTGCTGGTCCGTCCGCACGAAGCGTTCCTCCGGGTTTGCACGGGAGACGGCCCTGGCTTAAGCGGCGCCGCATGAAGCTCCGCCTCGCCGCGCTCTGCGCGCTCCTCGCCGTGCCCGCCGCCGCCCAGCCGGCGGCGCAGCCTTATCCGAAACTGATCCCCGCCCCCGGCGGCGCGGCGATCATTCCCACGCCCGGATCGCAGCGCGCCTACGACGACATGCACTACGCGCCTGCGCGCCGCGCGGGGGACTACCTCTACGTCTCGGGCGTGATCGCCGGGCCCGCCGACGCCGAGGCGCGCGACGCCGAGGCCTTCAAGGTCCAGGCCCGCCGCGCCTTCGGGCACCTGCAGCGCACCCTGGCGGCCGGCGGCGCGAGCTTCGCCGACGTGGTGATGATCAACACCTTCCACGTCTGGGAAGGCCCGGGCTTCGAGGGCACGCGGGAGGAGCAGTTCGCCGCCTTCAGCGCGGTGAAGGACGAGTTCATGAGCGCCCCGCACCCGGCCTGGACGGCGGTCGGCACGACCGGCCTGCTCGCGCCCAACGGCGTGGTGGAGATCCAGATGATCGCCTACGTCCCGCAGGCGCGGCCCTAGGCGGGCTGCAGCCGCCGGGCCGCCTCCTCCGCCGAGGCCATGCGGCCCTGCGACAGAGGCGCCATGGCCCGCTGGACGCGCGCCAGGACTTCGGGCGGGGCGAGCTCGGGCCGGCCGGAGTCGAACGGCGGGGCCGGCGCATACTCGACGCCGAGCTGGACGCCCTGGGCGTAGTCCACGCCCGCCACCTCGCCCGCGACCGTCAGCGCCAGGTCGATGCCGGCGGTGACGCCGCCGCCGGTGAAGATGTTCCCGTCGCGCACCACCCGCGCCTCGTCGACGATGGCGCCGAACGGCTCGAGGAGCCCGCGCCAGGCCCAGTGGGTGGCCGCCCGCTTGCCTGCCAGAAGACCGGCGGCCGCCAGGATCAGCGAGCCCGTGCAGACCGAGGTGACATAGGTCGCCCCCGCCGCCAGCCGGCGGACCTCGCGGACGAACGCCTCGTCCAGCATGGCGTCGGTCGTGCCCAGGCCGCCCGGGACGCAGATCAGATCGCAGCGCTCGACCTTCGCCAGATCGGCGAGCTTGGCGAACACCAGGCCGTCGGCCTCGATGTCCTGCCCCCCCATGGAGGCGGCGATCACCTTCGCGGCCGGCAGGCGGCTGAACACCTGGTGCGGGCCGGTGAAGTCCAGCTGGGTGACGCCCGGATAGAGGGGGAAGACGACGACGAATTCGGCCATGACGGCTCCTGGTTTGACGCCTCATCCTGCCAAACCTAGGCTACGGCAGAAATGACATTGTTCCCTCTGATCCTGCCATGACCCGCCGCCTAGCCGTGGTGATCTTCCCGGGCTTCCAGCTGCTGGACGCGGCAGGGCCGATCGCGGCGTTCGAGATCGCCGAGCGCTTCAGGCCCGGCGACTACGAGCTTTGGGTGCTGGCGGCGGAGGCCGGGGACATCGAAAGCTCCTCCGGTGTGAAGATGGCCGCCGACGCCGTCGACGACGGGCCCTGGGACACGATCCTGGTGTCCGGCGGCGACGGAACCCGCGCCCTGCCCGACCTGGCGAAGATCGTCGCCTGGCTGGAGCGGATCGCGCCCTCCGTGCGGCGGGTGACGAGCGTCTGTTCCGGCGCCTATCTTCTGGCCGAGGCCGGACTGCTGGAGGGGCGGCGCGCGACGACCCACTGGGGCCGATCCGACGACTTCGCCCGCCGCTATCCGAAAGTCCGGCTAGAGGCGGACCGGATCTGGATCCGCGACGGCGCCGTCTGGACCTCCGCCGGCATCACGGCCGGCATCGATCTGGCCCTGGCGCTGATCGAGGACGACCTGGGCGCGGACGTTGCGCGTCGCACGGCCCAGCAGCTGGTGGTCCACCAGCGGCGGCCGGGCGGCCAGTCTCAGTTCTCCGCCCTGCTGGACGGCGGCGGCGTGCACGGTCGTTTCGCCGGCCTGATGGACTGGGCGCGCGAGCGGCTCGCCGAACCGCTGCCGGTGGACCGGCTGGCCGAGCAGGCCGCCATGAGCCCGCGCAACTTCGCCCGCGCCTTCCGGGCCGAGACCGGGCTGACGCCGGCCAAGGCTGTGGAGCGCCTGCGCCTGGAGGCAGCGCGAGCGCGCGTGGAGGCCACGGCGGAGCCGATCGAGCGCGTGGCGGAGGCGGCCGGCTTCAGCGATCCGGAGCGGATGCGCCGCGCTTTCCTGCGCGCTTACGGCCAGCCGCCGCAGGCTCTTCGACGGGCCGCGCGGGCTTGATCGCCTCGCTGAGCTCGGCCCGCAGAATTCGCAGCGCCTCGTTCTGCCGCTTGATCATCTGCAGCATCTCGCGGTGGCGCAGGTTATCGATCTTGTCGTGCAGGTGCATGATTTCGAGCTCGGCCCGCAGGTTGACCAGGTAGTCGTGCTCGGCGGCCTCCCGGTCGCGGGCGGCGGCGCGGTTCTGGCTCATCATGATGATCGGCGCCTGCACGGCGGCGAGGGTCGAGAGCATCAGATTGAGGAAGATGAAGGGATAGGGGTCGAAGGCCATCCCCTCCTCCGTCGTCAGCACGTTCCAGCCCATCCACAGAGCGAGCGCGAGCGCGAAACCGGCGATGAAGGCCCAGGAGCCGCCGATCTTCGCCACCCGGTCGGCGAGCCGCTGGCCGGGCGTCCGCTCGTCGATAAGCAGCCGCGGATCCACGCCGCTGGGCGCCTCGGTGGCGATCAGGTCGATGACGCTGCGCTGCACGTCGGTGAGCGCTTCGTACGAACAGCCGAGAAGCTCCTGGGCGAGCTGCTGACGGTGCTGGTTGGGCATCGGCGCCTCCGGGTCGCAAGGAGCTCCAGCCGGATATCATCAGGGGAGTCGAGGCGGAGCAAAACCGCGCCCGCGGCGTCTGCCCCCTTCGGGAACCGGACCATGGTCAAGCCGTTCTCTAGGGTTGAGCTATCGCGCGGGGGGCGCCAGTGCTGCAAAACTTCCACACAAGCCCGTCGGCAGGGTTGAACCGCCGCGGCGCCTCGGCTTAGTGGCGACGGTGAGCGAGACGTCCCAGCACAATGAGCGGCGCTTCCAGCTCCTGGTGGAGTCGGTCAGCGACTATGCCATCTACATGCTCGACCTGGCCGGACGGGTGACGAGCTGGAACCCGGCCGCCGAACGCATCAAGGGCTATACGGCCGAGGAGATCGACGGCCAGCACTTCCGGCGCTTCTTCACGCCCGAGGACCAGCGCGATCGCGTGCCGGAGAAGATCCTGGCGGAGGCCCGTGAGACCGGCCGTTACGAGAGCGAAGGCTGGCGCGTCCGGAAGGATGGCTCCCGCTTCTGGGCGCTCGCTACCGTGCACGCGATCCGGGGCGAGGACGGCGGGCTGATCGGCTTCGCGAAGATCACCCGCGACATGACCGAGCGGCGGGCCGCGCAGGAAGCCCTGCTCGAGAGCGAACGCCGCTTCCGGTACCTCGTCGAAGGCGTGGTCGACTACGCCATCTACATGCTCGACGTGAACGGCACGATCAGCAACTGGAACCCCGGGGCCGAGCGGATCAAGGGCTACAAGGCCAGCGAGATCGTCGGGCGGCACTTCTCGACCTTCTACACGCCGGAGGACCGCGCCGCCGGCACGCCTGTCCGCGCCCTGGAGACGGCTCTGAGGGAGGGACGCTTCGAGGCCGAGGCCTGGCGCCTGCGCAAGGATGGCTCGCGGTTCTGGGCCTCGGTGGTGATCGACCCCATCCGGGACGACAACGGCCGCCACATCGGTTTCGCCAAGATCACCCGCGACATCTCCGACAGGAAGGCCGCCGAGGACGCGCTGGCCCAGAGCGAGCGGCAGTTCCGCATGCTGGTCGCCGGCGTCGTCGACTATGCGCTCTACATGCTGGATCCCAACGGCATCATCACGAACTGGAACGTCGGGGCCGAGCACATCAAGGGCTATTCGGCCCAGGAGATCGTCGGGCAGCACTTCTCCCGCTTCTATACCGATCCCGACCGGGCGGCGGGCGTCCCGACCCGCGCGCTGGAGACCGCCCGCGAGCAGGGCCGCTACGAGGCGGAGGGCTGGCGGGTCCGCAAGGACGGCAGCCTGTTCTGGGCGAGCGTGGTGATCGACGCCATCCGGGACGAGAGCGGCGAGCTGGTGGGCTTCGCCAAGATCACCCGCGACATCACCGAGCGCCGCAACGCCCAGCTGGAGCTCCAGAAGGCGCACGAGCGCCTGGGACAGGCGCAGAAGATGGAGGCCATGGGCCAGCTCACCGGCGGCGTGGCCCATGACTTCAACAACCTGCTGATGGTGGTGAGCGGCCAGGCCCAGCTGCTGCGCAAGCGCGTGGCGGACGACATCCGGGCGCTGCGGGCCTTGGACGCCATCGACATGGCGGCCAAGCGCGGCCAGGACCTCACGCGGCACCTGCTCACCTTCGCCCGCCGCCAGCGGCTGCAGCCGGTGCCGATCTCCCTGCATGAACGCTCGGCCGACCTGCGCGAACTGCTGGGCACGAGCCTGGGCTCGGCGGTCACCCTGAACGTCAACCTGCCCAAGGACCTCTGGGCCGTGGAGGTCGACCCGGGTGAGCTGGAGCTCGCGCTCCTGAACCTGGCGGTGAACGCGCGCGATGCGATGCCGTCAGGCGGTTCGCTGTCGATCGTCGGCCGCAATCGAACCCTGACGGGGGGCGAGGTGGATACGGACGTGCGGGGCGACTTCGTCGCCCTCTCCGTCCGCGACACCGGCGTGGGCATCCCGCCGGACATCCTGGCGCGCGTCTTCGAGCCGTTCTTCACCACTAAGGAGGTGAACAAGGGCACCGGCCTGGGCCTCAGCCAGGTGTACGGATTCGTGCAGCAGTCGGGCGGGCGGGTGACCGTGGACAGCCGGCTGGGCGAAGGCGCGACCATCACCCTCTACCTTCCGCGCACGCGACTGCAGCCCAGCGGCGACCTCGGACCGGCGCCCGCCGCGGCGCCGGAAGGGGTCAGCATCCTGGTGGTGGAGGACAACCCCGAGGTTGCCGAAGTCGTGGCGGGCCTGCTGGAGCAGCTCGGCAACCGGACCCATGTGGTCAACAGCGCCGACGCGGCGCTGAGGGCGCTGGCCAACGGCGACGAGCCGGACCTGGTGTTCAGCGACATCGTCATGGCCGGTGAGATGGACGGCCTGGCGCTGGCGCGCCGCCTGCGGGCCGAGCGGCCTGACCTGCCGATCCTGCTCGCCACCGGCTACAGCCAGGCCGCCGAGGCCATGGGCGACGAGTTCCCGATCCTTACGAAGCCCTATCAGCTCCCCGAGCTCAGCCGCGCCCTGGGCGCGGTGCTGGCCCGCCGGACCGCCGCGGCCCACTAGGCGCCCCCGTCAGGAGGCGGAGGCCTCCGTGCCCGCGGCGGCGGGCGCCGGCGGGGCCGTGTTGTCGGCCTTGCCGAGGCCCACGGGCGCCTGATCCGCCGCAGGCTTGGGAACGGCCTTCGCTTCAGGAGCAGAGGCCACCTGGGGATCGGGGGCCTGGCTCACCGCATTGACGGCGGCGTCGGCCGCCTTCTCGGCGACGGCAGCCGCCAGGCGCAGCTCCATGGAGGCAGGCCCGGTGTTGGCGGCCAGCATCACCGGCTCGGACAGGCCCGGGGCCGGACGCGCAGGCTTCGCGCCGCGCGGATTGAACCGGTAGAAGACGTGCATCCCTACCTGCGCCACGCGGCGCATCTGCGGGCCCCAGGCGGGGGAAACCGCGGTGGTGTGGAAGTGCGTGGCCGAGCCCACGTCGCCCAGCAGGCGGCCCGACAGGGCGCGGGCGGCCACCTTGCGGGCGCGGGCCCAGGCGCTGGCCTCGCGCCGACCGCGCATGGAGCCGTCGCACGCGAAGCTGAACTGGCAGCCGGTGCGGCGGTTGGAGCCTTGGAAGACGACGCCGCAGACGGTCTTCGGGAAGGCCGGATGCTTGACGCGGTTCAGCACCACCTGGGCCACCGCGGCCTGCCCCTGGGCGGACTCGCCGCGGGCTTCGAAGTAGACGGCCTGGGTGAGGCAATCCAGCTCGCGGGAGGCGTCCATGCCGGACGCGGGTCTCGCGCCCAGCGAGGTGAGGCTGGCGCGCAGGGCGAGGCTGTCGTTCTGCTTGCGCTCCAGCCCCTGGGCCAGGACCACCGCTTGGCGGTCCCGATCACCGGCGGCGGCTAGGGGATCATGGTTACGGGCGACGCGCATCACCCCCGGGTCCATGCCGGCGGCGTTGCGCTGCAGCACAGTCTCCGAAAGTCGGCCCGAGGTGGCTTCGGCGATGCGTTCGGCGCGCGCATGGTCCGACGCAGCCTCGGCCATGCCGCCGGCCATGTAGCCGGCGCCCAGGGCCAGGCCCACGCCCGAGCCGATCAAAGCGGCGCTGAACAGCACGCGCCATTCGGCGCTTGCCTGCGTTCCAATACTCAAGGGATTTCGTGTCCTGCACGGCGAGGGCGACAGTGCCCCCCGACAATTTGTCGCCGCGGTCGCCCCTGCTCGTGCTGGAAGCGTCCGCCGGCAGGCCTGTCCGGGTCACGGTGGGGACAGGCGACGGCAAAAGGTGAAGCGTTTATGAATGCAACATCGCCGTTTGGCAAGCCGATATTGCAATGCAGCATGAGATTTAGGGCTTAGCTTGGTTAATTCCCGTTCTGGTCCACTCGCACAGAACAGCCGCAAGACCCGCGCCAACCCCGGCATCTCCAGGAACCTGCGCCGGACAACCTACGTTTGGCTGCCGACATCTGGAGACTGGAGATTCACATGCGCAAGACGCTGAGCCTGCTCGCCGCCGCGGGCCTTCTGACCACCCTCGCCGCCTGCGGCCACAACACCGAGCAGAAGGCGGCCACCGGCGCGGTGGCGGGGGCCGTCGTGGGCGGCCCGGTGGGCGCGGCGGTCGGCGGCGCCGCGGGCGCCGCGGTCGGCAAGGCCACCGACGGCAAGAACTAGGTCCGGCCGGCGGCGCGGGGCGGCACGTCCCGCGCCGCCGCCTCGGCTCAGGAGGCGGCGTTCAGGGCCCCGTCGGGCCCGTCCGCCCGCCCGAGCGACTGGACGAGCCGCCACGCCGAGTGGACGGCGAGCGCCAGCATCACCACCGCGGTCGCGGTGAAGCCGATCTGCATCCAGCTGTTGATGGTGGCCTCGCTCAGGGAGTGCCTGGCGGCGTCGGCCACCTCGATCCAGGGGCCGGTCTGTGCGATCCCGGCGAGCAGCCCAGCGCCGGCCAGGTTGCGCATGAGGCGCAGGGTGGCGTTGGTCCGCGCCCAGGCCGGCCGGACGAAGCTCAGGACGTTGGCGAACAGCTCGAACAGCAGGTAGGCGAGCACCGGGCCCCGCCAGAGGTCCCAGGTGGGCGCCATGACGATGGCGCCCTCCAGGTGCTCCGGCGCCAGGTCGCGGAAGCGGATCGCCCCCACCCACCACAGGATGAAGATCACCCCGAAGCCGATCTCGACCACGTGGTCGAAGCGCGAGCGGGTGCGCAGCCTGGGCGGCGGCAGTTGCGAGGGCCGCCACCTGGCGAGCCGCCGCACGCCCCCGCCCTGCTCGACGCCGACGGCGATGAGGGTGACCACGGCGAAGGCGACCAGGAACGCCTCCCAGAGGTCCGGGACCGCCCGGGCGATGATCCGGTTGAGGTCGCCGGTGGTCAGCAGTCCGATCACCGCCAGAACCACGTAGACGCCGGCGCCGATGACCAGCGTCGCCTTCAGGCCCGCCCACCAGAACGGGAAGACCGCCGGCCCCACCAGGTGCTGGATCCGGCGGTAGCGGTGCGCCACCACGAGCGGGTGGCCGAACTCCACGAGCAGGCGCTCGAGCTCGCGCCGGTCGATAGGGCGGCCAAGCGCGGCTTCCCGCTCCTCGACCTTGGAGAGCAGCTCGTCGCGCAGCTCGGCGGTGATGTCGGCCCGCTGGCCTTCGGGAAGCTCGCGACCGACGGCCGCCAGGTAACGCTCCATGAGGTCCATCACGCGTCTCCCTTCAGGATCTGGTCGACGGCGGCGTTCAGCCCCCGCCATTCGTCAATGAGCCGGGCGAGCACGGCCTCGCCCTCGGCGGACAGGCGGTAGAAGCGCTTGTTGCGCTTCTCCTCCTCGCGCCATTCGCTGGTCAGCAGGCCCTGCGCCTCCAGGCGGCGCAGCATCGGGTAGAGGGCCCCTTCCTCGATCTCCACGCCCGCCTCGGCCAGCGCCTTGCGCAGGGTGTAGCCGTAGTGCTCGCCGCGCAATTGACCGAGGACGGCCAGGATCAGGGAGCCGCGGCGCAGCTCCAGGCGGAGGGTCTCGAAGATGTCGCTCTCAACCGGCATGCTGTGCGTCATATACTGTGCGACACACACTGTCTAGCGCATACTGTGCGACACACGGGGTACACGGCGGCCGCGTCTGGTCTACGCTGTAAGCCGAAGAGGGAGGGAGCGATGATCCGGATGTTGATGGGGCTCCTGGCGGCCCTGGCGCTAGCCGGCGCCGCCGAGGCCGCGCCGCAGGACCGCTACGCCGAGAACGGCGGGGTGAAGATCCACTACGTCGCCGACGGCAAGGGCCCGCTCGTGGTCCTGCTGCACGGCTTCCCCGACTATTCGGCCACCTGGAAGCCGCTGACGGCGGCGCTGAACCGGGCGGGCTACCGGACCGCGGCCCTGGACCTGCGCGGCTACAACCTCTCCGACAAGCCGGAGGGCGTGGCCGCTTACGCCATGCCGAACCTGATCGGCGACGTGGCGGCGGTGATCGCCGCGGAGGGCGGCAAGGACGCGATCGTGGTCGGCCACGACTGGGGCGCCGCCATCGCCTGGCAGGTGGCCATGAACCGGCCCGAGCTGGTGAGCCGCCTGGTGGTCATGAGCGTCCCGCACCCGGCAGGCTTCGCCCGGGAGATGGCGACCAACAAGGACCAGCAGGCCAACAGCCAGTACGCCCGCAACTTCCAGCAGCCCGGCTTCGAGAAGAACCTCACCGCCGAGGGGCTGGCCGGCTGGGTGAAGGATCCGGCCGAGAAGGCCGGCTACGTCGAGGCGCTGAAGCGGTCGGACTTCGCCGCCATGCTGAACTACTACCGGGCCAACTACCCGCGCGCGACCGGCGAGCAGACCGCAGCGCCGGCGACGATGGCCACGAGCCAGCCGGTGAAGGCGCCGACGCTGGTCATCCACGGGATGAAGGACACCGCGCTCAACGCCGCGGGGCACTCCGGGACCTGGGATCACGTGCAGGCCGACACCACCCTCGTGATGATCCCGGACGCCGCCCACTTCGTGCAGCACGACGCGAGCGCCCTCGTGAACCGCACCGTCGTGGACTGGCTGAACGCGCGGCGGTGACCTGACCTGGATCAAGGCCCGCCGGCGCGGCAAGGCCTAGGTTGGGCGTGTCATCCTCCGGAGACGCTCGCCATGTCCCTCGTCAACACCCGCACCGGCTACGGCTGGGCCGCCATCGTCCTGCACTGGATCTCGGCGGTGGGCGTGATCGTGCTCTACCTGACCGGCGAGCAGATGGAAGAGGCGGCCAACCGCACCGCCGAGCTCGCGGCGCGGGCCCAGCACGTCTCCATCGGGCTCCTGCTATTCACCTTCCTGCTGGCGCGCCTCCTTTGGAGCGCCTCGCAGGTCCGGCCGGACGCCCTGGAGACGCGGCGTCCGTTCCGGTTCATCGCCGAGGCGGTGCAGTTCCTGTTCCTGGCGATGATCGCCATCCAGATCCTCAGCGGGCCGCTGGTCATCTGGTCGAACGCCCGGCCGCTGGAGGTCTTCGACTGGTTCGCCATCGCCAGCCCCTTCCCCGCCAAGGTGGAATGGCTGCACGAGGGCGCCGAGACGGTGCACAAGCTGACCGCCAACCTGTTCTGGCCGCTGCTCGGCCTGCACGTGCTGGGCGCGCTCAAGCACCTGATCGTCGACCGCGACGCCACCCTGCGCCGGATGCTCTGGGTGAAGCGCGAGGCCTAGGGCGCGTAGCTGGAGCGGATCTTCACGCCCCAGTGGCCGTCCTCCAGGGTCACGACGTAGATGCTGTCGAACCCTCCGATCACCGAGCCGTCCTTCCGGTAGCGGGTGAAGCGGGTGTCGATGTGCACCTTGTCCGGCCCCGCGTGGATCACGTCGCGCCGCTCCCAGGCGGAGTGGTCCCATGAACATGCCGGGTCTGTGGTCGCCCTTCTGCAGGATCACCAGCTTCCCCGAGGCCAGCCGCACCGAGGGGAAGTTGAAGGTCGCGTCCCAGGCCTCGACGTCGCGGGCGTTGAAGGCGGCCATGAAGTCGTCGAGCACCTGCTGGGCGGCGGCGATGGCGGCGGACTGCGGGTGTTCGGACATCGGGTCCCCTCGTCTCTCGTTGCTGCCAGCATGTTGGCAGCAGGGCGGCTGGAATAACACCGTCCGGAATCCTATCTTGCGCCGATGCCCAGAGCCTCCGCCGGCGGCGTCGCCGACATGTCCGCGACGTTCGACTACGACGAGAACACCATGCCGCTCCTGTGGAAGCCCCACAGGCCTGCGCGCCCGGCCAAGTCGGAGGGCGGGCGGACGTTCAAGCTCGTTTCGGACTACGAGCCGGCCGGCGACCAGCCGACGGCGATCCGCGAGCTGGTGGCGGGCCTCGAGGGCTCCGAACACGACCAGGTGCTGCTGGGCGTCACGGGCTCCGGCAAGACCTTCACGATGGCCAAAGTCATCGAGGCGACCCAGCGGCCGGCCCTGATCCTGGCGCCGAACAAGACGCTCGCGGCTCAGCTCTACTCGGAGTTCAAGAGCTTCTTCCCCGAGAACGCGGTGGAGTTCTTCGTCTCCTACTACGACTACTACCAGCCCGAGGCCTACGTCCCGCGGACCGACACCTACATCGAGAAGGACAGCTCGATTAACGAGCAGATCGACCGCATGCGGCACTCCGCGACACGGGCGATCCTGGAGCGCGACGACGTGATCGTGGTGGCCTCGGTCAGCTGCATCTACGGCATCGGCTCGGTCGAGACCTACACGGCCATGACCTTCACCCTCGAGCCCGGCCAGCGGGTGGACGAGAAGAAGCTCATGGGGGACTTGGTGGCGCTGCAGTACAAGCGCAACGACCAGGCCTTCGAGCGCGGCACCTTCCGGCGGCGCGGCGACACCATCGAGATCTTCCCCGCCCACTACGAGGACCGGGCCTGGCGCATCAGCCTGTTCGGCGACGAGGTCGAGACGATCAGCGAGTTCGACCCGCTGACGGGCAAGAAGACCGCCGACCTCAAGGGCATCAAGATCTACGCCAACAGCCACTATGTGACGCCCCGGCCGACGCTCCGGCAGGCGATCAACGAGATCAAGAAGGAGCTCAAGGAGCGCCTCGAGTGGCTGGTGGCCAACGGCAAGCTGCTCGAGGCCCAGCGGCTGGAGCAGCGGACCACCTTCGACATCGAGATGATCGAGGCCACCGGCTCCTGCGCCGGCATCGAGAACTACTCGCGCTACCTGACCGGCCGCCGGGCCGGCGAGCCGCCGCCGACCTTCTTCGAGTACATCCCGGAGAACGCCCTGCTGTTCGTCGACGAGAGCCACCAGACCGTGCCGCAGATCGGCGGCATGTACCGGGGCGACTACCGGCGGAAATTCACGCTGGCCGAGTACGGCTTCCGCCTGCCCAGCGCCATGGACAACCGCCCGCTCAAGTTCGAGGAGTGGGACGCCATGCGGCCGGACACCGTGCACGTGTCGGCGACGCCCGGCTCCTGGGAGATGGAGCGGACCGGCGGCGTCTTCGTGGAGCAGGTCATCCGCCCCACCGGCCTCATCGACCCGCCGGTGGAGGTGAAGCCGGTCTCCAAGGACGGCTTCAGCCAGGTTGACGACGTCATCGACCAGGCGCGCCAGACGATCGCTCAGGGCTACCGCTGCCTGATCACGGTGCTGACCAAGAAGATGGCCGAGGACCTGACGGAGTACATGCACGAGCAGGGCCTGCGGGTCCGCTACATGCACTCCGACGTGGACACCCTTGAGCGCATCGAGATCATCCGGGACCTAAGGCTCGGGGCCTTCGACATCCTGGTGGGGATCAACCTCCTGCGGGAGGGGCTCGACATCCCGGAGACGGGGCTGGTGGCCATCCTCGACGCCGACAAGGAGGGCTTCCTGCGCTCCGAGACCTCGCTGATCCAGACCATCGGCCGGGCGGCGCGGAACGTCTACGGCCGGGTGATCCTCTACGCCGACCAGGTGACCGGCTCCATGGAACGCGCCATGGCCGAGACCAAGCGGCGGCGCGAGAAGCAGGAGCAGTACAACCTCGAGCACGGCATCACGCCGGCCAGCGTGAAGAGCCAGATCAAGGATATCCTGGCCAGCCCTTACGAGAAGGACCGGGTCACCGTGCCGGTGGGCGTCGCCGAGGACGGCAAGCCGTTCATGGGGGACAACTTCAAGACCACCCTGCGCGACCTGGAGAACAAGATGCGCGAGGCGGCCGCCAACCTGGAGTTCGAGACGGCGGCCAGGCTGCGCGACGAGATCAAGCGGCTGAAGCTGCTCGACCTGGAGTTCGCCTCCGACGCGCTGGCCGGCGACGGCCAGTCCGGCGACCGGGCGGCGGTCAAGCAGGTCCGCGCCGAAGCCCGCGCCGAGGCCCAGGAACGCTTCCGCAAGAAGCGGCGGTAGGGACGCCGCCGAGCGACGCGGCGTGACACGTCCCTCGCGTGCGCGGGCGCGCGCATAGACGTGGGAGCGTCGTACGGGCGGGGATTCACCTGTCGAAAGACCGTCGCGTGTCGCAGGTGAGAGGCTAAGCCCGGGCCCGCCGGATCACCAAGGATTCAGCGGCCTAATCGAACACCTCGGCCACGTCGGCCTCGGTGCGGGCCCGCTGGCGGTAGACGATCGCGGAGGCGGCCGCGGCGAAGAGCTCCACGAGGGCCAGTCCGAGGCTGGTCATCGCCACCTCGGCCCAGGCCCCCGGCGGCCCGAGCCCCCGCTCCAGCAGGCGGCCGAGCCCGCCGGTGGCCAGCATCACCGGCAGGGACACCAGAACCACGGCCCCGACATAGGGCCAGGACCCGCCGCGCATGGCGCGCCAGGCTCCTGCGGGCCCGAGGGCGCGCTCGCCCACGAGGCGCGTCATGGGCCAGAGCATCAGCCGGGCATAGACGTAGGCGAGGGCCAGGAAGACCGTCGTCTGCAGGAGCAGGGTGAGGGCCGGGCTAGAGCGCGGGGCGCCGGGCAGCACGACCTCCATGGGGATCTGCAGGAGGCTGGGCGCGGAGAAGCTGAAGGAGGCCAGGCCCGCGAGCGCGAGATAGGCCCAGAAGCCGCGGTCGAGCCGCCAGCCAAGCCGGGGCGCGAGCCATCGGCGGAGCGCGAGCCCGGTGAGCGCCGCGCCGCCGAACACCTCCACGGTCGTGGTCGCCCAGACAGTGGGCGTCGGAGCCACACCTTCGCCAGCGAGGCCCAGCGCCTGCTCGGTCAGCCGGACCCCGGCGCGAAGGGCGGCCAGGCAGGCGCAGATCGCCCAGACGGAGGCCGGCGAGGCGATCAGCACCCGCACGGCGCGCGCGACCAGTTCGCCGAAGGTCACCCTCGGCGGCACGAGGTCGGCGACCGCGTCTGCCAGGGCGGGGTGCATCAGTCGAAGGTGTCGGCGACGCCGCCGGGCGCCGTGGCGACGCGGCGGCGGTAGACCTCGGCGCCGACGGCGGCGCAGGCCATGGCGAAGAACACCAGGAAGGGCGCGCCGATCACCAGGCGCCACTCGCCGCCCTCGGTGGTGTACTGCGAGGCGACCACGCCCCAGACGATCACCGGGCCGATCCCCAGGATCGCGGCGGCGAAGACGAAGGGCCACACGGCGCGGCGCATCAGCCCGAAGGAGCGGCTCGGCGGCACGGTCCCCTCCCCCAGCAGCAGGCTGATCGGCCAGAGCATCAGGCGCAGGCAGGCCCAGGCGGCGACCACATAGATCCCCATGACCACGACGGCGCGGCCCAGGAAGGCCATGGCGGCCTGCGGATCGGCGGCGTCGGCGGGCGGCGGGTTCCCGTAGCCCAGGACCAGCAGGTTGAGGCCGACCCCGGCCACGGTCAGCAGGACCACATAGGCGAAGAGGCCCGCATCCGGCCGCCAGGCGGATCGGCCCGGCTGCAGCAGGGTGCGCAGCGTGAGCGCCGCGAACAGCGCCCCCAGCACGCCGCCGACGATGGAATAGGCCACGAACTTCGGCGTCACCGCCGGCAGGCCCTCCGTCACCGCCAGCGCGCGGGCCGACCACTGGGAGGCCACCGCGAAGGCCGCATAGACCACGCCGATGGCGACCAGCGGCCGGGGCCTCGCCCGCATCGCCCGCCAGGCGGCCGCCGCCACGTGCGTCCCCTTCAGCGCCGGCGGCCCCGCCGCCGCGCCGTCACCCTGTTCCCACATCGCCCCTGGATTCCCCTTGCTCGGCGGCGAAGGGAGCAAGCGCGGCCGGCGGCGTCAATGCGGCGGGTGAGCGGGGGTGTGGGGAACCACGAAAGACGCGAAGGACGCGAAAGCGCCGGCCCCTCTTCCGCTCATCCCCGCGGAAGCTGGGGCGATCGGTGTGGGGAGTTGACTGTATCCCGGCGCGGCCGCAGCGTCGGGGCCGCCGTCCTCGGGGGAGCGCGAGCCCATGCCCATCACCGTCCGCCTGGCCGCCGCGCTTGCCGCGCTCGCCCTGGCCGTCCCGGCCGCCGCCGCCGAGGGGCCGCCGGACGAGACCCTGACGCTGCGCAACGAGGCCAGCGAGCTGGTCTACTGCGCGGTGCTCCTGAACGGCCGGCTGTTCGTCAACGTCCGCCTGAAGCCCGGCGCCCACTGGTCCCGGCCCCTCGACCCACGCCGCAAGGTGGAGCTGGTCTGCAACCGCCTCAAGAAGTCCGTCTACGGCCCCCTCCAGCCCGGCGGGTCCTACAGCTTCGTGGACGGCGGGGAGCGGGTAGACCTGAAGGCGGCGGAGGGGGAGTAGGCGGCTCAGCCGCCGCCGGCGGATACTGCCTTCCCCGCAGAACCCATGAGGCGGAAACCTGGGTTCGGCTCAGTCCACAGCCCCGCTAATCCCCGCCCCTGAAAATCTCGGCGTGTCGGTGGTCACCGGTTAACTGTACAGCGTGGCGCCAAATCCCCACCTCTGCCGTGCTGGCGCCGTTCATGCGGCTGTCAGGGAACCTGTGCTGTCTTCGTTCTTTAACGGGACAGCAGGCCAGGGAGCTTCTTCGAGCCGGTCCATGGGGGACCAGCGGGCTTCCGAGAACCTGGGTTGGGGATTTGAGGTACTACAGAATGTCACCGTCTCTCAGTGTGGTCGCCGACAACGACCTTAAGACTTCCGGGCCCAAGGCCGAAACCGTCGCGCAGCGCGTCCGTCGCCTGCAGCTCGAGGCCAAGACGCTCGCCAAGGATCACATCCGCGCGCTGAACCAGGCGATCGTGGACGTCGAACAGCTGGCCGCGGAGATCGCGGACGGCGGCGACGCCTACCCGCCGGGCGTGCGCGATCTCGCCCGCCGGCTGGTCGAGGACTGCGAAATGCGCGTCCAGACCCTGGAGGCCATCGTCGCCCGCACGTAAGCGGGCGCACGAGGTTTCCCCGACCGCCTGCCGTGCGTGACGGCCGGGCCCTGAGCACTTCAATGGGGCGGGGTCCGGCCGGCGCCGGCGTCAGCCGAAGGCGGTCATTCCGAACGGGCCGAAATGGGACGGATGTCCCGTTCCGGCGCTGGTCCGGCCGGCGAATGCCCGCGAGATGTCCGACAGGAGCGCTGATCCCCCGCTCTCCGTCGAGGACCCGCAAGGCTAGCCGGGCCGGTTAACCAGGTTTCTAAAGTATGAACGGCCCGTGGGCGCAGAGCCTGCGGGCCGTTTCGATTCCGGTCCCTCCCTTGTTGGGGAGGGACGGGTCGCGAAGCGCCAGGGTGGGGATGTGGGAGCTTGGCGGGGAGCCTGGGCCTGATCGCGACCTCCCCAGCCCGCTCGCCGGGCGGCGAGTCGGCCCTCCCCATCAAGGGAGGGAGGGGCGCTAGGTCAGGAGGTCGCGGTAGTCGTGGCTGCGGCGCAGCCATGCGGCGGCGTAGCCGCAGATGGGGGTGACCTTGAGGCCCTGGGCCTTGATGTCGGCGCTCATGGCGGCCATCAGCCGGCCGGCCGCGCCGGTGCCGCGCAGCGCTGGCGGGCTCTCCACGTGCAGGATGTAGAGCCGGCCGTCGCGCATCTGGTAGTCGGCCCAGGACGTCATCCCCTGCTCGTCCATCTCGTAGCGGTGGTTCTCGGTGTCGTTGCGAAGGGTGGTCATGGAACTCTCCTCGGCGACGAAACGGCCTTTGGGAAGATAGGGTCCACGAACCACACGAACACCCCTCCTCCGCTCATCCCGGCGAAAGCCGGGATGAGCGGGCTCTTAAATGAGCTCCACGGCCATGGCCGTGGCCTCGCCGCCGCCGATGCAGAGGGAGGCGACGCCCTTCGTGCCGCCGCGGGCTTCCAGGGCGGCGAGCAGGGTGGCGAGGATGCGGGCGCCGGACGCGCCGATCGGGTGGCCGAGCGCGCAGGCGCCGCCGTTGACGTTCATCTTCGCCCGGTCGATGCCGAGGTCGCGCTCGGCGATCATGGCGACGACGGCGAAGGCCTCGTTGATCTCGAAGAGGTCGACGTCGTCGACGCCCCAGCCGGCCTTCTTCAGCGCCTTCTGCACCGCCGGCACCGGGGCGGTGGTGAAGAGGCCGGGCTCGTGGGCGTGGGCGGCGTGGCCGGCGACCCGGGCGACGATGCTCATGCCGAGCCGGCGGGCGACGCTCTCGCGGGTCATGACCAGCGCCGCGGCGCCGTCGGAGATCGAAGACGCGTTGGCGGCGGTGATGGCGCCGTCCCTGGCGAAGGCGGGCTTCAGCGTCGGGATCTTGGCGGGGTCGGCCTTCAGCGGCTGCTCGTCGTCCTCGATCAGGACCGCCCCCTTGCGGGTGACCACCTCGAAGGGAGTGATCTCCTTCCGGAAGGCGCCGGACGTGGTGGCGGCCCTGGCGCGCTCGAGGGAGGTGATGGCGTACTCGTCCATGGCCTCGCGGGTGAACTGGTACTGTTTCGCCGTCTCCTCGGCGAAGGAGCCCATCAGCCGGCCGGGCTCGTAGGCGTCCTCCAGGCCGTCCAGGTACATGTGGTCGAACATCTGGTCGTGGCCGATGCGGGCGCCGGACCGGTGCTGCTTGGAGAGGTAGGGCGCGCCGGTCATGCTCTCCATGCCGCCGGCGACGATGATGTCGGCGGAGCCGGCGGCGAGCGCGTCGTGGGCCATGATCGCGGCCTGCATGCCCGAGCCGCACATCTTGTTGACCGTGGTGGCCTCGACCGACGTCGGGAGCCCTGCGCCGATGGCGGCCTGGCGGGCCGGCGCCTGGCCGAGGCCCGCGGGCAGGACGCAGCCCATGAAGATCTGCTCGATCTGGTCCTTGGGGGCGTTCGCGCGCTCCACGGCGGCGCGGACGGCCGCGGCGCCGAGCTCGGTGGCCTTCACGGGAGCGAACACGCCCTGGAAGCCGCCCATGGGCGTGCGGGCGTAGGACGCGATGACGACGGGGTCGGAGGTCTGGGTCATGGGTGAGGATATAATTCATCGCCCGGTGAGGCGCGAGGGCGCGCTTTCCCTCCCCTGCTGGGGAGGCTTTCCCTCCCTTGATGGGGAGGGACAGGCCGCGGAGCCGCCAGGGTGGGGAGGTGTGGGCCAGACCGGGAGTCAAAGCTTGGACGCGACTTCCCCACCCCGCTCGCCTTCGGCGAGTCGACCCCTCCCCATCAAGGGAGGGAGACGGCTCAGACGGCGCGGACCGTGCGGGCGATGAAGCCGCCGCCGAGGACGCGGGTGGGGGCTTCGGGGGCGTAGAGGACGCAGGCCTGGCCGGGGGCGACACCTTCTTCCGCACCGTCGAACACGAGGCCGGGCTCGCCGTCGACGACGGCGAGGCGGCCGGGGACCGGCTCGCGGGTGGAGCGGACGCGGGCGAGCACCGGGCGGCCGGCGTCGCAGGCCGCCTCCAGGCTCGGCAGGTCGCCGATCCAGTTGGTCTCCTTCAGCGTCAGGGCGTTCGTCAGCAGGGCCTCGCGGGGACCCACGATGACCTGGCGCGCATCGGCGTCGATCCGGACCACGAACAGGGGATCGCCGACGGCGACGTTCAGCCCCCGGCGCTGGCCGATGGTGTAGCGGGTCACCCCCTCGTGGCGGCCCAGCACGCGGCCGTCGAGGTGGACGATGTCGCCGGGCTCGGCGCCGTGCGGGCGCAGGCGGTCGATGACCGTGGTGTAGCGGCCCTCCGGCACGAAGCAGATGTCCTGGCTGTCCGGCTTGTCGGCGACCGAGAGGCCGAGGTCGAGGGCCGCGGCGCGCACGGCGGGCTTCGGCAGGCCGCCCAGGGGGAAGCGCAGGAAGGCGAGCTGCTCGGCCGTGGTGGCGAACAGGAAGTAGGACTGGTCACGGGCCGGGTCGGCGGCGCGGTGCAGCTCGGGGCCGAACAGGCCGACCTCGCGGCGGACGTAGTGGCCGGTCGCCATGGCCTCGGCGCCCAGGTCGCGGGCCACGTCCAGCAGGTCGCGGAACTTGACCGTCTGGTTGCAGCGGACGCAGGGGATCGGCGTCTCGCCGCGCAGGTAGGCGTCGGCGAAGTCCTCGATGACCTGCTCGCGGAACCGGCTCTCGTAGTCGAGGACGTAGTGCGGGATGCCGATCGCCTCGGCGGCCATGCGCGCGTCGTGGATGTCCTGGCCGGCGCAGCAGGCGCCCTTCTTCTGGATCGCCGCGCCGTGGTCGTAGAGCTGCAGGGTGACGCCGACCACGTCGTAGCCGGCCCGGGCCAGCAGGGCGGCGGTGACGGTGGAGTCGACGCCCCCCGACATGGCCGCCACAATCCGGGCGCCTTGCGGCAGGCGCACGGCGTCGCGGACCACCTGGAGCAGGTCGTCCGGCGCAGCTTGGGCGAGGACCACGGGCGCGTTCATGGGCGCTATTTAGCTGTCCGGTCAGGGGTTTGCGAGGGGCGGGCCGGAAATGGCCGCGGCGCGCCGCCGCAGCCACAACAAACGTCACAGAAAAGCGGCAAAGGCGGACCAGTCTTCTCCCCGGACCCAGAAGCGCCGGCGGCCCGCCAAGGGGGCGTCCCGACCGCCGGCTTCAGCCAAGGGGAGCCCACTGTGATCGAGTACCGTATCTATGTGCTGAGCGGCGACGAACGGATCGCCCAGGCGCTCGAGGACCGCTTCGCCAACGACAACGAGGCCCTGGAACGGGCCGAGGACGTCTACGCCGGCCACTATGCGGCCGAGGTCTACGACGGCGAGCGGCTGGTCGCCCGGCTCGGCGGACCGTTCAAGCTGGACTGAGCCTCGCCTACTGCAGCAGGTTGAGCAGCGAGGTGTTCTGCAGGGTCATGAACACCTGGGCCGCGGCCTGCACGGACATCTGGGCGGCCTGCAGCTCGGTGGCGGCCTTGGCCATGTCGGCGTCGGTGATGTCGCCCACCATGCCGGCGAGCGTGTTGGAGCGGGTCTCCAGGTTCTCCTTCACCGAGTCCACGCGGCGCTGGACCAGGCCGTTGCGGCCGGTGAGCACGGTCAGGTCGGAGCGGATGTTCTCCCAGGTCCCGAGCTGGCCCTCCAGGAAGCTCTGCTGGGCGGCGGTGAGCTTGCCGTCGAGCGGGCCCAGCGCGCCCTCGTGGAAGGCCTTGATCGCCTGGTAGGCGGTGAGCATCTCCGTCCCCAGGTCGCTGGCCAGCATGCCGGTGGTGACGACGGTGGAGTCGTCCAGCTTGGCCTGGGTCTGGAAGTTGTCGTTCTTGAAGAAGTCGGCGATCGCCGGCAGCGGCACGCCGAACAGGTCGTCCAGCTTGGTGGCGGTCACCGGCTTGGTGTCCACCTGGCCGCCGGCGAACAGGTACTTGCCGCCGTAGCGGGCGTTCATGCCCTCCAGCCCGTTGCGCAGCTGGGCCTCGAACTCCTCCATCAGCGTGCCGGCGTCGCCCGCGGCGAGCGCGTCGAGGATCGCCTGGCGCGTGGAGCCGGCCGCGTCGGTGATCTGGTTGAGCGCCGCGTCCTGGGTGGTGAGCTTGTCGGCGATCATCAGGTTCTGCTCGGCGTAGACCTCCATGCGGGTCTGCACCGAGCGCATGGCGGTGAGCATCTCGGCGTGGCGCGAATAGTCCTTGAGGTCCTTGCCGAGCTTCTGGGTGGCGACCTGGTCGGACGCCTCCGCCTGGCGCGCCTGGGCGGCCAGGAGGTTCTGCAGGACGGCGCTGTAGCTGCCGACGGTGGAAACGCGGGTGACCATCTAGGGGCCTCTCCTCAGACCATCTGGACCAGGACGTCGAAGAGGTCCTTGGCCGCCTGGATCATGCGTGCGGAGGCGTTGAACGCCTGCTGGTAGGTGGTGAGACGGACGAGCTCCTCGTCCAGGTTGACGCCCTCCACCGCCTGGCGACGGGCGGTGGCCTCGGCGTAGACCGACTGGGCGCTTTCCTTGCGGGTCTCGGCGGCGGCGGCCTCGCGGCCGATGGAGCCGCCGAACTCGGAGGCGTAGCGGCTGACCGTCATGGTCACGAGGCCCAGCGAGCCGGCCGGCTGGAAGCGGGCGGCCACGTCGCCGGAGGTGGCGAGCGCGAGCGCGCCGCGGCCGTCGCCCGGCCGCAGCGCCGGCTGGCCGGCCGCGGCGGTGAGGTCGAGCTTGCCCAGCGCGAGCTTCGTCGGATCGGCCATCAGGGCCGGGCTGGCCAGGAAGCGGCCGGCGCGGGCGGAGCGCTCGACGACGCCCAGGCCGAACAGCTGGCTGACCGAGGGGCCGCCGACGCCGCGCTGGGTGCCGTCCAGGACGATCGAGAGGTTGGCGGGCGTCGGGCCGGTGCTGGCGAAGCTCAGCGCGCCGTTCGCGTCGAGGCTGAAGGCCCCGTAGAAGCCGACGCCGGTGGTGGGGTTGTTCAGCTCGGCGACGAGGTCGGCCATGGTCGCGCCCCCGGGCACGGTGACCGTCACCTCCTGCAGCGGCTTGCCGTCGTTCTGGGACAGCATGAGCTTGATGGTGTCGCCGGGCGTGAAGCCGTGGGCGTCGGTCGGCTTCAGGCCGGTCTCGTAGGTGGTGTAGCCGGTGGACCGGACGATGTCGTTCAGCCCGAAGAAGTGGGAGAACTGCCGGCCCGCCTTCATCGACGTGCCCTCGTCGATGGCGATCCCGCGCGAGGGGCCCGTCGCGGCGATGGACAGCGCCCCGTCGGTGAAGCTCGCCGAGCCGAACGCGCCCAGGCTGATGTTGAGGTCGGCGAGGAAGCTGCCCGGGGTGAACGGACCGCCCGGCGCGCCGTCGATGCTCATGGTCTGGGCGTCGAAGTCGATGGCCACGGTGCGCTGCACGACCCCGGCCGGGTCGACGATGGCGATGGTCGAGGTCCCGGTGAAGCCGCTGATCGCGGTCGGCAGGTCGAGCCCCGTGAGGCGGCCGTTGAGGGTGGCGGGCGCCGGCACGGCGCTGGCGGCGTTGTGGGCGGCGTTCAGCCGCTCGGCGGCGCGGGAGACGAACTCGCCGAGCTGGTCGGACAGCGCCGGCAGCTTCTGGTCGCGAAGGTCCATCAGGCCGCGCAGCTCGCCGCCGGGGATCTGGATCGACTGGGTCGAGCCGATGCCGCCCGCCGGCTTGGCGGTGATATAGCCGCGCGTGGAGTCCGTGCGCACGTAGGAGAGCGTCGCCGCCCCGTCGCCGGCCAGCTTCACGCCCTCGGCCGAGCGGATGTCCACCCCGCCGCCCGGCCGCTTGGCCACCTGGACGCTGAGCAGCGCGCTGAGCTCGTCCACCAGGCCCGACTGGATGTTCTCCGAGCCCGAGGAGTCCTGCTCGATCAGCCAGGCGCGGCTGATGTCGGCGTTCAGCCGGTTGATCTGCGAGAGCAGCTCGTTGACCCGCTCCACGTCGGTGCTGATCCGCCCCTCGACCGTGCGGCCGAGCTCGCGCAGCTGGGTGTTGATGCGGTTGGCCTCGCCCAGGAAGTCCTCGACGTTGGCCAGCGCCTGGCTGCGCAGCAGGGTCGAGGAGGGATCGTCGGCGGCGGCGGCGAAGGCGGCGTAGGCGTCGTCCAGCCGGTTGAAGAAGAAGGTGTCGCTGGACGGGTCGCCGAACAGCGCCTGGGCGTTGTCGAAGTACTCGGAATAGACGCCCCAGCGCGCGGAGTCGGAATTGGCGGTGAGGCTGGCGAGCTGCAGGTACTGGTCGGTCACCCGCTTGATCGCGGTGACCTCCACGCCCATCCCGATGCCGTTCACGACGACCGGGCGCTGCTCCACCTCCTTGCGGACGTAGCCGGGGGTGTTGACGTTGGAGATGTTGTCCGAGACCGCCCGCAGCCCGGTCTGGGCGGCCAGCATGCCGGTGGTCGCGGTCCTCATCGTGACGTTGAGCGACATCTAGCTCTCCGCCCGGCAAAGCCTGCGCGCCCCGGCGGATTCTGCCGGGACTTTTCGGAACGCAGGCGCGGTGCGCCGGGAAAAGTCGTTGTTTTTCAACGTCTGCTTTCGAGCCGTCGACATGGGTTATGGTTAAGGGCGCAAGAGCCGGGCCAACCGGCCGGGCGGCACGGAACGACCCACCCCCGGCGCCGTGGCTCGGCAATTTCCGCCGCGACCCAGCCCTGCGCAGAACCTGCCGGGGGAACGAATTTCCAAGCAAGACAACGACTTGGCCGGCTGGCGCAAAGGTTGCTCCGGAGATCGGCGACTCGTCCGGCGCAAGAAGGCGCTCCTCCACCGACAAGCCCGAGGCCTCCTTGACCGCGCCCCTGCTCAATGTGTCCGTCCAGACCTCCGCCGGCCCCGGCGTCGGCGGCGCCCAGCCGGGCGCGCAGGACCCCGCGGCCGCCTTCGAGGCGATGATGGCGGCCTTCCTTGGCCAGCTCACCGCCACCGACGCCGTCCCGCCCGCCGCCGCTGCGCAGGGGGGGCCGGCGACCGCGCAGGGACCCGTCGAGGCGGTGGACGGCGAGACCGTGACGGACCCGGCCGAGGCCGCCGGCGAGCCCGCGCTCCCGCTCATCGATCCTGCGCTGGCCGCGGCGATCGCCCAGACCGCCGCTGCGCCCGCCGCGGCGGCGGCGGCGGGCGCCCAGGATGCGGCGGCGAAGGCCCCGTCGCCGCCCGCGTGGGGCCAGGCCAAGACGCCCGGCGGGCCGGCGGCGCCCGCCTTCGCCCACGCCGGGCCGAACGCCGCCTTCCTGCGGGAGGAAGAAGGCGCCGAGACGGTTCCTGCCGAGGGCCAGGGCGAACCGGCGGCAGAGACTGCCGGGCAGACCGCCCCGCTGCCGCCCGGCAAACCTGACCCGGCGCCGGTCCGCCCCCAGACCCGCGCCGCCGCAGCCCAGCCGGCCGCGCCGCAGGCCCAGGCCGCCGCGCCCGCTGCGGACGCGGACCCCGCCGCCCCGGCCCCCGCCGCCGGGCCCGCCCCGTCCCAGCCGGCGACGCCGTCGGCCCAGCCGGCCGTCACCGCCGCCGCCGCGCCTCAGGTCGCGGCCCAGGCCGCCGAGGCGGCCCAGCCGGCCCCGCGCGAGAAGGTCGAGGCCAAGACCGACCGCAAGGGCCCCGGACGCGTCGAGGCCTTCGCCGCCAACGCCGCAGGCTCCGCCGCGCCGACGCTCGGCGCGCGAGCCGCCCAGCCTACCGCGGACGTGGCCAAGCCCGCGGCCGACCGCCCGGGCGAGGCCCCCCTGCCCGAGACCGCCGTCGCCGCCGCGGACGCCTCCGCCGGCGAGTTCCAGACCACCGACGCGGCCAGCCCCGCCGAGCCCACCCCGGCCCAGGCCTCCCCGTCCGCCCCGACCAGCGTCGGCCATGCGGCGGCCCAGGTGCGCGGATCGCCCGAGACCGTGGCCAACCTGTCGGCCCAGATCCTCAAGAAGCTCGACGCCCGCTCCACGCGGTTCGACGTGGAGCTGACGCCCGACGGCCTGGGCAAGGTCGACGTGCGGGTGGAGATCGGCGCCGACGGCCGGATGACTGCGGCCATGTCGTTCGACACGCCGCAAGCCGCGCACGAGCTGAAGGCCCGCGCGGGCGAGCTGCAGCGGGCGATGGAGCAGGCGGGCTTCGACCTCTCCGGCGGCATGTCCTTCGACGTGGCCGGCGACCAGGGCCGGCCGAGCCAGGGCTTCCTGGGCGAGGACGGCCGCGACACCGGCGCGGCGTTCCGCGGCCGGGCCTTCCGCGCGGCGCTGGATACCGCCGGTGAGGCCGACGCGGCCCCGCTCCGCGGCGGGCTCAGCCTGCGCCGCGGCGTCGCCGCCGGCCTCGACGTCCGGATCTAGGAAGAGCGCCCATGACCGTTTCCGCCGTCGGAGCCCCCACAGAAGTCACGTCAGGCGCACGCACGCGCCTGGCGGAGAACTTCGACACCTTCCTCACGCTGCTGACCACGCAGCTGAAGAACCAGGATCCGCTGTCGCCGATGGATTCCAACCAGTTCACCCAGCAGATGGTGCAGATGACCGGGGTGGAGCAGCAGCTGCTCACCAACGACCTGCTCAAGCAGCTGGTGGGCAACACCAACTCGGGCATCTCCACCGCCGTCAGCCTGATCGGCAAGGAGGTGCGCGCCGTCACCGACACCACCGCGCTCAAGGGCGGCAAGGCCGACTGGGTCTACAAGCTCGACCGCGAGGCCGAGGAGGTGAAGGTCGAGGTCGTCGACGCCAGCGGCAAGACGGTCCACACCAAGACCCTGACCGGCGACGCGGCCAAGGGCGGCGAGCACGCCTTCAGCTGGGACGGCAAGGACGTCTCGGGCCAGAAGCTGCCGGACGGCGGCAAGTACACCCTGCGGGTCAGCGCCAAGGACACCACCGCCGCGGCGGTGCCCTCCACCGTCTACGTCCAGGGCATGGTGACCGGCGTCGAGCAGGCCGAAGGCCAGACGATGCTGACGATCAACGGCGGCAAGGTCCCCTGGAACGTCGTGTCCAGCGTCAGCCTGCCGGCCGCAACCGCCAGTAACGACGATACGGATCCCGGCGACGCCGGCGATCCGGACAGCACCAGCAACCCGCCCCCGGCAGATGCCTAAGGGCGACCCCCATCAACCCGCCGGCTGAAGTCCGGCGGACGCGACGGCCGAAAGGCGCCGTTCCGCATCCGCAGCACGCGGATCACCAGTGAAACAGAACGGAACGAACCAATGAGCATCAACTCCGCCATGCTGGCGGGCGTCTCCGGGTTGGTCGCCAACTCCTCAGCGCTCGCCGCGATCTCGGACAACATCGCGAACGTCAACACCAACGCCTACAAGCGCAGCCAGGTGAACTTCGCCAGCGTCGTCACCGCCCAGGTGTCCGGCCGCTATTCCGCCGGCGGGGTGCAGGGCAACACCCGGCAGTTCATCAGCCAGCAGGGCCTGGTGCAGAGCGCCACCTCGCCCACCGACCTCGCCATCTCCGGCGAGGGCTTCTTCATCACCACCCAGAAGTCCACCGGCCTGACCAACGGCGACGCGCGGCTGTTCACCCGCTCCGGCTCGTTCACGGTGGACGCCGACGGCTACCTGCAGAACGACGCGCGCCTGTTCCTGCAGGGCTGGCCCATGCAGGCCAACGGCAGCTTCGACATCAATCCGTCGGACCTGAACAAGCTCGCGCCGATCAATGTGCGCGGCCTGGGCTCGGCGGTGGCGCAGACCACCAGCGTCGCGATCAGCGCCAACCTTACCAGGGTGCGGTGCGACAGGCCGAGCAGGCGCGCGGCCTCGGGGGTGCGCAGGTAGCGGGACGGCAGGGGATTCTGCGGATCGGGCATGACGGCCTCCAGGGCTCCGCGCCGGAGGTCCGGCGCCGGGAAGGCGCCACCTTCGCGGGTCCCCGCCGCCGCGGGGGATGGCGAAGACCGCCCGCCCCGGATTCGCCACCCCTCAGCGGCGGCGGCGCAGCAGCGCGCGGTAGCCGCCGCCGGCCATGCGCCAGGCCGACCGGCAAAGGCGTATGGCCACGTCGCGCGCCGGGGCCGTCCGCCAGGCCCGCGGTTCCCCGGGCGGCTGGGCCAGGACCTGGGCGGCCACGTCCCGGTAGCTCGCGCCGTCGGTCCGGGCGTCGAGGGCGCGCAGCATCAGGCCCGCCCGCCGCCGGCTGAGCGGCGGCAGCGGGTCGGGTCCGGGCGGCCGGCCGCCGAGCAGGCGCTCGAGCGCGCCGAGCGCGGTGAGCCGCGCGGCCAGGTCGGCGTCGAGCGCCGCCTCCGCCGCGAGCGGCGCGCGCAGGCCCACGGCGGCGGGAATGACCGCCTGCAGCCCGTCCGCGAACCTGAGGTGCAGCCCGTCCCCGGCCGGCCGCCGCGCCAGGCAGCGCCCCGCCAGGGCCTCTCCGGTGACGCCGCCCTGGGCGGAGCGGGCGAGCAGGACCACGTGGGCGGGCGCCGCCTCGGCGCGCCAGAAGACCGGGCCCTCGTCCGCCGAGGCGTCCGGCGGGACGGGAAAGCGCAGGCCCCAGCGGGCGGCGGCCGCCGGACCGTCCCCGGAGTCCTCCGTGCGGGCGGCCTGCTCGGCCCGGTACTGCGGATTGCGCCTCAGGAACTCCCAGGCCAGGGACGCGAGGTCGAGGCGCGCCAGGTCGGCGTAGTCGGCCGGATTCCGCCAGTCCCGCGGCGCCATCCCCCCTCCAGGACCAGGGCGGCGAATCGCGCGCCCGCGAGTCTCAAGGACAGGGGAGCCTTCGCCCGGGCGCGGGCCACGTCAACGGCGCCTCAGCCGCGCGCCGCGCGCAGCAGCTCGAGGTAGCCCTCGGTGGCCATCCAGCGGGCGCGCCTCGCATGCGATTCGTAGCGCAGCCGGGCGGTGTCGCGGGCGCGCTGCGGATCGACTCGTAGGAGAAGCCGGGCGGCTTCCTCCCAGCGGGCGCCGCTTGCTTCGGCGTCCAGCAGGCGCAGGTAGGTGATCATGTGCTCGCGGTCGTAGTCCGTCAGCTCCGGACCGTTCGGCGCGTGGTCTGCGATCTCGCCCATCGGCGCCAGCCTCCCGCCCGCGAGAATCTTGCGGGCCGCCCGCAACTATCCGGCAGACGCCCGCCCATGACAACGCCCGCCGGATCGGTCCGGCGGGCGTGGCGGCGGCGAGGACGGCGGGCCGGGGACGTGAGATCTCTACTCCGGCGCGGGACGTCGCCAGACGAGCAGCAGGTCGTCGCCGCGCCCACGCACCAGGCGGGCGCGCACCGGCTCGGGCCAGGACGGGTCGTCGAGCCGGACGTTGAGCACGCAGGCCTCGTCCTGCGAGAGCCAGGCCGCGCCGCACTCCGCCTCGCCCGTCATGACGCGGTGCGAAGGCGCGCGCTCGTTCTCGCTGGGCGCGCGCACGAACCGCAGGTCCGCCGAGAGCGACAGGGTGCGGACGGCGCCGGCGTAGTCTTCGCCGGCCTGGGTGAAGTGTCCGAGAATGGTCATGGGCGGTCTCCGGCCAAGGCCCCGGCAGGGGCGGCGGCGCCTCGCGGCCAGGAGCAGCCGCGACGGGGGGCTTCGGCGCCGCCGCCCGCCGGCCATGGGACGGTGGCCGGCGCGGGCCGCCGGCGAGAGGCCGGGGCGTCCCGAGGAGACGACGCCCAGGGCCCGCGCCCCCACTGATCATCCGCGGGAGGCCGGCTTCAAGACGCCCGGACCGCCGGTCGCGCAGCGACAGGCCCGGGCGCGGAAAAGGGCGGCGGCCCCGCGGCCGCCGCCTTCGCAAGGCCAGGGGGCGGCGCGCCGGGGACGCGCCGCCCGCCCGCTCAGTCGGCCGCGCGGCTGCGCGACCAGATCAGGCTGTAGCCCTCCTCGGCGTCCACCAGGGTGGCGTAGATCGGGACCGCGAAGCTGGGGTCGTCCAGCTTGACCGAGAGATAGTCCCGGTTCTCGCGCGAGGTCTTCTTCCAGGCCGCCCCGAACTCGACGGCGCCGGCGAAGATCCGGAAGTCCGGAGCCCGCTCGTCGCTCTTGTCGTTGGGGCGCAGCTGCGCCTGCCGGACGTTCAGGCTGAGGGTCTTGATGGCGCCGGCGTAAGAGCCGTCCGCCTGCCGGGTGAAGGTTCCGATGGTCGCCATGGTCAGTCTCCTGCTTGCTCGGGCCGCGCCATTGCGGCCTCGATGGCGATCCCCAGACCGGGGCCCCAGGGCCGCCGCCGCAGGCGAAGCCCCGCAGCGGAGCGTAGGACGCGGACGCCGCGTTGCGGCGGCGGCGGGCCCCGGACCAGATCGGCCCAAGAGAGGCCCACGGCCTGGCCCACCGCAGGAGCCGCCCCGTCCAGGCGATCCGGCCAACTCCGGCAGGCGCGGCCGCCACCCCGGCGCCAGACCCGGGCTGATCCCGGCCCGCCGCCGCCCACCAGCAGCCGCGACGACCCGGACCGGCCGCAGCCCTGCCGGCGTGGGAGCGGCCCGGCCCCTTCGCGTCGGGGCCGGGCGCGCGTATGCATTGGATCGGGAAGCCCGGCGTGGGTCGGGGCCGCGCATCAGCTGGTGGACCTTGCCGATGAACGCCAGCCGGTCTTGACCCTGGAGGTCGCCATGCGCGGGAAGACCGGGCGCAGTCCGCCCAGGCGTTGAGACGCAGAGCGGCCGGCCACACCCTGGCGGCGCGGGCGGCAATTCCGCGGACGGCGGCCGCCGCCCGTGAGCTTGACCCGGAGCGCCAGACCACGGATGGAGACGCGAGCCGCCCGGGCGCGGCCGGAAGATCCCACAGGGCCGATGCCAGAGACGACGACCAGCTTCGAGACGCTGCGCACCCGGCTTTCGGAACGCACGGCCGTGGCCGGCGTGATCGGCCTGGGCTACGTGGGCCTTCCACTGGCCACCGCGGCAGCCCGCCAGGGATTCCGGACCATCGGGTTCGATATCGACCCGACAAAGGAGGCGCAGATCCGCGCCGGGCGATCCTACATCGACGCGGTTTCCAGCGAGGAGCTCGGCCGGCTCGTGGCGGCCGGCCGCTTCACGGCCACGACCGTATACGATCGGCTGGCGGAATGCGACGTGATCGTGATCTGCGTGCCCACGCCGCTCAGCCGCCACCGGGACCCGGACCTGTCCTTCATCGAGGCGACGGGACGGGAGATCGCCGCCCGCCTGCGCCCGGGACAGCTGATCGTGCTGGAATCCACCACCTACCCGGGCACGACGCGGGAGGTGCTGAAGCCAATCCTCGCGGCGAGCGGCCTCACGCCCGGCCGTGATTTCTTCCTCGGCTTCTCTCCGGAACGCGAGGACCCCGGCAACACGGCGTTCGACACCACCTCGATCCCCAAGGTCGTGGCCGGCGACGGCCCGCAGGCGTCAGAGCTGGTGCAGGCGTTCTACGGCGCGGTCGTCCGCACGTTGGTGCCGGTCTCCTCGCTTGACGTCGCCGAGGCGGTGAAGATCACCGAGAACGTCTTCCGGGCCGTCAACATCGCCCTGGTGAACGAGCTGAAGCTGATCTACGGCGCAATGGGCATCGACGTCTGGGAGGTCATCGAGGCCGCCAAGACCAAGCCCTTCGGCTACATGCCCTTCTATCCCGGCCCGGGCCTCGGCGGGCACTGCATCCCGATCGATCCGTTCTACCTGACCTGGCGGTCCCGGGAGTTCGAGGTGCCGACCCGGTTCATCGAGTTGGCCGGCGAGATCAACACCTCCATGCCGAACCATGTGGTGGACGTGCTGGCGCGGGCGCTGGACGAGCGTCTCAAGCGCGCGCTCAGCGCCTCCCGGGTCCTGGTGATCGGCCTGGCCTACAAGAAGAACGTCGCGGACGTCCGGGAAAGCCCCACCTTCAAGCTCATGTCGCTCCTGGAGGCGCGGGGCGCCGAGGTCGCATTCCACGACCCGCACGTGCCGGAGGCGCCCAGCACGCGGGAGCACGCCGAGTACGCCGGCCGCCGCTCGACCGCCCTGACCGCCGAGACGGTCAGCGGCTTCGACGCCATCCTGATCTCGACAGACCATGACGCCGTGGACTACGGCCTGCTGGCCGACGCCAGCCTCGTCGTGGACACGCGCAACGCCATGGCCGCCCGGGGCCTCCCGGGCCACAATGTGGTCAAGGCCTGACCCGGCGCGCTCGGCGGATCAGCCCTGCCGACGTCCGGGCGTCACATCCCGCATTCCGGGCCTCGCGGCGGGCCCGCCGCCGCCGAGGCCCCCGGCCTCCAGGGCCTCCGGCGCCCCGTGGCGTCGCTCCACATCCTTCTGGAGCGTGAGCGCCGCCATCCGGTGGCCGCGGAAGAAGGTGTCGATCGCCCAGCCGATGACCGGCACGCCGGAGAAGGCGCTGTCGGCCGCCAGCCAGGCGGCCATCCGGGCGAGCGTAGCCCGGGAGGCGCCCGCCTGGGTCGCCTCGTAAAGCAGCAACCCACCGGCCCCGAGGGAATAGACGGTGCCGACGCCGGGGACCCAGGCGAGCACCCCGTCGAGGCCGAGGCCCCACGGGCCCACCTTGATCATGTCGTCGGAGAGCCGCCGGATCCTCTCGGCGGCCCGCCAGGCGCGGTGTGCGCGGTCGCGGCTATCGTCCATGTTCCACGAACGTGCCGCAGCTCAGGTGGTTCGCCAATGAAGTCGACCGTCCGGATGTCCCCGGACCTGTCGGCGCGCCAATGTCCGCCAAGTACAGCTGACTGCCCCGGGCGGCGCCCAGGCGTCCGTCCTGAGGACATCGTGGGCCCAACGGGATTGTCGGGTGACCCGCGCCGCTCGAGCGCGTCGTGCCGGGGTGACCTCCCGCCGGCGCTTCACCGGGAAAGGGCCGCCGCGTGAGCGGCGGCCCCTGATCAGTAAGACGAGCGGCTATTCGGCTCCGCTGGCCAGCCGGTCCAGCTCCATGGCCTGGGCGTCGGAGATGCGGCCCGAGGTGGTCGTGCCGCCGACCGTCGCGGCCACCGGGGTTGCGAAGCCGGTCGCGGCGAGCGCGCCGCCGCTCTGCTGCGGGAACATCAGCGGGTTCTCCACCATGATCCGGGTCAGGCGGCGAGCCGACTCCTCGGCGATGTTGTAGCGGCGGACCGGGACGTCCGGATTGTTCATCGGCCGATTGGACCTCATGGTCACGTACTGTCCGTCGTCCACCAGCGTGCGGTAGATGGTCACCGCCTCCGGCAGACGGCCCGTCGCCTCATAGGCCGCGGCCAGGTTGAACCGCTTGCCGACGCTCGCGCGGGAGTCGGCTGCGCGCTCGAAGAGATTCGCCGCCGTGTACCTGTCCCCGAACGCCATGGACGTCCGCCCGACCACCTCGGCCGCGTTGGTGCCCTGCAGCTCGGCGGCGTTGGCGAGGGTCGCCGCCGCCTCCTGGCGCGCCATGCCGCGATCCATGGTGGCGCAGGCCGTGGCCAGCAGGCCCGCCGCCGCTACGCCGATGACACTTGCAACTCGCTTCATGTGACAGCTCCAAGCTTCGCGTAACGCAGGGCCGGGAGTTCCCGTGGTGGGGCTTCAGGCTGCGCCGTTACGTCCGTTTTTGCGGGCGCCCAACCAGCCAAGCTTCGGGAATGTTCCGCGCCGCGGCCGACAATTTTCGGAAGCGTGGCAGAAGGCTCGCGCCGCCGGGGCTGGCGCTAGGGAGAGCCGTGCGGATGAGGGAGAACGTCCCTACGCGCGCGGGCCGTGTCAGGCCTCGTGCAACTGCGCCTGCACCTCAGGAGCCCCCCAGAGCGCGTCGGCCGGCGGAAGCAGTTCCGCGCCCCGTTGCACCGCCCCGCCCGGATAGTCCGCGGCGATCCAGACCGGGCCGTCGAGGTCCACAAACTCGGCGTGACGCGCCACGTGGAACGCCGGGGCGATGGAGAGGGACGTCGACACCATGCAGCCGACCATCACCCCGAAGCCCTGGGCGTGCGCCGCGGCGAGGAGTTCCAGCGCGCCGGTGAGGCCCCCCGCCTTGTCCAGCTTGATGTTGACGACGTCATATCGGCCGCGCAGCCCGGGGAGATCCCGCGCCACGTGCACGGACTCGTCCGCGCAGATCGGCGCGCAGCTCTCGAATCCCGACAGCGCGCCGTCGTCCCCCGCGGGCAGCGGCTGCTCGACGAGGTCGACGCCGACTTCCCTCATCACCGGCTGCATCGCCGCGAGGGTCTCGATTGTCCAGCTCTCGTTGGGGTCGACGATGAGGCGGGCCCGGGGCGCGGCGGCGCGAACCGCCCGCAGGCAGTCGGCCGGCGAGACGGCGTCCACCTTGACCTTGATCAGCTCGACGCCAGCCATGGCCGCTGCGGCCGCTCCCATGGCCTCGGGCGCATCTAGGCTGACGGTGAGCGCGCTGACGATGGGCGTGAGCGGCGGCTGGCCGAGCAGCTCGGCCACGCTGCGTCCGCTCAGCCGGGCCTCAAGGTCCCAGAGCGCACAGTCCACGGCATTGCGCGCCGCGCCGGGCGGGAGGACGGAGGCGAGATCCGAGCGCGGCAGGCCCTGCTCGATGCGCCGGGTCGCCTCGCCGATCTGGGACAACACGGTCGCGAGCGTCTCACCGTAGCGGGCGTAGGGCACGCCCTCCCCGCGGCCTCGGCGCCCGCCTTGGCTGATCTCCACCGCGATGACGTCGGCGGCGGTCTTGACCCCCCGCGAGATCCGGAACGATCCGGTCAGAGGCCAACGCTCTGATCTTGCGGTGACTTTGCGAAGCATTGGAGCACCCTGTCGACGATCTGGTCCACGCCCATGGACACCGGGTCCTGGCACGGGAGGTTGAAACGGGCCGCAGTCTCGTCGCAGAGCCGCCGGGCGTCGGCGGGCGTCAGCTTCGAGGTGTTGAGGGCGATCCCCACCGCCGACACGCCGGGATTGGTCAGGGATGCGGCGACCAGGTTGGCCTCGAGGCACTCCTGGAGCCCCGGCAGCGCCCGGCCGGAGATGCCGCGCATGTGGGGCCGTTCCGGTTCATGGCAGAGCACGATGGCGTCCGGCTGGGCCCCGTGAAGCAGGCCCAGCGACACGCCGGCGTAGGAGGGATGGAAGAGCGATCCCTGCCCTTCGATGAGGTCCCAGCCGCCGTCGTGACGGGCGGGAGAGATCATCTCGATCCCGCCCGAGATGAAGTCCGCGACCACCGCGTCGATCGGCACGCCGGACTGGGCGATGAAGATGCCCGTCTGGCCGGTGGCGCGGAAGTCCGCCGCGAGCCCCCTGGCGCGCATTTCCCGCTCGATGGCGAGGGTGGTGTACATCTTGCCGACCGAGCAGTCGGTTCCGACGGTGAGCAGGCGGCGACCCGCGCGCGGGCGGCCGTTGCCGACCTGCAGCTTCTTCGGCGGCTCGCGGACATCGAACAGGGCCAGTCCATTGCGCTCGGCCGCCGCCACGATCTCGGGATGCTCCGCCAGTCGCTCGTGCAGGCCGGACGCGACGTTGAGACCCGCCTCCAGCGCCGCCACCGCGTCGGCGACGATCCGCGGGCCCAGGAAGCCGCCGGCGTTGGCGACGCCGATGATGAGCGTCCTGGCCCCGCGCGCCGCAGCCTCTGCGAAGCCGAGGTGCGGCAGGCCCAGGGTGACGTTGCACAGCGGCCCGCGGTGTTCGCCCAGGGCCCACTCCGGACGCCAGTGAGCGACCCCACGTGAGGTCTTCACCGAGAGCTCGTCCTGGGAGTCGCCCAGATAGAGCAGATAGGGCGGCGGTATCATCTTCACTCACTTCACGTGCGATTGCAGCGGCGCCTGCATCATCGCGGAACCGCCCCATGGGTGAAGCTCGAAAGAGAGAGGTGACTTATAGCCCGAGGTTATGCGCCCTGCAGATCCTGGATCCCGGCCTTCAGCGCGCTGACGAATGCCCGGGCGGTCTTGGAGAGCGGCTGGTCCTCCAGGTAGATGCCGTAGACGCCGAAGGTCACCGCGTCCTCCAGTGGGCGGAAATCCAGGTCCGGGCCGCGGTGGGCCCGTCCGGTGAACTCGTCGACGATGGCCACGCCGGCGCCGTGCCGCACGAGCGCCGCAGCGATGTAGTAGGTCTGGGCGACGAGACCCTCGGCCCGGCCGGGGCTGCGCTGGATCACCTCCGTGGCGAACAGCGCTCCCACGGGCCCGCTGCCGGCCAGGCTGATCATCTCCTGGTTGGGGAACGCCTCGATGCTCAGCCGGGGCGGCGCCTCGGGCAAGTGTTCGCGGCGGTAGAGCAGGACCAGCTCGCCGGTGCCGATGCGGGTATGCGCCAGCCTGGGATGACGCGGCGCCTCGTAGGCGACGGCGAGGTCAGACTTGCGCTCGTACAGCGCCCGCAGCATGTCCTCGTTGTGCAGGGTCTGCAGGGTGAAGCTGACGCCCGGATGCCGCTGGTGGAACCTGGCCACCACCTCCGGCACCACGCCGAGTCCCAGGGAGGGAAGCATGGCCACCCGCAGGTGGGCGTCGCCCCCGTTGAGGAGGTTGCGGGTGGTCTCGCGAAGGGACTCGATGCGACCGTAGATCTCGTCCACGTCGGGGAAGAGCGCGTGGGCCTCGTCCGTGGGGACGAGGCGTCCCTTCACCAGCCGGAAGAGCGGAAAGCCCAGGCGTCCCTCGGCGTGCTTGAGCACCTTGCTCACCGAGGGCTGGGAGACGTTCAGGCCGCGGGCGGCGGCGCTGATGGAGCCCGCGCGATACACCGCGTGGAAGATCTCGATGTGCCGGAGGTTCAGGGAGTTGGCGTTCGCGCCGCGCGGTGGTTGCATTGGTCCCTCAGTTCATGGACTTGCTGGGGCCGGCCGCGCTGGCGGGGCCGTGACCGTTCGGGATGCAGAGTTGAACGCCCAAGGCCGTCCTGTCCTGCTGTTCGCCTATTTCCGGCCCGACGCCGAGGCCTGGCTGGAGGCGCTGCAGCCGGCCGCCGAGCTGGTGGAGATCCGGCGTTGGCCGGAGGCCGGCGACCCCGGCGAGGTCGACTACATCGTGGCCTGGCAGCATCCGCCGGGGTTCCTCGGCCGCTTCCCGGCTGTGAAGGCGATCTTCTGGATCGGAGCCGGTGTCGACCGGCTGCTGCTCGACCCGGAGCTGCCGGAGGCGCCGGTCGTGCGGATGCTCGACGAGAGCCTCAGCGTCGGCATGGCCGAATACGTGGCCGAGCGCGTGCTGCACTACCACCGGCTGATGCCGATCTACGGGGACCAGCAGCAGCGGCGGGAGTGGCGACCGCTCCAACCGCCGCTCGCCCGCGACCGCAAGGTCGCCGTGCTGGGGCTGGGGGAGATCGGCGGCGCCTGCGCGGCCGCCCTCGCAAGCCTCGGATTCGACGTGCGGGGCTGGAGCCGTTCGCTCCGCAGCCTGCCCGGTGTGCAGACCGCGAACGGTCCTCTCGCCGAGACCCTTGCCGGATGCGAGATCGTGGTGTGCGTCCTGCCGCTTACGCCACAGACACGGGGCATCCTCAACGCGGAGACGTTCGCCGCGCTCACGGGGGCGTACCTGATCAACGTCGGGAGAGGCGGCCATCTGGTGGAGGCGGACCTGATTCCGGCCCTCGACGCTGGCCGCCTGGCGGGCGCCACCCTCGACGTGTTCGAGACCGAGCCGCTGCCGGCGGAGCATCCGTTCTGGGGCGATCCGCGCATCGTGGTCACGCCCCACGCGGCGGCGGTGACCCATCCGTCGAGCGCCGGCGCCGGCATCGTCGCCAACCTGCGCCGCGCCGTCGCGGGCGAGCCCCTGGTCGGGGTGGTGGACCGCACGCGCGGCTACTGATCCGCGGTCCATACCCAGACCAGGTTCTCGCGGCGAGTCCAGCCCGCCCGGCCGTCGCCCAGGCGCAGGCGCCGCCAGCCGAGGAACTCCCGATCGACGCGCCCTGCGGCGCCGGCGGCCAGCTGCACCGGAGCGGTCTCGGCGGGGGTGTCCACCGGCAGCGGCCGCAGCGGCCCCGCCTTCCAGACCAGCACCGCCTCGGGGCTCGCCAGCACGCCGTAGAACATCAGCGCCGAGGCGGCGGTCCCCCCGCCCAGGGCGGAGAAGGCGGCGAGCGCGAAACCTGCGGCGCGCAGCCGTAGAAGGCCCTGGCCGAAGCGGGCGGCGAGGACCAGCGCCAGGCCGCCCGCAAACGCCCAGGCGAACCCCAGCGCCAGCCAGCGCCACGCCGCCGGCGACGCCACCGCCGCGGCCCGCGCCAGGCCGGCGCGCGGCCGCGGGACGCTGGCCCGCCGATCCAGGCTGTAGCCGGCCTTGCCGGCGGCGCGAAGCCAGAGCACGCGGGTCTCGGGCGCCCCGGGCTGCTGCAACCAGGCGACCGCCGCCTGCCCGGCCGCCTCGTCCCAGCGCCCGCGGGCGGCCAGGGTGACGGCGAGGTTGTGGCGGGTCCGCCAGTCGGCCGGCTGGTCGGCGAGCGCCTTGCGCAGGGCCGGCTCGGTCAGGGCCGGCTCGGTCAGGGCCGGCGCGGCCCCGCCGGCGCCCGCAGCGCCCAGCACCGCCACCGCCAGGACGGCGCAGGCCGCGGGCAGGAGGTTGGCCGGGCGGAAGGTCGTCGCGGGCGAGAAGGCCGGCGGCGCGCCCAGTTCGGCCAGGGCTTGGCTGGCGCGTGCAGCCCAGTCGTCAGGAAGCCGGCCTGCAGGGCCATAGAGGAAGAGGTCGGCCTCGGCCCACAGCTGGCGCCAGGCGTGCTGGGACCCGAAGCTGTTCGGGGTCGGCGCGGCCCGCCCGAGCTTCCAGCGCGCGCCGGCGTCGGCCTGCCAGGCCCGCACAAGCCGCCGGCGCTCGGCCGGCGCGGGGTCCTGCGCCAGCCGCGCCAGCGTACGTGCAAGCCGGGCGTGCGCGCCTCGTGCCGGCCGCTCCGGGTCGAGGCACCAGGCCCGGCGCAGGGCCAACGACAGCCACAGGCCGGCCAGCGCCAAAGGGGCCAGCGCGAGGCCCGCGGCGAAGGCGACGTCGGACGGCGGCGCCAGGGCGGCTCCCCGGCCGTGCAGCATCGGCGGCAGGATGTCGGCGTCGGCCCGCGCGGGCGGGCCCGGCGGTGGCGCGAGGTCGCCGTTGGGGCCCGGCCGGATGGTCAGGGTGACCGGGGGCGCCCGCACGGTCACGTACCGGCCCGGCTGCGGATCGAAGGTCACCATCTCGAAAGCGCCCAGGACATAGGTCCCGGCCCTCTGCGGCACGAGGGTGACGCTCTCCCGCACCGAGCGCTCGAACAGGGTCGCGGACTTGTCCTCGGCCAGCTTGGGCGCGCCCAGCACCTCGAAATCGCGCGAGACCTGCCGCGGCGCAAGCCCCGTGATCGCCGGCCAGTTGCCGACCCCCGTGAGGGTCACCGTCCAGGTGACCGGGTCGCCGACCCGGACCTCGGCCTTGTCCACCGCCGAGGTCGCGACGAACCGCCCGACCGCGCCGGTGAAGCCCGGCGGCGCCGGGGGCAGCGGTCGAACCTCGAGGCGGCCGGGCGCGCTGCGTACGCTGACCGGCCCCGTCACCGCCCGCCGGTACTCCTCCATGTCGACCATGCCGGTCTGGACGATCATCCGCTGCTGCGCCGGCCGCAGGTCGATCCGGCCCGGCTGCAGGGCCACGGCCCGGGTCCTGAGGGCGATGGTGGCCCACCCGTCGGTCGGCGGGCCGCGCAGCGCCGGCGGGCCCCAAGGCTCCGCCACCAGGGGGCCAGGGGTCCAGCTGAGCTCGCCGTCGAGGTTCTGGAAGGTGGCCCAGTCCACCCGCCAGGCAAGGGTGAGGTCGAACACCTCGCCGGCCCAGACGGGCCGGCCCGGCGCCTCGAACGCCCCGGTGGGCGCCGGCCCCTGGGCCGCCGCCGGGCCGCCCGACATGGCCAGGAGCAGCCCCACGAGCGCAGCGAAGCGGCTCACCACGTCTGCTCCCGGGGCCGCGCCGCGCGCCGGCGGGCGTTCATCAGGGCGAACAGTTCGGCCGGCGAGTCGGCGGCGCGAAGCCGCTGCAGCTGGTCGAGCGTCTGGACGAGCGCGGGCTCGCGCCATTCGGCGGCGTCGTAGGCGTCGCGTTCGCTTCCGCCCACGTTTTGCAGGCCCTGCTCCCCGGCCGTCGGGGCCTTATCATCCTGGCCAGCCTCCTCGTCTCGGCTGTCGCGTGCGTCCTCGCCCGGCGGCGGCGCTGCGCCCTCGGCCCCTACGGGTTCATTGGCGGGATCGTGCGGGCCCGGATCGGGAGGGACCAGCGGCGGTGGCTCGAGCAGGCGTTCGAGCTTGGCCTGCAGCCGCCCCCAGTCGGCGAGGTCGGCGTCCAGCCGCCGCCCGGCCGCCACCGCGGCGAGGCCGTCGCGCAGCACGCCCTCCTCCAGCCCGTGGCCGTGGCCGCGGTGGATCTCGCCGTAGCGCGACGCCGCCTCGGCCACGCGCAGGTAGTCGCCGGCGCCCAGTGCGGGTTTGCCCACCAGCTCCGCCACCACCTCCTTCAGCTGTTCCAGCGGATCCTTCTCGCCCTGCAGGTCGGTTTCGGTGAGCAACGGCGCGGCGGCCTGAGTTCCCAGGGGCGTCACCGCCGCGAGCAGGGCGGCGGCCAGCGCCGCCTTCGCCGCCGCTCGCCGGCGGCGAAGGCGCGGCCGGGCCGTGAACTCCGTCACCGCGCTCCAGGCGAGCAGGACCAGGGCCGCGGCCGCGAACCACGCGAAACGGTCGGCCCGCGCCGGCCGCGCTTCGGGGGCGCGCGCCGCGCCTTCCGGGGGTAGCGCGCTGGCGGCGCGGACGGCGTCGGCCAGCCCGGCCGCGCCCGCCATGTCCAGGTACCGGCCGCCGGTGGACGCGGCCAGCGCCCGCAGCGCCCCCGGGTCCAGGCGCGACACCACCGGCGCACCGGCCGGCGTCCGCACCGGCCGGTCGACGGCCAGCATCACCGGCCCCCCGCCCTCGGTCCCGACGCCCACGGCGACCACCTGCACGCCGTTCCGCCGCAGGGCGGAGGCCTGCGCGTCCCACGAGCCCGGCTCGGCCTCGCCGTCGCTCAGCACCACCAGGGCGCGGCCCTGCGGCGCAGCGCTGAACCCCGCCAGCGCCACGTCCAAGAGGTCGGGGAAGCTGGTGCCGGGCTCAGGCATGTGCTCGGGCGCCATGCGCGGCAGGTAGGCGCGCAGGACCGCCCGGTCCTCGCTGGGCGGGGCCAGGAGGTGGGCGCTGCCGGCGAAAGCGATCAGCCCCACCCGCCGGTCCGGCAGATCCTCGGCCAGCCGCGCCGCAAGCGCCCGCGCCCGCTCCAGCCGCGTCGGCGCCACATCCTGCGCCAGCATGCTGCGGGACAGGTCCAGCGCGATCAGCACCTCGCCCGGGGCCTCGGCGTCCGGGGCGCGCGGCGCCTGCCCCCACTGCGGGCGGGCCAGCGCCAGGACGATCAGCAGGAAGGCGGCCCAAAGGCGCCAGGACGCCGCCGCGGCGCCCGCCGCCGCGGGGTCGAAGCTCACCCGGCCGCCCGCCGCGACGCCGCGACGGATGTGAACGAAGCCGGCGGCCGCCGAGCCCCGCCGGCGCCGCGCCAGCAGCCACTCCGCGGCGATCAGCGACGGCGCCAGCAGCGCCAGCCACAGCATCTGCGGCCACAGCAGGCTCATGGAGGCGCCAGCCTGGGGACGCGGCCGGCCAGCGCCCCCCACACCGGGGCCGCCAGGACCAGCAGCAGCAGCGCCGGACCGAGCGCCCAGGGAAACAGCTCCGTGGTCACCCGCCGCGTGCGCACCCGGAACTCTGTCTTGCGCGCGCCATCGATGGACCGGAAGGCCGCCTCCAGCGCCTTCACGTCCCCGGCCGGCAGGAAGCGCCCGCCCGTTTCGGCCGCCATGGTCTTCAGCGCCTCGACGTCGAGGCTCGAGGGGAACTGCCGGGTGCCGGTCCGCCGCCCGGCGTCGTCGAACACCGGGAACGGAACCATGCCGTCGCGTCCCGCCCCCACCGTGTAGACGGGGACCTTGCGGTAGCGGGCGATGGCCGTGGTCTGTGGCGGCGTCAGCGTCCCGCTGGTGTTCGCCCCATCGGTCAGCAGCACCACGAACTGCCCCGCGGACGCCTCTCCCTCTTCGGGCCTGGCCGCCTCCAGGCCGGTCAACGCGATCCCCAGCCCGTCGCCGATGGCGGTGCCGTCCTCCAGCATTCCGATGCGGATGGCCGCCACCTGCCGGTCGAGCCAGTCGTGGTCGGTGGTCAGCGGCGCGAGCGTATAGGCGCGGGCGGCGAAGACGACCACGCCGATCCGGTCGTTCGGGCGCTGGGTGATGAAGCGGCGGATCACCGGCCGGATCGCCTCCAGGCGGTTGATCGGCCCGTTCGGGCCCCGGTAGTCCTCGGCGAGCATCGAGGTGGACAGGTCGACCGCCAGCATCAGATCGTGGCCCCGCGAGACCACCGCCTCCCGCTGGTCCGTCCGCTGCGGCCGGGCGGCCGCCACGGTGAGCAGGGCCATGGCCGCATAGAGCGCGACCACCCGCAAGGGCAGGCTCGCCCCGCCCCTGCCGCGAGCCGTCCAGGCGGCCGCGTAGGGCACCAGCCACACTGGCGTACGGCCGCGCCTGCGCCGCCAGGCCATGGCGGCCGGGATCAGCAGGAGGGCCGCGAAGAGCCAGGGCTGGGCGAAGCCGAAGCTGCTCATCGGGTCGCCGGCCCGCGCGCATGGGCGCCGCCGTCCCGCGTGCGCAGGAAGCGGACCAGGGCGGTCAGGGGATCGGCCTCGGCGTCCACCACCAGCCGATCGCGCGCATCCGGCCACCATTCGGCCCACAGCCGCTCGCGCTCCGCCCGCCAGGCGGCGTGCGCCGCGCGTCCCTCCCGCGAGCCGTCGAACCAGACCACCTCGTGGGCGTGGGGGTCGTAGGCGGTGAAGTCCTGGACCGTCGGGCCAGTGCGCTCCCAGGCGTCCTCCACCCGCATGCCGATCACCGGATGCCGGCGGCGGAAGGCGGCCCATTCCGGCGGCGGCGGGAAGGCTGGGACCTCCCCCAGCCAGACCACCAGACCGCCCCGCGGCGGCGGCTGGTCGAATAACGGCGAGCCCGTGAAGGCGCCCGCCGCAGGGTCAGGCGCCTCGGCGGAGAACAGGCTGGCCACCGCATGCAGGATCCGTGCGCGGCGGCGACTCGGCTCGAACAGTCGCGCCCCGTCCGGCCGAAGATGCAGCAGCCCGGCCCGCTCGCGGTTCACCACCGCCAGCATCAGCACGAGCGATGCGAGTTCCAGCAGGGTGTCGCGCTTGGCCGCCCGGCCGGAGCCGAACTGCAGCGCCGGGTCGTCGCTGAGCACAACGAAGACGGTGAGTTCGCGCTCCTCGACGAACACCTTGCGGTAAAGCTCGCCCAGCCGCGCGGTGACGTTCCAGTCCACGTCGCGGACGTCGTCCCCGAACTCGTACTTGACGACCTGGTCGAACTCCATCCCGCGGCCACGGAAGATGGAGCGGTACTCCCCGGCCAGCGGGGTCTCCACCGGCCTTCGGCGCAGCCGCCACTCCAGCCGACGCAGCGCAGCGAGGGCGCGCTGGTCGAGGATCCGCGACGGGGCGTTCATCCGCGGCGTCCCCAGCTCAGCCGGGGACGGGGACAGCCGCGAGCGTCTGGTCGACGATGGAGTCGGGCGCCATGCCGGCGGCCTCCGCCTCGTAGGTCAGGCCGATGCGGTGGCGCAGCACGTCGCCCGCGATCTCCTGCACCAGGTCCGGCGTCACCTGGGCCGCGCCGCGGAGGAAGGCCAGCGCGCGGCTGGCCTGGTAGAGGGCCAGGGTCGCGCGCGGCGACGCCCCGAAGGCCAGCAGCCGCATGTCGCCGGCCCGCGAGGCGGCGAGCTCCCGCGTGCGCCGCACGAGCGCCAGGATGTAGGCCGCGATCTCCGGCGCCATGTGGACCTCGTCCACCGCCGCGCGCAGGCTCAGCAGCTCCGCGGCGTTGGAGACCCGCTCCAGGCGCGGCGCATGGCTGGCCGAGCCCCAGCGGTCCAGCATCTGCAGCTCCTCCTCGGCGCTCGGGTAGTCGAGGAGCAACTTGAATAGAAACCGGTCGGTCTGCGCCTCCGGGAGCGGATAGGTGCCCTCATGCTCCACAGGGTTCTGCGTGGCCAGCACCAGGAAGGGGTCGGGCAGCTCGTGGCGGACTCCGCCAATGGTCACCTGCCGCTCCTGCATCGCCTCGAGCAGGGCGCTCTGCACCTTGGCGGGCGAGCGGTTGATCTCATCGGCCAGCACGACGTTGGCGAATACCGGTCCCTTGTGAGGCGTGAAGCTCCCGTCGTGCGGGGAGTAGACCATTGTGCCCACGACGTCGCTCGGCAGCAGGTCGGGCGTGAACTGGATGCGCTCGAACTCAAGCCCCATCACCGCGCCCAGCGACTTCACCAGCAAGGTCTTGGCCAGGCCGGGCATTCCCTCCAGCAGGACGTGACCGCCCACCAGCAGCGCGATCTGCAGCCGCTCGATGATCGGCTTCTGGCCCAGCACCGCCGCGCCGACCGCATCGGAGACGCGGGCGGCCCAGGCGGGCCCCGGGGCGACGGGCGGGGACTGGTGGTTCATCGGACGCATCCACTCACGGCAGGGTCGGGCGGTCCAGAGCCGGACCGCCCCGCAACAGATCCTGTCAGTCGCCGCGGGTGCGCAGCAGCACCTTGCCGTAGCGCTGCGGGGTGACCTTCCCGTTCGCCACCGCCGCCTTGCCGTTCACGAAGACGAACTCCATGCCTTCGGAATAGGCGTGGGGCTTCTCGTAGGTGGCCACGTCGCGGACGGTCTCGGGGTTGAACACCAGCACGTCGGCGTAGGCGCCGGGACGGATCACGCCGCGGTCCTTGATGGCGAACACCTCCGCCGTGAGGGCGGTGGCGGAATGGATCGCCTGCTCCCAGCTGATGACCTTCTTCTCGACCACATACCGCCGCAGCTTGCGCGGGAAGGCGCCGTAGGCGCGGGGGTGCTCCGCTCCCTCGCCGAACTTCACGAGCGCGCCATCGCTGGAGGTCATGGTCCAGGGCTGCTTCATCAGGTTCTCGACGTCCTTCTCGTTCATGTTGAACGAGACGATGCCGGCGCCGCCTTTGATCAGCATGTCGATGGCGGTGTCGACGGGATCCTGCAGGCGGGCCCGGGCGATCTCGTCGAGCCGCTTGCCTTCGAGCGACGGATCGGGATCGTAGCCGCGGATCATCATCGAGTTGGGCCCGCCGCGGCGAGCCATGTTTGACACCATCTCCTTGCGGATCAACGCCCTCTGTTCGGGGTTCTGCAGCCGCTTGGCGATGGCGTCCTTGCCGCCCTCCTGGGCCCAGCCCGGCAGCAGCGACGGCTGCAGGCCCGAACCCGACGCGGCATAGGCGTACTGGTCGGCCCAGATCGACAGCCCCTGGGCGCGCGCCTCATTGATCAGCTTGATCGCCTCGACGGATTTTCCCCAGACCGACGGACCCAGCATCTTCATGTGGGTCACCACGCCTGGGATCTTCGCCTCCCGAGAGACGGTGATCAGCTCCTCGATCGCGCCAAGCACGCCCACGTCGTAGCTCGACTCGTCGCGGATGTGGCTGATGTGGAAGGCGTGGGGATAGGGGGCGGCCACCTTGGCGAGGGTCACCAGCTCGGCGGTGTCGGAGTACTTGCCCGGCACATAGAACGGGCCGCTGGAGAGGCCGAAAGCCCCGAAGTCCATGGCGTCCTTTACGAGCGCCTGCATGCGGGCCAGTTCGGCCGGCGTGGCCTTGCGGTTGGCCAGATCCATCACGTCCTTGCGGACGCCGTTGTGCCCGATCATCGGCGCCACGTTCACGCCGGGCCCGTGCTTCTCGATGGCCGCCACCTGCGGGCGCAGGTCGCCCGGCCCGCCGCCGTCGGGGTTGAGCATCACGGTCGTGATGCCCTGGTAGAGGATGGGCTGGGCCGCGGCGAGTTCGGCGGTCTCGATCCCGGGAGCGGCATGGGAGTGCGGGTCGATGAAGCCGGGGGTCACATAGCGGCCCTTGGCGTCCACCACCTGGTCCGCGGTCGCCGACGCTGGGATGTCGCCCACCTTGACGATCCGGTCGCCCTTGATCGCCACGTCGGCGAGCACGCCCGGCTTGAGCGAGCCGTCGAAGACCCGGCCGCCACGGATCAGCACGTCATAGTCGGCCGCCTGCGCCCAAGCGGACGCGGAGGCGGCCAGGCCGAACGCCAGGCCGGCCAGGAGCAGCGACCGTCGGCCCGTGCGGGGCTTCGTCTTGATTCCGCGCAACTGGTTCAAAGCACTACTCCCAAGGTTTTCACAGGCCCGCGAGGGCCTCAGTACTTGAAGCGGACGCCGACGCGGTAGACGCGCCCGAGTATGTCGTAGACCCCCTGGTTGGTGGAGGGGTTGCCGTAGGCCGTGCCGGCGGGGCCGTAGGCCACGATTTCCGGGTCGCGGTTCAGGATGTTGTTGACGTTGAAGAACAGCTGGGTGCGCTCCATCCCCGCGAAGTCGAGGTCGTAGCTCACCGCGGCGTCGAGGTAGTAGGCGCCGTCGATGTGGTTGTCGTTGATCGTCCGGTTGGCGATGGTCGAGGCCGGGCAGGACGAGGTGCACTCCACGAACGAGTTGTCGTAGGTCCCTTCCGACACCCCACGGGCGGTGAGCTGCACCGTCCAGGGATCCGAGAGCCAGGTGGCCGTGGCGCGCCAGATGAGCTCGGGCGGTCCGTTGGCGGCGTTCTCCCCCGCCCGGTCCGTGGGCTGGTCGATCCCGTTGTTGTTGTAGTTCTTCATGTAATAGGTGGCGACGCCGCGGAGGGTCAGGTCGCCGCCGGCGAGCTCCATACGGTAGGAAGCCTCGAAGTCGATCCCTTCCGCCTCGCGCTCGGCGAAGTTGAAGGGGCTGACCGACACCCGGCTGATCAGGTTGCCGGAGCGGGTGACCGCCGCACAGTACGCCGACACCCCCTCGAAGCAGCGGTCGACGATGGTCTGGGCGCTCACGGCGCCGATCGCCCCGTCGATCCGGATGTCGAAGTAGTCGATCGCCGCGGCGAAGCCGGGCAGGAACGAGGGCTGCAGCACGACCCCCACGCCCCAGGTGTCCGCCTTCTCGGGCTGGAGCGCCAGGTTGCCCGTGGTCACCTCCAGGAACTGGGTGTTCTGGTTGTTGTTGAACGGATCGACGAGAACATTGGTCCGGCTGGTCCCGGCGGCGAACAGCTCGTTCAGGTTGGGGGCGCGGATGTCGCGGGACCGGGTGACGCGGAACCGGACGTCGGGGATCGGCGCATAGGTCGCGCCCAGCTTCCACGTTTCCACGCGGCCGGAGGTGGAATAGTCGGTGACGCGGACCGCGGCGTTGACGTCGAGGCCCTCCCACAGCGGCACGACCGTCTCCAGGTAGCCTTCGGTCACCTTGTAGGAACCGAAGGTGGGGAGGTAGTTGCCCACGAACCACCCCGAGCGGTACTGGGTGGGCACATCGCCGGAGACCGCTTCCTTCCGGTGCTCCACGCCCACGGCGACCGAGACCGGCCCCGCCCAGGTGGAGAACGGATTGCCGGCCAGGTTCGCCGCCGCCACGTCCTGGGTGAAGAACTGCCGGCGGTAGGGATTGCCGAGGATATAGGCGAGGGCCTCCGGCGAGTTGACGCCGATGCCCATGCGGTTGAACGGCACGCAGCCGTTCGTCGGGTTCGTCAGGGTCGAGCGGCAGACGATCTCGTTGGCGCCGGGCCGGAACACCGCGTCCTGCGCCAGGGCCAGGCGCGCGTTGTTGGTGATGTCCCGAGCCATCTCGAAGGTCTCGGTCTTGCCGCGCTGGTAGTAGGCGTCCCACTTCCATTCGTCGCCCATCAGGTCGAACCGGCCGTTGGCCCCCACCACGAAGCGGGTCACGGAGCGCTTGTTGTCGGTCTTGCGGATGGGAAGGTCGGCGTTTGTGGTGCCGAGGTTGAAGCTCGCGATGTTCAGGGACGCCAGCTGCTGGCGGATGGCCGCCGGCAGGAAGGCGTTGTCCGAGCGGATGGTGACGTTGCCCTGGTTGAACTGGACGCCGGTCCAGCCCAGGGACGCGTGCTCGTTGTAGGAAGCCTGGCCGAAGACGCCGAGGCTGTCGGTGATGTCGAAGCTGGCGCGCGCGAAGACGCCCTTGCGCCGCTCGTCGGCGTCCAGGGACTGCTTGTCGTTGACCTGCACCGCCTGCCAGTCGCCGCCGATCATCCACGGGTCGCGGGTGGTGCCGTAGGTCTGCTGATAGACCACGCCGCCCGGCCCGAAGGCCGTGCCGCGCAAAGGCGTGTTGACGATGATGCCGCCCGGCGTGGCGTTGCTGAGGCCCGCGTTCGGGGTAAGCAGCCATTCCGGCTGGCCGTTGCCGACCGCGTAGGCCGGGTTTGTGATGATGTACCAGCCCTTCCGGTTCCAGTCGCGTGGCACCCCGTAGATGCCCTCGCGGTCCACCAGTTCGGCATTGAACAGCACCTTGCCGCGGCCGCCGGCGAAAGGCAGGCCCGCGCTGATGTTCACCCGGTACTGGTCGTCGTCCCCGTAGGTCGTCTGGCCATACTCGACGGAGCCCTTCACGCCCTCCAGGTCGCGGTCCAGGATGAAGTTCACGACCCCGGAGACGGCGTCGGAGCCGTAGGCGGCCGAGGCGCCGCCCGTCACGATCTCGACGCTCTTGATGAGGCCCTGCGGGAAGGTGTTGACGTCGACGGCGCCGGTGATCGTCGAGCCCACCGACCGCTGCCCGTCGAGCAGCACCAGGGTGCGCTCGATCCCCAGGGCGCGCAGGTTCAGGGCGTTCACGCCCGACGTGCCGGCGCTGATCGAGGCGTTCGAGGTCTGCGGCGTGTTGCTGCCGGCGATGGAGGGGATGTCGTTGACGAAGTCCGCCACGTTGGAGGGCGCGGCCGCCGCCAGCTCCTGTTCGCTGACCACGGTCAGGGGGGTCGGGGCCTGGTAGCCGTCGCGCACCACCCGGGTGCCGGTGACCACCAGTTCCTGGACGTCGGTGGCGCCTCCGGCGGTCTGCGCCAGGGCCGGGCCGGGCTGGATGGCCAGGGCCAGGGCCACGGCGGAAGCGCTCGCCAGCCCCGCTGTGCGGGCAGGTGCGGCGCGCCCGGCGCACAGACGGGTCAACGGTGCATGGCTTGTCATAAGGCCCCCTCGCAGTTGACGGACAGAAAAGACCGCTCCGCACCAGGGCTTCTTGTTATTCGCCGGTCACGTCGGAGTGTTGCCCGCAGCTATTCGAAGGGTTCGATTGCGTCGGGTGTATTGTCAATCCGACGCCCCCTTCCCAATAGGGGGAATCCCATAACTGCCCGCTATGGGTTTGGACTTCCCCTGCGTCAGGCCAACTGCCGCCGTGGGTAGAGTGCCCGGGTGTCGCTCTCGCCCAACGGGCGCGCACGCTCACAGGCCATGCCCTTCGGTTTGGGGCAGTGGCCGGCAAAGCATAGGCGCCGGGCGCGCAACCGAGTTGCGGCGGAAGCGTGAGTGTGCCGACATTCCCGGACGAAGGCCGGACGAATCCCGCCGGCGGGGGAGCTGCGAACCTTGAGCGCCATGGCCTGTCGGTCCCGCCCCGGAGCGCGTCCTTGACGCTCAACGCCCTCGAGACCACCGCCCTGGGCTGCGTCCTGCTGCTGGTGGGCTACGGCCTGCGCGACCGCGTCCGCCTTCTCGACCAGCTGAACCTGCCGGCCCCGGTGATAGGCGGGATGCTGGCCGCGCTGGTGGCGCTCGCCGCCCGGCTTTCGGGACTGCCGCCGGTGAAGTTCGACGCCGCGCTGCAGAGCCCGATGATGATCGCCTTCTTCACCACCCTGGGATTCGCGGCGAGCTATCGCCTGCTGATGCGGGGCGGACCGCAGGTCGTGCTGCTGCTGGGCCTCGCCGCCGCGGTCGCCGTTCTCCAGGCCCTGCTCGGGGCCGGCATCTCGGCGGCGTTCGGGCTCAACCCCCTGCTGGGCGTGCTCACCGGCACGGCCACGCTTTCCGGTGGCCCCGCCACCGGCCTGGCGTTCGCGCCGCAGTTCGAGGCGGCCGGCGTGCCCGGGGCCGCCGCCGTCGCCACCGCCAACGCCATGGCGGGCATCGTGCTCGCCAGCGTCTTCGGGGCGCCGCTGGCCACCTGGGTGATCGTCCGCCGCCGGCTCGACCCTCGGCTGCAGCCGCCGCTGGAGACGGTGGTCACGGTCACCGCCGAGGCGGGCCCGCCGCACGGACATGCGGCCCTGACCTTCATGGTGCTGAAGACCGCCGCCCTGATCGCGGTCTCCATGTGGCTGGGCGGCCTCGTCAGCGCGTCCATCAAGTCCGCCGGCGTGGTCCTGCCGCCCTACATCGGGGCGATGCTGGTGGCAGGCGCGCTGCGCAACCTGGACGACGCGACGGGGCTCGTGAAGCTGCCGATCGCAGCCATCGAGGTGGCCGGCGCCATCGCCCTGTCGCTGTTCCTGGTGCTGGCGATCATGACCCTCGACCTGACCCAGCTTGCCGGCCTGGCGCTGCCGCTGATGGTCATCCTCGCGGCCCAGCTCGCCCTGGTCTCCCTGCTCGTGGTGGGGCCGGTCTGGTGGCTCATGGGCCGCACCTACGACGCCGCCGTGGCCGCCGGGGGCTTCGCGGGCTTCATGCTGGGCACGACGGCCAACGCCATGGCGATCATGCGGGCCCTGGTGGAGAAGTACGCCGACGCTCCGCGGGCCTTCCTCACCGTGCCGCTGGTGGGCGCCTTCTTCATCGACTTCGTCAACGCCCTGATCATCACCGGCTTCCTCAACCTATGGGGCTAGGCGCGGGGCCGGGCGACGGCGCCTGGCGAAGGCGGGGCGGCGCGGCGCTCGTCGCATTCGCCGTAGCGGCCGGCGCGGCGGCCGCGGCCGAGCCCGTCCCCTGCCCCGCCCAGCCGATCCGGTGGAAGGACGACTGCGCCGGCCTGGCGCACGAACCGCTCACCGGCCTCGACCGGCTCAGGTACCTGCCGGTCGGGGCGGGCTGGGTGAGCCTCGGGGGCGAGCTCCGGGTGCGGCTCGAGCGCATGGACGCGGCCGACTTCGGGATCGCCGGCGGACCCGCCTATCTGCAGCTCGGCCGCCGCGCGATGGCGCACGCCGACCTGCACCTCACGCCCAGGCTGCGGGTCTTCGGCCAGCTGGCGGCGGCCGAGGCGGACGGGCGCCGTCCCGGTCCCCGACCCCAGGACCAGGACGAGCTCGACGTGGCGCAGCTGTTCGTGGACGCGCCGCTGCGCCTCGGGGAGACCGAGCTCCTCGCCCGCCTCGGCCGCCAGGAGATCGACCTCTCCGGCAACCGGCTGGTGACCACCCGCGACGGGGTCACGATCCGCCGGACCTTCCAGGGGGCGCTTGGCCAGGCTGCGCGCGGCGACGTCCGGCTCACCGTCTTCGCGCTGCGTCCGACCCGACTGCGCCGTGGCGCCTTCGACGACGGGCCCAATGACGGAGAAACCTTCCGCGGCGCGTCCGTCGACTACCGGCCGCCCGCGGGCCTCGTCACCGCCTTCGTGTTCCGCCGGGCGCGGACGGAGGCGCGCTTCGCGGATCACACGGGCCCGGAGCGGCGGTGGACAGCGGGACTGCGTTACGCCGTCCGGCAGCCCGCCTGGGCCGCCTGGGCGCAGGCGGACTGGCAGTGGGGCGAGGCCTCGAACCAGACCATCTCGGCCTCGTCGGCGGCGACGGGCGCGAGCTACACCTTCGACGCGCCGCGACGTCCCACCCTCGGCGCGGCCCTCGCCTATGCGAGCGGCGATCGAAGGCGCGGAGACGGCGAGCTGGGGACGTTCGATCCCCTCTATCCGAACGCCTTCGGCCTGTCGGACGCGCCGTTCATCTACCAGACCAACTACCGGCTGGCGGCGATCGAGGGCTCGGCTGTGTTCGGTGGGGCCGAGCTTGGCCTTTCAGGCTTCCTGGTGGCGCGAGACGCCACCGGGGACGCCGTCTACGCCGGCGGCCGCCCCCTGCCCGGCGTCCCCGACCACGGCCGCCTCACCGCCGTTCTCGGCCAGGCGGACGCGCGCCTGCCCCTCACCCCACGCACGGAGCTCTACCTCTCGGCGGTGTGCGCCCTGCCGGGCGAGGCCGTGCGCCAGGCCGGCGGCCACTCCGGCCTCTATGCGCGGGTCCAGCTCACGACCCGCTTCTAGCCGTCGCGCGCCCTGCCCGGCGCCAGCAGCGGCATGAGCCCGGCGACCAGGTGGTAGAGGGAGGTGGCGGGCGCCGGCTCGTCGACGAAACTTCCGTCCGCCTGCATTTTGTCTCGCCAGGTTCCCACCCTGGGCGTGTGGAGGAACTTCGCCAGCCCCGCGGCCGCCGCCAGCGCCTGCGCTTCCGTCCCGAAGGCGACCGCCGCCCGCAGGTGTTCGGTCTGGGCCCAGAGCCTGCCCACCGGATCGCGCACGCTCATATCGGGCCAGACCGACCCCACGACGACGCCACGCCCGGGATCGACGCCCTGTAGCCCGCGCTCGAACAGGCCCTGGACCACCGAGCGCAGATCCGTCCGGCTGCGCCGAGTCGCCCATTGGTCCAGCAGCCACGCCCACTCGAACTGGTGGCCCGGCTCGACCAGGCCCCCGTCCCGGTCCCCGAGCGGCCGCCAGGCCTCGTCGAAGAACTCCCGCAGCAGACCATCCTGGATGAAGCGCTCCAGCGCGAGCGTCGCGATCTCGTCCGAGACGGCGGCCCAGCGCCCCTCCCCCGCCGCCTCCCAGGCGAGCGCCGCCTCCAGCAGGTGCATGTGGGCGTTGGCCTGGAACGGACGCTCCCCGGCCTCGCGCCAGCCGCCGCAGGGATGACGGAGCGCCTCCACGGCCTCGAGCAGGGCCCCGGCCTCCGCCCTGCGGTCGCCGAGGCCGGCCGCGTGCAAGCCCGACAGCGCCAGCAGGGCGAAAGCCTGTTCGTAGAGCAGCGGCGTCGGGTCGGTGATCCGCCCCTCGGCATCGGCCGCCCGGGCGAAGAGCCCGTCCGGCCGCAGGTAGTGCGCACGGTGGAAATCGAAGGCCCGGCAGGCGATTTCGCCGTAGGCGCGGCCCCAGCCTTCCCCAGCGGCCGTGGCGAAGACCCAGACCTGGCGCGTCTGCACCCGGCTGCGTCGCACCGGGCCCGCCGGGGCGCCGTCGACCGTGAGCGTCTCCTGGAAGCTGCCCCGCGCTGCATCCAGACCCTCCGTCGACCACAGCGGCAGCGCCGCGTCGCGCAGCCACTCGCCGTACCAGCGCGCGGCGTCGGAAAGACTGCGGAAGTCGGGGGCCATGCGGGCCACATAGCGGAGGCGTCGCCCCGGCGCCACGCCGCACCGCCGCCGCCGCCGCCGGCGTTCGACGTCGCTGTAGCTTGCCAGTAATAGGTCCGTGGCAAGAAGCACCTCAGGTTTGTCGGGAGTCGGAGCGCGCATGTCGGGGAAGATCTATCCTGTGATCCTGTCGGGCGGCTCGGGCTCGCGCCTGTGGCCGCTGTCGCGGGAGAGCTATCCCAAGCAGCTCCTGCCGCTGGCCGGGCCGCGAACCATGCTGCAGGAGACCGCGCTGCGGGTCGCGGACGCGAAGCGCTTCCACCCCGTAATGGTCGTGGCCAACGCCGAGCATCGGTTCGTCATCGCCGAACAGCTGCGTGAGGCCGGCGCTGCGGCGCCCACCATCGTGCTCGAGCCCGCAGCCCGGAACACCGCCGCCGCGGTTGCAAGCGCCGCCCTGCTGACGAGCTCGGAGGATTCGGACGCCGTGATCCTGGTCATGCCGGCCGACCACACCATACCGGCCAGGGCCGACTTCCTCGCCGCCATCGAGGCCGGCCTCCCCGCCGCACGCGAGGGCGCCCTGGTGCTGTTCGGCATTCAACCGGACACGCCGGCGACGGGCTACGGCTACATCCGCGGCGGAGAGGCGCTGAGCGGAGCGGCGCGCAAGGTGGAGGCGTTCGTCGAGAAGCCGGACCTCGCCACCGCCGAAGCCTACCTCGAAAGCGGCGACTACTACTGGAACAGCGGGATCTTCCTGCTGCCCGCCCGCGCAGTGCTGGAGGAGTTGGAGCGGCACGAGCCGCAGGTGCTCGCGGCCGTGCAGGCCGCCGTTGCCGCCGCCACCCGCGACATGGACTTCCTGCGCCTCGATCCGGAGACCTTCTCGGCCTGTCCGTCCATCTCCATCGACTATGCGGTCATGGAGCGGACCGCTCGGGCCGCCGTCGTCCCCTCCTCCTTCGTCTGGAGCGATGTCGGCGCCTGGAGCGCGCTGTGGGAGCTCGCGGACCGCGACGGGGACGACAACGTGGAGATCGGCGACACCTTGGCCGAGAACACCCGCGGCTCGTACCTGAGGAGCGAGGGGCCGCTGATCGCGACCGTGGGCGTCGAGGACCTGATCGTCATCGCCACGCCCGACGCGGTTCTGGTGGCCAGCCGCCACGCCGACCAGCACGTGAAGCGGGTGGTCGAGCGGCTGAAGGCCTCCAACCACGCCACCGCCGTGCAGACCCGCCGGGTCTACCGTCCCTGGGGCTGGTACGAGGGCATTCACGTGGGCGAGCGGTTCCAGGTGAAGCGGATCACCGTCAATCCCGGCGGCAAGCTCAGCCTCCAGAAGCACTTCCACCGCGCCGAGCACTGGGTGGTGGTGAACGGCACCGCCGAGGTCCACCTCGACGGCGTCCAGACGCTCCTGGGCGAGAACGAGAGCATCTACATCCCGCTGGGCGCGACGCATCGCCTCTGCAACCCGGGCAAGGTGCCGCTCAACCTCATCGAGGTGCAGTCCGGCGCCTACCTCGGCGAGGACGACATCGTGCGGCTGGAGGACGTCTATGCGCGCGGCTGAGGGGTCGTGCCGGCCCTGCCGCGGGTTAGCGGCTGAAATCCATCAGCTTCCGGACGTCTCGCCCGCCCGCCGCGTCGCGACTGATGGGGCTCGCACCGGCTGAACCGCACTTCCGCGTTGGAGGCGGCGAGCCCTAACTCGTCAAACGTGGTTCCGAGATCGGAGCCGATCAAGGGTCACTTTGGTGACGCTGCGATGTAGCTGTCGCGTTCTGCGCTGGGCGCCACGCTGGCCTTGGGGGCAGCCCGCACCATGTCGCGCACTGCGCTGGTCGCCAGCGGCGCGGCCAGCGCCTCCGCCAGCATCGCCCTGCCGAAGCGTGGATGTAGTGTGGGCACAGCGCTCCATCCTGACGCGCGACCCTCCTTTTGAGAACGCGCGCACCCGGGTTTTGCCGACGCCCCAATCCATGGTAACGGTTGGTTAGCTATTAGGGGCACGGCGATTGCTCAGGTTGCTGAGCAACAGCCGGATGGGGGCTCTAGTGACCAATTTCGAGACAGTCGTTCAGCGTGCGCCACGCGTGGTGCAGCCCTCGGCCAGCGCCCCACGCGTCGCCACGAGCCGCGCTAAGCGCATCTTCGACTTGCTTATGGCGCTGACTGTGCTGTTCTTCGTCCTGCCAGTCCTACTGTTCGTCGCCACGGCCATCAAGGTCCAGGATGGGGGCCCGGTGCTGTTCCGCCAGCGGCGCACCGGCCTGAACAACCAGCCGTTCGTCATCTATAAGTTTCGCACCATGACGGTCGCCGAGGACGATGACGACATCGCACAGGCCAAGAAGAACGATGCCCGGGTGACACCGCTGGGCCGTATCCTGCGCATGTTCAGCGTCGACGAGCTCCCGCAGCTCTTCAATGTGTTGAAGGGCGAGATGTCTCTCGTGGGGCCCCGGCCGCACGCGCTCGCTCACGACCACCAGTGGGGTGCGGGCATTCCGGGCTACCACTGCCGCTTCCAGGCGCGTCCGGGGATCACCGGCCTGGCTCAGGTCACTGGCCTTCGCGGCGAGGTGCGCGGTCTGGACTGCGTGCGCGCGCGGCTCGAGGCCGACCTGTACTACATCGAGAACTGGTCGCTGAAGCTGGAGCTTGTCGTCCTGCTCCGCACGGGCCTGCTCCTGTTGCGCGATCCGCAGGCGTACTGAGCTAGATCAGGCCAACCAGCCGGAAGAGGCCGACCCACGCGGCGGCCGATACCCCCATCACGACCGCAAGCCTGGCTCCCAGAGGCAAACGGGTTCCGCGCTGGTCAGAGTGCGTCAGCTGAATGTAGGCCACGGGCGTCTCCCTGGAGCGTCGAGCCCAGGTAACGCCGAGCGGGGTTAAAGGTTCGTGCTACGAAAGGCTTAACCGCCGCGAACCCTGGGCGCCCCATGGCGGCGGCCTGGCGCCTGCCGCTCGCAGCACGGTGAGAGGCCGAGGGCTCGGGATCGCACCGCAGTGGGCTAGAAGAACCGTTCACCGATGCGGATGGTGTCCCCGGGCGCCACCTTGGTCGTGCTGGTGAGCGGGTAGGCCTCTTCCTTCTCGCCATCCGCGCGCTTGATGAACACCTTGCCCTTGTTGGCCCGGTAGGTGAATCCCTCCGCCGTGGCGACGGCGTTCAGGACGGTCAGGCCGTTGGTGTAGGGATACTCCCCGGGCTTGTTCACCTCGCCGAGGATGTAGAACGGCCGGTAGTTGAGCACCTCCACGCTGACGCGCGGGTCCTTCAGGTAGCCGTGTTTCAGGGCGGTCTCGACGCGCTCCTGGAACTCCCGGGCCGTGAGACCGACGGCATCGACCTCGCCGATCAGCGGCAAGGACACCTTGCCCGATCCACCAACGGTGAACTCGCCGGTCAGCGACTCCTCGCCGTAGGTGATCACCCGGATCTTGTCGGCAGAACCGAGCCGGTACTCGGGCACCTCACGGGTCGCCTCCGCCTCCTGGCCGACCGCCACCGCCGGCAGCATGAGGCCGCAGACGGCCAGGACGGCGCCGACGAGCAGCCCAACGAACTTCTTCATGACGCAACGCTCCGCACGTGCGGGTCCCCTCGAACCCGGCTTTCTACTTCAGACCTGCTCCGCGGGAAATAGGCCCGCCCGCGTCACGCCGACACAAGTTCCTAAACGTACAGCAAAGCTCGCGCCGGATTCATGACTAACGCGGGATTAAGTGGATAATTCCAGTTTACTTCTCTCAAGTTTGGTAAACGGGAGCGGAACCATAAGCTTTCGGACTGTTGAAAGCATATATCTACAATCAACGTTAAAGCGACAGGGCGCACAACCCACCCAACAACTACAAATTTGGGTGTGGTGTGGTGTCTTACTTCAATACGCTGGCCCAGCGCGCGCTCATGCTCGGCCTGGGTTTCTCCGCGGCGGCCTGCGCGACCCTGCCGGAGCCTTCCGCCCCGATGGCGCTCGGCGCCGCGGCGACCGCCCCGCGCGGGTTCGTGGAGTTTTGCGGCCGCCAGCCCGGCGACTGCGGCGCCTCGGCCGCGGAGCTCGAGGCGATGAACCGGGCCGCGCCGAAGGCGGCGTCCACCTCGGTCGCCGCCATCCAGTTCGACTGGAGCGGCGTCTTCGGGACGAGTGCGCCTGCGCCCAAGGCCGTGATCCCGGCGGTCACGGCCGCTGCTCCGGCGGCCGACGCCGCCTTCCGGTACGACTGGACCCAGGTGTTCGCGAAGCAGCTGCAGGCGCCGGTCGCGCCCTCCGCCGCGGACGCCGCCCTGCCCGCCGTGGCGGTCGCCGAAGCCTCTGCGGCCGCCGAGAAGCTGCCGCTGACCCCCCGACTGTGGTCCCTGGTCACCCGCACCAACGAGGCGGTGAACCGCGCGATCGTCCAGCGCACCGACGCCGAGGCCTATGGGGTCGAGGAGATCTGGAGCACGCCGCTGCAGGCCGGGGGCAAGGTCGGCGACTGCGAGGACTATGTGCTCGAGAAGCGGCGCGCGCTCGTCGCCGCGGGCCTCCCCAAGGCGGCCCTCTCCATCGCCGTCGTCACCACGTCCAGGGGCCAGAGCCACGCGGTCCTGCTCGTGGACACCGACGCAGGCGAATACGTCCTCGACAACCTGAGCCCGTGGGTCCTGCCGTGGACCAAGACCCCCTACCAGTGGCGCGAGCGGCAGGTGGCGGGCTCCGCCGCCCGCTGGGCGTTCGCCGCCGGCCCGGCGCTGGAGACGAGCGCGCCCCGCCTCTTGCTCGCCAGCCTGCACTAGGCTTTGTTCCCGCGCGATCGAAGCGGGGGTGGCGTGCAGATTCGGGCGGAGGACAGGGTCGGCGCGCCATGGTGGACGCCCGGCTGGTGGGCGCAGGACGCCCGGTGGCTGGCGCTCGCCGCCCCGGCCCTGATCTTCGCCGGCCACGCCCTCTACGGCGCCATGCTGCCAAAGACGGCGCTGACGCTGGCGCTGCTCGGGGCCCTGCTGCTCGGCGCCTGCCTCGCCACCCCGAAGCTGCGGCGCGAACTCGGGCGCATCCGCGACCTCACCCTGCCCGCAGCGCTGTTCGGCGTCGTCGTTCTCGTGGCGCTCTGGTCGATGACGCCGTTCGTTCCCAGCGGACCGCATCCGGTCTGGGCCTACGTCGGCATAGCGCCAGGCGCAGCGACGCTCGACAAGTCCCAGACCCTGCTGGAGCTGATCAAGCTCCTGGGGCTGGCCTGCCTGTTCGGCGTCGGCCTGGCCGCGGGCGCATCCGACGAGCGAGCCCGCCTGACGGTGAACGTCATCCTCGTACTGGGCGCAGCGATCGCCCTCTGGTCGTTCCTGACCTTCGCCGGTGGGCGGCTTGGGCCGTCCGTAAACCGCCTCGGGGGCACCTTCGCCGGCCCCAACACCGCAGCCACCTTGTTCGGGACGCTCCTGCTGATGACCGTAGGGGCCGGCGTCTCGCGGGCACGGTCGGCACCCGTCCGGCGCCGCTTCAGCAGCACGGCGCCTTTGGCCGGCGCGGCGCTCCTTCTGGCCGTGAGCCTGCTGGCGACGGCGTCGCGCGGCGGCTTCGCGGCCGCGGCCTCGGGGCTTCTCGCCTTCGGAGCCCTGCAGGTGTTCAGCGGCCGAACGAAGCTCTCGCGGGCCAGCATCGCAGCGGTGTTCGCGCTCGTCGCAGGCGCCGTCCTGCTTGCCTTTGCCGGCGAGGTCCTGATCGCCCGCCTCATGGGCAGGGGCTGGGAGCTCGATAGCCGTCGGGAGGTCTTCGAGGCGCACTGGCAAGCGTTCAAGGGCGCGCCGTGGCTTGGCCATGGCCTGGGCAGTTTCGACACCCTGAACCGGCTGTTGCTCGATGCGCGCAACGCGGCCGATATCTGGAACGTCCGGGCGGCCCACAACGTCTATCTCTCCTGGCTGGAACAGGGGGGGCTGCTAGCCGCCATCCCGATGTTCGCGGCCATCGGATGCGTGGTGGTCTTGGCCACCCGCAACGCCTTGAGGCGCACACGCATGACCGCGGTCCTCTTCGGCCTGCTAGCTGCGGACCTTGTCGTGCTCGTCCACGGCCTCACCGACTTCGCCCTCGAGACATATTCCATGGCAGCCTTCTGGAGCCTGCTTCTCGGACTGCAGTTCAGCGCCGGCCAGGGCTCTTCCCGCCGATGACCGAACGCGGCACGACAGCGATCCTGGCCACCCTCGCCGCAGCGGGCGGGCTCCTGAGCCTTGGGGGCCTGGTGGTCCTCAACACCGGCGCGACGCTTGGACCGCCGCCACTGACCCTCGGCTTCAGCCAGGGCTACGACGAAGCCGCCTATCGCCGCGTGCTGGGTTCGCCCTCGGCCGCCGACGTCGACTGGGCGGAGCGCAAGTCGCGGGAGGCGCTCGCCGTCGCGCCCTACGAGAACAGCCCGCGGCTTCGACTGGCCTACATAGATTTCCTGCGCCATGGCCGGCTCACGCCTGCCGGCGTGCAGCTCTTCAGCCAGTCCTATGATCTGCTCCCCGTGGACCCCAATATCGCGGCGTGGCGCATCGGCTTCGGACTCGAGCATTGGGAGCACCTGACGCCCGACGCACGGCGAGCTGTCTATGAGGAGGCCCGCGCCTTCCATCGGCTCAGAAGCCGGGACGTCAACGTGCCGCGGGTGCTGGCCAGCGTCCGCAATCCCAGCGGACGTCTAGCGGCGGCCCTTTGGATTAGCAGCTTTGACCGGCACTCGCCCTAGAGTGTCGCAAAACTGCATCAGTCGCGGGGAATGCCGGGAATGTGAATATTTGATTTAGGATCGACTTTCCGTGTGGTCTAGCTTATGAGGCTAACTCTCGAAATCGAGTTGGGCGATGTTGTGGGGCAAGCTATGAACCTTAAGAATATGAGCCTCGGCGCGGCGATGCGTAGCCTCGTGGCCGTCGCTGCGATCGGCGGCGCGACGATGGTGGGCGGCACGGCGCTGGCCCAGCTCACCGCCCAGGACCAGGGCTCGGCCCAGGCGCTGGCGACCGACATCGCCCAGGCCGTCCAGGCCGCGGTCGCCGCCAACCAGGGCCAGCCCGGGCCGGTCGTGGAGCAGGCGGTCGAGGCCGCCATCGCCCAGACCATCGCGGCCTCCCAGGCGCCGCCAGCGGTGGCCAACGCCGCCATGGCCACGGCCGTCACAACCCTGGCCAGCCAGGGCCTGACGGCGGTTCCCGCCGTGGCCCAGGCTGTCCAGTCGCAGCAGGCCGCTGTGGTCGCCACCGCCGTCACGGCGGCCGTCCAGACGGCCGCCGCGAGCAGCGCGGGCCAGACGCCTGCAGCGCAGCAGGCCGCGGTCGAGCAGGCGATCGCCACCACCCTCGCGGTGGCCCAGGCCCCGCCGGCCGTCGCCAACGTGGCCATGGCCGCCGCGGTCAGCAACCTCGCCAGCTCCGGCGTCACGACCACGCCGGCCGTCGCCGCCGCGGTGCAGGCCCAGCAGACCGTCGTCGTCTCCACTGCCGTGGCCGCCGCCGTGCAGACCGCCGTGGCCGCGTCCGCCGGCGCCGACGCGGGCGCCCAGCAGGCGGCCGTCGAACAAGCTATCGCCAGCACGCTGACCACCGCGGCGGTTTCGCCCGCGGTTGCCCAAGCCGCGCTGACCACCGCCAACACGACGCTGGCGAGCCAAGGCATCACGAGCCCGGCGGTCACCGCTGCTGTGACCAACACTCAGCAGACGGTGGCGACCCAAACTAGCGCGCCGCCGACACAAATGGCGCAGGCCCCGACGGGAGAGACGACCACCGGTACGGTCCAGCCGCCCGCGCCGCCGCCGCCGCCCGCGCCGCCGGTGGTGCCGGACTACCGCGGCTAGCCGAGAACTCTACAGGGCAAGCTTTGGGGGGCTTGCCCGAGCTGCATGCGCACACGGGCGCAGCGGCACGTACACGAACAGGGGATAGTGATCGTGATTGGGGATAAGCGGATCTTGGCCGCCGGAACGGCCATGCTTCTCGTGGGCGGGTACTCCACCGCCGCGCTGGCGCAGACGCCGGCCGGCGGCCCGATAGCCACGCCTTCGACGCAGTCCAGCATCGGGCCCACGGCGGAGCGCGTCGGGATGGCCCTGCCGACGGAGGCCGCCAGCCTCTTCGCGCGAGATCGCAACGTCGCCGTCAGCCAGCGGCCCCGCGAGGGCTATGAGGCGCGCGGTCTCCGGGTGGGGGGCTTCCTCGCCTATCCGAAGGTTTCGGTCACGGCGGAGCACAACGACAATATTTTCGCGACCGACGGCGATGAGGTGGATGACCTGATCTGGCGCGTGACGCCGGAGGTCGCGCTCAATTCGGACTGGTCGCGGCACGCACTGGGCGCCTATGCCCGCGCGATCCTGAACCGCTACCAGGATTTCGACAGCGAGAACACGACCGATTACGGCGCGGGCCTAAATGGCCGGCTGGACCTGCTCCGCTTTACGAGCCTGACGGGCTCGTTCGACTGGGCGAAGCTGACGGAGCCGCGAACCTCGCCCGACAGCCCGGGCGCGGGCGCCGAGCCGACCCAGTACGACCTGGCCTCCCTGCGCCTGATCGGCGAACACACGGTCAACCGTCTGCGCTTCCAGGGTCGCTACGCCTTCCAGCGCTTCGACTACGACAGCCCGCCCCGCATCGGCGGCGGCATCATCGACCAGACCTTCCGCGACCGGAACGTGAGCCTGCTCGCCGGCCGTGTCGACTACGCCGTCAGCCCGGACACCGCGCTCTTCTTCGAGGTCATCGGCAACAAGCGGGAGTACGATCGCGCCGCTACCGCGACCGAAGCCGGGCGGGACTCGGACGGCATACAGTTCCTGGTCGGCGCGAACTTCGAGCTGGGCGCCGTCACCCGTGGCGAAGTGGCCGTCGGCTACTTGAAGCAGTCCTTCGATGATGCCCGTCTCGAGGATATCGACGGCTTCGGCGCGCGCGCCCAGGTCGAGTGGTTCCCGACGCAGCTCACAACCGTGACCTTCACCGGTTCGCGCACCGTCGAGGACAGCGCCACCCCCGGCACCGGCGCCTACCTGTCGTCGAACATCGGCGCCCAGGTCGACCACGAGCTGATGCGCAACGTGATCCTCACCGCGCGCGCCGCCTACGGCGAGGACGAGTACGACATCATCAACCGCCGCGACGAGCGCCAGAGCGCCGGCGTCAGCGCCACCTATCTGCTGAACCGGAGCATCGGCCTCGCGGCGAGCTACGCCTACGACCGTCGCGACACGGTCAAGGGCGTCGGCACCGACTTCAAGCAGAACAAGATCGCCGCCACGCTCACGGCGCAGTTCTAGGCAGCGCGCATAGGCCGCACCGGTCGCATCGGTGCGGCGCTATGATTGTTGGCCCAGCTCCTGCAGTGATCTGGGCGCTGCATCTTCGAGGCTGCCAAAATGAACATCCATAGTCCCGTTCCCGCATCGGACATGGAGGAGCGCGGGTCCTTTTCCAGTTCCGTCTCCCCGCTGGGCCAGATCGACCTGCGCCGGCTGTATGCCGCCTTCCGGCGCCGCATCCGGCTGGCCGGCGGGATCGCGCTGCTGGTGTTCCTGACCGCCATCCTGCTGACCCTGAGCGCCACGCCGATGTACACGGCCACGGCCAACGTCATGCTGGACACCCGCCAGGAGCGGGTCACCAACGTGGAGGAGGTTCTGTCCGGCCTCCCCGCCGACTCCAGCGTCGTCGACACCGAGGTCGAGATTCTGAAGTCGCGGCAGCTCGCGGAGCGGGTCGTCAAGGCGCAGAAGCTCGGCCAGGATCCGGAGTTCAACAGCACGCTGAGGGAGCCGAGCGGCCTCGGTGCGGTGATCAGCGGCGTCGCAGGCGTGTTTGGCGGGGAGAAGCCGCAGGAACGGCTCTCCCCCATCGAAGCGCAGAAGCAGCATGAGCGCGTCGTCGACGCGGTCCTCAGCCATCTGTCCGTAAAGCGCGCCGGCCTCACCTACGTCATCAACGTCAGCTTCGAATCCGAGCAACCGGCGAAGGCGGCGCGGATCGCGAACACCTTCGCCGAGCTGTACCTTTTGGAACAGCTGGAAGCGAAGTTCGACGCCACCCAACAGGCGACGCGCTGGCTGAATAGTCGCCTCGACGAGTTGCGCAGCCAAGTGCTCGCGGACGAAGCGGCCGTCCAGCAGTTCAAGATCGCCAACAACCTGCTGAGCGCATCGGGCACCAACCTGACCGAGCAGGAGATTTCCAACTACAACTTGACCCTGTCCCAGGCTCGCGCCCAGGTCGCCGAGGACGAGGCCCGCCTCAACACCGCGCGGCGCCAACTCGCGTCCGGGTCGACTGGGGAAGACGTCGGCGAGGCGCTGAGCTCGCCTGTGGTCCAGAAGCTTAGAGAACAACGCGCCCAGGTCAGCGGCCAGGTCGCGGACCTGCAGGGCCGTTACGGCGAGCGCCACCCCGAGATGCTGAAGGCCAAGCGCCAGCTTTCGGACATAGACGCCCAGATCGAGCAGGAGATCCAGCGGATCATCTCAAACCTCGAGGCCCGCGCGTCGGTGTCCCGGCAGCGCGCAGCCGCTCTCGCCGGCAGTCTCGGCGGGGCGCGCGGCACCCTGGCCGCCAACAACCGCGCCATGGTCCGCCTCAACGAGCTCCAGCGCACCTCGGAAGCCTCGCGCACGCTCTACGAGAGTTACCTGAACCGCTACAAGGAGACCTCCACCCAGCAAGGCATTGAGCAATCGGACGCGCGGGTGGTCTCCAAAGCGAAGATCCCGACCGGCCAGAGCTCGCCGAAGGTGCCGCTCAACCTGGCATTGGGCCTGCTCCTCGCCCTCGGAGCCGGAGCCGGCGCCGTGGTGCTCGCTGAAATGCTGGACGCCGGCCTGGCCACTGCGGAGGACGTCGAGCGGCGCCTGGAGACCTCCTACCTTGGCGCGGTTCCCCTCCTCGCCTCAGTCGCCGATAGCAGCAAGGCCGCGCCCATCGACTACGTGGTCGAGAAGCCGCTTTCCAGCTTCGCGGAAGCCTTCCGGAACCTGAGAACCTCGATTCTCTACGCCCGGCTCGGCGAGCCCGTGAAGGTGGTCGCCGTCACCTCGTCCCTCCCGGGCGAGGGCAAGACGACGACGTCGATCTGCCTGGGCCGCACCTCCGCGCTGCAGGGCGCCAGGACCATCGTGGTGGACTGCGACCTGCGACGCCGGACGGTGAACCGGGTGCTCGGGGCAGAACCCAGCGTTGGGCTGCTCGAAGTCCTGGGCGGCGACGCCACGCTGGACGCCGCAATACAGGTCGACGCCGCGACCGGAGCCCACTACCTGCCCCTCGCCAAGAGCGCCTTCACCCCGAAGGACGTCTTCGGCTCGGTGGCCATGGATCGCGTGCTTGCGGAGCTTCGCGCGCGCTACGACCTGGTCGTGCTGGACACGGCCCCCGTCCTTCCGGTGGCGGACACCCGCGTCCTCGCGCCGAAAGCCGACGCCGTGATCTTCCTGGCCCGTTGGCGCAAGACGCCCCAGCAGGCGATCGAGTCCGCCTTCCGCCTGCTGAACGGCACCGGCGCCCACTTGGGCGGCGTAGCCCTGACGCAGATGGATATGAAGGAGCAGACCCGGTACGGCTATGGCGACCCGGGCTACTACTATGCGGAGTACAAGAAGTACTATGTGAGCTGAGGTCCTGACGGCGAGGTGGCAGGGCGGCGCCGGGTGAACATCTGGCGCAGCACCTGCAACGCCGCTGCTCAGGTGTGCAGGATTGGGACAATGGCGGCGCTGCGGCGATCGGCCCCCTGCTAGCTAGCGATTAGGGGCGCTATCGAACGTCGGTAGGGACAAGCCTCGGCGGCGGAGCACTTGAGCTCTGAGAGGGGCAGAGTTTTCGGGGGAAGACCGTCAGCCACGGCGGGGGGCGTCTTTGAAAAAGCGGATCGTCATCTACGGCATCAACTATGCCCCCGAGATCGCGGGCGTGGGCCGTTACACCGGCGAGATCGGCGAGCACCTGGCAGCCGAGGGTCACGACGTCTGCGTGGTCACCGCGCCGCCGCACTACCCCGGCTGGAAGGCCAAGGCGCCATACTCCGCCAGGCACTACGCGAAAGAGACCCTGGCCGGCGCCAAGGTCTATCGTTGCCCGCTCTACCTGCACCAGGAGATGCGCGGCATCCGCCGCCTGCTCGCGCCGCTGTCCTTCGCGCTGAGCTCCGCGCCGGTCGCCTTCTGGCAGATCCTCAAGCGCCGCCCCGAGGTGGTGCTCACCGTCGAGCCCACTCTGTTCACGGCGCCGCTGGCCCTGCTGGCGGCCAGGCTGGTAGGCGCCAAGACCGTGCTGCACGTGCAAGACCTGGAGATCGAGGCTGCCTTCGCCGTCGGCCATCTCGGCAAGGGCGGACTGCTCGTCAAGGCCGCGGCGCTCTACGACCGCCTGGTTACCCGCGCGTTCGGCCGGGTGATTACCATCTCCTACCGGATGGCGGAGAAGATCCTCGAGAAGGGCGTCCATCCGGCGCAGGTGGAGGTGATCCGCAACTGGGTCGACCTCGAGCAGATCCGCCCGCAAGAGACCTCGCAGGCCTACCGCGCGGAGCTTGGCCTGAAGCCCGGCGATTTCGTCGTCCTCTACTCCGGTAACATCGGCGCAAAACAGGGCGTCCGGCTGGTGATCGACGCGGCCCGGGAGTTGCAGGGCCGCCCCGACATCGTCTTCGCGATCGCCGGCCAGGGCCCGATGCGGTCGCAGGTCGAGGCGGCCGCCGCCGAGCTGCCGAACATCCGCGTCTACGACTTCCAGCCCGAGGCGCGGTTCTCGGAGTTCCTCAGCCTCGCCGATCTCCACGTCCTTCCGCAGGAGCGAGACGCCGCCGACCTGCTGCTGCCCTCGAAGCTCGGCGGCATGCTGGCGTCCGGCCGGCGCATCGTCGTCACCGCCGAGGCCGGCACCGAGCTGGCAGCCTTCCTCGACACCTCGTCCATCCTCACCCCGCCCGGCGATGCGCTGTCGCTCGCCGGCGCCATCCTGCAAGCCGCCGCCGAACCGCCCTGCCCCGAGCAACGCGCCCACCGGCTGCGGCTCGCCCAGGCCCTGGGCAAGCCCGGCCTGATCGCAGATTTCACCCGCGCGGCTCTCTTCTTGCAGCGGTCGCCTCAAACAACCGCCGCACGTCTCAAAGCGGCATGAGCATCATCTCCGAGGGGTCTTCACATGCCTGACGCGAAAGGCCGCAAGGTCGCGCTGATCACCGGCGTCACGGGCCAGGACGGCGCCTATCTGACGGAGCTTCTGCTCGGAAAGGGCTACGTCGTGCACGGCGTGAAGCGGCGCTCGTCGTCGTTCAACACCGGCCGCATCGAGCACATCTACCAGGACCCGCACGAGGAAGACCCGCGGCTGCGCCTGCACTACGGCGATCTGACCGACGCCACCAACCTGATCCGCATCGTGCAGGAGGTGCAGCCGGACGAGATCTACAACCTCGCCGCCCAGAGCCACGTGGCGGTGAGCTTCGAGACGCCCGAGTACACCGCCAATGCCGACGCCGTCGGCACCCTTCGCCTGCTCGAGGCCATCCGGATCCTGGGACTTCAGGACAAGACCCGCTTCTACCAGGCCTCCACCTCGGAACTGTACGGCTTGGTGCAGGAAGTTCCCCAGAAGGAGACCACCCCCTTCTATCCGCGCAGCCCCTATGGCGTGGCGAAGCTCTACAGCTACTGGATCGTGGTGAACTACCGCGAGGCCTACGGCATGCACGCCTCCAACGGCATCCTGTTCAACCATGAGAGCCCGCTGCGCGGGGAGACCTTCGTCACCCGCAAGATCACGCGCGCCGCCGCGGCCATCGCCCACAAACGCCAGGAAAAGCTCTACCTGGGCAACCTCGACGCCAAGCGCGACTGGGGCCACGCCCGGGAGTACGTCCGCGGCATGTGGCTGATGCTGCAGCAGGAGCAAGCCGACGACTACGTGCTGGCCACCGGCGAAACCACCACGGTCCGGCAGTTCGTGGAGTGGGCCTTCGAGGACGCCGGCTTCAAGCTCCGGTGGGAAGGTGAAGGCGAGGACGAGAAGGGCTACGACGCCAAGACCGGTAAGTGCCTGGTCGAGGTCGACCCCCGCTACTTCCGCCCCACCGAAGTCGACCTGTTGCTCGGCGACCCCACCAAGGCGCACACGAGGCTCGGCTGGGCGCACGAGACCAGCGTCCGCGAGCTCGCCCGCGAGATGGTCCGCGAGGACCTGAAGGCCATGCTCACCGACCCGATCGCGGCCTACGCCTGAGCAGCGCCATGCCATCTGTCGCCGAGGATAATCTAGTTGCGTGCTTCCCCGAGCGAAGCATCGCGGGGTTTAGCCGCCTCGACCTCACATTCCTCTTCTACTCGTATATCCACGCCCTGATTGGCCCCACCTCTTCGGTGTTGGACCTTGGAGCCGGTCGAGGTGCACACGGCGGAGCCGAAATCTCCGACTACAAGCGTCGGTACGCAACGCTGCAGGGGCGGGTTGGCCGCGTCGTTGGTGCGGACGTTGACCCCGCGGTCCTTCAGAACCCGCACGTCGACGAAGCTGTCGTATTCGACCCATGCGCGCCGCTTCCCTTCCCGGACGCGACCTTCGATGTCGTCCTTAGTGACTGGGTGCTCGAACATGTGGAAGACCCAGCTTCCTTTGCACGAGAGGTCGAACGAGTCCTGAAGCCTGGAGGATGGTTTTGCGCCCGCACCCCGAACCGCTTCGGCATCGTGGCGATGGGAGCGACGCTGATTCCCAACAGCCTTCACAGTAAAGCCATTTCGATCCTGCAGCCGGGCAGGTCCGAAGTCGACGTGTTCCCAACCCGTTATCGACTGAACACAGAATCGGCGATCCGCCGCTACTTTCCAGAAGGCCGCTGGCGCAATTGCTCGTTCACTCACTCCGCCGAAATCATGTATTTCGCGCGCAGCCGCGCACTTCTTCGCATCACATCATGGATCGGAGGTGTCGTTCCGGCGGCTCTGCGCCCGTTCTTGTTAGTCTTCGTCCAGAAAAGGCCGACGGCTGCTCCGGATACGGCTAGGACGCCACGATGATTTCGCGCGCACACAAGCTTGCCGCAATCGCGATCCGCCCTCAGCTCTGGCCGGCGCTGTGGCTGCGTGTGGCCCCGACAGTGGAGCACGAGGCGTCGCTTTCAAGATTCGCCTTCGGCACTGTGATTGACGTCGGCGCCAACAAGGGGCAGTTCGCGGCCTTCGCCGCGGCCACCTGGCCGCAGGCGCGGCTCGAATGCTTCGAACCCCTGCCTGCGCCGCGCGCCCGCTTGCAGCAGGTCCTTCGGACCTTCGCCGCCGAGCGTTCCACGGTGCACGATCTAGCCTGCAGCCGTGAGTCAGGCCTCGCACTCATGCATGTTGCTAGCCGCGAAGACTCCTCGTCCCTCCTGCCGCTCGGCGACCGCCAACGCGAAATGTTTGGCATGGATGAGGCGGGGCAGCTCAGCGTGCGCACCGAACGCCTGGATCAGGTGGTCAGCGGCGAACTCGCTCGTCCTGCCCTTCTGAAGATCGACGTACAGGGCTTCGAATACGAGGTGCTGGAGGGCGCGACCGCCCTGCTGCCGAATATCGACGTCGTCTACGTCGAGGCGTCGTTCGTGGAGCTCTACGCCGGCCAGAAGTTAGCGGACGAGATCGAGCGATTTCTGTGGGGCCACGGGTTCGCGCTGAAGGGCCGTTTCAACACCCACTTCGACACGGACGGCTCGGCCATTCAGGCCGACCTCCTGTTCGTCGGGGCCGAGCCGCGGTGAGCCTCTATCGGCTTCAGGGCAAGCGCGTCTGGGTAGCCGGCCATCGCGGGATGGTCGGCTCGGCGGTGGTCCGCCGGCTGGCGTCGGAGGACTGCGAGGTCCTCACCGTCGGCCGAGACGCGGTCGACCTGCGCCGCCAGGCGGACGTGGAGGCTTGGATGGAGGCCAACAGGCCCGACGCCGTGGTCCTAGCCGCGGCCAAGGTAGGCGGCATCCTAGCCAACGACGCCCAGCCCGCCGACTTCCTCTACGAAAACCTGATGATCGAGGGGAACATCATCCACGCCGCCTTCCGGGCGAACGTGGGCAAGCTGCTGTTCCTCGGCTCGTCGTGCATCTATCCGAAGTTCACGCCCCAGCCGATCCCGGAGGACGCCCTCCTCACCGGCCCGCTGGAACCCACCAACGAGTGGTACGCGATCGCAAAGATCGCCGGCATCAAGCTGGCCCAAGCTTACCGCAAGCAGCACGGCTGCGACTTCATCAGCGCCATGCCCACCAACCTCTACGGGCCCGGCGACAACTTCGACCTCGACTCCTCCCACGTGCTCCCGGCCCTGATCCGCAAGGCGCACGAGGCCAAAGTCGCAAACGCCCCTTCGATCACCATCTGGGGCACGGGCACGCCGAGGCGCGAATTCCTCCACGCCGACGACTGCGCTGACGCGCTCGTCTTCCTGCTGAAGACCTATTCTGACGCCGAGCACGTCAACGTCGGCTCCGGCGAGGACATCACCATCAGCGACCTCGCCCGTCTGGTCTGCGACGTCGTCGGCTTCCGCGGTGAGATCCTCAATGACACGACCAAGCCCGATGGCACTCCCCGCAAGCTGATGAGCGGTGACAAGCTCCGCGGGATGGGCTGGTTGCCGCGGATCAACCTCGAACAAGGCGCTGCGAGTACGTACGCATGGTTCCTTGATCGCTGCATTGTGTCGAGCTGACCCCTACTCCGCTTTGACGCACTAGAAGGGCTTCACACAAATGAAGCGCAGTAAGCCAGCACTCGCGCCGGTCGCCGTCTTTGCCTACAGACGGGCAGACCACCTAGCCCGAATGCTTGACAGTCTGCGGGCCTGCCGTGGGTTCGCGGACACTCATGTGACGATCTTCGTCGACGGTCCAAAGGGAGCCTCCGATGTCACTGCGGTGAACGAGGTCAGAGCTCTTGTCACCAGCCTTAAATTACCAAACATCGAGGCCCGCTTCCGCCAAGAGAATGTGGGATTGAAAAACGCGATCTACTCTGGCGTCAGCGAACTCTGCCAGCGCTTTGGTCGGACCATCGTACTGGAAGATGATCTCGTGCTCTCCCCCGCGACGCTCGAATATTTCAACCGTGGTCTGGATACCTACGCGTCCGATGAACGCGTGTGGGGACTTGGCGCCTATCTGTATGACACGCCATCTCTGCGCGGCCGGCAGGCAGCTTTCGCACTGCCGTTTGCGCATCCGTGGGGGTGGGCGACTTGGTCAAGAGCTTGGGACCATTTCGATCCAAACGAAGAGGTCGCGCCCGCAATCCTCTCGTCTCGCTCCTTCAGGATGTTCTTTAATGCCGCTGGCGTGCGGCGATTTAGCGATATACTTGAACTGTCAACTGAAGGACGGGTGAATAGTTGGTTTATCAGGTGGTACTACACTGTTTTTATGCACGGCGGCCTGTACATCTATCCCCCGAGGACTCTCGTAAATAACATCGGTGTATCGGGAGAGGGCGGAACACACGGCTCTCGCCTCAACCCGTACTACCTCCTGACCCGCCCATCCAAGATGAGCGATTACGAGGTGACGTTTCCTACGGAGATACGCGTCGACTACCCTGCACTGGACAAGGTGGCTGCCTCCTGGGAGGCGCGGGTGCAGGACGGGATCGCGCTTGCAGGGAAGCTTAAGCGTCGACTCTCCCGCAAGACCTGATTTCACCTGAATACAAGCGCGCGAATGATCATCATCCTTGTCATCTTATCTGCACTAGTCGCCTCGATCCGGTATCCAGGAGTAGGTTTGGCGTTGGCGGCATCCCTCTACACTCTTGAGCACGCCTTCTATCTGCCTGGTTGGCTCCAGGGATTGATGGCGATCGCACCAGCGCTGGTCGCCGCGGTGCAATTTCGCCGATCTTCCGTGCGATTTCATCGGATTGACGCGCTCATGCTCGCCTTCATCGCCTACCGGCTAATTTCCAACGCTTGGGCGCCAACCCAAATAGACAAGACGTCCATCGAGCTCCTGATGAACAACGCGCTGCTGCTAGCCTACTACACCTCGGGCCGCATCATTGCGAGCTCACGAGACGGTCGGCATTTCGCCCTAGAGATGCTCGTCGGATTTCTCTTGATACCGCTGGCATACGTTCTTAGCCCGAACCTACAGCAGCTTTGGGACAGACAAATATTCGTCGGCGCGACGGCCGTGGGCCTCTCCTACCCATTGAATATCTGGATTGTTGTTGGCTTGGCCGTCGTCCTGTTCGCCTGGAAGGCAAGAAACATGCGGGGCCCAGACGCCAATACGCTTCCAGGCCAAGTTGCATGGACGCTTGGGCCGGTAGCCATCGTCTGGGGCACGCTTCTTCTGTTGGACAATGGCTCCCGCGGCGCGCTGCTTGGCGCCGCCGTCGCGCTCGCAGCCGCCTTGTGGATCGGTGGAAGTCGCCGCTTACAAAGACAGATTCTCCTCGCGGGCGTACCCCTCGCCGTTGCCCTCGTCTTCATCCACCTCTTTGAAGCAGCCATCGTGGAGTGGGTCGGCACCCTCGGGAGAGATCGCTTCTCGCGCCTGGTGATTGTCGCCCTTGAGACGCTCGGCCTCGACACAGGCTATTCGATAGAAGACTACGCGTTTCGCGCGCGTGAAGTGGTCCAGGCTCTCGCCGTTAGTCAATTCGTAAACAGCCCCCTGATCGGATGCGGCTATACCTGCACAACCCCCTCGACGCTAATGTATCCCCACAATATATTCTTGGAGGTAGCAGCCGAACTCGGCTTGGTCGGCCTCAGCATGTTCGCCACCCTCGTGCTGGCTGCTGTATACAGAGCCGCGGCCACGATCTCGGAATACAAGAATCTCACCATGTTCAGCGTCGCGCTAGTGTTGCTTGCGCTGCTCGTGCAACACCAAGTGAGCTACTTCATGGACATTGCACGAATGCTCTTCTTTGCGCTGGGAGCCTTGGTCGTTAAGGAAGGTGGCATTGGCGCGAGGGAGTCCGAGCGCACCAGTTTGTCGTTCTCCGCGGGGCACACTCTTGATCGTTGATGCCTTTCCCGACAATCCGGCGACAACAGAGTACGATGTCATTGTCGTTGGCTCTGGCGCTGTTGGCATGTGCCTCGCTATCGATCTCGCGCGCAGCGATCTCAAGGTCGCCCTCTTGGAAGCGGGTGGACGCACGCTAGCGAACGCTTCGCAGTCCATTTTTCGGCGAGCGTCTTGGAGCGGATATCCCCTGGAAGGGCTGCATGTCGGCCGATTTCGAGCGCTCGGGGGCACCACCAATTTTTGGGGCGGGCAGCTGGCGCCGTTCGACTCAGTAGTCTTCGAGGAACGGCCGTGGGTTGCTGATGCGCGATGGCCTGTTACGCACAGCAATCTGCAACCGCACTACAGCGCTGCGTATCAAATGCTGGGTGTCACAGCCTTGAGTGATGCTGAAGTTTGGGAGAGATTGGCTTCCATCCCGCCAAACCTTCCCGACGAATTGGAGGTGTTCTTCACGCGGTGGGCACCGGAGCCTAACCTTGCGCGGCTTTTTCGGCCCGAGCTCACCACAAGAACGAATCTACACGTCTACCTTAATTCGCCGGTCGTCGGTCTAGCCCCTTTCGACCGGGGAGAGCGTGTGGCCCCTGTGATCTTGAGGAGCGGCGGCCAACGCCAGGTGCTGCATGGCCGTCACATAGTTCTTGCGAACGGCACTGTTGAGATGGCGCGGCTAATGATGCTTCCGCTGGAGGGCGGGGCGGTTGGACCTTGGTCGGAAAATCCGTGGCTTGGACGAGGGTTTATGGACCACATCGACGCCTTCGCCGGCGATGTGAAGCCCATCTCGCGGGCGAAGTTCGACCAAGCGTTCGACAACGCGTTTGTGTCTGGGATTAAGCACCATCCCAAAATCAAGCTATCCGAACAAGCTCAAAGGTCTCACCGGCTTGTCGGCGTTGCTGCGCATTTCGTCTATAACTCGGCGCAATCAGAGCATATCGCGAACCTAAAAATCCTGGTCCGCGGCCTGCTGCGCGGACGCTTTGAAAAAATTGACTTGCGCAGTGTCAGCGAATTCTTTGAACTGAGGAAAATAGTACTCCCGATGGCGACGCGATACCTTCGCTACCGGCGAATGTACAATCCAGCCGACAAAGGCATTCAGCTTCGCCTCACGACCGAGCAGATACCGCTACGCACGAGCCGACTTACCCTACGGCGTGACGTCGATGAGCTCGAGATGCCTTGTGTCAATTTGGACTGGCACATCGATGGGTCCGAACTGGATACGATGGCTCGCTTCGCAACGTCGGTCCGAGACGCGCTCCGGGGCGCTTCGCTCGCTGATATTGACCTCAGCCCAACTCTGCTCGCACGAGACCCGGCGTTCTTGGCCACGATCGACGACGCGAATCATCAGATGGGTATGGTCCGCATGGCAGGCCGCGAAAGCGATGGTGTAACTGACGCCAACCTGCGCGTTTTCGGCTGCGACAACCTGTTTGCCGCAGGTGCCGCGGTATTCCCGACTTCGGGATTCTCTAACCCCACGCTCACAGCGATCGCTCTAGGCCTGAGGCTCTCCACTCACCTCAAAGGGCTTTGCCAACGATGACTCCAGCCGTTCCATTGCCGAGCCGCACCTCCTCATTGGGCTATGGCTGCGGCGGAGTGTTTGGGGGGCCGTTTCTCAGCCAGAGCATCCGCCGAATTCGTGAGGCTTATGACAACGGGATCCGGCACTTCGATGTCGCCCCTGCCTATGGCATGGGCACGGCGGAACAAGCGCTCGGCAGGGCGCTGCGAGACTTCGGCGGAGTAACTGTAGCAACCAAAGTCGGCATCGCCCCACCCTCTCGAGTGAGATCGTCAGTCGTCCTCACCGCGCGATGGGTGGGCGGGGGCGTGCGTGCTTTCGCTCCGAATCTCGCTTCGCGAGCTGGTAAGGCAGCTTACTCGCAATCAACCACCCGCGCCCAATTCTCCGCTCAATTTGTCGAACGGTCTGTGACCGCCAGTCTTCGCGAACTGCAGCGCGAGCACGTTGAGGCCCTGCTTCTGCACGAAGTGGAACTCGATCTGATTACTGATGAACTTCTGATGGCTCTAGAACGGCTCCGGTCGTCCGGCGCGATCGGGCTCGTCGGCGTCGCCTCGACGTTCGAGCAGACCGCCCGCATTCGATCAGTTCATCCTCATGAATTTCAACTCTGGCAACACGAGTGGCGTCCGACCGACTTCTCGGCCCGTTCGGGGGTCCCCACATCCTTGCACAGCATCCTGCGCAGCGCGGCAGGCCCCCTTCGCAAGCGCCTTGCCGAAAGCCCCACCACCCTCGATAGGATGAGCTCGGCTTGCGGAGCCGATCTCGCGAACCCTACTATGTTCGGCCAAGCGATGCTCGCTGCGGCGATTGCGGCGAACCCAGATGGACTCGTTCTGTTCTCATCGCGCGACCCGCTACACATTCAGTCGAACGCTCGCGTGCTCAGCGACCCCTCTCTGCGCGACGTCGGTCGTCGCCTACTCACACAGCTCGTCAACGCTGGAGACGCGCCGGGCGGCAGGCAGGATGCCGCCTCGGCTCTCCACAGCGCATGAGCCGGACCTTCGCCACCTTCGGTGCCACGTTCCTGATCCAACTGGTCAACCTGGGATCAGGGGTGCTTGTGGCACGCCTACTCGGCCCCGAGGACAGGGGGAATTTAGCCTTCATCGTTGCCGCTTACTCGTTTATCGCCCCGGTTCTAATGCTTGGGCTCAACGAGGCAGCCGTCTATCAGCTTGCCTTGAGACAGTGGGACAAGGCCGAAATCATCTCGTCATCGCTAATGGCGTCGGCCTTGACATCAAGCTTGGCGCTAGCGGCCTGCGTAGTGTTCTACATATTGGCTATCGCCCCGCTCGGCGGAATGGTCGCCGTCGCCGGGCTGATTTTCCTAGCTTACCCGGTTCTCTATCACCTTAACCAACTCGCCCTCTCGTTCCTGCAGGTCGGCCCTAGGCACTTAATTTGGAACCTGCTTCGGGCGGCAAACGGTCCGCTTTACCTAGCCCTCATTGGTGGTGCTTGGTTTTTCGGGCGCGGGAATCTCGCGGCGATTGTCTCCGCGAACGTCATTGCCCTTTCGGTCGTCACGCTGACTGGCTTGTTCTTCAGCGGGGCCTCTCTCGCCTGCAAACGCCCGAGCGCTGGTCTGAGCCGAAGCCTTTTCGCCTATGGCCGCACGATGGTCGTTCAGAGATTGACCATCGTGACCCGAGATAACGCCGACAAAATTCTCCTACCCGCCTTCGTATCCATGACGACACTCGGACATTATTCGGTCGCCACTGCGATATCCTATTTGGTTTTCCTGATCGGATACTCGATCGATCTAATTGCGTTTCCCGCTTTGACTCACCGATCCGATCCGTCAACTCGCCGCGGATTGAGCGAGGCGACAATCAGCGCTGGAATTCTGCTATCAGCGGCGGCGGCCGCGGTTCTTTGGCCGCTGATCGATTGGGTCTTGCCGCTTTTGTTTGGAGCCTCCTTCAAACCCGCAATTCCCCTCGCAAAGGTTCTGCTGCTGGCGGGAGCCGTTCAAAGCGCGAAGCTCTGCATTGCCGCGGTCTTCAAGGCCAACGCCGGAGGTGCAGCGCTGTCGATCATCGAAGCCACCACGGTGGCTCTCACGGTGATGGGCTTTGTGTTCATTGCGCCAATATGGGGTGCTCTCGGAGCGGCGAAGGTGATCCTTGTGATTAGCGCTGTGAGCGCGATCGCCCTTCTCGTCGTTGCTCAGAACCGCGGCTATGCGCGAATGCAGAGCGTCTTGCTCCCGAGCCCCAATACTCTTGGCACGCTTGCGGTGAACGCCTTGAAACGGGGTGGCTGAAACGGCGCCCCGGCCCCATCCGCTTTCATGAGAGACTGGCGGCCGATCTTTCTAAATGTCGAAACAAAGGATTGAGAGCCCTCGGTGGCCTCGTCCAGCCGGGCGGATTACCCTCGTCCATGTTCACGTTGACGGGGGCGACCGCCCGCGGCTCAGGCGCCGCAGAAGCTCCCGTACCATTCCACCAAGGCCGGCAGGGCCTGGGCAATCGGGCCCCTGCGGGCGTAGCAGGTGAGTTGGCCGCCCCGAGGGTGCGGCGGCCGTGGCGAACCCAGGGCCACCTCACCGGCCGGTCAGCACCACCGTCGACACCGCGCCTTGCGCACGGCGGCCTCGATGAAGCGCAGGTCGTCCGCGATTTCTGGGAGTACAGCCGGTGCTGGGTCGCGCCGGAAACCGAGGCCGCCAGGGCGATGGTCCGCCGCCGAGGCGCCTAGTCTCTAGTCCGCGCTCTGCCGTTTCCACAAGGCGAGCAGTCCCGCCACGGCGACACCGCTACTCTCCGAGGCTTCGGCGAAATTGCGCCCACAGCGGAGCATCGCCAGGGCTGTGCGCTCTGGCCCGGTGAGCGGCGTGTCGCTTGAGTAATCCGCGCGGGAACACGACCCCGGGTGGCGGAGGGCCCCTTCGAGGTTTTCATTTGCCGCCCAGGGGGCGCTCGATGGTGCGTGGCTCATTCCGCCACTCTGCCGCCCTGGGTGCGGTGTCGGCCCTCGCATTTGGCGCATCGCCCACCACAATCCACATGGCGCTGGCAGATGGAGGATGGCGCTTTGGGACAGGCCGAACGGCTGCCCGCCCCGATCACGGGCGCCCCAAGGTCCAAACTGCAACTCTAAGCGCATCGGGGTTTCACGTAATCTCGCGCCCCGATCTGAACTCCAGCCAACCAGGAAGGCTGTCGCCGCCAAAACGACACCCAGAATGTCGGAGAGCCTGTCCCCGGCCTGAGGATTGCCAGGAAACCCCCGAACGTCCTGCAGCAACTCGACGGCGGCGCCTTCTCGCAGCACGACAGCCGCCGCCAGACACACCGACAGGCGGGGAAATGTGGCAAGCGCACAGGTCAAAACGGCATAGCCAAGAAGCGCATGCTCAATCCGCGCCGACTTGCCCAGCCGCCCATCGTTGTTCTGGATTAGCCACGCGCATGGGCTCCTGAATCGACACACCGACCAGAAGAGCCCGCGCTCCATAAACCGCCTGAGACTGTATCTGAGCGGCGTAGCCCGCCGCCCGCCCGCCGGAAAGTTGAAGATGGGGCGCGGACGAGGTCGGGTGCGCGGTGCAATCCGCGCGAAGGCGACGTACGCGCTTCACGACAAGGACGTGACCACCCTTAGTCGTGGTAGCGTTCCAGCAAGTCGCATCCTAACATCGATATCTTGTGATACGGGCGCTGCTGGAGCGCAAAGGCAACCGGGGATCCGCGCCGCCACACCTGTCTGGCGCGCTGGAAGGATCTCAGGCCCTTCGTCCAGCCGATAACTACGCGAACGTGTGCGCCCGCGATCGCCTCCGGCAGGCGATGGGCTTCGGCATCCCGGCACATATGCGGCACATCTCAGGTGGCGCCACTCCGTCCCACTGCGAATCCACGGCTCCGTGGAGTTCAGGGTCCCGTCGTCCAGGTCCGATACTCCGGCGGCTTGTCCGCCGGTCGGACTTCGCCCGTCCGCCGCACCAGCCGTCGCGACGCCTCGGCGCCGTCGTCGCCGCAGGTGTCCAGCACCTCGCAGATATCCTCGTGCGTCACCCCGAACTTCTCGACGATGGACTGGGCATGCCGGAAGGCGAGGTTGTTGGTCAGCGGATGGCCCAGGCTGTCGCGGTAGTCGGAGATGTCGCCCTGCTGGACGAGGGCGCCCAGCGCCTCCGCCAGCCGGCGTTCGTGACCCAGGGCGTCGTGCTCGGCATGCTCGGGATTCATGGGAACTCCTCTGTCTCGGACGGACTCGACTCTCCACGCGCCCGGAGGTTCCCGCTTGCCCAGCCGCCCGAGAGACAGCCTTCCACCGTCGAAGCGGCAGTACGTGGCCCAGCCGATGCCGCGGTTCGTGGACTTCCAGCACGCCCGGCTCGTGGCCGAGCCGCCGTCGGGCGCGGCCTGGCTGCACGAGATCAAGTTCGACGGCTACCGGATGCAGCTGCGCGCGGAGCGCGGCGAGGCGCAGGTGTTCACCCGCAACGGCCACGACTGGACCCACCAGCTGCCGGAGCTCGTGGAGGACGTCGCCGAGCTGGGCTTCGAGGGCATACTGGACGGCGAGCTGTGCCTGCTGGACGCGGCCGGCAAGCCGGCGTTCTCGGGCCTGCGCGCGGCGATCGGGCGGCGGCAGACGGCGGGGCTGGTGTTCTTCGCCTTCGACGTGCTGTGGCGCGGGGACACCGACCTGCGGACCTTCCAGCTCAAGGACCGCAAGACGATCCTGGCGGAGGTGATGGCGGATGCGCCCTCCTCGCGGATCCGGGCGGTGGAGCCCCTTCCGCAGTCGGGCGCGGCGCTGCTGGCGGCGGCCTGCCGGATGGACCTAGAGGGCATCGTCTCCAAGCGCCGCGACAGCCGCTATGTGGCCGGGCGCGGCGAGACCTGGGTGAAGTCCAAGTGCCGGCTGGCCCAGGAGTTCGTCATCGGCGGCTGGACGCAGGAGCCGGGACGCCACTTCAAGGGCCTGCTGGTGGGCGTCCACCAAGGCGGCCGGCTGCGCTATGTGGGGAGCCTGGAGCGGGGGTTCGCCAGGACCCCGGGGCTGCTCAAGCGGCTGCAGCCGCTGGCGGCGGCGAAGAGCCCGTTTGCGCTGGAGAGCCCGCGCAAGAGCGCCGAGGTCCACTGGGTGCGGCCCGAGCTGGTGGCCCAGGCGGAGTTCCAGGAATGGACGGCCAGCGGGATGATACGCCACGCGAGCTTCGTCGGCCTGCGCGAGGACAAGGACCCCGCCGAGGTGGTGCGCGAGCGGGCGGGCGAGACGCCGCTTTGAGCTGGACGCCACGCCGCGCCAGCTCGCACTACCGCTGGATGGAACCGCGCCTAGGCGATCGGGATTCTGCCGAGGGTTCACCCACGGAGAAAACATATGGCTGACAACAAGCAGGACGTCGGAGAGCCGGATCGCAGCCGCGTCTCCGGTTCCGAAGACTACGAGGTGCGCTACTTCGCCGACCAGCATGGCTTGTCGATGGACGAGGCCCGCGAACTGATCGCCCGGCACGGCAATGACCGCGAGGCGCTGAACGCGGCGGCGCAGCGCCTGAAGAGCAACTGACCGGCCCAACGATTCCCCAACACGGGCGCGCGGGGCGAGGCGCTTCCCTGGCGGCTGACTGCTATCCCGCGTTCCCATGAGCGCTTCCGGCCGCCCCCCGTCCGGCGAAGGCGGGCGGCCGGTCTGGCGGCGCCCCTCAAGCGCAGGGGGCGCGCCTCCCTTGGGCAGCGCCTGGAGGGGGCGCGGCGGGACGAGAGGGCCCGCGACCACGTTTCACAACCCTCTTTACGCGGACTATACCGCGTTCACCGAACACGCTATGCTTGCCGTATGAGTAAAGAGATCGCGGAGTTGGTGAAGATCAGGACGCGGGCCCGCGACGGCACCGCCTTCGCCGTCGTGAACGCATGCCTGGAGTTCTGTTTTCGCGCGGAGATCGCGAACGACGACCCCAGGAAGACCCTCCTCCCGGGCGAGGTCGAACAGTTCCGGAGCCTGATCGGCCGGCTGCGCGCCGGGACCTAGGACGCCGCGGCTGGGCTAGGCCCCAACAAGCCGGGAAAGCTGACGGCGGATCTCACGTCCCCGGGGGAACACCCCACGCGGAACGCCCCCATTGCGCAGGCGTCCATTCGCTGGAACGCTGGAGGCGCACGCGCTGAAAGGGGAAAGGCGCTTGGTACCGGCCACACCGTCAACGAACCCGCGACGTCCGGCGCCCGCCCGGCTGTGGCGGCTCACCCGGCTGTCCCTGGCCTACCTGCTCGACCAGATCCACCTGAGCCGGAACGGCGCCGACATCGTCGACCGCCTGCTGATCGCAGCTGTCATCGACGCCAACCTGGGCGCCATCAAGCTGGATCAGGGCCTCCAGTTCACCTACGGGGCCCTGGACGCCCCCTCGCCCGACGCGTTGCTCCGCCCGGTGAGCGTCAACGCCGTGGCCCAGTCCGTGGGCCTCCCGTTCGAGACGGTGCGCCGCCGCATCGCCCGCCTGACACGGGAGGGCGCCTGCGTCGCCAAAGACGGCGGGATCGTCGTCCCGCAGACGGCCCTGGCGAGCCCCGGCTTCAAGCGGCTGAGCGTTGCGCGCTTCGAACGGCTCAGGCAGTTCCACGCCGACCTCCTGGCGGCCGGCGCCCTCCCCGACATCGGGACATCGCCCACCGCGACGACGGAACCGCGGTGGGACGGCGATGATCCGCCCGTGCGCGTGGTGAACCGGATCCTCGCCGAGCATCTGTTGCGGTTCATCGAAGCCGTGATGCGTCAGGCGCGGGATCCCCTTGCCGCTCTCCTGCTGCTGGAGGCGGCCCGCGCCAACATCCAGCACCTGCCGGGGCGTGAGCCCCCGGAGGGCTACCCCGTCGCCGACCGTCTGCGCCGTCCCGTCCCGATCTCCACCCTGGCGGCGCGCCTGAACATTCCCGCCGAGACCCTGCGCCGTCGTGCGGCCCGTCTGGAACGGGCGGGCCTCTGCCGGCGCACGGAGGGGGGCCTGATCGTGCCCGCAGCGGCCGTCGCCAGGCCTCAGGTGCTGACACTGATGGAGGAGAACGCCGGCAACGTACGCCGGATGTTCGCACGCCTCGACCAGATCGGATGCCTGAAGGCCTGGAGCGAGGCCCCGATCGGCGGCCACGCCGCTCCGCGCTGCTAGACCACTTCCCGCACCCCTTCGGCCGCGGGCGCGGGCAGATCGGCGCGCGCGAGCGCCGCCTTCTGCCGTGCCAGGGCGGCCTCCATGTCCCGCCTGCGCCGCCACGGTCGCCAGGCGTCCGCCGGCCCGATCGGGTCTCCGATGTGGTGCGATGCGATGAAGGTGGCGAGCGGGCCGAGTTGCTTCGGGCCCAACCGCCGGAGGCGCGGCTGGCCGCCGGCCTGCAGCATCTCGATCGCCGCACCCAGTCCGCCGGCCCTGTCCACTGCACGATCGAGGACCTCGCTCGCCACCCCAAGCCAGTGAGCCACCAGATCGGAGCGCACGCGCGCGATTTCCCGCCGGGCCTGCATCGCCCCCCCGCCGGTGGCCTCCAGCGTGACATCACACTCCGTGTCGAAGCCGCACGACCGGTTGTTCAGGTTCGTGGAGCCGATGCGCAGCAGGTCGTCGTCGATGATCGCGACCTTTGCGTGGACGATGATGATCCGGCCGCCGGAGGTCACCGGGCAGTAGGCGTGAAGCCGCCGGTGGACGTTGGCGAGCTCGAGCCGCCCGATGAACGCCGACCGCGTCCGATCCATGGTCATCTGGTCGAACCAGCTGGGGCAGTGGAGCGTGGAGACCAGGATCACCTCCGGTCCGTCCTTTTCCGCCAGCCGGGCAGCCAGGGCTTCCGCGAGGATCGGAGAGGTCATGTACTGGTTCTCGAGGTAGATGCGGCGCTTCGCCCTGGCGATCATGGCCAGGAACAGCGCCTCGCTTTCCCGGATCTCCGCGAGGTCGCCGTATCGCGACCGGGTCCGCGAGATGCCGGTGGTCACCGCCCCGAAGCGCGCCTCAAGGCAGGCCGGCCAGAGCGCTGCCCCCGTGTCGCCGGGCGCTGCACGGATCTCCTCGCCGGTCGCACGGCGCCAGCGATCGCGGAAGAGCTCCCCGAGCGCCCGAGCCGGCGCCCCCTGCAGGGCCATCATCAGTTCGTGCCGGGACGCGTAGCACTTCCTACCGCGCCGGAACCGCCGGGGATCGTCGTCACGGTGGCGCACCGTGTCCCAGCGATCCGGTCCGATGTCGCCGCCGCCGCAGAACACCAGGTGGTCATCGATGATGATCATCTTCTGGTGGTGGGCCGCGCCGAACGGCAGGCTTCCGTCGAGATGGAACCGGACGCGGCTGCCCGCGAAGCACCGGCGCGCCTTCAGGGTGAAGAAGTTCTGGGTAGCGGAGATCGGCAGTGACGCCTTCCAGCACAGGACCCGAACGTCCATTTCGGGACGCTCGTCTGCGAGCCGCGTCAGGAAGGGGCCGATGCGGTCCTCGTCCGGCCCGCCGCCGCCCGGCTGCGGATGGAAGAGCGTGTCCGGATCGAACGCCCAGTTGACCAGGTGCACGGATCGCCGGGCGGCCCGCATCGCCGCCTTCGCGGCGGTGAAGTAGTCGGCCATGTCGATGATGATGGCGGCCCGCTCGGCCTCTTCCATCCGCCAGCAGGTCGTTCCCGGATCCAGCAGCACCAGCACCTCCAGAGGAGGATCAAGCCTCAAATGAAGGTGCGGTTCCGCGTCCGCCGGATGCTCCCGCTGGCGCTGCAGGCGACCCCTGGGATCGGTCCACCAGGACAGCATTCGATCCAGGGAGCTCGATGGGAATTGGGGTTCTCCGGCTCAGACCGCCCTTCCCGATCGGAGCGCAGCGACGACGCACTCTCGGCTCAGGACGAACCCAGACCCTACTGAGGCTCCGCCTCTCCCTTCCGGACGAGGCCCCTCAGATCCTCAGGTCTCCGGGGAGCTTGGCCTCGATCTGCTTCAGCAGGGCGATCGCATCCACATCCATCGCCCGGCACAGGGCGAAGAACTCCAGCACATCCACCCGGCGCTGCGCGTTCTCGATGAGGGAGATGAAGCTCTGGTCGCGGCCGATCCGCTCGGCGACCTGCGCTTGGGTCAGTCCGGAACGCCGGCGGCCCTCCACGAGGGCGTCGACGACATGTCGATGCGCTCCCGAGAAGACTGACTTCGGCATGGACGGACCGCCACCGTTGGTGCGGCCCTTGAGCTATACGGAAAACCGTCATATGCAGTTTTTCCATATCCGCGCAGGCACTCCCGATGCGCTCCTTCGCAGAATCAGCTTCGCGCCCGAAGCCCAAGTGGCGTCGTCGGCGCACGACCTCACGGTCAGGTCGCGGACGACCTCAGGAGTTCCCACCCCTCGAGACCGAGGGCGTCAGCCATCCGTTCAATGTTGTCGACCGAGACGTTCCGCTCCGCGCGCTCGATGGCGCCGATGTAGGTGCGATGGAGGCCGCAGGCGTCGGCGAAGCCCTCCTGGCTGAAGCCCTGCGCCTTGCGGAGCCGGCGCACGTTCTGGGCGATCACCCGCCTCAGCCGCCCCACGTCTGCGCCCCGCTTCATGGGCCAGAAGGGTCAGGTGGCGCCGACTTTACATCTACAGACTTTACGTAGCACTTTGACGACTCGGCCGCCCTTCAGGCTCTCCCAAATGCGCCCCGCCCCCCACCTCGCCGAACCCGACACCCCCTTCGATCCCGAGGACGGCGCCGCCGTCCCGGCCGTCCCCGACACCGCCTTCCTGACGACCCTGGTCCGCCGCCACCGCGGCTGGCTCGTGGCCGTCCTGCGCCTGCGCTTCGGCCGAGACACCGCCGAGGACCTGGCCCAGGAGGCGTTCCTGCGCGCCGCCCGCCTACCGGATCCCGCCGCCCTGCGCCGTCCCCGGGCCTGGCTGCTCACGGTGGCCCTCAACGCCGCCCGCGACCAGCACCGCCGGCGCGCCGTCCGCCCGCCGCTCACCGAGGCCGACGGGGCCCGCCCGCTGCCCGAGCTGCCCGCCCTCCCCGGGCAGGACGAGGCCCTGCTGCTGAAGCAGGTGGTGCTCTCCCTGCCCCCGCCGCTGCGCGAGGTCTTCGTGCTCAGCCGCTTCGGGGGCTTGACCTATGCCGAGATCGGGCGACGCTTGGGGATCTCCACCAAGACGGTGGAGTGGCGGATGACGCGCGCCCTGGCGGCCTGCGCCGCCCGTCTCCACGACTGAGGCGAACGCCCTTCATGAGCGATCGACGCGACCGCGCCCGCAGCGAGGCGGCGGCCTGGTTCGCCAGGCTGGGCCGGCAGGCCGTGACCACGGACGCGCTCAGGGCCTTCCGCGACTGGCGCCGCACCCCCGCCAACGCCCAGGCCTACGCCGAGGTGGAGCGGACCTGGGCCAAGGCCGGGACCCTGGCCCAGGATCCCGAGATCCGCGCCGCCACCCACGCCGCCCTCGACCGCCGCCCCCGAAGCCGCACCGCCGGCCTTCCCCGCGGGCCGCTCGCCTGGGGGGCGGCCGGTCTCGCCGCCCTGGCGCTCGCCGCCGCCCTGCGCTTCGGGCCCGGCCTCGCCGCCCCGGCCTATGACACCGGGGTGGGCGAGCAGCGGCTGGTGGTGCTGGAGGACGGCTCGCGCGTGCGCCTCAACACCGACAGCCGCGTCCGGATCCGCTTCCACGATGACCGCCGCCGCGTGGAGCTGGTCCGCGGCCAGGCCTTCTTCGAGGTGGCGCACGACCCCGCCCGGCCGTTTACGGTGGACGCGGGCGCGGCCGACGTCCGGGCGCTCGGCACCCGCTTCGACGTCCGTCGCCTGGACGGGACCGTGCAGGTCACCCTGGTGGAGGGGTCGGTCCGGGTGCAGGCCGACGCGGCCCGCGCCGACGACGAAACCCACGCCGCCTGGACCCTGGCCCCCGGCCAGCAGCTCACCGTGGCCCCCGGGCGGGCCGCCGCCCCGCGCCCGGCCGACACCGCCGGCGCCACCAGCTGGACCACCGGCCGCATCGTCTTCCGGGAGACCCCGCTCGCCGCCGCCGTCGCCGAGGTCAACCGCTACGCCCCGCACAAGATCAGCCTCGAGGCCCCCGCGCTCGCCGCCGCCCCGGTCAACGGGGTGTTCGACACCGGCGACACCGAGGCCTTCGTCGCCGCGGCCAGCAGCCTGTTCGGGCTCGAGGCCCGCCGCGCCCCCGACGGCGCCGTGGTCCTGAAGGCGCCCGCCGGTTGACGGCGACAATCTTCCGCTCCCCCGCCAGGGCGCCCCGCCCCGCCCTGCGTCTTCCCCCCTGACGGACCGCCGGGCGCCGGAGGACCTGCCATGCCGGCAGGCCGATCCGGCGGCGTCGAAGGGGGAAGACCTTGGATCAGCAGCACCACACCCGCCGTCCCGCCCGGGCTCCGCAACGCCGGCTCGCCCGCCTCGCGGCCGCCACGGCCATGGCCGCCGCGCTCGCCGCCGCCGGCGCCGCCCAGGCGGGACCTACGCAGACCGTGAACCTGCCCGAGGGGGCGCTGGACGCCGCCCTGGTGGCGCTCGCCGCCCAGACCCACGAGCAGCTGCTCTATCCGCCGGAGCTGGCGCAGGGCCGCCGCGCCCCGGCGCTCAGCGGCCGGTTCACGGCCGAGGAGGCGCTGCGCCGGCTGTTCCCGGGCGAGGAGGTCGTCATCACCCGCCCCGCCCCAGGCGTCCTGGTCCTGCGCCGCCGGAGCGAGCCCACGCCCACCGCCGGCCCGGGAGGCGGCCCGCCGCGCCCTTTCGGCGGTGAGGCGGACCACACCGCCATCGAGATGGCCACCGCGCCCGGCGCGGCGACGACGACAAGCCCGGACCCCGCCGCGGCCGCCGCCACGGTGGAAGAGGTGCAGGTCACCGGCACCCACATCCGCGGCGCGCGCACCGCCTCGCCCCTGCTGGTCCTCGACCGGGCGGCCCTGGACCGCTCCGGCCACGCGACGGTGGCCGCGGCGCTGGGCGCCCTGCCGCAGAACTTCAGCGGGGTGGCCAACGAGGGCGCCAGCACCACTGGCGCCGACCGGGTCGGCCGCAATTCCGGCTACGGCTCCAGCGTCAACCTGCGGGGGCTCGGGCCCGACGCCACCCTGGTGCTGGTCAATGGCCGCCGGCTCGCCGGAGCCGGCAGCTTCGGCGACTTCGCCGACATCTCCACCCTGCCCAGCGCCGCGGTCCAGCGGGTGGAGGTGCTGCTGGACGGAGCCTCCGCCCTCTACGGCGCGGACGCCGTGGGCGGGGTGGTCAACATCATCATGCGCCGGGACTACGAGGGGGCGGAGACCCGGCTCACCGCGGGCGCGAGCACGGATGGCGAGCCCACCGAGCTCCAGCTGTCCCAGCTCCTCGGCCGGCGCTGGGACGGCGGCGGCCTGCTGGTCGCCTACGAACTCCGGCGGCGCAGCCGGCTCTCCGGCGACGACCGCGACTTCGCGGCCGACGCCGACCTGCGGCGGTTCGGCGGCTCCGACCAGCGGTTGACCAACGCCTTCCCCGGCAACATCCTGACGACGGGACCCTCAGGCACCGTGGTGGGCTGGGCGATCCCGGCCGGCCAGGACGGCGTGGGCCTCAGGCCCCAGGACCTGCTCGCCGGCCAGGCCAACCTCGGCAACCAGCGCCGGGGCGTGGACATCCTGCCGCGCCAGGACCTGCACGCCCTCTATGTGGCCGCCGACCAGCAGCTGGGCGAGGCCGTGGAGCTCACCGCCGACCTGCGCTACGGCCGCCGGGACTTCGGCGTCAGGCTGTCCAGCTCCATCGCCAACATCGCCGTCACCCGCGCCAACCCCTTCTTCGTCTCCCCCACCGGGGCTTCCTCCCACTCGGTGGCCTACAGCTTCGCCGAGGAGGTCGGCAACGCCCGGCTGGACGGCCGCCAGGAGAGCCTGGCGCTCACCCTGGGCGCCACGGCGCGGCTGCCGCGGGCGTGGCGGGGCGAGGGCTACCTGGCCTTCGCCCAGGAGAGGACCGCCACCCACGCGCGGGGCACGGTCAACACGGCCCTGCTGGCCGAGGCGGTGGGCTCCGTCGCAGACCGGCCCGAGACGCCCTTCTCCGCCGCCCGGGACGGCTACTTCAACCCGTTCAGCGGGACGCCCGGCGCCAACAGCCCGGCCCTGCTGGCGGTGATCGGCTCGGGCTACGCCGACACCCACACCCGCGGCCAGGTGATGTCCGCCAACCTGCAGGCGGACGGGACGCTGCTCACCCTTCCAGGCGGCCCCCTTCAGGCCGCGGTCGGCGGCCAGCTGCGCCGGGAGACCCTGGTCCGCACGGGGATGAGCTTCTCCGCCTCGCCCACGCCCGTGCCCCAGCAGGGCGCCGACGTCGCCCGCTCGGTGGCGGCGGCCTTCCTGGAGCTGCGCGCGCCGCTGGTCGGGCCGGAGAACCGCCGGCCGGGCCTGGAGCGGCTGGAGCTGTCCCTGGCCGGGCGGGTGGAGCGCTACTCCGACGTCGGGACCACCGCCAACCCCAAGGCGGGCCTCCTCTGGGCGCCGGTGGACGGGCTGACGGTGCGGGCCACCTACGGCCGCTCGTTCCGCGCGCCGGCCCTGCGCGAGGTCCACGACCCCGAGGCCTATTCCGGGAGCCTGCTGCCGCTGGGCGCGGGGCGGATCCGCACCCTGCTGCTGAACGGCGGCAATCCGGACCTGCGGCCGGAGACGGCGACCACCTGGACGGCCGGCGCCGACTGGACGCCCGCCGCCCTGCCCGGCCTGCGCCTGGGCGCCACCTGGTTCGAGGTCCGCTTCGAGGACCGCATCGGCAAGCCGGTGCAGGAGAACATCCTGAACGCGCTGTCCGACCCGACGCTGGCCAGCTTCATCACCCGCATCTCGCCGGCCGACAACGCCGCCGACCGGGCGCTGATGGAGGCCCTGCTGGCCAGCCCGGCGCTGATCCCGGCCTCGGCCGGCTTCCCGCCCGAGGCCTATGGGGCGATCGCCGACAACCGCTACGTCAACACCGCCGACCTGCGGGTCTCCGGCGTGGACCTCACCGGATCCTGGACCGTCGACCTCGGCGACGACCGCATCGCGCTCGGGGCCTCCGGCTCCTGGATCCTGGCCTATGAGCAGCGGACCACGCCCGACGCCGCCGCCGTGGACCGGGCCGGCGTCGCCAACTTCCCGGTCGACTTCCGCGGGCGGCTCACGGCGGACTGGACCCGGGGCCGCCTCACGGCCGGCGCCGCTCTCAACTATGTCAGCGCCTACGAGGACGCCCTCGGGACCCGCATCGCCGCCCAGCCCTCGGTGGACCTGCAGCTGCGCCTGGCCCCCGCCGAGACCGGGCCGCTGAAGGGGATCGCCGCGACGCTCGGGGTGCGCAACGCCTTCGACCGGGACCCGCCCTTCTACGACAATGTCGCCGGGGTGGCCTACGACCCGGCCAACGCCGACCCCATCGGGCGCTTCGCCTGGGTCCAGCTCACCCGCGCCTGGTGAGCCCCCATGCCGGTCCGCCTGCCCGCCGCCCGCGCGGCGGAACTCCTGCTGCTCGGCCTGCTGCTCGGCCTGCTGCTCGCCCTGGCCCCCGCCCCGGCGGCGGCCCGGCCGTTCACGGTGGAGGACCTCCTGGCCCAGGAGGCCTTCGGCGCGGCGGCCGTCGACCCCGCCGGCCGCTGGCTGGTGGTCGAGCGGCGCGACGCCCACGCCACCGCGCCCCGGTTCGACCTCGACCACTTCACCCCGCTCACCGTCAGCCGGCTTATGGTCGCGCCGCTCGACGGCGACGGCCCGGCCCGCCCCCTGCTCACGCCCGAGGCGCACGCCGGTCACAGCCTGGCCGGCTTCTCCCCCGCCGGGACGCGGCTCGCCGTCCAGCGGCTCGACGGTGAGGGCTGGACCCTCGGCGTGATCACCCTGGCCACCGGCCAGGTCCGGTGGCTCGGCGTCACCCCCGAGCTCTCCGTGGACGGACGCACCGTCCAGTGGCGCTCGGAGGACGAGCTGCTGGTCATCGACCGGCCCGACGGCAGCCTGCCCGTCCTGATGCGGCTGGGCCGGCTCTCCGCCGAGCGCCTGCCCGGCCTCTGGGCCCGGGCCGCGGGCGGCCGGCTGGCGGTCACCATCCTCGGCAGCGGCGCCTTCGCCGGCGTCCGCGCCCGGCCGCCCCCGCGCCGCCTGCTGCGGATCGACGTCCGCAGCGGCCGCCGCACCGTGCTGGCCACGGGCGAGCTCGTCGACCTGGAGACAGCCCCCGGCGGCCGGTCCGTCGCCCTGCTCGAGGCCGGCGAGGACCTCCCCCTGCACGGCGACGAGCCCCTGCAGGGCGACCGCGGCCTGGGGACCCAGGCCATGCGGCTCACGCTGCTGGACCTCCAGACGGGCATCCGCACGGCGCCCTGCCCCGCCTGCGACCTCCTCCCCCACCTGCTCGCCTGGTCGCCGGACGGCCGCGAGCTGCTGGCCTACGCCCGCCCCACCGGCGCCCCCTGGCCCCGGGGCGAGCTGGTCCGCATCGCGGCCGCCAGCGGCGCCGTCACCCGCCCCGGCGGGGGCCTCGTCCCGGTCGCCCAAGGCCGCCCCACCCTCGTCCCGGCCGGCTGGATGGGCGCCGACCCCGTGGTGCTCGCCCGGCCTGCCGAGGCCCCAAGTTCCCGGCCGGACTGGTATCGCCTCGCCGCCGCCGGCCCGGTCAACCTGACGAGCAGCCTTCCGGCCGCGCCCCGCTCCCTGACCGCCCTCGGCCCGGCCGGCCTGGTCGCCGTCGTGGACGGCGTCGCCTGGCGCATCGATCCCGCGGGTCGCGCCGCCCGCCTTCCGCTCGCCGACGTCCGACCCGTCGCCGCGCCGCGCCCGCTCACCGGCGACCGGCTCCGGACCGTGATCCCCCCCGCCGGCCTCGCCACCGCCAGCGTCGACGGCGAACGCCGGCTCGTGCGCCTCGCCCCCGACGGCGTCCGCACGGGGGCCGTCCTGCCGCCGGACGCCATGCTCCTCGCCGCCGGTCCCGACGCCAGCGCCGCCTTCCGCCGCACCGCGCCCGGCCACGTCCAGGGGTTCGACAGCCTGGAGCTCGCCCGGCCGGACCGCCCCCCTCGGATCCTCGCCCGCCTCAACCCCCGCTTCGCCGACGTCGACCCGCCGCGCGCCGTCCCCGTCGCCCATGCCGGGCCCGATGGAAGCCCGCTCACCAGCTGGCTGTTCCTGCCGCCGCCGGCGCCCGGCGCCCCGCCCCCGCCGCTGGTCGTCCGCGCCTACGCCGGCGAGACCCTGCGGGCCCGGCCCACCGATCCCCCGGAGCCCCGCGGCCTCGCCACCGACCTGCGCGTCCTCACCGGCCACGGTTATGCGGTCCTGGTCCCCAGCCTGCCGACGCCGCAGCCCCGCGGCGAGCCCGCCGCCGGCCTGGCCGACCGGATCCTCACCATCGTCGATGCGGCCGCGGCGGATCCCGCCACGGCGGGCGCCTTCGACGCCGGACGCATCGCGCTCTGGGGCAAGAGCTTCGGCGGCTACACGGCGCTCGCCGCCGTCGCCCAGACCGACCGCTTCCGCGCCGCCGTGGTGATCTCCGCGCCGGTGGACCTGCTGAGCAAGTGGGGGACGATCCCGCCCATGTACCGGGCCTGGCCCGAGGAGGGCCTGTGGACCGCCTGGAGCGCCGGCTGGGTGGAGACCGCCCAGGGCGACATGGGCGTCCCGCCCTGGACGGACCTCCCCCGCTACGCCCGAAACAGCCCCCTGTGGTCCGCCGACCGGATCCGCACGCCAATCCTGCTGATGCACGGCGACCAGGACAACATCCCGATCACCCAGGCCGAGGCCATGTTCTCGGCCCTGCACCGGCAGGACCGGGACGCCCTGCTGGTCACCTACTGGGGCGAGCGCCACCACATCGTGAGCCCCGGCAATGTCCGCGACCTCTACGCCCGGGCCTTCGGGTTCCTGGACGCGCGACTCGGGCCGCCTGAGCCCTGCGACAGGGCCGGGCGCAGTCCACAGCCGGAGAGGTGGGGGAATTCGGAGACGTCCTGCGGCCAGGAGGCGCCCACCGGCGGCAGGGGAAACGGCGGCTCGCCGTCCAGGGCGAGGAAGGAGAGGTCGCCCTCCAGCGGCTGCGGGCGGAACCGCGCCCTGGCGCGGCGCGGGGCGGACACGGGGGAGAAGAACCAGAAGAGGCTATAGTTGGCGTCGGACAGGAGACGCCTCACCTCAGCCGCCACCTGGGGCCGAGCCTTGGACACCTCCACGAGCCAGGCGGGTCGGCGCTCCGCCAGGGTGATGGTCGCCCCCGCCAGCACCTCCGGCTCGAAACCCTCGACGTCCACCTTCACGAAACCGACGTCTTCGGGCGCAAGCTCGTCGAGGGTCGTCATCCTCACCGGCTCTTCCGGCGCGGGTTCGGGATCGGCGAGGGCCCCCTCCCCGAAGTTGCCGATCCTGCGCAGCGGGCGCATGGCCAAGGCCGTCACGCCCGGCGTGCGGCCCACCGCCACATGGTGCGGCTCCACATTGTCCAGGCGGTTGCCGTAGGTATTGGCGGCCAGCAGGCCCGCCAGCCCCCGGTGCGCCTCGGCGGCCACCACCTTCAGGTCGGGTCGGGCGGCGGCCACCGGCAGGGCGATCGCCCCGATGCTGGCCCCCACATCGACAAAGGTCCCGCGGTCGAGGCGGCAGATCAGGTCGATCTCCGGCCTGTCGAATTCCCTGTGCCCGCGCAGGGGCAGACCTGCGGCCGTGTCCCCCGCCGGAAGCAGGAACTCGAGGCCATAGGCGCGGGTCACGTCAAGCATTGGTCCAGCCTAGCCGCCGACCCGCGAGGCGTCAGCCCCCGTGCCATCCGCAGTGTCGCGGGCCAGTCAGGGCCGGGCTCAGGCGCCGCGCGACTCGTCCAAAGCCAGCAGGAGCCTGGCGCGCCCGGCCACCACCTCCACGACGCGGGCAAGGTCCTCGTCCCCGAAGCCGGCCTCCGCCAGCTCGCCGGCCACCGGGCCGATCCTGGCCAGGGCCTCGCGCGCCAGGGCCGCGGCCCGCCGCCGCACGAAGGGCGCGCCCAGCCCGACTTCGCGCGCGAACAGGTCCCAGGTGTCAGCGGTGAAGTCCTCCAGGACCGAGCGTCCGCCCACCTTCATGGCCAGCTTGCCGTGCACCTGCGGATAGGCGGCGGTGCACATGAGGTCGTAGAGCGGCGCCAGGTCCAGCCCCGCATCGGTGTAGAGCAGGCTGTAGTTCTTGCCGTGGGCGTCGGCGTTTCCGACCATCACGTTGAAGATGGCGGCGTCCAGCAGGCGCAGCAGCGCCGGCGCCGGCGCGACGCAGGCCCGGCGCACGAGGTCGAACATGTCCCGGAAGATCGGCCCGCCCTCGGACGCGTACTTGTGCTCCGGCGTCACCCCCAGCGCCTGGCAGACGTCCTCCTGGTGCAGGCGCCGGATCGTCCCCTCAGCCGACACCACCCGGTCGTAGCGCTCGACGAGCAGGAACGGCCACGCGCCGACCCGCCGCGCCTCCACGCCAGCCACGCGCAGGCCGAGGGCGGCGGCCAGCCGCATGGCGAAGGCCTCATTGCCGGTCGCGCCGGGGAGCCGGGCGATGGCGGGCTTTAGGATGTGGGTGCTGGGCTGGCCGGGCGCGGGCAGGCCGATGCGGCCGTTCAGCAGCACGACGGGAAGCTTCGGCTGGGCCCCCGCCAGGGACAGTCGGAGCCCCTCCTCCCCCGCCAGGAGCGGCCGCTCCGGCAGGCGGTCGAGAATGGACCGCAGGTCCGCGTCGTCCAGGGGCTCGGTGGCCGAAACCCCCAGCGGCGCGGGCGGCGCCTCGCCCTCCGGCCACAGGGTCAGGGCGCCGGCCACGTCACCGCCGAGCCGCTCCAGCAGCCGGAAGTCGTTCGTCGCCGAGACGCCCAGGGCATGGGCCACGGCCGTCCTCTGGGCCTCTTCCGGCAGCAGGCCCGCAAAGAACGGCCGGGTCTCCCGCCGCCCGAACGGCTCGAGGCGCTTCGGCAGCGAGACGGACACCGCCGGCCGGCGGGGATCGGCCACCCAGCCGGCGTCGTAGGCGAAGCCGAGGTCCCCGTGGGCGTCGATGGCGAGGCGCCCGACCCGCGCCCCCTCCCACCAGACGACCAGGGTCCGGATCATGGAACCGGCTCACCGGAGGGCGAACCCGCGCCGGGGGCGTCTCCGGCCCGGCCGTCGGCGGTCCCATTCCGCCGGACGAGCTCGAGGCGCAGGCCCAGGGCGCCCAGTACCGCGAGCACCCGGTCCAGCTGCACCGTCGTCTTGCCCCGTTCCAACTCCACGAGGAACCGCAGCCCCACGCCGGCCGCGGCGGCGAGCTCGTCCTGGCGGAGGCCCAAGGCCTTCCGCGCGTGGCGGACGGCCTGACCGATCTCCTGAGGCGTGACCATCTGATTTCCCGAACGGGAAAATTTCTCCTTTCCGGACCCGCGTCAAGCTGAAATATCCCGTTCGGGTAAACAGAAGGCCCGACGACCCGCGGAGAACACTTATTTCCCGGACGGGGCATTTTTGCCTTGCCCCGCGCCCTCAATGCCGCCGGCGCGGCGCGCGCGCCGAGTCCCCGACGCGGCCCTGCCAGTGGCGCACCCAGGCCTCCACCGTCGCCGCGGTCAGGATGGCGCCGGTGGCCGGAGCCTGCAGCAGCTGCTCCGGGGTGAGCTGGCGGGCCACCGCCGCCCGGTCGAGCACCCCGGCGTCGGCCAGACAGCCCTCCAGAAGCAGGGGCCGCAGGACGTCGAGGCTCGCGGCCAGCAGCCGACCATAGTAGGCGCCCAACTCCCCTTTCGAGCGGCGCGCCAGCACCTGCGGCGGCAGCCGGTCGGCGAAGGCCGCCCGGGCGAGCCGCCGGTCCTGCTCCCCGCCGGCCAGGAGGTCGGCGGGGAGGGACAGGCAGAGCTCCACCACCGGCTGGGAAAGGAAGGGATAGAGCAGGTCGCCGGCGCGACGCTTGCGGCAGTCGCCGCGGTAGAGCTGTGCATTGGCGATGGCCTGCACCTGCAGCCGCTTCGCGCCGGGAATGTCTCCGGCGTCCTCCACCCAGGGGTGGGCGCGGCCGGCGAGCCAGCTCCGCACCCCCGGCGCAACGAGGGGGGACAGCTGCGACGGCAGCCCATCCCCGCGCCGCTCGGCCCGGCTGCACTCCGCCAGCACCTGCCAGACCGAGCGTCGCGTCCGGTGGGCGACGGCGCGCAGCACCGGCGAGCCCAGCCCGGCCAGGCCCTCCCGGCGCAGCACGCCCGAGGCGACCAGCACGCTCGGCATCTGGAAGAAGACCGCGTCGCCGCCCTGACCCGACAGCACCGCCGCCCCGCCGAGGGCGGCCATGCGGGCGGCGATGTCGCGGTCGCGGGGTGCGTCCACCGCCTGCAGCGCCGGCCGCACGCCCGTGGCGACCTCGGTGAAGTCCGCCTCGCTTAGTGGGGCGAGCGGCTTCTCCACCACCGTCAGCGGAACCCGCAGACGCTCGGTCACGGCGCGGGCGTACGCCCGCTCGTCCCCCTCTGTGCGGTCCGCCACATAGTTGAGCCATGCGGACACCCGCCCGGCGAGGCCAAGCCGCGCCAGCGTCCCGGCCACGATGGCGGAGTCGAGGCCGCCGGAGAGCTCCATCAGGACCGCAGGCCTGTCCACGACCAGCGCCCTGGTAACCTGGTCGACCGCGGCCGCCAGCGCCTCTCCGGCCGCGACCTCGTCGGGCCGACTATCGCCAACCTGGTCCGCCGGCCGCCACAGGGCCATGGCGGCCCGGCCCAGGGGCAGCGGTTGCAGGGTCCCCGGCGTGACGGCGGCCACGCCGTCGAACAGCAGCTCGGACCGCATGGCGCTCGACAGCGCCACATAGACGGCGATGGCGTCCCAGTTGAGGGACAGCCGGGGCGGCCGCAGCCATGGCGGGACCGCCAGCAGGTCAGAGGCCACCGCCTCGACCCCGGCGGCGAGCGGCCAGACCAGCGCGTCCAGCTCGCCGAGCGGGTCGCGGAACACCGCCGTCTCCCCCGGGGGCCCGTGCAGCAGGGCGACGTACCGGCCCCACCCCGACCGCAGCAGGGTCAGGGCCGCCTGTGCCGGCCGACGCGGCAGCTCCCCGGCGTCGACGGCCCCTGGGCTCCGGAACCGCTCCCCGACCACGAAACCGGCCGCGCAGGGGAGCGCCGTCACCGGCGCGCCGCCCGCCGCGGGCGTGTAGAGACGGAGGCGGTCGGTGGTTCCCACCGACCGCCAGCCGGCCTCGGCCTCCAGCCGGGCGCCCAGCGTCGCCGCATGGGCCGCGCCCTCGGCGCTTCCGGCCGGCCAGGCCAGGGCCAGGTAGTCGCCGATCGCCACGCCCTAGACCGCCATGATGGGATGATAGGCGACGAGCCGCTCATGGTGATCGTCCAGGACCACGTCTCCGGCCTGCAGCCAGCAATGGGCGCGGAACGGCCAGGTGCGCACCGCGAACACCCACGCGGCGTCGTGTCCCCGCCGCCGCAGCGCCCGCAGCAGCAGGAACGACCGCAGGAGGCACTTGCCCGGCAACGGGGCGTAGGGGATCCAGGCGTGGAAGCGGGCGGCCTCGGCCAGGAGCTCCGGCGAGGGCGCTCCGGAAGGCGGCGGGACGCCCGCCGGACGGACCCCGCGCACGAGGGCGGCCAGCGGCCGCCCGCCATAGCCCAGTCCGGCGTCGACCATCGCCCGTAAGAGGCGGGTCGCGTCGGGCCAGCCTGGCGCCGGACCCTCCCCCGTCACGGCGCTCTGGGCCGGAGGCGGCGGCGGCGTCACGCCGAGGCGCGGTCCGGCGCCGCCGACGAGACCGGCGGCCAGCAGGGACGCCAGCAGCGCCGGGTCCTCCAAGGCGACGGCCCCGCCATCCCGCGACAGGCTCAGCCGCCCGGGAGCCCCCGGCACGCAGAGGTAGGCGTCCCGCATCACCTGCAGGAACACGAGGTCGTCGCCGATGGCGACGGCATGGGCGGCGGGGGAAAGGGGATGTTCCATGGGACCCGCGAGGCGGAAGAGTGCGGCAAGGCCGGCGCCGGCAGGACCGGCGCCGGCCCCGAAGGGTCAGTCGTACAGGTCGACCGGGATCTCTTCGGGGTGGACCTCGCCTGAGGCCGAGTTCGTGAGCGCCCGGGCGCCGCCGAAGCAGACGAGCCGAAGCGCCGGCAGGGTGAGGGTCTTGGACATGGTGACCTCCTTCAAAGGCCGTTTGTCACCGCTGGAAGTTGCGGCCTGACCATCCCACAACCCTGGCTCACCCTATTCAAACTATATCGGTCCTATACGGCGAAGCCTGCGGGCGGCGCTCCAGAAGGCCCGCCAGCCGGTCGGCGAGGCGGATGCGGCGGCGATGGAAGGCGCGCACCGCGGCCAGCAGGCTCGCGCGGTCGCCGCCCGCCGCCACCCGGGCCAGGGCCGCGGCCTCGGCAGCCAGGTCGGGGATCAGCCGCGGCTCCTGCCGGCGCACCGGTCCGAGCCGGCCGGCGACCCGCCGGTGGGCGTCGAGCAGGTCCCAGCCGCCCGCGGCCTCCAGCCAGGACTCGAAGAGGCGCTCCACGCGCGCCACCGCCGCCTCCGGCGGATCGCCGTCCGCAACCGGCTCCGGGGCGAGGTCCGCCCCTACCGCCTGGGGTTGCAGCCCCCGGGGCTCCAGTCCGATCAGCAGGTGGGCCTGGCTGATGCGGTAGAGGTCGGCCACGTCGACGGCGCCCGGACGGCGGACGAAATAGCCCTGCCCCCGCCGCTCCTCCACCAGCCCTTCTCCGGCCAGCCGGGCGAGGGCCTCGCGCACGGGGGTGGCGCTGAGCGCCAGCTGCTGGGCGATCTCGGTGGCGGCCAGGCGGCGCTCATAGTCGAAGGCGCCCTGCCGCAACCGCTCGCGCAGGGCCCCCAGCGCCACAAGAAACGGCTCGGCACGTTTGGCTGTCATCTCCCGCCCCGGACTTGATTCCAGCGGAGTGGATAATCTCAAGCCCAGCACTGTCGAGAAATATTATCCCGGGACGGCGCGATGATCAGTCACCGCAACCCCGTTGCGGGGAACCCGCAAAAAATTTGCGGGAAATATACTTCGTGCACGCCGGATATATCGAAACAACCGCCTGCCCATACCCGCCATCCCTGCCGAATATTGACCCTATCTCCTCGCCGGGGATGCGGCGGGCGCCCGGAAAACTCCCGCGGCGTTTGACCCCACGGCGGCTTGCGGCAAAAGTGACGCACAAGTCAGGGTTGATGGCGTGGCGTCACGATCAATGTTCCCCCTCGCGCCTGCGGGCGGACCGGCCGCGGGCCGCCGGCTGTCCGAGGTGCTCAAGTCGCTGAGGCGGCACCGCCGGCTGCGCGCCTGCCAGGTGGCCGACGCCATGGCCATGCCGCTCCGGTCCTACGAACACTTCGAGGCGGGCCGCGGCCGGCTGAACATCGCCCGGATCCACGCCTTCGCCCAGGCCACCGACACCGACGCCTTCGCGATCCTCGCCGCGCTGGCCCTGGGCTCGCCGGCCTTCGCGGTGGCCTGCGCGGACAACAAGCTGATGCTGATCCTGATGATGGCGGTGCAGGACTTCGAGGCCGCCGCCGGCGCCGAGATCGCCCGCCTGGAGCCGCGCACCCTGATCGCCCAGTTCAGCCGCGCCCTGGGCGAGCTGGCGGAGATCGCCGTCCGACGCGATCCGCTGGTGGAGGACTGGTTCGCCCGGCTGCCCGGCGGCGATCCGCCGCCGGACGAGCCCTCGGACTAAGCGCCCGCACCGGCGGGCGCCGAGCCGCGGGGCCCGGCGTGAGCCTGACGTCTCGGATGGCCGACGGCCCGTGAGACAGGCCCTTGAAGCAGACCTGGGGGTTGGGGGGGCGCCGCCAACCGGTTGCGGAGCGTCTTCGAGAGGAAGACCTACGCAGCCGAGCCTCCGCATGCCCGCCTCGGAGTTCAGCGCACCCTGGCCTGAACAGTGACTTGACCGCCCATGAGCAGGAGGCGCCCGCGACGGTGTCGGTGTGCGCTCCAGAGGCTTGGCCGACCGTCACTGTTCATGGCCCGGAGCAGAGCCTTTCGTGCGCTGTCCTAGAGCTTCGCGCACCAGGCCTCGAGCGTCGCTAGCAGCTCCTCGAACGGCGGCTGACCGCGGTAATACAGCGCCGCCGATGCGGCGTACGCGTCGGCGAGCTCCCGCCGCACTTCGGGGTCCGAGAGGATGAAGGCCTCGTTCTTCGTCAGGTCCTTCTCGTCAGCCTGCCGGAAACGGCGCGCCTTGTGCGCCTCATAGGACTTGCTCCCGACGAACGCCCGCACCTGGGGCTGCTGCAAGAGGCAATGGACGTCGTAATAGTGGCGCATGAAGTTCGGCCGGAACACGCCGTCCTGCTGCTGCGCCCGGAACTTGGTGGAGATCGCCTGCAACTTCTCCACCAGGGTGTGGCCGGGATCGTAGCAGGCGACCGCCTTCGCCCGGTTATCGACGAGTTCCACGCGCGGCGCGGCGTAGTCCCAGGCCCAGGAGGAGATGTCGATCGTCGCGTTGGGCGTGACGTCGTCGAAGCCCACCTCGAGCAGGATGCCGTCCTTCAGCCCCGCCACGGAGCCGTGGGCGCTCTCATAGGCGAGGCGGATGCCCGCGCCGCGGTAATAGGTGGGATCGTCAAAGGCCTCGTCGCGCGTCACGGCGACGACACCGTCGATCTTCAACGTCTGCGCGAGATGGTCATAGAAGCGCCTGCGGCTCTCGACGTGCGCCGCCTTGTTCTGGTTGCGACCAACGGCCACCTCGAGCGCCGCCGGAGGCTCGATCCGAATGTCTATGTCCTCGGAGAAACGTCCGATCCAGCCGTAACCCTTGGACAGGGACGTTCCTCCCTTCAGCTCGAAGGTGTGCCCGCCCTTCTGCAATCCCCAGAGGCTGTGCATGATCCAGTAGTCCTTCTCGACCAGCGCCGGGACGATCTTCATCTCGTCCGCGACGATGGCGATCAGGTCGCCGAACTGGGGATGTCGGTGCAGCAGCTCAGGCGGCATGCGCCGCCCGAGCCTCCAGAACCTGGGCGAAGACGCGCTTGGTCCGTTCATTGCCGTACTTGCCGACGGCGCGCTTCAGCCTGGCCGGGTCGTAGGTCAGCGCCTTGGCGCGCACGCGGTCGAGCACCGCACGCGAGTCCTCCCCCGTGCGCTCCACGTTGTTCACGAGGTCGACCAGCAGGAACTCCGGGGTGGCGGTCCTCGGAAAGGCCGCCTTGCGCCGGAACTCGAACGTGCGGCCGCCGAGCGCCACGTCCTCGTGACGCTTGTGGTTGTAGACCACCGTGCGGTTGTGCAGCTGGGTGGCGCCCACACCCAGGGCGTTCCACGCGTTCGGCGAGGTCATCAGGAAGTCGGTGCCCTTGAGGAAGCCGGACACGAGCGCTTCATCCGCCGGCGGCGCCTTTCCGAACACCGTCGGCTTTGGCGCGTAGTAGAGTCCGCCGCGGACCTTCGCCAGCACGCCCGCCGCCACCGCCTGGCGGATATGCCGGTCGACGGCGTTCGACCACCGCGCCAGATCCGCGCGGCGGTAGACCTTCCCCGGGCGCAACCGACGACGGAATTCCTCAAACCTGTCCATGCGCGTCACCTAGGCTCCTGACCATAGAATGCAAGTTTTCTGATTAAAAATCCATGCAAACTGCGGGCGGTTCCCTCCCGAACTCCGCGGTGCGCGGGACGCGCGGTGGCCACCCTGTGGCGCGTCAACCAGCGCGACGGGAAGGTGAAGAACACCCCGTGACCACAACCGAGGCTCAGCGCCGGAGGGCAACGAGAACGAGCCGGCCGGCCGCAGCTAGGCCGGCGGCTTGCGCCCGATGCGCACGCAGCGCACGCCCCGCGCGCGCGCCTGCTGCAGCAGGCCGAGCGCCGGGCCGAAGGGCCGCCCGGCGGCCTCGCCGCCGTCCAAGGTGGCGGTGAGCGCCAGCACGCAGACCGGCTCGAGCGCCATGAGCTCGTCGTTGGCGCGGAACGGCGCGGCCCGGCCGTGACGGGCGAAGTCCGGCCGGGCCACGATCAGCCGCACGCCCTTCTGGCCGGCCCAGGACCGGGCCAGCCGCTCGGGTCCCGCCGCTCCGGTGATGGCCAGCGCCATCCCCGGCCACTGGCCGCGGGCCCAGTTGAGCGCGTCGAACAGGCGCATGCCGTCCGCCTCGGCGACGGCTGACGGCGCGCCCCGCAACGCCACGACCGGCCCGCCCGGCGCACAGGCCGACAGGCGGCGCTCGCGCACCGCCCGCAGGGCCTCGCGCGCCTCGATCTCGGCGGCGGTCGTCCTCAGCGGCCGCCCGCCGGTGCGCCACGGCGACCAGACCTCACCGGTCGCCGCGCCATAGGCTTCGGCGGCGGCGTCGCGCACATAGGCCAGCGCCATGGCCGCCACGTCGGCGGCCTCCGCCGCCTGCCGGGCCGACTGCAGGTCGACGTCGGCCACCTCGCTGCCGTCGAAGTCGCGCAGGCCGGCGGCGAGCACGTCCCGGGCCCGGTCTGCCTCCCGGTCGAGCCGCTGCACGCCGGTGTGCAGGCCGCCCAGCAGGGCCTCGCCGACGGTGCGGACGTGGTCCTCCAGGGCGGTGCCCAGCACCAGGTCGAGGGTCTCCGACATGATCGCCGCCCCCAGCTGGGTGAGGGCGGCCTCGGTCGGGTGCGGGCGCGGGTCCTCGAGCGCGGCGGTGCGGGCGTCGAAGGCGTCGAGGTCGGCGGTGTCGAGGAAGCTGTGACGGGTGGGGCGCATGGCGATCTCCTGACGGAAGGGACGGGCCGAAGCCCGGGTCCCGCCCGCCTCGCCGTCGATCGGGGCGCAAGGGCTCCCCTGGAGAGCCTCCGCGTCCCTTGCGCCCCGGGCGCCGGTGAGGCCCTCCGTCCAGGCTTCGGCCGCCCTTCCGCAGGCCGCATCAGGCCCGGACGTGGGCCGCCTGGGCATGCGCCCGGCAGTACGGCCCGCACGCCGCCTCGCGCCCGCAGAAGGCGAACCCCGGACTCCGCGGATCGCCCATTGGCCAGCGGCACTGGCGGGGGCCCAGGTCGAGGAGCCGGGCCACCAGGCCCGGCCCGACCTCCGGCCCCGGCGCCGACGGGACCCCTGCGCGGGCCGACGGGCGAGCCCGCGCCGTCCGGCGGGGTGGGCCGGGCCGAGGTCGGGCCGGCTTCGGCGGAGGGTGCGACCGCCCTCCGCAGAGCCCGAGCCGCCAGACCTTGCCCAGCACCGCGTTGCGGGTGACGCCGCCGAGGCTTCGCGCGATCTCCGCGGCGCTCCGACCCTCCGCCCAGAGCGTGCGCAGCGCCGTCACCCGGTCGCCGGTCCAGCGGAGGTCACGCACAGTCGTCGTCCTCCGCCTGCGGTCCGGTCGGCGCCTGCGCCCCGGGGCCGTCCGCCCGGGACAGCCAGGTGAGCGCCGGCGGGACCCAGCGACGCTGGGCCGCCGCCTCCGCCGTGCGCGCCACCAGCTCCGCCTTCTTCAGGGCGCCGGCGCCCGGATCGGCCGCCCCCATGGCCTCCAGGAAGCCCAGCAGCTGCGCCTTGCCGTGGGCCGACAGGAAGGCGGCGTCGGGCGTCCAGTGACGGGCAAGGTCCGCGCCGCAGAGCCCTGCGATCTCCGCGGCCTCCGCCCGCGCCTCGGGCCGGATCCCCGTGGTGCGCGGCTCGTGGAGGTCGAGGCTCGCCGCCACCAGCTCCGCGAGCAGGGCGAGCCGGTCGTCCGCCTCCAGGCCGGCCACCCACGGGATCGGCCGCAGGCCGGCGGCCAGATAGGCCGCGCGGCGGCCCGCCAGCCGGGCCCGGACGACGGCGTCCAGCCCTTCCACGGCGTCTTCCCCCCGGCCATAGGCCGTGGCCGCGATGGCGAGCGCGGATGCGCCGCTCCAGACCCGCCTCTCCAGGGCGAGGTGACGGAAGAGCTGCGCCGTCAGCGCCACCAGGGCTGCCTCCGGATGGTCCGCAAGATCGCGGATCAGCCCACGGGTGGCGATGTCCGTGCGCAGGGCGTGTTGGCCATGTCCGACGCCCACCACCTCCACCCGGATCTCGGCCTCCGGGATCTCCGGCGCGGAGCGCTCGCCGCCCGAGGCCTCGTCGTCCGCCCCCGCTGCGTCGAGGTCCGGCTCCGCCGGCTCGGGCGCGGGCTCGTGGTAGAAGGTGGCGTCGAGCCCCGCCCGGCTCGGCGTGAGCAGCACCGCGCGGACCACGCCCTGCCCGGCGGTCAGCCGGGCGAGGTCGAGGCGCGCCTGCAGCAGGGCCGGGAGGGTCGCGGCGCGAGCCTCGCCCGCCTCGGCCGCGTCCACGAGCGCCGCCGCAGCCTCGATCCGCGCCCGGGCGGCGTCGAAGGCCGCCGCCGCGGCCTCGTCCAGTCCGCCCCAGTGCACGAACGGCAGGCCGCGAAGGCCATCCGGCGGGAGATGACCGCGCTCCCGGGCCAGGAAGACGGTCAGGCCCTCGCTGGCCAGGCCCTGCGCCACGGCCGCAACCGAGGTCCGCCAGGCGGCGTCCAGCACATCGGGGTCGAGGACCTCGGCGGGCATCTCGCCGAACAGGTCCGCCTTCAGCCGCCCGCCCGCCGCAGCGTAGGCCTCGGGCCCCGCGAGCGCGAACCGCGGGTCCTCGACGGTCGTCCGCCCGCCCTGCACCAGGGCCAGCAGCTGGTGGTCGTGGAACCAGCCGTCCAGCGCCGCCTGGGCGAGGTCCGCCTGGCGCTTCCGGTCCGGCAGCCTGGCGAACAGCCGCACCTGCCGCAGGACGAGGCGACCCTTGCGGTAGGCGTCCAGCACCCGGGGATGGACGCCGGCGAGCGCCGCCAGCCGCCGCACCTCCGGCTCCTCGTAGCCGAGCGCCGCGGCGATGGCGGCGCAGTCCATGCGCGACTTCCGCAACCGGCCGATGGCCTCGATGACGTCGGCCGTGTGCACCGGGGCGTGCTCGGCGGCCGGGAGCACGGCGGCTGCGGCCTGGGCCCGCCGCCCCTCGGCCAGCAGGCACTCGAACTCGTGGTCGTCGGGGAGGGCGCCGGTCTCCACCAGCTTCAGCAGGGCGAAGCGCCGCCGGCGCCCGTCGAGCACCATCCAGGGCCGCTCCCCCCGCCGTCCGCGGCGCACCACCGGCGGATAGATCAGGCCGGCCGCGCGGATCGTCTCGGCGAGGCGCGGGATCCCGTCGTCGGCGGGCTCGCCGGCCCTGAGGTTCTCAGGCGCGACGCCGAGGTCGGACAGGCGCACGCGGACGCGGACCGGCTCGGCGGCGGCGGCGGCAGCAGGGGCGGAAGCTGGCAGGGCGGTCATGGCAGATCTCCGGAGCCGCCGGCGGACCATCCCCCGGACCGGCTCGCCTCCGCCCGCCCCTCCTCCCGCTCCTTCGCCGGCGCCGCCGCCTGCGCGGCCTCGTTCCAGTCCCCGAAGGGCGCCGGCGGCAACCGGACGCGGGCCACCACGCCCATCCCGCCCAGCCGCCCGGCCAGGGCCGCTGCGGCGCGTTCCCCTGCCGTCCCGCGGTCGGCCGCCACCAGCACGCGCCGCACGCCCGCAGGCGGGCGCCACACCGCCAGGCGGCCGGCGGACAGCAGGGCCCAGGCCGGCAGCCGCAACGCCTCGCCGGCGGAGAGCGCGCTGAACACCCCCTCCGCCACCAGCATCGCGTCGGCCGCCGGATCGAGCCGGACCGCGCACCCGGGCGGCAGGACGCCCACCGTCTTGCGCGGCAGGCGCAGGCGCGCCCGGTCCCCGGCCGGGGACAGGTAGGTGACCTCCACGGCGCAGAGGGCTCCGGAGAGGTCCCGGACGGCCGCCAGAAGCGCGGGCCGGCTGGGCCCTCCGGCCGGCGCGTAGACGCTGAGCGGCGCTGCGGGGTGGAAGCGGAGGTCGGGCGGCAGGCTCCTGCGGACGGCCCGCCTGCGGGCATGCCGCTCCGCCACCGAGCCGGCCGCCGTGCGCCCCTCGCTCCACAGGGCTGCGGCCAGGGCGCGCCGGCCCTCCCGGCCGGGCCGCTCCGGTCCGTCCGTCGCCGTCGCGCGCCGGAGCCGTCCGGACGCGTCCACCAGGCCCAGGGCGCGCAGGACCCCGAGCACCTCGCGCCAGTCGTCTCCCGCGAAACTGTGGACGATCACCCGGTCGCCCTGCAGCAGCAGGGAGACCGAGCGGTCCGCGGGGCTGTGGCCCGGCGCCGGGATGCTGGCCCGCAAGCCGCCGGCGTAGAGATCCCCGCCCAACGCCCGGACGATGGCGGCGAGCGACATCACATCACCCCCTGGGCCCGCAGGCTCACCACCTCTTCGCCGGCCACCAGGAGGTGGTCGTGCACGGCGATCCGCAGGGCGCGGCAGGCCTCGACCACCTGCCGCGTCATCTCGATGTCGGCCGCCGAAGGCGTCGGATCGCGCCCTGGATGATTGTGGGCGAGCACGACGGCTGAGGCGTTCAGCTCCAGGGCCCGGCGGCACACCTCCCGGGGATAGACGGGCGCGTGGTCGACGCTGCCGCGCCACATCACCTCGTCGGCGATCAGGTGATTGCGGCGGTCCAGGAACAGCACCCGGAACTGCTCCCTGGGCTCCGCCGCCATGGCCGCGCGGAGATAGTCCCGAACCTGCGACCAGGCGGTGAGCAGCGGCCTGACCCGGAACGGCTCCACGAGCGCCCGGCACTGCAGCTCGTGGATCAGCCGGACCTCCTGGGCGACCCGGCGCCCGGCCAGGAGGGCCACCTCGGGTCGCGGCGCCCCCAGGACCTCGGGGAGGGAGCCGAAGCGGTCCAGCAGACGCCGGGCGAGGACGCCGGCGGCGCGGCCGGCAGGCCGCGCCAGGAAGACGGTGAGCGCCTCTTCCGCAGACAGGGCCCCCAGGCCGTGCTCGGCGGCGAAGGCCCGAAGCTCCGCCAGCCGCTCGCCCTCCCGGTCGGACATTCCGGGCGGCGGCTCGGCCGGGGTGGGGTTCGGGGGATGGGTTGCTGCCGCGCGCATGGCGCGCCTCCGGGATGAACGACCCCATCAGGCGGGGCCGCCCCGCCGCGTCCCTCCTCCACCTTCCGGCCGGACTTTCAGCTGCCGCCGCGGCCGCTCGGAAGGGCCGCGCCGCCGCTCACGCGCCCCCAACGACCGCTCAGCGGACGGGGACGCGCCCGCAGGTCCCACCTCGGATCGCGCGGCCGCGCGCCGCCTGCCGCGGCGGCGCGGGAACGGGACCCAAGCTCCAGTGTTTCATCCGCGGCCCGGCCGTCCGTCGACTTTCCGACACGACGGTTCGCGGCTTCACAAAGAACCCAGGAGGAAATGTCTCATGTCCATCCCCGGAACGCCCGTCCGGGCCGCCAGGCTCGCCGCCGTGCTGCTGCTGGGCGGCCTTGGCCTCAGCGCCTGCGCCACCCGTGGCTATGTGGACGAACAGATCGCCGCCGTGAACGCCCGCATCAACGCGGTCGACGCGAAGGCGAGCGACGCCATCCAGCGCGCCGACGCCGCCAACGCCGCAGCCCAGGCTGCGGCCACCGACGCCCGCACCGCCAGCCAGAGGATCGACCAGCTGACCACCCGCGTGGACACGGTCGAGCAGCAGTCCGTCCGCCGGCGGCCCCGCAACTAGGCGCATCTGCGGAGCTGCGGGAACGCGACCCGCAGCTCCGCCTTCTCCCGATGCCGCCGCCCCGAGGAGCCCGAGACAGGCATGCGATTCCCCTCACCCGCCGTCGCCGCCCTGCTGTCGCTGGGGCTTTCGGCCGCGACCTCGCACGCCCGAGCCGAGACGGACCCCGCAATCGCCAGCGTCGCCGACCGGACGGACCTCACGGCGATGGCCGCCTGGGTGACGGCGCGCGGCGACAATAACGGCCTGCCGTTCCTCATCCTCGACAAGCGGTCGGCCGAGGTTTCGGTGTTCGACGCCGACGGCCGGGAGCTGAGCTCCTCGCCCGCGCTCATCGGCCTCGCGACGGGCGACGACAGCGTCGCTGGCATCGGCGACCGGCCTCTGGCCAAGATCGCCGCCCATGAGCGCACCACGCCGGCGGGCCGGTTCCGCGCCCGGTTCGGCCCTGCGGAGGGCCAGGGCGAGACCTTCTGGATCGACTTCTCGGCGGCCGTCTCCCTGCATCCGGTCGTCACATCCAATCGCGCCGAGCGGCGCCTCGAGCGCCTGACGTCGCCCAGCCCCGACGACAACCGCATCACCTTCGGCTGCATCAATGTCCCGCAGCCGTTCTTCGACACGGTGGTGCGGCCGACCTTCGCGCCGGACGGCGGCATCGCCTACGTGCTCCCAGACAGCCAGCCGCCCGAGGCCGTGTTCCCCGGCCTTGCCACCCGGCCCGAGCTGCCGGCGCCTGAGGTCGCGCGGCGGCTGGCCGACATCGCGCCAGCGGCGGAGGGAGACACGTACGCCGCTGCCAATTGAGACCCACGAGTTCGCGGGAGCCCTCCAGGGCGCAAAGCGAACCGCCGAAGGTCTGCTGATGACCCACACAGGTCACGTCGGCCTCCCGAAGGTCCTGCTAGCTCTCCTGCGAGCCCTGAGCGGGTCTCGGTTGCTCGCCCGGGATGCGGAAGAGACTGACCAGGCCGGCGAGCAGGGCGAGCGCGGCGGCAAGCGCCAGGCTAACCGACGGCGCCGAGACTGGGACGCTGAACAGGAGCGCGACGATCACGGAACCTGCGGTCTGACCCGTCACCCGCGCTGTTCCCTGCATTCCGCCGGCGGCTCCGCTGCGCTCGGCCGCGGCGCTGAGGAACAGATTGCGGTTGTTGGGTGACTGGAAGAGGCCGAAGCCGGCTCCGCAAAGACCGAGGAACGGCAGCAGTTTCTCCGCCTGGCCGCCCAGCGGCCATGCGGCCGCACCGGCAAGGCCAACCGCAAGCAACGCGGCGCCCGCAGCGCACAGCCAAGCCGTGGGGACCCGGTCCGCCAGCCGACTGGCGACGATCGAGGTGGCGGCGACGGTGAGCGGCCAGAACGTCATGTAGGCGCCGGCCTGCAGGAGCGTCTGCCCGAGGTCGCGTTGCAGCAGGAACGGTAGGGCGAGCAGTCCCATGGACTGGGCCATGAAGCACAGGATCGAGGCGATCACGGAGAGACGAAATGGCTCGGACCGCAGCAGATCCAGGGGAAGGAGTGGGCTAGGCTTGCTGGCTTCACGCCGGGCGAGAAGCGCCATGACGACGACCCCGGCGAACGCCAGTCCGATAGCCGGACCGGGCGTCGCGAGCACCGCCTCTCCTGCCACGATCAAGGCTCCGAACGCGGCGGCGTTCAACGCCATGCTGACGCCGTCGGGTGAGGCGCCGCCAGGGATTGAGGCCGGCAGGGCGCGGGCCGCCAACAGCGCCGCGACAGCGACGGGAAGGTTGATCGCGAACAGCGCGGGCCAGGGAGCGACGGAGAGGATCGCCGCCCCCAAGCTCGGGGCGGCTGCCGAGGCGAGCGCGACGGTGAGCGCGTTCCAGCCGATAGCTGCGCCGAGTCGCTCGCGGGCGACCGTCAGTCGAAGCAATGCGACGCCGAGCGCCATGATTGCGGCGCCACCCAGCCCCTGCACGAACCGTGCGGCGACGAGCCAAGGGAGGGAGGGGGATATGGCGCAGCCAGCGGACGCGGCCGCGAAAAGCAGGACTCCGAAGGTGAAGACGCGCCGGTGCCCCAGGCGCTCTCCCAGCGCTCCTGCCGGCAGCAGCGCCATGACGAGACCGGCCTGATAGGCCGTCACCACCAGGATGCCCTCGGACGACCCGACCACCAGGACACGCGAAAGCTCGGGCAGGGCGACGTTCACGATGCCCGCGTCCAGAACGACCAGGGTCATCGCAGCCAGGACGGCGAAGACGGAGAGTGCGCGCTGAACCGAGGGCCGGCCTTCGGGCCCGCGCGGCGGGGCGGCCGCAAGGGTTCTCACTGGCCGCTCGTCCAGCCGTCCCGCGGTGCCGGATAGCGGGTCAACCGTCCTTCGACCCCTTCGTGCCGGAGATCACGTTCGGTGAAGCGGAACAGCAGCGCCGAGGCGCTGAGGCAGCGGGTGTCGTGGATGTCGCCGGGGAGGTAGGCTTGGGCGTCACCGGCCCGCATTATGCGGGCGTCGCGCTGCACCAGCCGAACCTGACCTTCACCCGACTCGATCCGGGCGTAGGTGCGCATCTCCACCTCGCCGTGCGGAACGGCATATACGACCCAGGCGCGCCCGTGATCGTGCGGCGGTCGATAGAGACCCTGTGACTCGGTGTGGGCCAGCAGGACGAACCCGAGGTCCTGATCGCGATGGAGTTCCTCGCTTGCCGGCGCCTCGGCGAGCAGGTCTGCAAGCCAGGCTTCCTGGCCCGGCGCGCGCGCTAGCGCTTCAAGTCCATTGCGGGCGGCGCACACCACATCGCTCGTGAGAGGGCTCCAGGCCGAGCGGACGGTGGCGACGAACTGGTCGAGCGAACTGCGCATGGCGATCTCCTTCGTGCTGCGAAGCAAGGTGCCGACGCCGCAGACCAGGCGGAAGACGCAGCATTTGCATTCTATTCGTGCATCGTGCGCCATATATCGAGCGCAGGGAGGCTTCGATGCAGACGCCCGATCTCAATCTCCTCGTGGCCCTCGACGTTCTGCTCGCGGAGGGGAGCGTGGCGCGCGCCGCGCGGCGGCTGCGCCTCAGCCCGTCGGCCACGAGCCGGACGCTCGCCCGTCTGCGCGACGTCACGGGAGATCCCCTGCTCGTGCGCTCCGGGCGAGGCCTCGTCCCCACCCCCCGCGCTGAGGCGTTGCGGGTGCAAACCCGCCAGTTGGTCGATGAGGCGCAGGCGGTGCTAAGACCGGCAGAGCAGCACGATCCGGCGACCCTCTCGCGGACCTTCACGCTGCGCACGAGCGACGGCTTCGTTGAGAACTTCGGGCCGGGCCTGCTCGCGCGGGTCGCGGCAGAGGCGCCGGGCGTGCGGCTGAATTTCCTCCAGAAGGCGGACAAGGACAGCGCTCCGCTGCGGGAAGGCCGGGTGGATCTGGAGACTGGCGTCATCGAGGCCGGAACCGGGCCCGAGTTGCGCAGCCAGGCGCTGTTTCACGACAGGCTGATCGGGGTCGTTCGGAACGGACATCCGCTGGCGCGGCCGAAGATCACGCTGGCCGACTACGCTGAAGCGGGCCACGTCATCGTTTCGCGGACCGGGCTCGACGACGACGCCGTGGACGGCCCCCTGTTGCCCGATGGGGTGAAGAGGCGGGTCGTGAGCGCGGTCAGCGGCTTTGCGGCGGCGCTCGCGCTAGCCCGGGCCTCGGACCTGGTGGCGACGACGCCGGAGCGGCATACCCACGCGCTAAGGGACGGCATGTTCAGCTTCCCGATTCCCACCGCGGAGCGGCAGTTCACCGTCTCAATGCTCTGGCATCCACGCCTGGACACGGATCCGGCCCATCGCTGGCTTAGGGCCTGCGTCCGAGAGGTCTGCACCTAGGCTCTCGGCGCCCTCTGCGCTTGGCGGCGGCCGAAGGTCCACTCTAGATGGCTGCCGCAAGGGCCGCTACCGACCCGAACGCATCCGTTCATGCGCCAGCGATGTCGGCCGCGATCGCCGCCTATCAGGTCCGGATCGCCGGCCTGTGGGAGGCTGCCGTGCGGCGTGGCGCGCCTGAGGGGCAGGCCACCCGGGCCGTGCCTCGTCTCGGAGAATCCCGGACCTGCGGCGACGGCCGACGTGCTATGCGCCGGGCATGGATTCCCCCGAAACCGCCTTCCGCGCGGCCGTGGCCCTCCAGCGGGCCGGCGAGGACGCCCAGGCCGAGGTCATCTGGCGACGCCTGCTGGCCGAACAGCCGGGGCTCGTGAACGCCCGCGACAACCTTTGCCTGAGCCTGCTGGCCCAGGGGAAGTACGAGGAAGGGTTCCCGCTCTACGACGTGCGCTTCGAGCGGCCGCAGGGCCGGGTCGCGAAGCCGGCCCTCTCCTTCCCCGAATGGCGGGGCGAACCGCTGGAGGGGCGCTCGATCCTCATCTGGTTCGAGCAGGGCCTGGGCGACCAGATTATGCACGCCCGCTTCGCCCGCGCCCTTGCGGACCGCGGCGCCCGCGTCAGCATGCTGGTCGAACCGCCGCTCGCCCGCCTCTTCCGGCGCCTGCGGGTCGAGGTGATCGAAGCGTCAGGCCAGGTGACGATTCCCCGCCATGACTACTGGGTCATGGCGGGCTCCCTCCCGGGTCGCCTGGGCGTGACCCTGCAGACGCTCCCCGCCCAGCCGTATCTGCCCGGCCGCGACGGTGGCCAGGGCGTGGGGATCATGGTGCGCGGCCGGCAGGCGCCGGACCCTGGCCGCTCCCTGCCGAACGCGGCGGCCGAAGCCCTGCTGACGCTTCCCGGCGCCCGCAGCCTGGCGCCCGAGGATACCGGCGCCAAGGACCTGCAGGACACGGCCGACATCATCGCGGGCCTCTCGCTGGTGATCACGGTCGACACCGCTGTCGCCCACCTCGCCGGCGCCATGGGCAAGCCGACCTGGCTCCTCCTGCCCTACCTCGCCGACTGGCGGTGGCTGCGCGGCCGCGCCGACAGCCCGTGGTACCCCAGCATGACCCTGTTCCGGCAGCCCGCGCCCGGCGACTGGGCCTCTGTGGTCCGGGAGGTCGTCGCCCGGGCGCCTGCAGCGGCAACGCCGAAACGCCAGATCACCCAGGCGAACATCCTGCCGTCCTTTCATGAGGCCATGCGCCTGCAGGACGCTGGCGACTTCGCGGCCGCCGCGGAGATCTGGGAGCCGATCACCGCCGCCGCGCCGCAGAGCGCGGAGGCCTGCGCCAACTACGGTTCCGCCCTGCTCGAGCTCTTCCGCTTCGACGAGGCCGAGCGCGAGCTCCGCCGAGCGGTGGCGCTGAAGCCCGACGCCCCCTGGTCGCACCTGGCGCTCGCCCGCTTCCTGAACGCCGTGGGCCGCTGGACCGAGGCTGAGGCGCCCTATCGCCGCGCCCTGGCCGGGCCGCAGGACACCCCCAGCCTGCGCACCGAAGTGGCGAAGCTCCTCCTCGGGCTCGGCAAGTTCGAGGAAGGCTGGCCTCTCTACGAAAGCCGCATCGGCGCGCCCGGTCAGAACGCCGAGCCGCTGGACCTGCCGAACCGCTGGAACGGCGAACCGCTCGCCGGCCGCTCCCTGGTGATCTGGCCCGAGCAGGGCTTCGGCGACCAGATCCAGTTCGCCCGCTTCGCCCCGATGCTTCGGGACCAGGGCGCCCGCGTCACGCTCGTGGCGCCGCCCGAGCTCACCGCCCTCTTCGCCACTCTGGGCGTCGAGGTGGTGGAGCAGTCCGCCGAGACCACCTTCCCGCAGCCCGACTACTGGACCCTTCCGCTTTCCATACCGGGGAAGCTCGGCATGACGCCGGAGACCATTCCTGGCGCCCCGTACCTCACCGCGCCCGAGGACCGTCGCCGGAAGTGGGCGGGCTACGCCCCGAAAGGCGCGATCGGGATCGTGTGGAAGGGCCGCCCCACCCCCAACCCGCACCGCTCGATGCCCTCGAAGGACCTGCTCGCCCCCCTAGAAGCGTTGGGCCGGCCGCTCGTGGACCTCACCGAGCCGCTCGGCGATTTCGCGGACAACGCCGCCGTTCTCGAACAGCTCGACGCCCTGGTCACCGTGGACACCGCCGTCGCCCACCTCGCCGGCGCCATGGGCAAGCCGACCTTCCTGATGCTCCCCTACCTGCGCCAGGACTGGCGCTGGATGCAGGGGCGTGACGACAGCCCGTGGTATCCCTCGGTTCAGGTGTTCCGCCAGGCGCGGCACGGGGACTGGGCCGGGCCGGTGGCGAAGATCCTCGACCTGATCTAGGCGCCGGCCCAAACGCCCGTGGCGCGACTGCGTCCGCGGCCTCAGCCGAGCCAGAGCCTCAGGCCCTCCGCCGCCAGGACGAGGACCACGACGATGGGGATCGCAACCACGCCCCAGCCGGTGGCGTGCGCCTCCAGCCAGCCGCCGAGCTTGAGCGAGAGCGAGTTCCGGATCGGTGTGGGGGAGCGGCGGGCCATGGGTGGAGAATAAGCGCGGCCGCCACGGGCGCCAAAGAATAACTGTATCTTTTGTACAGACCGCCGGATGGGATCGGCCACATGTGTGCGCCGAGGCGGCGGATGGCGTGGACGCGTCCTGCGCGGCCGGCGGCTTGCCTGGCCGGGCCCCCGTGCTCACCTCCACGGCGGCGTCGCGGGGACACGGCCACGCCGTGTGAGCGGCGATGGCCAGCACGATGGAAAGAAACGGGGCATCACGCTCCCCGGGGGCGGCCGGCTCCCTGTCCAGGGGGACGTAGCCAGGCTGCGGGCGATGTCTTCGGCTCTCTCCCGCTCACCGAGCCGACCACCCTTCGGAGGTGATCGACAAGGCAGTTTCGCTCAGGAATGGAACGGCCTGCAACCTCCGGGAACCCCAATGTGGGGCGACAGCGGGGAGGTGACACAACACGCCACAGCCTCAGGGCGATCCCTACCCGCCGGATGACCGCGGACGGGCGCGGCCTTGGCCCACGCTCGGCATGAGATATCCGCGGGCCGTCGAGCGTGGAGGACGGCAGGAGCGGGAGGAAAGCTCCTCCCGCTCCGCGGCCCGCTCGCCGCGCCATCGCCGGCGCGAGCATGCCGCGCGAACCAGGCGTGGTCGGGGTATCGGCGCGGATCAAGCTTGACCATGCGGCCCGGGGCCGCAGCCCGCCGAGACCCCGGGCAACCATGACCACGTACAGACAAGATCGATAGAATTGTCTGTATGCACGCGCTCTCACCTGCGGTGCAGAGCCTGTTCGCACACCGCTCCCAACGTCGCCACCCCGCCCCCCCGCGTGTTCGGTCTACAGCGGCGAGCGGGATGGGGTGACCTATCCCTATGCCAAGATCCCGGCCGGCTCGGGTCGCACCGGCATGGCGCTCGCCGCCGAACGGCGGCGGCTGGTCTCGATGCTGAGACGACAGGGCCTCGCCGGCTTCGCCGACGCGCTCGCCTGAGCCCGGACCGGCCGCGGCGACCCGCCGAACGCACGTCTCTGCGCGCCCGCCGGACCGAAGCGGCGTCCCGGCGGTTCCGTAACCATGTCTCCGTCCGCCCGCGAATGGCCCGTCCTGATGGACGCCCGGACGTCCGCCGCCTACCTGGGGCTCTCGCCGCGCGCCCTGCGCCGGCTGCTCGCCCGCGAAGGCCTGGACCCCATCCTCCTTGGGCCCCGCACCCGCCGCTGGCGCCGCTCTGACCTCGACCTCCTGGCCGAGCGCCTGGGCGCGGCGAGCTTCGCGCCCCGCGCCGCCGCCGCGGAGGCCGCCCTCGAGGCCGTCGCGCGCCGCCAGGGTGGTGGACGCCCGGATGCGTCTGGAGAGCCATGAAACATGTCAAACAGGTCCGCGGCGCGGACGGCTCCACCTACCTCTACCTCCGTCGCAAGGGCGTGCCCCCGATCCGCCTGCCGGACGGGCTCGCCCCGGCGGCGCTCAGGGCGCACGTGGAGGCCCTGCTGGCGCAGCGGGCCCCACCCCCGGCGCCGCCGGCGGCCTCGCTCGGCGCCGCGCTGCGCGCCTATGAGCTGGAAAGCCCCGACTTCCGGGGCCTGGCGGCCTCCACCCAGTACGAGTACCGGCTCATGCTCAAGGAGTTCGAGGAGGACCTGGGCCGCCTCCCGGTCTCCACCTTCACACCGGCCTATGTGGACCGCCTGAAGACCCTGTGGGCGCGGCGCGGCCACCGGGCCGCCAACCTGCGCCTGCAGGTCCTGAAGAATGTCCTCAAGCCCTGCCTGATCGCCGGAACGCTCAGGACCGACCCGTTCCCCCTGGTGGGCCAGGTCCGCCGCCCACGGGCGCTCAGGGAGCCGCACCGGATCTGGTCGGACGATGTGCTGGCCACGGTGATCGAGGCCGCCCTGGCCGCGAACCGCCCGGGCCTCGCCCGCGCCGTCGCCATCGGCCGCTACACGGGCGCGCGCCGCGGCGACCTGGTGCGGATACCCCGCACCGCGCGCCGGGACGGCCGCTTCCGCTTCCACTCCGGCAAGCGGGGCGTCCACGTGGACATCCCCGAGGACCCGGCGCTCGCCCGCTGGCTCGAGGCGATTCCGGACGCAGCCCCCGTCAGCGCCCGCCGCCGGCGCAGGATCGCCGCGGGCGAGGCCCCCGTGGTGACAACGACGCTGGTCTTCAACGTCGCCGGCCTCGCCTACACCGAGGACGGCCTGGGCCAGGAGCTCGCCAAGCTGGTGGGCGCCCTGCATGCCCAGGGCCTGCTCGACAGCGACCGCTACGACCTGCACGGCCTGCGCCACACGCGGGGCGTGGAGCTGGCGCTGGCGGGCTGCAGCGACGCGGAGGGAGCGGCGATGATGGGCCACCAGAGCGCCCACAGCTTCACCCAGTACCGCCGCCAGGCAGACCGGACCCGCCTTTCGGACGCCGCCGCGCGACGGGTCGCCATGGCCCGCGAAATGGCCTTCCAGGAAGTGGAAAATGGAAAAGTGGAAAAAAGTGACAAAAATCACTCTGTGAACTGAAAAAAGGCCGGAGGTTTCTCCGGCCTTTTCAGTGTCTTGCGATGGTACCGCCCTCCCGGATCGAACGGGAGACCTCCAGAGCCACAATCTGGCGCTCTAACCAACTGAGCTAGGGCGGCGCGCTTCGCGAGCGCCCGGTTCTAGTCGTGACCGGCGGTGTGATCAAGCGGCCGCGGGGGCCTGCCCTTCGGCAAACAAAAAACCCCGGAGGCGGTGGCCTCCGGGGTTCCTTTGTCGCGGATCGTCCGGCTCAGCCCTTGGGCAGGCGGAAGACGATCGGGATCCGCACCGTTCCCCCGTCGACCGGTTGGCCGTCTTTGGTCTGCGGTCGCATCCGGAAGAGCTTGGAGAGCCGCATCGCGGCGTCGCCGAAGCCCATGTTCTCCGGCTCCTCGGAAGCCACGGAGCAGGTCGCCAGCGTACCACGGGCGTTGACCGTGCAGCTGAGCGTCGCCCGTCCTTCGGCCTCCATCCGCAGGGCGCGTTCCGGGTAGTACCGGGCCATGTCCTCACCCGACGGACGGCGGAGCCAGTCCGGCTGGGTGATCACCGACGGACGCGGGGGCTCAGGCGGCGGCGGAGCCGGCGGCCTGGGCGCCTCGATCCGACGCTCGACCGGCGGAACCGGCAGCGGCGGGATCGAAGGCACGTCGGGCATCGCCACCGGGGGTCGCGGCTGCAGCTTGGGCGGCGGCGGCGGCGGCGTGTTCGGCGGCGGCGGCGGCGGCGGAGGCGGCGGAGGCGGCGGCACCGGCTTGATGATCGCCACGTCCGTCACTTCGTCCGAGTACTCACGGTACTTCGGCTCGAACCGCGTCTTCCACAGGTAGATGCCGATGACCACGTGGACGATGAAGGAAACCACGATCGCGATCGTGACCCCCTTGCTCATCTTCGGCTTGGGGTCGTCGAACGGATTGTGCCGGACGTGGACGGCTTCTTGAGTATCAGCCATGCGTCACCGTCCTCACTGTTCTTCGCCGACCAGGGCCACGCTGTAGAACCCGTTGTCCTGCAGCATGTTCATAACGCCCATGAAGTCGCCGTAGAGCACGTCCTTGTCGGCCCGGATGAAGATCCGCTCCTTCGTCGGGTTACGGCTCGCCCCCAGGTTCGTGCGGAGATCGTCACCGAGGGTGGAGAGATCCGACGGGAAGTCCTGGATGAAAATCCGCCCGTTCGACTGGAGCGAAATGTAGACCGGCTTCGGCGGGTTCGTCGAAGGCGGCGCGACCGCGGGGGGCAGGGCCACCTTCACAGTGACGGCCGCCATAGGGGCCGCCACCATGAAGATGATCAGGAGAACCAGCATCACGTCCACGAACGGGGTGACGTTGATTTCCGCGTTCTGCTCCTCTTGGTACCGGCTGTCGCCGCTCGGTCCCGAGAGTTTTGCTCCCATGTGGCTTAGGCTCCTTTGTCGAGCTGCCGGGAGATCGCGTTCATCAGCTCAGCGACAAAACCTTCAGTGCGGGCGCCATAGGCCGAAATCCGCGTCTGGAAGTAGTTGTAGAAGATAACCGACGGGATGGCGGCGAAGAGACCCAGGCCGGTGGCCAGCAGGGCTTCGGCGATACCGGGCGCGACGACGGCCAGGTTGGTCGTGTTGGTGTTCGCGATCCCGATGAACGAGTTCATGATCCCGTAGACGGTGCCGAACAGACCGATGAACGGACCGTTGGAGCCGACGGAGGCCAGGAACTGCATGCCGCTGGAGAGGCGGCGGGCCAGGGAGGCCTGCACCGCGCCGACGGCGGCTTGGGCGCGCATGATCGTGGTGTCGCGGTGCTCGCCGGCGATCTGCAGGCCCGCTTGACGGGACAGCTCGATCTCCTGGGCGGCCGCGGCGGCCATGTCCGCCAGCGGGTTGCCGTCGAACTCTTCCGAGAGCGCGATGCGGTTCATGTCGTTGATCGACTTCGCGCCGCGGAACTGCTCGAGGAAGTTGTCGGTGACGCGGTTCAGGTTGCGGAACTCGAGCAGCTTCGTGAGCAGCAGCGTCCACGAGAAGATCGAGGCCAGCACCAGGCCGATCATCACGACCTTAACGACCGGGTCGGCGTCCATGAACATGGTGCCGATGCCGAGCTTGCCGGCGTGCTTCATGGTCGGCGGATCGGCGGCTTCGCCAGCCGCCGCGGCGGGTTCGCCGGCCGGGGCGGCGGCCGGAGCGGCCGCGGTGTCAGCCGCCGGAGCGGCAGGGGCGGCCGCAGCCGGAGCGGCCGGAGCGGCGGCGTCCTGGGCGAACGCCGGCGCGCTCACCGTCAGCGCCAGCGCGCCGACGAGAGCGATGAAAGGGGTCTTCAGTTTGTTGTCGAGCATCTGTCGCCAGTTCCTGGTTGGTCTAGCACGATTGGCCGGAGGGTCGTCGCGCGAGAGCGTCTCCACCCTAGTTGAAACAAGCCCGCCGTCCCGAACCGTTTTACCGGACCGAGACGACAGAGCCGCTGTCGCTGCGCCCGACCCGTAACGCGTACTCCCAACTGCTCGTGGAAGATTGGCGTTTCGAAGGCGCGAGGCGACCCCGAACTCCCGAAGGAACCCGAAGTCTTACCGCTATCTTAGACGTGCGGCTGCGACCCTTTGGCAACCCCTTATTAAGGCGTCAAGGGGGCAGAAGCCTTCGCGCTATTGTGAAATTTCATCTGCCGCCCATGGTGCTGCGATGCACAATGCGTAGGCCAACTTTTCTACGACGTGTTTCCACTTCGCCGGGAATTTAGATGCTGCGCTGCAGCAACTTTCCGCGGAACCGCGTTGTGGAATACTCCAGCTCACATAACTGAATCTTCGGCGCCCGGGAGGCGCCGCGCGGCGCCTTTGCTTGTGCAAGACGCAGTCGCCGGCGGATTGATCTTTCCGGACAAAGGAAATGGTGCCTGGGGGCGGATTCGAACCACCGACACGCGGATTTTCAATCCGCTGCTCTACCAACTGAGCTACCCAGGCGCCGGGCCGCCGACGCGGGAGCCGCGTCTATAGAAGAGGCCTTTTGCGAAGTCCAGCAGGCCTTTTCAGTCCTGCGGCGGCTCGTCGTTCGAGGCGTCGTCCTCCTCGACCGCGGGGACCGCGTAGCCGCCGGTCAGCCACCGTTGCAGGTCGACATCGGCGCAGCGGCGGGAGCAGAACGGCCGGTACTCCGCCGTCGGCGGCTTGCCGCAGATCGGACACTTCGCCCGGCTCATCCGGCGGAAACCTCGAGGCGCTCCCGCGGGACGGCCGGATCAGCCTTGATCGTGAACCGGGCGCCGATGCGTCCCGCGAGGAGCGCGCCCAGCGGACGAGCGGCCTCGGCCACGCCAGGCGCGCAGCGCGCCTCAAGCCGGGCGCCCGGCTGGGCGGCGCCCTCGGCCTCCAGCCGGCGTATGAGGCGCTGGGCGAGCGTACGGTCGCTGATCTGCCCGTCCTCGCGGCAGAGGATCTCGCCCAGGGGCGTGACGCGCCGGGGAAGCGACAGCTCCATGGTGCCGAAGCGGCCGACGGGGCCGATGGCGACTCCAGGGTTGTCCGGCCCGAACGCCGCGCGCGCCGCGGACATCAGGGCGTTCCCGTCGTGCCCACGCCCGACCAGGTCGATGACGACGATCCCACCCAGCCCCTTCAGGCGCAGCAGACGGGCGGCCAGCCCCAGCGCGGCGAGATTCGCCTGGCGTGTGACCCGCTTGGCGTCGGCGCCCTTGCGCTCGCCCAGGTCGATGTCGATGGCGGTCAGGGCGCGCGTGGGCTCGACGGCGAGCACGCCCCCGCCCGGGATCGGGTGCAGCACCTCCAGCGCCTCGGCCTCGGCTTGGTCGGCCATCTCCCGGGCGACGGCGCCCTCCACGATGTCAGCCTCACGAACGAGCGCGCTGAGCTCGGCGGCGAGATCGCGCGGCGGCCCCAGCAGGCGCGGCGTCCCCTCCCCCGGGCCGAGCGCGCGGGCGATGGCGAGCTTCCCCCGGCGGGGCTCGCTGCGGATCTCGATCTCCAGCGTCTGCCCCCTGACGGGCTTGGCGTCCGGCTTGAACGGCAGGATGGCCTCCGCACCGCCGCCGAGGTCCAGAAAGGCGGTGGCGAGCGCCGGCTCAAGGCTAGCGACACGGGCGACGCAGCGGGCGCCCAACGCCAGCCGCGGGTCGTCGCCGTCGCGACGGACAAGCAGGCGCTCGGCCTGGCCGTCCAGGGTGACCACGCCCCGGCTCTCGCCCATCCCGCGGTCCAGGTAGAGGTGTCGCTCGCTCATGGCAGTCGGTATCCCAGCCCGCCCAGAAGGCTCGCGGTTTCGTAGAGCGGCAGGCCGACCACCGCCGGATAGGAGCCCTGCAGGGCGGTCACGAAGCCGCCGGCTCGGCCCTGCACGCCATAGCCGCCGGCCTTGCCGAGGCCTTCGCCGGACGCGAGGTAGCCTGCGATGTCCTGAGGCGACAGCCGCTTGAAGCGGACGCGGGTCTCCACGAGCCGCCGGGCCGTGCGGCCGCCGCCCGGCGCGACAACCGCCACCGCGGTCAGCACCCGGTGCGCCCGTCCCGACAGCAGGTCCAGGCAAGCGCGCACCTCGTCCGCGGTCTCGGCCTTCGGCAGCACCCGGCGGCCCAGAGCCACCACGGTGTCGGCGCCCAGCACATAGGCGGCGGGCTCGTCAGCGGCCACGCGCGCGGCCTTGGCCCCGGCCAGCCGGATCGCCAGCAGCCGCGGGGTTTCATCTTTGAGGGGGGATTCGTCGACCTCGGCGGCGACCACGGCAGCGGGCTCGAGCCCAATCTGGCGCAACAGGTCGAGCCGCCTGGGACTTGCGGACGCCAGCACCAGGCGTTGTGGCTCGTGGGCCAAGCCCTGGCAGCCTAGCGGACGCGGAAGGTGATGCGGCCCTTGGTCAGGTCGTAGGGCGTCATCTCCACGAGCACCTTGTCCCCGGCCGACACGCGAATGCGGTTCTTGCGCATCTTGCCCGCCGTGTGGGCGATGATCTCGTGGTCGTTCTCGAGTTTCACGCGGAACGTCGCGTTGGGCAGGACTTCGCTGACCGTGCCCGGAAATTCCAGAAGCTCTTCCTTCGCCATGCAGGCTCCCACCGGAGAATAAAACGACGGCCCGCGCCTTTAAATCAGGTCGCGAGCCGTGAACAGCGCCGGAATTATAACGCAGCGGCCCGGCGTTGGTCGATGGGCGGGCGCCGTCAGCGCCGGAAGCGTTCGGCGATCCGCGCCGCCAGTGCGTCCCGCACCTCGCGATAGGCGGCGAGCCTCGCCTCCCGCGATCCTTCCGACAGCGTCGGATCGAAGATCGGCCAGTATTCGATCTCCGCCGCCCGCCCGCGGGTCATCTCCACGGCGCGGTGCTGGGCTTCGGGAGTGAGCGAGATGACCAGGTCGAACGAATCGTCCTGCAGGTCATCGAAGGTCTTGGCTTCGTGACCCGAGAGGTCGCAGCCGATCTCCGCCATCACCGCCATCGCGAAGGGATCGGCCCCCTCTCCGTCCGACGCCTCCTCCCGCCAGGGCTTGAGCCCGCAGCTGTCGACGAACATCCGATCCCCGACCAGCCGCTTCAGCAGGGCTTCCGCCATGGGCGAGCGCACCCGGTTCAGATTGCACGCGAAGAGCACCGCGGCCGGCGCTGGGACGCTGTCGTCACTCGCCATGCGTCTCAGCCCCGCCAGTGCAGCGCGCAGATGAGCGTGAACAGGCGGCGGGCGGTGTCGAGGTCGGTCTCGATCTTGCCCTTCAGGCGGGTCTGCAGGAGCTGGGAGGCCTCGTTGTGCAGGCCGCGCCGGCCCATGTCCAAGGCTTCGATCTGCGCGGGCGTCGAGTTGCGGATCGCCTGGTAATAGCTCTCGCAGATCATGAAGTAGTCTTTGATCAGCGTCCGGAACGGCGAGAGCGACAGGATGTGCCGCCGCTCGTAACCGGGGCCTCGCACGTCAAGCACCAGCCGGTTCTCCATCAGTCCCATGTGCAGGTCGTAGGGCCCGCCTTCGGCGCCCTCGGGCGCGAAGTAGTTCTCCTCGAGCAGATCGAAGATGGCGATCTGCCGCTCCTGCTCCTGGTCGCGCGAGACCGCCGCGAGCGACTCCTCGTCCAGCTCGACGCTCTGCAGGCGGTGCTTCTTGCGGTCGTCGTCGGCCATGGGGTCCGGCGTTGCGGCGGTGGGGGAGCTTTATTGCAAACCGGGGGTGCGCGTCATCCCGCCCCGCGCGATCGGCGGCCGGATAACGAAAAACGCCGGCGCGGATCGCGCCGGGCGTCTCTTCGGTCCTCTGGAGGACGGCTAGTAGCGGGCGTAGCGGTAGCCCTCCGGCTGGACGTAGGCCTCGTGGACGTAGCCCACGCCGACCCCGCCCTGGCCGACCAGGATCCAGTCGGAGCCCCGCACGTGCGCCAGGGCCTGGAAGCGCTCGCCCGAGCGCAGGGAGCCCACGCGCTCCGAACCTGTGGTGGGCGCCGCGCGGAGGTTCACCGAGCGGGTGGCCACGAAGGTGTCGCCGATCCGGCTGTAGCTCGCCGGCGCAACGTACGACGACAGACGATAGCCCCCGCGGGTGTAGGTCGCGCCCTGGCCATACTGGCGGGCGGTGCTCTTCTGCATCTGGCAGCCGATCGCGGAGCCGGCCGCCGCGCCGGCGGCGGCGCCCAGCACCGTCTCGCCCGTGGGATGGCGGCCACCCACCTTGTTGCCGACCAGGCCGCCGACGACGGCGCCCAGCACCGCGCCCACCTCCTGCTTGCCGCCTGGGGCCGAGCAGTTGGTCACGCCGTTGATGCCGGCCGCCTGGGCGCCGCCGGCCCCCAGCGCCATGGCGCTGGCGAGCACGGCCGCGGCCGCGCCGCCGCCGATCATCCGGTTGATCTTCGAAGTCCGCATCTTGGTCTCCGTCCGTTCGCGTTGTTCCGCGAGGCCCAGCGGCCTCGATACGGTGCGACCATAGAAGGCCCAGCCTGAACGCCCTTTGGGCCGGCCTGACAGGAACTGTTCAGCTTCGTGGAGGGGATTCGGGCGGGGCGAAGGACCGGGTCCCGGCGGGCCGGTCGACCGCGCCCTCCCCGGCCTGCGGCTTCATCGGCGGCTTCGGCGCGACCAGTTGCACCGTCGGGAACGGAATCTCGATCCCCTCGCGATCGAACGCCAGCTTGATGCGACGGTTGTATTCCCGGCCCACCTTCCACTGGTCCTTGGGCGTCGTCGTGACGCGGGCTTTCAGCACGACGCCACTGTCACCCAGCTTGTCCACACCCAGGATGTCGAAGGGCCTGGTGATCATCGGACCGAACTCGGCGTCCGCCCGCATCTCCTCGGCGACCTCGCCCATGACCGACAGGGCGCGGTCGATGTCCGCGTCGTAGCTGATCTGCAGATCGAACAGATAAGAGGAGAAGAGCTTGGTCCGGTTGTGGATCACCTGGGCCTCGCTGTACGGGAAGATGTGCAGCGTGCCGTTCATGTTGCGCAACCGGATGGTGCGCAGCGTCATGGCCTCCACAGTGCCGCTGGCGTCGCCGATGCGGACATTGTCGCCCACAGAGACCGCGTCCTCGGCGATGAGGAAGACGCCCGTGAGGAAGTCCTTCACTAGGGTCTGGGCCCCGAATCCCACCGCCAAGCCCACAACGCCGGCGCTGGCCAGCAGCGGACCGACCTGCAGACCGAGCTCCGACAGGAAGGTGAGCAGGCCGACGACGATCAGCACGCCCTGAATCGAGCCGGTCAGCAGCGGGCCGAGCGAACGGATCTGCGCTGCGCGGCGGCCGTCCCGGCTGCGCGAGGCGAACCCCTCCACGAAGCGGCGGGTGACGAAGCCCGCGACCTCCACCAGCGCGGTGACCAGCACCAGGATGAGCGCCAGCCGCACGAGCCGCGCGCCGGCTTCGCCGGAGATCCAGGCCCACGGGTCGATACCCCAGACACTGATCACCAGCAGCAGGGCCGCGCCGAGGATCAGGATGCGCGCCAGCGCCCAGGACAGGCCCGCAGCCCGGGAGGTCTTCTTCTCCGCCTCGGCCACCTCCACGTTGCAGCTGTCGGCGAAGCGCCGGACCCAGTGGTCGAACAGGCGGCGCAGCAGCCAGATCAGCCCGAGCGCGCCGAGAAGGATCGCGGCCGACACCAGGAAGTTGAGGCCCGCCTCACCCGGATCGAGCTGGGTCAGATGGGCCCAGGCGTCGCGTCCAAAGGCGGAAAGCTGCTCGGCAAGCGACGGCTGGACAGCCTCGGTGGAGGCCGCGGCGGGTGCGGCGGCGGGAGCAGCGGACATGCGGAGCCTTCACGATCTGGCGTCCGCGCCGAACGCCTTCGCCGTAGCCACGGTTCCGGCGCCCGCCCGGCGTCAGGCCCTGACTTCGCGGAAGGAGACCAGCCGGCCCTTGGCCTCGTCCCAGAGCGCCAGGCGGGCGCACCGGAAGCTCTCCATCAGCCCCACGCGGCTCATCGGCCTCAGCTCCGGGAAGTCCTGAAGCACCTTCGGGAGGCGGTAGTAGGGAATGCGGCTCGACAGGTGGTGGACGTGATGGATCCCGATGTTCGCCGTGAACCAACGAAGCACCGGCGGCAGGTCATAGTGCGAGCTGCCGGCGAGCGCGGCCTCGTCCCGCTTCCAGACGCCGTTCCGCGACCAGCTCGCGCCCTCGAACTGGTGCTGGATGTAGAACAGCCACACGCCGATGGTGGCGGCGAGCAGCATCGTCATGGCGTTGACGATCAGCACGGGCGCGGGCCCGAACACCCAGATGAGGACGCCGGTTGCGACGACCAGAGCCAGGGTGTTGCCGAGCACGCTCACCCAGGGCCGCCACCCCTGGCGCATCATGCCGATCGGCACCCGGTTCATGAGGAAGAAGACGAACGCCGGGCCCAGCCCGAACATCACCACGGGATGCCGGTAGAGGCGGTAGCCGAGGCGGCGCAAGGGCGACAGGGCGCGGTACTCCTCCACCGTCAGCATCTCGATCGCCCCCAGGCCCCGCCGGTCCAGGTTCCCGGAGGTCGCGTGGTGGATGGCGTGGGTCTGCCGCCAATAGTCGTAGGGTGTGAGGGTGAAGACGCCGATGATGCGTCCCACCCAGTCGTTGGCCTTACGGTCGCCGAAGAACGCCTGGTGGCCGCAGTCGTGCTGGATCATGAACAGCCGCACCAGGAACAGCGACGAGGGGACCGCGAGCAGCAGAGCCGCCCACCAGAGCCCGCGCGCATAGAGAAACCAGGCCGCTGTCCACAGCGCCAGGAGCGGAACCGCCGTAACGACGATCTCGAGAATGCTGCGGCCGGTTCTCGGCTCACGATAAGGGGCGAGCTTCTTGGACCAGGCGCCGGCCGTATTCGCGTCGGGGGACATCAAGACTTCCGATTAGGGCTTCGGCTCACGCCGTGCCCGAGAAACTAGGTTGGAATACGGCGGTTCCGTTCACCGGTCGTCCATCCGGATGGCGGCTGAGCGCGCATGGGCCGGCAGGCCTTCGGCCTCCGCCAGGGCGACCGTGGCGGGCGCGAGCGCGGCGAACGCCGCCTCGTCGCATTTCACGAACGAAGTCCGCTTGAGAAAGTCGTAGAGCGAGAGGCCTGACGAGAACCGCGCCGCGCGGCTGGTCGGCAGCACGTGGTTGGAACCGGCCACATAGTCGCCGATCGCCTCGGGCGCGTGGCGACCCAGGAACATGGCGCCGGCGTGCCGCACGCGGTCGGACAGGCGCTCCGGCGCTTCAACCGCGAACTCCACGTGCTCGGGCGCGATCAGGTCCACGAGCGGCGGAGACTCATCCAGCGGCGCGAGCACCACGGCCCCGTGGTCCCGCCACGAGGCGGCGGCGTCCGCGCCTGTCGCCAGCGACGGGAGCTGCGCCTCGATGGCGGCCTCGACGCGCGCGGCGAAGGCCTCGTCATCTGTGATCAGGATGGATTGGGCGGCCGGGTCGTGCTCGGCCTGGGAGAGCAGGTCAGCGGCGATCCAGTCGGGGTTGTTCGCCCCGTCCGCCACGACAACGATCTCGGAGGGACCCGCCAGGGCGTCGATGCCGACAACGCCGTATACGCGACGCTTGGCGGCGGTCACGAAGGCGTTGCCGGGCCCCACGATCTTGTCGACCGGCCGGATCGGGCCCGCCCCGTAGGCAAGCGCGGCGATCGCCTGGGCCCCGCCCACGCGCCAGATCTCGCTCACGCCCGCGGCCTTGGCCGCCGCCAGCACCGCCGGCTGCAGGCGACCCGGCGGCGTCACCATGGCGATGCGCCCGACACCCGCGACCGCGGCCGGCACGGCGTTCATCAGGACCGTGGAGGGATAGGCGGCGCGCCCGCCCGGGACATAGATTCCCACCGCGTCCAGCGGCGTCCAGCGCCAGCCGAGTTCGACGCCGGCATCGTCGGTGAATCGCTGGTCCGCCGGCCGCTGGCGCTCGTGATAGGCCCGGATGCGCTTGGCGGCGAAAGCGATAGCCTCGCGGACCTCCGTCGGGCAGGCCTCGGCGCCGGCCTCGATCTCCGCCTCGCTGACCCGCAGGCTGGCTTCGTCCAGCTCTACCCGGTCGAACTCGCGGGCAAAGCGCAGCAGGGCGGAGAGCCCCTCGGTCCTGACCGCCGTCAGCACGTCGCGGACGATGGCGTCCACCTCTTCAGGCGTGTCCCGGCGCTCCTCCACGAATGCGCAGAAGGCGGCCTCGAAATCCGGATCGGAGAAGCGGAAGCGGCGCATCGCGGGCTACTTAGCGACCGCCGGCCCGGAGCGCCATGCCAAGACTAGAGTTCGTGCTCGGGTTTGCGGGGCGTGGGCCACGGCTGCGAGACGTCCGCCAGAACGGCCTCGACGCACTCCACCGTGGCGCGCAGGTCGCCACCGCCCGCGCAGCTCAGGGTCACGACGCCTCCAGGCGCCTCGCCGGGCTCGAAGGTGACGGCCAGGAGCTCCAGCACGGCGTCCGGCGCATCGCGGCGGATCTTGCGGGTCTCGAACTTCAACACGCCGCCGAGCTGCAGGGCCGAACGCACCCGGGCCCCGCCGCCCGCTTCCCAGCGGTAGCGGTTGAAGGCGATGGTCAGCCGGTGCGCCTTGGGCTCGAACGTGATGTCGCCCACCTTGGCGACCGCGTCCTGCATTGCGGCGGAGATGACGGCGAGGTCGGCCTCGTCCTGGGCCAGGAGGCGAAGGGGCGGCGCATCGGCCATGTCTACTCCTCCGCCTCGCCGTCACCCTTGATCCGGCGGATCTCGGCCCCGCACGCGCCGAGCTTCTCCTCGAGTCGCTCGAACCCGCGGTCGAGGTGGTAGACACGGTTCACCACGGTCTCGCCGCGCGCCGCCAGCCCGGCGATCACCAGGCTCACCGAGGCGCGGAGGTCGGTCGCCATGACCTGGGCGCCTTCCAGCGCCTCGACGCCTCGCACCCGCGCCTCGCCGCCTTGCACCGTTATGTCGGCGCCCAGCCGGCGCAGCTCGGGCGCATGCATGAAGCGGTTCTCGAAGATCGTCTCGCGGATGACGCTTTCGCCTTCCGCCAGGGTCATCAGAGCCATGAACTGGGCCTGCAGGTCGGTCGCGAACCCGGGATAGGGGTCGGTCTCGATCTCAACGGCGCGGAGGCGTCCCCCGTTGCGCTTGATCGTCAGGCCGTCGTTGTGCGGCGTCACCTCCACGCCGGCCTCGACCATCTTGTCGATAAGCGCGGTCAAGAAATCGCTGCGGGTCCTGGTCAGTCGCACCTCCCCGCCGGCCATGGCCGCCGCGAGGGCATAGGTGCCGGTCTCGATCCGGTCGGGAAGCACCGCATGGGTCGCGCCCGCCAGGCTCGTCGCGCCCTGGATGCGGATCGTCGACGTACCCGCCCCGGAAACCTTCGCCCCCATCTTGTTCAGGCATTCCGCCAGGTCGGTGATCTCCGGCTCCTGGGCGGCGTTGGTCATTACCGTCTCGCCCTCGGCGAGCACGGCGGCCAGCAGGGCGTGCTCCGTGGCCCCGACCGACACGAAGGGGAAGTCGATCTCGCCGCCACGCAGACCTCGTGGCGCCTGGGCGTAGACATAGCCTTCGTGCAGGTCGATCCGCGCCCCGAGCGCCTCCAGCGCCTTCAGGTGCAGGTCCACGGGCCGGGCGCCGATGGTGCAGCCGCCCGGCAGCGAGACCTTGGCCTGGCCGCTTCGCGCCAGCAGCGGGCCCAGCACGTTGAAGGAGGCTCGCATCTGCCGGACGAGGTCGTAGGGCGCGAAGCCAGAAACGATCTCCTTGGTTGTCAGCAGCGTCTCCGAGCCGTTCTCGCCGTCCGATTCGACGACGTCGGTTCCCAGGCGCTGCAGCAAGCGCCCCAGGAAGCGCGTGTCGGCCAGCCGCGGCATGTTGGTGAGCCGCAGCGGCTCGTCGGTCAAAAGGCTGGCGGCCATCAGCTTGATGGCGGAGTTCTTGGCGCCGCTGATCGGGATCTCTCCCTTCAGGCGCGCGCCGCCGGTGATGGCGATGCGGTCCAATCCCAATCCTTCGAAACGGCGACGCTGTGCGGGAAGTCGCGGAGTCAGCTCTCCGCCGGCTATCTAGCGTGCGCCCGCGGCCGCGCAAAGAGCGCCGCTCAGGACTTCGCGTCCTCTTCCGGTGCAGGTTTGACGGATGGCGTCCGGCCGCCGGCCTTGCGCCGCCGAAGGTTGGCGCGAAGCGCCTGGGCGAGCTTGGCCTCGCGGCTTTCTGGCGGCGGCGTCCTGCGGTCGTCTTCGGCGGCCATGCCGCACGGGTGCGGCGACCCGTCCGCATCGTCAAGCACCTTCGCCTTCGATTGGGGCTTCACGAGGCCGAGTCGTCCCGCTATATGCCGCGCCTCGCCTTTCGCCGCCGTAGCTCAGTGGTAGAGCGCATCCTTGGTAAGGCTGAGGTCGGCAGTTCAATCCTGCCCGGCGGCACCATGTTTCCCCAAGCCTTTCAAAGGCTTGGGGAAACGCCAACCCTCCAAAACATCAGTTCGGCATGCGCGGGTAAGCACATAGTAAGCGCCAGGACGCGGCTTCTCGCCTGGGGGACGGGCGAACGCTCGGGTTTGGGCCCGCTTCAGCGACTCAAAAATTGCCTGTTCAGGCGGCCGTGAGGGATTGCCCTCGACCCCGGACGGCCAGGCAGCCGAAGGTGGCCGGCAGCTGTCGCCTGCTGAGCCGTTGAGGGCCCGATCTGGGACTTAGAACCGCGTGCGGACCGCCAGGCCCAGGGTGAGCTCTCCCCGGTCGATGTCGCCGCGGATGGTCGCCGAGCTGGCCGCCGGCGTGCCCTCGTAGAACGCTAGGTCGCGGTTGAGCCGTGCGTCGTCGAAGGCCGCGTAGGCGCCGGCGAGGTCGAGGTTCACTGCGGGCGAGAGCGCGAAGGTCGCGCCGACCGCATAGGTGGTGCGGTCGGCGTCCGGGACGCCCGGCTCCCGCATCAGGTCGGGGGTGGGCGTAGGGTCGAAGCCCACGCCGCCGCGCAGCGTGACCGTGTCCCGGACGCGCCACTCGGCGCCCAGGGCGGCGCTGGTGGTGTCATCGTAGGCCTGGACGATGGCGGCGGTCTGGCCGGCGAAGGCCAGTTCGATCCTGTCATACCGGCTCCAGCCGTTGCGCTGGACCTGGGCATGGAGCGCGAGGTCCGGTGTCGCCTGCCAGCGGCCGGCGACGCTGAGCGTCCACGGCGTCGAGAAGCCCACCTGCGCGGGCGCATCGAAGTTGGCGGCGGCGAGCGGCCCGGCGAGGCCGGCCATGGAGAGCCGCCCGTCGAGGTCACGCTCGATCGCGCTGCGCCAGCCGAGCGCCAGGGTGAGGCCTTCGAAACGCGCCTGGGCGCCGGCGCCCCATCCGAGATCCCAGCCCTTGGCGGTGAGCTGCTGGAGCGCGTCGGGGGAGGCCGGCGCGAGGTTCGGCGAGGCGGCGTCAAGGGCCGCGCGCGTCTCCTGGGCGTCGAGCGAGACGCCGAGGTCCAGCCAGTCGGTGGCCCGGACGGCGATCGCCGCCCGCACCTCGCTCATCTCGATGCGGTTGCGGTGCAGGTCGTAGCGGACGAAGGACGGGACCGGGTACTCCAGCCGCAGGTGGAACGGCTTGGTGACCGCCAGCCCCACGGCGACGCGGTCGGTCACCGGAACCGCGATCGCCAGGTTGGGGGCGTGGAAGTCCTCCGCGGCGTCCTCCAGGCGGGTCGCGCCGCCGGCCGGGACAGGCGCCTGCCCCGGACGGGTGAGCGTCGAGCCGGTGTCCGCGAGGACGAGGGAGGTCTGGCGGAAGGCCAGGCCTGCCACGCCTTCTCGGCCAGAGCGGGCGATCGCCGCGGGGTTCGAAGCCAGGGCGTCGGCGCCCGCCAGCGCGGCCGCGCCGGCGTTGGACATGCCCAGGGCGCGGATCGAAAGCTCGGGGACCTGGAAACCGCCCGCCTGGGCGGACGTGGCGACGGCGAGCACCGCGGCCGCACCGGTAAAGCCAAAACTACGCAAGTCGGGAGCCTCTCATCAGAGCCCCCGAGTCGCACAGGAATCGCAACGAAGGGTTACGGCGCGCCCGAAGACCATCCGTAGGCAACGCATTTGTAACTCACCTGCGGCTAGCAGGGGTGTCGAACCGGGGGGAGTCAGTTTTGGCGTTCTTAGCTGTAGCGGCCGGCATCCTTGTGATGACAGCCGTCGTCTACCTTCTGATGCGTCAGCCGAAACAGCCGCGCGGCGCGACGCAGGACGAGGTCGACGAGGTGGCGAAAGACGGTGACGCCTAGTTCGTCCTGATCCGCCAGCAACCCCGCCAAGTCGACGCGATGAGCTGCCCCGTGGTCCAGGAGCAGACACCCCAGGCGTCAGGCGAGAGATCCATCTGCAAACCGGGGCGTCGGCCAGGAGCCGCGGCTGCGCCGGTCTATGAGCCCCTGCGGGTCAGGCGCCCCCTCCCCGATCGCCGCGGTTTTCGCTCGCCGCGCGAGCGTGCCGGCCGGCTCTTCGAGCGCGTAAAGGCCGGCTTCGCCGCCGCTGCGCGGTGCGCAGCTGCCGCTGCGCAGCCTTGACCCGCTCCCGCCGGCCGGCCTTGGCTCGGCGTGTCGCGAAAGCCCCTTCCCCTTCGTGAACGAAGCGGTGTTTCAAGGGATGGTCCCGCGATCTCGGTTGATGTTGCTGGTGTTTTCGTCCGACGCGGGACCCTGGCGCCCCGCCGGGTCCCGGAAATTCCCCAACACCCACAGGCGCCAAGGACCTTCAGGTCCCGCGCCCTTCTATCTTGCCATCCGTCGATGTCGCACCTTTCGCACTATCTGCAGCTCCGCCGGTCGCTTCAACTCGCGGCTGATGGGCGATTGCGCCGTGCCGGGTGATCGGTCAGGCGGACGACATTCGCCGTGCTTGCCCCCAGGGTGGACGAGGCCTGGCCGTGCTCACGGCGCCAAGCGTCCAGGTCTCCCAGAGCATATACGATCCGCCGGCCGATCCGGCGGAAGGGAGGACCGACGCCCATCCATCGCCAGGTCTGGAGAGTGCCGATCGTATTCCCCAGGAGGGCCGCCGCCGCGGGCGTGTCGAGCCAGCGCGTCTGGATCACCTCGCCGAGCACGCCCTGTGCGCCCGGCGGTGGCTCCGCAGGGGTTGCGCAGCGCAGCAGCGTTGCGCGCTCGGCCGGGAGCGATAGCCCCATTAGACGGGCCACCTCGCCGGAGATGCGGTCGGCCGCCCCCCTGAGCGGAGTGTCGGCCAGGTGGGTGTATCGCTCGGTGGTCGTGGCGACCCTGTGGCCGAGCAGCGCCCCGATAACCAGGAGGCTCTCCCCTGTGGCCGCACCGAAGCTGGCGAATGCGTGCCGCAGGTCGTGGATCCGGACGTCCTTCAGGCCCGCCGCCGCCCTGATCCGTTCCCAGCTCGACTGGAGATCTGCGATCGGCACAGCCGCGCCGCGCCCCGGCAGCAGGTACGGGTTGCCCTCGAGCGGAGGCACGCTCCTGATCACCTCCATGGCCGCCTCTCCCAGATGGACCACCTTCGCGCCGGTCTTGCTGTCGGGAAGCCGAAGACACCTGTGGGTCATGTCGACCCAGGTCCGCTCCGCCTTGACGATCTCGTTCTTTCGACAACCCGTCAGGATCAGCAGCCGCAAGGCTGCGATGGCGTAGGGGCTCTCCACCCCGAGGGCTTCGGCCGCGGCCAGCACCTCGCCGAGCCGCGCCAGCTCGGCAGGCGACAGGAACCGGTCCATCTTCTTCTCTGGGAACTTGCGGATTCCGAGCGCCGGGTTGTCCGGCCGCACCCCCCGACGAATCCCGAACGTCAGGGCGGCCGAGAGCACGGCCACGGCAGAGTTCGCAGCGCCCTTCCCGCCGCGGACGCGGGAAAGCCCGCGCCGGCGGCCTGTGCGCCGTCGCAGCTTGGTCCGGCCCTCGGCGATCGCAAACATCATGCGCTCGACGTCCTCGGACGTGATCGAAGCGGCCAGCCGTGCGCCGAGGATCGGCTTGATGTGGTTGCGGATGTCGGTCTCGGCCGACTGGACCGAGAGCGGCTTGGCGGCCCGCAGGCCCTCTGAGAGGTAGAGGTCGCAGAGCTCGGACACGCTCATGTCGCGGCGGGCGCCGGTCTTCTCCTTCTGGGGGTCGTGCCCCGCCTGGATCCGCCCAAGAAGACGGAGCGCCTCCTGGCGTGCCGTCTCCACGGTCCACGGTGAGCCGTGGTTGCCGATGACGTATCGCCGGCTGCGCCCCTCGAACCGGTACTGGAGCACGTAGATCCGGGCTCCGTTAGGCGTGAGCTTGAGGCCGAAACCCACCGGCTCGGCATCCCAGATGAACCCGGGCTTTGCCGGAACCGGGGCCCGCTCCACCCGCTTCTTCGTCAGGCGCCGCCGGGAGCCGCGCCGACCAGATATCACGATTGCTGCAGCATCTTCGGAAAGCATATGATAAGCACCGGGCCGGAAATTGCGTCGCACCGCAGCGTACGAAAGAGATGACGGAAGTCTAGTGACCTTGCGGTAATTGCGCATTTTTTCGCGCTTTATAGAACTCGGCCGCAACTATACAGGCGCTGTGGTAAGGCTGAGGTCGGCAGTTCAATCCTGCCCGGCGGCACCACTTCTCTTCTCATCGAGAGAGACCCGGCAGCGGGCGCTTCGGCGCCCGCTGCTTTCGTGCGCGCTCGCATACTACCCGGGTGATATTGACGATCCCCCCGCCATGGCTGAAGACGGCGCATGTCTTCGCCGATCTACACGGCCTTTGCCGATGGCCGACAGCTCGCCGCCGGGACCGGCGCTGACGTCGCGCGGGTTGCCCGCGAGGCGCAGGCCCGCGGCGCTGCGAACATACTGGTCTTCGAGGACGCCTCAGGGCGCCAGGTCGAACTCGACCCCTTCAGCCCCGAGCCGGCCTTTGCGGGCGCTCCGGCTCCGGAGGCAGAGCCTGTCCGCTCCGGCCGGGGCCGTCCCAGGTTGGGCGTGGTCGCACGCGAAGTCACCCTGCTGCCGCGCCATTGGGACTGGCTCTCGAGCCAGCCGGGCGGCGCGTCTGCCGCCTTGCGGCGGCTCGTGGAGGATGCCCGGCGGGCGGGCGAAGGAGCCGACCGCGCCCGCCGCGCCCAGGAGGCGCTCTACAAGGTGATGGCGACGCTCGCCGGCGACTTGCCCGGCTTCGAAGAGGCGGCGCGCGCCCTTTACGCCCGCGATGATCCCCGCTTCGACGACCTGATTTCCGCCTGGCCTCGCGACGTCGGCGCGTACCTGGCCCGACTCGCCGCGACCGAGCGCGCCGCCCGCCTCCCCTAGCGCCGCCGCTCGGCGGGCCGGCGACTGTCTTCCAGGGCGTGCTCGGCCGCGTGGGTCTGCACCGCAAGCCGGCGCGCGGCGTCGCAGGCGACGAGCTGGGCGCCGCGCGTGGCGTATCCGATCTCCAGGTCCGACTGGGTTGGGGTGGCCGGCAGCACATAGAGTCCGCATGGCCGCACGGCCTCAGCGGGCATCTCGACTCTCGGCGCAACCGGCAACGCTGACAAAACTCTCGCAAAAACGCGCGCGAATGTCAAGAACAAACGACGAACATAAACGCTCGCGGTTAACCTTAGAGCCTTAAGAATCCGTTGACTCTACGGCCAAGCTCTGGCGCCTTCCGCGCAGGGAAGGGGAAATTCCGATGCGTTTCTGGGGCTTGGGCGCTGGAGCTCTCATGGCGCTTGCGGCCGCAACGGCGGCGGAGGCGGCCGAGGCGACCTACCAGCCGACGCCCAAGGTCAATGTGGGCTTCGCGGGCCCGGCCGACAGTCTGTGGTCGGGTAGCCTCACCACCGAGCAGTGCCTCACCCCGCAGCGCCGGCGCTTGCTCACCTTCCTCCAGCCCAGGCAGCGATATGCCGTCGCCGAAAGCCGCGGCGAGCTGGTCGGCGAGTTCCGGGCCGCCGGGCCCGTGCCCGCCGCGCTCGTGGCCACGGCCCGCAGCTGCGCGCTCGCGGCCGGCGAGACCGCCACGACGCGCCTGATGCTCACGGGCGGCGCGCCCGGCTTCTCCCGCTTTCAGACCGCGTTCGTAGCGTGCATGACGCAGCACGACGCCGGCCAGGCGGTAGGCTCCATGACCCTCTGGATCGACAACCGCTGCAACTGGTGAGGGGCGTCTAGGCCTGCAGATCGTGACGGTCGCGCTCGACCAGGCACGGCCGCGAGGGCGGCGGCCCCAGCGTGGCCTGGGCGGCGCGGATCTCCTCCACGCGTTCCGGGCCGAAGCCGGGGGCGTACTCGACCTCCTCCCAGCTCAGATAGGGCCGGAACAGGATCAGGTCGTAGGCCGCCGAGAGGCTGACGCTCGGCAACGTCGCGAGCTCTTCCGCGGTCGCGGTGTTCAGGTCGATCATGACGGGAATCCCTGCCTTTCTCGGCCAACGCCAGGCGACTGCCCCCGTTCCTGGGATTTCTACGTAACAGTCAGATTTGATCAGCCGCGCCGCCGCCAAAGGAACGGGAGGCCGAAGAGCAGCGGCAGGATGAACACGAACGCCCGTCCGTCGCTGACCACCCAGACGATCGCGGTGAGCGCCAGCGCCGCCAGGGTGACGATCAGCACGATCAGTGGTCGCATCGGCCCTACCTCCGGGCGGCCACCCGCGCCGCCACCTCTTCCAGGATGTCCGTGAGTTCGTGGCCCACCTCCCCCGTGAGACCGCCGGCCGCGCGCTCGCCATAGAAGCCTGACCGGGCGAACCCGCCGACCAGGCCCTGGAAAGCGTCGGCGTCAGACAGGGCCAGATGCGTGAGCAGGGCCCGCAGCAGGAAGTCGTGCGCCGTCAGGCTGCGCTGGGTGTCTGCGAGCTGGGCCTCCAGGGCCAGAATCCGTCCCGCTTCGTCCATGCTCGCGCCTCCGGCCGTTGGTCGGACCTTAAAAGGCCGGGGTTGGCGCGCAGCGCAAGGGGCGGCGGGCCATCCGCCGCCCCACCCGATGGGCCTAGTGCATGGAGTGCTTCAGGGCGCTGATCTGGTCGTGGTCGGCGCGGATGGACTCATAGGCCTGGCTCACCACGCTCCGCGCATTCGCCGGCAGGTCGTCGTCGCGCATCGCCTGCTCGAACTTGCCCTTGATGAAGTCCTCACCGCGCTCGACCTCGTCGATGACCGCCTTTTCGCTCGCGCCGCCCATGACGGCGTTCTTGATGTCGACGAACTTGTTGTGCGCCTTGCCCAGCATCGACTGGTCGTGCTCCGGCGTGCCGCCGAAGGTGCGGACCTCCTCCTGCAGCTGGCGCGACAGGTCCATTCGGCGGCGCGAGCGCTCCGCGAACAACGTCTTCAGCTGACCGTCGGGGATGTTCTCGGCGGCTTCCTCGTAGCCGTTGGCGCTGTCGAGGGTGGTCTCGATGAGGCTGTTCAGCACCTTCACGGCGCGTTCGTGGGTCGCGTCCATCGCGGGTCTCCTTTGAGGTTCGGGCTTGTCGCCGCCACAACCCGCCGGGACCCGCGCCGTTCCCCTTCGACGCGAAAGTGTCCGGCTCTGGCGGCCTCGGCTCGGAACGCGGGATCGGCGCGCCGCCCAGGCTCACCGCCACCCAGCGTGGCAGGACTCCATCCCGTCTTGCGGCGCGTCCCGGCGTGCTTCCGCAGATCACGACAGGCAAAGCCGCCGGACGTTGCGCTATCTGCGGTAGCAAAGGGCGCCGACCTCCGCCGTACTTGCGAGCAGACGTCGCCCCTCATCGAACTCTCCCGACGCTTTCCTTCGCTTGATAACTGTCATTCCCCAGAATTCGTGGGTCGCCAAACGCGGAAATCGGCGCCATGCCTGTCGGGCGAGCATTGTGAATAGCGTGGGGCTCCATGGAGGACGCGACACCCGTGCGGTCGGAGGGGCGTGGTCAGCTCGTGCAGGCGGGACTGGCGCAGCTCTTCGCCCTCGGGCTCGTCGCCGCCGCCACCCTGTGCCGCCTCTGGCTCGGCCAGCGCGTCCCCGACCTGCTGCCGTTCAATCTCTACTACCCGGTGATCCTGGCCGCCGGACTCGCCGGCGGATGGCCGGCGGCGACCACCGCCCTCGTGACCAGCGGCTTGCTGGGTTGGCGTGTCTTCCTGCCCGGCGCAGGCGACAGCGCGCTCACAGCGACCGAGGTGGTGAACCTGCTCCTCTTCGCCTTCTCGGGGGGCTTCATGGCCTACGGCGGCGCGCACCTGCGCGCCCTGCTCCACCGCCAGCGCGCCAGCCACGAACGGCTCGCCGAGCGCGAGCTCCGCTACCGCACGCTGTTCGACGCCATCTCCGAGGGCTTCGCTCTGGTCCACGCGGTGCGCGACGCCGAAGGGACCCTGGTCGACTATGTGATCGCCGAGGCGAACCCGGCCATCCTGCGCATGCTCGGCACGGACGCCTCGGTGATCGGTCGGCGCGGCAGTGAAGTGGTCCGCAACGCGCCGGCGGCGTGGCTCGGCGCCTGCGACCGGGCGCTGAAGGGGGACCCGCTCACCTTCGAGTACCATGCACCGGGCAGCCGTCGCTGGTTCGAGATCCACCTGAGCCGCGTGGCCCCCGACCAGCTCGCCCAGTTCGTGATGGAGATCACCGACCGCAAGACCGCCGACGCGCGGCAGTCGGAGCTGTTCGACGAACTCAACCACCGAGTGAAGAACAACCTCGCCCTGATCTCCTCGATGCTCGGCCTGCAGGCGCGCGGCAGCGCCCCGGACGTCCGCGCCCAGTTGCAGAAGGCGGTGGACCGGATCCAGGCGATCGCCGACGTCCACGCCCGCCTCTACCGCTCGAGCCGCAAGGACGATGTCGACTTCGGCGCCTATCTGACCGATCTCTGCCGCCGCCTGTCGGAATCCCTGCTCGACGACGAGCGGGTGCGGATCACGGTTCAGGCCGAGCCGGTGGTCATGTCCCTCGACCGGGCCGTGGCCCTGGGGGTGGTGGTCAACGAGCTCGTCACCAACGCCGCCAAGCACGCCTACCCCGAGCGTGGCTCGGGCGAAATCGCCGTGCGCCTGGAGCGGATCGCCTCCGGTCTGGTGCTTTCGGTGAGCGACACCGGCCAGGGCCTTCCAGGCGACCTTTCCGGCGACGGCCTGGGCATGCGGCTGGTTCGCTCCCTCGTGCAGCAGATCGGCGGGACCTTGGAGATCGAACGGTCCACCGGCGCGGCCTTCCATGTCCGGCTGCCGGACCCCGGTCCCGTGCTGCCGTCCTCCGGCGGCCAGGGACGGCTCCTCTAGCCCTTGCGGCTTGCCAGCAGCGTGGCGAGCGACACCGGGCGGTAATCCCACACGTCCACCCCCACGTCGAACTGCCGCGCGAGCTCCTTCATTCGCCCGTGGCTGTGTCCGTGGAGGTTCAGGGCGCCCTTGTGCTGCCGGTTCCAGCTACGGAACGGATAGTGGCAGAGCACGAGGAAACGGCCCTCCCGCTCGATCTCGGCGTAGGGCGCCACGCGCGCCCAACCGCCGCCCACGTCGTCGGGATCGTTGTTGCCGGTGACCAGGTGCTTGCGGCCGCTCAGCTGCGCCAGCACCTCGTTCGCCCGACGGGCGGTTCGCGCGAAGTCGCCCAGGTGCCAGACTTCGTCGTCGGCGGTGACCACCGTGTTCCAACGCCGGATCAGCTCCGCGTCCATTTCCGCCACCGTCGGGAACGGCCGGGGATAGAGGTTCAGGACCCGGTGGTCCCCGAAGTGGGCGTCGCTGGTGAAGTAGGTGGCCACCTCGGCCTCCTCCGGCCCTCAGACCACGTCCGGACCGTCCGCGCTGCGCACGATCGCCAGGGCCCGGCGGCGGATCGCCGCCTCGATCGGACCACAGTCGGCCGGAGCGTCGGCGATCGCCGACGCCAGCTGCCGCCGCGTCTCGGGAGTATCCATCGCCAGGCGCGAGGTGACGATCAACTCCAGGGCGAACAGGTGCTGTTCCAGCGCGTCCATCCCGGAAAGTTTACTTTGCCCCCTAAGTTTCGCAACTCATTCGCGATTGCAGGCGCTCGATTTGAGGTTGAGCTGAATCCGGCAAGTCCGACCAAAGGTAGCGACGGCCGGACCTTGCCGGCCGTCGCCAACCCCTAGTGCGTCGTGCCGGCGCCGTTTGCGGCCTGGTCGTGCAGGCCTTCCCGCACAGCCTGGGCGCCCGCCCGGGCCGCTTCGCCCACGCGGGTCGGCAGGTCACCTTCGGTTTCCGGCCGCTGCAGCTCCTCCTTCACCCGGCCATAGGCCGCCTGGGCGACACCCTTGGCGGTGTCGATCTGGTCGCGGGCGAGGTCCTTGCCCTTGCCCATCAGCTTGTCGCGGGCGGGACCCATGTAGCGGCTCTCGGCCGCCGTCGCCGGCAGGGCCGCGCCGATCGCGAGGCCGACCGCCAGGCCGAGCGCGCCGAGCAGCAGCGGTTCGGACTCGAACGTGTCGGTCGCCTGCTGCTTCACCCGGTGACCCATCTGGCTTGCGCGTTCGCGCACCTGGCCGGCCGCCGACGACACGCCGTCCATCGCCGAGCGGGTGTGCTCGCGCGCGCCCGCCGCCGTGTGGCTCAGCCGGTCCTTGGCCGAAGCGACCACGCCCGAAGCCTTGTCGGCCACGGCGTGGGCCCTGTCCGTCACCTTGTCCTTCACCGACGCGCCATGGCTGGCGTCGTCGTAGTAGTCCACGCCGTACCCTGCGCCATAGGCGCCGGCGTAGCCGTGGGACTTCTTGGACTGGCTCGCCATGAGCCACGCCAGGCCCAGCCCGATCAGCGCCACCGGGACTGGGTTTTCCTTCGCCTGATCCACTACCTTCATCATCATCCTGTTTCCGGCTCCGCCCATGGCGCGGCTGGCCTCGTTGAACAGCTCGCCAGGGGTCATCTTGTCCTTGAGCGCCTCGACGGTGCGCTCCAGCTCTTCACGGGAGGCCTCGACCTCGCGCTCCACGTCCGCGGCGGACTTTTGCGTCGTCATCTAGGTCTTCCTCACGATCTGGGCGTCCTGCTTCAGCTGCCGCGCGGCGCGGTTGGGTCCCATGTTCTCGGGCTTCATCATCGCCACGGCCGCCTTCACGATCAGCAGCCCGCCGACGCCCACCAGAACGCCGACGATCAACGACGCCCAGAAGGGATCCATCACCTTCGACAGGAGGATCACCAGCGCCTGCAGGAGCACCATCACGGCCCCGAGCAGCAGGACTGCGCCCATGGCCAGCTTCCCGCCCGCCTTTCCGGCATGGGAGAGCTTCTCGCCCACCTCGGTCCGGACGAGTTCGGATTCCTTGCGCACCAGGTTGGCCAGGTCGCCCGTCAGGGCGGAGACCAGTTCGGGTATGGTGCGCGCGTCGTCACGCGGTGACATGTCCATGGGCTAGGCCCCCGGACCGAACCGCGAGCGGTCGATCTCGCCGCCCGGGTTGACGTCGTCGCCTTCGCCATCGCTCAGATCCGAGCCGAAGGTGTCCGTCGGGCCGGCCACGCCGGCGATGTCACCGGAGACCTGCGTCTCCAGGGCGCCCAGGCCGCCGCCGTCCTCGCCTACGCCGGTGAACACCGCGCTTTCGGTCGTCGCGAAGCTGCGGCTCTCGCCCACCGTCGGCGCCTGCTCGGAGCTGCGCAGGAAACGGCCGATCGCCAGGCCGGCAAGCACCGCCCCGGCCACGAACGCCGTCGGATTGCGGCGGCTGAAGTCGCGCACGCTGTCCAGCAGCTCTTCCGGCCGCCGTTCCGACAGCGTGCGGGCGAAGTTCTCCAGCCCGTCGGCCGCCTGGCCGACGAACCGCCCCGCGACCGACTGGTCGCCCTCGGCGAGTTCGTCGCCCGCCTTCCGGATCGCGGTCGCGAACTGGCCGAGCGTCTGGCTCGCCGTCGCCTTGCGGCGTTCGATCTCGCCGGCCGCCTTCTGCTGCGCCTGGCTCGCGAAGTGCGCGGCCTCGTCGCGCATCTTCTGGGTCGCCTGGCCCATCTTCTCCTTGGCGGAGCCCGTCGAGCCCTCGCCAGCATCCACGGGGCCCGCGCCCATCGGGTCAATGTTCGTCATCTGCGTCTCCGAAGCGTGTCGTTTCGTCACCGCCGCGCCAGGCGGCTGGCGCTGCCGGTCACGATCGGCGGTTCAAGCCGCGACGCGCCGCCGAAGTTCCACGCTTTCGCTTCGTCTGCGGCCGGAAAAGCAAAGGCCCCGCCGCGGGGGTCCGCGACGGGGCCAGGGGAGACGGCCGGTAGTGGGGTGCTAGACGATGCGGCCGCCGCCGAGCAGCGAGAACCGCGACCGGTAGGCCGAGGCCGAGAAGCTCGACTGGAACTGGCTGCTCTGCAGCTGAACCATCTGGATGAGCGGCAGGGCCGTGGCGTTCCGGTAGACGGAGCGCGCGGCGGTGAGCTGCAGGTTGCTCGAGCGTGCGACCTGGAAGGTCTCGGTCGCACGCGCCGCCGCAGCCGCCTGCCGCTTCGAGAACGGTAGGGTCGGGTACACCGGCTGCGGCCGCTCATGCAGCCGCTCCCGCACGAACTCCAGCAGCTTCGGCGGGTCTCGCACGGCCTTTGGGATCGGCGGCGGAGCCGGCGCAGGCGGCGGCGGCGGCGGCGGCGGCGGAGATGGCGGAGGTGGCGGAGGTGGAGGCGGCGGAGGAGGCGGAGGAGGCGGCGGAGGCGGCGGCGGCGGCGGGGTATGGCCGTGACCGTTGCCATTGCCGTTCCCGTGGCCGTGGCCGCTGCCGTTTCCATGACCGTGGCCGTGACCGTGACCGTGACCGCCCTGGCCCTGACCCAGGTGCAGCAGGGCGTGGAACACTTCGCCGAGCGGGCTCTTGGGATCGTGGGCCGCAGCCTCCCCGGCCGCCTCCTGGACCTTCAGCAGCAGCGAGAGCAGCGCGCCGGGGAACCGCTCGCCATCGGGATCGTCGTTGTCGTTGCTGGGCGGCGCAGAGGGGGCGAAGGTGTTCGACCTGTCCTTGCCGTCCTTGCCCGGCTCTTCCCCGGACGACCTCGCGGCCTGCCCCTGCGCGGCGGGCGCGGCAGGCGGCTGCGGGACAGGAGGCGGCGGGGGCTTTGCGTCCTCGCCGGCCTTGTCCCGGATCTGTTCGACCACGGCGGCGGCGGCCTTCCCGGCCTCCGCGAGCAACGCCTGGACGGTGGCCGGCGCGAGGGGGCTGTTCGCCGGGACGAGCGCGGCAGGCGCCGCCGTGGGCTTCGCCGAAGCGGACGTCTGGGCCTTCTCCGGCTTTTGTGACCGGGCCCGGAGGGCCTCGATCGCTGTAATGACGGCGTCCCGGGCGCCCTGCGCCTGGGGAGATCCGATGTTCATGCGGGCCCCGCGTTCAAAAGTCGCAGGTCAGATACCGCTGTTATGATTATGCGTTCGCGAACAAATATCGTTATCGCGTCAATTATTCCCCGAAGGCGCGCCGTTTACCAAAAGGTATCGGCGCGTCTACTCATGGTAAACGCGCCGTATACCTCAATCGCTCCGCTTCCTTCTAAGAAGCGGAGATTGTTCTAGTGCAGCGCACGCCTGCGGCCGGTGAACAGGCCGAGCAGGAACAGAAGCACGATGGCGCCGGCCGTGGCTACCAGGAGGCTGCCCAGGATGCCGCCGAACTCGATGTCCAGCATGCCCGCGATGAACGAGCCCAGGAACGCGCCGACGACGCCCACGATCAGGTTCATCAGGATGCCGTGATTGCGCCGCATCACCTTTTCGGCGATCCAACCGGCCAGGATGCCGATGATGATCGCCATGATCAGTCCTACGCCACTCATTTGAATTCTCCTCGTGTGTCCGGCGCCTCAAATGCGGAGCGGCGTTCGCCGGTTGCATCCGGTAACGAGGAGTTAAGCTGGGCGGGGCTATCGTCTCTGCCATGTCGCTGAACGTCCAGCCCGTGACCTTCTTCCCGGTCCCTCCGGTCCGGCCGGTCATGCTCGACCGCGACGAGCAAGCCGCCAAGGCCCTCGAGCGCGAGCAGCCGAAGTCTGCACCGCGTCAGCTCACCGGCTCCGCCGTCGGCCGCTTCGTGGACGTCCGCGTCTAGCCGAGCGGCGCTCTCAGTTCGAACTGCAGCCCCTCGGGCCGCCAGACCGTCTCGGTCCGACCCTGCAGGTCGCTGCGCGTCAGGCCGCCGATCAGCCGGGTCCCGAACCCCGCATGGACGGGCGGTGAGACGAGCGGCCCGCCGCTCTCCGTCCAGGTCAGCGCCAGTTCACCCCTGACCAGGGACCAGGCCACGTCGATGCGCCCGTCGGTCGTGGTGAGCGCGCCGTACTTCGCCGCATTCGTGGCCAGCTCGTGCAGCATCAGTCCGACCGCGAGCGCCTGGCCGGCTGTGAGCCGCACCTCCGGGCCGGACGTGCGCACCCGTCCCCGGAACGCTTCGAGCTCGCGCGCCACCAGCACCGAGAGCTCCGCCCCGACCCAGGCGTTATGGGTGAGGACGTCGTGGGTGCGCGCCAGCGCCACCAGCCTCCCCTCGAAATCCTCCGTGAAGGCCTTCAGGTCCGTGGCGTGGCGCGCCGTCTGCGCGGCCATGGACTGCACGGTCGCGAGGTTGTTCTTCACCCGGTGGTTCAGCTCGGCCATCATCAGCGCCTGCCGGTCCCGGGCCTGCACCTCCTCGGTGATGTCCTGCACGGTGCCCAGCACGTGGCTCGCCACGCCGTCCTGTCCGAACAGCACCTGGCCCGATCCGCGCACCCATCGCTGCGTACCGTCGCGCGCCGTGGTCCGATGCTCGGTGACATAGCGGCCGCCGTTCTCGCCACGGATGGCCCCTTCGTACGCGGCCCGCATCATCGGCCGCTCGTCCTCCAGCAGGCGAGCGGCATAGGCCGCGTAGTCGATGGGCGCGTCGGCCTCTACGCCGAACAGCTCGCGGGTCCGCTGGTCCCAGCTGATGACGTCGCGCTGCAGGTCGAACTCCCACAACCCGAGGCCCGCCGCGCTGAGGGCCAGTTGCAGGCGCGCCCCCTGCCGCTCCGCATCCCGTTGCGCCTCGTGGCGCGCCGTGACGTCGATCAGCACGAACGAGACCCGCGGCGTCGGGCCCGGGATCGGCGAGAAGGTGCCGAGGAACCAGCCCGGCCGCCCCCCCGGCAGGCCGAACTGGTATTCGCGGGTGAGCGTGCGCCCGGTGTCCCAGCAGCGTCGGAGCGTCGCCAGCCTCAGGCGGACCTGCGCTTCGGTCAGCCCCAGCTCACGGCCTTTCCGGCCGTTGAGCCCGTCCGGCGGCAGTCCGTAGAACGCCGCCGTCGCGGCATTGGCGATGACATAGCGGTAGTCGCCGTCCAGCAGCTCGAAGACGCCGGCCATGACGTCGGCGGCCTGGAACATGGCCTTCAGCAGGGCGGCGCCGGCGACGTCCGTCCAGGCGTCGGCGACGGCGTCTTGGGACCCGGTCACGCCAAGCTCACTCCGGCAAAGAGGCGCGACCTCACACCAAGGCGCGCCTCTTGGCAATGTGGCCGGGCAGGAGCCGTTCGTCGCAGGCGCCCCCGGCCGTGGGGCCGCCGCCCGCCTCGCCGCGACCGGACCTCACCCCATCCAGCTCAGCGGCTCGCCCGATCCGCGCAGGCGCGGCCGGCTCGCCGCCCTGCCGCCGGACCTGTTGGCCGCGAACTCACCGAACGCGTCGGCCCCGTGGCTCGCGGCGTCATGGAGCGGCCCGGAGTAGCTGCGCGTGGCCCGGCTCCAGCGCTTGCGATAGGCCCGCAGCCGGTCGAGCCCGACGGCGCACTTCTCGCCGTCGAACCAGGTGATCGGGATCAGGCTCCGGCCGGCGTTGATCCGCTCCTCCGGGTCCATGGCCGCGCCCACCGAGATCGGCGACACGCCGAGGCCCCACAGGGTCTCGTACCGGCTCCGGCCCGCCGCTCCGAGCTCGCGCACCATTACGTCGTGCGGCAGGTGATGGGTGCCGTAGACATAGGGCTTTGACGCGATCGCCTTGCGGACCACCTCCTGGAGGCCCTCTCCCGAGGTCTCGAAGTAGTCGATGGCCCGCACTTCGCGGCCGACCTGCTGGAAGAACCAGATGGCGGTGTAGTCGTCGATGCCGAGATCCCAGGCCGTGTCGACCTTCAGGGCGGGGTCGTAGGGCACGCGGCCGATGCGGCCCTCCCGCCGCGCCGCCTCCAGCAGGCTCGCGTAGTAGGCGCCCGGCGTGGCGGCGTTGAAGTCGACCAGGTACTCCGAGGCGAAGCGCGCTTCCCCCTCCTCCTCCGAGCCCAGCTCGGCGATCAGCTCCGCCCGCTCGCGCGCCAGTTGCTCGGGCGTGAACACGCCGGTCTGGTCCGCCCGCGCCTGCAGGGTGAACCATTCCTCCGGACGCTGGCGGCGGCTCTCGAACGCCCGCGTCGCGTGACCCGGGCCGCGCGGCGTCCAGAGGAACAGCGCCCAGCCGCCGTTCTCCGCCAGGATCGGGCGCACATAGCTCCAGGCGTCCGGCTTGGAGAGCGCCCACTCGGAGAACACCACGCCCACCGGCGGCGCCCCGACCAGCGAGTTGTAGTTGTCGGAGCCCGCGAGCTGCCACACCGAGCCGTTGGTCAGCTCGATCTTCATCTCCCGCTCCCAGCGCCCATGGCGGGCTTGCCGCGGAAACGCCTCGTCGATGCGCCGCCGCCCCGTATGGGGGTTCACCGCATCCCAGATCGCCTTGCGCGCCTGCGCCGCCTCCGGGAGCAGGTGCCAGTAGACGCCCTGTTTCAGGGTCGCCGCCGCGGCCGCCCAGTTCAGGGCCACCTCGTCCTTGCCCCAGCGGCGGTGGGCGACCACGTCGGCCCGCTTGCCGCCCCTCATGAGGTGCTCCCAGAGGTCCTGCTGGTAGTCCCGCGGGACCCAGCGATCGCAGATGTTGACGACCGGGCCGCCCGTCGTCGCGGCCGTCATCGCTCGACCTGCTGGATGCTGTCGATGGCGCGGATGTAGGAAGCGCCATCCTCGGTGAGGGCGCGCTCGAAATGGCGGACCACCAGGGTCTGGATATGGCCGCCGGCGTCGCCCGGCCCCTCCTTTCGGCGGGCGCTCGGCGGCCCGAAGCGCTCGGGGTCCATCCGCTCGGCGTGGTGCAGCAGGGTGGACACCTTCAGCTTGTCGGCCTGCAGGGTGTCGGACGCCGAGGACATCGCCACCTCGAGCGCCTGCTCGAAGCGGGCCTCCGCCGCCGCCCGCAGGGCGTCGCGCACCGCCGCCTCGAACGCCGGACGCGCCCGCCGCCAGGCCCAGTAGTCGCCGTCGGAGGGCATCCCCTCCGTCTTGCGGATGTCCCGCCAGAGTTCGCCCGAAACCAGCCGGTCGCAGATCTGCCGGGCCAGCTCCGGATCGTAATCGGTGGCCGGCGCGGCGGGGGGATTGTCCATGTGTGCTCCTTGGCTAGCGCGGCGTTCACCGCACAGCTTCATCCATTCTTCACCGCCGCCCGGTCAGGTTGCGTGCGAACACCGAGGGGTTGAGCGAACGATGTCGTCCGACTGGATCGTCGAGGTCTGCTGCCGGGACTGCGGCCGCCCCGTGGAGGCGCCCCTCCACGCCCTGCCGGAGGTCACCGCCCTGCCCTGTCCCCACCCGGACTGCACGGGCCAGGCCGCCCTGCCGACCGACCTGGCCGAGACGGCTCGCTTCCTTTTCGAGGAATCCCATCGCCGCCTGCGGGCGGAAGCGCCGCCGCCGGCCTGCTGAGGCCGTGCTCAGCTACAAGCTCTATGGCCTGAGCGCCCAGGGCGAGGTCCTGTTCGGTCGGGACCTCCGCGCCGCCGATCTCCAGGCGGCGAAGGCCGCCGCCGAGGCGGCGCTGTCGCACGCCGCCGTGGTCGAACTCTGGCAGCAGTCGGTGCGCGTCTACCGCGGACGGCAGCCCGCCGTTCCGGCCGGCTGATCGCGGAACCGGGGCCCGCCGGGGCCTGTTGAGGCCCTGAGCCAAAACCCAGGGAGTCCCCGGATGAGCACCTCAGGCCAGCAGCACGACCAGCAGTCGCAGGACCAGGGCGGTCGCAGGGGCGAGCGCCTCCACGAGGGCGGCGCCGCCAAGGACGGCCACCTTTCCCCGCAGGCCGACGTGAAGGGCGGCAAGAGCGAAGCCGGCGGCCAGATCGCCCAGGATCGTCAGCAGTCGTCGGGTCAGGGGTCCGGCCAGGCCTGACGAGGTCTCAGGCCGCGGCTTTCCGCTCGGCCCGGAGCATCAGCACCGGCCCTTTCCAGACCTCGACTTTCGCGTGATCGGCCAGCAGGGCGCGGGCGAACGCCTTCGCCGCCGCCCCGTCCTGCAGCGCGACGCCGTGCGACGCGCGCACCTGCTCGTTCTCATCGAGCGCATAGATGGTGAATTCGCGCACCACGGCCTCCCGGAGAGGCTGCCGGCTTAGGCGCGGCTTGCAGCCACCGCCTTGACGCGGGTCAAAGCCTCGGGACGCACGACTGGATGCTGCCGGAATAATGCCTGAAAACGCGCGGAAGTCAAGCACAAAACGGGAACATCCGCGACCCAGGAACCAAGCTCCGCCGTGAGACGTTACGCCCCCCGAAAGGGGGGTCAGATGAGCCAGAGACCGAATCGCGTTCGCGACGACTTCGAGGCCGCGCTGCTGGAGGCCGTGCCGTTCATGCGGGCCTTCGCCCGCACCCTGTGCCACGACACCGACCAGGCCGAGGACCTCGCCCAGGAAACCCTGGTGAAGGCGCTCTCCTGCCGCCACCAGTTCCAGCCGGGCACCAACCTCCGCGCCTGGCTCTCCACCATCCTGCGCAACCGCTTCTACTCCGGCCAGCGTCGTCTGCGCTGGCGCGGCGAGTACGACGCCGAGGCCATGGAGCGTACCCTGGTGGCCCCCGACGACCCCTCGATGACCGTGGAGCTGGAGGACGTCCGCCGGGCGCTCGCCATGCTGCCGGACTTCCAGCGCGAGGCCCTGATCCTCGTGGGCGCCGGCGGCATGAGCTACGAGGAGGTCTCGCAGATCGCCGGCTGTCCGGTTGGCACGGTGAAGAGCCGGGTGCGCCGCGCTCGCGACGAGCTCACCTCCATCCTCTTCGAGGGCCGCACCACACCGCAGGAGAGCGCCGCAGCGCCGCTGGAGGCCATCGTCGATGACTTCGACCGGCTGCGTCGGGGCCGCAACGCCGCCTGATCAGGTTGCGCCACCGCAAATTCGCCGCACGGCGATGTGCTATGGGGGCGGCTTATTGTTCGAGGTGGACCCATGCTGCATCGCCGCGCCCTCCTGGCCTTCTGCGCCGCCGCCGCGGCCGCTCCGGCGCTCGCCGCGCCCGGCCCGGCCATCACCGTCTACAAGACGGCGTCCTGTGGCTGCTGCAAGGGCTGGATCGCCACCATGGCGCGCGCCGGCTTCCAGCCGAAGGTGGTTACGGTCGATGACGTCAGCCCCTACTGGCGCCGCCGCGGCGTCCCGGACGAGCTGTCGTCCTGCCACGTCTCCGAGATCGGGGGCTATGTCGCCGTCGGCCACATCCCGCCCGCCGACATCACCCGGCTGCTCAAGGAGAAGCCCAAGGCGCTCGGGCTCACCGTCCCCGGCATGCCGTTCGGCTCGCCGGGCATGGAGCGGCCGGACGGCAAGCGGGAGGCCTATGAGACCCTGCTGCTGCTGCCCGGCGGCAAGACCCGGGTCTTCGCCCGCCACGCCTGAGGCTGCGCCTTTCCGCTTGTCGCCCACGTCCGCGGGGCGGAGGGTGTCGGTGACTTCAGTTCAAGTCCGGCGGCGTGCGTGACCGAGACTCGCGACAATGACCCCGACGGCCCGGAGGACCCCGCCGCCGGCACGGGCGACCTCGATGCGCGCCTCGAGAGCGTGCTGGAGAGCATCAGCGACGCCTTCTACGCCCTCGATCGCGACTGGCGGTACGTGCTCTTCAACCGCGCCGCCGAACAGTACTTCGGGATCTCGCGGGGCGACGTGATCGGCCGCAGCATGTGGGACCTGTTTCCGCAGGGCCGGGGCACGCCCTTTGAGCGCTACTGCCGCCGCGCCATGGAGGAGCGGGTCACCAGCACCTTCGAGAGCCCCTCGGCCCTCCGCCAGGGCCGCACGGTCGAGCTGCGTGTGGCCCCGATGGCCGGCGGCGGGATCGGCGTGGCGCTCAACGACGTCACCGAGCGCAAGCAGGCCGAGGCCGCCCTGCGCGAGAGCGAGCAGCGCCTGGACCTCGCCGTCCGGGCCCACGGCGTCGGCATCTTCGACTGGGACATCTCCAGCGGCCGCGTCCTCTGGTCCGAGGAGGAGGAGCGGCTGTTCGGCCTCGAACCGGGCGCCTTCGACGGCCGGATCGAAGGCTGGCGCGAGCTCGTGGCGCCGGAGGATTTCGCCGCCATCCAGGCGCAGGTGCGGCAGGCGGTGGCCGCCCGCCGCGACCACGTGGAGTTCCGCTTCCGGATCCGCCGTCCAGACGGCCAGCTTCGCCACATCGAGGGCGCGGCCAAGATCCTATACGGCCCCGACGGCAAGCCGCAGCGGATGGTCGGTACGAACATGGACGTGACCGATCGGACCGCCGCCGAGCAGCGCCAGCGCCTGCTGATCAACGAACTGAACCACCGGGTGAAGAACACGCTCGCCGCCGTCCAGTCGATCGCCGCCCAGACGGTCCGCCGCGCGGAAAGCCTGGCCGAGTTCCACGACAGCTTCGAGGGGCGCCTGATGGCGCTCTCCGGCGCCCACGATGTGCTCACCCGTCATCAGTGGGACAGCGCCGACCTGCGCGACGTGATGGCCGAGGTCATGCAGCCCTTCCATCCCCGCGAGCGCCTGCAGGTCTCCGGCCGGGGATTGCGGCTCAGTCCGAGTCAGGCGCTCGCCTTCGCCCTGGCCGTCCACGAGCTCGCCACCAACGCGGTCAAGTACGGCGCCTGGTCGAACACCACAGGACAGGTGCGCGTCGGGTGGGAGACAGGCCGCCGCGACGGCCAACCGGACGAGATCCATTTCACCTGGTCGGAGGAAGGCGGCCCGCCCGTGCGTCCGCCGAACCGCCAGGGCTTCGGCTCGCGCCTCCTGCAGCAGGGGCTCGCGCGCGACCTCGGCGGCGCGGTGGATCTCACCTTCGCGCCCGAAGGGCTGCGGTGCGACATCCGCGCCCCGCTCGCGGAGACGGACTGACTACCGGCCGTAGAGGCGGTCAAGCACCCGCGCCGCGTCCACCAGCCGCTCGGCGGCCGGATCGTAGCGCTGACCGGCTGCGAGCCGTTCCGCCCAGTCCGCGGCGGCGCGGCCGCCCCAGGCGTCCGGCGGCGACGCCAGGGTTTCGCGTCCCGTCCCGCGGAAGCGCTCGGCGGTGAAGTCGTAGAAGGAGCCGCCGACGTTCCTCAGCGCGGCTCCGCCGTCGGTTCCGTAGAACGCCGCCTCGATGATCGCGTCGCAGCCGGCCTGCAGCCGCCAGGAGCAGGCGAGCCGCACCGCGCAGCCGCCGTCCAGCTCGACGGTCGCGACCGCATAGTCTTCCACCCGATCCGGACGCTCCGCCAGGGGCTCTCCCTGGGCGAACAGCTTGCTGGAGACCTCCGCGACGCCAGGGAAATCGAGCGTCCACAGCGCCAGGTCTACGAGGTGCACGCCCAGGTCCATGACGCAGCCGCCGCCCGAGAACTGCGGATCGTAGAACCACGCCTTGTCGGGCCCGTAGGCGTTGTGGAACACGAGGTCGACCGCGTAGACGCGCCCCAGCTCGCCTCCCTGGACGACCTCGCGGATGCGCCGCATGCCATCGGTGAAACGGTAGGACAGGTCCACCGCCAGCAGCCGGTCGGCGACGCGGGCGGCGTCCACCACCGCCTCCACCTCGGCGGCCGTCCGCCCGAGAGGCTTCTGGCAGAAGACGGCCGCGCCGGCGGCCAAGGCCTTGATCGACTGCTCCGCGTGCAGGGCCGAGGGCGTGGCGATCACCACTCCGTCGACGCCGCTCGCCAGCAGCTCGTCCAGATTGGCGACGAGCGCGGCCTCCGGCGCGAGCTTGCCCGCCTCCGCGGCCATGTCCGGCGATGGGTCGGCGATGGCGGCGATCTCCACCGCACCCGTGGCGGCGATGGCCTCCATGCGGTGGCGGCCGATCCAGCCGACGCCAAGGAAGCCCACCTTCGGCTTCACGCTCTGCGCCTTGCGCGCAGGCTTCTCCGCCAGGGTCTCGCTCATCCGAACGTCACCAAGGCCTTGAGGAAGCCGTCGGGGCGGTCCCGGGTCGCGTTCAGCGCCTCGTCCAGCCGCTCCAGCGGATAGCTGTGGGTGTAGAGCGACGCGGGGTCGAGCCGACCCGAGGCCACCGCCTCCACCGCGTCCCGGATTCCCTGGGCATAGACTTCGGGGTCGCGTTCGTGGGCGTTGATCACGTCCAGGCCGCGCCAGTTCCAGAGCTGCATGTTCACCTGCCGCGGGCCGTCCTGGTGATAGCCGGCGATGACCAGCTTGCCGCGCTCCTTGGTGAGCTCGGCGGCCAGGTCCAGCGGCCACTGCTTGCCCACAGCCTCGATCACCCGGTCGCAGAACACCCCGCCGGTCAGCTCGCGGACGCTCTCGATGATCTTCCAGTGGTCGTCCATGGGCACGACCTCGGCGGCGCCGTATTCCCGCGCCACGTCGAGGGAGAACGGCCGCCGCGAGACGGCGATCACCCGCGCGCCGGCGTCGGTCGCCAGGCGGGTGAGGATCGCGCCCAGGAAGCCGATGCCGACGATCGCCACCGTCTGGCCGGCCTGGATATCGGCCCGACGGAAGATGTTCATGGCGCAGCCGAGCGGCTCGCCCGGAAACGGCTTGCCGGCCAGCGCCTCCGGCAGCTTCACCACCGCGCCCTCGTCGGCGATGTCCCACTCGGCGTAGCTCTTGTGGCTCAGCGCCGCCACGCGGTCGCCGGACGCCAGGCCCTCGACCCCCTCGCCCACCGCGTCGATCACGCCCCAGCCCTCATGGCCCAGCGCGCCGGGCTCGGTGGGGAAGGTCATCCACTCCGGCCCTTCCCAGGGCGTCAGGTTGGACGCGCAGACGCCGCAGCCCTCGAGCCGCACGCGGACCTGCCCAGGTCCGGGCTCCGGCAGCGCCACCTCGTCCATGCGGATCGTCCCGGGACCCGCCAGAACGGCGGCCCGCATCACCGGCTTGGCGGCATAGGCCACGCTCATCACCCCACCCTCACGCTGACATCGCCACGACGGGAACGCAGAGCAGCCGGCGGCGCGCGCACCCGAAGGCGCACGTCCGCGTTCCGGCGATCACGGCATCTCCCACCCGGGGAAGAACTACTTAGGTGGAGCTTGGTTCCTGGCCCCTGGCTCAGGCTGGCGGTGGCAGGACACACCTTGACCCGCACGGGCCGGCGCGGTTTGTCCCGGGGCTCGCATCAGGAGGGGTAAGGCATGGACACCCGGCGCGTCGGTCCGTTCGAGGTTTCGGCCATCGGCCTCGGCTGCATGAGCCTGTCCCACGCCTACGGCACGCCCCCGCCGCGCGAGCAGGCCGAACGCGTGCTCCTGGGCGCGCTGGACGCCGGCTACACCTTCCTCGACACCGCCGCCGTCTATGGTCTCGGCCATAACGAGACCCTCGTGGGCGAGGTCCTGAAGGCCCGCCGCGGCGACTTCGTCCTGGCCTCCAAATGCGGCCTGACCAACGGCGACAGGCGCGAGATCAACGGCCGGCCGGAGGTGCTGAAGGCCACCTGCGAGGACAGCCTGCGCCGGCTCCAGACGGACGTGATCGACCTCTACTACCTGCACCGCTGGGACAGGCGCGTGCCGATCGAGGAGAGCGTCGGCGCGCTGGCCGACCTCGTCCGCGAGGGTAAGATCCGAACGATCGGCCTCTCCGAGGTCTCGGCCCCGACCCTGCGCCGCGCCCACGCCGTCCATCCCATCGCCGCCCTGCAGACCGAGTACTCCCCCTGGACCCGAAATCCGGAGATCGCGGTCCTCGACGCCTGCCGGAGGCTGGGCGTCGCCTTCGTCGCCTTCTCGCCGGTGGCTCGCGGCTTCCTGGCCGGGGGCGTCCGTGACCTCGCCCGGCTGGAGCCCGGCGACCTGCGGCTGAACATGCCGCGCTTCCAGGGCGAGAACTTCGCGAAGAACCTCGCCCTGCTGGACCGCTTCGAGGCCCTGGCCGACGAGGCCGGCTGCACGCCGGCCCAGCTCTGCCTCGCCTGGCTGCTCGCGCGCGACGAGATCATCGTGCCGATCCCCGGCACCACCAGTCCCGACCACATGCGCGAGAACGCGGCGGCGGCGAGCGTGCGCCTTTCGGCCGACGTGATGGCCAAGGTCGACGAGCTGGTGAATCCCGACACCGTCGCCGGTCCGCGCTACAGCGAAGCCCTGCAGGCGACCATCGACACCGAGGGCTGAGCGCCTCAGCCGGCGTGGCCTGCGGCCAGGATATCCAGCGCCACCTTCAGCACGGCTTCCAGCCGCGCCGCGTCCCGGTCTCCGCCGGCCGCCTCCCGCGGCGTGAGCTCCTTGCCGCAGCAGAGATCGCAGGCCGCGATCAGGTCGGCCTGGCCGAGCAGCTGGCGGCGGTAGTGGTGGAGCGTGGCCTCCGCGCGGCGGCGCCCCTCCGCCATCTTCAGCACCATCCCGATCGTCGGCCCCGAGCCCGCGGTCGAGCCCGGCTGCACCTCAAGTGTGGAACCGAGGGACGGCGCCGCCCCGCAGCGGCGGTATGCGTCGCCGTACCGCTCGCCGGCCGCCGCCTGCAGCGGCGTCAGCCGCCCTTTGCGGGCCAGCCATTCCAGGCCTGTCTGGCGGCGGTAGGGCGTCTCCCGGCCCGGCCGCGCGCCGCCCTCCTTCGAGAAGGCGCCGCCCCGGGCGCGCGACAGGGCCACGGTCTCGGCCACCCCGTCTGCGACGGCGCGCGCCTCCGCCCTCGCCTTCTCGCGGCGCTCCAGCACCTGCAGCCGCTCGCGCGTCGCCCGCGCCGGATCAAAGACTCGTCCCATGCCGATACTCGCGTTGGATGTTGGGGTGTTCAGCGACCGCCGCGCGCCACCACCGCGTCAGCGAGGCGGTAGACGGCCTCGCCCGCGGCCCGGTCGCCCTCGATGACCACGAGGCCGGCCGCGGCGTGGGCCATCAGCTCGCGCAGGAACTGACCACGCTCCGGCGCCTCCCGGCGGGCGAGCGCCCCCGCGACGACGGCCGCCGCGTCCTCGGGCTTGGTCACCGCCGCCGCTCCGGCAGGACCGGAAAGCCGCCGGCCCTCATCACCTGCTTCACGTGCAGGTCGTGGCGGGCGAAGCGCGGGCGCATGGCGTCGCAGCCCCCGCTCCGGCGGGCCTGGAACATCTTCTCCAGCTTGAAGGCGACGCTGCGGCCGAGGCCGAGCTGGACGCGGGCGATGGCGGGCGGCGCGCCGCCGTGGCGCAGGGCGGCGTAGGCGGCGCTCGCGAGGGTGGCGGAGGGGTGGGCTGCTGTCGTCATGCGCGAACTGTATGTTAGATACAGCGATTGCGCCAAACTATTTTGTAGGTTATCTACAGCGTCAGACGGCCGCAGGATTTTTCTTATGGACGACCGCTCCCAGAGGCTTCGGGAGGCCCGCTTGGCCAAGGGTTTCGAGACCGCCGCCGCGGCGGCCGACGCCTTCGGCTGGAACCGCAACACCTACGCCTCCAACGAGAATGGCAACGCGCCCTTCTCCTACCGCCGGGCCAAGGAGTACGCCGCGGCCTTCGGCGTGCGGCCAGAGTGGCTGTACGACGCCGCGGGCCCCATGCGCCCGGCCGCGGAGCCGGGCTTCGTGCGGATCGTCGGTCGCGTGGGCGCCAATCCCGAGGGCACCGTCCTCTTCGCCACCGGCCAGGAGTCCACGGATCTCGCGCCCATTCCGCCGGGCGGCACAGAAAAGGCGGCCGCCCTCCTCGTGGTCGGCCATTCGATGCGCGGCGTGGCCGACGACGGCGCCCTGATCTACTTCGAAGACCAGCGCACGCCGCCGACGCCCGACATGCTGGGCCACGTGGTGGTCGTGGAGGTCGACACCGACGAGGTGCTGGTCAAGCGCCTGCTGCGCGGCTCCCGGCCCGGCCGGTTCGACCTGGAGAGCGTCGCCGGCCCCACGCGCCATGACGCGCGGATCCGATGGGCGGCCCATATCACCGCCATCATCCCGCCCTACCAGGCCCGCCGGATCATCCGCGGCGCCGCCTGAAGCTCGGCCGTAAATTCGGTACAGCAATTCTTTGGCGGGCTTCTGTATTTAAACTACAGTCTCAGCATGAGCGATCCCGCCGATCATCAGCGCGTGCTGACCGAGCTCCGCCGGGCGGAGGACGCACGCGCCCAGGCCCACGCCCGCGAAGCCGCCCGGCATCGCGGCGTCTGCTGGTCGGCCATGGGCCCGGGACCTTACCGGCCGCCCGCTCCCGAACGGCTGGAGGCCGAGGCCGCGCTTCGGCTCGCCGCGCTCGACGCCTGGCGCAAGGGGGGCCCGGGCCGGCTGTGCGCCGCTCTCGCCGAGGCGCAGCGGGCCGTGGAGGCGGCCCGCGGCGCCGTCTCCCGCGGCCTCGACCGCGAAGCCGAACGCTGCCGTCGCGCCCTGGCGGAGCTGGAAACCGCCGCCCGCCTGGCTCGCGAGGTGATGGACGACCGGCCGGCCAGCGCCTTATCTGGCGGCGCATGTGCAACGAATACCGCTTCAAGCAGTCCCTCGACCGGATCGCCCAGGAATTCAGCCAGCTGAGCATTCCGCTGCACTGGCTGGGCGGCGCCCCCAACCTGGAGCCGCGCGACTCCATCCGCCCCACGGAGCCGGCGCCGGTGATCGTCGGCAGCCCCGAGGGTGCGGAGCTCAAGCAGCTGCGCTGGGGCTTCCCGCCGAAGGGGAAGGGCGGCCCGGTGATCAACTTCCGCTCGGAAGGCCGCCAGTTCGACCACGGCCGCTGCCTGATCCCGACCGACGGCTTCTACGAGTACACGGGCGAGAAATCCCCGAAGTCCAAGTGGCTGTTCGAGCGCGCGGACGACCTCGAGCTCTTCTGCATCGCCGGCCTCGCCCGCGAGGACCGCTTCACCATGCTCACCTGCGAGCCCGGTCCAGACATTGCGCCCTATCACGACCGGCAGATCGTCATTCTCCATCGCCGCCACTGGGCCGCCTGGCTGAACACCGCCGAGCCTCAGCCTCCCCTCGGCCCCCTCCCCGCCGGCAGCCTGAAGGTCACCCAGGTGCGCTGACCCTCCAGGCGCGCTAGCGTTGGCCACAGGAGGACCCGTCATGCGAACGGCCCTTGCCCTGGCGCTCCTAGCCGCAAGCCTCGGCCTCACCGGCTGCGCCCAAGGCTACTACGCCCTCGAGCGCCTGAACTACGACCTCTGCGCCCGCAATCCGACGCCCGACTGCCTCGACAACGGCTATGTCCGGGCCGGAGCCTATGTCGCCGATCCCCGCGACTACCTGGGCCCGCCGCCCGGTAGCGGCGACCTCGGCAATCCAGCCGTCCCATGACCGGCATGCTGATCCTGGCCCTGCTCCTGGGCGTCGTCGCCGGCTCGCGCACCTTCACCGCGCCCGCGGCTGTGGCCTGGGCCGCGGCGACCGGACGTGTGGCCCTCGCTGACACGCCCCTGGCCTTCCTGGACAGCCCCGTCGCCGCCTGGGTCCTCACTGGCCTCGCGGCCCTCGAGCTCGTCGGCGACAAGCTGCCGAAGACGCCCAGCCGCAAGGCCCCAGGCCCCTTCGTCGCCCGCCTGATCAGCGGCGCGTTCTGCGGCGCGGCCATCGGCTGGTCGGCGGACCAGGGCGTGGCGGGCGCCATCGCCGGCGGGGCCGGGGCGACGCTTGGCACGCTGGGCGGCTATGCGGCTCGCATGCGCCTGGCGAGACGCTTCGGCCGCGACCTGCCCGCCGCCGTGCTGGAGGACGTCGTCGCCGTCGGCGGCGCGGCCCTGCTCCTGCTCGCCCTCTGATCCGGAACGAAGCGGCTCCGCTTCGGTTGAGGCGCCAGGGAAGAGGAGGAGACGTTCAGATGAAGACGCCGCTCATCGGCCTGGCCGCCGCCCTGGCCCTGGCCGCCTGCAGCAACGAGCGCAAGGCCGAGGTCGACACGGGCACCGCCACCGCCACCGTCACCACCGAGGCGCCGCCGAGCCAGGTCCCGGACGCCCAGCTGCAGCAGCAGGCTCAGCAGGCCGCCACGGCCGCCTCCACGCCCGTGGATGGCTCCGGTCCCGTGGAAAGCACCACCGCGGCGCCCGCGACCCCGCCAGCGCCCTCCAACTAGAGATCGCCGCCATAGAGCGCCGTCGCCCAGGCCGGGAGGTCCGGCGCGGCGTCCACGGCGATCCCCCGGCGGAACAGGATGACCCGCCGCGGTGCCCGGCCGATCCGGCTGTTGTCGAAGACCTGGCCCACGTCGGCAATCAGCACCGCCTCCCGGATCAGCGCCGGGTTGCGGGCATAGCGGCCGCGGATGTTGGCCTCCGGCACCGGATGCCCACCCTGCGCCTGCCGGAACGCGACCCTGGCCACCGCGTCGTCGGGACTCTCAAGGTTCAGGTGATAGGCCTGCAGCCGATAGCCCAGGTCCTGCGCCTTCTTCACGAGATCCAGCTTGGAGGGGTGCGAGAAGGTGGTCTCGACCACAAGGCTACGCCGGGCGGCCATCAGTTCGTCACGGCGCGCCTCCGCCAGCCGCTGACCGAGCTGGGCGTCCTCGCGGGTCAGCGCATGACGCCCCAGTTGCGCTAAGCACAGCCGGTCCGGATTGACGAACTCGGCGTCAGTCACGCGGCCGATGAAGCTCCCGTAGAGCGAGGTCTTCCCCGCCCCGTTCGGTCCCGCCAGCAGATGGAAGATCGGCCGGAGCTCGGCCAAGGATCAGCCGACCGGGCGCAGCCGCCCGCCTTCGCGTCGCACCAGCCGCCCCTTCTCGTCGCGGCCGACCGCCCCCTCCGTTCGCCCCAACTCGGCGTAGTGGGCCTCGGTCTGCGCGTCCCAGGGATCGCCCACACGGCCCATCACCGCGTCCTGCTCGGCCTCGGTGAGGTCCTCGAGCTTGAGCCGACCTTCGAGCGCGGCGCGCACCCGGTCGATGCCGACGCCCGGCGCGTTCTCGAAGCGGCGGCCGATGCGGGCCCAGTGCTCGACCTGGGCGCCCAGCGAGCGGTTGAAGGCCTCCGCCTCCCGGCGGGCCTCTTCAAGGAAGTCGGTGGAAAGCTTTACCGAGGCGTGGCGCGCGGCCATGACGCAAACTCCTTCGCTGGTGGCAAAATGCCACCAATCGCGTGGAGTTTCAAGATTTCCCGGTCGGAAGCCCTACGGCAGGTCCTCGGCGAGAATGGCCATCTCGAACATGTAGGAGCCGTCCTCGTCCTCGTCCTGGAACACCACGCCGATGAACTCCTCGCCGATGTAGACCTCGGCGGAGTCCTTCTGCTTCGGGCGCGGCACGAGGGTGATGCGCGCATTGGCGAAGGTCCCCCGCAGGTGGCCTTCGATCTTGCGGATAGCCTTCTCGTCCACGCCCAACGCTCCAGGATCAGGGAAACTGTTCGGCGCGAACCTAGCTGCTCGGAGGCGTGACGGAAACCTCAGATCACGTAGTCGTACACAGCCTCGGCCAGGGTGTGGTCCATGCTGCGCGCCGGCTCCTCGCAGGTGGGGCAGTTGACGAGCCTGGCCGGCACGCCTGCCGCGGTGCAGTGCGCCGGCACCGGCTTCAGCACCACCGAGCCGGAAGCGACCTTGGCGTAGTCGCCGATCCGGATGTTGCCCAGCACCTTGGCGCCGGCTCCCAGCAGCACGCCCTTGCCGATCTTCGGGTGTCGGTCGCCCCGCTCGGCGCCCGTACCGCCCAGGGTCACGCCCTGCAGCATGGAGACGTCGTCGCCGATCACCGCCGTCTCGCCGATGACGATGCCGGTGCCGTGGTCGATGAACACGCCGCGGCCGATCACGGTCGCCGGGTGGATGTCGACCTGGAAGATCTCGCTGGAGCGGCTCTGCAGGTAGAAGGCCAGCGTCTCGCGGCCCTGGGTCCACAGCCAGTGGGCCACCCGCTGGGTCTGCAGCGCCTGGAAGCCCTTGAAGAACAGGAAGGGCTGGACGTAGCCCTTGCAGGCCGGGTCGCGCTCGAACACCGCGCGCAGGTCGGCCTCGGCTGTCTCCACCAGGGCGGGATCGCTGGCGAAGGCCTCCTCGGCGATATCGCGGATGCTCATCGCCCGCAGTTCCTGGTCGCCGAGCTTGCGGGCCAGCTGGTAGGACAGGGCGTCGCCCAGGTTCTTGTGGTTCAGGATCACCGCGGCCAGCAGACTGGCCAACGCCGCCTCGTTCTTGGACGCCGCATAGGCCTCATTGCGCAGCGCGGCCCATACCGGCGGGGCGGCTGCGGGGTCGATGACTTCCAGACGTTGGCTCATAGCGTCTTCCCGGCCCATCTTGCCGCTCTCTCCCTACCCTAGCATGGCGCGCGCCAGCACGCCCGGCAAAGACCCTTCACGAGCCATATGGTAGGCCCGCAGCAGCATCGCCACTGTCAGCACGTCCTGCAAGTGGCCGGCCAGGGCGGCGTTCAGGGCTTCGCGGAACGGCACGCGCGCCAGGGTCAGGGCCTCGGTGTCGTCAGCCTCGTGGCCGTCGGTGCTCGCCGACAGGCCCCAGGCGATGAAGCCCACGGCCCGCTCGTCGGTGACCGAGTTGGAGAGCTGCGCGCGAAGCACCTCGCGCCACTCGGCCGCTTGCAGCCCCGTCTCCTCCGCCAGCTCGCGCCTTGCGCTCTCCAGGGGATCGACGTCCAGCGGCCCGCCTCCCTCCGGGATTTCCCAGCTGTAGTCGGCGAGCGCGAAGCGGTTCTGGCCCACCAGCACCACCGAGCCGTCATCGTGCAAGGGCAGCACCGCCAGCGCCAGGTTCTTGAAGCTGACCACCCCATAGAGCGCCGGCCGCCCGGTTGGCGCGACGGCGTCGTGCTCCGTGACGCGGATCCACGGATTGTCGTAGACCAGCCGTTCGGGGCCCCTGCCCCACGGCTTGCCGTGCGGCCGCAGCCAGTCAGGTTTTTGCGACATGTTCTCAACTGACCTTGCGGTTGCGGCTGGGGCGCCCATTAAACAGACCCTGATCCACCCTCAACCCGTGAGGCGCCCTTGACCGCCCGCCTGCCGCCCGCCCCCGAGTTCGGCGCGCCCCTGCCGCTTCGCGCCACGCCCGAGGTGCTGGACTTCCTGGCCCTGCGGCGCTCCACCTCCGCCGTCACCCTGGGAGAGCCTGCGCCGCCCGCGGACGCCGTCCAGGACCTGCTCCGTATCGCCGCCCGCGCGCCGGACCACGGCAAGCTTTCGCCCTGGCGCTTCATCATCCTCGACGGCGCGACCAAGGCCCGCTTCGCCGCGCGTCTCGAAGCCCTTGCCGAGGGCCGCGGCGACGCCACGGCGGCGGCCAAGCTGGCCAAGCTGAGGGCGCCGCCACTGGCGGTCGTGGTGGTCTCCTCGCCGAAGCCCGGCCAGATCCCCGAATGGGAGCAGCTGCTCTCGGCGGGGGCGGTGTGCGCGAACCTGCTGAACGCCACGCTGGCGTTGGGATACGGCGCCAACTGGATCACCGACTGGTATTCCTACGACGCCGAGGCGCTCGCGATCCTCGGCCTGCGCGAGCGCGAGCGGGTGGCCGCCTTCATGCTGGTGGGGACGCCCAGGGAGGCTCCGCTGGAGCGGGAGCGGCCCGATCCCGCGGCGCTCACCACACGCTGGGACGGCTGAACCGCCGGGCCCCAAACACACAACGGCCGGACGGCGCACCGCACCGTCCGGCCTGAGGTGACACGCCCGAGGAGAGTTGGGCGAGACTAGGTATAGGACGCATTAGCCCTTTTGGAAACCCCCGCCGGGCCGCGCCGGCGAGGCAAGTGGCCCATTTCGCGCGAGAGGAGAGCTCGCGTCGTCCAGTCGAGCCGCCGGACCTATTGCAGCGCTTCGGCCAAGGTCCGATCCGGCCAAGTATTCCGCGGCGTCTTCCGGCCGGCGGACCTCGCCCAGCGCGCGAGTTGCTGGTCAGCCGCGGCCGCGATACGGAGCCACGCCCTGGTCCGGCAGCCACAGGCCCTCCGGGACCGGGCCACTCTGCCAGAACACGTCGATGGGAATGCCGCCCCGCGGGTACCAGTAGCCGCCGATACGGAGCCACTGCGGGTCCAGCTCGGCGACCAGCCGCCGGCCGATCGCCACGGTGCAGTCCTCGTGGAAGGCCCCATGGTTGCGGAACGAGGCCAGGTAGAGCTTCAGCGACTTGGATTCCACGAGCCAGTCGCGCGGCGCATAGTCGATGACGAGGTGGGCGAAGTCCGGCTGCCCCGTCACCGGGCACAGCGAGGTGAACTCCGGCGCCGTGAAGCGCACGAGGTAGGTCGTGTCGGCGTGCGGGTTGGGCACGCGCTCCAGCACCGCCGTCTCGGGACTGTCGAAACCCCGGACGTCGCGGCCGAGCTGGGTAAGGCGGGTCTCTTCCATGCGCGCGGCTTTAGCGGCTAGAGGTGGCCCGAACAACGGGAACGGGAGACGCGAGATGGCGGGCGGGGACTTCAACGGCTTCGTGGTGGTGGTGACCGGAGCCTCCACCGGCCTTGGGCGGGCCATCGCCGTGGAGGTCGCCCGGCGCGGCGCCCAGGTCGTGATCGTGAACTACGCCCGCAGCGCGGACGAGGCCGAGGAGACCGCCCGCCAGGTCGAGGCGCTGGGCGCCAGGGCCGTGCTCGTGCAGGGCGACGTCGCCGCCGACGACGACTGCCGCAGGATCGCCGCCGCCGCCGAGCCGTTCGGGCGCATCGACGCCCTGTTCAACAACGCCGGCACCACGACCTTCGCCGCGCACGGGGACATGGACGCGGTCTCGGCCGACGACTTCATCCGGCTCTACGCCGTGAACGTGGTGGGGGCCTTCCAGATGGTGCGAGCCTGCCGCAGCCTCCTGGAGGCCGCCCCCCGGCCCGGCGCGGTGGTCAACACCGCCTCCATCGCCGGCGTCACCGGCATCGGCTCCTCGGTGCCCTACGCGGCGTCGAAGGGCGCGCTCACCACGATGACCCTGTCGCTGGCGCGGGCGCTGGCGCCGAAGATCCGGGTCAACGCCGTCTGCCCGGGTTTCATCGACACGCCCTGGTTCGGCAAGGGCCTGCCCGAGGCGACCGTCGACCGGATGCGCGCCGGCACGGCCGCCAACACCCCCCTCAAGGCCGCCTCCAAGCCCGAGGACATCGCCGAGGCCACGGTGTTCCTCGCCGCGCCCGCGTCGCGCCACATCACCGGCGAGACCCTGCTGGTCGACGCGGGGACCCACCTCGGCTACGCCCCCCTCGTGGCGCGCTGATCTGCCCAAAATCCGGGCGCCTTGGCCCGGTTAAGCTCAATCCGCCGTCAGGGTCCGCCCATCTGGGCGGCGCCCTCCCCTCTCCGTTGAACTCGCCGCGCCCGCCGCAACCATGGCCGCGCACGGCAGCCCACGAAGGCAAGCCGGAGACCAAGGGGATAGACATGAAAGCTCTGAAACTCTCGCTGCTGGGCGCGCTCGGGGCGCTGGCGCTGGGCGGGGCGGCCCAGGCCCAGGAAGCCGAGGGACCGATCTCGCTCAGCTTCAACGTTGGAGCCGCCACCGAGTACGTGTTCCGCGGGATCAGCCAGACGGACGAGGATCCGCAGGTCTTCGGCGGCGTGGACGCCACCATCGGCTCCATCGGCTATGCGGGGGTCTGGGTCTCCAACGTCGAGTTCAACAACGGCACCGACCTGGAGTTCGACATCTACGGCGGCATCAAGCCGACTGTCGGCGCCGTCACCTTCGACCTGGGGCTCATCTACTACGGCTACACGGACCAGCCGTCCGGCCCCAACGAGGACTACTGGGAAGGCAAGCTCGCCGCCTCGACGGCCGCGGGTCCGGCCACGATCGGCGCGGCCGTCTACTACTCGCCGGAGTTCTTCGGCGAGACCGGGGATGCGACCTATATCGAAGCCAACGCCGCCATGCCGCTCGGCGAGAGCAAGTTCAGCGTCTCCGGCGCGGTCGGCCGACAGTGGGTGGAGGTCGGCGTCGACTACACCACCTGGAACGCCGGCGTGGGCTTCGCCCTCACGGACAACGTCTCCTTCGACCTGCGCTACTGGGACACCGACGAGGAGGACGCCCTGGGCTACCTCGCCGAAGGTCGCGTGGTCCTGGGGGTGAAGGCCGCCTTCTGACCGGCCGAGACCTGCGGTTTCGCGACAAGGCCGCCGCGGTGCTCCGCGGCGGCTTTTCCGTTGGCGTCCCGCGGACGATTTCCTAAGCTCCGCCTGCTGGCCGGGGGGCCACGCCGCTCCGATTCGCTTCCGTTCACGACCTTCATTGGCTCGTCGCTTCGGTAAGCCTATGCTGCGGGCGGAGAGTTTGACTGGAGCACGAGCCATGGAGCGGATGGCCTTCCGGGCGCAGACGATCGTGGTCGACGTGCTGATTGCGGCCGGCGCGTTCGCGCTTGCCTATGTGATCGCCCTGAGCCCCGACATCGGTCGGGCGAGCCTGCCCTCGCTGGATCTCGTGCAACTGGTGGTCCTCTACGGGGCCATCGCCGGCCTGCTGTGCGCCCTCTTCCGGCGCGAGCTCTCCCCCTGGCGCTACACCTCCATACCCGACGCCCTGGTGCTGGCGCGCGTCGCCCTGCTCACCGTCGGCGTCTTCCTGCTCTTCGTCTTCCTCATGGACCGGGCCCGCGGCCTGGCGCGCTCCACCCTGTTCATGGCGCCGCTTTTCCAGATGGTGGGCTCCATGGGCGTGCGGATCCTGCGGCGCGCCCTGCACGAGCGGGTGCTGGAGTCCTTCTCCCCGCTCAAGACGATCTCCGACCGGGTCGCGCAGGGCCCCTCCCTGCTGCTGATCGGTCCGACCTCGCTGGCCGACACCTACCTCCGCGACGTCGCCCGTAGCCATGACCGGAGCTACACGCCCGTCGGCATCGTCGGACTCGAGGCTCGCGACGTGGGCCAGCAGGTGCGCGGCGTCTGTATCATCGACCACCTCGAGAACCTCGACGCGGCGCTCGCCGACCTGCGCCGCTGGAACCGCTATCCGCGCGCCATCCTGTTCCTGGAGGAGCCGGGCCGGCTGAAGGGCCTGACCGCCGACCAGCTAGGCCGCCTCACCAATGACGGCATCCGCCTCCTGCGCCTGCCCTCCATCGTCGAGCTGGCGCACCACGAGGGCCTCACGCCGCTGCCCATGCGCGAGCTCAACATCGAGGAACTGCTTGCCCGCGAGCCCATCGAACTCGATCGCCGCGCCATCGGCCAGCTGATCCGTGGTCGGCGCGTGCTGGTCACCGGCGCCGGCGGCTCCATCGGCTCGGAACTCTGTCGCCAGGTCGCCGCCTACGAGTGCGCCCAGCTCACGCTCGTGGACTACTCCGAGCCTTCGCTGTTCCAGATCGACCGCGAGGTCTCCGAGGCGTTCCCGCACCTGCCCCGCAGCACCGTGCTCTGCGACGTGCGCAACGCCCAGCGCCTCGCCGCCGTCTTCGAGGCCGAACAGCCGGACCTGGTGTTCCACGCCGCGGCCCTGAAGCACGTGCCCCTGGTCGAGCGACACCCCTCGGAGGGCGTGCTGACCAATCTGATCGGCACCCGCAACGTGGCGGAGGCCGCCAAGGCCTGCGGCGCCGGCCAGATGGTGCTGATCTCCACCGACAAGGCCGTGGACCCCACCAATGTCATGGGGGCCACCAAGCGTCTGGCGGAGTCCCTCATCCGGGCTCAGCAGACCAACGTCACGCGCTTCTCGGCCGTCCGGTTCGGCAACGTCCTGGGCTCCGCGGGTTCGGTGGTGCCGATCTTCCGCTCCCAGATCGAGCGCGGCGGCCCGGTCACCATCACCCATCCCGACATGGAGCGCTTCTTCATGACCATCCCGGAGGCGGCGCAGCTCGTGCTGCACGCCACCGCCACCCGCGCCGACGGAGACGCGCCCGACGCGCGGCTCTTCGTGCTGGAGATGGGCGAGCCGGTGCGGATCATGGACCTCGCCAAGCAGATGATCGCGCTGTCCGGCCGCAAGGACGTGGAGATCAAGATCACCGGCCTTCGCGCCGGCGAGAAGCTCACCGAAGCCCTGCTGGACGACAACGAGCGCTCCGTGAGCTGCGCGCCGAACGTCATGGAAGTCGTCTCCAGCCCCGCCGTCCGCATCACCCCCGACCATGTGGCGCGCCTCGAAGCGCTGGCTGCGGCGGGCGAGGACGCCGAGGTCCGCGGCGCGGTCTTCGACCTGGTGGCCCAGGTGCGTGGCGAGAAGCCGGGGGCCGCCCCCAATCTGCGCGTCGTCGCGGGCGGCTGACTGGCGCAGCCGCAGGATTCATCCGACGTGACCGACACCGTGAGCGCCGTCGACCTGCGGCGCGCCTTCCTGGCGCATCTGGCCGGCGACGTCGCCGCCGCCGAGGCCACCTATCGCGCGGCCCTGACCCACCCGGCCTTCGCCGGCGCGGCCTACCGCCACCTGACCCACCTCCTCGAAGCCCAGCACCGCTGGGAGGAGGCCCTGGACGTCGCCCGCGAGGCGCACCGCCGCCAGCCGCAGGCGGCGGACGTGGCCGTGCACCTGGCCACCTTGCTCCTGGGGCTCGGCCGCTACGCGGAGGCTTGGCCGCTGTTCGAGGCTCGCGCCGCCCTGGCCGCTGGTCGCGTCCGGCCCGACCTGCCTTATCCGGAGTGGGACGGCGGCCCGGTGCGCTCGCTCACCGTCTGGGACGAGCAGGGCTTCGGCGACGCGATCCAATTCGCCCGCTTCGTCCCCGACCTCGTGGCCCGCGGCGTCGCCGTCACCCTCGTCGTACGGCCGGAACTCGCCGCCCTGTTCGGCGGCCTGGGGGCCGCCGTCGTTCCTGCGCAGGGGCAGCTGCGCATCCCCGTCGCCGACGCCTGGACGATGCTGGGCTCGCTGCCGGGCCGCCTCGGCGTCACTCTGGAAACCCTGCCCGGCCGCACCGCCTATCTCCACACGCCAGAAGACCGGCGCGAGGCCCTGGCCGACAAGCTGAGGCCGGGCGCGCGGATCGGCGTCGTCTCCCGCGGCAAGCCCGCCCACGCCAACGACCACAACCGTTCCCTGCCCTACGAGGGCGCGGCCTTCCTGCTGTCGCTGCCGGGCGCGCAGAGCCTGCTCCCGGACGAGAGTCCGCTGCCGCTGAAGGACTTCGCCGACACCGCGGCGGTGATGGCGCAGCTCGACCTGGTGATCTCCGTCGACACGGCCTCGGCCCACCTGGCCGCCGCCCTCGGCAAGCCGTGCTGGATCCTGCTGCCGTGGGTGGGCGAGGACTGGCGCTGGCTGCACGACGACCGCACGGACAGCCCGTGGTACCCGTCGGTGCGGCTCTACCGCCAGCCCGCCCCCGGAGACTGGGCGGGCGCGTTGCGCGCGCTGGCCCAGGACCTCCAGGTCTTCCTCAAGGCGCGTTGACTACTCCGCCGGCTCCATGGCCGGCTTGCGCGCGGGCTCCCCCAGGCGCTGCAGGAGCCCCTCGTACTCCGCCCAGAGCGCCTTCGGCAGGTGCTCGCCGAACTTCTCGTAGAACGGCGGGATAAGCGCGGCTTCCTGGCGCCAGATGTCGGCGTCGACGGTGAGCAGCAGGGCCAGCTGGGCGTCGGTGAGGTCCAGGCCCGAGACATCCAGGCTGCCCGGCGCCGGCAGACGGCCGATCGGCGTGTCCATCGCCTCGGCCCGGCCCTCCAGCCGATCGACGATCCACTTCAGGACGCGGATGTTTTCGCCGTAGCCCGGCCAGACGAACTTGCCGCGCTCGTCCTTGCGGAACCAGTTGACGAAGTAGATCCGCGGCAGCTTCGCGGGATCCTTGCCCTCGCCCATGGACAACCAGTGGGCGAAGTAGTCGCCCATGTTGTAGCCGCAGAACGGCAGCATGGCGAAGGGATCGCGGCGCAGTTCGCCGATCGCGTTCTCGGCCGCGGCGGTGCCTTCCGACGCCACGTTCGAGGCCATGAACACGCCCTGGCGCCAGTCGCGGGCCTCGTTGACCAGCGGAACGGCGGATGCGCGGCGGCCGCCGAACAGGATGGCCGAGATCGGCACGCCGGCGGGGTCCTCCCACTCGTCGGCGATCACCGGGCACTGCGCGGCCGGCACGGTGAAGCGGGCGTTCGGGTGCGCGGCGGGCTCGCCGCTCTCGGGCGTCCAGTCGCGGCCGCGCCAGTCGGTCAGGTGGGCCGGCGGCTCCCGCGTCAGACCTTCCCACCACACGTCGCCGTCATCGGTCAGCGCCACGTTGGTGAAGATGCAGTTGGCGTGGAGCGCGTCGATGGCGTTGCCGTTGGTCTCGACTCCGGTGCCGGGGGCGACCCCGAAGAAGCCGGCCTCCGGGTTGACGGCATAGAGCCGGCCGTCCTCGCCGAACCGCATCCAGCAGATGTCGTCGCCGATCGTCTCGGCCTTCCAGCCCTCGAGGGTCGGATGCAGCATGGCCATGTTGGTCTTGCCGCAGGCGCTCGGGAACGCGGCGGCTACGTAACGCACGTCCTTGTCCGGCGAGGTCAGCTTCAGGATCAGCATGTGCTCGGCGAACCAGCCCTCGTCGCGGGCCATCACCGAGGCGATGCGCAGCGCGAAGCATTTCTTCCCGAGCAGGGCGTTGCCGCCGTAGCCCGACCCGTAGGACCAGATCTCCCGGCTCTCCGGGAAGTGGACGATGTACTTGATCTCGTTGCAGGGCCACGGAACGTCGGCCTGGCCTTCGCCGAGCGGCATGCCCACGGAGTGCACGGCGGGAACAAAAAAGCCGTCCTCGCCGAGCTGGTCGAGGGCGGCCTTGCCCATCCGGGTCATGATCCGCATCGATACGGCCACGTAGGCCGAATCGGTCAGCTCGACGCCGATGGCCGAGATCTTCGAACCCAGCGGGCCCATGCAGAACGGCACCACGTAGAGGGTGCGGCCCCTCATGCAGCCCTTGAACAGGTCCTTCAGGTCGGCCCGCATCTCGGTGGGGTCGAGCCAGTTGTTGGTCGGGCCGGCGTCCTCTTCCTTCTCCGAGCAGATGAAGGTGCGGCTTTCCACCCGCGCCACGTCGCGCGGATCGGAGGCGGCGTAGAACGAGTTCGGACGCTTCTCGGGGTTGAGGCGCTTGAGCGTGCCGGCGGCGACGAGTTCGCTCGTGAGGCGCTCCCACTCCTCGTCCGAACCATCGCACCAGACCACCCGGTCCGGATCCGTCATCTCGGCGATCTCGCGGACCCACTGGACGAGTTTTGCGTGTTTGGTGGGCGCGGGCTCAAGTCCCGGGATGGTCCTAAGGCTCATTCAAAACAACTCCCTGGCCCCTTGATCTGCCGGAACCGACAGGTCCCCCGCGCGATCAACGCAATCAACAAACACACCCGCAGGCGCTGGTCCTGCAAGTTGCAGCCCAGCTCCAGCGCCGGGTCGCCCCTCAACGCGCGAAAAGGCCTTTGGATCAGTCGCTTGGGATCACAACGACGCACGCGCTCCCGCTGCATACAGCCCTGACGCAGCGTTCCGCCAGCGCCGAAGACTCCGGCTTCGCTATGACACCGGTAGCAATAGCGGAATCCGCCGGAAATGGGCCTTCGCTGAGCCGCCGCTTGGCGCAACGCCGGGATTGGGGCACACCGAATCCGTGTCGGACACCCAATCCAGCGGGCCGAATCTGGGCGGCGACGAGGACGTCCTCGTCCGGACGTATCTCGCGCGTCGCGACACCCTTGTGCGCTTCTTCGCCGCCCGGGTGGGCCATCGCGCGGCCGAGGACCTGGCGCAGGAGCTCTATCTGAAGCTGGCGTCCCGCGGTGAGACGACCGAGGCCGAGAACCCGCTCGCCCTGCTCTACCGGATCGCCACCAACCTGATGCTTGACCGGGCTCGCGGCGAGCGCCGCTCCGCCGCGCGGGAGGGCGCCTGGCGCCACGCCGCGCACGTGACCCTCGGCGGCGAGGACGTGGCCGACGCGCCGGCCGCCGACGAGGTCGCGGCCTCACGCCAGCGCTTGCGCCAGCTCGTGGAGGCCGTGGCCGAGCTGCCGCCCCAGATGCAGCGCGCCTTCCGCCTGCACAAGCTGGAAGGCCTCAGCCACGCCGAGACCGCGCGCATCATGGGCCTGTCGGTGAAGTCGGTGGAGAAGCACATCAGCGCCGCCCTCAGGACGCTGACGGCGAGGCTCGGCCGATGATTCTACCTCGAATTGCATTCTCGGACGGGGGGGCGAGGCGGCTCGGCGCCGTCATTGTTGGTGACGGAGTGCGCCGGGGGGCGCGCCGGGAAGGATCATGAACCAGCCCTGGGCATACGGCGGAGACGCGGCGCGGTCGGAGGCGGCCGACTGGATCGTCCGGCTGCAGGCCGACGACCTGGCCGAGTCGGAGGCGCTCGCCTTCGATGCCTGGCTGGAGGCCTCGCCGGAGCATGTCCGCGCCTACGACGCCGCCTTGGCCGTCTGGGGCGAGTTCGACTCCGCCGGCCCCGACGTGGACCGGGCGCTCCGGGCCGACCGGGTCCGCCCGCAGCACAGCCGCCGCTTCTACCTCGCCGCCGGCGCCTTGGCGGCCGCCGCCGCGGTCGCGGTCGTTGTCTTGCCCGGTCGGCTGACCGAAGATCGTCCGCTTGGCTACACGACCGTCGTTGGAGAGCATCGGACGGTGTCCCTGGCCGACGGCTCGACGATCGATCTCAACGCCGGGACCCGCCTGAGCGTCGTCCTCGGGCGCCACGAACGCCGGGTGGTGCTCGACGAGGGCCAGGCGGTGTTCGACGTCGCCGCCGACGCCCGGCGTCCGTTCGTGATCGACGCCGGGGACCGCACCGTGCGCGTGGTCGGCACTCGGTTCGACGTTCGCCGCCGGGATGGCCGCCTCTCGGTCACCGTGGCTGAAGGCCTGGTCGAGGTTCGCCCGACGCCCCAGGCCGGCGGCCGCGCCTTCCGCCTGCGTCCGGGGCAGAGGCTCGATCACGTGGAGGGCTCCCCCCAGGCGCGCGTCATCGCCGCCGCGCCGGAGGAGGTGCTGGGCTGGCGGTCGGGCCGTCTGGTCTACCGCGACCGTCCGCTTGGTGAGGTCGTGGCCGACCTGAACGAACAGTTCCCGACCCCGATCCGAATCGAGGACCCGTCGCTCGCGGCGACGCCGATCTCCGGCGTCCTCATCGTCGACGATCAGGACGCGGTCATTCGTCGCCTGGCCTTGCTGGTTCCGGTGAGCGCAGTACGTTCCGGCGACAGCGTGATCTTGCGACGCGACGACGCGAGGCGCTGATGGGGATCAGGGGCGATTTCCAGCCGGGGGCTGCATGTGGCGTGGGCGGTGGGCGCCGCAGGCTTGGGCCTGCTGGCGACGCGCGCTGACGCGGCCGAAGCCCGCTACCGCTTCTCCATCCCGCCTAAGTCCTACGCCGACGCCCTGATCGACCTGGGCATGCAGGCCAATGTCTCGATCGTCGGGACCTCCGCCTGCGGCGCCGGCGGTCCCGCCAGCCTCTCCGGCTCCCACACCCTCGAGGACGCCCTGCGCCGCCTGCTCGCCGGGGCGCCCTGCAGCTACCGGATCGTCGATCCGCGCACCGTCCGCATCGCGCCGCCCGCCCCCGTGGCGCAGGAGCCCGCCCGGGTCCCGACCCTGGTGGCCGAGCTGATGGTCACCGCCACCAAGCGTCCCGCAGGCCTCGGCCGCATCGCCGCCGGCGTCAGCGCCATTCCGGGACCGCAGCTCGAGCTCACGGGCGCGGCGGATATCGGCCGCACCACGGGCCAGCTGGCGGGGGTCCTGACCACCAACCTCGGCCCCGGCCGCGACAAGCTGATGATCCGCGGCCTCTCCGACGGCGCCTTCACCGGCCGCGCCCGCTCGACCGTCTCGACCTACCTCGACGACGCGCCGATCAACTACAACGCCCCCGACCCGGACCTGCGGCTCACCGACGTGGAGCGCGTTGAAGTGGTGCGCGGTCCGCAGGGCGCGCTCTACGGTTCCGGCTCGCTCACCGGCATCTATCGGATCGTCACCCGCAAGCCGGACCTGGAGAGCTTCGGGGGCGCCGTCTCCAGCCAGCTCGCCTGGACCAAGGGCGGCTCGACCAGCCGCGTGCTGGAGGGACACCTCAACCTGCCGCTCCTGGAGGGCCGGAGCGGCCTGCGCGGCGTCGCCTACCACGACGTCCAGGGCGGTTACCTGGACAACACGAGCCTCCAGGTCTCCAACGTGGACCGCACGAGCCGCGACGGCGGCCGCCTGGCCCTGCGCATGCAGCTGTCCGACGCCTGGCAGGCCGACGTTTCGGCCACGGGCCAGCGCCTGCGCTCCAACGACACCCAGTACACCACACCCGACATCGGCCGCGCCCGGGTGAACCAGCTGCGCGAGACCCACAAGAACGACTTCGCGGAAGGAGCGGTCACGCTGCGCGGCGAACTCGGCTGGGCCAGCCTCAGCTCGTCGGTGGCCTACATCCAGCACAGCTACGCCAGCCAGTACGACGCCTCCGAGGCGCTCGAGGACTTCTTCGCGAACGAGGTCGCCGACCTCGGCCTGTTCTACGAGTCCGCCCGCGTCAGCATGCTGGTCGAGGACCTGGTGCTGCGCTCGTCGGGGCCCGGCCCCTTCGCATGGCTCGTGGGCGCCTACGCCGCGAGCACCCTGGAGAAGACCCCCTCCTCGCTCGGCGTGCGCAACGAGGCGCTGGGTCGCCTGGAGACCATCTACCGAGAGAACCGGCGCGACCGGGTCCGCGAACTGGCCCTCTACGGCGAGGCCTCCTATCGCTTCGGCGACGGCTGGACCGCCGTGGCCGGCGGGCGACTGTTCGAAACCCGCGTGCGCACCCTGGCCGACGTCACGGCGGCCCCGCCGGGGTATTCCCGCGTGTTCTCGGGCGAACGGACCTTCCAGGACATCCTGCCGATGGTGTCCGTACAGCGGGAGTTCGCCTCCGGCGACCTGGTGTACGCGCTCTACTCTGAAGGTTTTCGGCCCGGCGGCTTCAACACCGGCGGTTTCCTGGGCCCGATCCGGCCAAGCCGCACGATCTTCGTCCCCGACCGGCTGAGGAATTATGAGCTCGGCGCCAAGCTGCGGCTCGCCGACCGCCGCCTCTCGCTGCGCAGCGCACTGTTCTACAACCGCTGGACCAACATCCAGAGCGACCAGTACCGCCCCTCCGGCCTTGCCTACACCGCCAACGTCACCGACGCCTGGATCCTGGGCCTGGAGGCCGAGGTCGCCTACGAGTTCGACTTCGGCCTCTCCCTGCAGGCTAACACCCTGCTGTCCTCCTCCGAGATCACCCGGCCGAACATCGATTTCGCCCCGAAGCTGGTCGACGAGCTTCCCGGCGTGCCGGAGGTCTCCGGCGGCCTCCTCGCCATCTACGAACGCCCTCTCGGCGCGCTGACCCTCAGGTTCACCGGCGAGGCGAGCTACGTCGGCCGTTCCGCCGTCTCGTTCGACGCCGCGCGGGCGTCCCGGATGGGCGACTACCTGCGCGCGCGCTTCGCCGCCGAGGTGGCCACCGACCGGTGGTCGGCCGGCGTCTTCGTCTCCAACCCGACCAACGACGCGGGCGACACCTTCGCCTACGGCAATCCCTTCAGCTTCCGGCGGGACGGCCTTCGCCAGGTCACGCCGCAGCGGCCGCGGACCTTCGGCGTCCGGCTCGCCGGCGCCTTCTAGGACCCTTGCTCAAATCCTGACCCTTGCGACTGGGGGGCGCTGCGTGACGGCGGCGTCATAACAGGTGAACGGGTCGTAAATTGCCCGCGCGGGAGGCTGGGGAGTCGCCGTGGTCAAGCTGTCTGCGCTCGTCTCGATACGGGGCGAGGAGCCATTGTTGGGTGACGCCCTGCGGCGTCTCGCCTTCTGCGATGAGATCGTCCTGGTCGCGGATCGCCCGACCCAGCGCACCCAGGAGATCGCCCGCCGGCACGGCGCCCACCTCGTCGCGGGCATCTTCCCTCTCGACAGCCAGCGGCGCACGGCCGGCGCGGAAGCCTGCGCCGGCGACTGGATCCTGGAGATCGAGGCCGACGAGCAGGTCGACTCTGCGCTCGCCTGGGAGATCCGCGCCACCCTGCAGATGCGTCCCGAGGGCGACTGGTTCGAGATCCCCGTGGCCAACTACGTGGCCGGCGCCCTCGTGGAGCGCGGCTGGGGCGGTGTCCTGGGCTCGGCCCGGGATGCGCGACTGTTCCGACGCGGCGCCAAGCGCTGGCCGCCGCGTCGAATCGGCGGCGGCGTGCTCTCTGGGGCGTCGGGGGGCGCCCTCAAGGGTGCGCTGCGCCGCCAGGTGGCCGAGGACGTGGGCGGGCTGGTGGAGCGGCTCAACCGCCTCACCGCGCTGGCGGCCGAGGATCGCGCGGAGACGGGCCACGCGGGCGGCTACGGCACCGTCCATGGCCTCGGCCACTTCATGGTCAGCTACATCGGCCGCGCGGGCTGGCGCGAGGGCCGCCTTGGCTTTCTCATCGCCCTGCTCGCGGGGCTGCATCCCGTCCTGACCCACCTGCGCGCCCGCGAGCTCCTCGACAGCCGGCGCCTGGTGACGAGCCCGGCTCCGGCCCCTGAGCTGCTCAAGGTCGCGGCGCGCTGAACGCGCGCCGCTGCGGGCGGCCGTGAAGTCTGCTAGGGTGCGGCGTCACGTCGGGAGCCCTGTCATGGCCCGCCTGCCCGTCCTGCTCTCCGTCGCCGCCCTCCTCGCCGCGCCCCTGCCGGCCGGCGCCCATCATGGCTGGGCCGACTACCACGACGCGGAGTTCCAACTCACCGGGGTCGTCGAGGTCGCCGAACTCGCGCAGCCGCACGGCCGCATCCGGGTCAGTGGCCCGGGCGGAACCTGGGACGTGGTGCTCTCGCCCCTGGCCGGCATCCAGCGCGCCGGGCTGACCGCCCGGGCGCTGCCGAAGGGCGCCCGCGTCACCGCCCACGGCCATCGCCACCGCGACCCCAAGCGCCTGGAGATCAAGACCGAGCGCCTGACCGTCGGCGGCCGCACCTACGACCTCTATCCCAACCGCCCGTAGGGCGACCCGTCCCGAAGACCGGGAACTTGCCACAGGGAACCTCGGCCGCTGAAAAGCCCAATTGATCCGGCAGGTTCACTGGGCCATTAGGCATCGGACGAAGGGACGCGTCAGATGAGCCAACCGCCGGAAGTGACGACCACGGACCTGCCGCCGCAGGACGCCGCCGAGCCACGCGGCGACGGGTGGGGGCTCGTGCAGGTCGCGCCGGGTCCCGAGGCCCCCGACACACGTGACAAGGGCGCCCGGCAGAAGGGCATGATCATAGCGCTTGTCGGCGGCGCCGCCTTCTGGGCCGCAGTGGCCGGCGTCGTGGTCTTGGTCCGCGCCGCGAACTGAGTCCGCGCCCCCAGGCGCCCAACAAGGCGGCGCCGGCTGATCGCCAGACAGGCGCGAACACGGAGTTGGTCCCGGAACGCGGCATTGGAGCCACGGCCTGGGCGTCAACCCTGCCTAGTCAGGTGGCATGCGCGTCCTCGTCGTCGATCCCGACCCGGCCCGGGCCGCCCTCGTGGCGGAAGGGCTCGCTGGCGTCGAGCCGCTGGAGGTGCGCCGAGCCACCGTGTTCGATCCTTTGGAGGCCGCGCTCTTCGAGCCCGACTGCATCGTGGTGGCCTCCGACAGTCCCGACCGCGACACCATCGAAAGCCTGCGCGAGGCCACCAGCGCCAATCCGCGCCCCGTGGTGATGTTCGTCGACCGCTCCGAGCCCGGCCTGGCCGAGGAGGCGGTGCGGGCCGGCGTGGCGGCCTATGTGGTGGATGGCCTCTCCGCGGCCCGGGTGCGATCGGTCCTGGAGGTCGCCATGAGCCGCTTCCAGCTCATGAACCAGCTCCGTCAGGACCTCGACAAGGCCAAGGCCGACCTTGCCTCCCGGAAGACCATCGAGCGCGCCAAGGCCCTGCTCATGAAGGAGCGGGGGCTCGACGAGGACGCCGCCTACCGCCTGCTGCGCAAGCTCTCCATGGATACCGGCCGGCCGCTCGGCGCGGTGGCCGCCGACCTGCTGGCCTTCGCCGGCGTGCTGAAGGGAGATGCGCCGTGAGCGGTGAGCGGACGTTGCGCCTGGGCTTCATGCCGCTCACCGACAGCGCCGCCCTGCTGGCGGGCCAGGCCATGGGCTTCTTCGCCGACGAGGGGCTGGACGTCGCCTTGAGCCGCGAGGCCTCGTGGGCCACGGTGCGGGACAAGCTGGCCGTAGGGGCCCTGGACGCGGCCCAAGTGCTCGCCCCCATGCCGCTGGCTGCGACGCTGGGCGCAGGCAGCGAGCCGGTCCCCATGGCCGCTCCGATGATCCTCAGCCGGGATGGACCGGCGATCACCGTTTCCAGCCGACTCGCCGCCGCCTTCGGACCCGACGGCGCGCAGGGTCTGGCGCGGCTGGTCGCCCGCCGGCGCGAGGAGGGGGCGAGCCCGCTCACCTTCGCCGTCGTGTTCCCCTACTCCGCCCATGCCTATCTGCTGCGCGGCTGGATGGCCGATGCAGGGCTCGATCTGGATCGGGACGTGCGCCTGACGGTCGTCCCGCCGCCACGGACAGCCGAGCTCCTGGCGGAGGGCGTCATCGAGGGCTTCTGCGCCGGCGAGCCATGGAACCTGCTCGCCGAGGCCGCGGGCGCCGGCCGCGTGCTCGCCCGTGCGGCGGACCTGCTCGGGCGAAGTCCCGACAAGGCGCTCGGGATCAGCGAGGCCTGGGGCGAGGCCCACCCGGACGTCCGCTCCGCCCTCGTCCGCGCCCTGGTCCGCGCCTCCGCCTGGGTGGGCGCCCCCGAGAACCGCACCGCGGTCGCCGAACTCCTGGCCCGCCCGGAGCACCTCGGCCAGCCGGTGCAGATCCTCCGCCAGAGCCTGGCCAGGGTGGCCTTCGGCGAAAACCGTCCCACGGCGGAAGACGCCACCTGGCTGGCGGGACAGATGCGGCGTTGGGGCCAGGCGGGGTCGGAGGCCCAGGCCGCTGCCGGTCGGGTCTTCAGCTCCCAGCCATTCGATCAGGCGCTCCGAGGCGCCTGAAGATCGGTCAGGCGGAACCGCCGGCGCCGACTTTTTGCGCTGCAACATGATTTCCGCAGCACGGCCGCAGCGGATCGCGTGACGGGATCGACCGAGCGGCATCTCCTTCAGGTCAGGCCCAGGACAACGGCGTTCGCGGCCCCCCGGACCGGCTCGACGACGAGCCCCTCCATCGCCCAGGCGACGCCGCCGCTTCGTCCATCCCGCACGGGGCCTTCCAGCCATGCTCGACCGTTCGTTCCTCAAGGCGGGGCACGCGCCCACCCTTCTCGCCTCCTTCCTCTACTTCGACCTCAGCTTCATGGTCTGGGTGCTCCTGGGACCGCTGGGGGTCGCCATAGCCAAGGACTTCGGCCTGACGCCCGCCGAGAAGGGCTTCATGGTCGCCGTGCCGGTGCTGTCCGGCGCCCTTCTCCGGCTGGGCGCAGGCCTGCTCGTCGACCACATCGGGCCGAAGCGCACTGGGATCATCGGCCAGCTGATCGTGATGGGAGGCCTCCTCCTCGCCTGGTTTCTCGGCGTGAACAGCTACGACCAGGTGCTGGCGCTGGGCGTCGTGCTCGGCGTCGCCGGCGCCTCCTTCGCCGTCGCCCTGCCACTGGCCTCGCGCTGGTATCCGCCGGAGCACCAGGGCCTGGCGCTGGGGATCGCCGGCGCCGGCAACTCCGGCACGGCGCTGGCCGCCCTCTTCGCCCCAGGTCTTGCCCAGGCGTTCGGCTGGCAGAACGTCATCGGCCTGGCGGCCCTTCCGCTGGCTCTGGCGTTCGTCGTCTACGTGATCTTCGCCAAGGACGCGCCGAACCGGCCGCCGCCCAAGCGGCTCGCCGAATACCTCGACGTGCTCAAGGTCCGCGACGCCTGGTGGCTGATGGGCCTCTACAGCGTGACCTTCGGCGGCTTCGTCGGCCTCTCGTCTTCCCTGACCATCTACTTCAATTCCGAGTACGGGCTGCCGGCGGTGACCGCGGGCTTCTTCACCGCCGCCTGCGTCTTCGCGGGCTCCTTCCTGCGGCCGGTCGGCGGGGCGCTCGCCGACCGGTTCGGCGGCGTGCGGACGCTCTCGGTGGTCTATGTCCTGGCCGCCCTCGGCCTCGCCCTCACCAGCTTCCAGCCGGGCAGCGCCTGGCTGGCGCTCGCGCTCGTCATGTTCGCCATGATGGCGCTGGGGGCCGGCAACGGCGCCGTCTTCCAGCTCGCGCCGCAGCGGTTCGGCCGCGAGATCGGCGTGGTCACCGGCCTGGTCGGCATGACCGGCGGCATCGGCGGCTTCTATCTCGCCTCAAGCCTCGGCTGGGCCAAGCAGGTCACCGGCTCCTACCAGTTGGGCCTCCTCGCCTTCGCCGGCCTCGCCCTGCTGGCCTTGCTCGGCCTGAACGGTGTGAAGGCGCGCTGGCGCCGCACCTGGCCCGAACTCGCCGGCGCCACCGGCGCCCTGCGTCTCTAGGAGTGTCCCCCATGGTCAAGGAGAAGCTCGTCGTCGTCGGCAACGGCATGGCCGGCTGCCGGGCGGTGCAGGAGGTGCTGAAGCGCGATCCCGGCCGTTACGAGATCACCATCTTCGGCGCCGAGCCCCGGGTGAACTACGACCGGATCATGCTCTCGCCGGTGCTGGCGGGCGAGAAGGCCTTCGCCGACATCGTCCTCAACGACGAGGCCTGGTACCGGGACAACGGCATCGTCCTGCACGCCGGCCGCACGGTCACCGCCATCGACCGGGAGGCCAAGGTGGTCCGCGCCGAGGGCGGCCTGGAGGCGCCCTACGACCGGCTGATCCTGGCGACCGGCTCCGACCCGATCCGCCTGCCCCTGCCGGGCGCGGACCTGGCCGGCGTGGTCACCTTCCGCGACCTCGACGATGTGGAGGCGATGATCGCCGCCGTGAAGCCGGGCGCCAAGGCCGTGGTGATCGGCGGCGGCCTGCTCGGCATCGAGGCGGCCTACGGCCTCTCCCGGCGCGGCATGGGCGCGACGGTGGTCCACCTGCTCGACGTGCTCATGGAGCGCCAGCTCGACGCCTCGGCCGGCTTCCTCCTGACCGAGGCCCTCTCGGCCAAGGGCGTGGAGACGGTGCTGGAGGCCCAGTCGGAGGAGATCGTCGGCGCGGACGGCCGCGTCGCCGGCCTCAGGCTGAAGGACGGGCGGGTGCTCCCCTGCGACCTCCTGGTGATGGCCGTGGGCATCCGGCCCAATGCGACCCTTGCCCGGGCCTGCGGGCTGGAGGTGAACCGCGGGGTGGTGGTGGACGACACCCTCGCCACCTCCGACCCGGCCATCTTCGCGATCGGCGAGTGCCTGGAGCACCGAGGCCAGTGCTACGGCCTGGTCGCCCCGATCTGGGAGATGTGCCGCACCCTGGCCGAGACGCTCACTGGCGGCGCCGCCGCCTACGAGGGTTCAGCGCTCTCCACCCGACTGAAGGTCTCCGGCGTCGACGTCTTCTCCGCGGGCAAGCACCTGGGCGGCGATGGCTGCGAGGACATCGTGTTCCGCGACGCCGGCCGCGGCGTCTACAAGCGGATCGTCCTGGAGGACGGCAAGGTCGCCGGCGCGGTGCTGTTCGGCGATGCCTCCGACGGCGGCTGGTACTTCGATCTCATGCGCTCCGGCGCGGAGGTGGGCGACATCCGCGAAACCCTGGTGTTCGGCCAGGCCGCGACGGAGGGCCTTCGGGGGCTCGACCCTAGCGCCGCCGTTGCGGCCATGGCCGACGAGGCCGAGGTCTGCGGCTGCAACGGCGTGTGCAAGGGCGAGATCACCCGCGCGATCGCGGACCAGGGGCTGTCCACGCTGGAGACGGTGCGCGCCCACACCAAGGCCTCGGCCTCCTGCGGGACCTGCACCCCGCTGGTCGAGAAGCTGCTGAAGCTCACGCTCGGCGACGCCTTCCAGGCCCAGAGCGGACCGAAGCCAGTCTGCGCCTGCACGGGCAGGGGCCACGACGAGGTCCGCCGCCGCATCGTCGCCGAGGGCCTGAAGTCGATGCCGGCGGTCATGCAGGCGCTGGAATGGTCCACCCCGGACGGCTGCGCGAGCTGCCGCCCGGCCCTGAACTACTACCTGATCTGCGCCTGGCCCGGCGAATACCGCGACGACAAGCAGTCCCGCTTCATCAACGAGCGCGTCCACGCCAACATCCAGAAGGACGGCACCTACTCGGTCGTGCCGCGGATGTGGGGCGGCATGACCTCGGCGGCCGAACTGCGGGCCATCGCCGACGTGGTCGACAAGTTCGCCATCCCCTCGGTGAAGGTCACCGGGGGCCAGCGGATCGACCTGCTGGGCGTGCGCAAGGACGACCTGCCCGCCGTCTGGGCCGACCTGAATGCGGCCGGCATGGTCTCCGGCCACGCCTACGCCAAGGGTCTGCGCACGGTGAAGACCTGCGTGGGTTCCGACTGGTGCCGGTTCGGGACCCAGGACTCCACCGGCCTCGGCGTCAGGCTGGAGAAGTTCATGTGGGGCTCCTGGACGCCGGCCAAGGTCAAGCTCGGCGTCTCCGGCTGCCCGCGCAACTGCGCCGAGGCCACCTGCAAGGACATCGGCGTCGTCTGCGTCGACAGCGGCTACGAGATCCACGTGGGCGGCGCCGCCGGTCTGCACATCAAGGGCGCGGAGCTCCTCACCAAGGTGGCCAGCGAGGACGAGGCGGTCTGGACGATCTGCGCCGTGGCCCAGCTCTACCGCGAGCAGGCCTGGTACCTGGAGCGGATCTACAAGTGGATGGACCGCGTCGGCCTGGATGCGATCCGCGCCGAGGTCGCCGATCCCGACCGCCGCCGCGCCCTCTACGACCGCATCGCCTATTCCCAGCGCTTCTCCCGCATCGACCCCTGGGCCGAGCGCGTCGCCGGCCGCGACGCCGAAGAGTTCAACCCGCTTTCCCGCCGCTTGGAGTTCGCCCCCGCATGAACGCGCTCGTGAAAGACCCGATGAGCTGGACCGACGTCGGGGCGGTCACCGACATCCCCCTGCGCGGCGCCCGCCGCGTCCCCTCCCCGGACGGCGACATCGCCATCTTCCGCACCGGCGACGGCCGGGTCTTCGCGCTGCGCGACCGCTGCCCGCACAAGGGCGGCCCGCTCAGCCAGGGCATCGTCCATGGCCACGCGGTCACCTGCCCGCTGCACGGTCGGGCCATCGATCTCGCCAGCGGCGAGCTGATGGGGGCCGACCGCGGCCAGGGCTGCGCCCACGTGGCCCCGCTGGAGGTGCGCGACGGCCGCCTGCTCCTGGGACGCGGCTGACGCTCATGGCGGCGACGGTGCGTACGGCGTGTCCCTACTGCGGGGTGGGCTGCGGGATCGCCGCCCAGGCCAGCGGCCGCGACCTCTTGGTGGCCGGCGATCCCGCGCACCCGGCGAACCTCGGCCGCCTCTGTTCCAAGGGCTCCGCGCTCGGCGCGACGGTCGGGCTCGAGGGCCGGCTGCTGCATCCGATGATCGGCGAGCGCCGGGCGTCCTGGACCGAGGCTGCCGGCCTGGTCGCCCGGCGCTTCCGCGAGACCCTCGCCCGGCACGGCCCGGACTCGGTGGCCTTCTACGTCTCGGGCCAGCTGCTCACCGAGGACTACTACGCCGCCAACAAGCTGATGAAGGGCTTCATCGGCTCCGGCAACATCGACACCAACAGCCGGCTCTGCATGGCCTCGGCGGTGGTGGCCCAGAAGCTCGCCTTCGGGGCCGACCTCGTCCCGGGCTGCTACGAGGACCTGGAGCTGGCCGACCTGGTGGTCTTCTCCGGCCACAACGCCGCCTGGACCCATCCCGTCCTGTTCCGCCGCATGGAAGCCGCCCGGGCGCGCGGCCAGCGGCACGTAGTCATCGATCCCCGCCGGACCGACACGGCCGAGGGCGCCGACCTCCATCTGGCCATCGCGCCGCAGACCGACGTGCGCCTCTGGAACGGCCTGCTCGCCGACCTCATCCGCCGCGGCGCGGTCGACCGCGTCTACGTCGCCGAGCATGTCGCCGGCTTCGCCGAGGTGGAGGCCGAGCTCGCCCGCTGCGACCAGTCGCCGGCCGCCGTGGCCGCCGACTGCGGCGTGCCCCTCGCCGACCTGGAGCGGTTCTTCGGCTGGTTCGCCCGGACGCCGCGCACCGTCAGCCTGTTCTCCATGGGCGCGAACCAGTCGGCCCAGGGCGTCGCCAAGGGCTCGGCGATCCTCAACGCCCACCTCGCCACCGGCCGCATCGGCAAGCCCGGCGCCTGCCCGTTCTCGATCACCGGCCAGCCCAACGCCATGGGCGGACGCGAGACCGGCGGCATGGCCACCACGCTCGCCGCCCACATGGACTTCGACGAGGTTTCCCGCGCCCGCGTCGCCCGCTTCTGGGGCGCCCCCCGCGTCGCCGCCGCGCCGGGCCTGAAGGCGGTCGAGATGTTCGAGGCGGTCGCCGCCGGCCGCATCAAGGCGGTCTGGGTGATGGCCACCAACCCGGCCGTGAGCCTGCCCCAGGCCTCCCGCGTCCGCGCCGCGCTCGCGGCCTGCCCCTTCGTGGTCGTGTCGGACTGCATGGCCGAGACCGATACGACGGCTTTCGCCCACGTGAAGCTGCCGGCGCTCGCCTGGGGCGAGAAGGACGGCACGGTCACCAATTCCGAGCGCCGCATCAGCCGCCAGCGGCGCCTGTTCGATCCCCCGGGCGAGGCCCGCGCCGACTGGCGGATCGTCGCCGACGTCGCCGCCGCCATGGGCTTCGCCGACGCCTTCTCCTGGCGCTCGCCGGCGCAGGTGTTCCGCGAATGGGCCCGCCTCACGGCCTACGAGAACCGCGATCGCATGCTGGACCTCGGCCCGCTGGCGGCCCTGACGCCGGAGGCCTACGACGCCCTGGAGCCCGTCCAGTGGCCGGTGACCCCGGCTGGCGGCACGGCCCGGCTGTTCACCGACGGCCGCTTCCAGACGCCGGATGGCCGGGCGCGGATGGTCCCGGCGCCGGCCCTCGGGCCCGCCGAGGCGGTCGATGGCGCCTTCCCCCTGGCCCTGAACACCGGCCGCGTCCGCGACCACTGGCACACCCTGACCCGGACGGGACTCGCGCCCGACCTCTGCCGCCACGCGCCGGAGCCCTACGTCGAGATCCATCCGGCCGACGCCGAGCCGCTCGGCGTCGCGGAGGGCGCGCTGACCCGCGTGCGGACCGCCCATGGGGAGGCCGTGGCGCTCGCCCGCCTCACCGACCGGCAGCGCCCCGGCTCGATCTTCATGCCCATGCACTGGACCGAGGCCTTCGCCCCCCACGGCCGGGCCAATCCCCTGGTCGCCGCGCGGCTCGATCCCCGCTCCGGCCAGCCGGAGTTCAAGCATACGCCCGCCCTGGTCCGGCCCTACCGCGAGACCTGGCGGGGCTTCTTCCTCGCCCGCCAGGCCTGGCGCTCGCCGGCCGGCCTGGACCTCGTCTGGCGGCGCATCCCGCAAGGCGCCTGCCAGCTGCACGAGCTCGCCGGCCGGGGCGACGAGACCGAGCGGCAGCGGCTGCGCAAGGCGCTGGCGCGCGGTGCGGGCGTCGACGTCCTGCGCTTCGAGGACCCGGGGGCCGGGGGCCTGCGCGAGGCCTGGCTCGGCGCCGACGGGCGGCTCGACCGGGTGCTCTTCTTCACCACCGCCTGCAGACTGCCGCCCCGCGACTGGCTGGCCGAGCTGTTCGCGGCCGGGCCCCTGGACGCCGACGCCCGCTCGGCCCTGCTGATCGGCCGCCCGCCCGGCCGGCCGCTGGAGACCGGGCCCATCGTCTGCGCCTGCCGGGGCGTGCGGGCCGACCGCATCGCCACCGCGATCGGCGCGGGCGCCGTCACGCTCGACGCCGTGGCCGAGGCCACCGGCGCGGGCGCGGCCTGCGGCTCCTGCCGCCCCGAGATCGCCCGCCTGCTGCCCGCCAAGGAGGTCCGCCATGCCGCATGATCGCCATCCCGTGCGCCTGGTGGGCGCCGGTCCCGGCCCAGCCGACCTGCTGACGATCCGGGCATTGCGGGCGATCGAAGGCGCCGAGGCCCTGCTCTACGACGCCCTGGTTGCGGAGGAGGTCCTGGCGCTGGCGCCGGCCGCCTGCGTGAAGATCCAGACAGGCAAGCGGGCCGGGCGGACCAGCCTGAAGCAGGAGACCATCAATCGGCTGATGCTGCGCCTGGCCCGGCGGGGGCTGAAGGTCGTGCGCCTGAAGGGCGGCGACCCGTCGATCTTCGGCCGGGTCGGCGAGGAGGCGGCCTTCCTCCACGCCCATGGCGTCGACACCGAGGTCGTGCCCGGCGTCACCGCCGCCTGCGCGGCGGCCGCCCAGTTCGGCTTTCCCCTCACCCACCGCGGACAGGCCCGCCGCGTGGTCTTCACCACCGCCCGGCTGGAAGCCGGCGCCGTTCAGGCCGACTGGGCGGCGGCGGCCGACCCGGAGGCGACCCTCGCCGTCTACATGGGCCGCGACACCGCGCCCCGGATCGCCCAGGCCCTGATCGCCGCCGGCCGCTCGCCCCGGACCCCCGTGGCGATCCTGGAGAACGTCGGCGGACCGGCCGCGCGGGCGGCCTTCGAGGGCACGCTGCTCGGCCTCGCCCAGGCGATGCTGGCGCCCGGCGAGGGGCCGGCTCTGGTGGTCGTGGGGGATGTGCTGGCGGCGATGACGGCCGCGGCGGAAGCCCGTCCGGCTATTCCGTCTCGCGCGCGATGAACTCGTCGATCAGGCCCTTGAGCGTCTTCATCGAGGGCAGGTCGAGCAGCAGCGCGATGTAGCCCCGGACCCGCCGGCCGCGCAGCGAGAAGTTGATGTAGATGAACAGCACCACGCTCTTCGGGGCGCGTGGGAAGAGGTCGGCCGCCCGGCCGCGAACGAGGTGCGGCACCGAGATGCCGAGCGTCCTGTGCAGCATGTTGGCCATGGTGCCCAGGCAGGCCTGCAGCAGGATGTTGCCGGTCTCGCACAAGGCCTCCGGCGCCACGTCGGCCAGCTGGTCGGCCGTGGCCTCCGTGCCGGTCACGGCGCGCACGAGCTCCAGGCTGTTGCTCTCCGGGAAGATCAGCAGCGCGCGGCCGGAGACCTCGCCGTCGAAGGACTGCTCCACCGCCACCAACTGGCCGATGCGCGCGCCGCCGATCATTTCGCCGGCCTGCTCGGGGCTCACCGTCGAGATCGCCGGCACGGTTAGCACGACCTCCTCCCCGGCCATCTCGCGCAGGGCGAGCGCAGCGCGGCTCACACCCAGGTTGACCAGCTCGGCCAGGGCGTCGGTCTGGAGTTCGTTCAGTTGGGCGGAGCGGGTCTCGCTCACGGATCACTTGGCTCCAGGTCGGGCTCGCGGCGGCCATTAGCCGGCCGGATATGCCGCCCGCCTACGCAAAAAATCAACTCCGAGCTTGGCCGTTGCGGGCGAGCGCCGCCAGCGCGGCCGCGAGTTCGGCCTCGAGGAACGGCTTCGTCAGCCGCGGCAGGTCCGGGGCCACGTCCTCCAGGTCCGCATAGCCGGAGATGATCAGCACCGGCAGGTTCGGCCTCTGGGCCTGGGCTTCCCGCGCCAGTTCCGTGCCGGTCATACCCGGCATCAGGTGATCGGTGATGACCAGGTCGATGCGCGCATCGTCCAGCAACCGCAGCGCCGCGCGGGCGGAGCTGGCCTCCACCACGGCGTAGCCGAGGTCGCCCAGCATCTGCGCCGTCGAGGTGCGGATCAGGTCCTCGTCGTCCACCAGCAGGACGACTCCGGCCCCGGGCGCCGTTTCCTCCGTCGCGGCCACGGGCGTATCCGTCGGCTCCGTCCGCGCCACCGGCAGCCACATCTCCACGGTCGTGCCCACGCCCGGCGTGCTCGAGAGCTCCAGGGTCCCGCCCAGCTGGGCCGTGAGCCCGTGGATCATCGAAAGGCCGAGGCCGGTGCCCTTGCCGATCCCCTTGGTGGAGAAGAACGGTTCGATGGCTCGGCTCAGGGTCTCGGGACTCATGCCGGCGCCGGTGTCGGACACCGCCAGGCGCACATAGCGGCCGGGGCGAAGCCGCCCGCTGGGCTTGGCCTCGCTCGAGCGGGCGCTGACCGTCAGCGTGCCCCCGTCCTCCATCGCGTCGCGGGCGTTCACCGCCAGGTTCAGGAGCGCCATCTCCAGCTGGTTGCGGTCGGCGAGCGCCGGCGGCAGGCCCTCGGGGACGTCCACCACCACCCGCACCCGCGGCCCCAGGGTGCTGGCCAGCAGGTCGGTCATGTCCTGCACCAGTCCCGTGACGTCGACGGCGGTGGCCTGCAGCGGCTGGCGCCGTGCGAAGGCCAGCAGCCGCTGCACCAGGATTCTCGCCCGCTCCGCCGACTGCAGCGCCCCGTCGATAAGGCGCAGGGCGCGGGGATCGGGCACGCCGCGACGTTTCACGACGTCCAGGCCGCCGAGGATCGGGGTCAGCAGGTTGTTGAAGTCGTGGGCCACGCCGCCGGTCAGTTGGCCGATGGCCTCCATCTTCTGCGACTGGCGGAGCTGCTCGTGGGCCCGCTCCAGCTCGGCGGTCCGTTCCCGGACCCGCTCCTCCAGCGTCTCGTTGAGCTGGCGAAGCTGGGCCTCGGCGGCCCGTCGTTGGTTCACGTCGCGCAGGATCGCGGTGACGTAGATGCGCGCGTCGCTCAACCAGCGCGAGGCCGACGCGTCCACATAGCTCGCCGAGCCGTCCCTGCGCCGCACCACCAGCTCCAGCGGCCAGGCCACGGCGCGGCCGCCCAGCAGGGCGGGCCACGCCGCCGTCCAGGTGTCGGGGTTCTGCAGGAACCGGGCGAGCGGCTGGCCCACCAGGTCCTCGCGCGAATAGCCGAACTCCTCGGCCGCGGCCGGATTGGCGAGCTGGATCAGTCCATCGGAGTCGAACGTCAGGATCGGATCCTGCGCGCTCTCCACCACCGCATCGTAGCGGGCGTTCTGGCGCTGCCGCAGCACCCGCTCGCGTTCCGCCGCGGTGGTGACGTCGGCGATCTGCACGACGCAGCGCGTGAACGGCTTGTCGCCCACCGGACGCACGGCCACGTCGTGGATCAGGGGACGTCCGGCGCGGGTCCTCAGCGGCAGCAGGGTCGGGTGCAGGGCGTGGGTCAGCAGGCTGGAGGCGCCCACCTCCAGCGCCTCGTCGATCGCCGCACCCAGCCGGCCCAGGCGCTGTTGCGGGAAGAGCTCCGGCAGTGGCCGGTGGCGCGCCTCGTCGGCGCTGAGGCCGCTGGCCCAGGTCATCCAGGCGTTCCAGGCGATCACCCGACGTTCCGCGTCGAGGACGATCAGACCGCTGTCGAGCGCGTCGAGGACCTCGGCCGTGAGGTCGCGATCAGCCAGGAGCATGAGGCACGACGGCGTCGCCGGTTGCGCGCTCGATGAACTCGCCCAGCAGCACCTGCAGAGCCGCCAGCGAAGGCATGTCCATGAGCATGGCGATGTAGCCGCGGATGTCCCGCTCCCGCACCGCGAAGTTGATGTAGAGGAACATCACCACATCGCCGGAGGTCGGCGGCGGCTCCAGCTCGAACAGGTCGGCGCCCTGGCCCCGGAGGATCTCCGGCAGGGAGATCTTCAGGCTGCGTCGCAGCATGTTGGCGATGGTCGCCAGGCAGCCGTTCAGGATGATGTTGCCGGTCTCCGCCAGCGCCTCCTGCTCGAGCTCGATGATGTCGTCGAGCGGCAGGTCGCCGCCGGTGACGGCGCGGACCAGTTCCAGGCTGTTCTTCTCGGGAAAGATCAGCAGGGCGCGGCCGGTGATGTCACCTTCGAAGACCTGGTGGACCGCCACCAGCCGGCTGGCCTCGCGCTCGCCCAGGATCGCGACCGCGTCGGCGCGGCTCACCAGGCGGACATTGGGCACGGACAGCAGGACCTGCTCGCCCACGAGCTCGCGCAGGCTCGTCGCCGCCCGGCTGACGCCGATGTTCACCAGCTCCGTGAGCGCGTCGAGCTCGAGCTCGGAAAGGGTCGTGGTCTGTTGGAGGGTCACCGGCCTGCGCTCGTCAGCCGCTGTTCGGCCTCCGTAATAAACGCTCGCATCGCGTCTTCGGTCAGCGGCTTCGGCAGGAAATGTGCGCCGATCTCCTTGGCCCGGCTCACGACCTCGTGCTGCAGGTTCGCGGAGATCACCGCCACCGGCATCTGCGCCTGGAGGCCGCGCAGGTCGGCGGCGAGGCTGAGCCCGTCCCGGCCGGGCATGTTGAAGTCGAGGAGCGCGATGTCGAAGGACGACTGCCGGGCCAGCGCCAGCGCCTCGTCGGCGTTCGTGGCCTCCACCCGCTCCCACTGCGGCCGCAGGCTGTTCAGGGTCTTGGCGACAGCCATGCGCGCCAGCTTGCTGTCGTCGACGATCAGAACCTTGTAAGCCATTGAATTCCCCGGCTCCGGCCGTGACGGCGCGGAACGCAAACAGCTGGTATGGGCGCCACGGCGGCGCAGTTCCTTCTTAGCGCGCGTTCAGCAGCGGCTCCACCCATTGCCGCAGGAAGGCCCCGGCCGCCGGCCCGCGGACCGGCGCCTGCGCCGCCAGCAGCACCTGGACCACCGCTGTGTGGGCGCCGTCGCAGCCGCGAAGATCCACCGCCGCCCCCGGATGCTCCAGAAGCGCCTGCAGCAGAGGCTCGGCGTCCTCGCTGGGGCAGGCGCCGACCAGCGCCACCTCGCCCGCGTCGGTCGTTCGCACGGTCATTGCAGCAGTTCCGCCACATCGAGCACCAGGAGGACGCGCCCGTCGCCCAGCAGGGTGGCCCCGGCCACGCCCGGCGCGCCGGCGAGCAAGCCGCCGATCGGCTTCAGCATGACGTCCATGCGCTCGCCCAGCCGATCGACGCGCAGCCCCACCATCTGGCCGCCCGCAGAGGCGACGACCACGTTCGCCTCGCCACCCGCCACCGCCGCCGGCCCACCCAGGACCTCGCCCAAGTCGATTAGAGGCGCCGTCCGCTCCCGCAGCACGAAGGCCTGGGCCGCGCCCACCGGAACGATCCGGTCGCGTGGGATCCTGACCGTCTCGATCACCGCCTCCAGCGGAATGCCGAAGACCTGACCGCCGGCCTCGACGGTCATCACCCGGCTCATCATCACCGTGAATGGCAGGAGGAAGCGCACGGTCGTCCCCTCGCCCGCCCGGCTGGCGATCCGCACGCGTCCCCCGAGGCGCTCGATCGCATTGCGCACCGCGTCCATCCCGACGCCTCGCCCGGAGACGCTGGTGACCTGCGCCGCGGTCGAGAACCCGGGGGCGAAGACCAGGTCGATGGCGTCCTCGTCACTCATCGCGGCGAGGGTTTCCGGATCGGCCACGCCACGCCGGGCGGCGACCTCGCGGACCCGCGCCACGTCGATGCCGCGGCCGTCGTCCTCCACCTCGACCACCACCTGGTCGCCATCGCGGTGCGCGCGGAGCACGATGGTGGCGCTGGGCGGCTTTCCGGCGGCGGCCCGTTCCTGCGCCGGCTCCACCCCATGGTCGAGCGCATTGCGCAGCACGTGCAGCAACGGCTCGAACAGCGCCTCGACCACCGCCTTGTCGGCTTCGGTGGCGTCGCCCTCCGTGACCAGGCGCGCGGGTTTGCCGAGCCCCACCACCATTTCGCGCACCAGCCGTGGAAAGCGCTGGAAGACGTGGCGCAGCGGCAGGACACGGATGTTGAGCACCGCCCGCTGCAGCTCGCTGACCAGCCGGTCGAGTTGGGCGTGCTGGGCCTTCAGGGTTTCGGCCAACGCGGTCGGATCGCCGCCCGCCTGCGCCAGGGCGGCCGCATGGGCGAGCGCATTCTTGGCCACGGTGAGTTCGCCGGTGAGGTTCACCAGCGCATCCACGCGCTCCACGTCCACGCGCAGCGCCCGGGTCGCGGCCTCGGGCGCGCCGCGCGCCCCTTGCACCTCGGCCTCGACGGAAGGCAGCTCGCCCTGCAGCGCGCCCTCGATCGCCTCGCGCAGCGGCCGGGGATCGTTCGCCTCGAGGGCGCGCCCGAGGGCCTGTTCGAGGGCCTCGGCGTCGCCGAACCGCCGTTCCCGGCGAAGGACGCTCGCCGCCACCCGTCCGGCCGACGCGATCCGCCCCGGCAGGCCTTCCGGAGAAGCCTCGCCCAGCATGGCCACCTGGGCCGCGAGCAGCGCCTCGGCGGTCGACGAACGCGCGTCCTCTGCACCCAGGGCGCGAAGCTCCGTCTCGGACGCGACGCTCGCCAGGGCGGTGCGGGCGGCGTCCGGTTCGCCTTCCAGCAGCGCCATGAAGACCAGCCGGCAGGCGAAGGGATCGAGCTCGGCCAGCGGCGGCCAGGGACCGGCCGGCGCGAACTCCAGCGCCAGCAGCCCCGGCAGGCTCTCCATGAGCGCCAGCGGATCGATCCCGCGGAAGAAGCTGTCGCGGTCCGGCGCGTAGCGCAGCGCCGTACGCGCCCGTCCGGCCGCCTCGCCGTGCCGGCTGAGCAGCGCCTCCAGCCAGTCGGCCGCGGGTTCGAGCGCCGCTGAGACCCCGGCGGCGGGCCGCGCAAACCGGCGAACCACGGCCTCGGCTTCCACCTCCGCGCCCACGGGCAGCTCGCCGGTGGCCTGGATTGCCTCCAGCCATTGCGCCACCTGGTCCAGCGCGGTGAGGCAGTCGCCGATCAGCGCGGGGGTGACCGCCGCTTCGCCGGCCCGCGCCGCCGAGAGCACGTCCTCCGCCGCGTGCAGCGCGCGGGCCATCGCGGCGAAGTCCACGATCCCCGCCGCGCCCTTCAGCGTGTGGAACCCGCGGAAGGCCCCATCCAGCCGCTCCGCCTCGCGCGGGTTCTCCTCCAGGGCGAGCAGGTCGTCGGTGGCCTGCTCGACCAGCTCGCGGCATTCCACCAGGAACTGCTCGAGGAACTCGTTCATGCCGCTGGCCCGCACATCAGGGCGACATGCTCGACGAGCGCTTCCGGCGTCAGCGGCTTGATGAGGTAGTAGTTGGCCCCCGCCCCCCGTGCGGCGGCCATGTCCTGCGGACCCGCCTCCGTGCTCACCACGACAGCCGGGATGCCGGCTGTCGGCAACGCCTGCCGGCGCAGCACCTTCAGGAAGCTGATGCCGTCCATCTGCGGCATGTTCACGTCGACGATCAGCAGGTCGGCCGGGCTGACCAGCAGCCGCTCCAGGGCCTCCAGGCCGTTCAGCGCCTCGTCCACCTCGTAGCCGGCGCGCTCCAGCGCGTCGCGGTAGTACATCCGCACCAGGCTGGCGTCGTCGATCACCAGGATCCGGGGCTTGGCGGCGTCAGCCATGCGGCGCCTCCCTCGGCCGGCGGTAGACGATGGCGTCAGCGTAGCGGCTGACTTCGAACAGGGGCGAGATGCGGCTCATGGACTCCGTGTGGCCCAGGCAGATGAAGCCGCCGGGCAGCAGGTTCTCGTAAAGGTTCTCCGCCGCGAGGCGCCGCGACGCTTCGTCGAAGTAGATCAGCACGTTCCGGCAGAAGATGACATCGAACCTGCCGTGCGGCCGCGTCTCCTCAGGGTCGACCAGGTTCACCGCGGTGAACCGGACCGAGCCGCGCAGGTCGTCGATGATCCGCCAGCGGTCCTCGCCGATCAGCTCGAAGTAGCGCTCGACGATCTCCGGTGGCAGGCGCATGAGCGCCCGCTTGCCGAACTCCCCGGCCTCGGCAGCCTGCAGGGCGCGCGTGTCGATGTCGGAGCCGACGATCTCGATGTCCCAGGTGTCCACGTCGGACCAGTTCTCAAGCAGCCAGATGGCGAGCGAATACGGCTCCTCCCCCGTGGAGCATGGAACCGACCATATCCGCACCGGATCGCCGCGGCGCTTGTCGCGCACCCGCTCCGGCAGCAGGTCGGAGCTCAGGCAGCGGAGCTGGTGGTCCTCGCGGTAGAAGTAGGTCTCGTTGACCGTGAAGGCGTTGATGAACTGCTCGACCTCGCCGCGCAGGTCGCTGCGCAGGCGGGCGAAGTAGCTGGGGAAGGAGGTGGCGCCGGTGGCCGCCATGCGTTCCGTCACCCGGCGCTGCACGTAGTAGCGCTTGGTCTCGGTGAAGACCATGCCGGTGCGGCGGTAGAGGAAGTCGCAGAGCCTGCGGAACTCTTCCTCGGTGACGGGCTCCGGCTCAGGCACGCTAGGGGCCGCCGATCCGCTCGGCGGCCACCTGGATGGCGAAGCGCAGGAAGGCCTCGTTCGGGAAGCGCGCCGCGCAGGCCTGCAGCGCCGGCAGGGCCGCCGGGCCGCCGCATTCCGCCAGCACGTCCACCGCCGAGGCGCAGACGTTCACCTCCGGCTCCCGCGCCAGGACGTCGGACAGCAGGCGCGTCGCCTCCTCCGAGGAGAGGTGACGGACGAGCTCGCAGGCCAGGATGCGGACGTCGACGTCGGCGTCGGTCAGCAGCGCCGGCACGTGGGCGGCCGAGGCCGTCGGCATCGCCCGCAGCGCATCGAGCGCGCCGGTGCGCAGGTTGGCGTCGTCGGCCCGCAGGTGCGGCAGGACCGCGGCCGCCGCCTCCGAGGTCCCGAGCCGCACGAGGTTGGTGAATATGGCCTCGCGGACCCGGGGGTCCGCCTCGTCCCCGAGCGCCGAGCCGAGGGCGTCCACGGCGCCGGGCGCGCCGCCCAGCTCGCGGGCCGCGGCCCAGCGCTCCTCGGCCGTGCCGCCGGTCAGCCGGGCGGTCGCGGCTGCGGGATCGGACGGTGTCTCCGCCTTTGGCGGGGGGTCCTTGCGGATCAGGGGCATGTCGCGAGCCTCATGAGCCGGTCGGCGATCTTCGGCAGGGGCTCGACGAACTCCGCCCCGCCAGCCTTCACCAGTTCGCCCGGCATGCCCCAGACCACCGCCGTCTCCTCGGACTCGGCGATGGTCCGCCCGCCCCTGCCGTGCAGCAGGGCCATGGCCGCCGCGCCGTCGTCGCCCATGCCGGTCATCAGCACCCCCACCAGCCGCTCCGCCGCCATCTGTTCCATCGCCGTCCGCACGAGCCGGTCGGCGCTCGGCCGCCACGGATAGCCGGGCAGTCCGGGCGCCACCATGGCCACCAGCTCGCCGGCGCGGCGCGTGACGATCACGTCGGCGTCGCCCCGGCCGATGTAGGCCGTCCCCGGCCGCAACGGCGTGGGCTCCACGACCTCCACCACCGACAACGCACAGATGCTGTCCAGGCGCCGCGCCAGGGGGCCGGTGAAGCTGCGCGGCATGTGCTGGGCGATCACCAGCGGCCAGGGGAACTCGGCGGGCAACGGCGTCAGCAGGGCTTCCAGCGCCGGCGGTCCGCCGGTCGAGGTTCCCACCAGCACGAGGCCCGGGCCTTCTCCGGACATGGGCCGGACGGGCGGGCCCGGCTCGGCCGCGCTCCTGCGGGCGCGGCGGGGAGCCGGCGCGGCGCCGATCCGGTGGCGAACCCGGTCCCGCAGGCGCAGGCTGGCCGGCAGCCGGGCGGCCGCGGCGGCGCGCACCTTGGTCACCAGCTCCGGCGCGAACTCGTCCAGCCGCAGGGAGACCGCTCCCGCCGGCTTGGCCACGAAGTCCACCGCGCCCAGGCGCAGCGCCTCCAGGGTGGCTTCCGCGCCCGCCGCCGTCAGGGACGACACCATCACCACCGGACAGGGCCGCTCGATCATGATCCGATCCAGGCAGGCGAGCCCATCCATGGCGGGCATGTGGACGTCGAGGGTGATGACGTCCGGCGCGAAGGTCCTGAGCTGCTCCAACGCGTCCAGGCCGTCGCGCGCGACCTCCACCTCGAAGTCGGCCTCCGCCTCGAACACCCGGACGAGCAGCTTCCGCATGAGGGCGGAGTCGTCCACCACAAGCAGGCGGATCACGGGGCGGCCTGCACGTCCGTCTGGAAGGCGTCCAGCAGGCCCCGCTCGGCGCGAGTCAGCAGCTCGGCGGGATCGAGGAGCAGGATCATGCGCCCAGCCTCCTCAAGGTTGACGACGCCGTGCACGAGCCGGGTGATCTCGCCGGCCAGATGCGGCGCGGGCTCGATGGCGTCCTCGGACGTGCGGAGCACCTCCGAGACGCTGTCCACGATCAGGCCGGCGCGGTGGCGCTCGGTGCGCACCACCACCAGCCGGCGGCCCTCCGCGGCCTCCAGCGGCGGCATGTCGAAACGTCGGCGCTGGTCCACCACCGGCAGCACCTCGCCGCGCAGGTTGATCACGCCTTCCAGGAACTTGGGCGTCTTGGGAACGCGGGTGACCTTCTCCGGAGCCCGCGCCACCTCGTCCACGACATCGATCGGCAGGCCGAACTCGTCCTCGCCCAGCCGGAAGACCAGGACCTGGAGCTGACGCGCGGTGGTGGCATCGCTCGCAGCCGAGATCTGGGCTGTGCCTGCGTCCCCACCCAGTCGCTGCATGACGTCCTCCCGGAAAAGCTGGTCGGGGCTGAGGATGGAGATGAGCCGCCGCCCGCCCTCGGCGCGGTAGATCGCCTTGATCCGGCTCTCTCCGCCGGTGCGCGCGGCCAGCATCGGCGGCGTGGGCTCCAGGCAGGCGGGATCGGCCGGCATGATGGCCCGCATCCGGTCGGCCACCAGGCCCACCAGAACGCCGCCGACCGACGTCACCAGCACCTTCTCGCGCCCGTCGGCCGCCGTCGCCGGGAAGCCCAGCAGGCTGCGCAGCGACAGCAGCGGCAGGAGGGCGTCCCGATGGGCGGCGACGCCCAGCACCACGGCCTCCGCGCGCGGCACGGCGGCGACGGTCTCGGGAGCCGTGATGACCTCCTGCACCGCCCCCAGCGGCAGGGCGAACTCCTGGCCGGCGACGTCGAAGGTCACCAGCTTCTCGACGGCCGCCTCCGCCTCTGGACCTTCCGCGGCGAAGCGTCCGGCCGCCGCCGCTCCGGTCCGTCGCTCAGGGCGCGCGGTTCGGGCGAACGCGGTCTCCAGGAGAGCTGCGACGTCCAGCACCCTGGCCACCGGCCCGTCCCCCGCGGTCCGGAACGCGCCCCGCAGGCGCTCGCCCGGCTCGGCGACGATCTTCGCCGGAGCGGTCTCGACCCGGTCGGCTTCGACGCTCACCAGCGCCTCGACGGAATCCACCGCCAGCGCCACGGGCGAGGCGCCGTCCAGCACCACGGCGCGGGACGCGGCCCCCGTTTCGGTCCCCTCGCCGAGCAGGCCGCGAAGGCTGGCCACCGGCAGCACCGAGCCGCGCAGGTTGGCCAGGCCCATCAGCCCCTTGGGCGCCTGCGGCAGGCGCGCCACGGCGGGAATGCGGATGACCTCGGCCACCTCCTCGGCGGGCAGGGCGTAGAGGCGCTCCCCCATCCGGAAGGTCAGGAAGCGGAGCGCGCCGGACCGGGCCTCCGCCGCGGCGCCGGGATCAGCCATTCTGCTGCTTCAGTTCGTCCGCGAGGGAGGCGATCTCCTCGATCGCCGCGGCGAGGTCCTCGGCGCTGCGGGCCTGCTGGGTGGCGGCCGTCGCCGCCTGGCGGGCGGCCGCGCTGGCCTCCTCCGCGGCGGCGGCGATCTGCCGGGCTCCGGACGCGGTCTGCACGGCGGCCCCGAGGATCGCATCGGCGCCCGAGCGGATGGTCGCATAGACGTCGCGCAGGGCGCTCACGTCGGCGCGGATGGCCTCGATGGAGCCCAGCACGCCGCGGTTGTTCTGCACCTCTATGTCGGCGGCGGCGATGGCCTGCTCCAGGTCCCGGCGCAGGGCGGCGATGTGGTCGAGCACGCCGGTGACGGTCTCCTTGACGCGCCCGACGCTGCCGGCGGCGTCGCGGGCCAGGGTGCGGATGTCGCTGGAGACCACCGCGAAGCCGCGGCCGGAATCCCCTGCCCGCGCCGCCTCCACCGAGCCGCTCACGGCGAGCATGCTGGTCTGCACGGTGAGCAGGTTGATCTCGTCGACGATCGCGCCGATGCGCCGCCCGACCGTCTCGAGCCGGACGATGGTGTCCAGGCTCGCGCGCGCGCCGTCGAGGCTCGCCTCGACCCCCGACACCAGACCGCCCACCGCGTCGGCGCTCTGGGTGAGGGCGCCGTCGGCCGCCTCGATCTGTTCGGTGGCGACGCGGGCGTTGTCCTGCGCCTTGCGGGCCCCGGCCTCGATCTGCGCCAGGGCGGCGGATGTCTGCTGGGTCGCGGCGGCCTGCTGCTGCGAGCCGCGGCTGATCTGGTCGACCGCGGCCATGATCTCCGTCGCGGCGCTGGAGAGCTCCTGCACGGTCGCCGAGAGCTGTTCGGCGGTGGCGGCGATCTGTTCGGCCACCGAGGCGTCGGTCCGCCCGGCGCGGAGGCCTTCCGCCAGAACGGCGAGCTGCTGGGCGGCGATCTGGCCCTGTTCGAGGGACTCGGCCTGCTGCTGGATGGCGGTCTGCGCCTCGGCCGCGCCGGCCGACTGCTCCTCGGCGGCCGTGGCCACCTGCTCCGCGCCGCGCTGCGCCTCGGTGGCGGCGCGCTCGGCTTCCAGCGCCGCAGTGAGCGTGTCCTGGCTGCCCTCGGCCATGCGGGCCAGGTCGGCCCGCACGGCGTTGAGCGAGGTCACCACCGCGCCGCCGGCCCTGGCCTGCTCGGCGGCCGCCGCGGCGGCGGCGTGGACGGCGCTCACCACGCCCTGCACATCCGACTGGATCGCGTCCGCCAGGCCCTGCACGTCCTGGGCGCTCTTCTCAGAGGTCTCCGCGAGCGCGCGGACCTCCTCGGCCACCACCGCGAAGCCGCGGCCGTGGTCGCCGGCCCGGGCGGCCTCGATGGCGGCGTTCAGCGCCAGCAGGTTGGTCTGGTCGGAGATCCGGCTGACGGTTCGGGTGATCTCGGCGATGTCCTGCGCACGACGCTCCAGCTCGGCGATGACCGCCAGCGAGGCGCCCTGGCGCTCCGCATTGCGCTCGATGGCCCGGACCGAGGCGGTGATCTGGACCGCGCCCTCCGCGATCAGCACCTGCAGCGCCTCGGTGCGGCGGCGGGAGGCCTCGGCCTGGGCGCGCGCGGCGCTGAGGTTGTCCACCGCCTGGCCGATGGCGGCCACCTGCTCCTGCGATCCGCCGGCGGCCTCCTCGGCGCCGCTGGCGATCTGCTCCATGGCGCGGCGCAGCTCCTCGGCCGCGGCGGAGGCCTCGGCGAGACCGGCCGCGAGCTCCTCGGTGGCGGCCGCGACGCGCTCGGAGAGCTTGTCCTGGCTAGCGCCCCGGCGCGGCGGGCGCGGGGGCTTCGCCGCCGGCGCCTCGGCCTTCGTTTGCGGCGCGGACGCGCCGATCTTGGATGTCTTGACCAGGGCCATGGAGAACTCGCACGGACAGCGTGGGCGGCACCCTAGCCGCGCTCCGCGGGACGGTCTTCCCCTTATCGCGGATCGCAGGTCCGCGGAATGGGCGCCGCCCTATCCAGACGCGTACTGACGATCCCCGAACAGGATCGAGCGGTGCTCGTCGGTCAGCCCGGCAAGCCCGCCCTCGATGGTTTCCTTCCGCACGTCCTGCCGGCCGATATCCATCCCGCGCTGGACCGCCGGCCTAGCGCCCACCTCATCGGACCAGCGGGCCAGGTTCGGCAGCTCGGCGCGACGGGCCTCGGCCTGGCGCAGGGTGTAGGGATAGGTGGCGATGTCGGCCACGGTGTAGTCCTCGCCGGCCAGGTAGCGGCTCCCGGCCAGGCGGCCGTCCAGCACGCGCAGCAGCCGCTTCACCTCGTTGCCGTAGCGCTCGATGGAATAGGGGTGCTTGTCCTTCGCGTAGAAGGCGAAGTGGGCGTTCTGGCCGAACATGGGCCCCACCCCAGACATCTGGAACATCAGCCATTGGTGGCAGATCGCGCGGCCCCGCGGGTCCTTCGGGATCAGCCGGCCGTGCTTCTCGCCCAGGTACCAGAGTATGGCCCCGGACTCCCACAAGACGAGCTCGCCGTCCGGCCCGTCGGGGTCGACGATCACCGGCATCTTGTTGTTCGGGTTCAGGGCCAGGAACTCGGGCGTGAGCTGGTCGCCGGCCATGATGTCGACCCAGCGGTACTCGAACGGCAGATCCAGCTCCTCGAGCATGATGGCCACCTTGCGGCCGTTGGGCGTGGGGCCCCCGTAGAGCGTGATCATCAGGCGGTCTCCTCGGCGGCCACGGCCGCGGCTTCACGGGTCAGGTTCTCGCTCATCCGTCGCAGGACGCGCAGTGTCGTGGCGAGGTCCTCAGGGCTGACGCCTGCCCCCGCCACCTCGTTGATGCGGTAGGCCACCGGCATCAGCTCGCCCTTCAGCGCCTCGGCCCGCGGGGTCAGGAAGACGTTGAGCTTTCGCCCATCCGCCGCGTCGCGCTCGCGCCGCACCAGGCCGCCGCGGGCCATGGCGTTCAGCGTCGTCACGGTGGTGGGCTCGGTGACGTTGTTGAGCTGCGACAGGCGCTTCTGCGTCGCCCCGTTCTCCTGCCAGAGCGCGCGCAGGAAGTACCAGAAGCCCGAGCTCAGGCCCCGCGGCCCCAGGTAGGCGTTCAGGAGCCGGTCGAAGGCCCGGTGGCAGCGGCGGACCTGGAAGCCCAGGCTCTCGTCGGGGGAAAGGTCCATGCGGTTTCCTCCTCAGATCTTGAAGGCTTCGAAGGTCTCGGGGGCGAACAGCTCCTCGGGCTGCAGCCGGCGCCTCGATAGCCCCTGCTCGTGGTGGTAGCGCAGGAAGGTGTCGAGGACGGCGCGGTTCTTCGCAAAGCCGTAGGGCCACCAGTCGGGCCCGAGCTCCGCCACCGCCTCCTCCACCGCCGCCACCTGCCACGGCAGCATGGAGATCATGGCCGAGGTGACGCGCAGGTTCTCGTAGGCGATCGCCTGCGCCTCCGCGAAGGCCTTGAACAGCGACTGGGCGATCCAGCGGTTGGCCTCGTACACGTCCCGCCGAAGCGCGATGACGTGCATGATCGGGAAGATCCCGGTGCGCCGGAAGTAGGCCTTCTCCACCGCCACGAAGTCCGGGAACAGCCGCCTCACGTCGTCGGGCCGGCTATAGAAGGTCGAGGGCGTCCGCGCGGTGTGCAGGGCGTCGATCTCGCCGTCCGCCAGCATTTGCGAAAGCGTCTTGCCCGCCGGGATCGGCGTGACGCTGAACTGCGCCGGCAGGTCGAGCTTCAGCTTCTCGTCACGGCCCGGCTCCTCCTCGCCGCCGGTGAAGTAGCTGACGCCCGCCGGATCGACGCCGTACTCGTCGGACAGGATCCCGCGGATCCAGACCGGCGCCGTCATCTGGTACTCCGGCACGCCGACCCGTTTTCCCACGAGGTCCCTGGGCTCGCGGATCCCGCTCTTCGCGGAGACGAAGATGCAGGAATGGCGGAAGAACCGGGACGGGAAGACGGGTATCGCGACGAAGGCCGGATCGTCGCGCATCAGCGATACGGCATAGGACGACAGCGACATTTCCGCGGCGTCGAACTCGCGGCCGCGCAGCATGCGGAAGAAGGTCTCCTCCACGTGCAGCGGGATCAGGTTGAGGTCGATCCCCTCGGGCCGGACGCGGCCATCGGCGAGCGCGCGCGTGCGGTCGTAGTCCCAGCAGGCGAGCGTCAGGCTGAGCCGGCTCATGGCGTTTCCTCCGTGACGGGGACTTCGCGTCCCTCTTGGCTGGACCTTAGCAGGGCCAGACAGACCGCGAGATTGGCCCCGCCCCAGGCGCCGTCGTGGACGGGCGGCCGCCCCTCGACCACCGCCCCCCAGACCTCGTCGACGACACCCTGCCGCGGAACGGCCGGCGGCGGCAGCTCGACCGTCTCCCGCGTCTCGCCGTAGACCTCGATGGCGGAGGGCGTGAGGCGCAGGTCCGCCCGCTCGCAGCTCGCCAGCACGAAGCCGAAGTGCTCGTGGCCGGCCGGCGTGGCGGGTTCCGGCAGCGGCCCCGAGCCGTACGCGCGCAGGCGCTTCAGCTCCGCCTCGTCGGCGCCTTCGAGCCGGCGGCGCGCGCCGGCGTAGTCGGCCGGGTCCCGCGCCTGCCCCAGCTCCCCCGTCCAGCCCATCAGGGCGTCGGTGTCGTAACGGCCGTAGCCGGAATAGGTGAGGCTGGCGGTCGCCCCGTTCGCGAAGGTCAGGAAGGCCTGGTAGGCGCCCTCCGACGGGCGCCGCGGGTCCCAGGCGCCGGCCTGGGCGCGGACGCTGGTCACCGGCGCACTGGCCAGCCGGCGGACCACGTCCACCTGGTGCGCCGCCTGGCTGAACACCACGCTCCCGCCCTTCGCCGTCTCCAGCTCCTCCGGCCGCCGGGGGCGGTAGAGGAAATCGGTGTAGGTGATCATGCTGATCATCCGCAGGCGTCCGTAGCGCCCGCTCCCGATCAGCGCGGCGGCGCGGACCACCGGCGCGTCGTAGCCGTGGCTGGGGCCCGCCAGCAGGGCCACGCCGGCCGCCTCGGCGGCGGTGCGCATGGCGCGGCAGGCCTCCAGCGTGAGCGCCATGGGCTTCTCGACCAGAAGGTGCTTGCCGGCCCGCGCCGCCGCCTCAGCCTGCGCCGCGTGCAGCTCGTGCGGGGAGGCGATGTAGACCACCTCCACCTCCGGGTCGGCGCAGAGCGCCTCGGCGTCCGGATAGGCGCGCCCGCCGAACTCCGCCTCGAAGGCGGCGCGGGCCTCGGTGCGCGGATCGGCCGCCGCCACGAGACGCACGCGCGGGTCCTTCAGGAACATCGGCCGGCTCAGCACGAAGCCCCGCGAGAGCCCGATAACGCCGAAGCGGAGGATGCGGTCAGCCATGCTTCTCCCGTCGCCGCCGCTGGACACTGCGGGCCTCGGGGGGTAAATTACTTCGATATCTAAGTCTTATCAACGGCGCCTCCGCGCGCTCCGGACAAAGCCATGAGACCTGCCGACAACGACCTCCTTTGCCGCGTCGAAGGCGAGGCCCCGATGGGCCAGATCATGCGCCAGCACTGGCTGCCGGCCTGCATGAGCGAGGAGGTCGAGGCCGACGGCGCGCCGCTGAAGAGCCGCCTGCTGGGCGTGGACCTGGTGGTGTTCCGCGACACCGAAGGCCGGGTCGGCGTCCTGGACGAGCGCTGCCCGCACCGCGGCGCCTCGCTGGTCTACGGGCGCAACGAGGAGTGCGGCCTGCGCTGCCTCTACCACGGCTGGAAGTTCGCCGTGGACGGCGAGATCGTCGAGATGGCCTCCGAGCCCGCGGACAGCCGGATGCGCAACCTCCGCGCCCGGGCCTACCCGGCGCACGAGGCCGGCGGCTTCATCTGGTGCTGGATGGGCGACCCCGAGGCGGTGCGCCCCTTCGAAACGCCGGCCTGGGTGCCGACACCAGAGACGAAGATCTCGATCGTGAAGATCCACGCCGCCTGCAACTGGGCGCAGGTGCTGGAGGGCGCGATCGATTCCGCCCACTCCTCCAGCCTGCATTCGACGAACATGCCGACCGCCGAAGTCACCGGCTGCACGGCGACGGAGACGGCCTGGCTGCGCCCCTCCAACGACAAGGCGCCCAGGCTCGAGGCGGAGCTTACCGACTACGGCTTCCACTACGCCGCGATCCGCCGGCCGATCGTGAACCCGGAAACCCACGTCTACATCCGCACGACGATCTTCATCGCGCCGTTCACGGTGCTGATCCCGCCCAACGACCGCTACAACCTCGCCCAGATGCTGGTGCCGGTCGATGACGTGAACTGCATGTTCTACTGGATCGCCTGGCATCCCACCGGCGGCATCGACCAGGACGCCTGGCGCCGGTTCTGCGCCGCCACGCCCGGCGTCGACCTCAACCCCGACTGGACCAAGCGCCGCCATGCCGGGAACGCCTACGGCCAGGACCGGGCGGCGATGAAGGCCGGCGATTTCACCGGCATCGAGGGCATCCCCTTCCAGGACATGGCCATGTGGGAGAGCATGGGCCCCATCGCCGACCGCTCCGCCGATCACCTCGGCGCGTCCGACGTGGCCATCATCCAGTTCCGCCGCCAGATGGTCGCCGCCGCCAGGGCGGTGCAGAAGGGCGAGCCGGCGATCGGAACGACCTCCAGAACCCGCCAGGTCGACGTCGCCTCCTTCGAGGGCGTGGTGCCCAAGAGCGCCGACTGGCGGACGTTCGCGACCCGCAACGCCCGCCAGGCCGAGCCGGCGGAGTAGCCCGCGGACTACTGCATCCGCCAGGTGAGCGTCACCCCGTAGGTCTTCGGTGGCGTGTAGGGCACGAGCACCTGACGGTAGGGCGCGAACGCGGTGACATAGGTCGCCACCAGCTCGTCCGAGAGGTTCTTGCCCCACACCGCCACCTCCCACCGGTCGTCCGGCGAGGTCAGCGACGCGCGCGCGTCCCAGTTGATGTAGCCCTGCTGCTTCTGGGTCGGGATGTTGGACGCCTCGAAGTACATCTTCGACTGGTTGGAGTAGTCGACGCGCCCGAGCGCGGTCCATCCGGAGAGGTCGGTGGAGTACTGCACGCCGAGGTTCACCTTGTCCTCCGGCGAACGCGGCAGGCGGTTGCCGGTGAAATTGCCGGTGGCGCCGGTGGCGAAGCTTTCGAACTTGGCGTCGAGCCAGGCGTAGCTGCCGTCGATCTGCAGGCCCTCGAGCGGCCGGACGACGAACTCCAGCTCCGCGCCCTCGATCTTGGCCGTGGCGGCGTTGCCGACGACCACGCAGCACAGGGGCACGAGCTGGCTGACCTGCAGGTCCTCGTAGTCGGTGCGGAACACCGAGAGGTTCAGCCGCACCCGGTCGTCCAGCCACTGGGTCTTGGCGCCCGCCTCGTAGCTCCAGGCGAACTCGGGATCGTAGGGGGTGGCCTGGCTGGCGCCGTTGCCGGCGATCCCCTGGAAGCCCCCGCTCTTGAAGCCCCGCGCCGCCGAGGCATAGACCAGCACGTCCTCGGTGGGCTGCCAGTCGAGCGCGAACCTCGGCGTGAAGGCGTCCCACTTCTCCTGGGCGGCGACGTCGTAGTCCGCGCTGAGCGGCGGCGGCTGCCCGGGCCCCGAGATCTTGCGGCCGATGAAGTGGCCCTCCTTCTCCTCCCAGGTCATCCGCGCGCCCACCGTGGCGGTCAGGGTCGGCAGGATGTCGAAGCTCGCCTGGCCGAACAGCGCCGTGCTCTTGGCGTCCACCGTCTGCGGATAGACGGCGAACCCGGTCTGGGCCGGGGCCGGGAACTGCTGCAGCAGCCAGTGGGTGCGGTTGTTGTCCTCGTTCAGATAGTAGAAGCCCACCTGCCCGCGCAGCCGGTCGTCCATCAGGCCGAAGGCCAGCCGGATTTCCTGGCTGAACTGCTGGTTCTTCTCGTGGCCCGTCTCGGTGGACTCGATCTGGTTGGGCGGATTGACCGGATTGGAGAAGAACGGCGTGACGTAGTTCAGCTTCACGTCGCGCAGGCCGGTCAGCGAGGTGACCACGCCCAACGGCGTGTCCCAGTTCACCTCGGCCCGGTAGGTCTTCACCAGTCGGCGCATTTTCCCGTCGGTCCAGGCGTTCATCACCCGGGGATCGGGATTGACGCCGACGCAGTGCACGCCGCCGCGCAGGGTCGTGTCGCAGATGTTGTCCCGCGGATTGCCCTTCTGGTCCTGGTCCGTGACGTCGAAGGCCAGAACCACGTCCAGGGCGTCGGTGGGCGTGAAGCGCAGGGCCAGGTGGCCGGTCTTCAGGTCCTCGTCGTTGACGTCGTTGCCGGTGGTCTCGTTGAATTCGTAGCCGTCGCGCGTCTTGATCGAGGCGCCGGCGGCCAGGAAGATGTTGTCGGCGAGCGCCACGTTGCCGCGCACGTTCACCGCCCGGCGGTCGTAGTTGCCGATCTGGCCCTGCACGCGCAGCGAGGTCTCGGCCTGCGGCTTGCGGGTCACGAACTGGACGAGGCCGCCCACGGTGTTCTTGCCGAACAGGGTGCCCTGGGGCCCGCGCAGCACCTCCACCCGCTCCAGGTCGAGCGCATCGAGGTCCGGCGTTCCGCCGCGGCCGGCGTAGACGCCGTCCACGAAGACCACCACCGACGGGTCGCCGCCCGCGTTCTGGCTGATGCCCTGGGCCGAGCCGATGCCGCGGATGGCGAAGTTCTGCTGGATGGGGTCCACCTGGCCCATGCTGAAGCCGGGGGTGCGGAGCGCGATGTCGCCCAAGGTCTCGATGTTGGAGCGCTCGAGCGCGGCGGCGCTGAAGGCGGTGACCGCGACGGGCACCTCCTGCAGGTTCTCCTCCACCCTTTGGGCGGTGACGATCAGTTCTTCGACTTCGGCCGCCCGGTCCTGGGCGAAGGCGCTGCCCGAAACGAGCAGGGCCGCTGCAAGCGCGCCCACGGACACGCCCGACGCATAACGCGTGGTCATCACGATAGCCTCCCCATGTCGTCCCCGTCGCCTGATGAGGCGCGGCGTTCTTATGGGCGGGAGGCTACACCAGAATACATAGAATTCTAAGCTTCTTTGCAGCCGCCTAGATCAGCTTCTCGATCTGCCGGTGGGCCGGCTTCAGGGCGAGGGTCAGGAGCAGCACGCCGACGCTGAGCGAGATGGCGGTGGTCAGCGCCAGGGACTTGCCCACGTCCTGCGGTCCGCCGAAGACGTTCTCGGTCATCCAGGCCGTCCAGGTGGGGGCGAGGCCCAGGCCGATCATGTTGGCGATGGTGAGGTACAGCGCCGCCACCTGGCCGCGCATGCGGTTGGGCGTCAGGGCCTGGATGGCCGCGGCCTGCAGCCCGCCGTAGACGCTGCCGAAGAAGAGCGCGACGATGAACAGGCCGCCCGCCACGGTCGCCGAGGGCGCGAGATAGGCCCCGATGAACAGGGGCGCCTGGATCACCGCCGACCAGATGGAGACCCGAAGCGGCGCATCGTGCTTCCCGCCCTTGGCCACGCGGTCCGAAAGGGCCCCGCCGGCCAGCACGCCGAGCGTGCCGAACACCCCGAAGCCCACGCCGTAGAGCAGCCCCACCTGCGCCGGCTGGAAGGCGTGCACCCGCATGAAGTAGGCCGGCCCCCAGACGTTGAAGGCGTAGCCGGTGATGACGATGCCGGAGAAGCCCGCGAACAGGGGGACGAAGACCCGGCGATGCGCCCACAGGTAGGCGACCACCTCGGAGATCTTCGGCGCGACCGACGCGCCCCCGCCCCGCTCCAGCCGCCGGGGCGGCTCCTTGACGGTGAGCAGCACCAGGAGCGCCACCAGCAGGCCCGGAATGCCCACCACCAGGAACGGCACCTTCCAGGCCGACACCTGCCCCACCAGCGGCAGCACCGGCTGGGCGGTCGTCGCCCACTGCACGACGACGCCGCCGACCAGCATGGCCACGCCGCCGCCCAGGGTGACGCCGCAGGAGTAGAGTCCCATGGCGAAGCCCAGGCGCTGCGGCGTGAAATAGTCCGGGATGATGGAATAGGCAGCGGGCGAGAGCGTCGCCTCCCCCACCCCCACCGCCATCCGCGCCGCGAACAGCCGCCAGAAGGAGTTGGCCAGGCCGCAGGCGACGGTGGCCAGGCTCCAGAGCGCGATGCCGATGGCGATCAGGTTGCGCCGCCCGCGGGTGTCCACCCACCGTCCGAACGGCAGTCCGAGCAGGGTGTAGAAGGCCGCGAAGGCGAAGCCGGCCAGCAGGCTGATCTGGGTTTCCGAGAGGCCCAGGTCCTTGCGGATCGGGTCGATGACCAGGCTGAGCAGCGTCCGGTCGATGAAGGAAAACATGTAGGCGACCATCAGGACGCCCACGACGTAGTAGCCATACGCCGAGTTGGTGGGGGCGGAGCCGGCGGGAGCGTCCCCTTTCGCCCCCGCCGTCGCGCCGGCGGCCTCGCTGAGTTCCGGCGCGCCCATCGCCCTAGAACCGCTTGCTCACCCGCACATAGCCGAGGCGGCCACGCGGGTCGTAGACGAAGCGGTCGAAGCCCTGCAGGTCGCTCGAGATGACCGAGCTGTGCGGGTACTGGTCGGTGGCGTTGATCACCCCCACCGCGATGTCGGCGTCCCAGGCGTCCAGCGACAGCTGGTACTGCAGGTCCAGGGTGGCCAGCGCGTCGTACTCGTAGCCCTCGAACGCGTTGCCGGGCGCGGTGAAGTTCTCCTCGTACGCGGAGATGTAATTGACCGTCGTCGTGAAGGTGTGCGGCCCCGCAGCGAACGAGCCGATCGCGGAGAGCCGGAGCTTCGGCAGCGAGCGGGCGAAGTTCTCGAAGTTGCGCTTGCCCGAGATGTCCTGCTTCCGCCCCGCGATCGTGGTCTCGTACTTGTTGAGGTAGGTCCCCCGCAGGGTCAGGTCGAGGCGGCCGAGCTCGTACTCCTGGTTGGCCGTGGCCGAGAAGTCGATCCCGTCGGCGACCACCGAGTTCTGGTTCACGAAGCTCACCCGCACCTGCTGGATCAGGCCGCGCGGGTCGCCGCCCGCGCGGGTGATCCTGGGATCGTTCGGGTTGGCGCTGACGATCGCCTGGAAGCTCTCTTTGACGATCAGGTCCTCGTAATCGTAGCGCCAGTAGTCCAGCGTGAAGCTGAGCTGCGAGTGCGGGTTCCAGATCGCGCCCAGGCCGAAGTTCTTCGCCGTCTCCGGCTCTAGTTCCGAGCCCGGCACGGTGAGGATCTGGGTGAAGAACGGGATCAGGCTCGGGTTGAACGGGTCCACCACCGCGTTGTTGATCGTCGAGATCGAGGAGATCTGCGACAGCGACGGCGCGCGGAAGCTGGTCCCCGCCGAGGCGCGGATCACCAGGCTGTCGAGCGGCTCCCACCGCAGCGCTGCCTGCGGGCTGAAGTTGCCGCCGACGCGGGAATAGTGGTCGTAGCGGGCCTGCAGCTGCAGATCGAGGTTCTCGGCGATCGGGACCGCCAGCTCCCCGAACACGGCCCACACCTTCTGCGAGATCTCGAAGTCCGGGCCCGAGAACAGGAAGATGAAGTTGCCGGTCTGCTGGTCGCGGTCGGAGGCGAAGTCGAGACTCTCGTGGCGGAACTGCGCGCCCACCGCGGCGGCCACCTTGCCGGCCGGCAGGTCGAACAGGTCGCCGGTGAGGACGCCCTCCACCGAATGCATCCGGCCCTTGTACTTGCGCCAGGAGTCGGCGGTGAAGTCGTCGATCACCCGCGGGTCGTTGGCGAGCGCCGGGTTGGTGATCGACGACCCGAACGGGTTGAAGAACTGGTTGTTGTTGGGGCCCCCGACGCCGTTCAGGGCGGCGTTGAACCGGTCCTCCAGCGTGTCGCGGATATTGGTCGGCGAATAGAGCTGCTGGGCGAAGGTGTAGGAGGCGTCGTAGCGCCAGCCGTCGATGAAGCTCTCGCCCCGGGCGCCCGCCACCGCGCGCACCATGTCGGAGCGGCGCCGCTGCTCGTTCGCGGGATAATTGATGTACATCAGCGGCCGTCCGTAGAAGACCACCGGCACGCCGAACCCGCCGTTCGCCACCAGGTTGCCCGGGTTGTTCGCCGGGATCACCGGGAAGGTGAGGTTCGAGTAGGACGGCGACGAGAACAGCTTGGCCTCGTTGTGGGCGATCCCCAGCTCCGCATAGAGCGTGTGGTTGTCGCTGGGCCGGTACTCGGCGGTCGCGTAGCCGAGGATCCGCTGCTCCGGCGAGATCAGCTTGAAGGCTTCCGAAAGGTCCGAGCCGCAGAGGCCGAGGTTGGTGTTCGGCACGAACGGGGTCGGGATGCCGCCCAGCCGGGCGCAGTTCGGATCGATGGTCGGCAAGGCCGCGGTCAGCGGCCGGAAGGCGCCGGGGAAGCCCAGGGCCGAGCGGATCTTGTGAGCCGCGAAGGGCCGGTCGTTCTGGGCCAGCGGGGTGCGGTAGAGGCCTTCGATCCCGGCCACGAAGTCCCAGTTGTCGCCGGACAGGCCGCCGACCACGCCGAGGTTGATGTCCTCCTGGCTGTCCTTGAAGGTCGACTGGTACTGCGCCCGCAGCTCCAGGCCCTCGAAGCGCTTGCGCATCACGAAGTTGGCGACGCCGGCGACGGCGTCCGAGCCGTAGAGGCCCGACCCGCCGTTCTGCAGGATCTCCACCCGGTCGACCATGATCAGCGGGATGGTGTTGATGTCGACGAAGCTGGACCCGTCGTCGAGCGGCACCGGCGAGACCACCTGCCGGCGACCGTTCACCAGCGTCAGCGTCGAAGCGACGCCCAGCCCCCGCAGGTTGATGTTCGCCATCCCCAGCTGGTAGGGCGCATTGGTGTTGTCCGGCGTCGAACGGGCGCCGTTGGCCATCGGAAGGTTCTTGAACAGGTAGTCCGAGGTCAGGACCGACTGCTTCTGCAGCTCGTCGCTGCCCAGCACCGACACCGGGTTCGGCGTGTCCTTCACCGGGCGCTGGATGTAGCTTCCGGTCACCACCACCTCGCCCACCGTGGACGTGTCCTGGGCCGCGGCCGCGCCCGCCCAGACCATGAGGGCGACGGCCGAGGCCCCCGCCAGAACCCTTTGACGATTGCGGCGGGCATGCCCCCGCGAGGCGTCGACACGCGACATCCCGGTCTCCTTCCCCTTCTGCCGGCGGCATGGGCCGCCGGTCCTATCCTTTGCCGGACGTCGCCGGCTGCTCCGGTCCTGACCCGACCATCAACGACGTTGACGGTTCGGGTCGGCCGGCGGTATTATTGCTTAGATATAGAAGCTTTTTGGCCGACGCAAAAGACGGCTTTTTGTGGTCCCCGGACGGCAGCCGGCGCGGCCCTGCCGTTTTGACATTCAGGCAGAACCGCCGCACTCAAACCGGACGATTTCCGGACGGACGGCGTGACCCCGAGCGAACAGACCCAGCCCCTCCTGCTCTCCCTGTTGCAGGCGTTCTACTGGTGCGACGAGAGCCTCCAGAACTACCTGCGCTCGCGCGGCTGGCCCGAGGTGACGCGACCTCAGTCGATGGTCATGGCCAACGTCGTGTCAGGCGTTGGGCGCCCGTCCGACATCGCCCGCAGCATGGGCGTCAGCCGCCAGGCCGTGCACACGACGATCAACCAGATGATCGAGCTGGGCATGGTGGCCCTCAAGGACGATCCGGACGACCGGCGCATGAAGCTGGTCACGCCGACGCCGCTTGGCGAAACCATGCGCCTCGACGCTCAGCGCGCGATCCGGATCATGACGGAGGAACTGTCCCGCCGGCTGGGCGCCGAGCGCGTCGCGCAGGCCGCCCAGTTGCTGGCGGAGGACTGGGGCCCGCCACTGAATTTCGCTCAAGACTGAGCCGGCCGGGGATTTCCCGTCAACGAAATTGACGAACTGGTAATCCGTGCTCCAACATGCGCGCCCCGCCGGGGGCCCGTGAGGAGCGCGCATGTTCAAGATGTCCTTCGCCGTCTATCGACGCCCCGAGCTGACCCGCGAGGCGTTCCTCGACTACTGGCGCAATGTGCATGCCCCCCTGGCCGTAAAGCATGCGGGCGCCCTGCGCATACGGCGCTATGTGCAGCTGCACGCTGGCGACTACGAGATCGCGCGGATGATCACCCAGTCGCGCGGTTGCCAGCCGCCCCACGACGGCGTGGTGGAGATCTGGTGGGACAGCGAGGAAGACCGCATGGCCGCCGCCGCCTCTCCGGAGGGACAGGCCGCGGCGCGCGAACTGATCGCCGACGAGCTCCGCTTCTGCGACATGAGCCGCGCGACCGTGGCCTTCGGTTATGAACATGTGATCATTGATAACTAAGCTCGGCTACAGCGAGCTCGAGAGAATAAAACGCGCGACGTCCGTAGCTTACGCCAGGTGACGCTAAGTCATCCCGTCAACTTCATTGACAGTGTCGTCAACCTAACTGACAGTTTCCCTTAGGCGGGCGCAGACCCGCACGGCTCCAGGCCGAACTCATCAGGGGAAACACATGTCCAATCTGCTCAGCCGTCACCTATGCCTCACCACCGCCATCGCACTGGCGATGGCGACGCCCGTCCTGGCGCAGGAAACGGCGCTCGACGAACTCGTGGTCACCGCGCAGAAGCGCGAACAGAACATGCAGGACGTGCCGATCTCGATGTCGGTGGTCACCGGCGAGCAGATCGCGGACTACCACCAGACCGACCTGCACGACTTGATGAACTCCGTGCCGAACGTCTACGTCCAGCGCCTGAACGCGGCCGACGTGGTCTACATCCGCGGGTTCGGCTCCGCGCCGGCCAACTTCGCCTTCGACCAGTCGGTCTCGATGTACAAGGACGGCATCTACGCCGGCCGCGGCAAGCAGTTCGAAGCGCCGTTCTTCGACATCGAGCGGGTGGAGGTCCTCCGCGGGCCGCAAGGCGCGCTGTTCGGCAAGAACACCCCGGCCGGCGCCATCAGCATCGTCACCGCCGGGCCGACCCGCACCTTCCAGGGACGCGTCGCCGGGGCCTACAACTTCGATCTCGACGGGACCGAGATCTCGGGCTTCGTCTCCGGCCCGCTGAGCGAGACCCTGAGCGCCCGCCTGGCGGTCAAGTTCCTCGACCAGGACGGTTGGATCCACAACGTCAACACTGGCTACAACGACCCGCGTAAGAAGCAGCGGCTGGCACGCGCCTCGCTGCGCTACGAGCCCAGCGAGGCGGTCGACGTCACGGCCAAGCTCGAATATTCAGACTCCCAGGTCCGCGGCGCCAACATCGTCCTTGGCCCGCCCAATGCCGCGGGTCCGGTCACCACCGTCCGCTACTCTGACGGCAATCCCTTCGGCTATCCGGAAGCCAACAAGGTCCGATCGACCAACGGCTCGGTCGTGGCCAACTTCGACTGGCGCGATCACACGGTCACCACGGTGACGGGCTATTCGCACTACGACGCCGAACGGACGAACGTCTACAGCACCGATGTCCCGGCGCTCTACTCCAACCGGATGCCCGAGGAGTTCGAGCAGGTCTCGCAGGAGGTTCGCCTGCTCTCGCCGGTCGGCCAGCGCCTGGAGTACGTGGTGGGCGCCTACGTCGACCGCAGCACCTACGACCTGGGCTACTACCTCGCCTACAACATGCTGGGCGGCACGCTCGCCGGGCGCCAGCACTCCGAGTTCGAACAGACGGCGAAGACCTACTCGCTGTTCGGCCAGGGCACCTTCAACGTCACCGACGACCTGCGCCTGATCGGCAGCCTGCGCTGGACGCAGACCGACAAGAAGGGCGCCTACGACACCTATCTCGACTCTGGACGGCCCCAGCGGGCCATCACCTCGGCGCGCGGCAAGCTCAGCGAGGACTACCTCGATCCCTCGGTGACCGTGCAGTACGACCTCACTGACGCGATCATGTTCTACGCCGTCTACGGTCGCGGCTCGAAGTCCGGGGGCTTCGTCAGCAACTCGTTCGGGACGGTGGACTCCACCTTCATTTTCAAGCCGGAGAAATCCACGAACTACGAGGCCGGCATCAAGTCCACGCTGAACGACGGCCGGATCGTCCTGAACGTCTCCGTCTACGACACCACCTTCAAGGACCTGCAGAGCTCGATCTACGACCCGACGATCAGCGCCTTCGTGACCAAGAACGCCGCCCAGGCGTCCTCACGCGGCGTCGAGGCGGTGTTCCTCTGGCAGCCGGTGACCAGCCTCAAGGTCACCGCGTCGGGGGCCTACCAGGACGCCAAGTACGACGACTTCCCGGGCTCCACCTGCCTAGCCAGGCAGCCGGTGATGGAATGCAATCCAGCCAACCCCGCCAGCATCGCGGCGAACAACATCGCGGGCGCCCCCCTCACCTATTCGTCCAAGTGGACGGGCAACCTGCAGATCGCCCACAAGGCGGCGCTCACCGAGGATCTCCAGCTCTCGTCTGCGATCGGGCTGGCCTACCGCTCGAAGTACTACAACGCCGACAACCAGAGCACCGTCTACGGCGTCCAGAAGGGCTACACCAAGATCGACGCGCGGCTCGCCCTCGGCCACGTCGACAGCGGCTGGGAGGTGGCCCTGGTCGGCAAGAACCTCACTGACGAGCGGACCTACAACTTCTCGTTCCTGCTGCCCGCGCCGCTTACCGCCGATCCGCGCGTGCACAAGTTCTTGGACGAGCCGCGCACCGTCCTGCTCGAGGCCTCCCTCGAGTTCTAGGCCCTCTAACGGCGTCGGGGCCCGCGCCCCGACGTCCCCCCACCAGAACCGGAGACTTCCGATGGCGCTCAGCCCGGAACAGCTGGCCCAGCGCGCCGAGATAGGCGACGTCGTCCTGGGCTACGCCACGGCGATCGACAGCCGCGACTGGAACCTGCTGCGGTCGATCCTCACGGACCCGGTGCACATCGACTACAGCTCGATGGGCTCGCTCAACGACGACATGCCCGCGGAGGCGTGGGTGACGCGGCTGAAGTCGCTCTACGGCTTCGACGCCACCCTGCACATGATTTCCAACCTGACGTTCAGGGTGTCGGGCGAGACGGCGGTCTGCACCTCCTACGTCAACGCCATGCACTTCCTGAACGACGCCGGCCGCGAGTACGGCGCGCACGCCTGCGGCGTCTATGTCCACGAGTTGGTCCGCAAAGACAGCGCCTGGAAGATCCGCAAGTGCACCTTCCGCCTCGCCGGGCGGCAGAGCGGAGACGCGGCGTTCGAACAGGCCTTCGCCCGCGCCCGCGAGCTCGCCCCCAGCCGCACGCCCGAAGGGCAATGAGCGCCGCGCTCCCCCTCGACCGCGGCGCGGGCGCCGACAGGCGATGGGCGCTGGCGCTGATGCTAGCGATCTCCACGCTCGCCTTCGTGGACCGGACCATCCTCAACACCGTCGGCCAGGCCATCAAGGACGACCTGGGCATATCCGACCTGCAGCTCGGGCTGCTCGGCGGGGCGGCTTTCGCCCTTCTCTACGGCCTCTTGGCCCTGCCGGTGGCGAGGCTGGCGGAGCGGCACAGCCGGGTCACCATCATCAGCGTCTCGGTCGCGTGCTGGTCGATCATGACGGCGCTCTGCGGATTGGCCGGCTCGTTCAGCCAGCTGCTCGTGGCGCGCATCGGAGTGGGGGTGGGCGAAGCCGGCGCCACCGCGCCGGTGCACTCCCTGATTGGCGACTACTACCCACCCCGGAGGCGCGCCTCCGCCATCGGCATCCTCGGCCTGGCCACGCCGCTCGGGCTGGTCGTCGGCGGGATTGGCGGCGCCGTCCTCGCCCAGGCCCACGGCTGGCGCATGGCGCTGCTCATGGTGGGCCTGCCGGGCCTGGTCCTGGCCGTCCTCACCCGCCTCACGGTGAAGGAGCCGGTGCGGGGCCACGCCGAGGGCGCCACCGACACCGAAGTGCCCCCCTTCTCCGCGGTGGTCCGCCGCCTCGCCGGCAGCCGCACCTTCCGCCATGTGCTGGTTGCAGCGATCCTGACAAACTTCATCGGGGCGAGCGTGATCAGCTTCATGCACCCCTATTTCGTGCGCGCCTTCCAGCTCAGCTACACCGACGCCGCCTACCTCTTCGCCCTGATCAACGGCATCTCCGTCACTGGCGGATACCTCTTCAGCGGCCTGCTGACCGACCGCCTGGTGAAGCGCGACCTGCGCTTCTACGGCTGGCTGCCCGCCGCCTGCATGTTCATATCGGCGCCGGGATACCTGATCGGCTTCGCCCAGACGGAAGTCTGGGTGGCGGTCGTGGCGCTGATGCTGCCGGGACTGTTCTGCGCCGCTTGGTACGCGCCGACGTTCGCCATCACCCAGAACCTCGTGACGCCCAGGATGCGGGCCTCGGCGATCGCCCTCCTCGGCCTCTCGACCAGCCTCATCGGCATGATGCTGGGCCCGGTCGCCACCGGCGCCCTGAGCGACGCCTTCGCCGCCCGCAGCTTCGGCCCGGGCTACGCCGGGGCCTGCCGCGGCGGGCCTGCGGCCACGGGACCCGCGTGCGAGGCGGCGTCGGTCGACGGGGTGCGCTTCGCCCTCATGGCGGTGGTCCTGCTCTTCTTCTGGGCCGGGACCCATTTCCTGCTGGCGGCGCGCCACGCGAGGCGCGAACTTGCGTCCGGCGGGGTCCTCGTCACCATCAACGAAGTTGACGGTTTGCAGGCTAAGGGCGTATGATTGCTTAAATACCGAAGTATTGGCTAAGCTCCGGCTGCGGGGCTTGGCGGCGCCGCAGAGCCGCTCGGCTGAGCGGCGTCAGACGGCGAAAGACGTGGAGGAAGTCATGGCGAACAGGAACACCGAGTTCGAGATCCGGGGGGTCAATCACCTGGCGCTGGTCTGCAAGGACATGGCCGAGACGGTGAAGTTCTACCGCGACGTGCTGGGCATGCCGCTGATCAAGACCCTCGACCTGCCGCGGGACCTGGGCCAGCACTTCTTCTTCGACATCGGCAACGGCGACAGCCTGGCCTTCTTCTGGTTCAAGGACGCCCCGCCGGCCGAGCCCGGCCGCTCGTCGCCGGCGAACCTGCCGACCCAGGGCAACATCGCCTCCGCCCACGGCTCGATGAACCACATCGCCTTCGACGTGCCGGCCGAGAAGTTCGACGAGTACGTGCAGCGGCTTAAGGACAAGGGGATCGCGGTCTCCAAGGTCCTCAACCACGACAACTCGCCCACCGCCTCCAGCGAGGAGGTCACCGACGACGTCTTCGTCCGCTCGGTCTACTTCTTCGATCCGGACGGGGTCTGCCTGGAGTTCGCCTCCTGGGTCGGCAAGCCGTTCGACGAGGACGACGTGGCCCACGCCCCGATGACCGCCGACGGCATCCGCGATGAGACGGTGATCGTGCCGCTGGCCAAGCGCCGGAAGCTGCAACCGGCCGAATAGGCCGGACACGATCACCATCGGGAGGACGACCATGGACGAGGCCGCCGTGCGCGCCTTCGCCAAGCGGTTCTTCGACGCCATCGAACAGGGCGACGTCGATACCGTGCGCGACAGCTACACGCCCGACGTGGGCATCTGGCACAACTTCGACGACAAGGTGCAGAGCCGCGAGGAGAACGTGGCCACGCTGCAGGGCATGGTCGGGCGGATCAGCGACCGGGTGTACGACAACCGCCAGCTCGAGGTGTTCCCCGGCGGCTTCGTGCAGCAGCACGTGCTGTGGGGCACCCGCAAGGACGGCAGCCGAGTGAGCCTGCCCGCGGCGATCATCTGCCGGATGCGCGATGGGAAGATCGCGCGGCTGGACGAGTACCTCGACAGCGCCCACGTGGCCCTCTTCCGCCAGACCTTCTGACGCCCCCATGGGGGCTGCGGAGGAGATCACGGCCTGGCTGCGCGAGGCGGGCCTCGCCGGGCCTGCCGAGGCGCCGGCGGTGACGCCGCTCGCCGGCGGCGTCTCCAGCGACGTGTTCCGCGTGGACCTGGCCCGCGGGCCGGTCTGCGTGAAGCGGGCGCTGGCCCAGCTCAAGGTCGCCGCCGACTGGCGTGCGCCGGTGGAGCGCTCCGCCAACGAGGCCGCCTGGCTCCGCGCGGTGCGGCCGCTCCGCGGGCCGATCGTCCCGGAGGTCCTGGCCGAGGACACCCGCCGCCACCTCTTCGCCATGACCTGGTTCGAACCCGCCTCGCACCCGGTCTGGAAGGCGGAGCTGACCGCGGGCCGGGTGGATTCCGCCTTCGCCGCCGCCGTCGGGCGCGCGCTCGCGCGGGTCCATGCCGGGACGGCGGACGCTCCGGACCTGGCCCGCGCCTTCGCCACGGACGCCATGTTCGTGAGCCTGCGGATCGAGCCCTACCTGACCCACACGGCCGCCGCCCATCCGGCGCTCGGCAGCCGCCTCGGCGCCATCGCGGAGACCACGCTGGCCACGCGCCGCGCCCTGGTGCACGGCGACGTCAGCCCGAAGAACATCCTCGGCGGCCCCGACGGGCCGGTGTTCCTCGACGCTGAGTGCGCCTGGTACGGCGATCCGGCCTTCGATATCGCCTTCTGCGCCAACCACCTGCTGCTCAAGGCCGTCTGGCAGCCCCAACACGCCGCCGCCTACGCCGCGGCCTTCGACGCCCTGGTCCGCGCCTATCTCAAGGGCGTCGCCTGGGAACCGGCCGAGGCGTTGGAGGCGCGCGCCGCGCCCTTGCTGGCCGCCCTCCTGCTGGCCCGCATCGACGGCAAGTCGCCGGTGGAATACCTCACGACCGAGGCCGCCAAGGCGCGGGTGCGCGACGCCGCATCCGCCCTCCTCGCGCGGCCCGCGCTCCGGTTCGCCGACGCGGCCGGCGAGATCCACGACCGACTGGGAGCTCCATGAAGCACGAGATCGCCACCGTCCGCGGCCGCCAGATCTGGGACAGCCGCGGCCGGCCCACCGTGGAGGCCGAGATCACCCTGGCCGGCGGCGCATGGGGCCGCGCCTGCGCGCCGGCCGGCGCCTCGCGGGGCGCGCACGAGGCCATCGACCTGCGCGACGGCGGCGAGCGCTTCGGCGGCTTCGGCGTCGACCGGGCCGTCGCCGCGGTGAACGGCGAGGTCTCCCGCGCGCTCGCCGGGCGCGACGTCTGCGACCAGGCGGGCCTCGACGCGGTGCTGGCCGAACTGGACGGGACACCCAACTTCGCCCGGCTGGGCGCCAACGCCGCCGTCGCCGTCTCCCTGGCCGCGCTCCACGCCGCGGCGGCGGCGGAGGGCCAGCCGCTGTGGCGCTGGCTGGCCGAGGGCCGCGCCGTCCGCATCCCCCTACCCGAGGTGCAGATCTTCGGCGGCGGGGCGCATGCTGGCCGCCGGACAGACGTGCAGGACTTCATGGTCATGTGCCCGCGCACGCCGAGCGTGCGCCGCGCCTTGGAGATCACCGCCGACGTCTACCGCGCGGCGGGCGCGATCATGGAGGAGACCGGCCGGCTGGCGGGCGTCGCCGACGAGGGCGGCTGGTGGCCCCTGTTCGCCTCCAACGAGGAGGCCCTGGAGACCCTCGCCTGCGCCATCGACCGCAGCGGCCACCGGGCCGGCGAGGACGTCTTCATCTCCCTGGACGTGGCGGCGAACGAACTTTCCCACGGCGACGGCTACCGGCTGCCGCTGGACGGCGCCGAGCTCACCTCCGAGGCCATGGTCGAGCGGGTCGCCGGCTGGGCGGCGCGCTTCCCGATCCTCTCCATCGAGGATCCCGTCGGCCAGGACGACACGGCCGGCATGGCGCTCGCCACCCGGCGGCTCGGCGAGCGGGTGCAGATCATCGGCGACGACTTCCTGGTGACGAGCGCCGAGCGGGTCGCCCGCGCCGCCGAGGCGGGCGCGTGCAACGCCGTGCTGGTGAAGGTCAACCAGGCGGGCACTGTGACGAAAGCCAAGGCCGCGCTCGACGCGGCGAAGGCGCTGGGCTGGGCGGCCATCGTCTCTGCCCGGTCGGGCGAAACCGAGGACGTCTCCATCGCCCACCTCGCGGTCGGCTGGGACGCGGGCCAGCTCAAGGTCGGCTCCTTTACCCGCTCCGAGCGGATGGCGAAGTGGAACGAGCTGCTTCGCATCGAGGAGCAGATGGGCGATGACGCGGTCTACGCCGGCGCGGGCGCCCTGCCGGCGTCCGTGGGCCGGGGGATCAGATGAAGGCCGTCCTGCACTACCGCGCCAGCGAGGGCTTCCGGGCCGAGCTCGCCCGCCAGGCCGCCGAAGCCGGCGTCGACACCGCCGTCGTGGACGAGACCGACGATGCGGCCTTCGCCCGCGAGTTCGCCGACGCCGACGTCATGCTCCACGTGCTGAAGCCGGTGACCGCGCAGATGATGGACCAGGCGCCGCGGCTGAAGCTGATCCAGAAGCTCGGCGTGGGCGTGAACACCATCGACCTCGCCTCGGCCCGCCAACGCGGCGTCGCGGTGGCCAACATGCCGGGCGTGAACAGCCAGGCGGTGGCGGAGATGACGCTCGCCCTGATGCTGGCCGTGCTGCGCCGGGTGACCTACTTCGACCCCCTGGTCCGCGCAGGCGACGGCTGGCAGCCGGACCTCGCCGTCCTCGACAGCGTGGGCGAAATCTCCGGTCGCACGATCGGATTCGTAGGCTACGGCGAGGTCCCGAAGCGACTGGCCCCGGCCCTGCAGGCGCTGGGCGCGGAGATGATCTACACCGCCCGGACCGCGAGGACCGACGCCGTGGGCCGCTTCTGCGACCTGGCCGAGGTGGTGGAGCGCGCCGACATCCTCTCCCTGCACATCCCGCTCACGGAGGACACGCGGGGCGTCATCGACGGGCTGGCGCTCTGGCGGATGAAGCGCGGCGCGATCCTGATCAACACTGCCCGCGGCGAGCTGGTGGACCAGCAGGCGCTCTGCGAGGCCCTGACCGCCGGCCAGCTCGGTGGGGCCGGCCTGGACGTCTTCAACGGCGAGCCCGTGGACCCCGCCGATCCGCTGCTCGCCCTGCCGAACGTCGTGCTGGCCCCCCACGTGGCCTGGCTCACGCCCGAGACCCTGGCCCGCAGCCTGGAGGCCGCCTTCGACAACTGTCGCCGGCTGCGCGACGGCGCCCCGCTCCTGAACCAGGTGGTCTGAATGGCCGTCGTCCTCGTCACCGGCCAGCTCCTCACGGAAGAGGTCTGGGCCCCGCAGGTCCCGGCGCTGCGCGAGCGCCACGAGCTGGTCTTCGCCGACCATACCCGCGACGACACCATCGGCGGCATGGCCGAGCGCCTGCTGGCCGCGGCGCCCGATCGGTTCGACCTCGTGGCCCAGGCCATGGGCGGCTTCGTGGCCTTCGAGGTGATGCGCCGCCAGCCGGAGCGCATCCGGAGCCTGGCCCTGCTCGCCACCCTCGCCCCGAACGACGGCCCCGCCCAGACCGAACGGCGGCAGGGCTACATCCGCCTCGTCGAGGCCGGGAAGTTCGAAGACGTGGTGGAGGAACGCATCCCGATCCTTGTCCATCCCGCCCGCCGGGAGGACGAGCCCCTGCTCTCGGTGGTGCGCCGGATGGCGGCCGAGACCGGCGCGGAGACCTTCCTGCGCCAGCAGCGGGCGATCATGGCCCGCGCCGACAGCCGCCCGACGCTTTCCCGGATCGCCTGCCCGACCCTGGTCGTCTGGGGCCGCCAGGACGGCATCACCACCGAGGCCCACCAGACCGAGATCGTCGAGGGAATCCCCCACGCGCGCCTGGCGGTGGTGGAGGACTGCGGCCACCTGGCCACCCTGGAGAAGCCCCTGACGGTGACCCGGCTGCTGAGCGAGTGGCTGGCCGGCGCCTAGGCCTCAGCCGCCCAGTTCGCCGCGGACGATCTTCGCCCCGTCCACCATGGCCTTCAGCTTGCCGAAGGCCACTTCGCGCGGGTGGTATTTCATCCCGCAGTCGGGGGCGATCACCAGCCGCTCGGCGTCCACGTAGGGCAGCGCCTCGCGAATCCGCTCGGCGACGAGCTCCGGCGTCTCGACGGCCGGATCGTTGAGGTCGATCACACCATACATGATCCGCTTGGACGGCAGCTCCGCGAGGATCGCCGGGTCGAGCCTGGGCTGCGCCGCCTCGATGGAGATGATGTCCACGCTGGACCGGTCCAGCTCGGCCAGGAACTCGTAGGCCTTGGGCTTGGCCGCGCCCTGGTGGACGTGGGCGTAGCCGAAGCAGACGTGCAGGGCGGTGATCCCCTTGACCCCGTCCAGCGCCCGCTCGATGGCCTCGATGGCGTAGCCGCGGGCCTGCTCCGGCCGGGCCTGCAGGTAGGGCTCGTCGAGCTGAACCACGTCGACGCCGGCGGCGAACAGGTCGTGGATCTCCTCGTTCACCGCCGCGGCGTAGGCCATCGCCATGGCCGCGTCGTCCGGGTAGTGGTCGTTCTGCGCCTGCTGGGTCATGGTGAAGGGGCCGGGCAGGGTGATCTTCACCCAGCCGCCGGCGCGTTCCTTCAGGAAGCGGGCGTCCTGCGCCTCGATCGGGCCCCGGCGGCGGATCGGGCCGGCCACCCTGGGCACCGGATTGGCCTTGCCCGTCCGGTCGATGGCGGTGCCCGGCTGGTCGATGTCGATGCCGTCCAGGGCGGTCGCCAGCCGGTTGGAATAGCTCTCCCGCCGCATCTCGCCGTCGCCGACGATGTCGATGCCGGCGAGCTTCTGGTCGCTGATCGCCACCAGGGTCGCCGCCTCCTGGGCGTCGGCGAGCATCGGCTCGGGGATACGCCACAGCTCGCGCGCCCGGACCCGGGGCGGCAGGCGGCTCTTCAGCCCCTCGCGGTCGATCAGCCACTCGGGCTGCGGATAGCTCCCCACGATGGTGGTCGGCAGCAGCGGCAGGCCAGCGAGCTTGTCCAACGTCCCCCCTCTCAGGCAATTACTTAGAATTCTATACTTTGCTAGGAGGCGCGCGGAGGAGTGTCAATCGGGGCCGTTCGCTCCCCCACGTTGATCCCCAACGCTTCAGGTGCGAAGGATGCGGCATGGACAAGGCGACCGCGGCGGACTTCTACGCCGACCCGAACAATTCCATCGGCTACCTGAGCCGCATCGCCTTCCGCAGCTTCTCGCGGGCGCTCGAGAAGCGCACCCTCCCCCATGGCGTCACTGCCGGCCAATGGCGCTTCCTGCGGGTCCTGTGGCGCGAGGACGGGCTCACCCAGCGCGAGCTCTCCCGGCGCGTGGGCATGCGTGAGCCCACTACCGTAACTGCCCTGAAAAGCCTTGAGAAAAGCGGCTTCGTCCGGCGCAAGCAGAGCGAGGACGACCGGCGCAAGATCCACGTCTTCCTGACGCCCGCGGCGAAGAAGCTGCAGGCCGTGCTCGCCCCCTGCGTGGCCGAGGTCAACGAGATCGCGCTCAAGGGACTCAGCGCCGAAGAGGTGGCCACCCTGCGCCGCCTCCTGCAGCACGTCGGCCGCAACCTCGCCCCCGAGGTGGACGCCCCGCCGTCCGACGCCTCCGCCTGACCCGTTGGCGGCGCGCCGCCCATCGGATAGATATCTAAGCAATTAGATCAGGAACCGGGAGGGGACGATGGCCGGGGTGAAGCTGCTCGCCTTCGCAGGCAGCACGCGCGAGGGCTCGCTGAACCAGCGCCTCGTGGACGTGGCGTCCGACATCGCCCGCGGCGAGGGCGCCGAGGTGACCTCCGTCCGGCTGCGGGACTTCGACCTGCCGCTCTACGACGGCGACCTGGAGGCCAACGCCTTCCCGCCCGGCGCCGACGAGCTCCGCCGGCTGTTCATCGAGCACGACGGCTTCCTGATCGCCTCCCCGGAGTACAACGGCTCGGTTTCGGGCGTGCTGAAGAACGCCATCGACTGGGCCTCGCGGCCCCGACCGGGCGAGACCTTGGTGGCGCTCCCCGCCTTCCGCGGCAAGGTAGCGGGGATCATGTCGGCCTCGATCGGGCCGTTCGGCGGGCTGCGCGGGCTGCTGGCGCTGCGCCAGATCCTTGGCACCATCCAGACCCTGGTGGCCACCGAACAGGTGCTGGTGCCGCTGGCCGAAAAGGCGTTCGACGGCGCCGAGCTCGTCGAGCCGCTGCCCAAGCAGCTCCTGCCGCTGATGGTGAACCGGGTGATCTTCCTCGCCGACCGGCTGCGGCCCTAGCGGCTACGGCAGGACGATCGAGTCGGCCTCCTGGGTGAGCCGGTCGCAGGTGGCGAAGTCGCGCCGCCGGAACGCCGCGGCGGCGGCCTTCCGCAGCAAAAGGTGAGCAGCGGCCGGGTGGCGGATCCGCAGCTTCGCGGCCCAGAGCTGCGCCAGCTCGTCCTCGACGCGGATCTCCTCGGCCCGGTCCTGGATCATGCGCGCCGCCTCCGGCAGCGCCGGCCAGTCCATCAGGAACTGCAGGCCGCGCTGGAAGTCCTCGTGCGCGGCGGCCCGCTCGAAGGCGCGGCCCTCCGCCTCCACGTCATCGAAGCCGCTCAGCCGACGCGTGAAGGCCTTGGCCCGTTCCGCCGACAAGGTGCGCTCGAACGAGGCCCAGCGCGCCTGCTGCGCAACCTCGCCCTGCCCCGAGCGGTCGAGATACTCGATCCAGGCCGTCTCCCAGTCGTAGTCGGGCTCCGCCGGCCGGCTGCGGGCGCCGGTCCAGCCTCGTCCAGGCTTGGCGGCCGCGGCCTCGAGCACCTGCCCGGCCTCCTCGACGCGGTCCGCCCGCAGGAGGCGCTCGGCCACCTCGGCGGCGACGGAAGGCGTGCGCAGCGCCTCGGCGGTGAATGTCGAGCGATAGGCGTCGGCGTCATCCGCGGCGTCGGCCAGCGCCCGGATGAGCGGCAGCCAGGCCGCCGTCGCGCCCTGCCGCGCGCTCAGGCTCCGCAGCGCGGCCTGAGCCAGATCCGGCGGGGCGCCCTCGAGGACCCGGGGCAGCCAGCCCGCCCAGCCGGCGGGATGGCGCGCCACGGCCGAGGCCAGCGCCTCGGCCGCCGCCGTCGCCTCGGTCTCGCGGAGCAGGGCGCCGACGTCGCTGGCCGCGCGGTCGAACACCGCCGCCATCGAGCCGTCGCGGTCGCGGACCCGCAGGTTCACGCGGGACGCCACGTCGACGAACAGCCACATCCGGGACAAGGCGGCGTCCCGGTCGAGCGGCCCCAGCCGACTGGCGATCAGGTCCCGCAGCGCGTCCAGATCGCGGATGAAGGTCGCCCGCTGGCGCCAGGACACCTTCGACCGGCTGGTTTCCAGCGACCCCAGCCGCTTGTCGATCTCGAGCGCGAGGTGTTCGGCGCCCTGCGCCGCGGCCAGCTCCATCCGCAGGCGCCGCTTCAGCTCCGGCCGGGTGTTCGCCACACCCACGAGGATCTCGGCCAGCCGCTCAGCGCCGAGCCCCGCGAGGTTCTCGGCGGTGACCTTCTTGAGGCTGGCGACGGTGGGACGCTTCACGCCGCTCAGTGCGCGCCCTTGCGGGCGTGCCACAGGTGCAGGGCGCCGGCCGCGACGCCGCCGATCACCAGGCCCACCACCGCGGCGGCGGCCGCGGTGACCAGCCAGCCGGTGATCGCGCCCACGCCGGGAACCGCGGAAGCGCCATGGGCGAGCTGGTCCACGATCCCCGGGATCGGGGTCAGGTGGAACTCGTGCAGGCCGTGCACGATGATCCCGCCGCCCACCCACAGCATGGCCGCCGTGCCGACGGTGGAGAGGAAGGCGAGCGCCGCGGGCATGCCGCGCACCAGGCCCTCTCCGACGCTCTTGGACAGCGTTCCCGGTCGCTTGCACATGTGCAGGCCGATGTCGTCCATCTTCACGATCAGCCCGACCACGCCGTAGACGCCGACGGTGATCAGCAGGCCCACCAGGGCGAGCGAGGCGGCCTGGATCGGGAAGGGTCGGTCCGCCACGGTGGCCAGCGAAATGGCCATGATCTCCCCCGACAGGATGAGGTCGGTGCGGATCGCGCCCTGCACCTTCTCCTTCTCCAGCTGCTCGGAACTGAGGGCCAGCTCGCCGGGATCGTCGCCGACCTCCTCGCCCTTCACGGCCTCGACGATCTTCTCGACCGCCTCGAAGCAGAGGTAGGCGCCGCCGACCATCAGGATCGGCGTCACCGCCCACGGCGCGAAGGCGGCCAGCAGCAGGGCGCCCGGCAGCAGGAAGAGGAACTTGTTCTTCAGCGACCCGAGCGCGATCTTCCAGACGATCGGCAGCTCGCGCTCGGGCGTGAAGCCCATGGCGTAGCCGGGGGTCACGGCCGTGTCGTCCACCACCACCCCGGCCGCCTTGGCGCCCGCCTTGCCCGCGGCGCCGGCCACGTCGTCCAGGGAGGCGGCGGCGAGCTTCGCGATCGCGGCGACGTCGTCGAGCAGGGCGACAAGGCCAGTGGCCATTCAGGGCTCCTCGGTCTCTAGGGGACCCTGCTCGCTAAGGGCTCCGGGCCCGGCGGTAAAGCCTGCTTCTCGGCTCGGGTTCCTAGCTTCCGCGGACCTCGACGCTCTCGCCGGCCATCGCGTCGTCCTCGACGATGCGGATCACCGCCTCGGCGATGGCCTCGGGCGGCAGCGCGGTGTTGGCGGCCAGGATCGGCGCCATCCAGTCGGCCAGCTCGCCGTCGCCCGTGGTCTTCAGGATCGGCGTGTCCACCAGTCCCGGCAGCACCGCGTTGACCCGCACGTTGCAGGCTTCCTTCAGCGGCAGGCACGACTTGGAGAAGGCCAGCACGCCAGCCTTGGTGGCGGTGTAGAGCCAGTCGCGGAAGGAGGTGTGCAGGGCCGCCCCCGACGAGGTGTTGATCACCACGCCCCCGCCGCGGCGCCGCATCTGGCGGACCGCGAACTGGGTCCCGAAGATCACCGCCTTCAGGTTCAGGTCGACGATAGCGTGGATCCGCTCGGCGCTGGTCTCCGGGAAGAGCTCCAGGCCCACCACCATGCCGGCGTTGTTGAAGACGATGTCGAGGCCGCCGCGCGCCTCGGCCTCGGCGAACACCGCCTCCAGCCCCGCGAAGTCGGTGATGTCGAAGGCCCGCACGACGGCCTCGCACCCGAGCGCGTCCAGCCGCGCCGCCGTCTCCCGCGCCCCGGCCTCGTCGCGGTCCAGCAGCCAGACGCGCGCCGCGCCCCGCTCCGCCAGCATCACCGCCGTGGCCCGCCCGATGCCGGAGCCCGCGCCGGTGACCAGGGCGGCCCTGCCCTCGACGTTCATCGCGCCGGCTCCACGGGGAACGGCAGGGCGTATCCCTGCATGCGCTGGCGGATCAGCTTCTTGTCGATCTTGCCGGTCGCGCCGAGCGGGATGTCGTCCACGAACACCACGTCGTCGGGCGTCCACCACCGGGCGATCTTGCCGTCCAGGAATTCCAGGAAGTCGTCCCGCGTGGCGGTCTGGCCGGGCTTCAGCTTGACCAGCAGGATCGGCCGTTCGTCCCACTTCGGGTGCGCCACCCCGATCACGGCGCACAGCTCGGCGGCGGGGTGGCCGATGGCGATGTTCTCCACCTCGATCGAGCTGATCCACTCGCCCCCGGACTTGATCACGTCCTTCGCCCGGTCGGTGATCTGCATGTAGCCGTCCGGGTCGATGGTCGAGACGTCGCCGGTGTCGAAGAAGCCCTCCTCGTCCAGCACCTGGCCGCCCTCGGCCTTGAAGTAGCCGGCCGCGATGGTCGGCCCCTTGATCATCAGCCGGCCGAAGGTCCGCCCGTCGTGCGGCAGGGGATCGCCCGCGTCGTCGGCGAGCTTCAGGTCCAGCCCGCACAGCAGCCGGCCCTGCTTCAGCTTGTAGGGGACCTGCTCCTCGAACGAGAGCTTCGCCACCTCCGCGTCGGGAACCGAGACGGTGGCCAGCGGCGAGGTCTCGGTCATCCCCCAGCCCTGGACCACGTCCACCCCATAGTCGTCGTGGAAGGTGCGGATCAGGCTCTCCGGCGCCGCCGAGCCGCCGATGGTCACCCGCTGCAGGGTGGAGAGCCGGCCGTTGGTCTCCTTCAGGTGGGTCAGCAGCATCTGCCAGACCGTCGGCACGGCGGCCGAATAGGTGACGCCCTCGGTCTCCAGCAGCTCGTGGATCGAGGCGCCGTCCATCCTCTGGCCGGGCAGGACGAGCTTCGCCCCCACGGCCGGCGCCGAGTAGACCACGCCCCAGGCGTTGGCGTGGTACATCGGCACCACCAGCAGCACCGTGTCCCGCGCCGACAGCGCCAGAGCGTCGGCCTGCAGGGTCATCATGCAGTGCAGGTAGTTCGACCGGTGGCCGTAGAGCACGCCCTTCGGGTTGCCCGTCGTGCCCGAGGTGTAGCAGAGCCCCGCCGCCGTCCGCTCGCCGAACCCGCCCCAGGCGCATTCGGCGGAGTGCGGCGCGATCCAGGCGTCGAACGCCTCGTCGAGGTAGATCACCTTCTCCACCGTCGGGCACTGCGGCAGCAGCTGGTCGATCAGCGGCTTGCAGGCGCGATCGGCCAGGATCAGCCGGTCCTCGGCGTGGTTGACGATGTAGACGATCTGCTCGGGGAACAGCCGGGGGTTCAGGGTGTGCAGCACCGCCCCGATGCCGATCGTCCCGTACCAGGCTTCGAAGTGGCGGTAGCCGTTCCAGCCCATGGTCGCCACGCAGTCGCCGCGGGCGATCCCCTCAGCCATCAGCGCATTGGACACCTGCTTGGCGCGCCCGTGCGCCTCGGCGTAGGTCGTGCGGCTGACCCGCCCCTCCGCGTCGCGGCTGACGATCTCGCGCCCGCCGTGCCAGCGGGCGGCGTGGTCGATGATCCGGTCCAGCGTGAGCGGGATGTCCTGCATCAGGTCTTGCATGACGCCACGTCGCCTCTATTGCTTAGATACCGAACTATAAGACCAGGGGGAGAGACGATGGAAGGCTTGAGCGAGCTCCTGGCGAAGGTGGACACCCGGTTCCTGGGCTTCCCCTCGCCGACCGCGCCGCGGATCATGGCCGGCGGGCACCCCTGCCAGGGCATCTACTGGACGCCGAAGGGTCAGAAGCCCAAGGCGGCGTTCATCGCCACCCACTACAACGTGGACTTCTCCGAGCACTACATCGCCCCCTACATCGCCACGCGCGGCTTCGGCTTCCTGGGGTGGAACACCCGCTACCGGGGCTTCGAGGACCAGTTCCTGCTGGAGCACGCCATCCTGGACATCGGGGTGGGCATGCGCTGGCTGCGCGAGCAGGGCGTGGAGACCATCATCATTCTGGGCAACTCCGGCGGCGGCTCGCTGATGGGCGCCTACCAGGGCGAGGCGATCAGCCCGACCATGACCGACCTCCTGCCGGAAGCGGCGCGGGAGGCCTACGCCACCCTGCCCAGGGCCGACCTCTACGTCTCCCTGAACGCCCACCAGGGCCGCCCCGAAGTGCTGACCGATTGGATGGACGCCTCGGTGGTCGACGAGTTCGACCCGGTGCCCACCGACCCCGAGCTCGACCCGTTCAGCGAGGCGAACAAGCCGCCCTATTCCCAGGAATTCATTGCCAAATACCGCGCCGCCCAGAACGCGCGGAACCAGCGCATCACCGACTGGGCCAAGGCCGAGCTGAAGCGGCTCAACGAGGCCGGCATCCCCGACCGGCTGTTCCCGATGTTCCGCTGCTGGGGCGACCTTCGGATGATGGACGGGACCATCGACCCGTCCGACCGGCCGACCCCCATGTGTTACCGCGGCCATCCGGCGGTGGCGAACCGCACGCCCTCCATCGGCCGGGCCAACAACCTCAAGACCTGGCTCTCCATGTGGAGCCTCGAGACCTCGAAGTGCCAGGGCAAGCCGCACCTGCAGAAGTTCGAGCTGCCGGCGCTGGTGGTGCAGGGCATGGCCGACACCGGCGTCTTCCCGCAGGACGCCCGCGACATCCACTCGTTCATCGGCTCGAAGGACAAGACCCTCGAGCTGATCCCGGGCGCCCACTACTTCGAGGACAGCCCGGAGGTCCGCAACACCGCCGCGTCGCTGGTCTGCGACTGGGCCAGGGCCCGGCTCTGACCGGCAAGAATCTGAGGGAGGACGACCGCATGCCCCGCCTGAGACAGGTCCCGCGCGCCGAGGCGCCGCCCAACGTGCTCAAGTACTACGACCGGCTGTTCGGCGAGCGTGACCCGGTGGCCGAGCCCGGCACCGCCACCGGAACGCCCGGCGACTGGTGGACGGTGTTCGCCCTCTCCCCGCCGGTGTTCGACCACGCCACCTCCCACTTCGGGATGTTCGGCATGTTCACCGACAAGAGCGTCTCCAAGCTCGATCCGAAGATCCGCGAGCTGGGCATCCTGCGCGCCGGCTACGTGGCCGGCAGCCAGTTCGTCTTCTCCCAGCACTGCAAGGCCGCCCGCCGCAACGGGCTGGACGAGGCGAAGATCGCGGCGATCCCCGACTGGCAGGTCTCGGACGTCTACAGCAAGGACGAGCGCGCCCTCCTCGCCTACGCCGACTGCCTGGTGCTGGAGCGCGGCCGCACGCCGGACGGGGTGTTCGCGGCGGTGAAGCAGGTCCTCTCCGACGAGGACATCCTGGAGTTCACCTACCATGTGTGCGGCTACGTCACCCACGCGATCATGTGCAAGGCGCTGAAGCTGGAATACGACAACGTCGAGGAGCGCATCCGCGAGGTGCCGGTCCCCGGCGAGGGCGACCTGGTCTCCGACTGGGCCGGCCAGGCCTGGAGCCGTCAGGAGAGCTGACGCCCCTCCGCGTCGAACCGAAGCGGCTCGCCCCAGTCCGCCAGGAGGCCGGGGCGCAGCTGCGCGACCTTGCGCGCGCCGATCCGGCGCTCCAGCTCCTCGACCATCACCCGCATGGCCGCTTGGGCGTCGCGGCGCATGCCCTCGCCCACCGGGGTCAGCTCCACCAGCTTGTTGCGGCGGTTGTCGGGGTCGTCGACCAGTTCCAGCACGCCCTTCTCCACCATCTGGCCGAGGGTGACGTGGATCGCCTGGCGGCTGACGCCGAGCCGCCGGGCGATGTCGGACGGCCGGTGCAGGCCCAGGGCCAGGTTCGCCATCAGCATCGACTGCGGCCGGGTGATCTCCGGCCAGCCGCGGGCCCGCAGATAGTTCTGCAGTCCCTCGTCGAACCAGTAGAAGGCGCTGATCAGCTCCAGGATCAGGTGCGGCGGACCGCTGACGTCGTCGCTCAAGCTCTACCTCAGTCGAGGGCGAAGACGCGGTAGCGCACGCCCTTCGCCGTCCGGTGGCCGTAGCCCACCGCCACGGTCGCGTTCAGCCAGCCGTAGGGGCCGTCGGCCACCTCGAACACCGGCTGGATGCGGAAGTAGTAGCGCGAGGGATCCATCGCCTCGACCTTGGCCGGATCGCGGAAGTCCGGCAACGCCTCGGCCGGGATCACAAGCCGTCCGGAGTAGGTGACATAGACCAGCACCCCGTCGTCCGTGCGCCAGGCCGAGCGCACGTCGATGAGGGTGACGGCGTTCCCCTCCCCGTCCTGCCCGAGCTCCGACCAGTCGCCGCCGCCCGGCAGCACCTCGCCGCACACCCGCGGGCCCCGGAAGGTCCCGCCGGCGATGTAGCTGACCCGCCGGTTCCGCCATGGCGAACGGCCGAGCGGCACGGGCGCGTCGTCCACCAGCGTTATGTCCACCTCGCAGAGCAGCCGCGCCGCGAGCGCTTCCGGTCCCGGATTCGCCATGGTTTCCCCTCCAATTGCTTAGGAGTCTACACATTGGCTTGAAGCTGGAAACCCGCCGGAGCGACAAGAAGCAGCTTGATTCCTTATCAACGTTCAGTTTGGCTTGACGTCGATCAAGGAGGCCCTGCGTGCTTCGCCGAGAGTGGCGGGAACGACAAGGCCCAGGGAGGCAGGACATGAACGCGAGCCCACTCGCCACCACCGCTGCGGCGGCCGAACATTTCGACGTGCTGATCGTGGGCGCCGGCATCTCCGGCGTCGGCGCGGCCTACCACATGACGAAGCAGTGCCCGGGCAAGACCTTCGTGGTGCTGGAGGCTCTGGAGAGCTTCGGCGGCACCTGGCTTACCCACAAGTACCCGGGCATCCGGTCGGACAGCGACCTCTACACCTTCGGCTACCGCTTCAAGCCCTGGGTCGGCCCGCCGATCGCGACGGCGGAGGAGATCCTCAGCTACATGGGCGAGGTGATCGAGGACAACGACCTCGCCTCGCACATCCGCTACCGCCACAAGATCCTCGACGCCAGCTGGTCCAGCGAGGCCAACCTCTGGACCGTCGACGCGGTGCGCGAGGACACCGGCGAGCGCGTGGCCTTCACCACCAACTTCCTGTGGATGTGCCAGGGCTACTACCGCCAGTCGGCCGGCTACACGCCCGAATGGCCCGGCATGGCCGACTTCAAGGGCCGGATCATCCACCCGCAGACCTGGCCCGACGACCCGCAGCTGGAAGGCAAGAAGGTGGTGGTGATCGGCTCGGGCGCGACGGCCGCGACCCTGATCCCCAACATCGCCGACTCCTGCGCCCACGTGACCATGCTGCAGCGCTCGCCGACCTATTTCGTCCCGGGCCGCAACGCCATCGAGCTGGCCGACCAGCTCCGCGAGCTGGACGTCGAGGAGGCGTGGATCCACGAGATCGTCCGCCGCAAGATCCTGCACGACCAGGCCGCCTTCACCCAGCGCAGCTTCCACGAGCCCGAGGTGGTGAAGCAGGAGCTGCTGGCCGGCGTCAGCGCCTTCGTGGGCCCCGAGGTCACCGCCGAGCACTTCACCCCGCGCTACCGGCCCTGGCGCCAGCGCATCGCCTTCGTGCCCGACGGCGACATCTTCCGCGCCGTGGGCGCCGGCAAGGCCTCGGTGGTCACCGACGAGATCGACCGCTTCGTGGAGAACGGCATCCTCCTGAAGTCCGGCAAGGTGCTGGAGGCCGACGTGGTCATCACCGCCACCGGCTTCGACCTGAACGTCCTGGGCGACATCGCCTTCACCGTCGACGGCAAGCCGCTCGATTTCTCCCAGAGCGTCACCTACCGCGGGATGATGTTCACCGGCGTCCCGAACCTCGTCTGGGTGTTCGGCTACTTCCGGGCGAGCTGGACGCTCCGCGCCGACCTGATCGCCGACTTCGTCTGCCGCCTGCTGGGCCACATGGACCGCAAGGGCGCGAAGAAGGTCACCGTGGCGCTGCGGCCTGAGGACAGGGACATGCCGCTCCTGCCGTGGATCGACCCAGAGAACTTCAACCCGGGCTACCTGATGCGCGGCCTTCACCTCCTGCCCCGCCGTGGCGACAAGCCCGAGTGGCAGCACACCCAGGACTACTGGGCGGAGAAGGACGAGCTGCCGGCCATCGACCTGGACGAGGCCTGCTTCGTCTACGAGGGCGCGCCGGCCCGCACGCCCGTCGCCGCGGAATAGGCCTCAGGCGCGCCAGGCCTCCCAGAGGAGCTGGCCGCCGACGAGGATCATGAGCACGTAGATCAGGGTGTAGAACCGCTCGGCCTCCACCCGCCGCACCAGCCAGACGCCTGCGAAGGTGGTGCCGATGGCGAGGGGGGTGAGCGCGGCGGCGGTGAGCAGGTTCTCGCGCGTGAACTGGCCGAGCGCGGCGTAGGCCGGGACCTTCAGCCAGTTGATGGTCGCGAAGAAGATCGCCGTCGTGCCGATCAGCGACGCGGGCGGCAGGTTCTTCGGCAGGACGTACATCTGGAACGGCGGCCCGCCGGCGTGGGCGATCTGGCTGGTGAACCCGGCCGCCACGCCGAACAGCGCGCCCACCCAGCCGGGCGAATTGGCCGGTGCGGCGATCCGCCCGCCGCGGGACGCCCAGAGCCGCTGCGCCGCGAACAGGATCGAGATCGCCCCCAGCACCGCCAGGATCGCCTCGGCGGAGACCTTCGCCGCCAGCAGATAGCCCGCGACGATGCCCACCAGCGCGCCCGGGATCATCGCCAGGAGGATCTTCCGGTCCCAGTCGCGCCGGAACGCCCAGACGCTGACCGCGTCCTGCACGATCAGGATCGGCAGCAGGATCGCGGCGGCCTGCACCGGCGAGATCGCCAGCGCCAGCAGCGGCATGGACATGGCGCCCACGCCGGAGAACCCGCCCTTGGCCAGGCCCATCAGCGCCACGGCCGGGATCGCCAGCAGGTAGAAGACCGGATCGGTGAGCATCGCCCCCGGCCTAGCCGGCGCCGCGCCATGCGGCAACGCCGGGGCCGTTTCCGGGCGCCCAGGCGTTCTGGGGACGGCCGCAGAATTTCGGCGGCGCGGTTTCTCCTACCCCGGCGGTAGAGATGCGCCTGCGCCCCAGCGGCAGGAAGGATCGCCCATGGCTTCGGCCCGCTCGTCCCGGTTCATCGGCAGCTTCGGCTGGCAGGTGCTGGCCGGCATGGTCGTGGGCCTGGCGCTGGGCCTCCTGGCCCGCAGCCTCGGCGCGGACGAGGGCGAGCCCGGCTTCGCCCTTGCCGAGGCCCTGCGCATCACCGGCTCCAGCTTCATCCAGCTCCTGCGCGCCCTGGTGCCGCCCCTGGTGTTCACCGCCATCGTCGCCAGCATCGCGAACCTGCGCGAGCTGCAGAACGCCGCGGGCCTCGTCTGGCGAACCCTGCTGTGGTTCGCGATCACCGCCCTGATCGCCGTTGGCATCGGCATCGCCCTCGGACTTCTGCTGCAGCCCGGCCTGCACGCCGGCGTCGTCGCCGCCGACGCCAAGGCCCCGGCCACCACCGGCGGCTGGCTCGACTTCCTGACCGGCCTGGTCCCGGCCAACTTCCTGGGCCTGACCGCCTCCACCAAGCTCGCGGACGGCTCGGCGACCACGAGCGTCTCGTTCAACGTCCTGCAGATCCTAGTGATCTCCCTGGTCGTGGGCGCGGCGGCCCTGAAGGCGGGCGAGGCCGGGAAGGCGTTCCTGGCCTTCAACGCCTCGGCGCTGGCCGTGGTCCGCAAGGTGCTCTGGTGGGTGATCCGCCTGACCCCCGTCGGCACCGTGGGCCTGCTGGGCACGGCCGTCGCGAAGTACGGCTGGGACGCACTGGGCCAGCTCGGCCAGTTCACCCTCGCCGTCTACATCGGCCTCGGGCTGGTGCTGTTCGTCGTCTACCCGGCGCTGCTCGCCCTCCACGGGTTGAGCCCCGTCCGCTTCTTCCGCGCCGCCTGGCCGGCGATCCAGCTGGGCTTCGTCTCGCGCTCCTCGATCGGCACCCTGCCCGTCACCGAGACGGTGACCGAAACCAGCCTCGGCGTACCGCGGGCCTACGCCGCCTTCGCCGTGCCGCTCGGCGCCACCACCAAGATGGACGGCTGCGCGGCGATCTATCCGGCGATCTCGGCGATCTTCGTGGCCCAGTTCTTCGGCCTGCCGCTGGGGGTCACCGACTACCTGCTGATCGTCTTCGTCTCGGTGATCGGCTCGGCGGCCACCGCCGGCCTGACCGGGGCGACAGTCATGCTGACCCTGACGCTCTCGACGCTCGGCCTGCCGCTGGAGGGCGCGGGCCTGCTGCTCGCCATCGACCCGATCCTCGACATGGGCCGCACGGCCGTGAACGTCGCCGGCCAGGCGCTCGTCCCGACCCTCGTCGCCCGCCGGCAGGGCCTGCTCGACCAGGCGGTGTACGAAGGCCGGCGAGAGCCCGACGACGCCGTCGCCGGGCCCGAGCCGGTGCTCCAGGCCTAGAACCGCGCCGACACGCCCACGAAGTAGCGCCGCCCAAGCACGTCGTAGGTGGACGGATCGGTGTTGGAGTTCGAGTAGCTGGTGAACAGCGGCGGCTCCTTGTCCGTCAGGTTGTTCACGCCCAGCCGGAAGCTCACCTTCTCGTTCAGCGCCCACCAGCCCACGAGGTCGTAGGCGTTGTAGGTCGGCGGGTTCACCGCGGTCGGCGAGAAGACCGGCACGTTGCGGAAGTCGAGCATGGAATCGATGTGCCGCCAGCGGAACGTCACCCGCACCGGCTCCACGCGCCAGGTGAAGGACGCCACCCACTTCCATTCCGGATAGGCCCCGCCGGAGAGGTCGCCGCCGATCGTGCCGGCGTTCTCCAGGTAGGGCGCGCCGGGCCGCGCCTGCTTCTTGAAGGTGTCGAGGTGCGAAAGCACCAGGTTGCTCTCCAGCCGGCCGAGCCGCTCCGGCAGGCCGAAGTCGGCGAGGTCGAAAGCCCAGTCGAGCTGGAAGTCCACGCCCGAGACCTTCCAGGCCGCCAGGTTCACCTGGTTCACCTGGACGTTGGTGATGTTGCCCGAGCCCAGCCGGCTGAACAGGCCGCAGTAGAAATTGTCCGCCGAGAAGCCGGGATTGCTGCCCTCGGTGTTGAAGCAGCCGCCGGTGATGGTGGGAACGCTGAGCGTGCCCACCACGTCCTCGATCTCGATGCGGTACCAGTCCAGCGACATGCGGAACTGACGGACGAACGGCTGGTCGATGGCCGGCGACCAGGCCATGCCGACGGTGACGCTGTCGGAGACCTCTTCCTGCAGGTCGGGGTTGCCGCCGCCCAGGATCTCCACCTGGGTGGACGCCTGCTGGTAGCTGTCGACGATCGCCGCCGGCACGCCCTGTGCGAGGCAGAGCGATCGCACCGCCTGGGCGTTCGGGCCGTTGCGGTAGGAGGAGCGCACGTCGCAGGGGTCGCCCGCGGTCGTGGTCAGGCCGGGCGTGCCGATGCTGGAGAAGCCCAGCGACACCGGCGAGAACAGCTCGGCGATGTTCGGCGCGCGGACCGAGCGTTGGTAGCCGCCGCGCAACAGGACGCTGCGCACCGGCCGGAACAGCACGTCGGCCTTGTAGGCCTCCGTGGTCCCCACTGTGTTGTAGTCGGCCACCCGCGCGCCGAGCGACAGGTCGAGATCCATGCCGCCCTCGCCGCCGTCGAGCAGCGGCACGAGCAGTTCGGCATAGGCCTCCTTCGACTTGATCTTGCCGTTCACCGGCACGGCCGGGTTGAAGCCCACGATGTCGGGCCCCTGCAGCAGCAGGTCGGGGCTGTAGTCGAACTCGTCCTGCCGGTACTGCAGGCCGGCCGCGAACTTCACCTCGCCGGCCCAGATGTCGAACAGGCCGCCGGTCAGGTTGGCCTCGTAGACCTGCTGCTGGATTTCGGTGTCGTTCTCCACCGCGCGGGCGATGTAGCGCGCGCAGCCGGGGCTCACCTGGCCTGCGCCGAAGATGTCGAAGCCGCCGCAGATGGCGACGCCGCCGTCTGGCGCGAAGGTCAGCTCGCGCATGGCCGCCCGGCTGACGTTGCCCGACTGGTCCTCCCGGTGGTCCATCCGGCCGTAGCTGGCGTAGGCGTCCCACTTCCAGTCCCGGAAGCCCAGCTCGCCGCGCAGGCCGCCGACGATCTGCAGGGTCTCGTAGGTGTTCTCGGAGAGCCGCCCGCCCACCTCGCTGAAGGCCCGGCGGGGGAAGAAGGCCGCCGTCGGGTCGCTGCGCGAGGCCAGCAGGGTGCGCAGGTCCGCCGGGATGAAGGGATTGGTCACCGGCACGACGATGTCCGGCCCGGGAGGCGCGCCGTCGGAGGCCGAGGCCGGGCCGAGCTGGCGCGAGACGTCGTAGGTCACATAGCTCGCCGTGCCGTAGGCCTCGATGGTGTCGCTCACCTCGAACCGGCCGTTGGCGAACAGGCTCCAGCGCTCCAGCGGCAGGAACAGGTAGCGGTAGCCCGCGGAGTTGAAGGTGTAGCTGGTGGGCGAGAAGCCCGGCGTCTGCTCCCCGCGGAAGTTGCGCACCGGCGCCGTCGTGAACAGCGTCCCGTCGGCGTTGAAGCCGATGTTCGAGTTGCGGGCCACCGCGCCCGCCGCCACGCCGTACTGGCCGAAGACCGCGTTCAGGGCCGCCTGGCTCGGAAGGTTGCCCGCCCCGCCGGCGTTCGACGCCGGATCGTAGCGGCCCTCGAGGATGGTCGCCGCCCCCGACGGCGCAAGGCCCGTCGTGAGCACCGTGTAGCCCACAGCCGACCAGTCGCGGTCGGCGGCCAGCAGGCCCTCGCGCTTGTCCCAGGTCCCAGCCAGCGCGATGTGGCCCCGCCCCTCGGCGAACTCGCGGCCATAGCCCACGGACACCGTCCCCTGCTCGGCGTCGGAGCGATCGGTCATGCCGTACTGGGCGTCGACCTGCAGGCCCTCGAAGTTCCGCTTCAGGCGGAAGTTCACCACGCCGGCCACGGCGTCGGAGCCGTACACCGCCGAGGCGCCGCCGGTGATCGTCTCGACGTTCTCCACCAGGAAGGTGGGGATGGTGTTGAGGTCGACGACGTTGTTCGGGTTGCCAGCGACCACGCGGCGGCCGTCGATCAGCACCAGGGTGCGCGTGGGTCCGAGGCCCCGCAGGTTGGCGTAGGCCTGGCCGGGCGTGGTGACGAAGTTGGTGGAGTTGGTGCCCGCGCCGTTCGACGGCGTGAACTGCGGCAGCTGATTCAGGGTGTTCTCCACCGTCACCGAACCCACGGCGGCGATCTGGTCGGAGTTCACCGTGACGATCGGGCTCTCGGAGACATAGTCCTGGCGCGCGATCCTGCTGCCGGTGACCACCACCTCGCCGACCTCGGATTCCTGGGCGGCGGCCGGCGCGGCCTGCACGGCGAGGAGCCCCGCGAGCGCGGTGGCGGACAGCAGGCTGGCGCGAAGTCTCGACATCTTGGGTGCTCCCCCTGGTCGCCGCCTCTGCGGGGCGGCGGACGTGAATCACATCCACCCACTATGCTGAGTTGCGCAGGCGGACGCGAGCGCTGTGCGCGGGAGCCGGAAGAAGGACCCAGGGAGCCTGCGCTCCCTGGGCCATGCGGCGGCCAGAAAGGGAAGGAAGGGCCGCCAGTCCGGATTGACGCGAGGCCGTCCCGTCAGGCCGCGTCGTAGATCTCGACCACCGTCTTGCCCCCCAGCAGCGGGGCCATGCGCGGGCGGTTCGCCTGCATGTGCGGCGCGGCGCGATGGGCCTCCAGCGCCGCCTCGTCGTCGTAGATCTCCATGACGATGTAGCCGCCCGGCTCCGCCCGGTCCCGGAACAGCCGGTAGAGCCGGTTGGCCGGTTCGTTGGCGCGCACCTGCTCCGCCTGCTCGGCGAACAGCGCCTCGAAGGCCTGCTCCTGGCCCGGCGCGATCTTCACGCGCGCGATCACTCCGATGGTCATCGAACTCTCCGTCTCAAGAAGGGGGTCAGCGCGCCGGACCGGCCGGCTCGGGGATCTCCACCACCCGCTCGGGCACGTCGTCGTACTCGAGGCGGAGCGCCTTCGTGGCCGTGGCGTGCAGCTGGTACATGTTGACCACGTAGGTGAGCATCAGGATCTGGTCGTCGGGCAGGCCCGCCCGGAGCCGGCCGAACACCTCGTCGTGGACCCGACCGCCCTCGAGGATCATCCCGTCGACATAGGCCAGCACGGCCCGCTCCAGCGGCGTGAACACCTCGGCCACGGTCCAGTACGGGATGGCCTGGATCTTGGCCTCCGGAACGCCGGCCCGCCGCGCCGCCTTGCAGTGCTGGGAGAAGACGAACTGGCTGGCCCTGGCATAGCCGGTGCGCACGATGGCCAGCTCGCGAAGCTGGGCGTCCAGCGGCGCGTCGCGCATCGGATAGGCGCTGAAGGCCTTCAGGATCCCCGGCACATTGGCCCAGACCGTCCACCAGTCGCCGGGCGTGCCCGTGGCGGTGCCGGGCTCCGCGACCGGGTCCCGGTCGCCGAACATCTGCTCGTAGAACGGCAGGACCTCGGGCGGGGCCTCCGCGCGGGAGACTTGCTTCAGTCGCGGCATCGTCGGGCTCCGGAAAGGGTCACGGCCGCCCTCACGCGCCCGCCGGCGCGGCGTAGAGCTGGGCGGCCCGCGCCAGGCTGTCGCGGAAGCCCGCGCGGCCGAGCGCCAGGATGGTCACCACGATGGGCGTGATCACCGCGCTGGCGGTGGCCAGCGACAGGCCCACCGCCATCTCGTCGCGGTAGACGTAGTCGGTGAGCAGGGCGACCACCGTCGGCCCCGACGCCACGCCCAGGACGTTGGCGATGAAGTAGTAGAGGGCCACGAGCTGCCCGCGCAGCTGGTTCGGCGCCACCGCCTGCAGGGCAGTGATGATCAGCGACACCGGGAAGCTCGACAGGAAGGTCGAGCAGAAGATCAGCGCCAGCGACAGCTCGGCGGTCGGGGCGAACATGGCCGAGATGAAGAACACCGCCGTGGCCGAGAGCGAGATCATCGGCAGGACGAAGTAGGCGTCGGCGACGCCCTTCGATTCCATCCACTCGGCGATCCGGCCGCCCGCCAGCACGCCCGCGCAGCCCATCACCGCCAGGATCGCGCCATAGACATAGCCGATGTCCTGCGGGGCCCAGCCGTGGACCCGGATGAAGAAGGTCGGCGCCCAGGCCACCGTCCCGAAGCCCAGCATCGAGCTGATCGAGAAGGCCGTGAAATGGGCCAGGAACATCCGCCGGTTCGCGCCCAGGAAGCCAAGGAGCTGGGAGCGGTCGGCCTTGCCGCCGGGGGCCGGCGCCTTCGCCACGCCCCGCCGCGCCGGCTCGCGCACGAAGGACATCGGGATCAGCACCAGGAGCCCGCCCAGGCCCACGATCAGGAAGGTCATCTGCCAGGGCCGCAGCGGCCCGACGAACGGGACCTCCAGCGGCGGCAGGCCCGAGACGATCTGGATCGCGAAGCCGCCGACCACCAGGGCCAGGCCCGCGCCCACGTACTGGGAGCCGGTGTAGAAGCTGATCGCCCGCGCCAGCCGCTCGCGCGGGAAGTAGTCGCTGATGGTGGAGAGCGCCGAAGGCCCGAGCGAGGCCTCCCCCACCCCCACCGAGATCCGCGCCAGGAACAGCTGGGTGAAGTTCTGCGCCAGCCCGCAGGCGGTGGTCGCCAGGCCCCAGAACACCGCCCCGGCCATGATGATCCGCTTGCGGTTGGAGCGGTCCGCCAACCGGCCGAACAGCAGACCGAAGAGCACGTAGAAGATCACGAAGGCCGCGCCGGCCAGCAGGCTCACCTGGGTGTCCGTGAGCTGGAAGTCGCGTTTGATCGGCGTGAACAGCAGGGTGAGGATCTGCCGCTCCACGTAGGAGACCATGTTGACGAGCGACAGCGCCCCCACCACGAACCAGGCGTAGGCCCGGTTCGGAAAGGGCGCAGGCGCCGCCAGGCCCACCGGAGGGGCCGCCGCTTCGGACGTGCTCATGAGGGTTCCGTCAGGCGGGCGCGCGGGACTTGCGCGGCACGCGCTCGCCCTGGGCGTTCAAGGGATCGTGGCGGATGTCCTGGGGGCCGTAGGCCCTGGTCAGCGCCGCCAGTTCCATGTGGATGCCGTTGGGATCCCGGAAGTACATGGACCGGATCCAGGTCTTGTCGGACACCACCTCCGAGGAGTGGTTCTCCCCGTCGTCGTGGTTGAGGACCCGCAGCGCCACACCCTTCTTCCGCAGCCGCTCGGCGTACTCGTCGAACTTCTCGAGCGGGATCGACACGGCCAGGTGGTTCATGGACGCGTGCGCCGTCTGCGAGCCCACCTTCTGGTAGTCCGGGTGCATGGAGGCGATCCCGGGCGCGTAGGCCGGCGCGTTGGGGAACCAGAAGAAGGCGATGGTGTCGCCGCCCCCGCAGTCGAAGAAGAAGTGCTGGCCCCGCCCGTTGGGCAGATCGATCGTCTTCACGAGCGGCATCTCCAGGACGTTCTCGTAGAAGTCGACCGTCTCAGCCATGTCGCGGCAGACCAGGGCCACGTGGTTCACGCCGCAGTAGCGCATCGGGTCTTCGGCCATTGTCGTCCTCCTTGGCGCGCCGGATCGCGCCTACTCGCCCAGGACCATCCGGAGCTCGACGCCGTAGGTCCGGGGCTCGGCGAAATAGAGCTGGGTGAGCACGCCGGCGGTGGGCACCACCGACAGCCGGTGGGCCACGTCGCCCAGGTTCTTGCCCCAGAGCGTCGCCTGCCAGCGCCCCGAGGGCGCCTCGTAGGTCAGGCTGGCGTCCCAGACGTGGTAGGCTTTCTGGAAGCCCTGCGGGGCGTTCAAGGTGTCGGTGAAGTGGGCGTCCTCGTAGGACCAGGCCACGAACGGCGAGATGCGCCCGCCGCCCGCCAGCTCGATGTCGTAGGTCGCGTCGATCCGGCTGGTCCAGTCGGGCACCCGGGTCGGCTCCAGATAGCAGGGGCCCTTCTGCGAGCGGTCGATGGTCCCGCCGCAGGGATTGGTGGCGCTGGCGGGCCGGCCGGTGAGGTTGGCCACGAAGCTGGTGTACTCGGCGTCGAGATAGCCCACCGAAGCGTTGAGCGTCAGGTTCGGAACCGGCAGCACCGTGAGCTCGACCTCGACCCCGCGCGCCCGCTCGTCGGCGTTGTTGGCCACCACCTGCTCCTCGCCCGTGCCGCTCGCGGCGGGGCGGAAGATCGACACCTGCAGGTCCTCGTACTTGTTCCAGAAGGCGGCGAGGTTCAGCCGCAGCCGGCGGTCCCACCAGTCGGACTTCAGCCCGATCTCCCAGGCCTTGGCCTTCTCGGGATCGAAGGGACCGATCGCGGAAGCCGTGGCCGCGCGGGAGTTGAAGCCGCCGCTCTTGAAGCCCGTCGAATAGCTTCCGTAGAGCATGGCGTCGTCATTGATCTGGTAGTTGGCGCCAAGGTGGTAGGTGAAGTCCGACCACTCCTCCGCAGCGCGCAGCGGCGGCCGCGGAAACTGCGCGACGGGCACCTGCAGGAAGCGCGTGAATTCCTTCTCCTGCCAGGTGTAGCGGCCGCCGGCGGTCAGGGTCAGCTGCTCGGTGAGGCTGAAGTCGAACTGGGCGAAGCCGGCTGCCGTCTTGTCCTTCTGCTCGGCCCCCTCCTCGGTCACCGAAGCCAGGAAGAAGATCTGCGTCGTGTCCCAGTCGGTATGCCCGGCGTACCCCCCGGCCACCCACTGGAGGGGACCGTCCGTGGCGGACTCGATCCGCACCTCCTGCGACAGCTGCTTGTGCCGCTTGGTGGCCAGGGTCTCGAAGAACGCCAGGTCCGTGACGTCGAAGTCGCTGTAGGAGAGGTTGGAGCTGCGCACGATCCCGCTGATCGAGACGATGCGGTAGCCCTGCCCCTCGTAGGTGGCGTTGAGGGTCCCGGCCCAGGTGTCCTGGTAGTCGCCGCTCGGGAAGTTGCGCATGGCCACGAACGGGTCGGTCGGCCCGCCGGGGAAGCCGAACCCCGGGCGGCCGGCCCGGGACAGGGCGTCGGTCGGGAACGAGGCGTTCACCCCGCCCACGGAGTCGCTGCGGTCCTTCACATAGGCCGCGCTCAGGTTGAGGGTCAGCTCGTCGGTCGGACGCCACTTCACCGCGCCGCGGACCGCCTTGACGTCGTCGCCAGCCAGCCACTCCTCCGAGGGGTTCAGGCCGTTCGGCGCCCGGTAGAGGTTGTGCATGTAGCCGTCGGAATACTGGCTGGTGGCCGAGATGCGGAACGACAGCCGGTCGTTCACCGGCAGGTCGGCGGCCATGGAGGCGTCCACGCGCCCGAAATTGCCGACCCGGGCCAGGGCGCTGAAGGTGTAGTGGTCGGCCGGCTGTTTGGTGGTGATGTTGACCACGCCGCCGGTGGTGTTCTTGCCGAACAGGGTGCCCTGCGGCCCGCGCAGCAGCTCCACCTGCTGGATGTCGAAGGTGCTCTGCAGCGCGCCGATGTTGCGGGTGTAGAACACCCCGTCCACGGCGATGCCGACGCTGGGGTCGATGGCCTGGTCGACGCCCTGGTAGCCGATGCCCCGGGAGTAGGCGACCGAGGCGTTGCGGTGGATCGCGCCCACGCCCTCGATTGTGAAGTTCGGGGCCGCCCGGGTGAAATCGGAGAGGTCCTGGACGACCATCTTCTCGATCTGGGCTCCGGTGATCGCGGTCACCGCGACCGGCGTCTCCTGCAGCGACTCCGCCCGCATCCGGGCGGTGACCACGACCTCCTCGATCTCGCTGCCGGGCGCCGGCGTCTGCGCCTGGGCTGCGCCCGGGATCGCGGTCGCGCCGACCAGCGCGGCCAGGGAAGCAGTGCTGAGCAAACCCCTGATGTTCATCGGTCCATTCCCCCCTGCGGACCGGGTGTCCCGGTCCTTATCTCGTTGGGGAGGATGCTAGGCGGACGCCCTCGCGGCGGCCAAAGCAGAAAAATTTGGATTCTAAGCAAATTGGATTTGTCGTAGCTCTTTGCTCATGAGCCACGTCGAGCTTCGGGTCCGCTCATGAGGCGTCTGCCGCCCCTCACCGCGTTGCGCGCCTTCGAGGCCGTGGGCCGGCTGGGCAACGTCCGGGAGGCCGCCGACGAGCTCAACGTCACCCCTGCGGCCGTCAGCCATCAGATCCGGGCGCTGGAGGATCACCTGGGCGTGGAGCTCTTCGCCCGCACCGCCCGCGTCCTGCAGCTCACCCGTCGGGGCGCGGAGTTCCTGAGCTCGGTGACCGCGGCCTTCGACCTGTTGCACGAGGGCGCCGACCGGCTGAACCACGAGTGCGGCCGTGAGCGGCTGGTGGTGAACAGCCTGCCCTCGTTCGCCTCCAACTTCCTGGTGCCGCGGCTCTCCCAGTTCCACGCCGACCACCCGCAGATCGAAATCGAGGTGAACACCGCCGGCAAGTTCGGCGAGCCGCTGGACCTGCGCCACCTCGGCGCCGACGTGGCCATCCGCGGCGGGCTGCACGAGGGCGCGTGGCCCGGCATGGCCGCCGAGCGGCTGGTGCCCGAGGTGATGTTCCCGGTCTGCGCCCCCTCGCTGCTGCGGGGACCGCACGCGATCCGCACGCCTGAGGACCTCGCCGGCCAGACCCTGATCACCGTCTCACGCACCCCGGAGGGCTGGCCCGAATGGCTGCAGGCCGCCACCGCGGCCGGCTGGGACCTGCATGAGGTGGACGCCCGCCACGGCCCGCGGTTCGATACGGTCCAGCTCGCACTGACGGCCGCAGTCGAGGGCATGGGCGTAGCGATCGGCCGCCGGCCGCTGGTTGACGACTACTTGGAGTCCGGCCTGCTCGTGGCGCCCTTCTCCATCGAGGTGACCAGCCGCATCGCCTATTGGCTGGTCTACCCGCCGGGCGCCGCGCGGATGGACCGGCTGCAGGCCTTCCGCGCCTGGCTGCGGGCCGAACTCAGGCTGCCTGCCGAACCACTCCCCGCCTGAGGCCGCCAAATTGTTTTCAGGCGCCCGGCAAATCTTTTTGCCTGGAGCTTCCGCCGGGTCGTCCGCTACCGATCGGCAAGGTCAGGCGAGGCCCCGGCAGAGGGCGGCGGCCGCGGGGCAGGAGGACGGACGTGGCCGCCAAGACGTTGACGAAGACATCGATCACGGCCGAGGCGGCCGAGCAGCTGCTGCGCGCCGGCGAGGCCAAGGCCCGCGAAATGGGCATCCCCATGGTGCTCGCCGTGGTCGACGAGTCCGGCGTGCTGAAAGCCTTCTCGCGCATGGACGGCGCGGCCCTGCTCAGCGTCCAGATCGCCCAGGACAAGGCCTACACGGCGGTCTCTTTCGGCATCCCGACCCACGGCTGGTTCGACTTCATCAAGGACGACCCGCCCCTGCTGCACGGCATCGTCAACACGCCCCGCCTCGTGGTGTTCGGCGGCGGCTACCCGGTGCAGGTGGACGGCGCGGTGGTTGGCGGCCTCGGCGTCAGCGGCGGCCACTATGACCAGGACATGCAGGTGGCGGAGGCGGCGCTGGCGGCGCTGGGCTGACCCGACCTGAGGTTGCTTGCGCCGCACGCCGTATGCCGCAGACTGCGCGGGCGCGGGCGGAGGTGAGCATGCGGCCGGCCAATCCGAAGTTCGACCTGAGGGGCGTCAACCACGTGGCCCTGGTGGCCCGGGACATGGCCGCCACGGTTCGCTTCTACCGCGACGTCCTCGGCATGCCGCTGGTCAAGACGCTCGAGCTGCCCGGCGGCAAGGGCCAGCACTTCTTCTTCGACGTGGGCGGCGGCTCCACCATCGCCTTCTTCTGGTTCCCCGAAGCGCCGGAGGCCCAGCCGGGCGTCGTGCAGGCGCCGCGCGGCGGCGGCGTCTCGGCCCACGGCTCGATGAACCACCTGGCGATCAACGTCGCGCCCGAGGACCTGGACATCTACCGCCAGCGACTGCGCGAGGGCGGCGTGGAGGTGACCGAGGTCGTGGAGCACCGCGACGCCGAGCCCCTCCCCGGAGAGGACCCGGTCTTCATCCGCTCGATCTACTTCCATGACCCGGACGGAATCCGCCTCGAGTTCGCCGCCTGGACGCGAGCCCTGACGCCGGCGGACGTGCGCCTGGCGCCGGCGAATAGCTGAGCGAAGGGGCGGCCGGGACGAACCCGACCGCCCGGAAGATCACTCCCCGCCGGTGGCGAGGCGGTCCAGTTGCATCGCCTGAGCGTCGGAGATGCGGCCCGAGGTGGTCGTGCCGCCGACCGTCGCGGCCACCGGGGTTGCGAAGCCGGTCGCGGCGAGCGCGCCGCCGCTCTGCTGCGGGAACATCAGCGGGTTCTCCACCATGACCCGGGTCAGACGGCGAGCAGACTCCTCGGCGATGTTGTAGCGGCGGACCGGGACGTCCGGATTGTTCATCGGCCGGTTGGACCTCATGGTCACGTACTGTCCGTCGTCCACCAGCGTGCGGTAGATGGTCACCGCCTCCGGCAGACGTCCCGTCGCCTCATAGGCCGCGGCCAGGTTGAACCGCTTGCCGACGCTCGCGCGGGAGTCGGCTGCGCGCTCGAAGAGACGGGCGGCAAAGGCGTGGCCGGTGAAGAAGGTGTCGATGATGGAGCCTATGCCCCACACGCCGGAGCTCGCGCTGTCCAGGGCAAGGTAGGCGGCCATGCGGGCGATGGTCGCCTTCGAGGCGCCGGCCTGCACGGCCTCGTAGAGCAGGAGGCCGCCGGCCCCCACCGAATAGAGGGTTCCCGCCCCCGGCACCCACGAGAGCACGCCGTCGAGGCCGACGCCGAACGGGCCGACGCCGACGACGCGGTCGGAGAGCTTGCGGATGCGCTCGGCGGAGCGCCAGGCGCGGTGCGCGCGGTCGCGGGCGGGATCGTCCATGGCAAGGAAACGCGCCGCCCTGCGCCCCGGCTCCCGGCGGCGCTCGCCGCCGGCGGCGCGTCGCCTTCTCGCATCATTCACTCCTGCGTGAGGGATGAAATTGACAGGCCGTCCGGCGACGGCGCAACCTTCCTTCGAGACCAACGAGAGCCGAGGGAGCGCGCCGATGGGAATCCGTTCTGAGCTTGCGCGCGGCGCAGGGCTGGCCTGCGCGGTGCTGCTGGCGACGATCCTGGCCCCCTTGACGGTGGCGGCGCAGGCGCCGGACCCGACCGTGGCGCACGCCGACTACGGCGATCCCGCCCTGTGGCTCTGCCGACCGGACCTTGTGGAGAACCGCTGCCGGGTCGATCTCGACGCGACCGTGGTCGCGCCGACGGGCAGGTTGACGGTGGAGCGCTTCTCGCCGGCCAAGGCCCCGAGGATCGACTGTTTCTTCGTCTATCCGACGGTTTCCATGGATCCGACCTGGCAGTCGGACTTCGTCGCGGACGAGATGGAGTGGGACGACATCAAGCTGCAGTTCGCCCGCTTCGGTAAGGTCTGCCGGCAGTTCGCGCCCCTCTACCGCCAGGGCACCCTGCGGGCGCTGAGGATGTCCGGCGGCGGGCCGGCCCCTGTGGGCGAACGCCCGCCGCCGGGCCGCGGCGGCTACAGCGACGTCGTCGACGCCTGGCGGTGGTACCTGGAGCACGAGAACAACGGCCGCGGCGTCGTGCTGATCGGCCACAGCCAGGGCGGCGCGATGATCGCGCGCCTGCTCGCCCAGGAGGTCGAGAGCAAGCCCGTGCAGCGCCGGCTCGTCTCGGCCCTCGTCCTGGGCGCCCCTGTGCTCGTCCCGCCGGGACGGGACGTGGGCGGGACCTTCTCGTCGATTCCGCTCTGCCGCGCGGAGGACCAGCTGGGCTGCGTGATCAGCTACGCCACCTTCCGCGACCGGGTTCCGCCGCCGCCGAACGCCCGCTTCGGCCGGGCGCAGAAGGATCTGCGGGTCGCCTGCGTGAATCCGGCGCGGCTGGCGGGCGGCTCCGGCCAGCCGGAGTCCTACTTCCTCACTCGGGGCTTCCTGAACGGCTCCGGCGGCTATGCGCAGCCCGACTGGGTCCGGCCGGTCAGGCCGATCGCCACGCCGTTCGTCAAGACGCCCGGCCTGATCACCACCCGCTGCGTCTCCAACGGCGACTTCGACTACCTCGAGCTGCACGTGAACGCGGATCCGAGCGACCCGCGAACCGACGAGGTGGCGGGCGAGATCATCCGCTCCACCGGCGTCGACCGCTCCTGGGGGCTCCACCTGATCGACGTGGACCACTCCATGGGCGACCTCATCCGCATCGTGGGCCGGCAGGCGCGCGCCTACGCCGCGCGGGGCGGCGGCTAGGCCGGCCGCTCGACCTTCGGGGCCTGCAGCCGGCCGAGGTCCGAGCTCATCAGGAAGCCGGTGAGCTGGCAGAAGGTCGCGATCTGCCGCCGGAAACTGCGGGCGTCGAACCGGTTCAGCCGCGCCGAGTGCGCCCAGTAGGCTCCGAGGTCCCCCTGCACCCCGTAGCCCGGGATGCCGAGATAGCGCGCGCCGCTGCCCATGCCGTACCACGGCCCCTGCGACTTGCCGTTCACGCCCGGCCGTCCCGGCGAGCGGATCACCGCCGAACGCACCCCGTTCTCGCGCACCGCCTTGTAGGCGTAGTCGATCACCGCCTGGTTGGTGGTGGCGTAGAGCCAGGTGGGCAGGGATCGGCCCGTCGGCCGGATCGCGTCGCCGTCCTCCACGTATTCGATCTGGCCGAGGTGCTCCATGGCGATCATGGCGACGACCTTGTCCCGGGCGCGGGGGTTCTTCACGAAGTAGTCCTGGGCCGGCCAGGCGCGCTCCAGGCCCGGCATGAAGTGGCGGCAGTCCATCTCGATCATCAGCGACCGCGGCCGCTCGGCGCGCGGGATGCGGGCCATGTACTTGACCACCGCGAGCAGCCCCAGCGCGCCATCGTCCTGGCTGATCGAGGGCCCATCGGTGTGGGTGCGGAGCTGAACCTGCTCGTCCCTGTCCGTGCCGTAGTCCTTCCCCGGCAGGTAGGCGATGAGCTGGTAGGCCTCGCTGTCCACCCGCTCGGCCTCCACCCGGATCCTCGCGGACCGCCGGGCCTGGGCGTCGGCGACCAGGCCGTCGCCCACCGCGCGGTCGAGGTAGACCGAGGGGAAGCCGTAGTCCGTCGGGACGGGGAAGGTGTAGAGCCCCTCGGTGAGCGCCCGGTTGAGGTTCATGGCGAAGACCACCCCGGCCGGGCCGGCTTCGCGGATCTCGGCGATGAAGTTGGCCGAGGCGGTCATGTCGTCCCAGACCTTGGCGGCCATCGCCCCGGTGCCGTTCTGCGCCTGCGGGACGGGCCGGCCCTCCGCGGGCCAGCTGTCGAAGGGCGTCATGTACTCGTAGTCGCTGTTGCTGAACGCCTCGCGGAACTCCGGCCGCGGCCGCGGCCGGAAGACCACGATCTTGCCCTTCACGTCGGGCTTGGCGTCGGGGTCCCACAGGACGAGCTCGGCCGTGACGCCGCCCGGCCCCGTAGCCCCGCAGTTGGCGCCCACGTTCGCCACCCGCACCGGCCGGCCATTGGAGACCAGGCCCCACTTGGAGTCGTCCGGCCACATGCTGGTGACCATCCGCTTGAAGGTCCAGGACGAGCGGTGGATGTCCACGCAGCCGTACTCGCCGAGCTTCCCCTCGAGGAACTGCATGAACGCCCGCCAGGACGGGCTGCCGGTGAGCGTCGGGCCGTGACTGTCCTTCAGCCGGTGCCAGGCCACCGCCTCCTCCTCGGAGATCACCCACGCCGGGTTCGGCCGGGTGAGCGCCGCCGCGGGTTGCGCGCGGGCCGGCAGCCCCGCCAGGCCGCCCATGGCGCCCAGTCCCCAAAGCACTGTCCTTCGCGGCATGCCCATCTGTTGGCCCTCCTCCCGCGTGTCTTGTCCTATGCGGCCCGTAGCCGCTCCGCCCTCGCCCGGGCGCTCAGCATCGCGGTGCAGGCGAGCGAGATCGCGCACATCCCGGCGAGGTAGACGGCGATCGGCTGCGTCGATCCGAAGCGCGCGAACAGCGCCGTGGCGATGATCGGGGCGAAGCCGCCGCCCACCACCGAGCCGAGCTGGTAGCCGAGCGAGGCCCCCGAGTAGCGGACCTCCACCGGGAACAGCTCGGCGAACAGCGCCGCCTGCGGCCCGTACATCAGGCTGATCAGCACCAGCTCGACGCCGATGGCGAGCGCCACGAGCCCCGGCGCGCCGGTCTCGATCAGCGGGAAGAAGGCGAAGGCCCACAGGCCCGTGAGCGCCGCGCCCAGCATGAACGGCGGCCGCCGCCCCCAGTGGTCGGAAATCCAGCCGCAGGCGATCAGGGCCGGGACCATCACTAGGCTGCCGGCCATCACCGCGCCCAGCATCAGGTCGCGGGACAGGTTCAGCGTCGAGGTCCCGTAGGCCACGGCGTAGGTGATGGCGATGTAGAAGCAGGTGTTGTTGGCCACGAAGGCGCCGCCGGCCAGCAGGATCTCCCGCGGGTGGCTGAGGATCACCGCGATGATCGGCGAGCGCGCCAGGGCCTCCGGCGCGGGCCCTTCCGTCGGGCTCACCGCGGCCCCGAACTCCGCCGACTCCTCCAGCCGGAACTGGACGTAGAGGCCGATGCCCACCAGGGCCAGGCTGATCAGGAACGGGATGCGCCAGCCCCAGGCGAGGAAGACCTCCGATTCCATCTGGGCCCCGACGACCAGGAAGACGACGTTGGCCAGCAGCACGCCCAGGGGCACGCCGACCTGGACGAAGCTGCCGTAGAAGCCCCGCCGCTCGGCCGGCGCGCTCTCGATGGCCAAGAGCGCCGCCCCGCCCCACTGCCCGCCCACGGCCAGCCCCTGCACGAAGCGCAGGAGGACGAGCATCACCGGCGCCAGCACGCCCGCGGTGGCGTAGGACGGCAGCAGGCCGATCGCCGCCGTCGCTATGCCCATGACCAGCAGCGCGATGGCCAGCGCCCGCTTGCGCCCGAACAGGTCGCCGAAATGGCCGAACACCACCCCGCCAAGGGGCCGGGCGATGAAGCCCACCGCGAAGGTCGAGAACGCCGCGATCTGGGCGGCGAACGGCGGGATGTCGGCGGGGAAGAACAGCTTCGGGAAGACCAGCGCCGCCGCCGTCCCGTAGATGAAGAAGTCGTACCACTCGATGGTGGCGCCGGCCGCGGCCGTCAGCGCCACCTTGTAGATCGACCTGCTGCTCCTGGGCTGTGTCATCGTCCCCCCGTCTCCCTGCGCCCGGCGCGGCCTCAGAACCGCGCCCTCAGGCCGACGCGGTAGCTCCGGCCGATGGCGTCGTAGAGATCAAGCCGCGTGTGCGGGGCGACCACCACGTAGGGCACGGTGCTCGGCACCGCCGAGACCCGCGGCGGGTCGGTGTCCAGCACATTGTCCACCGCCAGGCTCAGCTCGGAATCCGCCCCCGAGATCGTGAACCGGTAGGCGGCCCGCAGGTCCAGGTAGCCGATGCGCGGCACGGTGTTGTCGTCCACGTCCACGCCGTGGACCCACGCGCTGTCGAGCTTCGCGTCACCCAGCACCCGCACCTTCGCCGTGCCCGAGAACGGCCCCTGGTCCCACGTCGCCGAGACCTGCGCCTTGAATTTCGGCTGGCCGCCGTAGAAGTCGCCGATCGCGCCGGCCAGCTGGCGGACGGTGCCGTCGGGGTCCACCCGGTCGAGCTTGCTGAGGTAGCTCGCCAGCGCCCGCACCGACACCGCCCCCGGCCCCAGCTCGCGCCGGTAGCTCGCCTCCACGTCCCAGCCGGAGGTCTCCAGGAAGGCCACGTTGGTGGGCAGCAGGTTGATCTGGGTGATGGTCCCGGACGCGTCCCGGATGATGTTGTTGCACAGCGCCGGCGCCGCGCCGAAGCACAGCAGCACGGTCTGCGGCGCGGTCACCGCGGCGATCGCATCAGTCAGGCGGATGTCGTAGTAGTCCACCGAGAAGCCCAGGCCCGGCGCCCAGGACGGCCGGTAGACCACCCCCGCCGTCCAGGTCTTCGCCACCTCCGGCGTCAGCGCCGGATTGCCCGTGGTGTTGGCCAGCACGGACACCTGCCGGTTGGTCTGCGGGTCGAACACGAACTGGGTGCCGGTCGAGCCCCGCGTGAACAGCTCCGAGAGGCTCGGCGCGCGGATGTCCCGCGAGCGGGTGACCCGGAGGCGCAGGTCCGGGCTCACTTGCCAGGAGGCCCCCAGCTTCCAGGTCGTGACCGAGCCGCTGGTGCTGTAGTCGGTCAGGCGGGCCGCGGCGTTCAGCTCCAGGCTGCGGATCAGCGGCAGGTCGCGCAGCACCGGAACGACGGTCTCGGCGAAGGCCTCCTTGACGTTCCGCTCGCCCTCGAACGGCTGGAAGTTGCCGGTGAAGTACTGCCGCGCCGCAGAGGCCGCATCCTGCGTCGCCTCGGCCTCCTCGCGGGTGTACTCCCCGCCCAGCGCCACCGAGACCGGCCCGGCCGGCAGGTCGAACAACTCCCCGTTCAGGCTGCCGGAGACCACGTCCTGTCGCAGGTCGGTGATCTGGTAGGGTACGGTGCCGAACACCCAGGCGATCGCGTCCTGCGAGGCCACGCCGTTGCCCAGCACGTTCAGCGGCACACAGCCGTTGTTGGGCGCGGTCAGGGTCGAACGGCAGATGATCCGGCCGGTCGTCGGGTCCCGCACCGCATCCACTGCCTGGTTGAAGCGGGGAACCAGCGGGTTGTTGTAGGTCCGCGTGTCCACGTGGAAGTCGCCGTGCTGGTAGTAGGCGTCCCATTTCCAGCTTTCGCCGAACTCGCCCTCCGCCCCGATCACGCCGCGCCACAGGGTGCGCTCGTTGCGGCTGCCGGGCGGCGCCGTGTCGGTGAACATCTTGCCGATGTTGAAGGAGGTCTGGCCCAGCGCGGCGAGCTGGTTGCGCACGCCCGGGTCCAGGTAGGGGTTGTCGGTCCGCAGCGTGAGGTTGCCGCCGCGGTTGTAGTAGAGCGAGTCCGTCTGCACGACCGACCGGCCGTAGGAGGCCTCCCCGTAGACCGTCACCCGCTCGGTGAGGTCGTAGCGCACGTGGGTGAACAGCGTCCCGTAGTCCAGGCCGTTGGTCAGGTTGCGCATCCGCGAGGTGCCGTAGGCGGCGTCCCCGCCCCACTGCAGCACGCCGGCGTTGTTGCCGAAGCTGTAGGGCGCGGGTGTCCCGTTCGGCCCCACGAACTGCGTGCCCCGCAGCGGCCCGGAGGTGATCACCCCGCCCTCGGCCAGCTCCGCCGGCCCGGCGAAGGGCACGGTGATCCGCACCGGCTGGCCGTTGCCGGCGCGGAAGGCCGGGTTCGGCACCACCGCCCAGTTGCGCCACCAGTCCCGCTCGCCGATCCGGACGATATCCGGCGCCCGGGAGAACTCGCCCGCCGCGAGCACGTGGCCGCGCCCGTCCGCGAACGCCCGCCCGTAGGTCGCCCCGATCTTCGCCGTCCAGTTGTCGCCCTCCTCGGAGATGCCCGTGGAGGCGTCCACCGTCAGGCCGGTGTAGGCATGGTTCAGGACGAAGTTGACGACGCCCGCCACCGCATCCGCGCCCCAGGCCGCCGAGGCCCCGCCGGTGACGACCTCGACGCGCTGGATCAGGCCGGTGGGCAGGGTGTTGATGTCCACCCCGCCGCCCGGCGAGGAGCTCACCACGCGGCGGTTGTCCAGCAGCACCAGGGTGCGGGTGACGCCGAGGTTCCGCAGGTTCAGCAGCGAGGCCCCGCCGCCGGAGACGCCCGGCCCCGGATTGGCGCTCGACACCGGCGCGCCGAACGCCGGCAGCGTATTGAGGTAGTTGGCGACCGTGGTGGGCATGTCGCGCTGCATCTCGGCCGCGCCCAGGACGGTGACCGGCGTGGGTTGCTGGAAGCCATCGGCGGCGATCCGTGAGCCGGTCACCACCACCTCCTCCACGCTCGCCGACGCCGGCGCAGTCTGCGCAAGGGCCGCGGGCGCGATCTCCCAGGCTGCGCACGACAGCAGGGCCAACCTCAGTCCCCTCGCCGCCCCCTTCGCGCAGTCCCCGTCCGCGCCTGCCTCGCTCGTTGTCCGCCGCACGTTCCCCTCCCTGCCGCGGCCCTATCGCCGCAGATCCGCGCGAGGCCGGTGGGCGGGCATGACGGATCGACGGGCGCGAACGGCCTCGCGGCGCCCCGCACGGACGACCGGCGCGCCGGTCTTCCTGTCGTCGACCTGATCGTTTCCAGCGACGGCGCCGTTCAGCGGCGCTCGATCGTGGCTCCTGCCCTACTGCCTCTTGTGGGTCGAACGATGATCTCGGCCGCGCCCCTTGTCAATTCATTCCCGATAGAGGGAATATGTTGCAGCGGCTGCAGGATCGGCTGGCGCGCGCACGCCACGACTTGTCAGCCGGCCCGCAGACGCTGACAGAGGGGCGGTAGGTTGGCGGAAGATCCGGCCCGAGCGGCGAAACAGGCAGAGTGACCAGACCCGACAGTCCGGCCGTCCAGCGGCGGCCCCGGCGCACGGCCGGCAAGGTGCAGGCGGCGCGGCGCGCGGCGTCCACGGCGCTGATCATGGACCACGCCGAGGCCCTGTTCGCCGAGCGGGGCTACGGCGTCCCTCTCAGCGAGGTGGCCCAGCACGCCGGCGTCGATACGGCGCTGCTGCGCTACTACTTCGGCGACAAGGAGGGGCTGTTCCGCGCCGTCTTCAAGCGCCGCGGTCCGCTGATCAACGATCTGCGCCTGAAAGCCATGGCCGAGTACCGGCGGGCCAGCGGCGGCGCCATGACGCTCGAGGGCATCATCGACGCCTTCGTCCGCCCCTCCCTGGAGAAGGCCGCCGAGGACGAGGGCTGGCGCAACTACATGGCCATCGTGGCCTATGTGAACAGCTCCCGCGGGGCGCTGGACCAGCTGATGTCGGAGACCTTCGACCATGTGTCGCGCGAACTGATCGCGGACATGCGGGTCATCCTCCCGGACGCCTCGGAGGACGAGATCTACTGGGGGTACCACTTCCTGACCGGGGCCTTCACCTTCTCCCTCGGCCAGACGGGACGGATCGACCATCTCTCCGGCGGCCGCGTCTCCTCGAGCGACATGATCGCGATCGCCGACCGGCTCCCGGTGCTCATCGCCTCCGGCATCCGCGCCATCTGCCAGCGAACGCCGAAACCTCCCGCCACATAGGGGAGCCTTCGAAACGCGCCGCCCCGCGCCCGGACTCCCTGGGAGCCGGGCGCGGGGCCGACGCTTCCGTCCTAGAACGTCTTGCGGACGCTCACGTACCAGTAGCGGCTGTACGGCTGGTACAGCTCGCCGAAGTAGCCGTTGGAGGACAGCGGCGGCTTCTCGTCGGTGAGGTTGCGCACGCCCACCCGCAGGCGCGTGTCGCTCGCCCAGCCGTCGACGAACTCGTACTGGGCGTAGAGGTTGGCGGTCACCTGGCTGTCGATCACCCAGGGCGTCCCGGCGCTGTCGACGAGGGCGGTCTCCTCCACGTCGCCGATGTACTGGGTGAAGGCGCCGACGCCGAACTGGCCGTAGCGCCAGTTGAGCGAGGCCGACCACTTCCATTCCGGCCGGCCGTTCTGCCGGATCAGGTCGCCGCCGCCGGTGATGGTGGTGCCGGCGTTGATCGTGCCCGCCGACCGCGCCTCGATGAGGGCGGCGATGTCCGGCGAGGGCGAGCGGTAGAACTTGATCAGGTGGGCGGCGTTGAAGTTGACGTCGAAGTTCCCGAAGCGCTCGGTGTCGAGGCTCCAGATCACGCCGAAGTCCACGCCGCGGGCCTCCTGCGGCAGCAGGTTCTGGTACTGGTCGTTCACGTAGAGCACCGACCCCACCGCCGTGAGGCCGGTGTTCTGGAAGGCGGCGATGTCGTCGGCGGTCGGCGCGGCGCGGACCACGTTCGGGTTCGACCGGCCCTGGACGCGCTCCAGGTAGTCGAGGATCAGCGCGTTGCCCTCGCCGAACAGGCCGACGATGCCCTCCTGCTTCACGCGCCAGTAGTCGACGGTGAAGGTGAAGTTCCCGACCTCCGGCGGCAGGAACCGCGGCTGGAAGACCACGCCCGCGCCCCAGGTCTCGCTCTCCTCCGGCTTCAGGTCCGGATTGCCGGCGCGCCGCGCCGTGGTGGCGTTGGAGCGCGAGCAGGCGTTGAAGCTGGCGATCCGCCCGGCCCGCAGGTCGGCCTCGCAGCGGATCCAGTCCGTGCGGGTGTTGGAGCGGGTGACCAGGGTGGCGTTGATCTGTTCCAGGTTCGGAGCCTTGAAGCCCTGCGCCCAGGAGCCGCGCAGCCGCAGGCCGTCGAAGATGTCCCAGGCGCCGGCGACCTTCGGCTTGGCGACGTCGCCCACGTCGGAGAAGTCCTCATAGCGCCCGGCGAGCTGGAACTCGAGGTTGCGCACGAACGGGATGGCCATCTCCGGCGAGACCACGGGGACCGCGAACTCGAGGTAGGCCGAGGTGACCTTGCGCTTGCCCTTGGTGTCGGGCGAGGGCGAGGAGCCGATCAGGTCGTTGCCGTAGAGGATGCCGGTCACAGCGTCGCGGAACTGGATCGTGCCGTCGAGGCGCGGGTCGCGGTCGTCCTGCTGGGTCTCGCGCCGCCATTCCAGGCCCGCGGCGAAGCCGAGGTTACCGCCCGGCAGGGCGAAGAGGTCGGCTTTGGAGACCTTGAGGTCGGCCAGCATCAGGGAGCTGGTGGAGATCCGCTGGGTCTCGATGCTGATCGCGTCGATGGCCGCCTGGCTGGACGGCGTGGCGTCGCCGACGCTCGGGTTGTCCGCCGTGCCGCCGTTGAACGGGTTGTAGGCGTCGGGCGTGGACAGCGCGAGCTGCTGCTGCAGCAGGGTGGCGCTGATGCCGTCCGAGACGTCCTTGGCCCTGGCGTGGGAGTAGAGCAGCGCGCTCTCCCAGTTGAAGCCGAACCGCTCGCCCCGCACGCCGCCCAGGAAGCGGGTCTGCGACAGGTTCACGTCGACGATGTTCGGGCCCACGTCGGCGAAGGTGTAGCCGCGGAGCGTCACCCCGAGGCCCGCCGCCGGCGCGGTGGTGCCGGCGAGGCGGTTCGGGTTGGCCTGGCCGTTGGCGAAGACCGTCGGGCCGAACGGGTTCCAGTAGTTGGTGGCCGGGATGGTCAGCGGCAGCGAGGTCAGGGTGGCCGTCGGCCCCTGCACGCTGCGGGTGACGGCGCTGTAGTAGCCGGCCTCGCCGAACGCCTCGATGCCGTCGGTCAGGTCCCAATTGCCGCTCAGGAACGCATTGAAGCGCTCGGTGTCCGGCATGACCGAGGTGTTGAAGCTGTTCGGGTCGAAGCGGAGGTTGCGGTCGTCGCCGCTGGTGGCCGGCGCGGCGTCGTCGATGCAGTAGCCGGCGCCGAGCGTGGCCGTGCAGCCGGCACTCGTCGTGGGCTGGATGTGGAAGGCGCCGGCGCTGGAGGTGATCGAGCGCGTGCCCTGCCGCACCGCGACGTTGCCCACCGTCTGCAGCGAGGCCCACGGCATGGTGGTGGTCCGCGAGTCGAGCACGCCCGCCGTCGCATAGGCGGTGCCGGCGAAGAAGCCGCGCCGGTCGGCCGAGGACGTGTAGTCCTGGTCGAAGGCGTTCAGCGCCGTGCGGTCAACATAGCTCAGCGAGAGCGTGAGGTTGCCGCGGTCCCAGTTCTTGCCGGCCAGGACGTTGAATTCGGTCTCGGTGAGGTGCGTGCCCTCGGCCGCCCCGTACTGGGCCTCCACCTGCAGGCCTTCGAAGTTGGTCTGCAGCACCGTGTTGACCACGCCGGCCACGGCGTCGGATCCGTAGAGCGCCGCGGCGCCGTCCCGCAGCACTTCCAGCCGCTGCAGGCCGGACACCGGGATGGCGTTGGTGTTGTAGGTTAGCACCGGCACTAGGTTCTCGTCGGCGCGGCTGGTCGGGTGCGCCACCACGCGGCGGCCGTTCAGCAGGACCAGGGTGTTGCCGACCCCCAGGTTGCGCAGGTTCACCGAGCCCACGTCGCCACGCGCCGAGTTCGACGAGTTCGGCAGGTAGGCCGAGTTGAAGTTCACGTCGCCCATCTGCGGGATCGAGCGGAACAGGTCGTCGCCGGAGGTGGCGGCGATCGTCTCGATCTGCTCCTGGCCCACCACCGTCACCGGCAGGGCCGCCGTCACCTTCGAGCCTTCGATCTGGGAGCCGACGACGACGATCTCCTCGACGGCGGTCTCCTCCGCCGTCTGGGCCACGGCCTGGCCGGCCATGGCGACGCCGCACAGGACGGTCGTGCCCAGCATCAGGCTGCGCAGCGAAACTCCGATATTCATTCTGGTACCCCCTCGTTTCAGTCCGGTCGCCGCGGGACGGTCTGCGCCGTCTTCCCCCGCGGGATCCTCAGGATGTGCGGCTCCCTGACCGCTAGTAGAAAGTCACGTTGTCCAGCTCGAGCCACAGCCTGCGGCCGCCATCGCGCGAGCCGCCGACCTCGACCTCGACCACGTCAGTACCGGTCCACGGGCCCGCCCCTGCGCCCCGGCCCGCCATCCGGGCGAGCGCGCTGAACGGGACTTCGACCGTCGTCCAGGCGGGACCGGCCTTCACCTCCGCGGCCCAGCGGCCGTTCAGCGTGTTGAGCATGACCTTGTACGGGCCGCCGTCGCCGCGCAGCTCCATGCGCACGCCGCGGAAGGCCGTGACGTCGGCCGGCTGCACCGAGCCGCGCGTCAGCGGCAGGATCACGGCGGCCTGCGGATCGGGCTCCACGGCCATGCGGGCCGCGAGCGCCAGCGCCTTGCCGCCGCCCGCGCGGTCGATCACCTGGCTGACCTGCACGGTGCGGTCGATGCCGCCGTCCATGTCGTCGGTGCGCAGGGTGTCGAGGTTGGTGCGGCCGTCGGCGCGTTCGAAGTCGTCCACGAGCGCCTTCACCCGGACCACCGGCATGGCGGCCTCGGAATTGGCCTTCGGCAGGGTCACGCCGGGACCGTGCACGGCCCGGCCGTCGATGAAGACCCGCACCGTCTTGCGCACATCGGAGATCTCGGCCCAAGGGCGGCCGGCGACCAGCACCAGGTCAGCCCGCTTGCCGGCCTCGACGGTGCCTCGGTCTTCGATCAGCCCCAGCACCAGGGCGCTGTTCGCCGTCCCGGCCATCAACGCCTGGGCCGGCGTCAGGCCCGCCTGCACCAGCAGCTCCATCTCCCGCAGCGTGGAGACGCCGTGCGGCGTGTTGGGCATGCCCGCGTCGGTGCCGAGCGCGATCGGCACGCCGGCGTCGGAGAGCGCCTTCACGTTCTTCAGCGCGTAGCCGAACTTGCGCACCGACTGCTGGAAGCGCGGCTCCTGCGGGTTCTCCGGCGGCTTCTGGCCTGGCTTCACCGGCTCGTAGACGGCGAGCGTCGGGGCGTAGACCGTGCCGGCCTGCTTGATGAGCGCCACGGTTTCGGCGTCGATCTCGCGGTCCTGCAGGCTGTGGGCGATGAAGTCGACCTTGGCGCGGGCGGCCACCGCGCCACGGTCCACCGTCACCGTGTGGGTGCCGACCTTGAGGTTGTTCTTGTGGGCCTCGTCCACCAGGGCGGCGAGCGTGCCCACGTCCATGCTGGTGTTGTCCGGCGCCGTGCCGTAGCGCCAGCCGTCGGCGAAGGCCTTGATCACGTCGGGCTTGTAGGGGACCAGCTCGCGGATCGCTTGGCGGGCGGCCTCGGGCGTGTTCACCCACTTCGTCGTGTTCTGGTCGGCCCAGTCCGCCCCGTGGCCGCCCGGCGTGGAGGTGCGGGCGGTCATGTTCACGTGCGGGGCGTAGAGCGTCGACAGCCATTGCCGGCGCGGGGCCCAGCTCTCCGGCGACTGGTGGAAGTCGTTCACCGTCGTGACGCCGGCGGCGATGTAGGCGTTGGCGATCTGCGGGGTCACGGCCGGCGCGCCGGCCGGCGTCCAGTGGGTGTGCACGTCGAAGAAGCCGGGCAGCAGCGCCAGCCCCTTGGCGTCGATGACCCTGGCGCCGCGTGGCGCACGGACCTTCGGCCCCACGGCGGCGATGCGGCCGTTGCGGATCACGACGTTGGCGATCCGGGGCGCCGCGCCGGTGGCGTCGAACACCGTCGCGCCCATGATCGCCGTGGCCTCGCCGGAGGACTGGGCCTGCGCGGCCGAGCCCAGGACGACGCCCATCGCCATCACGCCCGCGGCCCGCGCAAGTTTCGTCCAACGCAACATCGAAAATCCCCCGACTCCCCGGCCCTCGCGGTCCGGACGGGGTTCATTCACTCCAGCGGAGGCATGTCCGCAAGCCGCCGAGGGACAAATCCTGCCCCACTGCGACAATTCCGCCCCACACGGTGTTATCCCGGCAGCGGCGCCTCCAGGCGGGCGACCGAGGTTCGCAGAGCGGCGTCAGCCCCAGAGGGCGGCCGGCGGGGGCTCGATCATGGAGCCGGTAATCGCCAGGCCCGGCTGGCGGTCGCGGGCCAGCAGCAGCGGCCCGTCCAGGTCCACGAAGCGCGCGCCCTGGGCGACGATCATCGCCGGCGCCATGGCGAGCGACGTGGCGACCATGCAGCCCACCATCACCTCCAGGCCGCGCGCACGCGCCTCGACAGCGGTGGCAAGGGCCTCCGTCAGGCCGCCGGCCTTGTCGAGCTTGATGTTCACGCAGGCGTAGCGGCGGGCGCAGTCGGCGAGCTCGGCGCGGGTGTGCAGGCTCTCGTCGGCGCAGAGCGGCACGGGACTCTCCCAGCCCTCCAGCACGGCGTCCTCGCCGACCCGCAGGGGCTGCTCCACGAGCTGCACGTCCAGCCGCGCCAGCTCCGGTGCGAGCCGGGTCAGGTCCTCGAAGCTCAGGCCTTCGTTGGCGTCGACGATCAGCCGCGTGCGGGGCGCGGCCGCGCGGACGGCCTCCACCCGGTCGAGGTCGTCGGCGCCGCCGATCTTCAGCTTCAGCATCGGCCGGCGGGCGTGCCGCCGCGCCGCCTCGGCCATCGCCTCGGGCGCGTCCAGGCTGAGGGTGTAGCAGGTCTTCACCGGATCCAGCCGCGGCCGTCCGGCGAGCTCCCAGGCGCGCACGCCGGCCTGCTTGGCGGCGAGGTCCCACAGGGCGCAGTCCAGCGCGTTGCGCGCGGCGCCTGCAGGCAGCAGGTCCTGCAGGGCGGCGCGGTCGGCGCCGGCGTCGATCGCGGCGCGGGCGGAGTCGATCTCCGCCAGCACGCCGGCCATCTCCTCGCCGTAGCGGGCGTAGGGCACCGCCTCGCCGCGGCCGACGTGGGGGCCCTCGGCGATCTCGGCGACCACCACATGCGCCTCGGTCTTGGCCCCGCGGGCGATGACGAAGGCCTCGCGGAGCGGCCAGCGCTCCTCGCGGACGGCAAGACGCCTCAGGCCATGTCCCCCACGGCCGCGTCCAGCAGCAGGTAGAGCCGGCCCGCCTCGGCCCCGAGCAGCTCGGCCATCAGGAAGCCCTCCGGATCGCGCACCACGGCGTCATCCACCAGGCCCTGGTAGCGGCGGATGTAGCCGGTCACCTGGCCGCGCAGCGCCTCGTCGGTGAACAGGCGCCGCACGATGCGGCGGGTGGCGGCCGGAGCCAGGCGCTTCACCACCTGCCGGGCCCCATCCAGGTCGCCGACCTGCACGGCCGCGGCGATCTCGTCGATGCGCGGCTTGGGCAACAGCTTCTCCGGGTCGACGCCCATCTTCGCGAGTTCCGCGCCCAGCGTCTGCTCCAGCGCCTCGCCTTCCGCGGATCCGCCGTCGATGGAGGACAGCAGGTCCTTCCAGGTCCAGCCCTCGCCGTCGCCTTCGGCCTTTGGCTCCGGGACCGGCCGGCCGGCGGCCGATTCGAACACCTGGCTGAACTCCTCGTCGGTGGCGGTCGGCGTGAGCTTCAGGCGCGGCCGCAGCCCGAGGCGCGCGGCGAGCGGCGTGCCGGACGCCTTCTCCGGCTCGTCCTTGGCCTTGCCCTTTGCCGGCCTTGGCGTCGGCTCGGCGATCTCGTCCAGCACCAAGTCCTCGGGCTCCACGGCCTCCAGCGGCGGCGCCTCGGCGGCGGCCTCGACGACCTCCGGCTCGATGGCCGGCGGCTCGGGCTCCGGCGCGGGCGGCGCGGGCTCCGGCGTCCGGGCGCGGACCGGCCGCGGGGTCGGCGTGAAGGCGGCGGACGCGGAGAAGGTCGGCGGCGGAGTCGCGGGGCGGGCCGGCGCTGCGGCTGTCAGCGGCGCGGGCGGGGTCGCGGCCACCGAGCCCATCAGGCGAACGGCCTCGCTCAGCATCTCGAAGTTGCGGCGGACACGCTCCTGGAAGGCCGCGTCGATCGCCTGCGCCTCCTCGGCGGTGCGGCGGGCGGCCTCCATCAGCTCGTCCATGCCCTGGACGACGGTCTCGCGGACCTGCTCGGCCTGACCGCGGGCGGCGGCGGGCAGGCGTTGCGCGCGTTCCTCGAGTTCACCCAGCATGGCGCCCAGCTCCGCAAGGGTGGCGCGGGCGGCGGCGGCCCCCTCGTCCAGCTTCTTCGCCGTGGCGACGCCGGCCTGCTCGACCATCTGCGACGACTGCTCGACGAGGGCGCGGGCCTCGGCGAGGCGGGCCTCGAACACCTGGTTGGCCTTCTGGCCGGCCGTGAAGGCGGCCTCGGACAGCTGGTCCACCTGCTCGCGGGCGGTGGCGGCGTGGCTGGCGGCGGCCTCGCGGGTCTCCTCGGCCGCCTTGGCCAGGGCGTCGATGGCGGCGCGGGTCTGGGCCTCCAGCTGGGCGCGCTGCTCGGCGGCGGCCTGGGAGACGGCGTCCAGCGACTGCAGGGTCGACTGGCCGAACTCCTCGCGCTCGGCGCGCGCCGTCTCGGCGAGGTCGCGGAACTGCTCGGCCGCGTCGGCCATCAGGGCCTTCAGCGTCTCGCTGCCGCGGGTCGCCCGCTCGCTCATCTCGGCGGCCGACAGACGGGCCTGGCTGATGAACTCCGCCAGCGTCTCGGCGTGGGTCTGAGCCTCAGCCGCGAAACCCTGATGGTCCGCACGCAGCGCCTGGGACAGGGTGATCAGCGCCGCGCGATGGTCGGAAAGCCCGCCCTCCACGGCCCGGATCTGGTCGGCGACGCCCGTGCCGGCGGTCTCCAGCCGGGCGATGTGGCGGGTCAGGTCCTCGCCGGCGGTGCGCGCGGCGTCGCCCACCTCTCCGGCCGCGGCGGCCAGGTCGGCGGCGCGGGCGGCGAGCACGGCCTCGGCCTCGCGCAGCTGGGTCTCGGCCACGTCGGCGGCCTCGGCGACCATGCGGGCCTGGCTGCCGATCGCCTCCGTGACCTTGGCCGCGCGGGCGTCGAGCGTCTCGGCGAGCTCGGCCTCGGTCGTCTTCAGCCGGTTCGCGGCCTCGTCGGCCGCCTGCAGGACGCGGCGCGCCTGGCCGTCGATCGTCTCGCTCATCCGGGCCGTGCGGCTCTCCAGGGTCTCGGCGATCTCCGCCTCGGCGGCCTTCAGCCGCGCCCCGGCGGTGTCGGTGGCCTCGACGACGCGACGGGCCTGTTCGCCGACGATGTCGGCCATCTGCGCCGCGCGGCTCTCCAGCGTCTCTGCGATCTCCGCCTCGGCGCTCTTCAGGCGCGCCCCGGCCGCGTCGGTCGCGTCCACCACCCTGCGGGCGTGTTCGCCGATCACGTCGGCCACCTGCGCCGCCCGGGCGTCGAGGCTTTCGGCCAGGGCGCCGATCTCCGTGCGCTCCTTGCCGAGCGCGCCGGCCAGGTCCTGGGCCGTGCGCACCGAGGTGCGCGTGGCGTCGGTGAGCTTGAGGGTCTCCTCGGCCATGGCCTGCCGCAGCGCCAGGAGGGTCTCCCGGGCCTGGTCGGCGGCGAGCCCCGCCGCGGCGATCTCGTCACGCACGCCCTGCACCACGTGGCCGGCGCGGGCCGCGGCGCTGAGCGCCGGGGCCAGCATGTCCTCGGCCATCGCCTTGGCCCGCCTCGCCTCGGCGGAAAGCTTCTGCCCCTGGCGGATCATGTAGGCCGCGCCCCAGACGAAGGCGGCCGGGCCGATGGCGAGCAGGGCGAAGACGGCGAGCGCGAAGACGTCGTCGGTCAGCGGCGCGACGTTGCTCCGGTAGCCGACCGCGAAAGCGATCGGGGCCACGGCCCACAGGACGGAGACCGCAAGCGCGGTGAGATAGATCGGCCAGGCCGGCGGGGCGCGGACCTCCGCCGGCGCAGGACCCTCGCCGAGGGACTGTGGCCGCCGGGCGGGCGGGCGGGCTCCGCTCGCCGTCACCTCGGCGCCGGCGCGAGGCGGCTCGAGCGGCGGGACGGCCTCGGTCACCGGCGCGACGAGCGGCTCGGTCACGGCCTCGCGCGCAGGCTCGGCGTTCGCCGCCAGCCTGGCCTCGTCGCCGGAAGCTCCGAAATCCGTCGGCGCCCGCCGTCCCCGGATCTTCATGCGCGGCCGTCCCCTTCCGTTCACGCAAGCCCCGCGGGGCCCGCCATGAAGGATTACCCGCCGGCCGCGCGGACGCAAACAGCGGCCTGTGGAAAACCTCAGGTCAGGTATGGATTGTCGCGGCCGCGCAAGGGCTTGCGCGGGACGTCTTCAGGCCCGGACGACGGTCGCGCCCTGCTGCAGGCGGCGGGTCTCGGGACAGTCCGAGAGCTTCGCGGCGCGGGCCGCCTTGCGGGGCGTGCGGGCGATCACCCGCTCCACCGGCGCCTGGGGCTTCTCCACCTGCAGCGGCTCCACCGAGACGCCGAAATGCGAGAAGGCGACGGCGGAAGAATGCATCACCACGGCGGCGACCATGTCCGTCAATGTCGACATCGGTACCTCCCCGCCACGATGCGATTCCGTCGACCCTGGTTATACGGGAAGCGTTACCAGTGTGCGACTACCGGACGCATGAATTATTCGAAAGGTTAGCGGCGTTCAGGTACGCGCGCCCGCCCCGGCGGCCTCAGGCGGCAAGCTGTTCCCGGAAGCTCGCGCCCTCGTGGGACAGCAGCCACTTCTTGCGCGGCAGGCCGCCGCCGTAGCCGGTCAGCGAGCCGTTGGTCCCGATCACCCGATGGCAGGGCACGACCACCGCCACGGGGTTCGCCCCGTTCGCCAGGCCAACGGCGCGCACGGCGCTCGGCCGGCCGATCCGCTCGGCGAGGCCCCGGTAGCTCAGGGTCTCGCCGGCCGGGATGGTGCACAGCGCCTCCCAGACCTTCAGCTGGAACGCCGTGCCCGACGCCTTCCACGGCGTGCGGTCGAGCGCGCGGGCGTCGCCGGCGAAATAAGCCTCGAACGCCGGCCGGACAGGCGAGCGGCCCTCTCCGAGCCGGGCCTTCGGATAGTGGCGGGCGATCCAGGCCAGCATCTTCGGCTCGTAGTCCGTCCAGTTGAAGGCGCGCAGCACCCCGTCCTCGTCGGTGACCAGGAGCGCGGTTCCCACCGGCGTTTGCAGGCGGTCCAGGGTGAGCGTCTCAGGCTGCGCGTTTCGCATCGGTCTTCGTCCTCTTGATCTGCTGCGGCTGGACCGCGTCGGCGGCCCACAGGTGTTGGGCGGCGTAGGCCCGCCAGGGCCGCCACGCCTGGGATCGGGCGAGCAGCTCCTGCGCGGTCGGCCGCCGCCCCTCGTCGTCGGTGAGCGCCCGCATCAGGGCGATGTCGGCGTGCGGGAAGGCGTCGGGCTCGCGGAGCTCCCGAAGCGCGATGTACTGCGCCGTCCACTCCCCCACCCCCGGCAGGGCCGAGAGCGCGGCGATCGCGCTCTCCAAGTCGGCCCGGGGCGTGAAAATGGTGGGGTCGTCGGCGACAGTCCGGGCGAGCGCCTCGAGCGCCGCGCCGCGGGCCCGGGGCATGCCGAGCGCGGCGATATCCTGGCCGACGAGCCGGTCCGGCGTCGGGAAGACGCAGGAGAGGCCGAGCGCGAGGGCGGCTGGATCCTCGATCCGCTCGCCGTAGGCGTCCACGAGTTTCGCGGCGAGGCTGCGGGCGGCGGTGACGGTGATCTGCTGGCCGAGGATCGCCCGCACCGCGAGCTCGAAGCCGTCCCAGGCACCGGGCGCGCGCAGGCCGGGCCGCGCGGCGACGAGCGGCGCGAGCGCCGGGTCCTGGCTGAGGTGGGCGCCGATCAGGGCCGGGTCGGCGGCGAGGTCGAAGACCCGGCGCACGCGGGCGATCACCGCCGGCAGGGCCTGCACTCTCGGGAACCTGATCTCCGCCACGAGGTAGTCGCCGGCGCCGGGGGTCACGACGACCACGCCGCGCGCGCCGTCCACGGCGAGGGTCCGGGCGTAGCGCCGCGGCTCCACCGCCTCCACGCCGGGGATCGCCCGCGCGCTCAGGAAGCCGATGATCCCGTCCCAATCGTAGGGCGCGCGATAGGGCAGCCGGACCGTGATGCCGCCGGCCGCGGCGCTCGCCTCCGGCGCCTGGCTCCGGCGCAGGACGCCCGGCGGGCGGCCGAACAGCTGCTGGAACGTCTCGTTGAACCGCCGCACGCTACCGAACCCCGAAGCCAGGGCGACCTCGCTCATCGGCAGCTGGGTCTCGTGGATCAGCTGCTTGGCGAGCAGGACGCGGCGGGTCTGGGCGACCGCCACCGGCGAGGCGCCGAGGTGCTGCTTGAACAGCCGCCGCAGCTGCCGGTCGCCGACGCCGAGCCGGTCGGCGAGCGCCTCCACGTCGCCGGCGTCCATGGCCCCCGCCTCGATCAGGGCGAGCGCACGGCTCACCGTGTTGGAGGTCCCGCGCCAGGCGCCGAGGTCCGGCGAGGATTCCGGCCGGCAGCGGAGGCAGGGGCGGAAGCCCGCCTCCTGGGCCGCCGCGGCGGTCGGGAAGAAGGTCATGTTCTCCGCCTTCGGCGTCCTGGCCGGGCAGATCGGGCGGCAGTAGATGCCGGTCGTCTTCACGCCCGCGAAGATGCGGCCGTCGAACCGGGGGTCCCGGGTCAGGAAGGCGCGTCGGCAGGCTGCGAAATCCATGTCCATGACGGCGAAGATGCGCGCCTCGCCGCGGCAAGTCTCGCGGTTTTCGGACACTCATGGGCGGGCGCTGGCGGTTTTCGGACGGTGAAGCGCCACGGGTCCGGCGCATTTCTGCAACGCATGGATACGTAGCCGACACACCAGGGCGAAGCGCGCGTGATCCCTTCCGATGCTCGCGAGTTTCAGCGGCCGAGGGAATGCCGCGGCGCCGGCGCCCAAGTCACCGAGGAGAGTAGAGAGAGTGATCGAGCAGAAGACGCCCGGCGCGGGCGCGCGCCTCCGGCTGTCGCTGATGAGCTGCGCCGCCGCCGTCGCTTTCGCCGGCCCGGCCCTCGCCCAGGCGACCGCTCCCGCCGCCCCGCCGGCCGCGCCCTACGCCGACGAGGACGTCGACGCCGTCGTCGAGGAGCTCGTCGTCGTCGCCGAGACGCGCGAACAGCGCGGCGCCGTCGTCGGCGACATCCCGCCCGAGATCCAGCTCGGGCCGCGGGAGATCCGCGCGCTCGGCGTCAGCTCCGTCGCGGAACTGCTCGACGCCCTCGCGCCCCAGACCGGAAGCGCCCGGGGCCGCGGCGGCGGCCGGCCGATCACCCTCGTCAACGGCCAGCGCATCTCCTCCTTCGCCGAGATCCGCGACCTGCCGCCGGAAGCGATCCTCCGGGTCGACATCCTGCCCGAGGAGGTCGCGCTGAAGTACGGCTACCGGGCCGACCAGCGGGTCGTGAACTTCGTCCTGCGCCCCCGCTTCCGCGCGCTGACCACCGAGGCTGGCGTCCGCGTCGCGACGGAGGGGGGCCGCGAGAGCTTCGACGCCAACGTCAACGCCCTGCGCATCCAGCGCGACACCCGCCTGCAGGTGGACCTGAAAGCCGCCCGCTCGACCCCGCTGCTGGAGAGCGAGCGGAACATCCGCCCGGCCGACGACCTCGTGCCCGGCGCCCCCGACGAGGCGCCATTCCGCACCCTGCTCGGCGAGTCCAACCAGGCCTCGCTGAACGCGGTCCTGACGCGGCCCCTCGCCGAGGGTGTCTCCGGCACGCTGAACGGCCGGCTCGAGATGACCGAGAGCGAAGGCCGGCTGGGCCTCGCCGCCGGCGGCCTCGTCCTGCCGCCCGCCAATCCGTTCGGCCTCGACGTACTGACCCGCCAGGGCGACACCTGGAGCGCCCACCTCGGCGCCGCGGCCAACGGTGCGGTCTCCGGCTGGCGCTGGTCGCTGACCGCCAACGCCGACCGCAGCGAGAGCCAGACGGTCACCGAGCGGGAGATCGACCCGGACACCTTCGCCTACCGCGCGCCCGACCAGGCCCGCTCCGTCGTCACCTCCGCCGACGCCGAGGCGCTGGTGAACGGCTCCCTGTTCGAGCTGCCCGCCGGCCAGGTGACCACCGCCTTCACCGTCGGCCTGGAAACCCGCCAGCTCGAAAGCGAATCCGTCCGCCGCGGCGAGCTTCGGGACGCGGACCTGTCGCGCGACATCGCCCGCGCCCAGGCCAACCTCGACATCCCCCTCACCCGCCGTGGCGAGTTCCTCGGCGCGCTCGGCAACCTGTCGGCCAACCTCAACGCCGCCGTCGAGGAGCTCTCCGACTTCGGCACGCTCACCACCGTGGGCGCGGGCCTGAACTGGTCGCCGTTCGAGGACTTCCGGGTCATCGCGTCGATCACAGAGGAGGACGGCGCGCCGACCATGCAGCAGCTCGGCGACCCGGAGATCGAGACCGAGAACGTGCGCGTCTTCGACTACCTCACGGGCCAGACGGTCGAGGTCACCCGCGTCGAGGGGGGCAACCCGTTCCTGCTGGCCGACAACCGGCGCGTCGTGAAGCTGGGGGTCAACTGGAAGCCGCTGGACGACCACGACCTCACCTTCCGCGCCGACTATGTGCGCACCCGCATCAACGACGTGATCGCGTCATTCCCGACGGCGACGGCGGAGATCGAGCGGGCGTTCCCTGGCCGTTTCCGCCGCGTGGCCGGACAGCTTGAACGGATCGACAGCCGGCCGGTGAACTTCGAGCGGCAGGACCGCGAGGAGGTCCGCTGGGGCTTCCACTACTCCAAGCCGCTCGGGCCCACGCGCCCACCCGGCGGGTTCCCGCGCCAGCGCGCCGCCCAGGGCGAAGGCGCCCAGGCTCCCGCCGGCGGCCCGCCGCCCGAGGGCGCCGGCCCGCGCGCCGGAGGCGACGGACCCCGCCGGGGGCCCGGCGGAGGCGGCGGGGGCTTCCGCGGCGGCGGCTTCGGCGGACGCGGCGCCGGCGCCCTGCAGCTCGCCGTCTTCCACACGGTCCGCCTGCAGGAGGAGATCTTCATCCGGCCGGGCGTGCCGGTGCTCGACCTGCTCGACGGCTCGGCGGTCGGTTCCGGCGGCGGCCAGCCGCGGCACGAGGTGGAAGCCCAGGCGGGCTATTCCAAGAACGGCCTCGGCGCGCGGGTCACCGCCCGCTGGCAGAGCGGCACCGAGGTGAACGGCGCGCGCTTCGGCGGCCGGGACCTGGAGTTCTCCGACCTCACCACCGTCAACGTGCGGCTGTTCGCCGACCTGGGCCAGCAGCCCTGGGCCAGGGGCAAGCGCTGGCTGCGCGGGACGCGGGCGACGCTGTCGGTCGACAACCTGTTCGACGAGCGGCTGGAGGTCCGCGACGCCGCCGGGGTGACGCCGGTGAGCTACCAGCCGGACCTGATCGACCCGCTCGGCCGGACGGTCCGGCTCAGCGTGCGGAAGCTGTTCTTCTGAGGCCTGGCCGTTCAGGGACCTGAAGCCCAGGTGAACGACCCGGCCCAGGTCCGTTCAGCGAGGCTGTGCGAAGCTCCCTTCAACTGAGGAGACCGCCATGAAGAAAGCCCTGTTGATCGCCGCCGCCGCCGCCATGACCTTCGCCGGCGCCGCGGCCTCCGCCCAGCCCTACGGATATGGCGGCTATGACGGCTACGGCCGCTACGAGCGCGACTCCGATCGCGACGGGCGCCCCGACCGCCGCGAATGGAACCGCGACCGCGACCGTGACGGCCGCCCCGACCAGTACGACCGCTACGACAACCGCCGCGGCCACGCCTATGGCCATCGCTCGAACCGCTGGCGCACCGGCCAGCGCTACCCGTACTACAACAACCGCGGGTACTACATCAGCGACTACCACCGCTACCGGCTGCCGCCGCCGCGTCCGGGCTACCGCTACTACCGCTCGGACAACGGCGACATCGTCATGGCGGCCATCGCCACGGGCATCATCGGCCTGATCATCGCCGACGCCCTGAACGACAACGACCACCGCGACTACCGCTACGATCGCTACGACCGCTACGATCGCCGCTGGTAGCAGCGAGGCCCCTCCTTCCGCTCAAGCGGGCCAACTCTTCGGGACCGCGGCGACCTCCCCGCCGCGGTCCCTTTCGCTTACCGGGCCGGCTCTGCGTAGTATGTCGATCTCGGAAGCCGGCGGAGACCGGCGACACCTAGGGAGACGCGACCGTGAAAGTCGTCATGGCCGGGCAAGGGGCCTTCGGGATCAAGCACCTCGAGGCGATGCAGAAGATCGAGGGCCTCGAGGTCGTGAGCCTCGCCGGCGGCAGCCCGGACTCCACCCGCGAGGTCGCCGAGCGGTTCTCGATCCCGCACTGGACCACCGATCTCGCCGAGGCGCTCGCCCAGCCCGGCGTGGAGGCCGCGATCCTGGCCACCCCCACCCAGATGCACGCCGCCCAGGCCATCCAGTGCCTGGAGGCCGGCAAGCATGTGCAGGTGGAGATCCCGATGGCCGACAACCTGGCCGACGCCGAGCGGCTGGCCGAGGTGGCGAAGCGCTCGGGCCTCGTGGCCATGGCCGGGCACACCCGCCGGTTCAACCCGTCCCACCAGTGGGTCCACAGGCGCATCCGGGCCGGCGAGCTGAAGGTCCAGCAGATGGACGTGCAGACCTACTTCTTCCGCCGCAAGAACCTGAACGCGCTGGGCCAACCGCGGTCCTGGACCGACCACCTCCTGTGGCACCACGCGGCCCACACCGTGGACCTGTTCAGCTACCAGACCGGCGAGCCGGTCAGCGTCGCCCGCGGGGTCCAGGGGCCGATGCATCCGGAGCTCGGCATCGCCATGGACATGTCGATCCAGATGAAGGTCGCCTCCGGGGCCATCTGCACCCTCAGCCTCTCGTTCAACAACGACGGGCCGCTCGGCACCTTCTTCCGCTACATCTGCGACAACGGCACCTACATCGCCCGCTACGACGACCTGGTCGACGGCAAGGAACAGCCGATCGACGTCTCCAGGGTGGACGTGTCCATGAACGGCATCGAGCTGCAGGACCGGGAGTTCTTCGCCGCCATCCGCGAAGGCCGCGAGCCCAACGGCTCGGTGGCCCAGGTGCTGCCCGCCTACCGCACCCTCGACGTCATCGAGAAGAGCCTCCTCTGATGGCCCTCGTCGTCCGCAACATCCGCCGCGCCGAGCCCGCCGTGGTCGACGCCCTGGCCGGCTACGGCGTCGCCACGGTGCACGAGGCGCAGGGGCGCAAGGGACTGCTGGCCAGCTACATGCGGCCCATCTATCGGCCCGCGGCGATCGCCGGGTCGGCGGTCACCTGCTCGGTCGCGCCCGGCGACAACTGGATGATCCACGTGGCGGTGGAGCAGTGCCGGGCCGGCGACGTGCTGGTGGTCGCGCCCACCTCGCCCTGCGAGGACGGCTATTTCGGCGACCTCCTGGCCACGTCCCTGAAGGCGCGCGGCGTGCGCGGCCTGATCATCGACGCGGGCGTCCGCGACGTGGCGGTGCTGACCGAGATGGGCTTCCCGGTCTGGTCGAAGGCGATCTTCGCCCAGGGCACGGTCAAGGAGACCCTGGGCGACGTGAACCTGCCGCTGGTCTGCGCCGGCGCGCTCATCAACCCCGGCGACGTGATCGTGGCCGACGACGACGGCGTCTGCGTGGTGCGCCGCGGCGAGGCGGAAGCCGTCGCCGAGGCGGCCCGCAAGCGCGAGGCCAACGAGGGCGACAAGCGCGCCCGCTTCGAGGCCGGCGAGCTCGGCCTGGACATCTACGGCATGCGCGAGCGCCTCGCCGAGAAGGGCCTGCGCTACGTCGACGAGGCGCCGGAAGGCTGAACCCATGACCCAGACGGCGATCCCCTGCACGGTCATGCGCGGCGGCACCTCCAAGGGCCTCTACTTCCGCAGCCAGGACCTGCCGGCGGACGTCGCCACCCGCGACGCCGTGCTGCTGGCCGCCATGGGCTCTCCCGACCCGCGGCAGATCGACGGCCTGGGCGGGGCCCATCCGCTGACCAGCAAGATCGCCGTGGTCGGCCCTTCCACCCATCCCGACGCCGACGTGGACTACCTGTTCCTCCAGGCCGTGGTGGACGAGCCGCGCATCGACGCCGGCCAGAACTGCGGCAACCTGCTGGCCGGGGTCGGCCCGTTCGCCATCGAGGAGGGCCTGGTCGCGGCTGAGGACGGCGTCACCACCGTGCGGATCAACATGCTCAACACCAAGAGCCTGGCCGCCGCCGCGATCCAGACCCCCGGCGGCGGGGTGCGCTACGACGGCGAGGCGCGCATCGACGGTGTTCCGGGGACGGCGGCGCCCATTCCCATCGACTTCCTGGATGTCGCCGGCTCGTCCTGCGGCGCCCTGCTCCCCACCGGGAACGCCCGCGACATCGTCGACGGGATCGAGCTCACCGCCATCGACAACGGCATGCCGGTCGTGGTCATGCGCGCCGCGGACTTCGGGAAGAGCGGCTACGAGACGCCGGAAGAGCTGGAGGCCGACACCGCCCTCAAGGCCCGGGTCGAGGCGATCCGCCTGCAGGTCGGCCCGATGATGAACCTCGGCGACGTGGCGAAGAAGACCGTGCCGAAGATGTGCCTGATCGCGCCCCCGCGGAACGGCGGCGCGGTCTCGACCCGCAACTTCATCCCGCACCGGGTTCACGAGGCGATCGGCGTGTTCGGGGCGGTGAGCGTCGCCACGGCCTGCGTCCTGCCGGGCTCGGTGGCCGAGGGCGTGGCGCAGGTCACCGACCCCGGCTCGATCGACGTGGAGCACCCGACGGGCTTCTTCACCGTCGCCATGGAGGCGGCGATGGAGGAAGGCGCCCTCAAGGTTCGCCGCGCCGCCCTTCTGCGCACCGCGCGGCGGCTGATGCGCGGCGAGGTTTATGTGCCCCGCGCCGTCTGGGACGGCTCGCGGTGAGCGGCCTTTCCCGCATCGCCCTGATCGGCTTCGGCGAGGTGGGCCAGATCCTGGCCGAGGACCTCGCCGGCAAGGCCGAGCTCGCCGTCTGGGACGTCGCCTTCGCCGATACGGCCTCCGCGCCCAGCCAGGCGCTGGCGCGGCAGCCGGTCCGCCAGGGTCGGGACGCCGCCGACGCGGCCCGCGGCGCCCGGCTGGTGATCAGCGCGGTGACCGCCGCGCAGGACCTGGAGGCGGCCCGCAGCGTCGGCCCCGGCCTGGAACCCGGCGCCTTCTTCCTCGACCTGAACTCCTGCTCGCCGGGCCAGAAGACCGCCTCGGCCGACGCCATCCACGCCGCCGGCGGCCGCTACGTCGAGGCCGCGGTGATGAGCCCGTTCCCGCCGAAGCGGATCGCCTCGCCCATGCTGCTGGGCGGTCCGCACGCCCGCGCCTTCCTGCAGGCCGCCGACGGTCTCGGCCTCGCCGGCGCCACGGCCTATTCGGAGGTGATCGGCCAGGCGGCGGCGACCAAGCTCTGCCGCTCGGTGATGATCAAGGGCGTCGAGGCCCTGCTCACAGAGTCCCTCCTGGCCGCCCGCCACTACGGGGTGGAGCAGGTGGTGCTGGACTCGCTCTCCGACCTGCTGCCGCTGCCCGACTGGAACCGCACGGCGCAGTACATGATCTCGCGCTCGCTGGAGCACGGGGCCCGCCGCGCCGAGGAGATGCGCGAGGCCGCCCGCACGGTGGCCGAGGCCGGGCTGCCCCCCACCATGAGCGAGGCGATCGCGGAGCGGCAGGACTGGGCCGCGCACCACCGGGGCGCGCTCTCCGGCGACCTCGCCGCCATGCTCGACGCCATCAACAGGGACCTCGCCCCGTGATCATCGACTGCCACGGCCACTACACGACCGCGCCCGCGCCGCACGACGCCTGGCGCGACGCCCAGAAGGCCGCCTTCAAGGGGGGCGGCGACATCGACCCCGCCTATCCGGAGATCTCCGACGACGAGATCCGCGAGACCATCGAGAAGAACCAGCTGCGCCTGATCCGCGAGCGCGGCGCGGACATGACCATCTTCTCGCCGCGCGCCTCCACCATGGCCCATCACATCGGCGACGAGGCGGTCAGCCAGGCCTGGACCCGGCGCTGCAACGACCTGATCAAGCGGGTGGTCGACCTCTTCCCCGAGACCTTCGTGGGCGTCTGCCAGCTGCCGCAGTCGCCGGGCGCGCCGATCGCCAACTCCATCGCCGAGCTGGAGCGCTGCGTCACCGAGCTGGGCTTCGTGGGCTGCAACCTCAATCCGGACCCCTCCGGCGGCCACTGGACGAGCCAGCCGCTCACCGACCGCGCCTGGTATCCATTCTTCGAGAAGATGGTCGAGCTGGACGTGCCGGCCATGGTCCACGTCTCGGGATCCTGCAACGCCAACTTCCACGCCACCGGCGCCCACTACATCAACGCCGACACGACCGCCTTCATGCAGTTCCTGGAGGGCGACCTCTTCAAGGACTTCCCGACGCTGCGCTTCATCATTCCCCACGGCGGCGGCGCCGTGCCCTACCACTGGGGCCGCTACCGGGGCCTGGCCGACATGCTGAAGCGGCCGCCGCTGCGCGAGCACGTGATGAGGAACGTGTTCTTCGACACCTGCGTCTACCACCAGCCGGGCATCGACCTGCTGTTCCGGGTGATCGACATCGACAACATCCTGTTCGGCTCGGAGATGGTCGGCGCGGTGCGCGGCATCGATCCGGAGACCGGCCACTTCTTCGACGACACCAAGCGCTACATCGACGCCCTGTCGATCCCGGAGGCGGACAAGCACAAGGTGTTCGAGGGCAATGCCCGGCGCGTCTACCCGCGGCTGGACGCCATCCTGAAGGCCCAGGGCCGATGAGCGTCGCCGACAGGCCCCAGGTGATGGATCCGGACTGGCTGGTCTGGCATCAGAGCCCGAAGACGCCCGCCTATGTCCCGCCGCCCGGCGCGGTGGACGCCCACTGCCACGTGTTCGGGCCCGCCGCCGAATTCCCCTTCGCCCCCGAGCGGAAGTACACCCCCTGCGACGCGTCCAAGGCCCAGCTCTTCGCGCTCCGCGACCACCTGGGCTTCTCGCGCAACGTGATCGTCCAGGCCACCTGCCACGGGAAGGACAACCGCGCGACCGTGGACGCCGTGAAGGCGGCGAACGGCCTGGCGCGCGGCGTCGCCACCGTTGGCGAGGAGATCACCGAGGCGGAGCTCGCCGAGTTGCACGAGGCCGGCATTCGCGGCGTGCGGTTCAACTTCCTGCGCCGGCTGGCCGACTTCACCCCGCACGAGGTGCTGCGCCGCATCGCCGACAAGGTGGCCCCCTTCGACTGGCACGTGGTGGTCTATTTCGAGGCCCCGGACCTGGCGGAGCTGAAGCCGCTGTTCTCCTCCCTGCCCACGAAGGTCGTGGTCGACCACATGGGCCGGCCCGATGTCCGGCTCGGGACCGACCACCCGCAGTGGCGCGCCTTCGTGGACTGGATGACGGAGGACGAGGACGTCTGGTCGAAGGTCTCCTGTCCCGAGCGGCTGAGCCTCGCGGGCCCGCCCTACGGCGACGTGGTCCCGTTCCAGCGTGAGATCGTCGAGACCTTCCCCGACCGTGTGCTCTGGGGCACCGACTGGCCGCACCCGAACCTCAAGGGCCACATGGTCGACGACGGGGTCCTGGTGGACCAGATCCCCAGGTTCGCGCTCACCGAAGAGCTCCGGCGCAAGCTCCTGGTGGACAATCCCATGCGCCTCTACTGGGCCGACTGAGATGACCGAGAAGCCCTACCACGACATCCCGGGCACCACGGTCTTCGACGCCGAGCAGTCCCGGCGCGGCTTCCACCTCAACCAGTTCTGCATGTCGCTGATGAAGGCGGAGAACCGGGCGGCCTTCAAGGCCGACGAGCGCGCCTACCTCGACCGCTGGCCGATGACGGAGGCGCAGAAGCAGGCGGTCCTGGACCGCGACTGGAACGGCATGATCGCGCTGGGCGGCAACATCTACTTCACCTCCAAGATCGCCGCGACCGACGGCCTCTCCTTCCAGCAGATCGCCGCCCTCATGAGCGGCGTCACCCAGCCGGAGTACGCCGAGATGATGCTGAAGGGCGGCCGCTCCATCGAGGGCAACCGCTCGAAGAAGGAGCCGCGCTAGTGGCCAGGATCACCGCCGGCGTCGCCACCAGCCACGTGCCCGCCATCGGCGCGGCCCTCGACAACGGCAAGGCCGGCGAGCCCTACTGGCAGCCGGTGTTCGCCGGCTACGAGGCCTCCAAGGCCTGGATCGCCCGGGAGAAGCCGGACGTCGTCATCCTCGTTTACAACGACCACGCCTCGGCCTTCTCGCTGGAGCTGATCCCGACCTTCGCCATCGGCTGCGCGGACGAGTTCCAGCCGGCCGACGAGGGCTGGGGTCCGCGCCCCGTGCCGGTCGTGCAGGGCCATCCGGAACTCGCCTGGCACCTGGCCGAGAGCCTGATCCTCGACGAGTTCGACATGACCATCGTCAGCCGGATGGACGTCGACCACGGCCTGACCGTGCCGCTGTCGCTGATGTTCGGCCAGCCCGAAGCCTGGCCGTGCAAGGTGATCCCGTTGGCCGTGAACGTGGTCCAGTACCCCCCGCCCACCGGCAACCGCTGCCTCAACCTCGGCAGGGCGATCCGGAAGGCCGTCGAGAGCTTCCCGCAGGACCTGAAGGTCGTGGTCTTCGGCACCGGCGGCATGAGCCACCAGCTGCAGGGGCCCCGGGCGGGCCTGATCAACCGGGACTTCGACAACGCCTTCCTCGACCGGCTGATTGATGATCCAGTGGGCCAGTCGAAGGTCCCGCACATCGACTATGTGCGCGAGGCCGGCTCCGAGGGGATCGAACTGGTCATGTGGCTGATCATGCGCGGCGCGCTGGACGAGAAGGTCCGGGTCGCCCACCGCTTCTACCACGTGCCCGCCTCCAACACGGCGGTGGGACACCTGATCCTCGAAAACGCCTAGCCGCGTGCACAGCGACCGCACCCAGGTCGCCATCATTGGCGCGGGGCCCGCCGGCCTCCTGCTGCAGCAGCTCCTGCGCCTGGGCGGCGTGGAGAGCGTCGTCCTCGAGCGGCAGACCCGCGCCCACGTGGAGGCCCGGATCCGCGCCGGGGTCCTGGAGCCCGGCACGGTCGCCCTGCTGGAGAAGGCCGGCGTCGCCGGACGCCTGCACCGCGAGGGGCTTGTGCACGAGGGCGTCGAGCTCGCTGTGGACGGCCGCCGCTTCCGCATCGACCTGCGCGAGCTCACCGGCGACTGCGTGACGGTCTACGGGCAGACGGAGATCACCCACGACCTGTTCGCCGCCGCCGACGCCCACCTCTCGCCCATCGTCTACGAGGCCGAGCACGTCCTGCTCCACGACCTCGACGGCGAGCGGCCCTACGTCACCTGGGAGAAGCACGGCGTCGACCACCGCATCGATTGCGACCACGTCGCCGGCTGCGACGGTCAGCACGGCGCCAGCCGCGCCGCCCTCCCGACGGGCGTCACCCACCTCTTCGAGCGCCACGGCAGCGCGGCCTGGCTCGGGGTGCTGGCTGACGTGCCCCCCTGCGCGCCCGAGCTGATCTACGCCGAGAGCCCGCGGGGCTTTGCGCTCGCCTCCATGCGCTCGTCGACCCGAAGCCGCTACTACCTGCAGGTGGACGCCCACGACGCGCTGGAGGACTGGCCCGAGGCGCGGTTCTGGGAGGAGCTGGCCCGGCGGCTGGGGCCCGACGCCGCCGCCCACCTGACGCCCGACTATGCGCTGGAGCGCTCGATCGTCCCCCTGCGCAGCCACGTCATCGAGCCGATGCAGTGGGGCCGACTGTTCCTGGCGGGCGACGCCGCCCATGTGGTCCCGCCCACGGGCGCCAAAGGCCTGAACCTCGCCGCCGCCGACGTGGGCTTGCTCGCCGACGCCCTGATCGCGTGGCACAAGGGCGGCGGGGCCAGCCTGCTCGCGACCTATTCCGGCCGGGCCCTCGCCCGCGCCTGGAAGGCGGTGCGCTTCTCCTGGTGGTTCACGGGGCTCACCCACCGCGCGGCCGGCGCCGATCCCTTCGACCTGCAGCTGCAGCGCGCCGAACTCGACCAGCTCCGCACATCCCGCGCCGCCCAGACCCTGTTCGCCGAGAACTACGTCGGCCGCTTCGCCTGAGGCACGGGGGCTAGTCGAGCGCGTCCGGCTTCGGCTTCAGGGCCATGAGGGCCAGGAAGCTGATCAGAGCCGCGGCGCTGAGGTAGAGGCCGACGGGCGTGAGCCCACCGCGGTCGGCCAGCGCCTGGGCCGCCATGGGGGTCAGGCCGCCGCCCAGGATCCCGCCGACATTGAACGCCATCGAGACGCCCGTGTAGCGGACCCGCGCGGGGAACAGGCTGGGCAGGAAGGCGCCCAGGGGACCATAGACCAGGCCCATCATCACGAGCCCCAGCGACAGGAAGGCCCAGATCAGGAACAGCGAGCCCGAGCCCAGCATCGGCCCCAGCAGGACCCCGGTCCCGACCGTCAGGATGCACCCCGCCATCAGGACGTGGCGCGGTGAGGTGGCGTCGGCCCAGTAGCCGGCGAGCACGATGCCCGCGGCCATGAAGCCGATGGCCCCGAGTTGCACGCCCAGGAAGGTCTCGCGGCCGTAGCCCAGCTTGGTCGTGCCGTAGCCGAGCGCGAAGGCGGTGGTCAGGTAGAAGATCGCGAAACAGGCGACCACCGCGAAGGTCCCGCCCAGCGTCGCCAGCGCATGCCGGCGGAACAGTTCGGCGAACGGCACCTGGGGCGGCGGGGCCGCCTTCAGCGCGGCGGCGAACGCCGGGGTTTCGGTCAGCTTCAGCCGCACCCACAGGCCCACGCCGACGAGGACGACGCTCAGCAGGAACGGGATCCGCCAGCCCCAGGCCATGAACTGGGCCGGCGTCAGCAGCCAGCCGAGGATCAGGAACAGGCCGTTGGCGGCGATGAAACCCACCGGCGCGCCGAGCTGCGGGAACATGCCGAACCGCGCCCGCCAGCCCGGCGGCGCGTTCTCCACCGCCAGCAGCGCCGCCCCGCCCCACTCGCCGCCCAGGCCGAAGCCCTGGCCGAAGCGCAGCACGCACAGCAGGAAGGGCGCGAGCCAGCCCGCCGTCTCGTAGGTCGGCAGGAAGGCGATGGCGACGGTCGATCCGCCCATCAGGAGCAGCGAGGCCACCAGCGTCGACTTTCGTCCGATCCGGTCGCCGAAGTGGCCGAAGAAGGCTGCGCCCATCGGCCGGGCGAAGAAGGCCAGCGCGAAGGTGGCGTAGGCGCTCATCAGCTGCGCCGACACCGAGGCCTTCGGGAAGAACAGGTGACCGAACACCAGGGAGGCCGCGGTGGCGTAGATGTAGAAGTCGTAGAACTCGACCGCCGTCCCCACCAGGCTCGCCGCCAGGATCCGCCGGTGAGACGCGCCGCCCGGCGCCGCCGCTATCGTCATGTTCCCCTCCCCCAAGGTTCTTTCCGGCTTGGCCGCAGGAACGCCCCGGGTCAAGGCCGCGTCAGTTGGTGGCGGGGACTTCCGTCTCGGCGTCGGGCTCCTCGATAGACTCCGCCGCCTCGGGGGCGGAGGCTTGCAGGATCTGCGGCTCGGGGGGCGGCGGGGCGCGGCCGGCCGGGATCGGCTGCATCGGCAGGCGCTTGACCGCCGTGGTCATGACCGCCTTCCAAAGCTCGGCCGGCGCGCCGCCGCCGGTGATCCGGCCCATCGGCGCATTGTCGTCCCGGCCCATCCAGGCGCAGGTCGCGAAGCCGCCGGTGTAGCCGCAGAACCAGGCGTCCTTGTAGTCCGAGGTGGTGCCGGTCTTGCCAGCCAGGTCGTATCCCGGGAAGGCCGCCCGCTGGCCGGTGCCGGTGGTGATCACCGCCCGCAGCATGCGGTTCAGGTTGCTGAGCGCGGGATTGGCCGTCACCGGCGTCCACGTCGGCGGCCGGCGCTGGTAGAGCAGCTTGCCGGCCGGGGTGCGGATGCGCTCGATGCCGTAGGCCTGCACCCGATGGCCGCCGTTGGCGAACACCGCATAGGCCTGGGTCATCTCCAGCGGCGTCACCAGGCTGGTGCCGAGCGCCATGGCCGGGTCGGTGTTGACGCTGGACGCGATCCCCAGCCGGCGCGCGGTCTGGGCGATCGCGGGGCGGCCCACTAGGTCGGCGGTGCGCGCCGCGACGGTGTTCACCGAGGAGGCGACGGCCCGCTCCAGGGTGATGGGGCCCTGGAAACCCTCGTCGTAGTTCTGCGGGCTCCAGGTCCCGATGGTCACCGGCTCGTCCACCACCGGCATGTCCGGCGTCCAGCCCGCCTCCAACGCCGTCAGGTAGACGAACGGCTTCCAGGCCGAGCCCGCCTGGCGCTTCGCCACGGCCGCGCGGTTGTAGGGCGCCTTGGCATAGTCGAGGCCGCCGACCATGGCCCGCACCCGGCCCGCGCCGTCCACGGACACCACCGCCGCCTGAGCGGCGGCCGGGACGCTGGCGCCCACCACCCGGCGCGCGGCGCTGGCCGCGGCGCGCTCGAGCTGGCCGTCGAGGGTGGTCTCGATCACCAGGTCCTGCTTGGGATTGCCCACCAGCCGGCGGGTCTCGCCGTCCAGCCAGTCGATGAAGTACTGCGCCGGCGCGTTGGGCGCCGTCTTCCACACGGTCGGCTTCTTGGCCGCCGCCTGGGTCCGCTGGGCGGGCGTGATGGCGCCGGTCTCGACCATGATGTCCATGACCAGCCTGGCCCGGCTCCAGCTGGCGTCGGCCTGTTCGATCGGGTGGTAGTTCACCGGCGACTTCAGGACGCCCGCCAGCATGGCCGCCTCGGCGATGGTCAGCTTCGCCGCGGGCTTGTTGAAATAGCGCTGGGCCGCGGCCTCAAGGCCGTAGGCGCCGGACCCGAAGTAGACCCGGCTCAGGTACATGCCGAGGATCTGGCGCTTGCTGTAGGTCCGCTCCAGCTGCACGGCGTAGAGCAGCTCGGTCGCCTTCCGCTCCAGGGTGCGGTCCTGGCTCAGGTAGAGGTGGCGGGCCAGCTGCTGGGTGATGGTGGACGCGCCCTGGGTCGCCCGCCCCTCGCCGGCCGCCACCACGATCGCCCGGGCGATGCCGCGGGGGTCGAAGCCGGTGTGCTCCCAGAACCTGCGGTCCTCGATCGCCACGAACGCGGCCGGCACGTGGGCGGGCAGCTTCGCCAGGTCCACGGGCGGCGCGAAGCGGCCGCCGCGCACGCCGATCACGGCGCCCGTGCGGTCCACATAGGTGATCTGCGCCTCGCGCCGGATCGGCGGCAGGACGGGCAGCTCGGGCGCGGCGAGCGACGGTCCGGCGGCGAGGACCGAGGCGGAGGCAAGCAGGGTAAGCACGCGGACAGGCTCTCCAGAGCGGCGCTCCCTCAAGCGCCGGTCGACACGCGCCCCCTTCTCGCCGGGGACGCGACGCCGGCCAACATAATTCGCGGTAATGCAGGCCTCGGCCACGCGGTGTGCAGTCGCGGTGGAGACGCCCGGGGGCAAAAAGAAAGGCCGCGCGGCCCCGCGCGGCCCGAAGTCTAGGGAGGAAACGCCCCTGACGGGACGCCCAAGGAGTGGCCGGGACTCAGGGCCCGCCGCAAGCGCGCCGCGCCGATCCCGGGACAGGATTCGCCAGGCGCCCAGAAAAGCGGCGCCGGCGCCTGTCGCCCCTGTGCTCCAGGTCACAGCGGCCTCTGCGAAAAACGCATACCGGCTCTGCATGGCCGCTCATTGAAGCTCGGCCATGAAGGCTCATATGAGCCCTGTCGCCAGCCCCAAGACCCCGATCGCCGCCATGCCGAACCCCGCCCCCCACAGGAGACCTTCGCCGAACCGCCAGAGGCTGATCGGCCGCACGGTGATGTGGTCGCTGGCGGCCTGCGTCGTGGTGCTGAAGCTGACCCTGCCGGTGTTCTGACGCCCTAGCGGGTGCCGTACATCCGGTCGCCGGCGTCGCCCAGGCCCGGGAGGATGTAGCCGTGGTCGTTGAGCCGTTCGTCGATCGCGGCGGTCCAGACCTTCACGTCCGGATGGTGGCCGTGGAAGTTCGAGATCCCCTCCGGGGAGGCGAGCAGGCAGGCCATGCGGATGTCCCGGGCGCCCGCCTCCTTCAGCCGGTCCATGGCCGCGATGGCGGTGTTGCCGGTGGCCAGCATCGGGTCGACCACGATCACCAGCCGGTCGGCCAGGTCGGCCGGCGCCTTGAAGTAGTACTCCACGCAGCCCAGCGTCACCGGATCGCGGTACAGGCCCACGTGCGCCACGCGCGCGGCGGGCACCAGCTCCAGCATCCCCTCCAGCATGCCCATCCCTGAGCGCAGGATGGCGGCGAACACCAGCTTCTTGCCGGCGATGGTCGGCGCGCTCATCGGCATCAGCGGGGTCTCGATCTCCACCGTCTCAAGCGGCAGGTCGCGGGTCACCTCGTAGCAGACCAGGCTGCCGATCTCCTTCAGGAGCTGGCGGAAGCTCTTGGTCGAGGTGTCCTTCTTCCGCATCAGGGTGAGCTTGTGCCGGACCAGCGGATGGTCGACGACCGTGACGCCCTTCATCTTCGTCCCCATCAGAATACCGTCCCGTCGCTCAGGATCTTCAGCGGCGGCCCGCCGTCGGCGCGCAGCTCCCGCGCGATCCGCCGCCCCGCGGCCCAGGAGCCGCCCTCCAGCACCCGGGCCAGCGGGAAGGCCTCGGCGCTGACGCCCAGGCGCTCTCGCACCAGGGGCGCCAGCCGGTCCAGCAGCGCCACCGTCAGCGCCCGCCAGCCGACCACCAGCGGCCCGTCCACCGGATGCTCGCGCGCCCGGTCGGCGGGATCCTTCAGCACGAGCACGCCCGTGTCCACGAAGAGCCCGCCGTTGCGGTATTCCGCCAGCCCCGTGAGGCCGTCGAGGTCGGTCACCTCGATCCCCGCCCACTGGAGCGGCTCGATCAGGGAATAGCTCATCCACTGGCTGAGCTTGTGGATCGGCACGAAACCCTCCACCGCCGGATGCCGCCAGCAGTCGCCGAGCGGAACGCCTGCGAGGCTCAGCCGCCCCGGCCAGATCGGCCCGAGCTCCTTCAGCAGCACCTCGAGGATCACCGGCGCGGGCAATCGTCCGTCCGTGGCGCGCGCCGCGATCAGGTCGAACAGCCGGGCCGGCCTGCCGACCGTCTCGCCCAGGCGCCGCAGCAGGGCCGCGCGGCCGTCGACGCCGACCAGCGGATTGTCGTCCGACACCTGGAAGTGCTCGGCCACCGACGCGGCGGTCACCTTTGACAGGTCGTCGAGCGCGCCCGACTCCCACATCCGCAGCGAGGCCACGCCGAGGCCTTCCGACCGGGCCAGATCCGCGCCGGTGGCGTCGCGGTACCGCCACGCCGGGCCGGCGCCGGCGTCCAGCAGGACCGAGGGGATCACCAGGTCGAACCCGGCCCGCCCGAGCGCCGCCGGGGCGGTCGGCTTCTCTGCCTCCGCCCACAGGTCACGGCCGTTCGCGCTGAAGTGCCGCCAGCGCGCATGGAACGGGACCTTGAGGTCCGGGTAGTTGGTCCGCACGGTCTCGGCCGTGAGGTCGGCCGCGGCGTCCAGCCGGCCGAGGTCGACGCGCCACTCGGCCAGCCCCTCGGCCAGCGCGATGGCCAGCAACTCATGCGCGGTCTCGCGGACGGCGCGGGCCGTCAGGAGGTGTTTCACCATTTCCCGCTCATCCCCGCGAACGCGGGGACCCAGGCTTGTTGTGTTCATTCCGGACACGCCGGCGCTCCTTGAAGAAAAACACCTGGGTCCCCGCGTTCGCGGGGATGAGCGGAGTTGGAGGGCTTGCGCCTCAGAACTTGTCCAGGTCGCGCCCGACCACCTTCGTCAGGTCGTCCTGCGAGGGCGGGCCTTCGGGCGTGAAGTAGCCGGCGGCCTTCTTGGCCTCCATTTCGACGCTGGCGTCGGGCGGCACGAGCCAGTCGGGGATCGGCACCCGCTCGCCGATCTCGATGCCGCCGTGGACCAGGGCGTCGTACTTCATGTTGGACATCGACACGAACCGGTCGATCCGCCGGATGCCCAGCCAGTGGATGATGTCGGGCATCAGCTGCTGGAAGCGCGCGTCCTGGACGCCGGCCACGCACTCGGTGCGCTCGAAATAGGTCGCCGCCTGGTCGCCGCCCGGCTGGCGTTTGCGGGCGTTGTAGACCAGGAACTTGGTCACCTCGCCCAGCGCCCGGCCCTCCTTGCGGTTGTAGACGATCAGCCCCGTGCCGCCGGTCTGGGCGCTCTGCACGCACTCCTCGATGCCGTGCGTCAGGTAGGGCCGGCAGGTGCAGATGTCGGAGCCGAAGACGTCGGAGCCGTTGCACTCGTCGTGCACCCGGCAGGTCAGGCTCACCCGTCGGTCGCCGAGCTTCGTCGGGTCGCCGAAGATGTAGAGGGTGATGCCCCCGATCGGCGGCAGGAAGACCTGGATGTCCGGCCGGGTGACCAGCTCCGGATACATCCCGCCGGTCTGCTCGAAGAGGGTGCGGCGCAGGGTCTGCTCGTCCACCTCGAACCGCTCGGCGATGCCGGGCAGCCACCAGACCGGATCGATCGCGGCCTTGGTCACCGAGACGTCGCCGCCCTCGTGCACCACCTCGCCATCGACCTTCAGCCGGCCCTTGGCGATGGCCTCATGGATCTCCGGCAGGTCGATGCGCGCCTTGGTGACGGCGATGGTCGGGCGGATGTCGACGCCTTCGGCCAGCTCCGGCGCGAAGTCCTCCGCCACCCGGTGGCCCCAGGGGTCGAGGCTGACGATCCGGCCGGGCTCGCTCCACTGCGGATGGGGCCCGATCTCCACCACCGGGTAGGTGTTGTTGAGCTCGGGGCGGGCCAGCGGGTTCATGGCCCCGGCCGAGATGGCGAGCGCCCGGTAGACCGAATAGGCGCCGCCGTGGGCGCCGATCGCGTTGCGGTCGGAGCCGGCGTTGGCGGTGGCCACCACGGGCCCGCGTTCGCGCGCCGTGGGCGCGTCCCAGCGGATCGGGAAGCGGCTCGCCGCGCCCGCGCCGGGGTGCGAGGTGAGCCGGATGTGGGATGTCCTGTTTCCGGACATGTGTCTGAAGAACCTCCAGAATCGAGAAGGCCCCGCGCCGGTTCGCCGGCGCGGGGCCTTTGAGAGCGAACTGTGATCCTAGGCTCCGGACTTGGCAAGAAATGCTGAACGGCGGTCGGCGAGCGTTCAGGCGCCGCCGATGCCCTCGGTCACCTTCCCCGTGCCGTCGCACTCCGGGCACGGCTGACCCTCGAGCCGGCCGCTGCCGCCGCATTTCGGGCACAGGTTCTCGCCGGCGGAGCTCTCGTCCTCGCGTGGCAGGTTGGGCTGGGCCGGATCGGTCATGGCGGCCTCCGCGTCAGTCGCCGGGCTCCGGCGGGACGGCCGGGCTCCGGGCGGGACGGAATTCGGTCAGGAGGGAAAGCGCGCCGAGCGGCGAGCCGAAGAGCAGGAAGAACCACATGCAGGGATAAACCGGAGCGGGCGCGACCGTTGCCTTTCACCGCGCGCGTGCGCATCACGCTCGGGTGAGCACCAACCTCCAGGCCTTCCGCGCGAGCCTCCTGCACCTGCTGGACGACCCGTCCATCGCCGGCGACGAGGCGGTCGTCTGGCACGAGGACGGCCTGCTGCTGGTGGAGGACGGCCACGTGGCCGCGTTCGGCGCCTGGGACGAGCTCGCCGGCGGCCTGCCCGAGGGCACGGCCGTGGAGGCCCTGCCCGGCCGGATCATCGCGCCCGGCTTCGTGGACGCCCACATCCACTATCCGCAGACCGACGTCGTCGCCGCCTGGGGCGCGCGCCTGCTGGACTGGCTGGCGTCCCACACCTTCCCGGTGGAGCAGGCCTTCGAGGACCGGGCGCATGCGGACGCGGCGGCCGCCTTCTTCCTCGACGAGCTGCTGCGCAACGGCACCACCAGCGCCCTGGTCTTCGGAACCGTCCACCGCACGTCCGTTGACGCCCTGTTCGAGGCGGCGCTGGCCCGCAACATGCGGCTGATCGGCGGCAAGGTGCTGATGGACCGCAACGCGCCTCCGGCGCTCTGCGACACGGTGGCGAGCGGCCGGGCGGACTCCGAGGCCCTGATCCGCGCCTGGCGCGGCCGCGGCCGGCTGGGCTACGCCGTGACGCCGAGGTTCGCGGTCACCTCCTCCGACGCCCAGCTGGCCATGGCCGGCGAGCTCGCCGCCGCCCACCCCGACATCCTCGTCCACACCCACATGAGCGAGAACCTTGAGGAGATCGCCACCGTGGAGGGCTTGTTCCCCGAGCACGGCAGCTACCTCGGCGTCTACGACCGCTTCGGCCTGGTCACCCCTCGCTCGGTCTTCGCCCACTGCGTCCACACCGACGCCGCGGACCTGCGCCGCCTGGCCGAGGCCGGAGCCTCGGCGGCGTTCTGCCCCTCGTCCAACCTGATGCTGGGCTCCGGGCTGTTCTCGCTGAAGCAGGCCTGCGCCTGCGGGACACGCGTGGCGCTCGGCACCGACGTCGGCGCCGGCGCCAGCTTCTCCCTGCTCCACGTCATGGGCGAGGCCTACAAGGTCGGCCAGCTGCAGCACGAGGCGCTGGACCCGCTGCACGCCTTCTACCTCGCCACCCTGGCCGGGGCCCGGGCCCTCAGGATCGAGCACCGGGTGGGCAGCCTGACCCCCGGCAGGGAGGCGGACTTCGTCGTCCTCGACCCGGCCGCCACGCCCCTCCTCGCCCGCCGGGCCGCCGCGGCGCGGTCGCTGCGCGACAAGCTCTTCGCGCTCTCCATCCTGGGCGACGACCGGGTGGTGGAGCGCACCTACCTCATGGGCCGGCTGGCGCACGCGCGCGATGGCGCTAAGGATTAGGCCATGAGCGACCTTACCGCCTTTATCCGCGGCCTGCCGAAGGCCGAGCTCCACCTGCACATCGAGGGCAGCCTCGAGCCCGAGCTGATGTTCGAGCTGGCCCGGCGCAACAGGGTCGCCCTGCCCTTCCGGAGCGTGGAGGAGGTCCGCGCCGCCTACGCGTTCTCGAACCTGCAGGACTTCCTCGACATCTACTACCAAGGCGCCCGGGTCCTGCTGACCGAAGAGGACTTCAGGGACCTCGCGCTCGCCTACTTCCGCCGCGTGGCCGCCGACGGTTGCCGCCACGTGGAGCTGTTCTTCGATCCTCAGACCCACACCGACCGCCGCGTCCCGTTCGCCGTCGTCGCCGACGGCCTGCTCGCGGGAATGGCCGAGGCCGGGATCAGCCTCGGGATCACCTCGAGGCTGATCCTCTGCTATCTGCGCCATCTCCCCGAGGAGGCCGCCCTGGAGACGCTCCGGCAGGCCGAGCCCTATCTCGACCGCATCGCAGGCGTCGGCCTGGATTCGTCGGAGGTCGGCCACCCGCCGTCCAAGTTCGCCCGCGCCTTCCAGGCCTCCCGCGAGCGCGGCCTGAAGCTCGTCGCCCACGCCGGCGAGGAGGGCCCGCCGGAGTATGTCTGGGAGGCGCTCGACGTGCTGCACGTGGACCGCATCGACCACGGCAACCGCAGCCTGGAGGACCCGAAGCTCGTCGAGCGCCTGGTCCGCGAGGGCATGACGCTGACCGTCTGCCCGCTGTCCAACCTGAAGCTCTGCGTCGTCGACGACCTGAAGGCCCACCCGCTGAAGCGCATGCTGGCGCTCGGCCTGCACGCCACCGTCAACTCCGACGACCCGGCCTATTTCGGCGGCTACCTCGGCGACAACTGGGTGCAGGTCGCCGGAGCCGTCGACCTGACCCGCGACGAGCTCGTCACCCTGGCGAAGAACAGCTTCACCGGCGCCTTCCTGGAGCCTGAGGAGAAGCAGCGCCATCTGGCGGCGATCGACGCCTACGTGGCGCAGGCCTGAGGTGCTGGAGCGGCTCTTCCAGCTCTCCGAGCGCGGGACGAGCGTCCGCACCGAGGTGCTCGCCGGCCTCACCACCTTCCTGACCATGGCCTACATCGTCCTGGTCAACCCGGCGATCCTGGGCCAGGCCGGCATGCCGGTGGCCGGCGTCGCCGCGGCCACATGTCTGGCCGCCGCGGTCGGCTGTTTCCTGATGGGCTTCCTGGCCAACTATCCGATCGCACTCGCGCCGGGCATGGGCCTCAACGCCTATTTCGCCTTCACCGTGGTGGGGGCCATGGGCGTGCCCTGGCAGACGGCGCTGGGGCTGGTCTTCATCTCCGGCGTCGCCTTCCTGGTCCTGACCTTCGCAGGCGTCCGCCAGCTCATCGTCAACGCCATCCCGCGCAGCCTGTTCGCCGCCATCGCCGCCGGCATCGGCCTGTTCATCGCGTTCATCGGCCTGCGCAGCGCCGGCATCGTCACCGCCAGTCCCGGTACGATCGTGGGTCTGGGCGACATCAAGAGCCCGACCGCGCTCCTGGCCATCCTGGGCCTGGTGATCGTCGCGGCCCTGCAGGTGCTGAAGGTGCGCGGCGGCATTCTGATCGGCATCGTCGTAACCGCGGTTCTCGGCTGGGCGCTCGGCCTCGCCCAGTGGACTCCGCAGCCCTACAGCGTCGAGGCCATGACCTCGACGGCCTTCCAGCTCGACATCCCCGCAGCGCTCGGGATCGGCGGCCACGGCTTCGGCTTCGCCCTGCTGGAGATCCTCTTCGTCTTCCTGTTCGTGGACCTGTTCGACAATGTCGGCACCCTGGTCGCCGTCTCGAAGCGCGCCGGTCTGATGGCCCCCGACGGCTCGATCCCGCGCCTCAACCGCATCCTGCTGGCCGACGCCACCGCGACGGTCGTGGGCTCGCTGGCCGGCACCAGCACCGTCGTCAGCTATATCGAGAGCGCCTCGGGCGTCTCGGTCGGCGGCCGGACGGGGCTGACGGCCATCGTTGTGGGCCTGCTCTTCCTGGCGACCCTGTTCGTGGCCCCCTGGGCGCAGCTCGTGCCCGCCGCCGCCACCGCCCCAGCCCTGATCCTGGTGGGCGCGATGATGATGGCCCCGCTGGCGGAGATCGATTGGGAGGACCCGGTCGTCGGCATCCCAGCCTTCCTGACGCTCATAACCATCCCGCTGACCTTCTCCATCGCCAACGGCCTGGCCTTCGGCGTGCTGGCCTACGCCATCCTCAAGCTCGTCGCCCGCCGCACGAGCCCGGCCGACTGGCTGCTCTATGCGCTGGCCGCCCTGTTCCTGGCCCGCTTCGCCTATATGTCGGCCGGGTGATCGCGCCCCGCGGCGCGGGCAAGCAGGGCGTAGAAGTCGCGGGCGAAGTCCTCCGTCCGGCCCAGCGGGCCCGAGCGGATCTCGCCCCTCAGCGTGCTCTTCAGCCGCCGCCGCCGTTCGGGCTCCGCCGCGAGGGCCACTGCCGTGGCGTGGTAGGTGTCCAGGTCGCAGGCGCAGAGGTCCACAAGCCCCGCGTTTGTCAGCAGCGAATAGCTCAGCCGCTCGAACATCGCCGGGCCCACGAGGCTCACCACGGGCACGCCCATCCACAGCGCTTCGGCCGTGGTCGTGCCGCCGGTCAGCGGGAAGGTGTCCAGGGTGATGTCGATCTCGTCGTAGTAGGCCATGTGCTGGCCGCGCACGGCATGGAAGTCGATGCGCGCCTCGTCCACGCCCTGCTCGGCGAACGCCGCCAGCACATTGCGCCGGAAGGTCGGAGCGCCCGCCTCCGGCCGGACGAAGGCGAAGCGCGAGCCCGGCACGGCGGCGAGCACGCGCGCCCAGGCCCGTAGCACCATGGGCGTGAACTTGTAGGGGCTGTTGGCCGTGCCGAAGGTGACGAAGCCGTTCCGGTCCTCCGGAATCTCGGCGCGCATCGGGCGCAGCAGCGGGAAAGCCTCCTCCGCGAGCGTCAGCCAGGTCGCGGGCATGACCAGCGGCTGCTCGGCCAGCAGCCCGGGGTCCGGCGGCCGGCAATAGGGGTCGCAGATCAGGTGGTCGACGGTCGCCAGCCCCGTGGAGTGCGGATAGCCCAGCCAGCTCGCCTGACGCGGGGCCGGACGATAGGCGAGCGCCGCAAGCCGGTTGCCGTCCGTCGAGCCGCCGATCTCCACGAGCACGTCCAGGCCGTCGTCGGCGATGGTCTGGGCGACATCGCGTGCCGGCGCATCGGGCGCCCAGCGGTAGGCCGTGACGCGCTCGGCGATATGGGCCTGGACCGGATGCTCCGGGCCCCGATGCGTGGCGTAGCAGAAGACCTCGAACCGCGAGCGGTCCAGGTGCTCGAACAGCGGCAGGGCGAAATAGGCCGCCACGTGCCCGCGCAGCACCGACGAGAGGAAGCCGACGCGGAGCCTTTCCCCCGCCGCCGCCCGTCCCGCACGGCGGATCGGCCGCCGCGCCGCCTCGGCCTCCGCCGCCCGCCCCCAGATCCGGTGCTGCTCGAGCAGTTCCCGCCGGTCCTCGTCGGTCCGCACACGGGGCAACTGCCGCAGCAGCGCCGCATGGAGGCCGGCCGAAGCCCACAGGCGCCCGAGCGCGCGAAAGTCGCCCAGCCGCTCCACGTCGTCGAAGGCGCAGACCCGCTGCAGCGCCTCCACCGCGGCCTGGGCGTGGCCGGCCCCGAACGCCTCGCCGCGGTCGAGCGCCTCCCGTATTATCCGGTAGCTCTCCTCCACCCGCGCGCCTTCGTCGGCCGTGCGGGACGCCTGGAGGTGGGCGCTCAGCGCCGCCCGGTAGTCGAGATTGCCCGGCTCCAGCGCCACGGCGCGTCGCAGGTGGTCGAGCGCCGCGCCGGGGTCCCGGACCAGCAGCGCCAGCTCGAAATGCGCCCAGGCCCCCGCGTCCAGTCCGGGCAGGCGCTCGAGCAGGAAGGCCTCGGCGTCCCTCGGCCGGCCGAGGCGCTTCAGGGCCATCAGCCAGGCCCGCAGCAGTCGCGGCTCGCCGGGGTTCGCGGCGGCGGCCGCCTGGAACGCCGCCTCGGCGCCCGCGCCGTCCGCCCCATCCGCACTGACGCCGATCAGGTCGAGCCAGGCGTCCATCGCCTTGGGATCGAGCGCCACCGCCTCGCGCAGGCTGGCCAGCGCGGCCTCGGTCCGCCCGAGCTTCACCCGCGCCCGCGCAAGCTGACGGTGCACTTCGGACGCACCGGGCTGCGCCGCCAGGAGGGTGGCGAACGTCGCCTCCGCTGCGACGAAGTCCCCGATCTCCATCAGCAGCAGCCCGTAGCTGTAGCGCACCGCCGCATCCTCGGGCCGCAGCTGCAGCGCCCGTTTGAACGCCGCCCGCGCTTCGTTGCGCCGGCCGAGCCTGCGCAGGGCCACGCCACGCAGGCCCCATAGCTCGGCATCCTGCGGTGTTCGCGCCGCCGCCGCCTGGCTGCAGGCCTCCGCCTCCACGAGGCGGCCGGCGCGGATCAGTGCGACGACCTTCGCGCGCTCCGCCGCGGCGTCCGAGCCCCCTGCCTTCTCGTCCATGCCGCCGCGACTCCTCCCGGAGTCCCTCATACGAAAACGGCCCCCGCTTGCGCGAGGGCCGTTTCGCCGGTCGAGGACTTCGTCGGGTCAGACGCGCTCGATGATGATGGCCGGCGCCATGCCCCCGGCGGCGCACATGGTGACCAGGCCGCGCTTCAGGTCGCGGCGCTCCAGCTCGTCGAGCACGGTGCCGATCAGGATCGAGCCGGTGGCGCCGATCGGATGGCCGAGCGCCATGGCCCCGCCGTTGACGTTGACCTTTTCCCGGTCGAGCCCGAGGTCGCGGATGAACTTCTCGGCCACGACCGCGAAGGCCTCGTTGATCTCCCACAGGTCGATGTCGTCGGGCGTCAGGCCGGCCTTCTGCAGCACCTTCTTCGCCGCCGGCACCGGCGCGTTGAGCATCAGGGTGGGGCTGTCGCCCACGTTCGCCGTGGCGACGATGCGCGCCCGGGCCTTCAGGCCGTTCTTCCTGGCGTATTCCGGCGAGGCCAGCAGCACGGCCGCCGCCCCGTCAACCACGCCGGACGAGTTGCCCGCATGGTGGAAGTGCTTGATCTCCAGGTCCGGATAGACCTGGTTGATGAGGCCGGCGAGCGTCATCCCCTGCTCGTTCAGCGGCGCGCGGGCCATGGCCTCGAACGAGGGCTTCAGCGCGGCCAGCCCTTCGAGCGTGGTCTGCGGGCGCGGGAACTCCTCGCGGTCCAGGGCCACCGAGCCGTCCTCGCGGTAGACCGCCACGAGCGAGCGGTCGAAGCGGCCCTCGCGGATCGCCTTGTCGGCCCGCTGCTGGCTCACATAGGCGAGCTCGTCCAGCGCCTCGCGGGAGATGCCCTCCATGGTGGCGATCGCGTCGGCGCAGACGCCCTGGTGGCTCTGCGGGTGCTTGGCCCGCAGGCGCGTGTTGCCGCTGTCGATCAGCGCCGGGCCACCGTCGGGTCCCTGCATGCTGGCCGTGGCGGCGGTGTAGCTCATCATCTCGGTGCCGCCGGCGATCACCAGGTCTTCCATGCCCGACATGATCTGGGCCGCCGCCAGGTTCACCGCCGTGATCCCCGAACCGCAGAACCGGTCGAGCGTCACGCCCGAGGCGCGGGTGTCGTAGCCGGCGTCCAGGGCCGCCATGCGGCCGAGGTCGCCGCCCTGCTTGCCGCGCTGGGACGAGGTCCCCCAGATGATGTCGTCCACCTCGGCGGTGTTGAGGCTGTTGCGCTGGGCGATCGCCGCCAGGACGGTGGCCGCCAGGTGCTGCGGGTGGTGCTCGGCGAGCGCCCCCTTGCCGACCTTGCCGATGCCACGCGGCGTGCGGCAGGCGTCGATGATCAGGGCTTCGGACATGGTGCTTCCTTCGATGACGCTCAGGCGGACTGGGTGCTGTCGGGCAGCCCCAGGATCCGCTTGGAGATGATGTTGTTCTGGATCTCGGACGAGCCGCCGTAGATCGACATGGCCTTGCCCCACAGCCAGCTGCGGACCGCCTCGACCTCGTCGGCGGAGAAGGCGTCGCCCTCCCAGCCCAGGCCCTGGTGGCCCATGATCTCGAGCAGCAGCTCGGCGCGGGTCTGGGCGACGCTGGTGGCGGAATTCTTCAGGACGGAGGCCGCGTTGGTGGCCCCGTTGCCCTTGGATTCCGCCATGGCGCGGGCGAGCGTCAGGTTGTGCGCCCGGGCGTCCATCAGGTGGCGGTTGATGCGTACCCGCAGCTCGCCGTCGGCGATCCGGCCCTTCTCGTCGACGCCCACATAGCGCTTTGCGATGTCCTCGATCGCCGCGGCGCGGCCGCCGCCGGACGCCGCCGTCTGGCTGGCCCGCTCGTGCTGCAGCAGCCGCTTGCCGACCGTCCAGCCCTCGTTGAGCTTGCCCAGCACCGCGTCCTTCGGCGCCACGGCGTCGGTGAAGAAGGTCTCGCAGAACGGCGAGGCCCCGCTGATCAACGAGATCGGCCTGGGCTCGATGCCCGGCTGGTGCATGTCGATCAGGATGAAGGTGATGCCCTCGTGCTTCTTCGCCGACGGATCGGTCCGCACCAGCGCGCCGCACCAGTCGGACCACTGGGCCCCGCTGGTCCACGTCTTCTGGCCGTTGATCTTCCAGTGGTCGCCCGCGTCCTCGCAGCGCATCTGCAGGCTGGCGAGGTCGGAGCCGGCGTTGGGCTCGGAGTAGCCGACGCACCAGCGCACGTCGCCGCGCACGATCGGCGGGATGTGCTTCTTCTTCTGCTCGTCCGTGCCGTAGTCGAGGATGGTCGGGCCGATCATGGTCACGCCCATGCCGAAGGTCAGCGGGTTGAACGCGCCGGCCCGGCCCATCTCCTGCTGCAGCACACGGGCCTGGGCGGTCGACAGGCCGCCGCCGCCGTACTCCGTCGGCCAGGTTGGCGTGCCCCAGCCCTTCGCGCCCATCCGCTCCTTCCAGAGCGCCAGGTCGCCGGTGGGCTTCAGCCCTTCCATCATCGCCATGGCCAGGCCGGCCTGGCCCTTCAGGCTCTTGGGGAAGTTCTCGTCGAGCCAGGCGCGCGCCTCCGCCCGGAACGCCTCGAGCTCCACGTCGCCGCCGAAATCCGCCATTCGGTCTCTCCGTCCGGTCTCACAAATCAAAAACTGCGCCGACCATAACCCCAACTGCAGGCGCCGTTAGGGCGCCCTCCGGCCGCAGGGGAAGGCTGAGCGCGTGCTATGCCGCAGGGCAAAGGTTCACAGGGAGAAACGGCAAGATGAAACTCGACAGCTCCGTCGCCGCCGTGGTCACCGGCGGGGCGTCCGGCCTGGGCCGGGCCACCGCCACCGCGCTGCGCGACCTTGGCGTGAAGGTCGCGATCTTCGACCTCAACCGCGAGAACGGGGCCAGAACCGCCGAGGCGATCGGCGCCCTCTACTGCGAGGTCAATGTCATGGACGAGGCGTCCGTCGACGCGGGCTTCGCCAAGGCCCGCGCCGCCCACGGCCAGGAGCGTATCCTGGTCAACTGCGCCGGCGGCGGCCGGGGCGGCAAGACGATTTCCCGCGACAAGCAGACCGGTGAGATCAAGCCGTTCAACGTCGCCGACTTCGAGTGGGTGCTGGGCCTGAACACCGTCGGCACCTTCCGCTGCATCGTGAAGAGCGCGGCCGGCATGGCGACTCTGGAGCCCAACGCCGACGGCGAGCGCGGCGCGATCGTCAACACCGGCTCGGTGGCCGCCGAGGAGGGCCAGGTGGGCCAGGTCGCCTATTCGGCCGCCAAGGCGGCGATCAAGGGCATGACCCTCACCATCGCCCGCGACCTCTCCAGCGACGGCATCCGGATCAACACCATCCTGCCGGGCATCATGGCGACGCCGCCGATGCTGGGGGTGAAGGACCGCGCGCCGCAGATCTTCGAGGGCCTGACGCGGTCGGTCCCCTTCCCGCGCCGCCTCGGCCACCCGGAGGAGTACGCCGACCTGGCGCTGACCATGCTGCGCAACGGCTATTTCAACGGCGAGACCGTGCGATTGGACGGCGCGATCCGCATGCCGCCGCGCTAGGCTGGGCCGATGAGCAAGACCGACCTTCCCCCCTTCACAGGCGGCGGCGCCGCGGTGATCACCGGCGCGGCCAGCGGCATCGGCCTGGCGGCCGCGCGCCGCTTCGCCGCCATGGGCATGCCCGTGGTGCTGGCCGACCTGTCCGGCGAGAAGCTCCGCGCCGCCGAGACGTCGATCCGCGAGGCCGGCGGCCGCGTGGCCGCCGTGCCCACCGACGTCGCCAAGGCCTCCGACCTGCAGCGGCTGCGCGACCTCACCCTGCAGCACTTCGGCCACGTGGGCGTGCTGATGAACAACGCCGGCGTCGGCCTGAACCCCGGCGGGACCTGGCAGAACCTCGACGCGTGGCGCAGCCTCATGGAGGTGAACCTCTGGGGCGTGATCAATGGGGTGCAGGCCTTCCTGCCGGCGATGGTGGAGGCCCGCCGCCCGGCCTTCGTGATCAACACCGGCTCCAAGCAGGGGATCACCACCCCGCCGGGCAACGCCGCCTACAATGTCTCCAAGGCCGCGCTGAAGGCCTATACCGAGGCGCTGCAGCACGAGCTGCGCAGCACGGACGGCTGCCCGATCAGCGCCCACCTCCTGATCCCGGGCTTCACCTTCACCGGCATCACCGGCGCCAAGCAGAAGCCGCCGGCCGCCTGGACCGCCGATCAGGTCGTGGACTTCATGCTGGAGAGCCTGGGCCGCGGCGACTTCTACATCCTGTGCCCGGACAACGACGTCGACCGCGCCACCGACGAGAAACGGATGGCCTGGGCCATCGGCGACCTGATCGAGAACCGCCCGGCCCTGTC
>NZ_DATLJI010000016.1:785000-1319768 GCF_035539035.1 Phenylobacterium sp.
TTCGCCGAGGTGATCCGGGTGATCGACGGTCCCCTGGCGCTCGCCCCCTGCGTCAGCCCGAGGCTTGGCTACCGCAAGTGCGACGACTGCCCCGACCGCGACCTCTGCGCGCTGCGCGAGGCCCTGCTGCGCGCCCGCGACGCCACCGCCCACGTGCTCGAGGGCTACACCCTCGCCGACGCCGCCGCCTCCGGCGCCGCGGCCGACGTCCTGCGCTCGGCCGTCTAGGTCGCCTTCTCCGCCCACCGCGTCCGCAGCAGCCAGCCGGCCGCCTCGCCGCACTTCCTGAACAGGGGACGCACCGGGTAGCCATACCGCCGCTGCAGCGGAAGGCGGCCGGCCGCGACGACCGGCGCCGGTCCCGCCTTGGCCGGCAACAGCACCACGGTCAGGTCGGGCTCCACTGGATGCTGTGGATCGGCGCCCGGGAGCCGGACGCCGTCCTGTAGTCCTCGTCGACCGGCGGCAGATCGTAGCCGAGCACGCAGCCGCCCACCTCGATAACCAGGCCGGGCGGCGCCATGTTCTCGCTGAGGTGGCGGGACCGCTCGCCCGGCGCGATCTCCGTCGACCACTGCGGTCCGTAGAGCGACGGCGCGAGCCGGAGCAGGATCGACTGCCCGGAGTTGTTGTACACCGCCACCTGGTCAGGCGGCGAGCAGGCCGCCACCAGCCCCGCCATCGCGAGCGTCGCTATCCCGGCCGAGCGACGCACGGCTTTCATCGGCAGGTCTTCGATGGACATCGAAGCTGGAATCCTCGCAGGAGGCGCAACTCAGCTTCCCACCAGACGGCGGGAAATTCAAGAACACAGCAAGAACGTCTAACGCCGAAACGAAAGCGGGCGGAGGACGCCTGGTCCTCCGCCCTCGCCGACGCACCGTCGGCGCTTCAGCCCTCCAGGGGAGGGTATGGCTTAGCTGGCCGCGATGTAGGCCTTCAGGCCGTCCGCCTCGGCCTCCACCTCGGAGATCTTCGACTTCACCAGGTCGCCGATGGAGACGATGCCCACCAGCCGCTCGTTGCGGCACACCGGCAGGTGGCGGATGCGGCGGTCGGTCATGCGGGAGAGCAACTGGTCCACCGTCTCGCCCGGCTCGGCGTACAGCACGTCCTTGGTCATGCAGCTGGAGACCGGCCGCGACAGCGCCTCGGCCCCGCCCTCGGCCACCGCGCGGACGATGTCGCGCTCGGAGACGATGCCCGCCACCCGCTCGGCGTCGAGCACCACCAGCGCCCCTACCTTCCGCGTGTTCAGCAGTCCGGCCACCTCGCCGACCGTCTCGTCGGGCCTGGCGGTGAACACCAGGTCGCCCTTGGACCTTAGGATCTGTGACACCAGCATCCGGCGTCTCCTCCCGTTTCCTCGGAGAACACCGTCACCCCGATCGCCCGGGGAATCAATGCACGCGCGCGTGAAAGACGGCTAGGCGCGGCGCGCCAGCCGCCCCATGAGGCCGATCAGCAGCACGCCCGCGGCGAAGCCCGCCAGGTGCGCCTCCCAGCCGATGGCCGCGTCGCCGGCGCCCGGCACCATGGCCGCTCCGACCACCGCCATGATCAGGTTCACGATCACCCACGCCGCGCCGAAGCCCAGCACCGGCCGCGACAGGATCGGGCCCGGACGGCCGTAGCCGGCGATCAGCCGGGCCGCCGCTCCCATGAGGCCCGAGGCCGCGCCCGAGGCGCCCATCAGGGCCACCGCCTCGCCCGAATGCACGGCCGCGAAGGGCAGGCTCGCGAGCATCCCGCACGCCAGATAGAAGGTGAAGAACCAGAACGCCCCGCCCGCGCCCAGGCCGAAGTACCGCGCCACGGGCGTGCCGAAGGCCAGGATGAAGGCCGCGTTCATCAGCGCATGCGGCCAGTTGCCGTGGATGAACAGCGAACTGACCAGCGTCCACCATCGCCCGGTCTCGAAGGCGTCGGGCGTGAAGGCGAAGGCGGCCGCGATCACATTGACGTCCACCCGGCTCTGCAGGGCGTAGCCGCCGACGATCGCCCCCACCAGGACCAGCACCGGCCAGGCGCCGTTGTTGAACACCGGCTCGCGCACGCGGCGGCCGGACTCCGGCTCCGGCGTGTAGCGGGGCCCTTCGGCGGACTCTTCGAAGTGGAGGAGGCTCATGGTCCCCATTTAGGGGCTCTTCGCCGCGGGCGCGATGGCGCCTTGTTCCGGCCTTGCGGCGGGCGCCCCGCTCCTAGAAGGTGCCGCCATCTCCATGATGGACGCTTCCAGGACCTCTAGATGATCCGTCCCCTGCGCGCGGGCCTCGCGCTCGCCGCCGCGCTTTCGCTCTCCCTCCCCGCCTTCGCCCAGGCCCCCGCCGCCCGTCCGGCGACCGCCCAGGCCCAGCCGTTCAGGCTGGCGCCGGGCGAATGGCCGCAGTCGAAGTCCGACCTGAAGGCGGACGCCGACATCCGCTTCGGCGCCCTGCCCAACGGCATGCGCTACGCCATCCGCCGCCAGACCATCCCGCCGAAGCAGGCCGCCATCCGCCTCTGGTTCGACACCGGCTCCCTGATGGAGACGGACGCCCAGCAGGGCCTCGCCCACTTCCTCGAGCACATGGCCTTCAACGGCTCGAAGGGGGTGAAGGAAGGCGAGATGATCAAGATCCTGGAGCGCCTGGGCCTCGCCTTCGGGGCGGACACCAACGCCTCGACCGGTTTCGACGAGACCATCTACAAGCTCGACCTGCCCCGCACGGACGACGAGACGGTGGACACCTCGCTGATGCTGATGCGCGAGGCGGCGGGCGAGCTCACCATCGACCAGGCCGCGGTGGATCGCGAGCGCGGCATCGTGCTCTCCGAAGAGCGCGCCCGCGACACCCCCGGCTACCGTCTGCTGAAGGAGCGGCTGGCGTTCCTGATGCCGGGCCAGCGGGTCCCCACCCGCTATCCGATCGGCGAGGTGGAGGTCCTGAAGACCGCGCCGGCCGGCCAGCTGCGCGACTACTACCAGCGCTGGTACCGCCCCGAACGGGCCGTCCTGGTCGTCGTCGGCGACTTCGATGTGGCGGCCATGGAGGCCAAGATCCGCGCTCGCTTCTCCGACTGGAAGGCCGACGGGCCCGCCGGGGTGGAGCCCGACCTCGGCGCCGTGCGCCCGCGCCGGACCGAGGCCAAGGTCGTGGTCGAGCCCGGCGCGCCGCTCAGCATGCAGGTCTCCTGGGTTAAGCCGCCCGAGAAGCGCCCCGACACCGCGGCCACCCGCCGCCGGGATCTGGTGGAGCGCCTGGGCTTCTCCGTCCTGAACCGCCGCTTCTCGGCGCTCGCACGCGCGGCCGATCCGCCGTTCATCGCCGCCGGCGCCTACGCGGGTGACACCTTCGACAGCCAGGAGACGACGACGGTCGCCGTGAACGCCGAGCCCAGCCGCTGGCGCCAGGCCCTGGCCGCCGTGGAGCGCGAGCAGCGCCGGGCCGTGCAGTTCGGCGTCCGCCAGGACGAGCTCGACCGCGAGATCGAGGAGATGCGCGCCCTGCTGAAGGCCGCCGTCGCCGGCGCCGCCACCCGCCGGCCTGCGGACCTGGCCGGCGAGATCGTGGGCGCCCTGGGCGACGACCTGGTCGTCACCAGCCCCGCCGAGGACCTCGCCCTGTTCGAGGCCGCGGTGAAGGACCTGAAGGCCGCCGAGGTCTCCGCCGCCCTGAAGCGGGCGTTCGAAGGCGGCGGGCCGCTGGTCTTCGTGGCCACGCCGCAGCCCATCGAGGGGGCGGAGACGACGGTGCTCGCCGCGCTGGAGGCCTCCCGCCAGGTGGCGGTCACCCCGCCGGCCGCCCCGGCCCAGATCGCCTGGCCCTACGAGACCTTCGGCGCGCCGGGCAAGGTCGCCGAGCGCCGCGAGGTCGCCGACCTCGGGACCACCTTCGTGCGCTTCGAGAACGGCGTGCGGCTGAGCGTGAAGCCCACGACCTTCCGCGACGACGAGGTGCTGGTGCGCGTCAATGTCGGCGACGGCATGCTCGACCTGCCGAAGGACCGCCAGAGCATGAGCTGGGCGGGCAGCGCCTTCCTCGAGGGGGGGCTGAAGAAGATCAGCAACGAGGACATGGAGCGCGTCCTGGCCTCGAAGGTCTACGGGACCAGCTTCTCCATCGGCGACGACGCCTTCGTCCTCTCCGGCGGCACCCGGACCGACGACCTGCCCACCCAGCTGCAGGTGCTGGCCGCCTACGTGTCCGAGCCGGGCTGGCGGGCCGAGGCCTTCCAGCGCCTGAAGGCGGCCGGGCGGACGATCCACGACCAGTACGAGGCCACCACCTCGGGCGTGCTGCAGCGCGACCTGGGCGGCCTGCTGCACTCGGGTGACCCGCGCTGGACCTTCCCGACCCGCGAGGAGATCGCCGGCGCCGAGCTGCAGCAGCTGCAGGCGCAGATCGCGCCGCATCTCGCGAACGATCCCATCGAGGTCGTCATCGTCGGCGACGTCACCGTGGACCAGGCCATCGAGACGGTCGCCGCCACCTTCGGCGCCCTGCCGAAGCGGCCCGATCCCAAGCCCGTGCCCGACGCCCAGCGCCAGGTCCGCTTCCCCGCCGCGCCGAAGGACCCGGTGGTGCTCACCCACAAGGGCCGCGCCGACCAGGCGATCGGCTACATCGGCTGGCCCACCACCGACTTCTGGGAGAACCCGCAGCGGGCCCGTGAGACCGCCGTGTTGGGCGAGGTCATGCGCCTTCGCCTGATGGAGGAGCTGCGCGAGACCCAGGGGTCCACTTACTCCCCGTCCCTCAGCTACAACCACAGCCTGGTCTGGACCGGCTGGGGCTACATCGCCGCGTCGGTCGAGGTGCCGCCGGAGAAGCTGTCGGAGTTCTTCGCCGACGTGCAGAAGATCGCCGCAGACCTGAAGGCGAAGCCCATCAGCGAGGACGAGCTCGCCCGGGCCAAGAAGCCCCGCCTCGAAGGCTTCCAGCGGGCCCGGGTGACCAACCAGTACTGGCTGGGCCAGCTCGGCGGCGGCCAGGCCGACCCGCGGCGGCTGGACATGATCCGCGAGCTGATCCCCGGCACCGAGAAGGTCACCGCCGCCGACGTGCAGCGCGCGGCCCAGACCTTCCTGCGCGAGGAGCGTGCGTACCGGCTGATGGTGCGGCCGCGGCCTCAGGTGGCGAGCACGGCCGCAGCGACGAAGTAGGAGGCCTGTGCCGATCCGGCACAATCGCAGGCTGGCGCCGGATTTCCTGCAAGCCCTGTGCGGCCACGTCCGGCCGCGCCGAGCGCCTCACCATGTTCCATTCCAATACGGAACGGATGATCGATTACTGGACCGCCCGCGCCGTCCAGGGCCGCGCGCCCTCCCGCGCCAGCGTCCAGCCCGCCGACTTCCGGCAGCTGATGCCGCAGGTGTTCATCCTCGGCCGCGACGGCCGCGGGCGGTACCCGGTGCGCCTGGCCGGCGGCTTCGTGGGCGACCTGCACGGCTGCGACCTGCGGGGCGTCAACGGCCTCGATCTCTGGTCCGAGCGCGACCGGCTGCGCCTGCAGACCGCGCTGGAGGAGATCCGCGCCCGCCCCGAGCCGCTTGTCGCCACCACTGAGGCCCTCACCGACGGGCCGAGCCTTCCCATGGAGGTGCTGTTCGCCCCGCTCGTCGCGCACGACGGCGGACCCGACCGCTTCCTCGGCCTCTACCAGCCCACGTCCATGGTGGCCCGGCTGATGGGCCGCACCGCGCTTGAGCTCTCCGTCCGACGCCTCACGAGGCCGGGCGCCGCCAACGAGGAGGCGCCGCGCGTGCGCCTCGCCGCGATCGGCGGCCGGCAGGTGGCCTGACGGACAACGGCAACTGGACGTCATCCCCGGTCTGGTCGCCGGGGATCCCTGATCACCGGTCTCTCCAGGCGAGCCCAAAGCCACGGTGAGCGGGGATGGCCGGCGCAAGGCCGGCCATGACGTTCCTCTTCTTGGCGGCTCAGGCCGCCCCCCCCGGCCCTCTTTTTGGCGGCTCAGGCCGCCTGGGCCTCGTCGCCGTAGACCGGCGCGTCCTCCGGAGCCAGGAAGGCGCGGCCGCGGATCGCGTCGGAGATCTTCTCGGCGATCATGATCGTCGGCGCATTGGTGTTGCCGCCCACCAGCGTCGGCATGACCGAGGCGTCCACCACCCGCAGACCCTTCAGCCCCTGCACCCGGCACTCGGCGTCCACCACCGCCATGGGATCGCCGGCGGCGCCCATGCGGCAGGTGCCCACCGGGTGGTAGATCGTCTCGGCGGAGCGGCGGATCCAGGCGTCGATCTCCGCGTCGGTCCTCACCGCCTCGCCCGGCGCGTACTCGGCCCCGCGGTAGGGATCGAGCGCGGCCTGGGCGGCCACCTCGCGCATCATCTTCACGCCCTCGCGGACCGCGCGGCGGTCCTCCTCGGCGGAGAGGTAGTTGGCGAAGATCGCCGGATCGGCCAGCGGGTCGGCGCTCTTCAGCCCCACTTTCCCGCGGCTCTCGGGCCGCAGCTGGCAGACGTGGAAGGTGAAGCCGTCCTTGGCCACCTGCACCTTTCCGTGGTCCTGCATGATCGCCAGCACCGTGTGGATCTGCAGGTCCGGCCGGTCGAGGTCGGGCCGGGAGCGCAGGAAGGCGCCGCTCTCCAGGAAGTTCTGCCGGCCGATGCCCTTGCCGAACAGCATGTAGGAGAGGCCCACGCCCAGCGTCTTCACCAGGCCCTTGCGCATGGAATAGACGGTGATCGGCTGAGGGCACTCCCAGCTCAGGCAGACGTCCAGGTGGTCCTGCAGGTTGGCGCCCACGCCCCTCAGCTCGTGGACCACCTTCACCCCGTGCCGCGACAGCTCCTCGCCGTCGCCGATGCCGGAAAGCTGCAGGATGTGCGGCGACTGCACCGCGCCCGCGCAGAGCAGGACCTCGGCGTCGGCATGGATGGTCCGCGCCGGCTTCTTGCCCTCGATCACCTCCACGCCCACGGCGCGGCCGTTCTCCACGACGATGCGGGTGGTCCGGGTGTTGGTAAGGCAGGTCAGGTTCGGCCGCGACAGCGCCGGATGCAGGTAGCCCCGGGCCGCGCTCCAGCGCTGGCCGTCGTGGATGGTGAGCTGGTAGGGCCCGAAGCCCTCCTGCTGGTGGCCGTTGAAGTCGCCGGTCAGCGGATAGCCCGCCTGCCGGCCCGCCTCGATGCTGGCCTTGTAGATCGGGTTGGGCGAGCTCGCCTTCGAGACCCGCAGCGGCCCCTTGTCCCCGTGCCAGGGGTCGGCCCCGCCCTCGTAGCTCTCCGAGCGCTTGAAGTAGGGCAGCACGTCCGCATAGCCCCAGCCCTGCAGGCCCATCTGCCGCCACTGGTCGTAGTCGCGCGCGTGCCCGCGGATGTAGATCATGCCGTTGATCGACGAGGAGCCGCCCCAGCCCTTGCCCCGCGGCCACCAGAGCCGGCGGTTGTCCAGGTTGGGCTCCTCCTCGGTCCAGAAGCCCCAGTTGAACGGCCCCTGCTTTCCGATCAGCTGGCCCACGCCGGCCGGCATCTTCACCAGGATCGAGGCGTCCTTGCCGCCGGCCTCGATCAGAAGCACCCGCTTCGAGGCGTCCTCCGTCAGCCGGCTGGCCAGCACGCAGCCGGCCGAGCCCGCCCCGATGATGATGTAGTCGTAGCGTTCCACGGCGTCTGTTCCCCGAAGCTTGTTGTTGGCCGCGAACCTGACGCAGGCGTCATCTTCTGGCAAGCCGCACGGCCCCTAGGCCATCCCAAGGTAAAGTATGGCGAGCGCGAACAGGCTGAGCGCGATGGCGCAGAACCACAGCAGGAACCAGGTCCGCCAGGCCGCCGAGAACCAGTTCAGTCCGTAGGCGCCCTTCAGCTGGAAATACATGTGCGCGGGCACGATGAACGGCGCGACGGTCCAGGCCAGCGCCGAGGTCACGTCGCTGATCCGCATGGCGACGACCACCGCCATGATCAGCATGGACATGAAGGTCAGCGAGTAGAGGACGAAGACCCCGTGGTCGTAGAGGGTGAACCCCCGCTTCCACAGGAACAGCAGGGCCACGAACGGGATTGAGATCGGGACCAGCAGGAAGGAGAATTTGTAGAAGCTCTGCTGCAGCTTGTAGATCGCCAGCTCCGGGTTCTCGAGCTTCTTGATCAGCTTCTTCTCGAGCTTCTCGTTGCCGAGGTTGAGGTTCAGGCCGCCGGTGCGCGCGTTCTCCGCCAGCTCGGCCTTCCAGTCGCCGTCCTGCGGCGCCTTCTCGATCACCGTCTCGGGCGTCGCCACCCGCACGTTGCCGACCAGCTTGCTGACTTCCTGCAGCTTCGCCTCGGCGGCCTTCACCCGCGCCTCGGCCGTGGGCCGCTCGGCGGGCGTGGCCCGCTCCAGCGCCTGCTCGGCCATGGCCACCTCGCTCGACCGCCGCGCCAGCTCCGCGCCGGCGGTGATCTGCTGGCCGGTCACCGAGCTGTCGGGCGTCCCGGGCATGTAGCTCAGGCCCATGAACATGACGAAGACGGTGAACAGGAACATCGCCAGCGGCGAGACGTAGCGCGTGCGCCGGCCGTGCACCCACTCGCGCGTCAGTCGGCCCGGCCGGAACAGCAGCAGCGGAAGCGTCCGCCACACCCGCCCGTCGAAGTGCATCACCCCGTGCAGCAGCTCCTCGCCCAGGTGCAGGAGCGAGCGGTGCACGTGCGCCGGCTGGCCGCAGTTCGAGCAGAACCGGCCGGAGACCTCCGCCCCGCAGTCGGAGCAGAGGTGGTGGCGTTCGCCGGCCTGGCCGGTCGGCTTCTCGATGGCGCCCGCCATCAGTCCCGCCGTCGCCGCGCCGCCCACGGCGTCCATATCGACCATGTCACCCCCCGGTCACGCTCGGGCTATGTGACCAGATTGGCCCTCATGGACAAGCCGTGGTCAGCGGCCTTTCCACGCGGGCTTGCGCTTCTGCGCGAAGGCGAGCGGGCCCTCCACGAAGTCCTCCGACCGGAACAGCGCCGCCACGGCCGGGTACTTGTTCTGACCCCGGATCGCCGCCTCGAGCGTCGCCTCGTCGAGGCCCCGGTAGACCGCCTCCTTGGAGGCCCGCACCGACATCGGCGAGAGCTCGGCGATCATCGCCGCCCATTCCCGAGCCGTGCGCATCAGGTCCTGCGGCGCGGTCACCTCGTTGACGAAACCCAGCTCCCTCCCCTCCGCCGCCGAGACCCGGCGGCCGGTGAGGATCATGCCCATGGCCCGCTTGGTCCCGATCGCCCGCGGCAGGCGGTGCAGGCCGCCGGCCAGGGCGGCGAGGCCCACCCGCGGCTCCGGCAGGGCGAAGGTCGCGGCTTCCGAGGCGATGATGATGTCGCAGGCGAGCGCGATCTCGAACCCGCCGCCCATGGCCACCCCGTTCACCGCCGCGATCAGCGGCTTCGTCAGGTCGAAGCGCGAGGTCAGGCCCGCGAAGCCGGAGGGCGGGCTCTTCATCTCCCCGCCGCCGGCCTGGTGCTTCAGGTCGTTGCCGGCCGAGAAGGCGCGGTCCCCCGCCCCGTTGACGATGCCGACCCACTGCTCCGGGTCGGCGGCGAAGGCGTCGAAGGCCTCGTGCAGCTCGAAGTGCGCCGGCGAATGCAGGGCGTTCATCACCTCCGGCCGGTTCAGGGTGAAGATGGTGACCGGGCCGTCCCGCTCCACCTTGATGAATTCATAGGCCATGGCGCCCTCCTGTCTTTTCTATAGGAGGACGCTCCGCAGGCGCCGCAGCGTCCGTCAACAGCGGAAGGAGCCCCCGATGGCCGACGAGGACGATTTCGAGGACGGCGGCTTCGACGTCGACGACTGGCGCAGGCTGCGCGCCTTCTCAGGCGCTGTCGCCACCCTGGAGGACGTCCAGCGGCGGGCGGCGATCTTCGCGCTCGGCGACACCGAGGGCGCGCGCCCCATCGAGATGGAGCTGCCGCAGCCGGTCATCTGGTGGAGCGAGGACGACGGCGAACAGGCCGCCGTCGCCGTCCAGGCCGAGGCGCACGAGACCGACGAGGGCGAGACCATGGAGGTGCTCGGCCTGATCCTGCCGGACGGCGCGGGCGCCGTGGCCCTGCTCGACGACGTCGACCTCGTCGACGAGAGCGACCCCGTCTGGCGCCGTCTGGTCGAGGAGGCCATCGGCGACGAGACCGGCGAGGAGGAGTAGAGAAACCACGGAATACACGGACCACACGGAAGGGCTCCGCGGGTCGGGCGGCGTCCGTGTATTCCGTGTCTTCCGTGGTTCGTTCGACTGGCGGCCGCCTAGCGGGGCGAGAGCTCCCGCCGGTAACGCTTCCAGTTCTCCACATAATGGTGCGAGCCGGCGGCCATCATCATCGCCTGCTGGTCGGTGAGCTCGCGCACCACCTTGCCCGGCGCGCCCATGACGAGCGAGTTGTCCGGGATCTCCTTGCCTTCGGTGATCAGGCAGTTGGCGCCGATCAGGCAGTTCTTCCCGATCTTCGCGCCGTTCAGGACGATGGAGCCGATCCCGACCAGGGTGTTGTCGCCGATCGTGCAGCCGTGGAGCATCACCAGGTGGCCCACCGTGACGTTGGCGCCGATGGTCAGGGGCGAGCCCTCGTCGGTGTGCAGGACCGAGCCGTCCTGCACGTTGGAGCCCTCCCCGATGATGATCGGGTCGTTGTCGCCACGCAGGGTTGCGCCCCACCAGACGGACGCGTTCTTCTTGAGAATCACCCGACCTATCACGGCGGCGTTGGGCGCTATCCAGTATTCGTCATCGTTCGGTAATTCAGGCGTCACATTGCCCAAGTTGTAGACAGCCATCCGACTCCTCGATTCTTGCGACAAACGGTCCGTTTAACGGTTGGGAAACCACGCTACGATCATTCTAGTCAGGCGATTCGAGGAGGCGAAGGCCTTCCCGCATCCGCCGCGGACCGAGGATCGGTCCGTGCCTCGCGCTGGACGGAGTAGATGGCGCCGAGTTGGTCGTTCTCACGGGCGGAGCCGCCCGGACCTGAGCCTCAAGCCGGGCCCCCGGGCCCCGCACGACGCCGCCGCTTCCGTTCCTCTTCCACGATGTCCAAGGGCGCTCCCACGCAGGGACGCCCTTTTTTCATGCCCCGATAGGAGGCCTTGATGAGCAAGCGAGCCCTGAAGCGACAGCTGCGCGAAGGCGCGTTCGACGCCGGTCAGTTCGAAGGCGACGATAAGGTGCGCCGGCTGCCGCTCGATCGGGGCTGGACGCCGCTTGGGCACAGCGGCGGCGCCAACGACGACCGCGACCAGGGCTACCTGAAGACCATCAAGGCCAAGTCGCCCGGCCAGGAGCAGCTGATCAAGGCGATCGACGCGAAGAACCTGGTCATGGCGCTGGGCCCGGCCGGCACCGGCAAGACCTACCTGGCCATCGCCAAGGCGGTGGAGGCCCTGGAGAGCGGCCGCGTCGGCCGCATCGTGCTGTCCCGCCCCGCGGTGGAGGCCGGCGAGTCGATCGGCTTCCTGCCCGGCGACGCGGAGGACAAGCTCGCCCCCTACCTGCGCCCGCTCTACGACGCGCTGTCCGACCGGCTGTCCATGAAGCGGGTCCGCGCCTTGATGGCCGAGGGCGCCATCGAGATCGCGCCGGTGGGCTTCATGCGCGGGCGCACGCTCAACAACGCCTTCGTGGTGATCGACGAGGCGCAGAACTGCACCTACGTCCAGCTGAAGATGCTGCTGACCCGCCTGGGCTGGCATTCCACCATGGTCGTCACCGGCGACCCGAACCAGTCCGACCTGCTCCCGGAGCTCTCCGGCCTCGGGCCCGTCGCCACGAAGCTCGAGCAGGTGGGCAACATCGCCGTGGTCCGCCTCGCCGAGCAGGACATCGTCCGCCACCCGCTGGTGGCCGAGATGCTGGGCGTCCTCTAGCTCACCGGAACCTCGCCCCGCCCCGGCCGCTTGTCGGGGCGGAGGCGAGCATGAGCAACGACAATTCCCCCGAACTGAACCGCCAGGCGGGCATCCCCCTCGCCGGCGACGCCACCGAGAGCGGCCAGGTCGCCCACGGCAGCCGGCGCGAGGACGTGCATTTCGAGCCGGCGCCGGATCACCTGGTCAGCGTCCGCCACAACGAGAAGCCCGATCACCCCCTTGCGCCCCAGCTCGACCGGGCCGGCAAGGAGCCGCCGCAGGACGGGCCTCCGATCGCGGACGTGGCCGTCGCCGCCCAGAGCCCCTCGGTGTGGGACGCCCGCCCGCCGGAGGACGACGCCGACAGGAGCGGAAACCCCACCGGCCACTAAGCCCCGCGCCCTACCGCGGCGAGGCCTCCTCGGGACGCCAGGAGCGCGCCTCTTCGCTCGCGCCGCCGGCCATCTCTTCCAGGATCTCCGCAAGCTCCAGCATCTGCTCGCGGGTCAGCCGCCGGCCGACCGCGCGGACCTCGGCGCGCAGCATATCCATCTCGGCCACGGCCGCGCCGCGCCGGCTTTCGACGGAAGACATTGCTTAACCCTCGGATTGAACTCTCAAATGTGAAAACAAGGCCAGCAGCAGAGACGTTCCTAGGGTCGCGCTTGCTCGGCTCCGCCGCGGCGCCTACAGCCAGGGGGTGAGCGAACCCGACGACACGCCCGAACCCCCCGCCCAGGCCCTGGAGCCGGCCGCTGGCGCCCACGCCCTGCGGCGCGGCTGGATCGTCCCGGCGATCATCGGCTCAGGGCTCCTGATGCAGACCCTGAACGCCACGGTGATCACCAACGCCCTGCCCGCCATGGCCGAGGCGTTCGGCGTCGATCCGCTCAGGCTGAACCTCGCCATCACCATGTACCTGCTGGCCTCCGCGGTCTTCCTGCCGGTGTCCGGCTGGGCTGCGGACCGCTTCGGGGCCAAGCGCATCTTCATGGCGGCCATGGTGCTCTACGCCCTGTCCTCGGCGGCCTGCGGCTTCGCCCAGACCCTCCCGCAGCTGCTGGCCGCCCGGTTCCTGCAGGGGATGGCCGGGGCGATGATGGGACCCGTGGGCCGGCTCGTGCTCCTGCGCACCACGCCGAAGTCCGAACTGGTGGGCGCCATGTCGGTCCTGACCATGCCCGCGCTGCTGGGGCCGGTGATCGGGCCGGTGATCGGCGGCGCCATCGTCACCTTCGCCGACTGGCGGTGGATCTTCTTCATGAACCTGCCGGTGGCCATCGCGGGCGTCGCCCTCGTCCGCGCCTTCGTGCCGAACGTGAAGGAGCAGGCGGTCTCGCCGATCGACGGGCTGGGCATCCTGCTGACCGGCGTGGGGCTGGCCGCCCTGATCTTCGGCTTCGAGAACCTCGGCCGCAGCTTCCTGCCGCCAGGCGTCGTCGCCGGCCTGTTCATCGGCGGGTTCCTGAGCCTCGGCCTCTACTGGCGCCACGCCCGCGGCAACCCGCACGCCATCATCGATCTCTCCATCTTCCGCCTGCCCACCTTCCAGGCCGCGACGGTGGGCGGGGCCTTCATGCGGGTGGCCATGGGCGCCAATCCCTTCCTGCTGGCCATGCTGCTGCAGGTGGGCTTCGGCCTCTCCGCCTTCGCGGCCGGGACCATGACCTTCATCTCCGCGGTGGGCGCGCTGCTGATGAAGACCACGGCGCCGCCGATCCTGCGCCGTTTCGGCTTCCGCACGGTGCTTCTGGCCAACGCCCTCGTCGTGGCGGCCAGCTTCGCCGCCTACGGCCTGTTCCGCCCCGGCACGCCGCACTGGATCATCATGAGCGTTCTGGCGGTGGGCGGCTTCTTCCGTTCCCTGCAGTTCACCAGCCTGAACGGCATGGCCTATGCCGAGGTGGGCCAGGACCGGATGAGCCGCGCCTCCACCACCGCCTCGATGGTGCAGCAGCTCGTGCAGTCGATCGGCATCGGCCTGGCCGCGGCCCTGCTGCATTTCCTGATGCGGGCCCGCGGCGATGCGACGCTCACCTGGCAGGCGGTCTCGCCCGCCTTCCCGATCGTGGGGGCGATCACCCTGGTGTCGGCGCTGTGGTTCGTACGCCTGCCGCGCGACGCCGGCGACGAGATGAACGCGCGGCGGCCCTAGCTCAGTCGCAGGGGGCCGTCTCGCCGGTGGCCAGATCGATGCGGAAGCACTGCCGCTCTCCCGTCTCGCAGTCCTCCACGAAGAGCGCGACTTCCTCGTCCGCGTCGGCCGACGGGTGACACTCCTCCAGGAAGTGCAGGGCGGCGTCCTCGAAGCTCACCCCCTCCACCTGGTGGCCGCGGGACGGCGCCTCGTCCACGCCGTGGACGGAGAAGCGGCGCTGCAGGGCGGCGGATTGTGGCATGGGGCAGATCCTCCTGCCCTCCTAACGCGGAAGGGGGCGAAAGGATTCAGGGGCTCAGGCGGCCGGCGCCGCACTCTCGTCGGCGTCTCCCGGGCGGGGCGTATCCGCGTGACGCTCGGCCTCCTCGGCCAGGCGGGCCCACATGGCGGCGAGCTCCAGATGGGTGGCGCGGATTTCGGGAAGGTCGCACGCGTCGGCGAGCTCGCGCTGGGCCTGCGCAAGGTCCTTATAGCGGGTGGCCCGCTGGCGGGGCGGAAGATCACCGATTTCCATAAGTGGACTTCCCGACATTGCGGGAGACGAACGCAGGTGCAAAGCGCGCGGTTCCACCTGGACTAGAAATTACCCACAGGGCGCGGGCGAGCATGAGCTTTGACGCCGGCGCCGCGGTCTCCGCACGCAGTCAACGGCAGAGCTCTGCTGTAGCTCTACAGTCGCGCTTCAATGTCTCCGCAAAACCACAAATTGAATCCCCGGTCTGCCCCGCACGGGAACTTCATTGAACCCGAACCCCGGTCGCGAGTTGTCGCGACCGTATCTTTGGGAGCTGGTGGATGACCTATTACAACTCGCGCGGTGTTGCGATGCCGGAGAGCGCGGCCGAAGAGGCGCGTGTCGCTGGCACTGCCGCGGGTAACGAGACGATCAATGCGCCCGCGGGGAATTCCTCCCTTTCGGGCGAGGGCGGCGGCGACCTCCTGATCGGCAACAACCGCGACAACCGCCACTGGATCACCGACCCGAAGGATCGGGTCGTCGAACAGGCGGGCGGCGGCGTCGACACCCAGATCGGCTGGACCTCGATCCAGCTCGCGGCGAACGTCGAGAACCTGCAGGTCAACGGCGCCTTCAACTACGCGGTCGGGAACGGCCTCGGAAACCTGATCATCGTCGACAACGAAACCCACTGGATCTACGGCGCCGGCGGGGACGACGTGCTGGTGGGCGGCGCCACGTCCAAGACCACCTTCGTGGTGCGGGCGGGCGAAGGCTCGGACGTCATCTACAACTGGAACGGCAACTCCCAGCTCCAGCTCTGGGGCTACGGCCTGAACACGGCCGACCAGATCCGCCAGGCCATGACCCAGCAGGGCGCCGACGTCGTCCTGCGGCTGTCGGCGAGCGAGACCCTGACCTTCCGGGACGAAACCCTGGCGGGCTTCCAGGACCGGCAGTTCCTGCTGCCGCTCGACACGTCCAAGCTCGGGGCGCTGACCTTCTCCGACGAATTCAACACCCTGCAGATCTACGACCACTCCCTGCAGACCGGCATCTGGCGCGCCGACTTCGGCAACAACCTGAAGGACGAGTGGGCCTACACCCTCACCTCCAACGGCGAGCGGCAGGTCTACACCACCGACCACTTCTACGGTCAGGGCGAGCGGCAGCTCGACCACTACACCCCGCACGCGGTCTCCGGCGGGATCCTGACCATCAAGGCCGAGCGTCTGCTGGACGAGGACCGCGAGGCCGCCTGGGGCCGCGAGTATTCGTCGGGGATGCTCAACACCATGGGCATGTTCGAGCAGAAGTACGGCTACTTCGAGATGCGCGCCGAACTGCCGACCGCCCACGGCGCCTGGCCTGCCTTCTGGATGATGCCCACTCCTTACGTCGCCCAGACCGAGGCCGATATCATGGAGGGGCTGGCGGCCACGCCGCACGTCGACTACCGCCGCGCCTGGGGCGGCGACACCAACCTCTACGACAACGCCTATAAGATCGACCCGACCGGCTACCACAGCTACGGCATGCTGTGGACGCCCACGACCGTCACCTTCTACTTCGATGGCGTCGCGGTCCTGCAGTCGGACACCCCGGCCAACTGGACCCACCCGATGGCGCTCATCGTCAACATGGCGGTGGGCGGCTGGGGCGGCGAGCCCAACTCCCTGCAGTTCCCGGCCGAGATGAAGGTGGACTATGTCCGCGCCTACGCCCTGGCCGACGGCTCCACCGTCATCGAGCGCGGCGAGCCCGAGCCGCCCGCCGCCACCCTGCGCGCCGACGGCGGCGCGACCAGCGGCCAGACCAATGTCCCGGTGACCTTCGAGGACACCGGCCAGGCGGTGACCACCTCGAAGATCGCCGTCTACGGCGCCAAGCCCACGACGCTCCCGCCCGGCGAGACCTTCGTGATCTGGGAGGACTCCGGGGCGGTGTTCGGCGCGGTCTCCAACGGCTCCACCCTCGGGACCGCCACGCCGCTGATGGCCGGCTCCTCGAGCGCCTTCACGGGCACGGGGACCTGGCTCACCGACGGCAAGGTGGCGCTGGCCTACATGATGCCCGACGGCGCCGGCAAGGCGGCCTGGGTGATGGTCTTCGACCCCGTCAAGAACACCTTCGTCCGCCACGAGCTCGGCCCGTCCACCGGCGACATCGACGTCATCGCCACCAAGAACGGCGGCTTCGCGGCCAGCTGGGACGCGCCCGGCGGCACGGTGATGGGCCGCGGCTACGACGCCTTCGCCTACGACGGAGAGGGCTGGTACGGCCCCGCCCGGCAGCTCGCCGGCGACCTGACCGGCGTCACCGCCACCGGCGAGCTGATCGCCACCACGGCGTCCGGCCAGCAGCAGCTCTACGACATGATCAACCCGCCCCGTGGCGTGGACGCGGTGATCTCCGTCGGGCCGATGGCCGGCGTGACCCATACCGAGGGCAACTCGGGCGGCACGCTCTACACCTTCACCCTCACCCGCGACTGGGACCAGAGCCAGAAGTCCACCGTCGGCTGGACCGTGCGCGGCCAGGGCGCCAACCCCACCGACGCCAACGACTTCGAGGGCGGCGTCCTGCCCTCCGGCGTCGTGACCTTCGAGATCAACCAGACCACCGCCTATGTGCAGGTCTGGGTGCAGGGCGACGCGGTCAAGGAGGGCGACGAGGAGTTCCTGATCACCCTCGTGAACCCGGTGGGCGCCAAGCTCGGCCAGGCCACCGCCACCGGCTTCGTCACCAACGACGACACCGGCGGGACCCCGCCGCCGCCCACCACCCAGGTGGGCTTCACCACCAGCTCGGTCACCCACGCGGAGGGGAATTCCGGCCTCACCGCCTTCGCCTACACGGTGACGCGCACGGGCTCGACCACCGGGACGTCGTCCGTCAACTGGACCGTCTCCGGCTCCGGCTCCAATCCCGCGGCGGCCGCCGACTTCCAGAACGGAACCCTGCCGTCCGGGACCCTCACCTTCGCCGCCGGCGAGACCAGCAAGACCATCACCGTCCAGGTGGCCGGCGACACCACCGGCGAGGCCGACGAGGCCTTCACGGTGACCCTGTCCGGCGCCAGCGGCGCCAACCTCGGGACCGCCACCGCCGGGGGCCTGATCACCAACGACGACGGCTCCACCCCGCCGCCCACCGGCGGCGGCCAGGTGATCAACTCGCCAGGCCCGGGCTCGACGCTCACCGGCGGCGCCGGCGACGACACCCTGAACGCCAGCCAGGGCGCCGACGTGCTCACCGGCGGCGCCGGGGCCGACAAGTTCGCCTGGGCCCGCGAGCCCTGGTCGCCGGCCACCGTCACCGACTTCGCCGTCGGAACCGACCGGCTCGACCTCTCGGCCCTTTTCCAGGCTTCCGGCTACGCCGGCGCCGATCCGGTCGCGGACAAGTACATCACCCTCCTGACCGACCAGAACGGCACCAAGGTGCTGTTCGACCGCGACGGGACCGGCACGGCCCAGCAGTGGGGCAACTACGTCATCAACCTGCAGGGCGTGACGACGCCGGTCACCTGGGCCCAGCTCTCGGGCGGCGGCTCCACCACCCCGCCGCCGTCCGGCTCGGCCCAGGTCGGCTTCACCACCACGACGCTCTCCCTCGCGGAGGGGAACACCGGCGCCACCGCCTTCAGCTTCACCCTCGCGAGGACAGGAACCACCACCGGCGCCTCGACCGTGAACTGGAGCGTGTCCGGCTCGGGCGCCAACCCAGCGAACGGCGCCGACTTCGCCACAGGCGCCCTGCCCTCCGGCACGGTGACCTTCGCGGCCGGCGAGACGTCCAAGACCATCGTGGTCAACGTCGCGGGCGACACCACGGTGGAAAGCGCCGAAGCCTTCACCGTCACCCTTTCGGGCCCCTCGTCCGGGACTACCCTGGGGACCGCGAGCGCCACCGGCACGATCACCAACGACGACACGAGCTCCCCGCCGCCGACCGGGGCGGGCCAGGTCTACACCTCGCCCGGCCCCGGCTCGACGGTGACCGCCGGCTCCGGCGACGACACCATCAACGCCAGCCAGGGCGCCGACGTACTCACCGGCGGCGCGGGCGCCGACCGCTTCGTCTGGGGCAAGGAGCCCTGGTCGCCCGCCACCGTCACCGACTTCGTGGTGGGGACCGACAAGCTCGACCTCTCGGCCCTCTTCCAGGCCTCGGGCTACACCGGCTCCGACCCGGTCGCGGACAAGTACGTCACCCTGCTCACCGACTCGAGCGGGACCAAGGTGCTGTTCGACCGCGACGGCGCGGGGACCGCCCAGCAGTGGGGCAACTACATCATCAACCTGCAGGGGGTGACCACGCCGGTCACCTGGTCCCAGCTCGCGGGCGGCGGGTCCACGCCGCCGCCGGGCGGGAGCGTCACCTTCAGCTTCGCCACCACCAGCGTCGTTCATCCGGAGGGGAACGGCGGCGGCGCCACCGAGTACCTGTTCACTGTCGTGCGCAACGGCTCGACGGCTGGCCCGATCTCGATCGACTACACCACGGTCGGCGTCGGCTCGAACCCGACCTCGGCGGACGATTTCTGGAGCTCGGGCGGGGTGCTGCGGTTCTCCGACGGCCAGAGCTCGGCCACCGCTCTGATCCGGGTGAAGGGGGACGGTGTGGCCGAGGCGGACGAAACCTTCCAGGTCGTCCTGCAGCAGGGCGCCGTCACCGGAAATCCGGGTATCGGCACCATCACCAACGACGACGCCGGAACCCCGCCGCCGCCCACTGGCGGCCAGGTCCTCACCTCCACCCGGTACGGCGACACCCTCACCGGCGGCGCGGGGAACGACACCCTCAACGCCGGCCAGGGCCCGGACCAGCTCACCGGCGCCGGCGGGGCCGACCGCTTCGTCTTCGCCAATGCGCCGTGGAACGCCGGCCGGATCACCGACTTCGCGCCGGGGACCGACAAGATCGACCTCAGGGCCATCTTCGACCAGACCTCCTACGCCGGGACCAATCCGGTGGCCGACCGCTGGATCCTGCTCGAGGCGGTGGACGGCGGCACGCGGGTGCTGGTCGACCTCGACGGCCCGAACCAGAGCGGTCAGTGGCCGGTGACGATCACCACCCTGAACGGCGTCGCCCCGGCCTCGCTCGGGGCCGGCGACTGGATCGTCCAGTAGGGCTCAGCCCGCGGGATAGACTCGCGGCCGCATGGGCTTGACCCGCACCGCCAGGCCGGGGGCGACCCCGGCCGGCATGGTGGGTCCGTGCGCCTCCAGCTCGAAGACCTGGCCCTCGATGGCGCACTCTATGCGCACGTCGGGACCGCGCTGGGCGACGGCGCGCACCTCCGCGGCGAGCCCGGCGCCGTCCAGGGGCGCGAAGGCCACCTCGTCGGGGCGGAAGAAGACCTCCACCGCGCCATCTCCCGCGCCTTTCGGAGCCTGGGTCTCCCAGTCCGCGACCAGCAGGCGGCCGCTGTCCACACGGCCCGGCAGCCGGCAGGCCGCGCCCAGGAAGTCGTAGACGAAGGGCGTCGCCGGATCCTCATAGACCTCGTTGGGCGTGCCGAGCTGGACGAGCTCGCCATCCTTCAGGATCGCCACCCGGTCGGCGAGGTCGAGCGCCTCCTCCTGGTCGTGGGTGACGAAGACCGTGGTCACGCCGGTCCGCTCGTGCAGCTCGCGCAGCCACCGCCGCAGCTCCCGGCGCACCTGGGCGTCGAGCGCCCCGAACGGCTCGTCCAGCAGCAGCATCCGCGGCTCGATGGCCAGCGCCCGGGCCAGCGCCACCCGCTGCCGCTGGCCGCCGGAGAGCTGCGCCGGATAGCGCTTGTCGAGGCCCTCGAGCTGCACGAGCGAGAGCAGGTCGCGCACCCGCTCGGCCACCTCGGCCTTGCCCGGCCGCTCGCGCCGCGGCCGCACCGTCAGCCCGAACGCGATGTTCTGGGCCACCGTCATGTGGCGGAACAGGGCGTAGTGCTGGAACACCATCCCCACCCGCCGCTTGCGCACCGGCAGGGACAGGAAGTCCTCGCCGCCGAAGCTCACCTCGCCGGCGTCCGGCTGCTCCAGCCCCGCCAGCACGCGCAGCAGCGTGGTCTTGCCCGAGCCCGAGGGGCCGAGCAGGGCCAGGAACTCCTTGTCCCTGGCCTGCAGCGACACGCCCTTCAGCGCCGGGAAGCGGCCGAAGGACTTGGAGACCCCGCGGATCTCCAGTGACAGCGGGCTAGTGTCGGCGGCTGGCTGCAAGTTCACCGGAGTACCGCCATTCGAGGAGGGTCTTGAGGACCAGGGTGACGAGCCCGAGGCTGGCCAGGAGGCTGGCGGCCGCGAAGGCGCCGACGAAGTCATAGTCATTGTAGAGAACCTCGACGTGCAGCGGCAGGGTGGTGGTCTGGCCGCGGATGTGGCCCGAGACCACCGAGACCGCGCCGAACTCCCCCATCGCCCGCGCATTGCAGAGCAGGACGCCGTAGAGCAGCGCCCACTTGATGTTGGGCAGGGTGATCCGGAAGAAGGTGGTGAAGCCGCCGGCCCCGAGCGTCAGCGCCGCCGCCTCCTCGTCCGAGCCCTGGTCCTGCATCAGCGGGATCAGCTCGCGCGCCACGAACGGCAGGGTGACCAGCACCGTCGCCAGCACCAGGCCCGAGGTGGCGAAGATGATCTTGACGTCGTGCTCGATCAGCCAGGCGCCGAACCAGCCCTGGGCGCCGAACAGCAGCACCCAGACCAGGCCCGAGACCACCGGCGAGATCGAGAACGGCAGGTCGATCAGGGTGAGCAGGAAGCTCTTTCCCCGGAACTCGAACTTGGTCACCGCCCAGGCCGCCGCCACGCCGAAGACGGCGTTGAGCGGCACCGAGATCGCCGCCACCGTCAGGGTCAGCCGGATGGCCGCCAGCGCGTCCGGCTCGCGGATCGCCGCCAGATAGGCCCCCACGCCCTTCGAGAAGGCGTCGTGGAAGACGGTGTAGAGCGGCAGCAGCACCAGCACGCCCATGACCGCCACAGAGGCGGTCACGAACAGCGGCGCCAGCCCCGGCAGGCGAACGCTCCCGTTGGCGTTGCTCATCGCCGCCCCCGTCCGGCCAGGAACACCTGCGCGGCGTTGATCACCACCAGGGCGCCGAACGAAATCGCGACCATGGCCAGGCCGACGGCCGCGGCGCCGGCGTAGTCGTACTGCTCCAGCTTGATGACGATCAGCAGCGGCGCGATCTCGGTCTTCAGCGGCATGTTGCCGGCGATGAACACCACCGAGCCGTACTCGCCGACAGCCCGGGCGAAGGCCAGGCTGACGCCGCTGATCATCGCCGGCGCCACGGCCGGCAGCACCACATGCACCATGCGCTGCAGGTCGTTGGCGCCGAGCGTCTGGGCCGCCTCCTCGACCTCGCGATCGAGGTCCTGCAGCACAGGCTGGATGGCGCGGACCACGAACGGCAGGCCGATGAAGACCAGCGCGATGAAGATCCCCACCGGCGAATAGGCGGTCTTGATCCCCAGCTTGGCGAACTGGGCGCCGAGCGGACCGGTGGGGGCATAGATGGCGGTGAGCGCAATGCCCGCCACCGCGGTCGGCAGGGCGAACGGCAGGTCCACGAGCGCGTCCAGCAGCCGCCGGCCCGGGAAGGCGTAGCGGGTGAGCGTCCAGGCCAGGAGCAGGCCGAGCGGGGCGTTCACCAGCGCCGCCAGGGCGGAGACGCCGAAGGACAGCTTGAGCGCCGCCGCCACCCGGGGCTCGCTCAGCGCCGCCCAGACGCCGGAGACGCCCAGCTCCCACGGCTTCACCGCCAGCGCGGTGAGCGGCAGCACCACGATCACGCCCAGGTAGGCGAGCGTGATCCCGAGCGCGAGCGGGAAGCCCGGCAGGATCGACCGCTCGGCCAGCCTGGACAGCCGGAACCGCCCGAGGACCCTGTGGGGCCCCCGGTCCGGCCCGAGCACGCTCGGGATCGAGAGGGGCTCGGTCACGTGGGCTTGTAGATCTGGTCGAACACGCCGCCGTCGGCGAAGTGCGCAGCCTGCGCCTTGGCCCAGCCGCCGAACGCCTGGTCGATGGTGACCAGCGGCAGGGACTGGAAGCTCGCCGCGTACTTGGCCTGGGCCGCGGCGTCCCGGGGCCGGAAGTGGTGCTTGCCGATGATGTCCTGGGCGGCGGGCGTGTAGAGGAACTCCAGGTAGGCCTGGGCCGCGGCCCGCGTGCCGTGCTTGTCGACGTTGGCGTCGACCAGCGCCACCGGCGGCTCGGCGAGGATCGAGCTCGACGGATAGACAACGTCGAAGTTCGGCCCGAACTCCTCGATGGTCAGCCGCGCCTCGTTCTCCCAGGAGAGCAGGACGTCGCCGATCTGCCGCTGGGCGAAGGTGGTGGTGGAGCCCCGCGCGCCGGTGTCCAACACCGGCACGTTCTTGAACAGGCCCGCGACATAGGCCCGTGCGGCCGGCTCTCCGCCGCCCTTCAGCCCGTGAGCCCACGCCGCCAGGTAGGCCCAGCGGGCGCCGCCCGAGGTTTTCGGATTGGGGGTGATGACCCCGACGCCCGGCTTCACCAGGTCGGCCCAGTCGCGGATCGCCTTCGGGTTGCCCTTCCGGACCAGGAAGATGATCGTCGAGGTGTAGGGCGCGGAGTTGTTCGGCAGCCGGCTCTGCCAGTTGGCCGGCAGGAGCTTCGCCCGCGTGGCGATCTCGTCGATGTCGCCGCCGAGCGCCAGGGTGACCACGTCGGCCTGCAGGCCGTCGATCACCGCCCGGGCCTGCTTGCCCGAGCCGCCGTGGCTCTGCTCGACCTCGACCTTCTGGCCGCCGTGCTTGCCGGCCCAGTCGGCGGCGAACGCGGCGTTGATCTCCTTGTAGAGTTCGCGTGTCGGATCGTAGCTGACGTTGAGGAGCTTGACGGTCCCTCCACCCTGGCTCCCGGCCGCGTCCCCCTTCGGCGAGCAGGCGGCGAGGCCTGCGGCGGCGGCGGCGGATGCGATCAGCCCACGGCGTGAGAGCTGGGTGGAGGTCATGTCAGGTCCTCATGGCTAGAAGGAGTACTGCGTCCGGATCGACCAGATGTTCAGGTCCTGGCCCACCTGGGCGCCGGCCGGCGGCGTGAGCGCCCCGGCCCCGAAAGCCGTGCCGCCCGGCGACAGCCGGTCGACCTCGACGTGCTGGAAGTCGGCCATGAATTTGACGACCTGGTTCGGGTGCCAGTTCAGGCCCAGCGTCACGATCTCCTGCTCGCCGCCGCGGATCGCCGAGGCGACCGGGCCCGAGAGGCCGTAGTTCAGGTCGAGGGTGGAGTAGCGGGCCGCCAGCTCCCAGACGCCCCAGGCGCCGGACTTCAGGTTGAACGGCTTGTCCACCTTCGGCGCGTCGAAGCCGCCCGTGCCCGGATTGTAGCGGCGCGGCTGGCCGGTCAGCGTCCAGGCGCCCTGCACGTACCAGCCGGAGAAGTCCGGATCGGCCAGCGGGCTCGCGCGGCGCTCCACGTCGATCCAGAAGTGCTCGCCCGCGAGCATGAAGTTCCGGTACTGCCAGGCCCCTTCCAGGGCGAGCGCGGTCACGCCGTCGGCGTCGATGCTTCCGGTGTCCACCAGGCGGGTGGGGTCGACCCGGTTCTCGGGCCGTTCGCGCAGGCGCACGGGCTGCGGCGCGCCGAGCCCGGAGACGTCCGGGCCGTTGGCCGCTGGGTTGATGATGATGTTGGCGTTGGCGCCCAGGTGGGTCGTCCAGTCCTCGCCGTGCAGCGGCGAGAAGGTGACCCGGCCCACGAAGCCCAGGGCCTCGTCGTAGGTCTGGGTCCCGACCACGTTGCCGGTGACCGTGGCGTGCGCCGACCAGCGCTCGCCGCCGGTGATCGCCGCCAGGCCCACGCGGCCGTCGCCGCCGGCCAGGCCGCGGACCAGCTCAGCCACCGCCGGCCGCTCCAGGAACAGCGAGGACGGGTGCGGGGTGGCGTCTTCCAGGCCGGTCGTCGTGGCGAAGGCGCCGCCGCGCAGGCGCACCCTCTTCAGGCCGGTGTATTCGATGTAGGCGGCGTTGATCTTGCCCGCCTCCTCAGTGCCCGAGCCGCCGAAGTCGAGCAGCAGGTTGTAGTTCCAGTCGCCGAAGGCCTTGCCCTCGATCCCGAGGCGGGCGCGGCGGAAGTTGAAGCCGTCGGAGAGGTCGCGGGCCCGGTCGGCCTCGACCGCGTCGCCGAACGAGCCGCGGCGGTGATCGGAAGCCAGCGGGCCGGCCTCGTCCTGGTCGTAGCGGGCGCCGTCGAGCTGGAAGACGCCGCGCAGGGTGGCGGTGAACTGGCCGTCGGCGCTGCTCACCGTGGGCCGGCCGTTGGCCAGCGTCGTCTTGGCGTTGGCGGACTGGTCCTTCACGACCTTGGCGGTCGAGCCCACGTCGGCCTTCAGGCCGGCGATCTGGGCCTCCAGCTCCTGGTTTCGGCGCTCCAGCGCATCCAGGCGCGCGGTCAGCGACAGCGCCTGCTCCTGGCTGATGCCGCCGCCCTGCGTGGGCGCGGTGGACACGGCCTGGGCCAGGGCGGCCGGGGCGACGCTGCTGAGGAGCGCCGCGAGAGCGGCCGCTCGGATCATCCGGTTGGTCATCTTCATCCCCTGTCAGCAGCAGGGGTGAAGCTACCCCTGCTAATTCCTAGTCGGCGAGTAGGTATAAACTAGAGGTATGAAGAGTTTTTCTAACGCGGACGATAAGTCGCGGTTTTTTCACGCATTTTATCTTATCCGGATAAGGGTGCGCGCCGGGCGGCGGCGGATCGTGCCGACAGCCGCGCCCGAATCGTCTGGGCGATGGCCGGCGCCGCGGCTGGCGGGATGGGGAAGACCGAGCTCGCGTTGATCTCGCACAGGACATAGCCGTCCTCGCCGGCCGAATCGCGCGGCCCCAGCAGGAAGTCGGCGTCCCAGATCGCCGGCAGGTCCTGCGGGTCGAGGCCCAGCAGACCGGCCATCTGCGGCGTCCACTCGGCCTCCATCACCGCGCGCAGGCGCGGGAAGCGCGCGTCCTCGGGGCCGGAGTAGAGCCGCGGCTCGCCCCGCGTCCCGGGCGTCGCCAGCGCCTGCACCTTCTGGGCGCCGAAGCCGGCCAGCGTACCGCCCGCCATGTAGCAGCGGACCATGCCCTCGCCGACGCGAGCCTGGAACGCCTGGTCCACGAAGCCGTCGCAGTCGGCCAGCTCCGCCCGCCGCTCGGCCATGAAGTCGGCGAGCGGCAGCGTCCGCACGGCGTCGTCCTCCGCCGACTGCACCCGCACCTCGCCCGCGCCCCGGACGGCCTCGACCTTCCAGATCCCCTGGCCGCCGTTGCCGCGGTTGGGCTTCAGCACGCGCGGGCCGGCCGCCATGCTCCGCGGGAAATCCGCGTCGAACGCCGCCGCCGTCTCGTAGAAGCGCACGTCGCTGCCCCAGCCCATCTCACGCGTGCGCCAGAGGACCGCCTTCACGCCCATCCGGTCGATGACGTCGGGATGGCCGCTGACCAGCACCTCGGCCGCTGCCGCCTCGCGCAGCAGGGCGTCGAGCGCCGTGCGCCGGCGGCCGTCCTGCAGCGGGTTGACCCAGACCAGGGCGGCGTCGCTGGCCAGGAGCTGCGCCCGCGCCGCCGCCTCTTCCTCCTCGGCATAGGGACAGGGCTCGGGCGCCAGGCCCGCTTCGGCCAGCGCGTCTGCGACGGCCTCGAACCGGCCGAACCCGTCGGCCGGCCGCGCGCCGCGCCAGACCAGCGCGACCTTCCATCTCTCAGGGGATTGGGCGTCCATCGTCCCGGCTCCTTCCGCCCGCGCACGGGCATCGGAGCGGATGCTTGGACGTCGCCGCCTCACCGGGCGATCCGCGAGGACCCGGTGGAGCGACTATAGACCCGCGGCTATTCCGCCGCCAGCAGCGCGCGGCCTGCGGTCAGCGAGGTCTTCGCCGCCAACTCGGCCTTGGCGGCCTCGTACTCGGCGGCCAGGCGCCCCACCATCTCGGCGACCGGCGGCACGTCCTTCACCGCGCCGATCCCCTGGCCGCAGCCCCAGATGTCGCGCCAGGCCTTGGCCTTCTGGTTGCCGCCCGAGCCGAAGTTCATCCGCGACGGATCGGACTGCGGCAGGTCGTTGGGGTCGAGGCCCGCGGCGATGATCGAGGGCTTCAGGTAGTTGCCGTGAACGCCCGTGAAGAGGTTGGTGTAGACGATGTCGTCGCCCGCCGAGGCGACGATCATGTCCTTGTAGGCCTGGTCGGCGTTGGCCTCCTGCGTGGCGATGAAGGCCGAGCCGATGTAGGCCAGGTCCGCGCCCATGGCCTGGGCGCCCAGGATGGCGTGGCCGTTGGCGATCGAGCCCGACAGCGCCACCGGCCCGTCGAACCACTCGCGGATCTCCTGCACCAGCGCGAAGGGCGAAAGCTGGCCCGCGTGGCCGCCGGCCCCGGCCGCCACCGCGATCAGGCCGTCGGCGCCCTTCTCCACCGCCTTCTGGGCGAAGCGGTTGTTGATGATGTCGTGCAGCACCACGCCGCCATAGGAGTGCACCGCCGCGTTCACGTCCTCTCGCGCGCCCAGGGAGGTGATCACGATCGGCGCCTTCCACTTGGTCGACATCTCGAGGTCGTGCTCGAGCCGGTCGTTGGTCTTGTGGACGATGTGGTTCACCGCGAAGGGCGCCGAGGGGGTGTCCGGATGGTCCCGGTCCCAGGCGGCCAGCTCCTCGGTGATCCGGTGCAGCCACTCCTCCAGCAGCGACGCCGGCCGGGCGTTCAGCGCCGGGAAGGAGCCGACGATGCCGGCCTTGCACTGGGCGATCACCAGGTCCGGCCCGGAGATGATGAACAGCGGAGAGCCGATCACCGGCAGGCGCAGGCGGTCACGGAGCACGGGCGGCAGGGCCATGGGCGGGTCCTTGGACAATGTTGAATTTACAACGTACGCAAAACTTCTGCGGTCCCGCAAGCCTCAAAGGCTGCCGCAGCGTCCGGCAAGTCAGATCTTCGGCGTCCGGGTCGGCGGGCGGACCTGCGGCCGGCGGACCGGCGGCTTGGGCTTGGTCTCCGCCTGATGGGTCCACTTCTCGAGCAGCTTGCCGGCCGTCTCCCGGCCGCCGATGCCGAAGGCCAGCGCCGCGGCCACCGCCGCCGAGCCGAGCACCAGGCCGAAGGCCAGGATCACGATCTCGTCGGCGATGCCCATGAACTGCAGGCCCATGGCGGTGGCGAGCGCGATGGTCGCCCAGCGCACGATCGTCGAGGCGAAGCTGTCGGCGCCGTTGGTGGAGCGGTCGATCAGGTTGGCGAGGAAGTTTCCGATCAGCACGCCCACGGTGATGATCACCCCGCCGAACAGCACGTGGCCGGCGAGCTCCAGCACCTCGGTCAGCATCACCGCCACCGCGGCGAAGGCCAGCAGGCGGGCGGCCTCCACGGCCGAGAACAGCATGATCGCCACCAGCGCCAGCCGGGCCACCACCTTCGACGGCGTGATCCCGCCGGGCGGCGGCGGCTCGGCCATGTCCTTGGGATCGGCCGCCGAGGGGCCGCCGATGCCCAGGGCCTGCAGGCTGCTGTCGAAGCCGAACGACGGCAGGACCTGCTCGATCAGGCCCGCCACCCAGCGGCCGATCAGGTAGGCGATGGCCAGCACGATGGCCGCCGCGATGAGCCGGGGCAGGGCGTCGAGCACGGTGGCCAGCACCGCCACGGCCGGCTCGGAGATCGCGCTGATGCCCAGCTGCTGCAGGGCCGCGATGGTCACCGGGATGATGATCAGCACATAGACCAGGGTGCCGAAGGTCCGCGCCAGGCCCGAGGCGCCGGTGAGCTTGGCGAGCCCCGCCCGCTCCAGCCAGCTGTCCACGTGGGCCACGTTCAGCGCCGCCTCCACCACCCGGCGGGCCAGCGTCGCCACCACCAGGCCAACGACGAAGATCACCACCGCGCCGATCAGGTTGGGCACGAAGGCCATCACCTCGATCAGCAGCCCGTTCAGCGGGGTGACGATCTCGGTCAGCCCGAGCGTCGAGAGCGCGCCGACCACGCCGATCAGCAGCACCAGCCAGTAGCCGAGCTGGCCCAGCTGGTAGCCGGTGGTCTCGCGCGGGGCCGCGCCCTCGTTGTGCTTCCTCATGCCCGGCGCGCGGTCGACGATGCGGGCGACGCCCCACTGCACGCCCTTGGCGATGAAATGGGAGACCACCAGGATGGCGATCGCCGCGGCGAGCGCCGGCCCCCAGTCCCAGGCCATGTCGCGGAAGTAGGTGTAATCGACGGTCGGCATCGGTCCCCTCGAATCTGGCTCAAGAGCTTAACCATTAGAGGGCGATTCCGGTTGCCCGCTGCCCCTGCGTGAGCTTGACGCCCCGCGGCCTTCCGGCCCATTTCGCCCCATGGCCGACACCAGCCTTCTCGCCCAGGACTTCCCGCCCGCCACCGAGGACGCCTGGCGCGCCCTCGTGACCAAGACGCTCGGCGAGGCGCCCTTCGCCTCGCTCGAGAAGACCACCGCCGAGGGCCTGCCGATCGCGCCGCTCTATGCGGCCGCGCCGGCGCCCGCCGCCTTCCCGGCCCGGCCGTTCGACGCCGACCGCGCCTGGGACCTGCGCACGCTGACCGCCCATCCCGACGCCAGCCGCGCCAACGCCGAGATCCTCGCCGACCTGCAGGGCGGCGCGGCCTCCGCCGTGGTGCGGATCGATCCCACCGGCCAGGCCGGCGTGGCGGTAGGCTCCGCCGACGGCCTCGCCCGGGTGCTGGAGGGCGTCATCCTCGAGCTCGCCCCCGTCGCCCTGGACGCCGGGTTCCTGGGTCCGAAGGCCGCCGACTGGCTGGGGACGGTCGCAAAGGCCTCCCCCGGGGCCAAGCTCAACTTCCACATGGATCCGCTCAGCGCCTTCGCCGACGCCGGCGCGAGTCCCGGCCCGATCGAGGGCCACCTGGTCAGCGCCGCCACCGTCGGCGTGCGCCTGGCCGAGACCTATCCGCAGGCGCAGCTCTTCCTGGCTTCGGGCCGCGTGGTCCACGAGGCCGGCGGCGGCGAGGCCCAGGAGGTCGCCTTCGCCGCGGCCGGCGCGATCGCTTACGCCAGGGCGCTGGTCCGCGCCGGGATGCCCATGGCCGAGGCCTTCGCCCGGATCACCCTCGGCCTCTCGGCCGACGCCGACTACTTCCTGTCCATCGCCAAGCTGCGCGCCGCCCGCGCCGTCTTCGCTCGCGTGGCCGCCGCATGCGGCGCAGCGCCGGCCGCCCGCGTCGAGGCCCGCACCTCGCGCCGGATGCTCGCCGCCCGCGACGCCTGGACCAACATGATCCGCCTGACCGCCGCCGGCTTCGGCGCGGCCGTGGGCGGGGCCGACGCGGTCGTGCTGGGTAACTTCACCGACGCCATGGGCCTGCCCACCGCCTTCGCCCGCCGCCAGAGCCGCAACACCCAGCTGGTCCTGATGGAGGAGGCGCACGTGGGCCGCGTCGCCGACCCCGCTGCGGGCTCCGGCTACGTCGAGGCGCTCACCGACCGCATCGCCCGCGCCGCCTGGGAGAAGCTGCAGGCCATCGAGGCGGCCGGCGGGATCGTCGCCGCGCTCACCTCCGGTCTCGTGGCCCGGGAGGTCGCCGCCGCCGTCGCCGCCCGGCCCGAGCCCAAGCTCGTCGGCGTCAACGCCTTCCCGCCCGACAAGGACACCCCCGTCGAGGTCGAGCGCGCGGAGCCGAAGGCCGTCGACGCCCCGTCCGCCGCCCTGCCCGGCCCCGACGGCCGGTGCGAGCCGCTCCGGCCCATCCGGCTCTCGGAGGCCTTCGAGAAATGACCAGCTTCCCCGATTTCGCCACCCTGGCGTTCGACGCCGACCTGACCCCGCCCGCGCCCGCCTCGGGCGAGCCGTGGGCCACGCCGGAAGGCATCGCGGTCAAGCCGGCCTACGGCCCCGCCGACACCGCCGGGCTCGACACGCTCGCGGGATATCCGGGCCTCGCGCCGTTCCTGCGCGGCCCCTACCCGACCATGTACCTGACCAACCCGTGGACCATCCGCCAGTACGCGGGCTTCTCCACGGCCGAGGACTCCAACGCCTTCTACCGCCGCAACCTGGCGGCCGGTCAGATGGGGCTGTCCATCGCCTTCGACCTGGCGACCCACCGGGGCTACGATTCCGACCACCCGCGGGTGAAGGGCGACGTCGGCATGGCGGGCGTCGCCATCGACTCGATCCTCGACATGCGCACCCTGTTCGACGGCATCCCGCTCGACAAGATGAGCGTGTCGATGACCATGAACGGCGCGGTCCTGCCGATCATGGCGCTCTACATCGTGGCCGGCGAGGAGCAGGGCGTGCCGCACGCCAAGCTCTCGGGCACCATCCAGAACGACATCCTCAAGGAGTTCCTGACCCGGAACACCTACATCTACCCGCCGGTCCCCTCGATGCGGATCGTCTCGGACATCTTCGGCTACACGAGCCGCGAGATGCCGCGGTTCAACTCGATCTCGATCAGCGGCTACCACATGCAGGAAGCCGGGGCGACGCTCGACCTGGAGCTCGCCTACACCCTGGCGGACGGCATCGAATACGTCCGCGCGGGCGTCGCGGCGGGCCTGCCGGTCGACAGCTTCGCGCCGCGGCTGTCGTTCTTCTGGAACGCCGGCATGAACGCCTTCATGGAGATCGCCAAGCAGCGCGCCGCGCGCCTGCTCTGGGCGCGGCTCATGAAGCAGGAGTTCGATCCGAAGGACGCCCGCTCGCTCTCGCTGCGCGCCCACACCCAGACCTCCGGCTGGTCGCTGGCCGCCCACGACGTCTTCAACAACGTCGCCCGCACCGCCATCGAGGCCATGGCCGCGGTCGGCGGCCAGACCCAGAGCCTGCACACCAATTCGCTGGACGAGGCCCTGGCCCTGCCCACCGACTTCTCGGCCCGCATCAGCCGCAACACCCAGCTCTTCCTGCAGCTGGAGAGCGGCCAGACCCGGGTCATCGACCCCTGGGGCGGCTCCTACTACGTGGAGCGCCTGACCGCCGACCTCGCCGCCCGCGCCCTGGAGCACATCGCCGAGGTCGAGGCCCTGGGCGGCATGGCCCGCGCCATCGAGGACGGCCTGCCCAAGCGGCGCATCGAGGAGGCCTCGGCCCGCACCCAGGCGCGCATCGACGCCGGGCTGCAGAGCGTCGTGGGCGTCAACCGCTACCGCCCCGACGTGGCCGACGAGATCCCGGTGCTGAAGGTGGACAACACCGCCGTGCGCGAGCGCCAGCTCGAGAAGCTGAAGCGCCTGCGCGCCGAGCGCGACCCGAAGGCCGTCGAGGCGGCGCTCACCGCGCTCTCCAACGGCGCGGCGGGCGGCGGCAACCTGCTGGAGCTGTCCGTCGAGGCCGCCCGCGCCAAGGCCACGGTCGGCGAGATCTCCGACGCCCTGGAGCGGGTGTTCAACCGCCACAAGGCCCACGCCGACGCCGTGAAGGGCGTCTACCTGCGCGAAGCCGGCGCCACGCCCGCCGCCGAGCGGGCCAAGGCCATGGTCGAGAGCTTCACCCAGGCCGACGGCCGCAAGCCGCGCATCCTGGTCGCCAAGATGGGCCAGGACGGCCACGACCGCGGCCAGAAGGTGATCGCCTCCGGCTTCGCCGACCTCGGCTTCGAGGTCGAGATCGGCGATCTCTTCCAGACCCCCGCCGAGACCGCGGCCCAGGCGGTGAAGGACGGCGTCCATGCGGTGGGCGCCAGCTCGCTGGCCGCCGGCCACCTGACCCTCGTCCCAGAGCTGAAGGCGGAGCTGGCGAAGCTCGGCCGGCCCGACATCCTGGTGGTCGTGGGCGGCGTGATCCCGCCGGAGGACTTCAAGACCCTGGAGGAGATGGGCGTCGCCGCGGTCTTCACCCCAGGCACCGTCGTGCCGGACGCCGCGATCACCGTGCTGGAGCGCCTGAACGAGCTCCTGGGCTACGCCCAGGAACAGGCCGCGCAGTAGCTAGCCGGCGCTGAGGTCGAACAGCCCCAGGTCCACCTGGTCGTCGAGGTTGCGCGAGAACAGCACCCGCCCGTCCGGCGCCACGCCGATCGAGCCGCCGGAGGTGGGGACGTCCATCAGCTTCCGCGGCGCGCCCTGCCAGGGGTGCAGCCAGACCGCCGGCGCGTCCTGCCGGCGCTGGGTCAGCACATAGATCCCGTCGCGGCCGACCGCCCAGGTGTCGTAGCCCCGGACGCGCACCGGCGGCGCCTGGCCCGACAGCGCCACCACCGTCTCGCCGCCGAACCGCAGCCCGAACAGCCGCCCGTCCGGACCCGCCTTCAGCTCCCGCCAGCCGGCGCCGCCGGGCACGGGCTGAGGCTGAGCCTCCGAGCCCAGGCTCGCCTGCATCAGCCGGTATCCGCCCCCCGTCCGCTCCAGGTAGTAGAGCCGGTTCCCCGGTCCCCAGACGGGCTCCAGCTTGTCGAGCCCGTCCCAGGTGACGCTGCGTAGCCGCGAGCCGTCGCGGCCCACAGTGTAGATGTCGGAACGCCTGCCCTTCACCGCCACGAAGGCCAGGCTCTGGCCATCCGGCGACCAGGACGGCGCGGTGACGTAGCTGCCGACGATCGAGGTCAGCCGCACCGACTGGCCGTCGGGATGGGTCACCCACAGCTCCGGCGAGCCCGAGCGGTTCGACACATAGGCCACCGTCCCGTCCGCCCCGGCCTCCGGCTCCCAGTCGGTCCCGGCGGCGTCGGTCACCGGGACCACCGCGCCTGAGGGCAGGCGCGCGGCGATGTTGGTCCGCCCGCGCGGCGCCTCCACCGCCAGACGGTTCTTCCGGTCGGTGGACATCCGGCTGAAGGTGAGCTGGCCCAGCCCCAGGCTGATCCGCTTCGGCGCCGCGTCGATCCGGGTGTCCACCGTCCACAGGCCGAACTCGCCGCCGCGGTTGGACGAGTAGAAGATGTGCCGGCTGTCCGCCGACCAGACATAGCCCGCCGCCTTCCAGCCGTCGGTGGTCAGCGCCCGCTCCCGCCCAGTGCGCAGGTCCTTCAGGAAGAGGTCGTCCGCCCCGTGCATCAGGGTCCTGCGGAAGACGACGTAGCGGCCGTCCGGCGAGACCATCGGGTCGGCGTCGCCGAGGGTGGCGGGACTTGGCGCGGTGAGGTCGCGTGCCCGGCCCGTGCGGATGTCGATCGCCCGGATCCGCCACAGCGTCGTCGGCGACGGCCGGTCGCCGATCACCAGCGTCTGGTCGTCCAGCCAGCTGACGCGCGTGAAGGTCGCCTGCTGGCAGCGTCCGGCCATTCGTTCGGGGCCCTGCGGCACGGGGACCACCATCACCGTGCATGGCCCGTCCGGCGGCGTGCGGATGAAGGCGATTCGGTCGCCCCTGGGGGACCAGGCGGCGCTGAAGTCGTCGTCGGCGTGCGAGGTCAGCCGCACCGGCGTCCCCTGCTCCACGCCGCGGATGTAGAGATCACGCCGGCCGGTCACGTCCGCCCGCTGGCTGTAGACGATCTGCTCGCCGTTCGGCGATAGCGCCGGGTGGGTCTCCAGGCCCGGCTCCGCCGTCAGAGGATGATAGGCCTGGGCCGTCCAGTCCACCGGCCGGGGCAGCGTCAGCCAGGCGCCCGCCGCAGCCGCCGCCAGCGCCAGCACGGCCGCCGCCACGAGCCGCCGCGGGACCGCCCGCCTCGGCGCCTCCCCCCGGGCCTCCGGCTCCGCCGCCGGCGCGGCCACGCGATGCACGTCCGCGCTCGCCTGCAGCCGGTAGCCCACCGTGGCGATGGTATCGAGCCGGATGCGCGGATTGGCCGACAGCGCCTTCCTGAGCTGGGCCACGCAGCGGTTCAGCGCGCCCTCGGTGACGATCCGTCCGCCCCAGCACAGGTCGATGAGTTCGTCCCGGCTCACCGGATGCCCGCGCGAGCGGTGGAGGGCCACCAGCACCTTCATCACCCGCGGCTCGAGTGCGGTGACGGCGCCGTCGGTCTCCACCTCCAGCGCGGCGGGGCGCACCTGTGTCCCCGCCAGGCTGAACGGCAGCTCCCGGGCGAGGTCCAGCCCCGGCCACTTCAGTGCGACGTGCTCGTTCATCGCGAAACCATCACGAATAAATCACGCCCGCGGCCACGCCGTCCCCGGCGCAATCTCCGACAGATCGTCCCGCCTGAATACCCACGTTCGACGGGATTACAGCAATGTCACATTTCAAGGCCGCGCTCTTCGCGACGGTTTTCGCCGCCTCGCCGGCCCTGGCGCAGGAAAGCGCCGTCTCCTCCGCCGCCGACGCCTTCGGCGAGCGCGTGGGGGTCGAGCAGCTCGGCCTCTACTCCGAGGGGCAGGTGCGCGGCTTCGACCTGCAGTCCTCCGGCGCCTACCGCATCGAGGACGCCTATTTCGCCCGCGCCGCCCCGCTCAACGATCCCGTCCTGGCCGGCGTCGGGGTGCGTGTGGGCGTGGCCGCCGCCCGGCTCGCCTATCCGGCGCCGTCCGGGGTCGTGAACTACCGCCTGCGCGAGCCCGACGCGCGCAACCGCCTGACCCTGGGCGGCGGCCTGCGCGACTACGGCACGCCAACCCTCGAGGCCAACGGCTCCTGGTCCGACGCCACGGGCCGGCTGGGCCTGGCCGGCGGGGTGATCTGGCGCCCGCGCGTGGAGTGGGCGAGCGGCGCCCACGGCAGCGCCATCGACGCCGGCCTCGTGGGCCGCTGGCGGATCTCCGAGGCCCAGACCCTGCGCGCCTTCTTCAGCGTCTATGACCGCGCCTACAACGGCGACTACGCCATGACCGCCGCCGATCCGGTCGAGCCGCCGCCGCCCCGGCGCGGCCACAACTATTCCCCCGACTGGGCGCGGGTGGAGGCGGCCAACACCAACATGGGCGTGCTCTACCGCGCCGCGGCCGGCGGCTGGGCGCTGGACCTTTCCGCCTTCCGCTCGATCTGGAACGCCGAGGAGACGGACTTCACCCTGGTGGACGTGGACCGCGACGGCGACGCGGTGGCCACCACCTTCGTCAGCCCGGGCAAGACCAACGTCTCCGACTCCGCCGAGGCCCGCGCGACCCGGACCTTCGCCACCGGCCCGCTGAACCACCTGGTCAGCGCCTCGGTCCGCTGGCGGCGCAGCGAGGTCGACCTCGCCTCCAGCCTCGCCGTGCGCTCGGCGCCCTTCCACCTGGACGACGGCCCGCGGCCCGGCGTGCGCCCGCAGTGGTCGGGCGCGCGCGGCCTCGACGCCGTCGAGCAGACCACCGCCTCCCTGGGCTACGGCCTGGTCTGGGCCGACCGGCTGCAGCTGCGCCTCGGCGCGCACCGCACCCGTTACGAGAAATCGGTCCGGACGCTCGCCGGCTCCACCGAGCAGGGCCGGGAAGAGACCACGCTCTGGAACGCCTCCGCCGTCTGGAGCCTCACGCCGCGCACCAGCCTGTTCGCGAGCTGGGTGACCGGCCTGGAGGAGACCGGCTCGGCGCCCAGCACCGCCACCAACCGCAACGAGGTCCTGCCGCCGGTGGAGGCCGAGCAGTACGAGTTCGGCGTCCGCCATGCGCTGGGCGAGCGCCTGACCCTGATCGGCGCCGTGTTCGACGTCTCCAAGCCGACCACCGGCCTGCGCGCCGACGGCTCGTTCGGCCTGGTGGGCGAGGTCACCCACCGCGGCGTGGAAGCCTCCCTCGCCGGCCGGCTGGACGGGCGCACGAATGTCGTGATGGGCGCCGTCTTCCTCGACCCGAAGGTGTCGGGGCCGCTGGTGGAGTCGGGGGCGATCAGCGACCGGCCGGCCGGGCTCTCCGACGTCATCGCCAACGCCAGCATCGAGCGCCAGCTCGCCGGCGGATGGTCGGTGGACGCCCAGGTCACCTGGAACGGGCCGCGCTGGGTGGACGCCCAGCAGACCTTCCGCCTCGACGGCGTCACCGAGCTCAGCCTGGGCGCCCGTCGCCGCTTCGAGATCGCCGGGCGGCCGGCCTCGTTCCGGATCCTGGGCTCGAACCTCGCGCGGCCGACCGGCTACTGGGCCTCGCCCACCACCGAGCTCTGGCCGATCGCGGGACCAACCGTGCGCGCGACGCTGAACGTGACCTTCGGGGGCTAGGCGGCCACGGCCTCGGCGGGCTTGACGGCGGCGACCTCCACCTCGACGTCCATGCCGAGGTAGTCGTCGGGGTCGCCGGACCAGGCGCCCTGCAGGGGCAGGGCGTGCTGCGGATTGGCCACCACCGCCACCCGGATCAGATCGGCATTGCCCACCGTCCCGTTGGTGGGGTCGAAGTCCACCCAGCCGCAGCCGGGCACCTGGGCGCGCACCCAGGCGTGGGTGTGCCCCGCCGACGCCGGCTCGCGCGCCGCTGAGCTGTAGAGGTAGCCGGAGACGAACCGCGCGGGCACGCCGAGGCTGCGAACGGCGGCCATCATCAGCACGGCGAAGTCCCGGCAGCTCCCGCCGCCGGCGTCCAGGGTCTCCTCGGGCGTCCGCGGCCCGCCCTCCAGGCGCACGGAATAGGCCAGATCCTCGCGGATCGCCGCGCTCATCTCGGTCAGAACCGGCAGCAGCAGCGACCGGCCCCGCCGGCTCAGGAACCGCGTGGCCCACTGGGCGGCGGCGCCTTCCACGCGGCGCGCGGCGGAATCGACGATGGCGTCGGAGATCAGCCTGGCCACCGGCTGCGGCCGGTGCTCCAGCGTCACCCGGCTGTCGAAGGTCAGCCGGTCGGCGCGCGCCATGAACTGCGCCGAGCCGACGTGGGCGCCGTGCAGGTCCTGGTCGTGCGCCAGCAGGTGCGGCTCCGGCGAGATCGCGAGGTCCGCGGCGATCACCCGCTGGTCGGGCGCCTCCAGCGGGCGGAACATCATCCGATGCTCGCCGAACGCCACCGCCCGGCGGTAGCGATAGGTGGTCAGGTGGCGGATCGAGACGACCGGCATCCTGCGAGAGTTCAGGCGATTCCGGTCGTCCGTCCACGACAGCAGGTCCACGGCGGGGCTGTGCATACAACCCAAGTATCGGCTATCGGTGCGCCCTCTTCGGGAAGGGGAACCCTGCGATGGCTGTCGTCTATGTGCTCAACGGCCCGAACCTGAACCTCCTCGGCCAGCGCGAGCCGGAGATCTACGGCCGCGACACCCTCGCCGACGTGGAGACCCGCTGCCGCGCGATCGCCGAGCGCGAGGGGTTCGAGCTGGTCTTCCGCCAGACCAACAACGAGCACGAGATGGTCGACTGGATCCAGGCGGCGCGGAAGTCCGGCGGCGTGGTGATCAATCCGGCCGGCTTCAGCTACAACTCCGTGCCGGTGCTGGACGCCCTGAAGATGTGCGAGTGCCCCGTGGTCGAGGTGCACATCTCCAACATCCACAAGCGCGCCGAGACCGAGGCCCGCTGGCGCGCCGAGTCCATCATGAGCCCCGCCGCTACCGGCGTGATCGCCGGCCTCGGCGTCACCGGCTACGAACTCGCCGTCGAATACGTCGCGCGGCGCCTGAAAGCCTGATGATCCTCACCCTCTCCTGCCCCGACCGCACGGGCATCGTCGCGCGCGTCGCCGCCCTGCTCTACGAGCGCGGCGCCAACATCCTCGACGCCCAGCAGTTCGACGACGCCGAGACCGGCCGGTTCTTCATGCGCGTGGTCTTCGACCTCGGCGAGGGCGACGACCTCGAGGCCCTGCGCTCGGCCTTCGGCGAGCTGGCCGCCGCGCTCGCCATGGACTGGACCCTGCGCGACCCGCGGGAGAAGCGCCGGGTGATGATCCTCGCCTCCCAGACCGACCACTGCCTGGCCGACCTGATCTGGCGCTGGCGCCAGGGCGAGCTGCCGATGGAGATCTCCGCGGTGGTCTCCAACCATCCGGCGACCACCTTCCCGCACACCGACCTGAAGGGCATCGCCTTCCACCACCTGCCGGTGACGGCGGAGACCAAGGCTGCGCAGGAGGCCCAGCTCTGGAAGCTGGTGCAGGAGACCCGCACCGACCTCGTCATCCTCGCCCGCTACATGCAGGTGCTGTCCGACGACCTGGCCGGCAAGCTGGAGGGCCGCTGCATCAACATCCACCACTCCTTCCTGCCGGGCTTCAAGGGCGCGCGTCCCTACCACCAGGCCCACGCCCGCGGCGTGAAGCTGATCGGCGCCACCGCCCACTTCGTCACCGCCGACCTCGACGAGGGCCCGATCATCGAACAGGACGTGGAGCGCATCAGCCACCGCGACACGCCCAGCGCCCTGATCCGCAAGGGCCGCGACATCGAGCGCCGGGTGCTCGCCCGCGCCGTCCGCTGGACGCTCGAGGACCGCGTCCTGCTCAACGGCCGCAAGACCGTCGTCTTCACCGACTGAGGCCGCCCCTCAGCCGATCGCGTGGATGAAGTGGCGCACGCCATCGCTCAGCCGCTCGCCCACGCCCACCGCCAGCACGGCGTTCAGCCAGTCGTAGCGGGGATCGGACGTCTCGAAGACCGGCGCGATGCGGATGCGGTAGCGGTCGGGCGCCACCTCCGGCTGGGCCGGGTCGCGGAACGCCGCCCCCACCTCCGGCGGGATCCAGGTCCGGCCCGTGTAGCTCACGTGGATCAGCGCCCCGTCGTCGGTGCGCCAGACGCAGCGGGCGTCGAAGGTGCCGATCGCCGCCCCGTCGGCCGCGACGCCCGCCTCCGACCAGTTGCCGCCGCCCGGCAGGATGTCGCCCTTCAGCCTGGGCCCCTCGAACCGGCCGCCGGTGATGTAGCCGATCCGCCGGGTGCGCCAGGGCGAGGCGCCCAGGTCCATGATGCCCCCGGCCACCTCGAAGCGGGCCACGCACAGCGGCGCGCTCTGCAACGTGCGTCCGCCGAAGTCGAACTCGGACATCAGGCCCTCCGCTAGGCTGTGGTGGGGACACCGGGGGTCGAACCCGGACGGATTGCTCCGAGCGATTTTAAGTCGCTTGCGTCTACCAGTTCCGCCATGTCCCCGGCGGTCTAGGGCCTAAGACCAAAGGAATTTCCCGTCGAGAGGTGATCCGCCCACGCTCGGGAAGGCGCCCCTGCGCTTCCCCAAAGGCCGCCGGCATAAAATGTCGGCCAGCAACTGTTTTTCGGGGGAGTGAGCGCGCCTACCCAGAAGGCAACACAATGGCCGCAAGAGAGATCAGCGCAGCTAGTGAGGCTGAGGCATAAACGCTGAACAGCACCCAGAACAGCAGCGGATACTCTTTTCTTGACCAGTCTCCGTACCTGCTTAGGACCCTGCCGAATTTCAGCCCGCGATAAGTCTGATAAACCCCGAATGCTAGCACAGCGACGAGAAAGATCAGCACCAGTACAAACATGAGAGGCAGGCCTCCACACTCCCGCGTCACAACCCCAGCCATGCAAACTAAAGACGCCCCGCCTAGTAAGTCATGGGTGAATGGGCCCGCGTCAGGCCGATCAATCACCGGAAGCGTCGCTGCCCGAGAGGGAGCCGGATCGAGCGGGCTTGGAGAGTGACTACCTCGGCCAGGAAAGAACAGTCATGACGGATATGAAGGCGACATATGGCGCCATGGTTAGCTTGAAGTCCGGGTAGAACATGAGTGCGGAAGCTGAGGCAAGCACCACCAACCACCCAGCAAATCCAAGATATCTGGTGAGATAACCGACGGGCTTATGCGTCCGCCTCTCAGGATTTCGCATTGCTGCTGACTTCGCCCTTTAACCTTGGAGCTGCGAGATCCTACCTTCCGCCAGGTTCAGCGGAAAGCGCCAGTGCCAAAGACTGGGGCGCCGAGGATGCGCACGACAGGCGCCCGCCACTCGGCCCAGGAAGTACGCCCCGCAGGTCACGACAGGCCCGCAGACGGCAGTCAGCCAGACGTCTGTCCGGGTATCGCACCGGCCGCCTGCCCACGCCAAGGTTGAACGACTCTCCCGTCCGGGAAACACAATGCGCGCCGCCAGAACGGCGTTCGGGGAGAACATCCGTGGGAAAGACCGCAAGCCGGCTGGGCCCAGGCGCCGTGACGGCCGTCTGCTTCCTGATCGCCGCCATCGAGGGCTATGACATCCAGGCCTTCGGCGTGGCCGCGCCCCAGCTCGTCCCGGAGCTGGGCCTGGCCGCCGACCAGCAGGGCTGGGCCGCCAGCATGGCCATGGTCGGCCTGGTGATCGGCGCCTTCGCCGGCGGCTGGCTGGCCGACCGCACGGGCCGCAAGCCGGTGCTGATCGCCTCGGTAGTCGGCTTCGGGGTCTGCTCGATCTGGACGGCGCTGACCCACGACTACGAAAGCCTGCTCGCCGCCCGCTTCGTCACCGGCCTGGGGTTCGGCGGCGCCCTGCCCAACCTGATCGCCATCGCCAGCGAGATCAGCCGCCCCGAACGCCGCGGCGCGACCACCAGCGCCATGTTCTGCGGCATGCCGGCGGGCGGCGCGGTCGTGTCGCTGGTGGCCCGGATGATGGGCGACGGGCTCGACTGGAGGGCGGTGTTCATCGCCGGCGGCGTGATCCCCCTGCTGCTCGTGCCGGTGATCGTCTTCCTGCTGCCGGAGACCCGGCCGCCGGCGCACCCGGACGCCGACCGCCGCGTCCTGCGCGGCCTGTTCGCCGAGGGCCTCGCGGTCCCCACCCTGCTGCTGTGGGGCGTCAACATCCTGACCCTGCTGGTCCTCTACCTGATGCTGAACTGGCTGCCCTCGCTGGTGGTCGCCAAGGGCCACAGCCCGGCGGACGGCGCGGTGGCCTCGCTGCTGTTCAACCTGGTGGGCGTGGCCGGCGCCCTGCTGCTGGGCCTCTTGGTCGACCGGGCGGGATTCCGCTGGTCGCTGCTCGTCGCCTACGCCGCCCTGGCCGCGGCCATGTTCGCCCTGGGAAGGTCCGCCGACGTGGGCGCGATCCTGGCGCTGTCGGCCGCCGCGGGCTTCCTGGTGCTGGGCGCCCAGTACGCCCTCTACAGCCTGGCCCCCATGCTCTACGACCCGGCGGTGCGCGCGGCCGGCGCCGGCGCGGCGGTGGGTTTCGGCCGGTTCGGCTCGATCATCGGCCCGCTGCTGGCGGGCGAGCTGCGCCACATCGGCTGGTCGGCGGGCCAGGTCCTCGACGCCATGGCGCCGGTGGCCGTCGCCGCCGGGCTCGGGGTCTTCGCCCTGACCTTCCTCGCGAAGCTCCGGCGGGACTAGCCGGGCTCTCCGGCCGAGGGCGCGAAGCGCGCCACCAGATCGTAGGCCTCGCCCGGGAAGGTCAGCCGCACATGGGTGATGCGGTCCGTCCCGCGCCAGGTCCGCCGCTCCAGCACGAGGCAGGCGGCGGTCGGCGCGATCCGCAGGGTCCGGGCCATGGCGGGCGTGACGTTGGCGGCGCTGATCCGGTGCTCGGCCTCGGTCCAGGGGATGTGCGCCAGCAGCCAGCCGCCCGGCGCGGTGCGCGCGAAGTCGACCTCTGCGGCCTCCGGCGCGGCGCCCAGGTTGATCAACCGCTCCTCCAGCGCGAAGGGCACGCCGCCGGCCCGGTGCAGACAGCGCAGGGCCAGCACGCGCGCCGCCTCGTCCAGCCCCAGCGCCTCGCAGTCGGCGGCCGTCGCCCTGCGCTCGGCCCGCGACAGCAGCTCGTAGCCATAGGTCTCGCCCCGGCCGGTCACCTCGGCGGCGATGTCGGGGATGTCCAGCACCGCCGAGTGGATCCGCGGCCGCGAGACGAACGAGCCGGCGCGCCGCCGCCGAACGATCAGCCCGCTCTCGGCGAGCGGCGCCAGCGCCTTGTTCACCGTCATCCGCGAGCAGCCGTACTGGGCCATCAGCTCGTGCTCGGCCGGCACCCGGTGGCCCGGCGGCCAGGCGCCGGAGAGGATGCGGTCGGAGATGTCGGCGCGGATGCGCTTGTGCAGGGTGGCGTCGCGCACGGTCATGCGGTCAGCCTCGCCAGCGCTTGGCGGTAGCGCGCCTCGATCCCGTCGCGCGCCCGGTGGCGGCCGCCCTGCACCACATGCTCGCCCGCCCGCCAGACGTCGGCCACCGCCGCTCCGCCCGCGGCGAACACCCAGCTGTCCAGCCACTGGTCGCCCGATCTGCCGGCGAGGTCCGGATGGTCCGCGGACAGGGCGACGATATCCGCCGGCCCGCCCTCCGCCAGCCCCTCGGCCGCGGGGACGCCCAGCGCCCGGGCGCCGCCGGTCAGGGCGCCCCGGAACAGGTCCGCCCCGGTCGAGCTGCCCTCGCCCCGGGCCAGGACGTTGCGCGCCTTCAGGCCCAGCCGCTGGGAATACTCCAGCATCCTGAGCTCCTCGGCCGCGTCGATCCGCACGTTCGAATCCGAGCCCACCCCGAAGCGGCCGCCGTCGGCCAGGTAGGCGTCCGCCGGGAAGATCCCGTCGCCCAGGTTGGCCTCGGTCACCGGGCAGAGGCCCGCCACCGCGCCGCTCCGCGCCAGCCGCCGGGTCTCTTCGGCCGTCATGTGGGTCGCGTGGACCAGGCACCAGGCCTCGCCCACCCCAAAGCGGTCGAGCAGCCACTCCACGGGCCGCGCGCCGGACCAGGCCAGGCAGTCGTCAACCTCGCGCACCTGCTCGGCGATGTGGATGTGCACCGGCCCGTCGCCCAGGTCGGCCACCGCGCGCAGCTCGTCCTCGGTGACGGCGCGCAGGCTGTGCGGCGCGACGCCCACCACCGCATCGCCCAGCGGCCGTACGGCCAGGCGCGCGGCCTCCACCAGCCGGCCGTAGCCGTCGGGGTCGTGGACGAACCGCGCCTGGGCGGGCGTGGGCGCGGCCCCGCCGAATCCGGAGTGGGCGTAGAACACCGGCAGGAGGGTAAGGCCGATTCCCGTGGCCTGCGCCGCCGCCGCGATCCGCGCCGACATCTCCGCCGGGTCGGCGAAGGGCCGGCCGCCTTCGTCGTGGTGCAGGTAGTGGAACTCGCCCACGCGGGTGAAGCCGCGCTCCAGCATCTCGGCGAAGGCGAGCGCCGCCACCGCCTCCAGCTCCTCGGGTCCCAGCCGCTCCCCGAAGCGGTACATCAGCTCGCGCCAGGTCCAGAAGCTGTCGCCGGCCGGCCCGCGCACCTCGGTGAGGCCGGCCATGGCCCGCTGGAAGGCGTGGCTGTGCAGGTTGGGCAGGCCCGGGACGGCGATCCCGTGGCGCTCGGCGCCGTCCGCCTCGACGCCAGTCTCCAGCCGCGCGATGCGGCCGTCGGCCACCGAAATCCGGACGCCGCGCGCCCAGCCGGCCGCCGTCAGCCCGTGTTCGAACCAGAGCGTCGTCCCCGCCATGGCTTATGTCTATACAATTGAAACGCAGCGGGCTAGGGATTCCCGCCTGTTCTGGAGGAGACGACGGTGCGCTGCGACCGGGTCTGGCGAAACGCCCGACTGGCCACGATGGCCCCCGGCCGCCCGGGTCTGGGCGAGGTCGAGGACGGCCTGGTCGCCGCCCGGGGCGGGCGGATCGTCTATGCCGGCCCCGCCGCCGGGGCGGCGTCGCTGGAGGCCGCCGACACCGTGGACTGCGAAGGCCGCTGGGTCACCCCCGGCCTGATCGATCCCCACACCCACCTGGTCCACGCCGGGGACCGCGCCCACGAGTTCGAGCTGCGCCTGGCCGGCGCCTCCTACGAGGAGATCGCCCGGGCCGGCGGCGGCATAATCTCCACCGTCCGCGCCACCCGCGAGGCGGGCGAGGCCGACCTGGTCGCGCAGTCCCTGCCGCGCCTCGACGCCCTGATCGGCGAGGGCGTGACCACCGTGGAGGTGAAGTCCGGCTACGGCCTCTCCACCGAGCACGAGCTGAAGCAGCTCCGCGCCGCCCGCGCGCTCGCCGAGCACCGCCCTGTGCGCATCGCCACGACCTTCCTCGGCGCCCACGCCCTGCCGCCGGAGTTCGCCAGCGACGCCGACGGCTACATCGACCTGGTCTGCCGCGAGATGCTGCCCGCCGTCGCGAAGGCCGGCCTCGCCGACGCCGTCGACGCCTTCTGCGAGGGCATCGGTTTCACGACGGCGCAGACCCGCCGCGTGTTCGAGGCCGCCCGAAGCCTGGGACTTCCCGTGAAGCTGCATGCCGAGCAGCTCTCCAACCTGAACGGCGCGGCGCTCGCCGCCGAGTTCGGCGGCCTCTCCGCCGATCACCTGGAGCACCTCGACGAGTCGGGGATCGCCGCCATGGCCCGCGCCGGCATGGCCGCCGTCCTGCTGCCCGGCGCCTTCTACTTCCTGCGCGACACCAGGCTGCCGCCGGTCGAGGCCCTGCGCGCCGCGGGCGTGCCGATGGCGCTCGCCACCGACTGCAATCCCGGCACCTCGCCGCTCACCTCGATCCTGCTGGTCCTCAACATGGGCGCGACCCTGTTCCGCCTGACCGTCGAGGAGTGCCTGCTGGGCGTCACCCGCCACGCCGCCCAGGCCCTGGGGCTGGCCGCCGAGGTCGGGACCCTGGAGCCGGGCAAGGCCTGCGACCTCGCCATCTGGGACGTGGAGCGGCCGGCCGAACTTGTCTATCGCATGGGCTTCAACCCGCTCCATGCGCGCGTCTGGAGGGGTGAGTGAGCGAAGTGTTGCTGCAGCCGGGCGGGGCGAGCCTCGCCGACTGGCGGGAGATCTACCGCGGGGCGTCCGTGCGCCTGCCGCCGGCCTGCCGGGCCGTGGTCGCCGAGAGCGCCGCCGCCGTCGGCCGCATCCTGGCGAAGGGGGAGCCGGTCTACGGGATCAACACCGGCTTCGGGAAGCTGGCCAGCGTCAGCATCGCCGAGGCCGACCTCGCCACGCTCCAGCGCAACATCGTCCTCTCCCACGCCGCGGGCGTGGGCGATCCCTCGCCCGCCCCGGTGATCCGCCTGATGCTGGCCCTGAAGGTCGCCAGCCTCGCCCAGGGGGCCTCGGGCGTCCGGGTGGAGACCGTCGGGATGCTGGAGACCATGCTGGCGCAGGGCCTGACGCCCGTGGTGCCCAGCCAGGGCTCGGTCGGAGCTTCCGGCGATCTCGCCCCCCTCGCCCACATGGCCGCGGCCATGATCGGCGTCGGCGAGATCGAGGTCGACGGCCGCCGCCTGCCCGCCGCCGAGGCCCTCAAGGCCGCCGGCCTGGAGCCCCTGACGCTCGGCCCCAAGGAAGGCCTGGCGCTGCTGAACGGCACCCAGTTCTCCACCGCCCACGCGCTCGCCGGCCTGTTCGAGGCCGAGCGCCTGTTCCAGGCCGCCCTGGTCACTGGCGCGCTCTCCACCGAGGCCGCCAAGGGCTCCGACACCCCCTTCGACCCGCGTATCCACGCGCTGCGCCGCCAGCCCGGCCAGATCGAGGCCGCCGAGGCCCTGCGCCGGCTGATGGCCGGCTCGGCGATCCGCGCCTCGCACCTGAAGGACGACGAGCGGGTGCAGGACCCCTACTGCCTGCGCTGCCAGCCGCAGGTGATGGGCGCGGCCCTCGACGTCCTGCGCCAGGCCGGCACGACCCTCGAGCGCGAGGCCAACGGCGTCACCGACAACCCGCTGATCTTTCCGGAGGCCGACGAGGCCCTGTCCGGCGGCAACTTCCACGCCGAGCCCGTGGCCTTCGCCGCCGACATGATCGCGCTCGCCGTCTGCGAGATCGGCTCGCTCGCCGAGCGGCGGATCGCCATGCTGGTGGACCCGGCGCTCTCCGGCCTGCCCGCCTTCCTGACCCCCCAGCCGGGCCTCAACTCCGGCTTCATGATCCCCCAGGTCACCGCCGCGGCCCTGGTCTCGGAGAACAAGCAGCGGGCCTATCCGGCCAGCGTCGATTCCATCCCTACCTCCGCCAACCAGGAGGACCACGTCTCCATGGCCGCCCACGGCGCGGTGCGGCTGGCCCCGATGGTGCGCAACGCCACCGCCGTGGTGGGGATCGAGCTGCTGGCCGCCGCCCAGGGCTGCGACTTCCACGCCCCCCTGACCTCCAGCACGGCGCTCGAGGCGGTCCGCGCCGACCTGCGCGCCTGGGTGCCGACGCTGGACCACGACCGCCACATGGCCCCGGACCTGGAGGCGGCCTGCGACCTCGTCCGCACCGGCGGCGTCACCGCTGCGGCCGGCCTGTCCCTGCCGGGCGTCGCCTGATGGACTGGCTGCAGGTCACCCGGGGCGATGCGCCCCTCGTCGTCAGCTTCCCGCACACCGGGACCGACATCCCGCCCGACATCGAGGACCGGCTCGTCTCCCCCTGGCTCGCCCGCAAGGACGCCGACTGGTGGATAGAGAAGCTCTACGACTTCGCCCCCGGCCTCGGCGCCACCCTGGTCCGCACCGCCGTCTCGCGCACCGTCATCGACGTGAATCGCGATCCCTCCGGCGCCTCGCTCTACCCGGGCCAGGCCACCACCGAGCTCTGCCCCACGACCACCTTCGACGGCGAGCCGCTCTACAAGCCGGGCCACGAGCCCGACGCCGTGGAGATCGCGCGGCGGCGGCGCACCTGGTTCGACCCCTACCACGCCGCCCTGGCCGCCGAGCTGGACCGCCTGCGCGCCGTCCACCCGCGGGTGGTGCTCTACGAGGCCCACTCCATCCGCTCCCGGATCCCGCGCCTGTTCGAGGGCGAGCTGCCCAACTTCAACATCGGCACCAACTCGGGCGCCAGCTGCGATCCCCTTCTTGCCGAGGCGGTGGAGGCCGCCTGCGAGGCCTCCGACTTCTCCGTGGTCCTCAACGGCCGCTTCAAGGGCGGGTGGACCACCCGCCATTACGGCCGCCCCGAGGAAGGCGTCCACGCCGTCCAGATGGAGCTCGCCTGCCGCGGCTACATGGACGACCCCGACACGCCGCCCGCGCCGGGCGCCTGGCCCACGCCGTGGGACCCCGAGCGCGCCCTGTTCATGCGCCACGCCCTTCACCGCGTCCTCGACGCCTGCCTCGATTTCGCGGGCGCCTGATGGCCGCAGGAAATCCGCTCACCCCGGCGAAAGCCCGGGCCCAAGCCGAGTCGCGCCCGACCCGCGACGCCCACACCCGCACCGCCGCTTGGTTCCCGGCTTTCGCCGGAATGAGCGGCGCGTGGGGAAACTTCAGAGACCCGAACCCATGACCCGTTCCGATCCCAACCGCATCGTCCGCCCCGCCACCGGGACCGAGCTCTCGGCCCGGAGTTGGCTCACCGAGGCCCCCCTGCGGATGCTGATGAACAACCTGCACCCCGACGTCGCGGAGAACCCTGCGGAACTCGTGGTCTACGGCGGCATCGGCCGCGCCGCCCGCGACTGGGAGAGCTACGACCGCATCGTCGAGACCCTCCGCCGGCTCGGCGACGACGAGACCCTGCTGATCCAGTCCGGCAAGCCGGTGGGCGTCTTCCGCACCCACGCCGACGCGCCGCGGGTCCTGCTGGCCAACTCCAACCTGGTTCCGAAGTGGGCCAACTGGGACCACTTCCACGAGCTCGATCGCGCCGGCCTGATGATGTACGGCCAGATGACCGCCGGCTCCTGGATCTACATCGGAGCCCAGGGGATCGTGCAGGGCACCTACGAGACCTTCGTGGAGATGGGCCGCCAGCACTACGGCGGCGACCTCTCCGGCCGCTGGCTGCTCACCGCCGGCCTCGGCGGCATGGGCGGCGCCCAGCCACTCGCCGCGGTCATGGCCGGCGCCTCCTGCCTGGCCATCGAGTGCCAGCCCAGCCGGATCGAGATGCGCCTGCGCACCGGCTACCTGGACCGCGCCGCCGCGAGCCTCGACGAGGCCCTGGCGATCATCGAGGAGGCCACCCGCACGAAGCAGGCGGTCTCCGTCGGCGTGCTCGGCAACGCCTGCGAGGTGCTGCCGGAGATCCTGGCCCGCGGCGTCACGCCCGACCTGCTCACCGACCAGACGTCAGCGCATGACCCCGTGAATGGGTATCTCCCCAAGGGCTGGACGCTCGAGCGCTGGGCGGCCATGCGCGACCAGGACCCCAAGCAGGTGGAGGAGGCCGCCCGCGAGTCCATGGCCGAGCACGTCCGCGCCATGCTGGAGTTCCGCCGCCGGGGCGTGCCGACCGTCGACTACGGCAACAACATCCGCCAGGTGGCCAAGGACGCCGGCGTCACCGACGCCTTCGACTTCCCGGGCTTCGTGCCAGCCTACATCCGCCCGCTGTTCTGCCGCGGGATCGGTCCGTTCCGCTGGGCCGCGCTGTCGGGCGATCCGGCCGACATCGCCGCCACCGACGCCAAGGTGAAGGAGCTGATCCCGGACAATCCGCACCTGCACAACTGGCTCGACATGGCCGGCAAGCGGATCAAGTTCCAGGGCCTCCCGGCCCGGATCTGCTGGGTGGGCCTGGGCGACCGCCACCGGCTCGGCCTCGCCTTCAACGAGATGGTGCGCACGGGCGAGTTGAAGGCGCCGGTGGTCATCGGCCGCGACCACCTGGATTCCGGCTCCGTCGCCTCGCCGAACCGCGAGACCGAGGCCATGCGCGACGGCTCCGACGCGGTCTCCGACTGGCCGCTGCTCAACGCCCTGCTGAACACCGCCTCGGGCGCCACCTGGGTCAGCCTGCACCACGGCGGCGGCGTCGGCATGGGTTACTCCCAGCACGCCGGCATGGTCATCGTCTGCGACGGCACCGACGCCGCCGCGAAGCGCATCGAGCGCGTCCTCTGGAACGACCCGGCGACCGGCGTCATGCGCCACGCCGACGCCGGCTACCCCGAAGCCCTCGCCTGCGCCCGCGAGAACGGCCTCGACCTGCCGGGCATCCTCGGCTGATGCGCCTGCTCCGCGCCGCCGACCGGGTCCCCGTCCCTTGGAAGAACGGCGGCGGGGTGACCCGCGAGGTGGCGGCCTTCCCCGAAGGCGCCGGCTTCGACGACTTCCTCTGGCGGGTCAGCATGGCCGAGGTGCGCGCTGACGGCCCGTTCTCGGTCTTTCCCGGCGTGGACCGCGTGCTGGCCGTCCTGGAGGGCCGCCTGCGCCTCGAGGTCGAGGGCCTGCCGCCCGTCGAGCTCTCCCCCGAAAGCCCGCCGGCCGTCTTCCCGGGCGACGCCCCCACGCACGGCGCGGTGCTGGACGGACCTGTCCTCGACCTCAACGTCATGACCCGCCGGGGCCGGGCCCACGCCGACGTCCGGCGGCTGGAGGCCGGCAGCGTCGCCACCGGCGGCGGACTGCTCGTCGCCACCGAGCCGGCCCGCGCCGCAGGCGTTCCCCTGGCGCGCTACGACGTCCTCGTCCTGGAGCCGGCGGACAAGCCGCCGGTGCTGGACTCCGGCCGCGCCTGGCTGGTCAGCTTGGGTCCTGAACAGATCTCTTGACCCTCCCATCATGGGAAGGTCCATCTAGGGCGAGCCTCACCGTTGGAGGTGGAGACCGACCATGACCAAGACCTGCTGCCACGGCGGCCACGCGGCCCCCGATCACAAGGGCCACGATCACAAGAGCCACGACCACGCCGGCCACGCGCACCATCACGCCCCGGCCCCGGCCGGCGACGCCCACACCGTGATCGATCCGGTCTGCGGCATGACGGTCGACCCGCACGCCACGCCGCACCGCGCCGAGCACCACGGCCAGCCCTACTACTTCTGCTCCGCCGGCTGCCGAAACAAATTCGCCGCCGACCCGGAGCGCTACCTCAGCGCGGAGAAGGCCCAGGCGCCCGAGGCGCCCCCGGGGACCATCTACACCTGCCCCATGCACCCGGAGGTGCGCCAGGTGGGCCCGGGCTCCTGCCCGATCTGCGGCATGGCGCTCGAACCGGAGGTGTTCAGCGCCGACGCCGGCCCGAACCCTGAGCTCGTCGACTTCACCCGTCGCTTCTGGATCGGCCTCGTCCTCACCCTGCCCGTCCTGGCGCTCGAGATGGGCGGCCACCTGACGGGCCTCACCGAGCGGATCGGCGGCCAGCTGTCCAACTGGCTGCAGCTGGCGCTGGCCACCCCCGTGGTCCTGTGGAGCGGCTGGCCGTTCTTCGAGCGCGGCTGGCGTTCGCTGGCCACCCGCAACCTCAACATGTTCACCCTGATCGGCATGGGCGTCGGCGTGGCCTGGGCCTACAGCGTGGTGGCCACCGTCGCGCCCGGCGTGTTCCCCGAGGCCTTCCGCCGCCACGACGGGTCGGTGGCGATCTACTTCGAGGCGGCCGCGGTGATCGTGGTGCTCGTCCTGCTGGGCCAGCTCCTGGAGCTGCGCGCCCGCGAGCAGACCTCCGGCGCCATCAAGGCCCTCCTCGACCTCGCGCCCAAGACCGCCCGCCGCGTCCGCGACGACGGCGCCGACGAGGAGGTGACGCTGGACCTGATCGTGGTCGGCGACCGCCTGCGCGTGCGTCCCGGCGAGAAGGTCCCGGTGGACGGCGAGCTCGTCGAGGGCCGCGTGGCGATCGACGAATCCATGGTCACCGGCGAGTCGATGCCGGTCACCAAGGAGGCCGGCGACAAGGTGGTCGGCGGGTCGATCAACAAGACCGGCTCCTTCGTCATGCGCGCCGAGAAGGTCGGCGCCGACACCCTGCTTTCCCAGATCGTGCAGATGGTCGCCCAGGCCCAGCGCAGCCGCGCGCCGATCCAGCGCATGGCCGACCGGGTTTCGGGCTGGTTCGTGCCGGCGGTGATCGCGGTCGCCGTCCTGGCCTTCATCGGCTGGGCGATGTTCGGGCCAGAACCCGCCTACACCTTCGCCCTGGTCTCCGCGGTCTCGGTGCTGATCATCGCCTGTCCCTGCGCGCTCGGCCTCGCCACCCCGATCTCGATCATGGTCGGCGTCGGCCGCGGGGCCCAGGCGGGCGTGCTGATCAAGAACGCCGAGGCCCTGGAGCGCTTCGAAACCATCGACACCCTGGTGATCGACAAGACCGGAACCCTCACCGAGGGCCGCCCCGCCGTCACCGCCATACGTCCGGCCCCGGGCTTCGAGGAGGCCGAGCTCCTGCGGCTCGCCGCCAGCCTCGAGCGCGGCAGCGAGCACCCGCTGGCCGACGCCGTCGTCCGCGCCGCCCTCGACCGCGGCCTGACCCTGGCCGAGGCGACGGGCTTCGACTCCCCCGTCGGCAAGGGCGTGCTGGGCTCGGTGGACGGCCGCCGCCTGGTTCTCGGCTCCGGCAAGTTCCAGGCCGAGCAGGGGATCGACACCTCCGCCCTCGACGCCGAGGCCGAGGCGCTGCGCGCGGACGGCGCCACCGCCATCTTCATGGCCGTGGAGGGCCAGGCCGCCGCCGTCTTCGCCATCGCCGATCCGGTGAAGGCCACGACCCCCGAGGCCGTCCGCGCCCTGAAGGCCGAGGGCGTGCGCCTCGTCATGATGACCGGCGACAACCGCACCACCGCGCTCGCCGTCGCCCGCCGTCTCGGCATCGACGAGGTGGAGGCCGAGGTCCTGCCGCAGGACAAGGCCGCCGTCGTCCAGAAGCTCCGCGCCGAGGGCCGCAAGGTCGCCATGGCCGGCGACGGGGTGAACGACGCGCCTGCGCTCGCCGCCGCCGAGGTGGGCATCGCCATGGGGGCCGGCGCCGACGTCGCCATCGAGAGCGCCGGGGTCACCCTGCTGAAGGGCGACCTGCAGGGCATCGTCAAGGCGCGGCGGCTGTCGCGGGCGGTGATGCGCAACATCCGCCAGAACCTGTTCTTCGCGTTCGTCTACAACGCCGCCGGCGTGCCCATCGCCGCGGGCGTGCTCTATCCCGTGTTCGGCCTGCTGCTCTCCCCGGCCATCGCCGCCGCCGCCATGGCGCTCTCCAGCGTCAGCGTGGTCGGCAATGCGCTGCGGCTGCGCGGCGTGAAGCTCTAGGAGTCCCGCATGAACATCGGCCAGGCCTCGCGCGCCTCCGGCGTCACCGCCAAGATGATCCGCTACTACGACGAGATCGGCCTCGTGCGGCCTTCGGCGCGGACGGAATCCAACTACCGCGAGTACGGCGACCGCGAGCTCAACGAGCTGCGCTTCATCCGCCGGGCGCGCGGGCTGGGCTTCTCCATGGAGGAGATCACCCGCCTGCTCTCCCTGTGGCGTGACCGCGACCGCCCGAGCCGCGAGGTGAAGGCCATCGCCGACAAGCACATCGCCGACCTGGAGGCCCGCATCGCCGAGATGCAGGCCATGGTCGGGACGCTTCGCCACCTCTCCCACTGCTGCGCGGGAGACGACCGTCCGGACTGCCCGATCCTCGCCGACCTGACGGGCGGGACGGCGCCTAGCGAGCCTCGCTCGAAGACCAGGCGCGTCTGAGCGCCAGGGCGGCCCGCTCGGCCGCCTCGGGCCCCTGCTCGGCCTCGATCTCCTGCAGGCGTGCGACGGCGCGCAGCAGCAGCTCGGCCTCCGCTTCGGAGGCCCCGCCGCTCTCAAGCACGAGATCGCGGATGTGCCGGCGCGCGCCGGCGCAGAGCCCTTGGCCGTCTTCGTCCCTCACGCCGCTGGTATAGCGGCGACTCGCCCATAAGCTGCGACTTCGCAACCCGAAGTGGGTCCCCAGGGTCAGCCGGCGGCCAGCTCCAGGCCCTTCAGCTCGCCCTCGGCCCGCCAGGCCTCCAGCACCTTGGTGAAGGCCACCGGGCCCGCGCCGTAGGAGCTGTTCCTGGCGCTCATCGTCTCGGGCATGCCCTCGTTGTTGTAGTAGCCGGGCGTGCATTCCTTGAGGAAGTTCTCCCGCAGCACCGCCAGCTTCACGATGGTGTCCACCCAGGCGTCCTCGGCCTCCTGGCTGGGCTCCACCGTGCGCGCCTGCCGCTCGCCGGCCGCCTTCAGGATGTAGGCGATGTGCTTGGTCTGCTCGTTGATCATGTGCGGGAAGTTGGCCGAGAAGCCCGACTGCACGTTCGAGATGATGAAGCAGTTGGGGAAGCCGCGGCTGGTCAGGCCGTGCAGGGTCGCCGCCCCGCCCTTCCACTTCTGCGTCAGGGTCAGCCCGCCGCGGCCGTAGAGCTCGTAGCCCGAGCGGCGGGTGTAGTCGGTGCCCACCTCGAAGCCGGTAGCGTAGATCAGGCAGTCGACGGGATACTCCCGGCCCTCCACCACCACGGCCGTCTCGGTGATCCGCTCGACACCCTGCCCCTTGGTGTCCACCAGCGTCACGTTCGGCCGGTTGAAGGTCGGCAGGTAGTCGTCGTGGAAGCACGGCCGCTTGCAGAACTGGTTGTACCAGGGCTTCAGCGCCTCGGCGGTGGCCTTGTCCTTCACCACCGCGTCCACCCGGGCGCGCACCTGCTCCATCTTCTTGAAGTCGGCGAGCTGCATCAGGGCCGCCGGGTCCTCCACCGCCTCGCCGGCCATCATCTTCTTGCGGGCCAGCAGCAGGATGTTGCCGATGATGTCGGTCCAGCCGTCGTTCACCAGGTCCTCGTCGGCGAAGCCGCCCGAAACCAGGGTGTTGAAGTTGTCCATCCGGTACTGCTGCCAGCCGGGCTCGAGCCGGCCCGCCCAGTCCGGGTCCGTCGGGCGGTTGTTGCGCACGTCGATCGACGAGGGCGTCCGCTGGAAGACGTAGAGGTGCTTCGACCATTCGCCGAGGTGCGGCACGCACTGCACGGCGGTGGCCCCCGTGCCGATGATCCCCACCACCTTGTCCTTCAGGCCCACGAGCCCGCCGTCGGAGGTCCCGCCGGTGTAGCCGTAGTCCCAGCGGCTGGTGTGGAAGGAATGCCCCTTGAAGCTCTCGACGCCCGGGATGCCCGGCAGCTTCGGCCGGTGCAGCGGCCCGTTGGCCATGACCACGAAGCGGGCCTTCATGGCGTCGCCGCGGTTGGTCTTCACGATCCAGCGGGCGGCGTCCTCGTCCCACCGCATCTCGGTGACTTCGGTCTGGAAGCAGGCGTTGTCGTAGAGGCCGAAGTGCCGGCCGATCGCCCGGCTGTGCTCCAGGATCTCCGGCGCGCGGGAGTACTTCTCCTTCGGCACATAGCCGATCTCTTCCAGCAGCGGCAGGTAGATGTAGCTCTCGATGTCGCAGGCCGCGCCGGGATAGCGGTTCCAGTACCAGGTGCCGCCGAAGTCGCCGCCCTTCTCGACGATCCGGATGTCGGCCACGCCCTGCTCGCGCAGCCGGGCCGCGGCCAGCAGGCCGCCGAACCCGCCGCCGACCACCACCACCTCGACCTCGTCGGTCAGCGGCTCGCGGCTGAACCCCGGCTCCACATAGGGGTCCTCGAGGTAGTGGGCGAAGTCGCCTGCGATCTCCACGTACTGCTGGCTGCCGTCGGCCCGCAGCCGGCGGTCGCGCTCGGCCCGGTATTTCTCGCGCAGCGCGTCCGGATCGAAGCCCAGGTCGTCGCCCGTGCGGTCCAGCGTCTCCGACATCGATCTCCTCCCGGGCCGTCTTGCACGCGGCCACGCCCCATCAGCGTGCAATTGACGCCGGGACAATCAAGCCCCGTCCGCCGCGTCACGCCTCCGCACCATACCGAAAGCTCGACAATGCGGAGACGCCCGCGCTACCGTTCCGCATGACCACGTTCCGCGCCGCCCTCCTCGCCCTCGCCGCCGCCGCCCTCGCCACGACGGCCTCCGCCCAGGATTACCGGGCCCCGCGCACCAGCTTCGGCCAGCCCGACCTGCAGGGCGTGTGGACCAACGCCGCGATCACCGGCCTGGAGCGGCCGGCGATGTTCAAGTCGCTCACCATCCCGGAGGCCGAGGCCAAGGCCTTCGAGGCCCGACGCGCCGCCATGCGCGCCGCCCAGGACAGGCCCTCGGACCCGAACGCCGGCGCCCCGCCGGTGGCGTCCGACCCGGGCGGCTACAACGCCGCCTGGACCGATCCGGGCACGACGCTGGGCCGCATCGCCGGCGAGGTGCGGACCTCCTGGATCGTGGAGCCGGCCGACGGCAAGCTGCCCTACAGCGCCGAGGGTCGCCGCCTGCTCCAGACCACCCTCGACAAAGCCCGCAACGGCTTCGACGGCCCCGAGAGCCGGCCGCTCGGCGAGCGCTGCATCCTGGGCTTCGGCTCCACGGCCGGCCCGCCGATGCTGAACGTGCTCTACAACAACCACTACGAGATCGTGCAGACGCCCGACTACGTGACCATCGTCGTCGAGATGAACCACGACGCCCGCGTGATCCGCCTGAAGGACCGCGCCCACGTCCCGGCCCACATCCGGCCGTGGATGGGCGACTCGGTCGGCTGGTGGGAGGGCGACACCCTCGTCGTCGAGACCACCAACTTCAATCCGGGCGAGGTGCTGCGGCCCTATTTCGCGGCCACCATCTACATCTCGGAGGACGCCAGGGTCACCGAGCGGTTCACCCGCATCGCCGACGGCCAGATCCTCTACGAGTTCACCGTCGACGACCCCAAGGTCTTCACCCAGACCTGGAAGGCCCAGATGCCGCTCAACGCCGCCAAGGGCCCGGTCTACGAATACGCCTGCCACGAGGGCAACTACTCCCTCCCCGGCATCCTCGCCGGCGCCCGCCTCGCCGAGAAGGAAGGCCGCCAGGCGGAGAGCGTCGACCTCACGGAGTGACCATCCGGTGTCATCCCGGACGGCCGAAGGCCGACCCGGTCCCCATGAACACCGATCGCGTGGGCTGACCCAGGCGTCGCCGCCGCGCTATTCCTTCCGCACGGAGTCTATGGGTCCCGGCTCTCCGCTGCGCTCCGGCCGGGATGACACTTGGGGGCTGGTCAGATCCGCGATTTCGGAACCTACGACTACGTCATCGCCGGCGCGGGCTCGGCGGGGTGCCTCTTGGCCAACCGGCTGTCGGCGGACCCGAGGAACCGCGTCCTGCTGCTGGAAGCCGGCGGCCAGGACGACTGGGTCTGGTTCCACATCCCCGTGGGCTACCTGTTCGCCATCGGCCACCCCCGCGCCGACTGGCTGTTCACCACCGCCGAGGAGCCGGGGCTGGGCGGCCGCAGCCTCGCCTATCCGCGGGGCAAGGTGATCGGCGGCTCCAGCGCCATCAACGCCATGATCTACATGCGCGGCCAGGCCGCCGACTACGACGGCTGGCGACAGCTCGGCCTTCCGGGCTGGGGCTGGGACGACGTCCTGCCGCACTTCCTGGCCCACGAGGACCACATCGACGGGGCCGGCCCCTTCCACGCCCGGGGCGGCGAGTGGCGGGTGGAGCATCCCCGCGTGCGCTGGGAGATCCTCGACGCGATCCGCGACGCCGCCGCCGAACTCGGCCTGCCGAAGATCCCCGACTTCAATACCGGCGACAACGAGGGCTCCTCCTACTTCCAGGTCAACCAGAAGGCCGGCCGCCGCTGGAGCGCCGCGCGGGGCTTCCTGAAGCCTGCCCTGTCGCGCCCGAACCTGCGCCTGGAGACGGGGGTGGAGGTGGAGCGCGTGACCTTCGAGGGCGCCCGCGCCACCGGCGTGGTCTTCCGCAAGGGGTCCGAGCGGTTCGAGGTCCGGGCCGCGGGCGAGGTCATCCTGGCCTCCGGCGCGGTCGGCAGCCCGAAGATCCTCGAACTCTCCGGCGTCGGCGACGGCGCCCGGCTGGCAGACCTCGGCGTCCCGGTCGTGCGCCACGCGCCGGGGGTCGGCGAGAACCTGCAGGACCACCTGCAGCTCCGCCCGGTGTTCAAGGTCAGCGGCGTGAAGACGCTCAACACCGAGTACGCCAATCTCGCGAAGCGCGCGCTCATGGGTCTGGAGTACGCGGTCCGCCGCACCGGCCCGTTGACCATGGCGCCGTCCCAGGTCGGCCTCTTCGCGAAGAGCTCGCCGCGCTACGGCACCGCCAACCTGGAGTTCCACTTCCAGCCCCTGTCGCTCGACAGGTGGGGCGAGGGCATGCACCCGTTCGGCGCCTTCACGGCGTCGGTCTGCAACCTGCGCCCCTCGAGCCGCGGCTCGATCCACGCCGCCAGCCCCGACCCGGCCGCCCCGCCGCGCATCGCGCCCAACTACCTGGCCACCGAGGAGGACCGCGAGGTCGCCTGCGACGCGCTCAGGCTCGCTCGCCGCATCGCCGCCCAGGCGCCGCTTTCGAAGTACCGGCCCGAGGAGTTCCGGCCAGGCGCCCACCTCACCACCAACGAGCAGCTCCGCGCCGCCGCCGCCGACATCGGCACCACCATCTTCCACCCCGCCGGCACGGCCGCCATGGGTCCGGACGCCGACCCCATGGCCGTGCTGGACGCCCGGCTGCGGGTGCGCGGGGTCGACGCCCTGCGGGTGATCGACGCCTCCGCCATGCCCCGGATCGTCAGCGGCAACACCAACTCGCCCACCCTGATGATCGCCGAGAAGGGCGCCGCCATGGTCCTCGCCGACCGGCGCTAGGCCCCGGCCTTCGTCAGGCCGGCGGCTGGACGAAGGTGAGTCCGGCGGAGCGCGTCGCCATCCACGGGCGGCCCAGGTCGTCGTTGGCGGTCTTCACCGGCGCCCGCCGCTCGCCCGCCAGCCGCTTCCAGACCTCCGCGAACAGGGCCCGCACCTCGTCCGAGGCCTGTATCGCCCCCTCCGTCTCCAGCACCGAGCGGCGCTGGGCGAAGGCGGTCTGGTAGACCACCCGCGACCGCAGCGCGGTGGCGGCCACCGGCAGGCCCGCGAACCGCAGCGCCTCCAGGGCCTTCAGAACCTGCGGCGGCTCGACGCCGTTGCGCTGCGGGGCGCACTGGTTGAGCGCGACCACGCCCTCGCGGCCGAGCCGCTGGATGATCGCCACCGAACGCACCGCCGCGGCCAGGTCGAGGTAGGTGGGCCGCGCCACCGCCAGGCACAGGTCGGCCACCTTCACCGCCTCGGCCACGTCGGCCTCCGGGGCGGCGGGGGTGTCGATGATCAGAAGCTCCGCGCCCGAGCGCCGGCAGGCCTCGGTCAGCGCGAACAGCTTGGCGGCGCTGGTCTCGAACAGCAGGGAGGCCGCCTCCTCCCGCTCGCGCAGCACCTCGCAGGCGCTGCGCAGGGGATCGGCGTCGGCGAGCACCGCCTTCACGCCGACGGCCCTCGCCGCGAGCGTGAGATTGACCGCGACGGTCGTCTTCCCGGCCCCGCCCTTGCGGGACATCACGGCAAGGGTCTTCACCTGGAACGCCCCCATCGGCCGCGGACGCCTGCTGGCGGACGCCCTCTAGCGCCGCCGATCATGCACAGACTTATCCACAGCTGTGAAGGCTGTTTGACAGGGCGCCCGAATCGCGGGCCGCGCCGTCAGTTGGTGGGCGGATTGATCCGCTGCTGGCGCTCGAGGCTCTCGCGGTCGCTGGCCTTGCGCTGCTCCCACTGCTCGGCGGTCATGCAGACCTTGGTCTTCATCCGCGAGCCGAGCACCGGCTCGTTCTTGCAGACCAGGCCATCCTTGTTGGCCTTGGCCTTCTTGCCCGTCTGCTCGGCGCCCGCCGGCTCCGCAGCGGCCGGTTGCGCGGCCGCGTCGGCCAGCAGAAGGGCGGCCGCCAGCATCATCGAGATCATTCCAAACGCTCCCCAGAGGCGATCTTGGCCGAAGCCTAGCCGAACACCCTTCAGTGGACAAATTAACCGATGGTGACACGCCGCCCGCGGCGCTCAGGCCGCCTCCACCTCGAACGCCCGCTCGATCCCGGCCTCGCGCAGGGCGGCGATCAGCTCCCCCGCCACCGCCTCCAGGACCGCCGGATCGCGGCCGCGCAGCACCAGGTTCGAGCCGTAGCCCTCCGGGGTGAAGAACGGATAGCTGCCCAGCGACAGGTCCGGATGGGCCTTGGCCACCGCCTCCAGGGGCGCGGCGATCGCGCCTTCGCCGGAGCCTTCCACCCGCACGGTCCGCGACACCGTCGGCCGCCCGCCCTCCAGCCTCGGCCCCACGTCCTCCAGCATGCCGCGCATGATCTGCGGCACGCCGGCCAGGACGAAGACGTTGCCGATGGTGAAGCCGGGCGGCCCCTGCACCGGGTTCTTCACCAGCGCCCCGCCCACCGGCACCCGCGCCATCCGCCGCCGCGCGGCGTTCAGCTCGTCCCCCCAGCGGGCGGTCATCATGGCGATGATCTCGGGATGCTCCACCAGCGGAACGCCGAACGCCGCGGCCACCGCGTCGGCGGTGATGTCGTCGTGGGTCGGCCCGATCCCGCCGGTGGTGATCACGTAGGTGTAGCGGTGGCGCAGCGCGTCCAGAGCCGCCACGATCTCCTCCAGCACGTCCGGCACGGTCCGCGCCTCGGCCAGGTCCACGCCATGGACGCCCAGGTAGCGCGCGATGTCGCGCAGGTTGGTGTCCTGCGTCCGCCCGGAGAGGATCTCGTCCCCGATGATCAGCACGCCCGCGGTGACGCGGCGCTCGCGGTCAGAAGACATGCGCTCCCCAATCCCTCCCGTTCGACCCGCATTCCTCGGGAATGCTGGAGAGCCTTTAGCCCATGGACAGATTGGAGCTATGGCCTCCGGCGAGGTCAAGGACCGGCCTGCGGCCGGCCGCGCGGCGGCGAGCCCTGCGGGCTCGTCCTTGAGCTCGCCGCAGGCCATAGCAAACTCGCGGCCATGGACTTAAGGCGCAGACCGCCTTGGCCTATGTAGCAGGCCCATGGACTTCCCCGCCCCCCTGCTCCGCGGCACGCTGGTCTCCCGCTACAAGCGCTTCTTCGCCGACGTGGTGCTGGAGGATGGCACGCCGGTCACCGCCCACTGCCCGAACCCCGGCGCCATGCTGGGGCTGAACAGGCCGGGCCTGCCCTGCTTCCTCTCCACGTCCGACGACCCGAAGCGGAAATTGCGCCACACGCTGGAGCTCGTGGAGGCCGATGGCGGGCTCGTCGGCATCAACACCCTGCATCCCAACCGCCTGGTCGCCGAGGCGCTGGCCGCCGACGCGATTCCCGAGCTCACCGGCTACGCCACCCACCGCCGGGAGGTCCGCTACGGGACCAACTCGCGCGTCGACTTCCTGCTGGAGCACCCGGAGCGTCCCCGCGCCTGGCTGGAGGTGAAGAATGTCCACCTGCGCCGCGAACCCGGCCTCGCCGAGTTCCCCGACTGCGTCGCCGCCCGTTCGACCAGGCACCTGCGCGAGCTGGCCCACGTGGTGACCGAGGGCGACCGCGCCATCGTCCTGTTCGTCGTCCAGCGCACCGACTGCGACCGCTTCGCCCCCGCCGCCGACTGCGACCCGAAGTTCGCCCAGGCCCTCTCCGAGGTGCGCGAGGCCGGCGTCGAGGTCCTGGTCTACGGCTGCGAAATCACCCCGCACCGCGTCCGGATCGGGAGCCCCATCGCGCTTCTGTGATCGGCGTTCGCCGGATCGGGCCCCGCATGAGCGTGTTTGCCCCGCCGGAGGTCGACATGACGCGCATGCTTCGGGCAGCCGCCCTTTCCGCCCTGATCCTGGTCCCGGCCGCCGGCGTCGCCGCCGCCGCGGAGGCCGCCGCCCCCGACGCCGCCCCGCCGAAGGGCGCAGTCGGCGTCTGCGTCCGCTGGGGCGCCGATCCCACGAAGCTGGCCGAGGTGGTGCTGGTGAAGCCGTCCGGCGACCCGCGCGTGGACGTCATGGTCCCCGAAGCCCTGCGCACCATGCCTTTCCCGAAGCCCGACGGCGACACCGGCGGCTGGCGCGCCATGAGCGTGGGCGTCGGCGGCGCCGAGCCGCTCTCCGAGGCCCCGGACTGCGGGAGCCTGGCCTCCACGGTCGACGAGCCGATCACCGCCCGCCCGCTGCCCAGGAAGACGATCGCCTAGGGCGCGAAGCGCGAGGCGATGCTGGCCCGGGGCCAGATGCCCAGCCAGCGGTGCTGGAAGCCCGGCGCATAGTCCTTCAGCACGTGGTCCGGCGGCGGGAAGAAGAACGGCGGGGTCATCAGGTTCACCGGCCGGAACGTGGTGGGATCGGTCGGCACGTCGGCCATCGCCTGCACCTGGAAGCTGTGCGAGGTGGCCAGCCAGTCGCTGCCGGACGCCAGGAAGTTCTCCAGCACCCGGACGATGTCCACGTTCGACAGGTGGAACAGCACGTCGCGCACCAGCACGAAGTCGGCCCGGGGCAGCGGGTCGCGGGTGATGTCGATCACCTTGAAGGTGTGCTGCGGATGCTCGGCCTGCAGCTTGTCGATCATCGCGGGCACGATGTCGGCGCCGGTGTAGTCGATCCCCGTGAGGTCGCAGGCCTTCATCCAGTTGAAGTCGCCGCAGGGCGCGTCCAGCATGGACTTGCAGCCCAGCGCCCGGACCATCGGCATCAGGGTCGCCCGCAGGCTCTCGGTGTAGCGCAGGGTCGAGCCCGGCCCGCTGACGCTCTCGGCGTCCTGCCAGATGTTGGCGTCGAAGGCCTCGACGAAACGCTCGGCGACGGGATCGGAAACGGACAGGTCGTCGGCCATGGGCGCGCCTCTGCAGAGCCTTCAGTCGGCGGACGCTGACACGATTCGAGCCGCGCCAGCGGCGGCGCGCCGTCGCAAGCGTTGAACTTCGGCGCTGCGATTGCGACATAGGGCGCTACGGCCGCGCGCCGCCCCGCCTCCCACCGAGCCTCTCCCAATGACCGACATCCTCGACGGCGAACACCGCACCGGCCAGATCAAGATCCATTCGCCCGACGACTTCGAGGGCATGCGCCGGGCCGGCAGGCTCGCCGCCGAGTGCCTGGACATGCTGGCCCCGCACGTGGTCCCGGGCGTGCTGACCGAGAAGCTCGACGACCTCGCCCGCGAGTTCATCCTCGACCATGGCGCGATCCCCGCCTGCCTGGGCTACCGCGGCTACTCCAAGACCACTTGCATCAGCCCCAACCACATCGTCTGCCACGGCATCCCCGGCGAGCGGATCCTGCGCGAGGGCGACATCGTCAACATCGACGTCACCGTCATCGTCGACGGCTGGCACGGCGACACCTCGCGGATGTACGGCGTGGGCCCGGTGGCGCCGCGCGCCAAGCGGCTGGTCGACGTCACCTACGAGGCCCTGGAGCGGGGCCTCGCCGCCGTGAAGCCCGGCGCCCGCACCGGCGACATTGGCCACGCCATCCAGTCCTACGTCGAGAGCATGCGCTGCTCGGTGGTCCGGGACTTCTGCGGCCATGGCCTCGGCAAGGTGTTCCACGACGCGCCCAACATCCTGCACTTCGGCCAGAAGGGCACGGGCGAGCTCCTGCGGCCCGGCATGTTCTTCACCATCGAGCCCATGGTGAACCTCGGCAAGCACCCGGTGAAGCTGCTCTCCGACGGCTGGACGGCGGTCACCCGCGACAAGTCGCTCTCGGCCCAGTGCGAGCACTCCGTCGGCGTCACCGAGACCGGCGTGGAGATCTTCACCCTCTCCCCCACCGGCCAGTTCAAGCCGCCCATCCAGAGCGCGTAACACCCGCGCCCCAAACGTTACGCTTCGCTAACTTGCCGCCGCCCCCGGGTCGATGCAGCTTCGGCCGCAACGAGGGGTGGTGATACCGATGCTTTCCATCAAGAACCTGACGCACGTCTACGCCAACGGCACGCGCGCGCTGGACGGGGTCGACCTGGAGGTCGGCAAGGGCATGTTCGGCCTGCTGGGCCCGAACGGGGCGGGCAAGTCGACGCTGATGCGCTCGATCGCCACCCTGCAGACGCCGAGCTCCGGCGAGATCCGCTTCGGCGACATCGACGTCATCAAGGAGCCCGAGAAGCTCCGCCGCACCCTGGGCTACCTGCCGCAGGACTTCGGCGTCTATCCGCGCGTCAACGCCTACGACATGCTCGACCACATGGCCGTCCTCAAGGGGATCGCCGGCAAGGGCGAGCGCAAGGCCACCGTCGAGGCCCTGCTCCAGCAGGTGAACCTCTGGGACGTGCGCAAGAAGGCCGTGGCCGGCTACTCCGGCGGCATGCGCCAGCGCTTCGGCATCGCCCAGGCGCTGATCGGCCAGCCCTCCCTGATCATCGTCGACGAGCCCACCGCGGGCCTCGACCCCGAGGAGCGCAACCGCTTCCTCAACCTGCTGGCCGAGATCGGCGAGAACGTGGTGGTGATCCTCTCCACCCACATCGTCGAGGACGTCGCGGACCTCTGCCCGAAGATGGCGATCCTCGCCGGCGGCAAGATCCTGCGGGAGGGCGCGCCTTCCCAGCTGATGGGCGACCTGAAGGGCCGCATCTGGACCAAGACCATCGACCGCCACGAGCTGGACGACGTGAAGGCCGCCCACGAGGTGATCTCCACGCGCCTCTCGGCCGGCCGCACCGTGGTGCACGTGCTCGCCGACAAGGCGCCGGACGCCGGCTTCACGCCGGTCGAGGGCGGGCTGGAGGACGTCTACTTCTCCACCCTCGCCGCCTCGCGCCGCGCCGCCTAAGCCAGAAGGACGCGCGTCATGTTCGGCAAGATCGCGGCCTTCGAGCTGCGCTACCAGATCCGCCAGCCGATCTTCTGGATCGCTGGCCTGATCTTCTTCCTGCTGGTCTTCGCCTCGGTGACGATCGACCAGATCCAGATCGGGTCCGGCGGCAACATCCACAAGAACGCGCCCTCGGCGATCGCCCAGACCACCGGGATCATGACGCTGTTCTTCATGTTCGTGGCCACCGCCTTCGTGGCCAACGTCGTCGTGCGCGACGACGAGACCGGCTACGGCCCGATCATCCGCTCCACGCGCATCCGCAAGTTCGACTACCTGTTCGGCCGCTTCACCGGGGCCTTTGCGGCCGTGGCGCTGAGCTTCCTGTTCGTGCCCCTGGGCATCCTCCTGGGCTCGCTGATGCCCTGGGTCGATCCCGAGACGCTCGGCCCCAACAACCCGGCCTACTACGCCTTCGCCTATTTCTGGATGGCGCTGCCCAGCCTGTTCCTGGTTTCGGCGATCTTCTTCTCCCTGGCCACGGCCACGCGCTCGATGATGGCCACCTACGTGGGCGTGGCGGCCTTCCTCGTCCTCTACATCGTCATGAACGCGGCCCTGCGCGATCCCGAGCGGCGCGAGATCGCCGCGCTCGTGGAGCCCTTCGGCCTCGCCGCCTTCGGCCTCGCCACCCGCTACTTCACCGCCGCCGAGGCCAACGCCGTCCTGCCGCCCATCGAGGGCGCCCTGGTCTGGAACCGCCTGATCTGGATGGGGGCCGCGCTGGGCTTCCTGGCCATCGCCCACTTCGCATTCCGCTTCGAGACCAAGGGCAAGAAGGCGCGCCGGCTGGAGAAGCTGCGCGCCGCCGCCGACGCCGAGGCGCCCGCCGCGCACGCCGGTCCCCTCCCCGCGCCCCGCTTCGGCGCGGCCACGGCCTGGGCCCAGCTCGTCAAGCGCACGCGCTTCGAGATGGGCCAGGTGTTCAAGAGTCCCGCCTTCGTCGTCCTCCTGCTGCTTGGCCTGTTCAACTCAGGCGGCGCCCTGATCCTGGGGGCCGAGCAGGGTGGGACCGACATCTATCCGGTGACCCGCTGGGTGATCTCGACGCTGAACGGCGCCTTCACCCTGATCGTCCTGATCATCGCCATCTACTACGCCGGCGAGCTCGTCTGGCGCGAGCGCGACCGCAAGACCCACGAGATCGTCGACGCCACCGCCGTGCCCGACTGGGCCTTCGTGGTCCCCAAGACGCTGGCCATCGCCCTGGTGCTGCTGGCCACCCTCCTCATCAGCGTCCTGGCCGGCGTGCTGGTGCAGCTCTCCAAGGGCTTCACCGACATCCAGCTCGGCAAGTACCTCCTGTGGTACGTGCTGCCCAACGCCGTGGACTGGACGCTGGTCGCCGTCCTGGCCGTCTTCCTGCAGGCCATCTCGCCGCACAAGTTCGTCGGCTGGGGCCTCATGCTGATCTACCTGATCAGCTCGCTGACGCTGAACAACCTCGGCTTCGAGCACAACCTCTACCAGTACGGCGGCACGCCCCAGACGCCGCTCTCCGACATGAACGGCCAGGGCGACTTCGCCGGCTTCGCCGCCTGGTTCCGGGCCTACTGGACCGCCTTCGCCGTGATCCTGCTGGTGCTGGCCTACGGCCTGTGGCGGCGCGGGACCGAGACCCGTCTGGCGCCGCGCCTCAAGCGCCTGCCCCGCCGCCTGATGGGCCCGGCCGGCGCGCTGGGCGGCCTCGCGCTGGTGGCCTTCGTGGGCCTCGGCGGCTTCATCTACCTCAACACCAATGTCTGGAACGAGTACCGCACGGCGCTCGACGAGGAGCGCTGGACGGCCGACTACGAGAAGCAGTTCCTGAAGTACGAGACCCTGCCCCAGCCGTCGGTCACCGACGTGCGGCTCGACCTCGATCTCTATCCCCACGAGTCGCGGCTCGTGACGGAGGGCAGCTACCGGCTGGTCAACGACACCGCCCAGCCGATCCGCGAGCTGCACCTGCGCCTCGACCGCGACACCCGCGCCGAGAAGCTCACCCTGTCGGTCCCGGCGAAGCTGAAGACCTACGACCGGTTCAACTATCGGGTCTTCACCTTCGACCGGCCGCTGCAGCCCGGCGAGACCGCGACGCTCACCTTCCGCACCCTGATGCAGCAGAGGGGCTTCAAGAACCGCGGCAACACCACGCGGCTGGTGGACAACGGGACCTTCGTCGACAACTTCGAGTTCGCGCCCGTCGTGGGCATGGGCCGGGACAATGTGCTCCGCGACCGCGCCAAGCGGCGCAAGTACGGCCTGCCGCCCGAGCTGCGCCCGCCCAAGCTCGAGGACCGCTCGGCCCAGGTCCGCAACTACGTGGGCGGCGCCGACTGGGTGAATGCCGACATCACCGTCACCACCGTCGCCGACCAGACGCCGGTCGCGCCCGGCTACCGGATTTCCGACGTCACGCGGAACGGCCGGCGCACGATCCACTACAGGACCGACGCGCCCGTCCTGAACTTCTTCTCGGTACAGTCGGCGCGCTACGCGATCCGCAAGGTGGACTACAAGGGCGTCGAGCTGGCGATCTATTACGACGCCCAGCATCCCTACAACGTCGACCGGATGATCAAGGCGCTGCAGGTCGGGCTCGACTACTACCAGACCGAGTTCAGCCCCTACCAGTTCCGCCAGGCCCGCATCCTGGAGTTCCCGGGCTACGCGACCTTCGCCCAGGCCTTCGCCAACACCATGCCCTACTCCGAGGCCATCGGCTTCATCGCCGACAACCGCGACAAGGAGAAGGTCGACTTCGTCACCTACGTCACCGCCCACGAGCTGGGCCACCAGTGGTGGGCCCACCAGGTGATCGGCGCCGACATGCAGGGCGGCACCATGCTCTCCGAGACCCTGGCCTCCTACTCCGCGCTGAAGGTCATGGAGAGGATCCACGGGCCCGACGGCATCCGCCGCTTCCTGAAGCGCGAGCTCGACAACTACCTGCGCCGCCGCGGCGGCGAGGTGGTCGAGGAGCTGCCGCTGATCCGCGTCGAGAACCAGGACTACATCCACTACCAGAAGGGCGGCATCGTCATGTACCTGCTGGCCGACCGGCTGGGTGAGGCCAAGGTCAACGCGGCGCTCCGCACGGTCCTGCAGCAGTACGCCTTCAAGGGCGCGCCCTATCCGCGCTCACAGGACCTGGTGGATGCGCTCCGCGCCCAGGCGGGCGCCGACCCGGTGGCCCAGCAGCTGATCACCGACCTCGTCGAGAAGATCACCCTCTACGATCTCAAGACGAAGACCGCGGTGGCGAAGAAGCGTCCCGACGGCCGCTACGACGTCACCCTGACGGTCGAGGCCCGCAAGATGTACGCCGACGGCCAGGGCAAGGAGACGCCCGCGGCCATGGCGGGCGAGCTCTTCGACGTGGGCGTCTTCACCGCCGAGCCCGGCAAGAGCGGCTTCTCGTCGAAGGACGTGGCCTACTTCCGGCTGCAGCCCTTCCGCACGGGGTCGCAGACGGTCACGGTCACCGTCGACAAGGCCCCGAAGTTCGCCGGCGTCGACCCCTACAACAAGCAGATCGACCGCAACTCCGACGACAACGCCATCAAGGTGACCGCCGCGGACTGACCGTCGACCTCCCCCGCTCCGGCGGGGGAGGATCCCTGTCCCCACGCCTCCACCGCGGTGTCATCCCGGCCGAAGCGCAGCGGCTTCCGGGATGGCGCCTCAGGTGGCTCACCGCGGCTGCGAATACCCCAGCATGCGGTTCGCCCAGGCGATGAAATGCTTCATGTTCGGCCAGTCGGTGTGGCCGCCGTCGTGCTGGCGCCAGGCGAGCTGGCCTTCCAGCACGCCGGTGTTCACCGGCGGCATCCGCGTGGTCCGGTAATCCTCGGTCACGCCCAGGTCGCGCGCACCGGTGATCCGGAACGCCGGCTGGGCGGCGACGGCGGCCATCCAGCTCCCCTGCTGGTCGAGCCACAGCGCGTCGCCCCGCTCCGGCACGCCGTAGCTGATGAAGGCGGGCCTGGGCGCCACCAGCGCGATCAGCTGGTGGGAGTCCACCGGGATGTCGTCGGCGTCCTTGGGTCCGAACGTCGCCTCGGCCGCGCCGTACTTCATGAAGTTCCCGGCCATCCAGTGGTACTCGGACCGGTCGGTCAGGTTCTCCACCGCCTGGCCGAAGTTGCGCCGGTGCGGCTTGGCCCCGCCCTCGCCCGACGAGCCCACCAGCACCACGGCGAACCTCTGGTCGAACGCCGCCGTCACGAGCGCGGCCTTGCCGTAGCGCGACACCCCCTCGATGCCGACGCGCTTCGCATCCACCGTCGGATCGGTCTCCAGATAGTCCAGCGCCCGGCTCGCGCCCCAGGCCCAGGCCCGAAGCGCCCCCCAGTCCTCCGGCGTCCGGGGCTGGCCCCTGTTGGTCAGGCCGATGATCCCGCGCGTCAGCCCCGCCCCGTTGTCCGCCTGGATGCTGGCCGGGTTCAGCGTCGCGAAGCCCCAGCCCGCCGCCACCAGCTGGTGCTGCGAGGGCGGGTCGCCGGCCGCATCGCCGGGCGGGGTGAGATTGAGGCCGCCGCGGCCGAACATCACCAGCACCGGCACGGGGCCCTTCGCCTGCGACGGCGTCACCAGGGTCATCTGGATGTCCACCGCGATCGCCGGATAGGCCGAATTGTCCGCCCGGCCGACCAGCTGGCGGGCGAGCACCGGCGCGCCGCCGAGCATCGTGCGCTCCTGCGCCACCACGCTCCAGGTCACCTTCGGCGCGCTCTCCGGCACGCGGCCCAGCACCTCGCGCTCGAAGTCCTCGACGATCTCCGGCCGGCGCTGCGTCCACCACATCGCGGCCGTGGTCACCCGCCGGCCGCTCTTCAGCGTCATCAGCTCCGGCCAGTCCGGATAGGGATTGGCCCTGGCCTCGTCATAGTTGGCCGGGTTCGGCGCATCGGGGCGGCCGCTGGGCGCCGGCCGCAGCGTCCGGATCCCCAGCTGGCGCATCATGCCGGCGTGGTCCTGTTCGGTCGTCCAGGTCACCGGCGCCTGGGCCTGCGCCGCGGGCCCGACCGCCAGCCCGGCGCACACCGCCGCCAGCGCCAACGCGCGCCCGCCCCTCGTCCAGAGCATCGCCGTCTCCCCGTCAGCCTCTCTCCGGCAGGCCAGCACCCTGAAATCGGCCTGTCCAGCACCGGCGATATCCAGCTTGACTTGCGGAACGTTTGAGGAACACTGCGGCCATGCCGCGCCCCGCCGCCGTCGAGGATATTTCCGCCCAGCCCGAGCTCTGGACCGCCCGTCCGGCGCCGGCCCGCGACACGTCCGGGCCCCCGCCGCATTACGTCGGCCACCGCGACCGGCTCCGTGAGCGCGCCACGGCCGGCGGGCTCGCCGCCCTGCCCGACTACGAGGTGCTGGAGCTCGTCCTGTTCCGCGCCATCCCGCGCGGCGACGTGAAGCCGCTCGCCAAGCAGCTCCTCGCCCGCTTCGGCTCCCTGGGCGGCGTGCTGGGCGCCACGCCCGAGGAGTTGCGCACGGTGAAGGGCGTCGGCGAGGCGGTGGCGCTGGACCTCAAGCTCCTGCACGAGGCGGCGCTGCGGATGGGCCGCGAGCAGGTGGCGCGCCGTCCGGTGATCTCCTCCTGGTCCGCCCTGCTGGCCTATGTGAAGACCGCCCTGGCCCACGAGGCCCGGGAGCAGTTCCGCGTCCTTTTTCTGGACAAGAAGAACCAGCTGATCGCCGACGAGGTGATGAACCGTGGCACCGTGGACCACGCGCCCGTCTATCCGCGCGAGGTGGTGCGCCGCGCGCTCGAACTCTCCGCCAGCGCGGTGATCCTGGTGCACAACCACCCCTCGGGCGATCCCAGCCCCTCGTCCGCCGACGTGGACATGACCCGCCAGGTGGTCGACGCGGCCCGGCCCCTGCGCGTCGCCGTCCACGACCACCTCGTCGTCGCCCGCGACGGCGTCGCCAGCTGCCGCGCGCTTGGCCTCATGTAGCGCCGCGAGATCCCCGCGTTGACGGGGGCGGGGGCGCGGCCGCCGCACCGATGGCCGACCGACGCCGCTCTTGAGCCGCCCATCCGGGTCGTATAGCAACGTTCGGCGAGTCTGATGCTCTCAGGTTGTGCAGCGCAACAAGGCGCGCTCGCGCGAGTTGCAAAGCGTGGCCTTTAAGTTGCTTGTGGGGGTTACGTAGGGTACGCGCGTCCCAAAGCCGGACTGTAGGCGCTCCCTGTTCGGAAGGCGGGATTCGAAGGACCGATGAGCATCCGCAGGCCCCTGTTCGCGACCGTGATCGCCGCCGCAGCCCTTGCGGCCGCCGGCTCGGCCGCGGCCCAGACCAGCCAGTCGGCCAGCGGCAGCATCACCGTCCTGCAGCCGGTGCTCAACGTCACCAAGACCGCCGACCTCTCCTTCGGCTCGGTGATCCGGCCCACCGCCGGTTCCGGCACCATCCAGATCGACGCCAACAGCGGCAACGTCACCACCTCGAACCTGGCCCAGGCCAGCGGCAACACCACCAGCCGCGCCAGCTTCCTCGTGGAAGGCACGGCCAACGCCAACATCACCGTCACCTACCCCAATTCCGTCAACCTGACGCGGTCGGGCGGGTCCGAGACCCTGACGGTCTACCTGACCTCCACCATGGGCGGCGGCCAGATCGGCTCGGGCGGCACGGTGAACTTCAACATGGGCGGCCAGGTCACGCTCTCCAGCGCGACCGTCGCCGGGGCCTACACCAACACCTTCACCGTGACGGTGGCCTACAACTAGACCGCCGCCGGGGCGCCCCCTAAGGTCCCGCTTGCTCACCCAGAACGGGACCGCCATGCGCCTCGACCGACGCGACCTCCTCCTCTCCGCCGGGGCCGCGGGCCTGCTCGCCGCCGCGCCGGGCGCCCTCGCCCAGACGCCCGCCGCCCCCGACACCGCCGACCAGGCGCTCGGCCGTCACCTGGACGACCTCGCCGAGCGGCTCCTCATCAAGACCCCGGAGACCGCCACCAGCCTCGGCCTCGACAAGGACGCCCGGGCCGGCCTGAAGGGCCAGCTCTCGGACGCGGCCTGGGCCAATGTCCTCGACGACCGGGGCTTCTGCCGCGACGGCCTGCGCGCGCTCGAGGCCTTCCCCGACAGCGCGCTGTCGCCCCAGGCCCGCATCCACAAGGGCGTGGTGGCCTACGCCCTGAAGCTCGGCGCCGACGCCGCGCCCTTCGACTACGGCGACAACACGCTCGCCTCGGCCATGAGCGAGAGCTCGACGCCCTATGTGGTCAGCCAGCAGGACGGGGCCTACGCCGCCGTCCCGGAGTTCCTCGACAGCCAGCACGCCATCGAGACCGAGGACGACGCCGACGACTACCTCTCACGGCTGCACGAGCTCTCCCAGGTGCTGGCCGAGGAGACCGACCGGATCCGCAAGGACGACCGCCTGGGCGTGGTCCCGCCGGACTTCATCCTCGCCAACATCCTGGGCCAGCAGCAGGGCCTGCTCGCCATCCGCCCCGGCCAGTCCCGGCTGGTGACCTCGCTGGCCCGCCGCGCCCGCGAGAAACAGCTCTCCGGCGATCTCGAGGCGCGCGCGACGCGGCTCGTGGAGACCGAGGTCTATCCGGCGCTCGCCCAGCAGTACGAGACGCTTAAGGGCCTCGCGCCGCGCGCCGGCCGCGACGCCGGCGTCTGGCGCCTGCCGCAGGGCGAGGCCTACTATCGCTGGCTGCTGCGCGAGGGCACCTCCACCTCGCTCACCGCCGACGAGATCCACCGCATCGGCCTGGAGCAGAACCGCGCCATCGAGGCGCGCATGGACGGCCTGCTCAGGGCCCGGGGCCTCGCCCAGGGCACGGTGGGCGAGCGGATGACCGCGCTCGGCCGCGACCCGAAGCACCTGTTCCCCGACACCGACGCCGGCCGCGCCCAGCTGATCGACTACCTGAACGGCGTCATCGCCGCGATGCGCCCGAAGCTCTCCCAGGCCTTCACCCTGCGGCTCAAGGCGCCGATCGAGGTGAAGCGCGTGCCCGTGGAGATCGAGGACGGCGCCGGCCAGGGCTACATGAACTTCGGCTCGCTCGACGGCTCGCGGCCCTCGACCTACTACATCAACCTGAAGACCACCCAGAACTGGCCGAAGTTCAGCCTGCCGACCCTGACCTTCCACGAGGGCGTGCCGGGCCACGCCTGGACCGGCGCCTACCTCACCGAGACCGGGAAGATGCCGCTGATCCGCATCATCCTGTCCGGCTTCAACGCCTACATCGAGGGCTACGCCCTCTACGCCGAGCAGCTGGCCGACGAGATCGGCATGTACGACGCCGACTGGGCCGGCCGCCTGGGCTACCTGCAGGCGCAGCGCTTCCGCGCCGTGCGTCTCGTGGTCGACACCGGCCTGCACGCCAAGCGCTGGACCCGCGACCAGGCGATCCAGTGGGCGGTGGACAACACCGGCCGCGCCCGCGACGCCATGACCAGCGAGATCGACCGCTACTGCGCCACCCCCGGCCAGGCCTGCGGCTACAAGATCGGCCACACCGAGATCAACCGCATGCGCGACAAGGCCCGCGCCGCCTTCGGTCCGCGTTTCGACGTCCGCCGGTTCAACGACCTCCTGGTGCAGACCGGCTCGGTGCCGATGGACGTGCTCTCCGCCACCGTCGACGGCTGGATCGCCAGCGGCGGCCAGATGCGCCTGTAGATCTTTGTCTGGAACTCGACAGAGCGACGCCGGGTTGTAGGCCTGTTCGTCTGCGGGTCGCCCCACCCGTGTCCGAACCGGACCGGCCCGACCACACGAGCCCCTCTCCAGTCTTCGGGCCGGTCCCTTCTTCCCCTCAGAGCGCCGGCGTCGCGTCCTTCGGGATGATCGCCCCGGCATGGCGGATCACCGCCTCGGCGAGCCTGCGGCCCGCGGCCACGGCCTCGGCCGGCGACCGTCCGGCAAGCCGCGCGGCCAGGTAGGCGCCGTTGAAGCTGTCGCCCGCGCCCGTGGTGTCCACCACCCCCGCCACCGCGGGCCCCGGCGGGATCACCTGCACGTCGCCGTCCGCGTGGATCGCCACCGTGCGGTCCTCCTCGCGGCGCACCACCTCCGGCCCCATGGCCGCCCAGGCGTTCGCCACCTGCTCGGCGCTCTCCCCGCACAGGTCGACGGCGTCCGGACCGCTCACCGAGACATGGGCGCAGAGCGGGATCACCGCCTCGGCCGCCGCCCGCGCCGCCGCCGCGTTCGGCCACAGCCTCGGCCGGTAGTTGGGATCGAAGGCCACCGGCACGCCGGCCTCCCGCGCGCCCAGCAGCAAGCCGCAGAGCGCCGCGCGCCCGGCCTCCCCGATCACCGCGAGCGTAATGCCCGACAGGAAGACCATCTCGGCCTCGCGCATCGCCCGGCCGAGCGCCTCCAGGTCCGCGCGCTGGAAATAGTCCCGCACCGCCGCCTCGCCGCGCCAGTAGAAGAACCGCCGCTCGCCCCGCGCGTCCCGCTCGATGGCGTAGAGGCCCGGCAGCTTGCCCTCCAGCCGCAGCACCAGGTCGGTCTGGATCGCCTCCGCCTCGGCCAGCCCCAGGATCGCCCGGCTGAACGGATCGTCGCCGCCCAGCGCCGTGGCGTAGGCCACCCGCCGCCCCAGGCGGCTCAGGTAGACGGCGGTGTTGAAGGTGTCCCCCGCATAGGCGATCCGGCCGGCGCCTTCCGCGCCCAGGCTCAGTTCCACCATGCATTCGCCCAGTGCGATGATCCGGCTCATGAAGCCCCGCTTCCCACAATCCGCCGAACCCCGCTAGCCTCTCGCCCATGTCGGTGGAAATCGGTGTCATCGAAGGCTTCTTCGGCCGCCCCTGGTCCTGGGGCGAGCGGACGGACAACGTCCGCTTCCTGGGGCCGCGCGGCTACGGCTTCTGGCTCTACGCCCCCAAGGCGGACCCCTGGCTGCGCCGGCGCTGGCGCGAGCCCTATCCCGAGGCCGAGCTCAAGGCCCTGCGCGACTTCGGCGCCGCCTGCCGCGACGTGGATGTCCGCTTCGGCGTCGGCCTGACGCCGTTCGAGCTGCACTTCGCCTTCGACACCAACGCCAAGGTGGCGCTCTCGGCCAAGCTCGCCCAGCTCGACGACGCCGGCGTCGAGGATCTCGCCATCCTGTTCGACGACATGCGGGGCGACCTGCCGGACCTCGCCGCCCGCCAGGCCGAAATCGTCCACTGGATCGGCCCGCGGACCAAGGCCTCGCGGCTGATCATGTGCCCCAGCTACTACTCCGACGACCCGGTCCTCGACCGCGTCTTCGGCGCGCGCCCGAAGACCTATCTGGAGGAGCTGGGCCTCGCCATCGACCCCGTGGTCCACATCATGTGGACCGGCGAGGAGGTCTGCTCGCTCGAGTACTCGCCCGGCCATCTGGAGCGGGTCGGCCAGGCGCTCCGCCGTCGGCCGTTCCTGTGGGACAACTATCCCGTCAACGACGGTCCGCGGATGAGCCAGCACCTGCACCTGCGCGCCTTCACCGGCCGCCCGGCGGCGATCGGCGAGCATCTCTCGGCGCACGCGGTGAACCCCGCCTCCCAGCCCGTGCTCTCGCGCATCCCCATGCTGACCCTTGTGGAGAGCTACGCCCGCGGCGACGGCTACCAGTACCTGGCCGCCTTCCGCCGCGCCGCGGGCGAGGTGCTGGGCGAGGCGCTGGCCGCGCGCGTCCTCGCCGACGTCATGACCCTGCAGGACACCGGCCTCGACCGCCTGTCCGAGCGCAAGGCCGCGATCCGCGAGCGCTACGCCGCCTTCGACCACCCGGCGGCGCGCGAGGTCATGGCCTGGCTCGACGGCGCCTACGCCGTCACCGGCGAGGACCTGCAGACTCAGTAGCTCGCTAAGCAGCTTGTCGCATATCAAGGCGGGCCGCCGGCGCCGCATCTTACGGTTGTCTGCGTCCCCCTAGTGCAGAGCCGCGTCATGCCCACCTCCCTCACCCCCGAGATCCACGTCAACACCACCAGCACGGGCGACCAGGTCCCCGCCGGCGTGGCCGCCCTGGCCGGCGGCCGCACGGTCGTCACCTGGATCGACCAGGGGCCGGAAACCGATCTGCTCCGGCTGCGGCTCGCCACCCCCGGCGGCGACGCCGCCTCGGTCGAGATCACCGTGGGTCCCGCCGCCCAGGCCGACGTCGCGGCCCTCAGCGGCGGCGGCTTCGTGGTCGTCTGGACCACCGGTCCCGACGCCCCGGCCACCGTCCAGGCCCAGGTCTTCGACGCCTCGGGCCAGGCGGTGGGCGCCACGCGCGAACTGGCCAGCTACGCCATCGCCGGCACGCCGACGCTGGGCTTGCGCCTGCTCGGCCTCGAGGTGACCGGCCTCTCCGACGGCGGCTTCGTGGCCGGCTGGAGCATCCAGCGGGCCGACAGCATGGGCTTCCAGGGCCTCGCCTCGCGCATCGTCGTCGCCGACGCCCAGGGCCAGGTGGAGCGGGACATCCCGGTCTTCGTGGAGCCCTCGAACAAGCAGCTCGTCCAGTACGACCCGGACATCAGCTTCGTGGACCTGGGCGACGGCCAGTTCCTCGCCACCTGGCGCGATGCGCCCACCTTCGGCCCGGGCGTGAGCGACGCCGGCGCCCAGTGGGCGCAGGTCTACGACCTCTCCGGCCAGGCCATCGGCTCCCCGGTCCGGCTCGACGCCGCCTTCCCGTCCGATGGCGGGCCGACCGTCGATCCGGCCCAGGGCCTCGGCCTTGGCCACACCGACGGTGGGGACGTCGTCTTCGCCTGGAGCCAGGGCGGCGCGGTCTGGGTCTCCTTCTATCCCGACGACCGCCTGGGCCTCGGCAACGCCACCAACCGCACCCAGCCGGTGCGGGCCGGCGACGCCGCCACGGGCGACGGGGCCGGGGAGCCGCAGGTGGCCGTGCTGCCGGACGGGCGGGTGCTGGTCGCCTGGACCGGCGCCGCCGGCGACGTGATGGGCCGGCTGTTCACGGCCGAGGGCGCCGCGGCGGGCCCGGCCTTCGTGCTCGGCGACACGCCGGCTGGCGTGCAGGACCTGCTGGCCGTGGACGTCCGCGCCGACGGCGCCCTCGTGGCGGTGTGGCGCGAGGCCGACGCCAGCGGGACGGGCGTCACCCTGCAGGTGATCTGGCCGGACTCCGGCGCCCAGCTGGGCGCGGCCGGGCCTGACGGCATGGTCGGCACGGCCGCCGGCGACCTGCTGGTCGGCGGCGCGGGCGACGACTGGCTGCTGGGCCTCGGCGGCGAGGACACCCTCTCCGGCGGCATGGGCGCGGACAAGTTCATCCTGACCGTGGGCGGGGGCGCCGACCGGATCGTCGACTTCACCCACGGCCGCGACAGCCTCCTGCTGTTCGATCAGCAGGGGAACATCGCCGCCGGCGCGAACGGCCTCCTGATCCTCGACCGGACGACGGGCGCGCTCTCATGGGACGCCGACAGCGACGCCGGCGCCGGCCTGCCCCAGGCGATCGGCGTCCTGCCGGGCGTCGCCGGCCTCGGCCGCGGCGACTTCGCCGCCGGCTTCCAGCCCAGCGGCCTGCGCACCCTCAACCCCGACGGCACGCGCACGGACATGGTGTTCGACTGGGGCGCTCAGCCCTGGGACACCTCGGCGGCGACCTTCACCGCCTCGGGCCAGCTCAAGCGCTACGAGGTCCACAACGACGACGGCGCCTGGTCCTTCCGCGCCAACGACGTGGGCAATGTCACCACCGCCTGGTCGACCGTGGTCGCCGAGTACGACACCGCGGGCCGGCTCTTCGCCTACAGCGTCTACGGCGACGACGGCTCGCGCACCCTGTGGCTGTTCGACACCGCCGGCGTCCAGCCGTGGTCGCGGGTGATCGAGGGCTACGATCCGCTGGGACGCCTCTCCGTCCAGGCCGCGGCCCTCGACGACGGCGGCGCCTGGGAGCGGCACATCGACACCTACGACACCCAGCCGTGGGCCTACTACATCGACAACTACGCCGACGGCCGGCTGCTCAACCACACCTACTACAACGCCGACGGCTCGGTGTTCGTCGGCTGACGAAGCCGCGCCTCCCCCCGTTCCCGGGGGGAGGCGCAGGCCTCAGGTCCAGCGCAGCGCGCGGCGGACGTCGTCGATGCTCTCTCTGCGGCTCGGTCGCGGCGCGCGGTGCTGGGTCAGTTCCTCCAGCCGCCGTTCGGCGTCGCGGCCGTAGCGGGCCCGCAGCCGGCGCGCCTCGGCCTCCGCGGCCTCGGCCGCCTGCAGGGCCTTCAGCCAGTACTCACTCATGGCCTCGTCTCCCGTGGGACAGGGTGGACGAGAGGTTAACGCCAAGCTTTTCGCGGCGCACCCACGCCGCCTTCAAACACGCGTGAGAGGGCGCTTGCCAACACCGCCCGTTCGACATACAGTTTTTATGCAACTAGTTAGTTTGCAGACAGTCCTCGCCGTCCGGCGCGCGGCCGCGGGCAATCTAGCCCCAGCCTCGCGGTCTCCCCCACTCCCCCAAGTGCGCGTCAGCCTGGGCGGCGAGGACTTCCCTTCCGAGTAGCGCATGACCGACACCGCCGCCCACCGCCCGCTCCGCGCCGCCGTCCGCTACGAGATCCGCTGGAAGCGGGCCATGGAACTCGCCGCGCTCACGGCGTCCGCGCTCGGCCTCGTCAGCCTGCTGTTCTAGGTCTTCGGCGGACGCCAGGCCCAGTCCTCGTGCGGCAGCCCGCCCTTCGGCCGCCGCGCCTTCAGGTCGAACTCGTCGCCCTCGGTGAGCACGTGCAGGCGCACGTCGTGCATCGAGAGCGCATAGTCCGCCTCCGCCTCGGCCACGTTGGAGTGGCCGACCTCGGCGCCGTCCACGATGTAGACCGCCGCGCGGCCCAGCACCGTCAGCCGGCCCTTCTCCATCACCGCGGCGGTGTCCTCGTCAATCCCGACGCCCAGCACCCGCGGATTGTGCGCCACCGCGCCGAGCAGCCGGCCGATCCGGCCGCGCTCGGCGAAGTGCTGGTCGATGATCATGTCCCGCACCAGCCCAAGGCCCGGGGCCATGTGCAGGTCGCCGATCCGGTAGGATTCGGCCGACGGCCCACGCACCAGCATGGTCTCCGTCATCATCGAGGCGCCTGCTGACGTCCCGGCGACCACGCCCCCGCGGTCCAGGATCTCCCGGACGCGGGCCTCGATGGGCGTGTCGCCGATCTGGCTCGAGATGCGAAGCTGGTCTCCCCCGGTGAAGAACACGCCCGCCGCGCCCTCGAACAGCGCCAGCTTCTCGGGGTCGCTCGTCTCGTGCCGCTCGTTGACGTAGAGCTCGCGCAGCTCGACCCCGAAGTCGCCGAACGCCTCCTCGTACATCTGGAGGTAGCCCTCGGGCTGGTGGCTGGCGACCGTGGCCAGCACCAGCACCCCGCCCTGCAGCCGGTCGGCCACGTACTTCAGGATCAGCCGGTCGCCGTCCTTGTCCTCGTGCCCGCCGATGGCGATCAGCACTCCGCGCTCAGGCATGTCCGCTCACGTCTCCCTCGAAGTCACCGCGCGCCCTCACGCGTGCGGCCGCGCCGCGCCGTCGGCCCCGGTCGCCCGCCGGCGGATCGGCTCGGGCAGGTCCGCCGTCAGCTGCGGCAGGGTCTCGCTGACGAAGTTCGGCCGCACCGCCGGGCGGAACGACAGCACGCTGCGCCAGACGTCCTCCACCTCGGTGAGGGTCAGCACCACGAGATCGCCCGGCCGGGCCAGGGACATGGCGGTCTCGGCGGCGTGGATCTCGTCCGAGATCCGGTGGATGCGGTGCTCCTGGGCGCCCGCCTTGCGCGCGCCCTCAACGAGGAGCTCGATGATCTCGCCCGGCGTGCGCCCGCGCCGGCTCGGGTCCTCGCGGAACACCAGCTCGTCGAAGGTCAGGGCCGCCACCTCGCCCATCTCGCGGATGTCGTCGTCGCGCCGGTCGCCGGGGATGCTGATCATGCCGATCTGGCGCGGGTACATGGGTCGCAGCCTGGTCAGCAGGTCGCGCAGGGCGATCAGGCCCGCGGCGTTGTGGGCGTAATCGGCGATCACCCGGAAGCCGTGGCCGTCGAAGACGTTGAGCCGTCCCGGGTTCTGCTCGAACGCCGTGCCGAAGGTCGACAGCGCCAGGCGCACGGCGTGGATGTCCACCCCGTGGCCGATGGCCATGGCCGCCGCGGTCATGGCGTTCTGGACGTTGAACTCCGCCAGCCCGCCGAGCGTCGCCGGGATCTCGGCCGCCCGCATCAGCAGCCTGCGGCGGCCGCCCTGGTGGACCACCAGCTCGCCGCCGCCGCTGTCGGCCTCGCGCACCACCGCCAGGCCGCCGTCCAGGATGTGCTCGCGCAGGAAGCGGGGCGTCTCGGTCCCGCCGCGCAGCGAGAAGAAGCCGATCCGGCCCCCGGCCCGCCGGCGCATCCGCGCCGTCAGCACGTCGTCGGCGTTGAGGATGCTGACGCCGCGCCGGGAAACGTTCTCCACCACCACCGACTTCACCCAGGCCAGGTCCTGCACCGTGTCGATGCCCTTCAGGCCCAGGTGGTCGGGCTGGACGTTGGTCACCGCGCCCACGTCGCAGCGGTCGAAGGCCAGGCCCTCGCGCAGCAGCCCGCCGCGCGCCACCTCGAACACCGCCGCCTCCACCATCGGGTCGTGCAGCACCATGCGCGCGCTGCGCGGGCCCGAGGCGTCCGCCTTCAGCACCTGCTCGGAGTTCACATAGACGCCCGAGGTGTTGGTCAGCCCCACCGTCAGGCCGGTCTGCCGCAGGATGTGCGACAGCATCCGCCCCGTCGTGGACTTCCCGTTGGTGCCGGTGATCGCGAAGATCGGGATGCGGCCGGTCTCCCCCTTCGGGAACAGCATGCGCACCACCGCCGGCGCCACGGGCCGCGGCCGCCCGACGGTCGGCTGCAGGTGCATGCGGAAGCCAGGCGCGGCGTTCACCTCCACGATCCCGCCGCCGGCCTCCCGCGCCGACTTCGAGATGTCGGGGCTGATGAAGTCGATACCGGCGATGTCGAGGCCCAGGCTCATCGCGGCGCGCACCGCGATGCAGACGTTGTCGGGGTGGATCTCGTCGGTGCGGTCCACCGCCGTCCCGCCGGTGGAGAGGTTCGCCGTGCCGCGCAGATAGACCACCTGGCCCGCCGCCGGCCTGCTCTCCAGCGTCATGCCGCCGGCCGCCAGCAGCTGGCGGACCTGTTCGTCCACCTTGATGCGGGTCAGGACCTGCTCGTGGCCCTCGCCCCGGCGGGGGTCGCGGTTCACCGCCTCGATCAGCTCGGCCACCGTGCTCTGGCCGTCGCCCACCACGTGGGCCGGGATCCGCTCGGCGACGGCCACCAGTTCGCCGCCGACCACCAGCAGGCGGTGGTCGTTGCCCTGGAAGTGCTGCTCCACCACGACGCGACGGCTGTGCTGGGCGGCCACCTGGAAGGCGCGGCGGATGTCGGCCTCCTCGGTCAGTCCCGTCGTCACCCCGCGGCCGTGGTTGCCGTCCAGCGGCTTGACCACCACCGGCCCGCGCAGCCGCGCGGCCTCGCGCACCGCCTCGTCGGCCGATCGCACCACCGCGCCTTCCGGCACCGGCACGCCTGCCTTGGAGAGCAGCGCCTTGGTCAGCGCCTTGTCGGACGCGGTCTCCACGCCGATGAACGAGGTCCGGCCGGTGATGCTGGCCCGGATGCGCTCCTGCTTGCGGCCCCAGCCGAGCTGCACGAGGCTCTGGTCGTCCAGCCGCATGACCGGGATTCCCCGCCGCCGCGCCTCGGCCACGATGGAGCCGGTCGTCGGGCCCAGGCCGGTGCGCCGCTCCAGCTTGCGCAGCTGCTCCAGGGCCGGCTCCAGGGCGAAGGGCTCCGGCGTCTCCCCGCGGTGCAGGATGTCGAGGCCCCGCACCCCCTGCAGGTCCGGCGGCAGGAGGGCGTTCACCAGCTCCAGGGCGAGGCGCCCGGCGAACAGCCCCGGCGCCTCCTCCTGGTATTCGAAGAGCACGTTGTAGACGCCGGGCCGGCCCTTCACCGACCGGGTCTTGCCGCGCGTCACCGGGATGGACGCCAGCGACTGCAGCTCGATGGCCACGTGCTCGACCACGTGGCCCAGCCAGGTGCCCTCGTGCAGCCGCTCCACGAAGCCGCCCGCGTGGCCGCGGCTGCAGGCGTGGTTGTGCAGCGTCGGCAGCTGCGCCAGCAGCGCCTCGGTGAAGCCGTCCAGCCGGCTCGTGGGGAAAGCCTCCAGGGCGCCCAGGTCGAGCTGGAAGCGGATCATCGGCATGTCGCCGAAGAGATGCGGGCCGCGATAGACGGCTCGCTCCAGCACCCGCATCGGTCCTGCGGGCGGGAGGTCGGTTTTTCGATTGTCCAATTGTCGCCCCGAAATTGCGTCGCTTCACCAACGGGCGGGCTTCCCCGGCGTTCCTCTTGTAATCAAAGGATAATTTGAGCAACCGGCCAGCGCGGCCGGAACCGCCGCCCGGCTCGCCTGTTGTTCTGGCCAAGGCCGCCCCCGCGCGGCCGACCCCTGGAGGCATCCGGCTCCCGCGCCACCCGGCGCGCGCGGGCCGCGACTTTCGCGTGGTGCGGAACCAAGCTCCGCCGCTGGGGGTTTTCCGCACCTAAGGCAACGGGAGACGCCAACCATGAACCGTGGATTCTATATGGCCGCGGCCGCCGTCGCGGCCCTGTCGCTCGCCGCGTGCGGCAACGGCCAGGCCGAGAAGAGCGCCGAGAACGCGTCCGCCGAGGCCGGCGGCCAGACTCCGGCCGTGAACGCCGCCCAGGACGCCGTCGGCGCCGCCGTGGGCTCCGTCTCGGCCTCGACGCTCGGCGCCAACACCCTCGAAGGCTACGTCTCGAACGCCGCCGAGGGCGACATGTACGAGATCGAGGCGGCGAAGATCGCGTCGAACAAGGCCAAGTCGGCCGACGTCAAGGCCTTCGCCAAGATGATCCAGACCGACCACACCACGGCGATGAACGAGATGAAGCCGCTCGTCACCGCCGCCGGTCAGACCCCGCCGGCCAAGCTCGACGAGCGCCGCCAGGGCATGCTGGACAACCTGAACGCCGCCCCGGCCGACCAGTTCGACAAGGTGTTCCTGACCCAGCAGGTCGCCGCCCACGAAGAGGCGCTGACCCTGCACCGCGGCTATGCCGACAACGGCGAGAACGCCGGCCTGAAGGCGCACGCCGCCAAGGTCGCGCCGAAGATCGAGGCCCACCTGACCCGGGCCCGCGAACTCGCCCAGAAGACGGGCGCGGCCAACTAGGCCGACCCGCCTTCGCGAACGCAGGACGGCCGCCCATCCGGGCGGCCGTTTTGCTGTGCGCCTATCGCGGCTCGCTGCGGCCGGAGCCCATGCCCTGGTTGTTGTCGGCGCCGGTCTGCTGGTCGCCCGCCGCCGTGCCGCCCGTCCCCGCGGAGCCCAGGTGCGCGTCCCCGCCGGTGTCGCCGGCCTTGGAGGCGCCCGTGGAGCCGGAGGAGCCCGAAGCCCCGCCCGTGTCGCCGGTGGCCAGCGGCCCCGTCTCCTGGCCGTAGCCGGTCTCGTCCTCGCGGCCGGCGCCGAAGCTGCGGTCCTCGCGCCCCTTGCCGGGCAGGGAGCCGCCGTCGGTCAGGCTGCCTTCGACCCGTTCGCCCTGCTGGCCGCCGCCGGCCTGGTTCTGCTGCGTCATCGCCGTCTCCTGTTGAGCCATGTCTGGGCCCAACCGCTCCCGCAAGACGCCGGTTCCGCGGCGGGCTAGAGCCCCTGCGCCTCCAGGTCGGAGATCACCTTGTCCACCATGTCGCCCCAGCCGTTCACCCGCGCCTGCCGGTAGAGCCGGGCCGTCGGATACCAGGGCGAGTCCGTGCGCCCGCGCATCCAGCGCCAGTCGACCTTCACGAACGGCAGCAGGATCCACACCGGCTTGCCCATGGCCCCGGCCAGGTGGGCGATCGAGGTGTCGATGGAGATCACCAGGTCCAGGCCGTCGATGATCGCGGCGGTGTCGGCCATGTCCGCGACGCCGGTGTCCTCCGGCTGCAGGCTGATCGCGCCGCGGTCCAGCAGCCGCCGGGCCAGCGCCTCCGGCAGGCCCTTGTTGGCGCCGTTGAAGCCGGTGGGGCTCGCCTGCCAGGCCAGGCCGATCCGGGCGTCCGGCTTCCACCGCGCTTTCCGGTCCTCGGTGGCGAAGCAGTAGGGCCCCGGCCACAGCGTCTGCTCCGTCACCCCCAGCCGCCACGGCAGGGTGAAGTAGCGGGTCCAGAAGTCGTGCGGCCTGAGCTTCGCCGTCGTCCCGGCGTCCAGGGCCACCGTCTCGTCCACGCCCGGGGTGGCGAGGAACAGCGGCGCGAGCGGGCTGCGGCAGGTCAGCGTCACCTGGCCCGCGCCGCGCGCCTTCAGCAGGGCGGCGAAGCGGGCCATCTGGATCTGGTCGCCCAGGCCCTGCTCCACCTGCACCATCACCGAGCGGCCCTGCAGCGGCTCGCCGGTCCACTCCGGATAGGGCAGGTTGACGGCCGGCACCACGCGCTCGTGCATGCGGGTCCGCGCCTCCATCAGCGGCCAGGCCTCGGCGAACCGGCCCACCGAGAGCAGCAGCGAGGCCAGCGACAGCTCGGCCGCGGCGAAGTCGGGGTTGAAGGCGAGCGCGGTGCGGTACTCGAGCTCCGCCAGTTCCACCTTGTCCTGCGCCGAATAGATCGCGCCCAGCCGCTGGCGCAGGTGGGGGTTGGCCGGCTGGTGGCGGGCGGCCAGACCCATCCAGTGCTCGGCCTCGGCGTATTCGCCGACCTCGCCCAGGCAGAAGCCCAGGTTGGCGGCCAGCCGAACCGTCAGCCCCCGCCGCGCCGCCGCGCGGTACACGGCGATCGCCTCGGGGATGCGACCCTCGCGCTGCAGGGCGAGGCCGTCCTCGTAGGACGGCGGTACGGGCTCGGAATCGGCCATGGCGCGCGTTCTCTAGCGCAAGGCGGCCGCGCCGCCCAACGCTCAGGCGGCGTGCTGCCTCTCCCCGGCCAGGAAGGCGATGAGCTCCTCCAGGGGCATGGCCCTGGCGATCAGGTAGCCCTGGATGGCGTCGCAGCCCAGGCCGGCCAGGGCCTCGCGCACCGCCTCGGTCTCCACGCCCTCGGCCACCACCTTCATGCCCAGGCCGTGCGCCAGCTCGATGGTCGACTTCAGGATCAGCCGCTCGCGCTCACTGGCCGCCGCGCCGCTGACCAGCGACTTGTCCAGCTTCAGCTCGTCGGCGTGGATCATCTTCAGATAGGCCAGCGACGACAGGCCCGCGCCATAGTCGTCGATGGCGATCTTCACCCCGGCCGCGCGATAGGCCGCGAGCGCCGACATCGCCGCCTCGGGGCTGCGCACCACCGCCGTCTCGGTGATCTCGAAGGTGAGCTCGCGCGCATCCTTGCGCACCGCCTTCAGGGCCCGCTCCAGGAAGCCGCCGTCGGTGAGCAGGCGCGGCGAGACGTTGAGCGCCAGGCTGACCGGGTGGCCCGCGTCGCGCAGGCGCGTGCGGTCGGCCAGCACCCGCTCCAGCGCCCATTCGGTCAGGCCGCGGATCGCCCCGGTCTCCTCGGCCGCGCCGATGAAGTCGTCCGGCGCAATCGGGCCGCGGGTGGGATGCTCCCAGCGCACCAGGGCCTCGACCCCGGCCACCCGGCCCGTCGCGGGACAGACCTTCGGCTGGTACCGCAGAGAGATCTCGCCGGCCTTCAGCCCTTTGCGCATGTCGCTCATCAGGGCGAGATTGGTCTGCGGGTCCACGAAGGCCGCCGCGTCATAGACCACCGTCCGGCGGTCGATCCGCCGGGCCCGGTCGAGCGCCAGAGAGGCGTTCTCCAGGAGCTGCTCGGCGCCCTCCCCGCCCTTGCCGCGATAGGCGACGCCCAGGCGCACGAAGGCGTCCACCGCGTGCTCGCCGATCTGGAAGGCCGGCGACAGCCGCTCCAGCTTCTGCACCTGCTCCATCAGCTCCGCGCGCGTCGGCGCGGTCAGCGCCAGGCCCAGCACCGAGGTGGAGAGGTGAGCGACCTGCGCCTGCCCGGTGGCCTCGGCCAGCCGTTCGGCCAGCGCCTTCACCACCAGGTTGGCCATGCCGTAGCCCACGGCCCCGCGCATCACCGGATAGCGGTCGATGCCCACGGCCACCACCGCCAGCGCGCCCTCCTCCGCCATCCGCCCGGCGACATCGGCGGTCAGGGCGCGGCGGTTGGGCAGCTCGGTCTCCGGCTCGTGCATCGCAAGGTGCAGCAGGCCCGCCTCGCGCTCGCGGACGATCGCCTCGGCGCGCCGTTCCAGCTCGCTCCGCACCGACCACACCAGCACCAGCGCCTGGGCCATGAGGATCGGGGCGACCTCCAGCGTGACGGGGAACAGGGCCTGCAGCCACAGCGGCAGGACGAGCGCCCCCGCCGCCGCCGCGAAATGGCGCGCCAGCAGGGTCTTCAGCGACATGGCCGCGCGCCGGGGCCTGAGCAGGAGGGCGACCAGGCCGGCGATCAGCAGGGTGACGTAGGGATTGAGTCGGGTCAGCGTGCGGCCGGCCAGCACGCTCTCGTAGGCGAGCGCGTGGACGTGGACGCCGGCCATGGTGCCGACCCGGGGCGTGGCGAACTCGTCGCCCAGTTCGAGCGCGGTGGCCCCGATCAGCACCGAGCGGCCGCGCACCAGCGCCGGGTCGAACCGGCCCTGGTAGACCGCCTCGAAGCTCAGGTGCGGGGTGTCCTCCACGCGGATCCCGTAGTCGAGCAGGAAGGTCCCCGCCCGTCCCGGCGGGGCGTCCGCCAGCAGCGCGCCGATCGACGGGCGCGGTCCGCCGCGCGTCTCCAGGGCGAAGGGGTAGCGCCGCACCCGGCCGTCCGGGTCCACCGGCACATTGACGCTGGCCAGCACCGCCTGGGCGGCGAGCGCCGGCAGCGGCGCGTTCTCCACCAGGGTCCCGTCCGGACCCCGGGCGCTGCGCTGCACGAAGACCGGCAGGATCACCGCGCCCGGATGGGCCTCCACCGCCGCCTGCAGCGCGGCGTCGGACTCCGGAGAGGATGGCGCGCTGAAGTCGACGTCGAAGGCCACCACCCTGGCGCCGGCCTTCTGCAGGTTCTCGATGGCGGTGGCGTAGCGTTCGCGCGCCCACGGCCAGCGACCCGCCGCCTGCAGGCTGGCGCTGTCGATCTCGACGGTGGTGAGCGTCCCGCTCGCCGGCCGCTCGAGCAGCCGGAAGCGCAGGTCCGCCAGCCCGTCGTCCAGCGGCCGCAGCAGTCCGCTGAACTGCGCGCCGAGGACCAGGGCGGCGATCACGACGAAGCCGGCCCCGCGGGCTGCGGGGCCGGCCGCCTGTCTGGCTCCGGCTGAGGGCTCAGCCGGTCGTCTTGTCCAGGGCCAGCGCAACACTATCCGTTCTTGCCGTTGCCGTTGCCGTTGCCGTTGCCGTTGCCGTTGCCGCCGCCGTTGTTCGCGGGGGGCGTGGGCTCGGCGTTGCCGTTGCCCGCGGGCGGCGCGGTCTGGCCGCCGCCGTTGCCGCCGCCATTGCCGTTGCCGTTGCCGGTGGGGGGCGTGGGCTCGGCGTTGCCGTTGCCGTTGCCGCCGGCGTTGGCCGGCGGGCCCGGATCGGCATTGCCGTTGCCGTTGCCGCCCGCGTTGGTTGGCGGAGCGGGATCGGCGTTGCCGTTGCCGTTGCCGCCAGCATTCGCAGGAGGAGCGGGCTCGGCAGCGCCGTTGCCGTTGCCGCCCGCATTGCTGCTGGCCGGCGGGCCCGGATCCGCGTTGCCGTTGCCGTTGCCGTTGCCGCCCGCATTGCTGTTGGCCGGGGGACCGGGATCGGCGTTGCCGTTGCCGTTGCCGCCGGCGTTGCTGTTGGCCGGCGGGCCCGGATCGGCGTTGCCGTTGCCGTTGCCGCCGGCGTTGCTGTTGGCCGGGGGACCGGGATCGGCGTTGCCGTTGCCGCCCGCATTGCTGTTGGGCGGGGGACCGGGATCGGCGTTGCCGTTGCCGCCGGCGTTGCTGTTGGCCGGCGGGCCAGGATCGGCGTTGCCGTTGCCGTTGCCGCCCGCATTGCTGTTGGCCGGCGGACCGGCGGCGGGCGGCTCGGCCGACGGGGCGGGAGCCGGCGCGGGCGCCGGGGCCTCGGCGCCGATCGGCCCAGGGGCGGGCGCGGTCATCGCCGGCGCCACGGAGACGGGCGGCTCGATCTCGGCCAGGCGGGTCAGGGTGCTGGCGCCGCCCGACGTCGCCGGGGCGGCGCCGGTTTCGGCCGGCGCGCCGCCGGGCCCCGAGGCCTGCGGCGGCGCGGACGCCATCTGGGCCGTGGGCGCGGCCTGCACCAGGCCGTCGGACACCGCCGCGTAGTTCAGGGGCTCCACCTTGCCGGCGGCCTCCGGGGCCGCCTGGGCCGTGGGCGTGGTCTTGCTCACCTGGCCGGGCGCCTCGCGCGACACGGTCGCCGTCGCCCCCGCCGCCACGTCGGAGCCCGCCCCGCCGTTCGACGGACGCACCTCGACGAGGCCCTCCGCCACGTGCACGGTGTCGGCCATCGGGCCGACGTTCACGGTGAAGGTCGTGCCCTTCACGATGGCCGCGAGCAGGGGAGTGTCGACACGGAAGTGCTTGGCCGGCTGCTTGTCCACCTGGAACAGGATCGAGCCCAGGTCCTGGACGATGCGGGTCATGCCTGCACCGGGCTCGGGCGCCACCGTCATCCGGCTGTTGGCGCCCAGCACGATCTTCTGCGCGCCGTTCGAGAGCGAGGCTCGCCCGCCGGCCGCCGTGGTGATGTTCGCGCCCACGGGCACGAGCTGGTTCACCGCCGCGGGCTGCGCCGTGCGCCCCGGCGCGGCGACGCGCACGGTCCCGCTGACCTCCACGAGCTTCCAGTCGGCGGCCCACGCGGCGTTGGCCCCGAAGACGAGCGCGGAGGTGAAGACGGCCGAAACAGCCAGGCGAAGAGTGCTCATAGTAGACCTGCTTCCTGAGACCAGTTACGCGGTCTTTCACGAATACACGGGCACTTTTTGCACGCTCAGGGATAACAGGCCGCTAATGCAGAAGGTTTTTATTCTTCGTTAGCGGCAAATTAAGCTTGGACGTCCGACAATCCTACTTAAAATTAGATTCACTATGGTGCGTAGGCTGGTGTCGCCGAGGGGGCTGCAGACGGACGATCGGACGGGCGCTTCAACGCGCACGGGCCTGGCGATCGCCCTGTGTCTGGCCCTTGCGCCTCCGCCTGCGCAGGCGCTTGAGCCCGCGCCGCCCGATCCGGCCCCGGCGGAGCCGGCGCCCGGCGACCCCGCCGACTGCGTTCCCGCCAGCGACGACTGCTTCGTCCTCATGGCGCTGACCGTGGACGGCGTCACCGCCTATCCGATGAAGGAGATCGCGCCTTTCTACGCCGATTACTTGACGCGCGAGGTCTCCATGGCCGACCTCGTGCGGATCGCCCAGGCGATCACCGACAAGTATCGCGCCGACGGCTACTTCCTGGCCCGCGCCGTGGTGCCGCCGCAGTCCGGCCCGCGCGGCGTCGTCCGCCTCTCCGTCTACGAAGGCTATATCGGCGAGGTGCAGGTGGACGGTCCCGCGGCCGGCGCCGTGGACGCCCTGCTCACCGGCGTCATGGACGCCCGCCCGCTCAAGCTCGCCGACCTCGACCGCCGGCTGACGCTGGCCACCGACCGGCCGGGCCTGAGGCTGAAGACCCACCTGGAGCCGGTGATCGACGACCCGGCCCAGCACCGCCTCGTGGTCTATGCCGACCGCCAGCGCCTCGCCCCCAGCCTCTACGCCGACAACCGCGGCACGGAATCCGCCGGCCCCTGGCAGCTCTACGGCCGCCTCGCCGCCAACTCGGCCCTCGTCGCCGGCGACCAGCTGGCCGTCTCGGTGCTCACCATCCCGGAGGATCCGGAGGAGTTCACCCAAGGCGAGGTCGCCTACCTCTATCCGCTGGCCACCGGCGGCTCGCTGGGCGTGCGCGCCTCGGCCGCCCGGGCCCGCGACGCCTCCGCCAACCTCGGCCAGGTGGTCGGCAACGAGAACCAGTTCGCCAGCCTGCGCTGGTCCCACCCCCTGGCCCGCGGCCGCAAGCACGCCGTCTGGGGCGCGCTCGCCTTCGACGCCTCGCGCATCCAGCAGGACTGGGGCGCCGCCGGCGGCTACGAGGACAACCTGCGCGTCCTGCGCGCCTCGGTCTTCGCCACGCGCCAGGACGACGGCCGCTCGCTCACCGGCTTCGCCCAGCTGTCGCGCGGGCTCGATATCCTGGGCGCCAGCGACGCGCCGGGCCGCACCCGCTCCCGCTGGGACGCCGACGGCCAGTTCTGGAAGGTGAACCTGCACGGCTCGCACTATCGCGACCTCGGCCGCCGGGCCGGCCTCTACGTCCAGGCCGACGCCCAGTGGTCCCCCGACACCCTGCTGGCCGCCGAGGAGTTCGCCGCCGGCGCCCTGCCCTACGGCCGCGCGTACAACTACGCCGAGATCGCCGGCGAGAAGGGCGCCGGCGCCCTGGTGGAGCTCCGCTACGGCTGGGATCCCAAGCCCCAGGCGGTCAGCTTCCTGCAGCTCTACGGGTTCGCCGACACCGCCAAGGTCTGGCGCAAGGACGCCTTCCCCGGCTTCAAGAGCGCCGCCCTGGCCTCGGCGGGCGGCGGGGTCCGCGTCACCTTCCAGCGCCGCGCCACCCTGCGCCTCGAGGCCGCCCGCCCGCTGACGCGAACCCCTTACGTCACCGACGACAAGGACTGGCGCCTCTTCACCAGCCTGACCGCCGCCTTCTAACCTCTTCGGCCCCGTGATCGCCGTCACGCGGTCGCGGCCCCCGGCGGACCTAGCCTCGCGCTTGCGCCGATCCGGCGCGCCTCTCGGAGGACGCGAGATGAATGTCCCCACCCGCCTGGCGGCTGCGGCCGCTCTCGTCATCGGCTCGGCGGGCTCCGGCCCGGCCGCCGCCCAGTTCTTCCCCTACCCGCCGCCGCCGCCGCCGGCGATGCTGTGTCCCGGCCCCTTCGGCCCGGTCCCGTGCGGCGCGCCGGTCTTCATCCCGCCGCCGCCGCCGATGCCCATGCCGATGCCGCCGATGCCGATGCCGCCTGGGGTCGGCGCGCCCATGCCCGGCGGCTTCCCGGGTGCGGGCGGCCCGCCGCCGGGTATTCCGACCACCTGGCAGGACGCCGCCCGCGCTGCCGGCGTGCCCCAGGACGGCGTGCTGATGGGCCAGATCGGCTCCCAGTGCGGGCCCGACCCCGCCTGCTGGGCCGCCGCCTGGGCGCCCATCGAGCTGGAGCGGTGCCAGAACGGCATCGGCGTTCCGGGGGGCTGCTTCGGGCCGAACGGCCTGGGCGTTCAGATCCTCACCGACCCCGGCCAGGTGCTGGAGGATCTCGGCGAAAGCATCGGCGACATCTTCGGCTGGTGACGCGCCTCGACCCTCTCCCGCGATCCCCCGTGGACGCCGCGCCTGCGGCGCCGCACCATCGGCCGGTCGCGGGAGAGGGGCTCCACCGCTTGCAGTCAGAGACGCCGGCCCTGCCGGCCTTCGTCCAGGACGTCTTCGGCTGCTCGCCCGAGGTGGCGCAGAGCATCGTGCGCCGCTGCGCCGAGCGCAGCTACCCGCCGCAGGCCCCGATCATCCGCCAGGGCGACGTGCGCGCCGAGACCTTCCTGCTGGTCCTGGGTCTCGCCTACGCCTACGCCTACGGGGCCGAGGGCCAGGGGGTCCTGCTGCAGGCCTATCGCCCCGGCGACGTCTTCGGCGCCGTGGTCGAGCGCGAGAGCCCGCCCAGCCCCACCGAGGTCCGCGCCGTCGACGAGGTGCGCGCCGCCGTCTTCCTCGCCCTGGATTTCCTCGCCCTGGTCGAGCTGCACAGCTCGGTCGGCCTGGCCGTCTCGCGGATGCTGCTGCGCCAGCTGCAGGCGACCACCGCCCGGATGGTGGAGCGCACCACCCTCACCTCCGTGGGCCGCGTCTACGCCGAGCTCCTGCGCCAGGCCGCCGATGGCCGCCGGATCAGCCCTCCGCCGGTGATCACCGAGATCGCCCAGCTGGTGAACACCACCCGCGAGACCGCCTCGCGCGCCATCAGCGACCTGGAGCGCCGCGGCGTCATCCGCCGCGATCCCGCCGCCCTCGTCATCCTCAGCCCCCGCCGCCTGGAGGAACTGGTGGTTTAGGCGCGCGGGCGGTCCTCTCCCCTCAGGCCGTCATGGCCGGGCTTGTCCCGGCCATCCATGATCTCCGCGCCGTTCGCTGCGAGCTCCACAGGATTGTCCCGGCGCGCCCAGCGATCCAAGCGCGCGCATCCCCTGTCCGCTTGGCGGGGCCAGCCCAAAGACCGCTCCCGACCCGTTGCGGACGTTAGCGCTAGCCGCCGGGACGCCTCCCGGCGCACTGACCTTCCCGCCAAGCTCCGCCTCCATCGAGGCAAGCATCTTGAGCCATTACCGGCGAGAGCCGGATGTAGGTCACCAGAGCCAGGAGCCCGGCCCCGGCGAGCGCTGCAACTAAGATCCATGGTCTACGCATCGACGGCCACGCTAGCTGTGCCAATGTCCGCTAACCACCCTTAGCTGACGTGTGGAACATCCGCTCGCCGGCATGGCGGCGACCTCGCCCCTCCCGCCCTTAAGTCCATGGTAGATCGCGAGCCTGCCGGGTCAGGCGTGTCAAGGACGCGCCCCCGGCGCGCCGCCCCGCGGCGAGCGCTGCGCGCTCGTCCTTGAGACGCCTGGCCCGGCAGGCAGAATGCTGGCCATGGCCTTCAGGGCGAGGTCTGCGCCAACGCGCTAGAGTCCGCCCGCGTCCGCCCTACCGCAGCGCGAACACCGGCAGCGGCCGGTCCGCGGGCTGGCCTTCCAGCTCGCCCACCGGCTCCGTCCGCGCCGGGCCGTGGGTGTGCAGGGCCGCGGCGAAGGCCTCGCTGACCTGCGCCCCGCCCGGCAGGGCCGCGCCGGCGAGCCGCCCGGACAGCGCGGCGGCCTCGCCGAGCAGCAGCCGTCCGCCGCCGAACGGATCGCCGGCCTCCAGCGCCACGCCATAGTGGCCGCCCACCCGCACCGTCTCGCCAAGCGCCGCGGTCAGCCGCCGCGCCGCTGCCGCCGCCTCGCTTGGCGCCCCGTAGGCCAGGAACAGCCGGTCCTCGCTCCACTGGGCCAGCGCCGGGTCCCCACCCTCGCTGGCGAGCGCCCGCAGCCGCGGCAGCACCTCGCCGGCCAGGGTGTCGGCCGCCATCGGCGCGACGATGGCGGTGAGCATGGCCGCCAGGCGGACATCCTCTCGCTCGGCCGCGGCCGGCGGCGCGGCGGCGGCGGGATCCCGCGGCGCCTCGATGACCACCGGCGCCTCGCGCCCCGCCGCGATCCAGGCGGCCCGGCTCCAGGCGCTGCTTCCCGGCTCCCCGGCCGCGGCGGCCGCATCCTCCAGCACCACCAGCTGCGCCGCCCGCGAGGCCAGGGTCTCGGCCTGCATCACCGCCAGCCCCATGGCGACCTCGCCGCCAAGCTGCAGGGCCAGCCGGTGGTCCGGGGCCGCCGCGCCGGCCAGCGCCCGCACGCTCGCCGCCGCATCCATCACCGTATCGAACCGCGCCGCCCACGCCGCGCCGAACTGCGCCACCGAGGCCGCCCGGAACGCGGCCGCCGATCCCGGCAGCACGAGGTGCAGCTCCGCGCCGCGGGCCAGCAGCGCCTCGGCGATGACGATGTCGGCCCCGGCCGCCAGCGCCCCGTAGCCGAAGCCGATCCGCATCTGCGCCAGCGCCTCGGCCACCTGCCCGGCGAGGCGCCGGTCGTCGGGGGCCACGGCCATGTGGCCGGCGAAGCACAGCGGCCTTGGCGGCCGGAGCGCGTCCAGCCAGCCCGCGTCCTCGCCCAGGGCGGCCAGCAGCAGCTCGAACTGCCGGAGGGTCGAGGCGTGGTCCGGCCAGGCCTCTGGCGCCCGGGCGATCGCTTCGGCCAGCGCCCGGCGCGCGTCCTCCGTCCGGCCAAGCACCAGCAGCGCCTCGGCCGGGGTCGCGGCCTGGAAATAGGCGGTCTCGTCGGGGTCGGGCGGCGCGGCCAGCGCCTTCTCGGCCAGCTCGCGCGCCGCGTCGGCCTGCCCCGCCAGCAGCGACAGGCTGGCGGCGTTGATCAGCGGATAGAGCGCCCCGCTTAGCACGTGCGCGCGCAGGTAGGCCGCCGCCGAGCGCACATAGAGCGCCCGCCGCGTGTCGTCCTCCGGCGCCGCCCGCGCCTCGTCCTTCAGGAGCCGCCCCTGCACCGCCAGCGCCGCCGGCTGGTCCGCCCCCTCCAGCCCCGCCTCCCGGAACAGCCGCCACGCCCTCTGCAGGGCGCCGGCCCGCGCGGCATGGATGATCGGGGCGAGTTCGAGGGACGACGGCAAGGGGGGACTTACTCTTTTGCTCGGAATTGGGGGCGAAGGCGCACAGCCACTACGGGATGGGAAACTGACCCGTGTTGCCGACATCCGGGTCGAAGATCACCTTCAGACGCCGCACAGCGTCCTCGTCCTTGTGCTTCTGGATGAACTCCACGTGGAGATTGAAATACTGGTGGAAGGGGACTTCGGCCGGTGGATCGCTCCCGGGCACGACCGTGCCGCGTCTCACGACCGCGAAATATGCGACCCGGCAACCGTCATCCTCATTCACCGCGCCCGGCGCGCCCGCGCCTGATCCTGAGACGTGCGTCAGGGCGCAGTTCGAGTCCAAGTAATCTTCCTTGGTGGTGATCGCCCGCTCACCTCGAGTGAATTGCCAGTTCTTGAGGTCACGTGCCAGTTCCAGGAGCACCCAGCACTGCTCCTTGACGAAGACGTCGTATGGAGACTGCGGCTCCTTCCTTCCGCGGTCCAGCGACTCGCCCGCGACCTCCAGGGCGTAGTCGTGGATCTTCGAGGGATCGCTCGGGGGGGCTCTACGCGGTTCGGCGACATAGAATCGAAGCCACTTGGGCTTGAGTTGCTCCGACTCGTCACCCCGCAGGGTCTTCTGCTCCTCCGGCTCCGGCCCATCGTCGTCCCGTTCCTTGGTCGTGAGGATCAGGTGGACGATGCTCTTGGGACTGAAGTCGGTGGGCAGTGCGGTGGGCAGTGTCTTGAACGCGTTGCCGGGGAACGCTTCGCTGCGGTCGTCCATCTCAGCCTCTCTTGTTGGAAGTCTTATTCACGTGCGCGATCGCCGCATCGAGCGCCTCGCGCATGGAAATCCAGCTCTTGTTCTCGGGATCGAGGTTGATCATCGCCACCACCGTGGTCCTCGCGAGATCGAGGCGGTGCGCCGCTTCGGTGTGGTCGCCCCTCTTGAGCGCCAGTCCGGCCTGGCCGAACTGCAGCGTCGCCCATTTCTCCTTCACCTCGACGTCCTTCTCATCCGCCTCCACGAGCGGACGCAGGAGTTGCTCCTGCCGGGCGCGCTCGCCCGCCGCGCTTGAGAAATCGCCCATGGCGTAGTGCGCGTCAGCCAGCCAGGCATGACGGTTGGCCAGATCGACCGTCAGCTTCCGATCTTTCGGCAGGCGCTCCGCGGCCTGCTGCATCGCCGACAGCGCGGCCTTGCAGCGATGCACTGCCATCCGAGCATCCTGCGGCGGAGCGAGGTCAAGAGTGCACAGGTTCCCCTCCGCGTAGCCCAGCTCGCGCCGCCACTTCGGGTTCTGCGGGTCGATCCGGGTGAGCTGTTCGGCGAGCCGCCGGTAGCTCTCCCACCCGGCCCTGGCCGGCTCGCGCCGGCCGCGGCGGTAGTCGATGTAGCCCACCCAGTATTCGCTCTGTGCGTGGTTGTAGATCCGCTCCGGGTCGTCCGGCTTGGCCGCCAGCAGGGCCGCGGTGGTCCGCCGCGCCTCCTGGAACTGGGCCAGCGCCCGGTCGAGGTCGCCGCGCTTCTCGTCGTCCTCGCCCATGGCGTGGAGCACGCGGGCGCGCCGCTCCAGCGAGTCCGCCGGCAGCCGCGCCAGGTCCTGGCCCTCGTAGTAGTCCAGCGCCCGCCGGTTGACGGCGGTGAGCACGTCAAGGCGGCCCACCCCCTCCAGCCGGTCGCGCAGGTCGGTCAGCATGAATTCCACGAGCGCCTCGGCTTCGGCGCGCTGGCGCAGGGCTTCGGCCCGGGCGTCCAGCGCGAAGATCGTCAGGAGACCCATGGCTAGCACCGCGGCGAACGCCGCCCCCGTGACGGCCATCACGCGTCGCAGCTGGCGCTGGGCGTCGCGCTGCACGAGCTCGTCGAGGCCGACGCCGGCCACGCCGGCCACCAGCTTCAGGAGCGCCAGCCTGGGCCCGTCGCGCCCGCGCCGGAAGTCCGCCGCCAGCGGCTCGGCGCCCTCCCGCAGCGGGGCGGGGAAGGCCTCGGCCGGCTCGCCCGCCACCAGCGCCGCCAGGATCGGCCGCCGGTCGCCGTGCAGCTCACGGAACAGCGCCACCTCGCGCGCCACCCAGGGGGAGCCCGCCGCGTGGGGCGAGCAGACGACGATCAGCGCCTCCGACCGGGCGAGCGCGGCGCGCACCTCCGCCGTCAGGTCGTGGGCGGCGGTCAGCTCCTCGCGGTCGCGGAACACGGGCGTCAGCCGCGCCGGCACGGTCCCGCGCGGCGTCGTCCGGCCCACCAGCCGCCGGGGCAGCCGGTAGGTCTCCAGCCGGCGATGCAGCCGCCGGCCGATCGCCGCATCCCTGTGGCTGTAGCTGATGAAGGCGCGGTAGCCCGCGCCCGCAGCCTCCCCCTCGCCCCCCATCCGATCCCCCGACCAAAGGTCGGCGAACACCGTGCCAGAGGCCGCCGGGACTCACAACGAGCTCGTGTGCACGGACAATCTTCGCGGCCCGCGGGCGTGATGGCCGTCACGCGTGGCGGACAGGCGATCGCGATAACCGTGGCGGTGACGATCACCGCTCGCGCTGAGGAGCCTGCACATGCTTACCGTCACCGCACCGGCCCGCTGGGCCCTGGCGCCCGTCGCCGCCGCCGGCCTGCTCGGCGGCTGCGCCACGACCGAGCCCCTGGGCGGGGCCGGCATCGCCTACCACCTGCCGCGCACCGACGCCGCCGCCACCCTGACCGCCGAGCTCCGCGAATGCGCGCCGCTCACCATCGAGTCCCGCCTGGACCTGACGTCCGCCCCCGGCGCCGACGAGACCCGCCACTGGCGCATCCCGGGCGAGGCGCTCGCCTCGAACCGCGTGAAGCGCGGCCTGAAGGTCACCGTTGACGACAACGGGGTGATCGCGGGCGTGAACAGCGCCGCCAGCGACCGCAGCGCCCAGATCCTCGCCTCGGTGGTGAAGACCGTGGCCACCGTGGCTCCGGCCGCCTTCGGCGCGCTCAGCATCACGCCCCGCGCCGACGGCACGCCCTGCAGCGCCGAAGCCGTGGCGGCGGTGGCGCGGCGCAAGACCCTCGAACGTCAGATCCTCACCCTGCGCCAGAAGCTGGCGACCGGCGGCGGCCAACCGACCGCCGCCGAGGCCGAGGCGGTGCGCACGCTCGGCCGCCTCACGCGGGAGCTCGCGGGTCTGCGCACCGGCTATCTCACCGCGCAGACGAGCGCGCCGGTGCAGCTCCAGCCCGGCGTCACCCCGGTGGCGGCGTTCAAGACCAAGCCCTTCGAGAAGTGGTTCGACACCGCCAGCTCTGCGGACGGCCTGTTCCCCCTGGGCTGGACCGCCGTCGCGACGCCGCCCTCGCCCCAGGTCGTCGCGGCGCCGGCCCGCCGGCTCCGTCCCTGTGGGCTGCGCATCAAGACGCCCGCCCCCGTGCCGGTGAAGGTCAGCGCCCTGGGTGTCCCCGGTACGGCCACCAACGGCCTGCAGGCGGAACTCGTCGTCCCGGCCGCCCAATGGGCCGAGCCCGCCGAGGTCTGCCTCGACGCCGGCTTCGGGGAGACCCGTTCGGTGGGGCTCACCTTCGACAAGTTCGGCCGCACGACCAGCTTCGACTGGAACTCCGAGGCCACCGCCGAGACCGTGGCCGGCGCCCTGGCCGGCGCGGCCCCGGACCTCGTCGCCCTGCACGGCGCCGTCCGTGGCCCTGACGAGGTCGCGGCGCAGAAGAGCGAGATCGACGCGCTGCAGACCCAGAAGACGCTCAACGAGCTGAAGGCCTGCGAAGCCGTCATCGCCGCGGGCGGCTTCGACTGCGCCGCGAAGGACGAATAGCCGCCGCGCTTTAGGAGCCCCTGCCATGAGCCTCGTTCGCCTGGCCCAGGAATCGGCCGCCCGCGCCGGCCGGCGCGCCAGTCCTGCGGCGGCGGCCGCCGCCCCGGCGCCGGCCCCATCGACCGATCCGTTCGACCAGCTCGTCCGCTACCTGCCGACGGAGACCATCACGCTCTTCGTCGCCGCTATGGCGGCGCTGGCCACGCGCCCGGACGGCGCACCGGACTGGCTGAACGGCTGGACCTTCTAGTGGGTGTTCGCCGGGCTCACGCCCCTGCTCTTCCTCGCGCTCGCCTATCTCAAGCAGCGCGAGGACGAGGCGGGCTCCGGCAGGCCGCCGGCGCCGTTCCGGCCGCACTGGTGGCCGCCCGTGGCCGCCTTCATCGCCTTCCTGGTCTGGGCCCTGTCCATCCAGGGCCTGCTCGACGCGGCGACGATGAAGGGCTGGGGCGGTCTGATCGCCTTCGGCGCCCTCAGCGTCTCCACCGTGCTGTCGCTGGTGGACCGGCTGGTGGGCCTGCCGCGGTCCTGACCTACTGCTTCAGGCTCGGGTTCTCGGTCGAGGGCGCGCCGACCACGCCGGGCGAGGCGCCGGCGGTGCCCACGGGCGGCGTCGGGGCCACGGCCGGGGCCGAGCCGTCGGCCGGCACGGTCCCGGTGGCGCCGGCGTCGGGCGTGGTCAGGGCCATGTTGTCGGTCTTGGCCGCCGAGGTGTCGGGCATGGCCGCGCCCACGGCGGAGTCCTGCGGGGCGGTGCCGGTGGGCCGGTCGCAGGCGGCGAGCGAAAGCGCGGCCAGGCCGGCGGCGGCGAGCATGATCTTCATGGGTCGGGTCTCTCCCTGGTGTTCGCGACCCTCAACGCCCGAACCGCCACCGAAGTGCCCGCCGGCCTTCAGGCCAGCAGCTCGGCGAGCTTGCCCACCGTGTTCCAGTTGCGCGAGGTGCCCGCCGCCGCCGGCGTCCGCGCATTGGCGAGCTTCGAGCGGCCCGAGCCGTCCGGATAGGCGATGTAGAGGCAGCGCGGCCCGCGGGCGATCATCTCGCCGGCGGTGGCCCACCGCTCCAGGGGCGACAGGTCCTGCGGCGGCTCGCCCTTCAGGAACACCGCCATCATCCGGCTGGGCTGCTCGCGGGCGAAGTCGGTGAAGGGGTTGGCCGCCATCACGGCCAGGAGCTCGGCCCGGTCGCGCACGAAGACGTCGGTGGCGAACCCGAACTGCGCCTTGAGCGCGTCCTCCAGCCGCCGCTCCACCGCCTCGCCCGCAGAGTCGGTCCCGAACACCGCATTGCCGCTGGCCAGCAGGGTCTGCGGCGCCTCGTAGCCCAGGCCCGCGAGCAGGGCCTTGAGGTCGGCCATGGGCAGCTTTCCGGTCCCGCCGACGTTCACCGCCCGCAGCATGGCCGCCACCCGCCTCACCGGGCGTCGGCCTCCCAGGCCAGGAACTCCGGCGTCTCCAGCAGCCGCGCGGCGTATTCCCCCGCCGCCCCGTCGTCGCCGAAGTCCGACAGCTTCACGCCATAGGTCCGGAAGCGGGTCGCCACCGGGGTGTAGAAGGCGTCGGCGATCGACCAGTCGCCGGCCAGGAACGGCCCGCCGAACCGGCCCAGCATGTCGCTCCACAGCGCCACGATCCGGCGCACGTCCTTGTGCGTCGCCTCCGACAGCTCGACCGCCCGCGGCTCGGCCGTCAGGTCCATCGGGCACTCCCCGCGCAGCGAGGAGAAGCCGGCGTGCATCTCGCAGGCCGCCGAGCGGGCCAGCGCCCGGGCGATCGGATCCTGCGGCCACAGCTTCGCCTGCGGGAACCGCTCGGCCAGGAACTCGCAGATCGCCAGGGAGTCGACGATCACCACCCCGTCGGTCTTCAGCGCCGGCACCAGCCCGCTCGGCGAATGCGGCCGGATGGCCGCGCCGGTCATGTTGTTCTCCTGGCGCAGCTCGATCAAGGTCTCGGTGAACGGCGCCTTCGCCCGCTTCGCCGCCAGCCACGGCCGCAGCGACCAGGTGGACCACTTCTTCGTGCCGATGATCAGCTCCACGGCGTTCTCCTCGAGACCAGCGTTCGGAACGCCCCTATTGCCGAACCGGCGAGCCTCCCGTCTAGTGGCGGACAACGAGAAGAACGTTCACGGGTTGGAAGCTTGGGTATGGCGGACGAGGACTCTGGTCCCCGGCGAGGCGGCGTGGCCCGGCGGCTGCCGACGACTGCGCCTGGACTAGGGATAGGTCGTTCGGCCCGCTGGCCGCCCGGCATTCTTCAGAATGCTGGAAGCCCTTCAGACCCATGGCCAGACTGCAGCTTCGGGGTTCGGCCGGGTCAAGGACCGCGCCTGCGGCGCGGCCGCGCGGCGGCGGCCCTGCGGGCCGTCCTTGAGCCGGACGAAGCCCGAAGCAGAATTGCCGCCATGGACTTAAGGGCCCCTCCGTCCGCGCGACGCAGCCGAGCCTCCCGCCTTTTCCCCGCCCCCATTTCAATCGCCCCGGAGCCCATTAGGCCATGACCTCGACCACGCCTGACGCCAAGCCCCAGGTCGCCCCCGGCCCGCCCAAGGCCGCCGCCCCCGGCGCCGCCGCGCCGGCCGTGCCGTTCAGCCGCGGCTACACCCGCTACGCCATGTGGCTGCTGCTCGGCATCTATGTGATCAACTTCCTGGACCGCCAGGTGATCAACATCCTGGCCGAGCCCATCAAGCAGGACCTGAAGCTCGCCGACTGGCAGCTCGGCCTGATGAGCGGCCTGGCCTTCGCGGTCTTCTACACGGTCCTCGGCATCCCCATCGCCCGCCTCGCCGAGCGCAAGAACCGGCCGGTCATCATCGGAACCTCGGTGGCCGTCTGGAGCGGCTTCACCGCGCTTTGCGCCACCGCCGGCAACTTCTGGCAGCTCGTCCTCTTCCGCATCGGCGTCGGCGTCGGCGAGGCCGGCTGCACCCCGCCCGCCCACTCCCTGATCGTCGACTACGTGCCCAAGGAGAAGCGCGCCTCGGCGCTGGCCTTCTACTCCATGGGCACGCCGATCGGCGGTCTCATCGGCCTGGTCATGGGCGGCATGGTCGCCGACGCCTACGGCTGGCGCGCCGCCTTCCTGATCGCCGGCGTGCCCGGCCTGCTGTTCGCCGCGCTCGCCGTCTTCACCCTGAAGGAGCCGCGCCGGATCATGCGCCAGCACGCGGCCCAGGTGACGGCCGAGATGGCCAGTTTCAGCGAGACCGTCCGCTACCTCGCCAAGCGCAACACCTTCTGGTTCATCGCCTTCGCCGCGGCCATCAAGGCCTTCATCGGCTACGGTCACGCGCCGTTCACCGCCTCCTTCTTCCTGCGCAACCACACCGCCGAGATCGCCCAGCTCGCCGACTTCTGGGGGAACATCCTGGGCATCAACCTCGGCCCCATCGGCTTCATCGGCCTGGCGCTGGGCGTCATCAGCGGCACCGCCGGCGCCTTCGGGGCCTGGATGGGCGGCGTCATCGCCGACAGGTACGGCAAGCACGACCTGCGCGCCTACATGGTCACCCCGGCCATCGCCAGCCTGATCACCATTCCGATCTACATCATCGCCGTGACCATCGACTCGGCCTCGATCGCGCTCCCGATGCTCGCCATCAACGCCTTCCTGGGCACGCTCTGGTACGGCCCGGTCTACGGCACCGGCCAGTCCGTGGTGCCGCCGCACATGCGGGCCACCGCCGCGGCGCTCCTGCTGTTCATCATCAACCTGGTCGGCCTGGGTCTCGGCCCGCTGGCGGTCGGCATCATGTCGGACGTCATGGCCAACGTCTTCCTCGGCGCCGACGGCCTGTCGGTGGGCGCCTGCAAGACCGCCGTGGGCGCCGCCAAGGCCACCTGCGCGGTGGGCGTCGGCGAAGGCGTCCGCTGGGCCCTGATCCTCTCCACCGCCTTCGGCCTCGCCGCCTTCGTCTGCTTCTGGCTGGCGCGCCGCACCATCCGCGAGGACACGGTGAGCTGAGGCTGAGTTGGCCGCGCGCGCCCGGAAACGGCGCGCGCGCCTCAGCGCGTCGAGGCCTTGTCCACCACCACGCCGACGCCGGCCCCCACCGCCGCGCCCACCGGCCCGCCGACGATCAGCCCCGCGGCCGCCCCGGTCGCCGCGCGCTGCTCCACATTGTGCCCGCATCCCGCGAGCGCCAGCACCGCCGCGCCCAGCGCCAGCCCCGTCACCATCCGACCCATCGCAAACCCTCCGCTCAAAGCTCCACCGTCCCTGCCGCACGATTCCGCCCAAAATCCGGCGGCGCAGTTCGGGGCTTGGCGGACCTTGCGCCCCTTACTCCTCGATGGAGGAAGGGTAGGGATGGTGGTGAGTGCAGGGTGTTGCAGGCAGGAGCGCCGCCGGGCGCTGGCGCCCACTGGAGCCATCCGCTTCAGCTCATCGCCCACACCACCACCCAACCCTCCTCCATCGAGGAGGAGGGCTTCGGCGGTACATGACCTGACCCGACGCGAGCCCCCCCTTCCCCCGCCCGCGGTTTTCCCCCACGCTCCGCCCCAACAACACCAGCCCGTCGCCCACGAGGCGCCGGGACACATGGGGGAGGACACGCCGATGACCGACACGCCTCTACGGGCGTCCGCGCCCGCGCGCACGCCGATGTTCTCGCCCGGCTACAAGACCACGGTGTTGGGGCTCCTGGTGGTCGCCTACACCTTCAACTTCATCGACCGGACGATCATCTCGACGATCGGCCAGGCGATCAAAGAGGACCTCAAGCTCACCGACGCCCAGCTCGGCTGGCTGGGCGGCCTGTCCTTCGCCCTGCTCTACACGGCGCTGGGCATCCCCATCGCCCGGCTCGCCGAGCGGAAGAGCCGGGTCAACATCATCTCCATCGCCATCGTCGTCTGGTCGGCCTTCACCGCGCTGTGCGGCTTGGCCAACAGCTACGTCATGCTGCTGCTCTGCCGGGTGGGCGTGGGCGTCGGCGAGGCGGGCCTGTCGCCGCCGGCCCACAGCCTGATCAGCGACTACTTCGAGCCCAAGAAGCGGGCCTCGGCGCTGTCCATCTACTCGCTGGGGATCCCGCTGGGCGCGATGTTCGGCGCCATCGCCGGCGGCTGGATCGCCGAGAACGTCTCGTGGCAGGCGGCCTTCATGCTGGTCGGCCTGCCCGGCATCGCGGTCGCCATCGCCATCAAGCTGATCGTCAAGGAGCCGCCGCGCGGCTGGAGCGACAGCGAGCTCGCCGCCGCCGAGACCGGCGTGGCGGTCGAGGAGACGCCGGGCGCCCTGGGCCGCGAGGCCTCGGAGGCCGGCGCGCCCGACGCCGCGCCGGCGGCCGTCGCCGCCGCCCCCGGTCCGACCATGGAAAAGCCGCCCGGCCTGCTGGTCGTCGCCAAGCGCCTGTTCGGCTCCTGGGGCATGTTCCACATGGCCGCCGGCATCACCGTGGCCAGCTTCGCGGGTTACGGCACCGGCCAGTACGCCCCGCCCTACTTCATCCGCGAGTTCGGCCTGGGCCTGGCCACCGTCGGCCTCGCCATCGGCCTGATCGGCGGGATCTCCAACGGCATCGGCACCCTGCTCGGCGGCTTCCTGACCGACTGGGCCTCGAAGCGCAGCCCCCGCTGGTACGCGCTGGTCCCGGCCATCGGCCTGATCGCGGCGACCCCGATCTACATCTACGCCTATACGCGGGACAGCTATCAGCTCGCCTGGGCGATCCTGCTGATCCCCGGCATCCTGCACTACACCTACCTCGGCCCGACCTTCGGCGTGGTGCAGAACGCCATGGACGTGCGCATGCGCGCCACCGCGGTGGCCGTGCTGTTCTTCGTGCTGAACCTGATCGCCCTGGGCTTCGGCCCGCCGTTCACCGGCTGGTGCATCGACCTGTTCGCCCAGCAGGCCTGGACCAACGCCGGCGGGGTGGGCGACTTCAACGCCGCCTGCCCGGGCGGCATCGGGCCCGAGGGCGGCTCGGCGGCCCTGGACGCGGCCTGCAAGACGGCGATGGCGGACGGCACCCGCTCGGGCATCGTCTCCAACCTGCTGATCTACGCCTGGGCCGGCGTCCACTACCTGCTGGCGGCGATCACCCTGCCCAGGGACATGGCCCGCGCCCGCGCCGCCGCCGACGCCGGCGACGCCGCGGCCGCCGCCGCCCGCCCCTGAGGCCGGCGATCGCTGGCCGGGCCCCCGCCCGGCCGGTCAGGCGCCGCCGCCGAACCGGATCCGCACGCCGCCGTTGGCGACGAAGCCCTCCGTGGGGCCCCAGGCGTCGACGGTCCAGCGCCCGTCCGCCGCGCGGCGCGGCAGCACCAGCGGGTCGTGTTTCGTCTGGCGCACGTCGAGCAGGTTCTCGAGGTTGAGGAAGACGCTGAGGTTCCCGAACCGCCGCTCGGCCATGAAGCCGAGCTCCACGTAGGGGCGCGACCGCGTGCGGTAGGGATTGTCCTCCAGGTCCTGCCGGCCGGTGTAGTAGGCCTCGAGGCCCACCCGGCCCCAGTCCTCGCGCTCCCACATGGCCACGACGCTGCCGGAATGCCGGGGCGTCAGGGGCACGGTCCGGCGGCCGGGCGCGTCCGGATCGGGCTCGGTGGCGTCGACATGGACGTAGCTGCCGGTGACGGTGAAGCCCTCCCAGCGGTAGCGCAGCAGGAGCTCGGCCCCCCGCGTGCGGGTGAGCCCGTCGGCGTTCGCCAGCCGCACCCGCCCGCCGGATCTGACCTCCACCAGCTGGACGGCGTCGTGGATGTTGGAGGCGAAGAGGGTGAGGTTCGCCTCCAGCGGACCGGACGCGTAGCCGCCCTCCAGCGAGGCGCTCTCCGCGACCTCCGCCTTCAGGCCGCTCAGGGGCTCGAGGCGCGAGAGGCCGGCCGCCTCGATCTCCTCGACGAAGGGCGTCGGCGCATAGAACCCGCGGCCGACGGAGGACCGGATCGTCCAGGGTCCCGGCCGGTAGAGCACCGACAGCCGCGGGCTGAACCGCAGGCCGTATTCGCTGTGGTCGTCCAGGCGCGCGCTGCCCGCCAGGGTGAGGTCCTCGCTGACCTCGTGCTCCACCTGCCCGAACACCGCCGGCGTCGTGTGGGTGTAGTCGAAGGCCGGGAAGGTCTTGGAGCGGTAGGCGTCGCGCTGCACGGCCAGCCCGCCCAGCCAGGCGGTGCCCCCCTGGACCCCCGAGACCGACAGCTCCGCGAAATAGGTGTCGTGGCGGTCGTCCTCGACCACCTCGCCGAACCGGTGCTCGTGGTCCTGGGTCACCGCCGAGGCGCGCAGGTGCAGCTTGCCGACGCCTTCGACGGACCGGTCGGCGACCAGCCCCAGGTCGTACCGGCGGCTGTCCTGGCGCTGGGGGAACGGGGCGCCGTCCGCCACCGTGCGACCGGCCAGCGTGCCGCCCTCGCGGGTCTCCCCCATCGCCCCTGCCGTCAGGAACGCCGTCGCCCCGCCCTCGCCTTCCCAGAAGAGCCGCGGGCGAACCGTCCAGCGATCGTAGCCCGGGATGTCCGCCCAGCCGTCGCCGTCCAGGTCCTTGCGCGCCTGGTGGTGCAGGCCCCCGACGACGGACTGGCTCCAGCCCCCCGACAGCGGCGAGGAGCCGTAGGCCGTCAGGTCCTGCCCGCCGCGGCTCGTGGCGTTCGCCAGCAGTTCGCCCAGCGGCTCAGGCCCCGGCCTACGGGCCACGAGGTTGATGACGCCGCCCAGGGCGGACGGGCCGTACAGCGCCGAGGCCGCCCCCTTGATCACCTCCACCTGGCCGAGGTCGGTGGGCGGGATCTGCAGCAGCCCCAGCGACGAGGCCTGGCCGCCGTACAGCGGCAGGCCGTCGGTCAGGAACTGGGTGTAGCGGCCGCGCATCCCCTGCACCCGGACGTTCGAGGCGCCGAGGCCGGGCGAGGTGACCTGCACCCGCAGCCCGCCGGTCTCGCTGAGCAGCATGGCGACGTTGCCGGGCCGCATGGCGATCTTTTCCTCGATCTCCTCGCGGCCGATGACGTCCACGCGGATCGGCTCGTCCTGCACCCGCCGGCCGGAGCGCGTCGCCTGGACGATGACCTCCTCGACCTCCTCCGCTTCCTCCCCCTCCCCGGCCGGCTGGGCGTGGGCGCCGCCGGCGCTGGCGGACAGGGCCAGCAGGGCGACCAGCGGGGTCACGGACGAGCGGAGGACTTGGCAACGGCGGCGCACGAAAGGAGAGCTCCAGGACAGGCCGGAAGGCGGCGCCCGTTTCCACCCTCTGGCGGCGCCCGGATCAAGCGCTAAGAACGCCGCCGCCGCCGAGGCGCCCACGCGCCGCGGGAACCCCCGCTTCGCCCGCCCCGCGCACTCCGGCCCTTGGGATCACGGCAGCCAGTCTCCGGCCCGACCAGGCTGGACCGGCAGGCTCGCATCCGACCGTGGACCCAAGGACCTCCAGCATTCCCGAAGGAATGCCGGGCCGCGACCGGAAGCGGACGTCGCGAGTGTCCGCAATGGGTCGGAAGCCGACCTCGCGGCAAGGCCGGGCAGCAGCCCCCCTGCGGCGCCGGCGCCACACAGATCAACCCCCGATTGACAGTTCCATGACGCTCGCTTGACCCGCGAGTGCAGCTCCGCCGTATCCTCGTTCCACGAAAGCGGCGAGTCCGCGCCGGCGTGGGGCCGGGACGGCGGGCCGCCCAAGGGGGAACCCATGCATCGTCACCTGAGGGGCGCAGCCCTTCTCGCCGCCAGCGCGCTCGCCGCCGGCGGCTCGTTCGGTGTGGCCCACGCCCAGGAGGACGCCTCGGTCTCCGAGGTGGTGGTCACCGGCTCACGCATCCGCACCAGCCCGCTGGAGCGCGACCAGCCGGTCGTCCAGATCGACCAGGAGTTCGTGGAGAAACAGGGCCTGACGTCCACCGTCGACGTCCTGCAGCGCATCCCCTCGGCCGGCGGGGGACTCAACGCCAAGTTCAACAACTCCGGCAACTTCGGCAATCCGCCGGACGGCGGCGGCGTCGGCGCGGGCTCGGCCGAGATCGACCTGCGCTACCTCTCCTCGCGGCGCGTGCTGGTGCTGGTCGACGGCCTGCGCTGGGTGCCGGGCGCCGCCGCCTCCGGCGTGCCGGGGTCGGTGGACCTTAACACCATCCCGGTCTCGATGATCGGCCGCATGGAGGTGCTGCAGGAAGGCGCCTCGCCGATCTACGGCTCCGACGCCATCGCCGGCGTCGTCAACATCATCACCAAGCAGAGCCAGGACGGCTTCCAGGCCTCCGCCCAGGTCGGCGGCTACCTCGAGGAAGGCGACGGCTTCAGCCAGGACTACAACCTCTCCTGGGGCGTCTCCAACGAGACCACCCGCGTCGTGGTCGGCGGCGGCTACTTCAAGCAGGATCCGGTCTACGCCGCCGACCGCGACATCTCCCTCTTCCCCTCGCCCTTCGCCACCTCCTGCACCGCCGGCGGCTGCAGCTCCGGCACGCCGCTCGGCCGGTTCATCATCTCCGACCCGAACACCGGCACGGACTTCGACGTGACGCTCCGCCAGGCGCTCGCCGCCGGCCAGCGGCCGACCTACATCCCCGGCGACCCGACCAGCGCCGCCGGCAGCTACAAGCCCTTCACCACCGCCGACCGGTTCAACTTCCAGCCGTTCAACTACATCCTGACGCCGCTTGAGCGGGTCAGCCTGTTCGGCTCGCTCACCCAGGACCTGACCAGCTCGATCCGCTTCCGGGCGCGGGCCAGCTACGTCGAGCGGTCCTCCGCCAACCAGGCCGCGCCGCTGCCGCTGTTCGTCGGCCCCGACGCCGGCAACGGCAACCTCTTGGACACCGTCAGCGTCGACGCCACCAACCCCTACAACCCGTTCGGCTTCACCCTCACCCAGGGCACCTACGCCTTCATCGGGCGTCGCCTGGTGGAGGCCGGCCCCCGCCACTACGAGCAGCGGGTCGACACCTGGAACGTCACCGGCACGCTGGAGGGCGACCTCGACGTGGGCGGGCGCAACTGGCACTGGGACGTCAACGGCGTCTGGTCGCGCAACCACGCCGAACAGACCTTCACCGGCAACGTCAACGCCCAGCGGGTGCAGCAGGCCCTCGGCCCCGCCGCCGCCTGCACCGGCTCCTGCGTGCCGCTCAATATCTTCGGCGGCGCCGGCACGATCACGCCGGAGATGCTGGCCTTCATCGGCTTCACCCAGCAGGACGTCTCCCAGCAGGAGCTGCGCGACGTCTCGGCCAACCTGACCGGCGACGTGTTCGACCTGCCGGCCGGGCCGCTGGCCTTCGCCGTCGGCGTCGAGCACCGCGAGACCGAGGGCTACTTCCAGCCCGACGCCATCGTCGCCGCGGGCCTGTCCTCCGACATCCCGGCCCAGCCGGCGCGCGGCTCGATCACCGTCAAGGAAGCCTACGGCGAGCTGCAGGTCCCGCTGCTGGCCGACATGCCGTTCTTCCACCGGCTGGACGCCTCGCTCGCCGGCCGCTGGTTCGACTACTCCACCTCCGGCAGCGACTCGACCTTCAAGGCCGGGCTCACCTGGCGGCCGGTGCAGGACGTGCTGATCCGCGGCTCCTGGGGCGAGGGCTTCCGGGCCCCGTCGATCGGCGAGCTGTTCGGCACCGCCTCGCGCTTCGACCAGGAGGTGGACGACCCCTGCTCGGGCATGACCGCCGCCACCCCGGCCAACATCCGCGCCAACTGCATCGCCGCGGGCGTGCCGGCCAACAACAGCTACGTCCAGCTCAACCCGCAGATCTCCGTCATCACCTCCGGCAACCGCGACCTGCAGCCGGAGACCAGCGAGAGCTGGCATCTCTCGGCGGTGTGGGAGCCCGCCTGGCTGCGGACCGCGTCCTGGGCCAGCGGCGGTTCGGTGGAGATCGCCTACTCCGACATCACCCTCGACAACGCCATCCAGGCGCAGAACGGCCAGACCCTGCTGGACCGCTGCGCCGAGACCGGCGACGCGCTCTCCTGCGCCACCATCACCCGCACGGCCTCGGGCCAGGTGGCCGGCATCGCCAACCCGCTGATCAACATCGGCGGCATCGAGACCAGCTCCGTCGACCTCAACCTGATCTGGCGCTCGCCGGACTGGGACGCCGGCCGCTTCGGCCTGCGCTGGTACACCAGCTGGCTGCTCGACTTCACCGAGTTCGTGCCCACCTCCGGCGGCCTTGCGCCGATCGAGCGCGAGGGCACCGAGCGCGGCAGCCCGGACCAGGCGTATCCGGAGCTGAAGTCCACCCTGATGGTCGACTGGGACCGCGAGGACTTCGGCGCCACCGCCACCTTCCGCCACATCTCCGCGGTGGACGAGGCGGGCGATCCCAACAAGCTGGAGGCCCGCACCTATGTCGACGCCCAGGTCCGCTGGTCGCCTGCGTTCATGGACGACATCCGCGTCGCCGTCGGCGTGAACAACCTGTTCGACAAGGACCCGCCGGGCTGCGTCACCTGCGGACTCAACAACTACGACCCGAACGCCTATGACGCGCCGGGCCGTTTCTTCTACCTTCGGTTGACGTATCGCCAGTAGTCGACCTGAGGCCGAGGGCGGCGGTTGGCACGGCCGCCGCCCTCACTTTTTGCGCTGCGGAATTTGACATTCGGAAGCCTCGCCGGGATACCCGGCGCCATGATCCCCCGCTACGCCCGCCCCGAGGCCGCCCGCATCTGGGACCCCCAGACCCGCTTCAAGATCATGTTCGAGATCGAGGCCCACGCCGCCGACAAGATGGCCGAGCTGGGCGTGATCCCGAAGGAGGCCGCCCGGGTCATCTGGGAGAAGGGCCGCGACGCGGTCTGGAACCCCGAGCGCATCGACGAGATCGAGCGCGAGGTGAAGCACGACGTCATCGCCTTCCTCACCCACGTCACCGAGATCGTCGGCCCCGAGGCCCGCTTCCTGCACCAGGGGATGACGTCCTCCGACGTCAACGACACCACCCTCGCCGTCCAGCTCTCGCGGGCCACCGACCTCCTGATCGAGGACGTGGACATGGTGCTGGCCGCCCTGAAGAAGCGGGCCTTCGAGCACAGGCTGACGCCCACCGTCGGCCGCAGCCACGGCATCCACGCCGAGCCCACCACCTTCGGCCTCAAGCTCGCCGGCCACTACGCCGAGTTCCAGCGCGCCAAGGAACGCCTGGCCATGGCGAAGTTCGAGATCGCCACCTGCGCGGTCTCCGGCGCCGTCGGCACCTTCGCCAACGTCGCGCCCGAGGTGGAGGAGTACGTCGCCGAGAAGCTCGGCCTGGCGGTGGAGCCGGTCTCCACCCAAGTGATCCCGCGCGACCGCCACGCGGCCTACTTCGCGGCGCTGGCCGTAGTCGCCTCGTCCATCGAGCGCCTGGCCATCGAGATCCGCCACCTGCAGCGCACCGAGGTGCTGGAGGCCGAGGAGCCGTTCGATCCGGGCCAGAAGGGCTCGAGCGCCATGCCGCACAAGCGCAATCCGATCCTCACGGAGAACCTGACGGGCCTCGCCCGCCTGGTCCGCTCGGCCGTGGTCCCGGCCATGGAGAACGTCGCGCTGTGGCACGAGCGCGACATCAGCCACTCCTCGGTCGAGCGCGGCATCTGCCCCGACGCCACCGTCCACCTGGACTTCGCGCTCCGCCGCCTGGCCGGCGTCGTCGAGCGGCTGGTGGTCTACCCCGAGAACATGGCCAAGAACCTCGACCGCCTGGGCGGCCTGGTGCACTCCCAGCGCGTGCTCCTGGCGCTCACCCAGAAGGGCATGAGCCGCGAGGCGAGCTACGCCGCGGTCCAGCGCAACGCCATGAAGGTGTGGCGTGGCGAGGGCAATTTCCTCGACTTCCTGGACGCCGACCCGGAGATCACCCTCACCCGCGACGAGCTCTCCGAGCTCTTCGACCTGGGCTACCATTTCAAGAACGTCGACCGCGTCTTCGCCCGGGTGTTCGGCGAGCAACCCTAGCCTTCGGTCACGCATTCCGCTTAGCTGGCGCGGGGTGGGCGTCGTTGGAAGGACGGCGCGGGGAGCGTTTTGGACAGGTCGGGTCGGCGGACCTCCCGCCATGATTTCCTGCTCGGCGGCGGCGAGATGGGCGAGCGTCTGCGCGCCCACGACTGGAGCGCCTCGCCGCTTGGCCCGCCCGAGGGCTGGCCGCAGTCGCTGCGCACCGCTGTCTCGATCATGCTCAACTCGGGCCACCCCATGTTCGTGGCCTGGGGCCCCGAGCTCGGCTTCCTCTACAACGACGCCTACAGCCTCATCCTCGGCGACAAGCACCCGGCCGCGCTCGGCCGCCGGTTCGAGGACGTCTGGAGCGACATCTGGTCCGACATCTGGCCGCTGATCGAGACGGCGCTCTCCGGCGAGGCCACCTGGAGCGAGGACCTGCGGCTCAGGATGTTCCGCCACGGGTTCTGGGAGGACACCTGGTGGACCTTCTCCTACAGCCCGGTGCGCGAGGAGAGCGGAGCCGTGGGCGGCATGTTCTGCGCCTGCACCGAGACCACGTCCAAGGTCCTGGGCGAGCGGCGCCTGAAGTTCCAGCTGGCCATCGCCGAGCGCCTGCGCCCCCTCCACGACGCGGGCCAGATCAAGGCCGCCGCCGCCGCCCTGCTCAGCGAGAGCCTGGGCCTCGGCCGCGCGGGCTTCGCGGAGGTGGATCCCTCCGGCGGCTGGGTCACCGTGGAGGACGACTGGTCGCACGGCGACCTCGGCGCCTTCCCCGGCCGCTACCGCCTGGACGACTTCGGCTCCGAGATGGCCGCCGACCTGCGCGTCGGCCGGGTCTCGCGGATCGACGACGTGCGCACCCATCCCGCCACCGCCGCCTTCGCCGAGGCCTACGCCGGCATCGGGGTCGGGGCGATGATCGCCGCGCCGGTCGTGAAGCAGGGCCGCCTCATGGCCCTCTTGACCGGCCATGTGGCCGAGCCGCGGGTCTGGACCGACGAGGAGCAGGCGATGCTCCTGGAGCTGGGGGAGCGGACCTGGAGCGCCGTGCAGCGGGCCCGGACCGAGGCCAACCTGCGCGAGAACGAGGAGCGGCTGCGGCTGGTCCAGGCCGCCGGCGGCATCGGCTCCTTCGACTGGGACATGGTCACGGGCCGCATCCACCGCTCGCCGGAGTACCTGGCCCTGCAGGGCCTGCCCGGCGACGCCACCGAGGTCGGGACCTACACCGACGACTGGCTGGCGCGCGTCCATCCCGAGGACCGGGCGCGGGTGCTGGCGGCGTTCGAGGAGGACCGCGCCCGCACCGGCCCGTTCGACCGCGAGTACCGGATCGTGCGGCCCGACACCGGCGAGACCCGCTGGATCCACAACCGCGGCCGGATCGACGCCGACGCCGCGGGCCGGCCGGTGCGGCTCCTGTCGGTGCAGACCGACATCACCCAGCGCAAGCGCGACGAGGCCCGCCAGCGCCTGCTGATCAACGAGCTGAACCACCGGGTGAAGAACACGCTCGCCACCATCCAGTCGATCGCCTCCCAGACCCTGCGGTCCGCGGCGTCGGTGGAGCAGGCGCGGCGGGACTTCGAGGACCGGCTGCTCGCGCTCTCCCGGACCCACGACATCCTCACCCGCCGCACCTGGGAGGGCGCGACGGCGGCGGAGATCGTCGCGGCGGCGGCCGAGCCTTACGGCCAGGACCTCTGGGACGCGGACGGGCCGAACCTGCACCTGCCGCCGCAGACCGCGCTCTCCATCGCCATGGCCCTGCACGAGCTCGGCACCAACGCCGCCAAGTACGGCGCCCTCTCGGTCCCCGAGGGCCGCGTCGAGGTGCGCTGGGTCGCCCGGGACGGCGGGCTCCTCCTCACCTGGCGCGAGCGGGGCGGCCCGCCGGTCGCCCCACCCACCCGCCAGGGCTTCGGCAGCCGCCTGATCGAGCGCGGCCTGGCGCGCGAACTGGGCGGCGAGGTGCGGCTGGCCTTCGAGCCGGCCGGCGTCGCCTGCGAGATCACCGCGCCCCTGCCGGATGACGACGCCGCCCGCCCAGGCTAGGCTCGCCGCCATGGCGACGTTCGACGACCTCCGCGCGGTCGCGCTGGGCCTGCCGCAGGCCGAGGAGATCAGCTACCGCGGCGAGCCCTGGTTCAACGTGGGCAAGAAGACCTTCGCCCTGATGTCCGGCCCGCGCGCCATCCTGAAGCTCGATCGCGGCCACCAGGAGTTGCTGTTCGAGATCCGCCCGGAGACCTTCCAGCCTTGCCCGGTGGCCACCGTGAAGTGGAGCTATGTCCGGCTCGAGGACCTCGACACCGACGAACTGGCGCGGCTGGTCGTGGAAGCCTGGTCGCAGGTCGTGCCCAAGAAGGTCAGCCGGCCCTACCTGGCCAGCTTGACGGCCCCCGCGTAACCCGGGTCTCTCTTCCCGAAAGGGAGGACGTCACGTGGACATGCAAGCGATCCTGGCCGCTCAGAAAGCGGCTCACCTGCGCGACGGCGCGCCGAGCGCCGAGCAGCGCATCGACCGCCTCGACCGCTGCATCCGGCTCCTGGTGGAGAACCGCCGGGCCATCGAGGACGCGCTCGACGCCGACTTCGGCGCGCGCTCCAAGGACGCCACCGCCTTCACCGACGTGGCCGGCTCTATCGGCCCCCTGAAGCACGCCAAGGAGCACCTGCGCCGCTGGATGAAGCCCGAGAAGCGCAAGCCCACCCCGGCCATCCTCGGCCTGTTCGGCGCCAAGGCCGAGGTCCGCTTCCAGCCCAAGGGCGTGGTCGGCGTGATCAGCCCCTGGAACTTCCCGGTGAACCTCACCTTCGCCCCGCTCGCCGGCATCCTGGCGGCGGGCAACCGGGCGATGATCAAGCCCTCGGAATACACGCCCGCCACCTCGGACCTGATGAAGGCGATGTTCGCCAGGGCCTTCTCCGAGGAGGAGATCGCCGTGGTCACCGGCGGCCCCGAGGTCGGCGAGGCCTTCGCCCACCTGCCCTTCGACCACCTGATCTTCACCGGCGCGACGGGGATCGCCCGCCACGTGATGCGCGCCGCCGCCGAGAACCTGGTGCCGGTCACGCTGGAGCTGGGCGGCAAGAGCCCGGTGATCCTCGGCCGCTCCGCCGACCTCTCGGTGGCCGCCGCCCGGATCATGAACGGCAAGACGCTGAACGCCGGCCAGATCTGCCTGGCCCCCGACTACGTCCTCGCCCCGCACGACAAGGTCGACGGTTTCGTCGAGGCCGCCCGCGCCTCCGTCTCCAAGATGTTCCCGACCATCAGGGACAACCCCGACTACACCGCCATCGTCGCCCAGCGGCACTACGACCGGATCATGGGCTACGTCGACGACGCCCGGACCAAGGGCGCGACGGTCGTCGAGCTGAAGCCGGCCGGCGAGGACCTGACCCAGCAGGAGCACCGCAAGATCGCCCCCACCCTGATCCTCGACCCGACCGACGACATGAAGGTCATGCAGGAGGAGATCTTCGGCCCGGTCCTGCCGGTGAAGACCTACCGCACGGTGGACGAGGCGATCGGCTACGTGAACGGCCGCGACCGCCCGCTCGGCCTCTATTACTTCGGGGACGACGCCGCCGAGCAGGAGAAGGTCCTGTCCTCCACCACGCCGGGCGGGGTCACGGTCAACGACGTCATCATGCACGTCGCCCAGGAAGAGCTGCCGTTCGGCGGCGTCGGCCCCTCGGGCATGGGCAGCTACCACGGCGTGGACGGGTTCCGGGAATTCAGCCACCGCAAGGCGGTGTTCAGCCAGATCCGCAAGGACATCGGCCCCCTGCAGGCGCTCCGCCCGCCCTACGGCCCCGGCATCCGCAAATACCTGGAAGGGGCGATCAAGGCCTAGGGGGGAGCCCGCCTCTCCCCCCGCGAAGCGAGAGGGGAGAGGGCAGGGAGAGGGGCGGCGCATGCGCGCGTGACCCGCCGAGCGGGGACGAGGGCCCTTGGCCGGAGATCGGGAAATCGGAGAGGGCGAGCCGCCCCTCTCCCTGCCCTCTCCCCCCGCACTGCGTTTCGGGGGAGAGGAGAACCGCCTCAGCTCTCGCTGCGGACGCTCTCGCGGGCCTGGGCGAGCAGCTCGGCCATCTTCATGCGGACTTCGCCTTCGGTCGTCTGGACGCCGGCGCCCTTCAGGTCCTCGAACACCTTGCGCAGCACGTCGTCGTCGCCCGGTTGTTCGAAGTCCGACTTCACGACCGCCTTGGCGTACTCGTCGACCCGGTCGGCCTGCAGGCCCATCAGGCCCGCCGCCCACTGGCCGAGCATGCGGTTGCGGCGCGCAGTGGCCTTGAATTCCTGCTCCTGATCGAGCGCGAACTTCTTTTCGAAACCCCGTTCACGATCGTCGAAGGTGGTCATGTGGTCCCCGGATAGCGACGCAGAAGCGGGCGACCACATATCCCGGCAGGCGCCGGGCCGCAATCGAAAGCGGGGTCGCGTCCCCACGTTTGCGCGAGGCTTCCGCATCCGCTAATTTCCAGCCGCCTCATATTGAGCGAGAGGCCGAGTCGGACCCGCGCGCGCAACTATCTGCCGCGCGCGTTTTTCGTTTCACCGACCGGCAAGTCCTCGCGCGGAGAAGGCTTAGAGATGACCCGCCGTAAGAAGATCTACGAGGGCAAGGCCAAGATCCTCTACGAAGGTCCCGAGCCCGGCACTCTGATTCAGTACTTCAAGGACGACACCACCGCTTTCGACGCGACCAAGAAGGCCGTGCTCGAGGGCAAGGGCGTGATCAACAACCGCATCAGTGAGTACATCATGACGCGGCTGAACTCGATCGGCGTCCAGAACCACTTCATCAAGCGGCTGAACCTGCGCGAGCAGCTGATCCGCGAGGTGGAGATCATCCCGCTGGAGGTGGTCTGCCGCAACGTGGCCGCCGGCTCGCTGTCCAAGCGCTTCGGCCTGCCCGAGGGCCAGGCCCTGCCCCGCTCGATCATCGAGTTCTACCTCAAGGACGACAAGCTCCACGACCCCATGGTCGCCGAGGAGCACATCACCGCCTTCAACTGGGCCTCGACCCAGGAGATCGACGACATGATGGCGCTCACCCTGCGGGTGAACGACTTCCTGACCGGCATGTTCGGCGCCGTCGGCATCACCCTGGTGGACTTCAAGATCGAGTTCGGCCGGATCTGGGAGAACGACTTCGCCCGGATCATCCTGGCCGACGAGATCAGCCCGGACAGCTGCCGGCTGTGGGACAGCCAGACCAACGAGAAGCTCGACAAGGACCGGTTCCGCCGCGACCTCGGCAACGTCATCGAGAGCTACACCGAGGTTGCGCGACGGCTCGGCATCATGAAGGAGATGCCCACCGTGATTCAGGGGGGTCTCCACTAGTGCGCGCCAAAGTCCATGTCTTCCTGAAGCCCGGCGTCCTCGACGTGCAGGGCAAGGCGGTCGAGCAGGCCCTGCACGGCCTGGGCTGGCCCTCGGTCGAGCACGTCCGGGTCGGCAAGACCATCGAGTTCGACCTCGAGGGCTCCGACCCCGCCGCCGCCGAGGCCGAGGTCAAGGCCATGTGCGAGAAGCTGCTCGCCAACACCGTCATCGAAAGCTACCGCGTGGAGGTGGCGTGAGGGCGGCCGCCCTTACGCTCCTCCCGATCCTCACCCTCTTTGCCTGCTCCGAAGCCGACGCGCCGGCCGCGCCGCCGCTGGCGCTCGACTGCGCCCGGACGTTCAGCGAGCTCTCCGCCGCCGTCACCGCCCAGCCGCTGAACAAGGCCCCCGGCGACCCCGCCGAGCCCTACGACTACTATTCCACGCCCGACGGGCGGGCCTCCTACCTGATCACCCGCCCCGGCGCCCCCGGCCACCCGGCGGTGATGATGCAGCAGGTGAAGGGCGCCGACGTGGTCACCACCGGCTGTCCCTACGGCGACCGCGCCGGCTACGACCAGCTGCACGCCTATCTCGACAGCTTGAAGGCCTGGACGCGGAAATGAGCGGCTGCGCCACAGCCGCCCGGCTGGCGAAATCCGCCGACACAGACTATGTGAGCGGCCCATGAAAGCCGCCGTCATCGTCTTCCCGGGGTCCAACTGCGACCGCGACTGCAAGGTCGCCATCGAGCGCTCCACGGGCGCCGAGGTGGCCATGGTCTGGCACGGCGACACCGAGCTGCCGAAGGGCCTGGACCTGATCGTCCTGCCGGGCGGCTTCTCCTACGGCGACTACCTGCGCTGCGGCGCCATGGCGGCGCTCTCGCCGATCATGGGCGAGGTCAAGGCCGCCGCCGAGCGCGGCGTGGCCACCGTCGGCATCTGCAACGGCTTCCAGATCCTCTGCGAGGTCGGCCTGCTGCCGGGCGCCCTGCTGCGCAACGAGGGGCTGAAGTACGTCTGCAAGCCGGTCGAGCTGGAGGTCACCAACGCCCAGACCCGGTTCACCGCCGGCTACCAGGGCCGCCGCCAGGTCGCCATGACCGTCGGCAACGGCGAGGGCAATTTCTTCGCCGACGACGAGACGCTGGAGCGCCTGGAGGGCGAGGGCCTGGTGGTCTTCCGCTACCTGCAGAACCCCAACGGCTCGGCCCGCGACATCGCCGGCATCGTCAATCCGCAGGGCAACGTCCTGGGCATGATGCCCCATCCCGACCGCGCCTTCGAGCCGGAGCTCGGCTCCGCCGACGGCGCCATCCTCTTCCAGAGCGCCCTGGCCAGCGCCTGACCTACCTCCCCCGCGAAGCGGCGGGAGGGGGACCGGAGGCCGAGGCGCGTTCGCGCCGAAGAGCCGAGGGTGGAGGGGGAAAGCCGCCGGCACGGGATGGGGCTCGCCCCATCGCCGCCGCGATGGTGGAGGTAGTTCCACGAAGCTGGCGCGCCCGCTACGCTTTCCCCATGAAGCACGCCCTCTCCGCCGCCGCCGCGGCGCTCCTCGCCCTCGCCGCGCCCGCCCAGGCCCAGACCCCGCCGATGACGCCGGACATCCCGGCGACCTTCCGCACGCCCGCCGACCGCTTCGACTACGAGAAGCGCGTGGTGATGATCCCGATGCGCGACGGCGTGCGCCTCCACACGGTGATGATCGTGCCCAAGGGCGCGAAGGACGCGCCGATCCTGCTCACCCGCACGCCCTACAACGCCAAGAAGTCCGCCGAGCGGAACGTCTCCCCCGCCGCCACGGCCACCGGCAGCCAGATGGACGAGGCCTTCCTCGCCGACGGCTACATCCGCGTCTACCAGGACGTCCGCGGCAAGTACGGCTCGGAGGGCGACTATGTGCTCACCCGCCCGGTGCGCGGGCCGCTGAACGCCACCGCCGTCGACCACGTCACCGACGCCTACGACACCATCGACTGGCTGGTGAAGAACGTGGCGGAGTCCAACGGCCGGGTCGGCATGATCGGCTCGTCCTATCCGGGCTTCACCACCGCCATGGCCCTGGTCGACCCGCATCCGGCCCTGAAGGCGGCGGTCCCCCAGAGCCCGATGATCGACGGCTGGATGGGCGACGACTGGTTCCAGAACGGTGCCTTCCGCCAGACCATGCTGGGCTGGTTCGCCAGCCAGATGACCGTCAGGGGCCTCGGCGACGGGATCGCCAAGGAGGCGCTGGACGACTACGACAACTTCCTGCGCGCCGGCTCGGCCGGCGAGTTCGCCCGGCGGCACGGCCTCGACCAGATCCCGGCCTTCCGCAAGATGACCGAGCACCCGGCCTACGACGCCTTCTGGCAGGAGCAGGCGCTGGACCGGATCCTCGCCCAGCGGCCGCTGAAGGTCCCCACCCTGTGGGTCGGCGCCCTGTTCGACCAGGAGGACATCTACGGCGCCCTGCACGCCTACCAGGCGACGGAGGCCAAGGACGCCGGCAACCACATGAACTTCCTGGCGCTGGGTCCCTGGCGGCACTCCGGCGTCAACTACGAGCAGCGCCAGCTCGGCGCCGTGAAGCTGCCCGGCGACACCGCCACCGACTTCCGCCGCCGGGTGCTCAAGCCCTTCCTCGACCAGCACCTGAAGACCAACGGCCCCAAGGCCGGCCTCGCCCCGGTGACCATCTTCGAGACCGGCACGATGGAGTGGCGCAGCTATCCGAAGTGGCCGCTGGCCTGCGCGCGCGGCTGCGAATCCACGATGCGGCCGCTCTACCTGCAGCCCGGCCTGAAGCTCGGCTTCGAGCGGCCGGCCGGCGGCGCCGCCTACGACGAGTACGTCTCCGACCCGGCCAAGCCCGTCCCCTACGTGCCGCGCCCGGTCCGCGCCGACCAGTCGGACCAGTGGCGCTTCTGGCTGGTCTCCGACCAGCGGCACGCCGCCACCCGGCCCGACGTGCTGACCTATGTCTCCGAGCCGCTCACCGCCCCGCTGCAGGTCTCCGGCGAGCCCGTCGTCAACCTGTTCGCCTCGACCAGCGGGACCGACTCCGACTGGGTCGTGAAGCTGATCGACGTGCACCCCGACTTCGTGGCGTCCGACCTGGACATGAGCGGCTACCAGATGCCCGTGGCGCTGGAGATCTTCCGCGGCCGCTACCGCGACAGCCTGGAGACGCCCACCGCCATCCCGGCGGGCAAGGTCCAGAAGTACCGGTTCGAGTTGCCGACCACGAACCACGTCTTCCTGCCGGGCCACCGGATCATGGTGCAGGTGCAGTCGAGCCTCTTCCCGCTCTACGACCGCAACCCGCAGACCTTCACGCCGAACATCTTCTTCGCGAAGCCCTCGGACTACCGGAAGGCGACCCAGCGGGTGTTCCACACCGGCGCCCAGGCCAGCGCCATCGAGCTGCCGGTGGTCGAGGCGAGATAGGCGAAGCTCGCGCAGCGGGCCCGTTTCTGCTACGGGCCCGCTCACTTTCGTTTCCGCCACGTTCTGTCGAGGCGCTCTGAAGGACCGCCCGATGCCCTTTCCCGCCACCCATCCCGCGCTCGCGCGGGCCCTTGAAGCTCAGGGCTACGCCGAGCCGACGCCTGTGCAGGCCGCCGTCCTGGCGGCCCCGGTCGACCGCGACCTGCTGGTCTCGGCCCAGACCGGCTCGGGCAAGACCGTCGCCTTCGGCCTGGCCGCCGCCCACCAGCTCTTGGGCGAGGCCGAGCGCTTCGGCCCGCCCGAGGAGCCCTTCGCGCTCGCCATCGCGCCCACCCGCGAGCTCGCCCTGCAGGTCGCCCGCGAGCTGGAATGGCTCTACGCCCCGGCCGGCGCGAAGATCGTCACCTGCGTCGGCGGCATGGACGCCCGGCGCGAGCAGCGGGCGCTGGCCGCCGGCTGCCACATCGTGGTCGGCACCCCCGGCCGCCTGCGCGACCACCTCGAGCGCGGCAACCTGATCCTCAAGGACCTGCGCGTCGCCGTCCTCGACGAGGCCGACGAGATGCTCGACATGGGCTTCCGCGAGGACCTCGAGGAGATCCTCGACTCCACGCCCGTCGAGCGCCGCACCCTGCTGTTCTCGGCCACCCTTCCCAAGGACATCGTGGCGCTCGCCCGCCGCTACCAGCGCGACGCCCACCGCATCGACACCGTGCGCCGCGACGAGCAGCACGGCGACATCGAGTACCGCGCCGTCCGCTGCGCGCCGACCGAGATGGAGAACGCGGTCGTCAACCTGCTGCGCTGGTTCGAGGCGCCCGGCGCCCTGATCTTCTGCTCGACGCGCGAGTCCGTCCGCCACCTGCACAGCGCGCTGCGCGAACGCGGCTTCGCCGCCGTCCAGCTCTCCGGCGAACTCTCCCAGAAGGAGCGCGCCGACGCCCTGCAGTCGCTGCGCGACGGCCATGCCCGGGCCTGCGTGGCCACGGACGTCGCCGCCCGCGGCCTCGACCTGCCCGACCTCGGCCTCGTCATCCACGCCGAGATCCCGATCAACAAGGCCGCCCTGCTGCACCGCTCCGGCCGCACCGGCCGGGCCGGCAAGAAGGGCGTCTCCGTCCTGCTGGTGCCGCACAACCGCCGCCGCAAGGCCGAGCAGCTCCTGGCCTCGGCCAACATCGAGGCCGAATGGTCCGGCCCGCCGACCGCCGACGAGGTCCGCGCCAGGGACCAGGCGCGCCTGCTGGAAGACCCGCTGCTGACCGAAGGCGCCACCGAGCAGGACCTGGCGCTCGCCAAGCGCCTGCTGGAGGAGCGCGGCGCCGAGGCCGTCGCCGCCGCCCTGATCCGCCTGCACCGCGCCCGCCTGCCCGAGCCGGAGGAGATCCTCGAGGACATCCCGCACGCCCCCTCCCCGCGCGACCGCGCCGAGCGCCCGGCGCGCGGCGAGCGCGAGACCTACGAGGTGATGGACGCCAGCTGGTTCCGCATCAGCCTCGGCCGCAAGAACAACGCCGACCCCAAGTGGCTCATCCCGCTGATCTGCCGCCTGGGCCACGTGACCAAGCAGGACATCGGCCAGATCCGCATCTTCGACCGCGAGACCAAGTTCGAGATCACCCGCCAGGCCGAGGGCCGCTTCCGCGAGGCGGTGAAGAACGCCACCGACGACCGCGAGCTGCAGATCGAGCCCGCGGGCGATCCCGGCCCGCGCGAGCGCGGCCCCAGGCCCGCCGGCCCCCGCCGCGGCCCGCCGCCGCGCCGCGGCAACGATGACCGTCCGCGCGGCGCCGACGACCGCCCGCCCCGCAAGCCCTACGCCGGCAAGCCCGACGGCGCGCCCCGCGGCCCCAGGCCGCCCCGCAAGCCGGCGCGGTAGGCCAGCGGCCCCTCAGGAATGCGCGCCCCTTCCTCCTCGATGGAGGAAGGGTAGGGATGGTGGTGGGTGCAGGGCGGCGGAGTAGCGGCGCTCTCGGCTCGGAGCCACACGAGCCCGCATTGCCCCGCTCTCGAACAGTCGGTACGTTCCCGCGCCTCAAGCGGAACACCGCGGGCGTGACGGAGCAGGGGACCAGGATGAGTGCGACGACGGCGGCCGGCGGGGACGGCCACCTTACCGGCTTCGGGTCCAAGCCCTACCGCAGCTACGTCCTGACCGCGCTGCTGGTCATCTACATCCTGAACTTCGTCGACCGCGGCCTGCTCTCGGTCGTCGCCCCGCAGATGAAGCCGGAGCTGGGCATCTCCGACACCGCGTTCGGCCTGCTCACCGGCTTCGGCTTCGCCCTGCTCTACACCTTCGTCGGCATCCCGCTGGCCCAGTTCGCCGAGACCCGCCACCGGGTCTGGATCATGACCGTCTGCGTGGCGCTCTGGTCGGCGATGACCGCGCTCTGCGGCCTGGCCGCCGAGATCACCATCGGCTCGATCACCATCGGCGCTTTCTGGGTGCTCCTGGCCTGCCGCGTGGGCGTCGGCATCGGCGAGGCCGGCTGCACCCCGCCCGCCAACTCCCTGATCGCCGACTACTATCCGCCGAAATCGCGATCGACCGCTCTCGGCTACTACGCCATGGGCGTGACGCTCGGCGGCCTCCTGGCCAACCTGATCGGCGGACCGGTCACCGACGCCTTCGGCTGGCGGGCCGCCTTCTTCGTCCTGGGCGTGCCCGGCGTGCTCGTGGCCATCGTCCTGAAGCTCACCGTGAAGGAGCCGCCGCGCGGCTACACCGACCCGCCCGGCACGGTGCGCCGGGACCGGCCGAAGTTCTCCGACGGCCTGAAGGAGCTGGCCTCGAAGCCCTCGTTCTGGACCATGACCGTGGCGGCGACCATCGCCGCCTTCTGCGGCTACGGCATCGCCTCCTTCCAGTCGCTGTTCCTGAACCGCAGCTTCGGCCTCTCGGCCGGCGAGGCGGCGGTGATGATCAACGCGCCCGTGGCGCTCTCCTCGGCGGTGGGCACCTTCGCCACCGGCTGGCTGGCCGAGAAGCTGGCCAAGCGCCACCCCAACGCCATCGCCTGGCTGGCCGGCATCGGCCTGACGGCCAGCGTACCCTTCTATTTCTGGGCCTTCACGACCCACAACCTGCTGTTCGCCGCCATCGGCCTCTGCATCGGCGGGGCCATCAAGTACGGCTACCTGGCGGCCCAGTACACGATCGGCCAGGGCGTGGTCTCCGCCCAGGTGCGCGCCGTCTCCACGGCCATCCTGCTGTTCGTGGTGAACCTCCTGGGCTACGGCCTGGGGCCGCTGTTCATCGGCGCGCTCAGCGACCTGATCTTCACCCTGCAGGTGGCCGACCTCGGCGCCGCCGACCTCACCCGCAAGGCCTGCGAGGGCGCCGCCCGCGCCGCGCTCGCCGCCGCCCAGCAGGACGTCTGCGCCATCGCCCACCCGCAGAGCCTGCAGCGCTCCATGCTGATCACCGCGGCCCTCTACGCCGTGGGCGGGATGTTCTTCTTCCTCACCTGCCGCTGGCTCCGCCGCGACATGGTGGCGAAATAGCCGCGCCCAGCAAAACCGCTCGTCATGGCCGGGCTTGTCCCGGCCATCCATCGCCACGACGCATGGGAGCAGGCCCGCAGGCGTCGCCGTCGAGCCCGCGTGCCCCGGCGCCGCGCTCATGGATCCCCGGGACAAGCCCGGGGATGACGGCTTCAGGAGGCGGGTTTGCCCGCCTGCGCCGCGATCCAGGCGTTCACGTGGGCGTCGACCACGTCGAGCGGCACGGCCCCGTTCTCCAGCACCGCGTCATGGAAGGCGCGCAGGTCGAACTTCGGGCCCAGGGTCTGCTCGGCCTTGCCCCGCAGTTCGCGGAACTTCAGCTCGCCCAGCTTGTAGGCCAGGGCCTGGCCGCTATCGACCATGTAGCGGTGCACCTCGGCCTCGATGTTGGCCCGGGAGAGCGCCGTGTTCTCGAGCATGAATTCGATGGCCTGCTCGCGGGTCCAGCCCTTGGAGTGCAGGCCGGTGTCGACCACCAGCCGGCAGGCCCGCCACATCTCGTAGGACAGCCGGCCGAAGTCCTTGGCCGGCGTGTCGTAGAGGCCCATGTCGATCCCCAGCCGCTCGGAATAGAGGCCCCAGCCCTCCGAGAAGACCGTGAACGACACCGCGTGGCGGCGGAACTCCGGCAGGTCCAGCTCCTGCTGCAGGGCGAGCTGCTGGTGGTGGCCCGGCACCGCCTCGTGCACCGTCAGCGCCGGCATCTCGAACAGCGGCCGCTGGTCCAGCTTGGTGGTGTTGACGTAGTAGACGCCCGGCAGCCCCGCCTCGAGCGAGCCGCGGTTGTAGTAGGCCGTGGTGGTGCCCGCCGCGATCGAGGCCGGCACCTCCTTCACCGTGTAGGGCATGCGCGGCAGCCGGCCGAACAGCTTGGGCATCTCGCCGTCGATTTTCTTGGCCAGGAACGAGGCCTCGCGCATCAGTTCGTCGGCGGACTTCGGATAGTACTGCGGGTCGGTGCGCAGGTGCTCGGCATAGGCCCGCCGGTCGCCCTTGAAGCCCGAGCGCTTCACCACCTGGTCCATCTCGGCGCGGATGCGCGCGACCTCCGACAGGCCCAGCCGGTGGATCTCGTCCGGCGTCCGCTCCGTCGTGGTCATCAGCCGGACCTTGTAGGCGTACCACTCGCGCCCGCCCGGCATGCCGGCGTCGCCGTGGTCCTTGCGGCAGCGCGGCTGGTACTCGCCCACGTAGAAGCTCTGGAAGTCCCGGTAGGCTGGGACCACCGCGGTGGCGATCAGCTCGCGGGCCCGCGCCGACATCGCCTGCCAGTCGGCCTCCGGGATGTTCGTGGGCCTGGCCTTGCGGAACGGGGCGTAGAAGTCCGAGGCCGTCGGGTCGGCGACGATGTGGGTCGCGATCGAGCGCTCGAACCCGGCCATCGCCGCGCAGGGGTGGGTGGCGCCGGCCTTCACCAGGCTGCGGGTCGTCTCGATGGCCTTGCGGTTGTACGCCGGATAGGCCGCCAGCCGGGCGAGGTAGTCCTCGTGGTCGGCCTTGTTGAACAGCGGGAACTCCTCGGCCTCGCGGGCGAACTGCAGGTGCCAGCCGCGGCGGTTGGAGAACAGCTGCGCCCGCTGGACGTGCCGGTTGCGCTCCACCTGGTCGGCCAGGTCGCGCCGGAGGATCTGCAGGTCGATCCGGTCGGCGGGCGACAGCTCCGCGGCCGGGATGGCGTCCAGCCGCGCGATGAAGGCGGCCGCCTCGCGGGCCTCGGCGTCCATGCCGGCCAGCGACGGGTCGCCCAGCTCGCGGGCGTACTGCTTGTGGCCGAGCAGCCGCGCCTGGCGCGGGTTGGTCCGCAGGTGCCACGCCCAGTGGTCGGCCAGCACCTGCTGGAACGCCTCGCCGGCCGGGGCGGCCTGCGCGCTCGCCAGGGGCGCGCCCGTCACGGCCGCCGCCAGCATCAACGCCCGGATCATCCCACCCTCCCCCGCTCTACAGGCCGGGGAGGAGACGACGGGCGCCCCCGGCGGTCAAGCCGGGGACGCCCGCCCGCGTCGGGGAGGCGACGTCCTTAGAACTCTTCCCAGCTGTCGGAAGCCGGGGCCGGCGCGGGCGCGGGCTTGCGCGCCGCGCCGCCCGGGCCCGTGGTCTTCATGGCGGTGACGGTCTGCTGGGCCTTGCGGACCGGCGCCGCCTTCCCGGACTCCACGATGGCGCTCACCTGGAAGCGGGCGACGGAGCTGTCCAGCACGTCGGCCTCGTGGCTCAGCGCGTGGCTGGCGGCGGTGGATTCCTCCACCATCGCGGCGTTCTGCTGGGTCAGCTGGTCCATCTGGTTGACGGCGGTGTTCACCTCGCCGATGCCGCGCGACTGCTCCTGGGCGCCCGTGGCGATCTCGCTCACCAGGCTGTCGATCTGCGCCACGCGCTCGACGATCCGCTGCAGGAACTCGCCGGTCTGGTCGACCAGCGCCACGCCGCGGCCCACCTGGGCGCTGGAGGTGCTGATCAGAGTCTTGATCTCCTTGGCCGCGTCGGCCGAGCGCTGGGCCAGCGCCCGCACTTCCGAGGCGACCACGGCGAACCCGCGGCCGGCCTCGCCCGCGCGGGCCGCCTCGACCCCGGCGTTGAGCGCCAGGAGGTTGGTCTGGAAGGCGATCTCGTCGATCACCCCGATGATGTTGCTGATCTCCTTGGCCGAGCCCTCGATCTCGCTCATGGCGGCCACGGCCTCGGAGACGACCGAGCCGCTCGACTGGGCGTCCTCGCGCGCCGACTGCACCACGCCGGCGCACTGGGTGGCGCTGGAGGCCGAGGCCTTCACCGTGGCGGTGATCTCCTCGAGCGCCGCGGCGGTCTCTTCCAGGTTCGCGGCCTGCTGCTCGGTCCGGCGCGACAGGTGGTCGGCGGCCGTGGCCATCTCGCTGGAGCCGGCGCGGATGGCGCGCACATTGCCCAGCACCACGGCCATGGCGCTTTCGAGCTGGCCGATGGCGCCGTTGAAGTCGGCCTTCAGCTTCTCGTACTCGGCCGGGAAGGCGATATCGATGCGGTGGCGCAGGTCGCCCTCGCTCAGCCGCTCCAGCCCCTCGCCCAGCGCGGCCACGACGCCCGACAGCTCGGCCGCCGCCTTGGCCTTGGCCGCCTCGTTGCGCGCCCGCTCCTCGTCCGCGGCCTTGCGCTGCTCGGCGGTCAGGCCTTCGAGCCTGAGCTTCTCGACCCCAGCGTCCTTGAACACCGACACCGCGTCCGACATCAGGCCGAGCTCGTCGCGGCGGCCCTGGGCCGGCACCTCGACGGTGTAGTCGCCCGACGCCAGCTTGCGCATGGCCTCGGTCAGCGCGGTCACCGGCCGGGCGATGGCGCGGGTCAGCAGGATGCCGAGCGCCGTGGCGATTAGCACCGCGAGCCCGATGCAGGCGGCGAGCGTGATGTAGGCGGTGCGCGTCACGCTCGCCTGGCGGGCGACCAGCGTCTCCATCCGCTTGTTGGTGCTCTCGTAGAGCGCCTCGATGCCGTCCTCGGCCGGCGCGATCAGGCCGTCGGCGGCGCCGTCCGGCCCCACCATGTCCACGGCCTGCTGGAGGGTCAGCGGATCGTCGGCCAGCACCTTGCCGGCGACGACGATCTGGTCGTGCCACTTGTCGGCGGCGACGCCCACGCCCTGCAGCACCTTCTGGTCTTCGGGACGGTCGGCCAGCAGGGCCGCCCCCGCCTCCAGGCGCTTCTTGAAGTTGCCCCGGTGCTTGGCGACCCGCTCCATGTAGTACACGTCCCGCGACAGCAGATAGCCGCGGTAGCTGTTCTCCTGGCGGGCCAGGTAGAACTTGGCCTGCTCCAGCGTGGCGATGACCTCGTTGGCCTTCGCCGTCTGCGCGCGCGCCGCGCCCAGGGTGTTCAGCGTGTAGAAGGTCCACCCGCCCATGCCCACGAGGGTGAGCACCACCGCCGCGAAACCGACGGTCAGCTTGCGGGAGATACGCAGGTTATCGAAAAGCATAGCTTGATAACTTTTCTTCGGTTTGCCGGAGCATTCCTCAGACACTACTCAGGCGAGTCCGAATAAGCGGTTACCCTCTACGCGGATTAACTCAGACATTTGTTCCGATGATCGGTCGGTCTTCCGACATTCGCGGCGCGCCTAATGGCGGAACCATCCCGCCATCACGCACGCCGGCCGGCCGTCGCGGACGCTGACCGTCACCCGCTGCGCCGCGCCCGGCTGGTAGAACACCGTCCCCTCGGCCGTGGTGACGCCGACGCCCGCGGGCCCGCTGAACTGGCAGACGGGGTAGGTGCGCCGCTGGAACGGTCCGCCCGCGTCCAGGGTCACGCAGCTCACATGCCCCGACTGCCGCGCGAAGCGGACCTTCTGGTAGCTGAACACCTTCGCCGGCTTGCGGCCGACCACCGCCGGATCCAGCGCCGCCACCTGCGGGCACGCCGGCCCGGAGATCGTCCAGTCCGCCTCCACCGCCCGCCGGTCCAGCCAGGTGGTCAGGATCACATAGGCCGGGATGCTCGCCGCCCCCAGCACCACGGCCACCATGCCCAGCGACTGCAGGACGGTGAGCCGCCCTTCCGCCGGGGTTCGTGAGCCGCCTGGTCGCGCCGCATCCCTCATCCCCCGACTTGACCCCAGATCCGCGGCCGGCACAACTACATCTGTAATTTTCCTGGACCGGACAGCAGAACGGCCGGGGGTGGCCCGGCCGTTCTCCTCAATTCCGATCGGGTGGGGCGGTCGCTAGTGGCCGCCCTTGTTCTTCTTCAGGTCCTGGCCATTCTGCTGCATGCGCTGGCCGTCGTCCTGACGGGAGCCCTGCTGGCCTTTCGGGTCCATCTGCTGACGACCGCCGGCCTGCTGCTGCCGGCCCTGGTTCATCTGGTCGTTGTTCATCTGGTTGTTGTTGGCCATCGGTACGCCTCTCTTACTGCGGCGTCCTGTGGACGCCAGGAGCGCCCGACCAACCGGCGGGCCTTGCGGCTTGTTCCCCCGATCGCGCGGCCCCTATCGCGCGGGCGCGAGAGTCCCGCTAGAAGGCGCCCCATGAGCGCCGCGCCCTCGAAGACCCTCGCCGAAACCGCCGCCGAGTTCGGGCTGAAGCCCGAGGAATACGACCTGATCGTCCAGCGCCTGAACCGCGAGCCGAACCTCGTGGAGCTGGGCGTCTTCTCGGTCATGTGGTCCGAGCACTGCTCCTACAAGTCGAGCCGCAAGCACCTCGGCAAGTTCCCCACCAAGGGCCCCCGCGTCATCCAGGGCCCGGGCGAGAACGCCGGCGTCATCGACATCGGCGACGGCCAGGCCTGCATCTTCAAGATGGAGAGCCACAACCACCCCTCCTACATCGAGCCCTACCAGGGCGCGGCCACGGGCGTCGGCGGCATCATGCGCGACGTCTTCACCATGGGCGCGCGGCCGGTGGCCCTGCTCAACGCCCTGCGGTTCGGTGATCCCAGCCATCCGAAGACCAGGCGGCTCGTCTCCGGCGTCGTCTCCGGCATCGGCGGCTACGGCAACTGCGTGGGCGTCCCCACGGTGGCCGGCGAGACCAACTTCCACCGCGGCTACGACGGCAACATCCTGGTCAACGCCATGTGCGTGGGCCTGGCCGACGCCGACAAGATCTTCTACTCGGCGGCTCCGGCCCCCGGTCTCTCGGTGGTCTACTTCGGCTCCAAGACCGGCCGCGACGGCATCCACGGCGCGACCATGGCCTCGGCCGAGTTTGACGAGGCCTCCGACGAGAAGCGCCCCACCGTCCAGGTCGGCGACCCGTTCGCCGAGAAGCTCCTCATCGAGGCCACGCTGGAGCTGATGGCCTCCGGCGCGGTCGCCGCCATCCAGGACATGGGCGCCGCCGGCCTCACCTCCTCGTCCGTGGAGATGGCCGGCAAGGGCGACGTCGGCATCGAGCTCGACCTCGACGCCGTGCCCCAGCGCGAGGAGGGCATGACCGCCTACGAGATGATGCTCTCGGAGAGCCAGGAGCGGATGCTGGCCATCCTCAAGCCCGGCCGCGAGCGCGACGGCCACGCCATCTTCGAGAAGTGGGGCCTCGACGCCGCCATCATCGGCAGGACCACCGACACCGGCCACATGGTCCTGAAGCACAAGGGCGAGGTGGTCTGCGACGTGCCGCTGGCCCCGCTATTCGACGACGCCCCGCTCTACGACCGCCCCTGGGTCGCGCCCGCGCCGCAGCCGCGCCTCACCGCCGCCGACGTGGCCGCGCCCGCCGACTGGAAGGCCGCCGTCCTGACCCTGATGTCGGCCCCTGACATGGCCTCCAAGCGCTGGATCTGGGAGCAGTACGACCGCCACGTCATGGCCGACACCCTCGAGGACTCGGCCACCGGCGCCGACGCCGGCGTCGTGCGCGTGCACGGCGGCCGCAAGGCGCTGGCCATGACCTCCGACGTCACCCCGCGCTACGTCCAGGCCGACCCCTACGAGGGCGGCAAGCAGGCCGTCGCCGAGGCCTGGCGCAACCTCACCGCCGTGGGCGCCACGCCCATCGCCATCACCGACAACCTGAACTTCGGCAATCCCGAGCGGCCCGAGATCATGGGCCAGATCGTCCGCGCCATCGAGGGCATGGCCGAGGCCTGCGCGGCCCTCGACTTCCCGGTCGTGAGCGGCAACGTCAGCCTCTACAACGAGACCAATGGCCAGGCCATTCCGCCGACGCCGACCGTCGGCGGCGTGGGCCTCCTGGCCGACTACGCCCGCCGCGCCGACTTCGGGAGCATGAAGCCCGGCGACCGGCTGGTGCTGGTCGGCGAGACCCGCGGCGAGCTCGGCGCGTCCATGTACCTGCGCGAATGCCTCGGCCGCGAGGAGGGCGCTCCGCCGCCCGTCGACCTCGCCGCCGAGCGCCGCCACGGCGACTTCGTCCGCAGCCTGATCCAGAGCGGCCAGGCGCACGTGGTCCACGACCTCTCCGACGGCGGCCTGATCGCCGCCGCGGCCGAGATGGCGCTGGCCTCCGACGTCGGCGCCCAGCTGAAGGCGCCCGACGAGCTCCCCGCCCACGCCTTCCTGTTCGGCGAGGACCAGGGCCGCTACCTCGTCGCCACCCGCGCCGCCGACGCCCTCCTGGCCGCCGCCGAGGCGGCCGGCGTCCCGGCCCACGTGGTCGGCGAGGCGGGCGGCGACGTGCTCGCCGTCCCCGGCCTCTTCAGCCTCGCCCTGTCCGAGCTCCGCACCGCCCACGAGGCCTGGATGCCGGCCTACATGGAAGGCCGATGAGCGAACCGCGCCACGTGGCGCTCGCCCGCGCCCTGGTCGGCGAGCCGGGCTCCCGCCACGAGATCCCGACGCCGGCGGCGATCCTCGACCTCGACGCCTTCGAGGCCAACCTCGCCCTGATGGCCGGGCGCGCCAAGGCGGCCGGCGTGGCGCTTCGGCCGCACGCCAAGTCCCACAAGTCGGCCTGGATCGCCTACCGCCAGTTCGAGGCGGACGCCGCCGGCGTCTGCTGCGCCAAGCTGGCCGAGGCCGAGGCGCTGGAGGCCGCCGGCATCGGCTCGATCCTGCTCACCTCGCCGATCACCGGGACGATGAACGCCGAGCGCGCCGCCTGGCTCGCCCGCGAGATGCCCGACTTCCGGCTGGTCGTGGACCACCCCGACGGCGTCGCCGAGCTGGCTGCCGCCGAGACCCCGATGCAGGTGCTGATCGACGTGGACGTGGGCCTCGGCCGCACCGGCGTCGCCGACGCCCACCACGCCGCCGACCTCGCCCGCGCCATCCTGCGCCACCCGCGCCTGCGGCTCCTGGGGGTGCAGGGCTACGGCGGCCACTGGCAGCACATGGCCGACGCCGCCGCCCGGCGCGAGGCCGTGGCCCAGGGCATGGCCCGGCTGCGCGACGCCATCGAGGCGGTCCGCGGGGTCGGCGGCGAGGTCGAGGTGGTCACCGGCGGCGGCACCGGCACCTTCCAGGCCGACGTCGAGCTCGGCGTGCTGAACGAGCTGCAGCCCGGCTCCTACCTGTTCATGGACCGCGAGTACCGCGAGGCGCTGGACGGCGAGCCGGCCGGCGACTTCCGCCAGGCCCTGTTCGTGGCCACCACGGTGATCAGCGCCAACCATCCCAAGTGGGTGACCCTCGACGCGGGCCTGAAGGCGCTGTCCACCGACGGCCCCCTGCCCGCCGTCGCCACCCCCGGGTTCGAGGACGCCGCCTACGGCTTCTTCGGCGACGAGCACGGCCGCCTCGTCCGCCCCGCCGGCCGCCACCTCCGCCGCGGCGACCGCCTCGACCTGGTCCCCGGCCACATCGACCCCACCATCGACCGCCACGACCGCCTCTGGGCCGTCCGCGGCGACGTGCTGGAAGCGATCATCCCGGTCGATGCGAGGGGGGCGAGCCAGTAGCGCGCCGTCCGTGTCTTCCGTGGTTCCCCCGATCCGCTAAGCTCCGCCGCATGACCCCCGCTCCCGCCGACCTCGCCGAGCGCCGCATCCAGGTCGTGCGCGACCACATGCATCTGGAGACCGTCCACGACTGGGACGGGGTCATCGCAACCTTCGACCACCCCCGCTACGAGATGTACGGCTCCGGCGCGGTGTTCGACGGCGAGGCCGCCGTGCGCGGCTATTTCGCGGCCTCCCGCACGCCCTTCCCCGACCAGGGCAACGAGATCATCGCCATCGCGCACGCCGGCGACACCGTGCTCGTGGAGTTCTGGCTGACCGGGACCCACCTCGGCCCCCTGAAGCTCAAGGGCCGCACCGTCGAGCCCACCGGCCGGACCTTCCGCGTCCGCATGGCCGCGAGCTTCGAGTTCACGCCCGGCAGCGACCGCATCCTCTGCGAGCGCCCCTACTTCGACCCGGCCGCCGTCACCCGCGCCCTCGGCCTCACCTGACCGCCTCTCCGCTCATCCCGGCGAAAGCCGGGACCCAAGCTGAATCCGCCGCGGCCGGACACCCGAATGCGGACGCGCCGAAGGTCCGCAGCGGGTGCGCAGTCGTCTTTGCTCAGCCGCTCCTCCCCAGCCGCATACCGGTTCATGTCAGCCACCGCCGCGACAAAGGCCTCACGGATCTCTGTTTGAGAGAAACGCTGGTCCCAGAGCTCGGTCATGAGCGTGTTGACCACAACATCTAAGGCCCCCGCGCTTACCGACGCCCCCATTTCTCGGAGGTGACGACAGCGGGCCGCCAAGTCCGCGGCCACGTTGAAGGCGCCAAAAAGCGCCCGCTCCTCTTCTGTTAGGTTGTCTGCAGGTTGTGTTGGCACTCGTGACGATCCTTATCGGCGCAGCCACCCTAGCAGGGGCCGCGCATCCGGACAGCCGACGCAGGAAGGCTCCGCAATGGGTGGTGAGCGGACCACCCCGACCACCTTCACCCTGGCGGACCAGACGATAGATGGGATTGGCCGGACGGCGACCCGTTGAGCCTCAGATATTGGCTGGGGACGGGATTCCCGGATCGAGGGTGATTTCCAGCTCTCTCCCTTCGATCACGCCCCCCAGCCCGTAGGCGGGTTCGATCTCCATGCGAAACTGCGCGTCCAGACCGCGGCCTATCGTTATCGCCATGACCGCGTTTTGATGATTGAAGCCATCAAGCCGAAGTTGGGTGAGATCGCGGAAGACGAACGTGACGACCACGTGCTTGGTGCAAACAAAATATCCATCTGCATCGACCTCATTCGTGATCTCGAAGCCGTGAACACGCACGGAGCAGGTAGCTCCCTCTCGGTCCAGCGCCACTTCAAGCACCTCGCCATCATGGAAGCGTGGTGCATAGCCAAACCATTCGACGAGTTCTGGCCCTCCAGGCAGTCGGGTGAGCAGGTCGATGTCCACTTGGGATCCCTTCTGACAGCGAGGTTAAGCGCTGCGTCTGCCCTCGGCTATGGGTCGAGCCGACGTTCGCCCCGCGGCCGCGGAACAGGCTCCCAACGGCCGCTATGGGTAGCGAGCGACCGTCGTCGCTATCTGCGGCAGTTGAAGGAGGGATCGTCGAGCCAGCCCCGCGCAGCCGCTCGGTGGCCCTCTGTTGATCCGGCTCTGGCCTCTTCCTGCATGATCCGGCGAGCGCCCGCACAGTCCGATGATGAGAGCTCCACCGCCCAGTTCAAGCGTGCGGTTTCATGCCCCTGCGACGCCGCGAGGGAAAGCCAGCGTCGCTTTTCCCGCTGATCATGTGCGAAGTTCCGAGGGCTGCGGTCCTCTCCCCCGGCCATGCCGTAATACTGCGCCAGGCGGAACGACGCCTCGGCGTCTCCATTGGTGGCTCGCCGGATCAGTCGCTCCCTTTCGACAGCAGCCAATGTGTAGGCAGCACCAGTGTCCGCGGAGGGTATCGAAGCTTCGGCCGGCGCTTCGCGACAGCTCGCCAGAAGCGGAGCGCAGAGGACGATCGTGACAAACAGACGGATCATCCCGATAGCTAGGCTTGCTCTCCCAGGGTCCGCAACCGACCCACTGCAGACCTCCTGCGTTGAGCCGCATCAGCCAGACCTGCCCCTGAAGCCCATGGCCAGCATTCTGCCTGCCGGGCCAGGCGTCTCAAGGACGAGCGCGCAGCGCTCGCCGCGGAGCGGCGCGCCAGGGGCGCGTCCTTGACACGCCTCTCCCGGCAGGCTCGCGATCCACCATGGACTTAAGGGCGGGACGGGCGAGGTCGCCCGCCATGCGACGAGCGGACGTTCCGAACCTCAGCTCTAGATGGACGGCCGACCTCGACGCCTAGTCACCGGCTGCGTGGTAACGCAGGACGCCGGCTATTCTGGATCCGCCGCTCGCGCCCCCGCTCCTGTCGCTGGCGTGATTGATGCCGTCGACGACGGGCACCTCCGCAAAATCGAAGGGACTCACCCCTTCGATGCAGGCCGCGTTCACGCCGAACTGTCTGGGATTGGAGCGCCGCTGATGATGGGTGTAGATTCCACAGACGGAGCAGAAATAGTGCCGGGCGACTTTGGTATTGAATTGATACTCGGTCAGTGTGTCCTGGCCCGAGACTATCTTCAGACCGTCAAGCTCCGCTGAAACGGCCACGGCCCCGCGCATCCGGCAAAACGAGCAGTCGCAACGAAGCGCCGTGTTCAAGCCGTCGGTCAGCTCTATCTCAAATCGGACGCTTCGGCAGTGGCAAGCCGCTTGAACAACCGTTCCCCTCGTCATCGCCATCCCTTCGACTGCAACGTCCCGAATATGCCCTGATCCTGCGGCCAACAAGCGGACGTTCCAAAGGTCTCAGATGGGTCGAACGCGGACGTCAGCTATGGGTGGAAAGCGGACCTCTCCCGCTCTGCTCAAAGCCGCGCTAGCCTCCGGGCATGAAGAACCATGGCGTCCGGTTGTTGGGGCTGCTTGGAATCTCGCTGCTTGCAGGCTGCTCGCCGCAAAGGGACGAAGCAGCGCAGCAGCTAGAATTGCCGCGAGCTGCTCTGCAGAAGGGCCGCGATGCCTTTGACATCGCGCTGCCGACGGGCTGCAGGATGACTTCCACTGAAACCCAAATGGATTTTCAGGTGTTCCGCGTCCTATGCGGTGAGGTGCCCTACGCAGCCGTTTACGTGGGTAACGCTGCGGACGCATCGATTCCGCGAAGTCGCCTGCTGCCAACTCCGTTCAGCTGGCCACGCGAGGTCCAAGCGTGGAGCCTCTCGGTCCCGAACGACCAAGATCGTGCGGATCAGATCGCTGCCTCGGTACGGGTCCGCAATCCAACTTGAATGTCGCTCAGGGGCGAAAGCAGCCCTCCTCCCTTCTCCCTTCACCCATCCAGACCGTCATCGGCTCCGCTTGGGTCCCGGCTTTCGCCGGGATAAACGGATCTCGGGGAAGGCGGCGGTGAGAGGGCGACCGCCAAGCACACCAAGGCGCAAAGTCGCGACAGCCGCGCCATCGGCCTACGAACCACACGAACCCCACGAACCCCGGCCCCTTCGTGGTCTTCGTGTCCTTGGTGGTTCAAACGGCTCCGCCCCCGTCCGTGTGGTCCGTGTAGTCCGTGGTTCCCCTTCACCCGGTCGCAGCCACGGCCAGGCACGACCCGGTAACCTTACGGCTGGATCATGCGGCCGCGCGCTGGCAGCTTGGGCGCCTAGGACGAACACACCCGCCATGGCGCCCCTTCCGAGACGCACCCCTGACGCCTTGCCGGGCCCGGAGCCGGACATCGCCGGCTTCTTCGCCGTGTCGCTCGACATGCTGTGCATCCGCGACGCCGACTTCCGGTTCGTGAAGGTGAACCCCGCCTGGGAGACGGCGCTCGGCTACCGCGTCGAGGAGCTGGAGGGCCGGCCGATGCTGGACTTCATCCACCCCGACGACCGGCCGGCCAGCCACGGCCACATGCAGCGGCTGGAGCGCGAGACCGAGGTCGACGGCTTCATCAACCGCTACCGGTGCCGCGACGGCTCGTACCGTCACCTGGAATGGCGCGCCCGCCGGGTCGGCGACCTGGTCTATGGCGTCGCCCGCGACGTCACCGAGCGGCTGGCCATCGAGGCCGAGATGGCCGCCGCGCGCGCCGCGGCCGAGGCGGCCAACCGCGCCAAGAGCGACTTCCTGGCCAATATGAGCCACGAGATCCGCACGCCGCTGAACGGGGTGATCGGCGTCGCCGCGGCGCTGGCCCAGACCGAGCTCGCCGACCACCAGCGCGAGATGGTCGAGCTGATCGCCCGCTCGGGCGGCACGCTCGAGCGGCTGGTCTCCGACATCCTCGACCTCTCCAAGATCGAGGCCGGCCGGCTGGAGATCGAGGTGCGCCCGTTCGACCTCCGGGCCGAGCTGGACGGGGTGGTGGAGGTCTTCCGCCTGCGCGCCGAGGACAAGGGGCTCGCCTTCCGCGCGGAGCACGGCGCGGCGGCCCGCGGCGAGTTCCTCGGCGACGCCGTGCGGCTGAAGCAGGTGGCCGGCAACCTGCTCTCCAACGCGGTGAAGTTCACCGCGCACGGCGAGGTGGCGGTGCGGCTGGATGTCGAGGACGGCTGTGCCGGCGCCCCGGCCCGCCTGACCCTGGAGGTCCGCGACACCGGCGTCGGCTTCGACGAGGCCTTCGCCGCGCGGCTGTTCCAGCGCTTCAGCCAGGCCGACACCTCCATCACCCGCCGGTTCGGCGGCAGCGGCCTGGGTCTCTCCATCAGCCAGGCGCTCGCCGAGATGATGGGCGGCGAGCTGCAGGCCGCCTCGGTCCCGGGCCGCGGCAGCGTCTTCCGTCTCGTCCTGCCCCTGCCGCGCCACCGCCCGCTCGCCGAGTACGACGCCGGCTCCGCCGCGCCGGAGCCGCCGTCGGCGCTCGCCCTGCCGGAGCGCGCCGGCCCGCTGCGCATCCTGCTGGCCGAGGACCATCCGACCAACCGCCGCGTCGTGGAGCTCATCCTGCAGCCGCTGGGCGTGGAGCTCGTCGCCGTGGAGGACGGCGCCCTGGCCCTCGAAGCCTATCGCGCCGGGACCTTCGACCTGGTGCTGATGGACATGCAGATGCCGGTGATGGACGGCCTGGCCGCCACCCGGGCGATCCGCGGCCACGAGACGGCCGCCGGCGCGCCGCGCACCCCGCTGATCGTGCTCAGCGCCAACGCCATGCGCCAGCACCGCGAGGACGCCCGCGCCGCCGGCGCCGACCTGCACCTGGCCAAGCCGATCACCGCCCGGGCGCTCGTCGAGGCCATGGCCCGCGCGCTGGAGCCGGCGGCCTAGTCCCCGACCGCGCGGCCCAGCAGCTCCAGCGCCGCCGCCGCGAAGGCCCGCATGTTGGCCGAGCGGTCGTCCGAGCCGGTCTCGATGGTGATCACCTGCTCCACGGGGCCGGAGATCGCCACGCAGGTGTGGCCGGGCGCGTCGCCGTAGGGATTGCCGGTCGGCCCCGCCGCCCCGGTCTCCGAGACGCCCCAGGTCGCCCCGAACCGCTCCCGCGCCGTGCGGGCGAGCAGCAGCGCGTAGGGCTCGCTGGCCGAGCGCATGCCGGCCAGCGCCTCCTTGGGGATCTCCATCAGCATCACCCGGGCCTTGGGCGTGTAGACCACCGCGCCGCCCAGGTAGTATTTCGACGCCCCCGGCACGGCGAGCAGGGCCGCCGAGATGAGGCCGCCCGACGAGCTCTCCGCCACGGCCACCGTCTGCCCGGCCGCCTTCAGCCGCTCGCCCACCCCGCCCGCGATCCGTTCCAGCTCGTCCACGCTCGTCCCCCTTGGCTCGCGCCCCGTTCGGGGCCCATGATGGCCGCCTATTTCCAAGAAGACCATTTCACGGGAGGAATTTGATGGACGCCCAATCGCAGTGGACGGGCCTGGACGCCGGCCGGCTGGAGCGGATCACCGACCACCTGGAGCGCAACTACATCGGGAACGGCAAGATCGCCGGCTGCCAGGTCACCGTCGCCCGCCACGGCCACATCGCCTATGCGAAGAACTTCGGCCTGATGGACCGCGAGCGGGGCAAGCCCACCGCCGACGACACCATCTACCGCATCTATTCCATGACCAAGCCGATCACCTCGGTCGCCCTGATGACCCTGTACGAGCAGGGCCATTTCCAGCTCAACGACCCGGTCAGCCGCTTCGTCCCCTCCTGGAAGGACCACCGCGTCTGGACGAGCGGCGAGGGCGACGTCATGCAGACCGAGCCGGCGCACCGGCCGATCAGCTTCCGCGACGTGCTCTCCCACACCGCCGGCCTGACCTACGGCGGCGGCCTGCCGGGCGTCGGCGTCCAGCACCCGATCGACCACATCTACCGCTCGCTGAAGATCCGCTCCTTCGACGCGCCCGACAGCATGCAGGTGTTCCTCGACAAGCTGGGCCAGGTGCCGCTGCGCTACCAGCCGGGCACGGCCTGGATGTACTCGCTGGCCACCGACGTCTGCGGGGCGCTGGTCGAGGTGATCTCCGGCAAGCCGCTGGCCCAGTACCTCGACGAGGTGATCTTCCAGCCGCTCGGCATGACCGACACCGCCTTCCAGGTCGCGCCGGACAAGGCCCACCGCTTCGCCGCCAACTACCAGCGCGGGGCCGACAAGCAGCTGAAGCTGATCGACGACCCGGAGAAGAGCGCCTTCCTCCGCGAGCCCGGCTTCAAGTCCGGCGGCGGCGGCCTGACCGGCACCAGCGCCGACTACCTGCGGTTCTGCGAGATGCTGCGCCGCGGCGGCGAGCTGGACGGCCAGCGGATCCTCGGGCCCCGCACCATCGAGCTGATGCACATGAACCACCTGCCCGGCGGCAAGGACCTCACCCAGGTGGCCCTCGGCTCCTTCTCCGAGACCGCCAACGAGGGCGTCGGCTTCGGCCTGGGCTTCGCCTCCACCCTCGGCCAGGTGGAGACCGGCGCGCTCGGCGCCGGCGACTACTACTGGGGCGGGGCGGCCTCGACCATCTTCTGGGTCGACCCGAAGGAGGACCTCTCCGTCGTCTTCATGACCCAGCTGATGCCGTCGGGCACCTTCAACTTCCGCGGCCAGCTGAAGAGCATCATCTACTCGTCGATCATCGACTGAACTGGACGTCATGGGCGGACGGGCCTATCCGTCCGCCCATGCCGATGTCCCAACCCGACCTGGAAGCCGCCCTGCGCGAAGGCTTCCCCGACGCCGAGATCGAGGTCTTCGACCTGGCCGGCGACGGCGACCACTACCGCGCCCGGATCGTCTCGCCCGCCTTCCAGGGCCTGCCCCGCGTGCGCCAGCACCAGCTCGTCTACGCCGCGCTGAAGGGCAAGATGGGCGGCGAGCTGCACGCGCTGGCGCTGGAGACCTCCGCGCCCTCCTGACGCGCCGCGCACGGCCGCGCTTGACCCTGGGGACCCCCGTCCCTAGCTCTTGCCCCGAAGTTCCCATTCGCCGAAAGGGCGATCCGCATGACCGACGCCGCCACCGCCAACCCCGTCCACGACTGGATCTCCAAGTCCGTGGCCGAGAACCCCGTGATCGTCTTCATGAAGGGCGAGCCGGAACAGCCCCGCTGCGGCTTCTCCGCCGTGGTGGTGCAGATCCTCGACCACCTGGGCGTGGACTTCGTCGGCGTCGACGTGCTGCAGAGCGAAGCCCTGCGCGAAGGCATCAAGTCCTATTCCGACTGGCCGACCATCCCGCAGCTCTATGTGAAGGGCGAGTTCGTCGGCGGCGCGGACATCGTCAAGGAGATGTTCCAGACCGGCGAGCTGAAGGGCTTCCTGGCCGAACAGGGCGTGCTTACGGCGTGACCCGCCTGCTCGAGCCGCCGGAGGGCCGGCAGGTCTTCACGCGCGGCTTCGAGCCCACCGATGCCGACATCGACGCCAACGGCCACGTGAACAACGTGGTCTACCTGCGCTGGGCGCAGGAGCTGGCCATCGCCCACTGGGAGAGCCGCGCCCCGGCTGAGGCCCAGGCGCAATGGGCCTGGGTGGCGCTGCGCCACGAGATCGACTACCGCCGCGCCCTGCTGCCCGGCGAGACCGCGACCGGCCGCACCTGGGTCTCCGACACCGCCGAGGGCCCCCGCTTCGACCGCTTCGTGCGCATCGACGGCCCCGACGGCGCCATGTGCGCCCAGGTGGCCACCACCTGGGTGCTGATCGACCAGGCCACCGGCCGCCCCCGCCGCGTCCTGCCCTGGATGCTGGAGATGTTCAGCTAGCGGGCGGCGCCCCGTCCTCGGCCTCGTCGGCTTCCGGCTCGGCCTTCGCCTTGCCGGCCAGCAAGGCCCGCGCCTCGGCCGCGAGACGCCCGCCGTGCGGATTGTTGGCCACGGGCTTGAGGATCGCCTCCGCCTCCGCGCCCCGGCCCCTGGCGATCAGCGCCCGGGCGGCCATCACCGAGGTGGCCTGGACCGCCGGCGCGAGGCCGCGCGCCTCCAGCAGCGCATTGACGTCGTTGTCCGTCGGATAGTTCGGCTCCACCGTCCGGCTCTGCGAATAGGCGACCAGGGTGCGGTAGTCCGTCTGGTCGAGCGCATAGGCCTTGGCCAGGTAGGCGCGGCCGGCCCTGAAGCGGGCGACGCGCTCGGCGGGCCTGCGCTCGCCGGCCAGCAGCTGGCCCTGCCCGGCGATCCGCAGCGCCTCGATGTCGTCCGGCGAGGCCTCCAGCCGCCGCCGCAGGATCGCCTCGCCGCGCGCCACGTCGCCGTAGAGGAACTCCGCCTGGGCCAGCGTCAGCTCCGCGAGACGGTCGCCCGCATGGCCCCCGGCGCGGCGGCGGATCGCCCCCAGGTAATGCGGCTGCGGGTCGGCGGCCGCCCCGTCCATCAGCCTCAGGCGGTCGAGCAGCAGATCGTCGGCCGAGTCCGGCAGGCGGCTCACCACCAGCCGGGGCGGCGTGGCCACGCCCCTCAGCATCACCGACCGCAGCTGGCGGTAGGCCCGCAGCTCGCGGGTCAGCGTCTCCAGCGGCGCCCCCGTGGCGGTCTCGAACGCCTTCACCGGCGCCTCGCCCGCGGAGATCGCCCGAAGCGCCCGGTTGAGCTGGTCCGCCCGCGCCGCCGTGCTCTGCATGTAGTGGGTGAGCAGCCAGGCCTGGGCATAGAACTGGCCGCGCCGGTCGCGCGGCAGCTCCCAAACGCGCTTGGAGAGGACGACGTCCAGGGCAAGCCAGTCCTCCTTCAGCAGGGCATAGGCGGACGACGCGTCGGGCGCCCCGAGCGTGATGTCCGCCCCCACCACCTGGGCCGACGCCACGTACTCCGCCCAGCCCTCGACGAACCAGGCCGGATAGGCGACCGGGAAGCGGTCCAGCATGAAGTGGTGGGCGTACTCGTGGAACAGGGTGTCGTCGTAGCGGGCGTTGGCCCGGCTCGCCACGGCCAGGGCGTAGACCCCCTCGGGCCCGGCCCGGTACCAGCCCAGCATGTTCCGCACGCCCGGCCGGACCTGGCGCATCTCCTCGAAGTCGCGGACCAGGTAGATCTCCAGCTTGACCGGCGAGCTCTCCTGCGACGCGGCCGGCGCCAGCCGCTGCAGCAGGCCGTCGAAGGCGGCGAGCTTGGCCGCATACTCGCGCAGCACATGTTCCGGACCGCTGCTGTAGATGATGAAGCGGTCCGCCTCGGCCTTCAGCCAGGCCGCCTGGGCCGGCCCGGCGATCAGCAGCCCGACGGCCGCGGCCAACACGCTCAGGCGCTTCATGAGAGCTCCCCCGATCCCCTGGCCCGAGCCTAGGAACTCCCGGACCGGGCGTCGAGCCCCGGCCGCCTCAGCCCCCCGCCAGCGGGTTGAGCAGCACGACCCGCGCGCCCGGCGGCACGCCCAGTTCGGCCCAGGTGAAGCTCAGCTCCGTGGTCCCGCCGGCGAGCGACCGGCAGGGGTCGAGCCGCCGGCGCCCGAACGCCAGGGTCACCGCCCCGCCCTTGCGCTCCACGTGGAAGGCGAAGTCCGCCTTGCCCGTGCAGCCGCGGCTGGCCACCCGGATCGTCAGCGCCTCGCGCCCGGCCCGCGCCCCCTGGAGCGTCTCCAGCTCCGCCAGCGCCGCGCCGCCCGCCCCCACGACCGTCCGCGGCGCCGTCGCGCACCCGCCAAGCGCCAGAGCGGCCAGGACGAACACCCTGCGATTCATGCCCCCACTCCGCCACACCCGCGCCGCGCGGGGAAGAAAGGAAGGAACCACGGACCACACGGACTACACGGAAGGCCGCTGCGCGGCCGGATTGAACCCCGAAAGCCACGAAGGACACGAAAAGGGCGGCGCCCCCCCGACGCCGCACCACGAGACCCCTGCGCGCCGCCGGCGCGCGATTCAAACCCACACCCCGGCCGGGTCCCGCACGTCCAGCGCGACGCCTTTCGTGGCCTTCGTGCCTTTCGTGGTTCCCCGCCCCGCAGGGGCGCCGTCTTCCGTGTAATCCGTGTCTTCCGTGGTTCCCCTCTCCCGGAGGCGCGCCCAAACGCAGAAGGCCCCGGATCTCTCCGGGGCCCTCGCAAACTCTGAACTCGTCTCGGTAGGTCGGCGTCTTACGACGCGTAGAATTCGACCACGAGGTTCGGCTCCATCTTCACCGGATACGGCACCTCGGCCAGCTCCGGCGCGCGGACGAAGGTCGCCGCCATCGCCTTGCCGTCGACCGTGATGTAGTCCGGCGTGTCGCGCTCGCCCGACTGCAGGGCCTCCAGCACCAGGGCCATGTTGCGCGACCGCTCGCGCACCGAGACCACGTCGCCCGGCTTCACCCGGTAGGACGGGATGTTCACGCGCTTGCCGTTCACCAGCACGTGGCCGTGGTTGACGAACTGGCGGGCGGCGAACGGGGTCGGCACGAACTTGGCGCGGTAGACGATGGCGTCCAGGCGGCTTTCCAGCAGCGCGATCAGGTTCTCGGAGGTGTTGCCCTTGCGGCGGGCGGCTTCCTGGTAGATGCGCGAGAACTGCTTCTCGGTCAGGTTGCCGTAGTAGCCCTTCAGCTTCTGCTTGGCGCGCAGCTGCAGGCCGAAGTCCGACACCTTGCTCTTGCGGCGCTGGCCGTGCTGGCCGGGGCCGTAGGCGCGGGTGTTGATCGGAGACTTCGGGCGACCCCAGATGTTCTCGCCCATCCGGCGGTCGAGCTTGTACTTGGCGCTATGGCGCTTGGACATGATCCACTCTTCATCTGACCCGAGCCGGCGCCCCCGAAGATGAGGGCGCGATTGCAACGGCGGCTTCGCGTCGTCCCGTCATAGGTACCAGCACCGCCCGGGCAAGCCCGGCGGCTGGAAGGGCGCGGTTATGATGGGGGGAGAGGTAGGAGTCAAGGTTGGGGGGCCGATGCACCACTAGATTGTGGCAGAGTGCGAACTAGACTATAGTTCCGCTTTCGTTCTAACTTCGCGTGGGCGACGCACTTGCTGAAGAAGAAGCTCGGATGGATTGGGCTTGGAGCGCTCCTCGTTCTCGCGCTCTGCCTCATTTCGGCTATCGCTGGCGGCGCGCTGAGTCACCGCTTTGGTAGCAGTAGCCACACTATTTCATACGCCGATTTCATCTCCATCATGCTGACGGCCGTCTCGGTCCTGTTGGCCGCGCTCACCATATTCCTCGCCGTCCTCGGTGTGCTCGGATGGGCAGCGATCTCGAATGGTGTACGAAGCCGGACAGAATTCTTCCTCAACGAGGGATTCAAGGAAGGCAATTCGCTCTATTCACTCGTGGAGGCGCGGGTTGCCGCGATTGTCTACAAGGGCATCGCGGCCATTGATGAAGCTGACGACACTTCGGAAAACGGGGAAAAGGCGTAGTGAGCGATCCCCTATTGCACCGCCTAACTGCCGACGAGGCAAATATTGTTGCGCAGTTCACGCAAGAATATCCAGTTAAGGTGGGTGAGCTTGCTCAAACCCTTGGCCTAAGGGTCGTGACAGCTCCATTGGAACCCCGCATCTCTGGCCTGATTCAGCCATCTCGCGAGGCAAAGGCAGGCTTTGAGATTAAGGTCAACAAATACGAGACACCTGAACGGCAGCGTTTTACCATTGCTCACGAGATTGCGCATTATCTACTGCACCGCGATTCGATTGGGAGCGGTGTTGTAGATAGCGTTCTCTACCGATCTAACCTGACCTCTCGCAAGGAAACGGAGGCCAACAGGCTTGCAGCGACAATTGTAATGCCTGCATCATTGGTCGCCAGAGAGGCGAACCGCCTGGGCGGCGCAAGTCGGCCCGGCGTCGCGGAGGAGCTAGCAAGGTTGTTCAGGGTTTCTGGCCCAGCGATGAAGGTCCGGCTTGGGTTGACCTGAGACCATGCTGGAGACCGTCTTCTACTGCCCCATTCTCCACGCGCGCGTCGCCGAGGTGAAAGCGCTCTCCCAACTATCTGGCGCAGCCAAGGACCGGATTTTCCCTGTTATCGTCTGGAGACCGTGGCCTAACGCAAAGTCCCTGGACCGGACTGCCGAGAAGGTCACAGAGGCGATGGGAGGAAGACGCTTCGCGATTGACCTTGATCGGACGAAGTTCAAGAGCACAGAAACTGCAGCAGGCAAGGCATTCGATACCCTCTTTGACCCAGATAACGGCTATGCCAGCTATTATAGGTTAGTAGGCGATCTACCGAGCGCCGTCCCCGTATTGCGATCATCATCGGACAACTTCCAAGATCAGATTGCCCACATTGAGACCCTAGATCGTGGAGTTGTGGTAAGACTAGAATACGGATCAGCCGCGAATAATATCGAGGCCGCACGAACACTCATTCGCGAGACGCCAGATGTCGTCATTCTCGTAGACGCCGGGTGGTCGTCGGATCTATTAGGGCGCGAACTCTGGGCATCTGAAGTAGTACAGTCGATGACCGACGTACGTCCAGAAATCGAACTGATAGTCTCCGGTAGCAGCTTTCCAAATACATTCGCCAACATAAAGGGGAGGGGGCGCATTCCTGTGAAGGAGCGGCGCCTGCACACTCAACTAACGCGCAGGCACAACGCCGCCAACCTCCTGTACGGCGATTGGGGAAGCACCCGCCCCCCCGCAGTCGATGCAGCTCCAATGCGTAATGTTCCACGCATTGACCTGCCTTTTCAGGCGGAATGGCTCTGCTATCGCCAATCGAACGAAGAGGGGTATCCCGAGCTTGCTCGGCAGATGATGGATGACCCTTCGTGGCCCGCTGAGTTAGCCATTTGGGGCACGTACATGATTACATGTACTGCGGATGGACTTCCGGGATCGATCCGCAGTCCAGGTACGGCAGCTGCGGCTCGGATAAACATCCACTTGCACCGCCAAGCATTTGTTGGCGCAGAGGCAGTTCCGGGTGATCCAGAAGAACCATACGTCGACGTAGTTTAAGCGAACGCTTCGGCCGACTGAACCCAACGGTATCCCAATCGTATGCCCTTCGACGCCATCACGATCGACGCCAATGTGGCCTACCGCAATGGTTTCGACTTCGAACACGGCCTGCTTGCGGAGCTTCGACAGTTCGCGCATGGCGAGGTCAAATTCGTTCTCTCCGAAGTCGTGCTGCGAGAGATCCGGAAGGGGATGGCGGCTAAAGCAGTCTCTGCAAGGGACAAGCTTCGGAATGCAATCAAGGACGGCCTGGAGCAAGGCCTCATACCCGCCGAAAAGACGGACGACGTGGCCAAGACTGCGCAGGAGCTTGTAGCCCCGCGACAAGCCGCAGAAGCCCGGATCAAGGCGTTTATGGAGGAGACGGGCGCACAGGTGGTGGAAGCAGACGAAATTGACGTCTCAGACGTCGTTGATCTCTATTTTGCGTCGCAGCCACCTTTTGAAGCGAGCGGCAACAAAAAGGCCGAATTTCCTGACGCCATCGCGTTACTCTCATTGCAGAGCTGGGCAGGCCAGCGCGGCGCGAAAGTGCTCGCGGTCTCACAAGACGAGGGCTGGAAAGCATTCGCCACATCCGTCGAGAGCCTATGTGTCGTAGACGATTTGGCGCAAGCGCTGTCCGTTCTACAGGCGCAGGCCGAAGCTCCGGAGAAGGCTGCACAGAAAACTCTTGGCCTCCTCAAGACCGGACAGGCACCGGAACTTGAAGAGAAGTTTCGCTCTTCCCTTGAATGGGCTGTTCAAAACCTCGATGTCGAGCCTGCAGGAGATTCTTACTATTACTTTGAGGCGGAACTATCTGGCATCCAGTTTCAGCACTACGAACTCGTCGAGGAAGAAACTGGCAAGTTCGAGCTCGTTATTGTACGCGTCGAGGAAGGCGAGCTGGTCTGCCAGGCCCAAGTGATCATTACGGCGACAGTCGAGGCTTCGTTCAATTTGCGTCAGTGGGACAGCGTTGATCGCGAATACATCCGCCTGGGTTCTACGTCAGCGAGCACCGCTGTCGAGTTCGAAGCCGGCGCGCTGATCACGTTCTCGGGTGACCCACAGGATCCTGAGGCGCAGCTGGCGATTGACCACGTGGATTTGGTTGATGCAATCGACAGCGTGGACTTCGGAGAGATAGAACCGGATCGCGGCGACTACTACTACGAGTGACATCTTCCTGACAGACAGGAATACGTCGCCGACGCTCATAAGGCAGGAACGGATCGACTGTCCGTGGGCCACGGCAGCCCCCCTCACCCCGCCCCCACCCGCGGCTCCGTCCCCGCCCGCAGGCGGCCGATGTTCGCGCGGTGCCGCACCACCACATAGAGCGCACCCACAGTGACCAGGAGGCGCGTGGGGAGCGGCTGGGGAAGCGCCCAGACGAGGGCCACGGACGTGAGGGCGCCGGTCATCGAGGCGAGCGACATGAACCGCCAGGCGGCCAGCACGCCCACGACCACCACGCCTGCGCCGAGGCCCACGGGCCAGGCCAGCGCCAGGAGGACGCCCAGGCCCGTGGCGGCGGACTTGCCGCCGGTGAAGCCCAGCCAGACCGAGCGGGCGTGGCCCACGACGACCGCGAGGCCGGCCGCCGCCACCACCCACGGCGCCCAGGGGTCGGGCGCGCCGCCCGCCCCCGCCCCGGCCCAGGCCCAGGCCCCAGCCCAGGCCATGAGCGCGCGGGCCAGGGCCACCGCCGCCCAGCCCTTGGCGAGGTCGACCGCCAGCACGGCCAGCCCCGGCCCGACGCCCAGCGTGCGGATCGCATTGGTCGCCCCCACCGAGCCCGAGCCGTGGGCGCGGATGTCGATCCCCTTCAGCCACCGCGCCGCCAGCCAGGCGGTCGGGACCGAGCCCAGCAGATAGGCCGCGACCAGCGCGGCGACGGCGACGATCCAGACCATGATCTCCCTCCCTTGATGGGGAGGGACGACTCGCCAAGGGCGAGCGGGGTGGGGAAGCCGCGTTCAGACCCCCACCTCCCCGCCATGCCCACACTCCCCCACCCGTCCGGCCTGAGTTTACCCTCGGGCCGGCCGAATGGCCGGACCCGGGGGTCCACCCTCCCCATCAAGGGCGGGAAAGACAAGCACCCCTCCCTCCCTTGATGGGGAGGGACGACTCGCCGGAGGCGAGCGGGGTGGGGAAGCCGCGTTCAGACCCCCACCTCCCCGCCAGGCCCACACTCCCCCACCCTGCCGCTCGCGCGGCCTGTCCCTCCCCATCAAGGGAGGGAAGCCAAAAACTTGACTTCCCCATTCTCCTATGTTCCCGTTTTGTTCTCATGGCCGACCACGCCGCCCCGCCTGCCGAAGACCGCCACACGGCGATGCTGCGCGAGCTGGCGGCGATGAGCCTGACGCTGGCCCGCGAGCTGCAGCAGCGGGCGCTGCAGGCCGAGACCCCGGACGAGGCCGTCAGGCTGGCCACCGCCTTCCACCGGGTCTCCCGCGGCCTGCGCCAGACGCTGGCGCTCGAGCTGAAGGTCGTCCGCCACCGCGACGACCAGGCGCGCGAGGCCCAGGTCGCCACCGACGCCGCCGCCGAGGCCGCCGCCGCCGCGCTGCGCCCCCAGGCCATCGCCGACCGCCGCGAGCAGGTCCGGAAGCTCACCTCCCGCGCCATCTGGACCGAGCACGACCCGCCCGACTGGCGGGCGGAGGCGGACGACCTCGACCTCCCCGCGCCGCCGCAGGACACCACCCGCCTCGCCTGCGACCTGCAGCGCTGGCTGGACCGCGCCGTCCGCCGCGCGGACTTCCTGAGCGCCCCGGTCGACGACCTGGTGCGCGAGGCCTGCGCCGCCATCGGCGCCGACCCCGCCTTCATCTACGCCCCCGCCCGGGCTCCCGCGCCCGAACCGGACCACGAACCGGACCGCGAACCGGCGGTGGTGGACACCGGCTGACCTCGCCGCTCATCCCTCGGCGCTCATCCCGGCGAACGCCGGGACCCAAGCCGGCTCAGCAGGCGCGCTTCGCGCGAAACCACGGAAAACACGGATTACACGGAAGGCGGGCCCTCCCCCGGGTCAGGCGCCTGAAAGATCCTGCGCGCCTTCGGCGCGCGATTCCCGCCCCCACGCCGTCGCCGGATCGCGCGCTCTCAGCGCCGACCCCGTCCGTGTCATCCGTGTGATCCGTGGTTCAATAAGAACGGCGCCGCGCCCTTCCGTGTATTCCGTGTGGTCCGTGGTTCGCTTCAAATCCCGGCTAGGCCGCCGCCCCCGGCGCCACCGAGATGTCCACCATCACCTCCGCCGAGATCTGCTCCAGCGCCGCCTGCACGCGCTCGGCCGCCAGCCCCGGCGGCAGGCGCAGGCGGGCGTCCAGGTGGAAGATCGGCGCGCCGGAATGCGGCTCCGGCGCCACGTGGGTCGAGAGCGCCTCGATGTTGACGTCCAGGCCGCTGACCACCGCGGTCACCTGGCGCACGATGCCCGGCCGGTCCTGGCCCACCAGGCTGAGCTCGAGGGTCTCGCCGGCCGCCGGGGCGCCCTCCACCGCCGGGATGACCCGCACCTCGAGCCCGCGGGCGTCGACCGCGGCCACCGCCGCGCGCAGGGCGTCCACCCGCTCGTCGCCGATCTCCACCAGGGCCGAGCCCACATAGAGGCCGCCCAGCCGGCTGAGGTGGCTCTCCAGCCAGTTGCCGCCGGCCGAATGGACCGCCTCGGCGAGGATGCCGGTGAGGCCGGGCCGGTCGGAGCCCACCACGCTCAGGATAACCGACGCCATGACCAACTCCTGCGGCCGGGCGGGCGCGGGCCGCCGGGCCGGACTGTGCCGCGAGGGCGGCCGCGGGCGGAGCGCCCGCGGCCGCGGGGTCGCGAAGCTAGTGCTTCTCGGCCGGGGTGGTGACCGCCGCGTCGGCGGCGGCGCCGGCGTTGGTGGCCGCCTCGCCCGTGGCGTTGGCCGCGCCGGCCGCGGCGTCGCCGGTGGCGTCGGCGGCGTTGGCCGCGGCGTCGGTGGCGGCGGCCGTGTTGGCGGCGGTGTCGCCGGCCGCGGAGCTGGCGGTGGCCGCGGCGTTGTCGCCGGTGGCCTCGGCGGCCTCCTCGGTCTTCTGCGAGCAGGCGGCGAGCGAGAGCGCGGCCGCCGCGGCGGCGACGATCATGATGGAACGCATGGTTGAAGTCCTCCCTGATGAAGGCCCGCAGCCTTCACCATCGCGGAGGTCCTGCCAAGCCCGCGCGTCACCCCCCGGCCCGGCGGCTGACCAGGTCGGCCGGCGGGAACGGCGCCGCCTGGCCGGAGCCCTGGGTCCGCGAGGCCAGCCGGCCCTTGACCGTGCGCCAGATCAGCGGCGCGTTGGCCAGCGCCAGCCGCCGCAGCGCCGGATTGAGCAGCAGCGCCCCGCCGGCCGCCGCGCCCACCACCAAGAGGCCGGTGGAGATCGGGTGGCGCCGCGCCTGGGTCGCCACCATCTGCGCGCCCTCGGCGGACCGCTGCTTGGACACGCGCGCGGCGCGCACGGCGCTCGCCTTCAGGGCCTCGCCCTTGCGGGATTTCTGCTTGGTCATGGGCCGGGTCCTCTGGTTGATCGCCCCCTAAACGCGGCCGGCCCGGCAATGTTCTCAGGCGGCCAGCGCCGCCTCGAAGTCGCGCCACAGGTCGGCGACGGATTCCAGCCCCACGGAGATCCGGACCAGGCCGTCGCTGATGCCGTGGGCGGCCCGCTCCTGCGGCGTGTAGGTGGAGTGGGTCATCGACGCCGGGTGCTGCACCAGGGTCTCGGCGTCGCCGAGGCTGACGGCGCAGCGGGCGAGCGTGAGGCCGTTCAGGAACCGCACCGCCGCCTCCCGGCCGCCCTTCAGCTCCAGCGCGATCATGCCGCCGAAGCCGCCGGTGAACTGCCGCTTCGCCAGCGCGTGCTGCGGATGGGCGGCCAGGCCCGGATAGAGCACCTGGGTCACCGCCGGATGGGCGTCCAGCCGGCCGGCGATCTCCAGGGCGCTGGCGCTGTGGCGCTCCACGCGCAGCTGCAGGGTCTTCAGGCCGCGCAGCACCAGCATGGCGTCCATGGGCGAGATCACCGCGCCGGTGGCGTCCTTGATGCCCGTGCCGCGGATCCGGGCGATCAGCTCGCCGTCGCCGACCACGACGCCCGCCACGAGGTCGCCGTGGCCGCCGAGGTACTTGGTGGCCGAGTGGACGACGAGGTGGGCCCCCAGCGCCAGCGGCCGCTGCAGCAGCGGCGTGGCGTAGGTGTTGTCGACGATCACCACCGCCCCGGCCGCCCGGGCGGCGGCGGAGACCGCGGCGATGTCCACCAGCCGCATGTTGGGGTTGGCCGGGGTCTCGAAGAACACCGCCTTGGCCGGCCGGGCGAGCGCCGCCTCGACGGCCGCGTGGTCGGTCATGTCCACGTGCTCGACGACGATGCCGAAGTCGGCCAGCTGGTGGCGGAAGAAGGCGAAGGTGCAGCCGTAGAGCGTCATGTCGGTGACCAGCCGGTCGCCCGGCCGCAGCAGCGTCCACAGGGTGGCGGCGATGGCTCCCATGCCCGACGCCGTGGCCGCGGCGGCCTCGCCGCCCTCCAGCGACGCCAGCCGGCGCTCGAGCAGGGCGATCGTCGGGTTGCCGAGGCGGGTGTAGATGTAGCCCGCCTCCTCGCCGGCGAACCGGCGGGCGCCGGACTCGGCGCTCTCGAAGCAGAAGGTGGAGGTCATGTAGACCGGCGGGGCCAGCGCGCCGTGGTGGTCGGCCGGGTCGTAGCCCTCGTGGATCGCCCGCGTCTCGAACGCCCAGTCCCGACCCGAACCCATATGCCTACTCCACACCAACCAGCCTGGAGGATAGGCCCGGCCGCCGCCGCACGTCCTTGCGTATTCAGCCGCGGCGGCCCAGGTTCGCGGCGTCTTCTGCTGTGTGGGAGCCTTCTGTTGGCGGATTCTGACCTGGACGCCCTGGACCGCCGGATCCTCGCCGAGCTGGAGAAGGACGGCCGCCTGCCCAACAGCGAGCTGGCCCAGCGGGTGGGGCTGTCAGAGTCGCCGTGCCTGCGGCGCGTCCGGCGGCTGGAGCAGGCCGGCTACATCACCGGCTACCACGCCCACCTCGAGCCCCGGCTCAACGGCCGCGGCCTGACGGTCTTCGTGGGCGTCAAGGTGCGCCGCCACGCCAGCGAGGAGGTGCTGCCGTTCGAGGACTGGACCCGCGGCCGGCCGGAGGTGGCGGCCTGTTTCCTGATCTCCGGCGAGTTCGACTACCTGCTGCACGTCGCCGTGCAGGACCTCGCCGCCTACGAGGCCTTCCTCACCGGCCACCTGCTGCGCAACCCGGCGATCGCCGACATCCGCTCGATGATCGCCGTGCGCAGCGTCAAGGCGCCCTTCGGCCTGGCGGCGGGGCCCCTGCCCTAGTCCGCCGCCTTCGGCCGCTCCAGCGTCGGCCACTTCACGCCGAGCTGGTCGAGGTAGGTCGGATACTTGGCCGGGTCGTAGTAGAGCGGCCGCATGGCCGGGCGGAATTGGGCCATGACCTCGGCGTTCATGTCGGCCGCCGGCCTGTCGTTGGGGCCGATCACCGGGACGTACGTCTCGGTCTTGGTCTGGACGTCGGTGAAGTAGGCCTTGGCCGCGGCCCGCAGCTTCGGCTGGGTCAGCAGGTCCAGCGTGGTCATGGCCACCACCTTGGAGCCCGCCACCACGCCCTTGTGGGCGATGGGCGTGGCCATGGCGATGGCGTTGGCCCAGTTGTGGCCCGGCAGCTCGGGGATGTTCGACGGATAGCGGACGGTGATGGTCGGCACGACCCAGGACACGTCGCCGATGTCGTCGGAGCCGCCGCTCTCCGGCTTCTCCTTGGGCGGCTCCAGCTTGTCGAGCTCGACGGCCAGCCCCTCGACCTTCTCGGCCTTGACCTCCTTTTGGACGGCCTTGGCGAAGGCCTGCTCCTCGGGCGTCCACTTCGGCAGGCCGACCATCCGGATGTTGGCGTAGGCCGCCTCGGCCATGGGCCGGTTGAAGTGGCGCGGCGCGGCCGTCCCCAGCACCCGGCGCTCCACCGTGGTGTCGGTCATCATGGCCGCGCCGTCGGCGATACGGTTGCCGACCGCGTAGAGGTCGCTGATGCGTTTGAAGTCCTGCTCGCGGAAATAGTACCAGACGCTGGCCCGCTCGGGCACGACGTTGGGCTGGTCGCCGCCGTCGCGGATCACGTAGTGCGAGCGCTGCTCGGGACGGATGTGCTCGCGACGGAACTCCCAGCCGGCGTTCATCAGGCTGACCGCGTCCAGCGCCGAGCGGCCCATCCACGGCTTGCCGGCCGAATGCGCCGTGCCGCCCTTGAAGGTGTACTCCACCGAGACCAGCCCCGTGCCCATGGGCTTGCCCCAGGAGGTGCCGAGGTTGTCGCCCACGTGGGTGAAGATCACCGCGTCCACGTCCTTGAAGACGCCGTCGCGGACCATGTAGGCCTTGCCGGCGACCAGCTCCTCGGCGACGCCTGGCCACAGCATCAGCGTCCCGGCGATGTTCTCCTTCTGCATGATGTCCTTCACCGCCAGGGCCGCGACGACGTTCAGGGCCTGGCCGGAGTTGTGGCCCTCGCCGTGGCCGGGCGCGCCCTCCACCTGCGGCTGGCGCCAGGGGATGCCGGGGGTCTGTGAGGCCTTGGGGATGCCGTCGATGTCGGAGCCGAGGGCGACCACCGGTCCGCCCTTGCCGTTCGTCCAGGTGGCCACCCAGCCGGTGGGAAGCCCGGAGACGCCGCGGGTGACGGTGAAACCGTTCTTCTCGAGGATCTCGGTCACATAGCGGGAGGTCTCGACCTCCTGGAAGCCGAGCTCGCCGAACGAGAAGATGCTGTCGTTCATCTCCTGCGCCAGCTTGGCGCGCGCCTCGACGCCGGCGATCGCCTGCTTCTTCAGCGCCGGCAGCGGCGCCGCGTGGGCCGCGGTGGCGAACAGCGCCGCGGCGAGCGCCAGCGGAATGGACCTGGACATGACGAGACTCCCCCGAAACCGAGGGAGGACGCTGGACGAGGAGCCCGGGGCTTGTCCAGTGCGGCGGGACCGGGATCGGGTCCCGCGGCCTCGGCGCCGCCAGGGAGCGCAGCCGCTCCCTGGCGGACGGCCGGATCAGAACTGCAGGTTGGCGCCGACGAAGACGGTCCGGCCGCTCTGGGTGGTGTTCCAGAGCCGGCGGGCCTCGGCGCCGTTGTACTGCTCCTCCCGCTCGTCGGTCAGGTTGACCCCGTCCAGCGTCAGGCGCAGGCGCGGCGTGAGCTGGTAGAAGGCCGCGGCGTCCACGTACTGGGTGGACCGGAAGCCGCCCTGGTCGATGGGATAGTCCGAGCGGTAGTTCGACGAGACGCGGAGACCCCAGACGGCGGTCTCGTAGTAGAGCGTCACGTTGTGGGTGAGATCGCTCATCCCCCAGATCGCGCCGGTCTGGCCGTTCGGATAGGTGGTTTTGGAATCGATCACCGTGACGTTGGCCACCACGCCCATGTCCTTCAGAAAGCCGGGCAGGAAGAAGAAGTCGGTCTGGGCGCTGAGCTCCAGGCCGGTCACCTTGGCGTCGTTCAGGTTGATGGGCCGGGTGAACTCGTTGACGTTCCGCGAGCCGCCGACGCCCGCGACCAGGTTGTCCGGCAGGCCGGTGCTGGAATAGGGCACGTTCGTCGCCTTCCGGCTGACCACGAAGCCGTCGATGCGCTTGTGGAACACGCCGGCCGAGACCATCCCGATCTCGTTGAAATACCACTCCGCCGCCAGGTCGAACTCGTCGGAGGTGTAGGGGTCGAGGTTCGGGTTGCCGACGCTGACCGTCACGAAGTCGCCCTCCACGCCGACACTGCCGTTCATGGCGTAGGCGCTGAGGGATGGACGGTTGATGTTCTGGGCCGCGGCGACGCGCAGCTGGAGGCTGTCGGTGACCTCCATCACCGCGTTGAAAGCGAACAGGACGCCGGAGTAGGTCGAGCTGACGGTGATCGGGCCGACGTTGGCCACGCCCGAGGAGGTGAGCTCGGTCTCATAGGCGCGGGCGCCGAGGTTACCGCGCACCGGACGGCCGAACAGCGTCGCCTGCCAGTCAAGCTGGGCGTAGGCGGCGCTCGTGTCCTCCTCCACCGAATAGATCGACCGCGGCGCGCCCAGGGCGCGCGTCACGCGGTAGTGCGCCAGCGCCTTGTCCCAGTCGACGGTCACCCAGGACTGGTCGTCGTGCTTGTCGAAGACCGTGTAGTAGGCGCCGACCCGGTCATCGAGGGTCCCCCGCTCCCAAGCGGTGCGGTTCAGGTCGTCGGTGGCCTGCGAGTAGCCGGAGTTGCGAAAGCCGCGGAAGGAGGCCCCGACCTTCAGGGTCGCGAGGTCGCCGAAGGCGTAGGCGGCGTTCAGCTCGGCGTTGTCCAGCCGGGTCTTCTGGTAGGTGGCCGAGAAGTCGATCTCGTGGGCCCGGAAGTTGTTCGGGTCGGTCGTGTCCCACTTGTAGGTGTTGACCGCGTCGCGGCCGTCGGCGCTGTAGTCGGTGATCAGGCCGCCGAAGGCCTCGGTGTAGAACTTGTCCGAGACGGGGATGTCATAGTCCGACTGCTCGTGACCCACGTGGCCGCTTATCCGCAGCCGGTCGGAGAGCTCCCAGTCCCCGGTCAGCACGACCTGCTGGAAGGTGTTCTCGGTCTGCTGGCGGCGGGTCTCGGTGGCAAAGACGGTGTTGTCCACGTCCGCGAACACGACGGAGTTGTACCGGTCCCAGCGCACGGCGTTCAGCCGCGGCGGCGGGCTGCTGGTTCCCGAGTGGGGCACCGCGTTGCCCAGCACGGTGGAGTTCTGCGAGGCGCGGGTCGCCAGGTGCCGCTCGTCGCGCGCGTTGGTGAACTCGCCGTAGAGCCCGTCGAGGGTCAGGGTCAGGGTCTCCACCGGCCGCCATTGCAGGGCGGCGGTGAGGCCCAGACGCTCCTGGTCGGAGCCCCAGACCGACAGGCGGTTGCCGCGCTGGAACACCAGGGTCCCGGACCGGACCATGGCCTGGTCGGCGGCGCTGAGCCGCGACAGGTCGGTGGCGCCGGGCCCGACGGGGCTCGCCGCATAGGTGTTGTAGCCCTGCTCCTCGGTCTCGCGCCGCGACCAGGCGGCGGAGACCAGGACGCCGAACCGGTCGTCGAAGTTGTGGCCCAGCATGCCGACCAGCCGGGGCTGGAAGTCCTCCGTCGCCGAGTTGGTGCCCGCCTGCGCGGCGAGCGCGGCCCGCGTCCCCTGGAAGTCGAACGGCTTGGCCGTGTAGAGGCCGACCGTGCCGGCCATGCCGCCCTCGTCCTGCTCGGCCGCGAAGGACTTGCGGACGTCCACTTTGGAGAACAGCTCCGAGGCGAAGATGTTGAAGTCGAAGGCGCGGTCGCGGGAGGTCTGGCCGCGGCTGTCCATCGGCGAGTCGACGTTGCCCAGCACTTCCATGCCGTTCAGCTGGACGCGGGTGAAGTCCGGGCCGAGGCCCCGCAGGCTGAGGCGCCGGCCCTCGCCGCCCTCGCGGTTGATGGCGACGCCCGGCAGGCGCTGGAGGGACTCCGCCAGGTTCAGGTCCGGGAACTTGGCCATGTCCTCGGCCACGATGACGTCGACGTTGATGTCGGCGTCGCGCTTCAGCTCGCGCGCCGCGCCCAACGAGGCGCGGAATCCGGTGACCACCAGTTCCTCCACCTCTCCGCCGGCGGTCGGTTGGGCGACGTCCTGCGCCCGGGCGGCGCCCGCCGCGCACAGGCACACGATGACGCTGGAGGCCACGCTCGTGACGAGCGTCCCCTTGAATCGAGACATGGTCGTTCGCTCCAGCCTCGCCGGGGAAGGAGCCCCAACTTCGGGTCCGGCGGGCCCGGGGGGGCGTTAGGGGCGCTCGGTGACCGTGGCTTCACGGTTCAGCTACGGCTTTGTGACCCGTGGGGGCGCCCCGGGCGGACGTCACACCTTCTTCATCAAACCGACACCGAACCCCGCAATCGCCCGGCGCCCGCAGCCCCTATGCACCGCCACGTCCTGTGGGGGAGTCTCGGAAGATGCGCAGATGGATGGCGTGCGCCTCGGCGGTGGGCGCGGCGGCGTTGTTCGCGGCCTCGGATGTCCAGGGCCACGGGCTCCACCAGCCCGTCGCGGTCGCCCCGCCGGGCAAGGCCGCGCCAGCCGGGGCGCGCCGCTGGCTGGCGGGAGACCACCACATCCACAGCCGGTTCAGCGCCGACTATCCGGAGCCGCCGCCGGGCCAGGCGCCCAAGCCCGTGCTGGGCGAGGACGGGCTCTACGGCATCCCCAAGAACGCCGAGATGGCCCGCGCCCATGGCCTCTCCTGGATGGTCTCCACCGACCATGGCGGACCGAGCCATTCGAAGCTGAACTACGAGCAGGCCTACCCGGAGCTGATGCAGGCCCGCGACCGGGTCCCGGAGGTCCTGCAGTTCTACGGCATGGAGCTGGACACCCCCGGCGGAGACCACAGCAGCCTGATCCTGCCCCGCACCGACGGCGAGCGTGAGCGGCTGCTGGAGCTGGAAGGCCGCTTCTCGGCGCACGAGCCCTGGCCGCGCGACCCGGCGCGCGAGACCGAGGGCAGGATGGTGGAAGCGCTCGCGCACATGCGCGGCCTGGCCGATCCGCCGGTGGTGATCGCCAACCACCCCTCCCGCTCGGCCACCGGGCCCGGTGTCTGGGGCCGCTATTCGCCGGCCGAACTGCGGACATGGCACGACACCGCGCCGGAGGTGGCCATCGGCATGGAGGGCGCGCCGGGCCACCAGGCCGGCGCGCTGCGGCCCAACGGAACGCTGAACCCCGAGGGGATCCGAGGCGCCTACAAGGCCTCGCCGACGCTCGGCGGGTTCGACCAGATGACCGCCCGGCTCGGCGGCTTCTGGGATTCCATGCTGGGCGAGGGGCGGCGCTGGTGGGTGACCAGCACCTCCGACTCCCACCGCCACTATCGCGAGGGCGGCGACGACTTCTGGCCAGGCGAGTATTCGAAGACCTACGTCCGCGCCGCCCGGTCCTACGACGACATCCTCGACGGTCTGCGCGCCGGCCGGGTGTTCGTCACCACCGGCGACCTGATCTCCGAGCTGGACGTCACCGCCTGCGCGCCCCGTGTCGGGCGCTGCGCCGAGATCGGCGGAGCCCTGGACCTGCGGCCGGGCGAGGCGGTGGAGGTGACCATCCGGGTCCGCGATCCCGCCGGCCGCAATTTCGGCGGCCGGTCGCCCGAGGTGGCGCGGGTCGACCTGATCCTGGGGGAGGTGAGCGGGCCGGTCGCCGACCGGACGCGCGACGTGAACCCGACCACGCGGGTCGTGAAGCGGTTCGGCCCGGCGGACTGGCGGCGGGAGGGCGAGGTCCTGACCATGACCTACCGCATCGCCGGCCTGCAGGGGCCGGCCTACCTGCGGGTGCGGGGGACCAGCACGGCGGAGCTCGAGCCGTCGGCCGACCGGCCGGGCGAAGACCCCTGGGCCGACCTCTGGTTCTACGCCAATCCCGTCTTCCTCACCCTCGGCTCCTGAGGCTCCCGCGAGCGCCTCAGCGGTTGCCGCCGATGATGTCGCCCAGCCCGCCGAGCACCGAGCCCTCGCCGCGGTTCTGGCCCGTCCCGCCCGCCGCGGCGAGCATCCGCCCGGCCAGACGGGAGAACGGCAGCGACTGGATCCAGACGCGCCCGGGCCCGGTCAGGCGGGCGAAGAACAGGCCCTCGCCGCCGAAGATCACGCTCCTGACGCCGCCGGCCATGACGAGATCGAAGTCGACGCTGGGGGTGTAGGCCGCGAGGCAACCGGTATCGACGTGGATCTGCTCGCCGGGGGCCAAGGTCCGCTCCACCACCGTGCCGCCCATCTGGACGAACACCCAGCCGTCGCCGTCGAGCCGCTGCATGATGAAGCCCTCGCCGCCGAACAGGCCGGTCATCACCCGCCGCTGGAACTGCAGGCCGATGGAGACGCCGCGGGCGGCGGCCAGGAAGGCGTCCTTCTGGCAGATCAGCGTGCCGCCGAGTTCCGACAGGTGCAGCGGCAGGATGGCGCCGGGCGTCGGCGAGGCGAAGGCGACCTTGGCCTTGCCGGTCCCGCCGTGGGTGAAGACCGTGGTGAACAGGCTCTCGCCGGTGATCAGCCGCTTGCCGGCGCCCAGCAGCTTGCCCATGAAGCCCGCGCCCTCGCCGCCCGACCCGTCACCGAAGACGGTGGTCATGCCGACCGCGGCGTCCTTCCAGACCAGCGACCCCGCCTCGGCGATGGCGCTCTCGCCGGGGTCGAGCTCGATCTCGACGAACTGCAGTTCCTGGCCCTTGATCTCGAAATCGATGTCGTCGGCGAGGCCGGCGCTGCGGTGATGGCTCCAGGGGCCCTGGCTCATGGGAGGCTCCAGCAGTTGGGGAGGAACGGAAGGGCTCTAGCCGTGCGGCTCGGAGCCGTGGAACAGGCGCCACTTCCAGACGCCGTGGCAGAGCTCGAACACCCCGGTCAGGCGGTAGACGCGGCGCTCGTCGGCGGCGTCCCCGTGCAGGACGGCGTGACCCTCGGCGTGCAGCCAAGCGATCGGGCCATGGACGGAGACCTCCACCTCACGCCAGTCGAAGCTGAGGGTCTGCGGCATGGCGTAGAGCTTGCGGAAATGCTCGGCGAGCGCCGCCCGGCCGCGGGCCACCTCGCCCACCTCGGAGCCGACCAGCAGGGTGTCCTCGTCGGGCATGAACTCGTCGAGCACGCCCAGGTCGCGCTTGGCCAGCAGGGCGTTGAGCCGCACGAGGGCCTGGCGCACGCCGCGCTCGGCGCCGCTCCTCGGGGGCGCGGCGGCGCGGGGACCGTACCCCAGCACCAGCAGCAGGGCCGCGCCGGCGGCGAGCAGGCGGGTGACGGCGGCCATGACCAAACTCCTGTCCTTAGCGGGGGGCGATACTTCCCCCCTTAACGCGCTGCGGGCAAGCCTAGCCGCCCGTGCGGGCCGAAAGGGCGCGGGCGGCGTCGCGCGCCTCGGCCCACCAGGCCCGGACCATGGCCTCGGCGGCCCCGGGCCTGGCGAGCTTCACCGCCTGGCCGGCCCAGAGCGACATCATCTCGGTGTCGCCGGCCTTCTCGGCGGCCTGGCGGAGCGGCTGGGTCAGGCGGTTCTGGACGGGATAGGCCGGGACCTCGTGCTCCACGGGCCGCATCTCGCGGGTGAAGCGGTTCTCCAGGCCCCGCGCATGGCGGCCGGAGAAGGCGCGCGTGAGCCGGGTGGGGTCGTCGGGCGCGGCCTCGATCGCCGCGCGCCAGGGGGCGCTGGTCAGCGCCTCGTCCGACAGCAGGAAGGCCGAGCCCATCTGTGCCGCGTCGGCGCCGAGCGCCAGGACCGCGGCCACGCCGCGGCCGTCCATGATCCCGCCGGCGGCGATCACCGGCAGGTCCACCGCCGCCCGCACCGTCGCGACCAGCGGCAGCGTGCCCACCAGGCTGGCCTCGGTCTCGGCGAGAAAGTTGCCACGGTGGCCGCCGGCCTCCGCGCCCTGGGCGCAGATCCCGTCCGCGCCGGCCTCGGCCCAGGCGCGCGCCTCGGCGACGGTGTTGGCGGTGCCGACCACATAGCTGCCGGCGCGGTGCAGGGCGTCGACCTGGGCGGTCTCGAGCACGCCGAAGGTGAAGGAGGCGATGGCCGGCGCGGCCTGCACCACCGCGTCGAGTTGGGCCTCGAAGTCGTGGCTGAAGCGGTTGGGCGCCTCCGGCAGCGGGACGCCGGCGGCCGCGTACCAGGGCGCCAGGCGGGCCAGCGCCGCGTCCAGCTCCGCCGCGTCGGGCTGGACCCTGGGGGCCATCAGCAGGTTCACCGCGAACGGGCGGTCGGTGACCGTCCGCATGGCGTCCACGGCGGCCACGATCTCGTTCGGCGCCAGCGCCGCAGCGGCCAGCGAGCCGAGGGCGCCGGCGCGGTTCACCGCCAGCGGCAGGGCCTCCAGGGTGGCGCCGGCCATCGGGGCCTGGACGATGGGGATCGCCAGGCTGTCGAGCAGGGCTTTCAGGCTCATTCGCCGACCTCCTTCTTGCGCGCCAGCTTCTCCAGCACCTTGCCGCGGCCACGGGACAGGGCGGTGACGACACCGCGCAGGGTGCGAACCTCCTGGTCGGTGAAGCGGGCGCGGCCCAGGGCGGAGCGCAGGTTCTGCACCATGGAGGGGGTCTTCTCCGGCGGGTGGAAGAAGCCGGCGGTCTCCAGCTCCCGCTCCAGGTGCTCGTAGAGGCCCATCAGGGCCGCGCCGTCGGCGGGCGGCGCGCCCTCCCGGAACCTCGGCGGCGGCGCGTCGGCCTCGGTGGTGCGCCACTCGTAGGCGTTGATGGCGACGGCCTGGGCGAGGTTGAGCGAGTGGAAGCGCGGATCGATGGGGATGGTCACCACCGCCTGGCAGAGCGCGATGTCCTGGGTCTCCAGCCCGGCGCGCTCGCCGCCGAACAGCATGCCCACGCGCTGCCCCTCCGCCACGGCCTCGGCGAGCTGGGCGGCGGCGACGCGCGGGGTGATCACCGGAAGCTGCAGCTCCCGCGGGCGGGCGGTGGTGGCGTAGACCAGCTGCAGGTCGGCGATGGCCGAGGCGACGTCGGGGTAGACGCGCGCGGCGTTCAGCGGCCAGTCGGCGCCGGAGGCCGAGGCCCAGGCCCGCTCCTGGGGCCAGCCGTCGCGGGGGTTCACCAGCCGCAGGTCGGCCAGCCCGAAGTTGGCCATGACACGGGCCACCGCGCCGATATTCTCCGCCAGCTGCGGCGCGTTCAGGATCACGACAGGTTTGGACGTCGACGTTTCGCTCATTGCGCGCGTTGTCGTTTCAGGAGGCTCCCCTGGCAACCCTTCCCCGTCGCCGTCTGCTCCTGGCCGGGCTCGCCCTGCCGCTGGCAGCGTGCGGCGACAGCGAGCCGCTGACCGCGTCCACCACGCCCCGGCTGGACATGGAGCGCCTGAACGCCGGCGTCGAAGCCCTGGCCGCGCGGGCCCCGCCCGGCGTGCTGGGCGTGGGGTTGATGAACCTGGAGAGCGGCGAGCACTTCACCTTCAACGGCGACCGGCGCTTCCCGATGTTCAGCGTCTTCAAGGCGCCCCTGGGGGCGGCGACGCTCGCGGAGGTCGACGCGCGGCGCCTCACCCTCGACGAGGGGGTGGTGCTGGACGAGCAGGACCTGTCTCCTCCGCTCTCGGCCGTCGCCGAGGCCTTTCCCGCCCGGCGCGACTACACCCTGCGCCAGCTGCTGCACGCCGCCGTCGTGGACAGCGACAACACCGCGGCCGACGTGGTGATGAAGCGGATCGGAGGCCCCGGCGCGGTGACCGCCTGGCTCAGCCTGAAGCGCCTGCCGGAGATCCGGGTGGACCGCTACGAACGGGAGCTGGCGCCCGAAGCCTACGGCATGGCCTCGTTCCGCCCGGCGTGGAAGGGGGCCGGTTTCCGCGCCGCCTATGACACCGTGCCGGACGCGCAGAAGCGGGCCGCCATGCGCGCCTTCCTGGCCGATCCGAGGGACACCGCCACGCCGCGCGGGACGCTGGACTTCCTCGCCCGCCTGGATCAGGGAGAGCTGCTGTCGCCCGGCTCCACCCGCCTGCTGATCCAGATGATGCGCGAGACGCCGCGGGCGGGCGACCGGCTGAAGGCGGGCTTCCCGGCCGACGCGGTGTTCGCGCACAAGCCGGGAACCTCGGGCCTCGACCTGGGCGTCAGCCTCGCCTTCAACGACGTGGGCATCCTGACGCTCGCCGATCGACGCAGCTACGCCGTGGCGGCCTATCTGTCGGGCGCGACCGCCACCATGGACGCCCAGGCGGCGCTGTTCGCCGAGCTCGGCCGGCTGGTCACCCGCAGCATCGGCTGACCGGTCGCACCCCTTGGCCTTTGCGTGGCGGTCGCAGGCGGCTATACGGCCCGGCAACCCTCAAAAGTCCGCCCGGAGCGCCGCGCCCTCATGGCCAAGATCAAAGTCGCCAACCCCGTCGTCGACCTGGACGGGGACGAGATGACCCGCATCATCTGGAAGCTGATCAAGGAAAAGCTGATCTTCCCGTTCCTCGATCTCCAGATCGACTACTACGACCTTGGCATGGAGAACCGCGACGCCACCGACGACAAGGTGACGATCGAGGCGGCCGAGGCCATCAAGCGGCACGGCGTGGGCATCAAGTGCGCGACCATCACCCCGGACGAGGCGCGGGTGAAGGAATTCAACCTCAAGAAGATGTGGAAGTCGCCGAACGGCACGATCCGCAACATCCTGGGCGGCGTCGTCTTCCGTGAGCCGATCATCTGCAAGAACGTGCCGCGGCTGATCCCGGGCTGGACCCAGCCGATCATCGTCGGCCGCCACGCCTTCGGCGACCAGTACAAGGCCACGGACTTCCGGGTGCCCGGCAAGGGCAAGCTGACCATCAAGTGGCAGGGCGACAACGGCGAAACCATCGAGCACGAGGTGTTCGACTTCCCGGCCGGCGGCGTGGCCATGGGCATGTACAACCTCGACGAGTCGATCCGCGAGTTCGCCCACGCCTGCCTGTCCTACGGCCTGAACCGCAACTACCCGGTCTACCTCTCCACGAAGAACACCATCCTCAAGGCCTACGACGGGCGCTTCAAGGACATCTTCCAGGAGGTCTACGAGACCGACTACGCGGCGAAGTACAAGGAAGCCGGCCTGACCTACGAGCACCGCCTGATCGACGACATGGTCGCCTCGGCGCTGAAGTGGTCGGGCGCCTTCATCTGGGCCTGCAAGAACTACGACGGCGACGTGCAGTCCGACCAGGTGGCCCAGGGCTTCGGCTCGCTCGGCCTGATGACCTCGGTGCTGATCACCCCGGACGGTAAGACCATGGAGGCTGAGGCCGCCCACGGCACCGTCACCCGCCACTACCGCCAGCACCAGCGCGGCGAGAGCACGTCCACCAACTCCATCGCCTCGATCTTCGCCTGGACCCGCGGCCTGGAGCACCGGGCCAAGCTGGACGGCAACGAGGAACTGGCCCGCTTCGCCAGGACCCTGGAGCAGGTCTGCGTCTCGACGGTGGAGAGCGGCTCGATGACCAAGGACCTGGCCCTGCTGGTCGGCGACACCCAGGGCTGGCTGACCACCGAGGGCTTCATCGACAAGGTGGCCGTGAACCTCGAGAAGGCGCTGGCCGAGGCCTGAGCCTTCACGGACCGGACGAGGCGGCCCGGCGAGCCTGGCCGTCTTTTTCGGACGAACGATGTTCTTGTTTTGTTTCACTCCCGACGCTACCCTGGCGACGGACGAGAGAGGAGGCTCCACATGAGCATCGGCTATGTGACCATCGGCGCCCAGGACGTGGAAGGCGCGCAGCCGTTCTTCGACGCCACGCTCGGCGCCCTGGGCTGGAAGCGCAGCAATCCCATGGAGGGCTGGGCCTTCTATGGCCCCGAGGGCCAGGACGCGGTGATCGGCGTCTGCCGGCCCTACGACGGCGCGCCGGCGCGGGCGGGCAACGGGATCATGGTGGCGTTCAAGGCCGACACCAAGGACCAGCTTGAGGCGGCCCACGCCGCGGCCCTGGCGAACGGCGGCTCGGACGAGGGCCCGCCCGGCTACCGCTCGGCGGACGAGGTGGCGAGCGGGTTCTACGCCGCCTACTTCCGCGACCCCGTGGGCAACAAGTTCTGCGTCTACCTGACGGACTAGCCGCCAGGCGGCCGGCCCCTTAGCCCCCCAGCGCGGCCTTGACCGCCGCGAGGCCTTCGGCGGCCTTGGAGCCGTCGGGCGCGCCGCCCTGGGCGAAGTCGGGCCGGCCGCCGGCGCCCTGGCCGCCCATGGCCACGACCGCGGCCTTGGCGAGCTCCACGGCGTTGAAGCGGCCCTGGGCCTCGCCCGTGACGGCGACAGTGACCGCCGCCTTGCCGTCGGCCGAGCCGACGAGCGCGATGACGCCGTCGGGCAGCTGCTTCTTGAACTCCTCGGCGATGGGCCGCAGGTCCTTGCCGCCGACGCCATCCATGACGCGGGCCATGACCTTCACCCCGGCGATCTCCTCCGGACCGGCCGCGGCCGCCCCGCCGCCCCCGCCCATGGCGAGCTGGCGCTTGGCGTCCGCCAGTTCCTTCTCGAGCTTGCGGGCCTGGGCCTGCAGGGCCTCGACCCGGGCGGTGACCTCGGCGACCGGCACCTTGAACTGCTCGGCCAGGGTCTTCGACACTCCGGCCTGCTCCAGCAGGTAGCGGCGGGCCGCCTCGCCGGTGAGGGCCTCGATGCGGCGCACGCCGGCGGCGACGCCCTGCTCCTGGACGATCTTGAAGAGGGCGATGTCGCCGGTGCGGGCCACGTGGGTGCCGCCGCACAGCTCGATCGAGTAGTCGCCCTCGCCGTCCAGCGCCTTGCCGAGGGTGAGCACGCGGACGCTGTCCCCATACTTCTCGCCGAACAGGGCCATGGCGCCGGCCTCGATCGCCTCCTGCGGCTTCATGCTCTTGGTCTGCGCCGGCAGGTTCTGGCGGATCACCGCGTTCACCTCGGCCTCGATCCGCTCGATCTCCTCGGGCGTGACCGGCTGGCCATGGCTGAAGTCGAAGCGGATCCGCTCGCCGTCCACCATCTGGCCCTTCTGGGTGACGTGGTGGCCGAGCACGTTGCGCAGGGCCGCGTGCAGCAGGTGGGTGGCGGAGTGGTTGGCGCGGGTCGACGCGCGGCGCTCGGCGTCGACGGCCAGGCGCACCCGGGCGCCGGGCGCGAGCGTCCCTTCCAGCACCTCGAGGGTGTGGACGTGCAGGTCGCCGGCCTGCTTCTGGGTGTCGAGCACCCGGCCGCGGCCGCTCTTCCCGTCAGAACCGGTCCATTCGGCCTCGCCCTGGTCGCCGGCCTGGCCGCCGCTCTCGGCGTAGAAGGGCGTGCGGTCGAACAGCGCCTGGACCGTCTGGCCGCCCTGGGCCGCCTCGACCTCACGGCCGTCGGCGGTCAGCACGAGGAGCTCGGCGATCGCCTCGGTCGTCTCATAGCCCACGAAGTCGGTGGGACCCAGGCGGTCGCGGATCGCGAACCACTCGGCCGCGGCGGCCACCTGGCCGGAGCCCTTCCAGGCGCCGCGCGCCATCTCCCGCTGGCGCTCCATCGCCGCGTCATACTCCGCGAGGTCGACGGTCAGGCCCTTGGCGCGCACCGCATCCTGGGTCAGGTCGATCGGGAAGCCGTAGGTGTCGTAGAGCTTAAAGGCGGTCTCGCCGGAGAGCACGTCGCCCTCGTTCAGGCCAGCGGTGGCCTCGTCCAGCAGCGCGAGGCCACGGCCCAGCGTGACGCGGAACCGCTCCTCCTCCTGGCGCAGGGTGTCGACGATCGCCGGCTCGGCGCGGCGGAGCTCGGGATAGGCGTCGCCCATCTCGCTGACCAGGGTCGGCGCCAGCCGGTGCATCAGCGGCTCCTCGGCGCCCAGCAGGTGGGCGTGGCGCATGGCCCGACGCATGATCCGGCGCAGGACGTAGCCGCGGCCCTCGTTGGAGGGCGTGACCCCGTCCGCGATCAGGAAGCTCATGGCGCGCAGGTGGTCGGCGATCACCCGGTGCGAGGGCTGGGCGCCGCCCTCGGCCTTCACGCCGGTGGCCTCGACGCTCGCCGCGATCAGGGTGCGGAACAGGTCGGTGTCGTAGTTGGAGTGCACGCCCTGCAGGATGGCGGTGACCCGCTCCAGCCCCATGCCGGTGTCGATGGAGGGCTTGGGCAGGTCCTCGCGCCGGCCGTCGGCGAACTGCTCGTACTGCATGAAGACCAGGTTCCAGAACTCGAGGAACCGGTCGCCGTCCTCATCCGGGGAGCCCGGGGGGCCGCCCTGCAGCTCCGGCCCCTGGTCGATGAAGATTTCCGAGCACGGGCCGCACGGGCCGGTGTCGCCCATGGACCAGAAGTTGTCGGACGTGGGGATGCGGATGATGCGGTCGTCGGAGAAGCCGGCGATCTTGCGCCACAGCGCCGCGGCCTCGTCGTCGGTGTGGTAGACGGTGACCAGCAGCTTGTCCTTCGGCAGGCCAAGCTCCTTGGTGATCAGGGTCCAGGCCGCCTCGATCGCGCCTTCCTTGAAGTAGTCGCCGAAGGAGAAATTCCCCAGCATCTCGAAGAAGGTGTGGTGGCGCGCCGTGTAGCCGACGTTGTCCAGGTCGTTGTGCTTGCCGCCGGCGCGGACGCACTTCTGGGACGACGCCGCGCGCGGCCACGGCGGGGTCTCGGCGCCGGTGAAGTAGTTCTTGAACGGCACCATGCCGGCGTTGACGAACAGGAGCGTCGGGTCGTTCTGCGGCACCAGCGGCGCCGAGGCGACCACGGCGTGATCCTTCCTCCCGAAGTAGTCCAGGAAGTGCGTGCGGATCTCGTTGAGCGTCGCCATGGCCTTGCTTTTCGTATCGGAACTGAAGGGGTCCGCCCCCTATCTGGGGACCCGGCGCCCCTTTACGAGACTTGCGGTTCCCGGAAAAGGAAAAGGACGCCTGAGGACCATGCCTCAGGCGTCCTCGCCTCGGGGACGCACGCTCGCGTGGGGTCGGCTGGGACGGGCCGGGTTGGCGGGTGACCCGCCCCGGGCCGCGACGCGCGTCCTCGGCGAACCTATTCCTCGCCGTCCTCCGGACCGCCGACGAGGAGCTCCTCCTCGATGGTCGCCTTGGCGCCGCGGACGGCCTTCTCGATCTCGCCGGCCATGTCCGGGTTCTGCTTGAGGAACTCGCGGACATTGTCGCGGCCCTGGCCGATGCGCGTGGAGTTGTAGGAGAACCAGGAGCCGGACTTCTCGATCACCCCGGCCTTCACGCCCAGATCGATGATCTCGCCCAGCTTGGAGATCCCCTCCCCGTACATGATGTCGAACTCGACCTCGCGGAACGGCGGGGCGACCTTGTTCTTCACCACCTTCACGCGGACGTTGTTGCCGACGATCTCGTCGCGCTGCTTCACCGAGCCGGTACGGCGGATGTCGAGGCGCACCGAGGCGTAGAACTTCAGCGCGTTGCCGCCCGTGGTGGTCTCCGGCGAGCCGTACATCACGCCGATCTTCATGCGGATCTGGTTGATGAAGATGACCAGGGTCTTGGCCTTGGAGATCGAGGCGGTGAGCTTGCGCAGCGCCTGGCTCATCAGACGGGCCTGCAGGCCGGGCAGGCTGTCGCCCATCTCGCCCTCGATCTCGGCCCGCGGCGTCAGCGCCGCCACCGAGTCGATGACGATCACGTCGACGGCGTTCGAGCGCACCAGGGTGTCGGTGATCTCCAGCGCCTGCTCGCCGGTGTCGGGCTGGGCGACCAAGAGGTCATCGAGGTTCACGCCGAGCTTGTGGGCGTAGGACGGGTCGAGCGCGTGCTCGGCGTCCACGAAAGCGGCGGTGCCGCCGCTCTTCTGCACCTCGGCGACCACGTGCAGGGCGAGCGTCGTCTTGCCCGACGATTCCGGCCCGTAGATCTCCACGATGCGGCCCTTCGGCAGGCCGCCGATGCCCAGCGCCAGGTCGAGGCCCAGCGAGCCGGTGGAGTAGGACTCGATCTCGACGATCTTGCCCTTCTCGCCGAGCTTCATGACGGAGCCTTTGCCGAAGGCCCGGTCGATCTGCGACAGCGCCGCTTCCAGAGCGCGCTGCTTGTCTCCGTCTTCTTTTCCCACGAGCCTCAAAGCCGATTGCGACATATGCCAAGCCCCTTCTATCTCAGATTCCCGCCAACCCGGCCGGAAGAAGCGTCGCCGAACCGAGGACTCAGCTGTACCGCTTTCGTTCTCTGTTCGCAAGATGTTCTCTTGCGGCAGACTGCGGCGGGCTGAAGCCCCGGGCCGGCCGGGGCGACGCGCTCCCGCCGGCAGAGGCACACTGCGGCCGGGGTCCGTCAGAAACGGACGCAGGTTCCAGCGGCCGATCAGTCGCCGGGCGGGCGGCGCTCCTGCACGGAACGCCCAGTCCTTGACGGGGCCCGAGGGGGCTCCAATACCGGGGCCATGCAGCCACCCGCCCCGCCTGCGCTTGCCGACGCCACGCTTCCCGGCTTTCCCAACCACTACCGCGGGAAGGTGCGGGACACCTACGATCTGGCCGACGGGCGCATCATCATCGTCGCTTCAGATCGGCTGAGCGCCTTCGACCGCATCCTGGCGGTCGTTCCCCACAAGGGTCAGGTGTTGACCCAGACCGCGCGCTACTGGTTCGAGAGGACGGCCGACATCTGTCCGAACCACGTCCTGGAGTATCCGGACCCCAACGTGGTGATCGGCCAGCGACTGAGTATCCTGCCCGTGGAAATCGTCGTGCGGGACTACCTTGCGGGGACGACCGGCACCTCGATCCTGACCCTCTACAGGCAGGGTGAGCGAAGCATGTACGGGCACACCTTGCCCGATGGGCTGCGCGACAATCAGCGCCTGCCGCACCCGATCATCACCCCTTCCACCAAGGCCTTCGACGCCGGCCATGACGAGCCGCTGACGCCGGAGGAGATCCTTGAACGAGGGCTGCTTACGCCGGAGCAGTGGGACGCGGTCTCCGCCTACGCCCTGGCGCTGTTCGCCCGCGGACAAAGCCTCGCCGCCGCGCGGGGCCTCATCCTGGTCGACACCAAGTACGAATTCGGGATCGACGCCGAGGGCCGTATCCTGCTGGCCGACGAAATCCATACGCCGGACTCGAGCCGCTACTGGATCGGGGAGACCTATCCCGCGAAGTTCGCAGCGGGCGAGCGCCCCGACTCCTTCGACAAGGACTTCATGCGCAGCTGGGTGGCCGCGCGATGTGATCCGTATGTCGACGCGATCCCGGAGATCCCGACCGACATGATCGAGGAGACCTCGAAGGTCTACATCCGCGCCTTCGAGGCCATCACCGGCCAGCCGTTCCAGCCCCCCGCCGCCGATGAGCCTGTGCTGGACCGCATCCGCCGCAACCTGGCGCCATACCGGTGACGTCCGCCCGCCCCTAGCTTGGCGGGATCGAACATGAACTCGCGCAGTTCCTGCTCGCAGCGGCAGGCCACCGCGACCATCGGGAACGCCCCGGCCGTGAGCACCATGGCTTCGCTCGGGAACGAGATGAGGTGCTTGGTCATGGCCGATGACGCACCATGGACGGCCGCGCGTGCAGCGTCTTGCGCCCCGCCCGGTCGTCGCGAGGCTCGGCGGCGCTGGCTGTGGGCCGGCGGCCGCGATAAGGCTCGGGCGGGACCACGCGGAGCGCCAGGACACCGGCCGTGACAGAGATTTCGCATTTCCAGCAGTTCCTGCGGGCCGCCGCCGAGCAGCCGCAGCCGCAGCGCCTCCTCTTCGTGTTCGCGCGGGCCGAATTGCCGGACAAGGCCACGGCCGAACAGCGCGAGCGGTTCCTGGCCGGCCAGGGCGGCGCGCTCTCGCCCCTCATGTGCGTCGACAAGGCGCCAGGGGACATCGCCGACTTCGAGGCCCTGGCGGCGGAGTCGCGGCGGGCGGGCCCGCCCTGGCAGGTGGTCTTCGCAGCGGGGCTTTCCGGAAGCGACGGACGGCCGCCGACGCCGGCGCAGATCGACCAGGCGCTGGAGAAGATGGTCCACGCGGTGCTTCTGGGCGCCGTCGCGCCGTTCGCCGCCTACAACCCGCAGGGCGAGCCGCTGGATCTCCGCTGACACGAGCGTCCGTGGCGGGACGTTTATGGCCCCGCCGGTCGTTGTTGTTTTCGGATGTGACGGTCGTGCGGGTTGGGACGCTCGACCGGAGCGGGACAACAGCAGGGGTTCGCCGTGTCGGGCTACAGGCTCTATTTCATCAGCCGGTCGGGACGGATCGAGGGCCGCACGGACCTCGAGGCGACCGACGACGCCAAGGCCATAGGCCTAGCGGAAAAACAGCTGGATGGCCGGGGCGTCGAGCTCTGGGCCGGCGAGCGCCTCGTAAAGAAATTTGAGCGGGCGGAACCCAAACGGTAGCGCTTCGTTGATTTCCTGCAGCGGCGCTGTCAGGCCGCTGCGCTAGCGTCCGAAGTCTGCGGGGAGACGAGCCCAACCGGTCGCCCGCAGGAGATCCCCCGGTCCGCCGCATCCCCGGGCCGGGGGATTTTCACATGTGCCTAGGCGGGGTCGCGCCAGGCCACCGCCAGCTCCTCGCGGAAGGCGAAGCGGACCAGGTGGCGGACGACCACGTCCTTCAGCGCCTCCAGCTCCGCCGGACCGGGCGCGGTGAGCGCGATGCTCAGGGTCTCCGCCTCCGCCCGAAGGTCCACGTCGCCGGCCGGAAAGCCGATGCGGCCGGCGCGCTCGCCGTGGCTGACCGGCAGCCTGTGGGCGAAGTGTTTGCAGAGCTGGACGAGGTACTTGCCCGCCTGCGGGGTGACGATTTCGGCGCGGCTTTCCGACATCAGCTGCGCTCCACGGCCTGGGCGGCTGCGTCGAGGGCCGCGGCGATGGCCTCGGCGGCCGCGGGCTCGATGGGCCCGCGCCGCATCCGCAGGCGGAGCGCCAGCTTGAGGTTCTCCATCCCGCGGATCACCGGCGCGGGCACGCCCTCGGGCCGGCCGCGGCCCCCCTCGCCCACCCGGGTCAGGAGCGCGTCCACGGCGGCGCGGTTGGCCTCCAGGAACTCGAGCCCGTCGGCCGTGGCGGTGTAGCGCTTGCGTCCGCCGTCCTCGGTCTCGACGGCGGCGTAGCCGCTGTCGTCGAGCCAGGCGAGTGTCGGATAGATGACGCCGGGGCTGGGCGTGTAGGCGCCGCCGAACTGCTCCTCGATACCCTTGATCAGCTCGTAGCCGTGGCGCGGCCGCTCGGCCAGCATCGCCAGGATCAGCAGCCGGAACTCCCCGTAGTCGAACAGCCGCCCGCCGCGGCGGCGGCCGCCGTGGCGGCCCCGGTGGTGGTGGCCCTGGGCCTCGTCGGTGGCGGTGAAATGGCGGGCGCGGCCGCCGCAATGCATGTGTCTCATGTTGCCGATATAGGTCTCGATATATCTTACGTCAAGATATATCTCGATATGTGTCTGATTGGTGGAGAATCCGGGGGAGGCATGGCGGCCCGGTCGCCGCAAGGCTCTGAATTCCCGAAAATTCCGGCCTCGACCGGCGGAAGCGTTTCCCCTGGCGGGCGACTCAGCGATCTTCGGGGCCGGGGGGTGTGAAGGACGAGGAGCCGCCATGCCAGACGCTACCTATGTCGCCTTCGTGCCGACCAAGAGCCGCGACGCCCTGCGGCGCATCCTGCAGACCGAGGACACGAGCCCGCTCACCTGGCGGGAGCGCAAGAGCCTGTTCGGCAGCGAGTTCTACTTCTCCGGCCCGCCCGACCTGGCCCGCAAGGCCCAGGCCTATGTGGCCGAGTGGGTGCTGTCCCACTAGCCGCCGTCGCGCTAGGACGCGCGTATGAGCCAGGCCCCCGCACCGTCTCCCGCCCACGTCCTCGTCACCGGCTCCACCCGCGGCATCGGGTCGGCCATCGTCGAGGCGCTCTCGGCCAGGGGCGCGCGGGTGGTCGGGCACGGCAGCCGCGACCGCGACGGGGCGCTGGGCGCCGACCTCTCCGACCCCGCCGCGGCCGACGGCCTCTGGGACCGGGCCCTGGGAGCGCTGGACGGCCGCATCGACGTGCTGGTGAACAACGCCGGGGTCTTCGAGCCCGTGCCGGTCGATGCGCCGCTGGCGGAATGGCAGGCCGGCTGGGGGCGCACCATGCAGATCAACCTGCAGGCCTCCGCCGACCTCTGCCGGCGCGCGGTCCTGCACTTCCGCGAGCGGGGCGGCGGCGGCCGGATCGTCAATATCGCCAGCCGCGCGGCCTACCGCGGGGACAGCCCGGCGCATTGGCACTATGCGGCGTCGAAGGCCGGCATGGTGGGCATGACCAAGTCGATCGCCCGCGGCTATGCGGCCGAGCGCATCCTGGCGTTCGCGGTCTGCCCGGGCTTCACCATGACTGGCATGGCCGAGGACTACCTGGCGAGCCGCGGCGGCGACAAGCTGCTGGCCGACATCCCGCTAGGCCGGGTGGCCACGGCCGAGGAGGTGGGCGGCGCGGCGGCCTGGCTGGCGCTCGAGGCGCCGGCGTCGATGACCGGCGCCGTCATCGACATCAACGGCGCGAGCTATGTGCGGTAGGCGCCTCAGCCGTTGAGGGCGGCTTCCGTGGCCTCGATCTCGTCCTTGATCCAGTCGTGGCCGGTGGTGACCAGCACGCCCTCGATGGCCGAGATGTGGCCGCGCAGGCGGTCGCGGATCTCGGGCGGCACGTCGCTGCGGCCGGCCATCCAGCGGGCGATCTGGTGGACGGCGAAGGCGGTGTGCAGGGCGAGCTTGTCGCGGTCGTCGTCGCTGAGCTTCACTTTCATGCGGGGGCTCCTCGTTGCCTGCCAGAATAACACGCCAGATGGCCTGTGGGCGCATCGCTTCCGGGAGGGGCGGCCAGTAGCGCTGGCTATTGGAGGGCCGAGACCCCATATGTGATCCGTGCGCCGCCGGGCGTGCGCCGCCACTCAAGCGGTCGAGCAATTCCGGCGCGGCGCCCCTTCAAGGACAGCAATGTCCCTCCTCTTCGTCGGCTCCGCCCTCTGCGTCGCGGCCGCGCTCGTGCTTCCCGCGATCTTCTCCCTCGCCCGTCCCGGCCAGCGGCCGTGACGTCGAGCCATATCCTGCGCGACGCAGGCCGGTCCTGCACCTTCCGCCTGCGCCGTCGCACGGGCGTCTGGGAGGTCACCCGCGACGACGTATTCCACGGTGACTACCTGACCCGGGGCGAGGCCCTGCGCAGCGCCTGCTCCGCCGCCCGCTCGTTCGAGGCGGCGGGCGGGACGGCGAGCGTGCTCGCCTCGCCCGGAGACACGCCCATCGCCCACCGGGCCGCACGGCCGGGCTCCTGAAACCGATCCGGCCGGAGGGCCCCATGACCGAACTCCCGAAGACCCCGTTCCTTTCGCCGCGCAATGTGCCGCTCTGGGCCGGCTTGGCGCTGATCGTGGCGGTCGTCGCCATCGTGCTGTGGCTGTGATGGACGACGTCCCGCACGGCGCGCGCACCCGCGAGGACCTCGAGCGGGAGAACGCCTACCTGAAGCTGCGGGTCGCCCAGCTCACCTCCGACGTCGCCGACCTCTCCGCGGAGACCGACCGGCTGCGGCAGGAGCGCGAGCGGCTCCACGGCCGGCAGGCGGCCCGGGCCGCCAATCCGCTCTCCGGCGGTCAGTAGGCATGGCCGAGCCCGTCTCGATCCTGATGCTGATGGGACCGATGGCCGCCCTGGTCGGCTATCTGGTGTTCGCGCGCCTGCGCCGCGGGCGGGACCGGACCCCCGCCGAGCCCGGGACCGACGGCTAGTACCGCGGCTCCACCGGCGCGCGGTTCCACTTCGGCGGCGGGGGGACGTAGGCCCGGAACTTCTCCAGGGCCTCGGCCGTGTCGTCGGCGTAGACCAGCATGTCCACGTAGGGCTGGGTGGAGAAGCCCTTGTCGGCCATCTGCTGGATCGTCTGGCGCAGCAGGTCGTAGTAGCCGTTCACGTTGACGAAGCCGCAGGGCTTGGCGTGGAAGCCGAGCAGCGCCCAGGTCCACTGCTCGAAGATCTCCTCGAAGGTCCCCGGCCCGCCCGGCAGGCAGAGGAAGCCGTCGGAGAGCTCGGCCATCTTCCACTTGCGCTCGTGCATCGAGTTGACGACGTGCAGCTCGGAGAGGCCGGTGTGGGCGATCTCCTGGCTGACCAGGTCGGCGGGCATCACGCCCACCACGGCCCCGCCGGCGGCCAGCGCCGCGTCGGCCACCGCCCCCATCAGCCCCACGCGGCCCCCGCCGTAGACCAGCGTCAAACCCTGCTGGGCGATCAGCGTGCCCGCGCGGACCGCCTCCTGGAGGAAAGCGGGATCGGAACCGGCGGCCGAGCCGCAATAGATGCAGATGCTTTTCACGAATGGTCTTCGGAGGTTGGCGCAAATGAGGGGCCTGGGCTGATAGGCTGATTGCGCTCTTCTGTCACCGTGCGGCTGGCGTGAGGGCTATTCCGCCGTTACATAGCTTCCACGGCTCGCCACAATCGGTGGCCGGGCGTCGCCGGTTGGGCGGCGGAAGACTTCTATCTCGGTTAGGTCACGCGAATGGCGACGGGCACGGTCAAGTGGTTCAACACCGCTAAGGGCTTTGGTTTTATTCAACCGGACGACGGCGGCAGCGACGTCTTCGTCCACATCTCGGCGGTCGAACAGGCGGGCCTGCGCGGCCTCAATGAAGGCGACCAGGTCCAGTTCGAACTGGAACAGGACCGCCGGTCGGGCAAGCTGTCCGCCGGTCAGCTGGTGGTCACGGGCCAAGGCGCCCCGGTGGCCCGCAGCGGCGGCGGCGGCTTCGGCGGCGGCCCGCGCGGCGGCGGCGGCGGCTTCGACCGTGCGCCCCGTGGCGGCGGCTTCGGCGGCGGCGCCGGTGGCGGCGGCGGGCGCTCGCCCGGCCAGATCGCCGGCTCCGGCGACGGCACGGTGAAGTGGTTCAACCCGACCAAGGGCTTCGGCTTCATCCAGCCCAACGACGGCGGCCAGGACGTGTTCGTCCACATCTCGGCGGTCGAGCAGGCGGGTCTCCGCGGCCTGAACGAAGGCCAGACGGTCTCCTACGACCTCGAGCAGGACCGCCGGTCCGGCAAGACGTCGGCGACCAACCTGCGCGTCACGGGCTGACCTGACGCAGGGCGGGCCCGCGCAGCGCGCGGGCCCCCTTCTCCGGGCGAAGGCGACGGCCTCCACAAGGCCGCGCGCGCCCGACCTATGCTGAACCAGCGCGTCGGCGAGGCGTTCGGACCCCCACACGAGGGGCGGAAACGCCTTGGAGGACCCGATGCGCCGAACGCTGATCGTGACCCTGGCCGGGGCCCTGTCCCTGCCGGCGACGGGCTGGGCCCAGACGGTCGACCAGCCCGTTCCGCCGCCTGACGCGGCGGCCCCGCTCCCCGAAGACACCCTGGCCGACGAGGCGTCGGCCCAGGCGGCGGCGCCCGAGGCTGCACCGCCCGCCGGGCCGCAGCCGGGCGACCCGGCCCCGCCGCCTCCGCCCCAGCCGGCGGAGACCTCGAAGGACAAGAAGAAGCTCGACCCCGCCAAGACGGCCGGCGGGTCCGTGGGCGGCGTGCTGGGCAGCGCCGCAGGCGCCGCCGGCGGACCGCTGGGCAGCGCGGCGGCCGGCTTCGTCGGCGGCAAGATCGGCCGCGGCACGGCCGGCGTGCTGAAGAAGGTGTTCGGCGGCGGCAAGAAGAAGAAGGACAAGGTCGAGCAGGCGGCGGCGCCCGCCGCCCAGGCGGCGGTGGATACGGCCGCAGCGGAGCCGGCGCCGGCCACGGCCGAGCCTGAGGTCGCCGCCCCCGAGCCGACGCCTCCGGCGGCGGTCGCCGAGCCCGCGCCTCTGGAGGCGCCGTTCCGCTAGGCGCCTAGCGGCCTGGCTGGACCGGCGAGAGCCGCACCGTCACGGCGCCCGGCAGCCTCGCCTCATAGGCGGGGAAGCGGGGGTCGGGCCGCATGTAGTCGGTGGAGACGTACTGGGCGCCCGAGGCGAAGGCCGCGGCCTGGCGGGTGCGGTCGCCCGTGCGGGCCTCGGCGGTGTCGGCGTCGGCGCGGGTGCGCACGATCAGCCCGGCCTTCACCGCCGCGGCGATGCGGGCCTGCTGCTCGGCCGGCTCGTTGAGGGTGATGTAGCCGGCGGCGGGCGAGGTTTCCTCGATGTTCACGAAGGCCACGCGGCCCTCCAGCACCTTGCGGCCGCCGCGGTAGAGGGCGACCTGCGCGGGCGGGCAGTCGCAGGCGAACATCACCTTGCCGCGGGCCTCGCCCAGCTTCGGCCAGGCGCCGGCGGCCGCGGCGGCCTTCAGGCTCGGGTGTCGGCCCTGCACCCGGTCCGGCGTGATCAGGGCCGTGTCGGGAAAGACCGCCCGGATCTCCGCGTCGATGGCGTCCATGCCGGCCGCGTCGAACGCCGGCGCGGTGACGCCGCCGGGGATGCCGACCGCCCCTTCCTTGAGGTTCAGCAGGATCAGCAGCGGCGCGTGGTCGGGGTGGGCCTGCGACCAGGCGCGGACCTGCCGCAGGCAGTCGGCGAACAGCGGGCAGACCGAGCGGTAGTCCACGTCCTGGGCGTGCAGCACCTTGAGGCCAGGGCCGCGGAGCGGGGCGAGGTCATAGGGCGTGGTGTCCTTCACCAGCCGGCGGAACACCGGGTCGGCGTAGAGGCCCCCCTTGGGGTCGTAGGCCAGGTCGATCTCGAGCTGGCGGGCGCCGTCGTCGAGCTGCTCGGCCAGCGGGCGGTGGGCGTAGTCGAGCGCATCGGCCTGCTTCGGGTTGGCGGACCGCAGCAGCGCCATCTCCTTGTCCGCGATGGGGAGCTTGTAGGAATTGTGGGTGCCCACCGCCTGGATGGCGTTCATCGGCAGGGCGTCGACCGCCTCGCGCGTGCATCCGGCCTCTCCCGACGGACGCTCCAGGTCACAGGCGGCGGCGATCGCGGCGGCGGCGAAAAGGACGGTGAGCATGGGCAGGTTCCCCGGAGAGTCGGCAGTGTCGCCAACCTGGGGCCGTCCCGCGACGGAATTTTCACAGCCGGTTAAGCATAGACCCCTGGTTGCGATATCTAAACTTTAAGACGTGAGACCTAGCCTGCTAATCATCAGCAAGCTTGGCCGAGGGGCTCATGAGCGAGGACATAGCCAGCAGCCGGCGCGACCTGGTCGCGCGGGTGGCCACGCTGGAGCTGCTGGTTTCCGACCTGATCGACCTGCTCTGGAAGGTGGATCCGCAGGGCATGGAGCGGCTCGCGAACGAGGCCGGCCAGGACCTGGAGATCCAGAACACCCGCATCCTCGCGGCCGCCGAGCACCAGCGCGAGCGCCTGTTCACCGTGCTGGCCGAGCGCCGGCGCAAGCTCCGGCACCGCCGCCGCGGCGTGCAGGAGGACGAGGCGGCGCTGAGCGCCTGACGGTCCACGAGATCCCATTCTCCCGCCGCCTCACTCCGGCGCGGAGACGGAGGGGCGCCGCCCCAGCTCCCCGCCCACGGCGGCGCCCCTCCATTTCATGCGCGGAAACCGAGGGTTAATCGGCGGGCGCTAGGGTCACGGTCCAATTGGGTCCCTGGAGAGCCTGTTTGTCCCTCGGCGCGTCCCGGCTGCTCGGCTTCGCCTTCGCGAACGCCGACCTCCTCGTCGAGGTCGGGACCGACGGACGTATCGCGCTCGCGATTGGGGCCAGCGAGATCGTCTCCGGCGCGGCCGAGGGCGAGCTGAAGGGCAAGGCCTGGTCCGACTTCGTCAGCCCCGACGACCTGCCGATGCTGGACGCCCTGTTCGACGGGCTGGAGGACGGGACCCGCGCGGGTCCCGTGATCGCCCGGCTGGCCAAGCCGAAGGACGGCAAGGAACGCGCCGTGTCTCTGGCCGCCCTGCGGCTGCCCGGCAACGGCGGGGCGGTCTCCTGCGTGCTGTCCGCCGCCGCCGCCGAGAGCGCGCCCAAGGCCGGCGAGCTGCACGACCGCGAAGCCTTCGAGGAGATGGCCCTGCAGCTCCTCAAGACCGCCAAGTCCGGCGGGACGGAGCTGGAGCTGGCCATGCTGGACATGGCGGGCCTGGAGGCCGCCCGCCAGAAGGCCTCGCCCGCCGACCGGGCAGCCCTCGACCGCCGCCTGACCGGCGCCCTACGCGCCGAGGCCTACGGCGGCGCGGCCGCCACGGCCCTGGGCGACGAGCGGTTCGCCCTGGTTCGCGCCCGCGGCGAGGCCATGGGCGCCCTGGTCCAGCGGGTCACCAAGCTCGTCCAGGCCGCCACGCCGCAGCCGATCAAGCCCACCGCCGAGGCCATCCCCCTGCAGGGCGACGGCGACCGGCAGGCGGTGCGCGCCCTGCGCTACTGCCTGGACAGCTTCCTGCGCGAGGGGCCCGGGGCGGCCACGCCGACCAACCTCTCGGAGGCGCTGAGCCTCTCCCTGGAGCGCACCCTCGACGAGGTGGGCGCGCTCGGCCAGGCGATCCGCAACAAGGAGTTCAAGCTGGTCTTCCAGCCGGTGATCTCGCTCGGCACCGGCGGTCTGCATCACTACGAGACCCTGGTGCGCTTCGGCGACCAGGGCAGCCCCTTCCCGATGATCCGCATGGCCGAGGAGATGGACCTCATCGAGGCCCTGGACGTCGCCATCCTCGAGCGGTCGCTGGAAGTGCTGTCGAAGCGGCCGGGCCTGAAGCTGGCCGTCAATGTCTCGGGCCGCACGATCGCCAGCAGCGACTTCATCGAGCGGGCCTGCGAGCTGATCCATGGCCACCCCAAGGCCCGCGGCCGGCTGATGTTCGAACTCACCGAGAGCTCGGCCCTGGACGACCTGAAGCTCGCCGACCGCCATCTGACGGCGCTGCGCAACGAGGGCTGCGAAATCTGCCTGGACGACTTCGGGGCCGGCGCGGCCTCGCTCGCCTACCTGCAGCAGCTCAAGCTGGACGTGCTGAAGATCGACGGCCGCTACATCCGCGACCTGCAGCAGGGCGGCCGCGAGGCCACCTTCGTCAAGCACCTGGTCTCCATGTGCAAGGAGCTGGGCATCCGCACCCTGGCGGAGATGGTGGAGACCGACGAGGCCGAGGCGGCGGTGCGCGACGCGGGCGTCGATTTCGCCCAGGGCTGGCTCTACGGCCGGGCCACCGACGAGCCGGTCTGGTCGCCGCCCCGGCGAGAGGAGCCGGCATCACAAGACGGTCAAGTGGCGCTCCGCCCCTCGATGCGCCGCTAGCCGCGCGAGATTTCCCGGCCTAGGGTTCTCCCAAGGGCGGCGTAGGCCAGCTCCCACTGGTCGTACGAACCGTCCGCCACCGCGCCCTGGAGGCGTCCCCGTCCCTCGGCGCCTGAGGTGATGGGAGCGACCAAATGCCAATCCAGACACAGGGGTCCGTTCGGGCGCTCGCGCTCGTGGGCCCCACAAGCGCCGGCAAGACCACCCTGCTCGAGGCCCTGCTCCTGGCGACCGGCGCGGTGCACGCGCGGGCCGGCGGCGGCGGCGAGATGGTGGGCGACTCCAGCCCCGAGGCCCGCGCCCGCGGCCATTCGGTGGAGCTGAACCTCGCCGGCTTCGAGTTCATGGGCGACCGCTACGCCGTGGTCGACTGCCCGGGTTCGCTGGAGTTCTGCGCCGACGTGGACGCGGCCCTGCCGGCGGTGGACCTGGCGATCGTGGTCGCCGAGCCCGACCCCAACAAGGCCCAGCTCCTGCAGCCCACCCTGCGCGAGTTGGAGCGGCTGGGCGTGCCGCACGCCGTCTTCATCAACAAGATGGACCAGGCCAGGGGCTCGCTGCAGGAGCTGCTGGACGCCCTGGCGCCGGTGAGCTCCGCGCCCCTGGTGGCGCGCCAGATCCCCACCTGGGAAGGCGAGCACGTCACGGGCTACATCGACCTGGCCCTCGAGCGCGCCTTCGTCTACCGGCCCGGCCAGCCGTCGGAGCAGGTGGACATCCCCGGCGACCTACGAGACGCCGAGGCCGACGCCCGCTTCCACATGCTGGAGCAGATCGCCGACTTCGACGACGAGCTCCTCGAACAGCTCCTCTCCGACGTGACCCCGAGCCGCGACGCGGTGTTCTCCGACCTGGTGCGGGAGATGAACGACGGCCTGATCGTGCCGGTGTTCTTCGGCTCGGCGGCCAACGGGTTCGGCGTCCGCCGGCTTCTGAAGGCCCTCCGCCACGAGGCGCCCCTGCCCGACCGGGCGGCCGAGCGGCTGGGCGTCACCAAGGGGGCCTATGTGCTGAAGGCGGCCTACGCCGGCCAGTCCGGCAAGCTGGCCTACGCCCGGGCGTTCGGCGCCAAGCTGGACGACGGGGCCGAGCTGGTGCTGCCTACGGGCGAGCGCTGCCGGGCCGGCGGCCTGTTCGCCGTGCAGGGCGGGCAGCTCAAGAAGATCGCCTCGGCCCCGCCCGGCGAGGTGGCGGCGATCGGCAAGGTGGAGCAGGCCGCCGCCGGCCAGATCCTGTCGCTCACCGGCCAGCCGCAGCAGCTGCAGAACGCGGTCCGGCCGCGCCGGCCGCTGTTCGCCGTGGCCCTCTCGGCCCGCAACCGCAAGGACGACGTCCGGCTGTCCGGGGCGCTCTCCAAGCTCATCGAGGAGGACCCGGGCCTCACGCTCACCCACGATCCGGAGGCCCGGCAGGTGCTGCTGGCGGGCCAGGGCGAGGGCCATGTGCGGCTGGCCCTGGAACGGCTCAAGCGGCGCTTCGGCGTCGAGATCGACACCCAGGACCCCAAGACCCCCTACCGCGAGACCATCCAGCGCGGCGCGACGCACCGGGCGAGGCACAAGAAGCAGTCGGGCGGCCACGGCCAGTTCGCCGACGTGACCATCGAGATCCGGCCCCTGCCCCGCGGCTCCGGCTTCGTTTTCCAGTCCAAGGTGGTCGGCGGCGCGGTGCCCAGGCAGTGGGTCCCGGCCGTCGAGCAGGGGGTCCGCGACGGGCTGGAGAAGGGGCCGCTGGGCTTCCCGGTGACCGACCTGGAGGTGACCCTCACCGACGGCCAGACCCACAGCGTGGACTCCTCGGAAATGGCGTTTCGGATCGCCGGGCGCATGGCCATCGAGGAGGGGCTGAAGGCCTGCGGCTCGATCCTGCTGGAGCCCATCGAGAAACTGACGGTCTATTCGCCCTCGCCGAGCGCGTCGAACGTGACCTCGGCGCTCACCGCCCGACGCGGCCAGATCCTGGGGCTCGCGCCACGGGAGGACTGGCGCGGCTGGGAGCGGATCGACGCCTACCTGCCGCAGAGCGAGCGCCAGCACCTGATCGCCGAGCTGCGGGGCCTGACCCAGGGGCTCGGCGCCTTCGAGGCCGACTTCGACCACATGAGCGAGCTGACCGGCCGCCTGGCCGAGGAGGCGAGCCAGCAGGCCCGGCATACGGCGCCGGCCTAGGGGCGGAGCACGCCGTCCTCTCCCGCTCGCGCGGGGGAGGCGCGGCTGCTACAGGCGCCGGATGACCCAGCGCCTCGCCCTCACCGCCCTGCTCGTCGCGGACTACGACGAGGCGCTCGGGTTCTATGTCGGGAAGGCCGGCTTCGAGCTGGTCGAGGACACCGACATGGGCGCAGGCAAGCGCTGGGTGGTGGTGCGGCCGCCGGGGTCGGACGGCGGCCTCCTGCTGGCCCGCGCCCTGGGCGAGCAGGCCGCCCGCATCGGCGACCAGGCCGGCGGGCGGGTGTTCCTGTTCCTGGAGACCGACGACTTCGACCGCGACCATGCGCGCATGGCCGCGGCCGGCGTGCGGTTCCTCGAGGAACCGCGACGGGAGCCCTACGGGACCGTCGCGGTGTTCGAGGACCTCTACGGGACCCGGTGGGACCTCATTCAGCCGGCTCGGGCTGCTTCTGCTGCTGGGCGATGATCCCGTCGTCGATCTCGGCCGCGCGGATCGCCGCCGGTCGGGCGGTGTGGCGCGCCGCATAGGCCTCGAAAGCCGGCCGCTTCTCGATCGTGCCGAACTGCATGCCCCAGGCCAGGTGCGAGGCGAGGTAGAGGTCCGCGGCGCTGAACCGGTCCCCGGCCACGAACTCGCGGTCCTTCAGATAGCCCTCCATGGCGTTCAGCACGCGGGCCATGCTGCCGAAGCCGAGCATCGCCTCCTGTTCGGCAGAGGGCTGGACGGCCATCGCGGCCAGGCCGGCGGCCTGCTCGATGGGGCCGGCGGCGAAGAACAGCCAGCGGTAGTAGGGCGCGCGCTCCTTGCTGCCGTGCGCCGGCGCGAGGCCGGCCTGCGGGAAGGCGTCGGCGAGATAGGCGCAGACCGCGCCGCATTCGGTGACCACGGCGTCGCCGTGCTTCACGGCCGGCACCTTGCCCATCGGGTTCACGGCCAGGAAGGCGGGATCGTTCCTGCCCCATTCGACCAGCACGGTCTCGTAGGGCTGGCCCACCTCCTCCAGCATCCAGCGGATGATGCGACCGCGGGACATGGGGTGGGTGTAGAAGACGAGATCGGACATGGGAGCCTCCTTCGGCGGAATTCGGGCATTCAACACCCATCCTGCTGCCAGGGCATGTCAGCAGTCCGCGATCAGGCGGGCTGCAGGCGCAGCGCGCCGCGGCGCAGATAGAGCTCGGCGACCAGCAGGTTCGGGATCCAGGAGATCCAGGCGGTCGCCACATAGACCTGCTCGAAGTCGAGGCCGGCCATCATGCCGATCGGAAGGTAGAGGCGCAGGGTGACGGCCGCGAAGGTCAGCGCGAAGGAGCGGATCATCCAGCGCCGGTGCTCGTCGAAGCGGCGGGCCCGCGCGGTCATCCAGCCCTGGGCGGTGACGTAGATCCACAGCGGCCCCAGGAGCGCGAAGCCGAGGCCCGCCACGGGGCCGGCGGTCGTGCCGAAGGCCAGGCCGAAGCCCGCCGCGCCGCCCACGATGCAGCTCGTGGCGTAGACCCGGCCCAGCCAGCGGTGGAGGCGCGGCAGGCGGCGGCGGACGGCCGGCAGGAACTGGAAGGGTCCGACCAGCAGGGCGGTGGCCGCGCCCGCCGCATGCACGGCGAGCCAAGGCCGGGCGAACAGATTGGCCATCACGTTCTCGGACAGGAGGCCGACCTGCGGCACATACCGGTAGGAGAAGACGGCGACACCGACGCTCAGGAAGGCGGCGAGGCTCCAGGCGGCGATCGACAGTGGACGGGTCATGGACGGCTCCGATGTGGACGCCGCCTGCATCGCCGGGGTCGCCGCGGGGCGTCGAGGGGCGAACCCGCGAACGGCGCCTGGGCTGCGCCAACGGATGCGGGCATTTCGCAAGTCGTGGCAGGATCGGCGCGAACGACTCGCCGCCGGGAAGACGGATGCCGAACCCCGCCCTGCCGCCCTGGACCCGCCGGCTCGCCGCCGACGTCGCGCTCTATGTGGCGATCGGCGTGGTGATGGCCTTCCTCGGCCCGTTCGGCTCTTCGCAGCAGCCGCTCGCGGAGCGGTTCGTCTACTGGTTCATCTGCATGGTCGGCGGCGGCCTGATCGGCACCGCCATCGACGAGCCCCTGCGGCGCAGGGTGGGCCACTTCTGGCTGCGGGTCGGGCTGGCCAGCGTGCTGATGACCCCGTTCGTCACCGTCCTGGTGGGCTTCACCAACCACGTCCTGAGCCAGATGCGCCTCGGACCGGAGAACATCGCCGAGCCCTGGTTCCAGGTGTTCATCCTGAGCTTCGCCACCATGACCTTCCGCCAGCTCGCCTGGGCCCAGACAGTGAGCGCCGAGGCGTCGCCGGAGGCGCCCGGGGATCCCCTCGCCGCTTTCCGCCGACGGCTGTCGGCCAAGCGGCGCGAGGCGGCCCTGATCGCCGTGGAGGCCGAGGACCACTACCTGCGCGTCCACACCGACGCCGGCGAGGAGCTGATCACCGCCCGGTTCGGCGACGCGCTCTCCGAACTCGCCCAGGCGCCCGGCTTCCGCACCCACCGCTCCTGGTGGGTGGCGGCCGACGCCATCGACGAGGTGAAGTGGCTGCGCGGCCGCGGCGAGGCGCGGCTGAAGTCCGGGCTGGTGGTCCCGGTCAGCCGGTCCAACGCCGCGGCCCTCAAGGCCGCGGGCTGGTTCTGAGGCCCCTTACGCCCGGCTGGCGACCCACTCCTGCACGTGGCGCTCCAGCACGGTCAGCGGCATGGAGCCGGACAGCAGGGTGGCATCGTGGAAGGCCTTCAGGTCGAACTTCCGGCCGAGCTTGGCGCGGGCGTCCTCGCGGACCTTCACCCACATGGTGTGGCCGACCTTGTAGCTGCAGGCCTGGCCCGGCGAGGTGAAGTAGCGCTCCACCTCGCGCTGGGAGCGCGAGCGCGTGTTGCCGATGGTGTCGACCATGTACTGGGTGGCCTGTTCGCGGGTCCACCGCTTGTGGTGGATGCCGGTGTCGACCACGAGGCGGGCGGCGCGGAACAGCAGGGACTGCAGGTAGCCCGCCTGGCCCAGCGGATCGCTGCGGTAGGCGCCCATCTCGTCGGCGAGCTGCTCGGCGTAGAGGCCCCAGCCCTCCGAGAAGGCCGAGAAGCCGAAGCCCGCCCGGCGCAGCATCGGCATGCCGGTGGACTCCTGGGACAGTGCGATCTGCAGGTGATGGCCCGGCGAGGTCTCGTGGTAGGTCAGCGTCGGCAGGTTGTACCGGGGCCAGTCCCCCGTATCCTTGAGGTTGATGTAGAAGGCCGCCGGCCGCGAGCCGTCCAGAGCGGCGGGCTGGTAGTAGCCGTTGGCCGCGCCGTCCTGGATGAACGCCGGCACCCGACGGACCTCCACCGGCGCCTTGGGAAGCGTCGCGAAGGCGCTGGGCAGCTGGCGGTAGATGTCGGCCACCTGCTTGTTGAGGTCGGCGATCACCTGGGCGCGGCCCTCGTCGGTGTTCGGGTAGCGCTGCTTGGGGTCGTCGTTCAGGGCGATGAGGCGCTGGGCGACCGTGCCCTTCGTCATCCCCTGCCCCTTCAGGATGGTGTCGATCCGGGCGCTGATCTCGGCCACCTGGTCGAGGCCCATCTGGTGGACCTGGTCGGGCGTGTAGTTGGTGGTGGTCGAGGCCTTCACCGCATCCGCGTAGTAGGCCGCGCCGTCCGGCAGGGCCCAGACGCCGGCGTCGGGCTTCGCCTTGGCCCGGGCCGCCTGCATACCGGCGATCTGGCGGTCGAGCGCCGGGAACACCTCGGCCGTGACGATCTTCTCGGCGCGGGCCGCCCAGTCGCCGCCGAGCTTGGCCTCGGTCGCCTTCTTGGCGAGCGAGGTGACCATGATGGTCCGCGCCGCCGGCTGGTCGCGCAGGGCCTTCATCTGGCCGACGGCGAGGTCGCAGGCGAAGTCGGGCGGCACCACGCCCATGGCCATGTCCTCGCGCTGGCGGGCGAGGTCCTGGTCCATCTGCACGGCGAAGGCGGAGAGGCGCGAGAGCCAGGCCTCGGCGTCGGCCGCGGTCTCCACCCGGTGCTGGCTGTCCATGAAGTCCGGGATGTCCTGGTAGGACCCGGTGCGCTGGCTCACGACATAGGGGCTGAAGTTCCCGCCGACGGAGCCGAACTTGTACTTGTCGCCGGCCGCGACGGTCCGCTCCTGCTGGTAGAGGACCACGTCGAGGTCGACCTTGGAGGCCGGCGAGAGCTTCGTGCGGTCGATGGCGCGCAGGTCCCGCACCCAGCCGCGCGAGCGCTCCAGGCGGCGCTGCTTGGCGGCGGTGGAATTGTCGTCGAGCCTGGCCTTGAGCCCCGCGCGAGGCCCCTTGTCCATGCCCAGCATGGTGGCGAACTCGGGACTGTCGTCGACGAGGGTCTCGAACATGCGGTCGAGCTGGGCGCGGAGCCTGGCGTCCTCGGAGCCCTGAGCCAGCGCCGGTGTGGCGGCGACGAGGACGGCCCCGGCCGAGGTGGCCAGGAAGCTGCGGCGGTCGATGGCGTTCATTCTCTGGTTTCCCCCTAGGCCCGCTGGGCCGCGATGTGACGGTCGACGACGCCCTCCAGCACGGTGAGCGGCATGGCGCCGCCGAGCAGGACGGCGTCATGGAACTTGCGGATGTCGAAGCGCGGGCCGAGCGCGTCCTTGGCCTTCTGGCGCAGGCGCAGCCAGGTGAGCTTGCCGACCATGTAGCTGCAGGCCTGGCCCGGCCGCACGCAGTAGCGCTCGATCTCGGTGGTGGCGGAGGAGACCGGGCTGCCGTCGATGGAGACCATGGTCTCGATGGCCTTCTCGCGGCTCCAGCGCTTGGCGTGCAGGCCGGTGTCGACCACCAGGCGCGCGGCGCGGAACAGGGCCGCCTGCAGCATGCCGATCTCGCCCAGCGGATCGCCCTCGTACATGCCCATCTCCTTCGCCAGCTCCTCGGTGTAGAGGGCCCAGCCCTCGGCGAAGGCGGAGAAGCCGGCGGTGCGACGGAGCATGGGCGCGTCGCCCTCCTGCTGCAGGGTGCGCTGCAGGTGATGGCCCGGGATGCTCTCGTGATAGGTGAGCGTCTTCAGGGTCCAGGTGGGGTTCTCGGCGGAATCCCTGAGGTTGATCCAGTAGATGCCGGGCCGGGAGCCGTCGAGCGCGGGGCGGTTGTAGTAGCCGCCGGGCGCGCCGGCCTCGATGAACTTCGGCACCCGGCGGACCTCGACGGCGGCCTGCGGGAGCTGGCCGAAGTACTGCGGCAGCTTCGGCCGGATGCCCTCCACGTACTTGTTGAGGTCGGCGATCAGCCGCTCCTTGGCCTCGTCGGTGTTGGGGTAGTGGTACTTGTCGTCCTTGAAGAGGGCGGCGATCCGCTCGCCCACCGTGCCCTTCGTATAGCCCTGGCCCTTGAGCAGGACGTCGGCGCGGGCCGACAGCGACTTGGCGGTCTCCAGGCCGAGCGCATGGACCTCGTCCGCGCTGAGCGTCGTGGTGGTCATGTTCTTCAGCGCGTGGCGGTAATAGGCCTCGCCGTTCGGCAGCCGCCAGCAGCCGGCGTCGTGCACGGCCCGCGGCCGCAGGCTCTCCATCAGCGCGATCTGGCGGTCGAGGGCCGGGATGACCTTCTGGCTGTAGATGGCCGAGGCCTGGGCCTCGTAGTCGCCCGCCACGCCGTTGGCCTTTGCCCGGTCGGCCACGGAGCGGACGAGCGGCGCCTCGCCCGGCGCGGTCTTCAGCCCGCGCATCTGGGTGAGCGTCTTGTCGAGGATGAAGTCGGGCGGGACGACGCCTTCGGCCACGTCGCGGCGGACGCGCTCCACCTCCTCGTCCATCACGGTGGCGAAGGCCTCCAGGCGCGACAGGTAGGCGTCGGCGTCGGCCTTGGTCTCGATGGAATGCTGGGTGCCCAGGAAGTCCGGCTTGTCCTGGTAGGCCCCGGTGAGCTGGGAGAGGACGTAGGGCTGCTGGCCGAAGGCGTCGCCGTAGTCGAACTTCGCGCCCTCGGCGTTGGTGCGGGCGGTGAAGAGGACGGTCTCCCAGTCCGAGCGGCTGCGCGGCGAGAGCTTGCCGCCTTCGATCTGCTCCAGGCGGCGGAGCTGGCCGGCGTTGCGGGCGCGGTCCTCGGCGAGGTCCTTCAGCGATTCCCCGTCGAGCTGCGACTTGGCGGCGGCGCGGGCGCCCTTGTCGAGACCCAGGCGCGTGACCGCCTCGGGCGAGGCCGCCAGGTTCTCCTCGTACATGGCGTCGAGGAGGGCGCGGAGCTTGGCGTCCTCGGCCGAGCCCTGCGCGAGCGCGGGTCCCGCCAGCGCCGCCGCGCCGGTGGTGAGCAGGAAGGCGCGGCGGTCGATGGCGTTCATCTTCATTCCCTCGATCAAGCCCGTGCGGAGGCGATGTACTGGTCGATGCGGGCCTCCAGCACCGTCAGCGGCATGGCGCCGGCGAGCAGGCCGGCGTCATGGAACTGGCGCAGGTCGAAGCGCGGGCCGAGGGCGGCCTTCGCCTTGTCCCGCAGCCGGACCCAGGTGAGCTTGCCCACCATGTAGCTGCAGGCCTGGCCGGGCCACACGCAGTAGCGCTCGATCTCGGTGGTGGCGGCGCTGCGGGGCGAGCCGTCGATCGAGGTCATGGTGTCGATGGCCTTCTCGCGGCTCCAGCGCTTGAAGTGCAGGCCGGTGTCGACCACCAGGCGGGCCGAGCGGAACAGCGACGACTGCAGGTAGCCCACCTCCGCCAGCGGGTCGTCCGCATAGACGCCCATCTCCTGGGCGAGCTGCTCGGCATAGAGCGCCCAACCCTCGCCGTAGGAGGAGAAGAACATCGCCCGGCGGATCATCGGCAGGTCCGCCTCCTGCTGCAGGGCGAGCTGCATGTGATGGCCCGGCACCGCCTCGTGGTAGGTCAGGGTGGGCAGGGTCCAGGTGGGGTTCTCGGCCGTGTCGCGCAGGTTGATCCAGTAGATCCCCGGCCGCGAGCCATCGAGGGTGGGCTGGTTGTAGTAGCCGCCCGGCGCGCCGGCCTCGATGAACTTCGGCACCCGGCGGACCTCCACCGGCGCCTTGGGGAGCGTCGCAAACATCTGCGGCAGCCGGGCGCTCATCACCTTCACCTGGGCGTTCAGGTCGGCGAGCAGCTTCTCCTTGCCGGCGTCGGTGTTGGGGTAGTGGTACTTCTTGTCCCTGTAGAGCGCCTGGATCCGCTGGCCGACCGTGCCGCGGCTGTAGCCGGCCTTCTTCAGCAGGACGTCGGCGCGGGCCGAGAGCTCGCGGGCCTGGTCGAGGCCGATCTGGTGGATTTCGTCCGGCGACAGGGTGGTCGTCGTCGAGCCGCGCAGCGCCACGTCGTAATAGGCCTCGCCGTCGGGCAGGCGCCAGGCGCCGGCGTCGTGCACGGCGCGCGGCTGGATCTCCTTCATGAAGGCGATCTGGCGCTGCAGGGCCGGGACGACCTTGTCGCGGTAGATCAGGCTGGCCTGGCCGGCGTAGTCGCCAGCGATCCCCTTCTCCTTCGCCCGGGTGGCGACCGAGGTGACCAGCGGCGAGCGATCGGCCGGGCCCACCAGGCCGGCCATCTGGGTGAGCGAGCGCTCGACCACGAAGTCCGGCGGGATCACGCCCAGGCCTACGTCGTGGCGGGCGCGCTCCAGCTCCTGGTCCATCTGGGTGGCGAAGGCGTCGAGGCGCGACAGGTAGGCGTCGGCGTCAGCCTTGGTCTCGATGGTGTGCTGGGTGCCCAGGAAGTCGGGGACGCTCTGGTAGGCGCCGGTGAGCTGGGAGAGCACGTAGGGCTGGCCCGCGCCCTGGTAGCCGTACTGGAACTTGCGGTTGCCCTCGTCGGTGACCTCGAGGGTGGCCAGCAGGGTGTCGTAGTTGACCGCCGCCATGCCGGTGAGCGGCTCACGCGGGATGGCCTTCAGGCGGCGGAGCTGGTCGGCGGTGAGCGCCTTGTCGCGGGCGAGGTCGGCAAGCGAGGCGTCGTCCAGGCGGGCCTTGGCGGCGGCGCGGTCGTCCTTGTCGAGGCCGAGGCTGGTGACGAACTGCGGGCTGTCGTCCAGCGCCTCGCGGAACACCTGGTCCATGTAGGCGGAGAGCTGCGCCTGCGGCGTGGGCGGCGGCGGGGCGGCCGGGGTCGGTGGCGGCGGCGCGGTGACGACGCCCGGCGAGGCGGTGGCGCAGCCCGCGAGCGCGACGGTGGCGCCGGCGGAGAGCAGGAGATTTCGACGGCTCAGCATGAGCGTCCCCCCAATGTTACGTTTGTGACCGGAAGGCTTAAGGGTCCGGGGCGCAAGGCCGCAAGCCGCGCGCAAGGCTCTCGCCGTTAAATTCCGGTAATGCGCAAGGACTTCCCCCTGCCCGCTGGTCCCGCGCGCGCAGATCGGCTCAAATACGTCCGCTTCCAGCCAAGGATTCCCGACCGATGTTCTCCGCGCCGCGTCCCGTGCTCGCCGCCGCCGTCCTCGCCCTGACCTTCTCCAGCGGCGCGGTGGCGCAGGGGCGTGGCGGGCCCGAGCAGACCGTCCAGCGGCTGGTCGCCAGCGCGCCCTTCAAGGCGGCCGTGGCGACGCTCGACCGGACCCACGACCAGACGGTGGCCGACACTATCGCGCTGACGGAGATTCCCGCCCCGCCCTTCAAGGAGGAGGCGCGCGCCAAGGCCTACATGGAGATGCTGAAGGCGCACGGCCTGACGGACGTGGAGATGGACGCGGAGGGCAATGTCATGGGCCTGCGCCGCGGCACGGGCCCGGCCGGCGGCAAGGTGGTCGTGCTGGCCGCGCACCTGGACACCGTCTTCCCCGAAGGCACGCCGATCAAGGTGCGGCGCGACGGGACCAAGCTGCACGCCCCGGGCGTCGGCGACGACACCCACTCGCTGGCCGTGCTGCTGGCCTATGTCCGCGCGCTGGACGCGGCGAAGATCAGGACAAAGAGCGACATCCTGTTCGTCGGCAACGTCGGCGAGGAGGGCCCGGGCGACTTGCGCGGGGTCCGCCACCTCTTCACCAAGGGCAAGTACAAGGACCGCATCAGGGCCTTCTTCTCCATGGACGGGACCTCGGCCGAGCGGGTGACCTACGGCGCCGTCGGCTCTCGGCGCTACCGCGTGACCTTCAAGGGGCCGGGCGGCCACAGCTACGGGGCCTATGGGGTCGTGAACCCTATGGCCGCCATGGGGACCACCGTGGTCGAGATGAACAAGATCACCACGCCCGCCAAGCCGAAGACCACCTATGCGACCAGCGTGGTGGGCGGCGGCACGAGCGTGAACTCCATCCCCGACGCCATCTGGCTGGAGGTGGACATGCGCTCGGAGAGCAAGGAGGAGCTGGCCAAGCTCGACGCCCGCTTCCTGGAGATTGTGAAGGGCGCCGTCGCGGCCGAGAACAAGGCCCGCAACACCCGCTTCGGCGAGGTCAGCGCGGACGTGAAGCTGATCGGCGACCGGCCGACGGGCGCCACCCGCGAGGACGCAGAGATCGTGCGGGCGACCACCGCGGCGGTGAAGGCGGCCGGCTACACGCCGATCCTGGGCGCCAGCTCCACGGATTCCAACATGCCCATCAGCCTGGGCATCCCGGCAGTGACCATCGGCTCCGGCGGCACGGGCGGCCGGGCGCACGCCGTGGACGAATGGATCGACGTGGAGAAGACCCAGTCGGTGCGCGGCCAGGCGGTGGGCCTCGCGGCCGTACTGGCCATGGCGGGGGTCTAGGCCAGGTGCGCCTGCGGGGGGCCCTGATCGCCGCGGCCCTGCTCCTGAGTGGCGGGACGGCGGCCGCGGCCCAGCCGGCGACCTTCGATCCGGCGCCGTGGGTGGCGGATCTGGACCAGCTCCGCGACGCCATGACAGCGCGCTACCCGAACCTGGAATGGGCGGCGGCGCGGGGGATGGACCTACCTGCCGCCTACAGCCGGGCCAGGGCGCGGCTCGGCCGGGCGCGCAACGACTATGAGGCGCGCCGGGCGCTGGACCGGTTCGTGGAAGGCTTCCGCGACGGTCACCTGGAGCTGCGCTGGCCCCGCCCTGCGGCGTCCCAGGGGCAGGCTCCGGCCGAACCCGCGCTCTGTGAACGGCTCGACTACTTCGATCCGGACACGCCGGGGATCGCGCCTCAGCTTCCGGGCTTCCGCAGGGTGGGCGCCGCCGACGCCCTGTTCACGGCAGGTGTCGTGGAGAGCGCGGGTCGCCGGGTGGGCGTGCTGCAGGTTCCGCTGTTCAGCTACCAGGGCCTGCCGGCGCTCTGCGACCGGCTGATCGCGCAGGCGCGGCTGACGCCGCAGAGCCCGTGCGACGACGCCTGCCGCGCGCGGTTGCAGACGCTCGCCGAGGGAGCCTTCGTGCAGGGCCTCCGCGAGCAGCTGGAGGCCGTCGCCGCCGAGCGGCCGGACGTGCTGCTGGTGGACGTGGCCGGCAACGGCGGCGGAGACGACAGCTCGGTGGTGCTGGCGAAGCTGGTGACCGACAGGCCGGTGCGCCGGCCGCCGGCGGGGCTGATCCGCGCCGAGGCCACCGCGAAGGAGCTCGCCGACCGGCTGGCGGAGGCGGAGACGGGTCTGCGCCGCAGCCGCGGGGCCGAGCGGTCGGCGCTGGCGCGCTTCGCCGCCGCGCTGCAGGCCGCCCAGGCGGAGGCGCGCGTCCCCTGCGACCGCGGCCCGCTCTGGCGCGGCGAGCCGATCGCCTGCACGGCGATCGTCATGGAGCCGGTCTACGAGGGTCCCCTGCCCGGTCCCGGCGCCCCGCGGCCGGACTGGGTCAGCGTGGCCGCGCCCCAGGCACGGTTCCCGGCTGTGGAGCCGGTCTGGCGCGGGCCGCTGCTGGTGCTGGTGGACGAGGGGTCCGGCTCGTCCAGCGAGCTGTTCGCCGCCATGTTGCAGGACGCCGGCGCCGCGGTGATCGTCGGCGCTCACACCGGCGGAGCCGGCTGCGGGCACATGACCTCGGCGGGGCCGGTCAGGCTCAGGAACAGCGGCGCACAGGTCACCATGCCTGACTGCCTCAGGCTGAGGGCCGACGGAACGAACGAGGTGGCCGGCGTGGACCCGGACGCGCCAGTCGGTTTCCTTGCGGGCGACACCCAGCGGCGCCGCGTGGAGTTGCTGGCCGCCGCCCTGCCCCATGCGGTCGCGGCGGCGGCGGGGCGGCGATGAACAGCGTCGCGGTCATCGGCGCGGGGCCCGCGGGGCTGATGGCGGCCGAGGTGCTCGCGCAGGCAGGCTGCCGTGTCACGGTCTACGAGAAGATGCCGTCGGCGAGCCGCAAGCTGCTGATGGCCGGCCGCGGCGGGTTGAACCTGACCCATTCGGAGGACTTCGAAGCCTTCGTCCGGCGCTATGGCGCGGCCGCGGCCCGGCTGCGCCCGATGATCGAAGCCTTCCCGCCTTCGGCCCTGACCGCCTGGGCCGAGGGGCTGGACCAGCCGACCTTCGTGGGCTCGTCGGGGCGGGTGTTCCCCCGGGCGCTGAAGGCCTCGCCGCTGCTGCGCGCCTGGCTCGGCCGGCTGGCCGCGTTGGGCGTGGGTCTTCGCACCCGGTGGGAATGGCTGGGCTGGGACGCCGGCGGCGCCCTGCGGTTCCGCACGCCCGACGGGGAGACGACGGTCAGGGCGGACGCCACCGTCCTGGCGCTGGGCGGGGCAAGCTGGCCAAGGCTGGGCTCCGACGGCGCCTGGGCCGGGCGGTTCGAGGGGGCGGTGACGCCGTTCCGGCCGTCGAACGTCGGCTTCGACGTGGCCTGGAGCCCGATCTTCCGCGACCGCTTCGAGGGCCAGCCGCTGAAGAACGTGGGCCTCGACTTCGAGGGCCAGGTCGCGCGGGGCGACGGGGTGGTCACCCGCTACGGGCTGGAGGGGGGCGCGGTCTACGCGCTCTCCGCCCCGATCCGCGACGCCATCGAGGCCCACGGCGCCGCGGTGGTGACGGTGGACCTGCGGCCCGATCAGACGGTCGGCAGGCTCACCCAGAATCTGCTGCGGCCGCGCAAGGGCGAGAGCCTGGCCAACCAGCTGCGCAAGGCGCTGAATCTGTCGCCGCTGGAGGTGAACCTGCTGCGCGAGACGGCCGGCAAGGACCTGCCGGCGGAGCCCGCGGCGCTCGCCCGGCTGATCAAGGCCGCGCCGCTGCGGCTGACCGGCGTGCAGCCGATCGCCCGGGCGATCTCCACGGCCGGCGGGCTGAAGCTGGAGGCGGTCGACGACCAGCTGATGCTGAAATCCCACCCGGGCGTGTTCGCGGCCGGGGAGATGCTGGACTGGGAGGCGCCGACCGGCGGCTACCTGCTGCAGGCGAGCTTCGCGAGCGGCGTCGCGGCGGCGAAGGGGGCGCTGGCCTGGCTCGCCGCGCCCGAGGTCTGAACACCCGCCCGGACACGACAGCCTCGCCGAACAAGCGCCCGCAGATCGTTTTGAACAACGCGTAGGTCTTCGTGTCAGGATCGCGGCGCGAATACCTAATTTACGCCACAATCGACTGTGGAACGAAGCGTCACCGGTAGAAGTTGAGCCCTCCAGAACCTGCAGAGCAGAGGGCGGACATGGCTCGGATCGACGGCACCAACGGCGCGGACGACGTCCACGGCACCAGCAACAACGACACGTTTTATATGAGGGACGGCAACGACAAGGCCGACGGCTGGGCCGGCGCCGACGTCATGAACGGCGGCGCCGGGCACGACACGCTGAACGGCGGGGACGGCAACGACAAGCTGTTCGGCGACGGGGGTCAGGACCTGCTGCGGGGCGGCGCAGGCCGCGACACCCTGGTCGGCGGCGCGGGTCCCGATCAGCTCTATGGCGGCGCGGGCGACGACCGGTTCCAGTTCAACTCGGTCACCATCGACGACGTCGCCGGCGGCGAGGCCGTCGACAACATCTACGACTTCACCCACTACAGCGACAAGATCGACGTCTCGGCCATCGACGCGAACCACAACGTCGCGGGCGACCAGGCCTTCCGCTTCCTCGGCGACGGCTCCTTCACCGGCCGCGCCGGCGAGATCAGCTACTACCGCTTTGATGCCAACGGGGCCGAGCCCGGCGGCGTGTTCACGGTGCTCGAGTTCGACGTGGATGGCGACCGGCAAAGCGACATGACGGTCTCGCTGGTGGGCAGCTACACCATGATCGGCAGCGACTTCATCCTCTAGCCCGCCCGGGCCAGCTCCACCTCGCGCGCCTGCTCGGCCATGGCCGGCCAGGGATCGACGGTGACACGGCGCATGTGGCGGCGCTGGCCGGGATAGTCGTTCAGGGCGAAGTGCCAGACCGAGCGGTTGTCCCAGAAGGCCACCGAGCCCGCCGCCCAGGTGAAGCGGCAGGTGAAGCCCTCGTAGCGGCAGTGGTTGAACAGGTAGTCGAGGAGGGCCTTGGACTCCGAGGTCTTCCAGCCATCGATCCTGAGCGTGAAGGCGGGGTTCACATAGAGCGCCTTGCGGCCCGTCTCGGGATGGGTGAGCACCACCGGGTGGACGTACTCGCCCACGTAGCCATCGGCCTCGGCCACGCTCATGCCCTTGCGCTTCTGGGCGGAGTGGCCCTGGGCCGAGTATTCGCGGCTGGCCGAATGGACGGCGCTCAGGGTCTCGAGCGTCGCCTTCAGGCCCGGCGACAAGGCGTCGTAGGCGGCCGCCTGGCTGGCGAACAGGGTGTCGCCGCCGAACTCCGGCACCTGGACGGCGTAGAGAATCGAGCCGATCGCCGGCGTCTGCAGGAAGCTCATGTCGGAGTGCCAGCCGCCGCCGAAGTTGATCCGGTCCTCCGGCTCCTTGACGATCTCCATGACCTCCGGGTGATCGGCCATGCCGGCCACATAGGGGTGGATGTTCAGCGGGCCGAAGCGGGCGCCGAAGGCTGTCTGGCGGGCGGGCGTCAGATCCTGGTCGCGGAAGAAGATCACTTGGTGCTCGACCAAGGCCCGGCGGATGGCGGCGATGGTCTCGTCGGGCAGGTCCTGGGAGAGATCGACGCCGGAGATTTCCGCGCCGAGGGCGCCGGCCAGGCGGCGGATCTTCAGGGGCTGGGCCATGGGGCGTCCTCCGTTCTCGGCGAACCATCCCCCTCGTCCCGGCCCGAGGCAAGCCGAGCGCTTCTGGCAGGCCTTTCAGCGCCGCTGGCGGCGCCGTGCAACCGTTGGCTTCCGCGGCGGCGACCAGGGTAGAAGGAACCGGGAGGAATTCGGCCATGGATGTCGCCACCCAGAGTTTCGACGCGGGCGCGCATGCAGAGCGGATCGCCGCGCAGGGCTACACCGTCATCGAGGAGTTCCTTGACGCCGCCACCGTGGCGGCCGTGCGCGAGGCCCTCGCGCCCTACCTCGGCAGCCACCACGGCCGCAACGACTTCGAGGGCTTCCGCACCGAGCGGGTCTACACGCTCGTGGCGCGCGGCAGGGTGTTCGAGGACCTGACCGAGGAGCCGCGGCTGATGGCGCTGCTCGGCCGGTTCCTGCAGCCGGGCTTCCTGCTCACCGCCAGCCAGGCGATCTGCATCCATCCGGGCGAGACGGCGCAGGACATCCATGTGGACGATGGCTTCTACCGTGTTCCGCGGCCGCGGCCGGCGATCAGCTACACCGTCATAGTCGCGGTGGACGACTTCACCGCGGAGAACGGCGGCACCGAGATCGTCCCCGGCAGCCATCTGTGGACCCAGGCCGACATCGAGGCGCGGCGCGACGAGCTGGAAGGGCTGGTGACGCCGATGGTGATCCCCTCGGGGGCGGCTGTGGTGTTCGCCGGGACCCTGCTGCACCGGGGCGGGGCGAACCGCAGCGCGCGGCCGAGGCTGGCCTTCACCAACCAGTACTGCGAGCCGTGGGCGCGGACGCAGGAGAACTTCTATCTGGGAATCCCGCGCGAGCAGCTGGCGGCGATGTCGCCCCGGCTGAAGCAGCTCCTGGGCTACGACATCTGGGCGCCATTCATGGGCCAGGTCACCGGCTCGCACCCGGCCAAGGCCCTGGAGCCCGGCTGGGTCCCGCCGGTGGTCCAGCAGCGGCGCCGCGAGGCCTAGAAGGGGACGACGTCCCCGCCGCCGCCGCCTGAGGTCGGCCCCGGGTCGAGGCGCGCCAGGTAGGCCGAGCCTTCCGGGGTGATGTCCCAGCCCTGGCGGCTGCGGCTGGCGAAGCCGAGCTCCGTCAGCCGCTGGGCGTCGCCGATGTTGAGGAAGGCGGTCACGGAGCCCGCCTGCTTCTGGGCGAGGTTGCGCAGGCAGCGCACCTCCGCCTCGGTCAGGTCCGCCATGCCCCGCGCCTTCCGGCCGTCAGCGCCGGCGGTACTGCGGACGCGGCGCGCCCGAGCCCACCCGCGCGCCCTCGGGCTTGTGGCGGTAGGTGATCCGCCCGCGATCCATGTCGTAGGGGGTCATCTCGACCGTCACCCGGTCGCCGACCATGGAGCGGATGCGGTTCTTCTTCATCTTGCCGGCCGTGTAGGCCAGGATCTCGTGATCGTTCTCGAGGCGCACGCGGAAGCGGCCCTCGGGCAGGAGTTCGGTGATCTGGCCGTCGAATTCGACGAGCTCTTCCTTCGCCAAGCGGAATCCTTTCGTGCTTGAGGATGGCCTGTGCGGCCGTTACTTGCGGGCCTTGCGGGCGGCGTAGCGGGCGTCCCGCTTGGCCTTGGCCTCGGCCTTGGTCAGCGCCTTGCGCTCCTTGCGCTCGCCGCGCTTGGCGTCGAGGGCGGCGGCGGCGACGGCCTCGTCGGCCTCACGCGCGGCGACGACGGCGTCCTCGGCGGCCTGCTTGCGCGCGGCGCGGGCGTCGGCGCGGTCGAGGCGCACACGGGTCAGCTCGGCGGCGCGCTGCGCGGCCCGTTCGGCGATCTGCGGATCGGTGACGGTGGGCTTGGGCTGGAACTTGGCCAGGAGCGCCTTGCGGGCGTCGGCCTGGGCTTGCAGGCGGTCGTTGAAACCGTCTCGGAGGGCGTTTCTCATTCGATCCTTTAGGAGGTCGCCGCGCCCAGGAAGACGCGGCCGTTGCGGGCGCGACGCTCTTCCGCCTCGGCCAGATCGGCCCAGACGGCGGCGGCGCGCTCGTGCTGTTCTCGGATGCGGTCGAGGCCGCAGCCCTGGGCCGCCTGGGCGGACGCCTCGGCGCGGGCCCGGTATTCGACCGCGCGGATTTCTGACTTCTGCGTCGTCATTCGCCCTCCGAGTTCTCTTGAGCCCGATCAGGCCAGGAGATCAATTTTCGGACAGGGTCGGACGGGGCGCCCGGAACCGAAGTCTACGACCAGGTCCAGATTGCCGAGAGATCCAGATCACGATTTGATCTCGGTGATATGGAGATGATCGCCTCGAAAATCAAGGTGATATCTGGATTAACGACGGTAAAGCCAGCGCTCTTCTAGCGCCAGCCACATGAAATCATGGGGAAATCAGCCGAGGTTGCGACGCCACAGGGCGAACAGCCGTTCCCAGTGGCGTTCGGCGGACGGCTTGTCGTAGGCCGCCCGCTGCGGGAAGGCGAAGCCGTGCTCGACGCCGGGATAGAGCTCCACCTCCGCCCGGGCGCGGCCCTGCTTCACCGAGGCGTCGAGGGCCTCGACCATCTCCAGCGGCGCCCAGCGATCGGTTTCGGCGCAGGCGAAATAGAGCTCGGCCCGCGCCTTCTGGGCGACGAGGTGCGGGCTGTCGTCCTGGTCGGTGACCAGCTGGACCCCGTAGATCGAGGCCGCCGCCCCCACCCGCTCCCGATTCCGCGCCGCGTAGTTGATCGCGTACTGGCCGCTCATGCAGTAGCCCAGGGTGGCGATCGGCCCCTTGCCCGCAGCGAGGTCGCGGTCGGCGAAGTCCAGCAGGGCGTCGGCGTCATCCATGACCCCCGGGATCGTCAGCGAGCCCATCAGGTCGAACATCCGCGCCCGCGCCGCCTCCTCCGGCAGCGGCGGGAGGTCGGCCAGCTCCATGACGCCGCGCCGGTAGTAGAGGTTGGGCAGCATGACGTAGTAGCCCACCGTGGCGATGCGGCGGGCCATGTCGCGCAGCTCTTCGCGGATCGCCGGGGCGTCCATGAAGAACAGGACGACCGGATGCGGCCCCTCCCGCTCCGGATGGACGATGAAGGTGGTCGTCGCCCCATCCTTGGTGGGGATCTCGATCGTCTGCTCGATCATGGGCGTCTCTCAGACCAGCTCGGCGGGCTGGATGCTGAGCTCCTTCAGGAAGGGCTCCGCGTAGTCGATGCGGCCGGTCATGGTCTTCGGGTCGCCCGAGGCCAGGCGGTAGACCGCCTCGGCGATGTACTCGATCGGCTGGACGCGGTCCCGGGTGGCCTCGTTGATCAGGCCGTGGACGGCCACGCCGGGCGTGTCCACCAGGCCGGGGGAGACCACGTTGACGGCGATGTTGTCGTCATAGACCTCGGAGGCCAGCCCCGTGGTAAACCGCTCCAGGGCCGCCTTGCACATGCCGTAGACCGTGCCGCCGCGGCCGCGCGCGAAGGGCAGCTTCGGATGCAGGCCGGCCGGCGAGGAGATGTTGACGATCCAGCCCTGCCTCCGCTCCCGCATCGATGGCAGCACGAGCTGTGAGAGGTGGAACGGCGCCCAGACCTGGACCTCCATCATCAGCTTGAAGCGCTTCTCCGGGAAGGTCTCCACGGGGATGAAAAAGGTGACGGCGGCGTTGTTCACCAGGATGTCCACCGGGCCGTAGGCCTCCACGGCCTCGCGCACCAGGCGTTCGCGGTCCTCTTCCGAGGAGAGGTCGGCGCGGATGAAGGTCGCCTCGCCGCCGGCGGCGCGGATCCGGTCGACGGTGGCGTGCAGGGTGCCGGGCAGCTTGCTCTCGCCGGTCTCGGCCGTGCGGGCCGAGCAGACGACGCGGGCGCCCTCCATGGCGAGCCGGGCGGCGATGGCCTCGCCGATGCCGCGGCTGGCGCCGGTGACGATGGCGTTGCGGCCCTTGAGCGAGCCATTGGGATTGATGCGAGCCTCACCCATCACGTTCCTCCGAAATGTCTTTGGTTCTAATCCGCAGACGCTCGCGCCTTGCGGGCCGCGATGCAAGGCGCCTGGAGGAAAGGGGAGCGGCCGAAACGGCTAGCGCTTCGGCGCGCCGACCTTGCGGACCACCAGTTCGTCCACCTCCAGGCGGCGGACGCGGAGGCGGCCGATCGTCATGCGGCCGACCGCCAGGCGTCCGATGGCCAGCGCGCCCAGGGCCAACGCGCCCAGGGCCGCGGCGCCCAGGGCCCCGGCGCCGAAGGCTGCGGCGGGCGGACGGCGGCGGACGGGGACGGGTTCGCTCATGGGGACCTCCGGTCCAGCTCGGCGCGCGGCCAGCCGCCGAGGTCGGCGGCGGCTTCGTAGGCGCACTGGAAGAAGTTGAGGATGGCGAAGTCCGGCGCGCGCGACAGACGCGCGGCCTCGTAGGGCAGGACGAACTCGCCGAGCGCCGCGTCGTAGGTCGACAGGCGGGTCAGGTGGGCGTCGCGGAAGCCCCGCGGCTCCGGATAGGCATAGGCGTAGAACACCGGCTCCTGCCCCGGGCCGCCGGGCCAGAAGCCGCAGCTCGACACCTCGTGGGAGTAGGCTTCGAGGCTTACCGAGGCCGGGAGGATCGCCGAGCCGGGATGCGGCGGGGCCCGACGGCCGGAGAAGCGGGTCACCGCCAGGTCGAAGCTGCCCCAGAAGAAGTGCACCGGGCTCGACTTGCCGATGAAACGGCCGCGGAAGACCTTCATCACCCGGTCGGCCTGCACGAGCACGCGCCAGAAGCGCTGCACGGCCTCGGCGTCATAGGCGCGATGCGCGCGGTCCCGCTCGAACGGAACCGGGTCGGGCAGCTCGCACGGCGTGGTCCAGATGCGGACGCGGACGCCCAGGCGCTCCAGCGCCGCCATCAGCGCCGCGTGGAACTCGGCGACCGTCATGGGCCGCAGGTCCAGGCGCTCGCGTGCGCCGTCGCTGCAGGTGATGTCGAGCCGGTGGTCGAGGAAGTTGAATTCGATCTCGAAGCTGCGGCCGCGGTCCGGGATCGCCGAGGTGGTGAGGCCGCGGGGGCTCACATAGAGCGGCACGTGCCACCAGTGGTTCACCGGCGGGGTGAGCGCCATGCGCACCTTTCCCACCACCTGGGTCCACAGGTGCAGGGTCGCGGCGGTCTCGGCCCAGGCGTCGTAAGGCAGGGGCGGCCAGTCCTTGCGGAGCTGCGCCGAGAGGCTCATCCGCGGGAGTCCAGGGCGCGGCGGACGTCGGCCAGGACGCTCGCCCAGTCGCCCGGAGCCGGTTGGCGGAACAGGCGGACGGTCGGATACCAGGGGCTGTCCGAGCGTCCCCGCAGCCAGCGCCAGTCGGCGTCGTGGGCCAGCAGCACCCAGCACGGCTTGCCCATGGCGCCGGCCAGGTGCGCCACGGAGGTGCAGACGCTGATCACCAGCTCCAGCCCGTCGATGATCCGGGCGGTCTCCTCCATGTCGCGCGAGCCGGTGTCGTCCGGGTGCAGGTTGCGGACCCCCGGCCACGAGAGCAGCTCGCGGGCGGCCGAGGCGTCGAGCGAGCGCATCAGGTCCTTGGGCTGGGCCGGGTTGCCGCGGGTCGCGACACCGATCCCCCGGCCGCCCGCGGCCCCCGGCAGGTAGGGGGCGGGCGGTATGGTCTCGAGAGTCGCGCCGAGGCGCAGCGGCAGGGAGCCGGACATCACCCAGGCGTCGTGGCGCGGCACGGCGATCTTGCCCTCGACGGGCAGCAGCTCCACGCCGAGCGGGGCGAAGAGGCGGGTGAGCGCCGGATCGCAGGCCAGGGTGACGCGGACTCCGCAGTCCTTCAGCAGCCGCGCGTATCGGGCGAACTGGATCTGGTCGCCCAGGCCCTGCTCGCGCCAGATCAGCAGCGAGTCCACCGGCTCGCCCCGCCACTCCGGGAAGGACAGGCGCGGCTTGGGATGGGCGCCCGGCCGGGCGAAGCGGGCCTCGAACAGCGGCCAGCCCTCGGCGTAGCGGCCCTCCCGGAGCAGCATGCAGCCGAAGTTCAGCTGGGCCACCGGATCGTCCGGCGCGGAACGCAGGGCGGCCCGGTAGACGGCCTCGGCGTCGGCGACCCGGCCCTGCTGCTCGAGCAGGAGGGCGAGGTTGCGGAACGCCTCGGGCGCGGGAAAGACGGCGAGGATCGCGCGGTAGAGCCTCTCGGCCTCCGCCGGTTCGCCGGCCTGCGTCGCCTCCACCGCGCGGCTGAAGGCGGCGGAGACGGAGAGCGGACGGGCGCGGACGGACAGGTCTGACACGGGCGGAGGTCTTGTCGCGGGTGCTTGCCCGAGTCTTGGAGCCGCGCCCGCGCCAAGGCAAGTGCGGCGTCAGGCCGCTTTCTGCAGCTCCTGCTTCACGCGCTCGGCCAGGGTCTTGATGTCGATCGGCTTGGGCAGGAAGGAGACGTTGGTCTCGCCCTCCAGCAGGTCCGAGAACTCGCTCTCTGCATAGCCCGAGATGAACATCACGGGCGCCGCGCCCAGGTAGCCGCGCGCCTGCTTGAGCAGGTCCGGACCCTGCATGCCGGGCATGACCACGTCGGAGATCATCAGGTCGATCTGGCCCGCATGCTCCTCGCAGAGCTCGAGGGCCTCCTCGCCGGAAGCCGCCTCGATGACCTCGTAGCCGCGGGCCCGGAGCAGCTTGGCGGCGACGCCCCGCACCGCGTCCTCGTCCTCGACGAACAGGATCCGGCCGGCGCCGGAGAGGTCGCGGGCCACCGGCCGCTTGGGCTGCACGGGCTGGACCGGCGGCGAGACCGCCGAGGGCACGTGGACCGGCAGGAAGATGCGGAAGGCCGCGCCTTCCCCCGGGCGGGAGTCGATGCTGATCCAGCCGTCCGACTGCTTGACGATGCCGTAGACGGTGGCAAGGCCGAGGCCCGTCCCCTCGCCCACCGGCTTGGTCGTGAAGAAGGGCTCGAAGATCTTCTCCATGATCTCGGGCGCGATGCCGGGACCGTCGTCGGAGACCTCGATCAGCGCCTGGTCGCCCTGCGCGCCGGGATAACCCATCTGCTGGGCCTGTTCCTGGCTCAGGCGCGCGGTGCGGATCGTCACCTGGCCGCCGCCATGGGCGCGCACGGCGTCCCGGGCGTTGACCGCCAGGTTCATCACCGCGGTCTCGAGCTGGCCCCGGTCGGCCTTCACCTGCGGCAGGTTTCGGCCGTAGTCGGTGACGAGCTTGACGTCCTCGTAGAGCACCCGGCGCAGCAGGACCTCGAACTCGCTGATCAGTTCGCCGAGGTCGAGGACTTCGCGCTGGACCGTCTGCTTGCGGGAGAAGGCCAGCAGCTTGCGCACGAGGTCGGCGGCGCGGGTCGAGGTCTGGCGGATCTCGTTCAGGCCCTCGTAGGAGGGATCGCCCACCGGGTGGCGCGAGGCCAGCACGTCGAGCTGCATGAAGATGGCGGTGAGCAGGTTGTTGAAGTCGTGGGCCACGCCGCCCGCCAGCTGGCCGATGGCCTGCATCTTCTGGCTCTGGGCGAGCTGCAGCTCGATCTGCTTCTGCTCGGAGACATCGACGAGGTAGGCCACCCATCGGCCATCCGACTTCGACAGGTACAGGTGGGCGATGCGGGCCGCGTCGTGCGCCAGCCGCACCTCCAGGGCGCCCACATGGCCGCCGGCCGCCAGCCGCTGGGCGGCGTCGGCGCGGGAGGCGGGCTCGATCAGCTCGCCGAACGCCTGGCCGACCTCGCCGCCGCCGGCGACGGCCTTCAGGGCCGGGTTGCCCTCCAGGATCTTCGCCTCGAACGGATCCTTGCCCTCCAGCAGGGCCGCGCCGAACGGCGAGGCGGCGGCGAAGGCGTCCAGCACCTTGGGCGGCGGGCTCCGGGCGGTGGAGACGGCGTTGATCACCTCCAGCGCGGCCGCGGGCAGCGCCAGGGTCTGGCCATGGCCGGCGAGGCGGACCAGGAAGCGGCGGGCGCCGAGCGGGGAGACCAGGGCCTCGTGCTCGGTCCCATTGGTGCGGATCGATGCGCGCCCGGTCTCGCCCCGGCGCGCGGCGCCCAGGGCGGCGAACAGGCTGGCCGCCGAGGAGCCGGTCTTCGGCAGACGGTTTGCGCCGCCCAGCACCTTCTTCCAGGCGGCGTTGGCGGCCTGCACCCGGCCGTCGGGCGCGGCGATGGCGGCGGGCTCGGTCAGGGCCTCGATGAGTTTGTCGGCCCCGGGCTCGCTCTCGCTGACCGGCTCGGGCTGGCCGCGCAGGACGAAGAGGCCGAGCGTGGCGACACCGGCCAGGCCGATGAGCAGCAGGAGGCCGGCGAGCGTCGCCGGTCCGGCGTTCAGCGCGGGCGCGGCCGCGAAGCCCACGGCCAGCAGGAAGAACACCACGGCTGCGGCGGTGAGCGGGTCGAACCCGCGGCGCTTGGCTTTCGGCTCGGCCATGGCGCGCGACGTGGTCTCCGGGTGGTGGGCGGCGAGCCCTATCGAATCACTCATACGCATTCTCTCACAGCACCCGGATTGTCACAGGGCCGGCTCAACTTCCGGTTCACAGGGGCCTCGCCCTTCGCTCCGGCTTGCGGCCGGCGTTCAGGATGAAGCCGATGATCTTGGCCACCGCCTCGTAGTGGGCAGGCGGGATCATCTCCTCGACCTCGACCGCGGCGTAGAGGGCGCGGGCCAGGGGCGGGTCCTCGATCACCGGCACGCCGGCCTCCTCGGCGATGGCGCGGATCTTCAGGGCGAGCGTGTCCAGGCCCTTGGCCACGCAGAGCGGGGCCTCGTCCTCGCCCTGCTCGTACTTCAGCGCCACCGCGTAGTGGGTCGGGTTCATGACCACCACGGTGGCGTTCGGCACGGCCTGCATCATCCGCTGGCGAGCGCGCGTCATGCGCATCTGCTTCTGCTTCGCCTTCACGTGGGGGTCGCCTTCGGACTGCTTGTAGTCCTCCTTCAGCTCCTCCTTGGTCATCCGCATGCGGGCCATGAAGCGCTGCTTCTGCCAGAACCAGTCGGCCCCGGAGACCACCAGCAGCAGCCCCGCCACCGCGAACACCAGCCGCTTCAGGATGTCGGCCATCAGCGGCAGCATCAGCACGGGGTCGAGGGTGGCCAGGCGGGTGATGGCCGACAGGTGCGGCTTGAGGATCCACCAGGCCAACAGGGCCACGGCGATGATCTTCACCACCGACTTGGCGAACTGCATCAGGCCGTCGATGCCGAAGATCCGCTTGAAGCCCGCCATGGGCGAGACCTTCTGGAAGTCCATCTTCAGCTTGTCGGGCGTGAACATCAGCCCGGTCTGGACCAGGTGCCCGGCGGACCCGGCGAAGGCGGCCGCGACGATCACCGAGATGATCAGGGGGGCGGAGGCGGTCAGCGCCTGGCGGGCCACCTGGGCGGCGGCCTGGCCGGTGATGTCGATGCCGTCGGGGTCGGCGATGTAGGGCAGCATGGCGGCGGCCAGGTTGCGGCACATCCAGCCGCCCGAGATCGCCAGCACCGCGGCGGCGGCCAGGAACGAGAGGAACTGCGGCAGGTCCGGGGTCTTGGCGACGTCGCCCTTGGCCCGCGCCTGCTCTAGCTTTCGCGGGGTAGGTTCTTCTGTCTTCGATGCGCCGTCGTTCTCCTCGGCCACGGGCTAGGCTCCGAAGCGCGAGAGGAGATCGCGGTAACGATCGGTCCAGACGACGCCGATCACGCCCAGGCTGAGGGCGAAGATCGACAGCCCCATCAGCACCATCAGGGGCGAGGCGACGAAGAAGATCTGGAACTGCGGCATCACCCGGCCGACGAGGCCCGTGGCGATGTTGAAGATCAGCGAGAAGACCACCACGGGCGCGGCGAGCTGCAGGCCGAGCGCGAACGAGGCGCCGACGGTTTGGATCGCCAGCTGGCCGGCGTCGGCGACCATCACCGGCTTGGTGAAGGGGAACAGCTGGTAGGACTTCACGATCGCGCTGATGAACAGGTGGTGCAGGCCGGTGGTCATGATCAGCACGATGCCGATCAGCCCCAGGAAGGTGCCGAGCGTGGTGGACGGCTGGGCCTGGGCGGGGTTGGCGGTCTGCGAGAAGGCGAGGGTCGTCTGGATCGAGATGATCTCGCCGGCCGCGGCCAGCGATAGCATGAAGAGCCGCAGGATGCCGCCGATCAGGAGGCCGATCATGATCTCCTTGATCACCGCCCCGGCCACGCCGCTCACGGCGTCCGGCACCGGCGGCACGCTGCCGCCGAGCACCGGGAACAGCAGGAGCGCCATGACGAAGGCCAGCGCCATGCGCACCCGCGGCGGGATGAACCCTTCCCCGATGCCGGGGATCAGCATGACGATGGCCGCCAGGCGCGAGAAGACGAGGCCGGCGGCGTAGACCTGCTGGGCTGTGGCGTAGGCTTCCATGGGCGGGCCCTGCCCTGCCCCTTTCCGCTACATCGCCGAGATGCGGGCGGCGATCTGGCGCATGAAGCCGCTCATCAGCGCGCCCATCAGCGGCAGGAAGACGAGCAGGGACACGAAGATGGCCACGATCTTCGGCGCATAGACGAGGGTGGCTTCCTGGATCTGGGTGAGCGCCTGGAAGAGGCCCACGCCCACGCCCACCACCAGGCCCACGATGAGGACCGGCGCGCACAGCTGGATGGTGAGCCAGATGGCGTCGCGCCCGACGTCCAGAACCTCGGCGCCGTTCATGGTGTCCTCACGGAAAAGCTTACGGAATCGGCCGCTGGCCGGGTCTCCGACACCTTCGTCCGGCATGGTTAACGGAAGGCTAAATGGTTAACGAAAGGACTCGCGCCCAGCGTGCCGCCGTGTAGCCTGCAGCCTCCGGATGATCGGGGGATCGCATGGAAGACTGGGAAAAGCTGGCCACCGCCATCATCGCCGTGGGGGCGCTGGGCACGGCGGCGTTCGGCGTCGTGGAGGCCTTCGGCAAGGCGCTGGTGATCCGCCGCTGGGGCCTGCCCTTCGTGGGCTTCGGCTGCGTGAGCGTGCTGCTCAAGGCCTACGGGCCCGCCCTGCGGTTTACCTACGGCGACAGCTACGAGCAGATCGTGGCCCAGCAGTACCGCGACGGGCGCGCCGCGGGCCGCGCCCCGGAGACCATCCGCAACGGTGTGCGCCTGGCGCTGCCGATGATGGACTTCGACTCCGCCGTCGCCATCGTGGAACAGGCCTGGGGGCTCGGGCGCCAGGCGGCCATGGACCTCGTGAAGGCCCTGCAGGCCGAGCACACGGGCGCCAGGATCACGCCCGCTCAGGCAGCCGACGCGGCCGTGATGGCCGGCCGGTTCGGCGTGGCGCTCGACAGCCGGATCGGGGCCGCCTTCACCCTGGCCGAGGAGCGCTACCAGGCGACCGCGCGGTGGCTGGCCGGCGCGGCGGCGCTCATCCTGTCGATCCTCTTCAACCTCGGCATGCGCGGCGTCGCCTGCGAGGGGCTGGCCTGCAGGGTGGGCGAGACCGGCGGCTACTCGTGGATCACCGCCCTGCTGATCGGGGCTACGGCGGTGCCCCTGGCGCCGGTCGCCAAGGACCTCTCCAGCGCGCTCACCGAGGCCCTGCGCGCCTGGAAGCAGGTCGGCGCGGCGACGCGGGGCTGAGGCGTGTACGTCCTGTCCTTCCGCGACCTGTCCGGCCGCCACGCCCAGGGCATCACCGCGGGCGAGCTCCTGGAATTCCCAACGGTCGGCAAGACCACCGACTGGCGGCGGCCGGAATCGCTGCGCGACCGGTTCCTGGCGGGCGAGGCGCGCCGGGTGGACTGGGGCGCCGTGCCCGGCGTCTTCGCCGACAAGCGGGTCTGCTTCATCGTCCACGGCTTCAACGTCGACCGCGACCACGGCTACGCCGGCTACGGGGCCATGGCGCAGGAGCTGCTGGGCCTGGGGCCGGCGCTGAACCTCCCGCCGGTGACCGGCGCCGACCTGGTGATCCCGATCCTGTGGCCCGGCGACTGGTACCTGCCGGCGATCAACTACCCCTTCGAGATGGGCGACGTGCGCGAGACCGGGCGGCGGTTCGGCGCCTTCCTGCGCGGGCCGGCCGCGCAGGCCGAGAGCTTCGCCTTCGTCAGCCACAGCCTGGGCGCGCGGGTGGTGCTGGAGACCATCACCCAGGCGGTGCTGTCCGGGCCGCCGCCGCAGGCCACCTTCGAGCTGGCCATCCTCTCGGCGCCCGCCGCCGACCAGGACGAGCTGGACAACCCGCGCTACCACGCCGGGGTCGAGGTCCTGGAGCGGATCATGGTGGTCAGCTCCCCGGACGACGAGGTGCTGGGCTTCGCCTATCCGGCCGGCAACATCATCGAGGCGGCGCTCTGGCGTGGCGAGAGGGCGCGGGCCCGCGCGCTCGGCCGCCACGGCCCCAGGGCGCTGAAGCCCGACTCCGCGGCCCGCGAGAAGCTCCGCTGGTTCCAGATCGCCGAGGGGCCGAAGGACCCCTGCCTGCACGGCGACTACTTCCCCGCCCCGTGGGCCGGGGCGACCAGGGCCTGGAACCGCCAGCGGAAGGCGTTCGGCCGGTTCCTGCACCAGGCGCTCGGGCCGGGCTTCAGGCCCGCCTGGCCGCCGGAGCGGGACCTGCCGCGCTAGCGCGCGAGCGTGGCCTCAAGGGCCCGGGCGGCCTCCGCGGGGCTCGCCTTGCGGTCGTCGCGGTCGACGCTGTAGTTGGCGGCGCGCATGGCCTCCACCGAGATCGCGCCGACCAGCGGACGCAGGGCGGCCAGCAGTCGGGCGTCGCCCGCACGCTTCGGGGAGACCAGGATCACGGCGTCGTAGGGCGGGATGGCCCCCTTCGGGTCGGCGAGCACCACGAGGCGGTCGGCGGCGATCCGGCCGTCGGAAGAGAAGGCGCTGATCACGTCGGCCTCGCCCCCCGCCAGCGCGCGGTACATGAAGGTGGGCTGGTAGGAGCGTTCGGCCCGGAAGCTGAAGCCGTAGGCGTCGTCCACCGCCTTCCATTCCGGGCGGGACAGGAACTCGAGGTCCGACCCAAGCGTCAGGCTGGGCGCCTGCCGGGCGAGGTCGGCCAGGGAGGCGATGCCGAGAGCCTCCGCCCGGTCCCGGCGCATGGCGAAGGCGTAGGCGTTCTCGAAGCCCAGAGAACCCAGCACGAGGACGCCGTCGCGGCGCGCAAGCTCCGTGGTGAGCTGGTCCAGCACGGCCTGGCGGCCGGGGTTGTCGGTGCGGCCCAGCACGTTCGTCCAGAGCGTGCCGGAGTAGTCCACGTAGACATCGAGCTCGCCCGCCGCGAGGGCCGAATAGGCGATCGAGGAGCCGAGGTTGTCCCGCCGGCTCACCTCCGCCCCCGCGCGCTCCAGCCGGTCCGCCATCAGCTCGGCCAGGATGTACTGCTCGGAGAAGTTCTTGGCCCCCACCACATAGGCCGCGGGCCGGCCGAAGCTCATCAGCGGGGCGAGCGCCAGGGCGATCCCGGCCACCAGCCCCGCGAGACCGAACAGCACCAGGAGGCGGCTGCGCCTGCGGGCGGCGGCTTCCAGCAGGCCGAGGAGCTGGTCGGCCGCCAGCGCCAGGCCCGCGGAGGCGGCGCAGCCGAACAGGACGAACACCCAGTTCTCGGTCTGGAGCCCTGCGAAGATGTAATTGCCGAGGCTGGTCTGCCCCACCGGCGTCGAGAGCGTGGCCGCGCCGATCGTCCAGACCGCGGCGGTGCGCACCCCGGCCATGATGACCGGGGCGGCGAGCGGCAGCTCCACCTGCAGGAGCTTCTGGCGCGAGGTCATGCCGACGCCGTCGGCGGCCTGGCGGACAGCGGGATCGACGCCGAGGATGCCGGCCGCGCCGTTCCTGAGGATCGGCAGCATGGAATAGAGGGTCAGCGCCAGCAGAGAGGGTAAGAAGCCCAGCGCCGAGAAGCCCCGGCCGAACACCGCGGCGCTCAGCGAGGAGAGCGCCAGCAGCAGCGGGTAGAAGAGCGCCAGCAGCGCCAGGCTCGGGATGGTCTGGACGAGGCTGGCCAGCGCCAGGACCGGCCAGCGCAGGCGTGGGCTGCGCGCCGCCCCGATGGCCAGTGGCAGGCTGATCGCCAGGCCCAGGACCAGTGCGCTCGCCGACAGCAGCACGTGCCAGGCGAGGTATTCCGGCAGGAGGGCGAAGGCCTGAGCTACCTGGCCGCTCATGGCGCGAGCCTCGCGGCCAGCCGTTCGGCCTGGCGTTTCGGCGCCTCCAGTAGGGCGCGGACGTCCGGGTCGGTCGCGTGCGCCAGGAGGTCGGCGGGGGCCCCGTCGGCGGCGATGCGGCCGTCCTTCAGCACCACGATGCGATCGGCGAGCAGCACCGCCTCGGCCATGTCGTGGGTGACCATCACGGTGGCCAGCCCCAGCCGGTCGTGGAGGGCGCGGACGTCGGCGCCCAGCGCGTCGCGGGTCAGCGGGTCCAGCGCCCCGAACGGCTCGTCCATCAGGAGGATCGCGGGCTCGGCGGCCAGCGCCCGGGCGACGCCCACCCGCTGGCGCTGGCCGCCGGACAGCGCATCCGGCGTGCGGCGGGCCATGTCCCCGGGCAGGGCGACGAGGTCGAGGAGCTCGGCCACGCGGCTCTCGATGCGGGCGCGGTCCCAGCCCAGCAGGCGCGGCGTAACGGCGATGTTCTCGGCGACGGTCAGGTGCGGGAATAGGCCCACCTCCTGGAAGACGTAACCGATCCGGCGGCGCAGCAGGTGCGGCGCGATCGCCGCGGCGTCCTCCCCCTCCACCCGCACACGGCCGGCGTCCGGCGCGACCAGGCGGTTGATGGTCTTGAGCAGGGTCGTCTTGCCCGAGCCGGAACCGCCGACCAGGGCCGCGAATTCCCCCTGCTGCACGGAAAGGGTGACGCTGCTGAGCGCCTCGGCGGCGCCATAGCGCTTGCCCACGTCCAGAAGCTCGATCACCGGCGCCGCCATGGCTAAGGCCTAGCATGTGCTGGTAGGAACCGCCCTCCCCCTGTGACGCGCAAGGAGAAGACCATCATGACCGCCAAGCTCCCCCTCGCCGCCGCCGCCGCCGCGGCCCTTCTCCTGGGGACCGCCGTCCAGGCGCAGGACAAGCCCCAGCCCACCACCGCGGTGCTGAAGAACGGCGCCGGCGAGACCATCGGCAAGGTGACGCTGACCGCCGCCCCCAAGGGCGTGCTGATGCGCGTGGAGGCCAAGGGGCTGACGCCCGGCTGGCACGGCCTGCACTTCCACGAGAAGGCCGACTGCTCGAAGAGCGACTTCACCTCGGCAGGGGGCCACACGCACGGCGGTGGCGACCGGGTGCACGGCCTGCTGAATCCGAAGGCCAATGAGACCGGAGACCTGCCGAACCTCTATGCGGACGCCCACGGCATCGGGATGGCGGAGGTGTTCTCCAGCCTGACCACCTTGGACAAGCTGAAGGACGCCGACGGCTCGGCCGTGCTGATCCACGCCGGCCCCGACGACCACACGACCCAGCCGATCGGCGGCGCGGGCGCGCGGGTGGCGTGCGCGGCGGTGAAGTGACCGCGCAGCGGGTCATCCCGGCGAAGGCGGGATCCATTCTGAGCCTCAGCTTGGATCCCCGCTTGCGCGGGGATGAGTCGCTAAGCGCTCAAATCGGCATCCGCATGATTTCCTGGTAGGCGCTGATCACCTGGTCGCGGACGGCCATCACCGTCTCCAGGCTCGCCTCGGCGGCGGAGATGGCGGTGACCACGTCCACGAGTTCGGCGCGGCCGGCGACCTGGGCCGCCATCTGCGTCTCGGCGTACTTGGAGGCCGAGATGGCGTCGGTCATGGCCGACTTCAGCAGGTCGGCGAAGCCGCCCCCGACGCCGGCCACGTCGCCGCCGCCCATGCCCGGGTCGATGCCGGCGGTCTTCTGGGTGGCCGCATAGGCCTTGGCGGCGGCAAGGGCGTTGATCACGGCCTAGGCTCCTACTTCTTCAGGAGGTCGAGGGTGCGCATCTCCATGGCGCGCGCCGTCTCGATGACGTTGAGGTTGGCCTCGTAGGCCCGCTGCGCCTCCTTCATGTCGAGAGCCTCGACCATGGTGTCCACGTTGGGCAGCTTGATGTAACCGGCGGCGTCGGCGCCGGGCGCGCCCGGGTCGTACTCCGTCTTGAACGGCTTCTGGTCGGGCTGCACGCCGGTCATCCGCACGCCCTGGGCGCCGGCCACCTTGGTGGGCTCGAACACCGGCGCCTGGCGCCGGTACGGATCGCCGCCGGCCACCCGCGAGGTGGAGTTGGCGTTGGCCAGGTTCTCGGCGATGACCCGCATGCGCGCCTGCTGGGCGCGCATGGCCGAGGCGGCGACCGCCTGGGCCACGCCGGCGAGGGATCTGGGATCGGCCATCGTCTACTCCCGACTCAGCGGCCCGGGGCCCTTGCGGCCATCCGGAGCAGGTTCATGGACTTCTGGTAGAAGCCGATGGCGGCGTCGTAGCTCATCCGCGACTCGCTCATCTTCAGCATTTCCTCCTCGAGCGACACGGCGTTGCCGTCGAGGGTGGTCTCGGTGACCTCGGCCTTTGTCGTCTTGACGCCGGCCGCCGCCCCGCGCTTCGCGCTCGGCGAGACCATGTGGCCGGCGTGCGTCACCGCCTGCACGCCGGCGGTCCGGGTCGCCTGCATCTCGGCGTGGAAGGCGAAGGGCTTGAGGTCCTTGGGCGCGAATCCCGGGGTGTCGGAATTGGCCACGTTCTGGGCGATCAGCTTCTGCCGTTCCGACAGGTAACCCATGCGGCTGCGCAGCAGCGAGAACAGCGGGATATCGGCCAGATCCATGCCGAACATGGTGAATAAACAGGGTTAATCACCGATTAAGGGATTCAGCCCCGAATGCCGCTCAGAACCCTCTAAGTGGCAGAAGCTGCATGGATTTTCCCGCCCTCCTCCGGGCCGTCTTCGCCCTGGCGCTCACGCTCGGACTCATCGGTCTGGGCGCGGTGGCGCTGCGCCGTTTCGGCCCCGACGCGCTGGCCAGGCTCACCCGGCCCGCCAAGCGGGAACGGCGCCTGGCGGTCACCGAGAGCCTGGTGCTCGACCCCACACGCCGGCTCGTCCTGGTCTCCTGCGACGGCCAGGAGATGCTGCTCCTGCTGGGCGAAGGCCGGGTCCTGGCCGAGGGCGTCCCCGCCCCGAAGGACGCCGCCTGATGCGCGAACTCCTCAAGGCGATCCGGGCCCTGCCCGCGGAGGACTGGCGGCGCGCCGCGATCCTCGCGGTGCTGACCACCCTGGGCTTCATGATCTTCCCCGCGGCGGCGGCGGCCCAGGCGCTGAACATCGACCTCGGCACCGGCGCGGGCCTCACCGAGCGGGTGGTCCAGCTCATCGGCCTGCTGACCGTTCTGTCGCTGGCGCCGTCCATCGTGATCATGACCACCTCCTTCGTGCGGATCGTGGTGGTGCTCTCCCTGCTTCGGACGGCCCTCGGCCTGCAGCAGAGCCCGCCGAACGCGGTGATCATCTCGCTCGCCCTGTTCCTGACGGCGATCGTCATGGGCCCGACGCTGGAGCGGTCCTACGAGGAGGGAATCAAGCCGCTGCTGGACCAGCAGATCGAGCTGCCGCAGGCCTTCGACGCGGCCGGCGGCCCGGTGAAGACCTTCATGCTCAGCCAGGTGGATCGCGACGACCTCGCCCTGTTCGTGAGGCTGTCCAACATCCCGCGCCCGGCGACCATCCAGGACACGCCGATCCGCGTCGTCACGCCGGCCTTCATGATCAGCGAGCTGAAGCGCGCCTTCGAGATCGGCTTCCTGCTGTTCGTGCCCTTCCTGGTGATCGACCTCGTGGTGGCCAGCGTGCTGATGAGCATGGGCATGATGATGCTGCCGCCCGTGGTGGTCAGCCTGCCGTTCAAGCTGATCTTCTTCGTCCTGGTGGACGGCTGGCGGCTGGTCTGCGGCAGCCTGGTCGAGAGCTTCCAGAAAGGCGCCGGGGCGGGCTAGCCCTTGGCCGGCGCCGTCTTCGGCGGGGCGGCGGCGGCCTGTTTGGCCGGCGCCGCCGGGGCCGCGGCAGGCTTGCCGCCGGTCGGGCCGGGCTTCGTGCGGAACCGCACCTTCATCTTCGAGACCCAGCCCGCGAAGGCCTCGTTGTCGGCCGTGACGCGGCCGAAGTCGGCGGCGCTGACCCGCCCGCTCGGCAGGCCGGTGAGCGCCACGCGGAGCGCCTCGGGATTGTGCGCCTGCTCGTAGAAGCCGCTGTACTGGCTCTCCAGCCGCGCGAGCGAGGCCTCGTCCCCGGCCAGGCTGTAGGCGACCCCGGCGCGGAGCAGCTTGCCCTCTTCCTCGCTCGAAAGGGGCTCGGGCCGTTTCCAGCGCTCGCCGAGCGCCTTCTCGAACAGCGGGCCGGCGGCGGCCCAGTTCTTCTGCTTCCAGGTGATCTCGGCGCGCAGCTCGTCGGCCTCGCGGGACTTGTCGCGCTCGATGATCTCCAGCGCCGCGTCGAAGCGGCCGACGCCGGTCCAGGCGCGGGCCTCGATCAGCCGCCGCTCCAGCATCATGGCCGACGGCAGGAGCGTGGTGCGTGACGAGTTGATCGCCTGCAGCGCCTGCTCGGGCTTGCGGTCCATCAGGTAGATCACCGCCAGGTCGGTGGCGACCTGGGCGCGCGGCACGCCGTCGAGGCGGTTGTCGGCCTGGTACTTCAGGAGGTCGGCGGCCTGGGTGAGCAGGTCCACGTCGACCAGGCGGCGCACCAGCTTGCGCACCATCAGGTCGCCGTCGGCGCCGATCGGGGTCAGTTCCTTGAAGTCGTAGAACAGGGCGAGCGCCTGGATCGGCTCCAGCCCGTCGGCCAGGCCGTCGAGGAACAGGCCGCGGAAGGCGGTGGAGAGGTCGGCCTGCAGCTGCAGCGCCTCGGGCAGGTCCGGCAGGCGCTGGCCCGCCGAGCGCAGCGCCTCGAGCGCCTCGCGGTAGCGGCCCTGGCTGAGGTAGAGCTGGCCGAGCGCGCGGATGGTCTCCAGCTCCGTGGCGTCGCCGCGCCAGCGGTAGCGCAGGCCGTCGAAGGTCTGGGCCGCCTGCACCGGCGTGATCCGGCCGGTCTCCAGCTGGATCTGGGTCGCGCGCAGCAGGGCCGGCGAGGAGAGCTTCTCCAGCGGCGCGCGGGTGATCGCCTGGTAGATGCGCAGCGCGCGGTCCTTGCCGCCCTGCATCTCCACGACCCGGGCCTGGACGAGGCGGGTCTCCAGCTCCTCCAGCGGATCGGTGCGGTCGGCCAGCGCCAGCTTGATGCGGGCCTCGGCGCCGACGAGGTCGCCGAGCGCCAAGGCCGCCTGGGCGTCGCCGCGGGCGAAGCGCGCCTTCCAGAGCGGGGAGAACTGGGCGAAGGCCTCGACGCCGCGCGAGAACTGGGTGCGCGTCTCGGGCCAGTGGGCCTGCTGGGCGGCGATATAGCTGCGCCACAGCGCGGCGGAGGGATCCTCCGACAGCACCGGGGCGGAGAAGTCGGCCTCGGCCTCCTTGTAGCGGCGGGCCATGACCCGGGCCATGCCGCGCAGGCCGCGGAACTCCGGATCGTCGAGCAGCTCGGGATGGCGCCGCGCGGCGGCGTTCAGCACGCCGATCGCCTCGAAGGACAGCTCCGAGCCCACCAGGAAGCGGGCCAGCGCCATCTGGGCGGCCACCGGCGAGCCCTTCTCGCGGCTGGCGGCCTCCTCGGTGGCGGCGGTGAAGAGGGCATTGTAGCGGGCGAGGAAGCCGCCCTCGCCGACCTTGCCCCACTCGGGATCGATCAGGCCCGGCATGGCCGCGCGGCGCGGCACGCCGAGGGCCTCCGACTCGCGCTCCTGGCCGGCCCAGGCGGGCGACAGGGTGAGGCCGCGGTCGCGGGCGATGCGGACGATGTCATTGTCGCGGGAGACCTCGAGGTCGTCCACGAAGCTCTCGATCGCGAGGCCCTGCACCGAGGGCAGGATCGCCATCTGCACATAGTCGCGCCGCGACGGCAGGCCCTTGGCGGGCCCCAGCGCCGTGACCACGGTGACCTCGTCGCCGGCGCCGGGATCGGCCATCCGGATGACCCGCGTGGCGCCGGCCACGGGCGCCTTCAGGATCGGCGGGCCGTCGGTGGCGTCGCGGCTGACGCGTACGATCGAGGGCTGGCCCTGGTCGCCGGGACCGAAGGCGATGATCCAGGAATTTCCCTGGGCGGTGGCGAACAGCGGCACGCCCTTGGCGGCCTCGATGCGCACCGCCGAATAGTCGGCGCCGCGGAAGGTCTCCAGGCCGGAGAAGTGCCGCACGCCCTTCGGCGCCTTGGAGACGTCAAGCTTCGCCGAGGCGTCGAACACCACCCACACGGTGTCGCCGCGCCGGAACACCGCGGCGCCGGCCGGGTTGGCCCAGGTGAAGGTGAGCAGCGTCTGACTGTTCACCACCTTGGCGTCCATGGCCACGACGCCGCTGGCCGGGACGGGGTTGGCGCGCGGCGGCTCGGGCTCCACGGCCCAGTCGACGGGCTTCTCCGGCTGCGCCGGCGGGACGGGTTTCTCGAAGACGTTGACGTAGGTGGCGCCGTCGGCGGAACCGACCTTCGCGTCGGCGTCGTCGGCCAGGATCAGGGTGAGTTCGAGCCGGCCGCCGATGTGGCGCTTCTCGGCCCCGGCCAGCCAGCGGGGCGGCGAGGTGCGCAGGCGCGCGATGTCGGGGTCGGCGTCGCGGCTGAAGGCGAAGACCAGCTTCTGGCCCTCGCGCCGGGTGGTCGCCCGCGCGCCGCCCCGCCAGTGGAATTCGATGCGCGAGAAGTCGGCCGCCTGCGCCACCCGCACGTCGAGCGGTCCGCTCGCCGCGGACTTCTGCCCCTGCTCCGGGGCCGCCACGCTGGCGGGCGCGACGACGCCTGCGATGCAGACCGCCGCGACCCCGGAGCGGAGGGTCTGGCGCAGGCTCATGCGGTCAGCCGGCCTTCGCCGCCGGCGCGGCCGGCGCCGCGGGCGGGGCGGCCGCCTGGTTGGCCCCCGGCGCGGCCTTGCGCGGCGGGGCCGCACCGGGACGGGCGGCGGGAGCCGCGGCCTGGCCGGCCGGCGTGTTGGCGGCGGCCGCGGCGTTCGCGGCCATGGCCCGGGCCTCGGTGAAGCGCTTGGCCATGGACTCGGTGAGCTTCTTGGCCTCGGCCGGCGGCATCTGGGCGATGATCGCCGAGAGCGAGCGCTCCTTCATCTTGGCCGCGATCGGCAGGCGCACCGCGTCGTCGAGGTTGACCAGCCGCGGGGCCGCGTCCTTGGCCTTCATGCCCTCGAACACCTTCACCAGGCGGTCGATCTCGGCGGCCTCCTTGGCGTCGGCCTCGCTGAGCAGGCCGCTGATCTCGCCCTTGAGGCCGTTCAGCGCCCGCACCTTCGCGTCGAGCTTGGCCTCGGCGGCGGCGAGCAGGGCGATCTGGGTCTCCAGGTCGTTCTCGCGCTGGTCGAGCTGTCCCCGGCGCTGGCCGAGGCTCTGCAGCACCTGCAGCTCGGCGGGGGAAAGGCCCGCCTGCTTGGCGAGTTCGGCGGCGGTGGGCGCGCAGATCGCCTGCGGCTTGATGGTCGAGGCGGGCAGGCCCGGCAGCGCGGCGGCGGCGTCCTTGCCCTCGCCAGTCTTGGCCTTGTCGCCGGCCTTCTCGGCCTTGCCGCTCTTGGCGGTTTCCTCGGCGAAGGCCCTGGCGCCGGACATCAGCTCGGGCAGCCCCTTGGCCCCGGCGAGCGCGTTCACGGCGAGGACGCCACCCATGGCGACGCCCACCAGCGGCAGGATGCGGGGGATGCTCTTCATCGGCGGCCGCCCCGGACGGCGGTGAGCGCCAGGGGTTCGTCGTCGAAGAGGTCGTCCTCGAACAGCGGCTTCGGACGCGAGACCGCCTGGCGGTCGGGCATGCGCTCCGGCCGCTGGCGGGCCTCGCGCGCCGCGGCGAGCAGGGCGCCCAGGCGGCGTTCCTGGGCGCGTTCGTCCTCGGGCTCCGGATCGGCCATGCGCCGGGCGCCGGCCTTCGGCGCCTGGTCGATCAGGCGCTCCAGCTTCTGGACCAGCTCGCGGCCCTTGTGGATGCGGTCGCCCAGCGCGTCCGTGGCCTCGTCGGTGGCGGCGCGCAGGTCGGCGAGCCCCTGTTCGGCGCGCTCGGCCGCGGCGTTCAGCTCGCGCACCGCGGTGGCGAAGCCGTCGTGAGAATCGCGCAGCGCCTGCAGGCGCTTGTTGAGCCGCCAGCCCATGGCCAGGGCCGCGCCCAGCAGGCAGGCCAGCAGCAGGTTCAGGCCGATGCCGATGATGCTCATGGTCTAGACCCTCTGGACGGCTTGCCGGGCGGTGGGCGTGAGTGGCGCCTCGACACGCACGGCGATGTGGGAGTTGCGGCGGCCCATGCGGCCGCGGGTGAGCGGAATGGCCCCGGCCCGCAGCTCGATCAGGCTGTCGGGCGTGGCGTTGAGCATGATGGTGTCGCCGACCTTCAGGTCGAGCACCTGCTTGAGCGGGACCTCCTGCTCGTCGAGCACGGCGCGGACCTCCATGCTGGTGGTCCAGAGCTCGGTGGCCAGGTGGCTTTCCCAGATGTTGTCGCGGCCGAACTTCTCGCCCATGAACTGCTGCAGCAGCATCTTCCGGATGGGCTCGAGGGTGGCGTAGGGCAGCAGCAGCTCGATGCGCCCGCCGCGGTCCTCCATGTCGATGCGCAGCTTCACCAGGATGGCGGCGTTGGCCGGCCGGGCGATGGCGGCGAAGCGCGGGTTGGTCTCCAGCCGGTCGAGGGTGAAGGTCACCGGCGTCAGCGGCTCGAACGCTTCCTTGGCGTCGGCCAGCACGACCTCGACCATCCGCTGGACCAGCACCCGCTCGATGGTGGTGTAGGGCCGCCCCTCGATGCGCATGGCCGCGGTGCCGCGGCGCCCGCCGAGCAGCACGTCGACGATCGAGTAGATCAGGTTCGAATCGACCGTCAGCAGGCCGTAGTTGTTCAACTCCTCGGCCCGGAACACCGACAGGATGGCCGGCAGCGGGATCGAGTTGAGGTAGTCGCCGAACCGGATGGACGAGATGTTGTCCAGACTCACCTCGACGTTGTCGGAGGTGAAGTTCCGCAGGCTGGTGGTCATCAACCGCACCAGGCGGTCGAAGACGATCTCCAGCATCGGCAGGCGCTCGTAGGAGACGAGCGCCGAGTTGATGATCGCCCGGATCCCGGTGCGCTCGCTGCCCTCGTCGTCCGAGAGGTCGAAGCCCAGCAGGCTGTCGATCTCGTCCTGGTTCAGGATCCGCTCAGAGGCGAGCCCGCCGTCGCCGGCCGGCGCGGCCGCGCCCTGGCCGCCCGCCCAGTCGGCGCCCGTTCCTTCGGCTTGGGATTCGTTGTCGTCGGCCATGGCGCTTGCGAACCGCCGCCCCTCGGAAGGGACGTCAGTTGATCAGCATCTCCTCGATCAGGACGGCGTTCGCCTTGGACGGCGCGATCACCAGGTTGACCCGGCGCAGGATCTCCATGCGCAGCTGATAGGAGCCCTGGCTGCCCTGCAGGTCCTCCGGGCGCAGCTCGCGCAGGAAGGTCTGGAACATGTCCTGCAGCCTGGGCATGTTCGGGTCGAGTTCCTCGACCACGTGCTCGTCGGGCAGTTCCAGGGTGAGCTTGAGCTTCAGGAAGGTCGGCCGGCCCTCGGCGGTCTGCATGTTCACCACCACGTCGGGCATGGTGTAGAAGACCACGCCGTCGGGGCCCTCGCGGACCACCGCGCCGCCGCCCTCGCCTTCCTTGCCGCCCTTCTCTTCCTTGCCCTTCTTTTCCTTCTTCTTGTCCTTCTTGCCGTGATCGGCCGCGGCTTCCGCGTCCGGCTTCGGCTTGAGGAACATGAACGCGGCCGTGCCGCCGCCGCCCAGAACGACGAGGGCCGCGGCGCCGGCGATGATCAGCATCTTCAGCGGCGGCTTCTTCTTGCCGCCGCCTTCCTCGCCTTCGCCGCCCTCGCCTTCGGGGGCTTCCTTGACCTTGTCGTCGGCCACGCGCGCGTTCCTTAGAATCCTAGTCCCACACCCATCGCCCGGGTTTGGTTAAGAACCGGTTTTTAACGGACCTTAACGGCGCCAATTCCTACCCGGCAGAAACCGCCGGGCGGCCCCCGTTAACCATTTTAACTATTGGATTTCCTGAAGTTTTCGGCTGGCCCGAAGCTTGCAGCGAAGGCTTGCGAAAGTGTCGCGCAAGCCTGGCAGACCTTAATGGAAAACGCGCTCTACGTCGGATTGTCCCGCCAGATCGTGCTTCGGCGCGAGATGGACATCATCGCCAACAACATCGCCAACGCCGACACCGCGGGCTTCAAGGTCGAGTCGCTGATGACGCGGGCCGACCCGCAGGCGCCGGCCTTCACCCTGGGCGGCCCCAAGCCCGTCAAGTTCGTGGTCGCCGACGGCGTGGCCCGCGACTTCGCCCAGGGCGCGCTCCGCAAGACCGACGGTCCGCTCGACATGGCCATCGAGGGCCAGGGCTTCTTCCGGGTGCAGAGCGCCGAGGGCGAGCGGTTCACCCGCGACGGCCGGTTCCGCACCGACGAGATCGGCCGCCTGACCACCCAGGGCGGCTCCCCGGTGCTGGACGAGGGCGGCGGCGAGATCGCCATCGACCCCGAACTCGGCCCGGTGAGCATCGCGCAGGACGGCACCATCAGCCAGGGCGGCGAGCGCATCGGCAAGATCGCCGTGGTCGCCTTCGAGAACATGGCCGTGCTCGAGAAGCGCGGCGACAACCTCTACCAGAACACCTCCAACGCCCTCCCCCAGCCCGCCGCCGAGGCGAAGGTCCGCCAGGGGATGCTGGAGGGCTCCAACGTCCAGCCCATCGCGGAGATCACCCGGATGATCGAGGTGCAGCGCGCCTACGAGTCCATGGCCCGGATGATGGATTCCAATGCCGACCTGTCGCGCCGCACCGTCGAGCGCATGGGCCGGGTGAGCTAGGGAGTAGACGACGATGCAAGCGCTTCGCACCGCAGCCACGGGCATGTCGGCCCAGCAGCTGAACGTCGAGGTCATCTCGAACAACATCGCCAACATGAACACGGTGGCGTTCAAGCGTCAGCGCGCCGAGTTCCAGGACCTGCTCTACCAGACCCTCGAGCAGCCCGGCGCCCAGTCCTCCGACCAGGGCACCATCGTGCCCACGGGCGTGCAGATCGGCGCCGGCGTGAAGGCGGGCTCCGTCTACCGGATCGCCACCCAGGGCTCGTTCACCCGCACGGACAACAAGTTCGACTTGGCGATCGACGGACGCGGCTACTTCCAGGTGCTGCTGCCCTCCGGGGAGACGGCGTTCACCCGGGCCGGCAACCTGGCCATCAACGACCAGGGCCAGCTCGTCACCCAGAACGGCTATGCGGTCCAGCCGGGCATCACCATCCCGAACGACGCCACCGACGTCTCCATCTCGCTCTCCGGCCAGGTGCAGGTGACCCAACCGGGCCAGGCCGAGCAGGCGGTGGTGGGCACCCTCGAGCTCGCCACCTTCATGAACGAGGGTGGCCTGTCGGCGCAGGGCGCGAACCTCCTGATGGAGACCGCCGCCTCGGGGCCGCCGATCACCGGCATCCCCGGCACGCAGGGGATCGGCCAGCTCATGCAGGGCTACACCGAAGCCTCGAACGTGGACGCGGTGTCCGAGATCACCGCACTGATCGTGGCCCAGCGCGCCTACGAGATGAACTCCAAGGTCATCTCCACCGCCGACAACATGCTGGGCGTGGCCAACCAGGTGAAGTCGTAGGGCCATGAAGCGCATTCTCCCCGCCCTCGCCGCCCTGCTCCTCGCCGCTCCGGCGTTCGCCGGCGAGCCGGTGACGCTGAAGGCCGACACCTCCGACTCCGACGGGATCGTCACCCTGGGCGACCTGTTCGAGGGCGCCGGCGCGGCGGGCAAGACGCCCGTGGCCGGTCGGGCTGGCGACAGCGTGCTGCTGGACGCGCGCATCGTGCAGGCGGTCGCCCGCCGCGCCGGCCTCGACTGGGCCAACGCCGAGGGGCTGAAGCGCATCCTCGTGCGCGGCGGGAACGCCGCGCCCGGAGCCGCCGCCGCCGCCGCCCGGGCCAACGTGGAGGTCCTGACCTACGCGCGCAGCCTCGCCGCCGGAGAGGTGGTGCAGCCGCAGGACCTGGTCTGGGCCAAGGTCGCCGCCGCCCCCGCCGACGCCCCATCGGACGCCGAGCAGGTGATCGGGCTGGCCGCGCGGCGTCCGCTCAGGGCCGGCGCCGCCGTCTCCGGGCGCGACGTGGCCGCCGCTCAGGTGGTGAAGGTGGGCGAGCTGATCACCGTCACCTACGAGGACGCCGGGATCTCGCTGTCGCTGCAGGGCCGGGCGCTCTCGGCCGGCGTGGCCGGCGACCTGATCAACGTCCAGAACACGCTCTCCAAGAAGACCGTCCAGGCCGTGGTCAGCGGCCCGGGCCAGGCGCTCGTCGGCCCCGCGGCCGACCAGCTGAAGGCCGCCCGCTCCGCCCGCTACGCGCTCCGCTAGAGGAAGCTATCCGTCATGCGTCTCCGCACCCTCGCCCTCGCCGCCACCCTCGTCCCGCTGGCCGCCTGCTCCACCGTCGTGGAGACGGTGAAGGGCCCGGCGCTGGCGCCGGTCGGCTATCCTGCCGCGCTCGTGCCGCAGCACCAGGTGGTGCTGCCCGCGGTTCCGGCCCAGCCCGCCAGCGCCAATTCGCTGTGGCGGTCCGGCGCGCGCGCCTTCTTCATCGACCAGCGGGCGAACAAGATCGGCGACATCCTGACCGTCAACATCGACATCGACGACAGCGCCAAGACCATCAACTCGACCACCAGCACGCGCACCTCCGGCGCGACGCTCGGCACGCCCCACCTGCTGGGGCTGGAGTCCAGCATCGGCCGGCTCCTGCCGCCCGGCACGCCGGCGATCGACCCATCGACCCTGATCGAGACCGGCTCCAAGAGCTCCAGCACCGGCAACGGCGCGGTGAACCGGGCGGAGAAGATCTCGCTCACCATCGCGGCGGTGGTGAGCGCGGTGCTGCCGAACGGCAATCTGGTGATCCAGGGCACCCAGGAAGTGCGCACCAACTACGAGGTCCGCCAGCTGACCATCGCCGGCATCGTCCGTCCGGAGGACATCTCCAGCGCCAACACCATCCGCCACACCCAGATCGCGGAAGCCCGCATCAGCTACGGCGGGCGGGGCGACATCAGCCGCGTCCAGAAGACCCCGGCCGGCCAGTCCTTGGTGGAGCGCTTCTCGCCCTTCTGAGACGGCGGCAAATAATTCCCGGCTTGTGACGAAAGTCACAGAACTGGCGGCGGCCATGTGGCGTTCTTCCCTTCGGAAGGGGTCGTCCCATGCGCCGTCGCGCCGCCTTGAGCTTCATCGTCGCCTGCACCCTGAGCGCCTGCGCGCACCAGCAGACGCCCGCGGCCCTGCCGGGGATGGCCTGGTCGCTGCACGAGGTGGAAGGCGAAGGCGCCAAGCTGGCGTTCGGCCAGCCGCAGAGCGACAACGTGGTGCTGATGCTGAGCTGCGCGCCGCGGTCCGGCGAGGTCCGGGTTTCGGCCAACGCCTCGCCCGGCGCGCGGCCGGAGCTGGAGCTCTCCTCCGGCAGCCGTAGCGCCCGCTACCCCGCCGAGGTGGCGCCCGGTCTGGGCGAGAGCGTGCTCGTGGAGGCGGTCGCCACCGCCCGTGACCCCGTCCTCCAGCGCTTCGCCGACAGCGGCGACCTGGCCATCGCCGTCAACGGCCGCCGCACCCCCGTCCCCGGCGACAAGGCCAAGGCGAAACAGTTCCTGACAACCTGCCGGGCCTAGGCTTGACATAGCTGCAAGTTCCGCTTTTGTTCTTCATCTCCCCCGCGCAGCGGCGGGAGGGGGACCACGCGCCGGAGAGCGCGTGGTGGAGGGGGCAAGCGGAGGCACGGCCTTGCGACATCGTCCTTTGATCACCACCCGGGCACGAGCCTTACGCAAGCAAATGAGCGAGCCGGAGGTCATTCTCTGGACGCGGTTGCGCGGACGCGGCTCGGGCCGGCCGACCTTTCGTCGCCAGCACCCGATCGGCTCCAGCATCGTGGACTTCTACTGTCCGACTGCGCGGCTCGTTGTCGAGGTTGATGGCTCGGCGCACTGGGCCGACGAGCAACAGGGCAAGGACCTGCGGCGGGATAGATGGCTGGAGAGCCAGGGCTTGACCGTCATCCGGCTACCGGCGTCGATGGTCTACCGGGACATCGACGGCGCGATGGACTGGATCCTCTCCACGGCGGAGGCTTTGATCGCGCGGCAAAGCGTTGCGCCGCGGCTTGCCCCCTCCACCATCCGCTCTTCGGCGGATGGTCCCCCTCCCGCCGCTCCGCGGGGGAGGTGAATGCCTAGGCCCGCCGGCCCTTGGCGGCGGCGTTGTCCACGCCGAGCGCGGCCAGGGCGCCCCGGACGATGCCCTCGGCGTCGAGCCCGGCCTGGGCGTACATGGCCTCGGGCTTGTCCTGGTCCTGGAAGATGTCCGGGAGAACCAGGGTGCGGACCTTCAGCCCGCGATCCAGCGCGCCGTGCTCGGCGAGCGCCTGCAGGACGAAGGCGCCGAAGCCGCCCATGGCCCCTTCCTCGACGGTGATGAGGGCCTCGTGCTCGCGCGCGAGCCGCAGGAGCAGGTCGACATCGAGCGGCTTGGCGAAGCGGGCGTCCGCGACGGTGGCCGAAAGCCCGCGCGCGGCGAGCATGTCGGCGGCCTTCAGGCTCTCGGTCAGGCGCGTGCCGAAGGAGAGTATGGCCACGGCCGACCCTTCACGGACGATGCGGCCCTTGCCGATCTCCAGCGGCTCCGCGAGTTCGGGGATCACCGCGCCGGTGCCCTCGCCCCGGGGATAGCGGAAGGCCGAGGGCCGGTCGTCGATGGCCACGGCGGTGGCGATGGCGTGGGCGAGCTCGGCCTCGTCGGAGGGCGCCATCAGGACCATGCCCGGCAGGGCGCCCATGAAGCCCACGTCGAAGGAGCCCGCATGCGTCGGGCCGTCGGCGCCGACCAGGCCCGCGCGGTCCATGGCGAAGCGCACGGGCAGGCGCTGGATCGCCACGTCGTGGACCACCTGGTCGTAGCCGCGCTGCAGGAAGGTGGAATAGATCGCGCAGAACGGCTTCATGCCGTCGGCGGCGAGGCCCGCGGCGAAGGTGACCGCGTGCTGCTCGGCGATGCCCACGTCGAAGGTGCGCTCGGGGAACTTCTGGCCGAACAGGTCGAGGCCGGTGCCGGAGGGCATGGCCGCGGTGATGGCGACGATCTTGGGATCCCGCTCCGCCTGCTTCGTCAGTTCCTGGGCGAACACCTTGGTGTAGCTCGGCGCGTGCGTCTGGCTCTTGGCCTGGGCGCCGGTGACCACGTCGAACTTGACCACCCCGTGGTACTTGTCGGCGGCATTCTCGGCGGGCGCATAGCCCTTGCCCTTCTGGGTCACCACGTGGACCAGGACGGGCTTGTCGGTGATGTTGCGGGCGTTCTGCAGGACGTGGACCAGGGCGTCCATGTCGTGCCCGTCGATGGGGCCCACGTAGTAGAAGCCCAGCTCCTCGAAGAAGGTCCCGCCGGTGACCATGCCGCGGGCGTATTCCTCCGCCTTGCGGGCGGCTTCCTGCAGCGGGCGCGGGAAGGCCTTGGAGACCGCCTTGCCGAGGTTGCGCAGCGAGCGGTAGCCGCCGCCGGACACCAGCCGCGCCATGTAGGCGCTCATTCCCCCGACGGGCGGGGCGATCGACATGTCGTTGTCGTTGAGCACCACCGTGAGCTGGCCCGTCGTCTCGCAGGCGTTGTTCATCGCCTCGTAGGCCATGCCGGCGCTCATCGAGCCGTCGCCGATGACGGCCACGACGCGGTTGTCGCGGCCCTCGCGGTCGCGGGCGGCGCAGAAGCCGAGCGCGGCGGAGATTGAGGTGGCCGCGTGGGCCGCGCCGAACGGGTCGTATTCGCTCTCGGCCCGCTTGGTGAAGCCGGAGAGGCCGCCGCCCTGGCGCAGGGTGCGGATCCGGTCGCGGCGGCCGGTGAGGATCTTGTGCGGATACGCCTGGTGGCCGACGTCCCAGATCAGGATGTCTCGGGGCGTCTCGTAGACGTGGTGCAGGGCCACCGTCAGCTCGACGACCCCCAGCCCCGCGCCCAGGTGGCCGCCCGTCTGCGAGACGGCGTCGATGGTCTCGGCGCGCAGCTCGTCGGCCAGCTGGCGGAGCTGCGGGATGGTCAGCGCGCGCGTGTCCGCGGGCGAGGAGACCTTGTCGAGAAGCGGTGTGGGTGGGGACATGGAACGCGGGTCGTCTGACGAACTAGTGCCGGCGCTCTAGCACGAAATCGACGCTGGCCCGCAGGAATTCGGCCTGTTTCCCGAACGGTTCCAGGTGATCTTTCGTCTGCTCCTGGAGGAGGCCCAGGCGATCACGCGCGGCGTCGACCCCAAGCAGGGTGACGAAATTGGCCTTGCCCTTGGCCGCGTCCTTGCCGGCCGCCTTGCCCATCTTCTCGGGGTCGCCCTCAGCGTCCAGCAGGTCATCCACGATCTGGTAGGCCAGGCCCAGGTCGTGGGCGAAGGCCAGCAGCGCGTGGCGTTCGGCCTCCTTGGCGCGGGCCATGACGAGCGGCAGCTCGAAGGCGCAGGCGATCAGGGCCCCGGTCTTCAGCCGCTGCATGCGCGCGACCCCGCCCAGGTCGTCGCGGACGCCGAGGATGTCGATCATCTGGCCGCCGCACATGCCTCGCGCCCCGGAGGCGTGGGCGAGCTTCATCACCAGTTCGGCGCGGATGGCGCCGTCCGGATGGGTGTCGGGATGCGCCAGGATCTCGAAGGCCGCGGTCTGCAGGGCGTCGCCGGCCAGCACGGCTGTGGCCTCGTCATAGGCCTTGTGCACCGTCGGCCGGCCGCGGCGCATGTCGTCGTCGTCCATGCACGGCAGGTCGTCGTGGATTAGGCTGTAGGCCTGGATGCACTCCAGCGCGCAGGCCGAACGCAGCACCGAGCGTTCGGCGAGGCCGAACATCCGGCCGGTCTCCAGGGCGAAGTAGGTGCGCAGGCGCTTGCCCGGACCGAGGGCCGCGTAGCGCATCGCCTCGGTCAGCCGCGACTCCGGTCCCTCGCCGCGCGGCAGCAGCTCGTCCAGCGCCACCGTCACGAGGTCCGCCGCCTCGGCGACCCGCCTGCCGAGGTCCGTCATCAGCTGAACTCGGCCGGTTCGACCCCCTTGGGCCCCTCGGCGGATCCGCCAGCGCCCATGACGATCTTCTCGACGCGCAGGCGGGCGGCCTCCAGGCGCTTCTCGCAGTGCCCCTTCAGCGCCGCGCCGCGCTCGTACATGCGGATCGAATCCTCCAGCGGCGCCTGGCCCGACTCCAGGCGGGCGACGATCTGCTCCAGTTCGGCGAGCGCCTGCTCGAACGACAGGGCCTCGATGTCGGCGGCTTCGGACATGTCACCTTTCCCGCGGCGGGCGAACCAGACAGGCCCAACCGTTAAGGCCCGCGCCAGCCCGGCACAACCATCATTGGCCCGCGCATCCGTCATTGGACTGTGACCTTCCGTCGGGATAGGTCGGACCGAGTGGGGGAACCATCGAATGTCCGTCAGCCGCCGCAGCTTCCTGGCGCTTGCCGCCACCTCCGCCGCCTTCGGGGGGCTCTCCCGCGCCGTCGCCCAGCCCGCCGCGGGCTACCGCAACGAGATCACCGGGTATGGGCCGCTGGTCCCTGACCCCGCCGGGATCTTCGACCTGCCGCAGGGCTTCTCCTACAAGGTCGTCTCGCGGGCCGGCCAGCCGATGGACGACGGCCTGCTGACCCCCGGCAAGCACGACGGCATGGGCTGTTTCCCGGATGCGTCGGACCCGAACCGCGTGATCCTGGTGCGCAACCATGAGCAGCGGCCATCGGAGCCGGACCGCTCGGCGTTCGGCAAGGATGGCGCGCTGGCCTTGAAAGTGCCGGCCGACAAGGCCTGGGACCGCATCGCCTCGGGCGCGCCCATGGACGGCGGGACGACCACGCTCGTCTGGGACCTCAAGCAGCAGCGGCTGGTCACCCACCACCTCAGCCTCGCCGGAACGACCGTGAACTGCGCCGGCGGCCGCACCCCGCAGCGCTCCTGGCTCTCCTGCGAGGAGACCGAGATCAAGGCCGGCGAAGGCGGGACGAAGGACCACGGCTGGGTGTTCGAGGTGCCCGCCGACCTGCGCGGGCTCGCCGACCCCGTCCCGATCACCGGCATGGGCCGCTTCAAGCACGAGGCCACGGCCACCGACCCGCGCACCGGCATCGTCTACCTGACCGAGGACTTCGCCGACGGCTTCTGCCTGTTCTACCGCTACCTGCCCGCCGATCCCGCCAGGCTGCAGGCCGGCGGCCGGCTGCAGGCGCTCGGCTTCCGCGACGGGGCGGAGTTCGACCTGCGCAACTGGGACCGGCAGGCCTGGAAGGTCGGAGACAAGAAGAAGGTGGTGTGGATCGACCTCGACGGCGTCGACAACCCGCACAACGACCTGCGCCACCGCGGCCATGCCAAGGGCGCGGCCTGGTTCGCCCGCGGTGAGGGAATCCACTTCGGCGACGGCGAGTTCTTCTTCACCTGCACCACCGGCGGCCCGGCCCGCAACGGCCAGATCCTCCGCTACCGGCCGAGCCCGCAGGAGGGCCGCTCCGGCGAAAAGGACCGCCCGGGGGAGCTCGAGCTCTTCCTGGAGCCCACCGACAAGGAGGTGATGTCGATGTGCGACAACATCTCGGTGTCGCCCTGGGGCCACCTGTTCGTCTGCGAGGACAAGTACGCCGGCCAGAACGCCCTGAAGGCGGTGACGCCGAAGGGGCAGGTCTACACCGTCGGCCGCAACGCCACGGTCCCGGCGCTGAAGAACGCGCCCAACACCGAGCTCGCCGGCGCGTGCTTCTCGCCGGACGGCTCCACCCTGTTCCTGAACATCTACTTCCCCGGCACGACCATCGCGATCACCGGGCCGTGGAAGGCGCTGAAGGCCTGAGCCCTCAGCGCGCCCGCTCGAAGCGGCGCATGGACCAGTACTTGTAGCCCTCGCTCCAGGCGAGCCGCCACCCGCGGCGCTTGAGCGCGCGGCCGATCATGAAGTTGAAGAAGCCGTGGGCGAGCACCACCACGTCCTCGCCGCGTTCGGCCAGCGCGGTGAGCATGGCGGCGGCCTCGTCGGCCCGCCGCTCCGCCTCGCGTCGCGTCTCCTGCCCTTCGTGGTGATCGAAGAACCACCACCAGACCCGCGCCCAGAAGCCCCACATCTTCGGGGACATCCGCACCCAGGCGGGCCATTTCGGCGGCGGCAGGGGCGCCTCGATCAGCATGTCGTGGCGGGTGAACTCCCGCCCCCGGGCCAGGGCCTCGGCGCTCTCGATGGAGCGCAGCCGCGTCGAGGCCACGAGCGTCCCGCAGCGCTCGACGAACCGGACGAGGGTCTCGGGCGGGGTCTGGCCGGGCAGCAGGCCCAGGACCTCGTAGCTCTCCCAGAAGGTGCGGTACTCCTCGGCGGAGAGCCTGACCTTGCGCGACAGCGCGGGCTCGCCGTGGCGCGCCAGGATGATGGCGCCCGGACGGGTGTTCGCGGATGCGACGGGAACCTCGGCGGTCAAGACGCTGGCCATTCCATCCGGTCGGCGTCGGATTCACACCCCGCGCCGCGTTCCCTCACCCCTCTGACAGGGCCCTGACGTGCGCAAGCGCCGACTGGCCCAGAGCCTCAAGGTCGTAGCCGCCCTCAAGCGACGACACAACCCGCCCCTTGGAGCGCCGGTTCGCCACCGAGGCGATGGCCCGGGTGGCCCAGGCGAAGTCGGCCTCTTCCAGGTTCTGCCCCGCCTCGCCGATGGGATCGCGCCGGTGGGCGTCGAACCCCGCGGAAACGATGATCAGGTCGGGGGCGAAGGCGTCCACCTTCTCCATCAGCCGCTCGAAGGCCTGGCGCCACACCTCCGGCGGGGCGTTCGGCGGGGCCACGGTGTTGACGATGTTGGGCGGCGCCGCCTGCGAGGGGTGGCCGGTGCCGGGCCACATCGGCCACTGGTGGATCGAGGCGAAGAACAGCCCCTCGCGGCCGGCGAACGCCGCCTGGGTGCCGTTGCCGTGGTGGATGTCGAAGTCCACCACCGCCACCTTGTGCAGGCCGGCCGCCTGGGCGGCGCGCGCGGCGACGGCGACGTTGGAGAAGATGCAGAAGCCCATCGGCGTGGAGGGCTCCGCGTGGTGGCCCGGCGGCCGCACGGCGCAGAAGGCCCGCTCCGCGCGGCCGGCGGCCACGTCGCGCACGGCGCTGACCACCGCGCCCGCGGCCCTTCGTGCGGCGACGATGCTGCCGGCCGACATGTAGGTGTCGGCGTCGAGCTCCAGGGGATGGTCGCCGGGCCGCAGCGCCAGGATCCTGTCGATGTAGGCCTGGGGGTGCACGAGGGCGAGGTCGGCCTCCTCCGCCAGCGGGGCGTCGCGCGGGGCGAGGTCGAGGTCGGAGGCGTCCTGCAGGGCGTCGATCACCGACCGCAGCCGTTCCGGCCGCTCGGGGTGCCAGTCACCCGGACGGTGGTCGAGCATGTCGGTATGGGTGTAGAGGGCGATGGTCATTCCGCAATCCTAACCCAACTCTCTCCGCCGCCGATGCCTGAACCCATCATCCGCCGCGCCGGCCCGGGCGACGCCGAGGCGCTCGCCGAGATCGGCGCCCGCACCTTCACCGAGACGTTCGGCCACCTCTATCCGCCGCAGGACCTCGCCCGGTTCCTGGACGAGGCCTACGGCCTGGAGCGGACGCGCCGCGACCTCGCCGACCCGGCGAAGGCCGGCTGGATCGTCGAGGCCGGCGGCGAGGTGGTCGGATACGCCCAGGCCGGACCCTGCGGCCTGCCCCACCCGGAGGTGACCCCCGCCTGCGGAGAGCTCAAGCGCTTCTATCTCCTGAAGGCCTGGCAGAACGGCGGGCTGGGACGCAGGCTGTTCGCCGAGACGATGGACTGGCTCACCGCCGGGGGCCCGCGTGACGTGTGGATCGGCGTCTGGTCGGAGAACGACGGCGCCCAGCGCTTCTATGGCCGCCACGGCTTCACCAAGGTGGGCGAGTACGGCTTCGCGGTGGGAAGCACAGTCGACCGCGAGTTCATCCTACGCAAATCTGCGGTGAATTTTTCCACAAGACCGGCAGATGAAGCGGCTCTCGAACACAATCTTGCCTAGATCCGCGGTTTCCGCCGGGATTATTGCCGCGAATTAAGGAATCAGGCTCTTGGCGAGCGGCCGCTCTTTTGGAACCTTCGCCTTAATCGGCAAAAGTTGCTGGGAGCGTGCGGAATGCTGCGGATCGGATATGTCCGGCTGAGGGACGAGGACTCGGCCGGCGAGACGGCGGCCCTGAAGGCCCTGGGCTGCCATGTGGTGCGCGCGGAGGAGCCGGGCCTGCCCGGGTCCGACGACTTCGCCGTCCTCGATTCGATCCTCGACTTCATCGGATCCGGCGATCAGCTGGTGGTGACGCGGCTGGGCCAGCTCGGGCCCGGCGGGCGGGCCGTGCTGGACGTGATCGAACGGCTCGATCAGCGCGGCGCCAGCCTGTTCGTGACGGAGTGCGAGCTCAGCAGCGAGGGCGTCGGTGGTCGGGCCCTGCGTGCGGCGCTGCAGGCGGTCGCGACCCTGGAGCCGGTGAGCTTCGCCCGCCGCCGCCGCCGGCCCGCCGCGGCCCAGGAGATCCGTGACCTGCAGCGCGCCGGCGTAGGCCCGGTCGAGATCGCCCGCCGCCTGGGCGTTTCGCGCATGACGGTCTGGCGCAAGCTCCGGGCGGTCGAGGCCTGAACGGAGACAAGCTTCGCCGTTCATCGGGGCGTCAGGCGGGGCGTGGCTATTGGCGGGGCCAACCTTGACCGTAGAGCCTGCCCGATGATCCTGCGCCCGCTCCTCGCCGCCGCCGCGACGCTCTCCCTCGCCGCCTGCGCCACCGCCACCACGGGCGCGGCGCCGCTGTCGATGGCCCCGGAGATCGCCGCCCGTAGCCACGTCGACGTGGTGCGCATGACCAGCGACTGGGTCAGCGGCAATCCCGACTTCACCGACACCTTCACCGACGCCGTGCACGAGAACCTGGCCGATTGCGCCCGCGGCCCGGAGAAGCTGGACCTGCGCCTGCACGTCTCGCGCACCCACCGGGAGGGCCGGCTTACGCAACTGCTGAACGGCGGCGGCGAGCACGAGATCGCCGGCGTGGCCGAATTCGTCGACCCGAAGACCCGCGCCGTCGTCGGCCGCTATCCCATCCACGTCGTGGTGGACGCCGGCGGACCGGTCGAGGCCCTGCTCGCCGACCGGCAGGTGATGATCAGCGACGCCTTCGCCACCGAACTGTGCCGCCAGGCGTTCGGGCGGGGATGAGAGCCGCCGCCTCCCTCCTCGCGCTCGCGCTCGGCGCCTGCGCCACCGTCCGGCCCGAGCCGCCGGACGAGGCCTCGCGCTGGGCGCTGCAGGCGTCGGCCACGGCCGGCGCGGCGCTGGTGCACACCGACGCCGAGGGCCGCGAGGTGCTGCGCATCGCCTGCCGGCGCAATCCGGAGGACCTGCTGGTGGCCACGCCCTGGCTGCGCGGCGGCGCAGGCGTCCCGCAGCTCAGCGTCGGCGAGGCGGTCTTCCCGCTGAACCGCATCGACGGCGGGCCTGGCCTCACGGCCACCGCGCCCTGGCCCAGCGCCCTGCCCGCGGCCCTGATGGCGGGCGGCGCGGTGACGATCCGCCAGGGCCGCCGCGCCGATGGCCCCCACGGACCGCCGGACGAGAAGACCGCAGCGGCCTTCGCCATCGCCTGCCGCGGTCCGGTCGGCTAGCCCTCGCGGCGCCGGCGCGCCTGCACATAGTCCACGAACGCCCTCAAGGCCGACGGCGGGTGACGCCGGCTCGGATAGTAGAGGTAGGGCCCCGGGAACGGATCGCACCACTCTTCCAGGACGCTGACCAGCCGGCCTGCATGGAGATGCGACTCGGCGTGGTCCCTGAAGGCCATGGCGAACCCCACCCCGTCGACCGCCGCCCGCAACAGCAGGGCGACATTGTTGGCGATCAGCGGACCTTCAGGCGAGATCCGGAGCACCTCGCCGCGGCGCTCGAACTCCCAGGGCGGCTCGGCCCCGCTGAGATAGCGGACCCGGACGCAGGGCTTGCCGAGCAGGTCACGCGGGTGCTCAGGCGTCCCGTGGCGCTCCAGGACCGAGGGCGCGGCGACCACGACATAGTGCTGCTGTCCGGCCAGTGGCACGGCCACCATGTCCTGCGCCAAGTGCTCGCCCCAGCGGACGCCGGCGTCGTAGCCCTTGGCCACGATATCCACGAGGTTGCTCTCGGCGGTGATCTCCAGCCGCACGTCGGGGTAGGCTTCCAGGAAGCCGGCCACCAGGGGCGCCAGCACCAGCTCAACCGCCGGCTCCGGCGCATTGATCCGCAGCGCGCCGGACGGCCGGTCTTGTTCGGAACGGACCTCCTCAAGCGCGCTGCCGATTTCCTGGAGCGCCGGGCCGAGCCGGGCCAGCAGCCGCTCGCCAGCCGGGGTGGGCGCGACACTGCGGGTCGTGCGGTTGAGCACCCGCACGCCCATGGCCGCCTCAAGGTCGCGCAGCGCCTGGCTGAGCGTCGAGGCGGAGACGCCCCGCTCCATCGCGGCGCGCCGGAAGCTGCGATGGCGCGCCACCGCTGCGAAGGCCTCGAGCGCGTCGAGATCCAGTCTGGCCATTGTTCGAAATCCCGCACAGTCCGTGCAGGATTATGCCGATTATCGTATCAGTCCCAAGCCCCTAGCTTCAGCCTCGCAGACGAGGAGAAGCGACATGGAACAGCGCAAACTGGGAACCACAGGCCCGCAGGTTTCGGCCATCGGCCTGGGCTGCATGGGCATGAGCGGCGCTTACGGGCCCTCGGAGCGGGCCGAGAGCATCGCCACCATCCACGCAGCCCTCGACGCGGGAATCAACCTGCTCGACACCGGCGATTTCTACGGCATGGGGCACAACGAACTGCTGATCGCCGACGCGCTCGAGGGCCGACGGCGCGAGGAGGTCGTGCTCAGCGTCAAGTTCGGCGCCCAGCGCGGGCCTGACGGCGCCTCCCTCGGCTTCGACGGCCGGCCGGCGTCGGTGAAGACCTCCGCAGCCTACAGCCTGCAGCGGCTCCGCACCGGACATATCGACGTCTACCGCCCCGCGCGACTCTCCCCGGACGTACCGATCGAGGAGACCATCGGCGCCATCGCCGACCTCGTGCACGCGGGCTACGTGCGGCACATCGGGCTGTCTGAAGTGGGGGCGGAGACCATCCGTCGGGCGGCCGCCGTCCACCCGATCGTCGACCTGCAGATCGAATATTCCCTGATCTCGCGCGGCGTGGAGCGTGAGATCCTGCAGACTTGCCGGGAGCTCGGCATCGCAATCACCGCATACGGGGTGCTCTCCCGCGGCCTGCTCGGCGGTCACATGCAGGGGGGCGTGGCGGACGTCAGCGACTTCCGCGCCCACTCGCCCCGCTTCCAGGGCGAGAACCTCAGGAAGAACCTCGCCCTCACAGAGGCGCTGCGCCGGGTCGCGGAGGCCCGCGGCCTGACCACGGCGCAGGCGGCGATCGCGTGGGTCGCTGCGCAAGGGCGCGACATCGTCCCGCTGGTCGGCGCGCGGCGCCGCGACCGGCTGGCCGAGGCGCTGGCCGCGCTGGACAGGGCCTTGACGCCGGAGGACCTGGCGGCGCTCGAACGAGCCGCGCCGGCCGAGGCCGCAGCCGGCGACCGCTACCCCGCCCAGCATATGGCCATGCTGGACAGCGAGCGCTGAGCCGCAGGACGGGCCGCGGACTGGACATCGGGGACCCGCGGCCCCATCCTTCGCGTTCAAACGAACGTTCGTCCCGCGAGACCGCCGCATGTTCATGCGTTTCTTCACCGAGCTGCGCCAGGCCCGCGTGCCGGTGACCCTGAAAGAGTACCTCATGCTCATGGAGGGGCTCGACAAGGGGGTCATCGACCGCTCGGTGGACGACTTCTACTACCTGTCGCGCTCGGCGCTCGTGAAGGACGAGAAGAACCTCGACAAGTTCGACCAGGTCTTCGGCCACGTCTTCAAGGGCCTCGAGCGGATGGAGGAGGGCCTCGCCGCCGACATCCCCGCCGAGTGGCTGAAGAAGATCTCCGAGAAGTTCCTCACCGAGGAGGAGAAGGCGCAGATCGAGGCCATGGGCGGCTTCGACAAGCTCATGGAAGCGCTGGCCGAGCGCATCAAGGAGCAGAAGGAGCGCCACGAGGGCGGCAACAAGATGATCGGCACCGGCGGCACCTCGCCGTTCGGCGCCAACGGCTACCACCCCGAAGGCATCCGCATCGGCCAGGACAAGGGCCGGCACGGCAAGGCCATCAAGGTCTGGGACAAGCGCGAGTACAAGAACCTGGATGACCAGGTCGAGCTCGGCACCCGCAACATCAAGGTGGCGCTGCGCCGGCTGCGCAAGTGGGTCCGCGAGGGCGCGCCCGACGAGCTGGACATGCCCGGGACCATCAAGGGCACGGCCGAGAAGGGCTACCTCGACATCCAGATGCGGGCCGAACGCCGCAACAAGATCAGCGTGCTGATCTTCTTCGACATCGGCGGCTCGATGGATTCCCACATCAAGGTCTGCGAGGAGCTGTTCAGCGCCGCGCGGTCCGAGTTCAAGAACATGGAGTTCTACTACTTCCACAACTGCCTCTACGAGGCCGTGTGGAAGGACAACCGCCGCCGCCACGCCGAGAAGATCCCCACCTGGGACGTGCTCCACAAGTTCCCGCACGACTACAAGGTGATCTTCGTCGGCGACGCCACCATGAGCCCCTACGAAATCACCTATCCGGGCGGCTCGGTGGAGCACTGGAACGAGGAGGCCGGCGCCGTCTGGATGGACCGCGTGGCCCAGATCTACGAGCACATGGTGTGGCTGAACCCCACGGCCGAGCGGCACTGGGACTACACGCCCTCGATCGGGGTCATCAAGCAGCTGGTCAACGACCGGATGTACCCGCTGACCATCGAGGGGCTGGAAAAGGCCATGAAGGAGCTCGCCCGCTGACGCTGTGGCGCTTGTGACCGTTCACAAGAGGCCTACTGTCGTGGGAAGTTCACAGGGATTCGCATGACCGATCCCATCATCCACGACGCGGCCGACACCGAAGAGGCCCAGGCCGCCACCAAGCAGGCGGTGTTCAACGCCGCCGAGCGTCTGTTCGCCCTGCACGGCTTCCAGAACGTGTCGGTGCGCGACATCACGGCCGAGGCCGGGGTGAACCTGGCGTCCGTGAACTACCACTTCGGCTCCAAGGACGCCCTGCTGTTCGAGATCTTCCGCCGGCGCACCAGCGAGCTGAACCGCGAGCGCGCGCGGATGCTCCACGAGGCCAGCGACCGCCACCAGGGCAAGCCGCCGGTGCGCGAGATCCTGGAGGCCTACTTCACCCCGCCGCTGAAGTGGGCCGCGCCCGACAACGACCGGCGCATCTCGGTGCAGTTCATCATCCGCGCCCGCTCCGAGGGCACGGAGGAGATGCGCGAGGCGATCCGCAACGACGTCTCCCACCTGGAGCGCTTCGCCAACGCCCTGCTGGCCGCCCGCCCTGACCTTCCCCGCGAGGAGGTCTACTGGCGGCTGCATTTCTGCCTGGGCATGGTCCACAACAACCGCTTCGTGGAGTTCGACCGGCTGCACCACCTGTCGGGCGGCCTGACCCGCGAGGGCGACGTGGCGGCCCTGCTGCGGCGCATGCTGGACTTCGCCGAGGCGGGCTTCGTGGCCTAGGGCGGATTGCGCGGCTTCCTCCTCAAGGTCTGCGCCTACCGCTTCCTCGACACCTTCGTCCTGATCTACCCGCTGAGCGCGGTCATGTTCGCCGACGCCGGTCTGTCGCCGGCGCAGATCGGCGTGGCGCTGGCCGCGTGGTCGCTCACCGGCGTCCTGCTGGAGGTGCCGTCCGGCGTGCTCGCGGACCACCTGCCGCGGCGCTGGCTGTTGGCCGTGGCGCAGCTCGCCCGGGCGACCGGGTTCGGGATCTGGATTCTCTTTCCCACCTTCTGGGGCTTCCTGGCCGGGCTGACCCTGTGGGGCGTGAAGAGCGCCCTGATGAGCGGCACCTTCGAGGCCCTGGTCTATGACGAGCTGAAGGCGGCCGGCCGGGCCGGCGACTACGCCCGGGTGATGGGCCGCGCCTGGGCCAGCCGGTATGCGGGCCTGCTGCTCGCGTCGCTGGGCGCGGCGGCCCTGGTGGGCTTCGGCTATCCCCTGCTGATCGCCGGCAGCGCGCTGGCGGTGGTGGTCTCGGCGGGCGTGGCGCTCTCCCTGCCGAAGGTCCCCCGCGCGGCCACGGCGGAGACGCCGCAGTACTTGGCCCACCTGCGGCGGGGCGCGCTGGACGCAGTGCGCCTGCCGGGCGTCCTGCCGCTGCTCATCTTCATCGCCGGCGTCCAGGGCGTGCTGCTGGCGCTGGAGGACTATTGGCAGCTGTTCGGCCGCGAGGTGGGGCTGACGCCGGCCCAGATCGCCCTGTTCATCGCCGCCATGAGCGGGGCGCAAGCCATCGGCAGCGTGCTCGCCCACCGGCTCGACCGGCTCGGGCTGAAGTCGCTCTACGGCCTGCTGGTGGTGGCGGGCGTGGTGATCCTCGCCGCCTCCGCGGTCTTCCGGCCCTGGGTGGTGGTCCTGCTGATCGGGGTGGGCGGCCTCAGCCGGGTGATTGACGTCAGCGCCGACGCCCGGTTCCAGCACGCGCTGGCCCCCGAGACCCGGGCCACGGTGGCCTCGGTGAAGGGGCTGGCCATGCAGCTCACCTACACCGGACTGATCCTCGGCTTCGCCGGCGTGGCGCAGGCCAGCGACTACCGCACCGCCTTCCTGGTTTGCGGCGCCGTCGCGGTGGGATGGGGCGCGCTCTTCGGCCTGCGGGCTTTGGCGCGCGGCCCGGCCTCGGCTAAGGCTCCCCCATGAAGATCGTCACCGACGCCCGCACCTTCACCGCCGAGTGCGCCTGGGGCGCGCGCGACCTGGCCGAGGTCGAGGGCGCAACCGTCCGCCTGCACTGGACCGACCAGCCCTACCGCTGGCACGTCAACGACGGCGCCGAGGTGTTCGTCGTGCTCGAGGGCGAGGTGGAGATGCGCTACCGCGAGGCGGGCGAGGAGAAGTCGGTGCGGCTCGGTCCCGCCGACATGTTCGTGGCCGAGGCCGGCGACGCGCACGTCGCCCACCCGCTGGGCGAGGCCCGCGTGCTGGTGATCGAGCGCAAGGGCTCGGTCTAGAAGCCTTCCTGGGCGACCACGGCGGTGACCGGCCCCCTGCGGAAGGTCACGCCGCGATAGAGCGTCTCGCCGCCGCTGTCCGTCGCGCCGGTCAGCCGGACGAACTCGTCCCAGCGGTCCTCCGGCATCAGCAGCACCAGGTCGGCCAGGTCCGAATAGGCGTCGATCTCCCGGTCGGCCTCCTCGCGGATGTCGCGCACGTCCGCCTTGGCCGGGTCCGTCTGGTCCAGGTGGCTGGGGTGGGGGCTCTGCTCGTGCATGCTGCACGAACACCGCCGGGCCGCAGCAGTTCCTAGGCCGCCAGCGTCCAGGCGAACTTCAGGTCCTCGACGAACAGGGCGTAGGCCTTCGCCTTGGCCTCGGCGTCGGGCACGCGCAGCAGGTAGGAGGGGTGGTAGGTGACCACGCCCTGGGCCTGGTCCGGGAGCTGGAGCGCCTGCTGTCGGAACTTGGCGATCGGCATGGTCTTGCCGAACACCGAGAGGGTGGCGGTCGCCCCCAGCGCCACGATCACCCGCGGCCGGACGATCCGCCGCTCGTTGTCCAGCCACCACCGGCAGGCCTGCACCTCGCCGCCGTCTGGGGTCTTGTGGATCCGGCGCTTGCCGCGCAGCTCGTGCTTGAAGTGCTTCACCGCATTGGTGACGAAGGTCTCGGCGCGCGGGACGCCCGCCTCGGCGAGCGCCCGGTCGAGCACCTTGCCGGCCGGCCCCACGAACGGCTTGCCCGCCAGGTCCTCCTGGTCCCCCGGCTGCTCGCCCACGAACATCAGCCTGGCCCGCGCGGGCCCCTCCCCGGCCACGCCTTGCGTGCCGCACTTCCAGAGATCGCAGCGGCGGCAGGCCTGCACGCCGGCCCACACCTCCTCCAGCGTCGTGGGCGCCGCGCCGTCGTAGGGCGCGTCGCGGCTGGCGCGCTGGGCGGCGCGCACGACCCGGCGGCTCGGTTCGGAAGGGGCCTGGGCGACCATGGCGTCTGTCTTCGCCTCCGCGCGCGCGATCAGCTCAGGAATGAGGCGCGCTTCCGGCAGGTTCCGCCAGTAGCGTTTCGGCATCTCCTTCTGCATCTGGGCCGTCTTCAGGCGCGCCGGGTTGAAGATCGAGGCATAGTAGGTGCGCCAGTAGTCCTCGAGCCCGTCCTCGCGCGGCGCGTCGGCGGCGTCCGCCCCCGGCGTGAAGGTGAGCTCACGGGTGTCCCAGTGGGCGCAGAGGTCCGGCGTCAGGATCGAGAAGCGCATGTTGGCGAACCGCCGGGCGAAGAACGGCGCGGTCATCTCCACCACCCGGTGCGCCGGCTCGAACCAGGCGACGTAGATCTCGCCCTCGGCGTCCTCCACCCGGCGGAAGCGGACGAAGGCCTTCATCTTGTGCGCCGCCTGGCTGACCTGGCGGGCGAGGCTGCGGGCCTGGGCCACGTCCGGGTCGGAGGCGATGCGCAGGAGGTTCGGCTCCTTCTGCAACCGCCAGAGCAGGCGGTACAGGAGGGCGAAGCGTTCGTCCGAGCGGTGCAGGATCACCGTGTCGGCCAGCTCCATGAACTCGCGCGGCACGGTGAACGGCGGCGCGCCGGGCTGAGGCGCGGGGGCGGCCTCGCCGAACAGGTCGCCGGCGCCGTCCACGGTCCAGAAGGCCTCCTCGGGCGGGACGCCGTGGGCGCGCAGGGCGCGGGCGGCCTCGCGCCAGCCGGTGAAGTCGGTCTCGGAGGCGAGGCGGACCACCTGCATCAGAAGAGGCTCAGCTGCTCGGGCGGCGGCGCCAGGCGCTCGCGCAGGTCGGCCTTGTCGGTGAGCGCGCCCGGCCGCCAGTCGGCCGTGACGATGAACGGCTTCAGCTTCTCCAGCCCGCGGGAGAGCCTGCGCACGTCCTCGAGGACGAGCTGCTTGAAGCGGCGGACGTCGAGGATGCGGTCCACGGCCTTGACCCCAAGCCCCGGCACGCGCAGCAGGCGCTCGCGATCGGCGACGTTGAGGTCCACGGGGAACTCGCCCCGGTTCCGGAGCGCCCAGGCGAGCTTGGGGTCGATGGCGAGGTCCAGGTCCTCCCCCTCGCCGACGATCTCCGCCCGCTCGAAGCCGTAGAAGCGCATCAGCCAGTCGGCCTGGTAGAGGCGGTGCTCGCGCACCAGCGGCGGGCGCTGCAGCGGCAGACGGGCGGTGGAGTCCGGGATCGGCGAGAAGGCCGAATAGTAGACCCGCCGCAGGCGGTAGGCGCCGTAGAGGGTCTCGCTGCGTTTGAGGATGTCGCCGTCGGCGGCGGCGTCGGCGCCGACGATCATCTGGGTGGACTGGCCGGCCGGCGCGAACTTCGGCGGCCGAGCGACGCGGCCCTTCTCCTTGCCGGCGTCGACGCCCAGCCGCACCGCGCCCATGGCCTTGCGGATGCCGGCGGCGTCCTTCTCGGGGGCGAGGCTCGCCAGGCTCTCATCCTTCGGCAGCTCGATATTGATCGACACCCGGTCGGCGTAGAGGCCGGCCTCGTTGACCAGCGCCGGCGAGGCCTCGGGGATCACCTTCAGGTGGATATAGCCGCGGAAGTCGTGGACCTCCCGCAGGGTCTTCGCCACCCGGACCAGCTCCTCCATGGTGTAGTCGGCGCTGCGGATGATGCCCGACGAGAGGAACAGCCCCTCGATGTAGTTGCGCCGATAGAAGTTCAGCGTCAGGTCGACCACCTCCTCCACCGAAAAGCGGGCGCGGGCCACGTTGGAGCTCACCCGGTTCACGCAGTAGGCGCAGTCGTAGACGCAGAAGTTGGTCAGCAGGATCTTCAGCAGGCTGATGCAGCGCCCGTCCGGCGCATAGGCGTGGCAGATGCCCGAGCCCTCGGTGGAGCCCACGCCCTTCCCGCCCACCGAGTCCCGCTTCGTGCTCCCCGACGAGGCGCAAGACGCATCGTACTTCGCCGCATCGGACAGGATGGCGAGTTTGCGCTTCAGGTCGAGGACCGCCATGGGCCGGTTCTACAGTTCGCGTTTTGTTCTGTATAGTGCGACCGAATGGAACCCTCCCGGCCAAGGGCGGTTCCGTGGCCCATGGCCAGGCTCAGCATCCGCCACGAGACGCTCTACACCTACGAGCGTCCCGTCAGCTTCGCGCCGCACCGGCTGATGGTGCGCCCGCGGGACAGCCACGCCATCCGCGTGGTGGAGGCCGTGCTCACCGTCTCCCCGCCCGGCGAGACCCGCTGGCTCTACGACGCCTTCGGCAACTCCGTGTGCACGTTCACGCCGCAGGGCGAGAGCACCGCGCTCTCGATCGTCAGCGACCTGGTGATCGAGCGCTATCCGGCCCCTATCTCGGAGCTCAAGATCGCCGACCCGCAGACCGCCACGCCGATCGTCTACGCCGCGGCGGACCGGGCAGTGCTGGCGCCGTTCATCGAGCCGGTCAGCGAGGACGGCGACGGCGACCTCCTGAAGTGGCTGCGCGGGCGGGTGGGCAGCCCCCACGAGCCCGCGCTCGACTTCCTGCTGCGGCTCAACCGGGCGATCCACGACGAGTTCGAGTACCAGGCCCGGGATCTCGGCGCGGCCCAGGAGCCCAGCCATACGGTCAAGGTCGGCTCCGGCACCTGCCGCGACTTCGCCTGGCTGATGGTCGAGGCGCTGCGCCGGCTGGGCTACGCCGCCCGCTTCGTCACCGGCTATCTCTATTCCCCCGGCCACGGAGACGTCCGCGGCGCCGGCGCGACCCATGCCTGGTGCGAGGTCTTCCTGCCCGACCTCGGCTGGATGGAATTCGACCCCACCAATGCGCTGGCCGAGAGCGAGGACCTGATCCCCGTGGCTGTGGCCCGCACGCCGGCCGAGGCCGCGCCGGTTTCGGGCGCGATCTACGGGGACGGCGGCCGCTCGGAACTCATCGTGCGGGTCGACGTGCGGCCGGTCGGCGCGCTTTCCGCCGCCGCCTGACCCGCACGCTAGGCGCCCGGTCCGGGACTCTGATAGACCGGTGTCATTGAATTTAGACATTGCCTGAAGGGGCCGCGGCGGCTCGGCCGGGGCTATTCCATTTTGGACGCCAAGCCTGACGCCTCTCCCGCGCCTGCGGGCGACGATGACCTGCCCGCCCGCGAGGCGGCGTACGAGAACTTCATCTGGTCGAACCTCCGGCGGAACTACCTCGGCAACTACCTGCACGGCATGCTGGGGATGACCGGCTTCCGGCTGGTCAACGCCCCCACCTTCCTGCCCGCCTACCTGTTCGCCATCTCCGGCTCCAACGCCATCGTCGGCCTCGGCCTCGCGCTGCAGCAGGTGGGCGGGGTGATCTCGCCGATCTTCGGGGCCACCAAGATCGAGCACCGCAAGCGGGTGATGCCGGCCGCCATGTGGATGGGCGGCCTCGCGCGCATGGCGATCCTCGGCATCGCGCTCGCCGGCTGGTTCCTGCCCAACGAGCCGGTGTCCCTGAGCTTCCTGGGCGAATGGCTGGTCCGCCCGCGCGTCGCCGCCATCCTCGGCTTCATGCTGATGTTCGGCATTTTCATGGGCGCCCAGCGGGTGGTGTTCAGCCTACTGATGGCCAAGGTGATCCCCATCAGCCGGCGGGGCCGCCTGCAGGCCTGGCGCAACGCCACCGGCGGGCTGATCGCCGCCGTCCTCGCCTATTTCGCCGGCCGGTACTTCATCGACGCCAACCTGTTCGGCAACGGCTATTCGACGACCTTCGTCTTCGCCTTCGTGCTGACCAGCCTGGGGCTCTGGGCCCTGCAGCTCCTCCTGAAGGAGCCGGAGCCGCCGACCACCCGGGCGCAATCGCGCTTCCGCGACCGGCTGCGCGACTTCCCCGCCCTGCTGCGCCAGGACCGCAGCTACGGCTTCTTCGTGCTGATGCAGATGCTGGCGACCTCGGCGCGGATCGCGACGCCCTTCTACATCATCTTCGTGGGCTCGATCATCGGCCTGGACGGCAAGACGCTGGGCCTGCTGTCGCTGGCCTTCCTCGGCGCCGACACGGTCTCCAACCTGGTCTGGGGCTACCTCGGCGACAAGACCGGCTTCCGGCTGGTCCTGCTGCTGTCGCTCGTGACCTGGATCGGCGCCACCGTCCTGCTTATGAGCGTGCACGACATCGCCGCCATGTTCGTGGCCTTCTGCGGCCTGGGCGCGGCACAGTCGGGCTACATGATGGCCGCCCAGACCATGATCCTGGAGTTCGGCGACAGAGACGAGCTGCCCATGCGCATCGCCGTCTCCGCCACCGCCGAGAGCATCACCGCCACCGCTGGCCCGCTCATCGGCGGCGTGGTCGCGGAACTCGCCGGCTACCACGTGGTGTTCGGCGTCTCCCTCGGCTTCCTCGCCATCGCCCTCCTCCTGCTCATCGTGGCGGTGAAGGAGCCCCGGACGGCGCGGCTGCAGGCCTTCTAGAAAAATCCGCGCCTCCGTGTCGGGACCCGGTCCCGGCGGGCGTCCTTGGAGCGTAAGCTGCCGCTCGCCCAAGCCAAGGAGGACGCCATGCGGATGATCTTCGTGAACCTGCCGGTGAAGGACCTGGAGGCGTCGCGGCGCTTCTACGCAGGCCTGGGTTTCGTCCAGAACCCGCAGTTCTCGGACGACACCGCCATCTCGATGGTGATCGAGGAGAACATCGTCGTCATGCTGCTGACCGAGGAGAAGTTCCGCGGCTTCATCACCGGCGACATCGCCGACACCTCCAAGGGCAAGGAGGCGCTGATCTGCCTGTCGGCGGATAGCCGCGCCGAGGTGGACGGATTCCTCGGCAAGGCGCTGGCCAACGGCGGCAAGCCGTGGATGCCGGCGCAGGACCACGGGGTGATGTACGGGGTGAGCTTCCAGGACCCGGACGGCCACGTCTGGGAAGTGATGTGGATGGACCCCGCCATCGTGCAGCCCGGCCCCGGCGTGCCGGAACGCGAGCTGGCCTGAACCCTACCGCTCATCCCGGCGCAAGCCGGGACCCAAGCCCACGTCGCCGCGCCTCCCCACGGCTGATGTGCGCCCCGAGAGGCCGCTTGGGCCCCGGCTTGCGCCGGGGTGAGCGGCCTTTTCTCGTTACGCCGCGGCCTTCTTCTCGGCGGCGCCGCCGATGCGGGCGCGGGCGATCTCGTTGGCGACCTCGTGCGTCGGGCGCGACTCCTGGCGGGAGCGGTCGAGCACCTCTTCCAGGGTCTGCATTAGGCGGGCGAGCTTGGTCTCCACCCAGGCCGGGTCGAAGGCCTCGCCGCGGTCCAGCGCGCGGATCTCGCCGGCCACGTTGATGATGCCGCCGCCGTTGATGACGTAGTCCGGGGCGTAGAGCATCCCGCGCTGGAAGAGCACGCGGCCGACCTCGGGATCGGCCAGCTGGTTGTTGGCGCCGCCGGCGATGATACGGGCCGAGATGCGGTCCAGGGTGTCGGTGTTCACCGCGCCGCCCAGGGCGCAGGGAGCGAAGACGTCGGTGGCGACGTCGAAGATCGCGCCCGGCGAGACGACCTTGGCGCCCGTGCGGCCGGCGACCTCCTGCACGGCTTCCTCGTTGACGTCGGCGATCACCAGCTTCGCGCCGGCGGCGTGCAGCTTGTCGGCGAGGTAGGCGCCCACGTGGCCGACGCCCTGGATGGCGACGGTGACGCCGTCCAGCTCGCGGTTCATGGCGCGGCGCACGCAGAGGCGGATGCCGCGGAAGATGCCCTCGGCGGTCACGGGCGAGGGGTCGCCCGAGGCGGCCGGGTGGCCCTCGAGACCGGCGACGTACCGGGTGTGCTTGCGGGCGTGCATCAGGTCGGCGGGCGAGACGCCCACGTCCTCGGCGGTCCAGTACTTGCCGCCGACGTCCTCGACCGCGCGCCCGAAGGCCTCGAACAGGGCCGGCGTCTTCTGGGTGCGGGAATCGCCGATGATCACCGCCTTGCCGCCGCCCAGCTCCAGGTCGGCCATGGCGTTCTTGTACGACATGGCGCGCGACAGGCGCAGCGCGTCCTCCAGGGCCAGCTCGGCCGAGGCGTAGGGCCACATGCGGCAGCCGCCGGCGGCGGGGCCTCGGGCCGTGGAATGCACGGCGATGATGGTCTTGAGGCCGGTTCTTTCGTCACAGAACGCGTGGACGCCTTCATGGCCCTCGAAGGCCGGGGAATCGAACAAGGTCATGCCGCGTAGACCACCATCATCGGGAAGGAATTGCGCCTGCCTCTACGCCCCTCCGCTCCATGTCACAACCCCGCGGCGACCTGCGGGTGACCCTCCTCGCCCGGCGCCCCCGGGATCGGCGGCGCGCCCGAGGGGAGCGGAGCCTCGGGATCGCGGATGAAGGACAATATGTCCCGCCACACCACCGGCCCCTGCCGGTCGCGGGTGAGCAGGTGGTAGCCGCGGGCGTAGTAGGCGGAGCGGTCGGAGGGCTTCAGCCGCTTCACCGCCCGGAAAGCCGCCTTCTCCGGGATGATCTGGTCGTTCTTGCCGTAGAGGTAGAGCGTGGGCGCGGCGGCGCGGCCGATGGACTCGGCGCCGTCGTCCATCAGCTTCACGAGGCCGTAGAGGGTGTCGGACCGCGCGCCCCAGACCATCAGCGGGTCGCGCCCCATGCGGATCAGCTCCTCGCGGTTGTCGGTGGGCGTGATCCGCTCGGTCAGCCAGCGCGGCGGGGTGTAGACCTTGCCCGGCGTGACGTTGGCGGCGAACCAGAGCGCGGTCTTGTAGGGCAGCGGCTGGCTGTCCCAGCCCCAGACGGCAGGCGCCAGCAGCACCAGGCGGTGGGCGGGCGGCGGGCGGTCGGAGGCGAAGGCCTTGGCCGCCACGGCGCCTCCCATGCTCTCGCCGGCGACGACGATGAGCGCGTGCGGGTGCCGCGCCCGGGCCAGCGCCGTGACCGTGCGCAGGTCCTCCATCAGCACCTCGTCGTCGGCCCAGATGCCGCGGCCTGGCGAACGGCCGAAACCGCGCTGGTCGTAGGCGTAGGTGGTCACGCCCTGTTCCGCCCACCACGGCGCGGCCAGGTGGAAGGCGTTGGCGTAGTCGTTCATCCCGTGGACGCCGACGATCACCGCCCAGGGCTCGCCGGCCGCTTGCCACTTCGTCAGGCCGAGCCGCGCGCCGTCGAAGCTGACCACCCGGTCGGCCTCCAGGCGCGGCCCCTGGAAGCCCAGCGGCGGCTGCCCGGCCTGCTGCACCATCATCGGCGCGCAGGCGGCCAGGCTGAGCGCGGCGAAGAGGACGGCGAGAAGTCGGCTCATGTCTCCAGGATCCGTCGAACCCTGTCCCTCAGATAGGGCGTAACTTCCGCCTCGAACCAGGGGTTTCGTTTCAGCCACGAGGTGTTGCGCCAGGAGGGGTGCGGCAGGGGCAGGATGGCGGGCAGGCGCGCCTGCCAGTCGCGCACCGTCTCCGTCATGCCCGCGGCGCGGCCGAGCGCCCAGGCCTGGGCGTGGGAGCCCACCAGCAGGGTCAGCTCGACCTGCGGCAGCTCGGCCAGCAGCCGGGGCCGCCAGAGCTGGGCGCAGCGCTTCGGCGGCGGGTAGTCCCCGCCCTTGGGGTCGGTGCCCGGAAAGCAGAAAGCCATGGCGGCCACCCCGAGCGCCGGGTGGCCGTAGAAGGTCTCGCGGTCGATCCCCAGCCAGTCGCGCAGGCGGTCGCCGGAGGGATCGTCGAACGGCAGGCCGCTCTCGTGCACGCGCCGGCCGGGCGCCTGGCCGCAGATCAGCAGGCGGGTGTCCGCCGAGACCCGCACCACCGGCCGGGGCTCATGCGGCCACTCGTGCGCGCAGGCCCGGCAGGCGCGGATCTCGCCAAGGAGGGTGTCCAACGACATCGGCCCCAGGTAGGGCCGACACCCGCCGCTGTCATCCCGCTGGCGGCGCGATCAGGCCGGCTCGGTGGCCTTGAGGAAGGCCCGCTCCTGGGCGAGCAGGCCGGCGAAGGACGGCCGCGCCAGGATCTTCTCCAGATAGGCCGCTGTCTTCGGATGCGCGCCGGCGTCCACGGAGCAGTCGGCGTGGGCCAGCGTCGCCAGCGGGCTCGCCACGGCGATGTCGGCCAGGGTGAAGCGGTCTTCCACCAGGTAGCCGGAGGCCGGGACGACGCTCTCCAGGTAGTCCATGAGCTTCGGGAACTCGGTCCGCTGGGCCTCGTCGGCGACGGCCAGGTCGCCCGGCTTGCCGAGGAAGCGCGGCGAGACGATGCGGTTGAAGACGATCTTGCCGCCGCAGGCCGCCACCAGGGTGTCGCCGAACTCCTCGAACCAGATGGTCCGCGCCCGCGCCCTGGCCTCGGTGGGGATCAGGTTCGGCTCGGGCTTCAGCGCATCCATGTAGGTTACGATCGCGGTCGAGTCGGAGATCGTGAAGTCGCCGTGCTTCAGTCCCGGGATCTTCCGGAACGGGCTCGCCTCGAGGAACTCCGCCGGCGGGGTCAGGCCGCCGCCCACCGGGACGACCTCGAACTCCAGGCCCTTCTCCGTGGCGAACACCACGGTCTTGCGGACGAACGGCGAAAGCGTCGCCCCGTAGATGGTCATGCTCATGACGCGTCTCCCTCCGCTGTGGTGGCGTCGGGCAGGCGCATCCGCCAGACGCCCTTGAACTTCTCCGGGTCCGCCGGCTTGCCGTGGCGGGTGATGACGAGCTGGCCCTGGCGCGCGAGGCCCACGGCCACCGGCTTCACCTTGCCCAGCTCCCGCCGCCAGCCGGCGGGATCGACCGCCTTGGCCACGTCCTCGGGCGAGATCGACTTGCCGGGCGCAAGCTTGCCCAGCAGGTCGAAGATGGCGGCCTCGACGGCGGCGCTCATCCTAGCCGCCCCGCTTCAGGGTCTCGCGGGCGATGACCACCTGCTGGATCTGGCTGGTGCCCTCGTAGATTCGGAAGATGCGAACGTCGCGGTAGAAGCGCTCGATGCCGTGGTCGGCCACATAGCCCGAGCCGCCGAAGATCTGCACCGCCCGGTCGGCCACCCGGCCGACCATCTCCGAGGCGAAATACTTGGCGGCGGCGGCCTCCATGGTGACGCTCTGGCCGGCGTCGCGCTTGCGGGCCGTTTCCATGGTCAGCGCCTTGGCGGCCAGCGCCTCGGTCTTGGAGTCGGCGATCATCGCCTGGATCAGCTGGAAGCCGGAGATCGGCTGGCCGAACTGCTTGCGCTCGGAGGCGTAGGCCACGCAGTCGGCGATCAGCCGCTCGGCCACGCCGACGCAGACCGCCGAGATGTGCAGGCGGCCGCGGTCCAGCACCTGCATGGCCACCTTGAAGCCCTCGCCCTCGCGCCCGAGCCGGCTCTCCACCGGCACGCGCACGTTGTCGAAGATCACGTCGCAGATGTGGGCCCCCTGCTGACCCATCTTCTTCTCGGGCTTGCCGACCGACAGGCCCGGCAGGTCGCGCTCCACCAGGAAGGCCGAGACGCCGGCGCCGCCGGGCTTGTCCGCGTCCGTCCGCGCCATGACTGTGAAGAGGTGGGCCTTGTTGGCGTTGGTGATGAACCGCTTGGAGCCGTTCAGGACGTAATGGTCGCCGTCGCGCACGGCGCGGGTCTGCACGTTGGCGCTGTCGGACCCGGCTTCCGGCTCGGTCAGCGCGAAGGAGGTGATGATCTCGCCCGACGCGATGCCCGGCAGGTACTTCTGCTTCTGCTCGTCGGTGCCGAACATGACGAGCCCCTGGGAGCCGATGCCGACATTGGTGCCGAAGGCCGAGCGGAAGGCGGGGCTGGTGCGGCCGAGCTCGACGCCCACCAGGCACTCGTCCTCCATGGAGAGGTCCAGGCCGCCGTACTGCTCGGGGATCGAGAGGCCGTAGAGGCCCAGTCCCTTCATCTCCTCGAGGATCTCGTCGGGCACGCGGTCCTGCTCGGCCACCTGGGCCTCGATGGGCCGCAGGCGCTCGGAGACGAACCGGCGCACGGTGTCGATCAGCTGTTCGCGGGTCTCGGCGTCGAGCGCCATCGGGTCAGTCCCCCTGGTTGCAGGTCTTGTCGTCGTCGATCTTGGCGGTGAAGCGGGCGAGCCCTACGGCCACCACCGGCGCGGGCCAGCTGTAGGTCTTCACCTGGCCGGCCGGCACCGCGCAGATGGTCACCGGCGCGGGCGTCAGCTTCTCGCCGCGCAGCACGAGCAGGATGGCGCGGAAGTCGAGCGGCTCGGCCCGGCCGTTCCACACCTTGAGCACGGTGGCGCGCTTCTCGGCGGAGCCGTCGAGGGCGGCGGCCACCAGCCCCTCGCCCGGCGCCTCGAAGGTCTCCTTCGCCTGGCCGGCGGGGTGGGCGTCGGCGAGCTTGCCCTCCTCCACCTTCTCCAGGAACGGCCGGCCGTTGTCGCCGACGGTGAACACCGCCCGCTGGCCGAGGATCACCTGCAGGGTCTCGCCGTCGACGAGCGTCTTGGGCTCGAACTTCAGCGACTGCGCGGCCGCCTGCGCCGCCGGGGCCGACTTCGTCGGCGGGGTGGCGGTCTTTGGCGGCGGGTCGCCCGGGGCGGCGAGCGCCAGGGCGGCCAGGGCGGCGATGAACATGATCAGGCCTTCGCGAGCGCCATGGCCGAACCCTGGCCGACGCCGACGCACATGGTGGCGAGCGCGCGCTCGCCGCCACGGTCCTTCAGCGCACGCGCAGCGGTGAGCGCCAGCCGCGCGCCGGAGGCGCCCAGCGGGTGACCGATGGCGATGGCCCCGCCGTGCGGGTTCACGTGCTCGGCGTCGTCCGCCAGGCCCCAGGCGCGGGTGCAGGCCAGGGCCTGGGCGGCGAAGGCCTCGTTGAGTTCGATGACGTCGAAGTCGCGCGCGGTGATGCCGAGCCGGGCGGTCAGTCGCTCCACGGCGGGCACCGGGCCCACGCCCATCACCCGCGGGGCGACGCCGCCGGACGCTCCGCCCTCGATCCGGGCGATGGGCTCCAGGCCGTACTTGCGCACCGCCTCCTCGGACGCCAGCAGCAGGGCCGCGGCGCCGTCGTTGACGCCCGAGGCGTTGCCGGCGGTCACGGTGCCGTCGGGCCGCACGATGGGCTTGAGGCCCTTCAGCGCCTCGAGGGTGGTGTCGGGGCGCGGATGCTCGTCCTGGGCCACCATGACATCCCCATTGCGGTCCTTGATGGTGACGGGCGCGATCTCGCCCTCGAAGAAGCCGCGCTCCCGGGCCTTGCCGACGCGGCTCTGGCTGCGGTGGGCGAAGGCGTCCTGGTCGTCGCGGGCGATCTGGTAGTCAGTGGCGACGTTCTCGGCGGTCTCCGGCATGGAATCCACGCCGTAGTCCTTCTGCATCTGCGGGTTCACGAACCGCCAGCCGATGGTGGTGTCGAAGATCTCGGCGTTGCGCGAAAACGCACTGTCGGCCTTGCCCATGACGAAGGGCGAGCGGGTCATGCTCTCCACGCCGCCGGTGACCACCAGGTCGGCCTCGCCCGTGGCGATCATCCGCGCGCCGGCGATGGTGGCGTCGAGACCAGAGGCGCAGAGGCGGTTGACGGTCAGCCCCGGCGTGCGCGTCGGCATGCCGGCCAGCAGCAGGGCCATGCGCGCGACATTGCGGTTGTCCTCGCCGGCCTGGTTCACGCAGCCGTAGACCACCTCGTCGACGGCCTCCCAGTCGACGGACGGCAGCCGCGCCATCAGCTCCTTGAGCGGGTGCGCCGCCAGGTCGTCGGCCCTGACCTTGGCGAGCGCGCCGCCGTAACGGCCGATCGGGGTGCGCACGCCCGTGCAGAGATAGACGGTCTTGCCTTGCATGGGGGCTCCTCGACGCTCTAAGCGGGCCGGCAAACTAGTGTTTGAACTGCGCGCGGGCAAACGCTTCCGCGAGCACGAGGAGGGGCGATGGACGGCGGCCAGGACGAGAACAACTACACCTCGAGGCTGACGGCGGTGACCGAGGGTGACTGGGCCGGCTGGTCCTATTATCCGGGCGGCGACCCGTACGAGGATCTCGCCGGCCCCTTCTACTTCCAGGAGCGCGACGGCAAGCGGGTCTGCGCCTTCCGGGCGGAGAAGAAGCACATGAACGGCGGCATGTTCATGCATGGCGGCTGCGTCATGACCTTCGCCGACTTCTGCCTGTTCGTGATCGCCGGCGAGGCGCTCGTCGACAGCCGCGCGGTGACCGCCACCTTCAACGGCGAGTTCGTGGGCTCGGCGGCGGTCGGCGACCTGGTCGAGTGCGCCGGCGAGGTGGTGAAGGCCGGCCGCAGCATGGTCTTCGTCCGCGGCCTGATCGTGAACGCCAGCCGCGGCGGCGACCCGATGATGAGCTTCTCCGCGGTGCTGAAGAAGACCGGCGCGCGCTAGCGTCGTTCCGCGGACCGGCGTTCATCAAGGCCTGACAAGCGCCGCCTCCGCAATCTAGGATGGGGCATGGCTCCACTTGCGCCCCTGACCCCTGACGACATCCCCGAGGTGATGCGTCTCGAGCGGCTGCCCGGCTACGACGCCTTCATCGGCCGCTTCGAGGCGGGCGAGCACGCCGCCCTGATGGCCTCCGAAGACGCCCGCTACTTCGGCGTGCGCAAGGACGGCGGCGGCCTCTCCGGCTTCGCCATCCTGCAGCAGATGCGCGAACCCATGGTCCTCCTCCGCCGCATCGCCGTGGAGAGCCCCGGCGGCGGGGCCGGCACGCGACTGCTGCGCGCGGTGACCGACTGGGTCTTCGAGACCACGCCCGCCGAGGCGCTGGAACTGGACGTGGCGCTCGGCAACGCCCGCGCCCAGCACGTCTACGCCCGCGAAGGCTTCACCGAGTTCCGGCCGCCGGACGAGGTCCACTATTTCCTGAAGATCACCCGCGCGCGCTGGGCGACCCTGCGGGAGGCCGTGTCGTGATCGAGGCGACCTGCCACTGCGGCGCAGCCCGGCTGACGGCGCCGTCGCCGCCGTCCGAAATCACCATCTGCAACTGTTCGATCTGCCGCCGGACCGGCGCGCGCTGGGCCTACTACACGCCCGTCGAGGTCACCCTGCCCCACCCCGGCTCCACCCAGGCCTACGTCTGGGGCGACCGGATGCTCGCCCTGCACCGCTGCAAGACCTGCGGCGTCGTCACCCACTGGCAGAGCCTGGACGGGGCGCTGCAGCGGATGGGCGTGAACGCACGGCTGATGGACGGCCTGGACTGGACGCGGATCCCGGTGCGGCGGTTCGACGGCGCCGACACCTGGACGACGCTCGCCGTGCGCCGGCCCTGCGACCCGGACTGAGCAGGCCTAGCGGGGACCGCTCCGCGTCCAGGCGGTGAGGCCGGCCGCGGCGCCCAGGGCGGCGAGGACGAAGAGCCCGGGATTTCGGCTCCAGATCGCCACACCGAGCACGAAGGCCGTAATGGCGAGGGTGAGCCAGAGAATCCGGTGGCGGGCCTCCATGCCTAGGCGGCCTTCTCCGGCATGCCCGCCGCGGCGGCCGGACGGGCGCGCATGGCGTCCGCCCAGCGGGCGACGTTCTTCAGCTCCTCCGGCGGCTTCAGCCGGATCATCCGGCCGAAGTCGATGCCGATGAAGGCGACGATGTCGGCAATCGTGATCCGGTCGCCCGCCAGCCACTCGCTCTCGGCCAGGCGCCGGTCGAGCACCTTCAGCGCCTTCAGGCCCTGCTCCTTGTTGTACTCGGCGATGGTGGGGTTCTGGGTCTCCAGCGCCGCGAGCGCGGGGTGGGAGTGGCGCACCCCCATCATGAACGGCGTGGCCACCAGCATCTCGGCCCGGCGCATCCACATCTCGATCACCGCCGTCTCCTCTGGCGTGCGGCCGAACAGGTTGGGCTCGGGATAGCGGCTCTCCAGGTAGCGGCAGATGGCGATGCTCTCGGTGATGCAGGTCCCGTCGTCCATCTCCAGCATCGGCACGTTCGGCAGGCCGGCCTTCTTCAGGTAGTCGGGCTGCTTGTGGGTCCCCTCCATCAGGTTGAGGGTGACGATCTCGACGTCGCGGATGCCCTTCTCGGCCATGAACCAGCGCACCCGGCGCGGATTGGGGGCGAGCGGCGTGTCGTAGAGCTTCATGGCGGACCTCCCTTTCGCCCGAAAAAAGTGCACGATCGGTCACCACAGTCAAGCTGGTGCGGGGCTCAGCCGAACAGGGCCCGCGGCAGGAGGCCCACCACCGAGGCGGTGAGGCAGGTGGCCAGGAAGCCCGCGAACATCGCCTTCCACACCATGCCCACGATCTCGTTGCGCCGCTCGGGCACCAGGACGGAGTAGCCGGCGAGATTGATGCCGACCGACGCCACGTTGGCGAAGCCGCACAGCGCATAGGTCATCAGCACGCGGGTGCGCTCGCTGATCTCGCCCACCGGGACCGCGCCCAGGTTGATGAAGGCGGTGAACTCGGTCAGCACCAGCTTCACGCCGAGCAGGGAACCGGCCTTCAGGGCGTCCTCCCACGGCACGCCGATCGCCCAGGCGAGCGGGGCGAACAGCACGCCCAGGACGCGCTCCACCGACAGGGGCGCGCCCATCACGTCCGGGAACAGGCCCAGCACGCCGTTCACCATCGCCACGAGGGCGACGAAGACGATCAGGGTGGCGGCCACGTTGAGCACGATCTGCAGGCCGTCGCCGGTGCCCTTGATCAGGGCGTCCACCGAGCTCTCGTAGCGCTTGGCCTGGGCGGGATCGAGGTCCTGCGGCTGCTCGGCGGCGGCGTTGCGGGGCACGATGATCCGCGCCAGCAGCACGCCCGCCGGGGCCGAGACGATCGAGGCGGTGAGCACGTGGGCCGCGGCGTTGGGCAGGACGTCACGCAGGATCGTCGCATAGGCCACCATGGTGGAGCCCGAGACGCAGGCCATGCCCACGGCGATCAGCAGGAAGAGCTCCGAACGCGACAGGCTGGGCAGGTAGCTGCGGATGAAGATCGGGCCCTCCACCTGGCCCATGAAGATGGTGGTGGCGGTGGCCAGCGCCGGCGCGCCGCGCAGGCCCATGGTGCGCTCGAAGATGAAGCCGAAGAGCTGGGTGATCCACTTCAGGATCCGCCAGTGCCAGAGCAGGGCGGCGAGCGCGCAGACCACCAGGATCACGGGCAGGACCCGGAACGCGAACACGAACAGGCTGGAAGGGTTCACTAGCTCGTAGGGCTGCTGCGGCGTGCCGGCCAGGAAGCCGAACACGAAGCTGACGCCGGCCTGGGTGGAGTTGGCGAGCCCGTCCACGACCGTGCCGACCCCGGCCAGGCCTGCGCGAAGGGCGGGCAGGCCGAACAGGGCCAGGACGAGCACGGCCTGCAGGAGGATGGCGCCCACGGCGAGCTTCCATGGGAAGCGACTGCGGTCCTCGGAGAGCGCCCAGCAGACGAGCAGCACCAGCGCGAGCCCCGCCAGGCTCTGCGCGTTTTCCGGACCGAACATGCGAAGCCCCCGCACCGCCGCCGAGTCAGGCGGCTCGAACGGCTAAAGGGCGCCAGAAGACGGGAGAGCGCAAGCGCCCGGCCGGCGCGTAGGACATGGAACCGCCAGACTAGCAAAACTCAGGAACTCGCGCGAAGGATGCGCCAGACTGGAAGCGTTCGAAACGAATAGGTTCAATTGTGAACTTGAGGCAGATCAACACTTATCCAGCTAACCAGTGTAACGTCGACTAGATTACCCACCCCTGGGTGCGGATTTTGAGTAATTACACGGTATAAGCGAAGAATCGAACACCGTTATTTAACTCAGGACGACGAGGGTACCCGCGACACCCACGGAGAAGCCGATGTTTTCGCGAAAGAGCCGGGTCGAACGAAACGACCAGATGGCCGAGCTTGAATCGAAGGTGGCCGCTATCCAGCGGTCGCAGGCCGTCATCGAGTTCGAGCTCGACGGCACGATCATCACGGCCAACGAGAATTTCCTGAAGACGCTTGGCTACACTGCCGAGGAGGTCGTGGGCCGCCACCACAGCATGTTCGTGGATCGCGAGTACGCCGCCAGCCCCGACTACCAGGCGTTCTGGGCCCGGCTGAACCGCGGGGAATTCTTCGCCGACAAGTACCTGCGCTTCGGCAAGGGCGGCAAGGAGGTGTGGATCCAGGCCACCTACAACCCGATGCTCGATCGCGACGGCAAGCCCTACAAGGTGATCAAGTTCGCCAGCGACGTGACCGCGGTGGAGAACGAGCGGGCGCAGAACGAGAGGGAGCGCCGCGAGGCCTCCGAGCGCCAGGAACTGGCCATGGGCCGCCTGGCCGACAGCCTGACCGCCCTGGCCGACGGCGACCTCACCGCGCGGATCGACGGCGACTTCCCGGCCGAATACGCGCGCATCCAGAGCGACTTCAACGCCGCCATCCAGCGCCTCGCCGAGGTCATGGGCGTGATCATCGAGACGGCCGGCAGCATCGGCGCGGCCACCGGCGAGATCGGCCAGGCGGCGGACGACCTGTCCAAGCGGACCGAACAGCAGGCCGCCAGCCTGGAAGAGACGGCCGCGGCGCTCGACGAGATCACCGCCACCGTGCGCAAGACCGCCGAGGGCGCCAACCACGCCCGCGACGTGGTCTCCACCGCGAAGTCAGACGCCGAGCGCTCGGGCGAGATCGTGCGCAACGCCGTCACCGCCATGACCGAGATCGAGAAGTCGGCCCAGCAGATCAGCCAGATCATCGGGGTGATCGACGAGATCGCCTTCCAGACCAATCTGCTGGCCCTGAACGCCGGCGTCGAGGCGGCCCGCGCCGGCGACGCCGGCCGCGGCTTCGCGGTCGTCGCCTCGGAAGTCCGGGCGCTCGCCCAGCGCTCCGCCGACGCCGCCAAGGAGATCAAGGCGCTGATCTCGGCCTCCACCCAGCAGGTGGGCGAGGGCGTGACGCTCGTCGGCCGCACCGGCGAGGCCCTGGAGCGGATCGTCTCCCAGGTGAGCGACATCACGGGCGTGGTCACCGAGATCGCGGCCTCGGCGGCCGAGCAGGCCACCGGCCTCGCCGAGGTCAACACCGCCGTTAATCAGATGGACCAGGTTACGCAGCAGAATGCCGCCATGGTCGAACAGTCCACCGCCGCCAGCCACAGCCTGGCCCAGGAAACCCACCAGCTCACCGAGCTGATCTCCCGCTTCAAGGTCGAGGGCGGCGCCCCGGCGCGGAACGTCCGCGGGCAGCCGTCGCCCCGGGCCCCTGCCCGCGCCAGCGGCCCCTCCAACGCCGAGCTCCGCCGCGCCACGGCGGGCGGCGCGGCCCTGAAGCTCGCGCCGGCCCAGCAGGCCGACACCTGGGAGGAATTCTGATGGAAGGCGGCCTCACCTCCAGCGGCCCGGCCGAGCTGATCTCTGTCCGCATCGGCGAGCAGCTCTTCGCCCTCGACATCATGTCGGTGCGCGAGATCCGCGGCTGGACCGCCTCCACGCCCCTGCCCCACGCGCCGGATTATGTGCTGGGGATGATCAACCTGCGCGGCGCGGTGCTGCCGGTGCTGGACCTCGCCGGCCTGCTGGGCCTGGCGCGGATCAATCCGGACGCCTCGTCCGTGGTGGTGGTCGCCGACCTCGGCAGCCGCGCCGTGGGCCTGCTGGTCGACGCCGTGTGCGACATCATCACCGTGCAGGAAGGGGAGATGAAGCCGCCGCCGGAGCTGGGCTCGGACTACGCCGGGTTCCTGAGCGGAGTGATCACCAACGAGGACGGAATCGTCACCGTCCTGCAGCTGGCCGGCGCCATTCCCGAGACCCCCGCGCTGGAAGCCGCCTGACGTTCGCGGCCGGCGGGCGCCGGATTACGAAGGTTTAATCCCGCCCTCCGCATCCGCCGGAAGCCCCGGCGGCCTCCTTGTAGTCGAGAACGGCGCCGTTTCCGGATGGCCCGCAGCCGCCCGGCTTACCGGGATTTAACTGGCCGCGATCCCCGCCCCGGACGACACCGTTCGCGAACTGAGGGGGTTCCCATGTCGCTGGCGCTCGCCACGCTGCTCTACGAATGGCGCCGCTACACGGCGGCCATGGTCGCGCTGGCCTTCTCCGGCCTGCTGATCCTCGCCCAGGTCGGCATGTTCACCGGCATGGTGAAGGGCGCGACCGCCACCATCGACCGCAGCCGGGCCGACATCATGGTCCTGCCGCCCAAGATGGAGAGCCTGATGAACTCCGGCGGCACGACCCTGCCGGTGCGCCTCCAGCCGCAGATGTACCTGCACCCCGAGGTGGTCGAGGTGGCGAGCTGGGACGGCGATGGCGGTCGCTGGGTGAACTATCCCAAGGACGGCAAGAAGGCCGTCACCACCTTCGTCAACGTCAACATGGTGGATACGCGGCCCGGCGCCGTGAACCTGCCCACCGACTTCAGCGAGGACATCCGCAAGGCGCTCCTCGAGCCGTATTCCGTGGCCATCGACGAGACCCAGCTGAAGCGCCTGGGCGTGCAGCTCGGCGACTCCGCCTCGCTGCGCGGCAAGACGGTCTACGTGCGGGCCGTCCTGCACGGCTATCCCGACATGAACAACGCCAGCGTGACCATGTCGCGCGACACCTTCCGCCTGCTCGGCATGGCCTACAAGGACGGCAAGAGCGGTCCCCTGATGATCCGCGTGAAGGACCCCGCCCGCGCCGAAGCCGTGCGCGACGAGCTGAACGCCAAGGCGAACGGCGCCTATCGCGCCTGGACGCGGCCGGAGCTCGCCAAGGCCAACGAGGGGGCGCTGATGAAGGAGCAGATCATCGGTATCTTCCTCGGCTTCTCGGTCTTCCTCGGCTTCCTGATCGGCGTCGGCATCACCTCGCAGACCCTGCGCGGGGCGATCCTGTCGTCGATCAAGGAGTTCGCCAGCCTGCGGGCGTTGGGCGTCTCCATGGGGTCCCTCAGCCTGATCGTCATGGAGCTGTCGTTCTGGGTCGGCGTGGCCGGGCTGATGGCCACCACGGTCCTCACCTTCGGCGTCTATCTGCTCGCCACCAACAACGGCCTGCCCATGGGCTTCCCCCCCGGGTGGGTGATCAGCGTGGCCCTTCTGCTGCTGATCATCTCCATCGCCTCGGGGCTGCTGGCCCTGGGCATCCTCAAGAAGAGCCAGCCCGCGGACCTCCTGAGATGAGCAAGACCGAACGCGCAATCGCCGCCCACGGCCTCTTCAAGCGGTTCAAGACCGGCCGCACCCACATCGAGGTGCTGAAGCGGGTCGACTTCGACGCCCTCCACGGCGACGTCACCATGGTCATGGGGCCCTCGGGCTCAGGCAAGTCGACGCTGGTGGCCGCGCTGTCCGGCCTGCTGAAGCCGGACGAGGGCCAGGTCACCTCGCTCTCGCAGGAGATCTGGAAGCTCCCCGGCGGCAAGCGCGACCGCTTCCGGCTTGACCACTGCGGCTTCATCTTCCAGGGCTTCAACCTGTTCCCGGCGCTCACCGCCCTGCAGCAGGTCGAGATCATCCTGAAGTACCAGGGCTACTCGAAGAGCGAGGCGCGCCGGAAGGCGGCCGATGCGCTGACCGAGGTGGGCCTGGAGATGCGCATGAACCAGCGGCCGTCCGAGCTGTCGGGCGGCGAGAAGCAGCGCGTCGCGATCGCCCGGGCGCTGGCCAAGGATCCGCGCCTGCTGTTCGCCGACGAGCCCACCAGCGCGCTCGACGGCGAGAACGGCCAGGTGGTCATCAAGCTCCTGCAGCGGGCCGCCAAGCAGCACGGCGCCGCCGTGATCTGCGTGACCCACGACCCGCGGCTGGAGGTCTACGCCGACCGCATCATCCACTTGGAGGACGGCCGCATCCTCGACGACCGGCGCCCCGCGCCGGCCGAACCGGCCAAGTCCCACTCCCAACCCGAGCTCGTCGGAGCCTGACGTCCATGTTCGCCTTCCTTCGCAACCGCATCGTCCTGATCGTCCTGGCCCTCGTCGTCGTGGGCGGCGGCGTCGGCGTCTTCATGAACAGCCAGGCCCAGGCCAAGAAGGCCGAGGCCGCCAAGGCCGAAGCCGCCGCAGCCGAGAAGAAGAGCCCCTACGCCGCCGTCGCCAACGGCAAGGCCGACGTGGAAGGCGGGATCATCCAGGTGGCCGCCCGCCGCGCCGGCGTCGTCCGCGACGTGCTCGTCCAGGAGGGCGACATGGTCACCCGCGGCCAGGTGCTGGCGAAACTGGAGGACGACGAGCCCCGGCTCGCCGCCGAGCGCGCCGCCGCCGAGGTCGCCCAGGCCCGCGCCGCCCTCGCCCTGCTGGAGGTCCAGCTCTCCTCCGCCCAGCGCGAGGAGCGCCGGCTGCAGGGGCTGGCGCCCAACAACTTCGTGGCCGCCCAGAAGCTCGACCAGGCCCGCGACGCGGTGCGCGAGGCCCAGGCCAAGATCCTCGCCCAGCAGGCCATCGTCGCCACCTCCCAGGCCCGCCACTCCGAGGCCCGCTACGACCAGGAGCTGTCGGTGATCCGCGCGCCGGCCGACGGGCGCATCGTGCGCCGCTACGCCAACCCCGGCGCCGGCGCCTCGACGCTGAACGTGTCCAACATGTTCGACCTGGAGCCGCAGGCCGGCCGCATCGTGCGCGCCGAGATCGCCGAGGGCGCCCTGCCCTATGTGGTGATCGGCCAGACGGTGCAGATGTCGCCCGAAGCCGACCCCACCAAGACCTATCCGGGCCGGGTGCTGCGCCGCGCCGCCGTCTTCGGCGCCCGCAAGCTGCAGTCGGACGATCCCACCGAACGCACCGACGACCGCGTGGTCGAGGTGGTCGTGCAGGCCGACGGGGCGCCGTTCCTGATCGGCCAGCGGGTGCTGGTGAAGTTCATGGACCAGAAGCAGGCCAGCGTCCCGGGGAAGCCGGTGGGGTGAGGCCGCCGGGCTCCCTCGCGTCAACTTGACGGTCCCCGTTCCGCGCCGCACAAGGCGCCGACTTCGAACACCTGTTCCAGAGGGGATCAGCACATGGCGGACATCCGCTTCGACGGCAAAGTGGCCATCGTCACCGGCGCGGGCGGGGGCCTCGGCCGCCAGCACGCCCTGGAACTCGCCCGGCGCGGCGCCAAGGTGGTGGTCAACGACCTGGGCGGCTCGGTGGACGGCTCGGGCGGCGGCTCGGATGCGGCCAACGCGGTCGTCGAGGAGATCAAGGCGGCCGGCGGCGAGGCCATCGCCAACGGCTCCTCCGTCACCGACGACGCCGGCGTGCAGCGGATGGTCAAGGACGCCATGGACGCCTGGGGCCGGATCGACATCCTGGTCGCCAACGCCGGCATCCTGCGCGACAAGACCTTCGCCAAGATGGAGTTCGGCGACTTCCAGGTGGTGGTGGACGTCCACCTGTTCGGCACGGTGAAGCCCGCCAAGGCCGTCTGGGAGATCATGCGCGAGCAGAACTACGGCCGGATCGTGGTGACCACGTCGTCGTCGGGCCTCTACGGCAACTTCGGCCAGTCCAACTACGGCGCGGCCAAGCTCGGCCTGATCGGCTTCATGAACACGCTGAAGCTCGAGGGCCAGAAGAACAACATCCACGTCAACGCCATCGCCCCGGTGGCAGCGACCCGGATGACCGAGAACCTGATGCCGCCGGCCATCCTCGAGCAGCTGAAGCCCGAGTATGTGACGCCGGGCGTCGTCTTCCTCTGCTCGGAAGAGGCGCCGACCGGCGCCATCCTGACCGCCGGCGCCGGCGCCTTCGCCCTGTCGCGTATCGTCGAGACCGAGGGCGTCTACCTGGGCGCCAACGCCTCGGTGGAAGCGGTCCGCGACAACTGGGCCAAGATCACCGACGAGGCGGGGGCCAAGGCCTACGTCAATGGCGGCGAGCAGACCCAGAAGTTCTTCCGCAAGATGCAGGGCGGCTGAGCCGCCGCCGACGCCGTTGCGCGCAACCATGGCGGGCGGCCCCTCGGGGCCGCCCGTTTCGCATCTGCAATCCAAAACCGCTTGCCGAAGCGCAGGTGAACGCGCGTAACCTAAGCCCCAGCGTCCGTTGAGAGACGCATGACGGAGGACGAATGCCGGTGGTCCCAGGCAACAAGGCCGCGCCCGATGGCGCACTCTCGCTTCCGGCTGTGCTGACCTTCGCCAGCGCCAGCATTCCCGTGGGCGCCCTGGTGCTGGCGGCCACGGTGCACCTGCCCCGCTACTTCGCCGCCGAGCTGGGCCTCTCGCTGGCCGTGGTGGGGACCGTCTTCGCCCTCGTCCGCTTCATCGACATCCCGATCGACGCCCTGATGGGCCTGGCCATGGATCGGACGCGCACCCGCTTCGGCCGCTACCGCATCTGGATGGCGGTGGGCGCGCCGGTGCTGATGCTGGGCTTCTACATGCTGTTGATCTCGCCCGAAGGGGTGGGCGCGGTCTACCTCGGGGCCTGGCTGCTGGTGATGTATGTCGGCTACTCCGGCATCTATCTCTCCCACCTCGCCTGGGCCGGGCGGCTCGCCGCCACCTACAAGGAACGCTCCCGGGTGTTCGGGGCCATCACCGGCCTTGGCGTCATCGGCGCGATCGCGGTCCTGCTGATCCCGGTGGTCATGACCCAGGCCGGCGCGACCGACGCCGAGGGCGTGCAGGCGATGATCTGGTTCATCATCGGCAGCACCGCGCTCACCTGCATCCTGGTGGTGGCGACCTCGCCCGAGCGGATCGCCCGCGACCACGGCTCCCACTTCGCGCTGAAGGACTACGCCGCCCTGTTCAGCCGCGGCAACGTCATCCGCCTGCTGGCCGCCGACCTGCTGGTGACCCTGGGACCGGGGTGGATGGCGGCCCTCTACCTCTTCTACTTCAAGGACAGCCGCGGCTTCGACACGGCGGCGGCCAACCTCCTGCTGCTGATCTACGTGGTCGCCGGCTTCGCGGGCGCGCCGCTCGCCGCCTGGCTCGCCAACCGCCTGAGCAAGCACCGCGCCCTGATGGTCAACACCAGCATCTATTCGCTGGGCCTGATCGTCGTGCCGCTGCTGCCGGCCGGAAACTTCCTGGCGTTCGCGCCGATCATGTTCCTGGTCGGCGCCATGGCCGCCGGCTTCACGGTGATGATCCGGGCGATCTGCGCCGACATCGCCGACGAGCTCCGGCTCGACAGCGGCCGGGAATGGATGGGGCTGATGTACGCCGGCATCACCGCCACCTCGAAGCTCGCCACCGCCGGCGCCATCTTCCTGACCTTCAACGTCCTGGCCGCCGTGGGCTATGTGGCCCAGGCCGGGTCGGTGAACACGCCGGAGGCGATCCGCGGACTGGAGATCGCCTACATCGTCGGCCCGATCGTCTTCGTCATGGCCGCGGGCGCCTGCTTCATCGGCTATCGGCTGAGCGCCGACCGGCACGCCGAGATCCGGCGCAAGCTGGAGGAGCGCGACACCCTGCTCGATCCGGCCGCCAGCCTCGAGTCGCTGACCGGCGAGGACCTGGCGCCGGCGAACCGGCCGTCGTGACCCGCCCCGCCGGCGCCCCGGCGACGAGCCGCCTGCCGCTGGGCACGGCGCTCGCCTTCGCCGCCACCAGCCTGCCGCTGTCGGCGCTGGGCTTGGCCGTGGCCGTTCACCTGCCGGCCTACTTCGCCGCCAACATCGGGGTGCCGCTGGCTGTCGTCGCCGCGGCCTTCGGCACGGTCCGGCTGATCGACGTGCCCATCGAGGTGGCGCTCGGCCTCGGCATGGACCGCACCCGCAGCCGGTTCGGCCGCTACCGCCTCTGGACCCTGCTGGGCGCGCCGTTCCTGATGCTCGGCCTCTACATGCTGCTGACCGCCGGACGCGGCGTGGGCAGCGGCTATCTGATCACCTGGCTCCTGGTGATGTACCTGGGCGTCTCGATCCTGATGCTCTCCCACCACGCCTGGGCCGCGACGCTGGCCAGGTCCTACGACGACCGGGCGCGGCTGTTCGGGGTGATGGCCGCCGTGGGCGTGCTGGGCGCGGTGACCGTGCTCGCCATACCCATCGTCATGGAACAGCTCGGCTACGGCGAGGCTCAGGGCGTCCGGGCCATGGTCTGGTACCTGATCGTGCTGGCCCCGATCGCGGTGGCCATCGTGGTCTGGCGCACCCCCGAGACGATCACCAAGGAAGTCCCCGGGCAGCGGTTCCGGCTGCGCGACTACCTGGAGATCGTCACCGACCGCAACATGTCGCGCATCCTGCTGGTGGACCTGATGGTCTCCCTGGGGCCCGGCTGGATGGCGGCGCTCTACATCCTCTACAGCCGCGACTACATGCAGTTCACGGCCGGCCAGGCGAACATCCTGCTGCTGGTCTACATCCTGGCCGGCATCGCCGGCGCGCCGTGCCTGGCCTGGTTGGCGACCCGGATCAGCAAGCACCGGACCGTGATGCTGATCGCGGCCGCCTATTCGCTGCTGCTGATCAGCCTGCCCTTCCTGCCCAAGGGCAGCGTTCTGGCCTCGCTGCCGACCCTCTTCTTCACGGGTTTCATGGCGCAGGGCTTCAACGTGCTCACGCGCGCGATGACCGCCGACGTGGCCGACGAGATGCGGCTGAAGCAGGGCAAGGAGCGCAGCGGCCTGCTCTATGCCATGACCACGCTCACCACGAAGATCGCCGCCGGCGTCTCGATCTTCCTCACCTTCGGCGTACTCTCGCGGATGGGCTACGACCCGCAACTCGGCCAGCGCAACACGCCGGAGGCGATCCAGGCCCTGATGCTGTCGTTCGTCGTCGGGCCGGTGTTCTTCGTGATGCTGGGGGCGGCGTGCCTGATCGGCTATCGGCTCACCGCCGAGCGCGCCGCCGAGGTCCGCCGCCAGCTCGAGGAGCGCGACGCCGTGCTCGACCTCTCGGGCGCGCTGGTCAGCCTCACCGGCGAGGAGCGCGAGGCGCCTCGCCCGCCCGGCCCGCCGCATAGCCCGAAGCCCGGGCCGGCCACGCCCGCCGAATAGGAAGGCCCCGGCCTAGCGGGACGCCAGCCGCTCGGCCATCCTGAGGAAGGCCTGGGCGGCCGGGCTCTCCGGCGCGGTGGCGACCAGGGGCCGGCCCTCGTCGGAACCCTGGCGAAGCGCGATGTCGATGGGGATCTCGGCCAGCAGCGGCACGCCCAGGCGCTCCGCCTCGGCCTTGCCGCCGCCCTGGCCGAAGATCGGGATCGGGGCGCCGGTCGCGGGATCGGGGAAGTAGGCCATGTTCTCCACCACGCCCAGGATCTCGGCCCCGGTCTTGGAGAACATCGCGGCCGCGCGCCGCGCGTCGATCAGGGCGATCTCCTGAGGGGTCGAGACGATCACCACCCCGTCGAGCTTCAGGCGCTGCACGAGAGTGAGCTGGATGTCGCCCGTGCCGGGCGGCAGGTCGATCACCAGCACGTCCAGCGGCGCCTCGGCCGTCCCCCAGTTGGAGCCCATCAGGGTGCGCAGGGCCGACGAGGCCATGGGCCCGCGCCAGATGTTGGCCGTCCCCGGCTCGACGATGAAGCCGATGGACATCACCTGCAGGCCCCAGGCCTCCACAGGGTTCAGCTTCTTGTCGGCGTCGAAGGTGGGCTCGGCCTCCTCGATGCCCAGCATGGTGGGCGCCGACGGTCCGTAGATGTCGGCGTCGAGCAGGCCGGCCCGGTAGCCTAGGGCCGCGAAGGCGGCGGCCAGGTTCACCGCGACCGTGGACTTGCCCACCCCGCCCTTGCCGCTGGCGACGGCGATGACCTTCCTGACGTGGGGCGGCTTCTCGGCCTCGGGCATGTTCCCGAGCCTGGCCTGCGGATCGTCGGAGACGCGGGCGCGGCGGGGCGCGGTCTTCAGCTCGGGCGGCGGCCCCTCGGAGGTCAGGATCACCTGCGCCCGGCCCACGCCCGGAACGGCGGCCAGCGCCCGCTCCGCGGCGTCGCGCACGGGGGCGTAGAGCTCGATGTCCGCGGGGGCCACCTCCAGCATGAAGGCCGCCCGGTCGCCGCGCACCACCAGGCCGCGCACGAGGCCGGCCGCGGCCAGGCCCTGGCCCGATTTCGGGTCGCGGACGTGGTCCAGCGCCTCAAGGATCACGGCCCGTTGCGGTCCGGCCGGTTCGCTCATGACGCCCCTTTGTCTTGCTTTGCCCGGGAAGGGGTCTCATATCCGGCTGACTGCGCCGGTTTACAAGCCCATGGGGGCTTGCCCGACACGGCCGCGCCTGGACACGAAAACAACAACCTTGACCAAGACGCGACCTGCCTGATGCCCTGGAACGACAACGCCAACCCCGGCCCGTGGGGCTCGCCGGGGGACGACGGCGACCGCCGAGACACCCCGCCCAAGCGCCCGCAAGGGGGCGGCCCCCGCGGCCCGCAACGCCCGGGCGGCCCTGGCCCTGACCTCAACGCCAGCTTCGAGACCCTGCGCCGGCGCTTCGGCGGCTACTTCGGCGGCCCCGGCGGCGGCGTCCGCCCCGGCGCCATCGTGGCCATCGCCGGCGGCGCCTTCGCGCTGTGGGCGCTGTCGGGGATCTATGTGGTCGAGCCCAACGAAGAGGCGGTGGTCACCACCTTCGGCGCCTACACCCGCAACGAGTCCCCCGGCATCAAGTACCACCTGCCCTTCCCCATCGAACGCGTGGTGAAGGTGCCCGTCACCAGCCTGCAGCGCGTCGACATCGGCGGCGTGGGCGAGAGCGACGTGCCGCAGGAAAGCCTGATGGTCACCGGCGACGAGAACATCGTCGACCTGGACTTCAGCGTCACCTGGCGCGTGGCCGACGCCGACCAGTTCGTATTCCGCCTGCGCGACCCGGAAGCCTCCGTGAAGGCCGTGGCCGAGAGCGCCATGCGCGAGGTGGTCGGCCGCATGCCGCTGGACGACGTCCTGACCCGCCAGCGCGGCCAGGTGCAGACCCTGACCGCCGATCTGATGCAGCGCACGCTGGACCAGTGGGGCGCGGGCGTCCGCGTCGTGGAAGTGCAGATCCGCAGCGCCAACCCGCCGCAGCAGGCGATCGCCGCCTTCCGGGACGTGAACAGCGCCGAGCAGGACCAGGCCTCGGCCGTCAACGAGGCCAACACCTACCGCAACCGGGTGGTCAACGAGGCCCGAGGCGACGCGGCCAAGATCGTCCAGTCGGCCCAGGGCTACCGCGAGCAGGCGGTGCGCGAAGCGACCGGTGACGCCGCGCGCTTCAACGCCATTTACAACGAGTACCGCCGCGCGCCGGGCGTCACCCGCGACCGGCTCTACATCGAGACCATGCAGCGCGTGCTCGCCCGTTCGAACAAGGTGATCGTCGATTCCGAGGGCGCCTCGGCCCCGATCATCCTGCCGCCCGACGTCTTCCGGCCGCGCACGGCCCCGGCTCCGGCCGCGGTTCCCGTCCCCGACGTCCAGGTCCAGCCCGAAGCCGGCGCGAGGGCCGCCCGATGAACACCCGCCGCCTCTGGATCTATCTGCTCGTCGCCGTGGGCGCGCTGGTCCTGCTGAGCCAGACCCTGTTCGTGGTCGACCAGCGCGAGCAGGCCATCGTCGTCCGCCTCGGCAACCCGGTCCGCGTGGTCAACCCGCCGGGCGTCAACGGCGCCGGCCTGAACGCCAAGATCCCGTTCGCCGAGAACGTGATCAAGTTCGACCGCCGCAACATCGCGCTGGAGTCGCAGCAGGAGGAAATCCTCACCGCCGACCGCCAGCGGCTCGTGGTCGACGCCTTCGTCCGCTACCGCATCTCCGACCCGCTGGCCTTCTACCGCACCCTGCGGGACGAGCGGACCGCCACGGACCGGATCGAGCGGCTGGTGAACTCCTCGCTCCGCCAGGTGCTGGGCTCGGCCACCCAGAGGGAGATCATCGCCGGTCGCCGCGGCCAGCTGATGCAGCTCGCCCGCCAGGACGTGGCGCGTCGGGCGCAGATCTCGCGCCTCGGCATCGAGGTGATCGACGTGCGCATCCGCCGCGCCGACTTCCCGGAGACCAACGAGGCCGCCGTCTACCGCCGGATGCAGACCGACCGGCAGCAGGAGGCCGCCCGCATCCGCGCCGTCGGCGAGCAGCAGAAGCGCGAGATCATCGCCTCGGCGGACCGGGAGGTGACCATCACGCTCGCCCAGGCCCAGGAACTCGGCGAAACCACCCGAGGCGAGGGCGACGCCCAGCGCACGCGGATCTTCGCCCAGGCCTACGGCAAGGACCCGGCCTTCGCGGCCTTCTACCGGTCCATGCAGGCCTATGAGGCGAGCCTCGGCCAGGGCGAGACCACCATGGTCCTGTCCCCGGACAGCGCCTTCTTCCGCTACTTCGAGCAGGGGCCCTCCGGCGGCCGCCGGTGACGTCCCCGCTCGTCCGGCCGGACCTCCGCTGGATGGCCTCCTTCGTGGAGGCCATGCGCGAGGGCTATTCCCGGGACAACCTGCGGGCGGAGACGCCCCAGACCATCGAGGCGATCGCCGCGGAGCCCGAGGCGTTCGTCCGCCAGCTGCTGACCCCTCCCACCACCATCGTCCTGCCCGACGGGTCCCTCGGCGAGCGGGTGCCGGAGACCCACTTCTGGGCCGTGGACGGCGACCGCTTCCTGGGCTCGGTCGGCGTGCGCCACCGGCTGAACGACATGCTCGCGACGTGGGGCGGTCACATCGGCTATGCGGTGCGCCCCTCCGCGCGCGGCCAGGGCGTGGCCAGCGCCATGCTCGCCGGCGCGCTCGCCTGGTGCCGGGAAACCCTGCCGCTCGACCGGGTGATGCTCACGGTCGCGGAGGACAACCTCGCCTCCCGGCGGGTCATCGAGAAGAACGGCGGCGTGCTGGAGCAGATCATCCCGCACCTGTGGGTCGAAGGCGCGCTCGGCCGCCGCTACTGGATCGATCTTCGCTAATCGGTTGACGTTTGTAATTTCCGGCGTAGCCTCGCCTCAGATTACGCATGTAGTCTGGAGATGAACCCATGCTGCGCATGTCCCTGGCCGCCCTCGCCTTCCTGGCCGCGACCCACGCCGCCGCGGCTGACGGGCCGCAGCCGGTCGAGGTCCGCATCTGGCGCGCCGACCTCGACCTCTCGACCGAAGAAGGCGCGCGGATCCTGCTCCGCCGGCTCGCCGGCTCGGCCCGCGAGGCCTGCGCCCATGTGGAGAGCCCGATGTTTCCCCGCGCACGGGCCTATGCCTACCGTTGCCGGCGCAAGGTGATCGAGAGGGCGCTCGCGAGCCTGAACGAGGCCGAGGTCAACCGCACCTACGCCGCCCTGGTGGCGCGCGGGGGCCTGGCCGAGCTGACCCGCTAGCCCTGCGCCCGCAGCAGGTCGTGGACCTCGTGCAGGTCGCGGGCGATGCGGACGCACAGCGCGTGCATCTCCTCGGTGGGATGCAGCAGGTCCGGCACCATGATGGTCATCATCCCCGCCCCGGCCGCGGCGCGCACGCCGTTGTGGCTGTCCTCCAGCGCCAGGCAGTCCTCAGGCGCGACGCCCAGCGCCTCGGCCGCCTTCAGGTAGGGATCGGGGTTGGGCTTGGGCCGCGGATAGTCGCCGTTGGCCAGGATCGCGTGGAACCGGTCCAGAAGGCCGTGGGCGCTCATGTGATGCTCCACGTCGTGACGGCGCGACGAGGTGGCGATGGCCCGCGGCAGCCCCTGGCGGTCCAGCTCGTCCAGCACCTCCAGCACGCCGGCCTTCAGCGCCACCTCGGCCTCGACGATTTCGTAGAACCGTTCGGTCGACAGGCGGCGAAGCTCGTCGGTGTCGAAGGCCTCGCCGAAGTGCTCGCGCAGCACGACCGCGCTGCCCAGCCAGATGTGGCCGATCATCCGGTGCAGCACCGTCTCGGGCAACTCGTGGCCCATGTCCCGGCAGGTGAGCGTCAGCGCCTCGCAGTAGACCCGTTCGGTGTCCACCAGCAGGCCGTCCATGTCGAACACGACCGCCTTGACCGGGCGCGGGAGGCTCATGGCGTCAGTCCGCCACGAACTCGTCGGCGGCGTAGCCCTGGAAGTAGAGCACGCTGGTCAGGTCGCCGTGGTCCACCTTGGCGTGGGCCTCGGCGGCGACCACCGGCTTGGCCCGGTAGGCGACGCCAAGGCCCGAGGCCTTGATCATGGCCAGGTCGTTCGCCCCGTCGCCGATCGCGAGCGTCTGGGAAAGGTCGAGGCCCAGGGACGCGGCCTCCTCCTCCAGCGCCGCCAGCTTGGCCTCGCGCCCGAGGATCGGCTCGCCCACCGTGCCGGTGAGCGCTCCGTCGGCCTCGTTCAGCGTGTTGGCGCGGTTGGCGTGGAAGCCCGCCGCCTGCGCCACCCGGCTGGTGAAGAAGGTGAAGCCGCCCGAGACCAGCACGCAGCGCGCGCCGTTCGCCGCCATGGTCCGCACCAGGGCCCGCGCCCCGGGGTTCAGCCGCACGCGCTCGTCATAGGCCTTCTGCAACGCGGTGGTGGCGAGCCCCTTCAGCATCCCTACCCGCTCGCGCAGGGCGCCCTCGAACTCCAGCTCGCCGCGCATCGCCCGCTCGGTGATCTCGGCGATCTCCGCCTTCAGCCCCGCGTAGTCCGCGAGCTCGTCCAGGCACTCGACGTTGATGATGGTGGAATCCATGTCGGCCACCAGCAGCCGCTTGCGGCGGCCCTGCGCCGGCTGCACGCACCAGTCGACGGGGATGTCGGCGAGATCCTCGGCCAGCTCCGCCCGGAAGGCGTCGGCGTCGGCCACCTCGAGCACGAAATCCTCGGCGAAGGTGTCGCTGTCGGCCAGGAACCTGTTGTCGACGACACTTGCCTTGGCCAGCGCTTTGAGATTGGGCGTGTAGGCCGCCGAGCTGGGCGGAACGACGTAGGTGAAGGCGATCTGCATGGAGCCCCGCATCTGGCTGATCGCCGGCCCCACGGCAAGCGGCAAGTCGGCGCTCGCCCTGCGGTTGGCGGAGGCGACGGGCGGCGAGATCGTCAACGCCGACTCCATGCAGCTCTATCAGGGACTGCGGGTGCTCACCGCCGGCCCGTCCCCCGAGGAAACGGCCCGGGCGCCGCATCACCTGTTCGGGACGGTCGATCCGGCGGAGGGCTGGTCGGTGGGCCGCTGGCTGCGGGCGGCGACCGACGTCCTGGCGGACATCCGCGGCCGGGGGCGCCACGCCATCGTGGTCGGCGGCACCGGGCTCTACTTCCGGGCCCTGACGCGGGGGCTGGCCGAGGTGCCGGAGATCCCGGCCGAGGCGCGCTCGACGGCCGAGGCCGAGTTCGGGCGCCTCGGGGAGAGCGCCTTCCGCGAACGGCTGGCCGCCCATGATCCGGCCGCGGCGGGCCGCATCGCGCCAGGCGACCGCCAGCGGCTGGTCCGCGCCTGGGAGGTGTTCGCCGCCACGGGCGCGCCGCTCACCGACTGGCAGCGCACCGGTGATCCGGCCATTCCCGAGGGGAGCTGGACGGCGGCCGCGCTCGAGCCGCCGCGCGCGACGCTCTACGCCCGCTGCGACGCGCGCCTGGAGGCCATGGTGGCGCAGGGCGCCCTGGACGAGGTGGCGGCGCTCATGGCCCGCAACCTGGCTCCCGACCTGCCGGCGATGAAGGCCGTGGGCGTGCGCGAGTTCGCGGCCCATCTCCGGGGGGAAACGACCCTCGCCGAGGCCATCGCCCGCGCCCAGCAGGAGACCCGCCGCTACGCCAAGCGTCAGATGACCTGGATGCGCGGCCAGATGGCCGGCTGGCGACGCATCGAAGGCGAGGACCCCGAGGCACAGTGGAGGCAGTTTATTGCGCCGGAACCCGGCTTGACGCCTCCTTAGGAGCATGCGAAAGCCCTGATCCTCCAGTTTGGAAGAACACCCGTGCGCACCATTCTTGTACTCGTAGGGCGACCGTAGACGGACTGACGACGCGTCAGGACCGACCGGTCGCTCGTAACCAGGCCCCCCGCGGGCCTTTTTTATTGCTCGAAACGCCCCGAAGGCTCGCCGCCATGACCGCCCACCAGACCATCGAAGCCGACACCCAGACCCTCTCCGGCGCCGAGATCGTCGTGCGCGCCCTCCTCGACCAGGGCGTGGAGGTCCTGTTCGGCTATCCGGGCGGCGCGGTGCTGCCGATCTACGACGCGCTCTTCGCCGAGCCCCGGCTGCAGCACGTCCTGGTCCGCCACGAGCAGGGCGCGACCCACGCCGCCGAGGGCTACGCCCGCTCGACCGGCAAGTGCGGCGTGGTCCTGGTGACCTCCGGACCCGGCGCGACCAACGCCGTCACCGGCATCGTCGACGCCCTGATGGACTCCATCCCGATGATCGTCATCACCGGCCAGGTGGCGACCCACCTGATCGGCACCGACGCCTTCCAGGAATGCGACACCATCGGGATCACCCGGCCCTGCACCAAGCACAACTACCTGGTGAAGGACGTCGCCGACCTGCCCCGGATCATCCACGAGGCCTTCCATATCGCCACCTCCGGGCGGCCGGGCCCCGTCGTCATCGACATCCCCAAGGACGTGCAGTTCGCCAAGGGCGTCTACCAGGGCCCCGCCGAGGTGAAGCACAGCCACAACTACGCCCCGCGCGTGAAGGGCGACGCGGCCCGCATCGCCGAGGCCGCGGCGATGATCGCCAAGGCCCGCCGGCCGATCCTCTACACCGGCGGCGGCGTGATCAACGCCGGCCCCCGGGCCTCGGCGCTGCTGCGCGAACTGGCGGAGCTGACCGGCGCGCCGGTCACCTCGACGCTGATGGGCCTGGGCGCCTTCCCGGCCTCGAACCGCCAGTGGCTGGGCATGGTCGGCATGCACGGCTCGTTCGAGGCCAACAACGCCATGCACGACTGCGACGTCATGGTGGCCATCGGCGCGCGCTTCGACGACCGGGTGACCGGCCGCCTCGACGCCTTCGCGCCCACGTCGCGCAAGATCCACATCGACATCGACGCCTCGTCGATCGGCAAGAACGTGCGCGCCGACATCGGCATCGTCGGCGACGCGGCCTCCGTGCTGGAGGACCTGATCGCCGTCTGGAAGCAGCGGAAGCTGAAGATGGACCAGCAGGCGCTCGCCGACTGGTGGAAGGAAGTGGAGGCCTGGCGGGCGCGGGACTCGTTCCGCTACCGGCCCGACGCCAAGCTGATCAAGCCGCAGCACGCCATCCAGCGCCTCTACGAGCTGACCAAGGACCGGGACGTCTACGTCACCACCGAGGTGGGCCAGCACCAGATGTGGGCCGCCCAGTTCTACCACTTCCAGGAGCCGAACCGCTGGATGACCTCCGGCGGCCTGGGCACCATGGGCTACGGCCTGCCGGCCGCGGTCGGCGTGCAGATGGCGCACCCGAAGAGCCTGGTCATCGACATCGCCGGCGACGCCAGCGTGCTGATGACCATGCAGGAGATGTCCACGGCGGTGCAGTACGAGCTGCCGATCAAGATCTTCATCCTCAACAACGAGTGGATGGGGATGGTGCGCCAGTGGCAGCAGCTGCTGCACGGCGAGCGCTACTCGCACTCCTATTCCTCCTCCCTGCCCGACTTCGTGAAGCTGGCGGAGGCCTACGGCTGCGTCGGCCTGCGCGCCGAGCACCCGGACGAGCTGGACGACGCCATCCGCGAGATGATCAACGTCGACCGGCCGGTGATCTTCGACTGCCGGGTGACCAAGGAAGAGAACTGCTTCCCCATGATCCCCTCGGGCAAGGCGCACAACGAGATGATCATGGCCGAGGAGGCGCGCGACCTTGGCTCGATCATCGACGACGCCGGCAAGCGGCTGGTCTGACGCGGTCATTCAACTGACGCGGCGGCGGGTCTAGGATGGGCGCCTCAGCTAAGGAGGCGCCCATGTCCGACCACGGCCGTTTCATCTGGTATGAGCTGATGACCCCCGACGTGGCCGGGGCGAAGGCCTTCTACGGCCCGCTCCTGGGCTGGACGTTCGAGGAGATGGACGGCGGCGGCATGTCGTACACCATCGCCGGGCCGGGGCCGGGCGTCGCGGGCTTCATGGCGCTGTCGGACGAGCTGAAGTCGGCCGGCGTGCCGCCGAACTGGTCGTCCTATGTGGATGTCGACGACGTGGACGCCGCCGTCCAGAAGGTGAAGGCGCTGGGCGGTTCGGTCGAGATGGAGCCCATGGACATCCCGGGCGTCGGCCGCTTCGCGGTGATCGCCGATCCCGGCGGGGCCGCCATCGCGGTGATGACGCCCGCGCCGATGGACGAGACCCCGCCCATGCCCGCGCCGGGCAGTCCCGGCACGGCCGGCTGGCGCGAGTTCTACGCCGCCGACCTGGAGCGCGCCTTCGCCTTCTACTCGCAGATGTTCGGCTGGCGGAAGGACGACGACGTCGACATGGGCCCGATGGGCCCCTACCGGCTGTTCGCCAACCAGGACGGGCAGGTCGGCGGCATGATGACCATGCCGGCCGAATTCCCGGTCCCAGCCTGGCTCTACTATTTCGTGGTGGACGACATCAACGCGGGGGCGGACCGCGTGAAGGCCGGCGGCGGCCAGGTGCTGAACGGCCCCATGGAGGTGCCCGGCGGCGACTGGATCGTCCAGGCGACGGACCCACAGGGGGCGATGTTCGCCCTGATGGGCAAGAAGACCGCCTGATCGCCCACGGACGTCGATGTCGAAGACCACGCCCGCCACCCTGGCGCTGGACCGCGCCGGAGTGGCCTACACGCTGGCCACCTACGCCTACGATCCCGGCGCCGACCGCGTCGGGCTGCAGGCGGCCGAGGCCCTGGGCGTTCCGCCCGGCGAGGTGCTGAAGACCCTGATGGTGCGCGCCGACGGCAAACCCGCCTGCGTGATCCTGGCGTCCAACCGCGAGGTGGCCATGAAGAAGCTCGCCGCCGCCCTGGGGGCGAAGTCCGCCGAGATGATGAAGCCCGCCGACGCCGAACGGCTCACCGGCTACCGGGTCGGCGGGGTCAGCCCGTTCGGCCAGAAGAAGCCCGCGCCCACCGTGCTCGATGCGGCCGCGGCCGCCCTGCCGGAGGTGTTCGTGAACGGCGGGCAGCGCGGGCTGCAGGTGCGTCTCGCGCCGGGGGAGATCGTCCGGGCGACCGGCGCCATCGTGGCGCCTGTGACCTAGGTCACAGGCTGCGACACCGACGCACCTTACCCATTGGCCCCGGCGCTCCTGGGGAGGGGGGCCTGACAGTCACGTCAGTTCCTGGCTTCAACCCGTGCGCTCCGCGCGGTCCTCCACGCGCGTGCGCAGCATCCAATGGGGAAACGGATGACTACGGGCAGCTACTGCTACTTCCGCAACGGCTACGAATATCTCGAGCATCCGTTCGGCGACCAGGGCCGGATGGGCTATCGGCGCGACCGGGCCGAGCCCGAGGTCTGGACGCGCCCGGGCGCGGGCCTCTCGCGCCTCTGGTTCATGCAGGACTACGGCCAGATCGAGGGCGGCCATCCCGCCCGCCGGATGGTCAGCCTGGCGGCCGTGGACACCGCCGTGCCCGGCATGCCCGAGAACCCGGACAAGTACGCCTACTGGGCGCACGCGCCGCTGCTGCTCGGCGCCTTCCAGGACGGCGAGGTGCGCCTCACCGGCACCGGGCCCGACCTCATCGAGGAGGCCCATGTCTGCTGGATCGCCGAGACCCTGGTCCTGCCGCTTCCAAACGGTCAGGGGACGGGCCTTGCGATGCGCTTCGAGTCCTGGGCGTTCCGCGGCCGCCGGCTGGGCCATGAGCGGACGAGCCCGGTTCCGGCGAACGCCAGCCCGATCCGCGACGGTCGGCTGATGACCCATGCCGAGGACGCGCCGCAGGCCTCTCGCGATTCCCTCTGGTGGCTGGAGCCTGCCGAGGCGCCGCAGAGCACGGGCGACGTGCGCGCGGCCTAGTTCAGGCGTGCGGCGCCGGCCGGATCGCGCCCACCCGTCCCAGCACCTCCGGCGGGATGTGGTAGCGCGCGATCAGGTCGCGGTGGTCACAGACGTCGCAGGCTTCGTGCTGCACGATCAGCCGCCACGCCGCGTCCGCCGCTTCATCGAGCCTGCGACTTCGCTCCGGCCCGTCGGCTTCGGCCTCCAGGGCGGCCAGCGCCGCCTCGAGCCGCCGTTCGCAGCGGGCGAGCCCGCCGTCCAGCTCTTCCAGGAGTTCGAAACGAAGCACCGCCTCGCCGGTGTCCACGTGCTGTGGCTCACTCAGGCCCTGCGGCATGCGGAGTGGGGACATGGGTCAACCCCTCGTTCAGGACGCCCCGACGATACCACCGTTCTTCGGCCGCCGCGCAGGCCTCGCGGGGATTTGAGCGCGCAGCTCAGCGCGCCCCGATCCGGTTCAGCACCTCGCGCGGGATGGCGTACTGCTCGATGATCGCCTGCCGGTCCCGCAGCCCCATGACCTCCCGCTGCACCAGGAAGCCCCAGACAGCGTCGGCGGCCGCCTTCAGCGCCTCGGCCCGCCCCTCCCCGCCGGGATGGTCGCGCAGGGCGGCCAGCGCGACCTCCACCTTCCGGCCCGAGCGTCCGAGCGCATGCGCCTGCTCCTCCAGGAGCTCATAGCGCAGCACGGCCTCACCGGTGTCGACGCCGAGGCGCCGGACGAGGCTCTGGGGCATGCGAAGCGAGGACATCGGCCCCATGTTGGCGGCCGATGTCCCCGTGGCAAGCGCGGCCGCGGTCATTCGCCGAAGGCTTCGGCCATGACCTCCTCGGCGGGACGCAGGGCATAGGTCCGGCCCACGTCCACGCTGAGCGCCCGGTCGAGCTCCCACCCGCTGCGGCCCACGTGCACGCCCATGAGGGCGAGCTCGCCGGCGATGGCGTCGCGCACCGGCTCGGGCACGGCGGCGTTGTCGGCCAGCCGCGCCTCCTCCAGCCGCGAGCCGAAGATGTGGTCGCGGGTCACCTCGACCACGCCCGCCGGCGGGCCCTCCCACAGGTAGTAGGCGGACCAGCCGGTGACCGCGTGCGGCACGCGGTCGGCTAGGCAGTTGCGGAACCGCCGGGCGACCGCGCGGATCTCCGCCTTGCTGCCGAGCGGCTTCAGCCGCGCGGTGCCCGGGTGCGGCGGGGCCAGGGGCTCGGGCGCGAGGTCGTCGCGGACCGCCTCGAACATCGCCCGGGCCGATCCGCTCCGCGCCCAGCGGGCCGCCGCCGCCGCCGCCGCCGCCTCGCCGGAGCGGAGCCGCAGGGCGGCATAGGCCTCACGCAGGGCGCCGACACCGTCCTCGGTCAGCTCCAGCGCCAGGTGCGCCGCCTCGCCCATCGGCTCCGGCAGCGCCGCGAGGCGGCGCACGACGTCGGCCTCGATGACCGCGGCGTGGCGCAGGGCCTTGGCGGCCCTCGGCGCGCCGAGCACCCGCAGCAGGATGCGGTAGTCCTCGGCGGCCCAGGCCACCTCGCCCATCCGGCCAAGCGCCCGCTCGAGACCGGGCGGCGGCTCGCCCACGGCGGCGGGAATCGCGCGCCGCAGCCGATCGGTCAGCAGACGCTCGTGCAGCGCCGGGTCCCGCACGCCGAGCGCCAGCGCCAGGCAGACGAGGTGGCGCCGCGCGGCGGGCGCGGTCACGAAGGCGGCGTGCGGCGCGGGCCACAGCCGGTCCACGGCCGGCGCGAAGTCGCCCGCCACCAGGGTCAGGAGGGACGTCGGCCCCACCTTCACGAGGGCGGGGGCGACGCCGTGGGTCCGTTTGAACATCGAAGGCTCCCGTCGGGAGGCGCGGACGCGCCTCTCTGGGGAGCGGCCGCGGGATCAGATCGAGTGGGCGGTGCGCGCGGCGGCCGTTGGGACGAGGCGCGCAAAGGCGGTTCCGCGGAAGCGGCCCCAACCTGTATCTGCGTTGCGCATCGTCATTCGGCGAACTCTCGTATTTGGAGCCGGCCGTTTCCCATGATCCGCCGGAGCCGCGCAAGGCCAAGCCTGTAGCCCGCTAACCATGCGCCGCCGGATGTGGCGCGGAAGCAACGCTCCGGTTGCGGCGGGGCGGCTCCTGTGACACCTCCTGCGGCAAGAGGAACGACCATGACCGACGCCCAGCCCGCTTCCGTGTACGACCTGGCCCACGACGAGGAGCCGGAGAGCCTGGCCACCTTCGCGGTGCTGGTGGACAACGAGCCGGGCGTGCTGCACCGGCTGGTCGGGCTGTTCGCGGCGCGCGGCTACAACATCGAGAGCCTGACCGTCGCCGAGACCGACCGGAAGGCGCACACCAGCCGCGTCACCATCGTCACCCGCGGCACCCGCCAGGTGCTGGGCCAGATCGAGGCCCAGCTGGAGAAGATGGTCTCCACCCGCCACGTCCAGGACATCACCCGCGACCCGCACGGCCTGGAGCGGGAGCTCGCCCTGGTGAAGGTGCGCGGCACGGGCCCCGACCGGGTCGAGGCGCTGCGCGTGGCCGACATCTTCCGCGCCCGGGTGATCGACACCACCCACGAGAGCTTCGTCTTCGAGGTGACCGGCGCGCCCTCCAAGATCGACAGCTTCATCGACCTCATGCGGCCGCTCGGTCTCGTGGAAGTCTCGCGCACCGGCGTCCTGTCGATCCAGCGCGGCGTCGAGGTCTTCTAGGGAACCCTCTCCCGGCGGTAGGATGTTTGGCGGGCGGGGGCCGGCTTCTTGAAGGAGACCGCCTGCGTGCGCGCCGCCTGCCTCGCCATCGCCCTCGTCACCGCCGCGACGCCCCCCCTGCCGGCCCAGGCGCAGCTGTTCGGCTTGCGCCGAACGCCGCAGGGCCAGGTCCCCGTCGCGCCCGCGCCCGAGAACCTGCCGCCGCACGAGGCGGCCATCTGGCCCTTCCCGCCACCCGACCCGAAGACCTGGTGGGAGGACAAGTGGCCGAAGCCGTCCGAGGCCGCTGATCCGCTGGGCGGCCGCCGGCTGGGCCGCGGCGAGCGGACCGTGGCCATCGACAACGGGGTGGACCCGCCCACCTACCGGCTCTGGGGCCTGATGCCCCTGCAGTGGCAGGTGCTGCGCGGCCAGGAGATGATCCTGGAATTGTGGATCCGCCCGTCGCAGAGCGTGCGCCAGAGCGTGGTGCGGGTGACCGTGCGGCGCGACGGCGACGCCTTCGTCCAGGCCCGTGCGGGCCTCGCCTGCTGCGAAGCCGGGATCGCCCGGCGGATCGGCTTCGATCGCGAACTGCCGGCCGGTTCGGCCGAACGGTTCCTGGCGCTCCGCCAGCATCCGATGTGGACCGCGCCGCGCGAGGTGCGGGTGCAGGAGGGCGGCGGCGCCTCCGAGGCGGTCTGCGTGGAGGGCACCTCCTACGACCTGACCCTGGTGGTCCCCGGCCGGTCGGTGGCGCTGCGCCGGGCCTGCGACAGCGCCGAGATCGGACAGGTGGCCGACGCGATCGAACCGGTGCTGGGCGCCGCCCTGGGCCACGAGCCCCGCTTCGACGTGATCTTCCCGGGCGGAGCGGATTACGCCTCGGCGCGACGGATGTACGAGAGCCTGCTGCGCGACGGCGGGACACTGAAGCCCGATCCTCTCGCCCGCCCGCAGGCGCCCGCCTTCGAGCCGCCGCCGGAGACCGCCGAGCCCCCGGCTACGCCGCCTGCGCCTGCGGCTGCCCCGCGGCCATGATCTTGCGGCGGACCACCGCGCGCACCGTCGCGTACTGGATCGCGAACAGGGCGAGCTTGGACGTCATGGGGAAGGTGGCCTTGTAGAGCGGCCAGTGCTCCGGGGCCCAGACGGCGACCACCAGGTTCGCGCCGGCGCTGAAGACCATCAGCCCCGCCCAGACAAAGCCGAACACCACCATCGTCCGCTCGCCATGGCCGGCGGCGATCGGCGGCATGTAGCGCAGCATCCAGCCCGGCTTCAGCATCACCGCGGCGACGATCAGGTAGATGATCGACGGCTTGGCCATCAGGAAGCGCGGGTCGTGGAAGAACAGGCTCGCGGTCCCGAACACAAGGACGAGGCCGAGGCTCGCCCACTGGAGAGGGGCGATCGGCTTCTTCAGCGCCTTCCACAGGACCACATGGGCGACGCCGAAGCCGATGGCCCAGAGGGTCGCCGTCATGGCGTCGGCGCCCAGCGCCAGGAGCGCGGCGAAGAACAGGCTGGACGCCAGGTCGTTGAACAGCGGACGGGCGGCGTAGGCGAGGTTGCGCATCGGGGAAAACTCCAGGGAAATCCGATGCGTGCGAGTGTGGCGGCGAGGCGGCCCGGCCGTGAGTCCGCCGACGAAGCCGGCGCGGCCGTTCACGCAAACGGCGCCGCCGTCCACGCTTCGCCAACGGCGAAAAGGGACGATGCGGTCTTCAAATCCTAACCCTCGGTCCCTATATTCCTCTGCGTCGGGTTCGCCCGACTATGGAGATAAACGCGCACGCAATAAGCGGACTGGACCCGGGTGCGATTCCCGGCGGCTCCACCAAAATCCTTCCGGGTTATCGCCGGGGAGCCAAGTTCTTGGCTTTGGAAGTACGGGGCCGATCAGCATCGACAGACGTGTAAAGGTGTTGCTTTCTCTCGGCCTGACCCACCGCTTCGGGTCTTTAAACTAAATGCGAACGATAACTTCGCTGAGGAAGTCCGCCTCGCCGCGTAATGCGGTGCGGTAGAAATCCGACCTAAGTCCTGGGGGTTCAGATCCTCAGGCGGGGCCGGGAGGGAGCCTGGCAACAGAATCCCTCCACCTCATTCCGGAAGGCGGCTCCCCGAGGGGGCCGCCTTCTTTGCATCCGGGCCCTTGCGCCGCCTTGCGCGTTCTGGCTCACACGCTACCTTTCGCAATTGCGTAAAGTTTCGGAGCCCCCATGGCCCAGGACCCGCCGTCCCAGGACCTGATGCACTACGAGGCGCTGGCTCAGGACGCCCTGCGTGGCGTCGTGAAGGCCGCGCTGAAGCGGGCGGCCGCGCCCGAGGGGCTGCCCGGGGCGCACCACTTCTACATCACCTTCAAGACCGACGCGGCGGGCGTCTCGGGCCCCGCGGACCTCCTGGGCAAGTACCCGGACGAGATGACCATCGTCCTGCAGCACCAGTACTGGGACCTGGCCCCCGGCGAGACCTTCTTCTCGGTGACCCTGCAGTTCGGCGGCCAGCCCAAGCGGCTCTCCATCCCGTACGCCGCGGTGACCCGGTTCTACGACCCGTCCGTGCAGTTCCTGCTGCAGTTCGAGCCGCCGGCCGCGGCGGCGACGGACGCCAAGGTCGCGCCGCTGCCCGCCCCGGCCGAGGCCGCCGCCCCCGCGCCGGCCGCCGAGGGCGACGGCGAGGCGAAGATCGTGTCCCTGGACCAGTTCCGGAAGAAGTGAGCCCGCGGATGAGCGACGCCCCCACCGCGGACACCCTGACCGACGGCGACATCCTCCAGCGCTTCCTGCGCACGAAGAACCAGCCCACCGGCTCCCAGACGCTGGGCTTCCGGATGGTGGCGGTGAGCCAGGCCGAGCGCAGCGTGGAGGTGGAGTTCGACGCCCGCGCCGAACTCCTGCTCAACCCCATGAAGCAGATCCAGGGCGGCTATCTCTGCGCCATGCTGGACGAGTGCATGAGCGTCGCCTGCATGGTGGCGTCCGGGATGACGGCCGTCGCGCCGACCCTGGAGATGAAGACCAGCTTCTTCCGGCCCGGCATGCCCGGGAAGATCAAGGGGATCGGCAAGGTGGTGAAGTGGGGCCGGCAGGTCGCCTTCACCGAGGGGGAGCTCTACGACCCGGACGGCCGGCTGCTCGCCAAGGCCACGGGAACGGCGATCCCCACGCCGTTCGCCAACTACAAGAAATGACCCGTGGGCTGTCCCGGCTGGTTGTGCTCCTCGCGGGCCTCTGGCTCGGGACGGCGCCCGCCGCCCAGGCCGGCTCCTTCTCCGACTGGGCGGCCATCGTGGTGGCCGGGGACTGGCGGGCCCACAACGGCGGCCCCACCGAGACTTTCGACAACGCCCGCCGCGACGTCGCCCAGGCCCTGGAGCGCGTCGGTTTCCAGCGCGACAATCTTCGCCAGTTCTCCGTGCGGCCCGAGCGCTACCGCGACAGCCGCCCGGCGAAGTCCGACCTGGAGGCGATCTACGCCTCGATGAGCGACCTCACCGCCCGCACGAGCGGCGGATGCCTGCTCTATGTCACCTCGCATGGCGACCCGAGCGGGGTCCTGGTGGACGAGCGCGTCCTGCCGCCCCGCGTGCTGGGGACCATGGTCGACCGCACCTGCGGCGAGCGCCCGACCGTGGTGGTGATCTCCGCCTGCTTCTCCGGCGTCTTCGTGCCGGCGCTCGCCGCCCCGAACCGGATGGTCCTCACCGCCGCGCGGCGGGACCGCAGCTCGTTCGGCTGCGGCGAGGCCGACAAGTACCCCTATTTCGACGACTGCTTCCTGCAGTCGGCGCCCCGGGCCCGGGACTTCGCGGGGCTCGGGCGGGCCGTCCAGGCCTGCGTCGCCGATCGCGAGCAGAAGGAGGGCATGAAGCCGCCGTCCGAGCCGCAGCTCTGGGTCGGCCCCGCGCTTAGGCCGCTCCTGCCGCTCTACGCCTTTGCGCCGACGCCGGCGGCCCCGGCCCGGACGCTCAGCACCGGCCCCTGAGGCGGCCCCCCGCCATCGCACGCCCAGCCAAACTGACGCGACCGCGGCGGCTTTGAAGGACTCACTTTGCGCCCTACACCTGGGCAAGGTTCCATAAAATCAAAGTCGAGACGGGGTTTCCTTGAAGCGGTCCATCGTCAAAGCCGCCGTCGCCGCGCTGGCCCTGCTCGTCGCCGCGCCGGCCGCCGTCGCCCAGGATCCGGCGCCCGCCGCGCCCGCGCCGGCCGTCGACCTGCCCGACGCGCCCGTCCCCTACACCAAGATCCGACCGCAGCGCCGGCCGCAGCCGAAGGCGGCGAGCCGCCCGGCGCCAGCCGCCACGGCCCCCGCCGCAGGCGCCGCGTCCGCCGCAACGACCGCCGCCCCGGGGCCGGCCGTCGCCGGCGCCGTTCCCACCCTGGCCCGCCAGCCGACGACGGTGACGGGCGCACGCCTCTCTGCCGGCCAGGCCCTGCCGCCCGCCGAACTGGAAGCCTTCGTCGACGGCATGGTGAAGGACGCCATGGGCCGCGAGCACATCGCCGGCGTCACCGTCTCGGTGGTGCAGAACGGCCAGGTGGTGCTGAAGAAGGGCTACGGCTTCGCCGACCTCGACCCCCGCAGGCCCGTGGACCCCGACCGGACCCTGTTCCGCCTGGGCTCGATCTCCAAGACCTTCACCTGGATCGCCCTGATGAAGGAAGTCGAGGCGGGCCGCATCCGCCTGACCGCGCCCATCAACCTCTACCTGCCCGAGAAGGTGCGGGTCCGCGACCAGGGCTATCAGCGCGACGTCCAGGTGCAGAACCTGATGGACCACTCCCCGGGCTTTGAGGACCGCGCGCTGGGCCACCTGTTCGAGGGCGATCCCGACCGCGTCCGGCCGCTCGAGCTCTACCTGCGCCAGGAGCGGCCCCGGCGCGTCGCCGCGCCCGGCGTGGTCTCGACCTATTCCAACTACGGCGTGGGCCTCGCCGGCCAGGCGGTCACCTACGTCAGCGGCAAGCCCTTCGAGCAGCAGGTGGAAGACGAGATCTTCACCCCGCTGGGCATGGGCCGGACCACCTTCCGCGAGCCGCGCGAGGCCAAGCGCGGCCTGCCCGGGCCGATGCCCGCGGCGCTGGCCGCCGACGTTTCCGACGCCTACCGCTGGACGCCAGCGGGCTTCGAGCGCCGCGGCTTCGAGTACGTGGGCCAGATCGCCCCGGCCGGCGCGGCCTCGTCCACGGCGGCCGACATGGCCCGTTACATGATCGCCCTGCTGAACGGCGGCCAGCTGAACGGCGTGGCGATCTACAGCCCGCGCACCGCGCAGGCCTTCCGCAGGCCGCTTCGGCCGACGCCCACCGGCATCAACGGCTGGGCCCACGGCTTCATGATCTACGAGCTGCCGGGCGGCTACCGCGGCTTCGGGCATGGCGGCGACACCATCTTCTTCCATTCCAACATGGTGACGGTCCCGGCGCTGAACCTCGGGATCTTCATCTCCACCAACACCGAGACCGGCGCCCAGCTCGCCGCCCGCTTCCCCGACCGGCTGGTGCGCGAGTTCTACGCCGCGCCCCATACGTTCCCGCGCCCCGGCTCGCCGGAGCTCGTGCGGCAGGCGGGCATGTTCACCGGCCACTATCTCACCAGCCGGCGAGCCTATTCGGGCCTCGAGGGCTTCGTCACCTCGCTGATCGGCGGCGGCGAGGTCTCGGTCACCGATGCCGGCCGGCTGGTCACCGGCTCGGGCGAGGGCGTACGCACCTGGGTCCCCGACGGGCCGCTCTCGCAGGGCCGCTTCGTGGCGACGGACGGCGACCAGCGGATCGCCTTCGTCATGCGCGACGGCAAGGCCACGGGCTACCTGCCGACCTTCGGCGGCGCGCGGATGGAGCGCGCGCCGTTCTGGCGCCGGCCGCCGGTTCTGGCGGTGCTGGCCGCCCTGACCGCCTTCGCGGCCATCGCCACCCTGGGGGGCATCTTCCTGCGCAACCGTCGGGAGTTCCGCGAGAACGCCATCCAGGCCCGCGCGGCCCTGGTGCAGAACATCCAGGCCGGCCTGTGGCTGATCTCGATGGCCCTGCTGGCGGTGTGGGCCACCAAGACCGGCGACGTTTCGCAGATCATCTATCGCTGGCCCGGCGCGCTGCTGATCACCGCCTCGGCCTGCGCCCTGGTGGCTGCGGCCCTGACGCTGACCACCATCATCGCCCTGCCGGCGATCTGGCGCGGCGGCCGGCGCGTGGATTCCTGGACCCACCTGCGCAAGGCCTTCTTCACGGTCACGGTCCTGGTCTACGCGGCCTTCTCGGTGGTGCTGGGACTGTGGGGGGCGCTCAGCCCCTGGAGCGGCTGAGGCCGTTAACCCCTGCTTGGCAGAACGCCCGTCGCCGACCCCGGCGGCGGGCGTTTTCTTTTGTGGCTCAAGATGTTGCGCGGAATGTCGCAGGCGCCGCTGATCCGCCCCCGGAAGGACCTTCTTAAAGCCCCGTTTACCAAGACCCCGGTAATTCTTGCCTAGCGGCGGGCGGGGCTGATTTGCCTGCCGCTCTGGGTTTTTGGGGTTGGGGGACGGACGCGCTTGAACCAGTTCATGGCGGCGCTTCAGCGATTCGGGATCGGCCGGCTGGCCGCTATCCTGGGCATCGGCGCCGGCGTGGCCGCCGTGCTCGTCGCCGTGACCATGAACCTGGGCGAGCCCAAGGCCCTGCTCTATTCCAACCTCGACCTCAAGGAAGCCGGTTCGATCACCGCCGCCCTCGAACAGGCGGGCGTGAAGTACGAGGTGAAGGGCGATGGCTCCACCATCCTGGTCCCGCGCGACGAGGTGGCCTCCACCCGCCTGATGCTGTCGTCCAAGGGCCTGCCGACCGCGGGGTCCGTCGGGTACGAGATCTTCGACGAGGCCAATGCGCTCGGCCAGACCGACTTCGTCCAGCAGCTGAACCGCCAGCGGGCCCTGGAGGGCGAGCTGGCCCGCACCATCCGCAGCCTCGACGGCGTCACCTCCGCCCGCGTCCACCTGGTGCTGCCCAAGCGCCAGCTGTTCGACGAGGAGGGCGAGCAGCCTTCGGCCTCGGTGAACATCGGCGTCGGCGGCCGCGAGCCCACGGCCGAACAGGTCCGTGCGATCCAGAACCTGGTGTCGGGCGCCGTCCCGAACCTGAAGCCCGACCGCGTCACCGTCGTCGACCAGCACGCCAAGACCCTCTCGGGCGGCGAGACCGGCATGGCCGCCGAGGCCGATGGCCGCAAGACCGAGGTCGAGCAGCGCATCGCCAAGCAGGTGAAGGCGCTCGTCGAAGGCGTGGTCGGCGCCGGCAAGGCGCGGGTCAACGTCACCGCCGACCTGGAGCTCGCCCGCGTCACCGTCCAGCAGGAGACCTACGATCCCGACGGCCAGGTGATCCGCTCCGAGTCCACCACCGACGAGAACGCCCGCGAGAACGAGCCGGAGACCACCGGAGAGGTCTCCGCCGCCGCCAACATCCCGGGCGGCGGGGGCGCCGACACCGGCCGCAACTCCTCGGCCTCGGGCCGGCAGGAATCGACCACCAACTACGAGATCTCCAAGACCGTCCGCACGGAGGTTCAGGAGCCCGGCCAGGTGAAGCGGCTCTCCGTCGCCGTGGCCGTGGACGGCGTCACCGCCCCCGGCCAGAACGGCCGGCCCGGCGGCTACACGCCGCGCAGCGCCGAGGAGATGCAGCGCATCGAGCAGCTGGTCCGCACCGCCGTGGGCTTCAGCCAGGACCGCGGCGACCAGGTGAGCGTGATCAACGTCCGGTTCCCCTCCGACGCCGATCCCAACGGCGTGGAGGCGGCCAACCCGCTGATGGGCTTCGACAAGAACGACATCATGCGGGCCGCCGAGTTGGGCGTGCTGGCGATCGTGGCGCTCCTGATGATGTTCTTCATCGTCCGGCCGCTGCTGCGCGGCGCCATGGGCGGCGGCGCGGGCGGCGGCATGCCGGCGCTGGCCGGCCCCCAGGTCACCCGCGTGGTGACCACCGCCGACGGTCAGCAGATGCAGATCTCCGCGGACGGCACGGCGAACCTCGCCCTGCCGGGGCCCATGGGCGACCTCGAGCAGAAGATCGACATCGCGCGCATCGAGGGCCAGGTGAAGGCGTCCTCGATCAAGCGCGTCTCGGAGTTCGTCGAGAAGCACCCCGAGGAGTCGGTCTCGATCCTCCGTAGCTGGCTGCACGAGACCGCCTGATGGCCAAGGGCAAGACCATCGACGTGGCCGCGCGCCTCACCGGACCGGAGAAGGCCGCCGTCATCCTGCTGGCCCTGGGCGAGGAGCACGCCCAGGTCTGGAAGCAGCTCGACGAGGACGAGATCAAGGAGATCTCGCAGGCGATGGCGAGCCTCGGCACCGTCTCGTCCCAGGCCGTCGAGGATCTCCTGCTGGAGTTCGTCTCCGGCGTCGCCGGCACGGGCGCCTTGATGGGCTCCTTCGAGCAGACCCAGAAGCTGCTCGCCTCGATCATGCCGAGCGAGAAGGTCGACCAGCTCATGGAGGAGATCCGCGGCCCCGCGGGTCGGACCATGTGGGACAAGCTCGGCAACGTGAACGAGGCCGTGCTCGCCAACTACCTGAAGAACGAATACCCCCAGACCGTCGCGGTGGTGCTCTCCAAGATCAAGTCGGAGCACGCCGCGCGCGTGCTGGCCGCCCTGCCCGAGGACTTCGCGCTGGAATGCGTCAACCGCATGCTGCGCATGGAGCCGGTGCAGCGCGAAATCCTCGACAAGATCGAGCAGACGCTGCGCACCGAGTTCATGTCGAACCTGGCCCGCACCTCGAAGCGCGACAGCCACGAGATGATGGCCGACATCTTCAACGCCTTCGACCGCCAGACCGAGGCCCGGTTCATCACCGCCCTGGAAGAGCGCAACCGCGAAGCCGCCGAGCGCATCCGCGCCCTGATGTTCGTGTTCGAGGACCTCTCCAAGCTGGATCCGGGCGGGGTCCAGACCCTGCTGCGCGCGGTCGACAAGGACCAGCTGGGCCTGGCCATGAAGGGCGCCTCCGACACCCTGCGCGAGATGTTCTTCTCCAACATGTCCGAGCGCGCGGCGAAGATCATGCGCGAGGACATGGAGACCATGGGGCCGGTCCGCCTGCGCGACGTCGACCAGGCCCAGATGGCCATGGTTCAGGTCGCCAAGGACCTCGCCGCCAAGGGCGAGATCATGCTCGCCGGCAACGGCGGCGATGACGAGCTGGTGTACTGATGACCGGCTCCCTCCCCAAGTTCGGCTTCGACACCGAGTTCGACGACGGCGGCGCCGTGGCCTACCAGGCGCCGCGGCCGAAGACCGCCTTCACGCCAGAGGAGGTCGAGCAGATCCGCCAGCAGGCCTATGCGGAGGGCGAGAAGGCCGGCCTGCAGAGCGTCAACGCCGCCCAGGCGCGCGCCATGGCCGAGGTCGCCGCGGCTTGCCGCCAGGCCCTGCCGAAGCTGGCCGAGGTGGCCCACCTGCACCGGGTGGGCTCGGCCAACCTGGCGCTGGCCTGCGCCCGGGCCATCGCCGACGCGGCGCTCTCGCGCTTCCCCGAGGCGCCTCTGCAGGCGGCCATCGAAAGCCTGGCGCGGGAGGTCGAAACCGCGCCGCGCCTGGTGATCGCCGTGCGCCCGGAGATGGCGGCCCACGTCCAGGAGAAGCTGGGCAACACCGCCGCGGCCGTGGGCTTCCCCGGGGCCGTGCAGGTGCGCACCGAGCCGACGCTGTCGCCCTACGCCTTCACCCTCGACTTCGGCGACGGCTCGGCCGCCTTCGATCCCGAGGCCGCCGCCCTGCGCGTGACCGAGGCCCTGGAGGCGGCGCTGGCCGCCGAGGGCCTGCATGCGGAACCCCTGATCCCCGGAAGCGAAGGCTAGACGGCCATGTCCGAGAATGACCTGAAGCTCGACGAATTCGCCCCCGGCGAAGGCCCCCTGCCCGACAACGTCGTCGGCGAGGACAAGACCGCCACCGACCTGGCGCCCGTCTTCGACGTGCCGGTGAACATCTCGGCCGTGCTCGGCCGCGCGAGCCTTTCGGTGTCCCAGCTGCTGGAGCTGGCGCAGGGCAGCGTGCTGGAGCTCGACCGCAAGGTCGGCGAGGCCATCGACATCTATGTGAACAACCGCCTGGTGGCGCGCGGCGAGGTCGTCATCGTCGACGAGCGCCTGGGCGTGACCATGACCGAAATCATCAAGGACGGCGACGCGGCGGCCTGAAGGCCGGCGTGATTGACTGAAGGAGACAACCCATGCGGCTTCTGGTCGTCGGAAGACTGAACGGACAGCTCTCAACCGCCGTGAAGATGGCGATGAGCGCTGGGGCCAAGGTGAGCCATGTGGAGAGCATCACCCAGGCCACCCACGCTCTGCGCGCGGGCCAGGGCGCCGACCTGCTCATGGTCGACTACGAGCTCGACATCGCGGCGCTGATCGCGGCCAACGAGGCCGAGCGGATCCGCGTGCCGGTGGTCGCCTGCGGCATCGGGGCCGACGCCATCGGCGCCGCCGCGGCGATCAAGGCGGGAGCCAAGGAGTTCATCCCGCTTCCCCCGGACGCCGAGCTGATCGCCGCCGTCCTGGCCGCCGTCTCCGACGACAACCGCCCGATGGTGGTCACCGACCCCTCGATGCATGCGGTCATCGCCCTGGCCGACCAGGTGGCCCCCTCCGACGCTTCGATCCTGATCACCGGGGAAAGCGGCGTCGGTAAGGAGGTCATCGCCCGCTACGTGCACCAGAAGTCGCGCCGGGCGTCCAAGCCGTTCATCTCGGTCAACTGCGCCGCCATCCCGGAGAACCTGCTGGAGAGCGAGCTGTTCGGCCACGAGAAGGGCGCCTTCACCGGCGCCGTGGCTCGCCGGATCGGCAAGTTCGAGGAGGCTAACGGCGGCACCCTGCTGCTGGACGAAATCTCCGAGATGGACGCCCGCCTGCAGGCCAAGCTGCTGCGCGCCATCCAGGAGCGGGAGATCGACCGGGTCGGCGGCGCCAAGCCGGTGAAGGTGGACATCCGCATCCTGGCGACCTCCAACCGCGATCTCGCCCAGGCGGTGAAGGACGGCACGTTCCGCGAGGACCTGCTCTACCGCCTGAACGTCGTGAACCTGCGCATCCCGTCCCTGCGCGAGCGTCCGGCGGACGTCACCGCGCTCGCCGAGCACTTCATCCGCAAGTACGCCGCCGCCAACGGCGTGCCGGAGCGGCCGCTGTCGGCCGAGGCCCGCCGTCGTCTCGCGCTGCACCGCTGGCCCGGCAACGTGCGCGAGCTCGAGAACGCCATGCACCGCGCGGTGCTGCTCTCCAACGGCCCGGAGATCGAGGAAGGCGCCATCCGCCTGCCCGACGGCCAGCCGCTGGCGGCCGCCGATCCCGCGACCCGCACGGCCCAGGCCGCCTCCTTCGCCGCCGAGAGCGCCAGCCGCGCCTTCGTCGGCCAGACGGTGGCCGCCATGGAGCAGCAGCTGATCCTCGACACCCTGGAGCACTGCCTGGGCAACCGCACCCATGCGGCCAACATCCTGGGCATCTCCATCCGGACGCTGCGCAACAAGCTGAAGGAATACACCGAGGCCGGCGTGTCCGTGCCCGCCCCGCAGATGGGCGCGAGCGCGGCCTAACCCCAGATGTCGGACACGGGGATCACAGGCCAGGCGGGATCGCCGATCAACGCCCGCGAGGTGTGGAGCTGGGTCGCGCGCGGCGAAGTCGCGCTGGCGATCGGCATCGCCGCGGTCATCGTCATCCTGATCCTGCCGGTTCCGGCCTTCCTGCTGGACCTGTTCCTGGCCATCTCGATCACCAGCTCCGTGCTGATCCTGATGACCTCGCTGCTGATCAAGCGGCCGCTGGAATTCACCGCCTTCCCGACCGTCCTGCTGGTGGCGACGCTCTACCGGCTGGGCCTCAACATCGCCTCCACCCGCCTGATCCTCGGCCACGGCCACGAGGGCGTGCACGGGGCGGGCAAGATCATCGAAGCCTTCGGCAACCTGATGATGGGCGGCAGCTTCATCATCGGCCTCGTGGTGTTCGCCATCCTGGTGCTGGTGAACTTCGTGGTGATCACCAAGGGTTCGGGACGGATCGCGGAGGTCGCGGCCCGCTTCACCCTCGACGCCATGCCCGGCAAGCAGATGGCCATCGACGCCGACCTCTCGGCGGGCCTGATCGACGACACCGAGGCCAAGAAGCGCCGCAAGGAGCTGGAGCAAGAAAGCACCTTCTTCGGGGCCATGGACGGCGCCTCGAAGTTCGTGAAGGGCGACGCCGTCGCCGGCCTGGTCATCGTCGCCATCAATGTGATCGGCGGCATCCTGATCGGCGTGATCCAGCACAAGGTGCCGATCGGCCAGGCGTTCTCCACCTACACCATCATGACCATCGGCGACGGCCTGGTCAGCCAGATCCCGGCCCTGATCATCTCGATCGCCGCGGGCTTCCTGGTGTCGAAGTCCGGCGTCGAGGGCTCGGCCGACAAGGCGCTGGTCGCCCAGCTGGCCATGAACCCGATCAGCCTGGGCATGGTGGCGGCGTCGTCGGGCGTCATCGCCCTGATCCCGGGCATGCCGCTGATCCCGTTCGCCCTGATCTCCATCGCCACCGGCCTCCTCGCCTGGCGACGTTCGATCCGCGGACAGCCGCCGCAAGCCGTGGAGATCGCCCCCGTCGAGCAGGTGGAGGAGGTCGAGGAGCCGATCGGCCAGACGCTCGCCATCGACGAGATCAAGATCGAGCTGGGCTACGGCCTGCTGGGCCTGATCAACGACCTCGAGGGCCGCCGGCTCACCGACCAGATCAAGGCGCTGCGCCGCACCCTGGCCGCCGACTTCGGCTTCGTCATGCCGAGCGTCCGCATCCTCGACAACATGCGCCTGCCCTCCCAGGGCTACTGCATCCGCATCAAGGAGATGGAGGCCGGCTCCGGCGAGGTGCGGCTGGGACAGCTGATGGCCATGGACCCGCGCGGCGGCCAGGTGGAGCTGCCCGGCGAGCACATGCGCGAGCCGGCGTTCGGCCTGCCCGCCACCTGGATCGACGAGAACCTCCGCGAGGAGGCCACCTTCCGCGGCTACACCATCGTCGATCCCGCGACCGTGCTGACCACGCACCTGACCGAGATCCTCAAGGAGAACATGCCGGACCTGCTCTCCTACGCCGAGGTCCAGAAGCTCCTGAAGGAACTCCCGGCCGAGCAGAAGAAGCTGGCCGACGACCTGATCCCGTCGGTGGTCACCGCCACCACGGTGCAGCGCGTGCTGCAGGCCCTGCTGCGCGAGCGCATCTCGATCCGCGACCTGCCGGCGATCCTGGAGGGCATCGGCGAGGCTGCGCCGCACACCGCCTCGGTCACCAATCTGGTGGAGCAGGTCCGCACGCGCCTCGCCCGCCAGATCTGCTTCGCCAACCGGGGGGACGACGGGGCCCTGCCCATCGTCACCCTGTCGCCGGAGTGGGAGTACGCCTTCGCCGACGCCCTGGTCGGCCAGGGCGAGGAGAAGCAGCTCGCCCTGCCGCCCTCCCGCCTGCAGGAGTTCATCCGCGCGGTCCGCGACACCTTCGAGCGCGCAGCCCTGTCGGGCGAGACGCCGGTCCTGCTCACCAGCCCGACCATCCGGCCCTATGTCCGCTCGATCATCGAGCGTTTCCGCGGCCAGACCCCGGTGATGAGCCAGAACGAGATCCACCCCCGCGCCCGCCTGAAGACGGTCGGCACGATCTAGCCGGCGGAGCCCCTCGCCGGACCAAGCGTCGCGCCTCGCCCGACGTCTGGCCCGTTGCGACCGGGCCCGGCGGCTGGTAGCGGTTCACCCCTGCGGAGCGTTCGAAGCTCCGGCGAGTCTTGGAAATCGGATGCGGCGAACTCTCAAAAGACCTCAGGGCGCCGGCGCGGCGGTCCTGTGGGACCTGCTCACCTTCGATAAGCTGATGACCAACTCGGTCATCCATCTGATCTACTGGGCCGGCCTGGGCGTGATCGCGCTGGGGGCGTTCGGCTCCATCGGGGCTGCGGTGGGCGTCGCGATCCGCGAATCCAGCATCTTCGGGGTCCTGCTGGCGATCCCGGTGCTGGTCGGCGGCCTGCTGGTGATCGGAGCGCTGGCGCTCCTGTGGCGCTCGTTCTGCGAGTTCTACGTGGCGATCTTCAAGATCAGCGAGGACCTCAGCGTCCTGCGCCAGGACGTGGAAGCCGAGCGCGCCCGCCAGTCGCAGCCGCGGGTCTGATCGGAGGGACCGGAGCCCCCCTCAGCGCCCGCCGCCGGCCTTCCTGAGGCCCAGTTCGTCCATCGCCGCGGCCTCGACCTTGGCCTGGACCTTCAGCTCCATCAGCCGAGCCTGTTCGGCGATCTGCTCGTACTTCTTCTGCTCTTCGAAGGCCTGGGCCAGGGCGTCGCGCGCGCCGGCCTCCTCGGCCATGATGATCTCGATCTCGCACTGGATCTGCTGCTTGCGGCCCTTCAGCGCGTCCAGGAAGCGCAGCAGGTCGCCGCTGGTGGACGGGTCGGCCTGGGCCGCCTCCGCCTCGCCCTGGGCGAACAGCATGGCCAGCCGCATCTCGGCCTGGCGGCGGCGGTCGCCGATCTCCGCCAGCCGCTTCTGGAGCACCTCCACCTCGTAGGTGGAGAGCTTGATCAGGGACTTCGCCCAGCTCATGCGGCCTCATTCAGGATCTGGGAGAGCTGGGCGAAGGAGGCCTCGAGGCCGGTCGCATCGTCGGGGCTCTGCGAAAGGAAGGCCTCGAGGGCCGGGTTGAGCTGGATCGCCCGGTCGACGTCGGGATCGGCGCCGGCGCGGTAGGCGCCGATGCGGATCAGCTCCTCCATGTTCGAATAGGCGGCCAGAGACCGGCGCGCGGCGGTGACGATCTCCCGCTCGTGCGGCAGGTGGCAGCCCGGCATGGTCCGGCTGATCGACTTCAGCACATTGATCGCCGGGAAGCGGCCGCGCTCGGCGATCGCCCGCTCCATGACGATGTGGCCGTCGAGGATGCCTCGCACCGCGTCGGCGATGGGCTCGTTGTGGTCGTCGCCGTCCACCAGCACCGTGAACAGGCCGGTGATCGGCCCCGCCTGGGTGCCGTCGGGCCGGATCGGGCCGGGACCGGCGCGCTCGAGCAGCTTCGGCAGCTCGGTGAAGACGGTGGGCGTATAGCCCTTGGTGGTCGGCGGCTCGCCGGCCGCCAGGCCGATCTCGCGCTGGGCCATGGCGAACCGGGTGACCGAGTCCATCAGGCACAGGACTTCCATGTCCTGGTCGCGGAAGAACTCGGCGATGGCGAGCGTCATGTAGGCGGCCTGGCGACGCTTCAGGGCCGGCTCGTCGGAGGTGGCGACCACGACGACGGCCCGGCGCAGCCCCTCCTCGCCCAAGGTCTCCTCGATGAACTCGCGCACCTCGCGGCCCCGCTCGCCGATCAGGCCCACCACGACGGCGTCGCAGTCGGCGTTCTTGGCCAGCATCGAGAGCAGCACCGACTTGCCGACGCCCGAGCCGGCGAAGACGCCCAGGCGCTGGCCGCGGCAGCAGGTGGTGAAGACGTTCATCGAGCGCACGCCGAGGTCCAGCCGCTCGCCCACCCGGGCGCGGGCGTGGGCGGCTGGCGGCGGCGCCTTCAGGGGGTAGGAGGCAAGCCCATGAGGCAGCGGGCCCAGGCCGTCGATCGGCTCCCCGAAGGCGTCGATGATGCGGCCCAGCCAGGCCTTGGTCGGCCGCACCGCCGATCCCTGCGGCTCGATGCGGATCTCGGCGCCGGGGGCCACGCCCTCCACAGGACCGAAGGGCATGAGCAGGGCGCGCGTCTCGCGGAAGCCCACCACCTCGGCCGACAGCGGGACCTCGCCGTGGCGGGTGATCTCGGCGCGCGCGCCCACGGCCAGGCGCGACAGCCCTCCGCGGGCCTCGATCAGGAGGCCGTTCACCGCCGCGACGCGGCCCGAAACACTGAGGGGATCCAGCCGCTCGACCGCGGCCACAAGGCTCTGCACGTAACGCCCCCGAACTGAGGGGGCAGAATCCGTGCTTCGCCCTTAAGAGGTGATGAAGATCGGTGCGGCGCTTCGGCGCGTCACCCCCTTTGGGGGTGGCTCAGCGGGCCGCCCGCGCCGCCGCGCCGGGACGGGCCGCCAGCCAAAGGGCCCCGGCCGCAGCCGCGGCGAGACCCACGCCCAGGGTCAGGCCGGGATGCTTCTGGGTCTCGGTGTAGACGCTGAAGTTCCGCGCCCGGTAGGCCCGCGTGCGCACCTCGCCGTCCCCGTGCGGCCCGTCCAGACTGTCCTGCGCCGGCGGCGGCGCGTTCCGCCGGGAGAGCGGCGGCACGACGCGGGCGTAGATCCGGTCGGCCAGCCCCGGGGCGGCGGCGGCCGCCAGCACCTGCGGCCGCCCGCCGGCGCCCACGATGATCTGCCGGATCGGATGGGCGGCGGCGTGCAGGATCGCGTCGGCCACCACCTCCGGGGCATAGACCGGCGGCGGCACGCGCGCGGCGCGACCCATGAAGTTGCGGGCATGGTCGGGGAACGGCGTGCCGATGCTGGAGGGCTTGATCAGGGTCACCGACACCGGCGCGCGGGCCCGGGAAAGCTCCATCCTGAGGGAATCCGTGAAGCCCTTCACCGCGTGCTTGGAGGCCCCGTAGGCGCCGGTCAGCGGACTGCCGATGTCGGAGAGCACCGAACCCAGGTTGATGATCGCGCCCGACCCGCCGCGGGCCTGGAAGTGGCGGGCCGCCTCCACCGAGCCGTTGACCACGCCGAAGTAGTTGGTCCGGAACATCCGCTCATGGTCGCCGGGCGGGATCTCGGTGAGCTCGCCATAGATGCCGACGCCCGCATTGTTCACCCAGGTGTCGAAGGCGCCGAAGCGGGCGATCGCCGCGCGCGCCACCCGCGCCACGTCGTCCGGGACGCCCACGTCGCCGGGCGCGGCGTGCGCCCGGCCGCCCTCCGCGTTGATCTCGTCGCAGATCTTCCGCAGCGTCGCTTCGTCGCGGGCGTTAAGGACCACGGCCGCCCCCGCCCGCGCCGCCTGGCGGGCCAGCGCCAGGCCGATGCCCGAGCTCGCGCCGGTGATGACCATGACCTGGTCGGAGATCGGCTTGAGCCTGGCGCGCATGGCGGAACCTGTCGGTTTGCTGGAGTAGGACCGCTGCGCTGAACGGCCCCGCCCGGCCGTCGTTCCGCCCCCTCCGCTTCGCGGAACTGTCCAATCACAAAAGATTCAACGGGGCTGCGGCGGACCGTCCGCGCAGTCCCGCTTGTCCCGGAATCTCAAATCAGATTAACCATTCCGGGCAGAGAGCCATCATCCATTAACCAGTCTTAAATTAACTCGCTGGCAGGTTTAACGGCGAGCTTCGGGGCGGATTCCGAGAATCCGAGGGCTGGGCGGGGACGCAGTAGGAGAGCAGAATGCGCGTACTGTTGATCGAGGACGACAGCGCCACGGCACAAAGCATCGAATTGATGCTGAAGTCGGAAGGGTTCAACGTCTATACGACGGACCTGGGCGAAGAAGGCGTCGATCTCGGCAAGATCTACGATTACGACCTGATCCTGCTCGACCTGAACCTGCCGGACATGAGCGGCATGGATGTCCTGCGCACGCTGCGCGTCGGCAAGATCAACACCCCGATCATGATCCTTTCCGGCACCGCCGAGATCGACACCAAGGTGAAGACCTTCTCGGGCGGCGCCGACGACTACATGACCAAGCCGTTCCACAAGGACGAGCTGGTCGCCCGCATCCACGCGGTGGTCCGCCGTTCCAAGGGCCACGCGCAGTCGGTCATCAAGACCGGCGACATCACCGTCAACCTGGACGCCAAGACCGTCGAAGTGAACGGCATCCGCGTCCACCTGACGGGCAAGGAATACCAGATGCTGGAGCTTCTCTCCCTGCGCAAGGGCACGACCCTGACCAAGGAGATGTTCCTCAACCACCTCTACGGCGGCATGGACGAGCCGGAGCTGAAGATCATCGACGTCTTCATCTGCAAGCTGCGCAAGAAGCTGGCGGCCGCCGCCGACGGCAAGCACCACATCGAGACCGTCTGGGGCCGCGGCTACGTGCTGCGCGACCCACAGGAGGCCCAGGTCGCAGCGTAAACCGCGACCTGATCATCGAGGAGAGTGGGACGCCCGCCGGTTCGCCGGCGGGCGTTTTCATTTGGCCGCCCCGCGGCTAGCCTCGCCACAAACGCCCGTCGGGGAGGACGGCCCATGGGACGAGTTCTGGCGCTGCTGGCGGCGCTGGTCGCAGCCACGCTGATCGCCTGGTTCGACGCCCGGCCGCCGGCGCCGGAGCCGGCCACGGCGCCGGCCGCCGTCTTCTCGGCCGAGCGCGCCATGGCCGACGTGGCGCAGATCGCCCGCGAGCCTCACCCCATGGGCACGCCCGCCAACCACCGGGTGCGCGACCATCTCCTGGCCCGCATGACCACGCTCGGCCTCTCGCCGCAGGTCAGGCGCGGGGATGCGGTCACCCACCGCCAGCGGGGCGGCGACACCTTCGTCTCGGGCGGCGCGGTGGAGAACCTGGTCGGCGTCCTGCCCGGCCGCGACCGCACCCTGCCCGCCGTGGCGCTGATGGCCCACTACGACAGCGTCCCGGGCTCTCCCGGCGCCGCCGACGACGCCGCCGGCGTGGCCGCCGCCCTGGAGATCGTCCGCGCCATCAAGGCGCAGGGCGAGCCCGTGCGCGACGTCATGGTTCTGATCACCGACGGCGAGGAGAGCGGCCTGCTGGGCGCCAACGCCTTCTTCAAGCGCGACCCGCTGGCGCGGCGCGTCGGCCTCGTCGTGAACATGGAGGCGCGCGGCATCTCCGGCCGGGTGCAGATGTTCCAGACCAGCGCCGGCAACGGCGAGCTGATCGACCTCCTGCGCCGCCACGCCGAGCGGCCCTCGTCCTCGTCGCTCTCGGTGTTCGTCTACGAGAACATGCCCAACGACACCGACATGACGGAGTCGAACGAGGCAGGCTTCCCCGGCATGAACTTCGCCTTCATCGGCCGCCAGTTCGACTACCACGCCGCCACCGCCACACCCGCCAACATGGACCGCGGCACGCTGCAGGACCTGGGCGCCCAGGTACTGGCGGTGACGCGGGCCGCCGCCTTCGCCCCCACCCTGCCCGGCAAGGCGCCGGACGCGGTCTACAGCCAGGTGTTCGGCGACCTGGTCCTCGCCTACCCCGCCTGGGGCGGCTGGATCGTGCTGGCCGTGGCGGGCGGGCTGATGCTGCTGGGCGTGGTCCGCGCGCGCCGGATCGAGGCCTTCCCCTGGCCGGACGTGGCGCGGGGCGCCGGCGCGACGATCTCCGCCGTCCTCGGCTCGGCCGCCATCCTGCACTTCGCCCGCCGGGCCACCGGCGCGGACTTCGGCTACTTCGAGCAGCGCTTCCTGCTGGCCCAGGTGAGCCGCTGGGAGGCGGCCGTGTTCCTCCTGGCGATGGGCTTCCTCCTCTGGTCGGCCTGCGAGCTGGCGCGGGGCCGCCGCAACATCGCCCTCGTGCCCCTGGCCGCCGGCCTGGCCAGCTCGGCCTTCGGCGGCCTGGACCCGCTGGGCGCGGGCCTGGGCGTCGGCGCCGCGGTGGTCGCCGTCCTGACCTACGGCCGGCCCGCCGGCCGTCCCGGCGCCTGGACCGGCGTCCTGGCCCTCACCTTCCTCGTGGCCGTGGCCGCCCAGGTCGCCGCCCCCGCCACCGGCTACATGTTCGCCTGGCCGCTGGCGCTGGCCGGCGTCGGCGGGGCCGCCACGGCCATGGCCGCGCGCCGCGGGCTGCCGGCCTACGCCCTCCTCGCCCTGCTGGCCGCCATCGGCCTCGGCTGGATTGCCGGCACAGCGCACGTCCTGTTCCTCGGTCTCGACATGCCCGAGCTGCTGGCCGCCGCCGTCTGGCTGGCCGCCATCCTGATCTGGCCGCTGGCCCAGCCCGAGGAAGGCGCGCCGCCCGCGCGCCTCGTGGGCCCGCTGCTGGTGGCCGCCGGCCTCGTGGCCCTGGTCGCCGTGCGGCTGAACGACCCCTGGGACGCCCGCCATCCGCGGGCCACCCTCGTCGTCTACCACCTGGACCAGGACACCGGCCGCGCCTGGCGGGTCAGCACGCTAGAGCGCACGCCCTGGGTCGAGCGGGTGCTCACCGCCGACGGCGGCCGCATCGCGCCCTCCGGGCACTGGGCGATCGGCCGCCCGCACATCGCCGCCGCCGCCCGGCCGCTGCCCGCGCCGACGGCGCAGGCGAGCCTGGCCCGCCAGTCGGACGGCTCGGTGCTGCTGACGGTCGTCCCGCCGGCCGGCGCCCGCGAGATCGGCCTGCGCCTGCGGGCCGACACCGCCGTGACCCTGGAGCAGGTGGCGAGCCTGCCGGTGAAGCTCATCCTCACCCCCGGTCGCTGGACCCGGGTGAACTGGGAAGCCGCGCCCGAGGGGCTCACCCTGCGCCTGCGGCCCGCCGGGCCCGGGACGCTCGACGTCCGCTACATCGCCACGATCGACGGCTGGCCGGCCGGCGCGGCCCCCCTGCCGCCCAGGCCCGCCGCGGACATGCCGTTCGACGCCTCGGACTCCGTCCGGGTCAGCGGCACGCGCCGCTTCTCTTGGTGAACGGCCGCGAACCGGCTAATGGATCCGGCCCATGAGCGACGTCGTGATCTACCACAACCCCGCCTGCGGGACTTCGCGCAACACCCTGGCCCTCCTGCGGGAGAAGGGGATCGAACCCACCGTGGTCGAGTACCTCAAGGAGGGCTGGACCCGCGACCAGCTGCAGGCGCTCCTGAAGAAGATGGACGCCTCGGCGCACGACATCCTGCGGGTGAACGGCACCAAGGCCGACGAGCTCGGCCTCACCGATCCGGTGGCGTCGGACGACGCCCTGATCGCGGCCATGATCGTCGATCCGATCCTGGTGAATCGGCCTATCGTGGTGACCCCGAAGGGTGCGGCCCTGTGCCGGCCCGCGGAGCTCGTCCTGGGACTGCTTTAGACACCGTGACAAAAGGACCGGGGGCGGCGGCCGCCAAACTCGGCCATCTTCCGACCGCCTGGGGAGGCGGCGGATAATCGGCTAGTTCGTGGCGATGCCTTAACCATGCATCGCCTAGTACGGGGGCGTGATGCAGGAATTCGACCCGCGACAGACCAATTTCCGGGTGGCGCCGCGCGTGCTCGCCGGGACCGCGGCCGTGCTGGGCCTGTTCGTGGCCTGGAAGGTCACCCAGGGGCCCCAGGGGCCCGACGCCCCGCCGCCGCTCAGCCCCGCCGCCATCGCGGCCCTGCAGCACACCGCCTTCACCCACGCCGAGGCCCAGCCCGGCTTCGACCGTCCTGAAAGCGTCGAGGTCAAGGTCCGCCGCGGCGAGACCCTGGAAGGCGCCGTGGAGCGCGCCGGGGTGGCTCCCGAGGAGGCCCGCCAGGCCGTCCAGGTCCTCGCCCAGTCGATCGACACCACCCGCATCCGCGCCGGCCTCGCGTTCGAGGCGGCCATCGCCCGGCCCCGGGCCGACCGCGGCCACGCCCGGCTGATCGGCCTGTCCATGCGGACCGGCCCCGCCAGCACCCTGACGCTCTCGCGCACCTTCGACGGCGCCATGCGCCTGCGCGAACTCGACGAGCAGATCCGCGCCGAGACCACCGTCGCCGACGGCGAGATCCACGGCTCGCTCTACGAGAGCGCCGCCAAGCTGGGCGCCACGCCCGCGATCACCGCCCAGGTGGTCAAGCTGTTCGCCCACAAGCTCGACTTCCAGCGCGACCTGAAGGCCGGCGACGACTTCAAGCTGGTGTTCGGCCGGCAGGTCACCGAGAGCGGCCGCACCATCGAGACCGGCGAGCTGGAGTTCGCCGAGGTCAAGGGCGTCAAGTTCTACCGCTTCGAGCGCGGCGACGGCGACGCCGAGTACTTCGACGAGTCCGGCAAGAACATCCGCGGCTTCCTGCTGCGCACCCCGGTGGACGGCGCGCGGATGACCTCCCGCTTCGGCCTGCGCCGCCACCCGGTGCTGGGCTACGCCCGCGCCCACCAGGGCGTCGACTTCGGCGCCGGCCACGGCACGCCGATCCTGGCCGCCGGCGACGGCGTGGTCACCAAGGCCAGCCGCTGGGGCGGCTACGGCAACTGGCTGCAGATCAAGCACTCCGGCGGGTGGTCCACAGGCTACGCCCACGTCTCCCGCTACGCCAAGGGCATCCGGCCCGGCATGCGCGTCCGGCAGGGCCAGGTCGTGGCCTATGTGGGCTCCACCGGCATGTCCACGGGCCCGCACCTTCACTACGAAGTCTGGCTGAACGGCAAGCGGGTGAACCCCGTCGGCGCCAAGGTGCCCCAGGGCACGGTGCTGGCCGGCGCGGACCTGGCCCGCTTCAAGGCCAACAAGGCCCGCATCGACCGCCTGCTGGCCGGCGAGACCGAGACCCGCCAGCTGGCCCAGGCCGACACCACCGCCGTCCAGTCGCAGCTGCGCCGCTGACGCCCGAGCTTGCCGCGCCGTCCGCCGGCGCGCCATAAGCTGGGCGGAGTGGCGTAGGAGCAGGGCATGGCCGGGCCAATCACCGAGCGGATCAGCGAGTTGCTGCGCGACGGCGTCAGCCGCCTGCCGCCACAGCCCGGCATCGACGACCTGAATTCCGTCCTGCGCCTGCTGGCCCGCTGGCGCTCCCAGCTGATCGCCAACACCTATGTCCGCCACCACGGCGCGAAGGTGCTGCAGGGGCCGTTCGCCGGCTTCGAATACGTCACCATGCAGACGGAGGGGGCGCTGATCCCCCGGCTGCTCGGCACCTACGAGTGCGAGCTGCATCCGCACTTCCAGGCCTTCGCCGACGAGGGGGTGGAGTGCGTCATCGATGTGGGCTGCGCCGAGGGCTACTACGCCGTGGGCCTGGCGCGGCTGATGCCCAAGGCCACGGTCTACGCCTACGACATCGAGGCCCGCGCGCGGGAGGCCTGCGCGCTGCACGCCGAGGCCAACGGCGTGAAGGACCGGGTGGTCGTCGGCGGTGAGTTCACGCCGCAGGACTTCCAGGCCTTCGAGGGCCGCCGCGTCCTGGTGCTGGTGGACTGCGAGGGCGCCGAGGACGACATCCTGAAGCCGGATCTCGGGCCCGCGCTGGCCGGCATGAACGTGATCGTCGAGACGCACGACTGCTTCCGCCCGGGCGTGAAGGCCCGGCTGATCGAGCGGTTCAGCCCCACCCACGACATCACCGTCGTCGACCTCGGGCCCAAGACCATGCCCCTGCCGGCCTGGCTCCAGGAGTTTCCCCACCTCGACCAGCTGCTGGCGGTCTGGGAGTGGCGCTCGGCGCCGACGCCGTGGCTGGTGATGCGTCCCAGGGGTTGATCGCGGTCAAGGCGGCGGGCTCCGGTCCGGCGCCTCATGGCGCCATGCGCCGCCTCCCGCTCCTGCTCCTCGCCACCCTCGCCCTGCCCACCGCGGCCCTCGCCGCCGAGCGGGACGCCTCCGCCGAGCGCGGCAAGGCGCTCGTCCAGCGCCACTGCGCCGGCTGCCATGCGGTGGCCGCCACCGGCCGCAGCCGCAACGCCGCCGCCCCGCCGTTCCGCGAGCTGCACAAGCGCTATCCGGTGGAGAACCTGGCCGAGGCCCTCGCCGAGGGGATCATCGTCGGCCACCCGGCCATGCCCGAGCTGCGCTTCGGGCCGACCGACGTCAACGCCATCATCCGCTACCTCAAGTCCGTGCAGACGAGCCAGGCCGCCGGCCTGCCGCACCCCGAAGCGGAATAGGCGGGGCTCAGGCCCGCGCGGCCTTGGCGGGGGCGCTGGGCTCGGCCGCCTTCTTCGCCGCCACAGGCGCGGCGTCGGGATCGCCGCGGTAGAAGATCGGCACAGCGAAGGTCCACACCAGCACCAGAAGGGTGGCCGGCAGCGGATCCCAGATGCCCATCACCAGGTGGAAGACGTCCCCGAAGGAATAGACCCAGATCAGGTAGGAGACCGCCGCGATCAGCACGGCCGACCACTGCGGGCGATCGTTCTGCTTGGTGGCCCAGGCGCGGACGGCCAGCAGGGCGAAGAAGCAGATGGCGGTCCAGCCGACCCAGGCCACGTCCTCGTTCGGCCCCAGCACCGGCGGGTCCTGCGACGGCGCGCCGACGGCCGGGGTGTGGAAGTCGATGTAGCGGGTCTGGATGGCGGCCTTGCCGCCCAGGTAGAGGCCGATGATCTCGGTGGGGATCAGCTTGACCAGCCGCTCGATGTACTCACTGGGCGGCCGGGGCTCGCCGCCCGCCGCCGCCTGGCCGGGCGACGCCCGGCGTATCCGCAATGCTCCGCTCATAGCTGGCCCCCGCCACGGTCCGTGCGACTCTGGCACACGCAACCTTAGCGAGAGGCTAACTTGGCCGTGGCGGTGGCACAACGATCATCGTTATGCCACCGCGCAGGGAGGCATCAGGCGTCGAAGACGATGACCGAGCGGGCGATCGAGCCGGTCTTCATCTCGTCGAACGCCTCGTTGACCTGCTCCAGCTTAAGCCGGCGGGAGATCATCTCGTCGAGCTTCAGCTTGCCGGCCATGTACATGTCGCACAGCCGGGGCATGTCGACCGGGAAGCGGTTGGAGCCCATCAGCGAGCCCTGGATGCGCTTCTCGCCCAGGAAGGCCGCGCCCATCAGGCTGATCGACTGCCCCACCGGGATCATGCCGATGATGTTCGCCGTGCCGCCCCGGCGCAGCATGTTGAACGACTGCTCGGCGGTCTTGGTCATGCCCAGCGCCTCGAAGGAGTGCTGCACGCCGCCCTTGGTCAGCTCGATCACCGCCTTCACGGGATCGACTTCCGAGGCGTTGACGAAGTCGGTGGCGCCGAACGCGCGGGCGAAGTTCTCCTTACCGGCCACCACGTCGATGGCGATGATCCGGCCTGCGCCGGCGATCGCCGCCCCGTTGATCGCCGAGAGGCCCACGCCGCCGCAGCCGATCACCGCCACGGTGTCGCCGGGCCGCACGTTGGAGGTGTGCATCACCGCGCCCACGCCGGTCATCACCGAGCAGCCGATCAGGGCGGCGCGGTCCAGCGGCATGTCCTTGCGCACGGCTACGCAGGCGTGCTCGTGGATCAGCATCTGCTCGGCGAAGGACGACAGGTTCAGGTACTGCATCATCGGACCGTTGGCCGCCGACAGGCGCGGCTCGTCGTCCTGGTCGCGCTTGGTCTCGGGGCTGACGCACAGGCTCATGTGGCCGGTCAGGCAGTGCTCGCAGTGGCCGCAGAAGGCCGACAGGCAGGTGATCACATGGTCGCCCGGCTTCACGGTGCGCACCTCGGAGCCCACCGCCTCGACCACGCCGGCGCTCTCGTGGCCCAGCACGGCCGGCAGGGGGTGCGGGTAGGAGCCTTCGATGAAGTGCAGGTCGGAGTGGCAGACCCCGGCCGCGGCCGTGCGGATCAGCACCTCGTGCGGGCCCGGCTTGTTGATCTGGACGTCTTCGATCTGGAGCGGCTTGCGGACTTCACGCAGAACGGCGGCCTTCATGGCGGATCTCCCCTTCCCGTTGGGCCCGCTCTCGTCGCGGACCGGTCGGGATGAGCCTTATCGCCGTTCAGATGCGGCGGCCAAGGGCTTTTCCGAAAACGCCTCGACAGCGCAGCGTCCGCCCCGCATGACAGGGGACGTCGATGGCCGCCCCGGATTTGATGGACGAGACGCAGCCCCAGCGCGCGCCCCTGTGGGAGGTGTTCCTCGCCTTCCTTCACCAGGGCCTGACCGCCTTCGGCGGCCCGGTGGCGCACATCGGCTACTTCCGGAAGGAGTTCGTCGAGCGCCGTGGCTGGGTGTCGGAAGCGGTGTTCGCCGATCTCCTGGCGCTCTGCCAGTTCCTGCCGGGCCCCGCCTCGAGCCAGCTCGGCATGGCCATCGGGCTCAGGCGCGCGGGCCTGGCCGGCGCGCTCGCGGCCTGGGTCGGTTTCACCCTGCCCGCGGCCACGGCGATGATCCTGCTGGCCTACGCCACGCCGGTGCTGAACTCGGCCTGGGGCCAGGGCTGGCTGCACGGGCTGAAGATCGCCGCCGCCGCCGTCGTGCTGCAGGCCGTCGTGGCCATGGCCCGCAGCCTCGCGGTGGGCCCGATCCGCGCCGGCATGGCCATCGGGGCGACCGGCGGGCTGATCCTGGCCCAGGGGCCGGTGGCGCAGATCTGCGCCCTGATCGCCGGCGCGGCCTTCGGCGCCGCCTTCCTGAAGGAGCCGCCGCCCGAGGCGCCCGAGGCTGCGTCGGCGAACTCCATCAGCCTGCGCGGCGCGGCCGCCGCCATCGCCGTCTTCGCCTTCCTGCTGGCCGGCCTGCCCTTCCTCGCCCAGCTGCTGCAGAGCCCGACCCTGGGGCTGGCCAGCATCTTCTACCGCACCGGCACCCTGGTGTTCGGCGGCGGCCACGTGGTGCTGCCGCTGCTCGAGGGCGAGGTCGTCGGCCGCGGCTGGCTGGACGCCGACACCTTCCTGGCCGGCTACGGCGCGGTGCAGGCCCTGCCCGGACCGCTGTTCAGCTTCGCGGGGTTCGTGGGCGCGGCCCAGGGCGTGGCGCCGGGGGGCTGGGCCGGCGGCCTGGTGGCCATCGTGGCCATCTTCCTGCCGAGCTTCCTGCTGGTCCTGGGCGTCCTGCCGTTCTGGGACGACCTGCGGCGGCGTCCCGGGGCACGCGGCGCGCTCGCCGGCGTCAACGCCGTGGTGGTGGGGCTGCTCGCCGCCGCGCTCTGGGATCCGGTCCTCACCAGCGCCGTGAGCCGGTCGGGCGACTGGGCGCTGGTCGCCGCGGCCTTCGTCTTCCTTACGGTCGCCAGGCTGCCGCCCTGGCTGGTCGTCGTGGGCTTCGCCGCGGCGACCGGACTGTGGCCGCGGTAGGCGCCTAGGCCGCCTGCTGCCGGGCCGTGGCGCCCGGGGCGATGGCGCCGAACGCCGCCGCCGGCCGCGGGAAGCGGATCTGCGGCAGCTTCGGCAGGCGGAAGGTCCAGGCCGCCTTCTTCTGCGGAATGCAGCTTTCCAGCGCCGCGAGCAGCTGCTCGGCCGGTCCGTCGTTCAGGAAGTGGTTGGCGCCCTGCGTCCGCACGAAGTTGATCGGCCGCCGGGTCCTGACCTCGCGCGCCATCCGCTCGGCGACCTCGATCGGCGCGAAGTCGTCCTTGTCGCCGTGGATCATGTGGATCGGCATGTGCAGCCGCTCCAGGGCGCGCTTGGCGTGGACCAGCTGCGGCCGCTGGCCCGAGGCCTCCATGACCGCGTGGCGCAGGTCCTTGGGGATCACCTTCAGCGCCTTGGCGCCGGTGTCGAGCAGCCAGCGGGCCGTCGGGCCCGTCTCGCCGAAGAAGCCGGAGAGCAGCACCAGGGCCGACACCCGGTTCGGATTGGCCTCGGCCATCAGGCTGGCGATCGCCGCCCCGTAGCTCTGGCCCACCAGGAGGACCTTCTGGCCGGGCGCGGCGTGCAGCAGCGGCGCCAGCGCCTCCGCCTGGGTGCGGATGTCGGTGACGGCGTGGGCCGGCTCGGAGGCCGCATAGCCCGGCCGGTCGACGACGATCATCTCGCGGTCCTGCGGCAGCTCGGCCATGGTCTCGGCCCAGTACTCGGCCCAGGACGGCGCGCCGGTGATGACCACGACGCGCCAGGGCGCCGGCTCCTCGCGGGGGGTCTCGAGCGCCGAGATCTTCCAGCCGTGGCCGCCGCCCGCGTAGAAGCTGGTGCGCCGGATGACACTATCCGGATAGTCGGCCGACGTCGGCGCGTGCTCCGTGCGGCCGGTGGCGGCGCACTCGATACACGCCCACCCCATGGCGAGCACACCCTTCGGCCGTTTGCGCGGCACGTTCGCAATCTCCTCAGGTCACCATTGTCACCTGAGGTCGCAAACGCGCGTTTCAAGGCTTGGTTCTGGCGGCTGCGGCCTAAACCGCAGCTTCTGCCGCCGGTGTGGCCAGGGTGTCGCGCAGCTCCCGCTTCAGCACCTTGCCCGTGGGCCCGATGGGCAGGGCCTCGACGATGCGGACCTCGTCCGGGACCCACCACTTCGCCACCCGTTCGGCCACGTGGGCCTTCAACACCTCGGGATCGACCCATGCCCCGGCGCGCAGGGTGACCAGCAGCAGCGGCCGCTCGTCCCACTTCGGGTGCGGCACGCCCACCGCCGCGGCCATGGCGACCGCCGGGTGCGAGCAGACGGCGTCCTCCAGGTCGAGGGTGGAGATCCACTCGCCGCCGGACTTGATCACGTCCTTGGCCCGGTCGGTCAGCCTGAGGAAGCCGTCGGCGTCGATCGTGGCGATGTCGCCGGTGTCGAACCAGCCGTCGGCCGTGAACGCGCCCGCGCCGTCGTGCTTGAAATAGGCCGAGGAGACCCAGGGCCCGCGCACCTGCAGCCGGCCGGGGCTCCTGCCGTCCCGCGGCAGCAGGCTCCCGTCCTCCCCGACGATGCGCAGGTCCACGCCCCACAGCCCGCGGCCCTGTTTCAGTTTCTGCGCGGGCTCCGCCGCCTGGCCGGGCAGCGGGGTGTTGATCACGCCCAGCGGGCTCGTCTCGGTCATCCCCCAGATCTGCCGCACCTCGCCGCCCAGCCTGTGCTCGATCCGCTCGATCAGCGCCTGGGTCGGCGCCGAGCCGCCGATGGCGATGGTCTTCACGGACGTCAGCGTCCGCCCCTGGGCCTCCAGGTGCTCGGCGACGCCGACCCAGATGGTCGGCACGCCCAGCAGGAAGGTGACCCCCTCCGCCTCGATCAGTTCCGACACCGCCGGCCCGTCCAGCTGCCGGCCGGGCAGCACCAGCGTGGCGCCCACCAGAGGGGCCGCGTAGGGCGTGCACCAGGCGTTGGCGTGGTACATCTGGGCGCAGGGCAGGACGACGTCGCGGGCCGAGAGGTTGAAGGCGTCGGGCGCCACCAGCGCCATGGCGTGCAGCACCGTGGAGCGGTGGCCGTAGAGCACGCCCTTCGGATTGCCCGTGGTGCCCGAGGTGTAGCAGAGGCCCGAGGCGCTACGCTCGTCCAGCTCAGGCCAGTCGAACTCTGGCGCATGGGCGGCGATCAGCTCCTCGTAGACCAGGGCCGTGTCCGGCGCGTCGGCCGGCAGGTGCGCCCGGTCGGTCATCGCCACCAGGGTCTTCACCGTCGGCATGCGGGCGGCGAGTTCGGCCACCTGGCCCGCGAAGGTGATGTCGAAGAACAGGACGCTGTCCTCGGCGTGGTTGGCGACCCAGGCGATCTGGTCGTCGTGCAGGCGCGGGTTGATGGTGTGCAGCACCGCCCCGATGCCGGTCACCGCGAAGTAGAGCTCGAAGTGCCGGTGGGTCGACCAGGCCAGCGTCGCCACCCGGTCGCCGGGCTTCACGCCCAGGGCCAGCAGCGCGTTCGCCATCCGCTTGGTGCGCGCCAGGGCGTCGGCGTAGCCATAGCGGTGGATCGGCCCCTCGACCCTGCGCGTCACCACCTCGCGGTCGGGATGGTAGAGCGCCGCGTACTCCAGGATCGTGGGCAGCGTCAGCGCCCGGTCCATCATCAGCGCCCGCATGGCGCGTCCTCCCTGAACGTCGTCGGGGAAAAGGCTAGGCCGCCATCCGGGCCTTGAACACCCCGTCGGGCAGGCGCGCGGCGCGGGCGGGATGGATGAAGAAGTAGTCCTTCCAGGGCAGGTCCGGGACCACCGTGTCCCGCTCCTCGAGCCGCCCTCCGTCGAGGGCGAACATCCGGTAGCCGCGGCTGCGGAACAGCTCCACCACCGCCTCCGCCGTGCCGCCGAAGCGGGCGGCGAGCATGGTCGGGTGGATCTCGATCAGCACGTGCGGCCGGTCGCGGTCGAGGATGCCCTTGGCGCCCTCCAGGGCCCGCAGCTCGGCGCCCTCGATGTCCATCCGGATGAAGTCGACGCGGCCGATGCCGTTCTGCGCGCAGTACTCGTCGAGGGTGACCACCGGCGTCGGCTGCAGGTCGGCGCCCTTGTCCTGCAGGTCGGGCCGCGCGGCGCCCTCCGGCGCCTGCTCGGCGACGAAGGCGTAGGCCCGGCCCATGCGGCCGGACATCTTCTTCGGCGTGACGAGCAGCAGCTCGCCCGGCTTGTCGGCCACGGCGGCGTGGACCGGCGTCACCTGGCGGGCGATGCCGTGCCAGGCCATGCAGGTCTTCAGCACCTGGAAGGTGAAGGCCGAGGGCTCGAAGGCGTGGATCCGGGCGTCCGGGGCCACCTGGGTCATGACGTAGGTGTGCCGCCCATCGCTGGCGCCCACGTGCAGGCAGACCGGCGCGCCGGACAGGAGGTCGGCCAGGTACGGCGTCTCGGGCTCGTGCTTCGCCCACCTCAGGTTCCGCCGCCAGGCCCGGAAGGCGTGACCCAGCACGCGTAGCGAAGCCATTGAAGACCCTCTTCGGCGCCCCCGCGCCCCAAAGCCGGTATCGGCCACCCTTCTTAAGCGGGGTCGCGCACCACCGTCATCATGTAGTTCACGTCGGTGTCCGTGGACTGCGACCACCGGCCGCTGAGCGGGTCGAAGGCCACGCCGTAGGGACCGTCCACCTGCACCGGCTCGCCCGCGAGGAAATCGCGGATCTCCTCCGGCTTCAGGAACTTCTTCCAGTCGTGGGTCCCGGCCGGCAACCACCGAAGCACGTACTCCGCCCCTACCTTTGCGAGCGCGAAGGCCTTCAGGGTGCGGTTGAGGGTGGCGACGATCATCAGCCCGCCGGGCTTCAGCAGCCGCGCGCAGCTGCGCAGGTACTCGCCCGGATCGGCCACGTGCTCGATCACCTCCATGTTGAGGATCACGTCGAACGGCGGCTCGCCGGCCTCCAGCAGGGCCTCGGCGGTGGAGCAGCGGTAGTCGATGTCCAGGCCCTGCTCGGCGGCGTGGGCCGAGGCGGTGCCGATGTTGCGCGCCGAGGCGTCGACGCCGGTCACCTCGAACCCCAGCCGGCGCATGGGCTCCGACAGGAGGCCGCCGCCGCAGCCGATGTCCAGCAGGCGCAGGCCTGTGAAGGGCTGCCGCTCGGCCCCGTCCCGGCCGAACCGGTAGAGGGCGTGGTCGCGGATGAAGGCCAGCCGGACGGGATTGAACTTGTGCAGGGGCGCGAACTTGCCCCTCGGGTCCCACCATTCGGCGGCGATGCGCGAGAACCGCTCGACCTCGGCAGGATCGATGCTCGAACGGACGGAGGCGGAGGAAGTCATGCCCCGTCATACCCTTGCGCGGCCTCCACATGAAGCGTTTGTGCCCGTTGCGGACCCCTTATCGCGCCGCTAGAAGGGCCCGCTCTTTGCTGAGGGGGTTCGGCGCGGCGTGTCCCGGCTGGTGATGAAATTCGGCGGCACCTCGGTGGCCGACCTGGAGCGCATCCGCCGCGTGGCGAGGCTCGTGAACGCCGAGGTGGAGGCGGGCCACAAGGTGGCCGTCGTCGTCTCCGCCATGGCCGGCAAGACCAACGAGCTGGTCGCCTGGACCGACGGCGCGGGCTCCGCCGCCCAGGGCCTCCCCGCCTCCGACGACGAATACGACGTGGTGGTCGCTTCCGGCGAGCAGGTCACCGCCGGCCTCCTGGCCATGACGCTCCGCAACATGGGCGTGGCGGCCCGCTCCTGGCTCGGTTGGCAGATCCCGATCATCGCCGACGACGCGCACGGCCGCGCGCGCATCGACGACATCCCGCCCGAGAAGCTGGCGGCGGCCATGGACGGCGGCGAGGTGGCCGTGGTCGCCGGCTTCCAGGGCGTCACCCGCGACGGGCGCATCGCCACGCTTGGCCGCGGCGGCTCCGACACCAGCGCGGTGGCCATCGCCGCGGCGCTGAAGGCGATCCGTTGCGACATCTACACCGACGTCGACGGCGTCTACACCACCGACCCGCGCATCGAGGCCAAGGCCCGGCGGCTCTCCAAGATCTCCTACGAGGAGATGCTGGAGATGGCCTCGCTGGGCGCCAAGGTCCTGCAGACCCGTTCGGTCGAGCTGGCCATGTCCCAGAACGTGCCGGTGCGGGTGCTTTCAAGTTTCGTCGAGCCGGGCGAAGCCCCCGGACAGGGCACCATCGTCTGCGACGAGGAGGAGATCGTGGAAAAGCGGATCGTGAGCGGGGTGGCCTACAGCCGCGACGAGGCGAAGATCAGCCTCTTCGGCCTGCCCGACCATCCCGGCGTCTCCTCGGAGATCTTTGGGGCCCTGGCCGACGCCAACGTCAACGTCGACATGATCGTCCAGAGCCACGCCCGCACGGCGGACACGGCCAACATGGAGTTCACCGTCGGCAAGCGCGACGCCCAGCGGGCCGTCGAGATCGTCCGCGCCGCCCAGCCGAAGATCGGCTTCGACGACGTGCAGGTGAACGAGGACGTGGCCAAGGTCTCGGTGATCGGGGTCGGCATGCGCAGCCACGCCGGGGTCGCCAAATCGATGTTCAAGGCGCTGGCCGACAAGGGCGTGAACATCCAGGTGATCTCCACCTCCGAGATCAAGATCAGCGTGCTGATCGACGCCGCCTACACCGAGCTGGCGGTGCGCGCCCTGCACGCCGCCTACGGGCTGGACCAGCTCTAGGCCCGCTCCGCCCCGCCGGTCAGCCGCCAGGACGCCCAGGCGCCCACCAGCGCCAGCGGGATCACCGCGGCGAACACCCAGACCGAGGCCCCGCGCGCGCTCTCGGCGGTGAGGCCGTGGTGGAAGCCGGCCAGGTTGGCCGCCGCCCCGGAGATCGCCGCGCCGGCCGCGGCCCCGGTCTGGCGCACGGCCGTGATCGCCGAGGAGCCGATGGCCCGGTCGTCCTCCGACAGCGCCGCCATCACCCGCCGGCCCATGAAGCTCCAGGAGAAGCCGAAGGCCGCCCCCATCAGCGCGCCGCCGACCAGCACCCAGGCGAGCGGCCCGTCGGCCATCCCCCAGGTGAGGATCAGGAGGCTCACCACCAGGCAGACGGCGCCGATCCGCACCCAGCGCCCGTCCCACGCGCCGCTGACGTGAGCGACCGCCAGCGCCGTGACGGTCCAGGCGAGGGACTCCACGCCGATCACATAGCCCGCCCAGAGCGGCGACATGCCCCTGAGCTCCTGGAAGATCGGCGGCCCGTAGATGGCGAAGCCCATCGACGCCGCGGTCAGCCAGAACATCGCCTGGTAGCCTGAGCCCACCACCGTGCCGAGGTCGCCCGCCCGGTGCGGCAGGAGGCGCACCTTCGAGCGGTGGTCGATCCAGAACACCAGGCCCAGCACCACCAGGCCCGCGGCGATCAGCGCCATGGAGAGGCCGGGCCTCGGCAGGACGTCGGCCACGGCGATGGCGCCCACGCCCACGGCCAGCACGCCCAGCTGCAGCCAGGGCACGCCGGGCCCGCCCGCGCCCTTGGACGTGCCGCTCAGCAGGAAGGGGGCGGCCAGGCTGAAGCCCGCCGCCTGCAGGGCGAACAGCCAGAAGACGTTGCGCCAGTCGCCGGTCTCGGCAAACACCCCGCCGACCAGCGGCCCCAGCAGGGTGGCGATCCCCCAGACGCCGGAGACGCTGGCGAACACCCGCGCCAGGTGCCGCTCGGGGAACATGAGCGCGATGGCGACCATGGCGAAACCGGAGATCCAGCCGGAGCCCAGCCCCTGGACCAGCCGGCCCATGAGGAAGGTGCCCACGTCCGGCGCCAGGGCGCTCATCACGCAGCCCGCGGTCATGATCAGGCCGGCCAGGGCGGTGGCGGCGCGCAGGCCGAACAGCTCGGACAGCCGGCCGGCGCTGGCGCCAGCCAGGATCGCGCCCACCAGGAACCCGGCCGTCGCCCAGGCGAAGTACTGATAGCCGCCCAGGTCCGCGCCGACGCTCGGCATGATGGTGGCGGTGACCAGGCTGTCGGCGGCGTTCAGCCAGACGCCGAGGCAGATGATGGCGAACCGCGGCAGCCGCCCCTCGCCCAGCAGGTCGCCCCAGCCCTTCGGATTCCGGATCGCCGTGTCCATTCGCCCGTCTCGGCCTCGCCGTCGCCCACGTCAGCGGGGGCCGGCGTTTTGCAGCGCGCCGCGCCGGAAATCCAGCCACGTCCCCCGGCCGCTTCTCGCATGACGGCGCCGGCCGCGGTCTTGTGACCGCGGTCACGGCGCGCGGCGGCGCGGCGGCTCAGCGCGAGCGACTCGCTCCCGGCTGCGGCAGCTTGAAGTCCGGCGTCCAGTGCACGGCCGTGCCGGCCGTCACGTACCAGCCGATCACCAGGGCGCAGATCAGGGCGCCGGGGACGTAGGAGCTGGTGCGCCGGTAGGTCCAGGCGCCGATCGCCCCCACCAGCGCCAGCAGGGGCACGAACTGGATCGCCACGATGGTGTTCAGCGGCTCCGACGGCGTGGCCAGGAAGCCGGTGGCGAACAGGGTCACGTACTGGATCGTCACCAGCGCGAGGAACCCCAGGCTCATGGCGAGCTTGCCGGTCGTCACCTGGCTCAGGAAGCCTTCGCCGCGCACCGCCAGGTCCGCCGCCAGCCCGCGGACCGCCACCAGGAAGAACAGGGTCCAGAGGACCACATAGGGGACCAGCGTCGCCCAGTCCTCGGCCGCCAGCGTCGGCAGGCCGAGCACCCAGAAGCGGTAGTCGGTCTGGAACACCGCCTCGACGGCCACCAGCGACAGATAGCCCGCGCCCACCGTGACCAGAGCCGCGGCCACGGAGAGCAGCCAGCGGTTCACGAACACCGGCTTCCGCTTCCGGAAGCGGCCAAGGACCAGGAAGATCAGCCCGTTCACCAGCGCCCAGACCAGCAGCTGGTTCTGGATCCACTGCGGGAACAGCCGCATCGGGAAGAACACCTGCCCGAGCTTCATGGCCGGATAGAAGGTGAGCGCCGGGACCAGGGCGGTGAGCGCGAAGGCCAGCCACCAGCGCCGGTCGCGCCGCTCCACGACCGGCTCGGCCGGCCGGCTGAGGCCCGCGAACAGCGGGGTCCGCAGCAGGATCTCGAACGTCCCGAGCAGCAGCCAGGCGAAGCCGACGAACGCGATCCCCGTGCCGATCTCCTTCCAGAGCCACACCTGCTCGCCCGCCGGCGGGCCGGCCGGCTCGCCGTCGAGGGTCTGCTGGAACCAGGCCACCGCCGGCGCCACGCCGGCCCGGGAGAAGTGCTCCCACGGATGGGTGATCGGCGGGTTGTGCAGCACCCGCGCCGTGCCGTCGGCGATCGAGCCGTAGACCCGTCCCTCGACCACCGGCGCCGCTGTCCCGAACAGCGCCATCAGCCGCGCCGACCGCTCGACGTCCGAGCCCTTCGGGACCTGCCACATGAGCTGCGCGAACTCGTCGTAGCCGCCGAACACCACGGCCAGGTTGCGCGGGCGCTCCGGCGCCTTGGCGCCCAGCAGGCCCGGCGTCGAACCCTCCAGCACGATGGACCGGTAGCCGTCCGGCTGGGCCACCGCCGCCGCCAGGATCGGCCCGCCGCCCATCGAGTGGCCCTCGAGCCCGATGTTCGCCCGGTCCACGAACGGCAGGCCCTGCAGGTAGCGCAGCGCCGCGGGGCCGCCGAAGTCGTTCTCCGCCACGCCGCCCTGCGAGCGGCCGTGGCCGGTCATGTCCATGGCCAGCACCACGAAGCCCCGTCGGGCGAGCTCGATGGCGAAGGCGCTCTGCATCTCGCGGGTGTTGATGTAGCCGTGACTGGCCAGCACGGCCGGCGCGGGATCCTGCGCCGTGGCGGTCTTCGGCACGTAGAGCAGGCCGCTCTGGATCAGCCCCCCGTCGCCGGCGAACCGCACGTCGCGCACCTCCACCCGGCCGCCGTCCGTCTGCACCCGACTGGCCAGCAGGCTGCCCCCAAGGATGAGGGCGAGGCCCAGCAGGAAAAAGCCGCAGGTCCTGAGCATGGCGCGTCCCCCCGAACACGTGTTTCTTTTGGCGGCGACGATGAGCCCGCGTGGCGGAAAGCTCAAGCGGGCGGGAGGACGGGGCGATGCGGGTTATGATCTTGGGGGGCACGGGCTTCATCGGCCCGGCCGTGACGGAGCAGCTGGCCCGGCTCGGGCACGAGGTGACGGCGGTCTCTCGCCGGGGCGGATCGGGCGGCGGCGCCACCCATGCCGCGGCCGATCGTGGGGACGCGGGCAAGATCGCCGCCCTCGCCGCCGACCGCCGCGTCGAGGTGGTGATCGACCTGCTGGCCATGAGCCGCGCCGCCACCCAGCCCCTGCTCGACGCCCTGTCCGGCGTGGTCCGGCGCTACGTCCTGGCGAGCTCCGGCGACGTCTACCGCCAGTACGGCGCGCTGCACCGGCTGGAGACGACGCCCATCCGCGAGCGCCTGGACGAGGACGCGCCGCTGCGCACCCACCTGCATCCCTACCGCGGCGCCCAGCCCCGCGCGCCGGGCGATCCCGAGGCCTGGCTCGACCGCTACGACAAGGTGCCGATCGAGGCGGCCGTGCGCATGCAGGCGGGCCTGGAGCACGCCGTCGTGCGCCTGCCCATGGTCTACGGCCCGCGCGACCGGCAGCGGCGCTTCTCCTGGGCGCTCCGGCCCATGACCTCCGGCGAGCCGGTGCTCGAGCTGGACGCCGCCTGGACCGACTGGAGGACGAGCTACGGCTATGTCGACGACGTCGCCTATGGCCTGGCCCTGGCCGCGACCCATCCCGCCGCGGCCGGCCGCACCTACAACCTGGGGCCGGTCGAGGCGCTCGACCACGCCGCCTGGGCCGCCCGCTTCGCCGAGGCCACCGGCTGGGACGGCGAGGTCCGCCGCCTGCCACGCGAGGCCGCGCCCGAAGGCGTGCGCGGCGCCCTCGACGCGCTCGACCTCTCCGTGCCGATGGTGCTCGACAGCGGCCGCATCCGGGCCGAGCTGGGCTATGCGGAGCCGACGTCACCCCAGGAGGCGATCGCCCGCACCCTCGCCGACGAGATCAGGCGCGCCTGAACGCCACGGACCGGGGCATAACGCGGTCCTAACCGTCACCGCCCTAAGCTTGCCATGCTCGGGTCCCAGGCAGACGGGCCAATCGACGCAACGCCCCTCTTTCCGTCTCCGTCCGGACACGTAAAGCTGTTAGGGACGCCGCGCCGAAGGGACAGGGAGGACGACGCCGCCAGATGGCGATTCCAGGGGTAGCCATACGGGGCCAACGCAGCCTGCTGCGCCAGATCCGCGAAGCCCTCGCGGGCGGCGGCCCGGCGCAGGCGCGCCTGGACATGGTCGTGCGCATCATCGCCCGCTCCATGGTGGCCGAGGTCTGCTCGCTCTACATGCGCCGCGCTAGCGGCGAGATGGAGCTGTTCGCCACCGAGGGCCTCGACCCCAGCGCCGTCCACCTGACCCGCATGCGGCCGGGCGAAGGCCTGGTCGGCGAGATCATGAAGGCCGGCCGTCCGCTGAACCTGGCCGACGCCCCCGAGCACCCGGCCTTCTCCTACCGTCCGGAGACCGGCGAGGATCCCTACCACGCCTTCCTCGGCGTGCCCCTGCTGCGCGGCGGCCGCGCGATCGGCGTGCTGGTGGTCCAGAACCGCACCGAGCGGGTCTACACCGAGGACGAGGTCGAGGACCTTCAGATCATCGCCATGGTCCTGGCCGAGATGGTGGCCGGCGGCGAGCTGATCGCCGAGGACGAGCTCAAGGGCGTCGAGATCGCGCCCCACCGGCCCGAGCGGCTGAAGGGCGCCAAGTTCGCCGACGGCCTGGCCTATGGCGTGGCCGTCCTGCACGAGCCCCCGGTCGCCCCCTCCCAGCTGCTGTCCGACGACGTGGCGGCCGAGGAGATCCGCCTGAAGACCGCGGTCGCCGCCCTGCAGGCCCAGATCGACACCATGCTGGAGGGCCAGCACGGCCTGGTGGAGGCCTCCTACGAGGTCCTCGAGACCTACCGCATGTTCGCCCACGACCGCGGCTGGAACCGCAGCCTGGAGGACGCGGTGCGCAACGGCCTGACCGCCGAGGCCGCCGTCGAGCGCGTGCGCTCCGAGCACCGCGCCCGCCTCGGCCAGGCCCGCGACCCCTATCTGCGCGAGCGCCTGCACGACCTGGAGGACCTCAACGACCGCCTGCTGCGCCACCTCTCCGGCGACGGCCACGTCGCTCGCGAGCTGCCCGAGAACGCGGTCCTGATCGCCCGCAACCTCGGCCCGGCGGACCTGCTGGAATACGACCGCACCAAGCTGCGCGGCCTGCTGCTCGAGGAGGGCTCCGCCGCCAGCCACGCGGCGATCATCGCCCGCTCGCTCGACATTCCCTGCGTCGGCCGCCTCCCCGGCCTGCGCGACCGGGTGAGCGAGGGCGACCCGGTGATCGTCGACGCCGAGACCGGCGAGGCCTACCTGCGGCCGCGGCCCGACGTGGTGAAGGCCATCCAGGCCCGCATCGACGTGCGCCGCCAGCGCCGGGCCGAGTTCGCCAAGCTGCGCGAGACGCCCGCCTTCACCCGCGACGGGGCCAAGGTCACCCTGCTGATGAACGCGGGCCTCGACGTGGACCTCGACATCCTCGGCGAAACGGGGGCCGAGGGCATCGGCCTCTTCCGCACCGAGTTCCAGTTCATGGTCGCCGAGGAGATGCCGCGCCTCGACGCCCAGGCGGCCCTCTACGCCCGGGTGATGGACGCCGCCGGCGACCTGCCGGTGACCTTCCGCACCCTGGATCTCGGCGGCGACAAGGTGCTGCCCTACCTGGAGGCCGAGCGGGAGGACAATCCGGCGCTCGGCTGGCGGGCGATCCGCATGGGCCTCGACCGGCCGTCCCTGCTGCGCCTGCAGCTGCGCGCCCTGATCACCGCGGCCAAGGGCCGGGCGCTCAGGATCATGTTCCCGCTGGTCGCCAGCGTCGACGAGTTCCGCGCCGCCCGCGCGCTCGTGGACACCGAGATCGCCTGGGCCCTGCGCCGCGGCCGCAAGGCGCCTTCCCGCCTCGACGTGGGCGCGATGATCGAGGCGCCCTCGATCGTCTGGCACCTCGACGCCCTCCTGCCGATGACCGACTTCGTGAGCGTCGGCACCAACGACCTGATGCAGTACATGTTCGCCGCCGACCGCGGGAACCCGCGGGTCTCCGACCGCTTCGATCCGCTGTCCCCGCCGTTCCTGCGGGCCATGGAGCAGATCCAGCGCGGCTGCGCCGAGACCGGCACCCCGGTCAGCGTCTGCGGCGAGATGGCCGGCCGGCCGCTGGAGGCCTTCGCCCTCGTGGCGCTCGGCTTCGAGCGGCTGTCCATGCCGCCGGCGGGCGTGGGCCCGGTGAAGCAGATGGTGCTCTCGTGCGACCGCGAGGCAGCGCGGCGGGGGGTTTCGGCGTTGTTGAAGAGCGGAGCCGGTTCCGTGCGCAACGAAATCGAAACTCTCGCGCGCAAAATCTACCTGGCGGTCTGAGGAGAGCCCGGCCGACGTGACCGAATACCGCATTGAGCACAACCCCGACGCGTGGTACGCGAAGTTCTTCTCTAGAACTTCCGCGAGTCTTGGGTTCGAACGCCGCCGCGGTGAGCTCACCGCTGCGCATGTCCGGGGGTGAGAGTGGCCATGCCGCTCGATACTGGTCGCATTGTCGATCTTGAAGTCGAACCCGTGAACGCCGGCGACCCTGGTCTTGTCGACTCCTACGCGCCGACGCTGCAGTCCGGCGCGGATATTGGCGAGGCGCTGCGCGCCGTCCGCGAATTCAGGGGACTGTCGCTGGAGGAGCTGGCCGAGCGCACCCGGGTGCGCCGCAGCTATCTGGCGGCCATCGAGGAGCTGCGGCTCGAGCAGCTGCCCTCGCGGCCGTTCACCATCGGCTACATCCGCTCCTACGCCGAAGCGCTGGGCCTGGACCCGGAAGAGGCGGTCTACCGCTTCAAGGCCGACGAGCCGGTGCTCGACGAGCCGCTCCGCGCCCCCGTCGGCGTGCAGGAGGACCGCGATCCGCGGCTCTCCGCCCTGATCGCCGGCGGCTGCGTGATCGTCGCGGCCATCTTCATGTGGAACATCGCCCAGCGCGCCATGGTCGACGCCGCCCCGCCGCCGCCGCTGGCGCCGGAGAAGGCCGTCATCCAGGCGCTGACGGCGCAGAAGGCCGGGCCGGTGACCCTCGGCGCGCCCCTGCCGGCGCCGGTCGAGTCCACCACGCCCACGCCCTACGAGACGCCCGGCCTCGCCAAGGCGGGCGAGGACGGCATGGGCAACCTCGCCCCGCCGGCCATCCTCGGCGTCACGCCCGACGACGCCCCGCCGCCCGACACCTCCCAGCTCGCCCCGGTGTTCAAGCCGGACGGCAAGATCTACGGCGCGGCGGTCGGCCAGCCGTCCTACGTGACCCTCAAGGCGCTGAAGTCCGGCGCCCTGATCATCCGCGGCGCCGACGGGTCGGTCTACTTCGCCCGCCAGCTCGACAAGGGCGAGGCCTACCGCATTCCGGCCATCGAGGGCCTGATGGTGGACGTCTCCGAGCCGCAGGCCTTCCAGGTGTTCGCCGGCGGCCAGTCCCGTGGCTTCCTCCCCGCCGCCCTCTCCTCCGCCAGCAAGCTGGGCGGGTAAGCGGCGCCGCCGCGCTTGGGTTCTCTCCTGAAAGTCCCTATTTTCCGCGCGGCATGAGCACCCAGGACCACACCTCCGTCCGCCCCTGGCGGCAGATCCAGCGCCGGCCGAGCCGGAAGATCCGCGTGGGCTCCGTGGAGGTGGGCGGCGATGCGCCGATCACCGTCCAGTCGATGACCAACACCCTGACCGCCGACGCGGCGGCCACCATCGACCAGATCCGCCAGCTGGAGGAGGCCGGGGCCGACATCGTCCGGGTCTCCTGCCCCGACGAGGAGTCCACCGCCGCCTTCCGCACCATCGCCCGGGCGGCGAAGGTCCCGCTGGTCGCCGACATCCACTTCCACTACCGGCGCGGGATCGAGGCGGCCCAGGCGGGCGCGGCCTGCCTGCGGATCAATCCCGGCAACATCGGTAGCCCCGACCGGGTGCGCGAGGTCATCCAGGCCGCTCGCGACCACGGCTGCTCCATGCGCATCGGCGTCAACGCCGGCAGCCTCGAGCGCGAGCTGCTGGAGAAGTACGGCGAGCCCTGCCCCGACGCCATGGTCGAGAGCGCGCTGAACCACGCCCGCATCCTGCAGGACCACGACTTCCACGAGTTCAAGATCAGCGTGAAGGCCTCCGACCCGTTCATGACGGTGGCCGCCTACCAGATGCTGGCCGAAGCCATCGACTGCCCGCTGCACCTGGGCGTCACCGAGGCCGGCGCGCTTCGCACCGGGACGGTGAAGTCCTCCATCGGCCTGGGCGCCCTGCTGTGGGCCGGCATCGGCGACACGATCCGCGTCAGCCTCGCCGCCGATCCGGTGGAGGAGGTGAAGGTCGGCTTCGACATCCTGAAGTCGCTCGGCCTGCGCCACCGCGGCGTCAACATCATCGCCTGCCCGTCCTGCGCCCGGCAGGGCTTCAACGTGATCAAGACGGTGGAGGCCCTGGAGGAGCGCCTGGCGCACATCTCCACGCCGCTGTCGCTGTCGATCATCGGTTGCGTGGTCAACGGCCCGGGCGAGGCGCTGATGACCGACCTGGGCTTCACGGGCGGCGGCAAGGGCTCGGGCATGGTCTATGTGGCTGGCCGGCCCGACCACAAGATGGACAACGAGGCCATGGTCGACCACATCGTCGGCCTCGTGGAGGCCCGCGCCGCCGAGATCGAGGCGGCGAAGACCGCCTCCCTGGAAGCCGCCGAGTAGAAAACTGCGAAGTTGACGCCGGCGTCACCCTTGCGCCTGCGACGCAACCGCTGTTAGCTGCGCGCCGACCAACACGGGAGGGACTGATGTCCTCGGCTGACGGCAACTGGAAGATCACCATCAACACGCCCATGGGCGCGCAGGAAGTGAACGCCTCGATCACGACCAGCGGCGACACCTTCACCGGCAAGACCGAAGGCCGCATGGGCTCGCAGGAAGTCTCCGGCAAGGTGGCCGGCGACACCCTCACCTGGAGCTCGAACATCACGAGCCCGATGCCGATGACCCTGGAGTTCGAAGCCAAGGTCGACGGCGACAAGATGACCGGCAACGTCAAGCTCGGCGCGTTCGGCAACGCCCCGCTCTCGGGCGTCCGCGTCTAAGGCTCCACGCCTGACCGAAAACAGCGAAGGCCCGCTGCGGACGCCGCAGCGGGCCTTTTCTTTGCCTTCCCGGATCGTGGGCAGGAGATCCTACTTGCTCGGGTTCACCGCATTGGCCGCGTCGCCCACCGCGTCCGCGGCGCCGGCGGCGCTGTCGGCCACGCTGGAGGCCGCGCTGGTCACGGCGTCGGTGCGGATCGCCTCCTGGCGGTTCGCGCTCAGCAGGAAGAAGGCGACGATCGCCACAAGCGCCAGGACGGCGATGCCGATGATCACGCCGCCCACGCCGGAGCCGCCGCGTTCCACATAGGTCGTGCCGCCGCTGTCGCGGTCAACGACCCGCTCGGTCGTGCCGTCCGGGTGCTGGGTCACGCGTTCGGTAGCCATTTCAAGTCTCCTCGTAGTCACCGTGGCCGTAACTCGGAACGGCGCTCTCCCGTTCCGGCGGGGTTTGGCATCCGCCCGGCTGCGCGCTAGAGGAGGCTCCCCTCTTTTCCGGGTGCGAAACCACGTGCGACTTCCCCAGGCCAGGCTCGACCAGGTGCTCGACCGCTTCCGCGAGATCGAGGCGCGCATGGGCGCGGCCACCGACGGGACCGAGATCGTCCGGCTCTCCAAGGAGCACGCCGAGCTGAAGCCGGTGGCTGACGCCGTCTCCAACCTGGAGCGCGCCCGGGCCGAGCTGCCGGAGCTCGAGGAGATGGCCTCCGGCGACCCCGAGATGGCCGCGCTGGCGCGCGACGAGCTGGAGGCCCTGAAGGAGAGGCTTCCGAAACTTGAGCACGAGGTCGCCCTGCTGCTCGCACCCAAGGACCGCGACGAGAACGCCTCGGCCATCCTGGAAGTGCGCGCCGGCACCGGCGGCGACGAGGCGGCCCTGTTCGCCGGCGACCTGTTCCGCATGTACCAGCGCTACGCCGCCAACCGCGGATGGCGGGTGGAGATCGATTCCATCTCCGAGGGCGACGCCGGCGGCTACAAGGAGATCGTCGCCTCCATCACGGGCGACGGCGTGTTCGGCCGGCTGAAGTTCGAGAGCGGCGTGCACCGGGTGCAGCGGGTGCCGGCCACCGAGGCCCAGGGGCGCATCCACACCTCCGCCGCCACCGTCGCCGTCCTGCCCGAGCCGGAGGACGTGGAGATCGAGATCCGCGACCAGGACCTGCGCATCGACACCTACCGCTCCTCCGGGGCCGGCGGCCAGCACGTCAACAAGACCGACTCCGCCGTGCGCATCACCCACCTGCCCACCGGCATCGTGGTGACCAGCTCCGAGAAGTCGCAGCACCAGAACCGGGCCCGCGCCATGAAGGCCCTGAAGGTCAAGCTCTACGACCAGCAGCGCGAGGCGCTCGACACCGCCCGCGCCGAGAGCCGCAAGAGCCAGGTGGGCTCCGGCGACCGCTCCGAGCGGATCCGCACCTACAACTTCCCGCAGGGCCGGGTGACCGACCACCGGATCAACCTGACCCTCTACAACCTGCCGAAGATCATGGAGGGCGAGGCCCTCGACGACGTCATCGATCCCCTGATCGCCGAAGACCAGGCCGCCCGCCTCGCCGCCCTCGAGGAGGAGCTGGCCTAGGCGCTCAGCCGCCGAACCGCTCGCGGTAGTCGCTGGGGGCCACGCCCAGGCGGCGGCGGAAGGCCCGGCGCAGGTTCTGCTCGTCCTGGAAGCCGCAGCCGCGGGCGACGTCCTTCAGGCTGCCGGCCCCGCTCTCCAGCCGGCGGCGCGCCTCCTCCAGCCGGACCTTGCCCACCCACGCGGCCGGCGTCGCGCCCATCTCGGCCCTGAAGCGCCGGGAAAAGTGCCGCGGGCTCATGCCGGCGACGGCCGCCAGCCGCTCCAGCGGCAGGTCCTCGTCCAGGTGATCCAGAACCCAGAGCTGCAGGCGGCCGAACACGTCCTCCCGCCGCTCGGCCTCCAGGAAGCGGCTGAACTGCCCCTGCCCGCCCGGCCGCTTGCGGTAGATCACCAGCTCCTGGGCCACCGCCACGGCGGTCGCCTTGCCCCAGTCGCGCTCGACCATCTCCAGGGCCAGGTCCATGCCGGTGGTCACCCCCGCCGAGGTGAAGACGCCGCCGCTCTCCACGAAGATCGCGTCGGGGGCGATGTCGCAGCCGGGCGCGAGCGCCGCCAGCCGGTCGCAGTAGGCCCAGTGGGTGGTCGCCGCCCGCCCCTCCAGCAGGCCGGCCGCGCCGAGGATCAGGGCGCCGGTGCAGATCGAGCCCAGCCGCTCCACCTGGCCCGCCATGCCGCGCAGCCAGGCCAGCAGGCCGGCGTCCTGCGCCGCCCCGGCCCAGCCGATGCCGCCCGCCACCAGCAGGGTGTCGCAGGCGTCCAGGTCGCGGAAGCTGCGCGAGGCGGTCAGCTCCAGGCCGCTCGACATCCGCACCGGCCCCGCCTGCGCGGCGACCACCTCCACTGAATAGGCCGGCTCGGCCCGGCCCCAGGTGTCGGCCAGCCAGCGGGCGGTGCGCGAGAACACCTCCAGCGGCCCGATCACGTCCAGCACCTGGGCGTCGGGGAAGGCGAGCATGGCCACGCGGTGGGTCATGCCGCGACGCTAGGCCCACGCGCGGCCCGCCCGCAACGACCTTGGCTGGAATTGACGCCTCGGCGTCCTTCGCGCCACGCGGGCATGGGCGCAAGCTTCGCCGCAGCCTCAACCGGAGCCCTCGCCATGAACCGTCGCGAGCTCGTCACCGCCTCGGCCGCCGCCCTCGCCGCCGGCCCGGCGCTCGCCCAGCCCCTCCCACCGCTGCCGGCCTCGAAGATGATCAAGGTCGCCTTCCTGCTGGGCGACAACGCCAACGTCATCGACACCGCCGGCCCGTGGGAGGTGTTCCAGGACGCGATGTTCATGGCGGACGGTCGCCATCAGCACCCGTTCTTCCCGTTCACCGTCGCGCCGACGCTGGAGCCGGTGCGGATGACCGGCGGCCTGCTGGTTCAGCCCGCCTACTCCATCGACACCGTCCCGCAGCCGGACGTCATCGTCGTCCCGGCCCAGCGCTCCACCGAGCCCTCCCGCGCCTGGCTGAGGGCGGCGAGCGACAAGGCCCACATGACCATGAGCGTCTGCACCGGCGCGTTCCAGCTCGGGCGGATCGGCCTGCTCGACGGCCTTCCGGCCACTACCCACCACGAGTTCTTCGACGATTTCGCGAAGGAGTTCCCCAAGGTGGCGCTGCAGCGCGGCCCTCGGTTCGTGGACACCGGCCGCATCGCCACCGCCGGCGGCCTCACCTCCGGCATCGACCTCGCCCTGCACGTGGTCGGCCGCTGCTTCGGGCCCGAGGTCCGCAAGGCCACGGCCCGCTACCTGGAGCATGCCGGCGGCGACTGGCGGCAGGCCTAGCGTTGCGGGCGTCTCGGCGGCGGCGGCAGGGTCGGGAGCGGCGGCGGCGGCTCGCGCGGGCCGCGGCGCACCAGGTTGCCCACCTGCCGGCGCGTCGTGCCCCACAGGATGACCGCGCCCTTGCGCACGCCCACGAAGGCCAGGCCGACGCTGTCGGCCACCACCGCGCCGCGATGGCCCATGGGCTTCGGCTCCCCGATGGTGGTGTCGAGCGCGGTCTGGTGCTCCACCTCGGCGTTGACCTCCGCGCCCAGCAGCAGGGCCATCACCGAGAACCAGATCCACACCAGGAAGCCGACGATCGCGCCCAGCGAGCCGTAGGTGATCTGGAACCGCGCCACATGGTTCACGTACCAGGAGTAGCCCAGCGAGCCGCCCATCCAGACGGCGGCCGCCAGCATCGCGCCCACCGCCACCCAGCGCCACTGGGCCCACCGCCGCGACGGCCCGTAGCGGTAGAGGATGGCGAAGGCCCCGGCGACCAGCACATAGAGCACCAGCCAGCGCAGCGGGATCAAGAGCTCGCCCGCCCCGATCTCGTTCAGCACCAGGGGCGCGGCCACCAGCACGGCGGTCACCACCGCCATGAACACCAGGGCCGCGAAGGTGAAGCTGTAGGTGGTGATGATCCTGAGCAGATAGGGCCGGCGCTCCTTCTCCTCGTAGGTGACGTTGAGCGCGTCCACGAGCACGCGGATGCCGAGGCTCGCGGTCCACAGCGACAGCAGCACCGACAGCGCAAAGGCGATGGAGAGCTCCGCCGGCCGCTGGGTCGCCAGCCGGGTCATCTGCTCGCCGACGATCACCAGCACGTCGTGCGGCACGAAGGCGGCCAGCTGGTCGAGCTGCTTGCTCACCGTGTTCACGTCGGAGAACAGGCCGTAGAGCGAGACGAACACGGCCACCGCCGGCGCCAGCGCCAGCAGGACGTAGAAGGTCACCCCGCCCGCCAGGAAGGCGATGCGGTCGTTGCCGCTCTCGCGGTAGACCCGCCAGACGATGTCCTTCCAGCCCTTCCACGGGATCTGGAACGGCCAGGCGGCCAGCCGCCCGCGGCCGGGCTCGGTCAGCTCGAAGTGCTCCGGCGCGGCGATCTCGGGATTGGAGAGGCCGGGCGGCGGCCGTCGTGCGGCCTGCGCCCAGAGCGCGGTCATGGCGGCCAGGCCGAGCCACGGCGCCGCGCCCAGCAGGAGGCGGGAGACGCCGCCGCCCCGGCCGGGCGGCTTGTCGGTCTTGCCGGGTCGCGCCACGGGCTGCTTCGCTTCCTCTCCAAGGCGGCGCTTGTCCGAACCCGCCGCCTGCGGCCTCCGTTCCCCTTGAAGCCAGCCGGCCGTTCCGGCAAGGGGCGTCCATGACCGGACACGTCGCCGCCATCTTCCGCCACCCGGTGAAGGGGTTCACCCCTGAATCCCTGCCGCACGCGGACCTGGCCCCGGGCGAGGGCTTCCCCTTCGACCGCCTGTGGGCGGTGGAGAACGGCCCCTCCGGCTTCGATCCGGCGGCGCCGGCTTTCGTGCCGAAGCAGAAGTTCACCGTCCTGATGTCGATCCCCAGGGTGGCCGCGGCGCGCACCCACTACGAGGAGGACACCGGCCTCCTGCACGCCCACGCCGACGGCCTGCCGGTGTTCTCCGGCAAGCTCGCCGAGGAGGCGGGCCGCGAGGCCTTCGCCGCCTGGCTGACGCGCCTCCTCCCAGAGGACGACCTCCGCGGGCCCCTGAAGGTGGTCAAGGCGCCCGGCGCCTACCGCTTCACCGACCATCCGCAGGGCCAGGTCTCGATCATCAACCTGGCCAGCCTTCGCGACCTGTCGCAGAAGATGGGCGTCGAACTCGATCCCCTGCGCTTCCGCGCCAACCTCTACGTCGACGGCTGGGCGCCCTGGGTCGAGAACGAGTGGACCGGCCGGCCGATGATGCTGGGCTGGGCGAAGGCCGAGGTGTTCAAGCCCATCGTCCGCTGCGCGGCCACCCATGTGGATCCCACCACCGCCGAGCGGAACCTCGACGTGGTCAAGGCGCTGTTCGACAACTACGGCCACATGAACTGCGGCATCTACCTGAAGGTCACCGCACCGGGGCGCATCAGCGTGGGCGACGCGGTCACCTCTCCGGACGCCCAGCCGGTGGAGACCCCCGAATGGGCCTGAACCTCGTCCAGGCCTGGACGCACGCGAAGAGGGCCCTGGAGGACGCCGGCCTCGCCGGGCCGGTGATCGACGCGCGCCTGCTCGTCGAGGCCGCCGCCGACGCCACCCGCACCGACATCGTCACCGACCCCTACCGCCCGCTGTCCCCGGAGCAGGAGGCGACCCTCTCCGACTACCTGGCCCGCCGGATGAGGCGCGAGCCGGTCAGCCACATCCTGGGCCGCAAGGGCTTCTGGAAGATCATGCTCAACGTGAACCGCGACGTGCTGACGCCGCGGCCGGACACCGAGACGGTGGTCGACGTGGTCCTGAAGCAGACGCCGGAGCACAAGGCCTTCTCGATCCTCGACCTGGGCGTGGGCTCGGGCGCCATCCTGCTGGCCATCCTCGCCGAGCGGCCCGCGGCCAGGGGGCTGGGCGTCGACGTCTCGGAGGAGGCCCTGGCGGTCGCGCGCGACAACGCCGCCCACCTCGGCCTCGCCGGGCGCGTGGCCCTGCTGCGCGGCGACTGGACCGAGGGCCTGGCCGACGCGAACTTCGACGTGGTGGTCTCCAATCCCCCCTACATCGCCAGCGACGTGCTGGAGACCCTGGAGCCGGAGGTCCGGGACTGGGAGCCGCGCCTCGCGCTCGAGGGCGGCGCCGACGGCCTGGACGCCTACCGCCGCCTCGCCCCCGAGATCCTCCGCGTACTGAAGCCTGGCGGAATCTTCGCCGTGGAGATCGGCTACGACCAGAAGGACGCCGTCGAGGCCCTGTTCCGCGAGGCGGGCGCCGCGGACGTGCGGACGATCCGCGACCTGGCCGATCGGGACAGGGTTGTCGCAGGTGCGAAAAACCCCTTGGAAACGGGCGCTTGAGTCGCTACATCAAGTGTCGTCTCCACCCATGAAAGCCGGCTAGGCAGACGCGCCCGACGAGGGCGCAGGCCGTCCCGGCAGGCGCGAGCTTCTCAAAAAGGCCTCTCGCTGAAGAGCTTCCGGGCGGAAGACGGGGAACTTAAGCGTCTTCAACAATCCATCCGGGCCGCGGGCCCGAACCCGCTGAAGGCTAGGGCACAGGCCGCCTCAGGGCCGCTCAGGAAAAGAGCAAACGGTTATCGAATAATGAGAGATTTCAAGGGTATGAAGCGTCAGCGCGGCCGCAATCGTGGCGGTGGCGGCGGCGGTGGGGGCGGCGGCAAGCCTCAACAGAACGCGAACCGGGCCTTCGATTCCAACGGGCCCGAAGGCGTGAAGGTCCGCGGCAACGCGCAGCACGTCTTCGACAAGTACCAGCAGCTGGCGCGCGACGCCGGCTCGGCCGGCGACCGGGTGCTCGCCGAGAACTACCTCCAGCACGCCGAACACTATTTCCGCCTCCTGCGCGCCATGCAGCCGCAGCGGCCCGCCTCCGACATCCTCGGGCGCGACACCTTCTCCTCCGGCTACGACATCGACTTCGAGGACGAGGGCGCCCAGGCCCAGGCCGCCGCCGCCGATGAGGCCGCCGCCGCCGCCGGCGAGGGCGCCGCCCAGCCCGAGGGCCAGGACGGCGACGGCCAGCAACGCCGCGACCGCGACGACCGCAGCCGCGACGATCGTCCCCGCGAGGGCCGCGACCGCGACCGCGGCGAGCGCTTCGAAGGCCGCCGCGACGACCGTGACCGGGGCGAAGGCGGCGGACGCCGCGACCGCTGGCGCGACCGGGACGACCGGCCCCGCGACGACCGCAGCCGTGACGACCGCCCACGCGCCGACGATCGTCCCCGCGAGGACCGCGCCGCCCGTGACGACCGTCCCCGTGACGATCGGCCCCGTGACGATCGGCCCCGTGAGGATCGTCCTCGCGACGACCGCCCGCGCGGCGACCGTGACCGCGACGACCGGCGCGAACGCCGCGACCGCGAGGAGCGCCCCGAGCGTGATCCGCTGGCCGTGGTCGAGCCCCGCGGCGCCGCGGCGCCGGCCGACGAGCGTCCCTCTCCGGTCCTGCGCGACGCCGAGGGCGGCGAGAGCCACGCTCCGGCCTTCCTGCAGGCCCGCACCGAGCCCCGTCCGGAGGCCGCCTCCGACGAGGAGGCCCCCGCCCGCAAGCCGCGTCGCCGCCGCGCCCCGCGCAGCTTCGAGGCCGGCGAAGGCGCGCCCTCCAGCGAGAGCGAAGAGGCTTAAGGTCTGAAATCCCCTTCTCCCCTTGTGGGAGAAGGTGGCCCGCGACGCGGGTCGGATGAGGGGTCGCACGAGAGATCGTGCGGCCCCTCGTCCGTTTTGGACGGCCTCAGAAGCTGTAGGCCACGCCCACCCGGACGTTCCGGCCCGGCAGCGGCGCCAGGTCCTTCAGGAAGGACGCGTGCTCGCGCGCCTCGGTGTCGGTGAGGTTGCGGGCGTCCAGGAACAGCTTCAAGCCCTCGTCCTTGAGCGGACGCACGGTCAGCGAGGCGTTCAGCATGGTGGAGCCGTCGGTGGGAAGCTCGAACTCGGCGACCCGCTCCTGCTCGCCCACCCGGCGGGCCTCGAGCTGGCCGGTCCACCAGCCGCCCTCGAACACGCCGCGCAGCGCCGCCGACCACGGCGGGATCCGCGCCGGCGCGCCCAGGTCGGTGTCGCCGCGCACATAGTCGGCCATGCCCTCGAGCCGGAAGCTGCGCCCGGCGTCCGCCCACAGCCGGTACGAGACCTCGGTCTCGAAGCCGTGGAAGGTGGCGTCGGTCTGCACGTAGCGGAACACCGGCAGGCCGGAGTCGGGATCCGCCTCGCCCGTCGGCCGCAGGTCGATGAAGCCCTCATAGCGCACCCCGAACAGGTGGACGTCGGCCGTCCAGCGGTCCGAGCCGTAGTGGGCCGTCGCGTCCAGCGACCAGGAGACCTCCTGGTCGAGGTCGGGGTCGCCCACCTCGAACCCGCGGGTCGCGGGGTGCGGACCGCTGGCGAACAGCTCCTCCTGGGCCGGCGCGCGGCTGGTCCGCGAGCCCGACAGGCTGAAGAACCAGGCGTCCGCCGGCCGCACGAAGGCGCCCAGGGATGCCGAGACGTTGGTGAAGTCGCGCTCCCCCGCGACGCTGTCGAGGCTGCGGTTGTCGACCCGCAGGCCGCCCTCCACGCCCCAGCCGTCGCGGTCGTACCGCTGCAGGACGAAGGCGCCCCATTCCTTGGTGGTAGTCGCCGGGACCAGCGCCTCCTCGCCCACCGCGTCGAAGTCGCGTGACAGGGCCTGGAAGCCCACCGCCCCCTGCCAGCCGTCGCGGTCGGGCTGCACCAGCTCCAGCCGGCCTTCCCAGCCCTCGGAGAAGAAGCGGGTGGCCGGCGCGCCGTCCTCCAGCTCCACGTGGGTGTAGTCGGCATAGCCGCCGGCGAAGCGCAGCTTCTCGAACGGGCCCAGCGCCATGTCGTACTCGCCGCGCAGGTCGTAGCGGGTCTGCTCCAGCTCGATGGCGACCCCGGCCTCCTCGCCCTCGTGGCCTTCCTCCTCGGCGCCCGCCTCGTGGGCGTGGCCGGGCACGCCATAGGTCGTCTCGGTGCGCTTCACCGAAAGGCCCAGGTAGCCGCGGTCCTTCACATAGGCGACGCCCGCGCCGTAGGAGCTGAGCTCGGTCGAGGTGTTCTCCACCACCGAGTCCACCGGCCCCGGCCATTCCTCGCCGTCCGCCTCCATCAGCCGGCGCGATTCCGGATGGGTCGGGACGTCGTAGTTCTCGGTCTCGCGGCGCACGCCGTCGAGGGTGACCACGAACGGCCCCGCGCCGGCCTTCAGCGAGGCCGTCGCCATCCGCCCCTCGTCCACCGTCGAGCCGGAGGCCATCACCCGGCCCTCCAGCCCGTCCACCGGGTCGCGGGGGATGCGGTCGTCGATGACGTTGACGATGCCGCCGATCGCCGAGCCGCCGTAGGCCAGCGCCGAGGGCCCGCGCAGCACCTCGATCCGCTCGGCCTCTTGCGGGTCGGTGGCCACCGCGTGGTCGGGCGACAGGGCGCTGGCGTCCACCTGGCCCAGGCCGTTGGACAGCACCAGCACCCGCGGGCCCGCCAGGCCCCGGATCACCGGCCGGCTCGCGCCCGGTCCGAAGAAGGTCGAGCGCACGCCCGGCAGGCCGCTCAGCACGTCGCCCAGCCCCCCCACCGGGGCGGTGTCCAGCTCCTCGCGCTTGACGATGTTGACGCTCGTCGTCGCCGAGCCGATCGACACCGGATAGGGCGCGGCGGTGACCACCACCTCGTCGAGGTCCTTCGGCGCGGCGGCGTGCGCGCCTCCGGCGGCGGTCAGGGCCGTGACGGCGGCGCAGGCGAACAGGGCGGCTCGCGACATGGACCCTCCAGGGACTTGAAAGCGGGACTAGGTGTTATGAAGTAACAGCACCGTTATGAAATAACATAACGCGTCGTCAAGAGCGTTGCGGCCGGGCGCCGAGCGGAGTTACGTGATTGCCCATGGGAGATGCGTGTCACCACGACGATGGCGTCCACCCGGGCCTGAAGGGCCCGGCGCTTCGCCGCGCCCTCGGTGCGGCCGAGACGCGCTGCGCCGAGACCCAGGAGCGGCTCACCGCCCCGCGCCGACGCGTCCTCGAGCTGCTGCTGGAGGCCGACGCGCCGCTGAAGGCCTACGACCTGATCGCCGCCTTCGGGGCGACCGGGGAGCCGGCGAAGCCGCCCACGGTCTACCGCGCCCTGGAGTTCCTAGAGCGCCTGGGCTTCGCCCACCGCATCGAAAGCCTGAACGCCTACGTCCCTTGCCGTCTGGAGGGCGACGGCCACCTGGCCGCCTTCCTGATCTGCGACTGCTGCGGGGCGGCCGAGGAGTTCGAGCCCGACCTGGCCCCGGCCCTCGCGGCCGCCGGGGCCGCCGGCTACGCGGTTCGCACCGTGACGCTGGAGGCCCGCGGCCGCTGCCCGGCCTGCGCCGAGGGGTGAACCCCGCCGCGACGCGGACGTTCAACCCACCCATGCGCAAGCAGATCTACCTCGACTGCGACGGCGTGCTCGCCGACTTCGACAAGGGGGCCGAGAAGGTCCTCGGCCTGCATCCCCGCGCCTTCGAGAAGCGGCATGGCCTGGGCCAGTTCTGGAAGCGGCTCGCCACCGCCGACGGCTTCTTCGAGACCCTCGAGCCCCTGCCGGACGCCTACCAGCTGTTCGAGGCGGTGAAGCACAGGGAGCCGATCATCCTGACCGGCCTGCCGCGCGGGAACTGGGCCGAGCCGCAGAAGCGCCGCTGGGCGGAGAAGCACTTCCCGGGCGTCGAGGTGATCACCACCTCCGCCGCGCTCAAGCGCGAGCACTGCCACCCCGGCGACGCCCTGGTCGACGACCGCGACAAGTACCGCCACCTCTGGGAGGCCGAGGGCGGCGTCTTCATCCATCACAAGGACGCCCGCAGCTCGATCGCCGAGCTGCGGGCCAGGGGCTTCATCTAGGCGGGCGTCACCAGAAGACCAGCCGCACGACCTGGACGACCCGGCCGGTGAACCGGTCCACCAGGACGGCGTCGTAGCCGACCCGCACCCAGTCGTAGCCGGGCGGCGGCATGGGCAGGCCGTAGTCCCACCAGCTCCACAGCCGGTAGCCCTCGTCGTACCAGCCGCGCGGCAGCACGTCGCCGTAGCTCCACAGGCGGACGTAGAACCCCGACGGCGGACGCCAGACATGGCCGCGGTAGCGGTGGCGGCTGCTGTAGACCGGCGGATAGTGTCGGCGGTCCCAGCGCGGATGGTTCGGCGGCGGCCGGCGGCCGTCGCGGTATCCGTCCCAGCGCCGGTCGCCGTCGCGCCGGCCGTCCCGGTCTCCGTCCCAGCGTCGGTCGCCATCCCAGCGGCCGTCCCCGTCGCGGCGGTGGTCGCCGTCGCGGCGGCCGTCCCCATCCCGCCGGCCATCGCCGTCACGGCGTCCGTCGCGCTCGCGCCGACCGTCGCCGTCACGGTCGCGGCGGCCGTCGCGCTCCTGCCCGTCGAAGCGGCGGGCGTCGCGCAGCTCGGTGCGGTCCTCGTGGTCCTGCCGGTCGGCGCCGGTCAGGCCGGAGACGTCCGGGTCGCCGTCCCGATCCACCCAGACGCCGCGCCCCACGGGCCGGCCCTGGCCGTCGCTGTCGCGACGCCGGCCCTCCGTCCCGCGTCCCTCGCCGCCGCGACGGCGCTCGCCGCCGGACGCCTGGGGCGCGGCGGGCGCCTGCGGGGCCTCCGCGGCCTGCGGCGGCCGGGGCGGCGTCTCCGGCCGCGGGTAGACGCCGCGCGCCACCGGCCGTTGCGGCCGGTCGCCCGGACCCACGTGGCCACGCGGCTCGCGGTCCCGCTCCTGTTCCTGAGCCATCGCCGCGCCGCTGGCGCCGGCCAGCAGCAGGAGGCTCAGCGCCATGATCCTGGTCTTCATCTTCGTCATCCCCCGCGGCCGCTTCGGCGGCCGGGACAAGTCCACTCGGCCAGCAGGATTGGCGCCGCTCCAATGAACCGGGGTTGAACGCCGCCGCCGGTCGCGCCAACTCTGCGCCGCCGACGTGGAAGAGGATCCCCCGTGCCCGCGACCCCGAACGACATCCTGGGCTTCTGGCGCAATGCCGGGCCGGAGAAGTGGTACGCGAAGAGCCCCCGCTTCGACGAGGCGATCCGCCTCAAGTTCGAGCCGGTTCACCACCGCGCCGCCCGCGGCGAGTACGACGCCTGGGCCGTGACCCCCGAGGGCGCGCTCGCGCTCCTGATCCTGCTCGATCAGTTCCCGCGCAACCTCTACCGCGGCTCCGCCCACGCCTGGGCCACCGACCCCAAGGCCCGGGCCATCGCGCGCGCCGCCACCGAGGCCGGCTTCCACCGCAAGGTGGAGCCCCCGCTGGCGCAGTTCTTCGTCCTGCCCTTCGAGCATTCCGAGGACATGGCCGACCAGGACTACGGCCTGTCCCTGGCCGCCGAGCTGGACGATCCGGAGGTGCTGAAGTGGGTCCGCATCCACCGCGAGATCATCGCGCGGTTCGGACGCTTCCCGCACAGGAATCCCGCCCTCGGGCGCGTCACCACGCCCGAAGAGCAGGCCTTCCTGGACGAGGGCGGCTTCGCCGGCTGAACCGGCGCCGCCCGCGGGTCCGTCTAGTGGGCGTGGTCGTGGCCGGCTTCGGCCTTCGCGCCCGGAGCAGGCGCCGCCTTCTCGGTGACCGGCACGGTCCGGCAGGACTTCTTGGCCATGCGCGAGCCGCTGATCGCCGGGCGCTCGGTGCAGACCTTCTTGGTCTTCGCATCGCCCTTGGCGTCGAGGGTGGGGGTCTGGGCCGTGGACTCCACGGGGGCCTGGGCGGTCTTCTCGACGGCCGCGGCTTCCGGAGCCGCAGCGATGGCCAGGGCGGCCAGGGCGGAGACGAAGAGCATCTGTGTACGAACCTGAATTGGGGAGGATCATGGGCCCTTAGCGGCCGCAGGGCGTCAGGCCAAGTTTCGAAAGCTTAATTTGCGACGAACGGACGCTCCGAAGGCTGTGGATGGCGTTCCACGCGCCGAGATTCCGATTCGCGAATCGGGCAACCTCGACTCGCCATGAACGCCCCCGTCTCCATCGCCGCCCGCTACCAGGCCGCCCAGGACCATCCCGAGCGGCAGTACCTGGACCTGCTGGAGGACATCCTCGCCAACGGCGTCCAGCGCGGCGACCGCACGGGCACGGGCACGCTCGGCGTCTTCGGCCGGCAGATGCGCTTCGACCTTTCGAAGGGCTTCCCGCTGCTGACCACCAAGAAGCTGCACCGCAAGTCGATCATCCTGGAGCTGCTCTGGTTCCTGCGCGGCGACACCAACGTCCGCTGGCTGCAGGAACGCGGCGTGTCCATCTGGGACGAGTGGGCCGACCGCGAGACCGGCGAGCTGGGCCCCGTCTACGGCAAGCAGTGGCGCTCCTGGTCCGCGCCGGACGGCCGGGTGATCGACCAGATCGCCGCCGTGGTGGAGGGCCTGAAGACCAATCCCAACAGCCGCCGCCACATCGTCTCGGCCTGGAACCCGGCCGAGGTCGAGGACATGGCCCTGCCGCCCTGCCACTGCCTGTTCCAGTTCTTCGTGGCCGACGGAAAGCTCTCCTGCCAGCTCTACCAGCGCTCGGCCGACGTCTTCCTGGGCGTGCCGTTCAACATCGCCAGCTACGCCCTGCTGACCCTGATGATGGCCAGGGTGACGGGCCTCGAAGCCGGCGAGTTCGTGCACACCCTCGGCGACGCCCACCTCTACCTGAACCACCTCGACCAGGCCCGCCTGCAGCTCTCCCGCGAGCCCCTGCCGCTGCCCGTCATGCACGTCGCCGACAAGGACGACCTGTTCGCCTTCGACTACGAGGACTTCCAGCTCGAGGGCTACCGCGCCCACCCCTCGATCGCCGCGCCGATCGCCGTCTGACCATGACGCTCGCCGAGATCAGCGAGGCGGCGGCCCGGATCTCCGACATCTACGCCGGCAAGTACGCCATCGACCGCGACGACGACTGGTTCCTGCTCAAGCTGCAGGAGGAGCTGGGCGAGCTCTCCCAGGCCCACCTGCGCCTCTCGTCCCGCGGCCGCGGCGAGGCCAGCGAGCAGGACCGCGCCGACGAGGCCGCCGACGTGCTCTGCATGCTCCTCCTCTACTGCCGCCGCTTCGGCGTGGACCCGCAGGCCGCCGTCCAGCGGAAATGGCTGAGCTGGCTGGAGCCCCCGCCGCTCACCCCGTCGGAAGCCGGGGCCCAAACTGAGTCCGTGGACTAGCTCGCGCGACGCGGCTCCCGACGCCGCTTGGGTCCCGGCTTCCGCCGGGATGAGCGGATGGGCTACATCGACCCCATGTCCCAGATCATCCTCTCCGCCGGCCCCATCGCCCGCGACCGCAACGGCGTCATCGGCAAGGACGGGACCCTGCCCTGGCGACTGAAGTCCGACATGGCGATCTTCAAGGCGGTCACCATGGGCAAGCCGGTGATCATGGGCCGCAAGACCTGGGACAGCCTGCCCAGGAAGCCCCTGCCCGGCCGCACCAACATCGTGCTCACCCGCGACGGTTCCTTCGAGACCCCCAACGCCATCGTCTGCGAGGACTTCTCGGAAGCCCTCCAGATCGCCCGCGAGCAGGCCGAGGAGGACGGCGCCGAGGAGGTCTGCGTGATCGGCGGCGCCTCGCTGTTCGAGCTGGCGCTGACCCGGGCCCGGCGCCTCTACCTCACCGACGTCGACGCCGAGGTGGAGGGCGACGTCCGCCTGTCGCCCATCGACGAGAGCCGCTGGCGGGAGGTCCGCCGCGAAGCTTACCCTGCGTCAGAAACCGACCAGTTCCCCTTCGTCTTCCGCGTGCTGGAGCGCCTATAGTCCGGCCAGACGACAAGGAGGGACACGCATGGATTACGAGCTGGTCGCCGAGGGCTTCGAGTTCCCCGAAGGGCCGATCGCCATGGCCGACGGGTCGGTGATCCTCACCGAGATCAAGGGGCAGCGGCTCACCCGCGTGCGGCCGGACGGCTCGAAGGAGACTGTCGTGGAGACCGGCGGCGGGCCGAACGGCGCGGCCATCGGCCCGGACGGCGCCATCTGGATCACCAACAACGGCGGCTCGTTCCAGTGGCTCGACAACCAGGGCCTGACCATCCCCGGCCCCACCCCGCCCGAGCACCAGGGCGGCATGATCCAGCGTTTCGACCTGCGCACCGGCGAGCTCACCACGGTCTACGAGGCCTGCGACGGCCGCCGGCTGATCGGCCCCAACGACATCGTCTTCGACCGCGCGGGCGGCTTCTGGTTCACCGACCACGGCTGCTCGACGCCGGAGGGCCGCAAGTTCGGCGCGCTCTACTATGCGAAGACCGACGGCTCCCACATCAGCCGCCAGCGCGACCACATCATCTCGCCCAACGGCGTCGGCCTGTCGCCGGACGAGAGCGTGGTCTACGTCGCCGACACCCAGCTCGGCCGGCTGTGGGCCTTCGACGTGGCCGAGCCGGGCGTGCTCGCCCCGCCCGCCGGCTTCGCGCCCGGCCGCGTGGTCTGCAACCTGCCCGGCTACCAGCTCCTCGACAGCCTGGCCGTGGAGGCCTCCGGCAAGGTCTGCGTGGCGACCATCATCAACGGCGGGATCACCGCCTTCGACCCCGACGGGACCACCGAGCACGTCCCGATCCCGGACCTCGTCACCACCAACATCTGCTTCGGCGGCGCCGACATGATGGACGCCTGGATCACCGCCTCCTCCACCGGCAAGCTCTACAAGGTCCGCTGGCCCAGGCCCGGCCTGAAGCTGAACTTCAACGCCTGAGCCCCCTCACAGCCCGGCCCTGACGGGAACGTTCCCGCGGCTGGGACGCTTCGGACCGTGAAGGACGGACCTTGGCGGTAGGGCCGCCAGCGAACCTGTGAGACGGCGAGACATGGACACCGCGAGGCCTGCGACGACCGACCAGGCCTCCACCGGCGTCGGCGGACTGGACGACATCCTGGCCGGCGGCTTCGCCCGCGACCGCGTCTACCTCCTCGAAGGCAGCCCCGGCACCGGCAAGACCACGGCTGCCATGAGCTTCCTGCGGGAAGGCGCCCGGCGGGGTGAGCGCGCCCTCTACATTACCCTGTCGGAAACCGAGGAGGAGCTGCGCGACACCGCCCGTTCCCACGGCTGGGACCTCGACGGCGTGGAGGTGTTCGAGCTCGTCCCGCCCGAGAGCCTGCTCGACGAGCAGCAGCAGCAGAGCCTGCTCTATTCCTCCGACCTGGAGCTCGGCGAGACCACGCGGATGATCTTCGAGGCCGTCGAGCGCATCCGGCCGAGCCGGGTGGTGATCGACAGCCTCTCGGAGATCCGCCTCCTGGCCCAGAGCTCCCTGCGCTACCGCCGCCAGGTGCTGGCCCTGAAGCACTACTTCGCCCGCCGCGGCGCGACCGTGCTGCTGCTCGACGACCTGACCACCGACACCCTGGACAAGACCGTCCACAGCGTCGCCCACGGCGTCGTGCGCCTGGAGGAGCTGGCGCCGGAATACGGCGCGGAGCGGCGGCGCGTCCGCGTCGTGAAGTATCGCGGCCGCAAGTTCCGCGGCGGCTACCACGACTTCACCATCAAGACCGGCGGCCTGGAGGTCTATCCCCGGCTGATCTCCTCCGAGCACAAGACCCGGTTCTCCCGCGACCCGCTGCCCAGCGGAGTGGTCGGGCTGGACGAGCTGCTCGGCGGCGGGATCGAGCGCGGCTCCAGCTGCCTGATCCTGGGGCCCGCGGGCACGGGCAAGTCGCTCGTCACCCTGCACTTCGCCCTGGCGGCCATCCATCGCGGCGAGCGCGCGGCGCTGTTCATCTTCGACGAGGAGCTCGGCCTGCTGTTCAACCGGGCGCGCTCCCTGGGGATCGACCTGCAGCCGCTGGTGGAGACGGAGCAGCTCCTCGTCCAGCAGGTGGACGCCGCCGAGCTGTCGCCGGGCGAGTTCACCGCGCGCGTGCGCCACTGCGTCGACACGAGCGGCATCAAGACCGTCGTGGTCGACAGCCTCAACGGCTACCAGGCGGCCATGCCCGAGGAGCAGTTCCTCGTCCTGCACATCCACGAGCTGCTGCAGTACCTGAACCGCCAGGGCGCCTCGACCTTCCTCACCGTCGCCCAGCACGGCCTGGTCGGCGACATGAAGGCGCCGGTGGACGTCACCTACCTGGCCGACACGGTGCTGCTGCTCCGCTACTTCGAGGCCGTCGGCCAGGTGCGCCGGGCGATGTCGGTGATCAAGAAGCGCTCCGGCCAGCACGAGAAGACCATCCGTGAATACGAGATCGGCGCCGAGGGCCTCGTGGTCGGGCCGCCGCTCGTCGAGTTCCAGGGCGTGCTGCGCGGCGTGCCGAACTTCGTCGGCCACGGCACGGGCCTCATGGGCGAGCCCTCGGCATGACGACCGCCACGTCCGGCTCCGGGCGTGTGCTGGTCCTCGCCCCCCTCGGCCGCGACGCGGCCATCGCCCGGGCGATCCTGGGCGAGGCCGGCCTGACCGCCACCGTCTGCGACGGCCTGGCGGGTCTCGTCGCCGAGCTGGACCATGGCGTCGGCGCGGCGCTCGTCGTGGAGGAGGCCCTGCAGGGCGCCGATTTCCCGGCCCTCGGCCACTGGATCGAGAGCCAGCCGCCCTGGTCGGACCTGCCGATCGTGGTGCTCGCGCCGCGGGGCGGCGGGCTGGAGCGCAACCCGGCCGCCCGGCGGCTCTCCGGCGCCCTGGGCAACGTCACCTTCCTGGAGCGGCCCTTCCACCCGACCACCCTGGTCAGCGTGGTGGAGACGGCGCTGCGCGGTCGTCGGCGGCAGTACGAGGCGCGCGACCGCCTTCAGGCCATCCGCGAGGCCGAGGAGCTGCTGGAGCGTCGGGTGGAGGAGCGCACCGCCGAACTCGCTTCCGCCAACCGCCAGCTGGCCGGCCAGATCGCCGAGCGCGAGCGCATGGAGTCCGCGCTGCGCCAGTCCCAGCGGCTGGAGGCCGTGGGCCAGCTCACCTCCGGCGTCGCCCACGACTTCAACAACCTGCTGATGGTCGTGCTCGGCAACATCCGCCAGATGCAGAAGACCGAGGCCGACCCGGTCCGCGCCCGGCGGCTGGAGATGATCGTCCAGGCCGCCGAGCGGGGGGCCCAGCTCACCGCCCAGATGCTGGCCTTCTCCCGCCGCCAGAAGCTGGAGCCGCGGGTCGTCGACCTCAACGAGACGGTGCGCGCCATGCACGACCTCCTGCAGTCGACCATGGGCGGCAGCGTGCGGATCGAGACCCGCCTGCAGCCGGACCTCTGGCCCTCGCTGACCGATCCCACCCAGATCGAGCTGGCGATCCTCAACCTCGCGATCAACGCCCGCGACGCGATGGAGGTGGGCGGCGATCTCCGCGTGGAAACCGCCAACGCCACCGTCGGGCCGCCGCAGCGGCCGGAGGATCCGCCCGCCGGCGAGTTCGTCGCGGTCTCCGTCACCGACACCGGCTCGGGCATGACCGAGGAGGTGCGCGGCAAGGTGTTCGAGCCGTTCTTCACCACCAAGGAGGTCGGCAAGGGCTCGGGCCTCGGCCTCGCCCAGGTCTACGGCTTCGCCAAGCAGTCCGGCGGCGGCGTCCGCATCGAGACCCTGCCCGGCGAAGGGACGGCGGTGAGGATCTACCTCCCCCGCGCCACGGTCGAGCGGTCGGGGCCGGTCGCCGCCCCTCCGGCCGAGCCCCACGTCGCCCCGGAGAACCTCCGCGTCCTGGTCGTCGACGACGACAGCGCCGTGCGCGAGGTGACGGCCGGCATCCTGGGCGACCTCGGCTATGGCGTCATCGAGGCCGGCAGCGGCGGGGCCGCGCTGGACGTGCTGGACCGGGAGCCGGACGTGGACCTGGTGCTGCTCGACTTCGCCATGCCCGGGATGAACGGCGCAGAGGTCGCCCGTGAGGCGCGCGCGCGGCGTCCCGACGTGCCGATCCTGTTCGTCACCGGCTACGCCGACACCGCGGCCCTGGAAGAGGCGGGCGAGGACGGCATCCTGCGCAAGCCCTATGTGGAGCGCGACCTGGCCGCCAAGCTCAGGGCCGCCCTGAACCCGCCCGGGCGGACCTAGCGGTCTCCGAGGATCGCGCGCCGCCGCGCCAGGCTCTCCGGCGGCCACTCCGTCTGCATGTCGTAGTAGACCTCGAAGACCCGCGCGTCGTCCGGGAGCCGAACCCAGGGCAGCTTGGAGCGGGTGAAGATGTGCACGTCGGGCGGAAGCGCGGCCCGATCGTCCAGGGTCGTGGCGCGCAGGAAGCTCATCACCTTGCGGTCGCCGTAGTCGCTCCACAGCGTCGTGCCGCAGCCCGTGCAGCGGTAGACCAGGTGCGGGCGGCCGCTGTCGGTGGGCAGGCGCGTGGGCGCGATCTCGCCCGACTGCACCTCGATGCGGTCGGTCTCGATCAGGGCGTTGATCACGAAGGCGCTGCCCACCTGGCGCTGGCAGTCCGAGCAGTGGCAGCAGTGCACGAACATCGGCCCGCTCGTCAGGCGGTAGCGCACCGCCCCGCACGCGCAGCCGCCGGTGAGATCCCGCATTCCGATCCCCGTTTGTTCCGGACGCGCGAACCTGCCGAAGCCCAGCTTCGCTGTCCAGCCCCTTCCCCTTCGCGCCGTTTCCGCGCAAGACTTAGGTGAACGGCGGTCACCCAACGGACCGCCACGGGGAGGACCAGCCATGGACGACGGCTCCATCGACGTGAAGCGCGCGGCGCGGGAAGCGGCCTATTCGATGCCGCTCGACCAGATCAATCCGGCCGACCCGGAGCTCTTCCGCACCGACACCATGTGGCCCTACTTCGAGCGGCTGCGGAAGGAGGACCCGGTCCACTGGGCGGAGTCCGGTTTCGAGGACGTCGGCCCCTACTGGTCGGTCACCAAGTACAACGACATCATGGCGGTGGACACCAACCACGAGGTCTTCTCGTCGGAGCCCACCATCGTCCTCCCGGACCCGGCGGAGGACTTCACCCTGCCGATGTTCATCGCCATGGACCCGCCCAAGCACGACGTGCAGCGGAAGACCGTGAGCCCGATCGTCGCCGGCCCGAACCTCGCCCGGCTGGAGCCGATCATCCGCGAGCGGGCGGCGAAGATCCTCGACGACTGCCCGATCGGCGAGGAGTTCGACTGGGTGGACAAGGTCTCCATCGAGCTCACCACCATGACGCTCGCCACCCTGTTCGACTTTCCCTGGGAGGACCGGCGCAAGCTCACCCGCTGGTCGGACGTGGCCACCGCCTCGCCGGACTCCGGCCTGTTCAGCTCCACCGATCCCGACATCGCCGAGCAGGAGCGCCGCGCCGAGCTGTTCGAGTGCGTCGACTACTTCATGCGGCTGTGGAACGAGCGGGTGAACGCCGAGCCGAAGCCCGACCTGATCTCCATGCTCGCCCACGGCGAGTCCACGCGGAACATGGACCGCATGGAGTATCTCGGGAACCTGATCCTGCTGATCGTCGGCGGCAATGACACCACCCGCAACACCATCACCGGCTCGGTGCTGGCCCTGCACCAGAACCCGGACCAGGACCGCCGCCTGCGCGAGGACCACAGCCTGATCCCGTCCATGGTCTCCGAGACCATCCGCTGGCAGACGCCGCTCGCCTACATGCGCCGCACCGCGCTGCGCGACTTCGAGCTCGGCGGCAAGACCATCCGCCAGGGCGACAAGGTCGCCATGTGGTACGTCTCGGGCAACCGCGACGAGGAGGTCATCGAGCGGCCCAACGACTACTGGATCGAGCGCCCCAGGGTGCGCCAGCACCTCTCCTTCGGCTTCGGCATCCACCGCTGCGTGGGCAACCGGCTGGCCGAGCTGCAGCTGAAGATCATCTGGGAGGAGATCCTCGCCCGCTTCCCGAAGATCGAGGTGGTGGGTCCGCCGCGCCGGGTCCTCTCCTCTTTCGTGAAGGGCTACGAGCGCCTGCCCGTGGTGATCCCGACGCGCAATTGACGCAGTCGCCCGGCAGGGTTTCAGTCGCACCGCTCAGGTCGGGGGACCGGAGGAGACACACCATGACCTACGCCCCACTCGGCGCCGCCGCCTTGGCCCTCGCCCTCGTCGCCCTGCCCGCCCAGGCGCAGGACGGCGGCCGCCCGCTCAGCGCCCACATGACCGGCGCGGCCGAGAAGCCGAACCCCGGCGACCCCGACGGCTCCGGCCACGCCACCTTCCGCGTCAACGTCGGCCAGTCGCAGGTCTGCTGGGAGCTGATGGTCGAGAAGATCGGCGCGGCCACCGCCGCCCACATCCACAAGGCCGGCCCCGACGCCGCCGGCCCGCCCGTGGTGCCGCTGACCGCCCCCGGCGCCGACGGCAAGAGCTCCGGCTGCGCCACCGCCTCGGCGGACGTCGTGAAGGACATCCTGCAGAACCCGGCCGGCTACTACGTCAACGTCCACAACGCCGAGTTCCCGCCCGGCGCGGTGCGCGGCCAGCTCTCGAAATAGCCCCTCCGGGCGTGATCGGGCGGCGCCACAATGGCGCCGCTTGATTTCCCACAATGGCAACCCCGCGCCGCGGGCGCACGTTTGCGCCGGAACGACTGGGGGCGGTCTTCCGGAACCGGAGAGGTAAGATGCTGAAGAAACTCGTGCTGTTCGGCGCCGCGGCGGCGCTCGCGGCCTGCACCACCACCGACCCCTACACGGGCGAGCGCGTGCGCGACAACCGCGCCACCGGCGCCATCCTGGGGGCGCTCGCGGGCGCCGGCCTCGGCTACGCGACCAACACCAACAAGAGCGAGGAAGGCCGCCAGAACGCCCTGATCGGGGCCGGCGTCGGCGCCCTCGGCGGCGCGGCCGTCGGCCACTACATGGACCGCCAGCAGGCCCAGCTGCGCGAGCAGCTCCGCGGCTCCGGCGTCGACGTCACCCGCCAGGGCGACGACATCGTCCTGAACGTGCCGGGCGACATCACCTTCGCCTACGACCGGGCCGACATCCGGCCGGAGATGCGCGATCCGCTCGAGCGCATCGCCCGCACCCTGCGCGACTATCCCTCCACCACCGTGGACGTGATCGGCCACGCCGACTCCACCGGGTCCGACGAATACAACCAGGGCCTCTCGGAGCGCCGGGCCTCCTCGGTCGCCACCTACCTGACCGACCGCGGCGTGATGCGCGAGCGGCTGTACATCGCCGGCCGCGGCGAGAGCCAGCCCAAGGCCTCCAACGACACCGACGCCGGCCGCGCCCAGAACCGCCGGGTGGAGATCATCCTGAAGCCGCTGCGCGGCTAGGGAGCCTCAGGCCCCGAACAGCCAGTCGCCGGTCAGGGAGGAGAGCTGGACGCCCACCAGCACCACCTGGCCGGCGCCGCCCATGGTCACCACCACGTCGGCGCCACTCTGGGCCACGCTGTAGGTGGTGCCGGGCAGGAGGTTGATGCGGTCGCCCTCGGCGCGGCTGAAGTCGAGGATCCGGTCGATCCCGGCGTCGGCGTGGCTGTGGAAGATGTCCGCGCCCGCGCCGCCGCTCAGGGTGTCGTTCCCGCGGTCCCCGGCCATCCAGTCGTCCGAGGCCCCGCCCGTCAGGGTGTCGTCGCCCTGGCCGCCGCGCACCACGTCCGCGCCCTCGCCGCCGTCCAGGGTGTCATTCCCCAGATTGCCGTAGACGATGTCGCCGCCGGTCTCGCCGAACAGCCGGTCGTTGTCCTTGCCGCCCACGACCCAGTCGTCGCCGTCGCCGCCCCAGGCCGCGTCGTCGCCCATGTTGCCGTGGATGTCGTCGAAGGCTCCGCCGCCGGTGAGGCTGTCGTTCCCCTCGTCGCCGCGCAGGAAGTCCTGCCCGTCGCCGCCGCCGATGGAATCGTTCCCGAGCCGTCCGAACACGCTGTTGGCCGCGCTGTTGCCGGTGATGGTGTCCGAGCCCGACCCGGCGATGACGTTCTCGATCACCGTGGTGGTCGCGATCGCCACGTTGCGGCTCCAGGTGTAGGTGTCCGCCGCCCCGAAGGCCTGGTTGAGGAAGCTCGCGTATCCCGCCCCGTAGACGCCGGTCCAGTAGGCCGCCTGCGCCTGGCCGGACCAGTAGGCGATGCTGGAGAACTCGCCCGGCGTCAGGTTGACGATCGAGGCGCGGCTGTGCGCCGACAGGTCGAAGGTGTCGATCCCGCCGGTGTCGTAGACCGTCTCGAAGATCGCGTTGGCCTGCGACCAGCTGTAGACGCTGTCGCCCGGCGCTGCGGCCAGGTCGGCGCCGTACTTGGCCTGGATGGCGATGATGTCGAACAGCATGGGCGTCGACGGCATGACCAGCGCCCCTCGCCACTCGATGCCGCCGGCCGTCGCCGAGACGGTCTTGAGGTAGGCGTCGCCGGCGTCGTCGTACGACATGATCGTGTAGCGCTGGTTGTCGTACTCCGCCGGGAGGGTGGTGGCCCCTTCGAACGGGTGCTTCAGGCCCAGGGCGTGGCCGAGCTCGTGGATCAGCGTGTGGAAATCGTCCGTGGTCGGCGAAAAGGCGCTCGGCTTGGTGGAATCGTCCAGCCAGATGTCGCCCGCCCAGGTCGGTCCCGTGCCGACGGTGGGCGCGCCATAGGCATAGGCCACCGCGCCCTCGGTGAAGTCGTCCACGTCGGTGAAGGCGACCCGGATCTGCCCCGGTGACTGCTGGTCGTTCGTCTCGGCGAAGCCTGGGGCGATCAGGCGGTCCCAGGCGGCGATGGCGGTGCGGAAGGCCTGCGCCTGGAGCGCGTTCAGCGCGCCGTAGCCGGCGTTGTCCTGCTCTTCGCCCGCCGAGTAGCCCGGCCAGAGGCTGGCCAGGCCCGGGATGCTGAAGGTGATCGTCGAGCCGACCCATTCGCCGGGTTCGACGAGGGACGAGATGATCTGCTGCGTCGTGATAGGCAAGGCCGCCCCCGCGGTGGAAACGGCCCTACCCTATCCGAATTCCTTTCCAGAACCTTCCCCAAGCGGGTGAGGCCCGGCGTCGCGTCGCCTCAGAGGCCCAGCACCATCTTGGCCATGATGTTGTGCTGGATCTCGTTGGACCCGGCGTAGATCGAGGTCTTGCGGTAGTTGAAGTACATGGGCGCCACGGTGGCCGCATAGTCGGGGCCGGCGCGGGCTTCGTTGGTCCGCCCGTCGAGCTCGGCCCAGGTGTCGCGCACGAACGGCTGGGCGTAGATCCCCGCCGCCTCCAGCGCGAGCTCGGTCATCGCCTGCTGCATCTGGCTGCCTTCCAGCTTCAGCATCGAGGACACCGCCCCCATGGCCTCGCCGTTGGCCCGGCCGGCGAACACCCGCAGCTCCGTGGCGTTCAGCGTGCCCATCTTGATCTCGATCTCGGCCAGCTTCCGCCGGAAGTCCGGGTCGTCCAGCATCCGCCCGCCGCGCCCGTTCTGCTCGACCGAGGCGATCTTCTTGACCTTGTTGAGCATGTTGGAGAGGCCCGGCGCATAGGCGTTGCCGCGCTCGAACTGCAGCAGGTACTTGGCGTAGGTCCAGCCCTGGCCTTCCTCGCCGATCCGGTTGGCCACGGGCACGCGGACGTTGTCGAAGAAGACCTGGTTGATCTCCTGGTCGCCCTCCGGCGGGCCGTCCAGGGTCGGGATCGGCACGATCTGGATGCCCGGCGTCTTCATGTCGAGCAGCAGGAAGGAGATGCCCTGCTGCCGGATCGCCTCGTTGGAGGTCCGGACCAGGCAGAACATCCAGTCGGCCCACTGGGCGTAGGTGGTCCAGGTCTTCGAGCCGTTGAGGACATAGTGGTCCCCGTCCCGCTCGGCCTTCAGGGCCAGGGAGGCGAGGTCCGAGCCCGAGCCGGGCTCGGAATAGCCCTGGCACCACCAGACGTCGGTGGAGAGGATCTTCGGCAGGTGCTGGGCCTTCTGCTCCGGCGTGCCGAAGGCCATCACCACGGGCGCGCACATGCGCAGGCCCATGTTCGAGGTCGAGGGCGCGCCGGCCAGCGCCATCTCCATGTCGAAGACGTACTTCTTGCCGAGGCTCCAGCCGGTGCCGCCGTACTCCACCGGCCAGTCGGGCGCGATCCAGCCCTTCTCGTGCAGCCGCTTCAGCCAGCGGACCTGGCCGTCCTTGTTGATGTGGCCGTTCTTCGACTGGGCCATGCGCGCGCGCATGTCGTCGTCGAAGGCCTCGGCGATGAAGGCCCGGACCTCGTCCCGGAACGCGAGGTCCTCAGCGGTGAATTCGAGGTCCATGGCCATGGTCCATCACCCCACGCCGTCGAGGTATTCGACGTTCGGCGCGCCCGCCAGCACGCCCATGAACTTCGGGCCGGCGGCCTTGAAGTAGGGGGTGCCGCCGTGGTGCTTCAGGGCGTCCTCGTCCGCGTAGAGCTCGAGCACCTTGTAGGTGTTGGGCTCGGTCCGGCTCTTGGTCAGCTGGTAGGCGAGGTTGCCCGGCTCGTTGGCCCGGACCTGCTGCTGCAGCTCCCCGAAGAAGGCTTCGAACTCCTGCGCCTTGCCGTCCTGGATCTTCAGCGTCGCGATCACCCCGATGGTCATGCCGTCCTCCCAACGTTTGTTTGAAGCCGCGACGGTAGTGGCCCCGCCCCGCAGCGGCAAGCGCGTCCCTAGGGAAGGGAACCACGAAAGGCACGAAAGGCACGAAAGCTCAGAGCGCGAAGCGCTCGATCTTCACCTTCGGAAGGGCGCCGAAGTTCACCAGGAGGCCCAGCCTGAGCCCACTGGCCTTCAGGTAGTTGAGTGTCTGCGCCCGATGCTCGGGCGCGATCTCGCGCACGGCCTTGAGCTCCAGGATGATCCGGTCAAAGCACACGAAGTCTGCAACGTAGCTGTGGCGCAGCGGCCGTCCGCGATAGCTCAGCGGCAAGGAGTGCAGCGCAGCGAAGGGAATGCCGCGCGCCTCGAACTCGATCGCCAGGCACTCCTGATAGACACCTTCCAGGAAGCCCGCGCCCAGCGTGGCGTACACGGCGAAGACAGCGCCTTGGATCCCGAACACCTCGTCGGGATAGAGGAGCTTTTCGTGTCTTTCGTGACTTTCGTGGTTCATCCAGACGGCAGGCTACGCCTTGCCGTTGATGAGAACAATGCGAGAACTTAGGCTAGCTGCGCTCGTTCCAGCCGTAGGCGACCCAGTGGTGGCCGCCGAGGTGGCGGGCTTCGATGACGCCGTCGGCGCGCTGGCGGGCGCGGGCGGTGCGGCGGGCGCGCATGGCGAGGCCGGCGAAGGCGAGCAGCGCCGAGGCCATCAGCGCGATCACCACCACGGTGGCGGCGAAGAACACCGCGAGCACGACGCCGACGACCACCGCGGCGGCGGTGGCGAGGCTGGCGCCCAGCACAGCGAAGCTGCGGAGGGCGGATCCGTGCCGGGCGGCGAAGTCTTTCACCATGGCGTCCTCACTTGCGCCCTCGGGTCGGGCCCTCGGGCAGGGCTTGAACCAACTATGTCGGCCCGCGGGTCCCCCTCGTCAACAATCTATGAGGGTTAAGGCCCCGAATTGGGCATCATGCGACGCCCTCGAGCGCCCAGGCGCGGCGCTCGCGCATGATGGCGTCGAAGGCGGCGTTGATCGCCGCGGCCTTGGCCTCGGCGACCTCGATGAACTCGCTGGGCAGGCCGCGGCCGCGGGCCCGGTCCGGGTGGGCCTCGGAGAGCTGCGCCCGCCAGGCGGACCGCACCGCCTCGTCGGTGGCGTCGTGGGCGATGCCCAGCACGGCGTAGGGATCGTCCTTCTCCGCGCCCAGGTGGACCGCCTTGATCCGCCGGAAGGTGAGCGGGCTCTGGCCGAACAGCTCCGACACCCGCTCCAGGTAGGTGAGCTCGTCGGCCGTCACCGCCCCGTCGGACGTCGCCACGTAGAACAGGCCGTCCAGCACGTCCTCGAGGATCTGCGGGCAGTGGCGGTAGCGCTTGGCGAGCCGCCGCGCGTAGCTCTCGAAGCCGCGGGTGGTCTGGCGGGCCAGCTGGTAGAGCCGGCGCACATTGCCCTGGCTGCCGTCCTCCGGCTGGAACACCTGGGCGAAGGCGGAATATTCGTCGGCGTGCGCGTCGCCGTCGGCCTTGGCGAGCTTGGCCCCAAGCGCCGTCACGGCCGTGGAGAAGGCCGGGTCCTCGCCGGGCAGGCCGGGCGGGCATTCGGCGCATTCCGCCTCGTCGAGGTTGCGGACCGCCAGCCCCGCGATTTTACGCCAGAAGCTCATCGGAGTAAGTCCAGCCTTAAGACCATGGCGCCGCCATGACAATTCATCGGGACGTTAAGTTTTGGACAGGCGGTGGAGTTTCTGGATCGATCGCGGCGGCACCTTCACCGACGTGATCGGCCGGGCCTCCGATGGTCTCGAGATCTCCGCCAAGCTCCTCTCCGCCTCCCCCGCCTATACGGACGCGGCGGTGGAAGGGATGCGCCGCCTCCTGGAGGTGGCCCCCGGCGAGCCCTTCCCCGCCGCCCGGGTCGACGCCATCAAGATGGGCACCACGGTGGCCACCAACGCCCTGCTCGAGCGGGCCGGCGCCAAGACCCTCCTGGTCACCACCGAGGGCTTCGCCGACGCCCTGATGATCGGCGACCAGTCCCGCCCCGAGCTCTTCGCCCTGGTCATCCGCCGGCCCGAGCCGCTCTACTCGGGCGTGGTCGAGGCCGGCGAGCGCCTGGCCGCCGACGGCGCCGTCGTCCGCCCCCTGGACCGCGAGGCCCTGGGCGGCAAGCTCCGCGCCGCGGTCGCCGAGGGCTACACGTCCTGCGCGGTCGCCTTCCTGCATTCCGACCTCGACCCCGGCCACGAGATCGCCGCTGGCGAGCTGGCGCGCGAGGCGGGCTTTCCCTTCGTGGCGCTGAGCCACGAGGTCTCGCCCCTGCCCCGCTTCGTCCCCCGCGCCGAGACCACCGTCGCCGACGCCTACCTCACCCCGATCCTGCAGGCCTATGTCCGCCGGGTGGCCGACGCCGTGGCCGGCGCGCCGCTCTACTTCATGACCTCGGCGGGGGGGCTTGTGCGCGCCGAGGCCTTCCGCGGCCGCGACGCGGTGCTCTCCGGGCCCGCCGGGGGCGTGGTGGGCGTCGCCCGCACCGCCGCGCAGGCGGGCTGCGACGCCGTGCTCGGCTTCGACATGGGCGGCACCTCCACCGACGTCTGCCGCTACGCCGGCCGGCTGGAGCGGCGCGACACCGCCCGGGTGGCCGGCGCGCGCCTGCGCACGCCCATGCTGGACGTGGAGACGGTGGCGGCCGGCGGCGGCTCGGTGCTGACCTTCGACGGCATGCGCGCCCGCGCCGGCCCGGCCAGCGCCGGCGCCCAGCCCGGCCCCGCCTGCTACGGCCGCGGCGGCCCACCGGCCGTCACCGACGCCAACCTGGTGCTGGGCCGCCTCGACCCGCAGTTCTTCCCGAAGGTGTTCGGCCCCGCCGGCGACGCGCCGCTCGATCCCGACGCCGCCCGCGCCCGCCTCGCCGAGCTGGCGCAGGCCATGGGCGCCGAAAGCGTCGAGGCCGCCGCCGAGGGCTTCGTCGCCGTCGGCGTCGAGCAGATGGCCCAGGCCGTGCGCCGGATCTCCACCGAGCGCGGCTTCGACCCGCGCGAGCACGCGCTCACCGCCTTCGGCGGCGCCGCCGGCCAGGTGGCCTGCCAGACCGCCGAGGCGCTCGGCGTCACCCAGGTGCTGTGCCCGAAGTACGGCTCGGTGCTCTCCGCCTGGGGCATCGGCCAGGCCGAGGTCACCGCCCTGCGCCAGGCCGGGCTCGACCGGCCGCTCGCGGCCGAGGGCCTCGCCGCCGCCACCGCCCTCCTCGACGAGACCGAGGCCGAGGCCCGCCGGGCGCTCGCCGAGCAGGGCGCTGAGGCCGGTTCGGTCCGCCGGACGCTGCGCCTGCGCTACGACGGCGCCGACGCCGAGCTGCCGGTCGAGGCCGGCGACCTCGGGTCCGCCAAAGCCCAGTTCGAACAGGCCCACCACCGCCTCTTCGGCTTCACCGAACCCGACCGCCCCATCCTCATCGCCGCCGTGGAGGCCGAGGCCACCTCTACCGCTCATCCCCGCGAAAGCGGGGACCCAGGCTTCTTCCGTTCGGGACAGCTGGGCCAATCCGCGCCGCCTGAAGCTCCGCGACAATCAAAACACCTGGGTCCCCGCTTCCGCGGGGATGAGCGGGTGAAGATGTTCGCAGCGGGCCAGTGGCACGAGGCCCCGGTCGTTCCGGCCGACACCCTCACCGCCATCGACGGCCCCGCCCTGGTCGTGCGCCCCGACACCCAGATCGCCATCCTGCCCGGCTGGCGCGCCACCGCCGACGCCGACGGCCTCGTCCGCCTCACCCGCACGCGCACCGCCCAGGCGCAGCAGATCGCCCTCGACCGGCCCGACCCCGTCACCCTGGAGCTGTTCAACCGCCGCTTCATGGGCGTGGCCGAGGCCATGGGCGCGGCCCTGGAGCGCACGGCGCATTCGGTGAACATCAAGGAGCGGCTCGACTTCTCCTGCGCCCTGTTCGACGCCGACGGCGGCCTGGTGGCCAACGCCCCGCACATGCCGGTGCACCTGGGCTCCATGGGCGCCTCCGTCCGCGCCGTCCGCGACCGCCACCCGGTGCTGAAGCCCGGCGAGGCCTATGCGCTCAACAACCCCTACGCCGGCGGCACCCACCTGCCCGACATCACCGTCGTCATGCCGGTGTTCATGGCGGAGGCGGACGCCCGGCCCGCCTTCTACGTCGCCGCCCGCGGCCACCATGCCGACGTGGGCGGGGTCCAGCCCGGCTCCATGCCGCCGTTCTCCAGGTCCATCGAGGAGGAGGGCGTCCTGCTCGACGCCCTGCCGATCATGCAGGGCGGCCGCTTCCTGGAGGCCGAGACCCGCGCGGCCCTGCTGGCCGGCCGCTTCCCGGCCCGAGCGCCGGACCGCAACCTCGCCGACCTGAAGGCCCAGATCGCCGCCTGCCAGGCGGGCGCCTCCGCCGTCGCCCAGATGATCCGCACCCACGGCTCCGAAGCCGTGGCGCGCTACATGACCTTCGTGCAGGAGAACGCCGCCCAGTCGGTCCGCCGCGCGCTAGGTCGGCTCTCGGACGGCGGGGCCCGTGTCCCCATGGACGGCGGCGGCGAGATCGTGGTCCGCACCACGGTGGACGCGGCCGCCGGCGAGGCGGTGCTCGACTTCACCGCCTCCGCCGACCAGCTCCCCTCCAACTTCAACGCCCCCTCGGCGATCGTCGACGCCGCGGCGCTCTACGTCTTCCGCACCCTGGTGGACGACGACATCCCGCTGAACGCCGGCTGCCTGAAGCCGCTCCGGATCCTCACCCGCGACGGCTCGATGCTGGCCCCCCACCCGCCGGCCGCCGTGGTCGCGGGCAACGTCGAGACCAGCCAGCACGTGGTCGACGCCCTCTATGCCGCCCTCGGCGTCATGGCCAACGCCCAGGGCTCGATGAACAACTTCACCTTCGGCGACGAGGCCCGCCAGTACTACGAGACCATCTGCGGCGGGGCGGGCGCGACGGCGGATGCGGACGGGACCAGCGCCGTCCACACCCACATGACCAACTCGCGCCTGACGGACCCGGAGATCCTGGAGCGCCGCTTCCCGGTCCGCGTGGAGGCCTTCGCCATCCGCCACGGCTCGGGCGGGGCGGGCGCGCACCGGGGCGGCGACGGGGCGGTGCGCCGCATCCGCTTCCTGGCCCCCATGGAGGCGGCCCTGCTCTCCTCGCGCCGTGAGCACGCCCCCCAGGGCCTGGCCGGCGGCGCGCCCGCCCTGCCCGGCCGGCAGCGTTTGCTCGCGGCCTCGGGCGAGGTTACTGAACTTCCTGGCTGCTTCTCCGTTACAGTGAAGCCAGGGGACGCCATCGAGATCGAAACCGCGGGGGGCGGAGGGTTCGGTCGCGCGGCGCCCGAAAATCGCTGAATTTCAGGATGATGACTGACGGTATGACCGCGCTTGCTCTTGCTCTGGCCCTGATGGCCCAGGACCCCGCCGCCGCCACCGTGACCACGGCCCCCGCTCCGGCGGCCGAGGCGCCCGCGGACACCCACCCGACCGGCGCGCCGAAGGAGGACTATCCCTTCGTCGCCTGGTGCTATGGCGCGCTGCGCGGCTACCTCGACCTGCACGACCAGATGCTGCCCGAGGTCCGGCGCATCGAGTCCGCCTACCGGCCGCCGAACCGCACCCTCGCCGAGGACATGAAGGTCTACGCCGACCAGCAGAAGTACGGCCAGGGCAAGCTCAAGGACTTCCAGGCCGCGCTCACCGCCGCCGAGAAGGCCAGCCTGCGCCCGATCAACCAGCAGGGCGCCGCCGCCGTGCGCCAGGGCCGCTCCATCTGGAACGCCGGCCCCGAGGTGAAGAAGTCCACCGTCGCCCAGATGTGGATGAGCTGGGCCCTGCCGGCGAAGTGCGAGACCGTCGCCGCCAGCCTCGAGAACCGCGCCAAGCTCATGGGCACGGCCTTCAAGGTCAACGCGCTGGAGGAGGAAGCGCCGGCCGAGGCGCCCGCGCCCGCGGCCGCCGAGACCCCCGCAAACTGACCTTCCTTTCCCGCGAAGCGGGAGAGGAGGGGCGCGGGGCGGTTTCTTTCCTAATCTCAGTATACTGAACGCCGTTCAGTCGCGTTTCGTTAAGCGCTGGCCCGCTACGCCTTATCCTATGTTGGCGTTCGTTCTTGCGTACGTGGCGGGCATCAATGCGGCCGCGCTGGCCGTGTTCGCGGCCGACAAGCGCAACGCCCGCAGCCGCAAGCGCCGGTTCCGCGAGCGCCACCTCCTGGCGCTGGCCGCCCTCGGCGGCTCTCCGGGAGCCATCGCCGCCCAGCGGCTTCTGCGCCACAAGACGAAGAAGGAGCCGTTCCGCACCTGGCTCGGCCTGATCGTCTTCGTCCAGCTCGTGGCCGTCTGCGGCTGGGTGGCCTACCGGCTCATGTAGGCGGCGAGGCGCGCCAGCCCCTCGGCGTTCTTCTCCGGCCGGGCGGCGAAGCACCAGCGCAGCCACCCCTCCCCCTCCGTCCCGAAGGCCGAGCCCGGCGCGAGGCCCAGCTTCGCCTCGGCGATCAGGGTGCGGGCCAGGTCCACCGAATTCTCGCAGCCCTCGATGCGGAAGAAGGCGTACATGCCGCCGTCCGGCTCCGGCGCCTCGATCCCCGGGATCGCCCGCAGGCCGCCCAGCACCTGGTCCTTGGCCGCCGAGAGCTCAGCGCGCAGCTCGGCGATCCACGGCTCCCCTTCCTCCAGGGCCGTCAGCGCCGCGTGCTGCACGAAGTCGGGCGCGCAGGAGGTGTTGTACTCCAGCAGCACGCCCACCGGCTCCACCAGCGCCGGCGGCAGCACCATCCAGCCCAGCCGCCAGCCGGTCATCCGCCAGGCCTTGGAGAAGGAGTTGACGCTGATCACCCGGTCCTCGGGTTCGGCGAGCTCCAGGAAGGAGGCGGCGTGGTCGCGGCCGAAGGTCAGCCGCTCGTAGACGTCGTCGGCGATCAGCCAGATCCCGTACTTGCGGCACCGCTCCAGCACCGCAGCGCGGTCCTCGGCCGGAAGGGTCCAGCCGGTGGGGTTGTTCGGCGAGTTCAGGAACAGGGCGCAGGTGTCGGGCGTCAGCGCGTCCATCAGCCGGTCGAGGTCGAGCCGCCAGCGCCCCTGGGCCGCCTGCACGGCCAGCGTCTCCACCTGGCCCGACATGATGCGGGGGATCTCCGCCACATTGGGCCAGACCGGCCCGGTCACCACCACGCGGTCGCCGGGCGACACCACCGCCTGGGCGGCGATCATCAGGCCGCTGACCCCGGCCGAGGTGACCGCCAGCCGCTCGGCGCCCACCGGCCGGCCGTGCAGCCGGCCGAGATAGGCCGACAGCGCCTCGCGCAGCTCGGGCCGGCCGAGATTGTGGGTGTAGTAGGTCCGCCCCGACATCAGGGCCTCGGCCGCCGCGCGCCGGACCGGCTCCGGCGTCGGCAGGTCGCCCTCGCCGAACCAGAACGGCAGCACGTCGGGCCGCCCGAGCGCCGCATTGGCCACGTCCCGGATCTGGGACGATCGAAGGGCGAGGACCTCGGGACGCGCGACGGGCGGGTGCATATGGGGCTGCTACCCCGCCGCCCGCTTCTGCGCCAGCGCGCAGCAGGCGGCCGAGCCGATCGGGCCGGCCTCGTCGTAGAGCAGGCACTCGCCGATCCCGACGCCGTCGGTGGAGCCGTGGTTGATCACCTCGAAGCCCACCCACTCGGTCGTGGGCTCCCGGTGCAGGTACACGGTGATGTCGGTGTTGATGTACTCCAGCCCCTTGTCGCCGGCGTTGGCGAAGGGGCTGGCGAAGTCGGCGGCCACCGCCACCCGGGTGAACGGCGTCAGGGCCCGCCCCTCCACCAGCTCGCGCACCTCGCTCATCCAGGTCTTCCGCGGCCCGACGGTCCCGAAGGCGCCGGTGATCGGCCGCATCGCCCACATGCCGCCCATGCCCATGCGCGGGTCCTGCGGGACCGGGATGTCGGCCGGCTTCGGCGCGTCCCAGTTGTCGGGCTTCCAGACGTTGCCGGTCGTGGGCTCCGTGCGCCGCAGGAGCTGGCAGGTGGCCCGCCCGGCCGAGACCCCGCCGGAGACGAACTCCGCGTCGATCACCTTGATCCGGTAGCCGTCGCGCACGACGCGCGTGGTCACCTCCACGGGCGACAGGTCCGGCAGCCGGTACATGTCCACCGTCAGCCGGCCCGGGATGTAGTCCGGCCCGCCGTACAGCCGCTCGATCTCGTGGCCCAGGAGCCCGATGATCACCCGCCCGTGCAGGGAGTTCGGGTTCCACGGCCCGCGGCTGGCGGGGGTGGGGACGTAATGGTCCCCGTCGATTCGAAAGAAAGGTTCGTTCTGCATGGCGCGGGACCATGCCCCACGTTCCGCGCCGTCACCAAGCCCCTACCCCAGCGCCGGCTCCGCGTCGGAGTCCACCGCCGGGTCGGGTTCCTCGCCGCGGGCCAGGATGGCGGTCACCGCCATGTCGCCGGTGACGTTGCCGACCGTGCGGAAGATGTCCGGGATCACCTCCACCGCGATCAGGATCGGCAGCAGGTCCAGCGGCAGGCCCAGGACCAGGCAGATCGGCCCCGTCGACATGAAGAACGACACCTGGCCCGGCAGGCCCACCGAGGCGACGCTGACCGCCAGGGCGATGATCACCGCGCCCAGGTACTGCACCGGCGTGGGCTCGATCCCGTAGACCTGGGCCACGAAGATCGCCACGCCGAGGTTGGCCACCGGGCTGGTCAGCTTGAACACCGAGACCGCCAGCGGCAGCACCAGGCCCGTGATCCGGTCGGGCACGCGCAGCTGGTCGCGGCTCTGCTCGATCATCGCCGGCAGGCAGGCGATCGAGGACTGGGTGGCGAAGGCGGTGACCTGCACCGGGCCCAGCGCCCTGAGCCACAGCCCCAGCGGCACGCGCCCGACGACCACCGCCGCGGTCAGCGCCACGAGGATGATCCCCACCTGGGCCAGCACCACGGCGGCGATGTAGTGGCCGATGATCCCCGCCGCCCCGACGCCGGCCCTGAGCCCCACCCCCAGGCACAGGGCGAACACGCCCACCGGCGCGGCCCACAGCACCCAGCGGACGATCTCCACCATCGCCGCGGCGATGGAATCGAAGAACTCGGTCAGGGCCACCCGCCGGGGCTCCGGCAGCCGCGTGACGGCGAAGGCGAAGAAGCCCGCGAACACCACCAGCGGCAGGATCGAGTCCTCGGCCGCGGCCTTCACCGGATTGGTCGGGGCCAGCGCCTTCACGAACTCGCCGAAGCTGGGGGTCGCCTGCACCTCGGCGGGCGGCGGCGGGGCGCCGGCGGTCAGCGCCGCCGCGCCCGCCTCGCTCACCGGCCAGATCGCATAGAGGCCGTTGCCGAACAGGATGGTCCAGGCGCAGCCCACCAGCAGGAAGCCCAGGAACCAGGCCAGCGCCCGGACCGCCAGCCGGCCGGTGGCCGCCGCGTCGGCGACGCTGGCGATGCCCACGACGAGCACCGAGAACAGCAGCGGCACCACCGTCATCCGCAGGCCGTTGAGCCACAGGGTGCCGATCGACTCCACGCCCTCGATCAGCCCGCGCAGGCCCTCGCCGCCGTACGCCGCCGCGGCCGCGCCCAGCCCCAGCCCCGCCACGAGCGCGATCAGCACCCGCACGCTCAACGATCGCAGCATGTGTGGACGTCCCCCAACAGCCAAGCGCGCAACCTAGAGCGGCGATGGGGGCGGCGCCAGCGGCTCCTCCCCCGTTCGCGCGGCGTCCGGGGGAGGCGCCTGCCTACGGCTTCAGCACCACCTTGATGCAGCGGTCCTGCTTGTCGCGGAAGATCTTGTAGAGCTCCGGCCCCTTGCCGAGCGGGGCCACGTGGGTGACCACGAAGGTGGGGTCGATCTCGCCCTCGTCGATCCGCCTGAGCAGGTCGTCGGCGTACTTGCGCACATGGGTCTGGCCGGTGCGCAGCGTCAGGCCCTTGTTCATCAGGGCGCCGACGGGGATGGCGTTGCTCATGCCGCCGTAGACGCCGGGCACGGACACTCGGCCCGCCGCCTTGCAGGCCATGATCGCCTCGCGCAGCGCCACCGGCCGTTCGGTCTCGAGCTTGAAGGCGGTCTGCACCCGGTCCATCAGCTCCAGGATCGCCGTCGGCCCGTGCGCCTCGATGCCCACGGCGTCGATGACCACGTCAGGCCCGTGGCCGTCGGTCATCTCCTTCAGGGTCTGGATGACGTTGATCCCGCGCCGGTCCAGCGGCTCGGCGCCGAGGCGCGCGGCCATCTCCAGCCGCTCCGGCACGTCGTCGATGGCGATGATCCGCTTGGCGCCCATCACCTTGGCCGACAGCACCGTCATCTGGCCGACCGGGCCCAGGCCCCAGACCGCCACCGTGTCCTCGGGCCCGACGTTCACCTGCTCGGCCGCCTGCCAGCCGGTGGGCAGGATGTCGGACAGGAACAGGTACTTCTCGTCCTCGCCGGCCTTCGGGACCTTGATGCAGGTGGTGGCCGCATAGGGCACCCGCAGGTACTCGGCCTGGCCGCCGGCGTAGCCGCCGGTGATGTGCGAATAGCCGAACAGCCCGGCCACGCTGTCGCCGAAGAAGGCCTTGGCCAGGTCGTTGTTGCGGTTGGTCGTCTGGCACGCCGAGAAGTTCTGCTTCAGGCACTGCTCGCACTCGCCGCAGGTCATCTGGAACGGGACCACCACCCGGTCGCCCACGTTCAGGCCGCGGGCCTTGGCCTCGGCGCCCACCTCGACCACCTCGCCCATCGGCTCGTGCCCCAGGACGTCGCCCACGCACATGGTCGGCACGAAGCCGTTCATCAGGTGCAGGTCCGAGCCGCAGATGCAGGTGGAGGTGATCTTGATGATGGCGTCCTTCGGGTCCTCGATGATCGGGTCCGGGACTTCCTCGCAGCGCAGGTCCTTCTTGCCCTGCCAGCAGATCGCTTTCATGGCTTTCGCTCCCTACTCGCAGTTGCGCTTGACGGTGCTCATGCGCACCGCGGTGACCAGGTCGAGGGCGGTGACGGCGAGCACGAAGCCCAGCGCCGCCTTGGCGTTCCCGCGCTTGGGGTTCTCCGGCTTGTCCAGCGAGGCCAGCACGGCGATGTCGCAGATGTCGCCGGCCACCCGGGCCCACAGCATCTCGGACTTCGTCGGGTCGCCCGCCAGGGTGAAGCCGGTCCACAGCTCGCGCGCGCCGAACAGCGCCTGCACGACCGGGGCCGAGGATTCCACGCCGAGCGTCCGCTTCACGCTCTTCGGGAAGAGGAGCCCCCAGAGGCCCAGGCCGATGGCCGTCTGGCCGATCATGTAGGAGAGCTGCGGCGTCACGGCCGGCTTGGCGCGCACCCGGTCGGCGAACAGGCTGGCGCGATGCTGGCCGATCGGCAGGTTCATGGGCGAGGGCGCGCCGAAGCTCCGGCGCTCCGCGTGTCTGGAGGTGATGTCCGGGCGCGCCCGTCCCGGCGCGGTCCCGGTTTCGCTGTAAGTGTCAGCGGCGGTCATGAATGGCTCCCGTCGATCCCCCGACGAGGGCCCAAGCGGCCGCGCCGCCCGAATGTTCCAGCCTTGGCTTTTGAAAGGCTTAGCGCCGGCGGTGCGGGTGGAGCATGGCTTCCGTGCCGCGCTGGATGGCCTCGTAGCACTCGCAGGAGGTGCGCTCGAGCGCCCGGCGGTCCTCCACCGTGATCTTGCCGCGCACATAGGAGATGAGGCCGCGCGCCTGCAGCTCCGAGGCGATCGCGGTGACCGTGGTCCGCTGCACGCCCAGCATGATCGACAGGTGCTCCTGGGTGAGCGGCAGCAGGTCCGAGTTCAGCCGGTCCTGGGTCAGCAGCAGCCAGCGGGCCAGCCGCTGCTCGGCCGAGTGCAGGCTGTTGCAGGCCGTCGACTGGGCCGACTGGATGATCGTCGCCTGGGCGTGGTGGACGATGCAGCGGGTGAGCTGGGCGCTGTCCTCCGCCGCCGCCCGCAGCCGTTCCAGCGGCAGCCGCCAGGCCTGCCCGCTCACCTGCACGATCATCCGCTCGTAGGAGATCGGCGAGCCCAGGGCGTGCAGCAGCCCATAGCCGCTCTCCCGCCCGATGGTCCGGCTCTCCACCTGGGCGCCGTCGCGCATCACCGTCACGATCGACAGGATGCAGTCGATGGGCAGGTAGACGTCGACGATGGTCTGGCCAGCCTCGTCCAGCAGCTCGTTGCGCTGGAGCGCCACCTCGCTCAGGTGCGGGCGCAGGCCGGCGATATCCCGCGGTTCCAGACTGTCCAGGAAGTGGTTCCTCAGGGCCATGGTCTTCACAACGCAGAACCGGGGCTGTGGGGTTCACGCCCGGCCGGGCCAAGGAACAGGGGCGATCGTGGGTTGTTCAGTAGACTGTATCTGTTCCTGACGAGACGAGTTGACCCGTGAGTGGACCCTTCTCCGAACCCATGACCGTCACCACCGTGGAGGGGGAGGTCGTGGTGCTTGGCCCCGACGCGATTGGCGTGTCCCTGACGCCGGCCTCCGCCGAGGAATCCGCCCATCGCCTCCTGCGCTGCGCCGAGGAAGCCCGCCGGACGGCCACCGGCCCCCGCGACGAATTGGCCTGAGACCCTATGTCGGAAGTTGTGCAGACGCCCCCGATTCAACCGGCTATCTCTTCCTGCGGACGGGGAAGAAGACGTGGGCGAACTGCTCCTTTACGCGCTGGACGAGGCGGGCGAGACCGCCTTCGCCGAACAGCTGCAGGCGGCTGACCGGGCCAACGCCCGCGCCTTGGCCGAGGCGCGGCTGCGCGAGCACCATGCCGTCGAGGTCTGGGACGGGCCGCTGTGCATCCTGCGCCTGCGCCGGCGGCCGTTCGCCGCCGCCTGAAACGGCCGCCGTCACAACATAAAGCAAGCCGTGGCGGGATCGAACCGGCCGCTCGGCCGTTACCTAAGCTCACCCACAAAGGAGAGCCGATGGCGCACGCCCGTAAGCAGCTTCCCATCTTCCCCGGCGCCGGTGAGCTCCGCTATCGGGGATTCAAGGGCCAGGTCGACTATGAGATCCTGGGCGAGCCGGCCAGCCTGAGGTTCGGCCCCGCGCGGCTGCGCGGCTCCATCATCACGACGCCCGAGATCGCCGCCGACGCGTTCCGCGAGGGTGAGGGCGTGCTGACGCTGGAGAACGGTGCGACGTTCCGGCTGGTCATGCTCGGCCACACCACCGGCAGCGACAAGGCCTACTTCGAGATGCGGGTCTAGCCCGCCAGGGCTTCGCACACCTGAGCGGCGGGCGCGCTGGCGCGCGGCAGGGTGAAGACCAGCAGGTCCTCCTCCCAGAGTTCCGCGCGCAGCCCGTCCGGCCGCTGGGCCAGCAGTTCGCCGGCGCGCTGGATCGCCTCGTCGCGGGTCAGTTCGGGCAGGACCTCGAAGTGGGGAACGCCGCCCGAGGATCGGTGTACGTAGCAGAGATAAGGCATGACGAACTCCCTCGATGCTGGCGGGAGCTGTCCCTTGTGACGGGATCTGTCTCTCGGTCGCCGGCGGCCAGACGCCACAGCCAGCGATGAAGGCATTGTGCGCCTCATCGAGGCGGAACCCAAGCCCTTTTCAGGTCCTCGCGAATATTCCCGCGGCCGCCGACACTAAGTCAGGTACCCGCCATAGCAGCCAGCCTTAACAATTGCTGATATCCACAGGCCGGTCGGCGAGCGGAGACTTAGCCGGCTCTCGCCTGGTAGCGCACGGAGAGCCCTGCGCCGGCATCGCCCACGTCGGCGTCACGCAGCCGGCGCGCCACTTCGTCCAGCGCCAGGACCTGCCGGTCGAACCGCGCGACCTCCTGGCCCTGTTGCTGGACGATCCACGCCCCGGCCTGTTCGATCACCTCGAACTTCATCGAAAACGCCCCTCGGTACTCCACCACGTGCGATAGGCGGCTTCGGGTTAACACACCAACTGCGCGCAGGGCGGGCGCCTGCTACCGGTTGTCGCAGCCGATAACTATCGCGATGCGCGTACCGGGACCTCGACGTCGCAGACGCTGAAGTCCGCGCCCTTCCTCGCCTTCAGCTCGCCCACCCGGCGCGCGAACGCCGGCCCGCGCTCGTTCAGCACCTCGAGCGCCGGGCGCTCGCCGGGCGGCAGGTCGGCGGCCACCCGCACGCGGATCATCCGGTCGGGTTCGGACGGCGGCTCGCCGACCCGGATCGCCCGCACCACGTCCAGACCCTGCACCACCCGGCCCCAGACCGCATAGTCCCTGTCCAGCCGGCGGGCCGGGGCGCGCATGAAGAAGATCTCCGAGTTGGCCGTGCCCGGATCGGCCTGCCGCCCCATCCCCACCACGCCGGCGCAGTAGGCGCCCCAGGCGCGCATCAGCCGGTCCGGGGCCCGCGCGGCCTCCGCCTCCGAGACCGCCTCGAACGGCGTCGCGCCCACGAAGCCGGCCACGCCGTCGCTGCGGCGCGCGACCACCGCCTGGGGGCCGCCCGGCGTCAGCTTGAAGGTGAACTCCGGCGGCAGGTCCGGATGGGCCGAGGTCCCGCCGTCCCGGTTGTTCGGGTTGCCCGTCTGGTCGACGAAGCCGTCGATCACGCGGTGGAACAGGAGGCCGTCGTAGACCCCCTCCCGCGCCAGCAGCTTCACCCGCTGCACCGCAAGCGGCGCGAACTCCGGCCGCATCTCGACCACGATCCGCCCCTTGGAGGTGTCCACCACCAGGGTGTTCTCCGCCGCCAGCGGCCGCCAGTCCGCAGGCGGCGGGGCCTGGGCGGCGAGCAGCACGGCGGCGGCGGCGAGTAAGGCTCTCCTCATCGAATCTCCCCCTCTCCGTTTGCGAGAGAGGGTAGGGTGAGGGCGGCGCCGGCGTCACGTCCTGAACCACCGTGGGACCCGAACCCGCAGGCCCCGCCGGAGCGCCTTGGCTCGACGGCCTCCGCCGCCCGCACCCCTGCCCGCTCCCGCTCGAGGGAGAGGGGGAGGCCCTCAGTACTTCCGGCAGAGCACGTCGCGCAGCACCGGCGTGCGGCCGACGATCTGGCCCTCGGGACCGAGCGCCCGCGGGGCCCGCTCGCTGGAGTCGAAGTAGACCGCGGCCCCCAGGCCCTGACGGCGGCAGAAGCTGTTCGCCCCGTTGGCGCCGGCCGCCAGGTCCATGCCGCGCACCGTCGGGCGGGCGAAGAACACGCTGCGCGCGCCTTCCACGCCGCGCGTGTCGGGCCGGCCGCCACCCGGGCCCCAGCCGCCGCCGGGCCGGCCGTCGTCGTCGTCCCAGTCCGGCCGGCCGCCCCCGTCGCCGCGGCCGACCGGCTCCAGCGAGGTGATCCGCTCGGCGAGCGCCATGGTGTTCAGGTCCGGCACCTCGCCGGTCAGCTCGACGCAGCGGCCCTCGAAGTTCGCGTGCTCGCACAGCCGCCAGCGGCCGGTCAGGCGCAGGCTGTGGGCGCGGTCGTTGAAGGCGTAGTTGGAGAGGTTGGACACGTCGCCCGAGATGGTCACGCTGCGGCCGGCGAAGTTCGCGCCCTCGTAAAGGGTCGCCGTCGGGCCGCGCCCGCCGCCGCCGCGCGGCTGCGCCTCCGCCGCGCCGGCCAGCGCCAGGGCCGCCAGGCCCGCGCAGATCAGGGTCGTCTTGGTCATGTCCAGCTCCTCAAGCCTCGGCGCCCTTCATGGCCAAGCTCGGCTGAACCGCCGATGAAGGCGCCCGGAAGCGGCCGTTCAGGCGGCCGCTTCAAACCCACGAGAAGGGAAGCGGCCGTTCAGGCGGCGGCTTCAAACCCCGGGAAGGGCGGCGGCCGTTCAGGCGGCCGCCGCCCTCCGCGCTCACCGCCGCTGGGTGGTGGTCTCGGTCGTGCCGGTGGAGTTCGCCGAGGTGCCGGTGGCGCCGCTCGTGGCCGTTCCGGCCGCCGGCGTCGAGGCGCCGGTCGCCGCCGTCGAGCCGCCCTGGGCGCCGCCGCCCACCGACCCGCCGGCCGCCATCTGCTGCTGCACCACCTGGGCCAGTTCCTGCGGGGCGCTGGTCGCCTTGCACTGGGCCTGGCCGCCGGTGGAGACCGCCAGCACGTTGACGCTCACGCCGCAGACGTTCGCCGCCAGCTGGACCGGCAGCTGGATGTTGATCGGCACATTGGCCCGGTCGATCTGCAGCCGCACCGACAGGTCGTTCAGCACGTCCTGCAGGTTGACGTTCACCAGGCTCGGGATGCTGCTGGTCGACGGCCGCGGGACGCTCGTCCCCGTCGTCGTGCCCGCGTTCGTCCCCGTGCCGGTCTGCGCGGTGGTGGAGGCGCCGGTGGAGCTGCCGCCGGTCCCGGAGGCGCCGCCGCTGGCCGGCGCGGCGGCGGTGGTGGTGCCGGTCCCCGCCGCGGCGCTGGGGCCGTTGTTCCCGTCGGTGGCGCAGGCGGCGGCGAACGGCAGGGCGAGGCTGGCGATCGCGAGCGACTTGATCGTGTGGTTCATGGGGTTTCCATTCCCTCTGGGGTTCTTGCCGCCACGCTCAACGCGGACCGCACGGGCCGGTTCGTTGGCGCACGGATCATCTCCAGTCCGGAAACAATCTTCTGCGCGAGCACTGGTTTATGTCGCCTCCGGCAAGCCTATCTTAGCCGTCGAAAGCGGGCGCCCGGCGGCGCCCCCAGAAGCCCCCAGGAGATCCAAGATGATCGAGCGCAGACCGTTCGACCGCCTCGGCGGCGCCGACCACGGCTGGCTGAAGGCCCGCCACCACTTCTCCTTCGCCAGCTACTACGACCCGCAGAAGATGGGCTGGGGTCCGATCCGCGTCTGGAACGACGACGAGATCGCCCCGCGCTCCGGCTTCCCGCCCCACCCGCACGCCGACATGGAGATCATCACCTATGTCCGCGAGGGCGCGATCACCCACCAGGACAGCCTGGGCAACCAGGGCCGCACCGAGGCCGGCGACGTCCAGGTGATGAGCGCCGGGACCGGCATCCGGCATGCGGAGTACAATATGGAGCCTGAGACCACGCGGATCTTCCAGATCTGGATCGAGCCCAAGAGCCGCGGCGGCCCGCCCGCCTGGGGCGCCAAGCCCTTCCCGAAGGGCGACCGCGCCGGCCGTTTCGTCACCCTCGCCTCCGGCCTGCCCGGCGACGAGGACGCCCTGCCGATCCGCACCGACGCCCGCGTCTCCGGCGCCACCATCCGGGCCGGCGAGACGGCCGAATACGCTCTGGGCGCCGGACGCCACGCCTATCTGGTGCCGGCGGCCGGCGCGGTGGAGGTCAACGGCGTCCGCCTGGACGCCCGCGACGGCGCCGCCATCGCGAACGAGGACGTCCTGCGGATCACCGCCCTGGAAGACGCCGAGGTGGTGCTGGTCGACGCGGCTTAGGACGCCCCTCCTCTCCCCCCGGCGAAGCCGAGAGGGGAGAGGGTAGGGAGAGGGGTGGCGCCGAGGCGCTGACGCAGGGCGGCCGGTCGAGGGCCCTGGATCGGAAGTGTGGGGACGTGGGCGCGGCCGAGCCGCCCCTCTCCCTACCCTCTCCCCTCGCACTTCGTGTCGGGGGAGAGGCGGGCGCCCTGCCTCAATGGCAGGTCGGCGGCTCCACCACCGCCTCGTCCCACTCGCCGGGGATCTCCTGGATCAGCACGTGGCGCGGCTCGGCGTCGACGCGGGCGTAGGCGCCGGCCGCCTCCAGGGCCTCGGCCTGGGTGGCGTAGCTGCCCAGCTCGCCCTCTTCGTCGTCCACCAGCAGCCATCGGCCGCCGTGGGCCACCACCGTCAGATCGAACATGTCACCGTCCCGCCCAGATGACGAGGTTATCCCACCCTCTCGCGAGGGTTGCGTCGTGTCAGCCGGTCGCAGGCGGTGCGGCAGGGCGCCGCAGCCAGGTCGCGGGGCGGGCCTCAGCCCTCGCGGAAATAGGGCTCGACCTCGCCCTGCAGCTTCAGGGTCAGGGGCTTGCCGCGGCGGTCCTTGGCGTTGCCGGCGACCACCCGCACCCACCCTTCGGAGACGCAATACTCGTCTACGTTGGTCTTCTCCTCGCCCTTGAACCGGATGCCCACGTTCCGCGCGAGGACCTCGGCGTCGTAGTAGGGGCTGTCGGGATCGGTGGAGAGGCGGTCGGGAGGGGTGTCGCTCATGGCCGCCCCCTCGCATGGGCCGGGCCCGCGATCAAGCGCGGCGTTGGCGCGGAAATCGTCGCGGCTCGCGAAAAAGTCAATGAAAGCAGGTGGACCTCCCGCATCGTGTCGGCTAGGCGACCGTCAGGATAGAGGATGCATGACGACAGTTCTGCTTGTCGAAGATGAGGCGGATGTCCGCGAGCTGATCGAGGACGCCTTCGCCGACCGCGGGTTCGAGGTCCGCTCGGCCGACACCGACACGCGCGCCTACCAGCTCCTGGAACAGCAGGCCCCCGTCATCGACGTCCTGGTGGCCGACATCAATCTCGGCGCCGGCACCACCGGCTTCGACGTCGCCCGCCGGGCGCGCCAGCTCAGGCCCGAGCTGAAGGTCGTCTACATCACCGGCCACGCCGCCCACCTCGACCGCTTCGGCGTCGACGGCGCGGTGATGTTCCCCAAGCCGTTCAATCCCCGCGAGCTCGCCGACCAGGTGGCGGGCCTGCTCGACGGCGGGACCGCCGTCAGGGCGTAGCGGCCGCCGTCCGCGGCGGCTTGTGGGCCACCAGCTCGATGCGGAACTCCGCGGCGATGTTGTTGCGGGTCTTCAGGAGCTCCTGCGCCTCGTCGGTGGTCATAGCCCCGCTGTTCAGCCGGCCCCGGTAGGGCTCGTCGAGCATCACGTCGCGGCGGACGAGCTCGAAATCCACGTCGAGGTAGAGCGCGAGCGGCGTGTTGGCGGTCCCGGCGTTGCGCCAGCTCTGGTTCTTCGGCCGATCGAACAGCTCCATCATCTGGGGCGTGATCGGCCGCACGTGCGTCGGGTCGTTCAGGAAGTTGTCGTGCCGCGGATGCGGCACGTGGATCCGCACCACCCCGCCCGGCGCGGCGATCCGGTAGACCTCGCGCATGATCGCCAGGAACACCTTGGGGTCGGCCCCCATGTGCTCCAGCGAGTGGTTGAAGAGGATCTCCTCGGCGCAGCCGTCGGGCCACGGCCAGGGCGTGACCTCCAGGTCCACCACCTCGTCCGGTTCGCTCGCCGCGGCCGCGTCGACGTTGACGTAGCCCGGCTGCTTGTTCTGGCCGCAGCCCATGTTGAACTTCATGGACGAGTGTTAGCAGCGCCGGCCGCCCACGAAAAAGCCCCTCCCGTTGGGGTGGGAGGGGCTTCGACGGAGCGGGCCCGGCCAGGTCCGGGGGGAGAGTCCCGCTCGCGTGGGGGACTAGCGGGCGGCGTAGGTGGCGCCGCGGATCTGCGCCAGCTGGGCGGCCGGCAGCTTCTCGTGCAGTTCGCTCATCACCGCCGAGCGGCAGTTGGCGCGGACCAGCGGGCTCTCCGGGCCGCGGGAGTCGCGGCAGAACTCGCGGGCCGCGTGCTTGGCGCGCTGCTCGAAGGCGGCCAGGCCGTGGGCGCTGTTCAGGTCGATGTCGCTCACCTGCACGCTCACCGGGCGGGCGTCGGCCGTGGTGGCGATGGCGGCCAGCGGCAGGGCGGCGAGGGCCAGGGTGGCGACGCCGGCGATACGGGACGCGAAGTTCGTCATGTTCAATCCCTCGGTTGGGCGTCGGCGTTCATTCGCCGGCGATGAGAGATGAATACTTGGGTGTTTCCTGAAGGTCCCGTGAATACGAGGTAATGACGCCGATTTAACAATATTACGGCGCGTTCATGGAGATCATTACATGGCGTTCATGTGTAACGGCCGTCACACGACGCCGGCGATCAGCCCCAGTGACAGCGCCTCGTCGGCCGAGACGTACCAGTTGGACTGCGCCCGCTCGAGGAGGTCGTCCATCGCCACCCGGCTGCCGGCGATCAGGTCCTCGAACCCCTCCCGCTCCAGGTCGAGGCCCACGTCGATCTGGTTGAGCAGGGCTTCCACCCGCTTGCGGGCCTGCGCCAGCGGCCCGTTCAGGTCGACGGTCTGGGCGAGGCTGCGGCAGTGGATCAGCAGGCAGGTCCCCCGCGACAGCCAGCGGTCCTCCCGCGGGAAGCCGGACATCGCCGTCACGCCCGCCGAGTAGACCACCGCCTTGCCGAAGAACAGCGGCCGCCGGCCGGTGCGCTCGCGGAACAGCCGGATGTCGGTGGCGATCCGCCGGCCCACGTCGGCGTCGCCGCCCGTGGTGGTGAGCTCCAGCACGACCGGGTCCGGTCCCGCCTCGGCCGCCGCGAAGGCCTCCTTGAAGGCCCGCAGCATCTCGTCGTCCACCGTGCCGTGCAGGCGGACCTGCGGGCGCGCGAGCGCCTCGGGGGGCGACGTGGTGGGGGCTGCGACCTGGTTCATCCGCCGCAGCAACGCAGGCCGCGCCGCGGCGGTTGCTGACGCTCAGGCGGCTTCCACGAAGCCCGGCCAGTTGCCCATGTAGTCCACGAAGGCCGGCGACAGGCCCTCGGCCTCCAGGTGGCCGCGGGACACCGGCCGGGCGACCGGCTCGAAGCCGGGGTCGCGCCGCACGCGCTCGGGGAAGTCGTGGTGCAGGATCGCCGCCCGGCCGATCACCGCATAGTCGTAGCCGTCGGCCAGCAGCTCGGCGGCCTGCGCCCCGGTCATGATCTTGCCGGCCGCGCCCAGCCGCACGGGCCCGCGGTCCAGCTCGGCGAAATAGGCCGCGAGCTTGCGGCCCTTGAACTCGTCCTCCACCGGCTCCTTGGCCACGTCCCACAGCGACATGTCGAGGAAGTCGATCCGGCCCTGGCGCAGCACCTCCTGGGTCACCTCGACGATCTCGGCCAGCCTCAGGCCGAACCGCTCGGGCGACAGCCGCAGGCCGAGCTGGAAGTCCGGCCGCGTGCGGCCGCGGATCGCGTCGATGATCTCGAACAGCAGCCGCGCGCGGTTCTCCACCGAGCCGCCGTAGGCGTCCGTGCGCCGGTTCAGCTCCGGCGACAGGAACTGGGCGACGACATAGCCGTGCGCCCCGTGGATCTCGACGCCGTCGAAGCCGGCCTTCTCCGCCCGCACGGCCGCCGCGGCGAAGGACTCCACCAGCCCCTCGACCTCGGCCCCGGTGAACGCCCGCGCGCCGGTCTCCGGGTCGTCGGAGGGGCAGAGCGGCTCGCCCACCAGGTCCTTCGGGCTGCGGTTGCCGGCGTGGTGCAGCTGCACCGACGAGACGCTGCCGTTCGCCCGGATCTCGGCGGCGAGCCGGCTGAGGCCGGGGATGTGGTCGTCGGCGAAGATCCCGAGCTGCCCTGGGAAGCCCTGGCCCTGGGCGGCCACGTGCGCCGCGCAGGTCATCGTCAGGCCGAAGCCGCCCTGCGCCCGCATGGTCAGCCACCGGTACTCCGCCTCCGAGAGCAGGCCGTTCGGATGGCTCTGCTGGTTGGTCAGCGGGGCCAGCATGAAGCGGTTCTTCCACTCCGGCCCGTGCTGGAAGGTGATCGGCTGGAACAGGGCTTCGACGGACGACGGCATGTGGCGGGGCTCTCCTCGGGGCGGCGCCGACTGAGGTAGAGCGCCGCTGGCCCTTCCGCAACGGCGCCGCAACGTGAGGCGCCGCGCCTAGCCGGCCTTGCGGCAGGCCTCGACGATCCGCTCCAGCTCGGCGAGCCTGCGCATCCGCAGCAGCCGGCCGGCGGCCAGCAGCTGGTAGCGGTCCGCCGCCTCGCCCGCCGCGCGCAGCCGGGCGTCGGTGTCCGGATAGCGGGGCGGCGGCGGCAGGTTGCGGGGCACGCAGCTCGCCCGCGCCTTCCGCTCCACGCCCGCCGGCGCGGCGGGAGGCGGCGCGGGCGGGGCCTCGACGACGGGGACAGGCGCGGCGACCGGCGGCGCGGACCGGCCGGGCAGGCTCGCGCAGCCGCTCACGCCGATCGCGAGGGCCAGCAGGACGGAGCGGGAGCGTCGCGCGGCGGCCAGGCTCATTTCAGGCTGTTCAGGACGGCCTGGTCGGCGCTCTCCATGCGCGCGCAGGTGTCGAAGCCGGCCGGCGCCTCGTTCACCAGCCGCTCGGCGATCTTCTCGGCGCTCGCGTCGCCCGGCGCGGGCGGAGCGTCGGCGAGCGCCGGCTGGGCCGCGCCCGGGGCCAGCGGCGCCTGCCAGTAGACGGCGGCGGCGTTGAGCTGCCCGTCGAGCCGGGCGATGCGGCCCTCGAGCTCGGCGCGGGTGTGGGCGGCGGACGACCAGCTCAGGCCGAGCAGCACCGCCAGCACGGCGGCGACGCCGGTGGCGGTGGGGCCGGCCACCGGGCTGGTGAGCGCGCGGAGGATGGGATCGAACATGGCTGCGCCCTCTGGTGGGTCCGGATTCGACGAAGCTGCGCCTTGGATGTCAACGGCCAAGCCGCGCCGCGCTCCCCACTGCCCCGGGATTCGGGCCGATTCCGGGGCAGGCTTGACGATTCCATATTTCTCGAAATATAGATTCGTCATCGACAACGGAGACCGGCCATGAAGCGCCTCCACCTGCACGTCAGCGTGCCCGACCTTTCCCAGTCCATCGCCTTCTACGAGACCCTGTTCGGCGCCAAGCCCACGGTCGTGAAGGACGACTACGCCAAGTGGATGCTCGAGGATCCGCGCGTGAACTTCGCCATCTCGCAGCGCGAGCGCGCCGCCGGCCTCGACCACGTGGGCGTCCAGGTGGACAGCCGCGAGGAGCTGGCCGAGCTCGCCGGCCGCCTGAAGGCGGCCGGGGCCCAGACCTTCGACCAGGAGGCCGCGACCTGCTGCTACGCCCGCTCCGACAAGAGCTGGGTGGCCGATCCCGCCGGCCTGCGCTGGGAGACCTTCTTCACCTTCGGCGAGGCCACCGCCTACGGCGAGGACGACGTCCCGGCGGTGGCGGCCGAACCGGCCGCCGCGGCCTGCTGCGGCGCGCCCGCCAAGGCCGAGCCCGCGCCGGCCTGCTGCTAGCGGGTGATGGGCGGGGCGCAGCGCGCGGCGACGCGCTGGACGGCCCCGCCCCGCTCGTACCAGCCCTTCGACCGGTTCACGATCGCCACCACCGACAGCATCACCGGCACCTCGATCAGCACGCCGACCACCGTCGCGAGCGCCGCGCCCGAGGAGAAGCCGAACAGGCTGATCGCCGCGGCCACCGCCAGCTCGAAGAAGTTGGACGCCCCGATCAGCGCCGAGGGGCCGGCCACGCAGTGCGCCTCCCCGCTCCAGCGGTTCAGCAGATAGGCCAGGCCCGAGTTGAAATAGACCTGGATGGTGATCGGCACGGCCAGCATGGCGATGATCAGCGGCTGGGCGATGATCTGCTCCCCCTGGAAGCCGAACAGCAGGACCAGCGTCGCCAGCAGCGCCGTCAGCGACACCGGCCCGATCCGCCCCAGCACGCCCTGCAGCGCCGCCTCGCCGCCCCGCCGGAGCAGGAGCGTCCGGAAGACCTGCGCCAGGGCCACCGGGACCACGATGTAGAGCCCCACCGAGAGCAGCAGGGTCTCCCAGGGCACGGTGATCGCCGAGAGCCCCAGCAGCAGCCCCACGATCGGCGCGAAGGCCACCACCATGATGGCGTCGTTCACCGCCACCTGGCTCAGCGTGAAGTGCGGCTCGCCGCGGGTCAGGTTGCTCCACACGAAGACCATCGCCGTGCAGGGCGCCGCCGCCAGGATGATCAGGCCGGCGATGTAGCTGTTGATCTCGCCCGCCGGCAGGTAGGGCCGGAACAGCCAGCCGACGAACACCGCCCCCAGCGCCGCCATCGAGAACGGCTTCACCGCCCAGTTGACGAACAGGGTCACCCCGATGCCGCGCCAGTGCCGGCCCACCTCGCGCATGGCGCCGAAGTCGACCTTCATCAGCATGGGAATGATCATCAGCCAGATCAGCCCCGCCACCGGCAGGTTGACGCGGGCGACCTCGGCCCCGCCGATCGCCTGGAAGACGCCGGGGAACAGGTGGCCGAGGCCCACGCCGGCCACGATGCACAGCGCGACCCACAGCGTCAGGAAGCGCTCGAACCGCGACATGGCCTTGGGCCCCTCGGCGGGCGCCGGCGGTTCGATGCTCATGGGACGGAAGTCTCTGCGTCGGCGGCCTGGTGGATGGCCTTCAGCTTCGTCTGCAGCGCCAGCCGGTCGATGGACTCCATCGGCAGCGCCAGCAGCAGGTTGATGCGGTTGCGCAGCTGCCGGGTGGCCTCCCCGAACGCCACGCCGATCTCGGCCTCCGAGCCGGTCGCCGCCGCGGGATCGGGGATGCCCCAGTGCGCCGTCACCGGCTGGCCCGGCCACACGGGGCAGATCTCGCCCGCCGCGTCGTCGCAGACGGTGATGATCAGGTCGAGTTCGGGCGCCCCCGGCGCGGCGAACTCGTCCCAGGACTTGGAGCGGAAGTCCTCGGCCCGAAAGCCCAGGCTCTCCAGGATCGGGACGGCGTGCGGATTGACCTGCCCCTTGGGGAACGAGCCCGCCGAATAGGCCCGGAACCGGCCCCGGCCCTCCCGGTTCAGCAGCGCCTCGGCGATCACCGAGCGCGCGGAATTGCCGGTGCACAGGAACAGCACATTGTACGTCTTGCCCGTCGGCGTCTCGGCCACGGCGGTCTCCTTCAGGCGGAAGCGGCTTCGGCGGCGCAACCCTGGCCGGCCAGCGCCGCCAGCGGGGCGCAGATCTCCGGCGCGCCGGCGCAGCAGTCCTCCATCAGGAAGGCGAGCAGCTCGCGCATGGCCCCGTAGTTGGCCGTGTAGATGATCGAGCGCCCGTCCCGCCGAGACGAGACCAGGCCGGCGTGGGCCAGCACGTTGAGGCTGGCCGAGAGCGTGTTGGGCAGGACCTCCAGCCGCCGGGCGATCTCGCCGGCGGCCAGCCCCTCGCCGCCCGCCTGCACCAGCAGCCGGAACACGCCGAGCCGCCCCTCATGCGCCAGGGCGCCCAGCACCCCCACGGCCGATTTCGTTTCCATACTTCCAGACTAGACGAAATCTGCAACGCTTTGAAGACACACCTCCCCCATCGCGGCAGCGATGGGGGAGGCAGGCCCTACGGCTTGCGGAACTTCATTACGAACTGGTCGGTCTTGCCGCGCACCGAGGGGTCGAAGACGTTGGTCCCGATCTTGTCGGCCGTGCTCTTCAGGAGCGGGCTCTCGCCCTCGAAGCGGAAGCCCGCGGCCTCCACCTCCTTGCGCACGATCGCCGGGTCGATGCGGTGCAGGCTGTCGGCGGCCTCGAGCCCCGAGCCCGCGGCCGCCGTGTGGTCGACGATCAGGTAGACGCCGCCCGGCTTCAGCGACTTGAAGATCTCGGCGTTGACCTTGCTCGCCGTGTCCTTGGGGAACGGCTTCAGGTGCAGGTCGTGGTAGTTCTGGCTGGTGAACACCAGGTCCAGGCCGTCGGGCAGATCCAGCGCCTGCAGGCTGGCGTTCAGCGGCGTCACGTTCTTGTAGGCGCCGGCCACCGTCTTCAGGCTCTCGCCGTAGCTCGCCTGGAACTGGATGAATTCGGCCGGCTGGTAGGCGTAGACGTGGCCGTTCGGCCCCACCGCCGCGGCCAGGATGCGGGTGAAGTAGCCGCCGCCCATGATCAGGTCGGCCGCCTTGTCGCCCGGCTTCACGCCCGCGAAGGCCAGCAGCTCGCCGGGCTTGCGCGCCGCGTCGCGGGCGGTGTCCGCCGCCGGGCGGCTCGTGTCGCCCAGCGCCGTCGTGATGTTGGCCGGGACCTGGGCGGCCGCGGCGCCCGCGACGCCCAGCGCCAGGGCAGCCAGGATCGGGGCCAGTCGATTGCGCGTCATGGAGCGCCTCCCTCTCGTCTTTTCGAAGCGGGACCGTAGCACTTCCCCCCCGCCCGCCGCGAGCGCCCGCGAACGGCGTTCGCCGCGCCCCCGCGACCGCCTGTCGCTGGTCAGGTCCGCGGCGCCGTCGTACGATCCTCCGGCGTGTCAGATCGGAGCTGAAGTGTTCAAGCCTATCCTTCCGGGAGCGGCGGGCCTCGCCGTGCTCGGCGCGCTTGCCGGCCAGGCCATGGCCGCGCCCCTGGCCCCGGCGTCGGCCGGCCTTCCCTCCATCGCCTGGGTGATCAGCCCCGCCGAGGGCGTCTGCCGCACCGACCTGGAGCTGGCCGGCCGCTCGGGCGCCGTCTCCCCCGTCCAGCTGGTCTCCGACGGCGAGCGGCTCAGCCTGCGCTTCGCCCGCGACAACCTGCCGGAACAGGCCTTCCTCGCCGTCCGCATCGACCAGAAGCGGTTCTCGAACCTGATGACCCGCACCGCCGATCCGGCCGTGGGCGAGATGACGCTGAGCCCCGAGACCGAGGCGGCCTTGCGCAAGGGCGCCTCCCTCGACATCGCCTGGCTCGCCGCCGAGCCGGTGGGCGCCTCGCTCTCCGGCTCCGAACAGGGCGTCAACGACCTGAAAACCTGCGGCGCCCAGGCCGCCTCGCGCGCCCGCGCCCGGCAGGCGGCCCAGGCCGCCGAGGCCCAGCGCGCCGCCGACGAGGCCCACCGCCGCGCCGTCGCCGAGGCCGAGCTGCAGGCCGCCCGCGCCCAGGCCCAGGCCGCCGAGGCCGAACGCCAGCGCCTGGTCGACGAGGCCGAACGCCGCCGCGAGCTGGAGGACGCGCGCCGCCAGCAGGCCGCCTACGAGGCCCAGCGCCAGGCCTTCGAGGAAGCCGAGCGCCGCCGCGCCTGGGAGCCCGAACCCGAACCCTACCGCCCCGCCCCGCCCCCCTGGGCCTGGCGCCGGTACTGAGCCCGCGTCCCCTCCGCTCATCCCCGCGAAAGCGGGGACCCAGGCTTTTTCTTTCACCGGCCCGACGGGACGTCGGCCATGGGCGGCACGCACACCGCCCGTCTAGCGCACCGCCTCGGGCAGCTCCGCCCCCGGCGCGGCGATCTGGCCGGCGCCGGTCACGCTCAGCACCGCGCCCTCGAGCTCGGCCGGCGCGGGCGGCTCGTAGATGGCCTCCAGCATGCCGAACATCTCCGGCGTCACCTCCATGACGAAGGTCTCCCCCTTGGCGGTGTTCCGGTCGGCGACGCGGGCGCGGCGGACCTCCTGCGGCGCATCGACGAAGTGCCACTGCAGCGGCAGGCCCTTCGCCTCGGCCATCTGGCGGATGCGCTCCCGGTCGGCCCGCCGCATGGCGCCGGTGTCGAGGACCACCGGCGTCCCGGCGGCCAGCACGGCCTCGGCGGTGGACCAGATCAGCGCGTTGCAGCGGGCGAGGCGCTCCAGCATCCACCCGAAATCGATGGCGCCCTGGACGTCGGGGCCGAACAGCCGCGCTCCCCACTCGTCGAGGACGAAGGCGACCGCCCCCTCGCGGCGGGCCAGGGCGTGGGCGTAGGTGGTCTTCCCGGCCGCGCAGGGCCCGAAGATCACGTTCAGCGTGGCAGGCGTCATGCGTCACCCTCCCCTGAAGCTCAGGCGCAGCGTGGAGGCCCCGCCCGCCTGCGGCGTAGAACGGCCAAGCTTGCCCGCCGTTCCGCCCCTGCGGCCGCGGCAGCGCGTCAACCTCCGCCAACCCATGGCGGACGTTCTGGGAGGCCGCTGTCTCGCACGACTCCGGAGTGTCTGCTTCCGAGGGCAGGGCTGATGTCTGCTGTCGACCCGTTGCGGACCCTAGGAAGGAAGGTCGGCGAGCACAGATTCGAAGAACACCCGCGTGTCAGGCTCCGCCTTCGAAAGGTCGTGCGCGGGCACTGTGGCGATCCGTGCTCGTGCGTCCGCGTCGCGCCCCGCCCGCAACAGCGCCAAGGCGTAGTTAGCTTCAATCAGAACGCGGTCAGCGGAGGGTTCCCTCAGCGCCTGTTCGTAGGCAGCGAAGGCTTCCTCATAGCGACCGAGATCCGACAGATAATTGCCGAGGAGATTGCCATTCAGCCAGCTTGTGGGTGCGGCTTCCAAGCCTTTCCGCAAGACTGCTATCGCCTCTTCTTTTGAGCCTTCGCGAGCCAGCGCTTGAGCCTCGATCTCAAAGGCTCCTGAGTAACGAATGGAACGCAGTTCCTCAGCAGCGGCCAGTGCCTCGGCCGTCTTGCCTTGCTCCACTAAGGCAAGGCCGCGCGTCATCAGCCTGTCGGCTCGCTCTTGCGGCGAGCAGGCGCGAAAGAGGCGTGTCCACCAACCCACCTCCAAGCGTTACCACAGCAATGTCCGCTTCCCACCCGTTGCTGACCATCCCGACGTCCGCTCGCCGAAGGCGGCGACATCGCCCCTCCCGCCCATAGGTCCACGGTAGATCGCGAGCCTGCCGGGCCGCCATGGCCTTGAGCGCAGGACCGCCTCCGCCGTCCGCTCCGCTCGCGTCCCCTCTCCCGCAAGGCGGGAGAGGGCTAGGGTGAGGGCGGCGCGGCGGAAGGATCCCCGCCACCGTGGGACCCGCGCGCACGGGTCCACCGGAGCGCCCCGTCCATCCCCCTCCGCCGCCCTCACCCACCCTCTCCCACGGCGCTGCGCGCCTGGGAGAGGAGCCGCCGCCACAGGCCCGAAAGCGGATGCGACCGACGTCAGCGACGGGTGGCTAGCGGACGTTCGCCAAAGGATCGAAACGGGTACGTCGCCGCTTCCAATCCTCCAACTTCAAGTCCGCACAGCCGTATCCATCCGTATTGCTTGTCAGGGCGTTGCCGTCCACGACAGCCAGCCGATTGGCCATCCTGCGTAGGACTGCGGCTTCGCCCTTCGTCTTTGCCTGCCCAAGCGCTTCCACGACGAGTTGTCGAAAGAACGCGAGGTCGGCGGGGGACAGGCTGAAGGGACAAGGCTCCCCCCCGCTGTCCGGCATTGGCCGGCCAACTATGGGGGTCCCTGTATCGAAGACGAGATAGTCGTTAGAGGTGAAGTAGTTCATCGCATTCCCCTCCAGCGACAGCGTAACGTCAGCGTAGTCGTTGGTCGCCGACCATTTCGCGGATCCGTGCGCCAACGGTCTGCGCCACCTCCAATGCATGCCGCTAGCCTTCCAATTGTATGTGGCTGCGGCGTCTGCGGGGACGTATTTCGGACGAGGCAAGACCGGACCGATAGCCGGTACGACAGTGGGGTAGACGAAGAAGGGGCCGAGCAACAAAACGAAAAGTCCGGCGACCAAGGTTCCGAGCAAAGTAAGCGCTAAGGCCCGCTTCAAGTATACCTCCCCGCCATTTACTGGCTGAACCTAAAAGGTAGTCGAGCTGCGCCGCAACGCCGAACATCCGCCAAGGGTCGGAAGCGGACGTTGAGCGTTCTGCAACGGGGCTGTCGTGGGGGAGGTAGGCCTCCGGAGGCGCCCCCTACCCCTCCCACCACGGATACTGGCTCGGCATGTCCGTGGAGACCTTGCCCGGGAACTCCGGCCGACGCTTCTCCAGGAACGCCGCCACGCCCTCGCGCACGTCGAGGCCCGCGCCCAGCTCCATGGACATCGCCCCGTCCACGGCCAGCAGGCCGAACGGGTCGGGCGCGCCGGCGTAGCGCCACAGCATCTGGCGGGTGAGCGCGATCGACACCGGGGCGGTGTTCTCGGCGATCTCGAGCGCGATCTCCCGGGCCCGGGCCAGCAGGGCCTCGGGGGCCGTGACCTCGCTCACCAGGCCGCCGGCCAGCGCCTCCTGCGCCGGCACGAGCCGCCCCGACAGGCACCAGCGCAGGGCCTGCGGCAGGCCCACCAGCCTCGGCAGGAACCAGGCCGAGCCCGCCTCCGGCACGAGGCCGCGCCTCGCGAAGACGAAGCCGTAGCGCGCGCCCTCGGCGCAGATGCGGATGTCCATGGGCAGGGTGAGCGTCGCCCCCACCCCCACCGCCGCGCCGTTGACCGCCGCGATCGAGGGCTTGCGGCAGTTCCAGATGGCGCCCACGAAGCCCGCCCCCGAGCCTCGCGGCCGGTCGGGCGCGGCGAAGGCCACCGAGCCCTCGGCGCTCGCATCGAACGCGCCCGCCCCGCCGGAGATGTCGGCCCCGGCGCAGAACCCGCGGCCGGCCCCGGTGACGATCACCACCCGCACCGCGTCGTCGGCGTCGGCCCGCCGGAAGGCGTCCTCCAGCTCCGCGCCCATGGCGGCGGTGTAGGCGTTCAGCTTGTCCGGCCGGTTCAGGGTGATCGTCAGGATCGGCCCGTCGCGCTCGTAGAGCAGGGTCTCGTAAGCCATGGCGAAGCCTCGCGGAAACCTTCGGTCCGCGAGGCTCGGGCGCCCGCCGTTACGTCAGTCCAGCGCGATCCTAGCCGCTCACCGGCGCGCGCGCGTCGTTCTGGATCTTCTCCAGCGCGCGCCGCTCCTCGAGCTGCCGCATCTGGAGTTCCTGCTTGTTGTAGCAGCGCTTCTTGGGGATGCGGGTCCCCATGGGGGCCTCGTTGCGGCAGAACCGCTCGTCGCTGTTGCCGCCCTTCTTGGCCTTGGTGGGCGTCGCGGTGTCCGAAACCGCGACGGGCGCGGTCTCCACGGCGGCGGGCTTGGCCGGGTCGACGGATGGGTCCGCCGCGGCCAGCAGGGCCGCCGCCAGGATTGCCGAGATCATGGGTCCTCCGGGATCGTGTCTGGATGTCACCCTAGTCACCTGCGGTTACGCTTGGCGGGCGGCATTCGACGAACGGCGTTCCCTGCGCGACGAGCGGCGCCGGAGATGGCCTGCGGAGCGGGAGCCCCGCCCCGCAGGCCGAGCCGCCTAGAACAGGAAGTCGCCCGCGGCCACGCTCTTGGTTCCCATCAGGACGAAGGCGAACTCGGGGTCGCGGTCGTCGTCGAGGTTGCCCAGCACCACGCTGACGTGGCCCGAGCCCGCGCCGGCCAGGCCGTCCAGGTCGACGCCCAGCGCGCGGGCCGCGGCGTTGACGTTGCCGAAGGTCATGACGGTGATGTCGCCCGCGTCCTTCAGCCAGCCGTTGACCAGTCGGAAGCCCTGCCGGCCCGCCGCTTCGAGGTCGGCGTCCAGGCCCGAGAAGTCGAGCTTGTCCCCCTGCGTCCGGCTGAAGTCGAAGATCACGTCCACCGAGACCTGGGTCTTCTTCAGGTCGATCGGGTCGGACGCCACCTCGGCCACGAACCGGTCGGCCCCCGTCCCGCCGATCAGGATGTCCACCCCGTCGGAGCCGCGCAGCACGTCATTGCCCGCGCCGCCGTCGAGCGTGTCGATCCCGGCGTCCCCGTAGAGGTCGTCATTACCCGCGTTGCCGACCAGCCTGTTCTGGGCGCTGTTGCCCTGGATCAGGTCGTTGCCCGAGCCGCCGATGGCGTTCTCGATGGTCGTGCCGTAGGCGATGCCGACGTTGTCCACCAGCCGCCCGGCGTTGGGGTCCGCCGCCAGGTTGGCCATGCGGGTGTCGTAGGCCGCCTGCGGGAGGGGCGCGTAGCCGTCCGCCGCCCGCGTGGCGTTCACCGCCGCGAGGCTCGGCGCATTGGCCTGGGTGACCCCGCCGATGCTCGACAGGTGGCCGGGGCGCAGGTCGATGATCTGGTTGGTCGCGTAGCCCGAGGCGTCCAGGGTATCGATGCCGCCGGCGTCCCAGATGGCCATCACCGGCGCCGGGGTCTTCACGAAGTCGAAGGCGTCGCGCCCGGCGTTGGAGTTGAAGCCGTAGGTGGTGTCGCCGGTCCGCGTGGTCATGTCCGCGCCGTACATCATCTGGATCGCCAGGATGTCGTGCACCATGGGCGTCGCCCCGTAGGCGATGGTGCCGCGCAGGTAGTCGTGGTCCTGGATGCCCACCTCGCGCGGGTTCCAGTAGGACATGATGGTGTAGTTGCGGATGTCCTGGGCGTATTCCGCACCGTTGGCGTAGGTCACCGCGAAGCCTGGGGCGAAGTTGTAGTTGCCCGGGTGCGACAGGCCGAGGCCGTGGCCGATCTCGTGCACCAGGGTGTTCAGGCCATAGAGGCCCTCGTCCAGCTGGAAGTTCGAGGCCGTGGTGCCGGTGACCCAGACGTCGCCCACGATGTTGTAGGCCTGGGCGTTCACATGGGCGTTGGAGCTGACCAGGTCGGCGGGCAGGCGGGCGTAGGCCTGGGTGCCCGGCCGGTTCATGACGTTGCCGAAGTTGATGTCGCCCTCGCCCACCGGGGCTTCCTGGAACGAGATCGCCACCACGTCGTCCCAGTACTGGATCGCCTCGCGCGCGGCGGCCCGCTGGGCCTCGGTGAAGGCGCCGAAGCCGAAGTACTCGTTGAGCCCGTAGTAGGACCCGTTCAGCTCGTAGACGTAGCCGTTGGTCTCCAGCTCCTCCTGGCTAGAGAAGAAGCCGTAGGTGATGACCGTGGCGTCGCCGTCGCGCGGCACGCCGGTCACGCCCCAGGCCGTGCCGCTGCGGTTCAGGTACTCGGCCGCCTCCTCCGGCGTCCAGATCGTCTTTCCGTTGAATGTTCCGGACTGGCCATCCAGGGTTGCGTCATCGTCGTCGACGAAGAGGTCCGGATCGTGCGGAAGGATCTCGCTCATTCTTGAAGCCCCGTCAGGGTTAGGTGTTGATCAGCGTCCTCGCGGCCCTCCGGCCGTGCGCCAAGGCAGGGTTTCGTCCAGCGCCGCCTCGAGGGCGGCGTCGGCGGCGGGGCTCCCAAGGCCCCCGCCGCTGACCGGCGCGATCCGGGGGACCGTGCCGAGCAGATGGGTGTCCTCCGTCCCGCGTCGGAACGGCCGGATGGTGAAGGCCAGCACCTCGCCCGCCGCGCCGGGCGCGGGGTGGAGGCCGGCATGGACGATGAGGCTGACGGCGGTCGCGGGCTCCAGCATCGGCGAGCCGCTCACGCCGGCGCGCACCGGCATCGGCGCGCCCTGCGCCGCCAGGGTCCGCACCCGTTCGCAGAGCGCCCGCGACAGGGCCACGGGGTCGCGGCCGGGGGCCTGGACGGTGCAGTGGACGACCACCTCTTCCGCGCCCGACCAGGTGAGACTGGGGGTGGCCGCCAGGGCCGCGGCCGGCGCCGCCAGGCCGAGCGCCAGGGCGCCCGCACGCAACACGTTTCCCTGGCTCTTCGGCCTCAACGCCCACTCCCCATGGTGGCAGGCGCCGACGGTACACGGTTAGCGGATCATGTCACCTGGTTACGCTAGAAACTTTTATGTGACAATGAGTTACGTCGGATGCCCGACATATCGGCGCTATGCCGCGACCGCGCCCGCCAGGTAGTCGAGCTTGCCGATCGGCACGCCCTGGCTGCGCAGCAGGCCATAGGCGGTGACCACGTGGAAGTGGAAGTTCGGCAGCGAGAAGCGCAGCAGGAAGTCCCGCGCCGTGAACGTCAGGGTGCGTCCCGGGACCGGCAGCTCGATGATCCGGCTGTCGTCGCCGTTCACCGCCTCGCGGTCGACGCTCTCCACGAAGGCGATGGTCCGGGCGATGCGGTCCTTCAGCTCGGCCCAGGTGGTCTCCACGTCCGGGAAGCTCGGCGGCGTCACGCCCGCCAGCCGGGCCGCCCCGCTCTTGGCCGCGTCGCTGGCCAGCTGCACCTGCCGGGTGAAGGGATGCATGTCCGGCGCGAGCCGGGCGTCGAGATAGGCCAGCAGGTCCGCCCCCGTCGCCTCCGCATGCGCCTGCGCCTTGTCCATCAGGGCGGCGAGCGTCCTCAGCATCTGCAGGTAGCCGGGGATCGCGGCGTCGTAGAGCGACAGGGCCATCTGGGAAGTCTCCGTGGTGAAGCTTGAACAGGGCAGATAGGGAGGCGACGCTCCCGCCGCCATCCCGCCGTGATCCGGGCGGGACCATGTCGGCCCCCACGGCCGCCGTTCGTCCTTCGCCTGCACGCCCGAGAAAGAGGGAACCCGCGCATGCTCTACGCCCTCCTCGCCTACCACGAGGAACACATCGTCGAGTCCTGGACCGCGCCCGAGGACGCCGCCCTGATGGAGGACCTGCACAAGGTCCACGGCCGGCTCACCGCGGAGGGCCGCCTCGGCCCCGCCGCCCGCCTCGGCCGCACCCTCGACGCCCGCACGGTGCGCGGCTCCGACGGCCAGCCGGCCGTCCTCGACGGCCCCTTCGCCGAGACCAAGGAGCAGCTGCTGGGCTTCTACGTGCTGGACTGCGCCACTGAGGAGGAGGCCGTGCAGGCCGCCCGCGACCTGCAGGCCGCCAACCCCACCGCCGTCTACGAGGTCCGCCCGATCCGCCTCTACCTGCCCGGCGTGCCCTTCCCGGTCACCGACGCCGACGCGGCCCCCTAGTCGCGGCAGGCCGCCTCCATGTCGCGCAGGTGGCCGCCGCCGCCGCCGTGCGGCGCCTCCAGGCCACGCGGCTGGGCGAGCACCGTGACCATGTCCGCGCCGGCCTCCAGCGTCCGGTGCACCGGGCACTTGCCGGCGATCTCCAGCAGCCGCGCCCGCTGGCCGTCGTCCAGCGGCCCCTCGAGCGTCACCTCGCGCGCGAAGCGGTCGCGGCCCTGCGGGCTGGGCCGGCTGTGCAGCACCCGCACGGTCGCCCGGCTCAGCGGCCAGCCCTTGCGCTCGGCGTAGAGCCGCACCGTCATGGTCGTGCAGGCCCCCAGGGCCGCGGCCAGCAGGTCGTAGGGGTTCGGCCCCGAGCCCAGCCCGCCGAGCTCCGCCGGCTCGTCGGCCAGGAAGCTCGCGCCCGCGCTCAGCACCTCCACCTGGAAGCGGCCCACCCCCGTCTCGGTGACGGTGACGGCGTCCGGGTCGGCGTCCTGGGGTTCGTGGGTCATCGCAGGCCTCCGCAACACTGGGCCGCCAGATGAGCCCCGACGCGCCGTCCCTGTCGAGCCGCCCTCTCGCCCGGCGAGAGGCGCGCTTCCGCACCACGGCCCTGCTTCGCGCCGCCCGGCGGCGCCATGCTCCGCTCCGCCGACCTCCCCCGTCGGCGCCCTTCGAAGGAGACCTGGCATGGAAGCCCGCACCAACAGCACCGGTTTCATCACGACCAAGGACGGCGTCCGGATCTTCTACAAGGACTGGGGCGCCGGGCAGCCGATCGTCTTCTCCCACGGCTGGCCGCTGAGCGCCGACGACTGGGACGCCCAGATGCTGTTCTTCGGCGAGCGCGGCTACCGGGTGATCGCCCACGACCGCCGCGGCCACGGCCGTTCCGACCAGACCTGGGACGGCAACGACATGGACACCTACGCCGACGACCTGCGCGCCCTGGTCCTGGCGCTGGACCTGAAGGACGCCATCCACGTCGGCCACTCCACCGGCGGCGGCGAGGTCGCCCGCTACCTGGGCCGCCACGGGACCGACCGGGCGTCCAGGGCCGTGCTGATCGGCGCCATCCCCCCGGTGATGGTCAGGAAGGAGAGCAATCCCGAGGGCCTGCCGGTCGAGGTGTTCGACGGCTACCGCGCCGCCTACCTGGCCGATCGCCCGCAGCTCTACCGCGACATCCCCGCGGGCCCGTTCTACGGCTTCAACCGGCCGGGCGCGAAGGTCAGCCAGGGCCTGATCGACAGGTGGTGGCTGCAGGCCATGCTGGGCGGCTCCAAGGCCCAGTACGACTGCATCCGGGTGTTCTCCGAGACGGACTTCACCGAGGACCTGAAGCGCATCGACATCCCCGTCTTCCTGATGCACGGCGAGGACGACCAGGTGGTCCCGGTGGCCGACTCCGCGCTCAAGGCCATCCGGCTGCTGCAGAAGGGGACGCTAAAGGTCTACCCCGGCCTGCCGCACGGCATGGCCTCGACCCACGCCGAGGTGATCAACGCCGACCTGCTGGCCTTCATCCGCGGGGACGACGCCGCGGCCCGGCCGGCCGAGGCGGCGCTCGAGACGGCCTGACGCCCGGTTTCCAGGCGCCGGCGGGCGTCCGTCCCGCCGGCGCACCGGCGCCGTCGTGCGGCGGTCGTACGGCCGTGCTACGACACCGCATGGACCGTCTCGACGCCATGGCGACCTTCCTGGCGGTGGTCGACACCGGCAGCCTGTCCGCCGCAGGCCGCCGGCTCGAGGTCCCGCTTCCCACGGTCAGCCGCAAGGTCGCCGACCTCGAGCGCCACCTGGGCGCCCAGCTCCTGGTGCGCACCAGCCGCCGGGCGGAGCCGACCGACGCCGGCCGCGCCTACGCCGCCGCCGCCCGCCACATCCTCGACCAGCTCGAGGAGGCCGAGCAGACCGCCGCCGGCGAATACCACGAGCCCCGCGGCGCGCTCAGCGTCACCGCCCCCACCCTGCTGGGCGAGCTCCACGTCCTGCCCCTGGCCGCGGCGTTCCTCGCCGCCCATCCGCGCATCGACCTGCGCCTGTCGCTCACCGACGCGCCGGTGAACCTCGCCGAGGAGCACGTCCATGTCGCCGTGCGCGTGGGCGAGCTGGCCGACTCCGGCCTGATGGCCCGCCGCGTCGGCGCGGCGCGCCCGCTCACCTGCGCCAGCCCCGACTACCTGCGCCGCCGCGGCGCGCCGCAGGCCCCCGAGGACCTCGCCGCCCACGACGGCGTCAGCTTCAGCGGCTTCGCGGCATTCCAGTGGCGCTACGTCCGCGACGGCGTGACGCTCACCGTCGAGCCCCGCAGCCGGGTCACGCTCAACTCCGCCGCCGCCGCCATCGGGGCGGCGAGCGCCGGCCTCGGCGTCACCCGCGCGCTCGACTACCAGGCCGTCCGCGCGCTCCGCGAGGGCGCCCTCGTCACCGTGCTCGACGCCTTCGAGATCGCCCCGCGCCCCGTCCACCTGGTCTACACCGGCCAGGGCCGCCTGCCGCAGAAGGTCCGCGCCTTCCTCGACTGGATGGCCCCGGCGCTGAAGACCCGCCTCGCCGACCACGGGCTGGACGCCGCGCGGCCCGCCCCGGCCCTCACCAGCGGCTGACCGCGCCCCAGGGGTGCTCGAACTGCAGGGCCACGAAGCGGGCGGTGGGTTCGCCGTAGGCCGCGCCGATCTGGGCGAAGGTCCGCCGCATCACGTCCGGCCCCGGCAGCCCCACCGTCCGGTCGAAACGCTCCGGCGGGGTCGCCGCCCGGCGGACCACCAGCCCGTGGCGCGAGCGCACCGCCGCCGGCCCCGTCGCCCAGGCGGTGGAGCGCCAGGTCCGCGACCAGGCGTCCAGCGCCGTGCCGAACGCCAGCTCGTCGAAGCCGGGGCCGATCGGCAGGGCCACGTCCTCGTGCGTCCAGAAGGCCAGCCGGTTGCGCGCCCCCGTCCGCATGCCCGTCGCGGTCAGCCGGTAGTCGTCGCCGTCGTGCCGCACGTCGGGCAGCGGCAGGGCCAGCCGGCGCGCGGTGTCGCGCATCACCGCCTCGCCGGCCAGCTCGCCCAGCAGGGCCAGCGTCGCCGGCTCCCCGGCGCTGATCCCCGCCGTGGTCGTCACCGGCCCGTCGCTCACCCAGCGCCGGTCGTAGCGCCAGCGGACCTCCGGATGGGCCCTGGCCATGTCGCGGCGGCTGTACCAGTGGACCGTCGCCTGCCGCCCGTCGAGCAGTCCCGCCCCGGCCAGCACGCGGGCGCCGTTGCAGATCGACATGATCCGCGCGCCCCGCCGCATCTGCGCCCGGAGCCAGGCCGCGCGCGCCGCGTCCGCCTCCACCTCCAGGGCCGGCACGATCACCACGTCCGGCCGCCGGCGATCCAGCTCCGCCAGGGTCATCTGCGGCTCGACCCAGGCCCAGCCGGGCGTCAGCCTGGCCGGCGCCCGGCTCGCGGCGACCACCTTCACCTCCACCGCCCCGCTTTCCGCGAGGATGGCGTAGGGCGCGAGCAGGTCGGTGGCCACCGTCCCGCGCGCATCGGCCAGGATCACCACCAGCGGCCGGGCCGCGGCCACGCCGGCTTGGATCAGCCCGGCGGCGAGGCCGGCCAGGAAGATCGCGATCCGGATGAGGGACATGGGCGCCTCCTTGTCAGGCGACCGAAGCTAGGCCCCGCGCCGCTTGGCCGAAATGACGTATTTCCCGCCTTTCCTGCCACACAACCCAAGGGGCGCCGCCTGGCTCAGCCCGGCTTGCGCCGCCGCGCCACCCGCCAGACGTAGAGGACCACCACGCCGGCCAGCACCACCTCGCTCACCGGGTCCATCCAGCGCTCCACGAGGTGGTATTCCGCCGCCAGCAGGTAGCCCGCGCCGGCCAGGAACAGGGTCCAGACCGCCGTGCCCAGCGCCGTCCAGCCCAGGAACCGCCACCAGGCCATCCGCACCACGCCCGCCGGGACCGAGACGAAGGTCCGCACCCCGGGGATCAGCCGCCCCAGGAAGACCGCCCAGCCGCCGCGCCGCGCGAAGGCCCGTTGCGCCCGATCCAGTTCCTCGGTGTCGATGGTCAGCCAGCGGCCGTGCCGCTCCACCCACGCCCTCAGCCGCGCCTCCGGGATCCGCCGTCCCACGACGTACCAGAAGGAGGCGCCGGCCACCGCCCCGGCCGTGCCGGCCGCCACCACCCCGGGGAAGCTCAGGTGCCCCTGGGCCGCCGCGAACCCCGCCAGCGGCATCACCACCTCGGAGGGGATCGGCGGCACGAGGTTCTCGCCGAACATCAGCAGCGCCACGCCCACCAGCCCCGCGCCCACGACCACGCCCACGACCCACTCGAACACCCGGCCCGTTCCCTCGCAGCTGCCTGCCGATCCCCGCCTGCCGGGACTATCTAGGCGCCGGCCCCGGCGCCCGCTACCGCGCCGCCCAGCGGTCCACCACCTGGTACAGCGGCCCGTCGTAGGGCTTGCCGTGGGCGGCCTCCCAGCGCGCCTCCTCCTCGGCGTTGCGCGGCGGAACGGCCAGGATCGTCTTGCCGTCCGGCGAACGCTCGAAACGGGTGACGCAGATCAGCCGGTCGGGCCGCTGGGCCGCGGCTTCGGCCTCGGCCCGCCGCCGGGCCTCGTTCGCCTCCATCACCGCCAGGCGCTCGACGTACTTGCGCGGCGCCAGCCGCGCCGCCTGCCAGCGGATCACCGAGAAGCACAGCCGCGCCACCCACACGGTCTCCGGCGTGGCGGCCAGCGCCACGTCGCGCGCCTCGTCGCAGAAGTAGTCGGCCTGCACCTGCCGGGCCTGGGCGTACATGTCCTCGAACTCGGGATGGCGCCGCACCCAGCCGAGGATCGTCGCATAGGCCGGCATGGCCGGGTCGCGGGCGATGGCGGTCAGGCTCTCGCCCTCCATCAGCCGCGCGCAGATCGCCTCGCCCATGGCCGGGGTGTAGGTCGAGGGCTTGCCCCCGCGCGGCGGCTTCGGCCGCGCCGCCAGGTGCGCGAAGCAGGCCCGGTCCCGCCGCCGCCAGGCCAACCGTGCGGCCTGCTGCGAGGCCACCAATCCCTGGGCGAACTCCGGATGCCGCGCCATCCAACCGCGCAGGGTCGTGCGGTGCGGCGCCCCCGGCTCCGCACAGATCGCCCGCAGGCTCTCCCCCGCCAGCACCCGCCGGCAGATCGCCTGCCCCAGCGCTTCCGTATAGACGCTCATGCCCGGCGCAGCCGCGCCCGGCCGCGCCGGACTGCCGCCCGCCCCGTCCGCCATCGCCCGATCCTGCTGTTCAGATCCCGGCCGCGGCCCGCACCGCGCCCAGCCCTAACCCTGCCTCAGCCCCCCCGGAATGTCAAGAACAAACAGGGAACATGGAGACTCCTCTCCCCCCACACGCAGTGGGAGGGGAGAGGGTAGGGAGAGGGGCGGCGCGGCCGCTGCCGCCGTCGCCCGATGCCGGGTCGAGGGCCCTCGCCTGCCATCCGTCGCGCCGCCCCTCCTGCGCCGCCCCTCTCCCTACCCTCTCCCCCCGCGGGTGCCGGGTCGGGGGAGAGGAGCCGCCCGCCCCCTCCCGCCCTTAAGTCCATGGTTGATCGCGAGCCTGCCGGTCCAGGCGTGTCAAGGACGGCGCCTCCGGCGCCGCCGCCCCGCGGCCGGCCTGCGGCCGGTCCTTGAGACGCCTGGTCCGGCAGGCAGACTGGCCGCCATGGCCTTCGGCGCAGGACTGCGCCCGATGCGAGGACGCCGAGAGCACGTCGCTTAGCGGCTCTCCTGCGGGTCCTTGATGAAGACGCCGCCACGGTATTCCCATGCCACTGGACTTCGCGGCCCCACCCCGCTCTCCGCCTCATATGTGCGAACCACCGGCGTCCCATCGGCCGCAGAGAGGATGTCCGGGCGACCACGGCTTGAGGCGTCGAGAACCTGGCTCACGCCCCCCAGGCTCACCTTCCAGACCCGGACCCGGTACGCCGATCCGCCGGCCCAGATGGAGTATACGAGGTCGTCCCCATCCCACGGCCTGAACAGGCTGATCGGCGCATCCCCGATGTCCTGCACGTAGCGCATCGGTGGGATGCACCCGCGCACGCAATCCACGATGAACCGGTAGCCCTTTGGGGCGTCTTCGATGGTCGCGTGCCACTGCGCCTCGTGGGCGTCCAACCAGACAGAGGCCCTGACGCTCTCCGGCCGCAACCGCGGATGTGCGGTCGGTTGGTTCAGGCGCACTGCACAAGCGTCGACGTGGCCCAGGTACCATCCGAACCGAACAGCGGAGCCGTCGCCGGCGAGCGACGTCCAGTCCCTAGAGGAGTCGCTCCGCCGGAGCCGGTCCGAGAACACGCGCGTCATCCGCTCAGGATCGACCTTCCCAAAGAGAGGCGACGGCCGTCCGTCCAGTCCCCTTGCAAGCGTTAGGCAGTCGAGATCGGCCTGTTGCTCGACCGTCATGACCTGCCCCGGCGGCTCCGGTGGTGGGACCCCCATCATTGTGAAAAGCCCCTGTTTGGCCCTTGCCCACGCGCGACCATGCCATCGAGCACCCGCACTGTCAGTGGAGCGGATCGGCTACCTCTCCAGCCAGCGCGAGCAGGGAAGCCCCTCACCCCCGCGGGAACCCCTCCGGCAGCTGCGGCCACACCTTGTCGGGGTCGTACCAGCTGGCGCCGTCCGACCGCCAGATGTGCCACTGGCGCTCCGCGGTCACCGGGGTGTCGAGGCCGCCCATCCGGAGCATGACGGTGGGCTGGCCGGTCCGCTCGGCGACGAGCTGCGAGCCGCACGTCGAACAGAAGCGCCGGATCTTGCCCGGCGAGGACTCGAAGGCGCTCAGCGCCTCCTCGCCCCTCGTCCAGCGGAACCGGTCGCGCGGCACGGACGCGATGCTCGCGAAGGCCGCGCCGTGCGCCTTGCGACAGGTCTCGCAGTGGCAGTGGGCGACGCCCTCCACCTCCGCGGCGACCTCGTAGGCCACACGACCGCACAGACAGCTGCCGACCAGCATCGGGACGCGCCTTTCCAGCAAACGGGACTCGCCCAGCATACATGACGCGCCCTTCACCTCCCCCATCGCGGCAGCGATGGCGGGCGGAGCCGAGTCCATGAGCCCAGTGGCCTCATGGACCGTGCGGCGGGACAGGCCACCCCCTCTCCCGCGCGGAGCGGGGGAGAGGGTCGGGGTGAGGGCGGCGCAGGCGCTCGGGTCAGTCGCTCCGGGGGGACCCGTGCGCGCGGGTCCGACGCGGGGGATGCCCCGCCTCCCGCGCCGCCCTCACCCGGCCCTCTCCCGCAAGCGGGAGAGGGAAGGCCGCATACCGCCGCGGGGCCTTCCCCATCGCCCCCGTCCCGGCCTAGCCTCGCCTTGCCCAACCCGGAGCCCCGGATGCTCGTCCCCGTCCTCGCCGCCCTCGCCCTCGCCGCCGCCCAACCGGCCCCGGCCCAGCCCGCGCCGCCGCCCCCGGCCGAGGCCCCGGCCCTCTCCCCCGCCGCCCAGCAGGCCCTCGCCGGCTGGAAGGCCGAGTTCGCCAAGGTCCGCGCCGAACAGGCCGCGCTCCCCCTGCCCGCCGGGGTGGTCGAGGAGCTGGCCCGCCGCGTGGCCCTGGAGCAGGCCGGCCGCCGGGCGATGACGCCGATCATGGTCTCCGACCTGCCCGCGCCCGAGAAGCGGGCCGTCCTCGCCGAGGTCTGGCGCGAACTCACGCCGATCGACGAGGACAACACCCGCTGGCTGAAGACCGTGCTCCCCGCCGACGGCTGGTTCCGCCACAGCCGCGAGGGCAAGGAGGCCGCCCGCAACGCCTGGCTGATCGTCCAGCACTCCTCCGACCGCGACTTCCAGAAACAGGTGCTGAAGCGGATGGAGGTGCTGGTCAGCCGCGACGAGGTCGCCGGCCCGGACTACGCCCTGCTCTACGACCGCCTGGAGATGTTCGAGGGCCGGCCCCAGCGCTACGGCAGCCAGGCCTCCTGTCAGGACGGCAAGCTGCAGATCTATACCCTCGAGGACCCCGCCCGCGTCGACGAGCTCCGCCGCCGCGTCGGCCTGAAGACCACGCTGGAGGAATACAAGGCCATGATGCGCGTCGGCGCCTCCTGCTGACGCCAACACGCGAGCCCTTCCTCCTCGATGGAGGAAGGGTTGGGATGGTGTGGGCAGGGGCCCGGGCGAAGCTCAAGGTCGGCGCCGAGACGGGACGTCCTTCACCGCCGCGACCACACCACCTCCCCTACCCCTCCTCCATCGAGGAGGAGGGGGCGCTCACGCCCCTCACCCCTCCACGTCCTTCCACGCCATCCGCACCGCCCCGCCGAGCCGCGCCCGGTCGGGGTAGCGGTCGGCCATGGCGGCGGCGACGGTCTCCACCGCCTGGGCCGGGTCCTGGCCCGCCCGCTTCGCCTCGGCCGTCCGCCGCGCCACCTCGGCCAGGTAGTCGCGGTAGCCTGCGATGAAGCCCGCGTCGCCCACCGGCCCGTGGCTCGGCACGACGATCCTGGGCTCCAGCTCCGCCTGCCGGTCCAGCACGCGGCGCCAGTCGGCCAGCGTCGCCGTGGGCGTCGCCATCGAGGGCTGCAGCTTCATGGCCAGGTCGCCGGAGAACAGCACCCCGTCGGCCGGGACCCAGACGATGGTGTCGCCGGGCGTGTGCGCCGGGCCCATGGCCTCGATCTCGGCGCTCACCCCGCCCAGGTCCAGCACGTGGCGCCGCGCGAAGGTCAGGTCCGCCGGCCGGAACACCGCCCCCTTCAGCAGCGCCGCCCAGTCCGGCCCGCGCTCGGCGAAGGCGGCCGCCACCCGCAGGTCCGCGGCCGCCTCGCCGGCCTGCACCGACGAGCGGATCAGCACCGCGCCCGCCGGAAACGACTGGGCGCCCAGGTCGTGCTCGGGATGGGCGTGGGTGGCCACGAGGTAGATCTTGCGGCCCGGCGCGAGCCGCCTGGCTGTCGCCGCCACCGTCTCGCCGTTCGGCGGCCCGAGCCCGGTGTCGACCACCAGCACGGCCTTGCTTCCGACGATGAAGCCCACGTTGGGCAGGCCCGAGAGGCCGCGGTCGGGGATCACCTGCACGTGCGGCGAGACCCGCGTCAGGTCCTGCGCCTGCACCACCGGCGCCGGCAGCAAGGCCTGCTGCGCCGCCACCGCGCCCGCCCCCAGCGCCACCGCCGCCACGACCCCCCAGACCACCCGCATCACCGCCTCCGCCGCTCGAAGAGGCGCGGAGCCTGCAACACTGAAATCGCGGAGGCCACCCCCTCCTCTCCCCCCACACGCAGTGGGAGGGGAGAGGGTAGGGAGAGGGGCGGCGCCGGCCGCGCCACCTCCCGAGAGCCCCGGCAAGGATCCTCGGATCGACGCGGTGGAGACGGAGAGGCCCAGCCACCCCTCTCCCTACCCTCTCCCCCCGCGCGTCCCGCGTCGGGGGAGAGGAGGCCCGCTCGTCCCCCGCTTGCGGTGGAGGGGGCGCTGCGGCCCCTCAATCACACCACTCGTCATGGCCGGGCTTGTCCCGGCCACCCATGATCGCAGGAGCCTGCAGGCAGCCCCCGCGCGCCGGCGGCATGGATCCCCGGGACAAGCCCGGGGATGACGAAGCCTACTCCTCCGCGCCCGCCTTCGCCCGGTAGTCCAGCGGCGGCGCGCGGTCGCCGACCATGGCCTTGTAGGCGAAGCCCGGCCCGCGCTTCTGCTCCAGCTCGGCCTTGGCGGTCGCGATCAGCGCAGGCTCGCGGAACAGGGCCGCGCCGGTGAGCGCCAGCGTCTTGGCCGCCACCACCCCGCCCTTGGCGGCCATGCTGGTGCCGCCGGCCGCCACGGCCTGCCAGCTGTGCGCCGGCGTGCCGGGCACCCAGGTCGCCGCGCGCATGCCGACCGTCGGCGTCACCCAGCTCACGTCGGCCACGTCGGTGGAGCCGCCGCCGTCGCCGCCGATGCGCAGCGGCTGGATCTCGGCCGCGCTCTCCAGCTTGGCGTTGTTGGCCGGCAGCTGCTTGGCCATGGCCTCGGCGAAGGCCCGCTCCTGGGCGTTCCAGACCACCCCGCCCACCTGGCGCAGGTTCTGGTCCATCACCTTGGCCAGGGTCTCGTTGGGCAGCATGTTGTAGACGCCGCCGGTCTGCTCGAAGGTCACCTTGGTCTCGGTGGCCAGCGCCGCGCCCTCGGCCGCCTTCTGCAGGCGGGCGGTCACGTCGCGCACCACCTGCGGGTCGCGGTGGCGGACGTAGTAGTAGACCTCGGCCTTCTCCGGCACGACGTTGGGGGCCGAGCCGCCGTCGGTGACGACATAGTGGATCCGCGTCCCGTCCGGCACGTGCTCGCGCATCATGTTCACCGCGGCGTTCATCACCTCCACGCCGTCCAGCGCCGAGCGCCCGCGCCAGGGCGCGGCCGACGCGTGCGCCGAGGCGCCGGTGAACCGGAACTTGCCGCTGATGTTGGCGAGGCTGACGCCCTGGCTGGCGTCGTTGGCGTCGCCGGGGTGCCAGTGCAGGGTGGCGTCCACGTCCTGGAACAGGCCGGCGCGGACCATGTAGACCTTGCCCGAGCCGCCCTCCTCGGCCGGCGTGCCGAACACCCGCACCTCGCCCTTCACGCCATTGGCCTTCATCCACTGGCTGAGCGCGATGGCGCCCTGCACGGAGGCGGCGCCGAACACATGGTGGCCGCAGGCGTGGCCGGCGATCCCGGGGATCGGCTTGCGCGCCGGCTCGGCCGCCTGGGCCAGGCCCGGCAGGGCGTCGAACTCGGCCAGCACCGCCAGCACCGGCCCCTCGCCGGTCTTGAAGCTGGCCACGAAGGCGGTGGGCATGCCGGCGACGCCCGGCTCGACCTTGAAGCCCGCCTTCTTCAGATCCGACTGCAGCAGCGCCGAGCTCTTGTGCTCCTGGTAGCCGACCTCGGCGTAGCCCCAGATCTCGTTGGCCACCTGCGCCAGCCGGGGCGCGCCCTTGTCGACGCTCGCGACGATCTGCGCCCGGTCGGCCTGCGACAGCTCCGCCGCCTGCGCCCCGCCGACCAGCGCCACCGCCGCCACCGCCCCCAGAAGATACCGCCTCATCGAACGCCCCCTACTGCACATGCGAGACTGACGGTCTAGCAGTCCGCCCCGGCGCAGCGAAAGGCGCGAACGTCCGCCATGGACCCAATCCGCGCGCACAGACCTCCTCTCCCCCCACACGCAGTGGGAGGGGAGAGGGTAGGGAGAGGGGCGGCGCGGTCTTCGCCCGGGCCCCAGCGTCCGTCCAAGGGTCCTCGCTCCCAAGTCGGGAAGGGTTCAGCGGCCCAGCCGCCCCTCTCCCTACCCTCTCCCCCCGGGCCCCGCCTCGCGGGAGAGGAGCGCCCTACGCCGGCTCGTAGTTGAGGATCGGGGCGAGCCAGCGTTCCGCCGTCGCCAGGTCCCAGCCCTTGCGGCGGGCGTAGTCCTCGACCTGGTCGCGCTCGATGCGGCCGACGCCGAAATAGTGCGCCTCCGGGTGGGCGAAGTAGAGGCCCGAGACCGCCGCCGGCGGGGTCATGGCCAGGCCCTCGGTGAGCACCAGGCCGGTCTGGGCCGTGGCGTCGAGGATGCGGAACAGGGTGGTCTTCTCGGTATGGTCGGGCTGCGCCGGGTAGCCCGGGGCCGGCCGGATGCCGCGGTACTTCTCGCCGATCATCAGGTCGAGGTCGAAGGCCTCGTCGGGCGCGTAGCCCCAGAGTTCGGTGCGCACTTTCCGGTGCAGCGCCTCGGCGAAGGCCTCGGCCAGCCGGTCGGCCAGCGCCGTCGACAGGATCGCCGAATAGTCGTCGCCCTTGGCGCGGAACTCCGCCGCCATCTCCAGCTCACCATGGCCGGCGGTGACCGCGAAGCCGCCCACCCAGTCGGGCTTGGTCCCCACCGGAGCCACGAAGTCGGCCAGCGCCACATTGGCCCCGTCGCCCGACTTCAGCATCTGCTGGCGAAGGGTGTGCAGCCGGGCGAGCTCCGTCGTCCGGTCCTCGTCGGCGTAGAGCACCACGTCGTCGCCGTCGGCGTTGGCCGGCCAGAAGCCCACCACCCCGCGCGCCTCCAGCAGGCCCTCCTGGATGATCCGGTCCAGCATCCGCTGGGCGTCCTCGTAGAGGTCGGTGGCGGCCTTGCCGACCACGTCGTCCTCGAGGATCTGCGGGAACCGGCCGACCAGCTCCCAGCTGGCGAAGAACGGGCTCCAGTCGATGTGCCGGCGCAGCTCGTTCAGGTCGTAGGGCCCGAACGCCCGGGTCCCGAGGAACGACGGCTTCGGCGGGTCGTAGGCCGTCCAGTCCGGCGTGAAGGCGTTGTCGCGCGCCTCCTTCAGCGTGGCCCGCGCCCGGTTGCCCTGGCCGCGCGCGTACTGCTCGCGCACCTTCTGGTACTCGACCGCGGTCTCGGCGATCACCCGGTCGCGCTCGGTGGGCGAGAGCAGGTTGGAGACCACGCCCACCGCCCGGCTGGCGTCCAGCACATAGGTGGTCGGGCCGGACTTGTACTTCGGCGCGATCTTCACCGCCGTGTGGGTCTTCGAGGTCGTCGCCCCGCCGATCAGCAGCGGGATCTTGAAGCCCCGCCGCTCCATCTCGCCGGCCACGAAGGCCATCTCGTCGAGGCTGGGCGTGATCAGGCCCGAGAGGCCGACCATGTCGACCTTCTGCTTCTCGGCCTCGTCGAGGATCCGGTCGGCCGGGACCATGACGCCCAGGTCGATGACCTCGTAGTTGTTGCACTGCAGGACCACGCCCACGATGTTCTTGCCGATGTCGTGGACGTCGCCCTTGACGGTGGCCATCAGGATCCGGCCGGCGTGCTCGCGCGGCTTGCCTTCCTTCTCGGCCTCCATGAACGGCATCAGGTAGGCCACCGCCTGCTTCATCACCCGGGCCGACTTGACCACCTGCGGCAGGAACATCTTGCCCGCGCCGAACAGGTCGCCGACCACGTTCATGCCGTCCATCAAGGGGCCCTCGATGACGTGCAGCGGCCGCTCGGCCTGCTGGCGCGCCTCTTCCGTGTCGGCCTCGATGAACTCCGTGACGCCGTGGACCAGGGCGTGCTTCAGCCGCTCGGCGACGGTGGTGTTGCGCCACTCCAGCGACGGGCCCTTGGCCTCGCCCTTCTGGCCCTTGTACTTCGGCGCCAGCTCCACCAGCCGCTCGGTGTTGCTCATCTCCGGGTGGCGCTGCGGCCGGTTGAGGATCACGTCCTCCACCGCCTCGCGCAGCTCCGGCTCGATGTCGTCGTAGACCGGCAGGTCGCCGGCGTTGACGATGCCCATGTCCATGCCCGCGGCGATCGCGTGGTACAGGAACACCGAGTGGATGGCCCGCCGCACCGGCTCGTTGCCGCGGAACGAGAAGCTGACGTTCGAGACGCCGCCCGAGACCCGCGCGTGCGGCAGCTCGGCCTTGATCCGCCGGGTCGCCTCGATGAAGTCGACGGCGTAGTTGTCGTGCTCCTCGATCCCCGTCGCCACGGCGAAGATGTTGGGGTCGAAGATGATGTCCTCGGCCGGGAAGCCGACCTCATTTGTCAGTATACGGTACGCCCGCTTGCAGATCTCGACCTTGCGGTCCGCCGTGTCGGCCTGGCCCACCTCGTCGAAGGCCATGACCACCACCGCGGCCCCGTAGCGCAGGCACTTCTTCGCCTGCTCGATGAACTTGGCCTCGCCTTCCTTCAGGCTGATCGAGTTGACGATCGACTTGCCCTGCACGCACTGCAGCCCGGCCTCGATGACCTCCCACTTGGACGAGTCGATCATCACCGGCGTCCGCGCGATGTCCGGCTCGGCCGCCACGAGGTTGAGGAAGGTCCGCATGGCCCCGACCGAGTCCAGCAGCCCCTCGTCCATGTTGACATCGATGACCTGCGCCCCCGCCTCCACCTGCTGGCGCGCCACGCTGAGCGCCTCGGGGTAGTTCCCCTCCGCGATCAGCTTCCTGAACTTGGCCGAACCGGTGACGTTGGTCCGCTCGCCGACGTTGATGAAGATGGGTCGCATCAGCTCACAGATCTCAGGGTACGCATCACGAGGTAGAGGCCGCCGTTTTCGGTGGGCGCGCGGTACGCCCCCTCGGCGTCGAGGATGCGCGTGGCGATCGCCGCCAGCATCCAGCCGAGGCCGTCCAGGTCGTCGCTGACGAGGGACTCGGTGGTCAGCTCCTCGATGCCGTGCTCGGCGCCGAAGGCGCGGACCCGCTCCGCGTCGGCCACCGTAGCCGGCGGCCAGATGGAGTTGGCCCAGCCCCAGAGCCAGTCGGACGGGGCGGTCGTGCCGAGCACCTGGATGTCGGCCACGACCCGCGGGCCGTTCGCGTCGGAGAAGGTCAGGACGCCGGCGTCGGTGTCGTAGTCGTACCGCGCCCACTCGCCGAGCCGGTAGGTCTCCGTCGCGCGCTTCTGCTTGGCCATGAAGGCGTCGAACGCCTCGTCGCACCAGGCCTCGTACCAGTCCGGCGCCCGCATCAGGCGAGCTCGAACGGCTCGAGGCCCGCCAGCCGCATGGCGGTCGGCCGCTCGGGGACCTGCCGCGGCTTCAGGCCACGCACCTCGTCGGCGACGTGCCGGATGTGGTCGGGCGTCGTCCCGCAGCAGCCGCCCAGGATGTTGACGATCCCGTCCTCGGCCCACTGGTGCAGGGCGTGGCCGGTCTCGTCGGGGGTCTCGTCGTACTCGCCCATGGCGTTGGGGAGGCCGGCGTTCGGATAGGCCGACACAAGCGTGTCGGCGATCCGCGCCAGTTCGGCGATGTGCGGCCGCATCAGCTCGGCGCCCAGGGCGCAGTTCAGCCCCACCGCGAAGGGCTTGGCGTGACGGACCGAATTCCAGAAGGCCTCCACCGTCTGGCCCGACAGGGTGCGGCCGGAGCGGTCGGTGATGGTGCCCGAAATCCAGATCGGCAGCGGCTCGTAGCCCTCGTCCTCGAGGTCGAGGATGGCCTTGATCGCCGCCTTGCAGTTCAGGGTGTCGGTGATGGTCTCCACCAGGAACAGGTCCACGCCGCCCTCGTGCAGCGCCCGCACCTGTTCCGAATAGGCGGCGTAGACCTGCTCGAAGGTCACCTTGCGCGCGCCGGGATCGTTCACGTCCGAGCTCATGGACAGCATCACCGGCAGCGGCCCGATGGAGCCGGCCACGAACCGCGGCTTGCCCGGCTCCTTGGCCGTCCAGCGGTCGGCCGCCTCGCGGGCGATCCGCGCGCCGTGCAGGTTGATGTCCCGGACCGCGGCTTCCAGGCCGTACTCCGCCTGGCCGATCGAGGTGGCCGAGAAGGTGTTGGTCTCGGAGATGTCCGCGCCGGCGGCGAAGTACTGGTCGTGCAGGTCGGCGATGATGTCCGGGCGCGTCAGGCACAGCAGGTCGTTGTTGCCCTTCAGCTGGCCCGGCGCGTCTGCGAACCGGTCGCCGCGGTAGTCCGCCTCGTCGAGGCCGCGCTTCTGGATCATCACCCCCCACGAGCCGTCGAGGATGAGGATCCGTTCCTTGGCCGCGGCCTTCAGCGCCGCAATGCGCTCCTGCCTCGTCATGCCGCCGCCTCCTGGGGTTCGGGTTCGGTCTCGCGCACGCCCAGGACCCGGCAGATGGCGTAGGTCAGGTCGGCGCGGTTGAGGGTGTAGAAGTGGAAGTCGGCGAAGCCTTCCTCCGCGAGCCGGGCGCACATCTCCGTGGCCACGGAGGCGGCGATCAGCCGGCGGGTCTCCGGATCCTTGTCCAGGCCGTCGAACAGGTTGGCCAGCCACTGCGGCAGCTCGATGCCGATCGGCCCGGCCATCTTCTTCAGGCCCTTGTAGTTGGTCACCGGCATGATGCCGGGCGAGATCGGAATGGTGACGCCGGCCTTCCTGACCCGGTCCATGAACCGCAGGAAGCCGTCGATATCGAAGAAGAACTGGGTGATCGCTCGGGTCGCGCCGGCATCCACCTTGGCCTTCAGGACGTCGATGTCGTGGTCGATGCCGCTGCTCTCGGGATGGACCTGCGGATAGAGGCCTACGCTGACCTCGAAGTCGCCCACCGCCTTGATGCCGGCGGTGAGCTCGGTGGCGTTGCGGTAACCGTCGGCGCGGGGCGTGTAGGCGCCGCCGATCTGGCCGGGCGGGTCGCCGCGCAGCGCCACGATGTGGCGGATGCCGGCCTCCCAGTAGTCGCGGATCACCTCGTCCACCTCTGCGCGGCTCGCCTCCACGCATGTCAGGTGCGCGGCGGGCTTCAGCGTCGTCTCCTTCAGCATCCGCAGCACGGTGCGGTGCGTGCGGTCGCGGGTGGAGCCGCCGGCGCCGTAGGTCACCGAGACGAAGGACGGGGCGAGCGGCTCGAGCCTGCGGATCGCCTCCCACAGGCTCTCCTCGGCCTCGGGCGTCTTCGGCGGGGAGAACTCGAAGGAGACGTTCGGGCGCGGGCGGCCGCCGACCCCGGCGCGGGCGATGGGACCCAGGGCGGTCATGCAGCAGTCCTCTGCGGCTGTCGGGCGCGTTCGGCGACCCAGATCTTCACGGTCAGGCCCCCGTCGCGGGCGGGAGCGAGGGCTTCGACGTCGACATGGACGAGGGAGCTTTCGGCGAGCCAGCGGGTCATCTCGGCGTCGGAGAAGCCCAACCTGCGGTGTTGGTGTTGCTCCCGCAGGTACTCCAGGTTGTGCGGCGCGAAGTCGACGATGATCAGCTTGCCGCCCGGCTCCACGAGGCGGGCGGCCTCGCGGACCGCCGCGGCGGGGTCGGCCAGGTAGTGCAGCACCTGGTGGACTACCACGAGGTCGGCGCTGGCGTCCGGCAGGCGGGTGCCGAAGATGTCGCCGTGGCGCAGCTCGCAGCGCTCGAGGCCGGCCTCGGCCACCTGGTTGCGGGCGATGTTCAGCATCTGCTGGGAGAGGTCGAGGCCGAGCGCGTGCTCGGCGTGGGGCCCCAGCAGGGTCAGCATGCGGCCGGCGCCGGTCCCCAGGTCCACCAGCCGGCGGAACGGGCCCCGGCCGGCGGCCTTCAGGATGGCGGCCTCGACGGCGGTCTCGGAGACGTAGAGCGAGCGGATCTCGTCCCAGCGGGCGGCGTTGCGGGCGAAGTATTCGGAGGCCGCGTCGGCGCGCTCGGCGCGCACGGCGATCAGCCGCTCGGCGTCGCGGGCCAGCACCGGATCGGCCGGATCAATGCGGCCCAGCATCTCGGAGATCAGCTCGCCGGCTTGCCCGCCGCCGGTAAGGCGGTAGAAGACCCAGGCCCCGTCCGGGAAGCGCTCCACCAGGCCGGCCTCGGCGAGCAGCTTCAGGTGGCGCGAGACGCGCGGCTGGCTCTGGTCGAGGACGCGGCAGAGCTCGAGCACCGCCAGCTCCTCGCGGGCGAGCAGGGCCAGGATGCGCAGGCGCGTCGGCTCGCCTGCCGCGCGCAGCACGTCAACAGCCTGGCCCGCCGAGAGCGTCATAGGCCATATAAAGATATCTTTATGTCTTTAAGTCAAGTGGCCAACACGCTCGGGCCGGGCAGCGTCACACACCGAAAAGCCACCCGGCGGGGAGGCTGGAGCCCTGCACGCCGACCAGGATCATCTGGTGGTTGCCACCCATGTAGACCCAGAGATCGTCGAGGATCTGGCGCAGTTCGTAGGTCGTGCCCGGATCCAGCTGCACGCGGTCCCCCTCGGCGGCGTTGAAGTCGAGGATGCGGTCGACGCCCGCGTCCTGCGAGCCGTGGAAGATGTCCGCCCCGCCGCCGCCGGTGATCGTGTCGTCGCCGCGGTCCCCGGAAAGCCAGTCGTCGCCCGCGCCGCCAAACAGCACGTCATTGCCCTGGCCGCCACGCACCACGTCCGCACCGACGCCGCCGTTCAACGTATCGTCGCCGAGGTTGCCGTAGACCAGGTCAGATCCATCGTCGCCATTCAGCCGGTCCTGGTCCTTGCCGCCCACGACCCAGTCGTCACCGTCGCCACCCGACGCGGTGTCGTCGCCGGCGTTGCCATGGATGTCGTCGAAGTCCGCTCCGCCTTCGAGGCTGTCATGACCGTCCTCGCCCCGCAGGTAGTCGAGGCCTGCGCCGCCGGTGATGTCATCGTCGCCGGCCCCGCCGAGCACACGGTCACCGCCGTCGTCGCCGGCGAGGCTGTCGGCGCCCGCCAGCCCCTGGATGGTGTCCGCGCCCGCGCCCCCGCTGTAGGTGTCGGGCCCAGACCCCAGGGAGATCGACTCGGGGCCGGGCCAGCCGCCGACCGAGCCGGTCACCCCCTGGACGTTATCCGACGAGATGTCCGAGAGCGTGCGGTTCGCTAGGATGACGGCGTCGCTGGCGCCTCCTCGGCTGAGGCCGTCGGCGAATACAACCACATCCGCACCCACCTGCACGGCGACATAGCGGGCGCTGCCGGCGGCGATCGTCTGGTTGGCCCAGGCGTAGGCCTCCGCGTAGGTGGCCTGCGTCGCTTCCAGGTAGCCGCCGCCAGCGACAGTGTCGAACACCAGGCGGTCGTCCGAAGACCAGTCGAGGACGACGTCCTGGGCGGGCGAGGTGGGCGGTTGGACGAGGCCGATCTGAAGGCGCCAGAAGGTGTCGAAGCCTGCTCCACCGCTGAGCGTGTCTGCGCCGGAGCCGCCGATCAGCCGGTCGTCGCCCGCCGCGCCGGCCAGGACGTCGCCGCCATCGCCGCCGTCAAGGGTGTCGCCGCCGCCGCCGCCATCGAGGCTGTCGCCGCCCCCCAGGCCCGAGACCAGGTTGCCGAACGCATCGCCGGTGAGCGTGTCCCCATGGGCGGAGCCTTCGAGGTTTTCAAACCCGGTGAAACGGTCGGTTCCGTCCACACGACTGGCCCGCCCGTGCCCGCTTTCGAGGTCCACCCTGACGCCTTCGACGGCGAGGCGGAAACTGAGCACATCCACCCCGGCGCCGCCGTCGAGGGAATCGTCGCCGTCGCCGCCCGACACAGTGTCGTCGCCATCGCCCGCCGACAGGGTGTCGGCCCCTGCTCCGCCGCGCAGGTCGTCATTGCCTTCCTCCCCCACCAGGCGGTCGTCTCCATCGCCTCCGTCCAGCAGGTTCCCGAACGCATTGCCCGTCAGGGTGTCGGCGAAGGCGCCCCCCGCCAGCCCTTCAACGCTGACCAGGCGGTCCACACCCAGGCCACCGCCGACCGCCTGGAAGGTGGTGAGGCGCAGGTCCACCACCACTCCGCCGGTCGCATCCGCGTAGCTCGCGAGGTCGCCGCCGTCGAAGCCGCCGTCGAGCTGATCGTCGCCGGCCCCGCCCGCCAGCACATCGGAGCCGGCTCCGCCCAGAAGGGTGTCCGCGCCGGCCGCCCCGAGGATCACGTCGTCGCCGCTCAGACCGTCGAGGGAATCTGCGCCGCCCGAACCCGCCAGCGCGTCCGCCGCCAGGGTGGCCAGGCCCGTCGCCGCCGTCGGCGCGCCCTGTCCGGGGCGGGCGACCGGGGTCGCGCCGCCGGAGACGATCATCGCGTAGTGAATGTCCGCCAGGGTCCTGAAGGGAAGGATCACGACGTCATCCGCAACGCCGTCGTCATCGCCGCTGTCGGCGAACACCAGCACCCAGGCCGAGGACTGCACGGCCACGGCGACATAGTTGACGCCGCCGGTGGCGATCAGGCGGTTGGCAAGCGCGTAAGCTTCGTCGACCGAGGCGGCAGCGCCCTCGACATAGTCGCCGAGGGTCGCCGACGGACCGGCGAAGCGCAGCCGGTCGTCCGCGCTCCAGTCGAGAATGTAGTTCCGGGCTCCATCGAGAGGCGCGTCGCCCCGGGAGACGCTGAACAGGTCGGCGCCGTCTCCGCCATAGGCCTGATCGGCTCCCGCGCCGCCTGCGAGGGTGTCGGCCCCATTGCCGCCTTCCAGCCTGTCGGCCCCGCCGCCGCCCGACAGCAGGTCGTCGCCATCGCGGCCCTGGATCGAGTCGTCGTCTCCAGTCCCCGTGATCGTGTCGGCGCCCGCGCCGCCGGCGGTGGTCTCGCCGGGCGCGGCGAACGGGCCGTTGGCTGTTCCGAACACGCTGCTTGCCACCCCTAGTCCCCCAGCCACCTTTGCCCCCTCACGCCCCGAAGATCCAGCCGGCCGGCAGCCCGCTGAGGGTGACGCCCACGAGCACCATCTGGTGCCCGCCGCCCATGTCGATGACGGTGTCCAGCCCCTCCTGGCGCACGGCGTAGGTGGCGCCCGGATCGAGCTGCACCCGGTCGCCGGCCTGGAAGTCGGTGACCCGGTCGATGCCGGCGTCCTGCGAGCCGTGGAAGATGTCGTTCCCCGCCCCGCCCGTGATCGTGTCGTCGCCGCGGTCGCCGGAGAGCCAGTCGTCGCCGGCCCCGCCGGTGACGATGTCATGGCCCTGGCCGCCGCGCACGACGTCGGCGCCGTCCCCGCCCTGGACGAAGTCGTCGCCGAGGTTGCCGTAGACAATGTCGGCGCCGGCCTCGCCGAGGAGCTCGTCGCGGTCCTTGCCGCCCACCACCCAGTCGTCGCCGGCCCCGCCGCGGACGGTGTCGTCCCCCTCGTTGCCGTGCGCGTCGTCGAAGCCCGAGCCGCCGGCGATGGAGTCGTTCCCCGCGCCGCCGCGCAGGAAGTTGGCCCCGGAGGTGTCCAGGATGAGGTCGTTCCCGTCGCCCCCCATGATCCGGTCCGCGCCAGCGTCGCCCCAGAGCTCGTCGTCGCCCTCCAGCCCCTCGATCCGGTCGTCGCCGCCCTCGCCGTACAGCACATTGGCCACGGCCGAGCCGGTCAGGCTGTCGCCGTGGTCCGAGCCCCACAGCGCCTCGATGTTCAGCAGGGTGTCGAGGCCGAGGCCGGTCTGCTGGGCCGTCGTCAGCCGCAGGTCGATGGTCAGGCCGCCGTCCGCGAAGAAGTAATAGTCGGCCAGGTCGAAGCCTTCGCCGCCGTCGAGCAGATCCGCCCCATAGCCGCCCTCCAGCACGTCGTCGCCGGCGCCGCCGGTCAGCACGTCGTTGCCGGCAAGGCCGCCGATCAGGTCATCGCCGCCGTTCCCCGCCATCTGGTCGACGCCGTCGCCCCCCAGCATGGTCTCGGCGCGGTCGCCGCCGTGGATCCGCGAGCCCTGCTCGCCCACAACGACCAGCTCGACGCCGTCGAGCCGCAGGTCGCCGGCCGGCGCCGGCTGGTCCATCCAGACCTCGACGAAGCGCTCGACCTCGTTGAGGAAGGCCAGGTCCTCCCCCTCCCCGCCGTCGATGCGGTCGACGCCGTCGCCCGCCAGAAACAGGTCGTTGCCGGCTCCGCCGGACAGGGTGTCGGCGCCCGCCCCCCCGATCAGCAGGTCGGCGGCCACGCCGGGACCGCCATGCAGCACGTCATCGCCCGCGCCGCCGTCGATGACGGTCTCACCCGCGAAACCGGTCAGGGTGTCGGCGCCCGAGGCGCCCACGAACTCCACCACCAGACCCGGGAAACCGGCGGCCATGGCCGCGAGGGTGACCGTCGCCGGCAGCTCGGTGATGACGCTGACCAGGGCGCCGGCCGCGTCGTAGAGCTCCACCTCGGCGATGGCCCCGGTGAACGGCTCGCCGCCGGCCGGGCCCGGCGCGAAGGCGCCGACCGGGGTCAGCTCGATCCGCCAGCCGGCCATGCCGGATTCCGCGGCGCCGGTCAGGATCACCTTCTCGGGCGTGACGGAGGTGACGGTGTAGCGTCCGGCGCCACCCAGGATGGCGCGCAGCCAGTCGCCAGTTGGCGCGGCCGGGTCGCCGTTGAACGGCAACGGCCGCAGAAAGGTGATGGTCGTCATGGATAGCCCCCCAACCGTCAGTTGAGGGGAAAAGGCGCCGGCTCGTCAATCGTGCGGCTGTGACGACGCCGGACGCTCAGAGCGGCTGGAACATCACCAGCACATCCACATAGCCTTGCGTCGGGTGTCTGAAGGCAAGTGGTAGCCGCCCGGCGATGTCGAACCCGAGCGACTGCCAGAGGCGCACCGCGCGCGTGTTGGTGCTCACCACGAAGTTGAACTGCATGGCGCGGTAGCCGCGGGCCCGGCCGTGCCGAAGCGAATGCTCGCACATGGTGCGCGCGACGCCGCGCCCGGTGGCCGCGGCGCCGGTCATGTAGCCGCAGTTGCAGACGTGGGCGCCCCCGCCGGCATGGTTGGGCCGCATGAAGTAGGTCCCAACGATCCGGCCCTCGTCGTCCTCGGCCACGAAGGTCTCCTTCTCCGGCGCGAGCCAGTAGGCCAGCGCCTCGCCTTCGCTCATGTCCGGGTCGAGCGCATAGGTTTCCCCGGCCCGGATGGTCGGCCCGATGATCGACCAGATGGCGGCGGCGTCTTCGGCGCGGGCAGGACGGATCAGCATGTCCCCCCTTAGCCCGGCCGGGCCCCCGCGCAAGCCTCAGGCCCCGAAGATCCAGCCGCTGGGCAGGGCGGAGAGCTGCACGCCGACCAGCAGGAGCTGCCCGGGCCCGACCTCCACCAGCACGTCGGCGCCCATCTGGCTGACCGTATAGGATGCGCCCGGCAGGAGCTGGACGCGGTCGCCCTCGGCGGCGTTGAAGTCGGTGACCCGGTCCCAGCCCGCCTCGGCGAAGATGTGGAAGGTGTCCGCGCCCGCGCCGCCGGTCAGGGTGTCCAGCCCCAGGTCGCCGGAGATCCAGTCGGCGCCCGCGCCGCCGACCACCGAGTCCTGACCCTGGCCGCCGCGGACGATGTCCGCCCCCTCGCCGCCGTCGAGGGTGTCGTCGCCGAGGTTGCCGTAGACGATGTCGCCGCCGGCCTGGCCGGACAGCACGTCCTGGTCCTTGCCGCCGACCACCCAGTCGTCGCCGGCCCCGCCGGAGACGGTGTCGTCGCCCATGTTGCCGTGCAGGTCGTCGAAGCCGAGGCCGCCCCGCAGGACGTCGTTGCCCTCCTCGCCGCGGACGAGGTTGGACCCGGCGATCTCGGTGAGGGTGTCGTCGCCCGCCCCGCCCATCAGGGTGTCGTTCCCGCCGGTCGCATAGCTCGGCAGGTCGTTCGACTGCTCGGCATAGCTCCAGTCGCCCCAGATCCGGTCGCCCCCGCCGCCGCCCAGGACGGTGTCGGCGCCGTCAGAGGCGGTGATCGTCTCGGCCAGGTCCGAGCCGTGGACCTCGCCGGCGTGGGTGCGCAGGATCAGCTTCTCGATGTCGCGGGCGATGATCACCTCGCCGGCGGCGTCCTGGTTCAGCCAGATCTGGTAGGGCGGCGCGCCGGCGGCCGGATAGGGCCAGTCGTTCAGCTCCAGCCAGTCCACGCCCGTCCCGCCGTCGACCACGAAGCGGGTCTCGTGCAGGGCGTCGGTGATGATCCAGTCGTTCCCCGCCCCGCCGGTGACCGAGTGCAGCTGCCGCGTGTCGCCCGGCTGCACGCGCGCGATGGTGATGACGTCGCGCCCGTCGCCGCCGTCGGCATAGGCCACGCCGAGCGTCAGGTTCAGGCTGTCGTCGCCGGCCCCGCCCTCGTAGCGGTCGGCGCCGCGGCCGCCCTGCAGCACGTCATGGCCGTCGCCGCCCACCAGGGTGTCGACGCCGTTGTGGCCCCAGATCCAGTCGTCGCCGCCCTCGCCGTACATGGCGTCGGACCCGGAGGTGGTGTCGTCGAAATCGCGGTCGCCGGCGCGGATCGAGTCGTTGGCGGCCCCGCCGTAGATCACGTCGCTGCCCGCGCCGCCCCAGACGATGTCCACGCCGAGCCCGGCCTGGATGGTGTCGTCGCCGCCGCCGCCGCCGAGCGTGTCGTTGCCGCCCAGCGCGTCGATGAGGTCGTTCTCGTCGTTGCCGAAGATGGTGTCGTTGCCGGCCGTGCCCGTGCGCGTCGCCATGATCCGCTCTCCCTAAGCCCCGAAGATCCAGCCGCTCGGAAGCGACGACAGTGTGACGCCCACGAGCACGAGCTGGGCCCCCGGCCCGGTCTCCACCACCACGTCGGCGCCCACCTGGCTGGCCGTATAGGTCGCGCCCGGCAGGAGCTGGACGCGGTCGCCCTCGGCGGCGTTGAAGTCGGTCACCCGGTCGAGCCCGGCCTCCGCGAAGCCGTGGAAGATGTCCGCGCCCGCGCCGCCCGTGAGGGTGTCGCTTCCGCGGTCGCCGGATATCCAGTCGTCGCCGGCGCCGGCCCGCACCAGGTCGTCGCCCTGGCCGCCGCGGACGATGTCGGCGCCCTCGCCGCCATCCAGGGTGTCGTCGCCGAGGTTGCCGTAGACGATGTCGCCGCCGGCGTCGCCCGACAGCAGGTCCTGGTCCTTGCCGCCCACGACCCAGTCGTCGCCGTCGCCGCCGGCCACGGTGTCGTCGCCCTCGTTGCCGTGGGCGTCGTCGAAGGCCGCGCCGCCGGAGACCGAGTCGTTCCCCGCGCCGCCGCGCAGGTAGTCCGCCTCGCCCATGCCCTGGACGGTGTCGTCGCCGGCCCCGCCGAACAGGGTGTCACGGCCCGCCATCGGGATCACCGAGACGAACTCGCTGTCGCCCAGGATGACGTCGCCGCCGCCACCGCCGTCGGTCCAGTCGTTGCCGTTGTGGTTCAGGATCCGCTCGGCCACCTCGCCGCCGTGGACCCGCAGCCAGGCCTGGTCGGAGGTCACCGTCTCGACGCCCAGGGCGACCACGCCCGCGCCGGCGTGGGCCTGGTTCAGGTAGACGTCGGAGATATCCCAGCCCCAGATCTCCAGGGTGTCGGATCCGGCCCCGCCGTCGACCGTGAACCGGTCGCCGATGCCGGGCACGTTGAGCGAGATGAAGTCGTCGCCCGCCCCGCCGGTCACCGAGCGCAGCACCTTCGGCTCCTGCAGGAGCTCGGGCATGGTGGAGATCGATATCCGGTCCGCGCCGTCGCCGCCGTCCACCTCGGCGTCGAACACGTCGGCGCTGATGGTGTCGGCGCCCTCGCCGCCCAGGAAGCGGTCCGGCGGCGCGACGAAGTTGGCGTACTGCCGCATGCCGCCGTAGTCGTGCAGCATGTCATTGCCGGCCCCGCCCTCGAGCCGGTCCGCGCCGTCGCCGCCGATCAGGCTGTCGTCGCCGGTCCCGCCCCGCAGGGTGTTGTCGCCGGCCCCTTCGCGGGTGACGTCGCTGAGGAAGCCGCCGAACAGCCAGTCGTGGCCGTCGCCGCCGTCCAGCACGTCGTCGCCCGCCTGGGCGGCCAGGACGTCGTCGCCGCCCATGCCCGAGAGCGTGTCGTTCCCGTCGAAGCCGTAGAGGCGGTTGCGGCCGTTGTCGCCGGCCAGGATGTCGCCGAACGGCGAGCCCCAGAGCTGCTCCACGCCCACGAAGGTGTCGAGGCCCTCCCCCGTGGACTGCGGCCCGGTGATCATCAGCGAGGCCACGATCGCGGTCGTAGCGCCCTCGAAGCTCACGGCGTCGCTGGCGTTGAACGGGTCGTTCCAGGTGTCGAAGGCGTTCTGCGGGTTCCACTGCCGGTCTTCGGCCACGCCGGCGCCGCCGTCGTAGCGGTCGTCGCCTGCGCCGCCGACCAGGAAGTCGCCGCCCTCGCCGCCCTCCAGGGTGTCGGCGCCGGCGCCGCCCAGCAGCCGGTCGCCGGCCCCCAGGCCGCGCAGGACGTCGTCTTCCGCGCCCCCGGTCAGGGTGTCGCTCTCGGGCGTGCCCACAAACTCGGCCATGGTGTCACTCAGCTCGCGTGAAGCCGCGCGCAGGCGATCGGTCGCTGCACGGCGGGCAAACCTCGCGTGTCTCCGAGGACCGTGGCCGAATGACGGCGAAGCGTCGCCTTAAGCCCCTGTAGTCGCTCGACTTCCGCGCCCGCCGGCCGGGATCAGGCCCCGAAGATCCAGCCGGGTGGCAGGGACGCGAGCTCGACGTTCAGCAGGATCATCTGGTGGCCGGCGCCCATGTCGATGATCGTGTCGGATCCCACCTCCCGCAGCGTATAGGTGGTGCCGGGATCGAGCTGGACCCGGTCGCCCTGCGAGACGGAGAAATCCAGCACCCGGTCGATGCCCGCGTCCTGGGAGCCGTGGAAGATGTCGGCGCCCGCGCCGCCGGCGACCGTGTCGTCGCCCCGGTCGCCCGAGACCCAGTCGGCCCCCGCGCCGCCGTAGAGCCGGTCCGCGCCCTGGCCGCCGCGGACGATGTCGTTGCCGTCGCCGCCGACGCCGGTGTCGTCGCCGAGGTTCCCGTAGACGAGGTCGGCGCCGGCGTCGCCGAACAGGCTGTCGTTGTCCTTGCCGCCGACGACCCAGTCGTCGCCGTCGCCGCCCACCGCCACGTCGTGGCCGGCGTTGCCGTTGATGTCGTCGAAGCCGGCCGCGCCGAAGATGGTGTCGGCGCCGTCGTCGCCGCGCAGATAGGTGGAGCCGCCGGAGTTCACCTGCGGGCTGACGAGGCCGGCGGTGGCGAAGATGCGGTCGTTCCCGGCTCCGCCGAAGATGGTGTCGGAGCCGCCTCGGCCTTCGATGTAGTCCGCGCCGTCGAAACCGCGCACCAGATCGGCGCCGAGCCCCGCGGCGATGCCGTCGGCGCCGCGCAGCAGGGTCGCGAAGGCCTCGCCCACGGCGTCGTACAGGAGCCAGCCGCCCAGCGGCGCCGGCGAGACGGGCGTGGTCATCCGGACGTCGAACTCGAACCCGGGCGTCCGGAAGTGCAGGCCGGTCATCTGGCCGGAGATGAGCTCCGGCCCCTCGTAGTCGAGCCCGAGACCGTCGATCCTGATCCGGTGGCCGGCGCCGTCGTCGGCGACGAAGGCGTTGGCGTCCGCCTGCAGGATGATCGCCTCGAGCAGGCCCGACAGGTGCGCGGCGTCCATGTTGCCGATGACCGTCGTCCGCGTATTCAGCGCGCCCGGACCGGGAATGGCGGGTCGCTCCGGGTCCACGACCGCCAGCGCCCCGACGAGGAGAGACCGCAAGGCGCTCTCTTCGAGACTCGCGGTCCGCACGACGTCGTCGGCCTGGCCATCGTCGTTGCGGCTGTCGACGAAGATGTAGGCCTCGTTGCTGGACACCCGAACGAAGACGAAGTTGGCCTGGCCGGTCCCGATGTAGGTGTTGGCGCGGGTCAACGCCTCCGCGAAGTCCCTGGCGTCCAGGCCGGCGACCAGGCTGCCGGTCAGCCGCCCGCCCGCGAACACGAGCCGGTCGCTGCTCCCGATGTCGGCGATGGTGTCGAACTCGCCTGCGACCGGCGCCGACTGGCCGACGCCGACCACGAAGCGGTCCGCCCCGGCGCCTCCCGCCAGCCGGTCAGCGCCTGCGCCGCCGTCGAGGGTGTCGTCCCCGTCGCCGCCGTTGAGGGTGTCCTCGCCCGCGCCGCCGCTCAGCGAATCCGCGCCGCCCAGCCCGTCCACGACGTCGGCGGCGTCGCCCCCCGCCAGGGTGTCGGAGCCGGCGGTCGCCGAGGGCGGCGGCGGCGGCGGGGGCGGGGGCGTCGGCTCGGCCGGACCCATGGGCATGGTCGGCAGGACGGTGAGCGCGCCCACGTTGGCCCCGTCGATGTCGGCGAGCGTGCGCCCCGCGAGCAGCATCGCGCTCTCCGCGCCGCCGCCGTCATAGGCGGAATCGAAGTAGACGATGACCCCGGCCGGCGTCTCCATGGCGACGACCTGTGCGCCGCCGGCGATCAGCCTTTCGGCGTAGGCGCGGCCGGCGTCGGGCGCCGAAGCCTCCTGGTAGGCGCCGCTCAGGATCAGGGCGAGACGGTCGTCGCTCGACCAGTCGAGGATGACGTCGGGCGCCTCCACCGCGGAGTCGCTCCCGTCGACGACGAACCGGTCCGCCCCCTCGCCGCCGCGCAGGGTGTCCGCACCCGCGCCGCCCACCAGGGTGTCGGCGCCGAAGCCGCCATCCAGGCTGTCCGCACCCGCCCCGCCCCGGAGGCTGTTGTCGCCCGCCGCGCCGGTGAGGGTGTCGCCGAACGAACCGCCGGACAGATGCTCGGCGTTGGAGATCTGCGGTCCGCCTGGCGAGGGGAACAGCGAGACGGCGACGCCGCCGGTAGCGTTGTCATAGGAGATGACGTCGACGCCCGCGCCGCCGTCGACGGTGTCGTTTCCGCCGCCGGGCCGGATGAGGTCGTCGCCGGCCAGGCCGGAGAGGCTCTCGGCCGCCGCGGAGCCGGCCAGGGTGTCCGGGCCGCTCGTCCCGACGACGTCGCTCACGTCCGCAGCGCCGCGGGGCGGGACGGCCGCCGACTACCTGCCCACGATCTTCCGTACACCACGCGCCCCCCAGCTTCGCGAGGGGCTACCTTATGGCGAAGCTCGGCGGCGCCGCAACCCAGGGAGTCGCCGAGGGTCCGCCGGCTAGCGGGTGAACTTCTGGAACTTGATGCGGTGGGGGATGATGCTGTCGGAGCCGAGGCGGCGCATCTTGTCCTCCTCGTAGGCCTCGAAGTTGCCCTCGAACCACTCGACCTTGCTGTCGCCCTCGAAGGCCAGGATGTGGGTGGCCAGCCGGTCCAGGAAGAAGCGGTCGTGGCTGATGACCACGGCGCAGCCCGGGAAATCCTCCAGCGCGCTTTCCAGGGCGCCCAGGGTCTCCACATCGAGGTCGTTGGTCGGTTCGTCGAGCATCAGGACGTTGCCGCCGTTGGCGAGCGTCTTGGCCAGGTGGACCCGGTTGCGCTCACCGCCCGAGAGCAGGCCGACCTTCTTCTGCTGGTCGGCGCCCTTGAAGTTGAAGGAGCCGACGTAGGCGCGGCTGGGGATCTCGCGACCGCCCACCTTCATGATGTCGAGGCCGCCGGAGATCTCCTCCCAGACGTTCTTGTTGGGATCCAGCGTGTCGCGGCTCTGGTCGACGTAGGAGAGCTTCACCGTCTCGCCGAGGCGCACGGTCCCGGCGTCGGGGGTCTCCTGGCCGGTGATGATCTTGAACAGCGTCGACTTGCCGGCCCCGTTCGGGCCGATGACGCCGACGATGCCGCCCGGCGGCAGCTTGAACGAGAGGTCCTTGAACAGCAGCTTATCGCCGTACTCCTTCTCCAGGCCCTCCACCTCGATGACCACCTGGCCCAGGCGGGGGCCCGGCGGGATCTGGATCTGGGCGAAGGTCTGCTTGGCGTTGTCGGCGGCGGCCTGCAGCTGGTCGAAGGCGGCCAGGCGGGCCTTGGACTTGGTGCGGCGGGCCGAGGGCGAGGAGCGGACCCAGGCCAGCTCGCGCTCGATCGTGCGCTTCTTGCCGGCCTCCTCGCGCTCTTCCTGGGCCAGGCGCTTGGTCTTGGCCTCCAGCCAGGACGAGTAGTTGCCCTCGTGCGGCAGGCCCTTGCCGCGGTCGAGCTCGAGCGTCCACTTGGTGACCTGGTCCAGGAAGTAGCGGTCGTGGGTGACCAGGATCACGCAGCCCGGGAAGGCCTCCAGGTGGTGCTGCAGCCACGCCACGCTCTCGGCGTCGAGGTGGTTGGTGGGCTCGTCGAGCAGCAGCATGTCGGGCTTGGAGAGCAGCAGGCGGGCCAGCGCCACGCGGCGCTTCTCGCCGCCCGACAGCTTGTCCACGGGCCAGTCGTTCGGCGGGCAGCGGAGGGCGTCCATCGCCATCTCGATGCGGCTGTCGATGTCCCACAGGTCGTGGGCGTCGAGCTGCTCCTGGAGGGTGGTCATCTCCTCCATCAGCTCGTCGGTGTATTCCTCGCCCATCTGGGCGGCGACGGCGTTGTAGCGGTCGAAGATCCGCTTTTCCTCGCACCAGGCGATGACGTTGCCCCACACGTCGAGCTGCTCGTCGAGCTGCGGCTCCTGCTCGAGGTAGCCGCGCTTCACGCCCTCGGCCGCGAAGGCCTCGCCGGTGAACTCCTTGTCGAGCCCGGCCATGATCTTCAGGAGCGTCGACTTACCGGAGCCGTTGACCCCGACGACGCCGATCTTCGCGTCCGGATAGAAGGAGAGCCAGATGTTCTCGAAGGTCTTCTTGGGGTTCCCAGGATAGCCCTTGGTCAGGCCCTGCATCTGGAAAATGTACTGCTGCGCCATGGGGCGTCCGCGCTCGCTTCGATGGGAATGGGGAAGTCGGGCGAGCAGATAGCGGCGCGGGGCCGGGGGCGCAACGTTCCCCCTCCTCTCCCCCGACGCGTTGCGCATCGGGGGAGGGAAAGAGTCGGGCTCAGTTCCTCGCGGTCTGGATCTGGATCGCGCCCTTGTTGCAGGCGCGGACCTGGCCGGCCGAGAGCTCGCGGCCCTGGCTGCGGTAGGAGGAGACGGGCCCGATGACGGCCACCACCTTGCGGCACTCGCGCACGAGCCCGTCGACGTTGGCCTTCCGCTCGGCCGCGCCCTTGCAGGCGTCGCCCTCGCAGCGCCAGGCGACGCCGGCGATGGTGGCCGCCTGCGGGGCGGCGGCGGGCTGGGCCAGCTTGGCCTCGCTGGAGTAGCCCTGGGCGTAAGCCGCCCCGGAGACGAACACCGCGGCTGCGGCGATCGCCCCGAACACACTGAGGTTTTGCATTTTCGTGATCCTTCCGTTAGGGAAAAGAGCACGACCGGTCGCTAACGCCGGAAAGAGCACGATCGGTCACTTATTGTCAAGCAGGGAGGCTTGGCCTTTGCGCAAAGGCGACGTGACGCGCGCCCGAATCCTCGACGAGGCGGCCCGCCAGGTGGCCGCCCGCGGGCTGACGGCCGCCAGCCTGGGCGACGTGGCCGTGGCCGTGGGCCTGTCCAAGAGCGGCCTCTTCAAGCACTTCGACTCCAAGGAGGCGATGCAGCTCGCCGTCGTCGAGCAGGTGCAGCAGCGCTTCACCGACTTCATCTGGACGCCGACCCTCGACCTGCCGCACGGCCGCCCGCGGCTGGAGGCGGTGTTCGACCGCTGGCTGGACTGGTCGGAGAGCGAGTGGTCCGAGCATGGCTGCCCGATCGTCTCGCTGTCGGTGGAGCTGGACGACCAGCCCGGCCCGCTGCGCGACCAGCTGCAGAAGGGGATGATGCAGTGGCGGCGCACCCTGGTGCGCGAGTTCATGGCCATGCGCGACCCGCCGCTCAGCGAACCCGAGGCGCAGTCCGGCTACTTCCAGATGAAGAGCTTCGTGCTGGGCCACTCCGAGGCCCGCCGGCTGATGGGCGACCCCGACGCCCGCCGCTCGGCGCGCGCCGCCTTCCACGCCCTGCTCGAGCGGGCCGAGAAGGGCGCCGCCTAGCGGAACATCCGCCGTCCTTCCGCGTACAGGTCCCGACGCGAACACGCGAAAGGACCACGACCATGCACAAGGACGAGATGAAGGGCGCCGCGAAGGACGCCAAGGGTTCGGTGAAGGAGTCCGTCGGCCGCGCGACCGGCGACGAGCGCCTGGAAGCCGAAGGGACCGCCGACAAGGTGGCCGGCAAGGGCCAGAAGGCGGTCGGCAATGTGAAGGAAGCCGCCCGGGACATCCTGAAGCACTAGGACTGCCGAGCTCGACGCGGGGCCCGCATCCCCGAGCGGAGGACGAGCGTCCCCAACGGACCGCCAATCCCCCCTGCGGGCGCCGCCGTATCGAGGCCGAGGGCCGCGCCGCGCTGGCGCGGCCCTCGTCGCGTCGGGGCTACCGCGCCGCCGGCAGGGCGTAGGCGATCACGTAGTCGCCCTTCTTGCGGGCGAGCCGGGCGCCGCCCGCCGAGACCACCACGTACTGGCGCCCGGTCCTGGGCGAGACATAGGTCATCGGCGTGCCGCCGACGCCCGCCGGCAGCTTCGCCTGCCACAGCATCCGGCCCGTGCCGTTGTCGTAGGCCCGCAGGTAGGGGTCGGTGGTGGCGGCATGGAAGGTGACGCCGCCGGCCGTGGTCACCGGCCCGCCCAGGCCGAAGGTCCCCAGAGGGATCGGCAGGCCGGACCCGATGCCGAGCGGCCCGCTCGCCTCCGCCGTGCCCAGCGGCACCTGCCAGACGATCCGGCGGCTCGCCATGTCCACCGCCGTCATGGTGGCGTTGGGCGGCTGGACGCAGGGGGTGAACAGCGGCCCCAGCAGCCAGACGTTGTCGGCCTCGTAGAGCACCGCGCCGCGGCTCTGCGCCGGACGGTCGGCGGCCGGCGTCCCGATGGGCTTCTTCACCGGCTTGAGCTGCACCCCCTGCGGCATGCGGATGTCCGTCACGATCAGCAGGTTGCGCCGCCGGTCGTAGGCGCCCGAGCCCCAGTTCATGCCGCCGCCGTTGCCGGGGTTCTGCAGGCTGGGTCGCCCGTCCGGCCCCGGCGGAGTGAAGTCGCCCTCGTAGCGCATCTTGCGGAAGCTGATCCGGCAGGCGAGCTGGTCCAGCGGCGTCGCGCCCCACATCATGGATTCGGTCAGCCGCGCCGGGCCGATGCGCGGCATGGCCGAATAGGGCTGGGTCGGGCTGGTCCATTCGCCCTTGGCCGCGCCCTGCGGCACGGGCCGTTCGGTCACCGGCACGATCGGAACGCCGGTCCGCCGGTCGAGCGCGAAGATCTCGCCGCGCTTGGTGAGCTGGACCAGCGCCGGCGCCGTCCCGCCGGGCACGGGCACGTCGACCAGCATCGGCTGCGAGGGCACGTCGTAGTCCCAGAGGTCGTGGTGAACGGTCTGGAAGCGCCAGCGCTCCCGCCCCGTGGCGATATCGAGGGCGACCACCGAGGAGGCGTAGCGCTCCGAGGCCTGCGAGCGGTGCGAGCCCCAGTAGTCCGGCGTGGCGTTGCCGGTGGGCAGGTAGACGAGCCCCAGCGCCGGGTCGAAGGCCGGGGTCGACCAGACGTTGGGCGTGCCGCGGGTGTAGGTCCGGCCCTCCGGCGGCAGGCGGGTGATCGCAGGGTCGCCCAGGTCCCAGGCCCAGACCAGCTCGCCGGTCTCGGCCGAGAAGGCGCGGACCACGCCGGAGGGCTCGCCCAGCTCCTGGTTGTCCACCACCCAGCCGCCCAGGATGATCCGGTCGCCGGCCACCGTCGGCGTCGAGGTCTGGAAGTAGTAGCCGGGCTTCACCGGCCCGATGCCCTGGGTGAGCTCCACCGCGCCGTCCCGGCCGAAGCCCGGGCAGCGGCGGCCGGTGACGGCGTCGAGCGCCAGGAGCTGGGCGTTGATGGTGCTGGTGACGATCCGCTGGTCGCAGGGCTGGCCCGTCGGCTGCGGCCGGGCCCAGTAGCCGACGCCCCGGCAGCGGTTCCAGAAGTGCGGCTTCACCTTCGGATCATGACGCCAGCGCTCCTTCCCCGTGTCGGCGTCCACCGCGATGACCACGTTGGTGGGCGTGCAGACATAGAGGGCGTCGCCCACCTGCAGCGGGGTGTTCTGGTCCTCCGAGCCGCGCAGGTCCGGATGCCCGGTGCGGAAGGTCCAGGCGACCTCCAGCTTGCCGACGTTCGCCGCGCTGATCTGGTCGAACGGCGCGAACCGCTGGCCGCCGGGATCGCGGCCGTAGAACCGCCAGTCGCCGGTCGCCGGCCCGGCCTCCGCCGTCACCGGCGCGGCGGACGTCGCCTGCCCCTGGCGGAAGGTCGCCGGCAGGGCCGCGGCCAGGACGCCGAGCGCCAGGACCACGCCCGCGGCCGTGAGGCCCATGGGCAGCCGGCGCCGGTCCTTCGGGGCGGCGAGCAGGATCAGCAGCACGAGCAGGCCCAGCACCGCCGGGGCGAACAGCCGGGGCATCAGCGGCCAGAAGACGAAGCCCGCCTCCCACAGCGCCCAGACGAGCGTCGCCAGCAGCACCGCGCCATAGACCGTCCCGCCTGCCGGCCGGCGCAGGGCCAGCAGCACGCCTGCGCCCAGCACGCCGAGCCCCGCCAGCAGGTAGTAGGGCGAGCCCTTCAGCAGGACGAGCTGCACGCCCCCCGCGGTCAGCGCCGCGCCGATCAGCGCCACGAAGAGCGCGCCCACGAGCGCCGCCCAGCCGCCCGCGCCCCGGCGCGGCCGTTCCGTCTTCGACATCGTCGTTCCCCCCGACTTTTGCCGCCATCCTGCACCCGCTCGGGCCGCGATGGAACCTTACAGCCGAGCTTGCCGGCCGCCCCGCCGACCGGCGTTCGACCGCCATGCGTTGACGCCGCGCGCCGCCCGCGCTTCGGTCACGCCCTCGAGCTGTTCAGGGGCCTTCTTCCGATGCTGTCGCGCGCCGTCCTGCTGGGGTCCGCCCTGGCGCTTTCCGTCGTCACCGCCACCGCCGCCCAGGCGCCGCAGGCCGCAGCGCCCGCGCAGGTCCGCGAGGTGGGCGCCATCGTCTACGACGGCGTCCCGGCGACTCCCGCCGAGCTGCAGGCGGCGCTCGCGCCCTACTACAACGCCCGCTCGGCGGTGTTCGAGGACTGGCTGCCGGACGGCTCCCTGCTGATCGCCACCCGGTTCGGCAACGTCAACCAGATCCACCGCGTCGCCCAGCCGGGCGCCGCGCGCACCCAGCTCACCTTCTTCGACGAGCCGGTGAACACCGCCCAGGCGCAGCCCGGGACCTCGCGCTTCCTCTATCCGCGGGACGTGGGCGGGGCGGAATACTACCAGGCCTACCTGCGCGACCTGGCCGGAAACGAGGTCCAGCTCACCGCGCCCAACACCCGCAACCAGGGCTTCAAGTTCTCCAAGGACGGCCGGCTGGTGGCCTGGAGCCAGGTGACGCCGGGCGACCCCAACTACGACATCGTGCTGGCCGATCCCGCCAACCCGGCCGGGCGCCGGGTGGTGCACGAGGGCGAGGGCGCCATGTCGCCGCTCGACATCTCGCCCGACGGCCGGCGCATCCTCGTCCAGCGCTACAACGCCCAGCCGCACGTGGAGCTGTTCGTGCTGGACGTGGCCTCCGGCGCCCTGACGCCGGTGGGGCCCACGAAGCGGAAGATCGGCTATGCGGACGCCGCCTTCGCCCTGGGCGGCGCGGCCGTGGTGGCGCTGTCCGACGACGGGGCGGAGTTCGCCCGGCCGGTGGTCTTCGACCTCGCCTCGGGCCGCATGCGCGACCTGGAGCCGGGCGCGAAGTGGGGCGCCGAGGCCCTCGACGTGGCGCCGGACGGCCGCACCCTGGCCTATGCGGTGAACGAGGAGGGCTATTCCCGGATCGTGCTGCGCGACCTCGAGAGCGGCCGCGAGCTGCCGGGCCCGAAGCTGCCCATGGGCGTGCTGACTGGCATGGGCTTCTCGCCGGATGGCAAGAAGCTGGGCTTCAGCCTCTCCACCTCCACGGCCTCGGGCGACGTCTGGAGCTGGGACTCCGGGAGCGGGGCGCTCACCCGCTGGACGGAGAGCGAGCTGGGCGGGCTGGATCCGGCGAAGCTCGTGGAGCCGACGCTGTTCCGCTACCCGAGCTTCGACGGCCGCTCGATCCCCGCCTTCATCTACCGGCCGCCAAACAACCGGGCTGGAGGCGCGACCGGTAAGCTGCCGGTGGTGATCCAGATCCACGGCGGGCCGGAGGGCCAGGAGCAGCCGAACTTCAATCCGCGCCGGCAGTCCTGGGTCAACGAACTCGGCGCCGCGGTGATCATCCCCAACGTCCGCGGCTCGTCGGGCTACGGCAAGACCTACATCAACCTCGACAACGCCGAGAAGCGCGAGGACTCGGTGAAGGACATCGGCGCCCTGCTGGACTGGGTGGCCAAGCAGCCTGACCTCGACGCCTCCCGCGTCGCCGTCGTCGGCCAGTCGTACGGCGGCTACATGGTCCTGGCGGTCGCCGGGCACTACAACGACCGCATCGCCGGCGCGATCGACCTCTACGGCATCTCCGACTGGGTCACCTTCCTGCAGAACACCGAGGGCTACCGCCGCGACCTGCGCCGGGCCGAGTACGGCGACGAGCGGATCCCGAAGATGCGCGCCGTCTTCGACCGCATCGCGCCGATCCGGATGAGCGACCGGATGAAGAAGCCGATGATGGTCTTCCAGGGGGCCAACGACCCGCGGGTGCCGAAGAGCGAGTCCGACCAGATGGTCGCGAAGCTGCGCGCCCAGGGCACCGAGGTCTGGTACGTGGTCGCCAAGGACGAGGGCCACGGCATCCAGAAGAAGGCCAACCAGGAAGCCGTCCGGGCCACCGAGGTGGTGTTCCTGAAGAAAGTGCTGGGCGCCCGCTAGGCCGGCGCGTCGTCGGTGGCGGCGGGTTCGGGCTGCAGGAACGGCTGGTTCTCGGCCCGGATGCGGGCGCCGGCCTCGTCGTAGAGGAACGGCAGGTAGGCGTAGCGGCGGCCCCGGGTCACCGGCGTCGCCTCGTGTAGCAGGGTGCAGGAGAACACCACCGCCCCGCCGGTCGGCGGGCGGTAGGTGCGCGGCCCGAATTCCGGGAAGCGCAGGTCGCCGCCCTCGAACTCCTCGGCGTTCAGGTTGATGGAGACCGCGAACTTGCGGTGCGCGGTGCCCTTGGTGGTGTTGTCGCGGTGCGGGCGGAAATAGCCGCCCTCCTCGGCGTCGTAGCTGGCGACGATGTAGCGCTCGATGCGGGTGGCCTCGAACTGGAAGGCCTTGGCGATCTCCGGCAGCAGCCGGCGGCCGAGGCGGGTCCGCAACTCCGCCTGCAGGGCCGGATCGCGGATGAAGACGTCGCGCCGCTTCTTGAAGTCGTCGAGCACGCCCACCGTGCGGCCGTCGACCTCGCGCATGACGCCGGACGGCTGGCCGCCCTCCGCCTCGTAGAGGTCGATCAGCCTCCGGCAGAGCTCGGGTTCCAGCACCCGCGGCACGACCAGCACCGGGGCGTGCAGCGTGACCCCGGCGTGGTCCTCGACCCTGGGGAGCGTCGCCAGCCGCGCCAGCATGGCGTCCGTGGCCTCAAGCGGCGCGAGGGCCAGCACCCGAAGGGCCGGGTCGAGCAGGACCCACATGGGCCGCTCGGCGCCGGCCTCGTCGAGCGCGCCCCACAGCCGCGAGATCGCGCCGTCCGCGTCGAGGAACCAGCGCAGTCCGCGCCCGTCGCGGGCCCGGCCGATGGCGTGGGGGTCGCGCAGCACCACGAAGGCCGAGACCGTGTCGTCGTCCAGCAGCGCCCGCCTGGCGTGCAGCGCCGTCAGCGCCGCCGCCTGCGCCTCGCCCCCGGCCGGCAGGAACCCCAGCAGGATGTAGCGGCCCGCGACGCTGGAGAAGTGGAAGCGCGGATTGGACGGGGTCGGCGCCGTGAACCAGGGCGCGGGCTCGCCGACGCGGAACCGGCTCACGGCCGCAGGGCCCGGCGAAGCAGGCCGGCCAGGCCGACGCCGGTTCGCCAGACCAGCCAGGCGCAGGCCGCGGCGGCGAGAGTGGCGAAGGTGATCAGCGGGGCGGCGGACATCGGCGTCTCCAACGCCCCGGACGCGGTCCTCCGGCCTTCGGGCCGGATGTGCTCCGGCGCCACGCCCGGGGTCGCCCGACTGATGCGGCCGCGCGGCTGCAGAGCCAAGCATAAGAAATTTATAAGTTCAGTGACTTAGGTGGCCATAAGGGCCCCATAATTGACCTGCCCGCCCAGTTGCCCACTGTGGGGCCGGTCCGCTCCCCCTGCGGATCCGCGCCGGCGATGCGCACCGCCCGGTCCCAACGGCGCTATGCTCGCCGGCGCACCCCTTCCCAGAAGGCGACATGCCGCTAACGCCCCCGACCTCGACCTCGACCAGCCTCTGGAGATACCCCGCGGCCCTCGCGATCGTGGCGGTGTCGGCGGCCGCCGCCGAGGTCCTCTACCGCGTGACGGAGAACACCCGGCTGTCCATGGTCTTCCTGGCCGGGGTGCTGGTGACCGCCTTCCTGTTCGGCTCCGGCCCGGCCTACTTCGCCGCCGGCGCCGCCTTCCTGGTCTACAACTTCTACCTGGTGGAGCCGCGGTTCACCTTCTCCTTCGAGGCGGAGGACGCGGCCACCCTGGCCATCTTCCTGGCCGTGGCCATGCTGACCGGCCACCTCACCGGCCGGATCCGCGACGAGGCCAAGCGGGCCAAGGCCCGGGCGCGGACCACCCAGGTGCTGCTCGACGCCACGCGCGACTTCTCGGCGAGCGACGACGAGGCCGTGGTCCGCGAGCGGCTGGCCCGCCGCCTGGGCGAGGCGGCCAAGGGCGAGGCGGTGGTCCGCGACCCGGAGACCCTGCCCGGCGACGAGGGCCCCGGACAGGCGGCGGTGATGGAGGCCTTCGCCCTGGCCCGCGCCGGCGCGCTCGCCACCACCCGGGCCGAAGGCTGGGCGCTGCGCCCGCTGTGGGCCGACGGCGCGCCGCAGGGCGTCGCGGCCTGGCGCAGCGACGCCGACCAGTCGCTGGGCCCCGACGAGCACGCCCTGCTGGACATCCTGGTGGACACCGCCGCGGCCGCCATCGCCCGCGCGCGCCTGGCGGCCGCCAAGGCCGACGCCGAGACGCGGGCCCGCACCGAAGCGCTACGCAACGCCCTGCTCTCCTCCGTCTCCCACGACCTGCGCACGCCGCTTGCGGCGATCATGGCCTCGGCCAGCAGCCTGCAGGAGTTCGGCGAGACCTTCACGCCGGCCGTGCGCAACGACCTCGCCGCCACCATCCAGGAGGAGGCCGTGCGGCTCGACGCCTTCGTCGCAAACCTGCTCAACATGACCCGTCTGGAGGCCGGCGCCCTCGCCGCCCAGCGGATTCCCTTCAGCGTGCCGGAGGTGGTGGAGCGGATCCTCGCCCGCCACGGCGCGACGCCGGCCCGGGTGTCGGTGCGCGTGCCCGGCGACCTGCCGGAGGCGCTGGGCGACCCGATGCTGTTCGAGCAGGCGCTGGGCAACGTGGTGGAGAACGCCCTGCGCTACGCCGCCCAGGGCGCGGCGGTGGAGATCTCCGCCCGCGCCGCGGCCGATCGGCTGGAGGTGGAGGTCCGCGACGAGGGCGCCGGCGTGGCCGAGCAGAACCTGGAGCGCATCTTCGAGAAGTTCTTCCGCGCCCCCGAGGCCGCCCGCCGGCCGGGCGCGGGCCTGGGTCTTTCGATCACCCGCGGCCTGATGGAGGGCATGGGCGGGGCCGTGTCGGCCCGCAACCGCGCCGACGGCGTGGCGGGCCTCGCGGTGACCATGACCCTGCCGGCGGCCGCATGACCCCCGCCGCCGGACGCCTCCTGCTGGTCGACGACGAGCCGCAGATCGTGCGCGCGCTCACGCCCGCCCTGGCCGCCGCCGGCTACGTCGTGGAGACGGCGGAGGACGGGGAGACGGCGCTCATGCGAATGGCGGCGGAGCCCTGCGACGTGGTGATCCTCGACCTCGGCCTGCCCGACATGGACGGCAAGGCGGTGATCGAGCGGCTGCGCGAGTGGACCGACGCCCCGATCATCGTGCTCTCGGCCCGCGACCTGGAGGCGGAGAAGATCGCCGCCCTCGACCTGGGCGCCGACGACTTCGTCAACAAGCCCGTGGGGGTGGGCGAGCTGCTGGCGCGGGTGCGCGCCTCGCTGCGCGGGCGGGAGCGCCGCTTCGCCTCCCAGGCGCGGTTCCGGTCCGGCGACCTGCAGATCGACTTCGCCCTGCGCCGCGTCCGGGTGCAGGACGAGGAGGTCAAGCTGACGCCGCGGGAGTACGACCTGCTGCGCATCCTGGCCCGCCACGCCGGCCGGGTGTGCACCCACCGCCAGGTGATCACCGCGGTCTGGGGCGCCAGCGCCCAGGTCGACGCCCAGTTCGTCCGGGTGCTGATCGGCCAGCTCCGCCAGAAGCTGGAGGCCGAGCCGTCGGCGCCCAGGCTGGTGCTCACCGAGCCCGGCGTGGGCTACCGCCTGAGGGCCGAAGAGGAGCCCTGAGCGCTGGCGCGGCGGGGCCCTCTCCCGCTAGGCTGGGCTGGACAGTCTTTGGGGGCTCTCCGCATGCTGAAGTTCGCAACCTTCGCCGCCGCCGCGGCGCTCGCCGGCGCGGCGCACGCGCAGCCGGTGACGCCCTATTCCTCGGCCGTGGCGCAGCAGCAGGCCATGCGGACCGGCGCCGTGACCTCCGAGGAACTGGTGCGGCTCTCGCTCGACCGGATCGCCCGGATCGACAAGGCGGGGCCGAGGCTCAACAGCGTGCTGACGATCAACCCGCGCGCCATGGCCGACGCCCGCCGGGCGGACGAGGAGCGCCGGGCCGGCCGGGTGCGCGGGCCGCTGCACGGCGTGCCGGTGCTCCTGAAGGACAATATCGAGAGCCGGGACGGGACGGCGACCACCGCCGGCTCCCTGGCCCTGCTCGACAACGTCCCGGAACGCGAGGCCCCGATCGTGCGGCGGCTGACCGACGCCGGGGCGGTGATCCTCGGCAAGACCAACCTGTCGGAATGGGCCAACTTCCGGTCCACCCGCTCGATCAGCGGCTGGAGCGCGGTGGGCGGGCTGGTGCGCAACCCCTACTCACTGGACCGCACCGCCTGCGGCTCATCCTCCGGATCGGGCGTGGCGGTGGCGGCGGGGCTGGCGGCGATCGCCATCGGCACCGAGACCGACGGCTCGGTCACCTGCCCGGCGGCGATGAACGGGGTGGTGGGCCTGAAGCCCACCGTCGGGCTGGTCTCGCGGACCTTCATCGTGCCGATCTCGCCGGAGCAGGACACCGCAGGTCCCATGACCCGCACCGTCGCCGACGCCGCCGCCGTGCTCACCGTCATCGCCGGGAGCGACCCCGCCGATCCGGCCACCGCCGAGGCGGACCGGCGGCGCACCGACTATGTGGCCGCTCTGGACGCCCGGTCGCTGAAGGGCGCGCGCATCGGCGTGCTGCGCAACCTGGCCGGCCGTCATCCCGAGACCGACGAGGTCTATGAGAAGGCCCTGGACGCCCTGCGCGAGGCCGGTGCGGTGCTGGTGGACGTGAAGGGCCCGGAGGACTCCGTGCTCGCCCAGGTGGGCTCCGCCGAGGGCGACACCCTGCGGGCGGAGTTCAGGGCGGCGCTGGACGCCTACCTCGCCTCGACGCCGCCGGCGGTGAGGACCCGCAGCCTGGACGCCCTGATCGCCTTCAACGCCGCCGAGCCGCGCGAGACGCCGCTGTTCGGCCAGGAGATCTTCGAGCAGTCGGCCAAGGCCCCGGCGCTGACCGACCCCGGCTACAAGAAGAAGCGCGCGGACGCCAAGAAGCTCGCCACGGACACGCTCGACCGGCTGATGCGCGAGGCCAAGGTGGACGTCCTGGTCTCGCCCAGCGGCGGCCCGCCCTCCATCGTCGACCCGGTGAACGGCAGCCGCTTCTTCGGCTCGCCGTCCAGCCTGCCGGCGGTCTCGGGCTATCCGCACCTGACCGTGCCCATGGGCTATGTCCGCGGCCTGCCGGTGGGGATCTCCTTCATCGGGCCGGCCTGGTCCGAGGCCCGGCTGCTGTCGCTCGGCCACGCCTTCGAGCTGGCCACCGAGGCCCGCCGGCCGCCGGAGTTCTTGCCTTCGGTCAATGCGCGGCCGGACGTGGCGCGGGCATACGATCCCCGCTGAGGCCCTTGTCGGGCCCGCCTTCCGCCCCAATCTGGGAGCGAAGCTTCAGCGTGGCGCGCAGCTCGCCGCGGAACGTGAGATGGGAGGCCCCGCGGAAGGTGGGACGTCGTGCAACCTCGTTCGCCCGCCGGGGGTTCATGGGGCGCCGGGGCCGCCGGCCCCTCCCCATCGAACGGAGCTTCCCATGAGGATCAGCGAGATCATGTCGCGTGACGTGAAGGTCGCGCGACCGCAGGACACCATCCAGGACGTCGCCCGGCGTATGGTCGAGATCGACGCGGGGGTCATGCCGGTGTGCGACGGCGACCGCCTGCAGGGCATGGTCACCGACCGGGACATCGTCGTGCGCGCGGTCAGCGAGGGCCGCAGCTTCCAGACCCCGGTTTCCGAGGTGATGACGCCCGACGTCGAGTGCTGCTACGAAGACGACGACATCGGCGAGGCCGCCGACCGGATGGCCGAGCTCCAGGTCCGCCGGCTCGCGGTCGTCGACCGGGACAAGCGCCTGGTCGGGATCGTCGCGCTGGGCGACATCGCAAGGCAGGCGAAGGACAAGACCACTGGCCAGACTCTGGAAGAGATCAGCGAGCCGAACCGCCACGTCTAAGCTGCGGGCGTTGAAGCAGCGCGGCCGGGATCGTTCGGCCGCGCTGTTCGTTGCCGCTTCAACGAGCATCATCGAGAGACCGAGGGCACGCCGAATGTTCGACGTCGTCGCGCCGGAGCACGAGAACCTCATCCGGCTGGACCCCGCCGAAGCGCCTGCCTTCCCGGGCGACGCCCAGGGCTTCCATCTCATCGACACGACCATGATGTACGCGCCCAAGTCGGGCGGCGTGAAACGCTACCTGATGGCCAAGCGCGCCTGGCTGGAGAAGCGGCGGCCGGACGTGCGCCACACCCTGGTGGTGCCGGGCGCCCGCACCCAGGCCGACGGCGACGGCCTGGTGACCATCGCCGCCACGCGTCTGCCGTTCGGCGACGGCTACCGGATGCCGGCCAGCCTGACCAAGTGGGAGACGGTGATCCGGATGCTCGAGCCGGACATCGTCGAGGCCGGCGACGTCTTCGTGCCGGGCCACGCCGCGCTCGAGGCCGGCGAGGCGCTGGGCGTGCCGGTGGTGGGCTTCTGCCACACTGACGCCGCGACGCTCGCGGCCCTGCACTTCGGCGAATGGGCCGAGGCGCCGACCTTCAACTTCTGGGCCCAGGCCTACCAGCGCTTCGACCACGTGGTGGCCCCCAGCCAGCACATGGCCAACCGCCTGCGCGAGGCCGGCGTGGAACGCCTGACCGTCCAGCAGCTCGGCGTCGACACCGACCTGTTCCACCCCGCCCGCGGCGACCGCGGCAAGCTGCTGAAGCGGCTGGGGCTTGCCGCCGACACCCGCCTGCTGGTGTTCGCCGGCCGCCCGGCGCGGGAGAAGAACATCGATTCCATGGTGGCGGCGGTGGAGCGGCTGGGCGCGCCCTACAAGCTGCTGCTGATCGGGGCCGGCAAGGACGTGGGCTATTCGCCCAACGTCATCTGCCTCGGCTACGAACGCGACCCGGTGAAGCTGGCCGGCATGATCGCCTCCTGCGACGCCTGCCTGCACGCCAACGAGAACGAGATCTTCGGCCTGGTGGTGCTGGAGGCCATGGCCGCCGGCCTGCCGGTGGTCGGCGCCGGCAAGGGCGGCGTGGCCGAGCTGATCGACGAGACCGTCGGCCAGCGCGCCCGCAACGTCGAGCCCGCGGGCCTGGCCGAGGCCATCGAGGCCCTGTTCGCCCGCGACCTCGACGCCCTGAAGGCCGCCGCCCGCCGCCGCGCCGAAACCCGCCACGGCTGGGACACCACCTTCGAGGGCCTCACCCGCCTCTACGCCCAGCTGCTCGGGACCAACACCCGCAGGAGCCCGCTGGCGCTCAGCGCCTGAGCCTCCCTCTCCCGCGCTACGCGGGGGAGAGGGTCAGGGTGAGGGCGGCGGAGGAGGAAGAGCACGTCCGCTCCGGTGGGACCCGGGTCCACCGCTTGATCAGCCGCCTGATCGGACCCGCCCTCACCCAACCCTCTCCCGCAAGCGGGAGAGGGCTGCGCCTACCGCCCCGTGGGCATGTCCTTGAAGGGCACGTCCTTGTCGACGCGGATGTCGCCGGGCAGGCCCAGCACGCGCTCGGCGATGATGTTCTTGAGGATCTCGTCGGTGCCGCCGGCGATGCGCAGGCCGGCCGCGCCCATGAGCGAGCCGTGGAAGCCGCCGCGCAGGGGCGCCAGCGCCGGGTCGTTGATGATCCCGTACTGGTCCAGCATCTCCACCGCGGTGTTGGCCAGGTCCTGCATCTGCAGGGCCGAGACCACCTTGCCGATCGAGCTCTCCGGTCCCGGCGTCTGGCCGCGGGACAGGGCCGTCAGCGTCCGGTTGCGGGTGTGCTTCAGCCCCTCCGTCGCGACGTACCAGTCGGCGATCTTCTCGCGCAGCGCCTGGTCCTTCAGGGCCGGGCCGCCGTCGAGGCCCGGGATATGCCGCGCCGCCTCCATGAACTCCGAGGGGCCCGCCCCCGAGGGCCCGCCCACGGCCAGCCGCTCGTTCATCAGGGTGACCAGGCCGACCCGCCAGCCGTCGTCTACCGCGCCCAGCCGCTGGCTGTCCTTCACCCGGACGTTGGTGAAGAACACCTCGTTGAAGCCCGAGCCGCCCGACATCTGGTGAATCGGCCGCACCTCGATTCCTGGATCCTTCATGTCGACCCAGAACATGGTGAGGCCCTTGTGCTTGGGCGCGTCGGGATTCGTCCGCGTGATGACGATCCCGAAGTCGGAGAACTGGGCCCCGGTCGTCCACACCTTCTGCCCGTTGATCACCCACTCGTCGCCCTCGCGGACGGCGCGGGTCCGGGACGCGGCGACGTCGGAGCCGCCGGAGGGCTCGGAGAACAGCTGGCACCAGATCTCCTCGCCACGCAGGGCGGGACCCACGAACCGCTTCTTGGTCTCCTCGTCGCCGAAGGTCATCACCGTGGGCACGCACATGCCCAGGCCGATCTGGAAGGGGTTCGGCGGGATCGGATACTTCGCCTCTTCCTGGTTGAAGATCACCTGCTGGATCGGCGTGCCGCCGGGGCCGCCCCACTCCCTGGGCCAGGTGATCTGCGCATAGCCGGCGGCGGCCTTCTTCGCCTGCCAGGCCTTGGACGCCGGCATGGTGTCGCCGCCGCCTTCGAGGTCGTTGCCGCTGACCGGCTTCTTCGGGGCGTTGGCCTCCAGCCAGGCGCGGACCTCCGCGCGGTAGGCGGCTTCTTCGGGGGAGTCGTTGAAGTCCATGATCTGATCCTCAGGCCGCGTTGCGACGCTCGAGCTGGCTCACCAGCCGTTCCTTCCAGACGCGCGGGGCGCCGGCCACCAGGGCCAGCTGGCGCGAGCGCCGGTAGAACAGGTGGCAGTCCATCTCCCAGGTGAAGCCGATGCCGCCGTGGGTCTGGATGTTCTCCTTGGCGGCGAACCAGTAGGCCTCCGACCCCGAGATCCGCGCGGCGCTGGCCGCTACCGGCAGCTCGGCGGCGCCCGTGTTGAGCGCCCAGGCCCCGTAGTAGGCGTTGGAGCGGGCCAGCTCGTTCTTCACGTACATGTCGGCCAGCTTGTGCTTGATCGCCTGGTAGGAGGCGATCACCCGGCCGAAGGCGTAGCGCTCGAGCGCATAGGCCTTGGCCATCTCCAGGCAGCGGTCGGCGCCGCCCACCTGCTCGAAGGCCAGCAGCACAGCGGCGCGGTCGAGCACCTGTTCGAGCAGGCTGAACCCCTCACCGGCTCCGCCGAGCCGCCGGGCGGCCGCGCCGTTGAAGGACAGCTTGGCCGCGTCACGGGTGGGATCGAGGGTCTGCAGCGCCTCGCGCGCCACGCCCTCAGCCGCGAGGTCCACGAGGTAGAGCCCGGCCTGCCCGTTCTCCTTGGCGAGCACCAGGGCGAGCGTGGCGACGTCGCCATCGGTCACGGGCAGCTTGGTCCCGGTGAGCTTGCCGCCGGTGACGGTGGCCTGGATCGAGCCGGGGCTGACCGGGCCGGGGCCCTCGGAGGTGGCCAGTGCGCCGATCACCTCGCCCGCCGCGATCTTCGGCAGCAGCTCGGCCTTCTGCGCCTCGTCACCGGCCAGCATGATCGCCTCGGCCAGCATGTAGACCGTGGAGGCGAACGGAATGGGCGCGACCGCGCGGCCCAGCTCCTCGGCGATCACGCAGAGCTCGAGGTGGCCGAGGCCCAGGCCGCCGTATTCCTCGGGGATCGCCGCGCCGAGCCAGCCCTGGGCGGCCACGGCCTTCCAGAGGGCCTCGTCATGGGACCTGGCGTCCTCGTCCAGCACCTTGCGCACCTGGGCCGTGGAGCTGTTGGCCTCCAGGAACTTGCGCGCCTCCGATTTCAGGAACTTCTGGTCGTCTGAGAAGTCGAAATTCATGCCCTGCTTCCCGCCGTTGGCCGGCCCCGGAGTCTTTCCTCCGAGGCACCATACGCCGGGGCGGCGGGCTGAAAAGCGTGACCTCGCGTCAGGCTTCCGCAGGGGCGATCACGCTTGCGATCGACCGCTGCGCGCGCCTCCGGGAGAAGGACGGCGGCGGGGAGGAACGCCGCCGCCCTTCCCCGCCGAGGGCGGAGAGCCAGGGCTGAGGGAGAGCCCCGGCCGCCGGGGCTAGAACTTGTAGCCCACACCCGCGGAGACGACCCACGGGTCGAGGTTCACCTTGGACTTCACGCCGTTGTAGCGGTCCGTGGCGTCGGTCTCGAAGAAGATCTTCTTCACGTCGACATTGGCGCTCCAGGGGCCCTGGATGGCCACGTCGGCGCCGGCCTGCAGGGCCAGGCCGAAGCCATTGTCGATGTCGAGGCCGAAGCCGTTGTAGTCCTTGTCGGCGTAGAACAGCATGTAGTTCACGCCCGCGCCCACGTAGGGGCTGACCTTCGCGGCCGGGGCGAAGTGGTACTGGACGCTGACCGTCGGCGGCAGCACCCAGGTCTCCTTCAACTTCACGTCGACGCCCGTGCCCTTGGCGCGCACGGTGTGCTTGGTGGAGCCGGCGATCACCTCGACGGCCACGTTGTCGGTCACGAAGTAGCTGAGGCCGATGGTCGGCATGATGCTGTCGCCCACGTCGGCCTTCAGGCCCGTAGGCGCGCCGGCCAGGGTGGTGATCGGGTCGCCGGCGTCGGGCGCGACGTCGGTCACGCGGACGTTCAGCATGATCGTGCCGGCCTGCTTGGGCTGGAAGTCCTGGGCCTGGGCGGCGCCCGCGAAAGCGAGCGCTGCGCCCGCGGCCAGCGCGAGACGGATGGTGTTCATGGCTATCCCCTTCTTTGGCGGCTGAGCCGCGGCGCGTAACTGCGCCCGGGGCGCAAGCGTCGCCTTGATCGGGCTCAATCCTTAGTTTGCTTCAGGACGCCGGATCGGCCCGTGGCGGGTGGCGAGCCGCGCCCGGTGCGTCTAAATCCCTGGGATGCGCACAGAGACCCCCCAGCCGATCCGGCTCTCCGACTACCGTCCGCCTGCGTACCTCGTGGACGAGGTCCATCTGGCCTTCGACCTGCAGCCCAACGCCACGCGCGTGACGGCCCGCCTGCAGGTCCGCCGCAACGGCGACCACGCCGAGCCGCTGAGATTCAACGGGGAGCGGCTGAAACCCGTCTCGGTGGCTATCGACGGCCGCGTCCTGGCCGAGGCCGAACGGACCATCGACGACGAGTTCCTGACCATCCCGGACGTCCCCGCCCAGTTCGTGCTGGAGACCGAGGTCGAGATCGACCCGGAGAACAACAAGGCGCTCGAAGGCCTCTACATGTCCGGGGGCCGGTTCTGCACCCAGTGCGAGGCGGAGGGCTTCCGCAAGATCACCTTCTGGCCCGACCGGCCGGACGTGCTCTCGCGCTTCACGGTGCGGATCGAGGCCGACCGGAAGTTCCAGCACCTGCTCTCCAACGGCAACCTGATGGAGACCGGCGAGCTGCCGGGCGGGCGCCACTACGCGGTCTGGAACGACCCCTTCCCCAAGCCCTGCTACCTGTTCGCGCTGGTGGCCGGCGAGCTCGACGTGCTTGAGGACCGGCTCGTCACCATGAGCGGCCGGACGGTGGAGCTGAAGATCTTCGTCGACCCCGGCATGGCGCCGCGCGCCGCCTACGCCATGGACGCCCTGAAGCGCTCGATGAAGTGGGACGAGGAGGCCTTCGGCCGCGAGTACGACCTCGACCTGTTCATGATCGTCGCGGTCCGCGACTTCAACTTCGGGGCCATGGAGAACAAGGGGCTGAACATCTTCAACTCCTCGCTCCTGCTGGCCGACCCGGCGACGGCCACCGACATGGACTACGAGCGCATCGAGAGCGTCGTCGCCCACGAGTACTTCCACAACTGGACCGGCGACCGGATCACCTGCCGCGACTGGTTCCAGCTCTGCCTCAAGGAGGGCCTGACGGTCTTCCGCGACCAGAGCTTCTCCGGCGACATGCGCGGCCACGCCGTGCAGCGGATCAAGGACGTGAAGGCGCTGCGCGCCCGCCAGTTCGCCGAGGACCAGGGGCCGCTGGCCCACCCGGTGCGGCCGAACAGCTATCTGAAGATCGACAACTTCTACACCGCGACCATCTACGAGAAGGGCTCCGAGGTCATCCGGATGCTCAAGACCCTGATCGGGCCGGAGGCGTTCCGGCAGGGGATGGACACCTACTTCGAGCGATGGGACGGCCAGGCCACCACGGTCGAGGCGTTCATCGCCTGCTTCGAGGAGGCGTCGGGCCGCGACCTCTCCGACTTCTTCGCCTGGTACGAGCAGGCGGGCACGCCCAGGGTGACGCTGAAGAGCCGCTACGACGAGGACGCCCGCACCCTCGACCTGGAGCTGGCCCAGGAGACCCCGCCGACGCCGGGGCAGCCCACCAAGAAGCCGCTGCCGATCCCGGTGACCGTGGGCCTGCTGGACCACGACGGCCGCACCCTGGCCTTCGAGCGCGACGGCCGGGCGGTGGACGAGACGGTGGTCGTGCTGGACGCCGCCCGGGCGAAGGTGACGCTGACCGGCGTGGACTCCCGCCCGGTGGTCTCGGCGCTCCGGGGCTTCTCGGCGCCCGTGCTGCTGGAGACCGATGCGCCCTCCAAGGACCGCTACGTCCAGCTGGCCAGCGACCCTGACCTGTTCAACCGGTGGGAGGCCGGCCAGGACCTGGCCCGGGCGCTGATCCTGTCGCGGGCCGGCGGGCGGCCCGACGAGGTCAACGAGGAGCGCTACGCCGAGGCCGTGGGCCGGGCGCTGGCGGACCAGGCCGCCGATCCGGCGTTCAAGGCCCTGCTGCTGACCCTGCCGTCGGAGTCCGACCTGGCCCTGGCCATGAAGCCGGCCGACCCCGCGGCCCTGCACGAGGCCCGCGAGGCCCTTCGGCTGCGGCTCGCCCTGCACCTGAACGGGGAGCTGCGGCATCTGCACACGGGCCTGCAGGATCTGGGCGAGTTCTCGCCGGACGCCGCCGGCGCGGGCCGCCGGGCGCTGCGCAACGCCGCCCTGGAGCTGATGGCCGCCAACCCGCGCAGCGACATCGCCGACATCGCCGAGGGTCACTATCGCGCGGCCGCCAACATGACCGACGCCATGGGCGGGCTCGCCGCCCTGATGCTGATCGGCGGCCAGGCCTACGAGGCGGCGCTCGAGGACTTCTACGAACGCTGGAAGGGCGAGCCCCTGGTCATCGACAAGTGGTTCGCCATTCAGGCGCGCGACCCATCGGAGACGGCGCTCGGCCGGGTCATGGGCCTCACCGCCCACCCCGCCTTCGACGCCAAGAACCCGAACCGGCTGCGGGCGCTGGTCTCCAGCTTCGCCAACTTCAACCCCGTGCGCTTCCACGAGCCCAGCGGGGCGGGCTACCGCTTCCTGGCCGACCAGATCCTGGCGGTGGACGGCTTCAATCCGATGATCGCCGCCCGGCTCGTCGACCCGCTCGGCGGCTGGCGGCGCTACACGCCGGAGCTGGGCGCGCTGATGAAGGCCGAGCTGCAGCGGATCCTGGCGACCCAGGGCCTGTCGAAGAACGTCTACGAGCTGACCAGCCGGGCGCTGGGCGAGGACGGCGGCGGCTGAAACGCCGCGCCGCGGACCGGTGACGGATTCCGCGACGCACCGTAGACTCGGGCTCCGAGTGGGTGACTCGGCTCGGAGGGGGGCGGCAGGCGTTGGCCAGGCGCGGCGGCGATGACGTGGCTGACGCGGCGCGGCAGGATCGGCCGTCCGATCGCCCCGCCGTGCCCGGCCCGCCGTCCTACCGGTTCGGCCGCATCGCCATCCTCGCCGCCCTGCTGCTCATGGCGGTCTACGCCGCGGTGGCGGTGGCCCGCCTGCAGGCCGGATCGCCCGCGCCGCAGGAGCAAATCGTCTGGCTGACGGCGCCGCTGGCCGCCGCCTTCGGACTCGGCCTGATCCTCCTGCTGGAGTGGCGGCGGGTGGAGCGGGCGCACGCGGCCTATTCGGATTCCGAGCACCGCTTCCGCCTGGCCGTGGAGGCCGCGCGCTGCGGCATCTGGGAGTGGGACCTCACCACCGACCGGATCTTCATGTCCGACGTCACCGGCGCCCTGTTCGGCTGGCGCGGCGGGGTGGTCGACGGCCAGCAGGTGCTGGACCGCGTCTCGCCCGGACACCGCGACGGCCTGCGCGACGCGCTGGCCAACGCCGCCATCTACGGCGGCTTCGACGTCTCCTTCCAGGTGCCGTCGCCGATCGGCGGCCGGCCGGTGTGGATCGACGCCCGCGGCCAGGGCTTCGGCCACGCGGCGGAGGGCGGCTACGCGCGGATCATCGGGGTGGCGCTGGACGTCACGGAGGAGCGGCTGGCGCAGGCCCGCGCCCAGACCGCCGAGACCCGCCTGCGCGACGCCATCGAGAGCGTCTCGGAGGCCTTCGTGCTGTGGGACCGGCACGGCCGGCTCCTGATGTGCAACAAGAACTACCGCAGCTTCTTCCGGCTCGACCCGCAGCTCCTGAAGCCGGGCGTGCAGCGCGAGCAGGTGGACCGCTTCGCCCAGCTGGCGGTGCGCCAGGAGCTGCCCACCCAGGGCGGCGCGCGCGGGGTGCGCGAGGCCGAGCTGGTGGACGGGCGCTGGGTGCAGATCTCCGAGCGCGCCACGGCCGAGGGCGGCCTCGTCGTCACCGCCGCCGACATCACGGCCCTGAAGGCCCAGGAGGAGGCCCGGCGGCGCAACGAGGAGGCCCTGCGCAAGGCGGTGGCCAACCTCGAGGCCAGCCAGACCGAGCTCTCCGACCTCGCCCGCAAGTACGAGGCCGAGAAGGTCCGCGCCGAGAGCGCCAACCAGGCCAAGAGCGAGTTCCTGGCCAACATGTCCCACGAGCTCAGGACGCCGCTGAACGCCATCAACGGCTTCTCCGAGATCATGCTGGGCGAGATGTACGGGCCGCTCGGCGACCGGCGCTACAAGGACTACTGCCGCGACATCCTGCATTCCGGCCAGCACCTGCTGGCGCTGATCAACGACATCCTCGACATGTCGAAGATCGAGGCCGGCAAGATGAGCCTGCGCTTCGAGCCGGTGTCGCTGGAGGAGGTGGCCGAGGACGCCGCCCGGCTGGTGCGCAACAGGGCAGAAAGCGCGGGCCTGACGCTGACGGTGGAATTCCCGAACCTGCCCGAGGTCGAGGCCGACTACCGCGCGGTGAAGCAGGTGCTGCTGAACCTGCTCTCCAACGCCATCAAGTTCACGCCGCGGGGCGGGAAGGTCACGATCCGCGCGGAGCTGCGCGCCGAGCACCTGGGCGAGCGGGTGCGGGTGAGCGTGCACGACACCGGCATCGGCATCGCGCGCGAGGACCTCACCCGCCTCGCCCGGCCGTTCGAGCAGATCGAGAGCCAGCACTCCAAGACCCAGCAGGGGACGGGGCTCGGGCTGGCGCTGACCAAGGCCCTGGTGGAGATGCACGGCGGCCTGCTCGACCTCCAGAGCGCCCCCGGCCAGGGCACCGAGGCGAGCTTCCTGCTGCCGGTGCGCCAGACCCAGCCGGAGCCGGCGCGGGGCCAGCCGGCGATGGCGTGAGGATCCCTCCCCCGAAGGGGAGGGATGTCGCCTAGGCGGGCTTGTGCTCGCCGTGGCCGCCGTGATGGCCGTGGGGACCGCGGCCGCGCTTCATCTTCTGCAGCTCGTCGCCGGACAGCGCGCCGTCCTTGTTCGCGTCGGCGGCCTCGAAGCGGCTGCGGGCCGCGGCGTCCATCTCGGCGCGGGTGACGGCGCCGTCCTTGTCGGCGTCCATCATTGCCACCATCCGCCCGCCGCCGGCGTGGCCGCCGGCGCCGCGGCGCCCACGCTCGCCCTCCGGCTTCTGCGGGCGGGCCGCCTGCATCTCGGCGGTGGTGATCCGGCCGTCCTTGTCGGCGTCCAGGCGCTCGAACATGCGCGCGCCCCGCTGGGCGTGCATGGCCTGGAACTCGGAGAGGGTGACGCGGCCGTCGGCGTTGGCGTCGGGGCTCGGGCGTTGCTGGGGCTGGCCCTGCGGCTGGGCGATGGCCGCGCCAGCGAGCGCGGCGAGCGCCGCGGCGGAGAGGAGAAGACGTTTCATCGGGTTTCCTTCGGGATGCACAGGTCTGGCAGGCGCTCCCGTCCGAACGTCGCCGCCTACAGCACAGCCGCTCAGGGTTGCACGACGATTTCGTAAGCTTTCCGGGCCGCGACGCGGGCCGCCACAAGTTTGGCGTAAAGTCCCTTGAGGTCGCGGGCCCCGCCGGCCCGGGCCAGCAGCGCGCGGAACGCCTTGGGCTCGGCCGCGGGATCTGGGTTGTCCTCCAGCGCGACCTTCAGAAGCTGGGTGAGGTCCTGCTGCAGCCGCCAGGCCTTCTCGAGGTCGGCCAGCGGGGCGGGCGGCGCCAGCCCCGCCTCCCGGAAGGCGGCCAGCGCCCGGGCGGTGTTGGGGTTCAGGGGCCCGCCGTCGGCGGCGTGGGCGAGCTGCAGGAACTGGGCGGCGAACTCGATGTCCACCAGGCCGCCCGGCGAGAGCTTGAGGTCCCAGTCGCCCTTCGGCGGCCGCTCGTCCTCCAGGAGCTGGCGCATGTCGCGGACGTCGGCGGCGGTGCGGGCGCGGTCGCGCGGGCGCCGCAGCGCCGTCTCGATGGCCTCCCCGGCCGCCCGGGCGAAGTCGTCGGAGGTCGCCCAGACCACCCGGGCGCGGGTCAGCGCCAGGAGCTCCCAGGTCTCGGCCTCGCCCTGGTAGTAGGCGTCGAAGGCGGTCGCGCTCACCGCCACCGGCCCCTTGGTGCCGGACGGGCGCAGCTGCATGTCCACCTCGTAGAGGCCGCCCTCCGCCGTCTGGCTGGAGAGCGCCGCGATCAGCCGCTGGGTGAAGCGGCCGTAGAAGGTGGAGGCGTCCCAGCCCTTCACCGTCGAGACGGCGGTCGGGTCGGCGGCCCGGTAGAGGGTCATCAGGTCGAGGTCGGAGCCGGCGCTCATCTCGCGCGAGCCGCACTTGCCCAGCGCCACCACGGCCACGTCGCCCTCGAACCCGCCGCCGAGCCGCACGGTCTCGGCCAGCGCCACCGGGCCGAGCGCCCCGATCACCACGTCGGCGAGGTCGGCGAACGCCTTGCCGGCGACCTCGGCCGTGGCCGCCCCGCTCATCACCTGCACGCCGACCCGGAAGGCCTGCTCGCGGTGGACGCGGCGGACCACGTCCATGGCCGCCTCGAAGCCGTCGGCGCGGGCCACGGCGGCGGCCATCATCGCCCGGTCCTCGGCGATGTCGATCGGCTGGAAGAAATCCCCGTCGAGCATGGCGTCGATGGCCGCGGGCCGGCGCGCCAGGGTGGCGGCGAGCCTGGGCGCATAGGCCATCACCTGCACCACCAGCTCGAACAGCTTCGGCTGGGCCAGGAACAGCGACTGCAGCTGCACCCCGGACGACAGCCGGGCGAAGAAGTCGGAGAAGCGGTTGAACGCCACGTCCGCCGCGCCCGTGGCCTGGAAGGCGTCGAGCATGCGCGGCGCGAGCCTCGTGAACAGCTCGCGGCCGCGCTCGGTGCGGGTGGCGGGGATGTGGCCGTGGTGCCAGCTGCGGATGGTCTGGGAGACGCGCGCCGGGTTCGAGAACCCCATGCGGGTGAGGGTCGCCAGCGTCTCGGGGTCGTCGTCCACGCCGGTGAACACCAGGCTGCCGAAGCGCGAGGACAGCGGCTCCTCCTCCGGGAAGAGCTCGGCGTAGCGGCCGTTGACCAGCTTCAGGATGCGGGTGATGGCGGCGTCGAAGCTGCGCAGCCGGTCGTAGCCCCAGAGCGCCGCCACGCGCCGCCGGTCGGCGTCCGATTCCGGCAGGCGGTGGGTCTGCTCGTCGGCCAGCATCTGGATGCGGTGCTCGACCGCCCTCAGGACCCGGTAGGCGTCGGTGAGCTCGGCGCAGGTGTCCGGCTCAACGTGGCCGGCGTCGCGCAGGGCGGCGAGCGCGTCGAGCGTGCGGTTGCTGCGCAGCTCCGGATTGCGGCCGCCGAGGATGAGCTGCTGGGTCTGGACGTAGAATTCGATCTCGCGGATGCCGCCGCGGCCGAGCTTGAGGTCCACGCCCTTGGCCGAGACCCGCTCGTCCACCTTGTGGGCGTGGATCTGGCGCTTGATGGAATGGATGTCGGCGATGGCGGCGAAGTCGAGGTTGCGCCGCCAGACGAAGGGCTGCAGCTCGCCGAGGAAGGCCTGCGCCGCGGGGATGTCGCCGGCGCAGGGGCGGGCCTTGATGAAGGCCGCCCGCTCCCAGTTCTGGCCGACGCTCTCGTAGTAGTCGAGGGCCGCGGGCACGGGCACCGCCGCCTGGGTGGACGATGGATCGGGACGAAGGCGAAGGTCCATTCGGAAGACGTAGCCGTCGCTGGTCTTGGCCTGCATCAGGTCCGAGAGGCGGTGGGTGAGGCGCACGGCGAAGGCCTGCGGCTCGACGCCCTCGGCGAGCGGCATCCTGTCGGGATCGAAGAAGACCGAGACGTCGATGTCGCTGGAATAGTTGAGTTCGTAGGCGCCCTGCTTGCCCATGGCGATGCAGAACCAGCCGGGGACCGGGCCCTCCGCACCCCCGCCCAGCCGCACCAGGCGGCCGGCCTCCACCTCCCCGCGGGCCGCGACCGTCAGGGCGGAGGCGACCGCCGCATCGGCGAAGCGGGTGAGCGCGCCGGTCACCTGGTCGAGATCCCAGACCCCGCCGAGGTCGGCGAGCGCGGTGAGCAGGTGCAGCTCGGCCTTCAGCTTGCGGAGCTCGACGGTGGCGGCCTCGGTGTCGAGGGCCGCGGCCGCGGCGGTGCGGGCGAGCACGTCGGCCAGGCGCTGGTCGGGGTCCGACTCCAGGATGCGGCCCAGCATCCGCGGGTCGCGGCGCGCCAGGCTGGCCAGGTAGCCGGAAGCCCCGAACACCGGCGCCAGCGCCGGCCAGGCCTGATCCAGCGCCGGCCCGGCCCAGGTGTCGGCGATGATCTCGCGCGCCCGCTCCGCCGCCTTGGCGTCGACGACCGGGCCGCACGGCGCGAGCCGCTCCGCGATTACGCCCATTTAACTGGCCGCGCCGGTTCGGACGCGCGCACCATGCCGCGCGACCGATGGGGGACATCCGATGACGCGCGCCAGGACCCTGCTCACCCTCTCGCCGCTCGAGCGCGGCGCGGACGCCGCCCTGCTCGCCCTGCGTGTGGGGGTCGGATCGTTCCTGGTCTTCGGTGTCTGGGACAATGTGACGAGCGCAGAGCACATGGCGGAGTTCGTGAGTTTCCTGGCGCGGTTCGGCTTCCCCTATCCGCACCTTCTCGCGCCCTTCGACGTGTGGGTCCAGTTCGCGATCGGCCTGGCCTTCGTCCTGGGCCTGATGACCCGCTGGGCCGGGCTGCTCTGCGCGGTGAATTTCCTCGTCGCCATCGCCATGGTGGACCATCACGCCGGCTGGCGGGGCTCGTTCGGGTCCATGTGCCTGGTGCTGATCGGACTCTACCTGGCGACGCGCGGACCGGGGGCCTTCGCGCTCGACCGGCTGCTGTTCCGCGAGGACCGCGGCTTCGCCCGCCGGCTCTAGGCGCGCGGCAGGACCAGGGCGACCCGCAGGCCCGGCCCCATCTCGCCGACCTTTCCAGGGCCTTCGGCCAGGTCCAGGCGGCCGCCGTGGGCCTCGGCGACGGCGGCGACCAGGGAGAGACCCAGGCCCGCGCCGGGCTCGTTGCGGCTGTTCTCCAGGCGCACGAAGCGCTCGACCACCCGGGCGCGGTCCTGCTCGGGCACGCCCGGGCCGGTGTCGGTCACCGAGAACTCCACCTCGCCGGAGGAGCGCCGGCGGACGCGCAGCATGATGGCCCCGCCCGCGGGCGTGTACTTGATGGCGTTGTCGAGGATGTTGGCCAGCGCCTGGGCCAGGAACTCGCGGTTGCCGCGCACCTGCAGGTCCTTGGCGAACTCGGCGGCGAAGTCGATGCCCTTGTCCTCGCAGAGCGGCTCGTAGAGCTCGGCGATGTCGGCCGCGAGTTCGGCGGGATCGAAGACGACCGGGTCGGGCGCGGTCCCGGCGGCCTGCAGCCGGGCGATGGAGAGCACCGCGCCGAAGGTCTTGAGCACCCCGTCGGTGTCGGTCAGCGCCTGGGCCAGCGCCTCCTGCGGGTCGCCCTTGCCGGCCTCGACGTCGAGGTAGGCGGCCTCCAGCCGGGCGCGCAGGCGGGTGAGCGGCGAGCGCAGGTCGTGGGCGATGGCGTCGCCGGCGTGCTTGTGGCCGGCCATGGACCGCTCCAGCCGGTCCAGCATCTCGTTGAGGCCCTGGGCCAGTTCGTCGAACTCGTCCCGGGCGCCGCGGACATGGGCCCGAGCGCCGAGGTCCCCGTTGCGCACGGCGTCGACCACGGAGGTCAGCCCGGCCATGCTGCGGCTGACGTTGCGGCTGACCAGCACGCCGCCCGCCAGCCCCAGGATCACCACCAGGGCGCCGGCGCCCCACAGGGCGTTGATGATCTTCAGGACATAGGCCTCGTCCTCGCCCACGTCGGCGCCGACGAACAGGATCTCCCCGCCGGACAGCCGCTCCTGCAGGCCGCGGGCTGGGCGGCGCACGGTGCGCCCCTGCGTCTCGTCGGTGACCTGGAAGCTGGTCCAGGTGGGGCCGCCGTTGAACTCGTCGACCGGGCTCTCCTCGATGGAGCCGGAGATGGTGTCCCCGTCCTGGTCCATGAGCAGGTAGAGGAAGGGCCGCTCGCTGGCCGCCCGCTCGATCAGGGACTGGTTGACCGCCGCCACGCCGGCCCGGTCGTAGGCGGCCACCAGCGAGCGCATCTCGCGGGTGATCTCCTGGTCGGTCCGGCGCGTCGCCTCGCCGGCTGTGGCCACGTAGATGTAGGCCAGGAAGGCCGAGGCGGCGCTGGCGAACAGCGCCAGGAACAGCAGCGTCAGCCGGAACGGCGTGGTGCGGAAGATGCGCGGCAGGCGCATGGGTTCCGCCGCCTCTTCTTAGGCGTCCAGGCGGTAGCCCGCCCCGCGGACGGTCTGCAGCATCGGGCGGTCAAAGCCCTTGTCGATCTTCGAGCGCAGCCGCGAGATGTGGACGTCGATCACGTTGGTCTGCGGGTCGAAGTGGTACTCCCAGACCTTCTCCAGCAGCATGGTGCGGGTCACGGACTGGCCGGCGTGGCGCATCATGAACTCCAGGAGCTGGAACTCCCGGGGCTGCAGGTCGATCTCCTTGCCCTGGCGGTGCACGGTGCGGGCGATCAGGTCCATCTCCAGGTCGCCGACGCGCAGCAGGGTCTGCACCGAGCCCGTCTCGCGACGGCGGGCGAGCGCGTCCACCCGGGCGGTGAGCTCGGCGAAGGCGTAGGGCTTCACGAGATAGTCGTCGCCGCCGGCCTGCAGGCCCGCGACCCGGTCGCCCACCTCGCCCAGGGCCGAGAGGAACAGGACAGGCGTCTGGTCGCCCTCGCGGCGGAGCGTGGTGATCAGGGTGACGCCGTCCATCTTCGGCATCATCCGGTCGACGATCATCACGTCGAACTCGCCGCCCCGGGCGGCGGCGAGGCCCTCCTCGCCGTCGGCCGCCCGCACGCAGGCGTGTCCGGCCTCGGTGAGGCCACGCTCCATGGCCTCGGCCGCCTCAAGGTCGTCTTCGACGATCAGGATCCGCATGATTCCGCCCCCCGCAGAGCCAAGCCTAGCCTGAAATGTTCAGTGGCAGGAAGGAGGTGCGGCCGTTGCGGTAGACGCCCACCAGCACGCTGGTGCGGTTGGCCCGCTTGGCGGCGTCCACCACCGCGGCGAGATCGGCCGCGGTGGTCACCGCCCGGTCGCCGGCGCGGGTGATCAGGTCGCCCCGGCGCAGGCCCTTCTCGGCGGCGTCGGAGGACTGGTCCACGCTGGTCACCAGGGCGCCGCGCACGTCCGCGGGGACGTTGAGCTGCCGGCGGGAGGCGTCGTCGAGCGGCGCCAGCGCCAGGCCGATCACCGGCGGCGCCTGGGTCGGCGGCGCAGGCGCGCCCGGCGCGCGGCCGCCCGGCGTGTTGTCGTTGGCGGCGAGCTCGCGCTCGGAGGGCCGGGTGCCGGAGCGGACCGTCACCTGCTGGCGGCGGCCGTTGCGGATGATGTCGAGCCGCAGGGCGTCGCCCGGACGCGCCTGGGCCACCCGGCGGGTGAGTTCGGACGAGTTCTTCACCGACTGGCCGTTGATCGCCACCACCACGTCGCCGACCACCAGGCCGGCGCGGGCGGAGGGACCGCCGGCGACGAGGTCGGCGACGATCGCGCCGCGCTGGTCGCCCATGCCCTGGGCCTCGGCCATCTCGCTGGTGAAGTTCTGGATCGAGGCGCCGATGTAGCCGCGCTCGATCTTGCCGCCGCGGATCAGCTGCTTGGTCACGGTGTCGGCCACCTCGGCGGGGATGGCGAACCCGATGCCCACCGAGCCGCCGGACGGCGAGAAGATCGCCGTGTTCACGCCGATCACCCGGCCGTAGATGTCGAAGGTCGGGCCGCCCGAGTTGCCCCGGTTGATGGGCGCGTCGATCTGGATGTAGTCGACGAAGGTCTCGCCGATGTCGCGGCCGTAGGCGGAGATGATCCCGGCCGTGGCGGTGCCGCCCAGGCCGAAGGGGTTGCCCACCGCGATGACCCAGTCGCCGACGCGCGGCTTGGCGGAATCCTCGAAGTTGACGAACGGGAACGGGCCGCTGCGGCCCTTCACCTTCAGGACGGCGAGATCGGTGCCCTCGTCGCGGCCGACGATCTCGGCCTCGAGTTCGGTCTCGTCCTTCATGACCACCGTGATCTTCTCGGCGTTCTCGACCACGTGGTTGTTGGTGACGATGTAGCCGTCGGCCGAGATGAAGAAGCCGGAGCCGGAGGACTGCTGGCTGGGCAGCCGGGGCTGGCCGCGCTCGGTCTGGCCGCCCTGCGGCGGGGCGGTGGGATCTTCCCCCTCCTCCTCGGGCTGCGGCAGCAGGAACGGCAGGCCCGGGATCGCCCGGCGCAGCGCGTTGGCGTCCATGCGGCTGGTGACGTTGATCGACACGACGGCCGGGGACACGCGCTCGAAGATGTCGGCGTAGGACATCGGCGCGCCCGGCGGCGGGGCGAAGATCGGCGCGGTCGAGGCGCGGATCAGCTGGGGCTGCTCGGCATGGGCCATGGGAAGCCGCATGCCCGCGCCCGCAACCGCCGCGGCCATGACACCGGCGCCGGCGACGGCGCCCAGGAGGTAACCGGTCTTCTTCGAGGTCATCAGCCTTCTGTTCCCTGTAGGCGGTCCGCGAGATCCGCTGTCCGCCCGAAAAACCTAGGTTCGATGCACGAGAGTGCAACGGCTCTCAAGTTACATTCAGGTCACCCTACGCGCGGCTTCGCGTCCATTGTTGGGCGCCATCTTGTCAGGGGGCGTCGCCCTCCGACAGCCGCCTGAGCCGCTCGCTCTCCTCCTGCGAAAGCTCCGCCTCCGGCGATCGGTTCCTGAGCCGCAGGAACAGCAGGCCCGCGCCCAGCACGACCACGATGAACGGGCCGATCCAGAGCGCCAGGTTGCCGGCGGAAAACGAGGGGGTGAGCAGTACGAACTCGCCGTAGCGCTCGGTCAGGTAGGCCTTGATCTGGGCGTCCGAGCGGCCGGCGGAGACCTGCTCGCGGACCAGCTTGCGCAGGTCCTGGGCGAGCTCGGCCTCGGAGTCGTCGATGGACTCGTTCTGGCAGACCAGGCAGCGGACATCGCGGAATATCTCCCGGGCGCGGGCTTCCTGGGCCGGGTCCGGCAGGCGCTCGGCGGGATCCGACGCGGCGGCCATGCAGAACACGGCGGCGACGGCGGCGAGGACGGCGCGGAGCCTCATGCCGGCTGCTCCTTGCGGCGGGCGACGCCGAGCCGCAGGCGACGGTCGGAGAGGGAGACGAGGCCGCCCAGGGCCATGATCGCAGGGCCCAGGAAGATCAGGGTCGCCCAGGGGTTCCAGTAGGCGCGGACCAGCCAGACGGGCGCCTCGCCGCCGCCGCGGCGCTCGCCCAGCACGACATAGACGTGGCTCAGGCCCTGGTAGCAGATGCCCACTTCGGACGTGCTCTGGCCGCCGGCCGGGTAGAAGCGCCGCTCAGGGCTCGGCGCGCAGATCGGCCGGCCGTTGCGGGTGACGGAGAGCTGCGCCCGCTCGGCGTCGTAGTTGGGGCCTTCCACCCCGACCACGTCCTGCAGCACCACGTGATAGGCGCCCGCGTCGAGCGCGCCGCCGATCGGCAGAGCCTCGGCGGCCTCCACCTTCCAGCTGGTCTCGAACACCGCGCCGAGGACGAAGACGCCGAGGCCCAGGTGGGCGAGCGTCATGCCCCAGGCGCCGCGCGGCAGGCGCGTGAGGCGCCGCCAGCTCTCCGCGGCCGGCGCGCGGAAGGCGCGGACCCGCTCCAGGATCTCGGCCAGGGCTCCCACGATCAGCCAGGCGCCCAGCGCCACGCCCGCCGCGCCCCAGCCGTGGCGCGGGCTGACCAGCAGCAGGGTGGCGAAGCCCACGGCCACCGAGATCAGGGCGGCCGCCCACAGCCGCTGCAGCACGCCGCGCGCGTCGCCGCGCTTCCAGGCGAGCAGCGGCCCGGCCGGCAGCAGGATCAGCAGGGCGGCCATCAGCGGCGTGAAGGTCAGGTTGAAGTAGGGCGGCCCCACCGAGATCGCCTCGCCCGTCGCCGCCTCGCGGATCAGCGGGAAGAGCGTGCCCAGGAGGACGGTGGCGGTGGCCGCGGCCAGCAGGATGTTGTTGAGCACCAGCGCGCTCTCGCGGCTCACGGGCGCGAAGACCCCGCCCTGGGCGAGACCGGGCGCGCGCCAGGCGAAGAGGCCGAAGCCGGCGCCGGCGGTGACGCCCAGGATGATCAGCAGCAGCACGCCGCGGGTCGGGTCCACCGCGAAGGCGTGCACCGAGGTAAGCACGCCCGAGCGCACCAGGAAGGCGCCCAGCATGGAGAAGGAGAAGGCCGCCAGAGCCAGGAAGACGGTCCAGCCGGAGAGCGCGCCGCGCTTCTCGGTGACGATCGCCGAGTGCAGCAGGGCCGCGGCCACCAGCCAGGGCATGAAGGAGGCGTTCTCCACCGGGTCCCAGAACCACCAGCCGCCCCAGCCGAGTTCGTAGTAGGCCCAGAAGGCGCCGAGCGTGATGCCGATGGTCAGCATGCTCCAGGCGGCCAGCGTCCAGGGGCGCACCCAGCGCGCCCAGGCGGCCTCCACCCTGCCCTCGATCAGGGCCGCCACGGCCAGCGAAAAGACCACGGAGAGGCCGACGTAGCCGGCGTAGAGGAACGGCGGGTGGAAGGCGAGCGCCGGGTCCTGCAGCAGGGGGTTCAGCGAGCGCCCCTCGACCGGCGCGGGATCCAGCCTGGCCAGCGGGTTGGAGGCGAAGACGGTGTAGGCCAGGAAGACCACGCCCAGCACGCCCTGGACCGCGACGGTGAGCGCCTTCAGCCCGCGCGGAAGCCCGCGGCCGGCGAGCGCGGCCATGGCCCCGTAGCCGGTCAGGGCCAGGCACCAGAGCAGCATGGACCCCTCGTGGCTGCCCCAGGTCCCGGCGACGCGGTAGAGCAGCGGCTTGTCGCTGTGCGAGTTGGCCGCGACGTTGGCCACCGAGAAGTCGGACACCACGAAGGCGTGCATCAGGGCCGCGAAGGCCACCAGCACGCCGAGGAAGGCGACGAGCGCCGCCCCCTCCCCGCCCGCGGCCAGCACGGACGAGCGGCGCACGCGCGCCATCGCCGACAGGCCGATCTGCGCGACCGAGACGGCGAGCGCCAGGATCAGGGCGAAGGAGCCGACCTCTGCGATCACAGGGCGCTGCTCTTCGGGCCGGCCGGTTCGGCCTCACGCATGGGCTTGCCGCCCTCGCCGTACCATTCCCCCTGCTCCTTCAGCGCCTTGGACACCTCGCGGGGCATGTAGCGCTCGTCGTGCTTGGCGAGCACGCGCTTGGCCTCGAAGACTCCGTCGTCGCGGAACGAGCCCACGGCCACGATCCCCTGCCCTTCGCGGAACAGGTCCGGCAGGTCGCCGGAGAAGACCACCTTGTCCGTCGCCGTCTGGTCCTGGACGGTGAACTCCACCCGGCCGTCGGGATGCTTGACCACCGAGCCCTCGGCGACCAGGCCGCCGAGCTGGATGGAGCGCCCGGGCGGCGGCTTGGCCGCGTCGGCCTGGGACGGCGTGTAGAAGAACGAGATCGAATCCCTGAGGCCCCAGAGGGTCAGGCCCGCCGCCAGCGCCAGGACCGGCGCGATGGCGAGGATCAGGGTCAGGCGGCGGCGCGCCTTGGGGGATTTCGGCAGGAAACTCATCGCATCGGCTCCGCCCGCGCGGCCTGCGCGAGCTGGTTCAGGATCTCGGGCTTGCCGGCGTAGCGGCCGCGGGCGGTGGCCAGCGCCGCATCCCGCTGGGCCGTCTCGCCCAGGACGGCGTAGGCGCGGACCAGGCGCACCCAGCCCTCCGGATCGTCGGGATTGGTCTTCAGCCGGGCGGCCAGCCCCTCGACCATGCCGCGGATGGCGGCCATCTGGTCGCCGCTGAAGCCCGGCTGGGTCGGCATGGACTCGGCCTCGGCGATGGCGCGGCGGACCACCTCGGCCCGCGGATCGCCGGGCGGCAGCTCGGCCAGCAGGGCGCGCCAGTCCGAAACGCCGCCGGCCCGGTCGCCCGACAGGATGCGCTGGCGGCCGAGGTAGAAGCGCGGCTCGACGGCCTTCGGATCGCGCTTCAGCGCCTCGCGGAAGGCCTCCTGGGCGGCGTCGTCCACCTCGCCCGCCTGGCTGGCGTAGGCCTCGCCGAGCAGGGTCCAGAGGTCCGCCCGCTCCGGCGCCAGCGCCACGGCGCGGCGCAGGGCGCGCACGGCGGCGGTGGGGTTGTTGGCGCTGGCCTCCGCCATGGCAAGGAAGCGGTAGAGCTCGGGATCGTCCTTCCGCTCGCGCGTCAGGCGGTTCAGCACCGCGGCGATCTCAGCCGGCTGCAGGGTGGCCAGGTCGCTGGTCCGCCAGGTCTCCAGCCGCTGCGCGAAGGGCTGGTCGGGCATGCCCGGCGCGCCGATCCCCAGGTAGAGGCCGAGCGCCAGCATGGGGGCGAGCACCACCGCGGCCAGCACCGGCATCCGGGCCCCGCGGTCGGCGCGCCAGGCCTCGCCCGGCTTCTCGGTGGCGGCCAGCAGGCGCCGCGCGGCCTCGGCATGGGCCACCCGGCGCTCGCTCTCGCCGATCAGGCCGCGTTCGGCCAGGTCGTCGATCTCGGACAGCTGCCGGCGATAGAGGATGGGCGTCGGGTCCGGCGCCTCGCCCTGCGAGGCGGCCTGTGCGGCCCGGAAAAGGATGAGGCCGGCCGCTGCGGCGGAAAGGACGCCGGCGACCGCCCAGAACACGATCATGGGCGGCCGTTTAGCCGAAAGCGCGGGTCAGCGCGAGGGGGCGCTCAGGCGCCTGCGGCCATCGGCGGCGGCTCGGCCCTGCAGGCGGCGGCGCGGCGGCGCACGAGGTCGGCGGCCTTCTCGTCGCGCACCAGCCGACTGAACTCCACGACCACCGCCAGATGCTCGCGCGCCACGGGCTCATTCTCGCAGTCGCCGGTCTTGATCAGGTCGAGGGTCTCCTCGACGTAGTGGTCGAGCATGTCGCCGACCTTCTCCAGCATCTTGGAGCGCGCCGAGGCGAAGCCGCCGTAGTTGGCGCTGGAGCGGATCTCGCGGGCGAAGTGGAACAGGGTCAGCGCGCGGCGCACGGCGCGGGGGTCCGGCGGCAGGGTGTGGCGCGGGATCATCCGGCGGATGCGGCGCAGCCTGGCCGGCTGCATGGGCAGGGCCAGGTTGGCGTACTTCTCCGCCTCGCGGATGCGGCCCTCCACGACGCTGGCCAGGGCGTTCTTCTGCTTCAGCAGCCGGTGACCCCAGCTGTGCTCGCGCTCGAGCGCGATGCAGGCCTCGATCTCGGCCACCTGCAGGGTGACCAGCTCCACGAGCTTGGCGGCGGCGCGCGCGGTCTCCTCGCCGCCGTCCACGTCCAGCGTCTGGATCGACTTCAGGGCCGCGTCGATGTCGTCCATCACCCGCTCGGCGAAGCCGCCGAGTTCGGAATCCCGCAGGTAGCGCTCGCTGGGCTTGTCCATCACCGCCGAGATGATCCGCAGGACCATCCAGGGGTGCGGCAGCTGGGCGGCGATCATCTCGAAGAAGGTCGGCCCGGCGTCGTCGGCGACCGAACAGGCGTCGCGGTAGACCAGTCGCGCGGCCGCCGTGGTGTCGTCGCCGAAGTGGGCGGTCCATTCCGGCAGGCGGTAGGCGGCGCGCCGGACGATGGGAGCCAGGTCCAGGCACAGCTGGAAGGCCGCCCCGCCGCCGGGACGCGCCTGCTCGCACAGCATGGTCACGGTGGCGAACTCGCGCGGCTCGCCGGCGCGCACCGCGTCGGCGGCGCGCTTGACCAGGGCGTCGAACGGGGCCGGCGAGCTCTCGCCGGGGCGATAGTCGTAGAGCGCCAGGGACGCGGCCTTGATCCCCTGCGGATCCAGCGCCTTCAGCCCCTTCCAGAGGTAGCCCAGGGCGAAGGAGGGAAACACCAGGCTGTGCGGGTCGCGGCCGTCGCCCACGCACATGGGGGCGATCGGCTGCAGGATGATGTTGCGCAGGCGACGCTCGCCGGCCTCGGCCTCCACCAGCCGCCGGACGCTGGCCAGGGCGGAGTCGCCCTGGGCCTCGGCCAGGGCCGCCTGCAGCCCGCCCACGACCTTGTCGGGGGCGGCCGCGACGAGCGCCTTCACGATCTGGATCTTGCGCTCCGAAAGAGCGGGCATGCGAAACTCCACGGGCGGGCGCAGGCCCGCACGGTCCGCAACTTGCCCAACCGCGGGTTAAGGTTTTCCAAAGGTTAGGGAATTCAGGCGGCCGCCTGCGGCAGGTCGATCTCCAGGCGCAGTCCGCCGAGCGCGGAGTCGTCGAGCTTCAGGGCCCCGCCGTAGGCTCGGGCCAGCTCGTCGATGATGGAAAGCCCCAGCCCCGAGCCCGGGGCGTTCTCGTCCAGGCGCGCGCCGCGGCGCACCACCTCGTCCCGACGGTCCGGCGGCAGGCCGGGCCCGTCGTCCTCGACGGTGAGGCGGAAGCGGTCGGGCGCCGTGGCGGCGGCGCGCACCCGCACCCGGCTCTTGCCCCATTTGCAGGCGTTCTCCATGGCGTTGCCGGCGATCTCAAGCAGGTCCTGGCGCTCCCCAAGGAAGAACAGGTCGTCGGCCGCGTCCCAGTCGATCTCGATGCCCTTGTCGCGGAAGATGCGCTCGAGCGTGCGGGCCAGCTCGTCGAGGATCTCGGCCACGGAGGTGCGCTCCCCCTGCCCCTGAGTGCGCGCCGCGGCGCGGGCCCGGCGCAGGTGGTGGTCCACCTGCTGGCGCATGGTCTCGGCCTGGCGGCTGACCACCTCGGCGAGCGGGCCGGGCCGCTGGCCCGCCTCGGTGAGCATGACCGAGATCGGGGTCTTCAGCGCATGCGCCAGGTTGCCCACGTGGGTGCGCTGGCGCTCCACGACCTCCTGGTTGTGGGCCAGCAGCGCATTGAGTTCGTCGGCGAGCGGGGTGAGTTCGGTGGGATAGGCCTCCTGCAGGCGCTCGGCCTTGCCCCGACGCACGGCCGCCACCTCCCGCTGCAGGTCGTAGACGGGCCGCAGCCCCACCCGCACCTGGATGATGATCGCCGCCACCAGGCCCGCGCCCAGCAGGGCGAAGGCGCCGGCGGTCCAGGCGATGAAGTTGCGCACCGCCCGGTTGATGGTCGAGCGCTCCTCGGCGGCGAGGAAGATCACCGGCACGCCCTGCAGCTCGGCGTAGACCGCCCGGGCCCTGAGCGGCTCGTCCAGCGGTCCGCGGGTGTCGTAGGCGACGGGCTTGCCCGGATTGGCCTTGAAGTGGGCGACGAGGTCCGGCGGCGTCGGCAGGACGGAGTCGAACAGGGAGTAGGAGCGCACCAGCGGCCGGACCTTCCCGTCAGCGGTGGGCGCGGCGATGGTCCAGTAGCGGCCGGAGAAGGCGCGCAGGGCGCGCTCATCGGTGAGCGCCGGGGCGAACACCTGGCCGCGGTCGACCGTGGAGTTGGACAGCAGGTTGTCGATCAGCTCGCCGAGTGTCTGGTCGACCCGCTGCAGGGCCGCCTGCTGGAAGAGCAGCGCCAGGACGGCGGCCGAGACCACCAGGGCCGCCAGGCTCCAGCCGACCGCCAGGAGCACGAGCCGGCGCGCAAGCGACGGCCGGCCGAGCGCCCCCAGCAGCTTCACGGGCGCGGCGTCACGGGTTGGCGGCCTGGCCCGCCTCTTCCTCGGGGCAGGTCAGGCGGTAGCCGAGGCCGCGGACGGTCTCGATCCGGTCGGCGCCGATCTTCTTGCGCACCCGGCCGATGAACACCTCGATGGTGTTGGAGTCGCGGTCGAAGTCCTGGTCGTAGAGGTGCTCGACCAGCTCGGTGCGGCTGATCACCCGGCCCTGGTGCATCATCAGGTAGTGCAGCAGCCGGTACTCCAGAGAGGTGAGCCGCAGCGGCTCGCCGTTGACGCTGGCGCGGGCCGCGCGCGGATCGAGCCGAAGGCCGCCGCAGGACAGGTTCGGGGTGGCGTGGCCGGCCGAGCGGCGCAGCAGGGCGCGCAGGCGGGCCAGCAGCTCCTCGGTGTGGAACGGCTTGGTCAGGTAGTCGTCGGCCCCGGCGTCGAAGCCGGCCACCTTCTCGCTCCAGGCGCCACGGGCGGTGAGGATCAGCACGGGCGTCGCCATGCTCTCCCGCCGCCAGCGTTCCAGCACCGAGACGCCGTCCACCTTGGGCAGGCCCAGGTCGAGGATGATGGCGTCGTAGGGCTCGGTCTCGCCCAGGAACTGGGCCTCCTCGCCGTCGGGGGCATGGTCGACGGCGTAGCCGGCGTCGGCCAGCGCCAGCTTCAGCTGGCGCGACAGGTCGGGGTCGTCTTCAACAAGCAGGATGCGCACGTCCGCGTCCCTTCCTTATGATCCGGATCGCCCTACTGGCGGCCGATGATCCGGCCGGTCTGAGCGTCCACCACGATGACCATCACGCGGCCGTCGGGCGTCTGCCACTGGACGAAATAGGCGGGGCGGCCGCCCGCGTCGCCCATGGTGGTGTTCAGGTGCCGCCCGGGAATCTGCTGGGCGATCGTCTCCAGAACGCGCGACAGCGGCACCTGGCGCCCGGACTGCACCGGGATCAGGCGCGCGGGCTGGGCCTCGGCCGCGATGGGCGCGGCGGCGGCGCCCAGCAGGGCGGCGATCACGAGAAAGCGTTTCATGGCCCCAGATCTACCCGGCCAGGACTGAACCGGGCCTGAATACAGGGTTTATGTCCCGGCTGCGGCGCCCTGTCACGCCGAAGCCCGTCACGCCGTGCCCGTCATGTGCGCCGCTTCGGCGTGTAGGGCCGCTTCTGCCGCCAGGTCTCGGCGATCTGCTCCAGCTCGGCGTCCACGGTGTCGGGCAGGGTCACCACCAGCCGGGCGAACAGGTCGCCGCGATGGCCCTTCGCGTCCGAGAGGCCGCGGCCCTTCAGGCGCAGGCGCGAGCCGGTGTTGGCGCCTTTCGGGATGGTCAGGGTTACAGGCCCGTCCGGCGTCGGCGCCTCCGCCTTGCCGCCCAGCACGGCGTCGTAGACCGTCACCGGCACGTCCATGACCAGCACCTCGCCCTCCCGGCGGAACACCGGGTGCGGCAGGATGCTCAGCTCGATGAAGGCGTCGCCGGGACCCGAGCGGCCGGGGGCGCCCTGCCCCTTCAGCCGCAGCGTCTGGCCCTCCTGCGCGCCCTTGGGGATGGTCACGTCGATGGTGCGGCCATCGGAGAAGGCGATCCGCCGCTTGCCGCCGCGGATGGCGTCCAGCAGGTCGATCTCCAGCTTCGCGCGTACGTCGGCGCCGCGCTGGGAGAAGCCGCCGAAGCCGCCGCCCGCGCCGCCGCGGCCCTGGCGGCCGCCGCCGAACATCTCGCCCAGGATGTCGCCAAGGTCGACGCCCTCGAAGGTCTCGCTCTGGTAGGGGCCGCCGCGGCGCTGGTAGCCGCCGTCCCAGCCGGGACCGCCCGGCTGTCCGCCCCAGGGGCCGTGGCCGCCGCCGCCGAAGCCGCGGGCGGTCTCACGCCCATCGGCGTCGATCTCGCCGGCGTCGAACTTCTTGCGCTTGTCGACGTCGCCCAGGATGTCGAAGGCCGCGCTGACGCGCTTGAAGCGCTCTTCGGCTTCCTTGTTCCCGGGGTTGGCGTCGGGGTGATTCTGCTTGGCGAGCTTGCGGAACGCCTTCCTGATCTCGTCCGCGCTCGCACTGCGGGGGACGCCCAGCTCCTGGTAGGGGTCGCGCGCCAAATCCTCTGCCCTTGCCCACATCGTCTAAGACCTCTGGCTTGTAGATTGGTCCGGGCCGAGATGCACGCAAGGGCCGATGTGGCAAAATTGTCACATCAGATGTAGGGGCGCGGCTCCTGCGGCGGACGCGCGGCGCGGGTCATGGGGTCGTCCTCGGCGGATGACCCCGAGGCGGCGTCGGCCGACCGGGCGCCGCGGGTGAACACCTCGTCGGCGAAGCGGGCGATGGCGCGGTTGTAGTCCTCCGCCAGTTCGAGCGGCCCCAGGTGGCCGGCTTCCTCCAGGTGGACCGGCCGCGCCTGCGGCATGCGCCGGGCGATGGTCTCGCCGGCGGCCGGGACCGTGACGATGTCGGAGCCGCCGATGAACAGCAGGGCCGGGATGCGCATCTCCGGCAGGGCCTCGGTCACGTCCCACTCCATCATGGCGATGTTGCCCTTGGCCTGCACGGCCGGCGAGTTGCGGGTCACCGCGCGGGAGACCTGCTCCAGCTGGGCCTTGGTCGGCGTGGTCCCGAACCCGCCGAAGCGCATCGCCAGGTGTGTCGAGCCCGACAGGTAGCTCTGCCAGTTCATCGCCCAGGCCAGCGGCTGCAGCCAAACGTCGAGGCGCATCAGCGGCTTCACGACGGGCTCGAGCGCGTGCAGCGCCTCACCGAGCACGGTGGTGCGCATGGGATCGGTGTGGGTTGTGTTCTCCAGCACGACGCCCAGCACCTGGCGGCCCAGGGTCTCCGGGTAACGCCGGCAGAAGGTCTGAACCGTCATCCCGCCGATCGAGTGGCCGACCAGGATCACCTTGCGCGGGCAGGCGGCGGAGACCAGCGCCATGAGGTCGTCGGCGAAGCGGTCCAGGCTGATCTTGCCGTCGCGGGGCTGCTTCGACCGGCCGAGCCCGGGCAGGTCGTAGGTCACCACCTGGTAGCGGTCGGCGAGCATCTGGCGGGCGTCCCACCAGACCCCGGCGTCGAGGCCCCAGCCGTGGACGAAGATCAGCACCGGCGCGTCGGGCGGCCCCGAGCGCTCCACGTGCAGCCGCGCGCCGTCGGGCGTCTCCAGCGTCTCGCCCGGCAGCCGCCGCATGCGCTCGCGGTCGTCGTCACGGCGGCCGAGCAGCAGGCCCACGGGAATCCGGCCGAGGAGGGACCAGGCGATCAGGGCCCCGCCCGTCCAGAGCCTCCAGTCCTGGCTCTCGATCAGCTCGCCCGGCAGGGGATCGAGGATCTCGCGCAGCCGCCACCACGACCAGACGAACCAGCCGCCGATGGCCAGCAAGGCCAGCGAGGCAAGCGCCGCAAGGCGCTGAAACAGGGAAAGCAGCATCCCGGACCTCCAACCCACCGGCCGGAGGAACAGTCGTAAGAGGCCAAGGTTCCGCTAGTCGCGCCCGCGCTCCTCGACGAGGTCCCAGGCGGCGAAGTCCAGGGCGTCCTCCGGATCGGCCAGGGCGTCCTCGTTGATCGTCTGGCCGCGCACCGAAACGCCCGCCCGGTGCACGCTCTCGGGATCGCCGGAGATCAGCGGGTGCCAGTCCGCGAGGTCGCGCCCCTCGTGGATGCGGCGGTAGGCGCAGCTCTTCGGCATCCACTGCAGGGCCTCGATGTTGTGCGGCGTGAGCTTGATGCAGTCGGGCACGTGGCGCTTGCGGTTGGCGTAGTCGGTGCAGGCGCAGAGGTCGGCGTCGAACAGCTTGCAGTGGACCCGCGTGGGGATGATCTCCCCGGTCTCCTCGTCCTCGAAACGCACCAGGCAGCAGAGACCGCAGCCGTCGCAGAGGCTCTCCCACTCCGCCACGGTCATCTGTTCCAGGGTCTTGCGGCGCCAGAAGGGTTCACGCGGCATGCGGGGGCATCTAGACCCTCGCGGCCCCGGACCCAAGACCCCGCGGCCATTCGCGCGCCTTTCCGTCACGCCCGCGAGCCTCTATGTCAGCGCCCCCATGAGAGCCCCCATCCTCGCCCTGAAGGACGTCCGGCTGGCCGACGGCCCGGTGATGCTGTTCGACGGCGTCGACCTGGGCCTCGAGCCGCGGGTCCGCGCCTGCCTGGTGGGGCGCAACGGGGCGGGGAAGTCCACCCTGCTGCGGGTGATCGCCGGCCAGATCGAGCCGGACAGCGGCGAGCGGACGGTGACGCCGGGCACGCGCATCGCCTTCGTGCCGCAGGAGCCGGAGATCACGGGCGCGACCCTGCTCGACCACGCCACCGGCGGCGGGGCGGAGCCGCATCGCGCCGAGGCGGCGCTGCAGGCCTTCGGCCTGGACCCGGCCAAGGGAACCGCGGGGCTGTCCGGCGGGGAGATCCGCCGCACCGCGCTGGCCCGCGCCTTCGCCGAGGACGCCGACGTCCTGCTGCTCGACGAGCCGACCAACCACCTGGACATCCTGGCCATCGAGACCCTGGAGGCCGAGCTGGCCGCCAGCCGCGCCGCGGCCCTGATCGTCAGCCACGACCGCGCCTTCCTGGAGCGGGTGACGAAGCGCTGCTTCTGGCTGGAGCACCGCCAGGTGCGCCGCCTCGACGGGGGCTTCGCCGCCTTCGACGCCTGGGCCGAGAAGATCGAGGCCCAGGAGGCCGAGGAGGCGCGCCGCCTCGAGGTCACCATCAGGAAGGAGATGCACTGGCTGGCCCGCGGGGTCACCGCGCGCCGGACGCGCAACGAGGGCCGCCTGCGCCGGCTGAACGCCATGCGCGAGGCCAAGAGCCAGTGGATGAGGGAGCAGCGTGGCGACTTGAACATGGGGCTCGCCACCTCCGGCGTCTCCGGCCAGCGGGTGGCGGAGGCCAAGGGGATCTCCAAGGCCTTCGGCGAGCGGGTGATCCTGAAGCCGTTCTCCACCCGCATCATCCGCGGCGACCGGGTGGCGATCGTGGGGCCGAACGGTGCGGGCAAGACCACGCTGGTCAAGCTGCTGCTGGGCGAGCTGGAACCCGACACCGGCTCGGTCAAGCTCGGGACCAATCTCGAGATCGCCTACATCGACCAGGCGCGCGCGGCGCTCAGCCCGGACATGACGCTGAAGGACGTGCTGACGCCGAACGGCGGCGACCAGGTCATGGTCCGCGGCCGGCCGATGCACTACGCGGGCTACGCCAAGGACTTCCTGTTCCGCGACAGCCAGCTGCGCCAGCCGGTGCGCAGCCTCTCGGGCGGCGAGCGCAACCGCCTGCTGCTGGCCCGGGCGCTGGCCCAGCCGTCGAACGTGCTGGTGCTCGACGAGCCGACCAACGACCTCGACATGGACACCCTCGACCTGCTCGAGGACCTGCTGGCCGACTACGAAGGCACCCTGATCCTGGTCAGCCACGACCGCGACTTCATCGACCGGCTGGCCACCTCGACCATCGGCCTGGACGGCACGGGCCGGGCGGTGGAGACGCCGGGCGGCTGGCAGGACTTCATCGCCCAGAACCCCGGCTTCTTCGGCGTCCGCGAGGCGCCCGCTCCGGCCAAGGCCGCGGCGCCCCGACCGAAGGCCGCCCCGGCCCCCGCCGCCAAGCTGTCGTTCAAGGAGCAGCGGCGGCTCGCCGAGCTGGACGGCCTGGTCCACGACCTGCCGCAGAAGATCGCCGCCCTGGAGAAGGGCCTCTCCGATCCGGACCTCTACGCCCGCGACCCGAGCGCCTTCGACCGCTACTCCCGCGCGCTCGACGCGGCCCGCGAGCAGCTGGCGGCGGCGGAGGAGGAATGGCTGTCGCTGGAAGAACGGCGTGAGGCGCTGGAAGCCGGCCGCTAAGGTGGCGATCCGCTTTCCTGTGGATAGATCAGGACACTGAAAAGCCTCGGGAAACCGCTCGCGATCCCCGGGTTGTTAACACTTTATTCACAGAAGAGTGACGCCTCGCGCACACGGGGGCGCTCTCGGGCGCTTGCCTCATAACGGGTTCAGGCGCACCGTCAAGTCGTCGAGAGGGACTGAGGCGCAGAGCTGAACCGGCGACGGGAACGCTCAAGCGAACAGGAGGCTCCTCCAGAGGCGAAGAACCGGGGCGACCCGGGACGAGCTTCGAAGAGCGGCACCGATCACGGCGGAAAACCAGCGGGGCGACCCGCAAACCGACACCGTGACCGACCTAGCGACACAGATCCCCCAACGGATCTGGATGAGAGGGCGACGCCCCGGGAAACCGGAGCGCCGCCCTCTTGCTTTTGGGGCTTGGCCGTAGCCGCCCTTGAGCTAGGTTTCCCGGCCTGATCCGGGGGTGTCCATGAAAGCCTTGCGCCTGCTCGCCGTCGCCTTCGCCGCGCTGGTCGCCGCCTGTTCGCCGGCCAAGAAGGAGGAGGCCGCCTCCGGCCAGCCGCAGCGCACGGTGATCCGCTTCGCCACCGACTGGCGGGCCCAGGCCGAGCACGGCGGCTTCTACCAGGCGCTGGCCTCCGGCGAGTACGCCAGGCGCGGCCTCGACGTGCAGATCGTCCAGGGCGGCCCGGGCGTGAACGTGCCCCAGCTGCTGGCCTCGGGCGCGGTGGAGCTCGGCATGGGCTCCAACAGCTTCATCGTCATGAACCTCGCCCAGGAGGGCGTGCCGGTGAAGGCGGTGGCGGCCTTCATGCAGAAGGATCCGCAGGTCCTGATCGCCCACCCCGACCCGGGGATCGGGTCGCTGGCCGACCTGAAGGGCCGGCCGATCCTGCTGTCCGACGCCTCGGTCACCGCCTTCTGGGTCTGGCTCAAGGCGAAATACGGGTTCACCGACGACCAGGTGCGCAAGTACACCTTCAACTCCGCCCCGTTCCTGGCCGACAAGCGGGTGGCGCAGCAGGGCTATGTGACCTCGGAGCCCTACACGATCGAGAAGGCGTCGGGGATGAAGCCGCAGGTCTTCCTGCTCGCCGACGAGGGCTACCCGGGCTACGCCACCATGGTGCTGGCGCCCGACAGCCTGATCGCGAAGAATCCGGCGGCCGTGCAGGCCTTCGTGGAGGCCTCGGCGAAGGGCTGGGCCGACTATCTGAACGGCGACGCCTCGGCGGCCGACGCCCTGATCCGCAAGGACAATCCGGAGATGACCCAGGACGTCCTCGACCAGGCCCGGGCCAAGCTGAAGAGCTACCGCATCGTGGAGGGCGCCGAGGGCGCGCCGATCGGGGCCATGACCGACGCGCGGTGGAAGACCTTCTTCGACATGGCGAGCGCCCAGGGCGTCTATCCGAAGACCCTGGACTACCGGGCCGCCTACACCCTGCAGTTCGCGCCGAAGTGAGCGTCGCCGCGCTCAGCGAGGTGGAGGTCGACTACGCCGCGCGCGGGCGGGCGCTGGGGCCGTTCAGCCTGGCGATCGGCGCAGGCGAGATCGTCGCCCTGGTCGGGCCGTCGGGCTGCGGCAAATCCACGGCGCTGCGGCTGCTGGCCGGGCTGGAGGCGCCGAGCCGGGGCGAGGTGCGGCGCACGCCAGGCCGAGGCGAGACCTCAGTGGTGTTCCAGGCGCCGACGCTGGCGCCGTGGCTCTCGGCGCGGGCCAACGCGGCCCTGCCGCTGGAGCTGGCGGGTGTCGGCAAGGGCGAGGCGCGGGCCCGGGCCGACGCGGCGCTGGCGCGGGTGGGGCTCTCCGGAGCCGAAGCGGCCCGGCCGGCGCAGCTCTCGGGCGGCATGGCGATGCGGGTGTCGCTGGCCCGGGCGCTGGCGACGGAGCCGAAGCTTCTCCTGCTCGACGAGCCGTTCGCGGCGCTGGACGAGATCACCCGACGGGCGCTGGCCGACGACGTGCTGGGCCTGTGGGCGCAGTCGAGGCCGGCCATCGTCTTCGTGACCCACAACGTCGAGGAGGCGGTCTACATGGCCAGCCGCGTCGTGGTGATGACCCGAGGACCCGGGCGAACGGCGGGCGAGGCGGCGGTGGCCGGTCCCCTGCCCCGGCCGGCCGGGTTCCGGACCACGGCGGCGTTCCGCGACACCGTCGAGGCGGTCTCGGGCCTGCTGGCCCAGGGGATGGCGGCGTGAGGCGGCTCATGGGCGTGATCGCGCCGGTCGCCTTGGTGGCCGTGCTGCTGGCCGGCTGGGAGGTGGCGTGCCGGGCGCTGGAGGTTCCGGCCTACTTCCTGCCGACGCCGTCGGCGATCGGCCAGGCGCTGGCGAGCGACTGGCCGGCGCTGCTCGCCTCGGCCTGGGCGACGCTGCGGATGGCGCTGATGGCGCTGGTCGCGGCCAGCGTGGTGGCCCAGGCGGTGGCGCTGGCGGTGGCGCTGTCGCCGGTCGTGGAGCGGGCGGTCAGGCCGCTGGCGGTGGTGCTGCAGGTGACGCCGGTGGTGGCGATCGCGCCCCTGGTGCTGATCTGGGCCGGGATCGACCATCCCACGCGGGCGATCGTGGCGCTGGCGGCGGTGGTGGCCTTCTTCCCGATCTTCTCGGGCGCGGTCACCGGGCTGAAGGCGGCCGATCCGGACCTGGAGCGGCTGTTCGACCTCTATGGCGCGGGCCGGGTCCAGCGGCTGGCGCGGCTCAGGCTGCCCTCGGCCGTGCCCTACCTGCTGGAGGGCCACAAGGTGGCGGCGGGCCTGGCGGTCATCGGGGCCGTGGTCGCCGAGTTCGTGGCCGGCTCGGGCGGAGCCCAGGGGCTGGCCTGGCGGATCCTGGAGGCCGGCAACCGGCTGCAGACCGCCCGGATGTTCGCCGCCCTGGTGGTGCTGGGCGTGCTGGGCGCGGTGCTGCACGCCGCGCTGGAGGCCGCCGAGCGGGCGGGCCTCAAGTGGTGGCGCGGCCGCTAGCGGGCGGCCTGCACCTGGGTCAGCTCGTAGCGGATCGGCACACGGACCTTCTGGCCATAGGTCGGCTGGCCGTCGGTGGACCAGGCGGCGACCCGGAACTTCGGCGCGAGGGCCAGGGCGGCCTGGCCGTAGCCCTGGCCGGCGGGCTCCTCGCGGTCCACGGCGCAGTCGGCCAGGGCGCCGCCCGGCTGGGCGGTGCAGATCAGGGCGACGCGGACGCTGTTCACGCCGTTCTGGGTCTGCGGGAAGGTGGCCTGGAAGTCCTGGGGCGTGGGAATCGACGCCCAGGCCGGGTTGCGGATCACCAGCGGGCCGGCGGCGGCCAGCTCGGGCGCGAAGGTCACCGGGACCTCCACCTCGACGCCCTTGTGGAGCCCGGTCCCGGGCGCGGCGGCGAGCCCGGCGGCGACCTTGCGGGCGGCGGTGGCGAAGCCGTAGCCGGACGGCGTCTCGCGCAGGGTGGCGCAGTCGCGCGGGGTCAGCGACATGTTGAGCGTGCAGGTCAGCAGCACCACCCCGCCCACGCCTTCGGCCCGGGCGCGCTCGGGATAGGCGGCGGCGACGTCGGCCGGGGTGGGCGTCCTGGCCCAGCTGACGGCGGGCTGGGCCTGGGCGGCGCCGGCGGCCATCAGGACGGCCGCGCCGGCGGCGGCGAAGATTTCGAAGCGCATGAGCTCTCCTCCGCGGGCGAGCTTGCACCCGACGGCCACGCTTGAGAAGCCGCGACGACGAACGGTCACTTCTTTGCGGCCGGCGGCGGCGTCGCGGGCTTCGGCGGGCCGAGCTCGAAGCGGATCGGGATCTGCACCGTGCCGCCGACGGTGGGGAAGCCCTCCACGGTCCAGGTGTCGAGCATGAATTCGGAGGCGATCTTCAGGGCCGCGGCGCCATAGCCGCGGCCGGCCGGCTCCTCGCTCACGACCTCGCAGCCGGAGACCGAGCCGCCCTGCTCCACGTTGCAGGACAGGCGGACGCGGACGGTCCCGCCGGCGGTCTCGGCGGGGAAGGCGGTCCTGAGCGCCTCGGCGGTCGGCAGCTTCGCCCAGGTCGGCTTGCCGATCACCGGCGGGCGGGAGGCGTCCAGCATGTCGGGCGAGAAGGCGAAGGGGATCTGGATGGTGGCGTTGACCGGCTTGCCGTCGGCGCCGGTGGCCTGGGTGCGGAACTTGCCCACGAGGCTGCGGGCGGCGGCGGCGAAGCCATGGCCCTTCGGCTCCTCGCGGATCACCTGGCAGCGGCGGAACTCCTGCTCGCGCACGTCGCACTGCAGGGTGGCCACCCCGCCGACCCGGGCCGCGCGGGCCTTCTCCGGATAGGCGGCGACCACGTCCTGGTAGCTGGGCGCCTGGGGCCAGGCCTGACCCACCGGGACGACCGGGCGCGTCCCGAACGTCGGGTTGCCCCCCGCCGCCGGCCCGCCGGGCATGACGAAGTTCAACGGGATGCGGACGTCGCCGATCACCGGCTTGCCGTCCTTCGTGGCCGGCTTCATCAGGAGCTGTGGGGTCATGCTGAGGGCGGCGACGCCGAAGCCCGAGCCCTTTGGGGTCTCCTCGTCCACCTTGCAGTCGAACAGCACGCCCTGGATCGAGACCTTGCAGGCGATGATCGCCTTGCCGCCCTGGCCGCGCTTCCACGCCTCGGTCGGCCAGACGGCGCGGAGCATCTCGGGGGTCGGGCGGCGGCGCCAGTCCGGCTCGGTGTCCGGCGGACCGTCGGCGGCCGGGGCCTTGGGGCCTGGCGCCTGCGCCGCCAGGACCGGCGCCGCCGCGAGGATCGCCAGGAGGGCGAGGACCGGACGGCGCACGCGGCCTCCGCTACACCGCGGTGCGCGGGTTGCGGGCGGCCCCGGCGCGGACCCGGTCCAGCGCGTCCTGGGCGGCGACGGCGAGCGAGCGCAGGCCGTGCTCGCCGAACACCTCGAGCGCGGCGTCGAGCGCGATGATGGCGGCGGCGCGCTGGCCGCGGTCCTTGCCGGTGATGTCGAGGCGCGCCTCGTAGAGCCGGGCCAGGTTGAGCTGGGCGAGCGCCCAGCCGACCGGGTCCTTGCCCGGGCGGGCCGCGGCGAGCTCGATCTTCATGGCGGCCTCGGCGGCGTCGAGCACGGCGAGGTCGCCGGTGAGCTCCGCCGAGCGGGCCAGGCAGACGGCGCGGGAGCCGGCGGCGAGCCCGCGCAGGGGCAGGGCGACGGCGTCCTTCAGCACCAGGTTCGCCCGGTCGTAGCAGGTGACCGCCTGCTCGAAGGCGCGCTCGTCGGCGCAGGCCTCGCCGAGCGTCTGCAGGGTCTGGGCGAGCGCCAGCTGGGCGCGGGCCCAGTCGAGCGGGCTGTGGTCGCGGGTGAGTTCGTCCAGCGCGGAGGCGAGCGCGGTCGCGCCGGCCGAGATGGCGTCGAGGTCGCCCAGCGCCTCGCCCCAGAGCGTCAGCGCCTGGCCGCGCAGGGCCTCTGCGCGGGCCCAGGTGAGCGGCTCGTAGGCCGGGTCGAGGCGGCGGGCGGCGGCCGAGGCGTCGTCCACGGCCATCTTCAGCAGCACCTCGTCCTTCAGCCGCACGCCCCAGCCGCACATCAGGTCGGCGCGGGTGAGGCGGGCCTCGGCGGCGAGCGCGCGGGCGGCGACCACCCGGCGGGTCTGGGCGTCCAGCGCGGCGATCGGGCCCGAAAAGGCGGCGGCGATCAGGTGGGCGTCGGAGGCGTCGCCCCGGCCCATGAGCTGGCGGCCCTGGACGGCGGCGAGGCCGAGGTCGGCGAGCGGCGCGGCGAGGCCGCCGCGGGCGACGGCGCGGGCCTCGCGGAAGGCCACCTCGGCGGCGGCGTCGAGGCCGGGGTCGCCGAACAGCTCGGCGCCGGTGAGCGCGCAGAAGCCCTGCTCGGCCCGGGCGCGGGCCCAGGGCTCGCCCTTGCGGCGGCCCTCGAAAGCCACGGCCGCCAGCTCGGCGGTGGCGGCCGCCTTGCGCAGGGCGGCGGCGTCGCCGGTGCGGCGGGCGACCTCGCGCCAGACGGCGGCGGCCTCCAGACGGCGCTGGCCGGGGTTCTTGGCGCCCACGCGGCCGGCGGCCACGTCGGCGGCCTTGCCCTCCTGGCGCAGCAGCTTGAGGTCGAGGAGCTCCAGCAGGGCGGGGTCGCCGCCGGTGAAGCCATCCTGCGGCAGGTGGGCGGCCTCGGCCCCGAACAGCCGCTTCAGCTCCCGTCCCAACTCGAACATCGCGCCCCTCCAGCGGACCGGGCGTCCCGCGATGAAACGCGACGTCTGCGCCCTGACGGAGGTCAGCAAAGCCGGAGCCGAAGGGTTTAACAAGTCATTAACGTCTTGGTTATGGTTAACGAAAGCCTGCCATCCACAAGTAAAGGCGCATGTTGTTGATGTGTTCCGCGCACGGGGTGGTCTCGCGGCGTCTGGCGGGTGGCGCGTGATGAGAAGGAAGGAAGGAACCACGGATTACACGGATCACACGGATCGGCGCGGCGCTGAACGTGCGAGCCGGGCGGTGTGGGGGGACGTGAGATCACGCGCCGGAGGCGCGCAGGGTGACCTCGGCACGGCCTGTGAGGGGGCCCGCCTTCCGTGTGGTCCGTGTCTTCCGTGGTTCCATCCTGCGCGTCAGCGCGCCGGCGGGCTCGGCTTGGGTCCGGGCTTTCGCCGGGATGAGCGGGGTTTTGCTAGCTGGAGTTGGGTTGCGGCGGCGGCGCGGCGGTGGGCGTGAGGGGCTGGCTGTCCCCGCCTCCGCTCACCCCGGCGGACGACGCGGCCCAGGCTGAGGGGCGGGTCGGGACGCGGTGGGTGTCTCCTGGCGCGGCCTGGGTCCCGCCCCGGATCGGGTCCGGGGTCGCCGGGATGAGCGGTGTGTCTGCGGGCGCGCGGCGGAGCTCAGGCGGGACCAGGAGCTCGTCGAGGTCGTCGTCGAAGGCCTCGAAGGCGTCGAGGGGGTCGTGGAGGGTCTCCCGCTCGCGCTCGGGACGGGCGGGGCCGAGGCGGCAGGCGTCGGCGTGGCGGCGCTGGTGGTCGCGCTTCAGGCGCGCCTCGGCCGCGACCCGGGCCTCGCGGGCCAGGTCGTGGACCAGCTTCGCCTCCAGGGCCAGGCACTGGCGCACGCAGCGCGCGGTGCGGTGGAAGGCGGCGGCGAGTTTGGCGGCGTCCTCGGCGGACTCAGCGGCCAGAGCCCGGGCCTGCAGGTCGCGCGCGAGTTCCAGGCTCAGCCCGGCCAGCTCCGCCAGGATGCGGCCGTGGCGGTCTTCGGCGATCGCGGGGATGGGCGGCGGCGCGGACATGAACGTAACGGGAACATGGAAGTCCCTGGAAGGCAAATTTTGAGTGGGGGAGATTTCGCGGGACTGGATCGAGGACTGCATCTGCGGCCAGGATCATGGTTAGTTGTGCGACTTGGGTGGTCAGCGGGGGCGTTGATGTCGGGAAGGCCTGTTGCGGCGCTCGCGGCGGCGGCGCTCTCGCTCGTGGGGACCCGCGCCCAGGCCGCGTCCGTGTTCGATCTCTTCGGCGACCTGTGCCTCGCCACCAGGGCGGAGCCGGCGGCGGCGCTGGCCAAGGCTGAAGCTCTCGGCTGGTCCGCAGCGCCTCCGAGACTCGTCAGGATCCTCACCAAGCCGAGCGAACCGGGCGAAGTCACCACCGGCGCCGCGGGACGGGCTGCGCGGGACCTTCACGGCAAGCTGGCGGTGGTCGTGGCCCGGACGAGCTGGATGGTTCCCCGCCGGGAAATGCCTGCGGATACCTGCTCGATCGTGGCCGGCCCGTCCGTGGACATGGCGGCGGTGGCGCGGGACGTCGAGCGCTTCGCCGCGACGCCGGCCCAGCGGGGCCTCGCGTTCCAGAAGAACGCAATCGGCTATCTCTGGCGGGACCTCGAAGGTCGCCGCGAACCGCTTTCGCCCGAGCAGCTCGCCGCCGACCCGTTCAGCGGCGACGTGACGATGCTGGTGGTGACGCAGTTGAGAGGCGTCGTCGTCCTGCAGCTCTTCGTGCCGGCGAGAGAGAAGATCTGACCGGGGCCCATGGCTCGCCCAGGCGCGAGGGCGGAGGAAGGTCGCCCGCACCGTGAGGCGCGGTTCGCACACCTGTCCCTTGAGCCCATGGCCAACATTCTGCCTGCCGGGTCAGGCGTTTCAAGGACGAGCGCGCAGCGCTCGCCGCGGGGCGGCGCGCCGGGGGCGCGTCCCTGACACGCCTGGCCCGGCAGGCTCGCGATCTACCATGGACTCAAGGGCGGGAGGGGCGAGGCCGCCGTCGTGCCGACGAGCGGGCGTTTCCGGCGGCGGCTGAGGGTGGGGAGCAGACATTGCGATGGCTCGCGTCTCTGCTGTGTGGTGACCTGCACACGTGCGCGCAGTAGATCGAATCCTCGCCGACATCCTTCGCGTCAATCACGCTGGAGAGTGCGGCGCTATCCGCATCTACACCGGCCAACGCTACCTCGCTCGCTGGCGGTCGCCAGACTTGCTGACCTTCCTGGATCAGGCGCTGCTGGATGAGCGCGGCCACAAAGATGAGTTCGCGGCTCTGATGAAGCAGCGCGGGATCAGGCCCTGCGGCGCGCTCGCACTTTGGGGCGTCGGTGGTTGGCTTCTTGGCTTGGCGACCGCAGGCTTGGGCAGATCAGCGATCCTTGTCTGCACCGAGGCTGTCGAACGGACGGTGCACGCCCATCTGCAAGCTCAGCTTGCGTGGCTCGCTGACCGCGACCCGGAAGTCTCAGAGGCGATAGCGGCCATCCAGGTAGAAGAGCTTGCACACCTGGAAGGAGCACGAGAGCGGCGAGGGTCTCGGGGCGGGAAGGTGCTCGACGCGTTCGTCTCTAAAGCGACCGAACTTCTGATCTGGATGTCCACCTACGGTGCATCCTCGCGGATGGCGCGGCGGATCGGGCGTTAGTCCCGCGCTAGTTCGACGTCTGCCATGGGTCGGGAGCGGACTTCGGCGCCTCTCCGGAAGCCGGATCTTGCGGGGGGCGCCCGGCGGCTAGGTCTTGCGGAAGACGAGCACCAGGTTGTTCGCGGGCATGGGGCGGCGCTCGGAGAGGGCGAGGCCGTGGGCGGCGGCCAGGGCGGCCAGATCGTCCAGGCGGCGAAGCCCCCAGTCGGGGTTGCGGCGTCTCAGGCTCTCGTCGAAGGCGAGGTTGCTGGGGGCCGTCGGCGCGTCGCTCTCGATGAACGGGCCGTACAGGAACAGGCCGCCGCCCGGGGGCAGCACGCGCGCGGCGCCCGCCATCAGGCCGGCCGTGGCCGCCCACGGCGAGATGTGGACCATGTTGATGGCGACGACGGCGTCGGCGCGGTCCACGGGCCAGGTGTCCGGCTGGGAGGCGTCCAGCGCCAGCGGGGGCAGGAGGTTGTCCAGGCCGGCGTGCTCGCGCCAGGCGGCGATGCTCGCCAGGGCGTCGGGATCGGCGTCGGTCGGCCGCCATTGCAGGGTGGGCAGGGCCGCGGCGACGTGGACCGCGTGCTCGCCCGCGCCCGCCGCGACCTCCAGCACCAGGCCGCCCGCCGGCAGGCGGGTCCGCAGGACCTGCAGGATGGGATCGCGGTTCCGGGCGGTGGAGGGGGACGTGCGCGCGGCGGGGGGCGGCGGATCGGACATGGCGACAGTCTGAGGGCTCCGGCGGGCCGGCGCCAGGCGCGGACGCCCGGGCGTGCCGCGAGGCGTCGCTGGGCCGGCGCCCGGCCGGCGTCAGTGGCCGCCCTCGACCCACGGGATCCCGGCGCGTCGGAACTGCTCGGCAAGCGCGGCTTCCAGCTCGACGGCCTCCCATCGGCGCATGGGATTGAGGTGATCGACCAACTCCGGCAGCAGGCGGACCCCGAAGCGGCGCGCCGCCCCGCTCGCCTTGTAGCCGAGCTTGTGCTGGTCGAAGCGCCAGTCGGGATCGCGCGCGGTCTGGCCGACGTAGAGCCCCCAGGGCTCGGCGCGGCGGCTGTCGTGCAGCAGGATCACGTACACGGAGTGGGAGGCGCCGCGGGTCCGGGCCGTGGTCGCCCGCAACCCCTGCGCGGCGCGACGCGCGTCCGCCATCCAGCCCGGCCCGGCACGATCCTGCACCACGCCCGCAGGATACACGGAAACGGCCGCGGGAGGTCAGCCTAGGGCCACGTGGGGACGTCGGGGCTTCGGCCGCAGGACGCGGACGTTCACGCCCGTCGGGAAAGGCTGGCGGCAGACGGCGCCGTCCGGGCAATGTCGGAGGGTCCGGGCGCGGCGCGTCTTGAAACCAGGATCGCATGGAGGAGCGGGACGATGATCACGGTGTGGGGCGGGCAGACGTCGAGGTCGCTGCGGGTCGTCTGGCTGCTGGAGGAGATGGGCCTGCCCTACCGCGTGCGGCAGGTGGACATGCTCTCCGACGAAAAGGATGCCGCCTGGCTCGCCGTCAATCCGGGCGACTTCCTGCCCGCGATCCAGGACGGAGACGTCACCATGGTCGAGTCCGTGGCGATCCTGGAGTACCTGATGGGCCGCCACGGCCCCACGCCGCTGCAGCCGGCGCCCGACGATCCGGCCTTCCCCGCCTACCAGCAGTTCCTCCACATGGGCGAAGCGGGCCTGGCGACCCTGATCATGGTCCCGCTGGTCAGCGGCTTCATCGCGCCGGAGGCGGAGCGGGACAACTGGGGCGCCCGCTGGGCGCGCGAGTGCGTCGAGCGCCGGCTGCTGCTCGTGCGGCGGCAGCTCGACCGCGCGGCCTACATGGCGGGCGACCGGTTCACCGCCGCCGACATCTCGGTCAGCTACGCGCTGCGGCTGGGCGCGAACCACGCCGGGTTCGTCCTGGGCGACGCCGAACAGGCCTACCTCGCCCGCACGACGGCCCGGGACGCCTACAGGCGCGCCTTCGAGCGCTCGCACGAGGGGCTCCCGGCCTAGGGGCCGCAGGACCAGCGGCCGGCGAAGGTGCGCCGGGCGCCGTCGGCGCGGTCGTAGGTCAGGGTGGCGGGGCGTGGCGGGGACTCGCCGCCGCCGATCGCAGGACCGGTGAGCGCGATGCGGACGGTCTTGCCCGCGCCCGAGAAGGACGCGCCCTCCAGCATGGCGTCGAAGCCGCCGGGGGCGGCGACGCGCTCCACGTAGCTGCCGACCTTGACCACGCCGAGGGCGGGCTCGCGCGAGGCGACGTTCCCCATGGCGACGAGGAGCGGGCCGCCCGCGGAGGCCTGGAAGCTGCACCCCAGCTCGCCGGGCAGCCGGGCCGCCTCGATCTCGGCCGGCGACAGGGGCGAAAGCGCGATGGGCGAGCCGTCGCCGCCGACCGTGGCGCCCTCGGGAGCCTGCGCCGGGGCGGGCGGCGCCGGGGCGGGGTCCGGCGGGCGGGACGCGGGGACGGCGGCCGGGGCGGCCGGCGCGCGGGCGGCGTCGACGCCGCCGGAGCCGGAGCAGGCGCAGAGCAGGACGGCGGCAGCGGTCGGGGCGAGGCCCGCCGCGGGTGTACGCCGGGGCCGGCGGGGGGTGGGCGTGGGCCGCAAGCTCGTCTCCTCCGGAAGCGGGTCGGGCTGCGAGCCTAGGGCCGGCCCTGGGGCGGGAAGAGGGCGGCGGGAGGCTTCGGGTGTATAGGACGAGCATGGCGGCGCGGGCCGGAGGCGTGACGATGCGGGCAGGCAGATGCGTGGCGGCCCTGGCGGGGCTGGTGCTGGCGGCGTGCGGGCCGGCCGCGCAGGCGCCGGCGACTCCGGAGACGCCGGAGCCGAAGGCGGCCGCGCCGGTCGCCGTGGCGGAGCCGCGGTGGAGCCTGGAGACCCCGGCGGCGGGCGGGGCGGCGCTGGTCCACGCGGACGCCGGCGGCCGGGAGGTGCTTCGGGTGGGCTGCCGTCCGGACCGGCGGGAGCTGCAGGCCGCCGTCCCCGGGATCGCGCGGATCGGCAGCGAGGACCGGCTGACGCTCGGGGCCGGGACGGAGCTGGCGGTGTTCGTGGTCTCCATGGCGGGGCCGGACCAGGGCCTGCGCGCCACGGGCCAGCCGCAGCCGGGGTTCGTGGAGGGGCTGGCCGAAGGGCGCGAGGTGGGGGTCTCGTACGGGGCCCGCCAGCTGACCCTGCCCGGAGCGCCGCGGGACGTCGCGGCGGCGTTCGCGGCGCGGTGCGGCGGCGGGCGGTAGGGCGCGGCCCGCCGGCGCCGGCGGGTGGACAGGCGGCGGCGGGCGCCCTCACCTGCGGGTCCGCGAGCCGGCGCGCGCCGCCGGCCGACCCACCGCCCACCTTCGAGGACGCCCGAGCATGACCACCGAGATCCCGCAAACCGGCCTTTCCCTGCGGACCCTGATCACCGCGTCGGGCGAGCTGCAGCTCTCGCTGGTCGACCAGCCGGTGACGCCGCCGGGGCCGGACGAGGTGCTGGTGCGGATCGAGGCGGCGCCGATCAATCCGTCGGACCTGGGCCTGCTGTTCGGGCCGGCCGACCTGTCGGGCGCCAGCCTGGGCGGCTCGGCCGAGCGGCCGGTGCTGACCGCGCGGGTGCCCGAGCGGTTCCTGCCGGCGGTGCGCGGGCGGCTGGACCAGTCGCTGGCGGCCGGCAACGAGGGGGCCGGCGTGGTGATCGCCGCGGGCGAGAACGCGCGGCATCTTATCGGGCGCACCGTGGCGGTGTTCGGCCGGGCCATGTACGCCCAGTACATCACCGCCCCGGCGGCCGAGGTCCTGCTGCTGCCGGAGGGGGCGACGGCGGCGGAGGGGGCGTCGTGCTTCGTCAATCCGCTGACGGCGCTGGCCATGGTGGAGACCATGCGCAACGAGGGCCACACGGCGCTGGTGCATACGGCCGCGGCGTCGAACCTCGGCCAGATGCTGAACCGGATCTGCCTCAAGGACGGGGTTGAGCTGGTCAACATCGTGCGCAAGCCGCAGCAGGCCGAGCTGCTGCGCGGGCTCGGGGCCAAGCACGTGGTGGATTCCAGCGCCGAGGGCTTCCTCGCCGACCTGACCGCGGCCCTGGAGGCGACGGGGGCGACGATCGCCTTCGACGCGATCGGCGGCGGGCGGCTGGCCGGCCAGATCCTGAGCTGCATGGAGGCGGCCGCGGTGCGGAAGATGCCGGTCTACAGCCGCTACGGCTCGGACACCTTCAAGCAGGTCTACATCTACGGCGGACTGGACACCGGGCCCACCGAGTTCAACCGCAACTTCGGCTTCTCCTGGAGCCTCTCCGGCTTCCTGCTGACGCCGTTCCTGGTGAAGGCGGGGCCGGCGCGGGCCCAGGCGCTGCGCGAGCGGGTGGCGGCGGAGCTGAAGACCACCTTCGCCAGCCACTACACCGGCGAGCTGTCGCTGGCCGAGGCGCTGCAGCCGGCGAACGTCGCGGCCTACGCCGCCAAGCACACCGGCGAGAAATACCTGGTGGCGCCGAACAAGGGGCTGTGAGCGGGCGGGGCGGGCCGCGGGAACGCTGCAGCTTGTTGCACGCTATGGCAGGGACCGCGGCCGGGCCGCTGAAGGAACGCCATGTCCATACTCGTCTTCGCCCTCATCGTCATCGTCGTCGCCGCCCTGATCGCCTGGGCCGTGCAGAAGCTGCCCCTGCCCTCGCCCTTCGGGACGATCATCCAGGCGCTGATCCTGATCATCGCGGCGATCGTCATCGCCCAGCGGGCCGGCCTGTTCTAGCGGCCGGCCAAGGACGCCCCGCCCCTGGCGCGCCGGCCCGTGCGCAAGCGGGCGGCGGCGTGCTAGCCTCTGCGCGCCTCCAGCCTGAGGGGAGCCAGACGGTGACGACCACGACCAGGCACCGGATCTTCACGACCAGCTTCGCCAGCGTCTACCCGCTCTACGTCGCCAAGGCGGAGAAGAAGGGGCGCACCAAGGCCGAAGTGGACGAGATCATCCGCTGGCTCACCGGCTTCAGCCAGGACGAGCTCGACGCGCACCTGGCGGCGAAGACCGACTTCGAGACCTTCTTCGGCGCGGCGCCGCTCAATCCCGCCCGGACCGAGATCCGCGGCGTGGTCTGCGGCGTGCGCGTGGAGGAGGTGGCCGATCCGCTGATGCGGGAGATCCGCTACCTCGACAAGCTGATCGACGAGCTCGCCAGGGGCAAGGCGATGGCGAAGATCCTGCGGGCCTGAGCGGTCAGCCGCCGGCCTGGGCAGGCGTTGGGCATCCCAGCTGAAGGACGAACGCGCCTGGGGACCCCCGACAGGCGGCGGGATTTCGCCGTCGGGCGCATTTAACCATTGCGCTAATTAAACGGTTTGTTAAATTAGGTCGAGGAACACCAGGCATCCGAATGCAGGCGCAAGCCGACCCCCTGAGCGCGACCCTGTCGGCGCTGGCCGATCCCACCCGCAGGGCGATCCTGGCCCGGCTGGCGCAGGGCGAGGCGACGGTGAACGAGCTGGCCGAGCCGTTCGAGATCAGCCTGCCCGCGGTGTCGCGGCACCTGAAGGTGCTGGAGCAGGCCGGGCTGATCTCGCGGGGCCGCGAGGCCCAGTGGCGGCCGGCCCGGCTGGAGGCGGGACCGCTGAAGGACCTGGACCACTGGCTGGCCGCCTACCGCCGGTTCTGGGAGGGCAGCTTCGACAAGATGGACGCCTACCTGGCGACGCTCACCAAGGGAGATCCCAATGGACGCAAGAACTGAGGTCCGCGGGGCGCCGGTCGATCCGGGCATGCCGCTGAGGGACGACGAACTGCTGATCGTGCGGGCCTTCGACGCCCCGCGCGGCCTGATCTTCCGGCTGTGGGAGGACCCGGTCCACCGGGCGAACTGGTGGGCCCCGAAGGGCTGCCGCTGCACCCACTTCAGCCACGACTTCCGCGAGGGCGGGGCCTGGCGGGCCTGCTTCGTCTCCGAGACCTACGGCGAGAACTGGCAGGGCGGCGTCTATCGCGAGATCGACCGCGACCGGCGGATCGCCTTCACCTTCGTCTGGGACGAGGGCCCGGCCGGCGGGGTCGAGACCCTGGTGACGGTGACCTTCGCCGAGGCCCACGGCCAGACCATCCAGACCTTCCACCAGACCCCGTTCACCAGCGTCGAGCGCCGCGACAGCCACGTCACCGGCTGGAGCACCCTCATCGACCGCCAGCAGGCCTATGCCGAGGCCAGATCGCAAGGAGCCCCCTCATGATCACCACCACCGCATTCAAGTGGGTCCCGCCCTTCGCCCAGGGCCTGGTCCGGGACCTGCGCGTCCGCTGGGCGCTGGAGGAGGCCGGCCTGCCCTACGAGGCCCGGCTGCTCGGCGAAGGCGACGGCGACACCCCCGCCTACCGCGCCGTGCAGCCCTGGGGCCAGGTGCCGGTGTTCGAGGAGGACGGCCTGACCCTGTTCGAGAGCGGCGCCATCCTGATCCACCTGGCCGAGCGGTCCGAGGCCCTGGCGCCGAAGGACCCCGCCGGGCGGGCCAAGGCCATCCAGTGGACCATCGCGGCGCTGAACTCGATCGAGCCGCACGTGCAGAACCTGGTGCTGATCGACATCTTCTACCAGGACGAGGAGTGGGCGAAGCTGCGCCGGCCCGGCCAGGAGGCGTTCACCCGCATGAAGCTGGCGTCCCTGGCCCGGCGGCTGAACGGCCGCGAGTGGCTGGAGGACCGGTTCACCATCGGCGACCTGATGATGGCCACGGTGCTGCGCCTGCTGCGCCACACCGACATCGTCACCGCCGACCCGGTGCTGGGCCCCTACCTCGCCCGCTGCGAGGCCCGGCCGGCGTTCAAGACGGCGCTGGCCGACCAGCTGGCGACCTTCGCGGCCCACGAGCCGGCGCTGGAGCCGGCGTGACGAAGCGCGCGGCGGGGCCGGCCGGCTCCGCCGCACCCGTCGCCGTCGCGGCCAAAGCCCAGTTGTTTCAGCCACCTCCCTTGCGCGGACCGGGCCCGGCGCGCTTAGTGCCGCTCACCCGGCGCCGCCGGTGGAGGAGCACGCCGTTGTCCGTACACACCAAGCCCGCGGACGTCTGGCGGCCCGAGCATCTGCGGCTGGCGATCGACGCGGCGTCCGTCGCCCTGTGGTCCTGGAACGTCGACAGCAACCGCTTCACCATGGACGAGCGGGCCTTCGAGCTGTGGGGCCTTCCCTGGACGGAGGAAGTCGCCTTCGAGACCCTCTCGGCGCACATCCATCCGGCCGACCGGGACCGGGTCCGGGCGGCGTTCCTCGCCACGCGGTCGGTCGCCGAGCCCTACGAGATCGATTTCCGGATCGTGCTGGGCCACGAGGTGCGCTGGATCTCGGCGCGCGGCCAGGGGGCCGACGCGGGCATCGTCGACCGCCTGATGTTCGGCATCTTCCTGGACGTCACCGGCCGCAAGCAGGCCGAGGAAGGCAACGAGCTGCTGGCCGGCGAGATGAGCCACCGGGTGAAAAACCTGCTGACCGTGGCCACCGCCCTGACCCACATCACCTCGCGCACCGCCGGCAGCATGGAGAGCATGGCGACGGAGCTGGTCGGCCGGCTCACCGCGCTCGGGCGCGCGCACGACCTGGTCCGCCCGCTGCCGGGCCACCAGGGCACGGCCGCCCTGCTGGGCGACATCTTCTCCGTGCTGCTCGCCCCCTACGACGACCACGCCGCCTTCGCCGGGCGCATCCGGGTGGCCGTGCCGCGGATGGGGGTCGGCGAGACCTCGGCCCGGACGCTGGCCCTGGTGGTCCACGAGCTGGCCACCAACTCCCTCAAGCACGGCGCGCTGTCCACCGGAGCGGGCACCCTGGACGTGTCCAGCACCAGCGACGAGCGCGACGTGGTCGTGATCTGGGCGGAGACCGGCGGGCCGGAGATCGCCGAGCCGCCGCAGATGGCCGGCTTCGGCAGCACCCTGGTCCGCCGCAGCATCTCCGACCAGCTGGGCGGGTCGATCGACTACGACTGGCAGCCGAGCGGCCTGGTGGTGACCCTGCACATGCGGAAGGACCGGCTCGCCGCCTGACACGGGCTCCGCGACCAGGTTCGCGGGCCGGATCCGCGATGAGAGAGGAAAGGCCTCCGCCATGAGCGACCTGACCATCTGGACCTACGACCGGGTCCCCGAGGGCCCCCGGGGCTTCGTGCGCGACCTGAGGCTGAGATGGGCGTGCGAGGAGGCCGGGCTGGCCTACGCCGTCCGCACGGTCCCATTCGAGGGCCGCGAGACCAACCACCTGGCGCGCCAGCCGTTCGGCCAGGTCCCGTTCCTGAACGACGGGGCGCTGGAGATCTTCGAAAGCGGCGCGGGGCTGCTGCACCTGGCGCGCAAGAGCGAGCGGCTGATGCCGCCCGATCCGGCCGGCGAGGCCGAGACCCTGCAGTGGGTCATCGCGGCGCTGAACTCGATCGAGATGGTCACCGTGCCGTGGTGGTTCCTGAACATCTGCGGCGATCCGGACAACGGGCTGACCGGGTGGATGACCCAGCGCCTCGACCATGTGGAACGGGTGCTGGCCGAACGGGACTGGCTGGCCGCCGGCCGCTTCACGGTCGCCGACCTGCTGATGGCCGACGTGCTGCGCGTGCCCAAGGTGCGCGCCTTCGGCGACCGTCCGGCGAGCGAGGCCTATGTGGCGCGGATTACGGATCGGCCGGCGTTCCGCAAGGCCCACGCCGAGCAGATGGCGCACTTCGCGGCGGCGGGCTGAGGCGGGCGCCGCATCAGCCCGGCGACCGCGCGAATGGTGGAAGCGCTTGGGCCGTCGAGAGCTCCCCGCAGTCGCCGCAGAAGACGCGACGGCCGCTCGCCCCGCTTGCCGAGCCCTGCTTGGGCTTCCTGGCGCCGGCTTCGAGCCCGCGCCAGCCTTGGGCGATCTTCCCGCAGGCCTGGCGCTCCGTGGGATCGGCGGCGCGGGCGGCGGGGCAAATCCGGGAACGCAGCGCGTCGCCGGTCGCTTGGGTCGTTGTCGGCATGCCCGCGCGCCGCCAGAATGCGCGCCATCGCCGCGTTTCCTGGGCTGCGGCGGCTGAGAGACCGCGCGCTCCCGCCCACCGCCCGGAGTTGGCCGGATGCCGCTGTACTTCTTCGACACCCGCGACGGCGACGTCTTCATCGAAGATGACATGGGGCTGACGTTTCCGGACCTGGAGGCCGTCAAGGTCGAGGCGGCGAGGGCCCTGACCGAGCTGGCGCGGGATGTCGTTCCTGGAAGCCTGAAGCGGGAACTTGCCGTGGAGGTGCGCGACGACGCGGGCCCGGTGCTGGTCGCACGCCTGACGTTCGAGGCGCTCGTCCTGCGGCCGACCTAGACCTTGGGCCGCCGGGGCCCGCGACCCACCCTTGGCTGCGGTTCCGGAGGTCTGCTCGGTAACCCGAGCCAACGTCCGCTCGCGACCCGCGCCAGCCCCTTCCCGCCACGCCCGCGTCGCGCGGACCTGCCCGTAGGTGCGGCGCCGGCATTTGCCCTGTCGCGGAGCCTGGGCCCGCAGGCGAGGCTCAGCGCGTCCGCTGGCGGCGGCCGGGCGCCTCGGGCAGCCACGACAGGTCGGTGGAGCACTGGGCATGGCGCCTGCGGGGGTCGGCCTGCATCCACGCCTCAATTCGGCAATGGCCCGCGGTGGAGGCCCGGCACCCTGGGTCCGGCGTGACGAAGATCAGGTCCGTCAGGTCGGCGGCGAGGTCCTCCGACCGGGCGCGCTTCAGCGCCTCGGCGTCGGCGGGGCCCAGGCGCCGCGAGGCGAGGTAGCGCTCGATCCGCCGCCTCGCCTCGCGCCTCTGGCTTCGCGTGGAGCCGAGCAGGGCGTCGGCCTCGGCGGACGGCCGGGCGTTGCGGGCCAGGCCGTCGTGGAGGTCGAGGACGTCCAGACAGTACCGCGCCCTGACGTCGACGGCGCTCGGCTCAGCAAGGGCGAGGCCCGGCGCGAGGCAAAGGGCGAGGGCAAGGGCGGTGATCCGGATGCGCATCGCCCACCCTTTGGCCGCCCGAGATGGCTGGAAGATGGCTCCGTGCGGTCAGGGGGGGCCGCTGCGGCGCAGGATGCGGTCGCCCTGGCGCAGGACGAAAAGGGCGCCGGGGCGTTTCCCGGCGACGTCGCCGCCATGCCGACGAGCGGACGTTCTCGATGACGGCTTAGGCTGGATTGAGGGCGTTTGGTCACTTGTTCCAGAAGCTGAAAGCCCAGCCCAAAACGCTCGCCCCCTGATCGTCTAGGTCCGGATGACGACGCCTCATCTCGTGGACCGCCCAGTGGGTTGCCGACACGAGGTCATGGACGGTCCAGTCAGGCTCAAGACCGCCAATCTCCTCTGAAAGGCGCTCGACCCGCCGCAACGCGTCGGGACCGAACACCTCCAAGACCGCGTGCGGGTTCCGCTTGGGATAGGAGGAGACACCCTCGCTAAGGTAGAGCCGCAGCTGCTGGCGAAGAGAGTTGGTCATGGAGATCAGGATGGTTGGACCGCTAAGGTCCGCAAAGGGTCGGAAGCGGACCTAAGCGCGACGACGAGATGCGGCCGTTCGTTCTGCACGATCCTTGATGACGGTGAGCACATTGTCCTGCACATCGCCCATCATCAGCTCGCCCCATAGCTTTGCGTACGGGTTGACGCGGGTCTTTGCGATGTAGCGGGTGGTCAGCGTGAGCTCGGTCTTCCCGTCCGCGATCCGCCGCAAGGTGTAATCCCCAGAATCCACCTTCAGGAACTCGCCATCCGGCGAGATATGCCGATCCGTGTAGTCCTGCACGCTGCTGTTCGTGAAGTTGAACCGCCAACCCAGCTTGCGGCCCGGCACCCATTCCACGATGCGTTCTTCGAAATTGACGTGGTCACCCCAGTAGGCCGTCCGAACCCCGCCGACGCCTAGCTTGTCGACAACTGACTGCCTTGGCCTCGGCATGCCGATCAAGTTGTGCGTGATCGTCCAGCGCCCTTCGTCCGGCCCGATCCCGCGGCTTGAGACAGCGTAGGGCCAGATATCTTCGGGCGAGGCATGAACGACTATGCTGCGGGTAAGCACCACGGTCTCGTGCGGGGTCGGCAGCTGGGCCTCCACCATCGCCGCTACGAGCGGAATGATCAGGAAACTGGATTGAACTGATCTGCCGCGGCGATTGCGCTGTGAGCGCATAATGAACGCGCCGACCCACCCGCTTCCCATCCAGATCGGGGCGAGCATGATGAGGCAGATGACCCCTTCGCGCAGGAAGAATATGGAGGCGGCGCTGACGAGGCCGCAGAGGATCACGGGCACCCACCAGTAGAACACTTCCGAGCGAGTGCGATCAGGGTCGCCGATGTAGCAGATCAGCGCGCTGAGCAGCGCCGGCAGGAGGGCTAGAAACCAGATGCTGGCGAACCACGCTGAGCCTGCGCGCGACGCCGACAGCAAGAAGTAGGCACTGAGCGCTATAACGCTGGCGAGAGCGAAACCGGAGGCGACACTACGGAGTGGTCGGCGACGGAGAGCATCCGGGAACTTCAAGGCTCGCTTCACAGCTCACTCCGGCGGCATTCTTGTGTTCAGAGATTTCAGGACGATTGTTGGCGTGAGCCGCCTTCCTGATCCTTGCGCCCGACAAATCTGAGTAGACCCACGACCTTCGAGCCCATCTTGATCAGCCGCATGAGGGTATCGGGCGGCACGTCCAGCATCTGCTGGTACCAACTATCGACCGTGCCGACGAAGGCGTGCATCCGCTTTAGCCGTGCCTTCACCTCAGGGCTGACACCGGAGTCTTTGGCATCGATGTTCGCGACGGCGTCATTGATGGCGGCGACCAGGGGGTCGATTTCGCGCGCCTTCCGCCCCTGCGCGACCTTGGTAGCCATCTGCCAGAGGTCAGTCTCAGCCTGATAGTGGTCACGGCGATCGCCCCGCACCGGGATCCGGTAGATCAACTTCCAGGCCAGAAGTTCTTTAAGGCTGTTCGAGACGTTGGAACGGGCCAGTCCAAGCGTCTCGGCGATGTCCTCCGCAGTTAGCGGGGAATCGCTGAGGAAAAGGAGCGCCTGGATCTGCGCCACCGAGCGATTGACTCCCCACTGGCCGCCGAGATCGCCCCAGCGCAGGACCGTTTGCTCAACAGCTGGCGGAAGCCTGCGGGCGCTGTCCGAAATTTCTGTCATGACAGAAATTATCGACGCAACTGAATTGGCTGTCAAGCTCTGGTGCGTGACGAGCACACAAGCTGGCATTCCGAGGGTCCGCTACCGACCCGTCTCCGACATTGACCTGCGGTCGCGATCATCCTCTGCTCGATCGATGGCGAAGGTCTACGGGAGCGGCGAGCAAGATGCGCTAGAGGCGGACCTACGAACCAACTGGCGATGGCTGAGTGTGATGGCCATAGAGCCGGTGGGGGGTGGCCTCATCATCACCGTTCGCGATGACCAACAACACTCTGAGCAGTTCCAGTTCGCGTGGGACTTGGTGCACGCCTACGCCGTGCGCAATGAGAGCTTCGCCAACATCGACAAAGGGGGCCTGGGAGGCCCGTACAAGGAGCTGACTGCCAGCCGCTTCCTAGCCTGGGTCGCTGAAGCGACGTGGACTCACGAAGGAGAGGCGCTACGGCACTGGCAGATCGCCGGGTCAGACGATGTTGTCGATGTGGCGAGTTTAGACCCGCCCACGATCCGGAAGGGCCGGTTGACGCTCCCGAACCTACGCTTTCAGCCGATGAGCCAGCGTCCGCTTCCGACGTGGCGGACCTCTCCCGCCACGCTGCGTCGCGCGGACCGCGCCCCTGAAGCCATGGCCAGCATTCTGCCTGCCGGGCCAGGCGTCTCAAGGACCGGTCCGTGAGGACCGGCCGCGGGGCGGCGCGCCGGAGGCGCGTCCTTGACACGCCTGGACCGGCACGCTCGCGATCCACCATGGACTTAAGGGCGGGAGGGGGCGCGGGCGCCGTCATGCCGCGAGCGCTGGTTCCCGGCGGATTGAGGATGGCGAGACCTACCGCTTCTGCAGCTGCGCGGCGGGGAACAGGGCGTCAAGGCGACCCGACCGTTGGCCGAGCCTGATGTCACGAAGATGGCTGCAGGCCCGGCGTGGCCGCCCTCCCCCGCCCCGGTCAGGCGGGGCCGCCGCGGCGGAGGATGCGGGCGCCCTGGCGGAGGACCACGCGGGCGCCGCGGCGTTCGTCGGCGGCGGCTTGCCAGGTGGCCTCGGCGACGGCGAGGCTGTGCAGGCGGGCGAGCACGGTGAGGGCCTCGGGATCGGCGGCGGGGCTGGTCTCGACGATGTAGGACAGGTCGGCGGCGGCCTCGTCCTCGACGGGCCGAAGCGCGGGCGGCTGGGGGCGGTCGGGGGCCTTGTTCATGCCGCCGGCCTCAGTGCGAGCGCCGGGCCCACCTGGCGAGCACGCGGCCCTTGTGGGTGATGGTGACGTCGCGCCCCGGGTTCTCCCGGGCGGCGGCGTAGTAGGCGGCGAAGCCGATGGTGGCGTCGGCGGCGATGGCGATCACCCGGTCGAGGGCGCCGTCGGGATCCCAGAGCTCCACCTTGTAGGGCAGGTCGTCGCCCTCGATGGTGAAGGGCAGGCCGCCGAAGCCGCCGCCGCCGGCCTCGCCGTCGCCGTCGCCGTCATTGCCGCCATGGGCCAGCCGGACGGGTCGATGGAACAAGGGACGCCTCCTGGGAGCGCGAAATCTCCCAGAGACGGCGCGCGAGTCAATGGCCCGGCCGTCCGCGGACGGAGGGCGGTCGGGCCTGCGCCGGGACCCGAAGGCCCCGGCGCAGGACGGGCTACTTCTTCTCGACGGTGGTCGTCGTGCTCGAGCCGACGCCGGGCACGGTCACCGTGGACTCGCGCGTCGTGGTGGTGGTGGACGACGGCGGGCCCGGCACGTTCACCTCGGGCGGTTTGATGTTCACGTCGGGGGGATTGATGTTCACGTCGGGCGGGTTCACCGCCGGCGGGGTGACATTGACCGGGGCCGGGGTGGTGACGTTGACGTCGGCGGCGGGCGGGGTCGTGGCCTCCTCCTGGCGCTGCTGGCAGGCGGCGAGGCCGACCAGGGCGGCGGCCGCGACCGTGACCTTGAGGAGGGGGGCCTTGAGGGTGGGGAACGAGGTCATTCGGGCTCCTTGGGTTCGGCGCCTGCGCCGGCCGGCGCCCCCCGGTTCGACGGGATCCGGAGGGCTCCGGCCTCGCGACCCGGGCGAGGGCCCGGCGCGCGGACTTCAGACGTCCAGCTGCGCCGGGGCTGACCCACCCGGCGCAGCAGGACAACCGCCAAGCCTCACCTTGGGTTCCGCGCGTTCAAATCAGGCGGCGTCCGGTGGCGCGCGGCGGGCAGACCGCAGGATGAAATGCTGCCCGGGCGGCAGGCGGCGGCCGCTTCCCCCGGTCCGCGCGAAAAACGCCCAACCCCCTTAACCCACTTGAATTTTGGGGGTCCGGCGGCGGGGTATTCTGGCCGTGGGAGAGAGCGTCATGCGTACATTTACCTGCCTGCTCACGGACAGCCGCTATTCCGTGCCGACCCTGTCGTTCATCCTGGCCGCCGACGCCGACCGGGCGCGGGCCCTGGCGCAGCGCGAGCTGCACGCCAGCGCCTATCACCAGGCCTACGAACTGCACGACAACGAGCGCCTGGTCTGCGCCGAGGCCCGATGAGCGCGCGGCCCGACGACACCGACGCCGGCCTCACCCTGGCCGTGCTGCGGCACCGGGACGGCTGGCGCGTCTTCGGCCCGAACGGCGGCTGGCGGCGGTTCCAGTACCGGGTGGACGCCGAGGAGGCGGCCCTGCGGCTGGCCGGGCAGGCGCGCCGCAACCGCGCCGAGGTGACGGTCCTGGTGCAGGACCGCTGGGGCCAGCTGCGGCCGCTGGAGGCCGCCTAGCTCCGCGCCGCGGCGGCGAGGCGGACCTCGCGGGCCCGCCGCCCCTGGGCCTCCACCGCCGGGCTGTCGGCCTCGTCGGGCATGATCACCGGCAGGGTGAGGCAGGCGCTCTGGCGGGCCAGCACCGCCTTCCAGTCGCCCACCAGCTGGCGGAAGGCGTGGCCGACCTGCCGCGGCCGGCGGTCGAGGTCGAACAGGCCGAGGCGGTTCACCTGCCCGCGGTCGAGGGTCAGGGCGGAATCCCAGTCCACCTGGTCGGTGAGCGAGTACCAGGTGAAGCCCAGCACCGGGATGCCGGCGCGGCGCACGCGCAGCACGTTGGCCCACTGCTTCTTCAGCCAGTGCACCGCGGCCGCCTCCTCGGCCTCCATGCGGATGTTGGTCTCGGTGTGCATCACCGGCAGGCGGTAGCGCTCGAAGTACTCGCGGGTGATCTCGCTGTAGCCGAACACCTCGCCGGCCGTGGTGACGGTCCCGTCCTCGGCCACCCAGTGCTCGTTGGTGGCGTAGTAGTCGTTGCCCATGATGCAGTGGTTGCGCAGGGCGCGGCGCATGAAGAAGGCGTACTCCTCCGGCTTCATGCCGTGCTCGAGGAGATAGGCGTAGGTCTGGGCGTCCACCGAGCGGCCGTAGTTCAGGTCGAGCGAGAGGAAGCGCTCGGCGTTGTAGCGGTCGGTCCAGACGGTGGCGGCGGGGGTTTCCGGGTGGAAGTACTCGGAGGACTCGCTCTGGATGAACAGGGCGTCGGGCCGCACCTCGAGGATGGCCTCCATGGCCAGGATGTTGGCCTGGACCAGGTGCTTGAGCGCGGCGACGAAGGCCCGCTCGTCCTTCAGCTGCTCGTTCCACCAGCCCAGCCGGGCGGAGAAGCTGGCGCAGACGAACATCTCGTTCACCGGCGTGTAGAGCTGGACCCACGGATAGCGGGCGGCGAAGGCGCGGGCGTAGCCGGCGAACAGGGCCGGGAAGTCGGGGTTCTGGAAGTCGCCGAGCCAGTCGGGAACGCCGAAGTGGCAGAGGTCGACGATGGGGACGGTGTTCTGGGCCCGAAGCTGGCCGAAGGTGAGGTCGGCGAACTCCCAGTCGTAGCGGTCCGGGCCGGTCCAGGTGCGGTGGATCGGCGGCCCGAAGCGGAGGAAGTCCAGGCCCAGGTCCTTCACCAGGGCGAAGTCGGTGCGCCAGTGGACGTAGAAGCCGCACTTCTCGAGCTCGTCCACGCGCTTGGCGCCGTTGTCGATGGTGGGGGCGCTGTTCTCGATCCCGGTGGCGAAGGCGAAGTTGAACATGCCGCGGTCCTGCGTGGGTCGGGGGCGTCCGTGGCTAGCGCGCGGGGCCGGTTCTGGCTCCGAGGGCCAAGGTCGAAAACGGCCCCCGGGGGATGAATCGGCGCGGCCGGGTCGTTGGTCCCGATATGACGTACACGCTCCTGGTCACCGGCCCGGACGGGCGCCAGCAGGCGCGCCTGACGGACTATAGCGACGAAGAGGCGCTGATCGCCGAGGTGCGGCACCTGCTGTCGGCCGAGCAGCCGCGGATCGCCGTGGCCCGGGGCCGGGGCGAGGCCGTGACCCCGCTGGGGACCTGGGACTGGTGCGGCGGCCTGCCCACCTGGACGCCGCAGGCGGCGGCGCGGTCCGGCTGAGGCGACAACCGCCGCCCGCGCGGAGCGGGCGGCGGCGAGCGCGGCGGTCGGCCGGCGCGGTCAGGCGCCGGCGAGCTCCATCGGGGTGTAGTCCCGCCGGCGGCGGACCGTGGAGCCCAGCTCGGCGGCGATCACCAGGACGGCGAGGCCGGCGTTGACCAGGGCCACGGCGAAGTGGGCGCCGCGGTCGCCCTTGAGCCCCAGGGCCTCGATCTCGGCGGCGGTGCGGCCGGCGGCGAGCGCCTCCATCAGCGGGGTGTAGTCCGGGATGTTGATCCCGAGCCACGGCGTCAGGTGGGCGACGATGAAGGCCGTCGACAGCACCAGCGCGCCGACCGCGGCCGCCAGGCGCGTGCGCTTGACGAGCAGCAGCAGGGCCAGGACGCCGGCCACGATCCCCACCGCGTAGCGGGCGCCGGGCTCCAGCCAGCCCACCCCGGACTTCGCCTCGGCCCAGCCGTAGATCGGGTGGATGTCGAGCCCGACGAACTTCGGCCAGACCCAGAGGGCGACCAGGCTCATCGCCAGCATCACCGCCCCGCTGAGGCCGAAGGCCATGTTCTGATTGTTCATAGCTTCCTCCGTTCTGCTTGGCCCGACATCGCGGCCGGCCGGCCGCCAGAGGGGCCCGGGCCCTGAAGGCTAGGTGAGCGGGGCGGGCCCCCGCGCCAACAGGCTTGGCCATTGAAAATCGCAATGGCTGCGATGCGGCCTCACTGCCCCTGGCCGAGGCTGTAGCCCGGCTCGCCGTCGAAGGTGCACAGGTGCTCGGTCTTGATGAAGTCGACGCCGGCGTCGGCCGCCCGGGCGGAGAGGGCGACGATCTGATCGAGCGACACGGGGCCGCCGCCGTTCATGAACCGGCAGCGCCAGTGGTCGGTGCAGGTGGTCTCCGGCAGGCCGTCGGGCCAGACCTTCACCCCGCGGTTGGTGATCATCTTCAGCTGCAGCGCCCCCTGCCCCAGGCGTTGCAGCCGCCGGGCGAGGACGTCGGGAGCGCCGCGCCACTGGACGAAGAGGTCGACGCCCACGGTCTGCTTCTCGGCGGGCGGCCGGAGGCGGGCGCGGGGCGGGGCGAAGGGGGCGTTGGCGCCGTAGGTCACCGGGGCCAGGGTCTCCGGCCGGCGGCCGAGGCGGGCGATCACCGCCTCGGCGAAGCCGCGCGTGCCGACGAGCCGGCGCGACACGCCCTCGCGCCAGATGTCGCGGGTGTGGACGCCCTCCTCGAGGGTGGCGAGCCAGGCGTTGTGCACCGTCTGGGCGACGGCCGACTGGCCGAGGTGGTTCAGCATCATCACGCCGGCGAGCAGCAGGCCCGAGGGGTTGGCGCGGTCCTGGCCGGCGAGCCTCGGCGCCGAGCCGTGGATGGCCTCGAACATGGCCACCCGCTCGCCGATGTTGGCGGAGCCCGCGAGGCCCACGGAGCCGGCGATCTGGGCCGCCACGTCGGAGAGGATGTCGCCGTAGAGGTTCGGCATGACGATGACGTCGAAGGCCTCGGGCGTGTCGGCGAGCTTCGCCGCGCCGATGTCGACGATCCACTGCTCGTGCTCGAGGTCCGGGTACTCGGCCGCCACTTCCCGGAAGACCTCGTGGAAGAGGCCGTCCGTCAGCTTCATGATGTTGTCCTTGGTGAAGCAGCTGACCTTCCGGCGGCCGTTGGCGCGGGCGTATTCGAAGGCGAAGCGGACGATCCGCTCGCAGCCCGGCCGGCTCACCAGCTTCAGGCACTGGTAGACCTCTTCGGTCTGCCGGTGCTCGATGCCCGCGTAGAGGTCCTCCTCGTTCTCGCGGACGATCACCACGTCCATGGCCGGGTGGCGCGTGGGCACGAAGGGCGCGTAGGCGGCGCAGGGCCGGACGTTGGCGTAGAGGCCGAGCGTCTTGCGGATGGTGACGTTCAGCGACTTGAAGCCGCCGCCCTGGGGTGTGGTGATCGGCGCCTTGTAGAACACCCGCGTGCGCCGCAGGCTGTCCCAGGCCTCCGGGGCGATGCCGGCGCTGTAGCCGCGGCGGTAGACGCCCTCGCCGATCTCGATGACGTCGAGGTCGAGCTGGGCGCCGGCGGCGAGCAGCACGTCGAGGCTGGCCTGCATGATGTCCGGCCCGATGCCGTCGCCATAGGCCACGGTGACGGGGGCTTTCAGGTTCACTGCGCTCATGGAGTCTCGCTTCCCGGATTGGAGGTGAGCTCCCTTAGGGCCGAGCTGTGGATTGCCGACGTTGATTATGGTGATGCCGGTCATTAGCTATCCTCATCATCCGGAGGCGGCATGGCGTTCATCAACCTCGATCTCGACCTGGTGCGGACCTTCGTGGCGGTGGCCGAGGCGCGGAGCTTCACGCGGGCCGGCGAGCGGCTGGGGCGGACCCAGTCGGCGATCAGCCTGCAGATCCGGCGGCTGGAGGACCGGCTCGGACGCCAGCTCCTGTCGCGCGACCCGCGGCACGTGACGCTCAGCGCCGAGGGGGAGGCCTTCCTGCCCGAGGCCCGGCGGCTGCTGCGGCTGAACGACGACATCGTGGGCCGCCTGACGGAGGGCGACGTGGAGGGCGAGGTGCGGCTGGGCTCGCCGGAGGACTTCGCCACCGTCCACCTGCCCGAGATCCTGGGCGAATTCGCCAAGGCCCACCCCAGGGTGACGCTGACGGTGACCTGCGACCTGACGCTCAACCTGCTCGACCGGCTGCGCGACGGGGCGCTGGACCTGGCGCTGGTGAAGCGCGAGCCGCTGGGGCCGGACCTGGGCGTGCGGGTCTGGCGCGAGTCGCTGGTCTGGGCGGCGGCCGATCCGGGGGTGCTGGAGCGCTCGGAGACCGCGTCCCTGGTGGTGGCGCCCAGCCCCTGCGTCTACCGCCGGCGGGCGATCACGGCGCTGGAGAAGGCGGGCCGGCCCTGGCGCATCGGCTACACCAGCCCCTCGCTGGCGGGACAGCACGCGGCGCTGCGGGCCGGGCTCGGCGTCACCGTCCTGCCGCGCGACATGACCCCGCCGGACCTGGCGGTGCTCGGCCCGGAGACCGGCCTGCCGCCGCTGGCCGACGCCGAGATCGCCCTGATGCGGGCCACGACCGCGGTGCCGCCGGCCGCCGAGCGCCTGGCGGGCTTCATCCTCTCCTCCCTGGACCGCCGCCACGCCATGGCCGGGTGATCAGCCGGGCTGATCTTGTCCATCACGAGGATCAATCGCCGCCGCCCTCCCCGGCCGCGGCCGGCGTGGCCATATCAGGCGTGGCGGACCGGGCCCCTCTGACGGCCTCCCCCGGTCGTGATGTCGGACCGCCACAGGCGCGTCCGGCCGGCCGCTCTCCAGTCCCACCCACGGCCGGGCGCGCCTCCATTCGAGGAGGAGCCAATGACCAGCTACAGGATCGCCCGTCTCCGGAACCAGCACCGCTGGCTCGAGGAGCAGCTGCGCGAGGAGATGCGCCGGCCCGAGCCGGACAACCTCGCGATCCAGGATCTCAAGCGCCGCAAGCTGCAGGTGCGCGACGAGATCTTCCTCGCCGAGGCGGGCCTCGCGCCGCTGCGCCTCTAGGGCCGGCCGGGGCGGGGGCGGGCTCCGCGCCCGCCCTCAGGCCCGCTCGCGGGCGCGCTCGAAGCGGACCTTGGGGTACTTCTCGCCCACGTAGCCGATCTCCCAGGCGGACTTGGCCAGGAACACCGGCTGGTCGTCGATGTCGGTGGCCATCTGCATCCGGTGCTTGTTCGCGAAGTCCTCGAGGTCGGCGCGCTCGGCGACCAGCCAGCGGGCCTCGGCCCAGGGGCTGGCCTCGAACAGCACCTCGAGCTGGTACTCGTTGGCCAGGCGGTCGGCCATGACCTCGAACTGCAGCTGGCCCACGGCGCCGACGATGAAGTCCGCGCCCATGGTCGGGCGGAAGAGCTGGGTGACGCCTTCCTCGGCGAGGCCCGTGAGCGCCTTGGCCAGGTGCTTGGCCTTCAGCGGGTCCTTCACGCGCACGCGCTGCAGGATCTCGGGCGCGAAGTTGGGCAGGCCGGCGAAGCGCAGGGTCCCACTCTCCGACAGGCTGTCGCCGACCCGCAGGACGCCGTGGTTGGGGATGCCGATGACGTCGCCGGCGAAGGCCTCCTCGGCCAGCTCCCGGTCGGAGGCGAAGAACATCACCGGCGCGTTGACGCTGAGCTGCTTGCCGGTGTTCTGCACCTTCAGCTTCATGCCGCGGCTGAAGCGGCCCGAGGTCAGGCGCAGGAAGGCGATCCGGTCGCGGTGGTTGGGGTCCATGTTGGCCTGGACCTTGAAGATGAAGCCCGCGACCTCCTTGTCGCCGGGCTGCACCTGCACCGGCTCGCCGCCCTTGGTGGCGGGCACCGCCTTGGGCGCGGGCGCGTAGTCGCCGAGGCCCTCCAGGAGCTGGTCGACGCCGAAGTGGCGGAGCGCCGAGCCGAAGAACACCGGGGTCATGTGGCCTTCCAGGAAGGCCTGCGGGTCGAAGGGCTTGGCGGCCTCCTGGACCAGCATGGCGCCCTCCTCCACCTCGGCCTGCTCGGCCTCGTCCAGGTAGGCGGCGAGCGAATTGCCCTTCAGGGCGACGGGCTCCGGATGGCCGTCGTCGGAGCCGTCGGCGCCCTTCTTGGCGAAGGGGATGAACTGCTCGCGGCGCAGGTCGAGCATGCCCTTGAAGCGGCCGCCGGAGCCGGCCGGCCAGTAGAGCGGCGCGGGGTCGAGGGCGAGCTTGGAGCCGATCTCGTCCAGCAGGGCGAAGGGATCCTGGGCCTCGCGGTCCATCTTGTTGATGAAGGTGACGATCGGGATGTCGCGCAGGCGGCAGACCTCGAACAGCTTCAGCGTCTGCGGCTCGATGCCCTTGGCGGCGTCCAGCACCATGACGGCGGCGTCGGCGGCCGTCAGGGTGCGGTAGGTGTCCTCCGAGAAGTCCTCGTGGCCCGGCGTGTCCAGCAGGTTGAACATCTTGCCGGCGTGGTCGAACGTCATCACCGAGGCCGAGACGGAGATGCCCCGCTCGCGCTCGATCTTCATCCAGTCGGACCGGGTGCGGCGGTTCTCGCCGCGGGCGCGGACCTGGCCCGCCGCCCGGATGGCGCCGCCGGCCAGCAGCAGGTTCTCCGTCAGCGTCGTCTTGCCGGCGTCGGGGTGGGAGATGATCGCGAAGGTGCGCCGCCTGGCCGCCTGGACGGCGATGGGTGAGCGGGACGTGGCGGCCTCGGCGGCGGGGGGCGTGCTCATGGGGGGCGTGAGGTAGCGGGTCGGGGGCTTTTCCGCAAATGCGGCGAGGTCGCGGGGGCCTTCTCTCCCCTTCATGGGGAGGGCGGACGGCGCGACAGCGCCGCCGGGTGGGGAGGCCAGGTTCAAGCCCGGGCGCCGCGCCCAGCCCGCACCTCCCCACCCCGGCCGCTCACGCGGCCTGCCCCTCCCCATGAAGGGGAGGGAAAAAGTGCGACAGCGGGGCCTTGAAAGCCGCACGCACGATCCCAAACTTAAGGCTGCGGGCCGGGCCCCTCTGGCGATCGATCTCCCAGTGATCGCGATGTCGGACCGCATCGGGTGTGCTCGATGCCTTGGGTCCGTCGCCTCCCCCCACGCGGATCCCGGTGTCGGGCGCACCCTCCATAACGAGAGGAGCCCCGATGATGTCGCACATCCTGATCTATCGACTTCGCGTTCGGCGCCGTGAGCTGGAGCGCGAGATCCGCCGCGAGCTGGCCAGGCCCGCGCCCGACCTGGGCCGCGTGGCGAAGCTCGAACGCGGCAAGCTCGCCGTGAAGAGCGAGCTGTCGCGCCTGGAGAGCGGGTTCGCCCCGCTGACCCCCGCCCGCGCCTGGTGAGGCCGCCGCCATGGATGTCCTGACCCAGGTCGCCCTCGGCAAGCCCGTGTGGATGTGGCTCGCCTTCCTGTCCGTGGTCGTGGTGCTGCTGGCGCTGGACCTCGGCGTCCTGCACCGCAAGGCCAAGCCGATCGGCGCCCGGGAGAGCCTGGTGCTCTCCGCGGGCTACCTGACCGTGGGCCTGGCCTTCGGGGCCTGGGTCTGGAGCGAGCTCGGCCGGCAGGCCGGGCTCGAATACGTCACCGGCTTCCTGGTCGAGAAGAGCCTGGCGATGGACAACGTCTTCGTCATCGCCAGCATCTTCGCCGCCTTCGCCGTGCCGGCCGCCTACCAGCACCGGGTGCTGTTCTGGGGCATCCTGGGCGTCATCGTGCTGCGCGCCATCATGATCGGCGCGGGCGCGGCCCTGGTGGCGAATTTCGAATGGGTGCTGCTGCTGTTCGCCGGCTTCCTGGTGATCGCCGGGCTGAAGATGCTGTTCTCCAAGGCCGGGCACGGCGACCCCAGGGACAATCCCGCCTACCGCTGGCTGGCCGGGCATCTGCGGCTGACCGACGGCTTCGAGGGCGGCCGGTTCTTCGTGCGGCGCACGCCGCCGGGCGGGACGCGGCCCCTGCTCTACGCCACGCCGCTGTTCCTGGCGCTGGTGATGATCGAGCTGGCCGACGTGGTGTTCGCGGTGGACTCGGTGCCGGCGATCTTCGCCATCACCACCGACCCCTACATCGTCTTCACCTCCAACATCTTCGCCATCCTGGGCCTTCGGGCGCTCTACTTCGCGCTCGCCGCGCTGACCGAGCGGTTCGCCTACCTGAAGACGGCGCTGGCGCTGCTGCTGGTGTTCATCGGCGGCAAGGTGTTCGTGGCCGAGGCCATGGGCTGGGAGAAGTTCCCCGCGCCCGTGTCCCTGGGCGTGACCGCCGCCCTGCTGGCCGGGGGGGTGCTCTACTCCATGTGGCGGACGCGGCGCACGCCGCTGCCCGCCTAGCGGGATCGTTCCGGGCGCGGCGCCGCAGGGTTCGCGCCCCTTCCTCCTCGATGGAGGAAGGGTAGGGTTGGTGGTGGTCGCACCGTGAGGCCGGGTCAGCACCGTCGGGCTCGGCGCCCACGAGCGCCACGTCCGGCGGCTCCGCGGACACACCACCACCCAACCCTCCTCCATCGAGGAGGAGGGCTTCCAGGCGGAGGCCGGGCCGCGTCCGGTTACGCGCCGAGCGCGGCAAAGGCGGCGGCGCCGCCGCCGTCGAGCTGGTCGTAGGCGCACTGGCGAGGCGCCTTGTCCGGGCGCCAGCGGACCAGCTTGGTCCCGTGCCGGAAGCGGCCGCCCGTCATGTGGTCGTAGCGGACCTCGACGACCAGCTCGTGGCGCAGCGGCGTCAATTCGGTAGAGCGCTCGTTCGACCAGCGGCTGGGGCCGCCGGGCGCGGAGCCGGTGAAGCCGGGGCCGGGGGCCAGCGCCTCCAGCCGCTTCGTCAGCTCCGGCCGCTCGGCGTTGGAGATGGTCGAGGTGAAGCCCACGTGGTTCAGGCGGCCGGCGTCGTCATAGAGGCCGAGCAGCAGGGAGCCCACCAGCTTCGAGCCTTGCGCGTAGCGGAAGCCGCCCACCACGCAGTCGACCGTGCGCATGCGCTTGATCTTCAGCATCGCCCGCTCGCCGGGGACGTAAGGGCCGTCGAGGCGCTTGGCGACCACGCCGTCGAGCCCGGCGCCGGCCTGCTGCAGCCAGCGGCAGGCCTCCTCGCGGTCGGTGGTCCCGGGGGAGAGGCGCAGGCGCGGCTGGTCGCCGAAGCGCCTGAACAGCGCCTCCAGTTCGGCGCGCCGGCGGGTGAAGGGGGCGTCCACGAGCGGGGCGCCCCGGGCGTCCATCAGGCAGTCGAACAGGACGTAGGCGGCCGGGGTCTCCGCCGCGAGCTTGCGCACCCGGCTCTCGGCGGGGTGCAGGCGAAGCTGCAGGGCGTCGAAGTCCAGCGCGCCTCCGGTCTCGATGACCAGCTCGCCATCGACGACGAAGCGGTCGACCGGCAGGGCGCGGAGCATCTCCACCACCTCGGGGAAGTAGCGGCCGAGCGGCTTGCCGGACTTGGCGTGCAGCTCGACCTCCTCGCCGGCCCGGAAGGCCAGGCACCGGAAGCCGTCCCACTTGGGCTCGTAGCGCCAGCCGGCCTGCTTCGGGATCTCGTCCACGAGCTTCGCCTCCATGGTGGCGAGGTCGAGGGGCACGGGCAGGTCGGAGAGGCTGGGCATCGGGGGGGCTAACTGCGAGCCGTCGCAGGTGTTCCTTCACCTCGCGTTCGTCATGGCCGGGCTTGTCCCGGCCATCCATCAGCTCCGCGTTGCGTCGGCGGCGGCGACGTTCGCCTGCATCCGGGACGAACGGAGATCATGGATCCCCGGGACAAGCCCGGGGATGACGGGCCGATAGAAAGGGGACCGCCGCCTACGCCTTCTCCACCGGCTCGGTGAGGAAGTGGCGGCCTTCGCGGTCCTCGATCTCGACGACCCAGATGTCGGGGTCGATGCGGGCGGCGCGCTCGATGTAGCGGTCGAGGTCCTGCTCCTGGTCGGTGAGCTGGGGCTGCATCCAGACCCGCTCGCCGTCCATGCGGGTGGCCTCGGCGTAGAGGCGGGCGGTCCCGTCGGTGCGGTTGAGCACCTTGACCAGGACCGCGCCGGCGCGGGCGTCGCCCTTGCGGACGACGACGGCGAAGGCGCCGCCGATCTCGGCCCGGCGGATCAGGGCGCCGACCCAGATGTCGGTGGAAAGCAGCATGGCTGGGGACCATGCGCGAAGTCCGCCCGCGGTGTCACGCCGTTAACCGCGCCGGTTAAGGACGTTCCTCAACGCAACCTCAAGACGCGGTCCCTAGGGTGGCCGCAATGTCCGGAAAAGCCGGACGCAGAACAGAAGACGCATGACGGTTCCGCGCAAGCCAGCGCGGCCGGCGTCTCGGTGGTTGGGTTTGGTGGGCGCGGCGAGCGTGATCGCGCCGATGGCGGCGCATGCGCAGCCCGTGGACCTGTTCCTCGAGCGTACGGCCATCCGGGAAGCCGATTCCCGCTGCGGGCTCTTTGCGCCCGAGGTGTCGCAGGCGCTGGCCGTGGGCGTGGCCCAGGCGCGCGGCTCGGCGCTGCGGGCCGGTGCGTCTCCCGAGACCCTGAAGGCGGCCGAGCGGTCGGCCCGCGCCAAGGCGGCGCGGACGGCCTGCGAGGCGCCCGAGATGGCGGTCTCCGCCGGCCGCGTGCGCGACGCCTTCGACGGCTACGCCCGGCTCACCCGCCTCTCCTATCCCGGCGACCACGGCGCCTGGCGCGCCGACCGCGTCCCCTCGCGCGGCCTGCGCTGGCGGCTGGTGCAGGACGCCCGCTTCGGGCGCGACCGGCTGTCGTTCGGCCTGGTGGGCGAGGAGCGCGCCGGCGCCCTGATGGCCGTGGCCCGCTTCGCCGACGGGGCGGAGCCCTACGGCGCGCGGCTCCTGCTGCGCGACACCCTGCGGACCTGGGGCCCCTATCTCGACCGCTACTACGGCGGGCCGACCGCGGCCCTGCCGCTCGCCCGGCGCGTGCCGCCGGCCTCGGCCACCCGCGGCTACATGGCCGAGGCGCGGAGCTCCGCGGGCCAGGACCTGCTGCCCGAGGACGCCCGGAGCGGCTGGGCGTTCCGCTTCCCGGCCGGCGCGGCGCGGCACCTGGCGCAGCTCGACCCGCGCGAGGCGATCGTGGTGGAGTTCCTGTTCTCCGGCGGGACGCGGCGCGCCTACATCGAGGTCGGCGACTTCGCCGCCGGCCGCGCCTTCCTGAACGTGACGCCGGCTAGAGCCCCGACAGGGCAGAGGCAGGCGGCGCTTCGGGCTCCGCCGCCGTCTCAGGGCCGATAAGCACCGGCATCCGCACGGTGACGGTGGCGCCCTCGCCCACCGCGCTCTCGATGGACATCTCCCCGCCATGCAGCCGGGCGAAAGCCCGCACCAGCGACAGGCCGAGCCCCGCGCCGGCCGCCTTCTGGCCCGCGTCGCCCGCCTGCTCGAAGGGCCGGCCGAGACGCTCGAGGTCCTCGGGCGCGATGCCGACGCCGGTGTCGGCGACGACCAGCTCCAGCATCTCGCCCGAGCCCTGCAGGGTGACGGTCACCGAGCCGTTGCGGGGGGTGAACTTCAGCGCGTTGGAGACCAGGTTCAGCGCGATCTGCTTGATCGCCCGGCGGTCGGCGTCGGCCTCCAGCGGGTCGGCCGGCAGGACGCCGCGCAGCTGGATGCCCGCCCGGTCGGCCTGGCCGCGCATCAGGCGCAGGACCGAGGAGACGGCGTCGCGGGCGTCGAAGGTCTCGCGGGCCAGCTCGAACCGCTCGGCCTCGATCTTCGACATGTCGAGCACGTCGTTGATCAGCTCCAGGAGGTGGGCGCCGCTCTCGTGGACCAGCTCGGCGTATTCCACGTAGCGGTCGGACATCGGGCCGAACAGCCGCTGCCGCATGATGTCGGAGAAGCCCATGATGGCGTTGAGCGGGGTGCGGAGCTCGTGGCTCATGTTGGCCAGGAAGCGGCTCTTGCCGGCGTTCTGGCTCTCGGCCGAGGCGCGGGCCTGCTCCAGCTCGGTCTCGCGGGCGCGCTGGGCGCGGGCGTCGCGCAGGGCGGCGACGATGCGGATGCTGCTCATCCGGCGCAGGCTGAGCACGCACCAGCCCTGGGGATCGTGGATCGGGATGAAGGCGACCTCGGCCGAGCCGTCCTGCACGGCGCGCTGCAGGGCCTCGTCCACGGCCGGCCGGTCGTCGCGGGAGACCATCTCGCCGAGATTGCGGCCGACGAACTCGCGGTGGTCGAGGCCCACCGGCGCCTGGCCGTAGGCCTCCAGGATACGGCCGCCCGGATAGACGCCCATCAGCAGCTGCGGCTGGTTGTCGAGCAGCTCGCGCAGGGCCGCCTCGGCCTCGTCGCGCGTCCGGGCGTAGCGCCGGGACTGGCCCTGCAGGGAGACCAGGCCGGCGCCCAGGCCCACGGCGACGGTGGAGAGCGACAGCAGGCTGAGCCAGGGCGCGGCCCCGGCGGGCGGCGCCGGCAGCGGCATGAGAAGCGTGCCCACCGTGGCCAGGGCCGCAGCGGCGACCGCGCCGGCGGCGCCCAGGGAGAGCAGTTCCGAGCGGCGGAAGGCGGCGGCGGCGGCGAGCGGGGCCAGGCACCAGGCGGCCAGCGGCCCGAGCGTGCCGCCGGTCATCTGACAGGCGACGGCGCCGGCCAGGGTCCAGATGAGGAGGGCGATGATCCGGGCGGGCTGCACGCGGCTCATGGCGAGGCCTGCGCCGACCAGGGCCGGCACGGCGCCCACGGCGAGCGCCGCCAGCTCCACGCCGGACGAAAGGCGGCCCGAGCCCACCAGGGCGCCCGCGGCCAGCGCCACGGCGAGCGCCCAGGCCAGATGCCAGCCCACGGCGAAGCCCGGTCCGCCGCGGCGGACCTTCCTGCGCGAGCTGTACCGCACGTACGGCATGGTCTGGGGTGGCTTCCCTCTCCGGTTGCGCCGCGAGCTTAGCGGCCCAAGCGAGTCCACGTAAGGCCGCTCGCCTGGGGCGCGACCGGCCGACCGGGCGAAACGAAATCGTAAGCGCGATAGCCGAAGCTCGCGCCTCCATTGGACAGAAGGTCCGCGGCGACAGTATGGCCCAGCCGGCATTCAAGACGATCGCTCCGCCCGCCAAGAAGGCGCAGGCGCAGCAGACCCGCCGCGACGCGGCCTTCGAGGAGCAGAAGCGGTCCTTCCTGCGCATGGTCAGCCATGAGCTGCGCACGCCGCTGAACTCGATCCTCGGCTTCTCCGAGATCCTCGCCACCGAGCTCTACGGACCCCTGGGCGACCCGCAGTACAAGGAATACGCCGAGATCATCCGCGGCAGCGGCGCCAAGCTGCTGAAGCTGGTGAACCAGGTGCTGGAGATCGCCCGGCTGGAGAGCGGGGCGGCCGAGATGAACGCCCGCGCCGAGCCGCTGGAGTGCGTCCTCGAGGACGTCACCGGGGCCCTGAAGGAGGAGCTGGTGACCCGCGACGTGGCGCTGAGCGTCGACGAAAGCGCCGAGCACGTCCTGATCCACGCCGACCCCAAGGCGCTGCGCACCGTGGTCGGCAACCTGCTGCAGAACGCCGTGACCTTCTCGCCCGACGGCGGCGAGGTGAAGGTGCGCGTCGAGCGCTGCGGCGACAGCGTCGAGATCGTCATCGAGGACCAGGGCGAGGGCGTCGACCCCGCCGACCTGCCGCGCCTGCTGAAGCCCTTCGAGCAGGGCGAGAACGCGCTCACCCGCCGCGGCCACGGCGCGGGCCTCGGCCTGGCCATCTGCGACCTCAACTGCCAGGCCATGGGCGGCACGCTGAAGCTCGCGTCCGCCGTCGGCCAGGGCATGACGGCCCGCGTCCGCCTGCCGGCGGGCTAGGGGCGCCCCCGCCGTAAGCACACGCTTACGGCCGGCCGGATAAGCGCGCCGGCAATGGCCCCGCGGCGCCGCGGGCGCGCCTGATCCGTCGATCAACGACGGAGGCGACCATGCAGAACATCCAGGCGCGGCGGTGGGACCCGCTGGTGCGGCTCACCCACTGGGGCGTCGCGGCGGGCGTGCTGGCCAACGGGGCGTTCACCGAGGAGGGGTCGGGACTGCACCTATGGGTCGGCTACGGTGTGGGCGCGCTGCTCGCGCTCCGTCTGCTGTGGGGGTTCATCGGACCGGCGGAGGCGCGGTTCTCGGCCTTCCCGCCGAGCCCCGGGCGGGCGGCCGCGCACCTGCGCGAGATCGCCGAGGGGCGCCGTTCGCACCATCGCTCGCACAATCCCCTGGGCGCCCTGATGGTCTACGCCCTGTGGGCGACCCTGGCCGTGGTGATCGCCACGGGCGTGGCCATGGCCGGACCGCCGACGCTCTCGACACCGCCGGCCGTGGCGGCCTCTAATGAACGGGGCCACGAGGCCGCCGAGGCGGCCGAGCACGAGGGCGGCCACGAGGCGCACGGCTCCGCACGCGACGGCGACGCGGAGCACGAGGAGGACGAATGGATGGAGGAGGTCCACGAGGCGGCGGCGAACCTGCTGTTCGTGCTGGCCGCGCTGCACATCCTCGGCGTCGCCTTCGAGACGCGGCGGAGCGGCCGGCAGATCCTGACCGCCATGATCGGGGGCCGGCGAAAGGCCGCGCCCGCCGAATGAGGGTCCGCGCGCGGCGGCGGCGCGAGCCGGGCGCGGAGGCCGTCGCCGCGGTGGCGGCCCTGCAGGCCCTGGCGGCGGTGTTCTTCATCGTGGACGCGGCCGGCGACGTGGCCGCCCAGGGCGTCACCTGGCACGTGGCGATCGAGGGCGTCATCGCCGTCGCCCTGCTCGCGGGCGTGGTGACGGGGAGCCTGCAGCTGCGGGAGATCCTGGCGGCGGGGCGACGCAAGAGCGCCGCCCTGGCCGTCGCGGCCGGCGCGCTCAGCGAGGTGATCCAGGAGCGCGTCCAGGCCTGGGGCCTGACTCCGGCCGAGGCGGACGTGGCGGTGTTCGCCCTGAAGGGCTGCGACGTGGCCGAGATCGCAGCCTTGCGGAATTCCGCGCCGGGGACGGTCCGGGCGCAGCTCGCCCGGGTCTACGAGAAGGCCGGCGTGCGGTCCCGCTCGGACCTGGCGAGCCTGTTCCTGGAGGACCTGATCGCGGCGCCGGAGCGCCCTGGCCGCTGACCGGCTGTTCGCCTCGCGCCCCCGGTGCTAGCGTCGGCGGGCCTCGACTGGAGGATCGGCTCATGAAGGCGTTCGCCTAGCCGCCGACGACGATCGGCGAGCCCGCTCCTGCGACTGCGCGGCCCGGCGCCGCGCGACGGCGCTTGCGCGCCAGCCATGAGACCCAGATGAAATTCCAGCACATCGGCATCCCGACGCGGGACCGGTTCGAGGGCGAGATCCCCCTGCCCCACCTGCGGATCACCGTCAGCGACCACGCCAACAACCCCTTCGGCATCCAGTGGCAGCGCTACTGGGACGACGCGCCCTATCCGGACCTGGTGAAGACGGTGGCCCACGTGGCGTTCGAGGTGGACGACCTGATGGCGGCGATCGCTGGCCACAAGGTGATCATCGAACCCAACAGCCCGAGCCCGGGGGTGCTCGTGGCCTTCATCGAGGTGAACGGGGCGCCGGTCGAGCTGCTGCAGGTCGACCACGCCAGGCGGCCGGACCTCTAGGGCTGTTGCGTGCGGGCGGCGGGGTCCTTAAGTGGCCCGGCCATGGCTTCCAGCATCGACCAGGACCTCGAAGATCTCGCCGCCGAGTTCGACCTCCTGGGCGACTGGGAGGAGCGCTACAAGTACGTCATCGAGCTCGGCCGCGAACTCGCGCCGCTGACCGACGCCGAGCGCTCGGACCCGAACAAGGTGCGCGGCTGCGCCAGCCAGGTGTGGCTGGTCACCGAGCCGCAGGACGACGGGACGCTGCGCTTCCGCGGGGATTCCGACGCCCACATCGTGCGCGGGCTGATCGCCATCGTGCTCAGGCTGTTCTCGGGCCGGCGGCCGGAGGATATCCTCGGCTTCGACACCAAGGCGGCGTTCGACCAGCTGGGCCTGACGGGGGCGCTGTCGTCGCAGCGGTCGAACGGGCTGGCCTCGATGGTGGCGCGCATCCGCCGGGACGCGGAGCTGGCGCGCGCGGCCTAGGGGCTCAGGCGGCGCGGATGCCGCTGGTGAGCTGGCCCATGCCGACGACGGCGTCGAGGCCGAGGATCATGTCCACGTCCGTGCCGTTGGAGGCCAGCGGCAGGCGCAGCCACAGGATCGACAGATGGGAGGCGCCGCGCCAGGCGAGGTTGTGGACGCCCACCGAGGGGCGGCGCTCGGCGACCACCTTGCCCAGCTCGTAGCGCCAGTAGTCGGCGGCGCCCGAGGCGTAGACCTCCGACAGCATGCGGCCGGTGATCTCCCGGCCGTAGACGCCGTAGAGGCCGGTGCCGGCCAGGCGGATGCGGTAGTCGACAGGATCGGAGAGGACGTCGATCAGGCTGACGGTCGGCAGCAGCCGCTTGAACCCGGCAGGGTCGATATCCGGACGGCCGGGAAGCTTCGCGCCCCGCCGGAGCGAGACCCAATAGCGAAGCAACTCCTCATGCGCGCGGGCCGCCGCGGCGGGGGCTCCGATCTGCGCAGCCATATTCAGATTCCTTAACAACCCCTTGGAATCGCGACGAATCACTTATCGCCTGATGCGCGAATCTGCGGCAAGTCAAAACTATGGCCGCGCTACAAGATTTCGCAGGTGGCTCGACTGAAAACGGAAACGCCCGCCGAAGCCGGCGGGCGCCCCAAGACTGTAAAAATGATCCGGCTCAGCAAACCTGAGCCGTAGATCCTAGCGCTTCTTGCGCGGCGCCTGACGGCCGCCCTGGCCCAGGCCCATCTGCTTGGCGAGGTCCGAGCGCGCCTTGGCGTAGTTGGGAGCCACCATCGGATAGTCCTTCGGCAGGTTCCACTTCGCCCGGTATTCCTCGGGGCTCATGTTGTACTTCGTGCGCAGGTGCCGCTTCAGCGACTTGAACTTGCGGCCGTCCTCGAGGCAGACGAGGAAATCGGGGGTGATCGACCGGCGGACCGGCACGGCCGGCTCCTTCGGCGCAGCCTCGGCGGTCTCGACGCCCGACGAAACGCCGGCGAGCGCGCGGTGCACGCTCTGGATCAGACCGGGAAGGTCGGCCGCCGCGACGGAGTTGTTGCCCACATAGGCGGAGACAATATCCGCCGTCATCTCGATGACTTCCGACTTCTCGTCCATTCTTGTCGTTCCGTAGAAGCGCGCCGATGAACGGCGCTGAAGCGATCCAGTAGATCAGTAGCGCGGTCCTTATATGGAACTCGCGCCAAGGACAAGCAAGTCAGCACGACTTAATTTCACCGAACGCTCTCGGCAATTGAGATAAATACGGTTTTTGAAACTGGGCGCCGCCGGTACGCCGAGTAAGCCTGCTCTGCTCTACCTGCCGTGGCGCCCGCGTCGCGAATCAGTCGCGCACGCACGATTTCGCCGGGATCCTTGGCGGGAGCCCGGCGAAACCTCGGCGACATCTGCCGCGAAAGACTAGCGGAAGGTCGGCGCTTCCCAGTGCGGCCAGATGTCGGGCAGGTCCCTGGACACCCGGTCCGGATAGTTCGGCGGCCGCTTCTCGAGGAAGGAGCTGACGCCCTCCCGCGCGTCGCCGGACTTGCCGCGGGCCTGGATGCCGCGGCTGTCGGCCATGTGGGCGTCCATCGGGTGGGCGGCGCCGGCCATGCGCCAGATCAGCTGGCGGGTGATGGCGACCGACACCGGGGCGGTGTTGTCGGCGATCTCGCGGGCCAGGGCGCGGGCGGCGGGCAGCAGGTCGTCCGGGGCGTGCAGCGAGCGGACGAGGCCCTTGTCGAAGGCCTCCTGGGCCGGGAAGATCCGGCCGGTGTAGCACCACTCCAGCGCCGTCTGGACGCCCACCAGGTGGGGCAGGAACCAGGAGGAGGCGGCCTCGGGATTGAGCCCCCGCCGGGCGAAGACGAAGCCGTAGCGGGCGTCGGTGGAGGCGAGCCGGATGTCCATGGCCAGCTGCATGGTGACGCCCACGCCCACGGCCGGGCCGTTGCAGGCGGAGATCACCGGCTTGAGGCTGTCGAAGATGCGCAGGGTGAGGAGGCCGCCGCCGTCGCGCTGCACCCCGTCGCGCTGCCGCTCGGCCAGCGCCGCCCCGCCCTGGGCCTCGTAGTCGAAGGTCTGGGCGCCGGCCGAGAGGTCGGCCCCGGCGCAGAAGGCCCGGCCCGCCCCGGTGACGATCACCGCGCGCACCGCGTCGTCGGCGTCGGTGACGTCGAACACCGCGATCAGGTCCTTCATCATCTGGGTGTTGAAGGCGTTGAGCTTGTCGGGGCGGTTGAGGGTGACGGTCGCGACGCCGTCCTCCACGGCATACTGGATGGTCTCGAACGTCGGCGCGGACATGGGCGTCTCCCTTGTGGTTTGGGCCACTCCGGACGGGTTGACGGACGGTAGGTCAAGGCCCGTGAATGGCCCTGAACACAGATAAGTCAGGCGCCGGACCACGGCCGCCCGCGGGAGAAACGAGACGTCCATGCATCCGGCGACCCACGCCAAGACCCAGCCCGACCGCCCCGCCTATGTGATGGCGGGCTCCGGCGAGACCGTGACCTACAGGGAGCTCGACGAGCGCTCGAACCAGGGGGCGCAGCTGTTCCGCTCGCTGGGCCTGAAGCCCGGCGACGTGATCGCCCTCTTCATGGACAACAGCCCCAGGTACTTCGAGATCGCCTGGGCGGCGCAGCGCTCGGGCCTCTACTACACCTGCATCTCGTCCAAGCTGACGGCCGGCGAGGTGGAGTACATCGTGGGCGACTGCGGGGCGAAGGTGCTGATCACCTCGGCCGGGGTCGGCCCGGTGTTGGACGAGCTGCCGGCCCTACTGAAGGGCGTGAAGCTCTACATGGTCGGCGAGGCGCGGGCCCCCTACGAGAGCTTCGAGGCGGCGCGGGCGAAGATGCCGGTGACGCCGATCGCCGACGAGACCGCGGGCTCGGACATGCTCTATTCGTCGGGCACCACCGGCCGGCCGAAGGGCATCAAGCCGGCCCTGACCGGCGGGGCGATCGACGAGCCCAATGCGCTGGTCATGATGGCCCAGGGGCTGTTCGGCTTCCAGCCGGGCTGCACCTACCTGTCGCCGGCGCCGCTCTATCACGCCGCCCCGCTGCGCTGGTGCATGAGCGTGCACAAGCTGGGCGGCACGGTGATCGTCATGGAGAAGTTCGATCCCGAGGCGGCGCTGGCGCTGATCGAGAAGTACAGGTGCGACTGCGGCCAGTTCGTGCCGACCCACTTCGTGCGGATGCTGAAGCTGCCGGAGGCTGTGCGGGCGAAGTACGACGTCTCGTCGATGAAGTCGGCGGTGCACGCCGCCGCCCCCTGCCCCGTGCCGGTGAAGGAGCAGATGATCGCCTGGTGGGGCCCGGTGATCTACGAGTACTACGCCGGGACCGAGGGCAACGGCTTCTGCTTCATCAAGGCCGACGAGTGGCTGACCCACAAGGGCAGCGTCGGCAAGGCGGTGCTGGGGGAACTCAGGATCTGCGACGAGGACGGCGAGCCCCTGCCGCCGCGCGCCGAGGGCGTCGTCCACTTCGCCAACGGCCCGCCGCTCAGCTACCACAACGCGCCCGAGAAGATCGCCGAGGGCACCAACAAGCACGGCTGGACGACCCTGGGCGACGTGGGCTGGATGGACGAGGAGGGCTACCTCTACCTCACCGACCGCAAGAGCTTCATGATCATCTCCGGCGGGGTGAACATCTATCCGCAGGAGATCGAGAACCTGCTGATCGGGCATCCGAAGGTCGCCGACGCCGCGGTGGTGGGCGCCCCCGACGAGGAGATGGGCGAGAAGGTGGTGGCGGTGATCCAGCCGATGGACTGGGCCGACGCCGGCGACGAACTGCGGGCCGAGCTGATGGCCTACGCCCGCCAGAACCTCAGCCACGTGAAGTCGCCCCGGGTGCTGGACTTCATGCACGAGCTGCCGCGGCACCCGACGGGCAAGCTCTACAAGCGCCTGATCCGCGACGCCTACTGGGGCAAGGAAGGCTCGAAGATCGTCTGAGCCCCCTCTCCCGCTTGCGGGAGAGGGTTGGGTGAGGGCGGCGCAGGACGCGGTTTTCGCGCTCCGGCAGGACCAGCAGCGAGCGGGTCCAACGCCGGGGGCGATCGCATCGCGGAGCCGCCCTCACCCCAGCCCTCTCCCGCGCCCGGGCGCGGGAGAGGGAGTTCTTGCGGCCGTCCGAACAGGTGTTAGGACGGTCAGGAACCCAAGCCATTACGAGGGAGAGACGAATGAACCCGGTGGAGATCAAGGACCTGCCCGGCCTGGTGGGCCAGGAGGTGGGCGTGTCGGACTGGGTGCAGATCACCCAGGAGCGCGTGAACCAGTTCGCCGAGGCGACCGGCGACCACCAGTGGATCCACGTGGACGTGGAGCGGGCCACACGCGAGATCGGCGGGCCGATCGCCCACGGCTATCTCACCCTGTCGCTGATCCCGTTCCTGTCGGCCGGCCTGATGCCGGTGAAGGGCGTGACTCGCGGCATCAACTACGGCTCGGACAAGGTGCGCTTCACCAACATGGTCCGGGTCGGCAAGCGCGTGCGCCTGCGCCAGAAGCTGATCGGCGCCGAGCCCAAGGCCGGCGGCATGCAGCTGAAGAACGAGTGCACGATCGAGATCGAGGGCGAGGACAAGCCCGCCTGCATCGCCGAGACGATCAGCGTGGTCTACGGCGGCTGATCTGCTGCAGGTGTCATCCCGGGCGGCCGCAGGCCGATCCGGGACCCATGAACACCAGGCGAAAAGAAAAGGGCCCGGCGGCGACGCTGGGCCCTTTGTCGTGATGCGGAGTCCATGGGTCCCGGCTCTCCGCTTCGCTGCGGCCGGGATGACACCGGAGCTAGTTCTTCGCGACCGCTTCTTCCGCCGAGGCGGCCTTGGCGCCGGTGGTGCGTTCGCCGGCGGCCATGGTGACGGGCGCGGCCGGGTCGCTGACCAGGGCCAGGGTCTCGCGGATGTACTTGGCGTGGGTGACGATGCCGATCTCGAGCCGCTCGTTGTTCAGCTCCACCTGCTGGGTGAGCAGGCCGGCGATGAACTTCGCCTCGCCCTCGGCGCCGGCGCGGCGGCGGGAGTTGTCGGTCATGAACACCGGCCCGCCCGAGTTGCCCGGGAAGACCGAGAAGTCGAGCAGGAAGGTCGGGAAGATCTTGGCCGGGGCGACCGGGAAGGAGGCCACCCGGCCCGAGCGCAGGATCGGGAAGCCGGCCTGGTTGGCGGCGAGCCCGCGCGGGAAGCCGAGCGCCATCATCTCGTCGCCCGCGCCCACCTGGTAGCGCGAGAAGGTGTCGTCGGCGGCGAGGTAGTCGGCGGGGATCGCAGCCTTGGCGAATTCCGGCGGGGCGGTGATGGCGATGGCGGCGACGTCGCGGCTGGGGTGCTGGGTCCAGAGCGGCGTCCCCTTGGGGTCGCGGATCTTCAGGGTCTGGGGCGAGTAGCTCCAGGAGCCGTCGGCGTTGGAGATGCGGTAGCCGATCCGGGCGTTGGCGCTCGGCATCTTCTGGAAGACGTGGTTGGCGGTGACCAGCACGGTCCGCGGCCGTCCGTCCGGCGCCGTCTCGGAAATGAGGAAGCCGGTGCCGACCGTGCGCGTGCCGTCGCCGAGCGGCTGCTCCAGCTGAACCGTCGCGTGGATCAGCTCGACGGAGAGATCCATGACCATGGCGCCCCCAAGGCTCCCAGATTGTGAACTACGCCCCTCGCGTCTTCGCGCGATCTCGATGCACACCTAGTTAATGAGGGTTCGTCCCGCGCAACAAGACGAGAACGTACGGCAGCGTCGCGCCCTAGTGACGCGGGTACGCGCTTGAGCCGGCGGTCCCGGCGCCGCATCTAGCCGGGATGAGCCTCCCCGCACCGCCGAAAGCCCGCAAGGATCCCCGCCGCATCGAGCAGCTGGGCCGCGTCCGCACCGACGACTACGCCTGGATGAAGGACGACAACTGGCAGCAGGTGCTGCGCGACCCGAAGGCCCTGCGCGCCGACGTGCGCGAGCACCTGGAGGCCGAGAACGCCTACATGAAGGCCATGCTGGCCTCGACCGAAGAGCTGCAGGCGCAGCTGTTCGCGGAGATGAAGGGGCGGATCAAGGAGGACGACAGCTCCGTCCCCGCCCCCGACGGCGGGTGGGAGTACTACGTCCGCTACGAGCTGGGCGCCGAGCATCCCGTGCACGGGCGAAAGCCCCGCGGCGGCGGCGAGGAGCAGGTGCTGATCGACGAAGACGCGCTCTCCAAGGGCAAGGCCTACTTCCACGTGGGCGGGGCGGGCCACAGCAACGACCATGCGCTCTATGCCTGGGCGGCCGACGAGCAGGGCAGCGAATACTACACCATCCGGGTGAAGGACCTGGCCACCGGCGAGGAGGTGGCCGCGCCGATCGAGAGCGCCTACGGCGACTTCGCCTTCTCGCCGGACAGCGCGTGGATCTTCTGGATCTGGCGCGACGAGAACGCGCGGCCGTCCAAGGTCTTCCGGCGGCCGGCGCGCGGCGGCGAGGACGTGCTGGTCTACGAGGAGCCGGACGACGGCATGTTCCTGGGCGTGGGCGTGACGGCCGACGACAGCCATGTGGTCATCCACGTGGGCAACCAGGAGACCACCGAGAGCTGGCTGATCCCGGCCTCGGACCCGACGGCGGCGCCCGTCGTCGCCGAGCCGCGGAGGGTGGGGGTGAAGTACAGCCTCGACCACTGGACGGACCGCTGGGTGATCCGCACCAACGATGACGGGGCGCTGGACTTCAAGCTCTGCGTCTCGCACGCCGAGGTCCCGGCCAAGGCGACCTGGCGCGACTGGATCGCCCACGAGCCCGGCCGCTACATCACCGGCTTCCTCGCCTACGAGGGCCACCTGGTGCGGGCCGAGCGGGTCAATGCGCTGGACCGGCTGGTGGTGATGGCCCGCGAGGGCGGCGAGCACGAGATCGCCTTCGACGAGGAAGCCTATGCCCTGAACCTGGAGGGCGGGTTCGAGTACGCCACCACCGTCACCCGCTTCGTCTACCAGTCGCCGACGACGCCCCGGCAGTGGTTCGACTACGACATGGCCAGCCGCGAGCGGACGCTGCGCAAGACCCAGGAGATCCCCTCGGGCCACGACCCGGCGCGCTATGTGGCCCGGCGGCTGTTCGCCACGGCGGGCGACGGCGAGACCGTGCCGATCACGGTGCTGATGCTGAAGGACACCCCGCTCGACGGGTCGGCGCCGGTGCTGCTCTACGGCTACGGCTCCTACGGCCACGCCATGGAGCCCAGCTTCTCGATCCGGAACCTCAGCCTCGTGGACCGCGGCTGGATCTGGGCCACGGCGCACATCCGCGGCGGCTCGGACAAGGGCTGGGGCTGGTTCCTGGACGGCCGGCGCGAGAAGAAGACCAACACCTTCACCGACTTCATCGCCTGCGCCGAACACCTGATCGACCAGGGCTATGGGCGGAAGGGGAAGATCGCGGCCTACGGCGGCTCGGCCGGCGGCATGCTGATGGGGGCGGTGGCGAACCTGCGGCCCGAGCTCTGGGGCGCGATCATCGCGGCGGTGCCGTTCGTGGACGTGCTGAACACCATGAGCGACACGACCCTGCCGCTCACCCCGCCGGAGTGGCCCGAGTGGGGCAACCCGATCGAGGACGCCGACGCCTACGACCGGATCGCCGGCTACAGCCCCTACGACCAGGTGAGCGCCCAGGCCTATCCGCCGATCCTGGCGACCGGCGGGCTCTCCGACCCCAGGGTGACCTACTGGGAGCCGGCCAAGTGGGTGGCCAAGCTGCGCGAATTCCAGGCGGGCGACGCGCCCATCCTCCTGAAGATCAACATGGAGGCCGGCCACGGCGGGGCGTCGGGGCGGTTCGACTTCCTCAAGGAGATCGCCCTCGACTACGCTTTCGCCATCTGGGCGATCGACGAGGGATGGACGCGGGCATGAAGATCCGGGAGGCGACGGCGGGCGACGCCGAGGCCCTGGCGGCGATCTACGGCCACCACGTGCTGCACGGCTTCGGCACCTTCGAGGAGGAGCCGCCGGACGCGGCCGAGATGGAGCAGCGCCGGGCGGCCATCGCCGAACGCGGCCTGCCCTACCTGGTGGCCGAGCTGGGGCCGAAGATCCTGGGGTTCGCCTACGCAGGTCCCTTCCGGCTGCGGGCCGCCTACCGCTACACCGTCGAGGACAGCGTCTATGTGGCGCCCGAGGCGATCGGCCGGGGCGTCGGCGGGGCGATCCTGGCCGCCGTGCTCGACCGCTGCGAGGCCATGGGCGTGCGCCAGGTGGTGGCGGTGATCGGCGATTCGGAGAACGAGGCCTCTATCGGCCTGCACCGGTCGCTGGGCTTCCAGGACGCCGGCGTGGTCCGCGACGTGGGCTACAAGCTCGGCCGCTGGGTCGACATCGTGACCATGCAGCGGATGCTGAACGGCGGCGCGGCGACGCCGCCCGAAGGGCCGGGCATCCGGCTGGGCTGAGCCCTCACCGCTACTCGCCCTCTCCCGGCAAGCCGGGGGAAGAGAGGGAGAGGGCCGGTGGAACGCGCCGAGCCGCCGGCCGGTTAGGCCCGGAGCGGGCGGCGCACAATAGAGCTGATCTATGCGATGGGATGGCAAAATCAATTTTGCTTATGCCGCATCGCACACTAAATGGAGCCCACCTCAATCGGGAGTGCACGATGTCTCTGATCAACACCACGGTGAAACCCTTCACGGCGCAGGCCTACAAGCAGGGCAAGTTCCTGTCCGTCAGCGACGGCGACCTCAAGGGCAAGTGGTCTGTCATCTTCTTCTATCCGGCCGACTTCACCTTCGTCTGCCCGACCGAGCTGGAGGACCTGGCGGACAACTACGCCGAGTTCCAGAAGCTGGGCGTCGAGATCTACTCGGTGTCGACCGACACGCACTTCTCGCACAAGGCCTGGGCCGACACCTCGCCGGCGATCGGCAAGATCCAGTACACCATGGTCGGCGACCCCTCGGGCGTCGTGACCAACAACTTCGGCGTCATGCGTGAAGGCCAGGGCCTGGCCGACCGCGGCACCTTCCTGGTCGATCCGGACGGCGTGATCCAGTTCATGGAAGTCACCGCCGAGGGCATCGGCCGCAACGCCGCCGAGCTGCTGCGCAAGGTGAAGGCCGCCCAATACGTGGCCGCCCACCCGGGCGAAGTCTGCCCGGCCAAGTGGGAAGAAGGCGAGAAGACCCTCGCCCCGTCGCTCGACCTCGTGGGCAAGATCTAAGACCCGCCTGCACGACCGACCCGGCGCCGCTCCCCTCCCCGAGGGATGGCGGGCGGCGCCGGCCTCTTCTCCAGTACCCCTCCTCCCGGAGCTCCGCATGTTGGACGCGTCGCTGAAGGCCCAGCTGAAGGCCTATCTCGAGAACCTGCGCCAGCCGATCGAGCTGGTCGCCTCCCTGGACGGGACGCCGAAGTCGGCCGAGCTGATGCAGCTCCTGGAGGACATCGCCGCCCAGTCTGACAAGGTGAGCGTGAGCCGCGACGGCGACGACGCCCGCAAGCCGTCCTTCGCCATCGTCCGGAAGACCGACCCGGCCGTCTCCGTCCGCTTCGCCGGCCTGCCGCTGGGCCACGAGTTCACCTCCCTGGTGCTGGCCCTGCTGCACGTGGGCGGTCACCCGCCGAAGGTGGATGCCGAGGTCGTCGAGCAGGTGAAGGCGCTGGACGGCGACTTCCTGTTCGAGACCTACTTCTCCCTCTCCTGCCAGAACTGCCCGGACGTGGTGCAGGCGCTCAACACCATGAGCGTGCTGAACCCGAGGATCCGCCACGTGGCCATCGACGGCGCCCTGTTCCAGCAGGAGGTCGAGGACCGCAAGGTCATGGCCGTGCCGACGGTGCTCCTGAACGGCGAGCCGTTCGCCCAGGGGCGCATGGAGCTGGAACAGATCCTGGCGAAGATCGACACCGGCGCCCAGGCCCGCGCGGCCGAGAAGATCAAGGGCAAGGACGCCTTCGACGTGCTGGTGGTGGGCGGCGGCCCGGCCGGCGCGGCGGCGGCCATCTACGCCGCGCGCAAGGGCATCCGCACGGGCCTGGCGGCCGAGCGGTTCGGCGGCCAGGTGCTGGACACCATGGCCATCGAGAACTTCATCTCCGTGCCGCACACCGAGGGCCCGAAGCTGGCCTCCGGCCTGGAGCAGCACGTCAAGGACTACGACGTCGACGTGATGAACCTGCAGCGCGCGGCGAAGCTGATCCCGGCCAAGACGCCGGGCGGGCTGATCGAGGTCGAGCTGGAAAACGGCGCCACCCTGAGGTCGCGCACCGTGATCCTGGCCACCGGCGCGCGCTGGCGGCAGATGAACGTCCCCGGCGAGGACGCGTACCGCAACAAGGGCGTGGCCTACTGCCCGCACTGCGACGGCCCGCTGTTCAAGGGCAAGCGCGTGGCGGTGATCGGCGGCGGCAACTCCGGCGTCGAGGCGGCCATCGACCTGGCCGGCATCGTGGCGCACGTGACCCTGATCGAGTTCGACGCCCAGCTCCGCGCCGACGCGGTGCTGCAGAGGAAGCTCGCCAGCCTGCCGAACGTGCGCATCGTCACCTCGGCCCTGACCACCGAGGTGCACGGCGACGGCGAGAAGGTGACCGGCCTGACCTACAAGGACCGCAACACCGACCAGACGCACCGCGTGGAGCTGGAAGGCGTGTTCGTGCAGATCGGCCTCGTGCCCAACACCGAGTGGCTGAAGGGCGCGGTGGCGCTGTCGCCGCGCGGCGAGATCGAGACCGACTACCGCGGGGCGACCGACGTGCCCGGCGTGTTCGCCGCCGGCGACGCCACGACGACGCCGTACAAGCAGATCGTCATCGCCATGGGCGAAGGCTCCAAGGCCGCGCTCTCGGCCTTCGACTACCTGATCCGCCTGCCCAATCCGGCGGAGGGCGCCGAGCCGGCCGACATCGGGGCCCAGGCGGCGGCCTGACCCGGAGCCGCCCCCCGTCGCGAGACGGCCGGCGGACCGGCGCCGTCACAATCCATTGCAGTTCGTTTCACTGGGCCGTCACGGAATCCAGTCAGAGAAGCCGCGTCCAACAAGATCGGAAGTCATCCGACGATCCCGGATGGATGTGGCCGTTCTGCTGGTGTGACGCGGGTGTTCACGCCGCACTAGCACGCCACAGCTCTTGGAGCTCAGGCGATGTACTTGGCGATGCTCGCGATGGCCCCGCTGCTGGCCGACGTCTCGTCCACCGAGATCTTGCGCACGGCGGCCGCGCCGAAGGCCGCCGAGATCAGCGTGCTCACCTACAACATCAAGGGCCTGCCCTGGCCGGTCGCCACGGGCCGGGCGCGGGCGCTGAAGGAAATCGGCGAGGAGCTGGGCCAGATGCGGCGCGAGGGCCGCCAGCCGGACGTGGTGCTGCTGCAGGAGGGCTTCCGCGGCGAGGTCCGCACGCTCGTGGCGGCCAGCGGCTACCGCTACTGGGCCCAGGGGCCGGTGCGCGGCGCACGCGCCGAGGCCGGCGGGCTGGGCGGCCTGGCGCGGATCACCTCGGGCGAGGGCTGGGGCAAGGTCACCGGCGGCGGGCTGCACGTGCTGAGCGACCTGCCGATCGTGGACGTGCGCAGCGCCCCCTTTGGCGCCTGCGCGGGCTTCGACTGCCTGGCCAACAAGGGCGTGATGATGGTCCGCCTGTCGCTGGGCGATCCGCCGTTCGAGATCGACGTGGTCAACACCCACATGAATTCCCGCCGGGCCGCGCGCGTGCCGGCCGAGCGGGCGCTGAAGGCGCACAACCGCCAGACCGAGGAGCTGCTGGGCTTCCTGGCCGACCACGCCAGGCCTGAGCGGCCGCTGCTGATCGGCGGCGACTTCAACGTCAGGAACGCGCCCGAGCGCTACTACTACAAGGCCGAGGCGCGGCCCTACACCGTGGTCAGCGAGTTCTGCCGGCGGCCGGACGCGGGCTGCGAGCACCCGGGCGCGGACGCCCCGGAGCCCTGGCTGAAGTCGCAGGACCTGCAGGCCTTCGCGAGCCCCGCGGCCGTCCGGTTGGAGCCGGTGAGCGCGCGGACCGTGTTCGACGGCGCGGCGGGCGGCAAGCTCTCGGACCACGACGGCTATCTGGTGCGCTACCGCCTGACCTGGAGCCCCGAGCGGACGACGGGGGCGCAGCGCGGCGTGCAGGTGAAGCCGCAGTTCCCGAAGCTCGGGGCCAAGGTCTCCTTCGTCTACTGAACCTTCGGCAGGCGGACCTCGACGAGTTCCCGGGTCGAGCGGCTGATGCCGAACAGCACGCCGGGGCGGGCGCGGTCGAAGGCGATGGCCTGGCCCTCGATGGGGAGCTCGATCGTCGCCAGGTGCTCCAGCGTGGAGCCGCCCACGGGCAGGCGCAGGACGTAGAGCTCGGGATGGTCGTGGCCGGTGACGTAGAGCAGGCCGTCGGAGCCAAAGCCGCCGCCGGACGAGCTCATCGGCCGGAACCTCGCCAGCACCGTCTCGGGGAAGGACCAGGCCTCGGTGCGCCGCCACTGGTCGTCGAACTTCACGAGCTGGGTGTGGCGGTGGTCGCGGCCGGGTTCGCCGCCGCGGGCGTCGTAGTTGGCGAAGGCCGCCCACCAGAAGCCCTGGTGGCGCACCACCCAGGTGAGCGAGCCGACCTGCTGGCCGAGCGCGACGGTGCGGACGTGGACCATCCGGCGGGCGTCGAACACCTCCACCGAGCTGGTCATCGGCGTGGCCGGATAGTTGGAGCTGGCGCAGACCAGCTCGGCGCCGACCGCCTCGCAGGAATTGATGTGCGGAAAGCGGCCCCGGTCGCCGGTCCACTCGGCCACGCGGCGGCCGGCAGCCTTGTCGTACTTGCCGATCACCGAATTATCGATGGCGTAGAGGTGGCGGGCGTCCACCGCCACGCCCTGGCGGGCCTCGGGCGCGGGAAGCCTCCGCAGGACCTCGGCCTTCAACACCGGGACCTGGGCGGCGGCGGGCCCGGCGAGCAGCCAGGCGGCGAGGACGAGGAGCCGCCTCACGCCCGCTTCAGCCCGGGTTCGCCGGCCTCCACCACGAAGCGGGCGAGGTCGCGGACCGGAGAGGCGGGGACCAGGGCGTTGTCGATGGCGCGGAAGGCGACCGTGGTCGTCCTCGGCGTCAGCTCGACCAGGCCGTAGCCCCGCCGCTCGCCCTCGGTGAAACGCAGGTGCGGGTTGGCGGCCATCAGCCGGGCGAGGTCGGCGTTCGACGCGCCCAGCGAGGAGATCGAGCCGCCGACGAACTCGCTGGCGATCGGCCGGCCGGGCTCCAGGCCCACGTCGCCGGCCACGAAGCAGTGGATGTCGCCGCCGAGCGCCAGGGGGTTGGCGACGGCAGCGTCGCGCCACTGCCGCAGGATCCGCGCCCGCGTCTGGGCGTAGCCGCCCCAGCCGTCGTTGGAGTAGCGCACGCCCTCCGGCGTCAGGCGCTGCAGCTCGGCCATGACGTACTGCTGGGCCAGCAGGTTCCAGCGGGCGCGGGAGGCGGCCAGCGTCTGCATCAGCCACCGCTCCTGGGCGGCGCCGAGCAGGGATCGGGCGGAGTCGGTCCGCTCCGGGCAGTCCGGGATCAGCTTGCCGTCCGAGAGCGCGTCGCAGGTCCGGGCCGGCCGGTGCTGGCGGGTGTCGAGGAACTGCAGCTGGGCGAGGTTCCCCCAGTCCAGGGCCCGGTGCAGCAGCATCTGCGGGCCGACCGGGATGGACCGGCGGCGCAGGGGCATGTGCTCGTAATAGGCCTGGTAGGCGGCGGCGCGCCGGCGGAGGAAGCTCGCGGGATCCATCCCGTCGCGCGCCTGGTCGCCGCCGTAGTCGTTCTCCACCTCGTGGTCGTCCCAGATCACCATCCAGGGGGCGCAGGCATGCGCGGCCTGCAGGGCGGGGTCGGACTTGTAGGCGCCGTAGCGGACCCGGTAGCCGGCGACGTCCATGGGCTCGGGGCCCGGGTGGCGGCGCACGCCGCGGTCGGTGGGCGCCTGCTCGTAGATGTAGTCGCCGAGGAAGAGGACGAGGTCGGGGTCCTCCTCCACCAGGTGCGGATAGGCGCCGTAGAAGCCGGCCTCATACTTCTGGCAGGACCCGTAGGCGAGGCGCAGGCGCGAGACGTCCGCGCCGGGCGCGGGGGCGGTGCGGGTGCGGCCCACGGGGCTGCGGTGGCCGCCGGCCGTGAAGCGGTACCAGTAGGCTCGGCCGGGGCGCAGGCCCTCGACCTCCACGTGGACGGAATGCCCGGCCTCGGCGACGGCCAGGACGCGGCCGCGGCCGGCCGGGCGGCGGAAGGACTCGTCCTCGGCGATCTCCCAGACGACCTCCACGGGCGCCGGGGCCATGCCGCCGTCGGGCGCGAGCGGGCTGGGCGCGAGGCGGGTCCAGAGGACGACGCCGCCGGGCTCGGGCTCGCCGGAGGCGACGCCCAGGCGGAACGGGTCGTCCGGCAGGCGGGCCTGGGCCAGGGCCGGTGACCAGGCGCCGGGCAACAGCGCCACCCCGGCCAGGCCGGCGGCCTGGGCCAGCAGGCGGCGACGCGGAAGGCTGCCGAAGCTCATGGCCTCACCATCGCGCGGAAACGCCGAGGTAGTAAGTGCGGCCGTAGCGCTCGTAGTTGGTCAGCCAGTCGCGGCGGCCGCCCTGGTACTCGCGCAGAACCTCGTCGTTGAGGTTCTGCAGGTCGACGAAGACCTCGAGGTTGTCGGTGAGCGCATAGCTGGCCTTGGCGTCGAGGCGGCGGTAGTCGTCGTCATAGGTGTCGGCGTCGGCGTCCGCGCCCAGCCCCTGCACCGCCTTGCCGGTGTGGTGCCAGGAGAGCGCGGCCTCCAGGCGGCCCGCCTGGTAGAAGAGCTGGGCGCCGTAGAGCAGGTCCGACTGGGCCGGGAACGGCAGCTCGCCGCGCCCGGGGACCGTCAGGCTGGAGTCCGTCCAAGTGACGTTGGCCGAGGCGCCGAAGCCGCTCAGGAAGCCGGGCAGGAAGGTGAACTGCTGCTGGTACTGCAGCTCCACGCCCTTGATCTCGCCCTTCTCGGCGTTGCGCGGCTGGGTGTACTCGAGGCGCGAATAGGTGCGGCCGTCGATGACCTGGCCGGTCAGGGTTTCCTCGAAATCGAAGATCGGGTCCTCGATCCGCTTCAGGAAGGCGCCGGCCGAAAGCAGGCCGCCGGGGGCGAAGTACCACTCCGCCGAGATGTCGAAGTTCTCGGACCGGAAGGGCTCCAGCTCGACGTTGCCCTCGGAGAGCTCGCCCTCGAAGGTGCCGTCGTTGAGGGGGGTGGAGATCAGCGCGCCGCCGGGGCGCAGGTCCGGATACTGCGGCCGGCCGAGCGTGCGGGTGTAGGCGAGGCGCACGACCACGTCCTCGCGCGGCTCGAAGCGCAGGTGAAGGCTCGGCAGGAAGTCGGTGTACTCCCCCTCGCGGGAGACCGGCGTCACGGCGGAGCCGGCGAGGCGGAAGCCCTGCACCTCGGTGGCGGTGTGCTCGACCCGCCAGCCGCCGATCACCCGCACGGCGCCGAAGTCGACGTCGGCCATCACATAGCCGGCGGTGACCCGCTCGTTCAGGTCGTAGTCGTTGAGGGTGTCGTTGGAGAGGCTGTTGGCGCCGTTGCGCACAAAGCGCGGGCCGCCCAGGTTCTCGGCCGTGAAGCGGCGGATCGCGTCGGCGTCGATCGTGAACCGGTTGACGTAGGTGTAGTCGCCGAGGTCGACCTCCATCACCGGGCCCTGCAGACCGAAGTCGGCAAGGGTGAAGCGGTTGGCCGAGGCTCCGCGGTCGTACTGGTCGGTGCGGCCGTCGAAGGCCTTGTCGGTGTCGCGCACTTTCAGGCCGAACTTGAAGTAGCTCGCCTCGCCGACGTCGAGGTCGCGGCGGACGTCGACCTTGGCGGCGATGTTGGTCTCCTCGCCGCTCTCGTCCTGGACCGTGTGCTGGCGGAAGCCGAGCAGGGAGGCCGAGGCGTTGCGGGGCTCGGCCGTGTAGAGCAGCGGCCGCATGTCGAAATCGACGACGAGGTTCGCGCTGGTGGCGCGGAACTGCCAGGACTGGTTCGGCTCGACCAGCTCGTTGAAGCCGTAGGAGAGGTCGTAGGCGACCTGCCACGGGCCGCGCTCGTGCTCGCCGCCCAGGGAGTAGGAGGAGATGCTCTTCTCCTTGTACTCGAGCCGCAGGTCCTGGCGGGCGTCGACGTTGCGGGCGACGCCGGTGGCGCCGTCGGCGTTCAGGGTGAGGTTGGCGAGGTTCGAGGCGAAGTCGAGCCGCCAGCGCTGGCGGTACTCGTCCTCGGTGAAGCGCGAATAGAGGCCGCGCAGGTAGAAGCGGTCCTCGTCGGTGGGCCGGAACTCCAGGGTCCCGGCGGCGGCGATGCGCTCGCGCTTCAGGGTGTAGTTGGTGAACTTCAGGTTGGTGGGCAGGCCGCCGCGGGCGACGCCCGGGACCGTGCGCCAGTCGTCGGGATAGAGCCCGTCGGAGCGGTAGTCGCGGGAGGAGCCGCTGACGCCCAGGAGCACGCCCCAGCGGCCGTCACCGAACACCGCGCCCAGGGTCAGGTCGCCCTGCACCGGGGTCTTCTCGTTGAACTGCTGGTAGCCCACCTGGATCGAGCCGCGGGCCACGCGGTCGCCGCCCATCTCGAACGGCGACTGGCTGACCAGGTTGATGGTCCCGCCGATGCCCTGGGCGTCGTAGTCGGGGGTGACGGCTTTCACCACCTCGATGCGCTGCAGGAGCTGGCCTGAGATCACGTCCAGCGGCAGGGCGCGGCTGTCGCCGTCGGGGTTGCCGACCTCGACGCCGTTGAGGGTGACGTTGTTGAGCTGGGCGGGCGTGCCGCGCACCGAGACGTAGCGGCCCTCGCCCTGGTCGTAGGCCAGGCCCACACCCGGCAGGCGCTCCAGGTTCTCGGCGACGTTCTTGTCGGCCAGGCGGCCGATCTCGTCGGCGGAGATGGCGTCGACGACGCCCACCGCCTCGCGCTTGGTCTCGATGGCCCGCTGCTGGGAGAGCCGCTGGCCGGTGACGACCAGCTCGTCGACCGTATCGGCCTCCTGGGCCACGGCGGCGCCCGACCAGGCGAGCGCCACGGCGAGCGCAATGCGGCTCGCCGCCATCCTGTCCAATCGCATGACTTACCCCCGATGTGTTTGCGACGGTGCTTAGGCGCCGCCCACGTCACGCCGGTTAAGCTTCCGCGTCAAATCCGTGACGGTCAGGGGAGGCCGAGCGCCCGCTTCACCTCGCGCCAGTCGACCAGCTTGAAGTTCTGCCGGTCGCGGCCGGCGGTGGGGGCCTCGCCGTCGGTGTCGCTGTCGTCCTGGGCGACGAACAGGCCGGCCGGATAGGGGCCGACCTGGCCGCCCAGGGCGGCGATGCCGTCGGTCCCGGTGACCGGGTCGGCGCCGTTCGCGCCCATCACGGAGAAGCGGCCGGCCCAGGCGGGCTCGGCGCCGTCGACCCGCCAGACGGCGAAGGCGCTGTCGCCCTGGCTGGAGGCGATCAGCCAGGTGGCGGCGCCCTCGCGCAGCAGGGTGAGGCCCTCCACGTCCGGCTGCAGCCTGTCGGACGGCGCCTCGGCGATCAGGGTCCCGGCGTTGGTCACCGGGTCCAGCGGATAGCGCCAGATCCCCCGCCCCTCCTCGCCCACGTAGAGCAGGCCCCGGGCGTCGTCGGCGACGCAGCCCTCGGTCTGGGTGGCGAGCGCGAAGCGGCGCTGCTCCGTGCTGCGGATCGCGCCGTCGGGGCCGGCCTCCACCGCCACCTGGCGGACCTGGCCGTCCGTGCCGTTGACGATCACCACGAAGGCCTCCCCGAGCCTCGCCATGCACATGCCGTAGGGTTCGGCGAGGTCCAGCGGGACCACGCCCCAGGGCCTGACCTCGAGCGTCGCCGGGTCCATCAGGTAGAGGGCCGCGCCCATGCGGCCGCGGTCGCTGGCGGCCACCAGTACGCGGGGACCGTGCGGCGTCGGGAAGCCGTCGCGCAGGTCGACGTTGTTGAGCTTGCCGTCGGGGAGGAAGGCGCGGACCTTGCCGTCGAGGCCGTAGACGTAGAGGCCCGCCTGCTTGTCGGTGCCGAAGATCACGCCGCGGCCGCGGTCGGCGGGGTCGACCCAGATCTCCGGGTCGTCGGCGGCGTCGGCGTTGCGGGTGGCGACGGCCTGGGTCTCGGCGGCGGCCGGGACCGGCGTCCCCACGCCCGACAGCATCTTGCCGGAGTCCGAGCGCGCCTCGGGATCAAGACCAGCGCAGGAACTCATAAGCACAGCGACGGCAGAGAGCGACGCAAAACTGTAATAAATCCGCCGCGAAAACATCACTGGCCCCCTCGCCTCTGCAAATCTAAGCCCGGCCCGGGATTTTCACAGTCCAGCTCTCCCGTCAACCACGGCTGGACTGCGGTCGGGGGAATGAAAACATGAAGAAGTCCGCGTATTTCGCGCTGGCCGCGCTCGCGCCGCTGGCGCTCGCCACCCAGGCCAAGGCCCAGGAATCGGCCCTGGCCGCGGCGGCCGCGCCGGCCACCGTGGAGGAGCTGGTGGTCTCGGGCGAGATCGTCTTCCGCAACCGGACGGAGGACACCGTCCCCACCCTCTCCTACGACCTGGAGTACTTCCAGCGCTTCGAGCCGCTGACCGCCGGCGACGCCATGAAGCGCGTGCCGAGCGTGGCCTTCCTGTCGGACGTGCTGGAGAGCGACGGCGCGCGGCTGCGCGGGCTGGACCCCGGCTACACCCAAATCCTGATCAACGGCGAGCGGGTGCCGGGGGCGGGGGTCGACCGCTCCTTCTTCGTGGACCGCATTCCCGCCGAGCTGATCGAGCGGATCGAGGTGGTGCGCTCGTCGTCGGCCAACCGCAGCGGCGACGCCGTGGCCGGCGCCCTGAACATCGTGCTGCGCGACGGCCATTCGCTGGAGGGCGGCTACCTGCGGGCCGGCGCCATCCTGCTGGACGACAAGCGGGTGCGCGAGACGGTGGGCGGGGTCTACGCCGGCCAGGTGGGGCCGGGCCGGCTGCTGGTCGGCGCCAACATGCAGGGCCGCCGCAATCCGAAGGTGAAGGTCAGCCGGCGCTATTCCGAGCCCGGCGGCGAGCTCGAGGACATCGAGCTGCAGACCGACACCCGCAACGGCACCGACTACTCCGCCAACGCCAGCTACGACCTGAAGTTCGAGGGCGGATCGCTGGAGCTGTCAGGCTATTTCGTGCGGACCGACCGGCGCGAGGACGAGGACTCCATCGAATACGCCGGCGGCCGGATCGGCCCGGCCGACCTCCTGACCCTGAACGACAACAACGTCGACATCGTCACCGACAACTGGACCCTGGGGGCGAAGTACGACCGCGAGATGCTGGGCGGCCGCTTCAAGGCCCGGATCGGCTACGCGGCGTTCGAGGATGCGCAGGACGAGGTGGAGGAGGAGACCGAGTACCTGCGCGACACCCGGCCCTTCCCGGAGGACGACCGGTTCACGGGCGACCTCACCTTCCTGCGGCTGAAGGACACCGAGTTCACCGCCCAGCTGGCGCAGGAATTCGACCTGGCGGTGGGCGAGCTGGAGGTGGGCGTCCAGTACGTGGGCAAGGACCGCGCCACCGAGATCACCGCCGACCGCAACCGGATCACCATCCCGAACCCGCCGGCGGCGCGGCCGACGATCCCGGGCGCCTACGGCCCCTTCCTGCCGGTGGCGGGCGGGGTCTCGACGATCGAGGAGCGGCGGATCGACCCCTATGTGATGCTGTCGGGCAAGTCCGACCGGCTGAGCTGGGAAGCGGGCCTGCGTTACGAGACCACCGAGACCGAGATCGTCGACGAGACCGCCGAGGCCGCCGACCGGGTGCGCGAGAGCGACGAGGCGGTCCTGCTGCCGTCGGCGCACCTGCAGTGGAGCCTGTCCGACCGCGACCGGCTGAGCCTGTCGGTGGCGCGCACCGTGCGGCGGCCGAGCTTCAACCAGCTCTCCCCGGCGATGCTGGAGGCCGAGCTGGGCGACAACGACTTCATCGGCAATCCGGAGCTGGAGTCGGAGACCGCCTGGGGCCTCGACCTCGGCCTGGAGCGGCGGATCGGCCGCCGCGGGGTGGCCGGCGTCAACCTCTTCTACCGTTCGGTGGAGAACCTCGTGGAGGTGGCCAACACCGGGGAGGAGGGCAGCGAGGGCGAAGGGACCTTCGTGTTCACGCCGCAGAACACCGGCGACGGCAAGGTCTGGGGGATCGAGTTCGACCTCTCCACCCCGCTGACCGCCGTGGGCCTGCCGAACACCGGGGTGTTCCTCAACTACTCCTGGCTGGACAGCGAGATCACCGACGGCTTCGGCGAGCGGCGGTTCAACGACCAGTCGGACCATGTGCTGAACGTCGGCTTCATCCAGGACCTGCCGGAGTGGAAGGCGGCCTTCGGGGCGACCTACCGCAAGCAGGGCGACGCCTTCGGCCGGGTGGTGGGCGAGGAGGTGGAGACCTCCTACGGCGCGGACCTGGAGCTGTTCGTGGAGAAGCGGTTCGGCGACCGCTTCGTGCTGCGCCTGACGGGCTCGAACCTGCTGAACGCCTCGAAGGAAGAGGTCTTCCACAAGTTCGCGACCTTCGAGGACCAGCTCGACCGCAGCTACGACGAGTACGAGCTGGAGAGCGAGGAAGCCGGGCCGGTCTTCCAGCTGGTCGGGCGGGTGACCTTCTAGCCGGCGTCGCCGAACCCTCATCGAAGCTTCACCGGGCTGTCGCAGACGCCCGGGATATTGCGGCGCGAGGGAGACGGGCGACGCGCCTGGATCAAGCTGAGGGCGGGGCGCGGGGCTTTGCGGTACGGGATCGTTCGAGAGGTCGAGGGCCTCGCTCCGCCCCTGCGCCAGCGCGCCCTGCTCGAGCAGGCGCAGTGCGACCTGATCCTGCAGGAGGGGCCGCCCACCCCCGAGGCGCAGCGCCGCCTGGGCCGGCTGCTGGCCGGGCTGAAGGCGCAGGACGAGGTGATCGTCCAGAGCCTCGACGCCTTCCAGCGCTCCACCGGCGAGCTGGCCCAGCTGATCCGCACCTTCCTGGAGGTGGGCGTCGTGCTGCGCATCGTCGGTGGTCCGGACGAGTCGGAGGTGCTGCCGCCGGCCGAGAACGTGCGCCGGGTGCTGGCCCTGCTGGCCGAGCACGAGGCGCGGCGGCCGAGCCGCTCGCCCGCCGGGGCCGCCTCGCGCGCCAACAGCGGCAGCCGCAAGCCGCTGTCCAAGTACCAGATCGAGTACGCCCGCCGGCTGCACCGCGAGGGGACGTCCCTTCGCTCGCTCAGCCTGCTCTTCCAGGTCTCGCCCAACGAGGTCTGGGAGGCGATCGGCGACTGAGCGGTCGCCCTTGAACTGGCCCGACCTTCCGCTCCTCGGCTGGGCGGCGATCCTCACGGGCGCGGCGGTGGGGCCGGTGCTCGCCACGCTGTCGCTGCGGCTGCCCGGCGTGGCGGCGCGGCCCGGCCGGGTGCGGGTGCTCGCGCTGGCGCTCGCCTGCCAGGCGCTGGCGGCCTGGTCGCTGGCGATCCATCCGGACGCCACAGGCGTGCTGGGCGCGCTGATGGCCTGGCAGCTCCTGCTGCTGGCGATGCTGGACGCCGAGCACCTGTGGCTGCCGCGGGTGCTGACCCTGCCGCTGATCGCCACGGGCCTGGCCGCCGCTCTGGGCGATGGCCCGGACGCGCTGGCGGCGCGGGCGGTGGGCGCGGCGGCGGGGTTCGCGTCGCTGGCCGTGGTGGCCCGGGGCTACCGCCGGCTGCGCGGGCGCGAGGGCCTGGGCGGCGGCGACGCCTACCTGCTGGCCGGCGGCGGGGCGTGGGTCGGCTGGACCGCCCTGCCGACCGTCCTGATCTGGGCGGCGGCGGCCGGGCTGGCGGCGGTGGCGCTGCTGGCGCTGGCCGGGCGGCGGACGGCGGCGGGCCAGCCGATCCCGTTCGGGGTCTTCCTGGCGCTGGGGATCTGGATCGCCTTCCTCTACGGGCCGCTCGGGCGCGCCTGAGGCGCGGCGGGCGTCAGGTCGAGGCCGCCCTTCCCCGGACGGACGACGCCCGCTCCGAGCGGGCTCTCCACCCGCAGGCCGCCGGAGAGGGGATCGAGCCGGGCGCGGACGTCGCCCAGCGGCAGGCCGCGGAAGCTCGCGCCGTGCAGGGTCCCGCCCCAGATGGTCCCCTCGACGCGCTGGGCGGCGAGCCCCGCCTGCTCCGCGTCCAGCCAGCCCAGCGCCATGCGCAGCGGCGTGAAGACCACCGCCATCAGGAGGAAGGCGGCGCCGAACACCGCGAGGAGCCGGGCCATGCTCAGTCCGCCCCGCCGAAGGTGGCGTCCACCGACAGGGTCCCCTGCTCGTCCTTGATCACCGTGAGGTGGCGGGGCGTCACGCCGTAGTCGGTCTGCAGGGCCGCGAGCCAGGGAAAGAGCTGCGACGGCGAGACGCCGGCCACCGCCACCTGCACCCCGCCGGAGGGATCGGGTTCCACCCGGGCGAGGGCGAGGCCGGCGGCCGAGGCCGCGGCGTTCACCGCCTGGGCCGGATCGGCGGCGGCGGGCCGGACGCGGGCGGCGGCGCCCATGGCGCGCAGCCGGACAGTGGCGCGGTCCACCTCCGCGGCGGTGGCCGCCGCGCGGTCGAGGCGGCGCTCGGCGTCGGCGCGAGCCTGGGCCAGGGGCCGGTACAGGCCGAACCACAGGAGGAAGGCGGCGAGCGCCACGGCCAGAACGGTGAGCAGGACCTGCTCGCGCCGGGTGCGCCCTTCGAACCAGGCCCTCATGGGCGCGCTCCCAGGATGATGTCGCTGACGATGCGGCCGCCCTCCTCGCGCGCGCCTTCCTGGCGGAAGGCGACGCCGGCGCCCTGCAGGGCGCGGCCGAGCAGCTCCATGTCGGAATAGTTCGTGTGGCTGACGGTGGCCCGCAACGCGCCGTCCGGCGAGACGATCAGGCTCTCCGCCTGCGCCTGGTCGATCTCGGCGAGCGCCGCGAACAGCCGGGCGGCGACACCCGCGGGCCCGCCGCCGGCGGCGAGCTCGGCCCGTTGCAGGACGGCCTGGGCCTGGGCCGCGGGATCGCTGACCGTCGCGCCCCTGGGCAGCACCGCCGCCGCCTGCTGCGTCGCCGCGCGCTCGAGGCGGCCGGCCGCGAGGTTCAGGCGCACGGCCTGGGCGGCGTCGAGAACGGCCGGGCTGAGCAGCAGGACGCCGGCCAGGACCGCGGCGCGGAGCAGGTCGCGGCGCGCGGGCGGGGTCCGGTCGGCGGGGGCGAAATCGCCCTGGCGCAGGTCGAGCGGCAGGCGGCCGGCGCCCTCGGCCAGCAGGCGCTCGGCGGCCTCGCCGTCCGCCACCTGCGGCGCGCGGCCGTCGAGCAGGACCGGAGCGAGACCGGGTTCGCAGGCGAAGGCCAGCCTGGGCCGCCGCACGGCGAGCGTCCCGCCGATCGCGACGGCGAGGGGCCCCTCGTCCTGCGGCTCGGGCAGCAGCAGGTGGTCGGGGACCACGGCGTCGGGCGCGAGGCCATAGGTGCGGGCGAGGTCCAGCCAGGCGCGCATGCGCGCCTCGGCCACGGCGACGACGAGACGACGGCCGTCCGGCTCCAGCGCGCCCAGGGCGAGGTGCATGGGCTCCTCGACGGCGGTCTCCTCGGCCAGCAGCAGGGCGGCGGCGGCGCGGGCCTGGGGATCGGATCGGGTCGGCAGGTGCAGCCAGCGGGCGACGGCCTCGGTCCCCGGGACCACCAGCACGACGGTCGTGGGGACGGCGGGCGTCTCGGCCAGCACCGGCTGCTCGCCGCGGCCCACGGGCTCGCCGAACTCGTCGACCAGCAGGTAGGCGGGCGGCGCCTGGGGGTCCTGCGGCGCGAAGACCAGTCGGGTTCGTCTCATCATTCCTCGGGTCCCCACCGCCGGGCGGCCAGGCGGACGCGGCCGCCCTCGTTGATCAGGAGCGCGCTGGACACGGCCTCGGCGTCGCCGAAGGTCACCTCGGTCTCCAGCCGGAACCAGCGCGGGGTGACGGTGAGCGCGTCGGCGTCGATGGCGGCGTCGACCACCGCCGGCAGGCCCAGGAACTCCCCCGTGCTGGCCCAGCCGCCGGGCGGACGGGCGGCGATCAGGCCGCGGGCGGCGGCAAGGCTCATGGGCCGCCCGGCCAGCATGGCGATCAGCGGCGCCTGATCCGGGGTCAGGGTGTTGATGTCGATCGCGGCCGGGGTGGCGGTGGGCAGGGCGCAGACGTATGGGCGGAGGCGCGCATAGACCGAGGGCGCGAAGCCGCGGACGGCGCGCAGCTCGCTGGGCTCGGCCAGCAGGGTCCCGGCGGTGAGGTAGCCCCCGCCCGCCCCGGCATAGGCCTCGTCCTCGGCGCCGCCGGCCTCGCGCAGGGGATCGGCGTCGATGAAGTCCACGAGGGCGGCGGCCAGCATCGCCGCTTCGCGTTCGCCGATCCCGAGCACGCCGGCCAGGGCCACGAACCGGGCGACCCCGGCGTCGCTGCGCTGCAGGCCCTCCGGCGGACCCGCCACCACGCTGTTCAGGTTGAAGCAGGCGCCGCCGTCGGTGATCCGGGCCTGGACGGCGCCGTTCTCCACCGGGAAGCGCACCGCCCGGCCGTTCCAGGCGCCGGTCGTCGCGCCGGTGGCTGCGAGGCGGGCGACCTGGGCGCGGGCGAGCTGCTCGGCGCCCAGCGCATACCAGCGGGCCTGGCCCACCGCCTCGGCGTTGGCGGCGCGGCGGATGGAGAAGCGGATCTCGTCCAGCACGCCGGCGGCGAGCGTCGCCATCACCGCCACCAGCAGGAGCACGGTCAGCAGGGCCACGCCGCGTTCGTCGTCACGCCTCATGCGGCCTCGCCGGTGACGACGAAGAGCTGTGAGAGCGGGCCGTAGTCGTCGAGCGTCAGGTCCAGCCGCACGGCCTGGGGCAGCGGCTGGTGGGCGCCGTTGGGCAGGGCCTCGATCCACTGGCCGCCGACGCGGAAGGCGACGCGCGCCTCGCGCACGCCGGTGAGCAGGACCTGCGGCGGGCTCCAGGCGGCGCCGTCGAGGGCCTGGCGCGTGCGGCGCTCCAGCCGACCCTCCGTGAGGCGGTACTCCACGGCCTGCAGGGAGGCGCGCGGCGCGGCGTCGGGGTTGTCCCAGCCGCGGCGGACGAGCTGCAGCAGCGGCCCGCCGACGGCCTGCTCGCCGCCGGCGAGGGTGCGGGCCGAGGGCCGGCCGTCCTCGCCGCGGGTCCGGCGGGCGGCGGCCTGGGCGAGGTCGGCCTTGAGCGCCGAGCGCGCCCGCTGGATCTCGGCCAGCCGGTGGCTGCGGGCGCGGACGACCTGCTGGTTGTCGACGCTGAATGAGAGCACGGCCACGCCCGCGGCCGAGACCAGGCCGAAGATCAGCAGCGCCACCATCATCTCCACCAGGGTGAAGCCCTTCATGGCCGCCCCCGGAAGACGGTGACCTCGCCGGCCGTCAGGGCCCCGGGGCGGGCGGCGACGCGGACGTCGATGCGCAGGATCGCGGGATCGGCGGTGCGGCTGACGCGGCGCGTCCAGCGCCAGGCTTGGCCGCCGGCGCTGGCCACGCCCGAGGCCTGGCCGAGCGCCGGCGGCGCGGGGGCGGTCAGGGCCTCGATGGCCTGGTTCTCCGCGACGATCCCGGCGAACAGCCGGCTCTCCACCGCGCCGGCCTGGCGGGTGTTCTCGCCCGCCAGGTTCAGGAGCGCGAGCGCGCCCAGGCTGAGCACGGCGAGCGCCACCAGCATCTCCAGCAGGGTGAAGCCGGCCTCAGCGCGCGCGGTCATCGATCCTGACCTCGCCCTGGGCGTCGACGGTGAGGGCGACGGTGTCGATCCGGTTGGTCAGCCGCACGGTGACCGGCTCCGCCGCGCCGGTGGAATCGAAGCGCACGGCGCTGCGGCCCTCGCCGGCCTCGACGGAGACCGCCAGGCCCTCTGGCCAGCGCTGCGGCTGGAAAGGGCCGTCCTCCAGCGGCGTCCAGCGGCCGCGCCGCTGCTCGCGGAAGGCGTAGCCCTCCGCGTCGAGGGCCATCTCCACCGGCCGGTTGGCGGTGACCGCCGCGTCGCGGGCGTGGGCCAGCCGAGCGGCCAGCCGCTCCGCCTCGTCGGCCAGCCTCGGGCCGGAATCCGGCGTGGTGATCAGCACCGCGGAGGCGAGCAGGGCCATGACCAGCACGGCCACCATCACCTCGACCAGGGTGAGGCCGCGCTCGGCGGCGGGGCTAGAGACCCCAGTTGCCGATGTCGGCGTCATCGCCCTCCCCGCCTTTCTGGCCGTCGGCGCCCGTGGACCAGACGTCGAAGCGGCCGTGCTCGCCCGGGTAGCGGTACTGGTAGGCGTTCCCCCACGGGTCCTTCGGCAGGCGCCGGACGTAGCCGCCCTCGCGGTAGCGGTCGGGACGGGCCAGGCCCGGCGGCGGCGCGACCAGCGCCTGAAGGCCCTGCTCGCTGGTTGGGAAGGCGAGGTTCTCCAGCCGGTAGCTCTCGACGGCCTGCTCCAGGACGGCCACGTCGGCGCGGGCCTTCTCCTTCATGGCGCGGTCCTGGCTCGGCAGGACGTTCATCATCACCACCGTGGCCAAGAGGCCGATGATGACGATGACGACCATCACCTCCACCAGGGTGAAGCCCTGCTCGGCGCGGGCATGTCGGAGGGCGCGGGTGTCGGTCATGGTTGGTCTCAGCGGTAGGCCAGGGTGTTGATCTGGAGGATGGGCAGCAGGATCGAGAGGACGATCACCGTCACGATGAGGCCCATGACGATGATGATGGCCGGCTCCAGCAGGCTCAGCGCCACCTGCACCACGGCCTCGAACTCGCGCTCCAGGTACTCGGCGGCGCGGCCGAGCATGAGGTCGACGCGGCCGGCGTTCTCCCCGCTGGCGGCCATGTAGAGCAGGATCGGCGGGAAGACCCCGGCGCGGCGCATGGCGCCTGACAGGCTGCCGCCTTCGCGGACGGTGGTGGCCATCTCCGTCACGGCGGCGCGGAGCGCGCGGTTGTGCACCGTGGGGACGGTGAGCAGCAGGCCCTCCAGCACCGGCACGCCGGCGGCGATCATGGTGGAGAGGGTGCGGGCGAGCCGGGCGGCGTGCAGGTCGCGGATCAGCCGGCCGAGGAAGGGCGTGGCCAGCAGGGCCGCGTCGAAGCGCAGGCGCAGCGCCGGCCGGCGCAGGGCCTGGGCGGCGCTGAGGCCCGCGGCCGCCAGGACCAGCAGCATCAGCCAGCCCCAGTCCCGGGCGGCGTCGGAGAGGAGGATGATCGCCCGGGTGAGCCAGGGCAGCCGCTGGCCCATGCTGTCGAACTGCTCGACCACGCGGGGCACGACGAAGGTGATCAGGGCGGCGATGACCGCGAGCGCGGTGACCGCGAGCGCGGCGGGATAGACCAGCGCCACGAGGAGCTTGGAGCGGGCCTGCTCGTCGCGCTCGAGGAGGTCGGCGAGGCGCTCGAGGATCTCCGGCAGGGCGCCGGAACTCTCGCCGGCGGCGACCATGGCCCGGTAGAGCCTGGGGAAGGCCTCGCCCTGGCGGCCCATGGCGTCGGAGAGCCGGTAGCCCTCCAGCAGGCCCGCGTGGGTGGCGGTGAGCACCCGGCGGACGGCAGGCCGCTCGGCCTGGGCGGCGAGGGTGCGCAGCGCCTCCTCCAGCGGGGCGACGGCGATCAGGGTGGCGAGCTGGCGGGTGATCAGCGCCAGCGCCCGCGGCCCGATGCGGTCGGGGAACAGGCGGGCGAGGGGTCCGGGCCCGGGGCCGGTCGTGGCGCGCAGCTGGACGGGGACGAGCCGGCGGCCCTGCAGGATCTCGCGGGCGGCGCGCTCGCTCGGCGCGGAGACCACGCCCTGGCGGGTGCGGCCGCCGGCGTCGAGGGCGACGTACTCAAACGCCGACATGGTCGGCGGTCTCCTGGCGGACGACGCGCAGCGCCTCCTCCACCGTGGTGATCCCCTCGGCGACGTAGCGGCGGGCCTCGGCCTGCAGGGTCCCCGCGCCGTCCGGGAAGGCGGCGGCGAAGATGGCCGACTCGTCGGCGTCGGCGACGATCAGCCGGCGGATGCGGTCGTCGACCCGCAGGGCCTCGTAGACCCCGACGCGGCCCACGTAGCCGGTGTTGGCGCAGGCCGGGCAGCCGGTGGCGCGGAACAGGGTGGCCGCCGGCGCGACGCCGGCCAGCCGGGCGGTGGCCGGGTCGGCGGGGTCGGGCCTGCGGCAGGCCGGGCAGAGCCGGCGCACCAGCCGCTGGGCGACGATGGCGCGCACGGTGGAGGCCAGCAGGAAGGGCTCGACGCCCATATCGCGCAGGCGGGTGATGGCGCCCACCGCATCGTTGGTGTGGACGGTGGAGAGCACGAGGTGGCCGGTGAGGCTGGCCTGCACCGCGATCTGCGCGGTCTCCACGTCGCGGATCTCGCCGACCATGACCACGTCAGGGTCCTGGCGCAGGATGGCGCGCAGGCCCGCGGCGAAGGTCATGCCGACCTTCGGGTTCACCTGGGTCTGGCCGAGGCCCTGGACGGCGTACTCCACGGGATCCTCGATGGTGAGGATGTTGCGCGTGGCGTCGTTGAGCAGGGCGAGCCCGGCGTAGAGGCTGGTGGTCTTGCCCGATCCCGTCGGGCCGGTGACCAGGACGATGCCGTTCGGCTCGCGCAGCGCGCCTTCGAAGACCGCCAGCGCGGCCGGCGCCATGCCGAGGTCGGCGAGGCCGAGGCGGGCCTGGTCCTGGTGGAGGATGCGCATCACCACCCGCTCGCCGGCGCGGGCCGGAAGGGTGGAGACCCGGACGTCCAGCGAGCGGCCGCCGAGGGTCAGCGAGATGCGGCCGTCCTGCGGGATCCGCTTCTCGGCGATGTCGAGGCGGGCCATCACCTTCACCCGGCTGACCAGCAGGGGCGCGATGCGGTGGGAGAGGCTGAGCACCTCCTTCAGCACGCCGTCGACCCGCAGGCGGACCACCAGCGCGGTCTCGAAGGGCTCGATGTGGACGTCGGACGCGCCCTGGCGCACGGCCTCGGCGATGACGCCGTTGATCAGCCGGATGACCGGGGCGTCGTCCTGGGCGTCCAGTAGGTCGGCGGCGGCCGGCAGGTCGTCGGCCAGGCTGTCGAGGCCGCCCGGCAGGTCGAGGTCGTCGGCCGGGGCGCCGAGGCCCTCGCCGGCGTAGGCCTCCGAGAGCCGGCGCTCGAACTCGGCGCGGGTGAGGGGCTGGACGGCGAGCGGCGTGCGCAGCGCGCGCCGGGCCTCCAGCAGGCCCAGGGGGTCGGCGCCCTCGCGCAGGCCGACGGCGGCGACGTCGCCCTCCTCAAGCAGGATCACGCCATGCTTCTTGGCGAAGGCGTAGGCGAAGGCGCGCGGTCCGGTCATGGCTTGGCGGTCGGTTGGGCGCCCGGCTGGGCGGGCGCGGCGGACGGCGGCTCGGCGCGCAGGTACTCGCGGACCAGCGCCTCGAGCTCGCTCTGCCGGGCGGGGTTCCGGATCGCCTGCTGGGCGGCGATGTAGTCGTAGCGCGGGCCGGTGACGGCGCGGGCCTCGGCGGCGGAGCGCACGATCCGCGGCCGGATGAAGACCATCAGGTTAGTGCGGGTCCGGCGCCGGCTGGTGGCCTTGAAGAGGTTGCCCAGCACCGGCACGTCGCCCAGCACCGGCGTGCGCTCGGTGGTGTCGCGGTCGTTCTGGTCTAGCAGGCCGCCGAGGACGACGATCTGGCCGTCGTCGACGTTCACCGTCGTCTCGATCTCGCGCTTGTCGAGCACCAGGTCGCCCACCGTGGTGGTGAGCCCGCCGGCGATGCTGGAGACCTCCTGGCGGAGCGCCAGGGTGATCGTGCCGCCGGCGTTGATCTGCGGGGTCACCTCGAGCTGGACGCCGACGTTCTGGCGCGCCGTGGTGCGGAAGGGGTTGGTGTTGGAATCGCCCAGCACCTCGCCCGTGGTGACCGGCACCTCCTGGCCCACCAGGATGGTGGCCGGCTGGTTGTCGAGGGTCATGATCGAGGGCGTGGAGAGCAGGTTCGACTGGCCATCGGTCTTCACCGCGTTGATGACGAAGCCGAAGAGGACGTCGCCGCTCTGGCCGCCGCCGCCGAGGATCAGGCCGTTGGTCCCGAGCAGGGACTGGGCGGCGGTGGCGCGGAGCTGCGCCAGGAGGGCGGAGTCCTTGGGCAGGTTCTGCTCGCCGGCCGCGGCCCCCAGGATGGCGCCCAGGTTCGGCTGGGCGTTGGCATAGCCGGTGCTGGCGAAGGGCACGGCCGAGCCGTTGACCCCGGCGAGCGCGAACTGGACGCCGAGCCGGCGGGCCGCGTCGTCGGAGACCTCCACCACGATGGCCTCCACCAGCACCTGCTGGCGGCGGACGTCGAGCTGGCGGATCACCTCGGCCAGCATGCGCTGGGTGTCGGGGTCGGCGGCGATGACGATGGCGTTGGTCCCGGGATAGCGGGCGATGTTGGCGCGCGCCGCGCCGGCGGTGGGCGCGGGCGCCGGCGCGGCGTCGGCGGCGGGCTGGGACGTGGGGGGACGGCGTGCGGTCGCGGCGGCCTGCGGCGCGGCGGCCGTGACCGGCTGGCCGACGAGCTGCTGCAGGACCGGCACGAGCTGCTCGGCGTTGGCGTGCTGCAGGGTGACGACGCGGACGTCGCCCGCCGTCTCGGCCCGGCGGTCGAGGTCGGCGACCACGCCGAGCAGCGGCCGCACGGCCTCGGCGTCGCCGCGCAGGATCAGGGAGTTGCTGCTCTCCACCACCACGATGGAGACCACGCCGTTGCGCGCCTGCGGGTCGGCGCCCGGCGGCTTCAGGAGGTCGTTGAGCACGGCGGCGATCTCGCGCGCCGAGGACGAGCGCAGGGTGACCGTCTGGGTCGTCGCCCGGTCCTCGTCGATCTGGGCCAGCAGGCCCCGGATGCGGCGCAGGTTGTCGGCGTAGTCGGCGACCACCAGCATGTTGCCGCGGGTCGACGGGATGATCGCCCCCTGGCGGCCGACCAGGGGCTTGAGGGTCTCGGCGGCGGACGCCGCGTCGAGGTTGCGCAGGCGGAACACCTGGGTCGCGAAGCCGTAGCCGGCGGAGGCGCCGAGGGTGGCGGGTTGCTGGGCGGCGCCCTCCTCCGGCGCGATGCGGTAGGCGCCCGAGCCCGTCGGCACGGCCACCAGGCCGTTGGCCCGCAGGGTGGACATCAGGACGTCCAGCAGCTCGGCGCGGCTGAGCGGCTCCTGGCTGGCGACGGTCACCTTCCCCTGCACGCGCGGGTCGACGATGAAAGTGCGGCCGGTGGCGCGGGCGACGTCCTGGATGAACACCCGGATGTCGGCGTCCTGCAGGTTCAGCACCTGCTCCTGGGCCGCGACGGGCGCGGGCGCGCAGAGCGGGGCGGCGGTGGCCAGGAGGGCGAGGGCGAGCAATCGTTTCACTGGGCGGCCGTCCGGATGCGCGTGTTCATGACCTGGCCGCCCCGCTCGAAGCGGATCTCGGCCCCGCTCGCGCCGGCGAGCTCGTCCTGCAGCTGGCTCACCCGCTCGGGGGTGAGCGTCACGCCGTCGACGGCGAGGAGGACGTCGCCCTGCTGCAGGCCGGCCTGGCGCAGCACGTCGGAGCCGCCCTTTGGGTAGACGGTGTAGCCGGCCGCCTGGCCGTCGCGGACGCGCGGCACGAGCGAGGTCTGGGCGAGCAGGCGACGCGGATCGATCGCCGCGCCGGACGAGGGCTGCGCGGCCTCCGCCGGCGCCAGAGACGCGGTGGCGGGCTCGACGGCGGCGCCGGGCTGGGGCGTGGGGAAGCCGAGGCGCCGCCGCGCGCCGCCGCGGGACAGGATCACATGGTCGGCGCCGACGGCGGCGAGCACGACGTCCGGCTCCACCTCCTCGCCCACGGTGACCGAGCGCTGGATCCCGCTGATGGAGAGGATGGCCGAGCCCCGGCCGCCGGCCGCCGCGCGCACGCCGTGCAGCACGAGCTGGCTCGCGTCGCCGCCAGAAGCGGCCGGGCCGGCGGCCGCGCCGGACACGCGGAAGAAGGGATCGAACCGGGCGAGGATGGAGAGGTCGGCCTGCGGCCGCGCCGCGGACTGGACCGTGGCGGCGGCGCCGAACGGTCCCACCGGCGTGACGAGGGCCCAGGCGAGCCGCGCGGCCTGGGCGGCCAGCGCCACCGCGAACGCGATCTCGAGGCCCGCCAGCAGCGTGCGCGGGCGGACCGCGCCAAGGGCTTCCAACTGGAGCTTCAACCTATCCCCCGTAACCGCCGATCAGGGCGGGACGGCGGACTCTTGGCGGACGACGCCGACGTTCCCGTGAAGCTTGGATGAAGCTCCCGTGACAGTCGGCGTCCCGGCCTCAGAACCGCGTCGACAGGCTCACCGAAAGGCTGCGGCCGAGCTCGTAGTTGTTGAGCTTGATGGCGTCGCCGCCGCGCTCCTGGCGCTCGTCGAACTCCTCGCCGAGCAGGTTGCGGGCCTCGACCCCGAAGGTGAACTCCTGGGCCCAGACGCTGAACTTCTGCCGGAAGGTGAAGTCCAGCAGGACGCCCGGGTCCTGCACGAAGTCCGGCGCGCCGGACTGGCCGCGGGCCGTGGTCCGCTCGCTGGCGTAGTTGGCGAGCAGGGTCGCCTGGGTGGAGCCGTCGGCGCTCTCCAGGCCGAGCTGGACGTTGGCCAGGTGCTCGGACTGGCCCTGCAGGCGGCTGCCGTCGATGATGAAGTTCGCGGCCGGCGCGGGCAGGCCGTTGTTGGTGATCGGGAACACCACGTCCCCGTCGCCCACCTTCACCTCGGCCTTGGTGTAGGTGTAGTTGGCGGCCACCAGGAAGCGGACGCCGCTCATCCAGGCCAGGTCGAGCTCGGGCTCGAAGAACTTCTTGAACTCCGCCTCGACCCCGTAGAGCACCGCGCGCGGCGCGTTGAGGAAGGTCTGCTGCAGGCCCGAGCCGGACTCGTTGACCACCGACTCGATGGGCTTGTCGATGTCCTTGTAGAAGACGCCCAGCGTCGCGAACTGGCCGCGGTCGAAGTAGTGCTCGTAGCGCGCGTCGACGTTGATCAGCTCGCTGTCCACCAGGAACGGATTGCCGATGAAGGTGCGGTCCGATTCCGGGTCGAGGTAGAGCTGCGGCGCCTGTTCGCGGAACTGCGGGCGGGCGATGGTCTTGGAGATCCCGAAGCGGAGCTGCTGGTCCTCGGCGAAGTTCCAGGTCAGCGTGCCGGCCGGAAGGATGTAGTCGTTCTCGATCCGGTTGCCGGTCAGGTCCGCGCCGGCGTTGAACAGGTCGATCGCCTGGACCGTCTGCTCGCCGCTCTCGTAGCGGGCGCCGAAGGTGGCGCGCACGGCCGGCAGGATCTCGCCCTCGCCCTGCAGGTAGAAGGCGCTGGTCTTCAGCGACGCCTCGTAGGCCGCCGCGCCCTCGGAGCCGGTGACCTCCCGCAGGATCAGGCCGTTGGGGCCGATGTTGAAGTCGGAATAGAGGAAGTCCACCCGCTGCATCTGGAAGGCGATGGACGGCGTGGAGTTCATGGTGAAGCGGAACACGCGGCTGTCGGCGAACCGCTCGTTGTCATACCAGGCGTAGCCGCCGGAGACGGTGAAGTCGGCGATCAGCGGGTTCTCCAGCCGGTAGCGGACGTCGACCCCGAAACCGGTGGCCTTGTCCTCCAGCTCGCTGAAACGGATGAAGTTGGCGTCGGACTGCGGGTTGTGCAGGTAGACGCCGTCGACCCGGCGGTAGCGCACCTGGCGCTCGTAGGGCACGTCACGCTCGGTGCGGGCGTAGGAGCCGCGCCAGTCGATCTCGAGTTCGCCGAACCGGTGCGCGCCGGTGAGCTGGGTGTCGATCAGCTCACGCTGGTACCAGGCGGTGAAGTCGTCGCGGATGTAGTTCGACGCGCGCGAGCTCTCGCCCTCGACCGAGCGGGCCTCCTTGGTGACGTTGCGGACGTAGAAGTTCGTCCACTTGAAGGTGTGGTTGTCGAGCTCCAGGGCGACGCTGGTCAGGCCGTTGATGACGATGTCGTTCTGGGTCGAGCTGGACTGCAGGTCCTCCAGCACCGCCAGGCCCTCGAGGCTGACCACGCCCTCCTGCTGGATGGCCCGGCGCGTGGACCAGCTGGAGTCGTAGCCGCCCACGGCCACGAAGCCGATGTCGCCCCAGTCGAAGGTCCAGGACTCGCCGCCGGAGATGTCGATGCTGCCGTTGATCGGCACGTCGTTGGTCGACTGCAGCAGGTTGATGTTCGCGTTCTGGAAGCTCCGCCCCATGGCGGTGAGCTGGGCCGACGAGAAGTTGGTGGAGTCGATCCGCTTGCCGGTCTCGATGCCCTGGCGGATGAGGGCCGGCAGCTCGCGCGTGCCGTCGTCGACGCCGAACCGGTCGGAGTCGCCGCCGTAGTAGGTGAGGCCCTGCTTGAGCGACGTCTCGTCGTTCATGCCCAGGCTGACGCCGAGCGACAGGAAGGCCTCGTCCGGCACGTCGACGGTGCGCAGGTCGATCAGGCCGCCGCCGAACTCGCCGGGATAGTTGACCGAATAGCTCTTCTGGACGTTGACGCCGGCCAGGACGTTGGACGGGAAGAGGTCCAGGGGCACGACGCGCTGCAGCGGTTCGGGGCTGGGCAGCGGCGAGCCGTTCAGGAGCGCCGAGGAGTAGCGCTCGCCCAGGCCGCGGACATAGACAAAGCGGCCGCTGACCACCGAGAGACCGGCCAGGCGGGTCAGCGCCTGAGCGGCGGTGTCGTCGCCCTGGCGGACCAGGTCCTCGGGCGTGACGATGGAGGTGACCTCCGAGGTCTCCCGCATCACCTCCGGGATGTAGCGGCCGCGCACGACGATCTCGTCGACCTCCGCCACCGCGGCCGCCGCGGTCGCCGCCTGCTGGGCGTGGACGAGGCCGGGCGCCATCAGCGCGGTCGTGCACAGGAGCAGCCCGCTGAGCGGGCGGATGAGCTTCGTCATGGGGGTCGCTTTCAAGATGTCGCCGGCGTGCGGGAAGGGCGGGGCCTGGCGGCCCCGCCCCGCGGGATCAGCAGCTCGAGCCGCTGGCCAGGCCGCAGGTCCAGCCCTGCCACCAGGTGTCGGCCGCATCGCGCACGGCGCCGATGTAGGTCGTGGTCGTGTAGAAGGCGCCGAGCGTCGCGGCGTTGAACGCCGGGACCGCGGTCTCGTTGGCGCCGTTCACGAAGCCGCCCGCGAGCGTGTTGGTGAAGCTGGCGTTGTTGTTCGCACCCGCGCCGAACAGGGCCGTGGCGTCGGCGGCGTTCACGTCAGAGTCGTTGCGGAAGTTGATCGCGCAGGACAGGACCACCGAGTCCCAGCGCGGCGCGGCGGCCACGGTGGAGGCGGTGTCGACGTCGACGCAGGCGGTGGCGGGGTTGGCCGACACGTGGATCCCGTTGACGAAGCGGCCGCCCGTGCCGGTGTTCAGCACCTGGACGTCGCCGGCGCCGGTGCGGCCCGAGCCGATGACGGTGTAGTTGGCGATGATCGGGCGGGAGTTCAGCGACGCCTGGACGCCGGCCGAGCTCTGTTCGAACACCCGGTCGCCGCCGTTGGCGCGCTGGCGGGCGATCAGGAACTGGATGCCGCCGCGCCAGCCCTCGTCGGTGTCGATGCTGTCGTCGTCGGCCCCGGTGATGACGATGTGCTTCAGTTGCACCGTGCCGCCGAAGAACTCCATGCCGTCGTCGGAGCTGTTGTGGACCTGCACGTGGTCCACCACGGTGCCGGAGCCGACGCCCAGGAAGCTGATGCCGTTCAGCTCACGGTTCGGCTGCACCTCGAAGCCCGGGTAGCGGACCTGGACGTAGCGGATGCGGCCGGAGTTGTCGGTCGGGCTGTTGCCGCCGTAGAGCGACACGCCGCCCTCGAAGGTGGCCACGCAGTTGATGTTCGGCGGGGTCGTGCCGGACGGGCAGCTGGCGATCGGCGCGCGGCCGGCGATAACGATGCCGCCCCACTGGCCGATCAGGTCGGCGCCGGCGGCGCCCTCGAGGTTCGAGCGGCTGGTGAAGATGATCGGATTGGTGGCCGTGCCCTCCGCGAAGATCTGCGAGCCGCGCTGGACGTTGATGTAGTCGAGGCCGCCGGAGCCATAGAGACGGACGCCCGCCTCGATGGTCAGGATGCCCTGCTGGGCGCCGGCGATCGGGGCGTTGGGGTCCGCGCCGCGGTCCTGGCCCACGTCCACCCGGCCGCTGATGGCGTAGACAGTGCCGGCCCGCAGCGGCACCACCAGGTTGCCGGTGATGGTCTGCGGCAGTTGGCAGGCGCGCAGGGTGCCGTTGGCCACGGTGCCGACGTTGGCGAAGCCGGTGGGGCAGTCCGCCGCCGCCTGGCCCGGAGGGGGCTCGGTCGTGCCGCCGCCCGTGCCGCCGCCGCTGCCGGGCGGGAAGGCGCCTTCGCCCGGAGAGGCGACATTGTCCGCGCCGCCGCCGCCGCAAGAGGCCAGCGCCACCGCGCTCAGCGAGGCGAGAAGAAGGGTTTTCAGCTGGGTGACGCGGGTCATCGAGGGTTCTCCCACCGTGGCTCATCGACGGCGCACGCGAGAGTTACGTCCCCGGCCCGTGCCGGGCGCCCCGCCTGCCCTTAGCCGGGTTCTAGGGAGCACCCATGACAGCGGCCCGACAGAAGCGTGACAACTGTGTTGCAGAGCTTGCGGCGGCAGCCCGCGAGGTCACGCAGGCGAGTCCGAACCGACACGGGCCTGTCGCGAAGGTTGTGTAGAGCCGCGGCCACAACAGCTGCGGAGTGAGTGGCATGCGGCAGATCGTTGTACGGCGGACCGACGGCGCCTGGGCCCTGCACGCGGGCGCGGGGGCCATCTACTTCCGGACCGGCGCCCAGGCGGAGCGCCAGGCCCGCGCCCTGGCCGCCGACCTCGCGGCCCGCGGCGAGCCCGCGGAGGTGGCGGTGTTCGACCTGTCGGACCAGCCGGTGGGCCGCCTCACCTTCGGCGCCGCGGCCTGAGCGGCAAGAAGAGAGGACCCGGGACGGGGGGCCCGGATCCTCCAAGGTGCGGGGTAAAGACCTCAGAAACGCGAGATCAAGGGCACGGCCCCGCTTCTAGCGGACCGCCGTGACGGCCCCGCTACACCCGCGCGAACAGTTGCTGACAGCCCGGGCGCGGCCCGCGTCACCCCTCGTCGGGCGCGGCGCCCTCGGCCGGGCCGGGGGCATAGCGCGCCGCGAGATCCGCGTGCTCGGCCTCCCGCGTCGCACGGGCGACGTTGAGGCGGGTGTAGACGCGCGCGCCCCGGCGCACCTCCGCCGGCTGTTCGGCGAGGACGCGGGAGAGGTCTTCCGTCACGGCGACCACGACCACCTTCACCCCCTCCCCCCGCGGCCGGACCACGACATAGTTGCCGGCGATGGGGACATGGGCCTGCCCGTCGGGCAGGAGGCGGAAGCGGTAGGCGGCGCCGGAGGCGCCGACAAGGTCCAGGAACGGCTTCATGGCGCGCCGGTTAGGGGAAGGCGCACACCGCGTCGAGCCCAATCCGCCCGGTGGCGCGTTGAATGCGGCGGGGAACCGCGATCATGCCGAAGAAAACCAAGCACGGCCGCAAGGAGTCCGTCGGCGCCGCCGGCGCCGCGCTGGGGCGGGTGTTCAGCGTTCGCCGGGAGACCTGGCGGCTCGACCAGGACCCCTCCCGGGAGCCGCCGGAGGTGACCGTGCTGACCTCCCGCCGCAGCGCCGCGGAGGCGGCGGACGTGGCGCGGGACGCCGTCTCCGCCTTCCGGAAACGGGGTTTCCACAAGCCGACCCGGTCCTGGTGGGGGGCGGCCGACGGGCGGATCCACCGGTTCCGGGTGGAGGGCCCGCGCGCCCGCGCCACCCTGTTCGCGGTGGGCGTGGGCCTGGCCGCCGCCGCCGTGCTGCTCGCCAGGCGGCGGCGGCAGTAGGGCCGCTCGGGCCTGAACGCGTTGCGCCGAATTGACCGTCCCTGGCCGCGCGCCGATGCTGGTGCGATGGCGGTCTCCACGATCCCGTTCGCGCTTGCCGCCGCCCTGCTCGGCCAGGCCGCCGCCGCTGCCGAGCCTGAGCCGGCTGCGCCGCCCAAGATCGTCGAGGGCGTGACGGTCCAGGCGCCCGACAAGCCGCTCGACGGGCGGGTCCGCGAGTTCGTCGGCGGCGCCCTCGGCCACCGGCTGGATGGCTCCATCGTCCGCTGGCGTGATCCCATCTGCCCCCTGGTCTCCGGTCTGCCGGGACCCATGGGCGAGGCCATCCTGGTGCGGCTGTCCGAGGTCGCGCGCCGGGTCGAGGCGCCGCTGGCGGGGCCCGACTGCCGGCCCAATCTCTATGTGATGGTCCACCGCCAACCCCGCGCCCTCCTCGAAGGCTGGCGTAGGCGCGACGGCCGCCTGTTCGGCGAAGCCTCGCCGGAAGCGGTGCGGCGGATCATCGAGAGCGACCAGCCGGTGCGGGCCTGGCACAACTGGCGGTACGAGGAGCCGGGCCTGCCGCGCGCCAGCCGGCTCGTCCGTAACGTCGTGCGCAACACCACCAGCGCGATCGTCGTGGTGGACGCCCGGCGCCTCGATGGCGTGACCGTGGCGCAGCTCGCGGACTATGTGGCGATGGTCGGGCTGGTCGAGATGCAGCCGGACATCGAGACGAGACGCGCCGCCACCATCCTGGCGCTCTTCGAGGAGGCCCGCGAGCCGCCGCCGGGCCTCACCCGCTGGGACGAGGCCCTCCTGCACGGCGCCTACAGCACGCCGCAGGAGAACGTCCTGCAGCGTTCGGCCATCGCCCGGAAGGTGCTGCGCGAGGCGAGCCGCGAGGAGCCGCCGGAGGAGGCGCCGCCCTAGGCCGCGCTCACGCCGGCGGGCGGCGCGAGGCGAGAAGCTCGTCCAGCTGGGCGAACTGCTCGGCCGACATCGCCTGCATCCCCGCGACGGCGTCGGCGACGGGGTCGGCGGAGGGATAGAGCTCGCTCATCATCAGCAACGTCCGCTCGCCGTCGTCCTCGAAGGTGACGGTCGTGACCGGCGCATCGGCGCTCTCCTCGTTCGTCCAGACGAGGCGCGAGGGCGGCGTCACCTCGAGGTACTTGCCGAAGAATGTCGCCGAGTCCGCGCCCTCGCCGAAGGTGATCCGATAGCCGCCGCCCGTGCGCGCGTCGATCTCGCAGGCGCTGAGCGTCGCGCCCATCGACTTCGGCGCCCACCACAGCCTGAAGAGCTCGGGCCGGGTCCAGGCCTCGAACACGGCGGAGGCCGGGCTGTCGAAGGCGCGGGTGACGACCAGCTCGCGATCGGATTTCCGCGCGACCGTGGTGGGCCTCTTCTCGCCGTTGGGCTGACCGCTCTGGCTCATGGATCTCTTTCCTCCTCTCGAGACTTCGTCCGGTTCACCGGAACGACGAACGAGGGCCGCGGAATCCGACAGCGTGGGGGTTCGGTGTTGGCGGGAGCGGGGTCTGGCGCGTTAGGGCACACCTCTCCCTGAAGGCCATGGCCAGCATTCTGCCTGCCGGGTCAGGCGTCTCAAGGACCGGTCCGCAGGACCGGCCGCGGGGCGGCGCGCCGGGGGCGCGTCCTTGACACGCCTGGCCCGGCAGGCTCGCGATCAACCATGGACTTAAGGACGGACGGGGCGAGGTCCCGCCATGCGCGGCGAGCAGACACTCGCGACGGCGGCTCAGGGTGGAAGGCGGGCATCCGTCTCGGTACCTTCGCCACGATGCCTAGCGCACACGACAAGATCATTGCGAGGGCGGCGAAAGCGACGCTTCAGCCGCTGGGGCTTCGCCGCAAAGGCCAGTCGCGCCTGTGGATCGGCGACCATGGCTGGTGGCTGGCTATCGTCGAGTTCCAGCCGAGCGGCTTCAGCAAGGGCAGCTACCTCAACGTGGCCGCACACTGGCTCTGGTCTGACAAGGGGTACATCAGCTTCGACCTTGGCAGTGGAGCCGATTGGGATAGCCGAGCGGCTGACTTCGAAGAGTACCAATCCGATGAGCAGTTCGAGGAAGCGGGAAACAGGCTCGCCGTGATCGCCTCGGAAGAAATCCGTGAGCTAGCGGCTCGCCTACCGTCGATCGAGGCAACGGCGGACCTTTTGCTCAGCCACGAGAAATCCACGCGCGGCGGGGGGAGCTGGTCGACCTACAACGCGGGAATCGCAGCAGGGCTTTGCGGACGCGCAGAAGAGGCAGCCGCCATGCTGCGCTCCGTCACGGACGCGCGGGTTAGAGACGCGGTAGACCGTTATGTGAGCCTGACATCCGACCTCACGCGCTTTCGCGAGCTGGTCCTCTCGCAAATCGCAAGTCAGCGCGAAGCACTGCGTCTAACAGCCCTGCGCAGTCCGCCCCTCTAACGTCCGCAACGGGTCGCGAATGGACACTGGCTCAGCGCCGCCGAACGGACATTCGCCCTTCAGCGGGAAAGTCGGGCTCCCGGACAGCCTAGGGCTGGCGCGGCGATCTCGGCGTCATGGAGGGAGGAAGTGGCTGGGGAACTAGGACTCGAACCTAGAATGACGGTACCAAAAGCAAGTCCTCGACAATCTGAAATAAGATTATGACCACACAATCAGGGCCTCAATCGAGCACCGAATTTCAGTAGGTTAGCGCGTCGCCTGAAATCGTATAATCGGATACACGATAGAGACTTCCCACGCACGCATTTTCGGGTCACCATAACTGCAGTCGACCTGCAGCACACCGCGCGACGAGATGCCCTCCACCAACCACAACCATGGCTCCCCCGTTGGACCGCTCCATCACCCCGCGCCTGCTCACGGCGAGCGAAGCTGCCGCCTACTTCCGTCTGCCGGTCACGCGCTTCAGGCGCCTGCGACTCGGAGAGGTCAGCCTCGGGGCGAAGGTGCTCTATGACCGGCACGCTCTCGACGCCTACCTCGACCACATCAGCGGCCTCGGCCGTTCTGGGCAGCCGATCAGCGAAGCGGACGCCGCGCTCGCCAGGTTCGTTGCGCGTCCGCGGCGCACTTCCCGGAATCCATAGGGTCCGTCGGCTGCGGGCTGACGGAGGCGTGGCGGAGTACTGGTACGCTTGGCGGGGCGGTCCGCGGATTCTCCACGCCTCGGCGGCGAGCGACCTGCTTCTCGACCGCGAAGTTGCGCGAAGTTTTCCCGACGCTGCAGCTGCCTATGCCCGCCATCACACCGAGCGAAAGGTTCCCGATCGCACGTCGCTGTACGGGCTTATCACCCGTTACCTGCAGAGCCCCGAGTTCGCCCGCGCGGCGCCTCGAACTCGCAAGGATAGGCGGACGCTTCTGGACCGCGTGCGCAATGAGCTGGGCGAGCTAGAGCTGCGAGCGCTCGAGGCCCGAGGCGCTCGTGCGGCGCTCCTGGCCTGGCGGGACCGCTACGCGGCAACCCCGAAGACCGCGGACGAACTCGCAGGCGTCGCCTCCAGGGTGATGCAGTGGGCCGTGGACCGGGGCGAACTCCAGCTCAATCCACTGGCAGGTTTCCCACGCCTCTACCGGGTCAACCGGGCCGAAGCCGTCTGGGAGAGCCACCATTTGGCGACCCTGCTTGCGCACGCCGCGCCCGAATTCGCCCACGTCGTTCGGCTCGCTGCGCTGAGCGGTCTGCGCCTGGGGGACCTGATCCGCCTTCCCTGGACCGCCGTCGGCGAGCACGCGATCGTGTGGCAGACAGGAAAGAGCCGGGGCCGGACGACGGCTGTGATCCCGATCCACGACGAGCTTCGCGTGCTCCTTGCCGAGATTCCCCGCGGCGACAGCCCCACCGTCCTGAATTCGGCGCGCGGGCGCTCCTGGACAGAGCCCGGCATCGCGTCGGCATTCCGACGTGCGAAACTTGATGCCGCGGCTGCGGCCCAGCTCGCGGCGGAAGACGCATCCGCGGCCTCCGGCATCGAGCACCTCCGCTTCCACGACCTGCGGGGAACGGCCGCCACCAACTTCATACGCGCCGGCCTGGAGCTGGACGACGTGGCGACGGTGCTCGGCTGGATGAAGGGGCGAGTGGAACAGATCGCCGCCCGCTACATCAGCGGAGAAGCCATCGGCCTGGCCATGGTCGAACGCCTGCGCCGCGCGAGGCCTGCGCCCACGGGCGCAGGCCTGCAGCCAGACGCAGCGGTCAATCAACAACCCGCACCTTAAACGGGTCGCTCAACCGTTGATTTCGTGACGGGGCGCCCCTCCCGCGCCTAGCCTCACCAAGCCGGGCGATCGCGGTCAGGGGGGGGAGTGTGGTTCGGGAAGCTGTGAAGGGCTCTGCGGGCGCGGAGCTGTCTATGAAACGCGACCGTGCGGCTGTGCGCGCAACCCTGCTGCAAGCGGTGATCGCCACGAGCTCCGAGTGGCGCAGGCACATGGACGATGAGCTGAAGCGCCACGGCTGCAGCGCGATCGAACTCGCGGTGGTGCGGGAAGTGCTGGCGAGTCCCGGCACGAATCAGCGGGCCCTGGCCGCAGAGCTCAACCTGGGCTCTGCGCTCGTCCGCATCCTCGATGATCTCGCAACGAGAGGCGTGCTCGAACGGCGCGAGGATTCCGGAGACCGACGGAACAACCGCCTCTATCCACTCCCATCTGCGCGAAGGTTCCTTCAGAGGGGCGAGCAGGCTCTGAGATCGCTCGAGGCGGACCTTCTCAGCGGCTTGGATCCGCAGGACCTGGAGCGCCACCTCCTGCTGCTGGCGGAGGTGCTCCGGCGACTGGGGGCGGGGGAGGTGCGCCCGAGTTGACGTCCGCGGCGGCCGCTCCTTTCCGGGCGGCAGCTTCCTCAAGCTCGATCCCGCACAGCGGCGTTCGCCGGTCGAGCGCCGCCGGTCACCCTCCGGTAACCGGCGGTGGAGATAGTAGAAGCTGGGCGGGGGGATCGACGAATGGCAATCCTGCTGATGATGGTCGGCGGCTGTGGTGCGGCGGCGGCTTTCGGCCTGCTCGCGCGCGGCTACGTCCGCAACAAGATCGCGGCGGCCGCGGAGGACTCGGTCGCCGAGTGAAGGTTTTCGCTCGCCGCGCGAGCGTGCCGGCCGGCTCTGCGAGCGCGTCAAGGCCGGCTTCGCCGCCGCTTTCGCGGTGCGGCCTGGCGGCCGCAGCCTGGACCCGCTCCCGCCGGCCGGCTCGGGCTCGGCGTGTCGCGAAAGCCTCTTCCCCTTCGTAAACGAAGCGGTGTTTCAGGGATGGTCCCGCGAACTCCGTTGATGCGGCTGGCGTTTTCGTCCGGCGCGGGACCAGGGTTCGCACGAGGTCCCGCGAATTCCTCAACACCCACAGGCGCTAAGGACCTCCGGGTCCCGCGCCTTTCATCTTGCCGTCGTGCCCGTTCCGCCAGCGCCGGTCCGCCGCCTCTCTCCGCCGCGGTATTCGGGATCCGCACGACGACGTCGATCTGGCCCCACGTACGCTTCCGTGTTGATGAACGGCCGGCGCCGCTCCAGGGCGGCGCTCAGGTGTTCCGCTAGGGCCCCGACGGTGAAAGGCTTGACGAGGAACTCGTCGACGCCGGCGTCGCGGGCTGCTCTCACCCCGGCGAGGTCACCGGAGGCGGTGACCATGATGACAGGCGTGCGGGCTGCGGGTCCCGGGGCGCGCCGCAGACGGCGGACCAGGTCCAGGCCGTCAGTGTCGCCGAGGCGACGGTCCACGATCAGAACATCGTAGTGTGCGAGGCCGAGCTGCCGCCAGGCCAGGTCGGACCGGTGCACGACTTCCACTTGCGTTACGCCGAGGCCGGCGAGGACGGCGCGTACGAGGCCTCCCATCTTCTGGTTGTCCTCAACGACAAGAATACTGATCGATTCAAGCAGCACGCGTCCCCCCCGGGCATGTCATCGGCGGGTTGATAGCGGACGGCGAGCGCATGGGAAGCAACGATCGCCCTGTCGTGTCGGGGGGCGTTGGCGTGGGCTACTCAGATTGGGGTCGGGCGTGTCGGGCGACGGGCCCCGCGACCTCCTGTCCTGGAGACGGGAAGCCACGGGCCAGACCGCCGCGACGGCCCGCGAAAACTCGCAGGACGAAGGCGGCTTGTGCTGGATCTGCCTGCCCGACAGGCCGCCGGGGTCCAGCTGCAGCGCCGAATCGCCGGTCGTGCGGAGACGGGGAGGTCAGGGCGGATTTCGCGGCTGCCCGGCGCTGCAGTCCCTATAGCGCGACGCCAACCTTCAAAACGGTGACAAGCAGGTCCGGCCGTCCTTCAAGGCCCGCAAGCGGCGCTTCGGCGTACGGGGCTGTGAGCGCTCCGCGCGTGGCCTGGCTCGCAGGTGTAAATCGCGGTGTAAAAGATGGGCGCGCCGCGGGTTCCAGCCCGGGGGCAGGAGACCCATCAGCTCTGATTTTGTTGAAGAAAAGAGTGGCTGGGGAACTAGGACTCGAACCTAGAATGACGGTACCAAAAACCGCAGTGTTACCATTACACCATTCCCCAGCAGGAACGGCGCAGAGGGGGCTCCCCTCGCGAGAGGCGGTGAGATAGCGCAGTCGCCCTGTCGATGCAACGCCCCTCAGGGCCGCTTGCGGGGGCGAAAACACTCCCCTATAAGGCGCCCTCCCAAGTCGGAGTGTGGCTCAGTCTGGTAGAGCACCGCGTTCGGGACGCGGGGGTCGCAGGTTCGAATCCTGCCACTCCGACCATCTCTTCCCGCGTCATCCCAAGATCCTGAAATCGCGGCCCTTCCCGCGTGCGGGATTGTGTGCGACAGGCCGTCGCACGGCCGCCTCCCCGCGGCCGCGCCAAGGGTTCGATCGCGGTCCATGAAGCAGTTCCTGATCACCGCGGCCGGCGTGTTCGCCGGCCTGATGATCTTCCTGATCGGCGTGCCCATCGTTCTGGTATCGATGGCGGCCAGCGCGGCCGGTCCCGCCCCCGTGCCGCAGCGCACGGTGCTGGAGCTGGACCTGCGCGATCCGCTCACCGACCAGTCGCCGCAGAACCCGCTGGCCGGCATCGGCCGGCGCGGCCAGTCGGTGATGGCCATCGTCGAGGGCCTGCGCCGCGCCTCGAGCGACGACCGGATCAAGGGCGTGCTGGTGCGACTGCCCGAGGACGGGCTGGAGCCCGGCATGGCCGACGAGATCCGGCTGGCCATCAAGCAGTTCCGCTCGTCGGGCAAGCCGGTGATCGCCCACAGCCAGGGGCTCTATCCGGCCGGCGTAATTACCGCGACCTACATGGTCGGCGCCTCGGCCAACGAGCTGTGGATGCAGCCCGGCGCATCGTTCCAGGTGACCGGCATCGCCAGCGAGGACCTGTTCCTGAAGCGGTTCTTCGACCGCTACCAGGTGAAGCCCAACTTCGAGCAGCGGCAGGAATACAAGAACGCCGTCAACGGCTTCCTCCAGGAGGACTACACGCCCGCCCACCGGGAGGCGCAGCTCTCCTGGATGACCTCGGTCTACCAGTCGGGGCTGGCGGCGGTGGCGACCGACCGCAACCTCGACGCGGGCGTGCTGCGCACGCGGCTGGAGGCGGGGCCCTACCTCGCCGAGGACGCCCTGCGCCAGCGGCTGATCGACCGGCTGGGGCATGTACGCGAGGCGCAGCTTTCCCTGCTGCGGCGGGCCGGCGAGGACGCCGAGCTGGTGGACTTCGAGGACTACGCCCACGGCCGGCGCGACCGCCGCCGGGCAGGCCCGACCATCGCCGTCATCGAGGGCGAGGGCCCCATCGTCACCGGCCGCGACGGGGCCTCCAATCCGTTCACCGGCGGCTCGACCATCTATTCCGACGACGTCGCCGACGCCTTCCACGCCGCCATCCGCGCCAAGGACGTGAAGGCCATCGTCTTCCGGGTGAACTCGCCCGGCGGTTCGGACACCGCCTCGGAGCAGATCCTGTCGGCGATCCGCGCGGCCAAGGCGGCGGGCAAGCCGGTGGTGGTGTCCATGGGCACCTATGCGGCGTCCGGCGGCTACTGGGTGGCCTCGGAGGCCTCGCACATCGTGGCCGAGCCCACGACGCTCACCGGCTCCATCGGGGTGTACGGCGGGAAGTTCGCGGTGGGCCCGGCGCTCGCCCGCTACGGCGTCGACATGCGCCAGCTGGAGGTGGGCAGCACCTACGCCGGGGCCCTCGGCCTGGGCCAGGAGTTCACTCCGGAAGAGCGGGCCGCCTTCGCCCGCTGGATGGACCGCATCTACGAGACCTTCGTCACCCGCGTCTCGGCGGGGCGCAAGCTGCCGCCCGAGCGGGTGCGCGAGATCGCCCGCGGCCGGGTGTGGACGGGCTCGCAGGCGCTGCGGCTGGGCCTGGTGGACGAGCTGGGCGGCTTCTACCAGGCGGTGGACCGGGCCAAGGCGCTGGCGAAGATCGAGGGCGAGCCGCACCTGCGCCGGATCGGCCCCTCGGCCTCGCCCTTCGAGGCGCTGGAGCGGATGCTGGGCGTCCAGGCGAACTCCGCCCGCACTCTGGCGGCGGCGGCCTGGGTGTTCGGAGACCCCCGCGCCGAGCGGGTGCTGGACGAGTTGGCCCAGGCCCGCCTGCGCGAACAGGGCGCCACCGTGCTGGCCCCGACGCCGTTCCCCTGAGCCGGCCGACGGCCTAGCGCGGACGGCGACCCGGCGGGCGGGGCGTGAAGGTCACGTGCTTGCGGCCGAAGTCGAGCGTGACGTCCTGGAAGTGACGCAGCACGTCGACGCCCACCAGGATCGCCGGGCGGTCGGCAAGCTTCCACAGGTCGAAGATGTGCAGGTCGGCGAAGACGCCCAGCACCTGGTGGATGGCGAGGCCGCCGAGCCGGACCGTGGGCAGGGTGGCGAACTCGCCGCGGGCGGTCTGGCCGGTGGCGCTGATCAGCGGCACGGGCGCGAGCCGCACGCCGAATTCGGGCCGCAGGCGCACGGCGGCGTCGCGCAGGGCGCGGTTGCCGACGGTGACCTGGGAGCCGGAATCGATGAAGGCGCTGACCTTCACCTCCCCCACCTCGGCGTCGAGGATGACCAGCTGGCCGAAGCGGTACTGCGCGGGCACCCGGACCGGCTCGCCGATCGGCCGGATGCGGCTGTCGGTGCGGCGGCCGATCTCGGCCCCGCCGCCCGAGGCGCTGATCTCGAAGCGGTTCTGGCCGAAGTCCAGCCGCACGCGGCGGTTCCTGAACACATCGACGCCTAGGAGGCCGTCGGCGCCGAGCCGGGTGCGCGGCAGGACGGGCAGGGTGAGCGCGCTGGAATGGACCGATCCCACCCGCAGGCGGCGGACCTGCGCGAGATCGGCCGGCTCGACGCCGGCGATGCCGTGCACCGCGGCCTGGCCGGCCGGGGCGAGGTCGCACGCCAGGGCGAGTTCGCGGGAGACGACCGTGCGGTTGGCGCCGGTGTCCACCACGAAGGGAAACGGGCCCTTGCGGTCGATATAGACCGGCACGGTCATGCGGCGCGCCTCGTCGAAGGCGGTCTCCAGGAGGGCGGCGTCGGTGGGCGGCTGCGGCGGCGGGTCGGCGTCCAGCAGATTCACCGAGACCAGCGGCCGCTCGGCCGGCCGGGTGGCGCAGGCGGCCAGCAGGCCGGGCGCGAGCGCGGCGGCGAGGCCGCGGCGGGTCCAGTCGGCGCTCATCGCGGCGCCTGGGGATAGGCGGTGAGCACGGGCCCCAGCGCCGCCTTCAGCGGGTCGAGCCACGGCTCGTAGTGACGCCAGTGCTCGGCGGCGTCGGTGTAGATCGGCTGGCGCACCTGCTCGGAGCTGGCCGTGCGCACGGCCCGGTCGTTCTCGTAGAACCGCAGGCAGGCCTCCTCGAACGGCAGGCCGCAATGG
>NZ_DATLJI010000017.1:0-90563 GCF_035539035.1 Phenylobacterium sp.
CTCGGCGGCGCCGACCACGGCGACTGATTTCGGCTTCATCGGATCAGCCCTCCGCCGGGGTGAAGAAGGGCAGGGTGATGTCGTCGGTCTGCTTCTCGAACGTCACCTTCAGCGGCATGTCGAGCTGCAGGGCTTCCGGCGTCTGCGGGCAGCCGACGATGTTGGTCATCATCTGCGGCCCCTCCGCGAGCTTCACCACCGCGATGGCGTAGGGGTCGGTCCCCATGTCCGGGCGCGGGCGCTGGTTGATCACGTAGGACCAGAGGACCGCCTTGCCGCTGGCGGGGAACACCTCCACCGCGCGGCTGCCGCAGTTCGGGCAGAAGGGGCGGGGCGGGAAGTAGGCCTGGCCGTCGCAGGCCGTGCAGCGCTGAAGGCGGAGCTCGCCCTCCCTGCACCCGTCCCAGAAATGCCGGGTCTCCGGCGTGGGCTCGGGCAGCATCCGTGGTGGCATGAAATCGTCCCTATGAAATGGTTCGGTCTGGAAAGGTCGGCAGCAAAGCCGAGGTTGGCCGGCTTGTCACCCGTCCGGCTCAGCGGATCAGAGCGGAACCTTGAAGGTCGCCCGGAAAGCCGCCTCGCCCGGGGCGCTGAACTGGACCACGCGGGTGCCCTCGATCCGCCGCGCCCAGCCGAGGGCGTAGATGCGCGACAGCAGGGCCGCGCCCATGACCCCGGCCAGGTGGCTGCGGCGCACGCTCCAGTCGAGGCAGGCCTTGCAGAGGGGCCGGCGGCCGGGGGGCTCGAGGTCGAGGCCGAACTCGCACGCGAAGGCGCGGCCCTCGGCGGTGAGGGCCAGCGCGCCGTCGTGGTCCGCGACGCGCCCCTGAGCGATCAGGGCGTCGAGCATGGCCACGCCGGCGTCGCCCGCCAGGTGGTCGTAGCAGACCCGCGCGCGGCGCAGCGCCGGATCGCGGGGACCGGGACGGGTGCGCAGGTGGCCGGCGCGCCCGGCCAGCACGATCAGCTGCTCCATGGCCTCGGCCACGTCGGGCCCCGCAAGCGTGAAGTAGCTGTGGCGACCCTGGCGGCGGCGGGTGAGCAGGCCACCCGCCTCCAGCCGGGCCAGGTGGGCGCTGGCGGTCTGGGGCGTGATCGCGGCCTCGCGGGCGAGCTCGCCGGCGGTCAGGGCCTGGCCGCCCATCAGCGCGGAAAGCATGTTCGCGCGCGCCGGCTCCCCCAGCAGGGCGGCGATGCGGGTGATGTCGGGCCCGAGCCTCATGCCGCCACCTTAGCCCGGAACGGGCGGCCATGCTTCGGTCCGGAACGAAACGTGCCGCGGGTGCGGACGGCTAAGCCTCCGCCCACCGCAACCCGAGGACCCCATGACCGTCACCTGCTGCATCCGCTACGTCATCGACCCCTTCCAGCGCGACGCCTTCGAGGCCTATGCCCGCAACTGGCTGACCATCATCCCCGCGTGCGGCGGCGACCTGCTCGGCTACTGGCTGCCGCACGAGGGGACCAACAACGTCGCCCTGGCGCTGATCTCCTTCGACAGCCTGACGGCCTACGAGGCCTACCGCGCGCGGCTGAAGACCGACCCGGCGGGCGCCGCCAATTTCCGCATGGCGCAGGCGCAGCGATTCATCCTCTCCGAGGAGCGGACCTTCCTGCAGCCGGTGGCGCCGTGAGAAGGTAGGGGATGAGCGATCCCTTCGACCTGCAGCGCTTCGTCGACGCCCAGGCGGGCGCCTACGACCGGGCGCTGGCGGAGCTACGGGCCGGCGACAAGCGCAGCCACTGGATGTGGTTCGTCTTCCCCCAGCTCGCCGGGCTGGGCTTCAGCGCCATGGCCCAGCGCTACGCCATTTCGGGGCTAGACGAGGCGCGGGCCTACCTGAGCCATGCGGTGCTGGGGCCGCGGCTCCTGGCCTGCACGGACGCGGTGCTGGCGGTGCAGGGGCGCTCGGCGCACGAGATCTTCGGCAGCCCCGACGACATGAAGTTCCGCTCGTCCATGACCCTCTTCCGGGCGGCCGCGCCGGACGAGCCGCGCTTCGGGGAGGCGCTGGCGCGCTACTACGGCGGCGCGGCCGACGCGCGGACCCTGGCCCTGCTCGCCTAGACCAGCGAGATCGACAGCTTCCGCCGTTCCGTGGAGGCGAGGAGCTCGGCCCAGATGGCGTCCTGACGGGCCGTGTCGCCCGCCTGCTCGGCGGCGGCGTGGGCTTCGATGAGCGCGGCGCGCAGGCGGTCGTTCTCGGCCTTGAGCGCCGACAGGCGCAGGTCGGCGTCCTCGCCGGCGTCGCCCAGCAGGGTGCGGATCGCCCGGTTCTCCTCGACCAGGTTGGCGGCGGCGCCGTCCCACACCTCGGCGGCCAGGGTGAGCAGCATGGCCGAGAGGCCGAGGTTGCTGGCCCGTTCGGCCGGCGGCGCGTCGGGCAGGGTGTAGCGGAGCGCCAGGTTCGCGAGTTCTGCGAGAACCGCGGGGACGGGAGGGTTCATAGCCGGCCCATCACCTTCAGGATCGCCCGGTCCTGGGCGTTGATCAGCCACCAGGCGGGATAGATCATGATCGGCTCCCGATTGCCGCCGTCGAGGAAGGCGCGCGCGGAGCCGACCCAGATGGCCTGGCCCTTCACGCAATTGAACAGGACCCACCAGCGGAGCGCCGCGGGATCGGCCTTCAGCCCGCTGGCCTTCTCCCAGATGTCGGTCGCCTCGGCCTGCGGCAGGAGCCCGCCGGCCTTGTCCGGCTGGCCGAAGCCCCACACCGGGTTGAAGCCCCAGGCGAGGTCCTCCAGCGGGTCGCCCAGGTGGCACATCTCCCAGTCCAGAATCCCGTGGATCTCGCCCGCCTCGTCGAACAGGAAGTTGCCGGTCCGGTAGTCGCCATGGACGACGGAGAGCTTCTGGGCGGGCGGCGGGGGATTGGCCTTCAGCCAGCGGATGGCGGCCCGGGTGATCGGCAGGGGCTCGGCCTCGTCGCGGGCCAGCGCCGCCTCCCAGTAGGCGAGCTCGCGGCGCCAGCAGGCCTCGGGCGCCGGCGCCTCCATCACCTCGGTCAGACCCAGCGCGGCGGGATCGGCGCGGGCGATCTCGCCCAGGATCGTCCACTTGCGCTCGGCCACCTTCGGCAGGACGGCGTCGTACATCCCGGACAGCAGCACCTGCGGCGCGGCCTGGAAGCCGGCCAGCTCCTCGGCGATGAAGAAGGGATGGTCGAGGGGGCCGTCCTCCTCCTCCAGCCACAGCATCTCGGGCACCGGCACGGCCGAGCCGTGGAAGGCGCGGTAGGCGGCGAACTCGATCTTCCGCTCGGTGTCGATCAGGCTGGCCGGCGGGTCGCGCCTGAGGATCATCTTCCGCTCGCGCGGCGTCCCGGCCTCGGTCCAGCGGGCGACGAAGCGGTAGGTCTCGCGGCTCGCGCCGCCGGAGATGCGCTCCATGGCCTCCACGGCCACGTCGCACCCCAGCCGGCCGGAGATGTAGGCCGCGACCCGCGGCTCCAGCGGATGGGCCAAGGTCAGGCGAGCTCGAAGCGGATGGGCAGGCGCTTGGGGCCGTTGACGAACACCGCCTCGCTCATGGCCGGCTCGCCGTCGAGCTCCACCGACTTCAGCCTCGGCAGCAGTTCCTCCCAGAGGACCCGCATCTCCATCTTCGCGAGGTGCTGGCCCAGGCACAGGTGCGCGCCGTAGCCGAACGCCAGGTGCCGGTTGGGCTTGCGGTCGACGCGGAATAGGAAGGGGTCCTCGAACACCGCCTCGTCCCGGTTGCCGGAGGCGTAGCAGAGCATGATCCAGTCGTCCTTCTTCACCGTCCGGCCGGCGACCTCCGTGTCCTCGGCGGCCGTGCGCATGAAGGTCTTCACCGGGGTCGTCCAGCGGATGCTCTCGTCCACCAGGGAGGGGATCAGCGAGAGGTCGGACTTCACCTTGGCGAACTCGCCGGGGTTCTGGGCCAGCGCCCACATGGCGCCGGCGGTGGAGGACGAGGTGGTGTCGTGGCCGGCGGTGGCGACGATGATGTAATAGCTCATCGCCTCCAGGTCGGAGAGCGGCTGGCCGTCGATGGTGCTGTTGGCGATCAGGCTGCCCAGGTCGTCGGAGGGGTTCTTCCGCTTCTCCTCGGAGAAGCGGCGGTAGTAGTCGAAGAAGTCGGTGATGACGCTGAAGTCGAGCTGGCGCTCCTCGATCGGGACGTCCTTCTCCGCCTGGGCCGCGCGGCTGAGCTCGGGGTCGGCGGCGCCGAAGATCTCCTGGGTGAGCTTCAGCATGCGCGGCTCGTCCGCCTCCGGCACGCCCATGATGCTCATGATCACGTGCAGCGGGTAGTGCAGGGCGACGTCGCTGACGAAGTCGCAGCGTCCGCCCGTGGCCAGCAGCCGATCCACCGCCGCCCTGGCGATCACCCGTATGCGGTCCTCCATGGAGCGCAGGTTCTGGGGCATGAACCAGGCCTGGGTGAGCGCCCGGTACTTCATGTGGTCGGGCTCATCCATGTGGATGAGGGTGCGCAGCAGGTGCGGGCTGCCGCCCATCATCTCGCGCACCTTGCGGTCGGCGGCCTGGGAGGTGATGACCGGGTTGCGGGCGCCGTTCAGGAACAGGCTGTTCTGGCGGCTGATCTCCAGGATCTCGGCGTGGCGCACGGCGACCCAGAAGGGGTCCACGCCCTCCACATCGGCGACGCCGAACGGCTCGTTGCGGCGCAGCCACTTATAGGCTTCGTGGATGCGGCCGTCGGCATAGGCCACCGGATTGACCAGCTGTTCCGCCACATCCTGCGGGATGCGATGGTCCGTGGCGCTCATCACGCTCATGTCGCCCTTACGCCGCCCGGAGCCGGGGGCGCCTCCCTTGCCTTGTTGTCAGCCAACCATGATACGCCACACCGAAAAGTCGCAAGACTGACCGGACGTAAGGTCGGCCAGAGCGCGGGGGCGAAAAGCGCTCCACGGGAGGGAACATGCTGACCAAGGGCGACGACTACCCCATCCACCAGACGCCGGAGCCGATCGCCTACGCGGGCTCGGACCGGAATTTCTACGACCGCTACTTCTTCAACGGCTATTCGCCCGACGGGCGCGACTTCTTCGCGGTCGCCTTCGGCGTCTATCCGGCGCTGAACGTGGCCGACGCGCACCTCTCGGTGATCCGCGGCGGCAAGCAGTACTGCCTGCACGCCTCCCGCGTGCTGGGCATGGAGCGGATGGACCTCACGGTCGGCCCGATCCGCATCGAGATCCTCGAGCCGCTGCAGAAGCTCCGGGTGGTGGTGGAGGGCGCGGAAGGCTTGGCGGCCGACCTCGTCTTCGAGGGCCGCGCCTTCCCGATCGAGGAGCCCCGCTTCGTCAAGCGGCTCGGCCCGCGCCTGTTCATGGACTACACGCGCCTGACCCAGAACGTCCGCGTCTCGGGCTGGTTGGAGGTGGACGGCGAGCGCCGCGAGGTCGCGGGCTGGACGGGCTCGCGCGACCGCTCCTGGGGCATCCGGCCGGTCGGCGCCCCCGACCCGCAGCCGACGCCCGGCGCAGGGCTGACCGGCTTCTTCTGGCAGTGGACGCCGGTCAACTTCCAGGACCGCAGCGTCTTCTTCCACGTCAACGCCGACCCCGACGGCCAGGCCTGGAACACCCGGGCGGTGATCCTGCCCGACGGCGCGGGCGAGGGCGGCGGCTGGCACGCCGAGGCGGCGCGGATGGAGGACGTGGAGCTGATCCCCGGCACGCGGCACGCCCGCTCGGGCACGCTGAAGATCCCGCTCGCCCAGGGCGAGGCGACGGTGAAGCTGGAGCCCGTCACCACCTTCCTGATGCGCGGGATCGGCTACGGCGGCGACTGGCGCCACGGCGCGCTCAAGGGTGACCTGGCGGTGGCGCGCGAGGACATCGACCTCGCCAGCGTCGACATGGGCGCCATGGAGAACTTCCACATCCAGGCGATCAGCCGCGCCACCTTCGAGGCGCCCGGCGAGGCGCCGCAGGAAGGCGTCGGCGTGTTCGAGCAGCTGATCCTTGGACCCTACCGGCCCTACGCCCTGGGGTGAGCGGGCCGCTCCGGGTCAGTCCCGGAGCAGCTCGTTGATGCTGGTCTTGGAGCGGGTGCGCTCGTCCACCGTCTTCATGATCACCGCGCAGTAGGTGGACGGCAGGCTGGGGTCGTGGGCGTTGGGCCGCGACCCCGACATGACCACCGAATAGGGCGGCACCTCGCCGGTGGTCACCTCGCCGGTGCGGCGGTTCACGATCGGCGTCGTGGAGGTCAGGTAGACCCCCATCGAGAGCACCGAGCCCTCGCGCACCACCACGCCCTCGGCTACCTCCGAGCGGGCGCCGATGAAGCAGTTGTCCTCGATGATCGTAGGATTGGCCTGCAGGGGCTCCAGCACCCCGCCGATGCCCGCGCCGCCGGAGAGGTGCACGTTCTTGCCGATCTGGGCGCAGGAGCCGACCGTGGCCCAGGTGTCGACCATGGTCCCTTCGTCGACATAGGCGCCGATGTTCACGAAGGACGGGGTCATCACCACGCCCTTGCCGATGAAGGCCCCCTTGCGGACGATGGCGCCCGGCACGGCGCGGAAGCCGGCCTGCTCGAAGCGGGCGGCGTCCCAGCCGGAGAACTTCAGCGGGACCTTGTCCCAGTAGGGGCCCGGCGCGTCGGCCTCGATCACGGCGTTGGGCGTCAGGCGAAACAGCAGCAGGATCGCCTGCTTGGCCCACTGGTGGGTGACCCAGGCGCCGTCGGCCTGGCGCTCGGCGACGCGCAGGGCGCCGGTGTCCAGCAGCTCGATGGTCTCGCGCACGGCGTCGCGGACCTCGCCCTGGGTGCCGGTGTTGATCCCGTCCCGGGCTTCCCAGGCGGCTTCGATGACGCGCTTCAGCTCTTCGATCATTCTCAGGCGGCTTCCCTGACCTGGGCGCCGGCCAGGAAGTCGGCCAGGCGCGCGGTGCGGTGGTGGACGAAGGGGGCGGTGCTGGCGGGCGCGTGCGAGCCCACGAGCACGGTGGTCATGCCGAGGTCGGCGGCGGGCGCCAGGTTGCGCTCGGAATCCTCGAAGAAGGCGGCCATCTCCGGCGCGACGCCGTGGGCGGCGTTCATGGCCGCGAAGGCGGCCGGATCGGGCTTCGGCGTGTAGCCGGAGCTGCCGATGTGGAAGACGTCCTCGAACAGGTCCGCAAGGCCGAGCCTCGCCAGCACCCGCTCAGCGTGGACGTCGTCGGCGTTGGTGAAGATCAGCCGGCGGCCGGGCAGGCGGGCGATGGCGGCGATCATGTCCGGGTCGTGCGCCAGGGCCTCCAGCGACAGGTCGTGGAACAGGGCGTGGAACTCCAGCGGATCCACGCCGTGATGGCGCATCATGCCGATCAGCGTCAGCCCGTGGTCGGCCAGGTACTGCTTCTGGAGCCGGTAGGCCTCGTCCCGCTCAAGGCCGGTCACCCGCATCACATAGGCCGTCATCCGCCGCTCGATCTCGCCCATGAAGCCGGACTCGGCCGGGTAGAGGGTGTTGTCGAGATCGAACAGCCAGGTGTCGATGTGCCTGAGGTCGGCGCGGGTGAGGTCGGCGCTCATTCGCAGATCAGGGTGCCCGCGCCGTGCTCGGTGAACAGCTCCACCAGCATGGCGTGCGGGCGGCGGCCGTCGAGGATGACCACGGCCTCCACCCCGGCCTCCACCGCGGAGATGGCGGTCTCCAGCTTGGGGATCATGCCGCCGGTGGCCACACCGTCCGTGATCGCCTTGCGGGCCTCGGCGACGGTCATCTGGCGGATCAGCTCGCCGTCCTTGCCCAGGACGCCCGCCACATCGGTGAGCAGCAGCATGCGCTTGGCGTTCAGCGCGCCGGCCAGGGCGCCGGCCACCGTGTCGGCGTTGATGTTGTAGGTCTCGCCGGTCTCCGAGACGCCGATCGGCGCCACGACCGGGATGTAGTCCTCCTCGGCGTAGAGCAGGGCCTCGATGATCTTGGGATCGACCTTCTTCGGCTCGCCCACGAAGCCCAGGTCGACCATCCGCTCCACTTCGGACTCCGGGTCCTTCTTGGTGCGGGTGACCTTCTCGACGGTCAGCATCCGGGCGTCCTTGCCCGACAGGCCCACGCCGCGCACATCGGCCTCGGCGCCGGCCTGGGTGATCCAGTTGGCGATCTCCTTGTTGATCGCCCCGGAGAGGACCATCTCGGCCACCTCCATTGTCGCCTCGTCGGTGACGCGCAGGCCGTCCACGAAGGTGGACTTCACGCCCGCCTTGGCCAGCCAGGCTGAGATCTGCGGCCCGCCGCCGTGGACCACTACGGGATGGACGCCCAGCATCTTCAGCAGCACGGCGTCGGCGGCGAACAGCTTGGCCACCTGCTCCTCGCCCATGGCGTGGCCGCCGTATTTGATGACCACGGTCTCGCGATCGTAGATCTGGATGTACGGCAGGGCCTCCGCGAGCGTCTTGGCCGTCGCCCAGCCCTGGCCTTCGCTCGTCTCGGTCACCCGTCCTGCTCCGTCGCCGTCGGTCGCGGGTCCGATAGCGGACGCCGCCTCCCCTGTCACGCGGCCCCCGGCGTGCTAAGCGGGAAACGGACCTGGAATTCGGGGGGATGTGACGGTGCGTAAGGATCTTGGGACGGCGGCCGTGGCCGCAGTGGCGGCGACGCTGCTCGCAGGTGCGGCGCAGGCGGCCACCGTGGCGGTGAGCGCCGACCGGCTGCTGGACGTGACGACCGGCCGCTATGTGGAGCGGCCGCTGGTGGTGGTCACCGACGGGCGGATCACGTCGGTAGGGCGGCAGGGCGATGCGGTCCCGGCGGGCGCCAGCCGCGTGGACCTCCCCGGCGTGACCCTGCTGCCCGGGCTCATCGACATGCACGTGCACCTGACCAGCGTCGCCAAGATCGGCGGCTACAACTACCTGGAATACTCCGACGCCTTCTGGACGGCGGTGGCCACGCGGCACGCGAAGGACACCCTGGAGGCCGGCTTCACCACCGTGCGCAACGTGGGCTCGGAGTTCTACGCCGACGTGGGTCTGCGCGAGGCGATCGACGGGGGCTACATCCCGGGTCCCCGGGTCGTCACGGCGACCTATGCGCTGGGCGCCACCGGCGGCCACTGCGACTCGACCTTCTTCCCGCCGTCCATGGCCGAGAAAAGCCCCTACACCGTGGACAGCCCCGAGGAGGGCCGCGCCAAGGTGCGGCTGGCCAAGAAGTACGGCGCCCAGGTGATCAAGATCTGCGCGACCGGCGGGGTGTTCTCGCGGGGACCCTCGGTCGGCGCCCAGCAGCTCAGCCTCGCCGAGATGACCGCCATCGTCGAGGAGGCGCACATGGCGGGCCTGAAGGTTGCCGCCCACGCCCACGGGCCGGCGGGCATCAAGGACGCCATCCGCGCCGGCGTCGACACCATCGAGCACGTCAGCCTGGTGGACGACGAGGGCGTCCGGCTTGCGGCCCAGAAGGGCACCTACTTCGGCATGGACATCTACAACACCGACTACACCCAGGCCGAGGGCAAGAAGAACGGCGTGCTCGAGGACAACCTGCGCAAGGACCGCGAGATCGGCGAGCTGCAGCGGGAGAACTTCCGCAAGAGCCTGAAGGGCGGGGTGAAGCAGGTGTTCGCCACCGACGCCGGCATCTATCCGCACGGCGAGAACGCCAAGCAGTTCGCGGTGCTCGTGCGCTATGGCGCGACCCCGCTGCAGGCGATCCAGGCGGCGACGGTGAACGCCGCCCAGGCGCTCGGCTGGGAGAAGGACGTCGGCCAGGTGGCGACTGGGCGCTACGGAGACCTGGTCGGCGTGAAGGGCGACCCGCTGGCCGACGTCACCGTGCTGGAGAAGCCGGTCTTCGTGATGAAGGGCGGCGAGGTGGTGAAGGCAAGATGATCCGCTCACCCCGGCGAAAGCCGGGGCCCAAGCGGAGTCGGATCGCGTGGCTCGGTCGCGCAGCTTGATCTGAGTCGGCTGGGATCCCGGCTTCCGCCGGGATGAGCGGAGTTCAGATGGAGCGCGCCACGACTTCCTTCATGATCTCGCTGGTGCCGCCGTAGATCCGCTGCACCCGGGCGTCGCGCCAGAGGCGGGCGATCGGGTACTCGTTCATATAGCCGGCGCCGCCGTGCAGCTGCAGGGCGGTGTCGCAGGCCTCCCACTGCAGCTCGGTGTGGAACAGCTTGGCGGCGGAGCCTTCCGCCGCCGTGAGCTTGCCCTCCAGGTGGCGCTGGATCGCCCAGTCGAGGTGGGCCCAGCCGGCCTGCAGCTTGGCCTTCAGGGCGCCCAGGGTGAAGCGGGTGTTCTGGAAGTCGAAGATCGACTGGCCGAAGGCCTTGCGCTCCTTGGTGAACTTCACCGCCTCGTCGAAGGCGCGCTGGGCGCCGGCCTGGGCCGAGACGGCGATGCCCAGCCGCTCCTGCGGCAGCTGGCTCATCAGGTAGGCGAAGCCGCGGCCCTCCTCGCCCAGGCAGTTGGTGATCGGCACGCGCACGTCCTCGAAGAACAGCTCCGAGGTGTCGGCGGAGTTCTGGCCGACCTTGTCGAGGTTGCGGCCGCGCTTGAAGCCTTCCCGGTCGGCCTCGACGAGGATCAGCGAGATGCCCTTGGAGCCGGCGTTCGGGTCGGTCTTGGCCACGACGATGATCAGGTCGGCGTTCTGGCCGTTGGTGATGTAGGTCTTGGAGCCCGAGACCACGTAGTGGTTGCCGTCCTTGCGCGCGGTGGTGCGCACGCCCTGCAGGTCGGAGCCCGTGCCCGGCTCGGTCATGGCGATGGCGGTGATCGCCTCGCCGGAGACCATCTTCGGCAGCCACTTCTGCTTCTGCTCTTCCGAGCCGTAGTTGACGATGTAGTCGGCGACGATGTCGGACTGCAGGGTGATGCCGGCCGAGGAGCCCGCGTAGGAGAGCTCCTCGTCAATCACCGCGTTGTAGCGGAAGTCGAGGCCCAGGCCGCCGTACTCCGGCGGGACCGTGGGGCAGAGCAGGCCGGCCTCGCCGCAGGCGGTCCAGAAGCTGCGGTCGACGACGCCCTCCTCCTCCCAGCGGTCGAGGTTGGGGATCAGCGCGCGGTCGAAGAACTTCCGCACCTGGTCGCGGAACAGGTTCATGTCTTCGTCGCAGGTGGCGCGGCCTTCGGTGGTGAGCATCGGATTTCCTCTCCTTCGCCCGTCACCTAGCGCTCTGACGCTAGGTCCGCCTAGAGCGCGCAGGCCTCGACGATCTCGGCGCGCAGCTCGGGGATGCCGGTCCCCTTCTCCGACGACGTGGCCAGCACGCGCGGGAAGGCGGCGGGGCGCTTGGCGATCTTCGCCTGGGTGCGCGCGACCACGTCGGCGACCTCGGACGGCTTCAGCTTGTCGGCCTTGGTCAGGATGATCTGGTAGCTGACCGCGGCGGTGTCGAAGGCGGCCATGGCCTCCTCGTCCACCTCCTTCAGGCCGTGGCGGGAGTCGATCAGCAGGAAGGCGCGCTTGAGGTTCGGCCGGCCGCGCAGGTAGTCGCGGCCCAGGTTCTGGAACTTCTTCACCACGCCCTTGGAGGCCCGGGCGAAGCCGTAGCCGGGCAGGTCGACCAGCCGCAGCTGGTTGTCGCCGATGACGAAGAAGTTCACCTCGCGCGTGCGGCCGGGCTCGTTGGAGAACCGGGCCAGACGCAGGCGGCCGGTCACCGCGTTGATCAGCGAGCTCTTGCCGACGTTGGAGCGGCCGGCGAAGGCCACCTCCGGCAGGTCCGTGTCGGGCAGGCCGTCCATGGCGACCGCGCCCATGAGGAACTTCGCCTCGCCCGCGAACAGGACGCGCGCCGCCTCCAGCGCCTCGGCGTCGAAGGCGGCGTCGGTCATGTGGCGGGGTCCGGCTTTCCGGTGAACTTGCGGATCAGCCGGTCGATCGGATTGTCCACCTTGAACCGGCGCATGATCACGTACTGCTGCAGGATCGTCAGCACGTTGGACCAGGTCCAGTAGAGCAGCAGGCCCGCGGCGAAGGGCGCCATAATGAAGGTGAACATCAGCGGCATCAGCTGGAAGATGCGCTGCTGGATGGGATCGGGCGCGGGCGGGCTCATCGAGGTGGTGAGCCACATGGTCACGCCGTAGAGCAGCGGCAGCACGCCCAGGTGCAGGGCCCCGTCCAGGAAGCCGCCGATCAGCGGCGCCGACGCCGGATCCCAGGGGATCAGGCCGAACAGGGTCCAGATGGTGGTGGGATCGCGCGCCGAGAGGTCCTGGATCCAGCCCACGAACGGCGCATGGCGCATCTCGATGGTGACGGTCAGCACCTTGTAGAGGGCGTAGAAGACCGGGATCTGCAGCAGCAGCGGCAGGCAGCCGGCGAGCGGATTGACCTTCTCGCGCTGGTAGAGGGCGAGCAGCTCCTGCTGCTGCTTGGCGGGGTCGTCCTTATATTTCTTGCGCAGCTCCTCCATCTGGGGCTGCACCTTCTTCATCTTGGTCAGCGACTCGTACTGCTTGTTGGCCAGCGGGAAGAAGATCAGCCGCACGACGACGGTCAGCAGCAGGATGGCCACGCCGAAGTTCAGGACGTGCTGCGAGATGAAGGCCAGGAAGGAGAAGATCGGCCGGGTGAGGAACCAGAAGTTCCCCCAGTCGACCGCCCAGTCCAGTCGCTCCACGCCGAGCTGCTGCTGGTACTGGCGCAGAAGCGGCACGCGCTTGGCGCCGGCGATGAAGTGGGTGGTCTCGGTGATCTGGCGGCCGGCGGGGATCGTCCGGGGTTCGCCCACGTAGTTGGCGTCGAAGATCGACAGGGCGCCGGCGTTCGTCTGGCGGAACTGGCCGGTGACGCGCTCGGCGCCGCCCGGGATCAGGGCCGTGAGCCAGTACTTGTCGGTGATGCCGACCCAGCCGCCGGTCGAGGTGTAGGCGGGGCCGCCACCGTCCTTCAGCCACTTCTTGTACTTCACCTGACGGAGCTTGCCGTCGAGCCAGCCGACCGCGCCCTCGTGGACGATCTGGTTCGTGCCCAGCTCCTTCGGGACGCCCTGGCGCTGCACGGAGGCGTAGGGGGCGATGGTGATCGCCTGGCCGGAGGTGTTGGCCACCGTGTCGGTGATCGTGAACAGGAAGCGGTCGTCGACCTCGATCTTGCGGGTGAAGGTCAGGCCTGCGCCGTTGGTGGTCTGCAGCACCACCGGCTGGCCGGGGGCGAGGGTGGAGCCCTGGACCAGGGTCCAGACGGTGTCGGCGGTGGGCAGGCCGGGCACATTGGCGCCGGTCCAGCCGATGTCGGCGAACCAGGCGAACTGGGTCCCCTCGGGCCGCAGCAGCTCGACCGGCGGCGAGTCCTTCTTCACCGTCTCGCGGTACTCGGTGAGGAACAGGTCGTCGATCCGCGCGCCGCGCAGCGACAGGGAGCCGCGCACCGAGGGCGTGGCGATCGGGATCCGCGGCGTGGCGGCCACGGCCGCCTGGCGGGTCATGGCCTGCGGGACCTGCGGGACCGCCGCGGCGGAGACCCCCGGCTGGACCTGGCTGGCGGCCGGCGCCTGGCGCGCCAATTCCGCCTGCCGCCGCTTCTGGGCGGGCTCCAGCACGAAGAACTGGTAGGCGATGAAGAGGATGACCGCAGCGACGATGAAGATGATCGTGTTGCGGCTGTTGTCGTCGCTTTGCATTTAGGGGGTGCGGTCCGTCGTCGGGGCAGCAGGGCGCGGGGCCTTCACGTCGGGGCGCTCGCGGTCGGCGGCGAGCCTTATCAGCGCGCTTTTCACATCGTCAAGCAAACGCGGCCACTCGCGGGTGGTCACGCCGCCGCGGGCGATGAACACATAGTCGAACCCGGGGCGGGCGAACTCGGGCAGGAGGAGGCGGGCGGCCTCCCTCATCCGGCGCTTGGCGCGGTTGCGCTGGACGGCCCCGCCGATGCGCTTGGTGGCCGTGAAGCCAGCGCGGACCAGGGGCCGGTCGTCCTCGCGGGGCAGGGCCTGAACGAGAACGGCCCCCTTCGCGCACGAGGGGGCCTTGGCGCAGGCGAGGAACTCGCTGCGCTTCTTCAGACGTTCGATCGGAAAGACGGCGTCCGGCACGCGGACACCATAGCTCAGCGCGCGGCTTAGGCGCTCAGGCGCTTGCGGCCCTTGGCGCGGCGGCGGGCGAGAATCTTCTGGCCGTTCTTCGTGGACATGCGCAGACGGAAGCCGTGACGACGCGCACGCACGAGGCGGGAGGGCTGGAAGGTGCGCTTCACGAGAAAAGCTCCGGGTCCAAAATCGAGCGGCGGTGGATAGTGGAACCGCCGGGGGATGTCAACGGCGCCGGCTAGGGCAGGGTCGCGAGGTCCGCGAGGCGCCAGGCGCGCCGGCCGTCCGCCTGGATCGCCTCGTGGCGGCAGAAGACGGCCCAGACGAGATCGACCACGTCGGAGCCGAGCGGCGTCTCCGCGTCGCCGAACATCACCCGGTCCACGTCGCGGGCCAGCGCCGCCCGGCTGGCCTCCAGGCGGACGGCGTCGTCGCCGATCAGGCGCAGGGCGGCGCCCAGGTACTCGTCCTCGGTCCGGGCGACCAGCCAGTCCGGCATCCCCAGCCGGCGCAGGATCATGGCGTCGGTGCGGCCGTGCGGCTCGGGGCGGTCCATGGCGACGACCGGCAGGCCCTGGCGCAGCGCGTCCACCACGCTGTGCAGGCCGCCGAAAGGCCAGGGGCTCAGCACCATGTCGCAGGCGTTCAGCGCCTCCAGATAGGCCTGGGGCGAAAGCCTGGGATAGACGACCGCCCCCTCCAGCAGCGGCCCGGCCGCCGCGCGCAGGGACGATACGGTGAGCAGGGGCGCGTTCGGGAACAGGTGGAGCTGGACCGGTCGGCCCGCCTCGCGCCGGACCCGGCCGAGCATCTGCAGGAAGGCGGGGTTGAGCTTCAGGACGTTGCTGGGGACGGCGATTCGCACCGGGTCCGCCGTCTCGCGGATCTGCGGCGCGACGCGGGCGTAGCCCGGCGGCCGCTCGAACCGCAGGGTCGCATCGGGCAGGAGCAGCAGGCGCTCGGAGAACAGGCCCGGGTCCGACACATAGCCTTCCTCGGTCAGGTAGTAGTCGATCGCCGGGATGAAGGTGGACGCGGAATGGCCGAGCGCCGTCATCTGGAGGGGCGCCAGGCGCAGGTTGGCCAGCAGCGGACCCCAGCGGGCCATGCCGACGCTGGGCCAGAAGACGATGTCCGGGGCCGTGGCGCCCACGAACCGCAACACCTCGGGTGCGAAGTCGACGGCTGCCGGATCGAAGGCGAAGACCTCGTCGAACAGGGCCTCGACGGCGGCGCCTAGCTCCTTCCTCGGCGCGACCAGGACGAGGCGGAAGCGGGTGCGGAGCTGGCGCAGGTACTGGCCGAAGTAGCGGTACTGGACGTGGGCGGCGTGGATCACCTCGGCCATCACCAGCAGCGTCGGCCGCTCCGGGCGGGCCTCCGCCTGAGGCGGCGGAAGGTCCCGCAGGCCGAGCTCGTCTAGCAGGCGGCGGAAGGCGCGGTTCAGGACCGGCTTGAGGGCGTGCTTCTCCGGACCGGCCGCATAGCTGCAGCTCATCCAGGCGGCGGAGGCGAGCGTGACGGCCGCCAGGCCGCCCGGCAGGGGCTGCCCCTCCAGCCCCTCGGCGTCCCAGAGAAGGCGCTCGCGCCGGTCCGCTCCGCGCGCCGTCAGCACGGGGGAGGTGGCGATCAGGCCCAGCGCCTGGGCGAACTCCGGCGCGACGGGACCGGCGTGCGGCGAGTCCAGGGTGAAGAGCGCCGCCGCCTCCGGCCAGACGCCGGCGGCGGCGAACAGGCTGTTCAGCAGCGATCCGTAGAAGGCCAGCGTCCAGCGCTCGCCGTCCGAGAGCATCAGGGCGGGATCGCCGAACACCGCGGCAAGCGTGCGGGCGAGGCGCGCGAAGCCTTCCTGCGGCTGCACGCCGGCGGCGAACAGCTCGCCCCGCTCCAGCGCCTGCAGGGCGGCGAAGGCGAGCGCCGCGCGCTCGGGCGTGCGCCCGGCCGCGGCGCGCTCCAGCGGCGCGAGCTCGATCATCGGCAGGGCGTCAGTCGGCCAGGGTGACCACGACGGGGCCGCGCGGGGTGGCCACCAGGGTGTGCTCGTACTGCACGGTGGGCTGGCCGGCCGGCGGACGCAGCGTCCAGCCGTCGCCCGTCTCCTCCACCCAGTCCGCGCCCAGGGACAGGAAGGGCTCGATGGTGAAGACCAGGCCGTCGTGGATGCGCCGCCGCTCGGACTTGTCGTGCCAGGTGGCGATCTCGGTGGGCTCCTCGTGCAGGGCCGAACCCACGCCATGGCTCGCGAGGTTGCGGACCAGGGTGTAGCCGTTGCGGTCGGCGAACTGCTGGATCGAGCGGCCGACGGCGGCGAGCTCCCCGCCGGCGCGGACCGCCCGGATGCCGCTCCACAGGGCCCGCCGGCCATCGCGGCAGAGGCGCTCCACCTTGGGCGTGGTCGGCGGCACCGCGAAGCTCGCGCCGGTGTCGGCGAAGAAGCCGTCCACCTCGGCGGAGACATCGATGTTGATCAGGTCGCCGGCCGCCACCTTGCGGTCGTCGGGGATGCCGTGGGCCACGTCGGGGCCGATGGAGATGCAGGTCGCCCCGGGGAAGCTGTAGGTCAGCTCGGGCGCCGACCGGGCGCCGGCCTCCTCGAGCATCCGGCGGCCCAGCTGGTCCAGCTCCCGCGTGGTGATGCCCGGCTCCAGCGCCTTCCCCATGGCGGCCAGGGTGCGGGCCACGACCCGGCCGGCCACCTTCAGCTTCTCAAGCTCTTCCTCGCTGCCAATGGTCATGGGGCGCTCTGCTTTCCGCGGATGGTGGTCCAGTAATCGTCGGCGACGTCGGCATCCACCATGTCCGCCGTGGTCACCTCTGCATGGAGGCCATCCTGCCCGTCCCGACGAGGGCCGGAAATCCAGAAATGGTCGCCGTTATCGACGTCCATGTAGTTGGCTTTGTAGCCGCCGCTGAGCTTTCGGAAGGTGCGGCCTCCATAGGTAAGGGACCGGCCAGACTTCGAGAACACGACGCGGCCGATCCGCGCCGGCCCGCTTAAGCCACCCGACTTGTCCTCGATGTACATGATCCGGGTCGCGTGGCTCACAGATCCGGCCTTACGATGGTCTTGCCCACCACGGTGCGCTGGGCGAGCGTCTCGAAGGCGTCGCGCCAGTCGTCCAGGGCGTACTCCCGGTCCACGCGGGGCTTCACCTTGCCCTCCTCGGCGAGCTTCCAGATCGCCTCGACGTTCTCGCGGCCCTTGTCGGGGAACTGGCGGCCGTACTCGCCGGCGCGCACGCCCATCACCGAGAAGCCCTTGATGAGGGCGATGTTCACGGGAAGCACGGGCAGCCGGCCGGAGGTGAAGCCGATGGAGAGGATGCGGCCGCCGAAGGCGATGCAGCGGATCGACTCGTCGAAGACGTCGCCGCCGACGGGGTCGTAGATGACGTCGGCCCCGCGGCCGCCAGTGATCGCCTTCACCCGCTCCCGGAAGCCGCCGGTGACGTTGACCGTCGCCTCGGGCCCGTACTCCCGGGCGATCACGGCGAGCTTGTCGTCGGAGGCCGAGGCGGCGATCACCTTGGCGCCCATCACCTGGCCCAGGTCGACCGCGGCCAGGCCGACCCCGCCCGCCGCGCCATGCACCAGCAGCCATTCGCCGGGCTGCAGCCGGGCGCAGCGCTCCAGCGCCACATAGGCTGTGAGGTAGGCGACCGGATAGCCCGCCGCCTGGCTGAAGCTCATGCCCGCGGGCACGCGGTGCAGGCCCGCTGCGGGCAGGACGGCGTACTCGGCCATGCCGCCGCGGCCGCCGCCGGCCACCGCATCGCCGGGCCGCCAGACGGTGACGCCCTCGCCCACGGCGTCGACTTCGCCAGCCAGCTCCATGCCGGGGACGAAGGGGAGGGTCGGCTTGTGCTGGTGCTCGCCGCGGGTCTGCATCAGGTCGGGGAAGTTCACCGCGGCGGCGCGCACCCGGATGCGGACCTCGCCGGGTCCGGGGTCCGGGGTGGGGATATCCTTCACCACGCAGCCGGCGTACTCGGGGGCGAGGCGTTCGACGACGAGCGCTCTCATCAGGCGATGCGTCCTTCCAGGCCTTCGCGGACCAGCCCCGCGATCTCGCGGCAGGCGACGTCGGCGCAGCGCACCGCGCCGGTGAAGGCGGTGAAGCCGTGGGCCAGGCGATCGTAGCAGCGGTAGACCGTAGGTACGCCCGCCTCCCGGAGACGTCGCGCGTAGGCCTCGCCCTGATCGAGCAGGGGATCGAAGCCAGCGGTGACCACCACGGCGGGCGCTAGGCCCCGGAGGTCCTTGGCCCGAAGCGGCGAGAGGCGCGGATCGTCCGGACTGTCCTTGGGTCCGAGATAGTGGCCCATGAACCAGTCCATCATGGCGCGGCTGAGCGGGAAGGCCTCGGCGTAGGTCGTCATGGACGCGCTCTGGCAGGCGACGTCCACGCACGGATAGACGAGCAGCTGCAGGGAGGGCTGCGGCTCGCCCGCGGACCTCAGCTCCTGGCAGACCACCGCCGCGAAGTTGCCGCCCATGGAGTCGCCGCCGACCGCGGCGATCCCCTCCGGCGCGCCGAAGCGGCGGGCGTTGTCGCGGCCCCAGCGGTACGCGAACAGCACGTCCTCGAGTCCGGCCGGGAAGCGGTGCTCGGGCGCCAGCCGGTAGTCCACCGACAGCACCGGGCAGCGGGCGACCCGCGCCAGGATCGAGCAGAACGCCTCCGAGGTGTCGAGATCGCCGATCACGCCGCCGCCAAAGTGGGCGAAGACCAGCAGCGGGACGTGCGGATCCTGGTTCTCGGGCCGGTAGGCGCGAGCCGGGATTGGCCCCTCAGGCCCATCGATCGTCAGCGCCTCCGTCCGCACCTCCGGCTCCCGATCGGCGGTGAGCACCGCCAGCGCGCCGCGGTTGGCGCGCCGCGCCTCCGGCGGGCTCATGGCGGTGATGGACGGCTGGCTGCGGGCCTGGGCGGCGAGGAACTGGAACGCCGGGTCGAGGGTGCGGCCGCCCTGGTAGACCACGCCGCCGCCGGACATCAGCCGCAGCACCGGCGCAGGCAGCGAGAGCAGCTTGTGCAGGATCAGCCGCTGGATCCGGACCGCCGGCATCTAGGCCCTCGTCCTGGGCAGGCCCTTCAGCCCATGCAGGATCATGTCCGTGGCGAAGTCCGCCGCGCCCGCCACGTCGATAGGCCGGCGGGCGAGCATCTTGTCGCCGACCTCGCGGGCGACCGCGATGCAGGCGGCGGCCATGTAGTCGGGGTCGGCGGCCGGGCCCTCGTGTCGGACGATGGCGGCCTGCATCGCGTCGCGGACCTCGGCGAACACCGCGGCCATCTCCGGGGTCTCGCCGTGGATGTGCGGGTGGGCCTCGCCGGGCGGGCGCTGCGCCAGCCAGTTCTGGTGCTCGTCGGCGAGAAAGCCGAAATAGGCGCGGATGGCGGAACGGACGAAGTCCTCGAAGCCGGCGGACTCGGCCCGCAGCTTCTTCAGCACGGGCGAGAACCGCCTGGCCCCGTCGTCGGCGAGGGCGGCGAACACCTCCTCCTTGGAGCGGTAGTAGTTGTAGAAGGTGCCTGCCGCGAGGCCGGTCCGGCGGATGATGTCGCGCACCGTCGCCGTGTCGTAGCCCAGCTCGCCGAACACCTCCCGCGCGGCGTCCAGAATCGACTGGCGATTCTGGACCTTGGTCTGCTCGCGCTTGCCGAGCGGAAGATAGGCGACCTGGGACATGCGACCTGACGCTGACTCGAAAATGACGCGAGTCACTCTAGAGCCCTGCTCGGAAGAAAGCCAATCGCACCGCACGGCGGTCAGACCGTGCGCTGGGCGCGGTCCTTCTCGTTGGTCGCCCTGATGGCGTTGCGGGCCTCTTCCCACTCTTTGTCGCCCCACGACGCGAGGCGCGCGAAACCACCGCCGCCCGCGAGATGGGAGCCGCCGTCGATGGCGATGGTCTGGCCGTTCACATAGGCCGACAGCGGATGCAGCAGGTAGACGGCCAGGTTGGCCAGCTCGCGCATCTCGCCGTTGCGGCCCAGCGGGATCATCGGATCGGCGGGGCCTTCCGGGCGGCCGGAGCCGCCGGGGTTGAGGCGCGCGCTCATGCCCTCGGTGGGGAAGGGCCCGGGCGCGATCGCGTTGAAGCGCACCCCGCGGTTGCCCCACTCCACGGCCAGCGACTGGGTCATGACGTTGAGGCCGGCCTTGGACATGGCGGAGGGCACGGTGAACGGGCCGCCGTGCCAGACCCAGGTCGTGAGGATGGAGACCACCGAGGCCGGCTTGCCCTCGGCGAGCCAGCGCTTGCCGGCGTCCAGGGTGACGAAGAAGGAGCCCCGGAAGACGATGTTGGCGATGGCGTCGAAGCCTCGGGGGGAGAGGTCCTCGGTGCGGCTGATGAAGTTGCCCGCTGCGTTGTTGACCAGGCCGGTCAGCGCCCCGTCGGCCCAGATCTCGTCCATCGCGTCGTGGATGGCCTCCGGGACCCGGATGTCGCAGGCCATGCCCACGCACTTGCCGCCGTGTGCGTCCATCAGCTCCTTGGCGGCGTCCTCGATGACATTGCCCCGGCGGCCCCAGATGTAGACGTCGGCGCCCAACATCAGGCAGGCCTCGGCCATGACCTTGCCCAGACCCGTGCCGCCGCCCGTGATCAGGACGCGTTGCCCCTTCATGAGTCCCGGGCGGAACATCAGGTCGTCCATGGTGAAGTCGGTCATCGCGTCCTCCGGCTTTTCGTTGGCGGGAAGGACACGCCCCTGACGTGGGGGCGGTCAAGCGCGTCGGCCCGTGCCGGAGCCGAAAGCCGACGAAGTGTCGGCAGGCACGAAACCTTTACAGCGCCCGCCAAGATCTTCATGTCAAATGACGTTGTCAGTCCCGGCTGCGGAACGTGCGGGGAGCGCGCGAATTACGTCCGGTATCCAAGCTGGAACAACTGGAGGCTGATCATGAAGTGGCTCAATGTCGTAACCCTTCTCCTCTTGATAGTGGGAGGCGTGAACTGGGGTCTTGTGGCGCTCGGCGGCCATGAAATGGACCTGGTGGCGAACCTGTTCGGCGGCGACGACGCCGCCATGGCCAAGGTGGTCTACGGCCTCGTCGGCCTGTCCGCGCTCTGGCAGATCCTGCCCTGGGTGAAGTCGCTCAGCGCGGGCGAGACCCACGCCGAGGCGGCTCACCGCGACATGCGCACCACGCGCTAGGGTGTAGAGTGGTCCCGGTTCCGCGGTCGTCGCGGGGCCGGGACGTTCCAGCCGGAAGGGACGCCGGGATGAAGAACCTGATCGCGCCGGTCTCGGCCCTTGCGGCGCTGGCGCTGGCCGGCTGCGCGGCGGGGGCGCGCCTGAACGCCGACGCCGGCCCCGCGACCGGGGGCCGGCAATGCTTCTGGGCCAACAGCGTCAACGGCTTCCGGGCGGTGGACGACCGCACCGTCAACCTGCGGGTGGGCGTGAAGGAGGTCTATCAGCTTGACCTGATCGGCCCCTGTCCGGACGTGGACTGGGCCAGCCAGATCGCCATCCAGTCTCGCGGCGGCTCGAGCATCTGCTCGGGGCTGGACGCGGTGCTGATCGCACCGACGTCCATTGGTCCCCAGAGATGCCACGTTCGCACCGTCCGACGCCTGACGCCCGAGGAAGTCGCCGCCCTGCCGGACGCCGCAAGACCCTGAAGAGCCCCGCGGACGCCCGGAGGGACGGGTCTTACCTGAACAGGCTGAGCAGGGTCGACGACGCTTGGTTGGCGATGGACAGCGCTTGGATGCCCAGCTGCTGCTTGGTCTGCAGCGACTGGAGCTTGGCGCTTTCCTTGGCCAGGTCCGCATCGACGAGGTTGCCAACCCCGGCGTCCAGGGTGTCCTGGAGCTTGCCGACGAACTTCAGGTGAGACGCCAGCGACGTCGAACCCGTCCCCAGTTTGGAGAGCGCGCTCGAGACGTTGGTGATCGCGGTGTTGAGGGTTGCGATCATCGCCGACGCCAGCGACTGCGTGCCGATCGAGGACGTGGCGCCCAGGGTGCCGAGCGCCGTGCCGCCGAGCGACAGGTCCTGGGCGGCCACGGTGATCACCGACGAGGCGTCCGCGTTGGCCAGGGCCTCGACGGTGGTGCCTGTCGCCTTGACCATGTTGGCGCCGTTGAAGATGGCGTTGTCCACGGCCTTGGTGATCTGGTCGCGCAGGGAGATGAAGTCGTCGTTCAACGCCGTCCGGCTGTTGGCGTCCAGGGACGAGTCGGCTGCGGCCAGCGCCTTTTCCTTCATCGTGATGAGGAGGTCGGAGATGGTCTCGCCGGCCGAGATGGCCACGTCCACGGTGGACTGACCCCGCTGCAGGGACTCCTTGACGGCGTTGAGCGAGTTGGACGTCGCACGCTGGTTCTGGGCGATGGCCCAGATGGCGCCGTTGTCCTTCACGCTGCCCACCCGCTTGCCGGTGTTGATCCGGCCTTGGGTGACCTGCAGGTCGGTATTGGTCGCGTTGAGGTTCTGGAGGGCGAGCATCGCCCCCGTGTTGGTGTTGACGCTGTTCATAGGCATGAAGAGCGGGCCCTTTCTTTTAGGGTTATGGCCGCCCGCCGTTTTGGCGGACGAGGGCGTTTTGCCCGCTCTCAACTAGGCAAAAGGGGCGCCAACTGGTCTGAGGTCGGCAAAATGCCCCCGGCAAAGAGGGGCGAGGTAGTCAATGCTGCCTAGGGGCCCTGTATCCGCGGCACTTATTGCCTATCGTCAGACAACAATTGCCGGGCTATAGGCAAATGCTGCCGATATATACTAATCACGATAATGATAATGGTCAAGCTATACTTGCGACAACCCGCCACGCTTCCAATTTTCGTGGCTTTGGCGCAGCCGGCTCAGCCGGTCGCTGCGGCCGCCTCCAGCCCGCCGCAGCGGGCCTGAAGCTCCATGGCCGCACGGGGCGCGCGCACCTTCCCCTCGTGGATCACGTAGGCGTAGACGTCCCGTGGGGCCTCGGGCGGGCCGGTGCGGTCCAGCGGCCGGAAGTCGCCGGGCACCCGGCCCTGGGCGTACTCCCTGAAGCGGCCGGCCCACAGGTCGAGCTCGTCGGGCGTATAGCCGGTCTCGATGGCGTCGTTGGCCGACAGCAGGCGCATGTAGACGAAGTCGGCGGTGATGTCGGGGATGTAGGGGTAGTTCTCGTTCTCGGAGTTGCAGATCGCCACCCCGCGCTCGCGGCAGAGGCCCACGAACTTCGGGTCGGCGAAGGTGGCGTTGCGCACCTCCACCACGTGGCGGAGCGCCAGCCCCTCCAGCTTCGCCGGCAACAGGTCCAGGAAGCCCGCGAATTCGTCGTAGTCGAACTTCTTCGTCGGCATGAACTGCCAGAGGATCGGCCCGAGCCGGTCGCCCAGCTCGACGAGCCCCTGGTTCAGGAAGATGTCCATGGAGCCTTTGCCGTCGGAAAGGACCTTGCGGTTCGTGCAGAACCGCGAGGCCTTCACCGAGAAACGGAAGCCCTCCGGGGTGGACTCCCGCCACTTGGCCCAGCTGTCGGGCTTGAAGCTGGAATAGTAGGTGCCGTTGATCTCGATGGTGGCGAGATGGCGGGAGGCGAAGTGCAGCTCGTCGGCGTGCTTCAGCCCCTTCGGATAGAAGACGCCGCGCCAGGGCTCGAAGGTCCAGCCTCCGATGCCCGTCCGGATCCGTCCCGCCCCCGCCATCGCCGCTACCTCCGCATGGACCTGGTCTTGTCGCGCTCGGCCTTGAACTCGGCGCCTTCCTTCCATTCCGGCCAGACGTTCGAGTTCGCGAGCCGGCGACCCATCTCGTAGAACAGCCCGACCTCCTGGCTGAGGCCCGTCAGGTCCCAGTTGGGATCGTACTCGTCGGCCGGCTGGTGGTACTTGTCCTTGATGTAGGCCTCGGACGCGGCCTTGCCGGCCTCCGCGCCGCCCTTCGCCAGGGTCTCGCCCGCACCGAAGGAGATGGCCGGCACGCCGCGCTTGGCGAACGGGAAGTGGTCCGAGCGGTAGAAGCTGCCCGCCTGCGGGTTGGGATCGGGGCTGAAACTCAGGCCGCGCTCGGCCGCCAGCTTGATCAGGTCGTCCTGCAGGGTCAGCGGCGCGTTGCCGGACATGGTGACGTCCCTCGCCGGGCCGATCAGGTTCATGCCGTCCATGTTGAGGTCGGCGACCGTGGTCCCCAGCGGATAGAGCGGGTTGTCGGCATAGTACTCGGTGCCGAGCAGGCCCTTCTCCTCGGCGGTCACCGCCAGGAAGACGATCGAGCGGTCCGGACGCGGGCCCTTGGCGAAGGCGCGGCCGAGCTCGATGAGGGCGGCGGTGCCGGAGGCGTTGTCCACGGCGCCGTTGTAGATCCTGTCGCCCTTGGCGTCGGGCAGGCCCACGCCCAGGTGATCCCAGTGGGCGGTGTAGAAGACGCGCTCGTCCGGCCGGGTCTTGCCGGGCAGGACGCCGACCACGTTCTTGGACACCACCTTCTGGGCGTCGACCGCATAGTCCGTGGAGAAGGTGACGCCGCGCAGCTCGACGGGGCGGAAGTCGCGGGTCTGGGCCTGCTTCTTCAGGGCCTCGAAGTCGAGGCCGGCCTTGCGGAACAGGTCGACCGCGTTGTCGCGCTGCACCCAGCCCTCGAGCGGCGCGTGCGCCTCGGACGGGTTCTTGCGGATGACGTCGAAGATCTCGTTGGTGTTGGAGTTCTTCACGGTCGCCCAGCCGTAGCTGGCCGGCTCGCGCTCGTGGATCACCAGGAAGCCCACGGCGCCCTGGCGGGCGGCCTCCTCGTACTTGTAGGTCCAGCGGCCGTAGTAGGTCATCGCCTTGCCGCCGAAATCGCCTTCGCCGGTCTCGAAGTCGGGGTCGTTGACCAGCACCAGGGCCACCTTGCCCTTCAGGTCGTAGCCCTTGAAGTCGTCCCACTTCTTCTCCGGCGCGGTGACGCCGTAGCCCACGAACACGACCGGCGCGTCCTTGACGGTCAGCCGGTCGATGCCCGTCTGGGCGGCGCGGATGGCGATCTGCTCGCCCTGGGCCCAGGCCTGGGTCTCGCCGCCGGCCTTCACGCTGACGTTCACCGGGCCCTTCGTGGTGAAGCGGGCCAGCGGCACGTCCTGCGTCCAGGCGCGGGCGCGGCCCTTGAGGTCGCCGCCGGGCTGCAGGCCGGCCGCCTTCATCTGCTCGGCGATGTAGGCGACGGTCTTCTTCTCGCCCTCCGTGGCCGGTCCGCGGCCTTCGAAGGCGTCCGACGACAGGATCTTGATGTCCTGCGCCATCCGCTGGGCGTCCACGGGATCGGCGGCGTAGGCGGGAAGGGCGGCCAGCACGCTGAGCGCGGCCGCACCGAGGAGAAGCTTTTTCATCAAGTCACTCGGAAAGGGGTCGGAAAATGCGGCGACCCTATTGCCTCGCGGCGCGCTCGGCTAGGCCGCAGCCTGCTTGCGCGCGATGAACACCTCGATGCCGTCCAGGACGCGCTGCAGGCCGAACTCGAAGCCGCGGGTGCGGTCCCACATCCCGCCATAGGCCGCGCGGCAGGCCTCGCCCACCCGGCGCAGGACGGGGAAGTCGCCGTCCTCGAGGATCTCCTGCAGGGCGGGCTCGGCGATGGCCAGCCACTGCTCGTCGGTGAGGCCGGTCTGGCGCTCCAGCTCGCGGGCTTCGAGCGCCGAGCGGACGGCGCCCAGGACGTAGTCGCTGACCAGGCCCTCGGCGAGCTCCATCTCCACCTCGTCCAGGCCGATGCCGTCGAGGGCGCGGAAGGCGGCCTCCATGCGGTGCAGGAAGTTGGGCCCGAGCGGCGGCCGCTGGCTGGCGATCTGCAGCATCCACGGGTGTCGGTGGCCGAGCGCCCAGTACTGCCGGGCCATGAACTCCAGGCGCGAGCGCCAGTCGGGGAGGGCCTCGCCCGGCGCTTCGGCCTCGCCCAGCACGCGGTCGATCATCAGGTCCACGAGCTCGGCCTTCGAGGGCGCATAGGTATAGAGCGCCATGGGCGAGAGCCCGAGCGTCTCCGCCACCCGCCGCATGGACAGCGACTTCAGCCCTTCCTTGTCGGCGAGCGCTATGGCGGCGGCCAGCACCTCGTCCAGGCGGCGGCGGGGCTTTGGGCCGCGGCGGCCGGGCTCCTGGCGGCCCCAGAGGAGCTCGATGCTGCGCCGCGGGTCGCTGCGGTCGGGAGGGTCGACGGACATGATCCAACATTACAGCAAAAACACTTTACACGATACGGAGTTTGGGGCACAGCCGCGCTGGCCAGGGCCCGTCAGAGGCGCCGGCAGGAGCGAGACGATCGGGTGGGAGTGTTGCGGCGCAGACATTGCGCCGTCGCCTATCTGTGTTCAACAAACGCGCCCTGAAGGCTCCTCCCAGCAAAGTCCGCCGATGCGTCACACTTCTTCCCTGGCCGTCGTCGCCGCGCTCGCCCTGGCCGCCTGCGCCAGCCCGCGCACGCCCGACCTCAGCCTGCCCGGCGCTTTCGAGGTCCAGCCGGGCGCCGCCCAGGCGGTGGCCCTCGACCAGTGGTGGACCGCCTTCGAGGAGCCCGAGCTCAGCGGCTTGGTGGAGCAGGCGCTCGCCGCCAACACCGACGTCCGCACGGCCGCCGCCCGGCTCCAGGAAGTCCGCGCCCAGCGCAACAGCGCCATCCTGGGGCTCTTCCCCCAAGGCGACGCCGCCGGTTCGGCCCGCCGCACGGAAACCGAGCAGCTCTCCGGGACCCAGGTGAGCATCCCCGGCTTCTCCACCAGCGGGACGTCGGAGGCCTACAGCGCCAATTTCAACGTGAGCTGGGAGCTCGACCTCTTCGGCCGCACCTTCGCCGCCGCCCGCGCGGCCAACGCCGACGTGGCGGCCCAGCGGTTCGCCTACGAGGGCACGCGCGCGGCGATCGCCGCCCAGGTCGCGGACTCCTGGTTCCAGGCCCGCGGCCTCGCCATCCAGCTCGCCGACGCGCGGGAGACGGCGCGCATCCAGCGCGAGCTCTACGACCTGGCGGTCAAGCGGGCGCAGGCCGGCCTCTCCGCCTCGTCCGAACCCGACCGCATCGCCGGCGACCTGGCCCAGGCCGACGCCCAGGTGGCGGCGCTGGAGGCGGAGCTGCAGGCCCAGCGGCGCGCGTTGCTCATCCTCACCGGCCGCGCCGCCGAGCCCACGGCCAACATCAACGCCCAGCCGAGCGTCGGGACCCTGCCGCCCGTGCCGGCGTCCATCCCGAGCCAGCTCCTGGCCCGCCGCCCCGACATCCGCGAGGCCCAGGCGCGCGTGCGCTCGGCCGCCGGCCGCCAGGACATCGCCGAGCGCGCCTTCCTGCCCACCATCGACCTGACGCCCGGCATCGGCTGGAGCCGCCAGGAGCAGCCCGGGTTCGCGAGCGAGAGCTGGAACTGGTCGATCGGCGGGGCGGTGACCCAGCCGATCCTGTCGATCCCGCGCCTGCTGGCCGACCTGAAGGCCGAGAACGCGCGCACCGAGCAGGCGGTGATCAACTACGAGCGCACCGTGCAGACCGCCTTCGGCGAGGCCGAGGGCGCGCTGGTGCGCCTGGACGCCGACCGCCGCCGCGTGGCCCTTCTGCGCGACGGCGAGGTCCGCGCCGCACGCGCCTACGAGGCCGCGCGCCTCGGCTATTCCCGCGGGCTCACCGATCTGCAGACCGCGCTTTCGGCCGAGCAGGCCTGGCGCGCCACCCGCACCCAGCTCACCTCCGCCCAGGTGCAGGCGCTCCGCCGCACCGTCCAGGCCTACCGGGCCCTCGGCGGCGGCTGGAATCCCGACCGTCCTTCTCCTCTCGCCAAAGCCCGCTGAGCCCCGCATGAGACGATCTCTCCTCGCCTTCATCCCGCTGGCCGCCGCCCTGGCGCTTGCGGGATGCCACAAGCCGGAGCCGGTGAAGACCGCCCCCGCGCAGGCGCGCGCGGTCACCGTGGTGCGCCTGGAGCCCCGGGCCATGACCGGCGCGTTGACCGCGTCCGGCGACCTCGCGCCGCGCGAGGAAGCCGCCGTCATGCCCGAGGTCACCGGTTTCCGCGTGGCCCGCGTGCTGGCCGACGTCGGCGACTACGTCCGCGCGGGCCAGACCCTGGTGCAGCTCGACCCCGCGCTCCTGCAGGCCCAGCTCGCCCAGGCCGAGGCCCAGGCGGCCCAGGCCGAGGACCAGGCGCGCCGCGTCCAGGGCCTCGAGGGCCAGGGCGTGCTCTCCCAGGAGCAGATCGTGCAGCGCCGGCTGCAGGCCCAGGTGGCACGCGCCAACCTGCGCGACCTGCAGACCCGCATGCGCAAGATGAGCGTCACCGCGCCGGTCTCCGGCCTGGTGCTCGAACGGACCGTCCGACCGGGCGACCTGTCGGCTGGCGGGACCACGCCCTGGTTCCGCCTCGCCCGGGAGGGCCAGGTGGAGCTCGCCGCCCAGGTGTCGCAGGACGACCTCGCCCGCATCCGCCCCGGCCAGCGCGCCATGGTGACCCTGCCGAACGGCGCCACCGCGCCCGGCACGGTGCGCATCGTGAGCCCGCAGATCGACCCGCAGACCAAGCTCGGCGTGGTGCGCGTCACCCTGCCGGTGCGCAGCGACATCCGCGCCGGCGGCTTCGCCCGCGCCGTGTTCGACCAGGTCGGCCTGGCCGTGCCTGCCCTGCCGGAATCGGCGATCCGCTACGACGCCAACGGCGCCAGCGTGATGGTGGTCGGCAACGACAACCGCGTGCGGCGCGTGCCGGTGCAGACCGGCCAGCGCGGCAGCGGCCTGGTGGAGATCGTCCGCGGCCCGCCGCAGGGCGCCCGCGTGGTGCAGAACGCCGCCTCGTTCCTCCTGGACGGCGACCTCGTGCGTCCGACCGAGGCCGCGGCCGCGGCCCGGCCGCCGGCCCGCGCCGCCGCCGCCGCGCCTGCTGCAGGGGCCAAGCGATGAGCGAGCGCCACGGCAACCCGTCCAACTTCCCGATCTCCGCCTGGGCGATCAAGAACCCGGTCCCGGTCGCCCTGCTGTTCCTCGGGCTCGTGATCGCCGGCCTGATCGCCTACTCGGGCCTGCCGGTGAAGCAGTACCCGAACATCCAGTTCCCGGTGGTGGCGGTGACCGTCACCCAGTCCGGCGCCGCGCCCGGCGAGATGGAGACCCAGATCACCCGGCCGGTGGAGGACGCCATCGCCGGCATCACCGGCGTCGACAACGTCCAGTCGGTGGTCACCCAGGGCGTCTCCACCACCTCGATCCAGTTCGAGATGGGCGAGGACCTGCAGAAGAAGACCGACGAGGTCCGCGCCAAGATCGATCAGACCCGCCAGGTCCTGCCGCGCGACATCGACGAGCCGACGATCACCCAGGTGGAGATCGACAGCGCGTTCCCGATCATCACCTACGCGGTGGCGGCGCCGGCCATGTCGGACGAGGAGCTGTCCTGGTTCGTCGACGACACCATCAGCCGCGAGCTGCAGACCGCCCGCGGCGTGGCCCAGGTGACCCGCGTCGGCGGCGTCGCGCGCGAGATCAACGTCGTCATCGATCCCATGCGGCTGGCCGCGCGCGGACTGACCGCGGCGCAGGTCAACAATGCGCTGTCGAGCTTCCAGCTGGACGCGCCGGGCGGCCGGCTCGAGGTCGGCGGGCGCGAGCAGACGCTGCGCGTGCTGGGCTCGGTGGAAACCGTCCAGCAGCTGCGCGACATGACCATCCCCACCGGGACGGGGACCTATGTCCGCCTGACCGACGTGGCCGAGATCGGCGACGGCGCCTCGGAGCCGCGCGGCTTCGCGCGCCTCGACGGCCGGCCGGTGGTGGGTTTCCAGGTGGCCAAGACCAAGGAGGCCTCCGACGTCGACGTCGAAGACGCGGTCAACGCCAAGCTCGACCAGATGGAGAAGACCTATCCGGGCGTGACCTTCACCAAGATCTACGCCTCGGTGGACGAGACCCGCGCCAACTTCCGCGCGACCCAGCACGTGCTGCTGGAGGGCATGTTCCTGGCGGCCTTGGTGGTCCTGTTCTTCCTGCGCGACTGGCGCGCGACCCTGATCACCGTGCTGGCCATGCCGGTGTCGCTGATCCCCACCTTCTTCGTCATGAAGCTGGCCGGGTTCTCGCTGAACCTCGTGACCCTGCTGGCGCTGACCCTCGTCATCGGCATCCTGGTCGATGACGCCATCGTCGAGATCGAGAACATCGAGAAGCGCGTGGCGCGTGGGGTCCGGCCCTTCCAGGCCGCCCTGCAGGGCGCCGACGCCATCGGCCTGGCCGTGGTGGCCACCACCATGGCCATCGTGGTGGTGTTCACGCCGGTCAGCTTCATGCCGGGCATCCCCGGGCAGTTCTTCAAGGAGTTCGGCCTCACCGTCTCCGTGGCGGTGCTGTTCTCGCTGCTCGTGGCGCGCCTCGTCACGCCGCTGATGGCGGCCTACTTCCTGAAGCCGTCGACCAAGCCGCACGAGCGCAAACCCTTCGAGGGCTTCTACCGCAATGCGCTGGAGTGGGCGCTGGCGCACCGGATCGTCGCCGCGATCGGCGGCCTGGTGATGTTCATCGGCTCGGTGATGCTGATCGGCCTGCTGCCCCAGGGCTTCCAGCCGCCGGGCGACCCCGACTACGTCTACGTAAACGTCCAGGGCCCGCCCGGCGCCACTTTGGCGGACATGGAGGCGGCGACCCAGGCGGTCACCCGCGTGATGCGGGCCCAGCCCGAGGTCACCGCGGTCTTCACCCAGGTCGGCAGCACCGTGGCCAACTTCGGGCCCGGCGGCGGCCCGGGGGCCAGCGACCTGCGCTCCGGCACCATCACCGTGCTCCTGACGCCCAAGCGCAGCGTGAGCGGCAACGAGCTCAAGGACCGGGTGCGCGCCCAGATCGCCGCCATCCCGGACGTCAGGCTGAACTTCCTGGACTTCCAGGGCTCGGCCGGCTTCCAGCAGGTGCTCACCGGGCAGGATCCTGACGCGCTGGAGCGCGCGGCCCTCGCGCTCGAGCAGCAGATGCGCGGCGTCGACGTGGTCGTCGATCCCCGTCCGGCCAACCCGCCGGTCGGTCCCGAGGTGGTGATCCGACCCAAGCCCGACGAAGCCGCGCGCCTCGGCGTGTCGGTGGCGACCATCGCCCAGGCGGCGCGGGTGGCCACGGTCGGCGACATCGAGGCCAATGTGCCCAAGCTGAACGAGGGCGAGCGCCGGATCCCGATCCGCATCCGTTTGCCGGAAGGCGCGCGGGCCGACATCGAGCAGATCAAGCAGCTTCGCCTGCCCACCGCGACCGGGGAGACCACCACCCTGGGGGCCGTGGCCGACGTGGCCTTCCAGGCCGGTCCCGCCCGGATCGACCGCCTGAACCGCCAGCGGCAGGTGACCATCCAGGCCGAGCTGGCCGACGGCGTCGAGCTTGGCGAGGCCACCAAGGCCGTCCACGACCTGCCGATCATGAAGAACCTGCCGAAGGGCGTGGAGCCGGGCGCGATCGGCGACGCCGAGGCGATGGCCGAGATGTTCGGCGGCTTCGTGGTGGCCTTCGCCACCGCGGTGTTCCTGATGTTCGCGGTGCTGGTGCTGCTGTTCCAGAGCTTCTTCAAGCCGATCGTCATCCTGGCGGCCCTGCCGCTGGCGGTGGGCGGCGCGTTCATCGGGCTGCTGATCTTCAACCTCTCGCTCTCGATCCCCTCGCTGATCGGCTTCCTGATGCTGATGGGTCTGGCGGCGAAGAACTCGATCCTGCTGGTCGAGTACGCGATCGAGCGCGAGCGGGAGGGGATGACCCAGCACGACGCCCTGATCGAGGCCTGCCGCGAGCGGGCCCGGCCGATCATCATGACCACGGTCGCCATGGCCGCGGGCATGCTGCCGACGGCGCTGGCGCTGGAGAAGGGCGCCGAGTTCCGCCAGCCCATGGCCGTGGCGGTGATCGGCGGCCTGATCACCTCGACGCTGCTGTCGCTGGTGCTGGTGCCGGTGGTCTACCGCTTCGTGGACGACTTCGAGAACTGGGTCCGGCCGCGGCTCGGCAAGCTCGTCACCCCGCGTGAGGCGGCGCCCCTCCGGCCCGCGCCCGAGGACCGGCTCTAGGATGGTCCCTCTCCCGTCCGCGGGAGAGGGAGCCTAGGCCTCGCCGCGGAGCACCCTGGCGAAGAACTCGGGATCCACGTTGCCGCCGGAGAGCACGAGGCCCACCGTCGGTCCGAACGGCTTCACCTTGCCGGCCAGCAGCGCGGCCAGGCCTGCGGCGCCGCCGGGCTCGACGACGAGCTTCAGCGTCGCGAAAGCGTAGCGCATGGCCTCGGCCACCTCGGCGTCGGTGACGGTCGCCACGTCAGCCACCGTGCGCCGCATGATCGGGAAGGTGATCTCGCCCGGAAAGGGGCTCTCCAGCGCGTCACAGTAGGAGCGGCCCGAGGGCTTGATGGTCACCCGCTCCCCCTTCTGCAGCGACTGCAGGGTGTCGTCGAAGGCGGCCGGCTCGGCGCCCACAATGGCGGTCTGCGGCGATAGCGCCTTGATCGCGGTGGCCATGCCCGCCAGCAGGCCGCCGCCGCTGATCGGGGCGATGGCGGCGTCCAGCGTGGCGCCCAGCGCCTGCGCCTGGCGCACCATCTCCAGCCCCACCGTGCCCTGGCCGGCGACGATGTGCGGGTCGTCGAAGGCCGGCACCACGACCGCGCCGCGTTCCTTCGCGATCTCGGCTGCGATCTGCTCGCGGGTCTGGCCGGTCAGGCGGTTGTAGAAGCGCACCTCCGCGCCGTAGCCCTTGGTCGCCTCCACCTTCACCGACGGCGCGTCGTCCGGCATCACGATCACCGCCGGCAGGCCCAGCAACTTCGCCGCCAGCGCCACGCCCTGGGCATGGTTGCCGGAGGAGAAGGCCACGACGCCGCGCGCGCGCTGGTCGGCGTCGAGCTGGACCAGGCGGTTGTAGGCGCCGCGGAACTTGAAGGCGCCCACCCGCTGCAGCGTCTCGGGCTTGATCAGGACGCGCAGGCCCAGGCGCTCGTTCAGCGCCGGGCTCTCGATCAGCGGGGTCTCGACCGCCTGGCCCTTCAGACGGGCCGCGGCGGCCTCGATGTCGGCCAAGGTGATCGTCGGGACCACGGCGTTCATTTCGCGAAGACCATGGCGTCGTCGGCGAAGGCCTTGAACTCCAGCGCGTTGCCGGAGGGGTCGAGGAAGAACATCGTCGCCTGCTCGCCGGGCTGGCCCTTGAAGCGGATGTTCGGCTCGATGACGAACTTCACCCCCGCGCCGCGGAGCTTTTCGGCCAGGGCCTGCCAGGCGGGCAGGGTGAGGATCGCGCCGAAGTGGCGGACCGGCACGTCGTGGCCGTCCACCGGATTGGTGGCCTTGTGGCCGGCCTCCTCGGGCGACAGGTGGGCGACGATTTGGTGGCCGTAGAAGTCGAAGTCGATCCACTCCGGGCTCGACCGCCCCTCGGGGCAGCCCAGCAGCCCACCGTAGAAGCCGCGGGCCTCCTCCAGGTCGCGCACGGGGAAGGCCAGGTGGAAGCGGGGGATGTCCATGATCGGGGTGATAGCGCGCGAGGGGCTTGAGGCGAACCCCCCGCTGGTCTAAACGCGCGGCCGACAATCGATCCAAGTCCAGCCGCCGAGCACCTGTCGAAGGGCCGCTGGTCTCCTCCCGGGCAGGTCGGGAGATCGTATCCATGGCCAATGTCACCGTTATCGGCGCCCAGTGGGGCGACGAGGGTAAGGGCAAGCTGGTGGACTGGCTGTCCAACCGGGCCGACGTGGTCGTGCGCTTCCAGGGCGGCCACAACGCCGGCCACACCCTCGTCGTCGGCGACCAGACCTACAAGCTGTCCCTGCTTCCCTCCGGCGTGGTCCAGGGCAAGCTGTCGGTGATCGGTAATGGGGTGGTGGTCGATCCCTGGCACCTCCTGAAGGAGATCGAGACCCTCGGCGGGCAGGGCGTGGCGATCACGCCCGAGCTGCTGGTTGTGGCGGACAACGCCGCCCTGATCCTGCCGCTGCACCGCGACCTCGACCAGGCGCGAGAGGCGGCGGCCCAGAACAAGATCGGCACCACAGGGCGCGGCATCGGCCCGGCCTACGAGGACAAGGTCGGCCGCCGCGCGATCCGGGTGGCCGACCTCGCCGACCGCGAGGCGCTGGAGGTGAAGATCGACCGCCTGCTCGCCCACCACGGCCCGCTGCGCCGGGGCCTCGGCCTGCCCGAATACGACGGCCGGGCCCTGCTGGCCGAGCTGGAGGCGCTGGCGCCGAAGATCCTGCCCTTCGCCCGCCCGGCCTGGCTGCTGCTGGACGAAGTGGTGAAGAAGGGCCGCCGGGTGCTGTTCGAAGGCGCCCAGGGCGCCCTGCTGGACGTGGATCACGGCACCTACCCTTACGTGACCTCCTCCAACACGGTGGCCGGTCAGGCCGCAGCCGGTTCGGGCCTGGGTCCGAAGGGCGTGGGCTACGTGCTGGGGATCGTGAAGGCCTACACCACGCGCGTGGGCGAGGGGCCGTTCCCCACCGAGCTGTTCGACGAGGTGGGCCAGCACCTGGGCACGGTGGGCCGGGAATTCGGCACGGTGACCGGCCGCTCGCGCCGCTGCGGCTGGTTCGACGCCGCCCTGGTCCGCCAGTCGGTGGCGCTGAACGGCATCGGCGGCATCGCGCTGACCAAGCTCGACGTGCTGGACGGCCTGCCGACGCTGAAGATCTGCACCAGCTACCGGCTGGGCGACCAGGAGGTCGGCTACCTTCCGGCCGGCCTGAAGGCCCAGGCCGCGCTGACTCCCGTCTACGAGGAGATGGAGGGCTGGAGCGAAACCACCCAGGGCGCCCGGTCCTGGCGCGATCTGCCGGCCAGCGCGGTGAAGTACGTGCGGCGGATCGAGGAGCTCATCGGGGCCCCGGTGGCGCTGCTCTCGACCAGTCCGCAGCGGGACGACACCATCCTGATGCGCGACCCCTTCCAGGACTGACGCAGCCGTTCGGCGAACGCCGCATCGTCAAGGCGTTCTTTACCGTCCCGGGCGCATACCACGCGCGGGGAGACCGCTCGTGTTCGCCAATAACGACAACAAGACTATCCAGCGCATGGCGCCCATGCTGCAACGGGTGCTCGTCGTGGACCCGCAGCCGACCGGCGCGCGGGTCATCGGCGAGCTCATGCGCACGGTGTCCAAGCCGGAGATCTGGACCGCCACCACCGTCGACAAGGCGCTGAAGCTGGCCGACCGGGTCAATCCGCAGATCATCTTCTGTGAGCTCGCCTCCGAGAAGGTGGACGGCATCGCCTTCACCCGGAAGCTGCGCCGCTCCGACCTCGCCTGCCGCAAGGCGCCGGTGATCCTCCTCACCGGCCAGGCGACGGCCGCCTCGATCCTCGCGGCCCGCGACGCCGGCGTGCACGAGTTCCTGCGCAAGCCCTTTACGGTGAAGGACCTGGTGAAAAGGCTGGAAGCGGTCACCCTGCACCGCCGCGACTGGGTGGAGGCCGTGGGCTATGTCGGCCCCGACCGCCGGCGGTTCAACTCCGGCGACTATTCCGGCCCGCTGAAACGCCACGCCGACACCGAGCCCACTGCCGAGGCCGCCCGCATCGCCCAGGCGCTGAAGATCATCCGCTCGGCCGCCGCGGCGATCGAGGAGGAGCGCGGCCAGGCGCTGCGCGCCTTGGTGGCCCAGACCGACGAACTGCTGGAGGCCGGCCGCGCGCTTGGCGACGAGAAGCTGGCCGCCGCGGCGACCGCCTTCCACCACTTCCTGTTCGAGGCCCGCAGCAAGCCGGACCTGACGGCCATCGAGGTGGAGCGCCGCGCCGTGCCGCTGCTCAGCTACCTCCCGGCGCAGCACGACGAGAAGCGGGTCGTCCGGCTCTGATCGCGGCCCGAGGCTGAAAAGAAGAAGGGCGCCGCCGATCGCTCGGGGCGCCCTTTGCGTGTCCGATCATCGACGCCGGCTCAGGCGTCGACGAGGTTCCGCTCCTCCGCGGCCGCCCGCATCGACTTCTGCAGCTTCTCGAAGGCCCGCACCTCGATCTGGCGGACCCGCTCGCGGCTGACGCCGTACTGCGAGGCGAGCTCTTCGAGCGTGGTGGGCTCGTCCTTCAGCCGCCGCTCGGTGAGGATGTGGCGCTCCCGATCGGTGAGCTCCGTCATCGCCTCCTCGAGCAGGCTCATGCGGATGGATTTCTCCTGCTCCTCTGCGACCAGGCTCTCCTGCGAGGGGGTGTCCTCGTCCACCAGCCAGTCCTGCCACTCGCTCTCGGAGTCGGCGCGCAGGGGCGAGTTCAGCGAGGCGTCCCCGCCGGACAGCCGGCGGTTCATGCTGATCACTTCCTCGTCCAGCACGCCGAGCTTGGTGGCGATCTGGCTGACCTGGTCGGGGCGCAGGTCGCCTTCCTGCAGGGCGGCGATCTCGGACTTCGCCTTGCGCAGGTTGAAGAACAGCTTCTTCTGCGCCGCGGTGGTGCCCATCTTCACGAGCGACCACGAGCGCAGGATGTATTCCTGGATCGAGGCCCGGATCCACCACATGGCGTAGGTGGCCAGCCGGAAGCCCTTGTCCGGGTCGAACTTCTTCACCGCCTGCATCAGGCCGACGTTGCCTTCGGAGATCACCTCGCCGATCGGCAGGCCGTAGCCGCGGTAGCCCATGGCGATCTTCGCCACAAGACGCAGGTGGCTGGTGACGAGGCGGTGCGCCGCCTCGGGATCCTGGTGTTCCTGCCACGCCTTGGCGAGCATGAACTCCTCGTCCTTGGCCAGCATCGGGAACTTGCGGATTTCTGACAGGTACCGGCTGAGGCCGCCTTCCGGCGACATCACGGCAAGCGACGTAGCGGCCATGGATTATCCCCTCAATTTTCCCGGACGTTCGGGCCATCGGCGCGACCACGCGCAAGGACCATCCGCCCCCTCCAACCAGTGAGATAGGTACGAGGTTGCGGTGAAGCTAGGCCGCCTGGGAGGACGGCGCGAATGTCCGACTGCTCTAGTCGGGTTTTCTACGCCCCGACTTGGGCGCCATCAAGGCGAAGGATTCTCACAGGGCGTGCAGTAAAGCTTTGCGCCAGCGCAAAACCGGCGCCTGGTTGTCGGCGCCGCGCCGCGCCGCGCGTCCTTGGGGAGCTGTTCCGAAAGAGGAGGCGACCATGCCGAAGATCACTCCGAACCTCTGGTTCGACGCCAACGCCGAAGAGGCGGCCAACTTCTACGTCTCGATCTTCCCCAATTCGAAGGTGGGCAAGATCGCCCGGTACACCGAAGTCGGCCCGGGTCCCGCCGGGACCGCGGTTACGGTTGAGTGGGAGCTCGACGGGCAGCCGTTCGTCGGCATCAACGGCGGCCCGCATTTCACCTTCAGCGAGGCGGTCTCGATGGAGATCCGCTGCAAGGACCAGGCGGAGGTCGACTACTACTGGGAGAAGCTGCTGGAGGGCGGCGGCCGCGAGAGCCAGTGCGGCTGGCTGAAGGACAGGTTCGGCTTCAGCTGGCAGGTCACGCCCCAGCGGCTCATCGACCTCATCACCGACGAGGACACCGAGGTGGTGAAGCGGGTGACCACGGCCATGATGCAGATGGTCAAGCTGGACGTGGCCAAGCTCGAGGCCGCCGCGGCCGGCGAGGCCGTGCCGGCTTGACCATTCGCAAGACCGGCGGCCGCCCGCCGCGCTAGCCTGCGGTCATGCGCATGCGCGGGCCGGCGGAGGAGGCGGAGGGCGAGAGGGGGCTCATCCCCTTCTTCGCCCTCGTTCTCGTCCTCTCGCTCCCGTTCTGGATCCTCGGGGCGCTCGCGCCGGTCCAGCCGCTGGCGGGCCTGCCGCTCAGTGGGCTGATGGCCTTCATGCCGGCGGTGGCGGCGGCGATCCTCGTGGCGCGCTCCGGCGGGCGCGGCGCGCTGGCGGCCTTCCTGCGGCGCGCGTTCGACGGCGGCCGCATGCGCGGCCGCGGCGCCTGGCCCCTGCTGATCCTGCTGATGCCGGCGCTGGGCCTCGTCGCCTGGACCGTGGTCGACGGCGCACCGACGGGCACGGGCGCTACGCCCTGGATTTACCTCGCCATGTTCGTGGCCTTCCTGGCCGCCGGCCTCGGCGAGGAGCTGGGCTGGTGCGGCTACGCCATCGAGCCCATGGCCCGCCGGCTCGGCGAGCTGCGCGCCGCCCTGCTGCTGGGCGCCTTCTGGGCCCTCTGGCACGTCGTGCCCTTCCTGCAGGCCGGCCGCGGCTGGGACTGGATCGCCTGGCAATGCGCCAACATCGTCGCGGTTCGCGTGGTGATGACCCGGCTCTACTTCGGGGCCGGCCGCAGCGTCTTCGCCGTCGCCCTGTTCCACGCCCTCGACAACGTCGCCGCCTTCTCGCTGCCGTTCTTCGGCGGCCGCCACGATCCGCGGTTCCTGGCGCTCAGCCTCGCGGGGATCGCCGCGGTCCTGACGCTCGTGCGCCTTGGCTCAGAGCGCCGCCAGTAGGCTCTCCAGCCGCGCCATGTCGGCCGGCAGCGGGCTCTCGAAGCGCAGGTCCTCGCCGGTGACCGGGTGGCGGAAACCCAGCACGGCGGCGTGCAGCGCCTGGCGCGCGAGCCCCGACGCCCGCACCGCCTCGCGCACCTTCTCGGCCGGCGGGCCGGAGCCGTAGGTGGGGTCGCCCAGGCAGGGCGTCCCCTTCGACGCCAGGTGCACGCGGATCTGGTGGGTGCGCCCGGTTTCCAGCCGGCAGGCGACGCGGGCCGCCAGCGGCTTCTCCTGCGGGCCGAAGGTGCGCTCGACCCTGTAGTGGGTGATCGCGTGGCGGCCGCCGGACTTCACCAGGGCCATCTTCTTGCGGTCGTGGGTGGAGCGGGCGATCGCGCCCTCGATGGTGCCGCGCGACGGGTTCGGCGCGCCGCGCGTGAAGGCGACGTAGACCCGCTCGATGTCGTGGGCGGCGAACAGGGCCGAGAGCCCCTGGTGCGCGGCGTCGCTCTTGGCGGCCACCACCACGCCGGAGGTCTCCTTGTCGATGCGGTGGACGATGCCCGGCCGCGCCACGCCGCCGATGCCCGAGAGGCTCTCCCCGCAGTGGTGCAGGAGGGCGTTGACCACGGTGCCGCGTTCGCTTCCCGGCGCCGGGTGCATGGCCATGCCCGGCGGCTTGTCGAGCACGACGAGGTGCGCGTCCTCGTAGAGGATGGTGAGCGGGATCGCCTCGGCCTGCGGCTCCGCCGGCTCCGGCGGCGGGACCTCGACGCGGTAGGTCCCGGCCATGGTCTTGGCCGAGCCGCTGGTCACCGGGCGGCCATCGACGCTGACGCGGGCCTCGGCGATCAGCGCCTGCAGGCGGGCCCGCGACAGCTCCGGCAGGCGAAGGGCCAGCGCCTTGTCGATCCGCTCGCCGGCCTCCTCGGCGGCGATCTCGACGGAGAGGACGCCGGCCGGCTCCGCCTCCGTCTCGATCCCGAGGTCGTCCTCAGAGGCCATGCTTCTCGCTGGCGCCTTCCTCGTGGCCGGCGATGGAGCCGTCCTTGAACAGGTATTCCTTGAACTGTTCGGCTGCCTCGTCGTCGTTGCGGCGCAGCCACTCCAGCACCATGGCCGCGTGCTCCAGCTCCTCGCGGGCGTTGTGCAGCAGGATGGCCTTCAGCTCGGCGTCGTCGCAGTCGTCGGCCCGCTGCCGGTACCAGTCGACGGCCTCCAGCTCCTCGATGATCGAGGTGATGGCGTAGTGCTTGTTCAGCGTGTCCCGGGACAGCTTCTCGCGGGGGACGTGGAGGCCTTCCTTCGACATGCCTGTCATGCTCCTGTGGTGATGTCGCGGCCATACTACGGGCGGGACACGGGGGGAACGACCATGAGGATCGACAGGCGACGCGCGCTGGCGCTGCTGGGTCTTGGGGCGGCCGGGCCGGCCGCCGCGCAGGCGACGACGGGAACGGTGGCGTTCCGCCACGGCGTGGCCTCGGGCGACCCGCTGCAGGACCGGGTGGTGATCTGGACCCGGATCACGCCGGAAACGCCCGGCGGCGAAATCGAATACCGCTGGCGGCTCGATCCCGTGGACCGGCGCGCGGGCGGCGCGAGATCGGGCGTCGGCGTCACAGGCCCCGGTCGCGACTACACCTGCAAGGTGGACGTGGCGGGGCTGACGCCGGGCCGGGCCTACGCCTTCGCGTTCGAAGCGGCGGGGGTGGCCTCGCCCACCGGCCGCACCCGCACCCTGCCGGCCGGCGGGGTGAAGGACGTGGTCCTGGCTGTGGCCTCCTGCAGCCTCTATCCGAACGGCTACTTCCACGCCTACCAAGCTATCGCCGACCTGCCGCGCGTGGACGCGGTGCTGCACCTCGGCGACTACATCTACGAGTACGGCGGGCCCGACAGCTACGGCGACAACTCGCCCGTCGCGCCCCAGCGCCGGCATGCGCCCTACCGCGAGATCGTCAGCCTGGCCGACTACCGGACGCGCCACGCCCAGTACAAGTCCGATCCCGGCCTGCAGGCGGCGCACGCCCGCGCGCCCTGGATCGTCGCCTGGGACGACCACGAGACGGCCAACGACAGCTGGATGAACGGCGCCGAGAACCACACGCCGGGCGCCGAGGGCGACTGGGCCGCGCGCAAGGCGGTGGCGCTGAAGGCCTATTACGAGTGGATGCCAATCCGCGAGCCCGCGCCCGGCCAGGGCCTGGCGGAGGCCGCCGCCCGCAGCTTCCGGTTCGGCGACCTGGCGCAGCTGATCATGGTGGAGACCAGGCTCGCCGCTCGCGACCAGCAGCTCGACCTCGAGCGCGACCTGCCGATGGTGGACGGCAAGCCGGACGTCGCCGCCTTCAAGGCCCGGCTCAACGATCCCGCCCGGCGGATGATGGGCCCGGCCCAGGAGGCCTGGATCGGCCGTGAACTGGCCGCTTCGGTGAAGGCCGGCCATGCCTGGCAGGTGATCGGCAACCAGGTGGTCATGGCCCGCGTCGACGCGCCGCTGCGCGCGGCGCTGACCCCCGACGAGGCGGCCAAGGTCGAGCCCCGGGCGCTGCGGCGCATCGAGCGGCGCGACGAGGCCGCGGCCCTGGGCGTGCCGGCGGCGCTCGACATGTGGGACGGCTATCCGGCGGACCGGGAGCGGCTCTACGGCCTGTTCCGCCAGGCCAGGGCCCGGCCTATCGTGCTCTCGGGCGACAGCCACTCCTTCTGGGCGAACGAGCTGAAGGACGCGTCGGGCCGGCGGGTGGCGGCGGAGTTCGGCACGACCGGGATCACCAGCCCCGGCGCCGGCGAGGTGGTGAAGGGCCTGGACTTCGGCGAGATCATCGCCCGGGCCAATCCCGAGGTGCTCTACAACAACCAGATGGCCAAGGGTTTCGTCCTGCTCACCCTGACCCGTGGCGAGGCGAGGGCGGAGATGGTGGCGGTTTCCACCATCGTCGAGCCGGCGTTCACGGCGGCCCCTGTGAAGCGCTTCGTCGTGCGGCCCGACGGGACCGGGGTGGCGCAGCCGGCCGAGGCCTAGCGCCGCTCCAGGGCCAGGCGCAGGCCGAACGCCAGAAAAACGCCGCCGGTCAGGCGGTCCAGCCAGCGGACGATGGCGGCCTTCTGCAGGGCGCCGGCGATCGGCCGGGTGGCGGCGATCAGGGCCGCGAACCAGGCGAGCCCCATCGCGCCGTGCAGCGCGGCCAGCAGGAAGATGAACGGCCCGGCCGCCACGCCCTGTGGCAGGAACTGCGGCAGGAAGCTGACGTAGAAGACGCCGACCTTGGGGTTCAGCAGGTTGGTGAGGAAGCCGCGGCGCATCCAGGCGAGGCCGTCGCCGTCCTGGACCGGCGCGCTCGCCGCGTCGAACCGGTCGCGGGGCTTCAGGATCAGGTTCACGCCGAGCCAGACAAGGTAGGCCGCGCCCGCCCACTTCAGCACCTGGAAGGCGAGCTGGGAGGCGTCCAGCAACGCGCCCAGGCCGAAGGCCACGGCCGCGCCCCACACCAGGCACCCCGCCACGATGCCGACGCCGGCCAGGGCCGCGCGCTTCGGCCCCTCCACGGCGGCGGTACGCAGGACGAGGGCGGTGTCCAGCCCAGGGGTGATCGTGAGGAGGGCCGCGGCCACTCCGAAGGCCAGCAGCGCCTGCAGGACGGTCATGGCCGGCGCACCAGTCTGCCGCCCTCGATGGCGCGGTAGAAGCAGGACCGTGCGCCGGTGTGGCAGGCGCCGCCGTCGCCCTGCGGCCGGACCTTCAGCCAGACGGCGTCCTGGTCGCAGTCGACGCGCAGTTCGGCGACCGTCTGCACCTGGCCGCTGGTCGCGCCCTTGTGCCAGAGCTCGCCGCGCGAGCGGCTCCAGTAGTGGGCCTCGCCGGTGGCGAGGGTGCGGTCCAGGGCCTCGGCGTTCATCCAGGCCAGCATGAGCACCTCGCCGGTGTCGGCGTGCGTCGCCACCGCCGCGATCAGGCCGTTGGCGTCGAACCGGGGCGCGAGCGTCTCGCCCTGCTCTAGGTCGTGCTTGTCCATCCCCGACATATGCCGCGCCGCCGCCCCCGGGCCTAGGGGGTGACGGGCTCGCCGGTCCATTCCCAGTGCCAGGGCTCGTAAGGATAGCCGACGAAGCCGAAGCGCTCGGCGTTGCGCGCCATCCAGGCGTAGAGCCGGGTCTGCGCCTGGAAGGAGCGGTTGGTGTCGGTGCTGGAGGTGGGATCCTGGCCGGGCGCGGCGCCAACGTAGAGGTCCGTCGCCAGGCCCGTCAGGTGCGCCGAGCAGTTGGCCCGCGCCGGCCCGCCGCAGTTCCCCGCCGCCGCGCAGCGGGCCGCATCGGCCTGCGGGTTGCGGTAGCCCGAGACGATGGTGAGCAGCTCCGGGTCGGCGGCGAGATCGGGGACGTCGCGGCGCGCGGCGGCGACGAGCTTGCGGTAGGCCTCGAGCGCCGCCGGGCGGAGCTGCACCGGCTTTCGCCAGTAACCCTCCTCAGGGCGAGCCTGGGCGAGGGTCGCCTCGGCGGGAGCCTGCGGACACTGTCCCTGGCGGGTGGCGATCACGAACGGCCGTCGCAGCATCCAGGCCACCCGCATCTTCTCGAAGCTGGCGGCGTCCACGCGGCCCGTGGCCGGGAGCTTCTGGCCGGCCTGCCATCTCGCGAGGGCGGCGGCGAAGCCCGGCGAGTCGGGCGCGCAGTCGGTCCCCACCTCCCGTGCGATCACCGGGGCATAGGCGTCCCAGCCGCGCTCTTCGACGCCGAACGGGGCCCAGGGGAGGCCGGCGAAGTCGCGCGCATTGGCCCGCGCCGCTTCGGCGAACTCGGCCGGTCCCTCGCAGTCGGCCGAGATCCGCGCCGCGGGTGGGGGAGGCGCGCGATCCGTCGGCCCTCGCCAGATCCCGCGCGTGGCGAGCAGGGCGACGGCGACGAGGACGGCGATCAGCAAGAGCCACTTCATGCCGTCACCCCGGCCCACTCATGGCCAAAGATCAAGCACGGCAATGCGGCCGCGTGCGCCCGGCCTCCCCTGTCGCGCGACAGCGGAGGCCGGGCGGCGCGCTACTTCCGGTTCACGAAGTCCAGGAAGCGCTGGCGCAGCGTCGGGTCGGTCTTGAAGACCCCGGTGAACTGGGTGGTGATAGTCGAGACGTGACGGTGGTGGACGCCGCGCGTGGTCATGCACTGGTGCGCCGCGTCGATCAGGACCGCCACGCCGGCCGGGCGCAGGCTGTCGGTGATGGCGTCGGCGATCTGCTGGGTCATGGTTTCCTGGGTCTGGAGCCGGCGGGCGAAGATCTCGACCACCTTGGCCAGCTTGGAGATGCCGACCACCCGGTTGGTCGGCATGTAGGCGACGTAGGCCTTGCCGAGGAACGGGGCCATGTGGTGCTCGCAGTGGCTCTCCACCTCGATGTCGCGCAGCATGACGATGTCGTCGTAGCCCTGCACGTCCTCGAAGGTGCGCGACAGCTCCTTGGCCGGGTCGAGGTGGTAGCCCTCGAACCATTCGGCGTAGGCGTCGACCACGCGCTTGGGGGTGTCGATCACGCCTTCGCGCCGGGGATCGTCGCCGGCCCAGGCGATGAGCGTGCGCACCGCCTCCATCGCTTCTTCGCGCGTCGGGCGCTTCACGGCTTCAAGTTCCTGATCGGCTCCGACCAGGGTTCGGTCGCGGATGGCGTCCATGTCTGAGGCGGTTCTTTCCAGGGCTGAGTTGCGCCGGGACGAAGGTCCCGGAAATGACGCGTGCCACCCTACACATTGGATGGAGGGCCCCCGGAATGGTTCCCGTGGCCTCCCGTCCGGGCGAAATGTATATGGGCAGGCCGCCGCCGGCGGCAACTGTAACGCTGCGTTAGCCCGAGACCATGACCCTGCACCTGTACGACACCATGAGCCGCTCGAAGCGGCCCTTCGCGCCCCAGGATCCCGAGCGGGTGACGATGTATGTGTGCGGGCCGACGGTCTACAACTTCGCCCACATCGGCAACTTCCGGCCGGTGGTGGTTTTCGACCTGCTGTTCCGGGTGCTGCGCCACATCTACGGCGAGGACCACGTCCTCTACGCGGCCAACGTCACGGACGTGGACGACAAGATCAACGCGAAGGCCCAGGCCGAGGGCGTGCCGATCCGCGAGATCACCGAGCGCTATCTGGCGGCCTACAACGCCGACGCCGCCGCGCTCGGCGCCCTGCCGCCGACCTTCCAGCCGCGGGCGACGGAGACCATGGAGGCCATCGTCGCCATGATCGGCGACCTGGTGCGCAACAACGCCGCCTATGCCGCCGAGGGGCACGTGCTCTTCAACACTCAGGCCTTCGCCGACTACGGCAAGCTCTCGGGCCGCCCGCTGGAGGACCTGATCGCCGGCGCCCGGGTGGACGTGGCGCCCTACAAGCAGGACCCGCGCGACTTCGTCCTCTGGAAGCCCTCGAAGCCCGGCGAGCCCGAGTGGGAAAGCCCCTGGGGCCCCGGCCGGCCCGGCTGGCACATCGAGTGCACGGCGATGATCGACCAGGCGCTCGGCCTGCCCATCGACATCCACGGCGGCGGCATCGACCTCGTCTTCCCGCATCACGAGAACGAGTTGGCCCAGGGCGTGTGCGCCGGCCACGGGCGCGAGTACGCCCGCTTCTGGCTGCACAACGGCTTCCTGAACATGGCCGAGGAGAAGATGTCCAAGAGCCTGGGCAACGTCGCCCTGGCCCACGACCTCCTGAAGCAATATCCGGGCGAGGCCCTGCGCTGGGCTCTGCTGGTCGGGCACTACCGCGCGCCCCTGGAGTGGAACGGCGAACTGATCGAGCAGGCCAAGAGCGCGCTCGACCGGCTCTACCGTGTGCTGGACGACACCGCCCGCTTCCTGTCCGGCGAGGGCGACCCGGCCGCAGGCGGTCGGGAGACCCCGGCCCAGCGCAAGGCCTACGAGGCGGTGTTCGCGGCGCTCGAGGACGACCTCAACACGCCGGGCGCGTTTGCCGCCCTGTTCCAGCTGGCCGACCTGGTCCGGAGCGCGGTGATGGCCAAGGACGTCGCCGCCGCCGCCAGCGGCCGCGACCTGCTGCGGCAGGCTGGGGGCCTGATGGGTTTCCTCGCCGGCGACCCGCAAGCCTGGTTCCAGGGCGGGGCCGACGATAGCCTGAAGGCCAAGGTGGAAGAGCTGCTCGCCGCGCGGCAAGCGGCCCGGACCGCCAAGGATTGGCCGCAAGCCGATCGTATAAGGGCTGAACTGGCGGCGCTGAACGTCGAGGTCATGGACGGCCCGACCGGCGCCACCTGGAGGATCAAGGAACAGGCGTGATGGGTTTCACTCCGCCCCCACAGATGAAGGCCGGCATGTTCGGCTCGCGCGGCCCCGCCGCCGGACCGCAGCTTCCCGGCGCCCCCAAGCCGGTGAAGCCCAAGGGCCCCACCGGCATCCGTATCGAGCACCGCATCGGCGTGCAGGCGCCGGCCGAGGTGATCTGGGACGTGCTCTACGACCTGGAGCGCTGGCACGAGTGGAACCCGCTCTATCCCCGCGCCGTCGGGCAGATCCGGCTCGGCGAAACCCTCGACATGACGCTCGCGCTGCCGGGCCAGGCCGAGCGCCAGATCCAGCCGGTGGTGCTGGAATGGGTGCCCAACGAGCAGCTCCACTGGCGGCTGACCCTGATGGGCGGGCTGATGAAGTCCATCCGCTTCATCGAGATCGACGCGCTCTCCGAGGCCGGCTGCATCGTCAACAACGGCGAGCTGTTCCAGGGCCTGCTGGCCAAGAGCGCGCTTCGCCAGGTGGGTCGCTCGGTGCATCGGGGCTTCGGCCAGATGAACGAGGCCTTGAAGGCGCGCGCCGAGGCCGCCTGGCAGGCCCGGCAGAGCTGAGCGGGCGGCCCAGCTACGTACTTTCCCGGAGTATGTCCGACTGCTGTGGTCGGATATTCGGACGCCTTCGGTCGCCGATGGACGGCGGCGAAGGGCGCCCGTCATGAACCTGCTCAAGTCGATCTTCTACACGCCCGGCAACATGCTCGCCGACCGGCTCGGCACGACCGACGAGCACGAGCGCGGCCTGCTGCGCATGCTGGTCAACTCGATCATCTGGATCACCATCGCCGCCATCGTCTTCATGGCGGCGGTCGCGGCGCGCTGACGCGCCAGCGGTCCGGCGTTTGACAGACCGGCCCGCGATCCGGAACTAAGGGCCGATGATCGACGACCTCTATTCGGCGAAGCTCCTGAAGCTCGCGGCCAACCTGCCGCGGGTCGGGCGGCTCGACGCGCCCGACGCGAGCGTCGAGAAGGTGGCCAAGCTGTGCGGCAGCCGGGTTCTGGTCGACGTGAAGGTGGAGGACGGCGTCGTCGCCGACTTCGCCCAGGAGGTGAAGGCCTGCGCGCTGGGCCAGGCCGCGGCCTCGGTGCTGGGCGCCCATGTGATCGGCGCCACCCTTCCGGAGCTGGAAGTGGCCCGCGACCAGTTCCGTGCTATGCTGAAAGAGGGTGGTTCGCCGCCCGATGGACGGTTTTCGGATCTGGAAATGCTCGCGCCCGTGAAGGACTACCCGGCCCGCCACGCCTCGACGCTGCTCGCGTTCGAGGCCGTGACCGAGGCTGTGCGGCAGGCCACGGCGCGAACTAGCCCCGCCGGCGCGGCTTGATCCTCTCGTGAGCGGGGCGTAAGCCCGGCCCGACTTTCATCCATCCCGTAGCCGGCATGACTTTCTACGAGAGGTGCGTCAGGGGCGCGTTGCGCGCCTACAAGCTGACGCTTTCGCCGCTGATCGGGCGGCAGTGCCGGTTCCTCCCGACCTGTTCGGAGTACACGGCGCAGGCCCTGATCAGTCATGGCCCCTGGCGCGGCGCCTGGCTGGGCGCGCGCCGGGTGTGCCGCTGCAATCCCTGGGGCCCGGCGGGCTACGACCCGCCGCCGCCCGCACCCGGAACCCGTAAGACATGATCGACCTGATTTTCCCCGACGGCTCCAAGCGCTCCTTCGACGAAGGCGTGACGGGGCGCGACGTGGCCGCCGGCATCTCCAAGTCGCTGGAGAAGAAGGCCATCCTCATCAAGCTGGACGGCGAGCTCCTCGACCTCGACCGGCCGCTGGAGAAGGGCGGCAGGTTCGAGATCCTGACGCGCGAGGCGCCCGAGGCGCTGGAGACCATCCGCCACGACGTCAGCCACATCCTGGCCGAGGCCGTGCAGGAGCTGTTCCCCGGCACCCAGGTGACGATCGGTCCGGCCATCGAGGACGGCTTCTACTACGACTTCGCCCGCGATGAGCCGTTCAGCCTGGATGACCTGGCCAAGATCGAGCAGCGGATGAAGGAGATCGTCGACCGCGACGAGCCGATCCGCCGCGAGGAGTGGGACCGCGACGAGGCGATCCGGCACTTCCGCGACATCGGCGAGGAGTACAAGGCCCAGATCATCGAGAGCATCCCGGCCGGCGAGAAGATCACGGTCTACAAGCAGGGCCAGTGGAAGGACCTCTGCCGGGGGCCGCACCTGCCGTCCACGAAGGCGGCGGGCAAGGCCTTCAAGCTGACCAAGCTGGCCGGAGCCTACTGGCGCGGCGACCACCGCAACCCGATGCTCCAGCGCATCTACGGCACGGCCTGGGCCACCGAGGCCGAGCTCGAGGCCTACATCCACCGCATCGAGGAAGCCGAGAAGCGCGACCACCGCAAGATCGGCCGGGCCATGGACCTCTTCCACATGCAGGAAGAGGCCAAGGGGATGATCTTCTGGCACCCGAAGGGCTGGACGCTCTACCGCTCGGTGGAGGCCTACATGCGCCGCATGCTGGACGACGACGGCTACGTCGAGGTGAAGGCGCCGCAGATCATGGACCGCGAGATGTGGGAGCGGTCCGGCCACTGGCAGAAGTTCGGCAAGAACATGTTCACCTGCGAGACGGAGGAGGGCGAGGTCCTCGCCGTCAAGCCGATGAACTGCCCGGGCCACGTGCAGATCTTCAACCACGGCCAGAAGAGCTACCGCGACCTGCCGCTGCGCATGGCGGAGTTCGGATCCTGCCACCGCTACGAGCCGTCGGGCGCCCTGCACGGCATCTTCCGGGTGCGCGCCTTCACCCAGGACGACGCTCACATCTTCTGCCGCGAGGACCAGATCGAGGCGGAGTCGACGAAGTTCATCCGCCTGCTGGAAGCGGTCTATCGCGACTGCGGCCTGGAGCTGCACGCCGTGAAGCTGGCCCTTCGTCCCGACGAACGGTTCGGCACGGACGAGATCTGGGACGCCGCGGAGCAGAAGCTGGAGCGGGCGGCGCTGGCCGCGGGCATCGAGAAGGTGGAGCACCTGCCTGGGGAAGGCGCCTTCTACGGGCCCAAGCTCGAGTTCCACCTGAAGGACGCCATCGGCCGCACGTGGCAATGCGGCACGCTGCAGCTCGACTATGTGCTGCCCGAGCGACTGGACGCCGAATACGTGGCCGAAGACGGATCCAAGCAGCGGCCGGTGATGCTGCACAGGGCGATCTGCGGCTCGATGGAGCGGTTCATCGGCGTCATGATCGAGAGCTACGCAGGCGCTTTCCCCCTGTGGCTCGCTCCCGTGCAGGTGGTCGTGACGACCATCACGTCCGACGCCGACGACTTCGCGCACAAGGTCGCCGCCGACCTGAGGGCGAAGGGGCTGCGGGTGGAGACCGATCTGCGCAACGAGAAGATCAACTACAAGATCCGCGAGCACAGCCTCGCCAAGGTCCCGGTGATCGCCGTGGTCGGACGCCGCGAAGCTGAGGAGGGCAAGGTGGCCCTCCGGCGCCTCGGCTCCGACGGCCAGGAGATTCTCGCCCTGGATGCAGCGGCGAACATGCTTGCCTTGCAGGCGACTCCGCCCGATCTTGCCCGGGCTAGGGGGGCGCTTTCGGCGCCCGGGGACATCGGGGCGAGGGAGGCTGGATGAACGGCGTCGCCGCACCGATCGTCGCTGTAGAGCCCGCGCCGGCGCCGGACGACCTGCGGCAGCGCCGCAGCGTCTCGGTGGTGATGGTCGTCTACATGACCGGTGAGGCGCTCGAGGAGAGCGTGGCCTGCGTCCTGGCGGACACCCACGTCGACGAATTCGTCATCGTCGACAACGGGTCCACCGGGGCGGAGTCCGCGCGCCTGCGCGAGGTCGCCCGCGACCGCCGCGTGAAGCTGATCTCCGGCCACGGCAACGTGGGCTTCGCCCGTGGCGCCAACCTTGGCGCCCGGGCGGCCACCGGGGAGATCCTGGTCTTCCTCAATCCGGACGCCTTCCTGCAGCCCGGCTGCATCGCCGAGCTGGTCCGCGAGATCGAGGGCCGCGCCGTGCCCTGTATCGTCGGCGGCCGGGTGCTGAACGCCGACCGGACGGAGCAGCGCGGCGCCCGCCGCGGCGACATCACCCCGTTCAGCGCGCTGCTGTCGTTGTCGCAACTGGCCCAGCGGGTGCCCGCCTGGCGACGCTACGAGGTGCACTGGGAGGGCGACGCCGCCCCCGACCAGATCACCCCGGTGCCGACCATCTCCGGCGCCTGCTTCTGCATGCGCCGCGAGGACTTCGACGCCGTGCGCGGCTTCGACGAGAAGTACTTCCTGCACGTGGAGGACGTGGACCTCTGCTGGCGGGTGCGCGAGCAGGGCGGTCTGGTGCTGTTCCACCCGAAGGCCGAGGTGATCCACCTTGGCCACACCAGCCAGACCAGCCCGCTGAAGGTGGAGTTCCACAAGGGCGTCGGCCTCGCCCGCTACTTCCAGAAGCGCGCCCGCAGCGTCTCGGAGCGCGCCATCGCCCTCCTGCTGGTCCCGGTGGTGGTCGGCGCCGCCGTGGCGCGGCCGATCATGTGGCGCTTGAGGGGCCGGGCCTAGCGCCCCATTCCGCGGCGAGCGCCTGCACCCGCAGCCAGGTCCGCCGCTCCTCCTGCGCATCCGCCAGCGCCCGGTGGGCGACGGGGCGCCCGGCGCGTTCCTGCTGGGCCTGCGCCAGGATCGCGAGCTTGGCCGCCTCCGCGTCCGGCTCGGACAGGCGAGGGGCGAGGATCGCCTCGGCGGCTTCCGCGAAGGCCATCTCGGAGTCCTTGAGCCGCAGGGCGTGGCGCGGCAGGCCCGCCGCCCGCAGCAGCACGCTCAGCCACTTGCCGTCCCAGGACGGCGAGCTGGCGTAGAGCTCGTGCCCGGACAGCGTCTCCAGCATCCGCCGCGCCACGGCCTCGTGCGGCTCGCCCTCGCGCTGCAGCGTCGCGCGGGAGACGCCGTGGATGGCCTCGGCCCCCGGATCCCAGTCGGTCCACTTCGGCGCGGGCGCGATCAGGTGGGCCTCCTCGGTCCCGTCCTCAAAGACCCAGCCGACTTCGATGGGATAGCTGTCGTCGCTCAGCGACGAGGCCTCGAAGTCGAGGAAGACGCGCACCGGGCGTGCGTCAGGCGGTGCGGAACGGGAAGCTGCCGGCCCGGCCGACCGACGAGGCGACCTTCTTGCCCAGGAGGTCCGACACCCAGGTGCCGATCCCGATGAGCTCGTCGAGGTCGTAGCCGGTCTCGAAGCCGGCGCGCTCCAGCATGTAGACGAGGTCCTCGGTGCCGATGTTGCCGGTGGCGTTGGGCGCGAAGGGGCAGCCGCCCAGGCCGCCGACGCTGGCGTCCAGCACGTCCACGCCGGCCTCTACGCTGGCGAAGGCGTTGGCCAGGCCGGTGTTGCGGGTGTCGTGGAAGTGCATCCGCAGCTTGGTGTTCGGCGCGGCCTTGCGGGCCGCCTCGATGCGGCGACGCACGGTCCAGGGGTCCGCCACCCCGATGGTGTCGGCCAGCGCGATCTCGGCGACGCGCAGGTCGGCGGCCGCGGAGACGATCTCTACCACCCGGTCCTCCGGCACCTCGCCGTCGAACGGGCAGCCGAAGGCGACCGAGACGGTCACCGTCACCGGCGGGTCCTCCTTGCGGCGCACGGCCATGATGGCGCGCAGCGCATCCACCTGCTCGGCCACCGAGGCGCCCTGGTTGCGGATGCCGAAGCCGTCGGTGGCGCAGACCACCACATTGGCCTCGTCGCACCTGGCCTCCACGCAGCGCTCCCAGCCCTTCATGTTCAGGACCAGGCCGATGCGGCCCTTGCCGGCCTCGGGCGGCAGGGCGGCCATGATCTCCTCGGCGCCGGCCATCTGCGGCACCCGGCGCGGGTTGACGAAGGAGACCACCTCCATCCGCTTCGCGCCAGCGGCCTCCAGCCTGCGGATCAGCTCGAGCTTCTGGTCGACCTCGAGCAGCGTCTTCTCGTTCTGCAGGCCGTCGCGGGGACCCACTTCCACGATCTCGATCCTGCGGCTCATCCGGCGGCTCCTCGGGCGGACTGGTAGACGCGCAGCGTCATCTCATCGCCGTTCGAATAGTCCAAGCCCTCGATCTCCGTCACCAGGCGGGCGCGGGCGCCGGCGGCGGCGAGCGCCTGGCGGAAGGCGGCCTCCTCCCGGGCCTCGACGACGGCGGGGCGGCCCTCGGCGATGGCTTGGGCGGCCTCCTCGGCGTCCTCCAGTTCGGTGGGGGTGCCGAGCGCGAAGACCAGGCTGGGCTCGGCGAAACCCGCGACCGCCACCGGCGCCTCGGCTACCCCCTGTCGCGGCAGCAGACGGGCGGCGGCGAGCGCGTGCTCGGTGCGGTCGGAGAGCCAGAGCGGGTCCAGCCGCGGCGCCAGGCCCGCGGCCAGGGCCCCGTGGCCCAGCACGCCCAGGCCCAAGGCGCTGACGAGCGCCGTGTGCGGGGCTCGCCGGAGGATCATGTAGGCGCCGACAAGGCCCCCCGCGGCCAGCAGGCCGGCGGTGAGCGCCGCGGCGACGACGTCCGCGGCGTCGCCGTAGGCCGAGAGCAGGTAGACGGCGCCGCCCGCCAGGGCCAAGCCCGCGAAGGCGGAGAGGCCCGCGCCGACCCAACGGGCCTTCGGCCCCAGGGGCTCGGCCAGCGCCGCGGCGGCCAGCCAGGCGAGCGCGCCGTAGGTCAGCAGCGGATAGTGCACCAGCTTGGTGGGCAGAAGCTCGAAGAACAGGAAGCCGGGGACAAACCAGGCGACCGCGAAGCGCACCCCGGGCTCGCCCCGCCTGCGCCAGGCGGTCACCAGGGCGGCGGGCAGCAGCAGGGTCATCGGGAAGGTGAGCAGCGGCGCGAGCAGGGTGTGGTAGCCCGGCGGCGCGCCGTGGGTCTCCTGGCCGCCGGCCAGCTTGGGGGCCAGGTCGCCGGCCAGCGCCGTGGTCCAGAAGGCCCCGTCGGTGGCGACCGTCACCGCGCCGGCCCAGGGGCCGACGATGACCAGCACCAGGATCAGGCCCCAATACCCGTTGAGCCGCGCGAGCCACGCCGGGCGGCGGTCGAGGAGCAGGAGGGCGCCGATCGTCAGGGCGACGATCAGCGGCCCCACCGGCCCCTTGATCAGGGTGGCGAAGGCGATCCCCAGCCAGAACAGCAGCACCGCCCGCTTGCCGGCCGGCGGTCCGCCGCGCGCCTCGCCGTAGATCCTGGCGAGCGCCGCCAGCGCCAGCGTCGTCATGCCGCAGAGCATGGCGTCGGTCTTGGCGATGAAGGCCTCGGTGGAGAGCAGGAAGGTTGTCCCCAGCATCGCCCCGGCCAGCAGGCCCGCCGGTCCGCCGAAGAACGCCGCCGCCCCCCAGGCGCAGGCCGCCGCGGCCAGCATCGCCCCCAGAAGGGACGGGATGCGGTAGGCCCAGATCTGCCGGGCTTCGGGACTTGAGAAGGTCGAGACGCTGGCCGCCTGCATCCAGTGGATGCCCACCGGCTTCTTGAACCGCGGCTGGTCCTGGTAGCGGATTACGACGTAGTCGCCGGTCTCCAGCATCTGGGCGGTGGCCTGGGCGAATCGCGATTCGTCGCGATCGAGGGGCGGCACGGCGAAGACCCCCGGCAGGCCGGCCAGGAAGGCGATCAGCGCCGCCACCGCGGGACCCCGCCAGCCGCGGCTCCAGCGCGCCAGTTCACCTTCGAGCGTCATTTGGCCCTGATACCACGATCCTTACGTTCGCCTGCTTTTCCGCTATGGGAGGACCATGGCTCAAGCGCCCCAGATCTCCGTTGTGGTCCCCGTCTTCGACGAGGAGGGCGCGGCCCCCGCCCTGGCGCGCGAGATCGCCGCCGCCTTCCACGGCCGCGATTATGAGATGGTCTTCGTGGACGACGCCAGCCGCGACGGCACGCGCGCGGCGCTGAAGGCGCTGCAGGCCGAGATTCCGCAGCTGCGCGTGCTCGCCCACCGCAGGAACTCCGGCCAGAGCCGCTCCATCCGCTCCGGCATCCTGGCGGCGCGCGGCGAGATCATCGTCACCCTGGATGGCGACGGCCAGAACGACCCCGCCGACGGGCCGAAGCTGGTGGACGCCCTGCTGGCCGGTCCGCCGGACCTGGCCCTGGTCGGCGGCGAGCGGGTGAAACGGCAGGACAGCCAGGCCAAGAAGGTGGCGTCGCGGATCGGCAACGGTGTCCGCAAGCGCCTCCTGAAGGACACGGCCAACGACACCGGCTGCGGGCTCAAGGCTTTCCGCCGCGACGCCTTCCTGCGGCTCCCCTACTTCGACCACATCCACCGCTACCTGCCGGCGCTCATGCTGCGCGAAGGCTATCAGACGGCGTTCCGGCCGGTGAACCACCGCAACCGCGAGACGGGCGTGTCGAAGTACACCAACTTCGGCCGCCTGCTTGTCTCGGTTTCGGACCTGCTGGGCGTGATGTGGCTGCAGTCCCGCGCCCGCAACCCGCAAGGCGTCGACGAGGTCTAGGCCTCGGCCGGCACGCGGCCGAGCGTCTCCCTTGCGACCTTCAGCCCCTCGTCCATGCGTCCGGCGATGTAGGGGGCCATCTCGTCGGGCAGCACGTCGGCGATCCACACCAGCCGGCTCCTGCCGGCGCCTTCGTCCACCACCTGGAACGAGGCGCTGTGGTGCGACAGCTGCGGGATCCGGACGGAGTAGGCGAGCCGGCGGGCGTCGTGGTCGGCGCCCAGGAACAGCTCCTTCACGACCTGGCCGTCGCCGAAGGTCACCATCCGCGCACCGGGGATCAGCTCGACGTTCGTGACGAAGCCGGGCGCGAAGCGGCGGTGGACCGCGCCGAAATCGGCGACGGCGTCCCAGACGGCGTCGGCGGGCGCATCGATCGTCACCTGCTTGATGATGGAGGTCATGGCTCTTCTCCTCTGCTCGGGGAGAAGGCTGCCAGACCCAGCCCCCGCGCGCTGGCGGGAACCGGACAGGGTCACCCGCCGATCAGCGCCGAGAAGATCAGCGTCACCACGGTGACGTCGACGAAGCGGAAGGCGAATTGAGTCATGGCCGGTCCCGTGGTCGAAGGTTGCGATCAGGGTTAAGCAAGTCCCGCGCCAGACGTTCCGGAGCTCCATGGCCCTCTTCTTCGACGCCGAATGGTTCGACGCCCGCCTAGGGGAACGCGGGCTGTCCCGCCGCCTGCTGGCCGCCGCCGCCGGGTTGTCCGAGGCGGAGATCGCGCTGGTGTTCAAGGATCAGCGGGAACTTTCCGCCGCCGAGGTGGCGCTTTTCGCCGAGCTGCTGGGCGTGGAGGCGAAGGAGGTGGCCGACCGCGCCGGCGTCTCCACGCCCGTCCCGGGCCAGGGCTCGGCGACCGAGGCCCGGATCACCGCCCTGGAGCGCCGCGTGGCCGCCCTGGAGGCGGAGCTGCGGCGCCTGAGGGGCGGCTGAGATGGGCGAGGCGGGCTTGTTCGCGGGCCATCCCCTGTCGCTCGCGATCCACCGGGCGGTGCGCGCCGCCGTCGAGGCGATCGGCGAGGCGGAGGTGCGGGTGACGAAGAGCCAGGCGGGCTTCCGCCGGCGTCGCCCGTTCGCCGCCACCTGGCGGCCCGGCCAGCACCTGAGGGGCCGCGGCGCGCCGCTGGTGCTGTCGGTCTACCTGCGAAGGCGGGACGACTGGCCGCGCTGGAAGGAGGTAGTCGAGCCGAGGCCCGGCCGCTTCACCCATCACCTGGAGCTGAACGCCCCGCAGGAGGTGGACGCCGAGGTCCGGGAGCGCCTGGCGGAGGCCTGGCGCGAGGCGGGCTAGACCTCGGTGCGGGTCAGCCGGCCCTTGCGGGCGCGGCGGTCCTTGGATCCCGACCACTCGGTGCGCACGTAGCTGGTCTTGGCGTGGTCGAACAGCTCGGCCCCGGCGCGCAGGCCGCGCTTCTGACCGTCCTGGCCCAGCAGCTGCGCGGCGAACACCGCCTCGCCGTGCGGGCGGGCGTTCCGCGGCGGAACGGCGCGCGGGCTGTCCACCGGCACGGGCAGGTTCGAGCCGCGCGTCTCCTGCGCCTCGTCGGGCTCATCGGCGTCGGGGCGGGCGGCCCGGCGCAACATCGCGGCTCTGCGGATCGGATCAATTCGGGACATCATGCTTACCGAACTGCAAACCATAGGCCGCCACAAGGTTCCGGCGGAGCTTGCCCACCGGGGCCGCGAAACCGCCCACAGTTTCCGTGGGCGCCGTCCTCAGCGCTTCGCGAGCTTCTCGATCTGGGCCTGCATCTCCTCCATGCGCTTGCGGAGATCGGCGAGCGCGTCGTCCGACGCCGGCGGAGCGGGCTGCGCCGCCTCGGGGCGGGCCGCGGGGGGCGACTCCTCAGGCGTCGTATAGGCGAAGGGCGAGAACATCTTCATCGCCCGGTCGAAGAGCTGCATGTTCTGGCGGATCTGCTCCTCGTAGGAGGGCAGGCCGGCGCCCTGGCCGATCGCCTGGAACTGCTGGCGCATCCGCTCCTGCTGCTGGGCGAAGCTCGCCAGCGACAGCTCCAGGTAGCTCGGCAGGAAGGCCTGCATGGAGTTGCCGTAGAAGCCGATCAGCTGTCGCAGGAACTGGATCGGCAGGAGGCTCTGCCCCTGGCTCTCCTCCTCGAAGATGATCTGGGTGAGGACCGTGCGGGTGATGTCCTCGTTGGTCTTGGCGTCATAGACGACGAAGTCGACGCCCTTCTTCACCATGTCCGCCAGGTGCTCCAGCGTGACGTAGCTCGAGGACGCGGTGTTGTAGAGCCGCCGGTTGGCGTACTTCTTGATGACGACGCGCTCGCCTTGGCCTGCGGCGCCGGTCCCTTCGGTGTCGGCCATCCCTGTTCCTTTGTGGCCCCGGGCCGGCTCGGCGGGGGCCTCTTCTGCAGCGCAGTATCGCGGATGCGAGCTTAATGGCAAATGGCTGGCGATTCCGAAGCTTGCACTTGCCCAACCTTCATGCGGGCCTGATATGGACCTTCAGGGCCGCACTCGCGTTCAGGAGCCGTCAATGAGCGACGTCGTCATCGTTTCCGCCGCCCGCACGCCCGTGGGCTCGTTCAATGGCGCGCTCTCGAGCCTGCCCGCCCACGAACTCGGCAAGGTGGCCATCCAGGCCGCGGTCGAGCGGGCCGGGATCCAGGCCTCGGACGTGCAGGAAGTGATCATGGGCCAGGTGCTGCAGGCCGGCGCCGGACAGGGCCCCGCCCGCCAGGCGGCGATCAACGCCGGCGTGCCGGTGGAAGCGCCGGCCTGGAGCCTGAACCAGCTCTGCGGCTCGGGCCTGCGCGCGGTGGCGCTGGCCGCCCAGCAGATCCAGGACGGCTCGGCCGACATCGTGGTCGCCGGCGGCCAGGAGAGCATGAGCCAGTCCCCGCACGCGGCGAACATCCGCAACGGCCAGAAGATGGGCGACTTCGCCTTCGTCGACACCATGATCAAGGACGGCCTGTGGGACGCCTTCCACGGCTACCACATGGGCCAGACGGCCGAGAACATCGCCGCCCGCTGGCAGATCACCCGCGAGGACCAGGACCGGTTCGCCGTCGCCTCCCAGAACCGCGCCGAGGCCGCCCAGAAGGCCGGCAAGTTCGCCGACGAGATCGTCCCGGTCACCATCAAGGGCCGGAAGGGCGACACGGTGGTGGACCAGGACGAGTACGTCCGCCACGGGGCGACGCTGGAGAGCGTCGCCGGCCTGCGTCCCGCCTTCACCAAGGACGGCTCGGTGACCGCCGCCAACGCCTCGGGCATCAACGACGGGGCCGCGGCCCTGGTGCTGATGAGCGCCGAAGAGGCGAAGAAGCGCGGGCTGAAGCCGCTCGCCCGCATCGCCTCTTGGGCGCATGCCGGCGTGGAGCCCGAGATCATGGGCACCGGCCCGATCCCGGCCAGCCGCAAGGCGCTTGAGAAGGCCGGCTGGAGCGTCGGCGACCTCGACCTCGTGGAATCCAACGAGGCCTTCGCCGCCCAGTCGATCTGCGTCGTCCGCGACCTGGGCCTCGACCCGGAGAAGGTGAACGTGAATGGCGGCGCCATCGCCATCGGCCACCCGATCGGAGCCTCCGGCGCCCGCATCCTGACCACCCTGCTGCACGAGATGAAGCGCTCGGGCGCGTCCAAGGGCCTGGCCACGCTCTGCGTCGGCGGCGGCATGGGCGTGGCCATGTGCGTCGAGCAGGTCTGAGCGTTAGATCAGCGGAGCGCCGGAAGGAACCGGCGCGCGCTCACATAGGGAGTTGTGGATGGCCAGGGTTGCGCTGGTCACGGGTGGAACCCGTGGCATCGGTCGGGCGATCGTCGAACGGCTCAAGGCCGACGGAATGAAGGTCGCCGCCGGCTACTCCGGCAACGACGCCGCGGCCGAGGCCTGCGCCCGCGAGCTCGGCGTGATGGTGGTCAAGGGCAACGTCGGCGTCTTCGAGGACTGCCAGCGGGCCGCCGAGGCGGTGGCGGCCGAGCTCGGCCCCATCGACGTGCTCGTCAACAACGCCGGCATCACCCGCGACGGCGTGTTCCACCGGATGGCGCCGGAGCAGTGGAGCGAGGTGATCCGCGTCAACATGGACTCGCTCTACAACATGACCCGCCAGGTCATCGAGGGCATGCGGGAGCGCGAGTGGGGCCGGATCATCAACATCAGCTCGATCAACGGCCAGAAGGGTCAGGTCGGGCAGACGAACTACTCGGCCGCGAAGGCCGGGATGATCGGCTTCACCAAGGCCCTGGCGCTCGAGAACGCCAAGAAGTGCATCACGGTGAACTGCATCGCCCCCGGCTACATCGACACCGACATGGTGCAGGCGGTGCCGCCCAAGGTGCTGGAGAGCATCATCGCGCAGATCCCGGTCGGCCGTCTGGGCCGGGACGACGAGATCGCCGACATGGTCTCGTTCCTCGCGGGCGAGCGGGCCGGCTATGTCACGGGCTCGACGCTCACGCTAAACGGCGGCCAGTATATGGCTTGACGGCGCCTGAGCAGGTCCAAAAAGCGCCCCAGTCGGACGGCATCTGATCTTTGGTCATGACGGGCGAGCCAGCGGCGTTTCTCAGGGGGGTCCTCGCGGCAGCGATCTGCGCCCTCGCCATGGGAATCTCCGATGTCGCCGTCGCCCAGTCGGGCAACCTGCGCGATGGCCTGTTCGGCCGCCGGGCCCCCGACGGGCGGCAGTTCACCGCCCCCCCGGTCGCCCGCTACGTCTCCGAGGACGGGGTTGGCTTCGTGCTGGACCGCAGCCAGAAGCGGCCGCTGCTGAAGTTCGACAACAGCCCCGAGGTCTGGGCGCTGCATCCGCAGCCCGCGCCCCGCGGCGACGTCATCTACAAGAACGACCTGGGCGAGCCCGTCCTTCGCGCCACCCGGCTGGGCGGCGTCACCGTCTTCACCGAGCGGCGGCCCGACGGCTCGGCGGCGGCGCTGGCCGGCGGCGGGACGCCGCTGCGCCTGCCCGCCCTCGGGCCCCAGGCCCTGCTGGAGAAGCTGGCCCAGGCCAGCGCCCGGGCCAGCCGCGCCGCCCGCCGGCTGATCCCCTTCGACGCCGAGGCCACGCCCGCGTCCTCGGCCCTGATCGCCGACGCGGCCATCGTGACCAGCGAGGCGGTGGTGCGGATGAGCCGGACGCCGCGCTCCCGCAGCCTGCTCGATCGCATCCGCCGCGTGCGGCTCGTGGAGGGGCGGCGCGCGGGCGCCGAGATCACCAACGGCACCCTGCTGATCATGGTCGCCCCGCAGCAGGGGCTCGCCGGGCGGCCTTCGTCCGAGCGGATCGTGGCCGTGGCCAACACGCCCGGCGACCACTAGGCTCGCCGCGGGACCCTATCCCCTGAACATGTCCTTCGCGGCGCGGACCGCGGCGAAGGCCTCGTAGTCCTGCTTGCCCTCAGCGCCCAGGCGGGCGGCCAGCTGCGGCGCGCGCAGGAAGGGGTTGGTGGCCTTCTCCAGGCCGATCGTGGTGGGCACCGTGGGCTCGCCCCGCTCGCGGGCGGCGAACACCGCCTCGGCCCGCGCCTTCAGCGCCGGATCGTCGTCCACCGACAGCGCAAAGCGCGCGTTGGAGGCCGTGTACTCGTGGGCGCAGTAGACCTGGGTGTCGTCGGGCAGGGCGGCCAGCCGCTGCAGGCTGTTCCACATCTGGTCAGGCTTGCCCTCGAACAGGCGGCCGCAGCCGAGAGCGAACAGGGTGTCGCCCACGAAGGCGATCCGGTCGTCGGCGTCGTGGTAGGCGACGTGGCCCAGGGTGTGGCCGCCGGACTCGATGACCTCGAACCGCGTCTCGCCGAGCATCACGTGGTCGCCGCCGCGCACTTCCCGGTCCAGGGCGGAGATCCGGGTGACTTCGCCGGGTCCCACGATGGTCGCCCCCGTCGCCGCCTTGATGTCGGCGTTGCCGCCGGCGTGGTCCGGATGCCAGTGGGTGTTCAGGATCAGGGCGAGCTTCCAGCCCAGCTTGTCGAGCTCGCGCAGGATGGCCCCCGCCTCGGGCGTGTCGACGCAGGCGGCGAGCCCGGTAGCCTCGTCGCGGGCGAGGAAGCCGTAGTTGTCCGAGAGGCAGGGGAACTGGTGGACGGTGAGCGGCATCTCTAGATCCTCCCGCGCGACATCTCTCGCCCTGCCGATTTAGGTTGGCGCGAACCGTTAGTCGAGCATAGCCAAGGCCCCATGCGCCGCGACGTCCTCGAGCTTCGTCAGTTCTACGCCTCTCCGCTGGGCCAGGCGGCGCGCGCCATGGTCAGCCGCAAGGTGCTGGAGGCCTGGGGCGACGGCCATGGCCTGGACGTGCTGGCGCTCGGCTACGCCACGCCCTTCGTGGCCCACCTCCAGCCCGCCGCCCGGCGGGTGGTCGCCGCCATGCCGGCGCAGCAGGGGGTGGAGGTGTGGCCGGCGGTCCGCAACCTGGCGACCCTGGCCGCCGAGGACGCCTTGCCGTTCCCTAACGCCCTCTTCGATCGCATCCTGCTGGTCCACGCCGTGGAGGAGAGCCCGGATGCCGTGGCCCTGCTGCGCGAGGTGTGGCGGGTGCTGGCGCCGTCCGGTCGGGTGGTGGTGGCGGTGGCCGCGCGCAACGGCTTGTGGGCCGACGCCGAGAAGACCCCGTTCGGCCACGGGCGGCCCTACAGCCGCAGCCAACTCGCCGAGCTGCTGCGCGACGCCGAGCTGGAACCGTCCGGCTGGACCCGGGCGCTCTATGTGCCGCCGCTGGACTGGATGGGGCGCTGGGCGGAAGGCTTCGAGCAGGTGGGCTCGCGCCTGTGGCCGGGCTTCGCCGGCCTCGTCCTCATGGAGGCGGTCAAGCAGACCTTCGCGGTGAAGCCGAAGGGCGTCCGTGTCCGGGCCGCGCGGCCGGTGCTGGTCCCCGCCCCCGGCGTCGCTCCGGCCTCCCGTGCGCGGGGGACCCTGGAACGCCCAGGCTGAAATCGGGGTTCTCATGGGGCCAGGAGAGAATGAGGCCGCCATGCGACCCCAGGAACACCGCAGCTTCGAAGGCCCCGGGGACATCAACCTCGAGGATCCGGACGAGGTCAGCTACTGGGCCGACCGACTCGAGGCGACGCCCGAGGAGCTCGCCGAGGCCGTGGAGAAGGTCGGGCCCAACCGCACCGCCGTGGGCCTCTACCTCGGCGAGCAACCCTGATCAGCCGGCGCCCGTGAGCCCGTCCGGCACGCCATTGGTCATCGGCGGGGCGGGGCAGTTCCCGGCCCGCGCCTGGACCACATAGAACAGCGCCCGGCCTTCCGCATACCGGTAGCGCTCGGCCATGGCGTTGGTCTCCTCGCCGGTGATCAGGCTCTGGGCCGACGACGGCGGAGCCGCGCCGGTGGGGCCGGCCGTGGGCGTCAGCGACTGCTGATTCCAGCGCGACAGCGCCGGCATGCAGGCCGCGACGACCGCACCGGCCACCTGGTCCGCGGAGTCTTCTTCCGAGGCCGCCAGGGCGTAGCCCCAGCGGTGGAGGCAGTCGTCCATGGCCGCGGACGGGGTGGTCGGGGCCACGGCGGGCGCGGCCTGGCCGCCCTGGGTCGTCTGAGCGCCGGCGAAGGGGATGCACAGGCGCGCCCCGCCGCTGCCGCGCCGGCGGTCGCCGTCATTGTCGTTGCAGGCGGCGAGCGCCAGGGCGGTGAGGGCCAGCGCGGCCGTCAGAGTGCGTGCGGCCATGGCGCTTTACCGGCACACCTGGGTGGGGGCGTACACGAGCTCGCCCCACTGGTTGTAGTAGGCCCGCGTCTCCATCCGGCACGTCGGCGTGTAGCTGGCGTAGCGCGCCCGCGACGGGCTCGCCCGGTAGGAACTGCGCGAGGTGCGATAGGCGCGGCGATTGTTGTTGCAGTTGCTCTTGGCGACCTGGCGGCCGACCAGCGCGCCGACGCCGGCGCCCAGGACGGTGCCCTCGGTGCGCGCGCCGCGGCCCGCGACCGCATTGCCGAGCAGACCGCCGGCAAGGCCGCCCACCACCGTACCGGTGGTCTTGCAGCCCGCGTAGGCGGGGGTGGCGGCGGGGGCGGCGATCAGGGCCGCGACGCCCGTCGCAAGAAGGATCCGGCGCATCTCTCTCTCCTCTGATTGGAGCCTCGCGCCTTGAGGCTCGACCAGAGAGAACGCGCTTCGCGGCAGTTTTGTGCCCGGCCTAAGTCAGCCAGTCGACAATGCCGTGCTTGGCCATCCAGACGAGGCCGAGCTCTACCGCCCGCCGGCGCTCCGTCGGAAACGCCATCAACACCTCGCGCACCGTCCCCGCCCGGCCCGAGGCGAGCAGCTCGACCGCGCGAGCGCATTCGTCCAGGCTGGCGCGCCAGCTGGAGAAGGCCTGATCGAGGGGCACGGCGGCGCTCCGGGCCAGCGCCTCCGCCGCGCCCGGAACCGCCACGAGCGTCGTGTCGAGTTCCAGCACCGCGGTGGCGAAACCGCGAAAGGCGCGGAAGGGATCGCCCTTGATCGGGCTCATCCGATGGCGGGGGGCCACCTCCGGCGCGGCCTTGCGGATTGCCGCCAGCTCCTCGATCAGCGCGCGGTACTGGCGCGCCACCACCGGCCAGTCGAAGGCCGCCTGCACGCGCGCCCGGCCCGCCTGGCCCATCAGCCGCCGCAGGTCGGGTTGGGCGATGAGGGTGGCGAGCGCCCGGGCCGCCCGGCCGACGTTCGCCGCCGTGTATTGGGCCACGGTGCCCACATAGGCCTGGTAGATGTCGGCCTCGAGCGTGTGGCGCAGGACCATGGTGTCGCCCAGGCCGCCCGCGGGGGCGAGCAGGGTGGGGATCAGGAAGGCCTCGGCGCCGTCACGCATGGTGTAGCGGTAGCCGTCCCAGTCGCTGGCCACGACCGGCAGGCCCGCGGCCATGGCCTCGAGCGGGGTGATGCCGAACGTCTCCTGGATGTTGTCCACGAGGGACAGGAAGATGTCGGCCGCGGCCCAGAGTTCGCCCAGGAGCTCGCGGTCGTTGCCGTCCACGAAGGTGACGCCGAGGTCCGGCGCATGGGCGGCGACGGCCTCGCCGAACAGTTCGCGGTCACGCTCGCTCGGGAACCAGCCGGCCATCAGGAAGCGCACCTTGGCCCCCGTCGCCCGCGCCGCGTCGGTCGCCGCCTTGAGCATCGGCTGCGGGAAGGCCTTCTCGAAGTAGGAGAGGCGGCCGACCCAGAGGATCAGCACGTCCTCCGCGGCGAGGTCCAGCGCCGCTCGCCGGCTGGCGCGGACCTCGGGCCGGTCCGCGAGGCGGGCGAAGCGCTCCGCCTCCACGCCCAGGGGGATGATGGGCAGGGCGACCTGCGGCGGCGCGCGACCGCCGGTGCGCTCCGCCAGATGCTCCCCCCACTCCGCGAACATCTCGCTGAGCGCGTCGCGCACGCTGGGCGAGGTGCAGATGATCGCGTCCCACGGATGGGTCGGCCCGACGCCGGCCATCGCCATCACCTGCCGCATGGCCGGCGGGGCGAGCGTGTGGGCGAGGCCGAGCAGGCTGTAGGCTCGGTCGCCCACCGCGCGGCGCCGCAGCCAGGAGAGCTCGTACAGGTCCGGCTGGCCACGCAGCAGGGCGCCGGCGGCGGCGGGAATTCCCTGGTTCAGCACCGGCCCGGCGGTCAGCCGGGTCTCGCAGGGCCGCCCCTCCAGCAGCTCCCGCGCCAGATCCTCGTCGGTGCCCGGACGGAGGCTGAGAACCGACAGCTCGCGGAAGCCGCCGTGCAGCGCCAGCGCCCGGTAGAGCTCCAGGTTCGCCACGTCCTTGCCGAACGGGTTGCCGTGGAGCTCCAGGTGTCCCGGGGGGTGGAAGACGGCAAGCCTGTCACTCATGCGGCCAGACTATGCCGCCCCTGGCCGGTGCGAGAAGGCTTTTGCGGGCCTCTCCGACCGGCTAGGCAGGCGCGGTCGGCCGAAGAGAGGGTGCGGTTTGAGCCTGGCGTCCCTGACGCGCACGGAGTTCCGGACGGAGCTGGGGGTGGTCCCCCTGTGGCACGCGCCCGGCGCGCTCGCCTCGGACCGGCCGGTGCTGGTCACCGTCACGGGGGCCTTCGCCACCGCCGACACCATGAGCAAGATGCAGGCGGTGGTCGGCCCCGGATGCGACTGCTTCCTCATGCACCTGCCGGGCAACCACACGCCGGCGCTGCGCGAGGCCTCGGTCGCGGCCTACGCCGAGGCGCTGCAGGCGGTGATCGCCGAGAGGTTCGCCGCGCGGCCGGTGGTGCTGGTGGGCGTCTCGATCGGGGCGCTCGTGGCCCTGGCCGTGCGCGCACCGCAGGTCCGTCGGGTGGTGGCGGTGGAGCCGCCGCTGACCACGGGCAAGCTCTGGCCGATGCTGGGGCCGCTCGCCCAGAAGATCGCCGCGGCGCCTGGGGACACGACGCTCCGCGACTTCGCCGCCGGGGTGTTCGGGGTGACCTCCGGGGGCTTCGAGGACCGCCGCTACCTCCACCTGTTGGACGGGCTGGGCGCACCCGTCGACGTGGTCGTCGGCGACCGGCCGCTGATGCCGGAGCGGCCTTGCGAGACCTATCCCAGCTTCGTGGACGAGCCGGAGCGGGCGTTCCTCCGCGGCCTGCCCAACGTGGTCCTGCACGTGGCGCCCGGCGCGGGCCACAACGTGCCCTTCCAGTCCCCCATGGCCCTGAAGGCGGTGCTGCTGGACGCCCTGCTGGAGGTGGGCGCGGTCCCGCCGCTGTCGGAGGCCGACCGGGCGCTCCTCTCCCGTGCGCCGACGGGGGCGGGGCGGGTCCTCTACGTCGGCGGCGCGCCCACGGCCTTCGCAGCCGCCTACCGCCGGCGCACGCCCTGGGCCCTCGTCACGGTGGCCGACAGCCTCGCCGCCGCGCCTGCGGGGCCGTTCGACCTCGTGGCGTTGGAACGCGCCGGCGGAGCGTCCGCCGAGGTGATCGCCGGGCGGCTCGCGCCGGAAGGCGGCGTGCTTGCCGTGGTCGAGGCCCGGGACGCTGCGGCCCTCGATGAGAATCCGCTGGCCGTCGTGCGCCTCACCCCGCCCGCCGCCGACGGGGAGGCCTTCGACGACCGGGCCGCCGATCTCTGGCCGCTGGTCCGCGACGGCGCGGTCCCGCCCGGCCCGCTCGTCCTGCTGGCGCGGGCGCGACCGGCGCGCGAGCCCCTGTTCCTGCGCGCCGCCACCTTCGCGCCCCGGCTGATGGACATCCGCACTCGGCTGCCGGCCCAGGCCCTGCGCAGCGACCCGGACCTGGTGGTGTCGCTGAGCGGCCCGAAGTTCAGCGTCAGCGACCTGCCCGTGGACGCCCCCAAGGTGCTGGTCCTGCAGCGGCCGGCCCTGCTCGGCGCCGAGGCGTGGCGCAGGGCGCTCGCCGAGAGCCTGCGCGGCGGCTGGGTCGTGGTCATGGAGTTCGACGACCATCCGGCTCTGGTGGCCGAGGTGAAGGCCGAGGCGGTGACCGAGGAGAGCTGGGCGCGGTTCGGCTACGTCCACGCCGTGCAGACCTCCACCCCGCGCCTGGCCGAGGCGTTCGGCGCCTGCAATCCCGAGGTGCGGGTCTTTCCCAACTGCGCCTTCGAGCTGGAGCCCTTCCCGCGCACGCCGGCGCCGCGGCGGGTGTTCTACGGCGCGGCGTTGCGCGGTCCCTTCGCGGCCGAGGTGGCCGCCGCCCTGGGCCCCGTGGCCGACGCCCACCCGGAGGTGGAGTGGCTGGTGGTCGGCGACCGGGCGGTGTTCGACGCCCTGCCGGCCGCGCGCAAGGAGCTCGTCCCATACGTTCCGTACGAGGAATACCTGCGTCTGATGGGGACCTGCGCCGTGTCGCTCTCCCCCATCGAGGGCCGCCGCCATCAGGACACCAAGAGCGACGTGAAGTTCGTGGAGGCGGCAGCCCGCGGCGTGCTGACGATCGCTTCGCCGACGATCTACGCGGAGACCATCCGGCACGGGGAGACGGGGCTGATCGCCGCCCGGCCGCAGGACTGGGCGCCGCTGCTGTCCGGCGTCCTCGCCGACGAGCGCCGCCGCCAGCTCATGGCCCGAAACGCCTGGGAAGAGGTCCGCGCCCGGCGCATGTTCGCCCGCCAGGCGCCCGAACGCATCGCCTGGTACCGCAGCCTCTGGGACCGCCGGCAGGCGCTGACCGAGGGGCTGATGGACCGACTGCCCGGCCTTCGCGAGGCGGTGGCCGGCTAGAGCTCGCCCGCGGCCTGCAGCGACTGCAGACGCGAGCCCTCTCGTGCGACCCGCGCCGTGGCCGCGGCCGAGGCCTCGTCCCAGCAGGCGCGGAAGGCGTCGTCGAACACGTCTCGCTCGCCGGCCTGGATCCGCGCCTTCAGCGCCGGGTGACCGCCGATGAACCGGCCCAGCTCAGGCATCTGCGCCAGCCAGTGGGCATAGGTGACCTCCAGCCGGCCCAGCCCCGCCAGGGCCTGCTCCGGGGTCAGCCGCCCGCCGGCGAACTCGCCGCGCAGGAACAGCTCCCACTCGAACAGGGTCTTGTGGAACAGGGGGTGGAAGCCCGGCGTCGAGTTCTGGTTGGCGTGGCGTCGGAACTGGCTGATCGTCCTGCCGACCCCCACGGCCGGCGCCTTGCGGGTGGCGTTCAGGAAGAACGCCACGTCGGTGAGGGCCTCGACCGGCACACCGTTGTAGGCGAGGAGGTCGTCGAGAACGAGCCCGGCGGCCCGGTTCATCAGCAGGTTGCAGTACTCGCCGACGAGGTTGCGGACCGTGGAGACGGTGATCTCAGCCATCTTCTCGGGCTCCACGACGACCACCTTGCCGGCCCCGAGCAGCCGGGGCTCCGCCGTGACCCGGCCGCCATCGTCGATGATGTCCCGATGGCCGAAGACGAACGACGCCCCCGGGTTGCTCTCCATCTGGGCGACCAGCTCGGGCAGGGCGTGCGGCAGCAGCAGGTCGTCGTCGAACAGGTACTTGATGAGGTCGTGCCGGGCCATTTCCCAGAGCTGGCGGGCGTTGGCCGCGCCGCCCTCTCGCCCTGCCGTGCGGCTGTAGCGGATCCGGGGGTCGGCGAAACGTTCGACGACCGCCTTCACCTCGTCGCCGATGCTGTCGTCGTTCACCAGCAGCTCGAAGTCCTCGTAGCCCTGGGCCAGGACGCTGGCGATGGCCTGGCCGACGTACTTCGCCCGATAGGCGGGGATCAGGACGCTGACGGTCATGGCGGGCCACACCGCGTACGGATGATCGCCGTGATGGCCGCGATGTCCTCCTCGCCCACGCTGGAGCCGGTGGGCAGGACCAGCACCCGGGCGGCGACCTGGTTGGTCGCCGGCAGGTGGGCGTCGGCCGAGGGGAAGAGGTCGCGGTAGGGCTTCATCCGGTGGCAGCCGGGCCAGAAGTATTTCCGGGCCAGCACGTTCTCGGCGGTCAGGGTGGCCACAAGCTCGTCGCGGCTGGCGCCGGCCTCGGGACCGACCTCGGCGACCACGTACTGGTAGTTGTTGCGCTCGCCCGGGTCGAAGGTCAGCAAGCTCACGCCCGTTATGCCGGCCAGTCCGCGGGCGTAGGCGGCGTGGTTGCGGGCGTTGGTCGCGATCAGGCCGTCGCTGCCGGCCAGGTTCACAAGGCCCATGGCGGCGCACGCCTCCACCATCTTGCCGTTGGTGCCGGGGTGGATGACGTCGTCGTAGCCCACGAAGCCGAAGTTGCGCATCAGGCGCAGCGTGTGGGCGAGATCGTCGTCGTTGGTGGCGACCGCCCCGCCCTCCAGGCTGTTCAGGAACTTGGTGGCGTGGAAGCTGAACACCTCGCAGGCCCCGAAGCTTCCCACCCGCCGGCCGCCGCGGGTGACCCCGAAGGCGTGGGCGGCGTCGTACATCAGCTTGAGGCCGTGCCGGTCGGCGAGGTCCTGCAGCGCCTCGGTGGGCGCGGTCCGTCCCCACAGGTGCACGCCGATGATCCCGCTGGTGCGGGGCGTGATCATCCGCTCGACGGAGGCCGGATCCAGGCAGTGGGTCTCAGGGTCGATATCGGCGAACACGGGCGTGAGGCCCTGCCAGTAGACCGCATGCGCCGTGGCGATGAAGGTGTAGGAGGGGACGATCACCTCGCCGGTCAGGCCCAGCGCCCGGATGGCGATCTCGAGCGCGATGGTGGCGTTGCAGACCGCCACCACGTGCCGGACGTCCAGGCTCTCGGCCAGGCGGGCCTCGAACTCGTGCACCATGGGGCCGTTGTTGGTCAGCCAGCCGCTGTCCAGCATGGCTTCGATCCGGGCCAGGTAGAGGTCCCGGTCGGCGACGTTCGGGCGTCCCACGTGCAGCGGCTCGGCGAAGGCGGGCCGCGCGCCGTTGATCGCCAGGTCGGCGGGACCCTGGACAAGCTTGCGCGGGGTGTCGGCTCTCAAGGACGCCTCGTGAGGGGGCCGCGGGCGGCGGCGCGAATGTTCCATAGAGGAGGTCGCCCCGCGGCGGCAAACCCTCAGCGCCGCGGCGGGCTGCCCGGGAACGTCCGCCTCGGGCCCAGCTCCACGAGACCCATCTTGGCGAGGCGGACGACGATCTCGGTGACGGCTTCCGGTCGGACGCCCAGCGCCCCGGCGAGGTCGCGCACCGTGGCGGCCCCGGCCAGGGCGGCGAACACCTTCTCCAGCGGCTCCGGGGCGAGTTTGAAGAAGGAGAGCAGCGGGTGCTCGGCCAGCGACAGGTAGCGCTCGGGGCCGGCGCCGGGCGTGAGCGCGATCGGCGTGTCCGCGTCCACGCGGGCGGTGGGATAGTGGGCGAAGGCGGCGAACGGGTCGGGGCGGCTGGGCGCCGCGGCGGGCGCGCTGGCGAACAGCGCCGGGTGCTCGGCGCGCGCGCGGCGGCGCATCGCGTCCTGCTCGGCCCACAGCGCCTGGTACTGCGGCCAGATCACCGCCCAGTCGAAGAGTTCCCGCGCGCGGGCCTGCCCCGACCGGCCCATCCGCCGTCGCAGGTCGGGGGTGGCGACCAGTTCGCAGAGCCGGTCGATCAGCGGGGCCAGCTCCACCGACACCGCCGTGCTGGTGCGCGCGAGGAAGAGGTCGTAGTCGGCCGCGTCCACCTCGTAGTCGCGGGCGATGGGCTCGCCGGCCCCCGGCGCGGGCTGCCAGGTCGGGAGGCGGAAGCCGTCCACCCCGTCGCGGACGGTGTCCTTGTAGCCGTTCCAGTCGGTGACCACGACGGGCAGGCCGGCGGCCATGGCCTCCACGGGCGTGATGCCGAAGGTCTCCTGGATGCTGTCGGCCAGGGAGATGAAGACGTCGGCGGCCATCCAGCTTTGGCGGTAGAGGGTGGGGTCCTTGCCGTCGATGAACACGCAGCGCACGTCCGGGCAGAACCGGGCGACGGCGGTGCGGAAGCCCTGCTCGATTGCGGCGTTGAAGAACTGGCCGGCGTGGACCAGGACGATCCGCTGGCCCGTGCGCTCGGCCGCCGCCTGCAGGGCCAGGTACATGGGGTAGGGGTGGGCCTTGCCGTTGAACGACAGCCGCCCGGCGAAGAGGCCGACCACCTCGTCGTCGGCGAGCCCCAGGGCGGCGCGGGCCCCGGCGCGGCCGTCGTCGGTGAAGGCGAAGTCCTCGCAGTGGGCGCCCAGCGGGATCGTGGGCAGCATGGGCCGCGGCGCGGCGGCGGCCGGGCCGAAGCGCCACTTCAGGTACGCGTCCTGCGCGTCGAGTGCGGTCTCCAGCACGCCGACGGCGGCCGTGGAGGTGCAGACGATGGCGTCCCAGGGCATCACCGGCGCCACCGACAGGTCGGCGATGATGTCCATGGCGCCGGCGCTGGCGAGGGTGTGCGTCACGCCGCAGATGGCGTAGCGGTCGAGGCCCGCCCGCAGCCGCGCCCGCGCCGACAGCCCGATGGCGTGGTCGGGGCGGTAGAGCACGCCCACGTCGCCCAGCGCCTCCAGCCGCCGGGCGTGGATCCAGCGGATCTGCGCCGCAGGATCGAGCTCGGCCACCCGGTCGCGGAAGGCCTCAGCGGACGCCTGGCGCGGCGTGTAGGCGAAGAGCGGCTGGCCCCCATGGCCCTTGACCGCGGCGCGGAGGAACCCGTCGCCCGCGGCCTGGCGGCCCATCAGCTTGGGGCCGGTCATGAGGTAGCCGTCAGGCTCGAAGAGGATGGCGGCGTTCACGGCCCGCCGATTAACATGGCGTCGGGCCGCGGCCCAAGTTCGTTCAGAAGGGAAGATCCGGCTTGAAACTCAACCTGGGCTGCGGCTTCGACAAGCGCGAGGGCTGGCTGAACGTCGACAACTTCCCGGAATGCGAGCCGGACCAGCGGCTGGACATCGAGCAGACGCCCTGGGACCTGCCCAGCGACGCCTTCGAGCATGTCCTGATGAAGCACGTCCTCGAGCACGTGGGCGCCGACTTCAAGGTCTTCGCCGCGGTGATGCGCGAACTGCACCGGGTGACCCGCGCCGACGGGATCGTGGAGATCCACGTGCCGCACGTCCGCCACGACACCTTCTGGTCGGACCCGACGCACGTGCGGGCCTTCACCCCGCTGACCTTCCAGATGATGTCCAAGCGCCAGAACCGCGCCTGGATGGAAGCCCGCGCCAACTACACCATGCTGGCCCTGGTCATGGAGGTCGACTTCGAGGTCGAAGGGATCGTCCAGGTCTACGATCCCTACTGGTGGGCCCAGGTGGAGCGCGGCGAGCTGACCCGCGAGGCGCTGCGCCAGATCGCCAACGAGCGCTGGAACGTGGTGCGCGAGCTGCAGGTGCGGCTGCGGGCGGTCAAGGCCTAGCCGACGCTCGCCGCCACCTGGCGCAGGCCCCTCAGCACCTGGGTGCGGTGGGCCTCGGCGTGGTCCTCCGGGTGGCGCAGCAGCTTCAGCCCGTCCAGGTGGACCTCGACCATCGGCCAGCTGAACCGGCCGGCGGTCTGGAAGCGGTGGATCAGCTCGCACAGGCTGTAGGCGGCCTCGCCCAGCTGGCCCAGGCCGAAGACGCCGCCCACCGCCACGATCCGATTGGCCTCGTCGTACATGCGCGAGAGGAGGTCCGGCGCGACGCCGCCGCGCTGCGCCTCGCCCAGGCTGAGGATCTCGTTCAGCGCCCGGTCGATGTCGGCGACGGTGGGCTCGCGCACCTGCTCGACGCGGGCCTCGGCGGAGGCGATCGCCTCCTCGGCCGACATCCCGCCCTTCTTGACCACCGTCTTGGCCAGGCGGTTCTCGTACTTGAAAATATTGGCCGCTTTCACGCGACGGCCCTCCTCGGGTTAAGCAGGGCGTCGATCTCCGCCTGGTCCAGGTCGGGACCCACGGCGACGCCGATTTCCGTGCCCAGGTCGTCGTGGCGCCGGCCCTTCTCTCCGGGCGGCGGTCCGAAGGCCTTGTGGCGCCGGTCAGGCCCCGCGTAGCTCTCCGATTCCACGAACTGGCGCTGCTCCTTCGCAAGCCACAGGACACGGTCGTACATGACGGTCGGGGTGATCGGCTTGGCGACCACGAAGTTGGCGCCGCAGTCGCGGGCGCGCTCTATGTTGGCCGGGGCGGTATGGCCGCAGACCAGCAGGATTGGGATCAGGCGGTTGGGGTTCTCCTGCAGTCGCCGGATGTGCATGACGAGGTCGAAGCCCGCCCCGCCCGCCATGTCGGCGTCGACGACCATCAGGTCGAAGGTGGAGGCCGCCAGCATGGCGTTGGCGTCGTCCACTGTCGGGCACTTGCGGATGCCCTTCACGCCGAAGCCGATGAACATCTGACCCAGGATGTCGAGCTCGGTGGTGCTGTCCTGCACCAGGAGCACGGTGGCCTTGCTCAGGTTCAGATGGGCTTCGGCGCTCACGTCAGTCCCCGAAGAAGTCCAGTTCCCCGGGCTCGGCTTCGAGCGGCGCATGGCCCGCGATGGCGCGGGCGAGGTCGGTCAGCGGCAGGGCCTTGAGCGCGTGGCTCGGGTCGATGGTCCACTCGTGCGGCAGGTCGGCGCCGAGCGCCCCCAGGAACTGGGCGAGCCCCGCCGCCCGCTGCGTGATCAGGTCGAGGCTCTGGGCCTCCAGGCCTGTGGACGCCAGCGAATGGGAGAGCGAGGTCTGCAGCGCCTCGCAGCAGGCCGACAGCTCCGAGAGCTGCTTGGCGCAGGCGCCGACCAGATGCCCCAGGGACTGTTCGGACTCGTACATCAGAAGAGCTCCACCCCCCCGGCCTGCGGTTCCGGAACCGGCTTGAGCTTGGTCTCCGCGTCGAAGGCCTCGCGGTTGTCGAGGAAGACCTGGCGGGCGCGTCCGCTCACCGGCCAGTACTGGATGCGCCGGCCGGAATCGCCGCGCAGCGACCCGCCCACGTGGGCCAGCTTCTCGCGCGCCAGGAAGTCCTCGGCGAACTTGGCGTTCATGGCCCCCACGTCGGTGAGCCCCTTCAGGAGCCGCCCGCCCCCGAACAGCTTGCACTCGAGCCGGTCGCGCCGCGCGCCGCGGGCCAGCAGCGCGTTCACCAGCAGCTCCATGGCGTGCACGCCGTAGCGCATGGAATCGGCGTCGCTCTCGCCGGCCTTGGGGCCGCCGGGCAGCAGGAAGTGGTTCATGCCGCCCACGCCGGCGACCGGATCGCGCATGCACGCGGCCACGCAGCTGCCCAGGATGGTGGTCAGCACGGCGTCGGGGTCGTCGGTGACGAGGTGCTCCCCCTGGACCACGTGCAGCGGCCGCTTGGCGAGCCCTTCGTAGCGGGCGGCGTGGCGGCTCATGTCAGGACGCCGAAGACCGCCTCGATCTTTCCCTTCAGCTGGGCGACGGTGAAGGGCTTCACCAGGTAGTTGTTGACGCCGAACTGCACCGCGCGCTGCACCAGCTCCTTGTCCGCCCGGCCGGTCAGCATGATGAAGGCCGTCGTGCGGATCGGCTCGTGGCTGCGGATCGCGCGCAGCAGCCCCAGGCCGTCGAGCTTGGGCATGTTGTAGTCGGAGATCACCAGGCTCGGCGGCTGGGTCAGCACGCAACGCAGGCCGGCCTCGCCGTCGCCGGCTTCCTGGAAATCCTTGAAGCCGAGCTGCTCGAGGCCCGTGCGGACCAGCGAGCGCATGGTCTGCTGGTCGTCGACGATGAGGACCTTCAGGGAGGAGGCGGCAGGCATCAGCTTCTCTCGACTGCAGAATTGGCGGGCGCTTTCAGCATCTCGGCGGCCAACCGGTCGAGCGGCGCCTGGCGCTCGACGGCTCCGATCTGGAAGGCGGCTTTGGGCATGCCGTAGACGACGCAGCTGGCCTCGTCCTGGCCCAGCGTCCGCGCCCCGGCCTGGCGCATGGCCAGGAGCCCCTGGGCGCCGTCCCGGCCCATGCCGGTCAGGATCGCGCCCACGCCCCTGGGCCCCACGCTGCGGGCCATGGACTGGAAGAGGACGTCGACGGAAGGGCAGTGGCCGTTGACCCGCTCGCCGGGCTGCACGCGGCAGCGCAGGGACGCGCCCCCGCTGACTTCGAGATGGCTCTCGCCGCCGGGGGCGAGATAGATCCGGCCCGGCTCCAGCGGGGCGCCGTCGCGCGCCTCCTCGCAGGTCGGGGCGCAGAGCCGGTCCAGTCGCTCAGCGAAGCTCTTCGTGAAGGTCGCCGGCATGTGCTGGGTGATGACGGTCGGCGGGCAGTTGGCTGGGAAGCGCGTCAGGATGGCGATCAGCGCCTCGACGCCGCCGGTGGAGGACCCTATGGCGATCACCCGGCCGTCGGGGGCGTGGTCCAGCTTCTCTTGGGTGGGGGACGTGGTCTGGCGGGGGCGCACACGGGCGCGGGCGGCGGCCTTCACCTTGGCGGCGAGGTCGTCGAAGGAATCGAGGCCGCCGGTGGACGGCTTGGCCACGCAGTCGATGGCGCCCAGCGCGAGGGCCTCCAGCGTGGCCTCGGCGCCGCGCACGGTGAGGGTGGAGACCATCACCACCGGCATCGGCCGCAGGCGCATGATCTTCTCGAGGAACTCGAGGCCGTTCATGTTCGGCATCTCGACGTCGAGGGTGATGACGTCGGGGTTGAGCGCCTTGATCGCCTCGCGGGCCTCCAGCGGGTCGCCCGCCTGGCCCACGACGTCGATCTCCGGATCCCGCCGCAGGGTGGCGGAGATCAGGCTGCGCATGGTGGCGCTGTCGTCGACGACGAGGACCCGGATCATCGGGCGGCTCCGGTGAAGCGATAGGTGGTGACGCCGTCGGTGACGAAGCGGTGGGCGTCGGGGCCGCTGACGCGTTCCGAATGCCCGATGTAGAGGCGCGCGCCGGGCGCCATCAGCGGCACGAAGCGGCTGAAGATCTTCGCCTGGGTCTCTTCCTCGAAGTAGATCAGCACGTTGCGGCAGAAGATCGCCTGGAACTGGCGCTTCATCGGCCACTGTCCGATCAGGTTGAGCTCGTTGAACACCACCAGGCGCTTCAGCGGCTCGGAGGCGCGCCAGGACTCGCCTTCGCGCTCGAACCAGCGGGCCCGCAGCTCGCCGGGCACCGGGGCCATCACCGAGGCGCCGTAGACGCCCTCCCGGCCCTCGGCCAGCATCTTGGTGTCGATGTCGCTGGCCAGGATACGGACGTCGTGGTCCGGGGCCTCGGGCATCAGTGACAGGATGGTGAGCGCGATCGAATAGGCTTCCTGGCCGTTGGAGGAGCCGGCCGACCAGATCCGCAGCGACCCGCCGCGGCGCACCTGCGCCAGCAGCTCGGGCAGCACCTGGGTCTTCAGGTGCTCGAAATGGTGCGGCTCGCGGAAGAAGCGGGTGACGTTGGTGGTCAGCGCCACGATCATCTGCTGGCGCTCGTCGAGCCCGTCCTTGCCGGCCACCAGGGCGCAGTAGTCGCGGAAGCTCTCCAGCCCGAGCGCGCGCAGGCGCTTGGCGAGGCGGGAGTAGACCAGGGTCGCCTTGGTCTCCGGCAGGGCGATCCCCGCCGCGGCGTGCAGCGTCTGGGCGATCAGCCGGAAGTCCTCGGCCGTGAACGTGAACTCGCCGTCCACGAGCTGTTCGCGGCGGCCTTCCCGGGGAGTCATCTGTCCAGTGACGCTCATGCCGCGGCTTCGAGTTCGCTCTCGGGCAGCACCCGGTCGAGCGAGATGAACGAGACCATGCGGCCGTCGATGGCGAGCAGGCCGCGGACGAAGTTGCGGACCATCTCCGAGGCCACGTCCGGGGTCGGCTGGATCATGTCGTCGCTGACGGTGAGGATGTCGGACACGGCGTCGACCAGCAGGCCGACGATCTGCTTCTCCACCTGGGCCACGATGATCACGTGGCGGGCGGTGGGGTCGGCGGCGCCCAGGCCCAGGCGCGCGCCCAGGTCGACGATCGGCAGGACCGCGCCGCGCAGGTTGATCACCCCGCGCACAAAGGCCGGCGCCTGCGGCAGGGCCGTGGCCGGCGTCCAGCCGCGGATCTCGCGCACGTCCATGATGTCGACGCAGAATTCCTGCGACCCGATCCGGAAGGAGATGAGCTCACGGCCGAGGCCGGCGGCGGTGGGAGACTCGCTCATGGGGGTCATCCTGCTTGCAGAAGACGCGGCGCCTCGCTGGCCTTGGAGGCGGCGACGAGGGCGTCGATGTCGAGGATCAGGGCGACGCGGCCGTCGCCCAGGATGGTGGCGGCCGCGATGCCCGGCACGCGGCGGTAGTTGGCTTCCAGGCTCTTGATGACGACCTGGCGCTGGCCCTGGATGGCGTCCACCAGCAGGACCGCGCGCGCGCCGCCTTCGCCTTCGATGAGCAGGGCGACGCCCTCCTCCGGATCGAGCGGCTCGGCGCGGTAGCCCAGCGCCATGCCCACATCCACCAGCGGCACATAGGCGCCGCGGATCGAGATCACCCGGGCGCCCGCGCCCAGGCTGTGGGCGTCGGAGGACTTGGGCTGCAGCGTCTCGACGATGGCGGTCAGCGGCGCGATCAGGGTCTGGTCGCCGGACGACAGCACCATGCCGTCGAGCACGGCCAGGGTGAGCGGCAGGCTCATGGTGAAGGTGGAGCCGAGGCCCGGCCGCGAGGTGATCGAGATGCGGCCGCCCAGTTCCTGGATCGAGCGCTTGACCACGTCCATGCCGACGCCGCGGCCGGAGATGTCGGAGACCTCGCTGGCGGTGGAGAAGCCCGGCGCGAAGATCAGGTTGTCGGTCTCTTCGTCGGTGAGGGCGGCGTCCGGGGCGATCAGGCCCTTGTCGATGGCGATCTGCTTCACGCGCTCGCGGTTGATGCCCGCGCCGTCGTCGGCCACCTCGATGACGATGCGGCCGGAGCGGTGCAGGGCCGAGAGGCGCACCACGCCTTCCGGGTCCTTGCCGGCTTCCTTCCGCTTCTCGGGCTTCTCGAGCCCGTGGTCGATGGCGTTGCGGATCATGTGGGTGAGGGGATCGGCGAGCCGCTCGATCACCGTCTTGTCCACCTCGGTGCCTTCGCCGTCGGTCACCAGGCGCACGTGCTTGCCCGTCGCGCTCGCCACCTCGCGGGCCAGCCTGGGCATCCGCTGGAACACGGACTTCACCGGCTGGGCGCGGATGGCCATGACGCTGTCCTGGATCTCCCGGGTCAGCTGCTCCAGCTCGTCCAGGCCCATGGCGACGCTGGAGGCGCGGGCGAGGCCGGCCTCGGTCACGCGCTGGGCCAGCATGGCCTGGTTGATCACCAGCTCGCCCACCAGGTCGATCAGGCGGTCGACGCGGTCCAGGTCGACGCGGATGGTGGGAGCGGCCTGAGCCGCGGCCGCCGGCGCCGCCTTGGCGGCGGGCGGACCCGCGGCCGGAGCGCTGGAAACGGCCGCCGTCTTGGGCTCAGGCGCCGGGGTAGGGTCCTCGGTGGCGGCCTCCTGGGCCTTGGCGATCAGGGCGGCGATGTCGAGGTCTGCAGCGGGTTCGGCGGCCGGCGCGGCGGGAGCCGCCTCGGCCGCCGCGGGCTCGCCGTCGGCGCCTTCCGCCCGGACCTCGAGGTCGCAGTCGGAATCGACGAACTCGAAGACCTCGCGCACGGTTGTCTCGCTGGCCTCGCCGCGGAGGCGCACGGTCCAGGCGAGGTAGGCGCCTTCCGGATCCAGGTGCGGCAGGAGTGGCAGGGCGGAGGCGTCGAGTTCGACCTCGACCTCGCCCAGGCGCGAGAGCTCGCGCAGCAGCAGCACCGTCTCGTTGGCCTTGGCGTAGAGGTCGGCCCGGGGCCGGAACATCACGGTCCAACCCCCGGCGCCGGGGGCCGGCGCGGCCGGGACGCCCACGGCGAGCGGCTGGAAGTCCAGGTCGCCCATGCCGTCGTCGTCGGGATCGCTGGCGTCGTCCTCGCCGCCCGCGAACGCCCTGAGCTCGGCGGCGAGCTCCTCGCAGCGGGCCTCGTCGACCGAGTCGCCGTCGCGGGCGGCGCGCACCAGGTCGGTCAGCACGTCGGCCGAACGCAGCATGACCTTCAGGAGGTCGGGGGTGGGCGCCAGCTTCTCGCTGCGCACCTGGTCCAGGGTCGTTTCGAAGACGTGGGCGAAGCGCACCAGATCGTCGAGGCCGAACGCGCCGGCGCCGCCCTTCACCGAGTGCACGGCGCGGAAGACGGCGTTCACCGTCTCGGAGCCGTCGTCGCCGGCGTCCATCGCCATGAGACCGGCTTCCAGTTCCGCGAGCTGTTCCTCGCATTCCTGGAAGAAGGTCGCCTTGATCTCCGCCATGGGGTCCAAGGGGGGAAACTCCTTTAGGCGGCGACGCGGCGGATCGCGTCCACCAGCTTTTCCGGGTTGAAGGGCTTGACGATCCAGCCGGTCGCGCCGGCGTCCCGGGCGCGCTGCTTCTTCTCGGGATCGCTCTCGGTGGTCAGCACCAGGATCGGGATCGCCCGGTGGCGCGCGTCGGCGCGGACGCCCTCGATGAAGCCGTAGCCGTCGAGCCGGGGCATGTTGATGTCGGTGACGATGACATCGGGCGTGTTGTCGTCCAGCACCTCGAGGCCGTGCTGGCCGTCCTCGGCCTGCAGGACCACGTAGCCGGCCTGCACCAGCGCCAGCCGGAGCATGTCGCGCATCGTCCGGGAATCGTCGACCGTGAGAATGGTCAGGCTCATGCGGCAAGCTCCGCGCGTTCGAAGAAGGTCGGGTAGGGGGCGCCCAGGAGGGCGAGCGTCTCGATGAAGGGCGCGGACGGATCGGTGACGCCGAAGCCCACCCCGTCCTCGGCCCAGGTGTTGCGCGCCGACAGCAGCACCTGCAGGCACTGCGCCCCGAGGCGTTCGACACCCGAGGCGTCGATGGCCAGGGTCCGCCCGCGGAGCGCCAGCAGCGCCTCGGCGAGGGGCGTGGCCGCCTTCAGGTCAAGCACGGGGGCGAGGCTCAGGCTCGCCGGATTTGCGTCGTCAGGACTGCTCATGGCCTAGAATTCTTCCCAGCTGTCTTGCTCGACGGCCGGTCGCGGGGCGCGCAGGGCGCTGCCGCCGGCCGCATGGGTCGAGACGGTCTTCATGGCGGCCCGGGCGACCGGGACGGCCGGGCGGGCCGCCGGAGCCGGCCGGCGGGCGGACGCCGCGCCGCTTTCCTGGCCCACCTGGAACCGGCTGATCAGCCGGGCCAGTTCCTCGGTTTCCTGGACCAGGCTGTGGCTGGCCGCGGTGGATTGCTCGACCATGGCCGCGTTCTGCTGCGTCACCTGGTCCATCTGGTTCACGGCGGTGTTCACCTGGTGCAGGCCCGTGGCCTGCTCCTGGGCGGACGCCGCGATCTCGGAGACCACCCCGGTGATGTCGGCCACCTGCTCGACGATGCGGTTGAGCGCGTGCCCGGTCTCGCCGACCAGCCCCACGCCCTGTTCGACCTGGGCGGTGGAGGCGGAGATCAGGGTCTTGATCTCCTTGGCCGCGTCGGCCGAGCGCTGCGCCAGCGCGCGCACTTCGGAGGCGACGACCGCGAAGCCCCTGCCGGCGTCGCCGGCCCGGGCCGCCTCGACCCCGGCGTTGAGCGCCAGCAGATTGGTCTGGAAGGCGATCTCATCGATCACCCCGATGATCTGGCTGATCTGCTGGGCGGACTTCTCGATCTCGCTCATGGCGGCGACCGCCTGGCTGACGATCTCGCCCGACCGCTCGGCGTCGGCGCGGGCGGTGGAGACCACCTCGCGCGCGTGGTTGGCGCCCTCGGCGGTCTTGCGCACAGTGGCGGTGATCTCGTCCAGCGCCGCGGCGGTCTCTTCCAGGTTCGCCGCCTGCTGCTCGGTGCGGCGCGACAGGTCGTCGGCGGCCTGGCTGATCTCGTCGGCGCCGGAACGCAGGCCGCGGGTGTTGCTGGTGATGACCTTCATGGTCTCCTGCAACTGGCCCATGGCGTCGTTGAAGTCGGTCCGCAGCTTCTCGTACTCGGGCGGGAACGCCTCGTTCAGGCGGAACACCAGGTCGCCGCCGGCCAGCTTCTCGAGGCCCGTGGCGATCCCGTCGACCACCTTCTGCTGCTCGCGCGCCGCCTCGGCCTTGGCCGCCTCGTTGCGCTGGCGCTCCGCCTCGGCCGCCTGGGCCTGCTCGGCGCTCATGCCCTCCAGGCGCAGCTTCTCCAGCGCCTGGTCCTTGAAGGTCTGGACGGCGGCGGCCATTTCGCCGAGCTCGTCCTTGCGGCCCATGCCGGGGACCTCGACGGTGTTGTCGCCGCCGGCCAGCTTGCGCATCACCTCGGTCATGTTGACCACCGGGCGGGCCACCAGCTTCGACAGCAGCCAGGCCGCCGCGGCGGCGGACAGGAAAGCCACCAGCGCGCCGACCGCCAGCACGATGTTGGCCGTGGCGATGGCCCGCATCTGGGCGTCGAGCCGTTGGGCGCTGAGCTTCTTCTGCTCGACCTGCAGCACCTCGATGGAGCCGCGCAGCTTGCCGAGCGTCTTCATGCCGAGGATCGCCATCGCCTCGCCGCGGGTCGCAGGATCGCGGGCCAGCATCAGGGGCTTCTCGGCGTACTCCGGGCGCCACTCGGCGAAGAGCTGCTTCAGCTCCTTCGCCCGCTCGCGCTGGGCGGGGGCCTGGTGTTTGGCGATGAAACTGTCGAGGGCCGCGTCGGTCGCGGCGACCTGCTCGCGGTAGGTCTTCTCGAAGCTCGGATCCTGGCCGATGGCGAAGCCGCGGATGGCGTTCTGCTGTTCGACCAGCCCCGTCTTTACGATGTCGAGCTCCAGCGTGCGCTCGTTGCCGATTTCCTTGAGCTGGGAGAGCTCCTGGATGTGACGCAGCTGCGAAAAGACCACCAGGTTGGACGTCACGGACACGGCGATCACTGCCGCGAACGCAATCATTAGCTTGCGTGAGATCTTCAAGTTGTTGAGCAACATCTATTCGGTCTCGAAGCGGTCTTCTTAGGCGCCGGGCATGGTTATCGCCATCTGATGCATCGGCTGTTGAAAAATGATTACCAGATGTTCGCCCGTCGGCAGTCAAATACCTGACAATCACAATAGTTATCACGATAACTACCGATCAATTCGACAGGTATTCAGTTAACGTTAGGTCATACCGTGCATTCTCAAACGGCATTCCGATTCGTGAGATCGCCGCGATGCTTCGGTCCGGACACAATGTCGCATTGCAGCAAATGGTTCGCCGGCTAGCTTGCGCGGTCATTGCTCAGCTTGCCGAAGCCTTGCCTGATTAGTCGACTTTTCCTCCTGGAGACTTTGGATGTCCTGCAGTCACCGAGTGCCTTCCGACGCTGACGTCCGCGCCGCCCTTGCGCAGGGTCTCCTGCTCGCCGGTCGCCGGTGGCGGGCCCGCCTGAACGAGCGTCTTAAGGTTATCGGCCAGACGGACGCCCGCTGCGCGGCGCTCGCGGAGATCGCGGGCTCGGAGCACGGCGTGGTCCAGCGGGAGCTGTCCCAGCGGCTCGGGGTGGAGGAGCCCACGGTGGTGCGGCTCGTTGACGCACTGGAGGCCCAGAACTGGGTCGAGCGGCGGGCCCACGACGGCGACCGCCGCGCCAAGGTGGTGCAGATCAAGCCGGCCGCGGCGCCGGTCCTGGAGCAGGCCCAGGAGATCGTGGCCGACATGCACGAAGAGCTGTTCGCCGACATCAACCCGGCGGACCTGGACGCCTGCCTGCGCGTGCTGGGCCAGCTCTCCCACCGCCTCGAGCGCGAATAGATCCGATCTAGCGGAGCGGGCGACCGACCCGCTCGTGCGCGTGACGGACGATCTCCGACGGAACCGCCTTCCCCACGCTCGCCAGGCCCTTGAGCAGCGCGTGCGCCGCCTGCCGACGTAGGGGCCGCACTGGCAGTCCAAGGCTGCGCTGCAGGTCCGGCGGGATGAGGTCGATGGCCGCCTCGACCACCAGCGGCTGCAGCGCGCGCCCCGCCAGTCCCAGGGGCGACGTGGTCGACACGATCTGCAGGAACTCCCCGATGATCGGGTGCGGCCGCAGGGTGGGGCGCAGCCGGTCGAACAAGGCGTCCACCGCGGCGACCGAGCCGGGCGGATCCGGCGCGCCGAACGCGCGACCGAGCGCCGCACCCTCCGCATAGTAGCGGTCCTGGTCCGCCAGGCTCATGCCAGGCTCGAGGTAGCGCCGGTAGGCGTTCAGGAAGCCCCAGCCCGCCGTGACGTGCACCCAGGTCATCAGGTCGGGCTCGAGCGCGGTGTAGGCCTGCCCCTCCGGCGTCACGCCCGACACCCGCTCGTGCATGCGGGTGACCATGGCGATCCGCGCCTGGGCCGCCGCGGTCGGGCCGTAGGTGACGATCATCGACGCCTCGCCGGTGCGCTGCATGCGGGCCAGCGGGTCGGTTCGGAAGGTGGAGTGGTCCCAGACACCTGAGCGGACGCGTGGCTCGGCCAGCTCCAGGATCACCGCCGCCACGCCGCCGACGGCGAGGGCCACGGGATTGGCGCTGACCTTCCAGGCCATGGAGTCCGGCCCGAAGAAGCCGGCGTCGCCCTTCGGCTCCAGGTAGTTCACCCGGCCCCCCGGCAGGGCGTCGAACATGGATCGCCGGCTGGACGCGCGGCGGGCGAGGGCGGGGCCGGTCTGGTCTTCGGCGGCGCTCATCGGCGCTCCTTCGGTCGCCCGGGAAGGCCTGCCGCCTGGGCCTAGGCCTCGGCCTCGAGGGCCACGGCGGTCGGGAACTGGCGGGAGAGGCGGTCGGAGGCCGCCTTCAGGGAATCGATGGCCAGGTCGACCTCCTGCCGCTGGGCTTCCAGGGCGGCGATCCGACGACGGAAGATCTTCAGCGCCTCGGCGTTCTGCGCGATCTCCCCTTCCTCGTCGTAGAGGTCGAGGATGTCCCGGATCTCGGCGATGGAAAGGCCCACGCGGCGGCCGTTCATGATCAGCCGCAGCCGGGCGCGGTCCTTGTACGAATAGACCCGGGCCGTGTCGCGCCGCGCGGGGAACAGCAGGCCCTGCTCCTCATAGAACCGCAGCGCCCGCGGGGTGGCCCCGAACTCCCGGCAGAGCTGGCTGATGGAATAGGTCCGGTACGGCGGACGGCGAAGGTTGAGCTGCATCTTTCACTCCTCCCGTTCAAAGCCCGAGAACCAGCCGGGCGATGATGTCTCTTTGGATCTCGTTGGAGCCGCCATAGATCGAGGCGGCCCGGTTGTTCAGGTACCTGGCCATGGCCGTGAGGCTTTCCTGCGGCCCGACCGGCTCCACGTTGGAGCCGGCCTGGCGGGCCTCCGGCTGGTCGACCCCAGCGTAGGCTCCCGCGGCCGCGACCGCCAGTTCGTCGATTCGCTGCATGGCCTCGGCGCCCTGGGCCTTCAGCATCGAGGACGCCGGCCCAGGGTTCTTGCCGCCCGCCAGCGCGCTCAGCACCCGCCGCTCGGAGATGTCGATCGCCTCCACCGCGATCTGCGCCTCCGCGAGCTGCCGGCGGTAGTGCGGGTCCTCCATGAGGCCGTTCGCCATGGCCTCCACCCGCCCCAGCTGCACCTTCAGGCCCGGCGCCGAGCCGCCGCCCCGCTCGAACTCGAGAAGGTACTTGGCTACCGTCCAGCCCTGGTTCTCCTCGCCCAGCCGGTTGGCCTTCGGCGTCCGCACGCCCTCGAAGAAGACCTGGTTCACCTCGTGCTCGCCGGCCAGGGTGATGATTGGCCTGACCGTGATGCCCGGGCTCGCCATGTCCAGCAGCAGGAAGGTGATCCCCGCCTGCGGCTTGCCCTGGCTGCTCGTCCGCACGAGGCAGAACATCCGGTTCGCGAACTGGGCGTGGGTGGTCCAGATCTTCGAGCCCGAGAGAACGTAGTCGTCGCCGTCGCTCTCCGCGCGGAGCTGCAGCGACGCCAGGTCCGAGCCCGCCCCCGGCTCGGAATAGCCCTGGCACCAGTAGTCCTCGCCCGAGAGGATCCGGGGCAGGTAGTGCGCCTTCTGCTCAGGCGTGCCGTACCGCATCAGCACCGGGCCCACCATCCGCAGCCCCATGGGAGCCAGACTGGGGGCCCGCGCGCGGGCGGACTCGGCGGCGAAGATGTAGCGCTGCATCTCCGTCCAACCCGGGCCGCCGTACTCCCTGGGCCAGGAGGGGGCGGCCCAGCCGCGGGCGTGCAGGATCCGCTGCCAGACCAGGCTGTGCTGCGGCTCGACGAAGACGCTGGTCTGGCGCTCGCCCACCGCCCGGAGCTCCGGCGTGAGGTTCTCCGCCAGGAAGGCGCGGACCTCGTCGCGGAAGGCCAGGTCCTCGGGGGCGAGCTCCAGGTCCACGGGGCCTCCTAGAACTGGGTCCGGAGGGTGAGGCCGTAGGTCCGCGGCGCCCCCAGGAAGCCCGCGAAGGTGCCCGTCTGCAGCGGCTGGTCGACGATGACCTGGTAGTAGTCCTCGTTGGTCAGGTTCTGCGCCCAGAGTTCCACCGACCAGCGGTCGTCCTCCGCGCCCAGCACCAGCCGGCCGTTCAGCAGCACCAGCTCCTTCTGGCTCTTCAGCGGGTCGAGGTTGGAGCCGGTGTTGTACTCGGAGGTGTACTTGGCCGACAGCGAGGCGCGGAACTTCAGCTCGTTGTCCAGCGACCGCTCGTAGGAGGTCGTGGCCGCCGCCGACCACAGGGGCGCGTAGGAGATGCGGGTGTTCGGCAGCCGCGCCGAGATGCCGGCCGGCGGGACGAACTCGCCGAACTGGGTCTCCGCATAGGTCACGCCGCCCGAGACGGAGAGCCCGTCCAGCGGCGTGCGCCAGGCGAAGTCCAGGTCGACGCCGCGCGACACCACCTCGGGGATCGAGGCCACCAGGAAGCTGATCCCGGTGTAGGTGTTGAGCTGGAAGTCCTCGAACGTCTGGTGGAACACCGTGGCGTTCAGGAGCAGGTTGGCGTCGGCGGTGTTGCTCTTCACCCCCACTTCCCAGCTGGTCACCGTCTCCGCCGGGAAGCTGGTGTTCGGGTCGATGACGCCGGGCCCCCGCCGCGCCCGGTCGAGGTTGAAGCCGCCGCTCTTGAAGCCCTCGGCGTAGGAGCCGTAGACCATCAGCCGCGGGTCGAAGCGGTAGGCGAGCTTCACCGTGCCGCTCCAGCGCTTCTCGCCGCGGTCCTGCTCGGTGACCACGTTGTCGAACGCCGAGTCGGTGTGCGGCGCGCAGATCGCGCCCACCGCCGCCGCCGGCAGGCCGCGCGCCCGGGCCGCGGCGCAGGCGGCCGCGGGCGCCGAGTTGGTGTAGTGGGCGGTGACCTCCTTCTGGTCGTCGGTGTAGCGGACGCCCAGGGTCAGCTCGAGCTGCTCGGTGAGCTGGTAGTTGGCGTTGCCGAACAGCGCCCAGCTCTTGGACTCATGGTCGAAGCTGTCGCGAGGCCCCTGGCCGGCCGGGAAGTTGGTCCCGAACGGCCGCCCGGTCAGCACCGACACGAACTGCGGGTTCGCGCCTTGCGAAAGCAGCAGGCCGAAATAGGGCTCGTAGGCCGCGCCGAGGTTGGTGAAGGCGACCATGTCCAGCAGCTCGCGCTGGTAGAACAGGCCGGCGATCCAGTTGAGCTTCTCGGTCGAGCCGGCGAGCCGCAGCTCCTGCGAGACCTGCTCGATCTTGGTGTAGTTCGAGCCGTCCGTCGGGCGGTACCAGATGTCGGCCGAGGAGAAGTCGATGTCGGAGCCGCCGGCGCTCTTCCAGCGCCGCCAGGCGGTGATCGAGGTCAGGTCGATGTCGTCGGTGAGCGCCAGGTCCGCCTGGACCGAGACCCCGCCGTCCTTGATGCGGCTGACCATGTCGCGGTTGGCGTAGGTGACGCGGCTGAACGGATCGGCCGGGCGCACGATCCCGGCGTCGGCGGCGAGCGCATCGATGATCGCCGCCGTCGGGCCGGGGATCGTGGGATAGTTGACGCAGCAGTTCTCGTCCCGGTCGGTGTAGTCGGCGAGGAACTTCACCTTGAAGCCTTCGCGGGCCTCCCACAGGAGTTGGCCGCGGACAGTCCAGTAGTCCTCGTTGGAGTCCTCGGTGACCGTGCCAGGACCCGCCCCCTTGCGGACCTCCCCGAAGCCGTCGCGCTTGCGCTTGGCCGCGTAGAGCCGGCCGGCGACGCTGTCGCCGAGGATGGGCCCGGTCACGCTCGCCGCCACGCCCCAGCCGTCGTAGTTGCTGGCCGTCAGCTCGCCGCGCGCGCCGAAGGTGAAGTCCGGCTCCTTGGTGGTGATGTTGATCACCCCGGCCGAGGTGTTCTTGCCGAACAGCGTGCCCTGCGGACCCTTGAGCACCTCGATGCGCTCGAGTTCGCCGAGGTCGCCGTACGCCACGCTGGAGCGGGCCCGGTAGACGCCGTCGATTACGGTGCCGACCGAGGACTCCAGCCCCGGGTTGTCGCCGATGGTGCCGACCCCGCGGATCCGCGCTGAGGTCTGCGCGGCGCTCGTGGAGGAGGTGACGTTCAGGCCGGGGGTGAGGACCTGCAGGTCCTTGATGTCGCGCACGCCGGCGTCCTGCAGCTGGCGGGCCGGCAGGGTGGTGACCACGATCGGCACGTCCTGCAGGTTTTGCTCGCGCTTCTGGGCGGTGACCACCAGCTCGCTGACCAGGCCCTGCTCGGCCTCCTGGGCCAGGGCGGAGCCGGCGGCGCCACAGACGGCGGCGATGACGGCGCTGGACGCCGCCCACATGAGCTTGTTCATCGAACCTCCCCAAAGATGCGTCGCGTTGTTCTTGGTTTCCGGAGACCGGCGTGCGACGGGGGCGAGCTTGCGGACCTGGGCCGGAGCGAACAAGCTATCGGAAGTGATAGGCGCCGGGGTGGGCGCGCCGGTCGGAGGTCGTGTCTGTGGACTTGCCTGACCTCGCCCGCCGGGTGGCGGAAGCGGGTCGCGATATCGGGCTGGAGTACGTGGCCGCCTCGGCCGACATCGGCGATCCGTCGCCCATGCGCGGGTCCGACGGACGGCCGCTGGCCGAGACCCTGTTCCGCTGGATCGACCCCGACCTGCGCTACTGGGAGGATCGCGGCTTCGCCCTGCGCTCGCTGTTCATCCACGCCGCCCGCGTCTGCTCGGAACCCTTCTATTTCGCGCAGGGAACCCTGGCGAGCTGGCGGCCGAACCGGGCGCTGGACGCCGTGGCGTCGGAGGGCCCGATCGAGACCTTCGGCGTCGGCGTGGCGATCGTCGCCCCTGCCTACCTGCCGGGCGGCGTGATCGGGGCGGTCGTCTGGGCCTCGCCGGATGCGGAGCTGGACGTGGCCCGAATCTTCGAGGCGCACGCCGCGGACCTGCACGCGCTGGCGCTGCGGTTCGTGGCCACCTACGCCGACGAGATGCACGGAACGGCGGCCGCGCCGGTGCGTCTCACCCGCCGCGAGATCCAGTGCCTCAAGTGGGCCGCGGCCGGGAAGACCGACCAGCAGATCGGCCAGATCGTCTCCATCTCCCTCCCCACGGTGCGCTTCCACATCACCAATGCCGCCCGCAAGCTGCGCGTGGCCGGCCGTTCCCAGGCGATCAGCCGGGCCGCCACCCTGGGCTACATCGGCGCCCACCCCGGCTGAGCGGAAACCGCTGGATCGCGGCGGAACGCCCCGGCATGAGGGGCGCAACACAGCTTTGAGGAGACGAGGGGATGGACCTGATCACCGTGGAGCGGCGCGGCAAGGTCGCCGTGATGACGCTGAACCGGCCCGACGCCATGAACGCCCTGGGCGCGCCGGGCGACGGCGACCAGGTGGCGGCCGCCTGCGCGGCGATCAATGCCGACCCGTCCGTCCGCTGCGTGGTGCTGACCGGCGCCGGCCGCGCCTTCTCCGCCGGCGGCGACGTGAAGGCCATGCAGGCCCGCACCGGCGCCTTCGCCGGCTCCGGCGTGGAGATCCGCGAGGGCTACCGCGGCAACATCCACCGCATCGTGCGCGCCATCTACGGCCTGGAGGTCCCCTCGATCGCCGCGGTGAACGGGGCGGCCATCGGCCTCGGCTGCGACGTGGCCTGCATGACCGACATCCGCATCGCCGCGGAGGAGGCCAAGTTCGGCGTGACCTTTCTGAAGCTCGGCCTGATCCCGGGCGACGGCGGCGCCTGGCTCCTGCCCCGCACCATCGGCATGAGCCGGGCCTGCGAGCTGCTGTTCACCGGCGACGTCATCGACGCCAAGACCGCCTGCGACTGGGGCCTGGTCTCCAAGGTGGTCCCGCGCGAGGGGCTGATGGACGCGGCCATGGAACTCGCCGACCGCATCGCCGAGCAGCCTCCGCATGCGCTCCGGCTCGCCAAGACCCTGCTCAAGCAGGGCCAGACCGCCAGCTACGACACCATCATGGAAATGAGCGCCGCGGCCCAGGCGATCAGCCACCTCACCGACGACCACATGGAGGGGGTCGAGGCGATCCTGGAGAAGCGCAAGCCCCGCTTCGCGGACTAGCGTCAGGCCTTGCGGGTTCAGGGCTTGCGGAAGAAGCAGGCCACCGCGTCGGCCGGCGCGACGCGCGCCAGCGGCCAGGTGGCCACGGCGAACAGCCACGCCGCGACCGAGACCGCCAGCGGCTGGCCCGTCACATAGCGGATCCGCGACCACAGACCCTTCAGCGCCACCGTCTCCAGCCGCAGCTCGCCGACCGGCTGGAGGCCCACGGCGGTGGCGGCCTGGGCCAGGTTGGCGGGGGTGAAGTACCAGACGTGCGGGGAGGGCAGGCCCTTCTGCCACAGCCGGTCGTAGGCGCCGGGCATGCCCAGCCGGTCGGCGAGCGCCGCCACCCGGAAGAACAAGCCGCGCCGGTCCGGGCAGTTGAGCACCAGCACCCCGCCCGGCTCCAGGTGCTCGGCGCAGGCCGCCATGGTCCCGCGAAGGTCGGGGATGTGCTCCAGCACGTCGTTGAACACGATGGCGCCGAACCGTTCGCCCGGCTCCAGCACGTTCGGGAAATAGCCGTGCCGCACCCGCGCCCCGCGGGAGCCGGCGGCCGGGGCCGTGTTGGCGTCCGGCTCGACGCCTTCGGCGGCGTAGCCGCGCGCCTGGCCCGCGCCCAGCAGGAAGCCTGGCCCGCAGCCCACGTCCAGCAGCCGCGCCGGCGGAGCCTTCAGGCGCGCCAGCCGCTCCAGCAGGGCGGCGTTGTTGCGCTCGCGCACCGCGGCCAGGCCGTCCTCGCGCAGCGCCTCGTCCAGCTCGCCGGCGCCCGGCCGGTCGGGGATGGCGATGTCCAGGGCGGCGTTCAGCACCCCGCAGGCCTCGCATCGGCGGAGCCAGTCGTGCCGGTAAGGCCGCATGGTCCCCCCGCAGACGGCACAGGCTTCCCCGAAGACGCTCCACTTGTTCAGCATGCGCCATGCCTCGCCGCAGGAAGACCCGGCGTCAAGCTCCACGCGAAGCGGAAGAGGTCACCGGTGTCGGGGAAGGCAAATGGCGCGCCCGGAACGAGCTTGCTGAGGGGGGCTTTTGGGGTCGTCGTCGGACATGTGCGCGGCCGTGTGGGTGATGTGCGCGCATCATCGGACGAGTCGCGGGAGCGAGGTGGGGATGAGCGGGCAGCATGGCGCCCAGGATCGAGTCGAGGCCGCCAAGCACATCACACCTAAGGAGGTGGAGGTGCTGCCCCTCTGATCGGTGCGCTGGTCAGGCTGGCATGAAGGAGGCGTCAGGCGCAGGTGGCGAGCAGCAGGGCGCCGCCGAAGCCCGCGACGATCATCAGGACGTAGATGAGCGGCCCGACGTGTAGCCTCACGCCTGCACGGTCTCCTGACGGTTCGCCTGGACCGTCTGCATGGACCGTTTCACCCGCTGCACCGTGGCCGTTGAGACGCCGGTGGAGGCCGCTACGGCACGGATCGACTGACCGTCGCGCAAGGCTTTCTGGACCTTCTCCAGACGGCTCCTGGGCATGGGCGGGCGACCGATCCGCACCCCTCGCGCACGACAACGGTCATGTGCGGCTTTAACCCGGCTCACGACGAGGGCGCGTTCAAACTCGGCGAAGACGCCCAGCATCTGGAAGAGCATCCGGCCGCTCGGGGTGCTGGTGTCGATGGCCTGCTGGTGCAGGTAGAGGTCGCAGCCCTTGGCTTGGATGTCGGAGAGGAAGCTCACCAGATCGGGCAGGGAGCGTCCGAGACGGTCCACGGACCATGCGGCGACGATCTGCACCTCACGTCGGGCGATGGCGTTCAGCAGGGCGTTGTAGCCTGGCCGCTTGTCCCTGCCTTTGGCGCCGCTCACGCCTTCGTCGGAGAAGGTGTGCACGATCTCCCAGCCGGATCTCCGGGCGACCTCGGTGAGCACGAGAAGCTGGTTCTCGATGGTCTGATCGTCGGTGCTGACGCGGACGTATAGGGCGGCTCGCTTCATCTCCGAGACGATCTCATGGATCGGTAGGGCGTCAACGAGAGGGGCCTACTGCACCACGGCCAAAGCATTCCGCACTTCAACCTCCTCCACCTCGCTCATGAAGGTGTCGGGCTCTCCGTGAAGACGACCGATGATCTTCCGCCCCGCGCGGAACAACGAGAGCCACGAGACGCGCAGCGGCATGGACCAGTCGTTCGGTTCAACGGCGTCTACTCGCGGCTTGTCCCTTGGTGCGTAGTGCTGGGCTGCCACCCGCTCACCGTGAATGAACTGGGACATGTAAACGTAGGCCACATAGAGCGGCTCATCGTGGAGCGTGGGGACCATCTCCGGCACGGAAGGTAGGCCGGGCAGGGCGGGGTAGCCTTCAGGGAAAACCTTCTCCACGTGCTCGCGGAAAGCCCGAGCGTCGGCGGCTCTCTTCTTCGGCCACTCGCTGTCGCCGCCTGCCTTCTCGATATGGCCGACCAGTCGCAGCCAGACGCGCTCTTCCGAGGCCAGATGCTGAAGCCAACGCCTCTCCCGATCATACGGATCGTCACAATCAACGAGCCAGGCGGCCTTCAACGAGGTCTCGAAGGCGCCTCGCGCAGCCATGATCGCTGGCGGCAGGAGGACCAGATCATGGCGTGCGAGTTCGATGACGCCTTCCACAGAGCGCAGGGCGATCAGCAGGAGCGTGACGGCTTCCTTGTCCGCTTCGTAGCGGCCGAAGTCCTTGTAGCTCGCAGTGGTCTGGTGAACGGCAGCGATGAGCCGTCCGATCGCATCATCAATCCGGTCGCACGCCGCCCTAATCTCCGGCGTCGGCGCAAGCAGAACTCTCGTCACGGCTTCCCCCTACGCCGACCCTACCTCAGCCGTGACGAAACCGAACACTTCTGACCAGGCTCTTGCCCGCCGGCACACCCGTTGATCTTCCAGGGTTTCCAGCCCCGCGATCCGGGGAGGGTTTTGTCACAGGGGCCGGGGCCGTCAGTTCGCCAACCAG
>NZ_DATLJI010000018.1:0-9489 GCF_035539035.1 Phenylobacterium sp.
CTCCTCGAACGGCAGGCCGCAATGGTCGAGCAGGGCCCGCACCTGGGTCTCCGGATCGGCGACCATCTCCTCGTAGATCACCCGGTGGATGCGCCCCGGCAGGACGGCGTCGAAGTGCGCCATCAGCTCCACATAGTCGGCGTAGTAGCGGCCGATGTCGGTCAGCGAATAGGTGAAGCCCTGGCCGCGGGCGAAGTGCTGCTTGAAGCCGGAGAAGCCGCAGCCCAGCGGATGGCGGCGCGCGTCGATGATCTTGGCGTTCGGCAGGGCGAGCTGGATGAGGCCAACGTGGGCCCAGTTGTTGGGCATCTTGTCGATGAAGAACGAACGGCCGAGCTTGCGGTGGACCTGAGCCCGCTCGAGGTACTCCGCCCCCAGCGCGGCCAGCTCCGCAGGCGACAGCTCCGCCAGCGCCTCGGGATAGGCGGTCCGACCCTCCGCGTCGGGCTTGCCGCCGAGCCGCCGGGCGATGGCGATGATGTCCGGCAGCTCCTGGGTGCCCTCCACCTGGGAATGGCTGGAGAGGATCTGCTCGATGAGCGTCGAGCCGGCCCGCGGCAGGCCCACGATGAAGATCGGGTCCGGCTCGGCGTGCCCCTGTCCCGCCCGCGCGCCGAGAAAGCCGCCGGTGAACAACGCCTTGGCCCGCTCCACCTGGTCGCGCGTATGGCCGGCGTCGTAGCCCAGCCCCTCCCGGCGGAGCGTGTTGCCGGCCTCGTAATGGCGGAAGGACGCCGCCCAGGCCTCGGCGTCCTCGAACGCCTTGCCGAGCGCGAAGTCGAGGTGGAAGCGGTCCTCGTCGGTGATGTCCGCACGGGCGAGCTGGCCCTGCATCACCGCCACGTCGGCCTCGGTGAAGCGGAAGGTCTTGAGGTTGGCCAGGCTCCACCAGGCCTCGCCCAGGCTGGGCTGCAGCTCCACGGCCTTGCGGTAGGCGTCGATGGCCTCGGGCTGGCGCCCCACCGTCTTCAGCGTATGGCCCAGGCTCATCCAGCCCTTCGGCTGGGCCGGGTGCTCGGCCAGCACTCCGCGGTAGAGCTCGATCGCCTGTTCGTACTCCCCGATCCGCACCAGGGCCGCGGCCTTGAGGTTGCGGTAGCCGGGGTGGCGCGGGTCCGCCGCCAGCAGGTGCTCCAGCTGGGCCAGGGCCTCCACGGGCTTGGCCTGCCGGTAGAGGATGGTCGCGTAGTTGTGCCGCGCGGCGGTGAAGCCGGGGGCCAGTTCGACGCAGCGGGCCAGCAGGTTCTCCGCGTCGCCAAGCCGGCCCAGCCGCGCGCCCGTCTCGGCCAGCATGCGGATCGCCGCGACGTCCGTCGGGTGGCGCTTCAGGAAGCCACGCAGCACCTGCTCGGCCACGCCGAGCCGGTTCTCGCACAGCGCCGTGGCCGCCGCGATCAGCTCGGGATCGCGCACCGACGCCTTGATGTGCCGCGCATAGGCCGCGTCCGCCCGCGCGGTGTCGCCGGCCAGGGTCCAGGCGTCGCCCAGCGCCCGCCAGGCCTGGGCGTGGAGCGGTTCGATCCGCACCGCCCGCTCCAGGGCCGCGATGGCCGCTTCGCCGTGGCCGAGAGCCGCCAACGCCAGGCCGAGCTCCGCCTGCGCCTGGGCCCAGGACGGATGGGCGGCCGCCAGCGGCTGGACGAGGTCGCGGGCGGCGGCCGCGGCGCCCTGGCCGCGCAGCGCGGCGGCGAGCAGCACCAACGCCTGCGGGTGGTCTGGCGCGACCTTCAGGATCTCGCGGGTCTGGGCCTCGGCCAGGGCCGGGCTCTGCGTCAGGAGGCGTGCCGCGTGGCCAAGCGCGGTGGCGAGCGTTCCGACAGGCTCTGCGGCGGCGCCGGGCAAGCAGTTATCCGATCGTGCAACAACGGTACGCGGATGGGAGGATTCGGCCGGCGCCTTGTCAATGCACGGTGACGCTTCGGTGACGGGTCAGGCGGCCGGTGTGGTTTTCGGAGCGCAAGGCGCGCGTAAATTGTGCGCGTGGCGCGGCCCCGCCGCTCAGTGCGCGTATTCGCCCTCGGCCAACGCGAGCGCGACCGCCTCCAGCAGGGTCTCGGCCCGCAGCGGCTTGGTCACGTGCCGGTCGGCCCCGGACTTCAGGGACATGGCGATGTGTTCGGGCAGGGCGTGGGCCGACAGGGCGATGATCGGGGTCCGCTCCAGCCCCAGTTCCGCCTCCTGGCGCCGGATGGCGCGGATAGCCGAAAGCCCGTCCAGCACCGGCATCTGCACGTCCATCAGGATCAGGTCGAACCGCTCCGACGCCACGGCGTCCAGCGCCTGGGCGCCGTCGCCCACCAGCGTCAGGTCCACGGGCTCGTTGGACAGCATCAGTTCCACGACGCGCCGGTTGGTGGCGTGGTCGTCGGCCAGCAGCACCTTGGCCCGGCGGCCGTCGCCGGCGAGCGCGGCCGGCCCCGGCGCGGCAAGCGCCCGGTCCAGCGCCGAGGGCGCGCCCAGCGGCAGGGTCAGCGTGAAGGTCGCGCCCTTGCCCGGCGTCGCGCTGGCGCCGAGCGAGCCGTCCATCAGCTCGGCCAGATGGCGCGAGATCGCCAGGCCCAGGCCCGAGCCGCCGAACTTCTGGGTGATCGCGCCGTCCGCCTGCTCGAAGCGGTCGAACAGCTCCGCGGCCCGCGACGGGTCGAAGCCGATGCCGGTGTCGCGCACCTCGAAGCGGAAGGCCCCGCCCTCGTCCAACGTGACGCGCAGGCTGACCGAGCCCTCGGCGGTGAACTTCACGGCATTGCTGATCAGGTTGGTCAGGATCTGCTGCAGGCGCAGCGGATCCCCGGTGACGGTGGCCCGCGCCGCCGGGTCGAGGGAGACCGTGAAGGCCAGCCCCTTCTCCTTCGCCTGCGGCCGGAAGAGGTTCGCGGCGCGCTCGACGATCGTCGGCAGGTCGAAGCGTTCCTTGCGGATCTCCAGCTTGCCCGCTTCCACGCGCGACAGGTCCAGCGCGTCCGACAGCAGGCGCTCCAGCGCCTCGGCGGAGTCGACGATGGTGCGCACCATCTTCCGCTCCTCGTCGCTGTCCAGGCGCTCGGAGAGCACGCTGGCCACGCCGAGGATTCCGTTCAGCGGGGTGCGGATCTCGTGGCTCATGTTGGCCAGGAAGTCCGACTTGGCGCGGGTGGCGGCCTCGGCCTGCTGCACGGTGCGGCGCAGCTCGACGACCAGCTTCTCCAGGTCCGGCTGGTCGCGGCGGCCGCGCTCCTCAGCCTGCTTGCGGGCGATGTGCGCCTCCAGGCGGGCCTGGGCGATGTCGAAGTCCACCGGCTTGGTGAGGTAGTCGTTCGCCCCGAGCTTCAGCGCCCGCACAACGTCGGCGCTGGCGTCCTTCACGGTGGCCATGATCACCGGCAGGGCCGAGGAAGAGTAGGTCTCCCGGATGCGGCTCAGGACCTCGAAGCCGCTCATGTCGGGCATGACGATATCCAGCAGGACCAGGTCCACGGGCTCGCGCGCCAGGATGGCCAGGGCCGTCGGGCCGTCGGCGGCCTCGAGCACGTCGAAACCCCGCCGCTCGAAGCGGCGGCTCATGATGATCCGGTTGTCCTCCAGATCGTCGACGATCAGGAGGCGGGGCCGGATCAGGCTGGCGACGCTGGACTGGTCGTGGTCCGACACAGCGGGTCCTTTGGCGGTGTTCTGCGCCAATCTGCCACACAGCCTCTTAACCGAGGGTGGATGGCGCGTTGACCGAATGGTTACCCCTTGCGGAATAGCCTGTGTGCAAGTCCGCCGGACTCGATCCGGCTGCAGAACGCAGGGGCGATCTTGTCGACGGAAACTGAGAGCGGGCGCCGACTGCGCGTCCTCATGGCGGACGACCATCCGACCAACCGGGCCGTCGTCGAGGTGATACTGGGCCTCATCGACTGCGACCTCGTGCAGGTCGAGGACGGGCTGCAGGCGCTCAACGCCTACAAGGCCGACGACTTCGACGTCGTCCTGATGGACCTGCAGATGCCGGTCATGGACGGCCTCACCGCCATCCGCGAAATCCGCAGGTTCGAGGTCGAGCAGGGTCGCCACCGCACGCCGGTGCTGGCGGTGACCGCCAACGCCATGAGCGAGCACGTGCAGGCCTCCCGGGCCGCCGGCGCCGACCACCACATCGCCAAGCCGATCATCCCCGACCTGCTGATCGGGGCCATCATCCAGTCCACCACCGAGGCCGCCGCCGCGGAAGCCCGCGCCGCCCACGGCTGACGCGCACGGGCGCCGCCCGGCGCCCGCTGCCCCACATCGACGCAAAGAAAAAGGGCCGGAGCTTCGACAGCTCCGGCCCTCTTCGTGTCCGCGGTTGCGGCCGGACTAGAAGGTCCAGTCCAGGCCCACGGAGGCGGCGAGCGCGTCGCCCTCGAACCGGCCGTTGGTCAGCACCGTCGTCTGCGCCGGCGTGCCGCCGTAGAAGGTGTCGATGTCGACCAGGTGGGTGTCCTTGAAGCGGCTGTAGGCCAGAGCCCCGTTCAGCGTGACCGCCGGCTGCAGGCGCGCGCTGGCGCCCACGGCGAAGACCCAGCGGTCGCTGTCGAACACGCCCGGCTCGCGCAGGGAGTCCGGCGTCGGCGTCGGGTCGTACTGCACGCCGCCGCGCACGGTCCACATCTCGGACAGGTCGTGGTCGACGCCCACGGCCACCGAGGCGGAGTCCTTGAAGCGCTGCGGGATGCCCACCGTCATGCCGGCGAAGGTGACGTCGATCGTCTGGTTCACGCTCCAGTCCGAATAGACCACCTGCCCGTTGAGGGTGGTGGCGTCGGTCAGGTCGAACCGGACACCCGCGGTGAAGGTCGCCCGCGTGTTGAAGCTGGCGTCGGCTGGGGCGGCGAAGTTGGCGCCGTTCAGAGGGGCTTGCAGGCCGCTCAGGACCAGACCGCCCTCCAGCTCGTGCTCCACCTTGGAACGGTAGCTCACGCCCAGCGTCATGCGCTCGAAGTGCGCCTGGGCGCCGGCCGTCCAGCCGTAGTTCCAGCCGTCGGCGGTGAGCTGCGACAGGCCGTCGGCCATGCCCGCGCCGAGGTTCGGATAGGCTTGGTCGTAGTAGGCGTCGGTCTTGTTGGCGGTCAGGCCGAAGCCCAGGTCCAGCCACTCGGTCGCCTGGATGGCGGCCGCGCCCTGGATTTCCAGGACCTCGATCTTGCTGCGAACCGTGTCGTAGCGCGCCCAGGAGCCCGCGCCGAAGTCGGTCCTCAGACGGTAAGGCTTATGGACGGAGACGCCGACGGCGAACCGGTCGCCGAACGGCAGGGCCGCGGCGAAGTGCGGCGCGGTGAAGTCCTGGCTGACTTCGTCCACCGGCGAGATCCCGCCGACCCCGAAGGAAGCGCCGCCCGGATAGACGATGTTCGTGGCGTTGTCCGAGAAGGTGGTGGAGTCGTTGCGGTGATGGATCCCGAGACTCATGCCGCGGGGGCCCCGCGCGATCGCCGCCGGATTCCAGAACAGGGCGGACGCGCCGGTGTCGGCGACCTCGCCCGAGTTGGCCCGCCCGAGGCCTTCCACCGACACCTCGGTGACCCCGAAGCCGCTGGCCGAAGCCTGGCCCGCGCCTGCGAGCAGGGCGCCCGCGGCGGCGAGGCCGCAGGCGATCCGAATATCATGATGACGCACGTTGTATCCCCGACTTTGGCCCGACTTGGGAGTAGCCGAACACGGTTATTGTAGGCGGGATCGGTTACCCGCCGATTTACGCGAAACCCTTATGCAGCAAGGGATTGCGCGGGCTCGAGCTGGGCGTCGTCGATGGTCGTGACCGCCGGAAGACGGACGATGAAGGACGAGCCGTGGCCGGCTTCGCTGCTGACCGAGATGCCCCCGCCCATCAGGGCGCAGAGCTTCTGGCTGACGGCCAGGCCGAGGCCCGTGCCGCCGTACTGGCTGGAGGTGGTGGCGCTCACCTGGCCGAAGTCCTGGAAGAGCTTCGGCAGGTCCTCCTCGGCGATGCCGATGCCGGTGTCGTCGACGCGGATCTCGATCCAGTCGCCCGCCGGCTTCTCGTCGCGGCGCACGGTGACCGTGATCGCGCCCTCGCTGGTGAACTTGGCCGCGTTGGAGAGCAGGTTCAGCACCACCTGCCGCAGCTTGGTCTGGTCGGTGGTCACCGAGCCCAGGCGACCCTGCGGCTTGAGGATCAGATGGTTGCCGTTCTGGCTCATCAGCGGCTGGGCGGTCGACGCCACGTGCTCGATGAACTGCTCCAGCTCGAAGGTCTCGAGGCTGATCTCGACGGCGTTGCTCTCGATGCGCGAGACGTCCAGCACGTCGGTCACCAGCGCCAGGAGGTGCTGGCCGGCGGCGTTGATGCGGCCGAGGTCAGCGAGCTTCTGTTCGTCGGCTCCGGTGTCCTGGCAATGCTCGAGCAGCAGCTCCGAATAGCCGATGACGGCGTTCAGCGGCGTGCGGAATTCGTGGCTCATCTTGGCTAGGAAGATCGAGCGGGCGAGGTTGGCGCGCTCGGCCTGGTCCTTCGCCTGGCGCAGGCGGATGGCGGTGGCGCGGTGGCGCTCGGCCTCCCGCTCCAGGTCCGAGCGCAGGCCGATGGTCGACACATAGTAGACGGCCATCCACATCATGTAGACGGTGGCCGAGAAGATCGAGATCCAGCCCACGTTTGTCAGCTGGTCGAGCGGCACGCGCTCGTCGAACGAGCCGGTGATCGCATAGGCGGCGTAGAAGGCCAGCAGGTCGCCGGCGAACATGCCCAGCACCAGCAGCGGACGCTCGCCGAGATAGAAGAAGCCCAGCAGCAGGGCCACCAGAAGCCACGGCAGCAGCGGCGACGAGACGCCGCCATAGTGGAAAGAGCCGAACAGCGAGGCGAAGGCCAGGGTCTGCACCGACAGCAGCGCGACGAGCTGCAGGTTCTTGGTGAACTTCAGGATGAACGGCAGGGCCCAGAAGGACCAGATCGCCGCCACCATCGTCCACACGATCCAACCCGGGTTCGGATCGGTCAGGTAGAGGAAGACGCAGATCGACTGCGCCATCAGCGGCCCGAAAAGGTGGGTGAAGACGAAGTTGCGCGCCAGGCCCAGCTCGGAACGCTCGCGCTTGGCGGCCTCCGGCACGAACCAGTCGATCATCCTAAGGATGGAGTCCCACATGCCCATCTCCGCCCCGCTTCAGGGCGCCCCAAAATTCCGGCGGAGTGAGCCCGAACACCAATTAAGAACTCGTGCACGACGCCCTTTAACCCAGATAACCCGATCTTAATTGGCCTCACGGAGATTGATCGGAACCTCGGGTTCAACTCGGGGCGCCGCAAGTCGATCGTGGTGAATTCCTGAATCGATCCTTGCCGGCTCTTGTTGGGGGCGGGTTCGACATGACCACCATGGCAGCGCAGGCGACCGACCTGCTCGATCGTTTCATCGACTGGTTCATTCCGGCCGAGGTGAAGGCGGAGCGCGAGAAGCGCCAGCAGGCGCGCATGTTCCTGATCAGCCATTGCCTGGGCCCGTTCCTCGGCAACGTCGTGCCGGGCGCCCTGCTGTTCCTCGATCCGACGCCCGGCTGGCCGACCTTCTGGCTGGCCGCCTCGATCACCTCGTTCTGGGCCTATCCGTTCCTGCTGAAGTTCTTCGGCCGGTATAACCTGTGGACCTTCGTGTCGGTCCAGAACCTGCACTTCTGCATCCTGTGGAGCTGCTACTACTACGGCGGGGTCACCTCGCCGACGCTGCCCTGGGTGCTGACCATCCCGCTGCTGGCCTTCTTCTACCTCGGCAACTCGCCGGGGCTGCGGAAGTACGCGCTCGCCCAGTTCGGCATCAACTTCGCGGCCTTCGTGGCGCTCTACCACTTCCTGCCGCCTCCGGCCGACGACACGCCGCGCGAGGCGCTCCAGGGCCTGGGCATCGTCTCCACGCTGGCCTGCGCCGGCTACGTCACCATGATGGCGCTCTACTACCGCCGGATCCTGCAGTCGGGCGTCGAGCTCGAGGCCGAGATGCGCGGCCACATGGCCACCGCCGCCCAGCTGCGCCGGGCTACCGCCGAGGCCGAGCGCGCGGGCGCCGCCAAGGCCGAGTTCGTGGCCTCCATGAGCCACGAGCTGCGCACGCCGCTCAACGCCGTGATCGGCTACTCCCAGATGCTGCTGGAGGACGCCGCCGACGAGGACGACCAGGAGGCGATCGCCGACCTGGAGAAGATCCACAAGGCGGGCCACCACCTGCTGCGGCTCGTCAACGAGGTGCTCGACCTCTCGAAGATCGAGGCCGGCAAGATGGAGCTCGTGCCCGAGGACGTGGCCGTCGGCGAGTTCATCAACGCCATCGTCGAGCACAAGCGCGCCAAGGGCGACGCCAAGGGCGTGCCGATCGTCGTCGACCTCGGCCCGGGCCTCGGCACCGCGCGCTGGGACGGCCAACGCGTGCGCCAGGCGGTGGGCCAGATCATCGACAACGCGGTGAAGTTCACCAAGCAGGGCCGCGTCACCGTCGGCGTGGAGCGCAAGTCCACGCGCGCGGGGGATTCCATCGTCATCGAGGTGCGCGACACCGGCATCGGCATCGCGCCGGAGATGCTGCCCACCCTGTTCGAGAAGTTCACCGTCGCCCGCGACGCCAGCGCCTCCAAGTACGGCGACACGGGCCTCGGCCTGGCGCTCAGCCTGGCGCTCTGCAACCTCATGGGCGGGGCCATCCAGGCCGAGAGCGAACTCGGCGAGGGCTCCACCTTCACCATCACCCTGCCCGCGGCCCCGGCGCCCAAGCGCAAGCGCCGCGCCCGCTCCGACACGCCGGCCGCCGACCTGGCCGCCGCCTGATCCCGCAAGCCCCCGGAACAGCCGCCATGACGAAGATCCTGCTGGTCGAAGACAACGAGATGAACCGGGACATGCTCACGCGCCGCCTCACGCGACAGGGCTTTGAGGTCTGCTGCGCGCCGGACGGCCCCTCGGGCGTGGCCATGGCCGAAAGCGAGCAGCCGCACGTGATCCTGATGGACATCGCACTGGGCGACATGGACGGCTGGGAAGCCACGACCCTGATCAAGGCCTGCCCCTCCACCGCCGACATCCCGATCATCGCGCTGACCGCGCATGCGCTGGCGACCGACCGCGCCAAGAGCGTGGAGGTCGGCTGCTGCGACTTCGACACCAAGCCGGTCGACCTCCCCAGGCTGCTGGGGAAGATCAACGCCTGCCTGAGCGCCCGCGCGGCCTGACCGCGGACGAAGGCCGGAGTCCAGAGCGCCCGCCCCCCGGCGGGCGCTTTTCTTTTGCGATGATCGCACCGCAACCGCAAATTTCGAAGACACACCAATAACTTGCGGAAGAAGACTCCGTTAACTGCATGAAGTCACGGCAGGTTAACCGCGCCTGTAAAGCTTCAGGACATCTTATGTACACTGACCAATAACACCTAGAGTGTACAACGTGCTCCGAACCCGAGAACAGGGTGGGGAGCTATCAATGCTGAAGGCATTTAATAACTATACGCCGCCGGCAGCCCTCACGGGCAGCATGCGCGACTATCG